>OZ242170.1:0-3168924 GCA_965205545.1 Candidatus Azotimanducaceae bacterium | reverse complement strand
ACTATACCTTGTACAAGCCGTTTGTCACGTCGGCGTGTCAAATAACAAGTACAAAGTCTGCTCAATCCAAAAAATAGCAATTCGCTAGTCGAGCCCTTAGCCGGTAGGAATCGCAATAAAGGCCTGCTACTCCCACTCGATGGTAGCTGGAGGCTTGCTGGTCACGTCGTAGACAACCCGCGAGATGCCATTAACTTCATTGACGATTCTGTTTGCGATCCTACCGATGAGTTCATGTGGAAGATCAGCCCAATCTGCAGTCATGAAATCGATGGAGGTCACAGCTCTCAACGCTGCTACATGATCGTAGACGCGTGTGTCCCCCACCACACCCACGGAACGAACCGGAAGGAACACAACAAATGCCTGAGCTACCTCTTCGTACCAGCCACTTGCATGAAGCTCATCCAAAAAGATTGCGTCTGCTTCCTTTAGCATCCCTACATGTTCGGCACGAAACGCACCAGCCATGCGTACCGCAAGTCCTGGACCTGGAAACGGATGTCGATTGACGATATCGTCCGGAAGTCCAAGCTGCAAGCCCAAAGCGCGAACTTCATCCTTGAACAACTCCCTTAGAGGTTCCAAAATCTTCAGATTCAGACGTTCTGGCAAACCTCCAACATTGTGATGGCTCTTTATGACGTGAGACTTGCCATGTTTGGTAGCGGCGGACTCGACGACGTCTGGATAAATCGTGCCCTGTGCCAACCAAGTGACGTCTTCGAATTTTTGCGCTTCCTCCTCGAAGACATCTATGAATAACTTGCCGATGATCTTGCGCTTGGTTTCGGGATCTTCAACACCTTCCAACGCCTCGAGAAACCGCGTGCTTGCATCAACGACGTCAAGATTCAGACTGAACGCATTGGTCGACTCGAACTGCCTCGTGACAATTTCTACTTCGTTCTTTCGCAGCAGACCGGTGTCCACGAGAATACAGGTGAGCTGGTCGCCGATCGCACGCTGAAGCAATGCTGCCAATACGCTCGAATCAACACCTCCCGAGAGACCTAACAGGACCTTTTCGGTTCCAACTTGATCGCGTATTCGATCCAGAATGTCATTGACAATGTGATCTGGTGTCCAAGCCGGTTTGCAGCCGCAAATGTTCAACGCAAACCTCTGGATCATGTCCATTCCGCGTTCCGTATGGGTAACTTCCGGATGAAACTGCACTCCAATTCTCGTTCCGTCATTACTGGAGCAAGCAGCAATGGGCGAACTAGTGGTTGTGGCAATCACACGCATACCAGCAGGAAGTTCTGTAACGCGATCTCCGTGGCTCATCCATACGTTGAGTGAGCTCTCGCAGCCATCAAAAAACGCACTGTTTCCACAAACGGTTAATTCAGAGAGGCCAAATTCGCGGTGATGTGCTAGTTCGATCGTTCCGCCGACCTGGGAAACCATGGCTTGCATCCCATAGCAGATGCCCAACATGGGTACATTGCTCTCAAGGAGCGATTCGTGGATACGTGGTGTTTCCCCTGACGTTACAGACTCAGGGCCACCAGACAGCACAATCCCACAGGGACCAAACTCATCAACGAGACGCTCTTCGTGATCGTAGGGATGAATCTCGCAATACACACCGATTTCGCGCAATCGACGGGCAATCAGCTGAGTGTATTGCGATCCAAAGTCAATGACGAGTATTGCGTCGTAGCCGTGGTGAGCGGTGAACGGCTGCTTGATCATGAACGAAGGGGAGCTTTCTTAGGTGCCTGGATAATTGGGCGCTTCCTTCGTAATGGCGACGTCGTGCACATGGCTCTCAGCCATCGCCGCCGAAGTTATGGGAACAAACGTCGTGTTGGTTCGTAGTTCCTCGATATCCTTACAACCGGTATAGCCCATGGCTGCACGCAGTCCCCCCACCAGCTGCTGTACGATCGGCGCAATCGGACCACGATAGGGAACTCGGCCTTCAACACCTTCCGGCACTAGCTTATTTGCGCCTTTGGCATTGTCCTGAAAGTAACGGTCGCTAGATCCGACATCGGACCCCATGGCCCCCAATGAACCCATCCCTCGGTAATTCTTGTAGGTTCGACCTTGATAGAGTTCAACTTCACCTGGAGATTCGTCAGTTCCTGCGAATAGCGAACCGATCATTACGCAATTGGATCCTGCGGCAATTGCCTTTGCCACATCTCCGGAATAGCGAATCCCGCCGTCTGCAACAATTGGTACATCTTCCTTACGTGCAACGGAAACTACATCGGAGATCGCCGAGACTTGGGGAACTCCAACGCCGCTAACAATTCGCGTGGTGCAAATGCTACCGGGCCCAATCCCAACTTTAACGGCGTCGGCCCCAGCATCGATAATCGCTTGAGCTCCCTCAGCCGTAGCGACGTTGCCTCCCATGACCTGAACGGCTGGAAAGGTTTGCTTGATCCAGCGGATGCGTTCGAGAACGCGTATCGAATGGCCATGTGCAGAATCGACGACAATCAGATCAACATCCGCATCAACGAGCGCTGCAACTCGATCATCCGTCTCCGGGCTGGTGCCTACAGAAGCGCCGGTCCTGAGGCGTCCATAGGGATCCTTGCACGCATTGGGAAATGCTTTGGCTTTCTCAATGTCCTTGACAGTGACCATGCCGGTGAGTTTTCCTGCATCATCCGTAAGCAGAACTTTCTCAATTCTGAATCGGTGCAATAGTTCAGTAATCTTGGCAGGGGGAGTACCTTCGTGAGCCGTGACCAACTTGGTTCGCGGCGTCATTACATCGGACACCGTTGCCTGCAAGTCTTGGTGAAACCGAATGTCTCGGCTAGTTACGATGCCGACTAACTCTTCGCCATCAACTACCGGAACTCCCGAAATTTGGTGTAGCGAGGTTAGTGCCACAAGTTCTTGCACGGTCGCGCCTGAGGTGATCGTGATTGGGTCTCGAATCACGCCGGCCTCGAATTTCTTAACTGTTCGAACTTGAGTTGACTGCGACTCGATGGACATGTTTTTGTGCACGATGCCGATGCCGCCTTCTTGGGCTAGCGCAATGGCTAGCTGCGATTCCGTTACGGTATCCATTGCCGCAGCGACGAGGGGAATGTTCAACTCGATGCTTCTACTTAGACGAGTTGAGGTGGAAACTTCGTGCGGAAGAACCTCGGAGTACGCGGGTCGAAGCAGTACATCGTCAAAGGTATATGCTTCACTAGCAATCTTTTCCACAAGCGTACCTCCTGCGAGAGTGCGCATATTAGCCTTTACAGACACATTTGTGAACAAGAAATGATGTTGATTTGTTGTGATCTGAGGGTTGTCGGCAGAATTCCAGCGTCAATCATTCTCGTCCATGACTGCGACTACTCGGGTAACCGGCAAGAAACATCCGCCTACACCCAATTAGAACTTGCCGGATGCCAATTTAATGCACAAACATGACACACATAATTTCATTGAATCAACCATTCAAAGCAATTGGGATTTTCGACCCCTCACCACTCAAGCATTGATTCGCGTCTTCACGATGTCATTGTTTCAATTGCTCGATTCGCTGCGCTTGAACAATCCAATTTTCATCTATTGACGAACCCAGCTAAATCCTAAGGTGTGCGTCAGATTCAAGAGACTCGACAGCTGCTCGCAAAAAGGCTTGCCGCAATCTGTTGTTCTTAGATCCAGTCCGCGATTCCGTCATATAAACTGTTTGCACCGTTGTCTCCAGACACCAGAACACTGAACGAGCCAATTCTTTGAAGCAAGCCGACTCACCGAACGTTGGATGGAATGAACCTGTATTTCGTGTTAGCGAAATAAACGAAACCGTCCGAGAGCTGCTTCGTGAAAACTTTCCACTAATACTCATCGAAGGGGAGGTCTCCGATCTATTCCGAGCCCGCTCTGGCCACTGGTACTTCACTCTCAAGGATGAACAGGCGTCACTGCGTTGCGTTATGTTTGCGCCTAATGCGAAGCGTGCGAAGCACGAAATTGAGGACGGCGCCCTTGTACGGATCCGTGCCGAACTTTCTTTGTATCAGCAACGTGGCGATTTTCAGGCGGTAGTCAAACATATAGAACCGGTGGGGGAAGGAGCGCTTCGACTTGCGTTCGAGGAGTTGCGGGCGAAACTCATGGCTCTCGGCTGGTTTGACGAGTCGATCAAGAAAGCTATTCCTAGATTCCCCCGTCGGATTGTTGTTGTCAGTTCGCCAAAGGCCGATGCGACTCGCGATGTCTTCACCAATATTAGACGACGATACCCCATAGTCGAGCTTGCACTGGAACCGACGTCTGTACAAGGAAGTGCTGCCGCACAGGAAATCGTCCACGCTTTGACCAACGTGAACACAATGGAACCGCATCCAGATCTGGCGATTCTTACTCGTGGCGGCGGTTCACTCGAAGACCTCTACGTATTCAACTCTGAATTGGTGGCGGAAGCTATATTTCGTAGCGATGTTCCAATCGTTTCTGCTATCGGCCACGAAGCCGACTACACAATAGCCGATTTCTGCGCGGACCTTCGTGCACCCACTCCATCAACCGCCGCCGAGTTAGTGACTCCAGATGCCGCCGAATTGCTCTCTCTGTTTGGCGGACTGGAGCGCGACTTGCAACACCGAATCGCAACGCAAATCTCAACCAAAAGGACATTGCTGGAAGGACTGTCGCAGCGTGTTAGAGATCCAAAGAGAGATCTGGCAAGTTGGGGCGAACGAATTGAAGACTCAAACGCGCGCCTAGCAAAAGCGGCGAATAGCTTGTTGCAAGCACATACCGTTCATATAGCTCATTGGGAACACCTACTCCGAAGACAAAGCCCTACAAACCGAATACGAACCTCCGATTCCCATGTGAAACAGCAGATCCATCACTTGCAGCGGCTCACAGACGCTAGACTTCAAAAACTCAGAGGCGACGTCGCCAGCTTGGGAAGAAACTTGCATGCGGTCAGTCCACTTGCCACCTTGGATCGAGGATTTGCCGTTGTGTCCAAACCAGATGAAACTGAATTTGGGCAAGTGATTAGATCGACGTCCTCAATCACAATTGGCGAAGACATACAAGCCCACATTGCGGACGGAACGATAAATGCACAGGTAAAGGAGGTTGTTTCTAAGGATCATGAATAAGAACACTACAGCTCTTGCGTGCATAGCATGTCTATCTGCACCGCTCTGTGCTGAATATCAGGGGGTCAATGGAGGAGTTGTCGCCATCGACCTTCCAGTTGGCTCGGAATATGCGGAATTCAATGGGCAAAGACAGCTTGTCGTTGACGGCATTGCGATTGTTGGGATTCCCTACGAGCAGGAGCCTGGGGAATATAGTGTTCGTGTCCACTTTGCCAACAACCTTTACTCTGAGATCCCGCTTTTGGTCGAGTCTAAAAAATATCCAGAGCAACACATAAATGTCGACCAGAAGTACGTAACGCCTCCTCAAGAAACCTTGGACCGCATCAGTCGCGAAGCGGAGCTCATGAAAGCTGCCTATGCCAGACGGAGTCCCCAATCGGACGGTCTATTCCCGCTCCTAATTCCCGTTACTGGCCAGGTTACCGGTGTGTTTGGCAGTCGGAGATTTTTCAACGGCCAACCAAGGAATCCGCATTCCGGCATCGACTATGCGGCAGACACCGGCACTCCAATACTCTCACCCGCCCCAGGTACTGTGGCATTGACTCGAGACATGTATTTCAATGGCAAGACCGTAGTAATCGATCACGGCAGTGGGTTCATGTCAGTAATGTGCCACTTGGACGAGTTCTCTGTCGAAGAGGATCAAGAGATTGAGAAGGGAGACACGGTTGGAACAGTCGGAGCGACGGGGCGTGTTACGGGCCCCCATTTGCACTGGACCATCAGCCTCCAGGGCACAAAAGTCGATCCGGCGGTCTTTGTTGAGGTGACAAACGAAATTAGCGCTAGAGAAGCCTCTTCTGACAACAATTGAACCAGCCGAAATTGCAACCAGAATAGCGCGATTGAACAAGACGACCAGATACTGGTACCGAGGTTGTAAGCCTAGGAATCTTTATAGAGCTAAGTGCATATGCCAAGTCGGCTCGCTGCAAGTCTATGGGTTCAAAGGTTCGCCTTCGTCGCGGATTGCACAGGCGTAATCCAATTGCTCTTGTGTGAGATTACGGTCAGAGTAGTGAGTCAATGTACGCGCTCCCCAGTATCTCAATTTCGGAGGCAAGTCATCTAAACGCTCAAAGAGTTGAACAGAGTTCTCCATTTGCCATATCCTGAAGAACATAGACCAGTTGGCGTCTCCACCGGACTCTTCGTAACTGCTGTATAGCGCGACCGCTCGATCCGTTTCACCATGTTCGATGAGACTCGTTGCCACCCAGTGAGTCGCAACACTGTATGCGCCTTCTTTGACCAATGGAAGCAGCCTGACTGCGGCTTCTACATCGAATTCAGCAAGATGTGAGATCACGTAAGCTTCAAGTCGGTCAGTATTGGGTTGTTGTACTGCGAATGTAAGTGCTCGCTCAGGGTCTTCTCGGACGACGGAGTACAAGACTATTTTCAGCAAATCCTCTTGCGGCACAGGTCCCTGTTCGATGTCAGGCGACGACATTACCCACTCAAGTGCAGCCGACGAATCGGCTGCAGCCCAATTCTCGACAGTCCCTCGGACTGCTCGCCAACTGTTTGCTCCAAGATGGTTCAATTCCTGAATGAGTTCGATTGCCTGCTCCGGCTCCGTCTCCGCAAGTGCGGGCAGTGCACGCTCCAATGCCAGAGGTTGCAGTCTACGCGGCACTTGCTCAATCCTCTCCAGGATAGTTGCTGGATCCACGGTTGCCCAAGACCTTAAAAGCAATTCTTGCACGACATCCCGCATGTACGCTCGGTCTCGGAGTGATACTCCACTTGTGCGTTCTAGCTCAGATTGTTCGGACGATTGACTCAACAGTCGCGGGGATCCATCTTGAATGTAGGTCCACGTGCCTTCAGGATCATTTCGGACAATTGTGTCCACTGCGACACCGAGAATCTTGTTGCTCCCCTCGAGGTCGCTTTCGAACTCGAATATCGGCGCTCGTAGATGAAAAATAGCGTCGAGTCCCTTCTGATCAACGGCGGCTTCAGCCAGTCCGACTAAGGCGTCCAATTGCTCTGCGTCATCGGGCCCATCTTGCTCTCTAAACATGTACCCCGTCAGCACATCTCCCAAACCATCCTGGACGAGCACACTCCACGCTTCGAGCGGATCGTTTTCATGTCTGCTCACTACGTACTGGGTTTCCCACTTTGGTGTGAATTGGGGTTGGCGCAGCTCGCTAGAAATCGCTCGAATGTCAGTGGCTGTGAGATCATCTCGAACGCGTGCAATAGCTTCCAGTGCAACTTGAGTCAATTCGCGATCGAGATTCGCCGCGGCCGAGATTGCTCCGTCCAGGTCAGACTCAGACCACTCGGCGAAGACTCCTTCCGCAAATACGCTGCGTTCATGCTGTGGCAACCGCAGACATTGGTCCAATGCTTCTTGCGGATTGATCGATGCATATCGGCTGGCGATGGCAAACTGCGTTTCGTAACGTAAGCTCTCGTACTCAATGTTGCGAGAATCCTCCATGAGCTTCTTCAACTCAGGAGCTCCAGCACTATCCAGAATTGAATAAAGGGTCACGCCGCGATCAAAAGCACTCTTGTTATCCGCTCCTACGGGAGTTGTTACTTCGCTGTTCGCCGCGTTGCCAACGTCTTGTTGTCCGAGGTTCGTGGGTAGAGCCGTGTTCTCTTGCGCTGCTGGCATTGCCCCTAGCAGGACCGTCGAACACAAAATGGCCGCGCAATGCCAAATTTGTGTGCGTTTCACTTCTGAGTCGCTGGGCATTTTCGCAAGCTCTTGACCAGCTCTGTCTACCTGCACCCCGATCATCTCACTCATTCTTCAAGCCATTCGTCCGGTACCACCAGATTGTCGAGATCGATCAGACCTGCCTCCGCGCGCATCTCCAATTCCAGTTTCAGCACATTGCCAGTTAGGGGTCGCTCACTAAGCACCTCTTGAGCGGACTTGATTTCGTCCTCTGTTAGCGTGGGAGTCGAATCTTGACGCGAAATGAGTTCTTTGGCCGCCATAGATCGGAGCACCGGCGATGTAAATGACCCTAAGGATTGAAAGAGGTGCTGGGAGTCACGGGTTGCCCATGCATCAAAAATACGTGTGAAATATGTTGCCGGTCCGATAAGGGGTGCGTCTAGAGACGGGATATCAATTCCCAGTTCCATTGCTCCGTACGGATCTCCAGCTCGCACAAGCGCATGACCTAGTTCGTCGATGGCAAAGTGTCTTGGATGATCATCCAATCGCGGCAGAAGTGCGATAGCGTCATCGATCCTTCCCATGCGAGTCAATTCCCAGACAACATCGTAGTCTGCTTGAGTTACATGAATTCTGCTGCTTGTGAGCTCTTCGAAGTCTTGAACCAATTCGAGAGCCCGTTGAGGGTTTGACGAGACGAAACTTCGAAAGACACGTTGAACGAAAGCTCTTCGAAGGTCTGTGTTCTCCTCAGAATAGGAAAGCGACCATTCAAGTGCAGCTTCAGGGTCTGCCCGAGACCACTGTTGCGCAATGATCAACGCAATGAATCCACCAGAACGAAAATACCCTTTGGTTGCCTCCATGTACTCGATGGCATCCTCAGGAGATTCATAGGCGAGACGCGTGAAAGCAATTTGGGCGGCTTCCACTCGAGTAACCTGCGGTAAATTCTCAAACTGACCGAGCATCGCCCGGGGGTCGGAGCGCGCCCATGTGTTGGCAACTGACTTCTGGATATGCAAATGTACGGGATCGTCTGACCACTGAGCAATCTGCGAGAGTGCGATATTGGGATCTACACGAGCAGCTACCGTAGCAAGCGCTATGGGAAGAGCCCCACGCGCTGCTCGGGATTGGGTGCGCAAGTATGCGAAAGCGCTCTCAATTTCAGTGCCGACTATTGCTTCGACTACAGCAGTCAAAGCTGAAATTTGGTTCTTGTTAGGAAATAAGGCTTGTGCCTGCAACAACACGTCGAATCCATCCCGTTCCTTCCACGCGGATGCAACTAGCTTCAATAAGTCAAGCTGCATCGAATCGTCGATGCCGTCATTGACGAGAAATTCCCATGCAGAGCTGGGATCTTGTACGAGTCTGAGAGTTTGCGATTTGCTGATTCGTTGCAGAGCAATCTCTTCATGCCCGAGTTCGCTGCCAATTGCAATAATGTCGGCTACAGGCAAATCAGTCCGTGTAGACAAAATCGCTCCCAAAGCAATTTGACTCTCACGACGAGTCAGCGACATTGCACTTTGAACGGCATCGTGCAAGTTCGTCATTGACCATTCTTGATAAACGCGTTCCAATAGTGGGCCTCGTTGAGTTTTCGGCCTCACAGCAATCCAGCGTAGCGCATGGACGGGGTCGATGGTGGCAAGCTTTCGAATCGCCGCAGTTTGTAAGGCAATTCGATAGCTAATGCGCTCAACGGATTCCGATTTGGCCAATATCTCTTGGAGGTCGGGGTGATTTGCACCGTCTAACAAGGAGAAGAGCAGCTTGTTGCGGTGGAACGTACTCTTGGTTTCAGCGAATTCAGCCAATGCTTCTTCGATAGACTCACGATCGAGGTTTCCTTCTCTACCATCCTCGAAAGCAACTACTCGTGAGGCATCCATCGGATTGGAGCCTGAGGGACTGACCTGGTCTTTAGTAACGAAATCGAATTGCAAGAAAGTGAGAAGTGCACCTGCTGCAACGACCAACCCGATGCAGCACAGGATCAACCAATTGGATTTTCGAGGTTTTCTCATTGTTGAAATCTCATTTCAACAAACTTCCAAACACTGCCAAAGACGGCGCAGAAACCATAGGAATCTTAGATTCTCTAAATGCCTGTAGGCTTGTTGTGGTGGGTGTCGACTTCCTGTGGCAACGATAGGAAACATTTCAAACGGAACGAATACGCCGGCTCATTCAGTCACACATATAGAAGATGCGCAACCCGATCGCAAGGTCGCAGGATGCCAGTGGGTCGAAATGTGTTAACAATCTGCGAGAGCGCTTGCAACGTGCTTGCCAATCCCGTGAAACCACATATCCCCGAAGCTTATTTGGCAGCACCTATGCCCGCAATTGGTCTCTTACTCCCGCTCCGTGCTACGATAGTTTTGGGAAAGAACGGCCTTGCGCGCTGACCCGCAACTCACTCTTGTTGGGCAATGCGAAGGAAATGCCGCCAAGCGAAACCATCATGAATATCCAAACCGAAAACGATAGTGGAGTCCTAGTGCTGGCAGTGTCCGGTCGAGTGGACAGCACGAATGCCGCTAGTTTTGAAACGGGCATTATGGAGTCCTTGAACGACAATTCAAAAGGGCTTGTGCTTGATCTCTCTCTCGTGGAATTCATTAGTAGCGCCGGACTTCGTGCAATTTTGCTTGCGGCCAGGGAACTCAAGGATCGACAAACCCAATTCGCTTTGTGCGCTGTACCCGAACCTGTCAAGAACGTCCTGAAGATAGCCGGATTCCTTCGTCTTATGGACGTTATTGAATCCAGGCAGTTGGCCATTGACCGAATGGCAGGAGCCTCCACGACAGGTTAATGCCAAACCAAGCGAAACTCTCATTTGGCCTTTCGGTGCTTGCGCAGTCTGTCCCGGTGCCTTTTCTGTCGGTCGGTCAATATGTTTCGGCGCTCGCCAAAGGGGTTCTTGCTCGTTCTAAGCTTGATCACTATCGGCCACCCATCCAGTCCTAGCGCCTCTCGGAAACCATTCTCCAAATAACGTTTGTAGCTCGCAGGCAATGCTTCAGTCTGATTGCCATGTACCAGAATGCTTGGTGGGTGCGAATCAATCTTGTGGGCATATCGCAACCGGATGGTTCTGCCTCTGACTAACGGGGGCGTGTGTGCCGCTACCAGGTTTGTCAAGATGTCCGTTATTTCTCCCGACGAGAGTTCAAACTTTCCCGCTTCGTGAATGCGCGCAATATCATTCAGCAGCACTTCAGTTCCTTGCTGCCTTAGGGCTGAAGCAAAACGGATTTGAACCCATTCAGCGAATCTGAGCCTACGGTTCAATTCATCTCTGCATTTGGTTCTTGAGTCGGCATCCAACATATCCCACTTATTGACTACCACAATCACTCCCGACCCGGCTTCCACTGCGAACTGAATCAGGTGAAGATCCTGTTCAACTATGCCTTCACCTGCATCAATTACTAGCAGTGTTACGTCTGATGCTCGCAGTGCTTCCAACGCCTTGACAACCGAAAATTTTTCAACTACATCTCGAACACTGCCCTTTCTTCTTATTCCAGCTGTATCAATTAACTCGAAAGACGTATCTTCACGTTTCACGACCACTCGAATTGCATCGCGCGTAGTGCCTGGTTCATCAAACACAATGCATCGTTCGTCTTCTGCCAAAGCGTTGACCAAGGTCGATTTTCCAACGTTGGGGCGTCCTATAACCGCAACTGGCAGGCTTGTTTTTTCCTCTGAGGTTGAAACATTCTGCTTCGTGGGAAGCTTGGAACGAATAGCCTCGACCAAGTCATGAAGTCCATGTCCGTTCGACGCCGAAACCGGCAAGCATTCGACCATTCCCAAGTCCCCAAATTCGCTAAATGCGTACTCAGGCCCAAGGGGCATCCCGTCAATCTTGTTTACTACAAGCAACGCTGCGGTCGACGAACGTCGCAGCTCACCCGCGATTTCTCGATCATATGAGGTTAACCCATCGCGAGCACTAACCATGAATAGCACTAAATCCGATTCGGCTATGGCCAATTGAACCTGTTCATCGACGTGAGTAGCGATCACGCCAGCATCGTGTAGGCCCCCAGTATCAATCAGAATCACTTCTGCATTGGGAATTGATTTCGCATTCCCGTACTTTCTGTCCCGCGTCAACCCAGAACGGTCATGCACCAACGCATCGCGAGATTTGCAAAGTCGATTGAATAGGGTTGATTTGCCGACATTGGGACGTCCAACGATGGCTACAACGCCGCCGGCTTGGGGGATCATTCGATCCTTGAGATTCGCAGAGCTCGAAGTTTGCCTTTCTTGTTCAGCGTATAGACGATTCCATCTTGTTCGGCCATTGGCGACCGAAGCGAACTGCCCACTTTGTGTCGCCCCAATAGCCGACCGTCGCTTTGAGCAAACACATGCATATAGCCAGCGCGGTCCCCGACTACCAGATAGTTGCCGAATGCCAGTGGATCAGACAAGTCTCTCAGATAAAGGGCATCCTGACGCCAGATTTCGCTGCCCCCGTTTTGAGCAGCCGCGACGATGACATCGTCGTCCCTTACTACGAAAAGCAGATCGAATCCTTCAACTAGCGGACGATGTGAGGGGTCAGCTTTTTCCCACAATATGGATCCATCGTTTCGAGCTAGCGCACGTACCTGACCCTGATGGCTAACCGCATAGACAACTGCTTCCATCACGAGCGGGCGACCGTCTACGTCAACCATCCTCTCAAGTTCCGAAGTGCCTTCGGGAAGCGATACGCGCTGTTCCCAAATTGGAAAGCCACTTGCAATTTCAACCGCGGCGACCATTCCATTGGCGAATCCTGCGTACACATGTCTCAATCCAATCGCCGGCGACCCCGTACCACGGAGCGTAACAATGGGGTCCTGCGTGTCGTAAATCCAACGAACAGAGCCGTCTTCGGCCTCTAGTGCAAACAGTTTGCCGTCGCTGGTCTGCACAGCTACGATTCCGGTTCCTGCAACAGCCGGAGCAAGCACTTCTCCACTAAGCTGAGCGCGCCATAGCTCCTTGCCGTCTCCTGCATCCAACGCAATTAGAAAGCCGCGCACTGTTCCCACAAGAGCGAGACCCTCTCCTGTGCCTACGCCACCAGCAACGAACGAGCGATCGCTGCGGTCGGTAAAGTTGAAGAGTCCTTTGCGGTCTGGTCGCCCAACCCTCGTTCGCCAAATCTCTTCCCCAGTGAAGCGATTCAATCCAAATACCAGACCGTACGCATCGGCAACAATCACCATATCGTCAACGACAGCAGGAGAAATTTCCAAGTATTTCTTCCCAAGTCCCTTTCCGATATTGCGGGACCAGACTCGCTCCACTCCAACTTCAGGTATGAAATCGATGAGTTTTGCAGGACCGTCCGTGCTTACTTCGTCCGTAGACTCGGATTTGCCACCACCAAACGGATTCAGCCTGTTTAGTGGCTTGAGCGGTCCTATACACCCCGCAAGCAGAAGAACTATTGTTCCAACAACTAGTGCGCGACCTACGTGTAGCTTTGACTTGTTCATGGATTGGATATGAGAACTACGACGATGAATTGGATTCCGAATCGTCCTCTAAAGTTCTTGGTAGGCTGGACAACTTCGAACCAATGCGCTGCTCGTCGAAGAAGCTCTCCGAGAGCTCCAACGCATCACTATAGGCCGTAGCCGCCAGTTCGATCTCTCCTCGTGCACGATAGATGTCGCCGGTCAGTTCAAGTGCTAGCAGTTCGTAACCGGCTCCAACCTGGCCTACCGTACTAAGCGCCTCGTCTAACTTGTTCAACTGAAATTCGACTCTAGCCTTGCGCATTCGGATCATGCTTTGGAATGTCTTGTCCTTGGCCATGTCCAACGCGCCGTTCAAGTGTTCGAGAGCTAGCTCATAGTTGTCCTCGTCGACGGCATCCTTTGCCTGATAGAGCAGTACGAACATTTGATAGCTGGAATTGGGATAGCGCTCCTCGATGTCCTGTGCTAGTTCCTCGACGGGGCCCAAGAGACCTCTTGCCGTCTCGAAATCGACGAATGTGTCCGCCCTTTCCTGAGCAACCTTGGCTCGATGGTCTTGAAACAAGTTCCACCCAATGATTCCCCCGATTCCCAACACGAGCGCAAGCACAATCGTTAACCCGTAGTCGCGCCACAGTTGTCGTACTCGTTCAGCTTGTTCCTCTTCGGTCAGAAAATCTGCCAAGCCTACCTCTCCTAATTCTCACTCAACACTGCAACCACTTGGTCGACGGAAACTGTTGTTTGTTCCCTCTCAAGACGCATCCACTTTATGGTGACCTCTTGCTTTGCTTGCTCTGCATCGCCCGCAATCAATGCCCATTTAGCACCGGATTTGTCTGCCCACCTCATTTTGGCACCCATACGACCGGACTCAGTGTGTTCCCGAACTCGCAGGTGCGTGTTCCGACGCACTTGCCTAGCAACCTCCGCTACATATTCCTGCTGCTCGTTGCTATGGGCAATTATGTATACATCGGCTTTGTCGTAAGTGGAATTTCCTTCACACTGTTCAAGGAGTAAAGCTATGCGATCTATTCCAGCCGCAAATCCAACGCCCGGTGTCGGCTTTCCTCCTAACAACTCGATGAGCCCGTCGTAGCGGCCTCCAGCACAAATCGCATCTTGTGCGCCTACCTTATCAGTCACCCATTCAAAAACCGTGTCCGTATAGTAGTCAAACCCTCGAACCAATCGAGGAGCGATTTGGTACTGAATGTTTGCACTATCAAGCAAGCGACGCACATCTGAAAATCTCTCGTTGGATTCCTGACTAACAAAAGCTTCAATCGACGGTGCTTGCTCCAAGATCGCCTGCGTATGAACATTCTTGGAATCGAGGATCCGAATGGGATTGACCTTTAAGCGGTGTCGGCTGTCCGGGTCGAGTTCATCCTCAAGTGGCAAGAGAAACTCTACCAAAGAGTCGCGGTAGCGTGCTCGCTCTCCAGCATTTCCAATATTATTGATCAAAAGAGTAATTTCGTCAAGTATGCCAAGCCCGCCGAACACATCAGTCCCGACGCTCATAAGCTCGTAGTCGATCGCTGGCCCTGTATAGCCAAAAGCTTCTGCTCCTACTTGCTGAAACTGGCGATATCTTCCGGATTGCGGTCGCTCATGCCTGAACATTGGACCTGCGTACCACAGCCTTGGTTTGTCCTCATGCGCCATGCTGTGGTTGACAATTGCCCGCGCGCATGAAGCCGTGCCTTCCGGCCGTAGTGCCAAGTCCGTTCCATCACGGTCTTCGAAGGAATACATTTCTTTAGATACCGCATCGGTCGCTTCGCCTAGCCCGCGGTCAAACAGTGCCTTCGCTTCCAACACGGGCAATCTGATTTCTTCGTAAGAATATCTTTGCAATACACTGCGAAACGTGTCTTCAATCAAAGTTAGGCGTGCTGAATCTTCGGGGAGAATGTCGCGCATGCCCCGAACCGGCTGATATCGACTGTTCACGGGGGAAGTTCGAAGCTGGCTGTAGTCGAAGCTCGATCGGTGTATTGATCCAAAGCGACTTCCTCGCCTTGGAACAACATCCGCACGGCATTCACATTGCCTATATTGATGCGAAACGGAGCTTCACCATCCAGCTTAATTTCGGTGCCTTGTTCTTGCACACCCCGCACAAGCTGTGAATCTGTCGCATCTGTGACTGCCAGGTAGGAGTCATCGTCGACAAATGTGAATACAAGATCATGCTCAGGCTCGGACTCTTCCTCAACGTCTCCCTCAGATCCTTCAAAAACCAATCCGTTCCCATTGTCGCCGACCGAACCTGATTGGTTGCCGCCAGGTTGCGTATCTCCTCCTATTGTCGGGGAACCCAACTCCAATGGAAACTCTGACGAGTCGTCCGAATCCGACGGGTCTCCGGCTGTCTCGCCAGTTGAGCTCAATGTGCTTGAGTCAAGGTTCATCAGCGACTCGTCTTCGTCGGACTGATCGGAAACTGACTGATCAAGCACAGTGGAAGCAGGCAATGACAACGAGCTGTCGGGCGAGCTTGACGTGTAGGTCGAGGCTGGTTGGGCAGAACCATTGGATTGAAACGACGCGCTGGATTGAGATGCGGATTCAAGTTCGTTGTGTTGAGACTGCTCCGAGGAGTTGGAGCTGGAGCCTTCGTCCCGAGGAGAATGAAAGCCGAACCACCAAATGGCGAATGCTCCACAAAGTATCGCCAACGAGAAAATGGCTATGCCAATTATCGTTCCAACGCCTTGAAAGTCCCTGAAAAATCTGGCGGCGGCACGGTTTTTTCCAGTGTCGGAGTGAACCAATTCCTCTTCGTGCGTGCCGGAATCACCCAGGAGTCCGAGCATTTCCTCAGGATCCAGTTTCAAGTAGCGCGAGTAGTTGCGGATGTATCCCTTCAAGTAGCCTTCTGAGGGCATCGAGTCAAGTTGGTCATTCTCGATATTCTCAATATGCTGTCGTGGGATTCGCGTATCGAGCATCACGTCGTCGAGAGTTATTTCCTGGCGTTCTCTCTCTGCTCGCAATCGCTGGCCAAGTGACCTTACTGCCGACTGATTGCCCGCCGATTCAGGTTGTTGGTCGTCAACCTTTTCTTGAACTTCGTCGTTCACTTTGCTATCCAATATCACGGTACCAAACAGCAGTGCGGCCCCGAATGGAGGAAAGAATGCCACCGGCTTCCTTAAAGGTGGCATGGGACATCCGTAACACTAGCTGCCGTTATCCCTGCGACGGAATTTTACATTGACGGCTGTTGCATAGCCGAGTAGCGGTCGCGCCGCTTCGTCCGGTCTGCGAATTGTCCAACAAGCTGCCCGCAGGCCGCATCAATGTCCGAACCACGCGTTGTCCGATAGGTAACCATTAGTCCGCGGTCAATCAGCGTGCGCTGGAAGCTTCGAACATTTTCCATCGAAGGACGACGAAAGTCTGACAAAGCTATGGGATTGAAGGAGATGAGATTCACCTTGCATCGAAAGTCGCGAAGTAGCTTCGCAAGATCGCGAGCTATGGCGTTGGAGTCGTTGACGCCGTCTATGAGCGTGTATTCGAAAGTCACTATTCTTCGATCGCTTAGTGATCGTAAATAGGCTCGGCATGCGTCAAGCAAGTCGGCGACGGGGTACTTCTTGTTAATTGGCACAAGAAAACTTCGAAGGTCATCGTTGGGTGCGTGAAGCGAAACAGCAAGCGAAGCTTCTGTGCGACCGCACATGTCGTAAATACGCGGTACGACTCCAGCGGTGCTGATAGTGACACGCCGCTTGGATAAACCAAAGGCAAGATCGTCCATGAATATGTCGCAAGCTGTCATGGCCGCCTCGAAATTCATTAGCGGCTCACCCATCCCCATGAAGACGATATTTGTCAGTTCGCCACGAGCGCGATCGCATCCAAGCCAATATTGCGCCTGCACAACTTGCCCCACAATGTCCTCGACTAGGAGATTGCCGGCAAAGCCCTGCTTTCCCGTTGCACAGAAGGCGCAGTCCAGCGAACATCCTCGCTGCGACGATATGCACAGCGTGTTTCTTCTGCCATCGGGAATGAGTACGCATTCAACAGCGCCTCCGTCCTTTGTTCCGACAATCCACTTCGTTGTACCATCGCCAGATGTTGATTCACTGAAAACAACGGGCAATTCGGTATCAGAAACCTCAGCCAATGCGGAACGAAATGACTTGGAGAGATTTGTCATTTCCATCACGTCGTACTGTCGCTCGTGATAGATCCATTTCATGAGTTGCTGTGCGCGAAATGGACGGTCGTCAAAGCTCTGAAGAAATTCCTTCATTTGAGCTCTGGACAACCCGAATAAACTCGTTCTAGATCTGGGTGCTTCCATTGCCATTTCAATGGCGCGAATGAACCTCTTCGGGACCGAAGAAGAAGCCGATTTCTCGAGCTGCCGATTGCTTTGAATCCGACCCATGCACGGCGTTTTCGTCCATGCTGTCGGCGTAGAGAGCGCGCAGAGTCCCGGGTTTCGCATTCGCTGGATTAGTTGCCCCCATTACTTCTCGGTTGCGCTCAATGGCTCCTTCACCCTCAAGAACTTGAACACATATGGGTCCAGAACTCATGAATTCGCATAGATTGGGGTAGAACGGTTTCTCCTGATGCTCCAAATAGAAGTCTTCCGCTCGCTCTCGCGTCAATTGCACCATGCGTGCTGCGGCAATACGCAGCCCTAGTGACTCGAACCGGGCGTATATTTCCCCAATGACGTTCTTCTTGACCGCATTGGGTTTGATGATTGAAAGCGTGCGTTCAATGGACATGCTTGACAGCCAACGACTCCTGTTAGTGAGATCATGCAGATGCTCGGCGCGAAACCTTCCCACCCTTTTGGTGTGCTTGAAAGGTCGCGAGAACTCTAGGTGTATGCGGAGCTATTGTACGAGTTGTGATGTGCCCTCGCGTAGGGCAGAAACAACATCCGCAACTCGTCGCCCCACGTAGTCAATATCGTCCTGAGTGCTGTATCTTCCTAGCGAAAATCGGATCGAACTAGCCGCCAGGTCGTGGGGCACGCCCAATTCCCGCAACACATACGACGGCTCGACCGTCGCGGACGTGCACGCTGACCCAGACGAGACCGCAACGTCGTTTAATGCCATCATGAGGGACTCATCCTGAACTCCCTCAAAAGCCACATTCAGGAGTCCGGGAATGCGCTGTTCTTCGCTTCCATTTAGGTGAACACCGGTGATTTGTTTTAGGTGAGACCAAAGACGTTCACGCAGTTTGAGAATGCGTTCTGCGTCCACCTCCAAGTCCTGTTCGCAAATCTTGGCGGCTGCGCCCATTCCAACGATCTGATGTGTGGGTAGGGTACCGGATCGCATACCGCGTTCGTGACCGCCACCATGAATCGTCGCGGCGATGCGCACTGGCGGATTGCGCCTGACATAAAGTGCTCCAACTCCTTTTGGACCATAGATCTTGTGTCCAGAAATGCTTAGCAGGTCAATGTGCATGAGTTTCACATTTACTGGAATCTTTCCGACGCTTTGGGCACCATCCACATGGAATGGCACACCCCGATTCCGGCAAACTCTTCCGATTGTTGCAACATCATTGATCACTCCAATCTCGTTGTTGACATGCATGATGGACACTACGAAGGTGTCTGATGTAATCGCTTCGTCTACTTTTCCTGGCTGAATCAGTCCCTCGCTGTCTGGCTTGACATAGGTGACGCTATAGCCGTTCTCTTCCAAGTAGTGGCAGGTATCCAACACTGCCTTGTGTTCGTAGGACGAAGTGACGATGTGACGCCGATTGTCGTTCTCTGCTAATCCTTTCAAAGCCAGATTGTCAGCTTCCGTTGCTCCGGAAGTCCAGACAATCTCCAGCGGGTCCGCGCCAATGAGCTTGGCGAGGTCAACACGGGACTGTTCTACGAGTTCCTCCGCTTCCCATCCGTATACATGAGAACTGCTTGCCGGATTGCCGAAATGCCCGTCCACCATCAAGCATGAGCTCATTTGGTGAGCAACTCGAGGGTCTACAGGTGTTGTAGCGGCGTAGTCCATGTAAACCGCACGCGAACGAAGAGCCATCTGACTTTGGGGAACTGCTTGGTTGATCAAAATGCTAAGGTAAGACTATGTTAAAGATAAATAAGGTTCGGCGGGATCAATTCCATTCATCGGGCCACTAATTCATTGCATTTTCTATATGTGTAAGGATTCCTCGGAGGATTTGCACCTCGGTTTCATCCAATTCATTTCTACTAAACAGTCGTCGGATTCGCGTCATTGCTTCGCGAGGATTTTCCGGGTCGTAGAAGTCAATGGCGGTAAGTACCGATTCCAAATGCGCATAGAAACTCTCGACTGCTTCGTGAGTAGCTAAGTTCCTATCCCAGACATCCCGCTCACAATCCGAATCCATGCTGATACGAAAGAGATCGTACGCAATCACCTGCACGGACATGGCCAAGTTGAGCGAACCGTACGCGTCGCTAGCTGGTATGCGAACCTGTAGATTGCACAAGTTCAATTCTTCATTCGTAAGCCCGCTGTCCTCTCGGCCGAAGACTATGCCTATGGGAT
Source organism: Candidatus Azotimanducaceae bacterium (assembly GCA_965205545.1). Classification (GTDB taxonomy): domain Bacteria; phylum Pseudomonadota; class Gammaproteobacteria; order Pseudomonadales; family Azotimanducaceae; genus Bin55. The sequence goes on along the minus strand of OZ242170.1, from coordinate 3,149,117 downwards.
CGGAGTTTGCATATTTCTTGTGGACCAATGCGGCAAAGTCGGCAGACTCGAGGACAGGCCATGGAATGTGACGACTGCGTGCGCTCGTTGCGGCGACCAGCACGCAGGAAGCGACAGCGCTCTGCAGAGTTTCGTGTAACTCGGCATCCAAGATGATGTCAAGCGCTCCAGCGGCTCGCCAATCCGCTTGAGGGTCGGGAAAACGCCTTGGGCGAACAAGAGAAAGTTTGGTTAGACCCATAGTCTTCATTGCCCGTGCGGCTCCGCCTATATTTCCCGGATGGGAAGGCTCTACAAGAACTATTCGAATTTGACTGTTCATTCCCAAACCGGCGAAAAACCTAAACCTTCGAAGGCTGCGGCCATGCTGTCGAAACAGTGGACGTGCTAGCATGGGCTGAAGCTCCGCCAAGGATTCTCTTCTTGGAACCCCTTATCCGCATTGGCCTACGGGCCGCTAGGCAATCTAGACAGCAACTATTGAGCACGTACGAGCGTCCTCCGTTCAATCGAATGAGACGCCAAGCATTGCACAACTTTACGGCAGGAATCAAGAACAAAATCTACACCAATATAGAAGATTCCATCCTGAGTGCATACCCAGATCACGCAGTCCTGCAAGAAACACCTGCTAGCAATGAAAATGCACCCTTCACCTGGGTAATTGAGCCGTTGGACGGCGTAGCAAATTTTCTTCGTTCATTGAATGATTTTTGTGCAGTGTTGGGCATCTATGAAGGTTCGAATCTTAGACATGCCATTGTCTACGACTACCTGCAGGACGACGAATACTACGCAAGCCAGGACATAGGAGCAATGGTGAACCAAAATCGGCTTCGAGTCGCCAACAATTTTTCGCACGACGAGGCAATAGTTGCGACGTGCGAACAAGACACGACAACGAGCAATGGCGGCGCCAACTTTCACAAAATGTACGCCTTGCTAAACGCATCAATGCAAGGAATACGTACAAGCGGATCATCAGCTATCGATATTGCACGGGTAGCCCGCGGCCGACTCGACGCCTTCGTAACAGTTGGTCCGCCGTCCGAGACAGTTCAGATTGCACAGCTGCTTGTAACAGAGGCTGGGGGGTTCGCCACCCAAGTCTGCGCATCTCAAGAGTATGAAAGCCCGAGGTACTACATTGCAGCCAATCCACAACTCTCGTCTACGATCGGCAAATTACTTGGTGCGAAAATCATTGAAAGGGAACATTCAGCCACTCCTAAAGTTGCTAACCAAGTAGAAGACAGTTCGGGTGCCGATGCGCCATAGGTGGCAACTACTTTCTAACGTAGTCGCTGCCTTCCTTCTCTGGTATCGCCAATTCCTCACTTTGGATACCCAACATCAATAGCATGGTGGCCGCAACATATATAGACGAGTAGGTTCCGACGATTACTCCAATCGACAAAGCAGAAGCAAATCCTCTTAGCTGTTCTCCTCCTGCGACTAACAATGCAACTAAGACGAGCAGCGTGGTCATCGAAGTTACTAATGTTCTGCCCAACATTTGATTCAACGAACGATTGATGATTTCGACCGGTGTGCCTCGTTTGCTGGTTCGAAAGTTCTCTCTTATTCGGTCCGAGACTACGATGGTGTCGTTCAACGAATACCCTATGACCGCAAGCAGCGCTGCCAACTCAGGTAAATCGAAAGTCCACTGCATGAGAGAGAATATGCCCACCACAATCAACACATCATGAATCAGCGCAGCGACTGCACCCAAGGAGAACTTCCCTGTAAACCTGAACATGATGTAGACCATGATGGAAATTAGAGCCACAAGCAGTGCAAGTCCGCCCTGTTCAGCTAGCTCCCCCCCAACAGCTGGTCCAACATAGTCCGATCTCCGCAGATCGACGGTCGAGTAGGTTTGCTCAAGTAGCTCGTGAATGTCTGTACCCACGTTCGACTGGTCAACATCGTCCCCAGGGGGAACCCTAATGACGATGTCAGTTTCGGCTCCCAGAATTTGGACTACCGCATTGTCGTAGCCGGATCGCTCTAGCAGCGAACGAATCTCCCCGGGGTCGATTGGAGTTTCAAAACCAACCTCCACAAGTACTCCGCCGGTAAATCCCAGTCCGCGGTTGATGCCAAGGAACAAAAGAGAGACCACTGAGACCACAAGCATTGTGGCGGACACGACAAGTGCGATTTTGCGCTTGGACATGAAGTCGAAAGTCATCAGATCCACACCTTTTCAGTCCGTCTATTGCCGTACACGAGATGTATAAGTCCTCGCGAAACGTATATAGCAGTGAACATGGAAGTCACAATTCCTATGGAAAGAGTGACGGCGAATCCAGCTATGGGTCCACTCCCAATTGTTAGAAGTATTAGAGCCACAAACAATGTTGTTACGTTGGCGTCGAGAATTGTCAGAAAGGCACGGTTGTAGCCTGCTGGAATCGCCACATGCGGCGCAGAATGCTTCAATTCCTCCCGTATACGCGAAAAAATCAATACGTTCGCGTCCACAGCCATGCCCACTGTCAACACAATTCCAGCAATGCCCGGCAGAGTCAAGGTCGCACCCAAAATCGACATGACCGCCACCAGAATGACCAAGTTCAAAGCTAGCGCAATATTGGCAACAAACCCAAAGACTTTGTAGTAGACCAACATGAAGGCGAGGACTAGGAAAAATCCAATAGTTACGGCCAACACGCCGCGATCAATGTTCTCAGCACCCAGAGACGCCCCGACGGTACGTTCCTCGACGAAATACATTGGGGCGGCAAGGGCACCGGCTCTAAGCAAGAGCGACAATTCACGAGCTTCAGCCTGGTTCAATCCTGTAACGCGGGAGTTGTATCCAAGCGCAGCTTGGATGGTAGCAACGCTAATCAGCCTCCGTTCCGGAACGATGCGGGTCTCTTCAACTCGTTCTCCATCAACGACAGAGGTCACTATTACAGGTTTTTGTTCGATGAAAATGATTGCCATCTGATGGCCAATATCATTTTTCGTTGCATCGTGAAGCCGGTCGCCGCCTGAACGATCCAATGTGATTCTTGCCTCCGGGAGGCCTGTATCGGGGTCAATTCCGGGAACGGCATTAATGACGTTGTCGCCAGAAACAATGATGTGCTTGTTCACTTGAACGTCTCGACCCTTGTACGGAAGAATTTCAATCTGGGACGGATGATCTTCCGGTTTGGCTACAAGGTGAAATTCAAGAGTGGCGAATTTTCCAATGATCCGTTTGGCCTCGGCACTGTCCTGAACGCCGGGCAGATCGACAATTACACGTGTTCTTCCCTGCCTTTGGACCAAGGGTTCGGACACGTTGAGTTCATTGACTCGGCTGCGCAATCCAGTCAGGTTTTGCTCGATTGCCACGTCTTCGATTTCGCGCAATCTCGCATCGGTAATTGTGACCTCGACGGCTAGACCCTTTTCGTTGTCTACTTCTGCGACCTCAAACTCGGGTGGACCATATTGTTCCGAGAGGATTGAGTAGGCTGTACTTTGGTCGCTCTCTGAGGAGAAGTAGACAAAGAACGATCGATCGATGGTCTCATTCAGTGACGCAACATACCTTATGGATTCCTCTCTCAACAGCGTCAGAATCTTTTCCGACTGGTCTTCAAGTTGAGTCTTGATGGCCTCGCTCATGTCGACCTGCAATACGAAGTGGATTCCGCCGGCCAAATCAAGTCCTAGGGTCATCGGCCTCGCTCCGATCCTTCTCAGCCAAAGTGGCGTGGTTTCCGCAAGATTCAGGGCCACAACGAACTGTCGATCCCTTCCAGTCGGATTGAGCCGTTGTTCCATGACTGTTTTTGCTCGCAGCTGATCTTCGCCGTTGTACAGTCGAATTAAAGCGCCGTCGGAGAAACGTTGCGCTTCCTTGATGTCCACACCTTCTTGCGACAAGAGCTCCGCTGTTTGAGTTACAAAGGAATCGCCTATCCGAAATGGGTCACCCTGCGCATTTGTGGCGTTGTCAACTTGGATCTGCAACGCCGGATCAGGAGGGTAAAGATTGGGAAGTGCATAAACGATGCCAATGGCAATGACCAAGGCTGAGACTAGGTAGCGCCAAACCGACACCGTACCGGAGGGAGTGGCACCAGCCTGAGTGCCGAAGAGGTTCTGTCCAAAAACCCGGTTTTCAGACATTTAGACGTCGAGTGTTCCTTTGGGCAACGATGCGTTTACCGCGTATTTTTGGAATCTTAGCTCTACGTTCTTGGCCACGCGCACAATGATGTAATCGTCTTCGACGCGAGTGATGATTCCCATCATGCCACTAGCCATGACGACTTCGTCGCCGCGCGACAATGCACCTACCAGCTCGCGATGAGCCTTCCTTTGTTTTTGTTGCGGGCGAATCAGCAGGAAGTAGAACAGCGCGACCATGCCCCCAAGCATCGCGATGGTCAACCAGCCTTGGCCGGATCCACCACCTTCTTGGGCATACGCAACGGTTTCAATCCAATTCATTTTTGCACCTGGCAGTTGTGTGTTGTCGTTCCCGAGTTGTCCCACGACGCGTATCCAGCACCATTGAGAACTACTGCAAGGTTAAGTATCTTACTCGGAAACAATAAGAGCCAAGATTGCATTGGCAATGCCGCCCAGCTCAACCTCCTAAAGTATCGACTATATGTCGCAGGAGGGCGCTAAGTTGGTCCGCTTTCGTCCTTGAAATGGGACAGAACTTCGTCCAAGTGCCATTCGAGCTCCTCGAGACGGCGTTCAATCGCAGCAAAGCTTGAGTTGATTCGAGATTCCATTTCCTGCAGGTCAGCTCTTAATCGCTCAAAGTCTGCTCCTGTGACTCGAGACTCTGTGTTTGCACTGGAGTTACTCGACATGACAATTCCCCGCTTCAGACTTTACCAATTGTCGCCTGTCATTGATTTCTAGGCAAACGCACCGTTTGACCTGTTCAATTGAAGCTATGACAATGTGCAAGGGTTGGGCACCCTACTCGTCCGACGCATCCCAACACGCTCGTGTTGCAGTGGCAAATTGAGCGAATCGATCCTCTGCTATGGCATCTCGAGAGTCCCTCGCTAAGTTATGGTAATAGTGCAAATTGTGGATTGTCATGAGTGTTGCGCCAAGCATCTCACCACGCTTGTCCAAGTGGTGCAGGTATGCTCGAGAGAACCTGTCGCATGTAGAACACAAACAGTTTGCGTCTATGGGTTCCGGATCTGCCCGGTAGCGTGCATTGCGAATCTTCACGATTCCAGAAGAAGTGAATAGATAGCCATTTCGAGCGTTGCGCGTTGGCAAGACGCAATCGAACATATCGACCCCGAGCCCTATTCCGTGGAGCAAGTCGGAGGGTGTGCCTACACCCATCAAGTACCGCGGGCTAACATCCGGCATTTGATGGACTAACGAATTCAATACCTCGAACATTTCGTCAATTGATTCACCAACCGACAACCCGCCAATTGCGTACCCGTCAAAACCGATGTTCCGTAGGGTCTGCAAGCTTTCCGAGCGTAATTCGTCATAAACTCCTCCTTGGACAATTCCGAACAAAGTGCCTGGACCCTTGTAGGCGTCGCGGCTTCGCCTAGCCCATTCCATAGATCTCTGCATCGACAGTCTGACGACTTGCCGCGTGGCAGGAAAGTCCGTGCATTCATCAAACGCCATTGCAATGTCAGAACCCAACTTTTCCTGAATCTGCATGGATTTTTCCGGCGTCAAGCGCAGTAGATCGCCATTGTGTGGTGAGCGGAATGTCACGCCGTCGTCGTCTACCTTGGCCAAATCGCGGAGCGAGTGCACCTGGTAGCCCCCAGAGTCCGTGAGAATGGGAAGGTGCCATTGCATAAAGCCATGCAGTCCCCCTAACGAATGAATCAATCCCTCGCCCGGAAGGATCCATAAATGGAACGTGTTTCCCAACAAGATTTGCGTCCCAACTTCTGTGAGCTGATCCGGTGTCATGCCTTTGACCGAACCGTAAGTTCCACAGGGCATGAATACCGGTGTTTCCACGATGCCGTGATCGAGACTCATGCGCCCTTTGCGCGCCGTCCCGTCCGTGTGGACCACATCAAATTTCATCGCGCTGACACCACATCGCATCTCCGTAGCTGTAGAAGCGATACCCGTTTTCTACAGCGACATCGTAAGCGTTCATCGTACGTTCGTAGCCGCAAAACGCACAGACCAGCATGATCAGTGTTGACTCGGGCAAATGGAAATTGGTGATGAGTGCATCGACCACCTTGAACTCGAATCCGGGAGAGATGAAGAGCTTGGTCTCCCCTTCATCGTTTCCTGTAAGTTCTGCGCTTTCCAACGTCCTGACGACCGTTGTGCCCACTGCAACCACGCGTCCCAAGCAATGCGTTATAGCGTCTCTGGTACTCGTTGGAATTTCATAGTGTTCGGAGTGCATATTCACCAGCGACAGGTCGTTGTGTCGTACCGGCTGAAAAGTACCAGCACCGACATGCAGTGTTATGGGTTGAACTCGAACCCCTTTCGCTCGGATTTGCTGCAGCAGTGCATTGGAGAAGTGAAGACCTGCCGTGGGAGCCGCAATTGCACCTTCGCTGCGTGCGTAGACGGTCTGGTAACGGCTTTCATCTTCCGGGGTATCAGGCCGCTCCAAGTAGTTTGGCAGAGGAACATGGCCACACTCGTCAATGACTTGCCTGATAGGAGAGTCGAATTCCAATCGAAAGAGATCGTCATCACGTTCAATCAATTTGGCTGAGAATCTTTCAATTTCGACATGATGTCGATGCGACAATCCGCGACTTGCCTTGACATGACAGACTGCAATCCGGTCAGTTTCCATCCTTTCGATCAGGATCTCTACTCGACCGCCAGTTGCCTTGCGTCCTATTAGCCGAGCCTTGATCACCTTGGTGTCATTGACCACTAACAGATCGCCTGGATGCAGAAGATCTAGAAGTCCATCAAATTTCAAGTGCCGCACTCTGTCCCCGTGCAACGCTAGCAATCGACTATCCGTACGTTCAGGCGTTGGGTGGCTAGCGATTAAACTTGGAGGCAATTGATAGGCAAAGTCAGTCTTGGAAAATGTTGTCTCGCGCATGGGTTGAACGATTTAGTCAATCTGAATGCAGTTCAGGCTAGGATTCTCAGCGGGCGCATGTGGTCTAGACTACAAGATCACGAATTTCAACTAGCAATTGAGGTGATGGTCCGACAATGCAGACTACAGCTCAAAATCTGACTGGATTGCTCCTTGTGTTTCTATCTATTGCCGCAACTTCACAGGAAAACGAGTCGAGGTGGGAACCATACATAAAGTACTTCGAGCAGCTGGATGATGAAGAGATGCCGCCGCAAGACGCCGTGCTGTTCGTGGGCAGTTCAAGCATTGTGTTTTGGCGCAGTCTACAAGAAGACATGTCTCCATTGGCCGTTGTAAACCGGGGATTTGGCGGATCGCAAATGCACGAGCTTAACCAGTTCAGGGACAGAATAGTGACCAAGTACAAGCCGCGCGCAATTGTTATCTATGAAGGCGACAACGATGTTTTCTTCGGCAAGAGCCCCGAACAAATACTCGAAAGCTACGACGACTTCATAAGCCATATCAACAAGGAATTGCCCGACGCGGACATTTGCTTTATAGCCGTGAAACCCTCCATGAGTCGCGAGGAATTCTGGCCGACAATGGAAAAAGTCAATCAGGAGCTAATGAAACGTGCCGATGATCGGGACGATATGTGCTATCTAGACATTGCTACGCCCATGATGAAGGGAGACGGTTTTGTACGCGAGGATCTGTTCACGGAAGATGGATTGCATTTGAACACGAAGGGCTACGAGGTCTGGACGGAAACCATTCGCCCGATACTGATTGACAGATTCGGTCCGGAATCTGAACGTCCCGCTGCTCTGCAGCAACCTAAAGAACAAGCACAGGAGGCAGAAGCGAATGAGTGATTCCACACTTCCCAATTGGATTGAAGAGCACGTTCGACAATATTTGGAAACCAACGGAGAGAAGGGTCATATTTGGAACGGCATGCCAACCCTTCTACTCACCACCTACGGACGCAAGTCCAATACCCTTCGCACGATACCCCTGATTTACGGAACATACGATGGTTCCTATGTAGTGATTGGATCGAAGGGAGGCCATTCACACCACCCATCTTGGTACCTGAATCTAGACAAGAATCCAAACGTGAAAATCCAGGTGGGTTCGAAACGAATGAACGGTGTTGCACGAACGAGCTCAGGTGAAGAGAGACAGCAGCTGTGGAATGAGATGTGCCAAGTGTTCTCAGGCTACATTGAATATGCAACCAAGACTGATCGTGAAATTCCGGTGGTAGTGATCGATTGCTGTTGACAATTGCTGCTTGCTGAGATTAAACTGGTTATTTGTACATATTTTCTGCAAAGTGCCTCTTGCGAAAAGCAAATCAACTTAACTAGCTGGAAAGTCAATTCATAGATGCGTGGTAAATCTGTCTACACACCTCCAAAACCTCTGTCCCTCCACAAATTGAGCCAAATCGACATTGACGGACGTCGCGTGGCAATACGATTGCGATCACGTCCCCGACGACGCTCGCGCGTAATGTTGTCCTACCATCCCGACGGCATCTTGTTCATTGATGCGCCTGCTGGAACCACTGAACGGGCACTTCGCATACTCGTTTTCCGCAGCGAAGATTGGTTGCGTAGGGAGATACGAAAGTTCAAAAATGGCGATCATGTCGTCTACCCTTCAAGCTACAACACTGGAAGCACGGTCTATCTCTTGGGCAATGCATTGAAACTGCGTATCTACGAATCAAGCTCCATTGCAGTAAGACAGTCAAATGGAACGATTCAGGTGCGTGCGCCACAGAACGCTTGCATCCAAACGGTAGTGCACGACTGGTACGGAGAAGTAGCCAACTCCGTGTTGAATGAAAGCATACGACGAATGTGCGGCAAGACTTCGTTGCTTGATTCCGTTCCACATTGGAGCCACCGCTACATGTCTTCGCGTTGGGGCAGCTGTAGCTCACATGGAACCATGCGTCTCAACACTCACCTTGTCAAGGTTCCGCAAGATGCGATTGACATGGTTGTGTTGCACGAGTTGTGCCACTTCAAGCAACTGAACCACAGCGAGGCGTTCTATTCACTGATGGCACAGCACATGCCCGATTGGAAGCAGCACGACAACACTCTCAAGAAGTATCAACAACTGCTACAGGAAGAATTTGTGGTGCAAGAAATGCCAGGAGTCACAAAACACACCAAATGCAGTGGTGCCTGAGGAGAGACTCGAACTCTCACGGTGTTGCCACCACCAGATTTTGAGTCTGGCGCGTATACCAATTTCGCCACTCAGGCTTGCGCGAAAATTATATTGACTCGAACGATTTCAATGCTTGGACACATGTATGGCTAGCAAGGTTTGCTTGGTTACAGGGGTAGGTCCTGGAACTGGCGCGGCAATCGCGAGAAAGTTTGCGGGCGACTACGAAGTTGCAATGGTCGCTCGTTCCAATGACCGACTGCAGAGCATCGCCGACGAATCTGAGCGACTGCATGCCTACCCCTGCGACATTTCAGATTTAGAACGCCTCGAAAATACCTATTTGCAGATCCAATCGGACTTGCAGGCACCAGATGTCATTGTTCACAATGCTGTATATGGTCTATTCGGCACATTCGAAAATGTAAAGATCGCCCAATTTGAAAAGGCCTTCAGACTAAACGCTTCCTCGCTGTTGCGTTTGGCTCAGCTCGCAGCGCCCACGATGGTTGAAAGGCGAAACGGAGCGATCGCCATCACGGGCAATACTGCCGCATACCGTGGGGTTCCAAACTTCGCTGGATTTGCTCCTAGCAAAGCAGCTCAACGAATTCTTGCCGAGTCCTTGGCCCGAACGTTAGGTCCTTCTGGCATTCACGTTGCCTATATAGCGATCGACGCTGTGATAGCAACTCCAGGTATGAAGAAGGCAATGCCGGACAAACCTAATGATTTCTTTGCAGTTCCTGAGGACATAGCCCAGCATGTTTGGGAAGTAGTTCATCAACCCAAGTCTACGTGGACCTTTGACAGCGTGATTCGTCCCTTTAGCGAGTCGTGGTAGCCTCTCATCGACCGTATTTGGCCTTGGCCTCTCGCCGCCTTGCATGAAGCACAGGCTCTGTGTAGCCATTCGGAAGCTCAAGTCCACAAAATACCAAGTCGTGTGCAGCTTGGAAGGCAATGCTGCCAGCAAAATTTGGCGCCATGTTGCGATAGTCCGGATCTCCCGCGTTCTGTTCATCGACGATTGCCGCCATGCGCTCCATTGTGTCTTGTACTTGGTCTGTTGAAACGACGCCGTGGAGCAGCCAATTCGCGACGTGCTGGCTCGATATCCGACAGGTAGCTCGGTCTTCCATGAGTCCAACGTTGTTGATGTCGGGAACCTTGGAACAGCCTACTCCTTGATCAATCCATCGGACCACATAGCCCAATATGCCCTGGACGTTATTTTCCAATTCCATCTGTACCTCGTCGATGGACCAGTTTTCGCCCAGCGCTAGCGGAATTTTTAGCATGTCGTCCATGCTCCCGCGCGATCGGGAGGTCAAATCGGTTTGACGCTGCGCCACGTCTACCTCGTGGTAGTGGAGGGCGTGGAGCGTGGCTGCGGTAGGAGATGGCACCCAGGCGCAGGAAGCTCCTGCCATGGGATGAGCAATCTTGCTATCCAGCATATCCTTCATTTCGTCAGGCATTGGCCACATGCCCTTGCCGATTTGCGCGACTCTTGGAAATCCAGTTGCCAGACCTGCATCGACGTTGGCATCCTCATAGGCAAGAATCCATGGCTCCTCCTTCATCGGGCCCTTGCGCACCATGGCGCCGGCATTCATAGAAGTATGGATTTCGTCTCCCGTTCGATCCAGAAATCCGGTGTTTATGAAGACAATCCGATCCTTGGCGACTCGAATGCACTCGCGCAAGTTCAAACTGGTTCTGCGTTCTTCGTCCATTACGCCGAGCTTTATGGTGTTGGGAGCGAGACCCAGCACATCTTCCACACGACCAAATAGGTCACAGGTGAATTCGACCTCCTCTGAGCCATGCATTTTGGGTTTCACAATGTAGATACTGCCTGTCCTTGAATTGGCTTTAGCGTTACCTCCGCAGAGGTCGTGCAATGCGCACAGGCTGGTCATGCATGCATCAAGTATTCCCTCGAATATCTCGTTTCCGCTTCGATCCAGCACTGCATCTGACTGCATCAAATGCCCCACATTGCGAACGAGCAGCAAGCTGCGTCCAGGGAGATCCAGTGTCGAACCATCGCGGCCAATATAGGTCCGATCTTTGGCAAGCACTCGATGAATCGATTGTCCATCCTTCTCAAATGTTTCCTCGAGGTCCCCCTTCATCAAGCCAAGCCAGTTGCGGTAGACAGCGGTTTTGTCCTCGGCATCCACAGCCGCGACCGAGTCCTCGCAGTCCTGGATTGTCGTGACCGCTGATTCCAATATCACGTCCCTGACGCCGGCGGGATGGGTTCGTCCAACCTCGTCGCCGCGATCGATCTGTATTTCTATATGCAGCCCGTTGTTGCGGAGCAAAATCGCTGTTATGTCTCCACCAGCTCGACGCTGAAACCCTCGAAATTGCGACTCATCTTGCAGTCGATGGTTGGACGATGCGCTACGAGCAACCAATTCAAATCCCGTTGAAGTGGGCTTAGCTTCGTACTGGATCACGTCAGCGTGCGAAGTCCCTTGCAACGGTGCGATAAGGTCAAGTTGCCTGCACGCCAGTGCAATGACTTGCTCGCCCCTCGTTGGGTTATAGGAGTTGCCTCGTTCGAGACCCGGCTCTTCAGGAATTAGGTCGGTTCCATACAAGGCATCGTAGAGACTTCCCCATCGAGCATTCGTGGCATTGAGTGCAAATCTTGCATTCAATACGGGGACCACGAGTTGGGGCCCGGCAATCTGTGCGATTTCTTTGTCGACGTTCGTTGTCGCGATTTGAAAGGGAGGTCCCTCTTCCTCCAAGTAGCCAATTTTGAAGAGGAACCGCTTGTATTCCTCGGCGTCAACGGCGTGTGCACGTCGCTCCGTGTGCCAAGCATTAATTTGTTGCTGGAGGGATTCTCGCCTGTCCAAAAGGCGTCGATTTCGTTCAGTGAATTCTGCGACTATGTCAGCCACACCCTCCCAGAAAACGTCAACATCGACGCCGGTGCCAGGTATGGCTTCGCTTGTCACAAATTGGTGTAGAACATTAGAAATTTGCAGTCCGTACACGCTAATTCTGTCAGGCATCGCAACGCTCCCTACCGGAATCCAAACAGTCTAGTTCGAGAGTTGGAAAGGGCGTATGATAGTAGTTGCTGCTGCGTCGGACACCTTCAAAATCGAATGGCGACGACCTCTACGTCTGTGGAAACAGGAAGGTAACGACTAAACTAGCTCAATTGGCAATATGGCAGGATTAGCGGCCTAGTTGCTATTCTCTACTCACCGTTATGGGAGTGTTTATCAAGAAATTTTGAAGCAATCAGGGATCAATCTTGTAATCACCGGCGCAGTAATAGCCATAGTCTGTGGTGCACTCGTCATCCTAGCGAATATAGGTGAAATGAAAGCAGGAAAAGAGCTTGTGGGACTTGTGCTTGGCATTGGTTCGAGCGCAATTGTCTTCTCGCTGGCGTTTCTCGTAATCCTGGCAGCAAAGGCAGAGAAGAGTGCAAAAAACTGTGGCACACTTCTTATTGCTTCTTCCTTTACAACAGCTACTCTGGGTTTCGTTGTCATGGCGGTCTTAGTGTTGACAATGCCTACTGATGGAAACTACTCAGAATTCGCAGGAGCAATATACCTTACGAGCTTGTTTATTTCTGTATTCCTTGCGATAGTTCTAGTCGGAGGAGTCTTGATCAGATTGGGTTCCTATGGCGAAGGCAAAGCAGAGAACGATTCTTAACAACGAGGATAAGTCCTTGCTGATTGCCACCCAATTGCGAACATGTCGAGAAACTGACCTTAGCATGGACTTAAATGGGGTTAAGAGGTATTTTTCTTAGGCACCCATATAGTTCCGATTCCTGCAACTAGCAACAGGATCAGAAGCGCGGCAAACAAGAACCCTGTAATCTCCAGCAATCCATCAAGAGCCCAATCGTATGAGTGGACATGCACATACTTTACATAAGCTATTCGACTCAATATGCAGATTCCCAGTAGCGAACAGCCAACCAACAACAATCCTTGAATCTTGCTTCGTATCTTGCCACTCAGCGCAACTAAAGCGATGGTTGTCAACGCTACGAAAAGCTCAAGACAACCCATCCAAAAGCCAATTTGTCCCAGACTGTCGCCAAATCTAAACGCCATCGCACCCACTGCCACAGTAAATACACCCAAAAGTACAGTAAACGCCGAGCCACTAAGCAGAAGCGTGATTTTTGCTCGTTTCATTCAAATTGCCGGATGCTTACGCCCTGGCGACTTTTGGCGGGTTGCCGATCCTCCCATAGTAAAACGTATTCTTGACTCCATTCAAGAGGTCTCTCCAGCGGCATGGGCGTTGAGGGAAGCACACGCGTTCGACCTGAAGACCCAATCGTCCCTTTTTGGGCACAGGGTGGGCGACACGAGCTACACGCGCGATCCAATTCAATGGTTCTTACAATGCATTGAGTAAATGTATTCCTTCCTCAATGCTGGAAGATGGTGCGACACCACGTTTAGCAGCTGGAAGACTTACATTCCATCCAAATTCACCCGATGCGACGTTCCCACACGGGGTACGAACATGATCGTTTGGCAGTCCAGATTCGTTTGAAAGCCGTCGATTCCCAATCATTGATCGACGGCGAGCGCGCCAAATTCCGATTTCGTCTCGCAGCGATGATCTACGACGCGTTCATCGTTCTCGCCATGTGGGTATTCACCATCGTGCTGCTAGTTACAGTAACAGGCGACGCCGTGATTGGTGCGTGGGTGCAAAGCCTGCTGTTCCTGGAACTGTTCGCCTTTTTCGTCTATTTCTGGATGCACAAAGGGCAAACGATCGGCATGTTGGCCTGGCGATTGCGGCTTGTCTCGCCCGAACCCTTCACTCTGCGCAAAGCGTTCTACCGCTTTCTGGGTGCAATCGCTTCCTTCCTGACTCTGGGGTTGGGCTATTACTGGATCTGGATTGACCGCGATCGTCGATCCTGGTCGGACATCGTCTCCAACAGCTACATCGTCCGCTACACGCGAGAACGCGCGTCAAGTGAGTCGACGCAGTAGGAACAGTCCGACTCCCCACATGACAATCAGCGGTAGACAGACAGCAAGCAATGGCGGTGCGTCGTAAAGCAACGCCATTGGCCCTAGTGTCTGTTGCAGGTAACCGAAAAATACCCCTGCGCCTATGCCAGCAGTGATTCGGGTACCCATGCCGGTTTCGCGTAAAGGTCCCAACACGAACCCAATGGCAATCAAAACCAATCCGATCACCATGAAGGGAGTTGTAAGGCGAGACCAGAATGTGATCTCGAACTGACCGGTCTCCAATCCCTCGCCCTTCAAGTATTGAATGTGATTGTGCATGTCTACAAGAGACAAATCTTCCGGTTCCCTCTTGACGCGCGTTGCGAAAGAGGAGAAATCACTATGTAGTTTCCAATCGCGTTGATTGGACGTACGAGTGTACTTTCCATCTGGGTCAATGAGCGTTTCAGAAACGTTTCCAAGCGCCCAGCTGCCCGACTTCGCAGTGGGAATTCCTTTTTTAGCAGCGGTTGCTCGGATGAGATTTCCAATCTCATCAAATTCAAACTGCTTTACTTCAGCCAAGTGTCCAGTTTCGTCGATATCGCGCAGCCATGTGAACACCGTGCCTTCTCTGTACCAATAGCCGCGACTTGGTTTCGAACTTGCTTCAGGATCCTCGAGACGGTTGGCCTGTTCTGTTGACGTCGGTCCCCACAGCTCCGTAACCACTGACATTACTCCCAGAAACGCCAAGGCGGCAAGCGACGCGGAAACCGCCAATCTCCACTGTGAAACACCCGCAACCCGCAAAACGGTAACTTCTGAGCTCGCGCTCAGAACACCGAACCCAATTACCGCCCCGAGAAACGTAATGTAGGGAACCATTTCTCCCATTTGCAAGGGAATGCGAAGGACAACCACCAATGCAATCGTTGCAAACGAACGAGTCTCGCTGCTTCCTCTTGCTTCGTCGACGAATCCGAAAAGACACATCAACACGACTATGCAGAGCAAGACAACTGTCATGCTGAGGAGCAGCCCGCGAATGATGTAGAAGTCGAATTGGCGGAGGATCATGCGGGTCTGCTCTGCTTGAGAGTCCAAGCGAACGCGAGAGATCCAACCAATGCGTGGACGGGCCAAAGCCCTAAAGCCATCAAGAGACCGCCTTGCGCCATGCCTTGACGTGCCAACACGAGAAGCACGTAGTAGGCAACGAAAGTCAATATGCCTGGAACGATTTGGCCAAATCTTCCAGAGCGCGGCCTAGTTCTCGAAATTCCGTAGGCAAACAATCCGCTAACAAGCGTCATAATTGGCAAAGCCAGTCTCCATTGGAATTCCTGAGCATCTTCGAGCTTGCTTATGTCCAGGTCGCTTGTAGGTTTGGACTCCAACGCCAAATCGATGGGCAATGCCTCCTCAAGCTCAAGACGTAAGGCAAGTTCCTCAAAGCCGACCACTCGATATTCGTTGGTACCTGGTACTCCTTCGTAACGTGTCCCCCGAAGCAGTATCAGCAATCTCTCGCCTGGTTCGGAACCCACACGGATCTGCGCCTCCTCGGCTGTTACGGTAATGGTTTGTTCGTCTCTATTCTCAGCATAGAACAACCCGCTTAACGTGCGCGTGTCTCGGTCGATTCCCTCTGCATAAATCGTCCGACGCCCCCCTGAGAACATACGAAACTGGCCAGGCACAATGGCCGCAATTTCCGAAGAAATTGCCTGATCCGCGACCAATTCGACGACTGATGATGTGGATCTTGGCGTCACTCCTAAGCTCAGCATCCCAACAAGCAACGCACACGGCACTGCAACCGAAAAGGTCCAGGACACCATATGCAACGGGCCAGCTCCGCCCGCCAATAGGACTACAAACTCTTGGTCCGCATGAATGCGTCCATAGGTAACAACTATTGCAAGAAACAGGGCAAAAGGTAGAACGATTTGAACGAATTCCGGAAGTCTAAGTCCAATCAGCGTCCACAGAACATCAGCATCGAACCGGCCACTTGCCGCTTCCTGCAAATAGCCAGCTAGCCGGAATCCAACGCCTACGAAAATCAATATGGCGAATACGACTCCAAGCACTAGAAGCAGTTCGCGCGTTACATGCCTGTAGGCGGTGTTCACTAGGTAGGTCTCTTACAATGCTTGCCCAATGCCGTTGTATGAATCATTTGTTAGTCAAGACAGTCAATCAGCTTGATTGTTGAGAAGTCTCCATCCAATGTTAACCATATCGACACCGTGTCCAACGTAACTTTCTACCTTATTCCCGAAGAGCACGAACATGCCCGTCAAAGACTGTCATGTCAATTGGCAAGTCAGTATTGCCTACGGCTGATTCCGACGCACATACACACTGCGCAACCAGAGTACGCTGAGCAATTGGACGAACTTCTGTGGGAGTATCCCCCCAATCGATTTGTACCTCACATCATTGCGAATACAAGATCCAATAATTGTTTGGTTACCGTAAGCCACGAAACGACCTTTTCAGGAAAGGGCGGCGCGCTGATCAACGCTACTCAGAAGATTCCTGAGATGGTCGATATGTTTGACGAAGTCTGCGAGCTGGTGTTGGCCAATGAACGGCCTCGCGCGCGCAATCAATACAAAGAGTATCGTTCTCGCCAGTTTGATCTTCGACACCAGGAACTTGACCAATGGGAATGACCGAGACGCCTGCAAGTTCACTGGAAATTTTCCTCGACTGAACATGTCCAACGCAACAAAACTTACGGGGAACTTCGATCCCAAGAGCATTGAGTCTGACTTGTATGCTGAGTGGGAACAACGCGGTTACTTCAAGCCTAGTGGCGAGGGTACCCCATTCTCGATCGCGATACCGCCGCCAAACGTGACTGGCACACTCCATGTCGGCCATGCGTTTCAACAGACCTTGATGGATGCGATCATTCGCTACCGTCGCATGGCTGACTTCGACACACTCTGGCAGACCGGCACTGACCACGCGGGTATTTCGACTCAAATGGTCGTTGCGGAGCAAATTCTTGCGGAAGGTCAGTCGCCTGCAGAACTAGGTCGCCAACGATTCGTTGACAGAGTTTGGGAGTGGAAGCAGGAGTCGGGCGGAACCATAACAAACCAGATGCGAAGAATGGGAGCTTCGGTCGACTGGTCACGTGAACGATTCACGTTGGACGAGGGGTTTTCTCGAGCGGTAATTGAAGCCTTCGTGCAACTGTATGAACAAGGTCTCATCTACAAGGGCACACGGCTGGTCAATTGGGATCCAGAGCTTGAGACGGCACTGTCAGACCTAGAGGTTCTAAGTGAGACGGAAGACGGCCACCTGTGGCACATCCGCTACCCGCTTGCAGACGAAACCCAATCTTCTAGTGAGAAGGACTATGTGGTTGTTGCTACCACCAGACCCGAAACGATGCTGGGCGATACGGCCGTTGCAGTACACCCGGAAGACGAACGCTACCGTACGCTGATTGGCAAGCGTGTGGACTTGCCGCTGACTGGCAGACAAATTCCCATCATCGCGGACCCACATGTCGATCAAGAATTTGGAACGGGGTGCTTGAAAATTACACCCGCTCATGATTTTGACGACAACGAAATAGGAGCACGGCACAACCTCGAGTCCATCAACATATTCACAAACACAGCCCAGCTCAATGAAAACGTTCCTGAAGAGTTTCGAGGGCTTGATAGGTTTGTTGCTAGAGAACGCGTTGTCACCTTACTTGAGGCGCAAGGTTTACTGGAGTCTGTTGAGCCCTATTCGGTGAAGATACCCCGTGGCGAGAGATCCAATGCAATCGTCGAGCCTTTGCTGACAACTCAGTGGTTTGTTGCTATCCAGCCTCTTGCAGAGAGGGCCATTCAAGCTGTTGAGCAAGGACGCATCGAATTTGTACCCAAACGATGGGAGAAAGTCTATTTCTCCTGGATGCGGAACATTCGAGATTGGTGCATCAGCCGACAACTATGGTGGGGACACCGAATCCCCGCATGGTACGACTCGGAGGGCAACATCTATGTTGGACGCACGGAAGAGGAAGCACGCCGGAATGCAAATCTAGACACTACGATTGAGCTGGAACAGGATCCCGATGTCTTGGAGACGTGGTTTTCGAGCTCCCTTTGGACCTTTGCAACGCTTGGCTGGCCAGACAACACGCATGACCTGCGTACCTACCATCCCACAGATGTATTGGTTACGGGACACGACATCATCTTCTTTTGGGTGGCTCGCATGATCATGATGACCTTGCGGTTCACCGACGAAATACCGTTTCGGAAGGTGTATATCACAGGTCTCGTCCGGGATGCTGACGGCAACAAGATGTCAAAAACTGCGGGCAACGGACTGGATCCATTGGATCTCGTCGATGGCATCGACCTTGCCAGCCTAGTTGAGAAGCGCACCAGCAATCTTACTCAGCCACGTATGGCGGAACGCATTGAACAGAATACGAGACGCGACTATCCCAACGGTATTCAGCCATACGGAGCTGATGCCTTGCGCTTCACCTTTTGCGCCATTGCGTCTCCGTCAAGCAATTACAACTTTGACGTTAAACGCGTAGAAGGCTATCACTATTTCTGCAACAAACTATGGAATGCGACAAAGTTCGTCCTTGCGAATTGCGGAGATTTCGACCTAGATGCGCCACACGAGCTCTCAATGCCTGACCGGTGGATCCAATCCGCAGCCAACCAGCTTGTCAAACAGTGCAGAAAGGCATTTGAGGACTATCGTTTTGATTTGTGTGCGAATCACATTTACGACTTCGTTTGGCATGAATACTGCGATTGGTACGTTGAGCTGACCAAGTCAATTCTCTACGACGAAGATTCCTCTGTTCTGGAGGCCCAAGGAGCAAAGCGCACCCTGATCGTCGTATTGGAGCTTCTCCTGCGTGCAACTCACCCAGTAATGCCTTTCATAACCGAAAATCTGTGGTCCCACGTTGCACCCCTCGCCGGAAGAACCAGACCTTCTCTAATGCTTGAGCGCTACCCTCAAGAAGGTGAATTGTCGAGCGACACGCAAGCCGATGAAGCCATCGATTGGCTCAAGCGGGTGGTTCTAGCAGTTCGGAACATTCGCGGCGAACGCCAGATTCCTCCTCGTACGGAAGTCCAAGTGCTCTTGAGCGACGGCGCAGCAAGAGACCGTCAATTGCAGCAGGAAACTGAAGTATTGGTATCCAAATTGGCCAAGATTTCCAGTATCGAGTGGATTGAAAATGGTGGAGCGACTCCCGCTGGATCGGTTCAGCTGATCAACGACTTGCGCATAACCGTTCCCTTCATTGATCAGGATGAAATCAATTCGGAACGCCAGAGAATCAGCAAGGAACTCGCAAGAATTGACAAAGAGATTGCCGTCGCAGCAAACAAACTCAACAACAGCAACTTCGTTGAACGCGCGCCACAAAACGTCGTGCAGCAACAACGGGACAAGGCAAAGCTGCTTGAGTCACAAAGAGAGACGCTAGCGCATCAGGCATCTCTTCTTCCTAGCTAGGCTAACTGGAGTCGATCTGCAGCACTACCTTGCCGAAGGTGCTATTTGAGGCAATCAATTCATGGGCCTCGTTGGCCTGTTTAATCGACAGCGTGCGATCCACTATCGGTCGAAAGTCCCCCGATTCAACAAATGGCCACACTCGATACCTCAATTCGTCCATGACTCGAGCCTTAGCCTCGATGGAGCGAGCACGAAGGGTTGACCCTATCACCCGTTGACGCTTCACCATCAAGCGACCTAAAGGCAGGTCCGCCCCGGCACCACCCATCAATCCAATGACAACTAATCTGCCGTCTAGGGCTAGTGAGTTCAGATTCGCATCGAAATAGGCTCCCCCCACTGGGTCTAGTATTACGTCAACCCCCTTCCCCTGAGTCCATTCTGCAACCCTTTCCACAAAGTCTGTATCGTGGCGGACACACCCTTTGTCCGCCCCTAAAAGTTTGCAGCGGTCAATTTTCTCGACGGAACCTGCAGTAACAAAGCATGGATTCATAAACAGCTTGCAAAGTTGAACTGCGGCGGTCCCCACGCCGCTGCCTCCCGCATGAATGAGAGCTGTTTCACCCGGCTGCAAGTTTGCTTCCATATAGAGGTTCAAGTAGGCGGTTGCTAGCACTTCCGGCAAAGCTGCTGCTGCCTCATAGTCAAGGTCATTTGGGACGTGCAAGACCTGTCCCGCGGGAACGGTTACTTTCTCGGCATAGCCACCTCCCGACAACAGTGCACAGACCTTTTCGCCGACCAAAAAGTTGGCTACTCCCTCACCTACAGCGTCAATTTCTCCCGAACATTCCAATCCCAGGATTTGGCTCGCCCCAGGAGGGGGCGCATAGTTCCCCGCCCGTTGAGAGAGGTCAGCGCGATTTACGGCTGTTGCTTTTATCGCAATCCGAACCTCGCCACGTTTTGGATAGACATCCGGCACGTCTGTCCAAGCCAGATGGTCATTTTGCTGGACAATCGCTTTCATCACCAAGACATCCGTACTTTTACATTGTTTGACGCTAAGAAGTGTTTGAGCTCGCTGACTTTGTAAGTTCCGTAGTGCACAAGGGAAGCAACAAGAGCAGCATCAGCTCGTCCCTCTGTGAGAACTTCAACCAAGTGATTGGGATTACCCGCGCCGCCGGAAGCAACAATGGGAATTCTTACTGCGTCGCTAAGCATCCGTGTCAACCCTAATTCGTAGCCATCCAGCGTCCCATCTGCATCTATGGAATTTACAACTAGCTCACCCGCACCAAGTTGCTCACCCATCAGAGCCCATTCCACTGCATCGAGCCCCGCATCCGTTCGCCCTCCATCAATTATGATCCGGTAGCCGCTTGGAGTTGTAGGATCATTCGGACTCTTCAGGATATCCATGGAGAGCACGACGTTTTGCGAACCAATGGCGTTCGCGCATTCGGCGATCAGTGCCGGCCGTCGCACCGCGGCCGAATTGACATTTATCTTCTCTGCACCAGCCAGGCGAAGATCGGTCGCATCATCTATTGATCGTATCCCGCCACCAACTGATAGTGGTATGAATACTTGATCCGCCACCGCTTCCACGACTCCAAGCATGATCTTTCGATTCTCGCTCGATGCCGTGATGTCGTAGAACACAAGCTCATCCAACCCATCGTCGTAGTATTCCCGGGCCTTTGCGACGGGGTCGCCAATGTCCTTTGTATTCACGAACTTCACGCTCTTGGCAAGTTTGCCATCCCGCACATCGAGACAAGCAATCACGCGTTTGCTAAGCAAGATGCCCGTCCCACTCTACGAATCGCTCTAGCAGCTCAAGCCCTGCTCGACCACTTTTTTCCGGATGGAACTGTGTCCCCACAAAGTTCTTGAACGCTACGGCACAACAGAATTCTCTTTCATAGACCGATAGGGCAATCACATGGTCTGGACGCATCGGCTGAGGATAGTAGGCATGAACAAAATAGAACTCGCCGCATTCCCCAATGGTTCGCATCACCGGGTGGTCCCTCACTACTCTTACGATGTTCCACCCCATGTGTGGAATCTTTAGTTGAGGATCGTTCAATTTGAACCTGAGCACTTTTCCGGGGACAATTCCCAGTGTGGGTGTGTCGTTCTCTTCTGAGTAGTCGAGGCAAATTTGCAAACCCATGCATATTCCCAGTAGCGGTCGACCGGAATCGAATACATCAACAAGAGCCGAATCCATACCAGATTGTTGGATACTCCTCATTGCCGGCCCAGCAGCGCCAACGCCGGGGAAAATCACCCTCTCGGCATCGCGAATTCTGTTGGGAATTGAAGTGACCGTCGATGTAACTCCGACCTCCGCGCATGCTCTTTGGACGCTGCGCAGATTGCCCGCATCATAGTCAACGATCGCCAACACTTGGGATGTCCAGCAAAATTGCGGATATTATCCGTTTCAACCGAACAAGCGAGTTCCACGGTCGATGGGAATAGGTGTCATAGTTGCAAACCTTGGGTCGCCCGCAACACCTACTCGTCGTGATGTTCACAAGTTTCTCGCTGAATTCCTGTCAGATCCCTATGTCGTTGATCTGCCAACTCCACTGCGCCAGATCCTAGTTCGCGGCATAATTGCTCCGCTTCGTAGCGGAAATTCCTCAAAAGCGTATGAGGCGATATGGCAGTGGGATGGCGGCCCCCTGCGCAAGTTCACTAGCGACATTGCCAATTCATTGGAACGTGCGACAGAACTTCGGACTGTGGTCGGCATGCGATACGGAGAACCATCTCTCAAATCTGCATTCGAAGCACTTGAGGGCTGCGAAATGGTAATTCTATTGCCCATCTACCCGCATCATGCCGACTCGACCCGCACTACTATGGTCAAGCAAGCGAGGGAACTCGCTGAAAATGTGAGACTAAAAGTAGTTCCTCCCTTCTACAAACAACATGGTTATATAGAAATCCTTTCTCGACAGATAGTTAGAGAGTTAGCCGAAGACATTGAGCATGTCGTCCTCAGCTTTCACAGTCTGCCATTGAGGCACATTACAAAGGCAGACCCGACCGGAAAACACTGCTTAACAGCGATCGATTGTTGCGAAGTAGAGTCACAAGCGCATACGACCTGCTATAGACATCAATGCCTTTGGTCCGCAAAAGCGGTCGGCACTAGACTTGGAGTGCCCTACTCCGTTGCATTTCAGTCTCGTCTGGGCCGCCTAGCGTGGTTGGAACCATCCACCATAGAAACTATCGCATCCATTGCCAAAAAGGGGATCCGACGAGTTGCAGTAGCGTGTCCGGCATTCACCGTGGACAATTTGGAAACCTTAGAGGAAATTGGCATTCAAGCAAGACAACAGTTCGAGTCCCTGGGAGGTGAGAAATTGCAGCTCATCCCCTGTCTAAACTCCGATCCCGATTGGATTGAATTCCTCTCGCTGCTTGTGCGTAACGAGGCGGAGGCCAATTCCCCTAGTTTGAGTGCCTAGACCGCCAAATGGCCCAAATATCTGCATGTCTGCAACACGACATCTCAATCGTCCCCTGCGTTGCGACAGGAGAGCTCGCCCATTGGATTTGGATTGTAGTGAGCTATGCCCATCATGTGCTTGAGACGATCTGACAAGAGCTCGTAGATGTCGTCGGGAACATGAAGATTAGCGCTAGATTGTTCATGCAACGCACGAATGAAGTGCCGATTGTAGTGGCACCGCATGCCGTACCTTGTACCCGTCGCGGTTCGTCGCCCGCCGCAATGTAGCACACGGGTGTCAGTAATAATGCAACTTCCGGCGGGGGCGCAAATGGCAACCAATCCAGGCTCACCATCCACCAACTCAACCAGGTTGGCTCCCAAGCCGAAAATGGTTCGTCCATCGGAAGTACGATGCGACCCCGGAACTACATAGGTTGCCCCGTTTTCTAGATCAAAGTCGCTAAAGCACCAAATGATCAAGGAGCCAAACGGGAACGGCGGATAGGGAAGCGGCATCAAGCCTTGATCAATGTGCAATTCCTGCAAACCACCACCTTGATGCACGATCGAACCATGTGCGCACCCAAGTCCAAAGCCCTCGCCCATAATCTTGGTCAGCAAGCGGTCGACAAGCGGTCCGCGTTGCGCTGCGGTGGGCTTAAACTCCACAAGTTCTCTAAACACAGCACCTTTGAGCACAAGATTGTTGACAAGCTGCGCCCTTTCGTTGCGGCTTGTCATGATTGCGTTGTTGGCGTGGCGCTCTGCTTCAGCCTGGTCAAGTAGACGGTCTAGCTGAAGCTGAATCTGCTCTTCCGTTAGTGCATCCTTCACAACACAGTAGCCCCAACGAACAAAGTTTGCCTCAAGCTGTGCTTCATCGTCCGATGGACGAGGTAAGTAGTCGATGTCCGAGCTGTTGCGAATGCGCCCTGCCTTCATTCGCTCTTTCGAAATTCCTGCGAGTTGCTTTAGCAATTTGCCAGCGCCAATGGCACTAGTTGGCGAGTGCCCGTCCGAGTATGTGATCCCATCTTGCGTAGCAGTTTTCCACGCGCTATGACGATCCGCAGCGTCTTGTTCTTCCTTGAAATTGCGTAAGTCCTCTCGCAACATAGCGTTTTCTGAGCGCAATCGCCTAATCGTTTCTTCTGCGTCGCCTACGGTAGGCAACTCACCTGACGCCGTTGAGGTAATGTCTTCTTGCATGGAAAGAGTTAGATTTCGTTGGGTCTTGGGAACAATCGCTTTGCCAAGAAAGCCGGTTGGTGAAGCAGCTTCTGTCGATTCTTGAAGATCAGTTGTGCAACAAATTTGGAATAAAGAATTGTGCCACATC
This sequence comes from Candidatus Azotimanducaceae bacterium, assembly GCA_965205545.1. Lineage (GTDB taxonomy): Bacteria > Pseudomonadota > Gammaproteobacteria > Pseudomonadales > Azotimanducaceae > Bin55. Next base: position 3,124,626 of record OZ242170.1, on the reverse strand, counting down.
CGCCACAATTGGCTTGCAAATGTCTACCCTTCTCGCGGCTAACACTTGTATCGCCATTGAGTTGAACGACTCCGAAGAAGGAACGCAGATTCAAACCACAACGTTAGTGTTGCTGCTCTTCGCCAATTGCACTTAGTCCGATTTAGTAACCAGACGGAATCTGACTGTTCCACATCCCATTTTGAATTGCGTTCTTGGATGAAACATTCGACGGTTTAGAAGCGACAGTACGTAATCAATAGTGTGGTTGTCGACAGCTCGAATTCAAGTGAAACACGTGGAATGACAGAATCTTTTGCTAACGAAATCGACCAGTTGGATTCGCATAGGGATGTCGAATTGAACTATTGCCGCCCACATGCAGTTCGCGCATTGACCTTCCTCGCATTGGCTGTATGATTAGGCATCGATGATAGATGCCCCGCTTGAACAGGGAATCACATGAAATTGTCATACAAGAAAATTCCTGGATCAGCAATTGCTTTTCTTGCCGGAGTTGTAGTAACGGCGGCGATTTTTGGGGCGGTGTTGCTTGCTGGTGATTCGCCCACCCAGTCTAGCGACCCGTTGGCAGATGGGGGATCGTTGCCGAATCGAGCGTTGAGCACCAAATTCGCGAAACATTTCCCGTGTCCGGCAGCGGCAGAACTCAGGACTCGGTGCGCAATCTGTACGACGTGGCGCAACTAACGAGTGATTTTGCTCGTTCAGTGGCGCTGCACGACATTTTGAACGACACAAACCAAAGGGATCTACAGCTCTTAATTGAAAAATCTAAGGAAATCACTCCAAATAGCCGCCAGCACAGTATTCAGGAAGCAATCTTCCAGCGCTATACGACAATCGACCCGGCTAGCGCACTGGTCGAAGTTGAAGAAATGCCCGGCAATCGACATGGCCCCTTGGTAAGCGTGATCTTTAGCGAATGGTCACAACTGGATTTGGACAAAGCTGTCGCCAAAGCAGTACAGCTCGAGGGATCGACCAAACTTGCGGCTCTGAATGGCATTCTGCAGTCGCGAGACGACCTGTCGGAAGACCTAAGACTGGGCATCGCTCGCGATATCGGGAACGAACAGTACGCAATAGACTTTCTTACGCAATCCCAAATGTCCGACTCTGTAGACAACCCTCAGGCTGCGTGGAACACGCTGGTCAACGACGACCATGACGACATCGCTCAAATCGCAAGACTTGTCGAAGTTGCCCAAACGTGGGTGGAACAAAGCGGTTTTAGTGCTTTGCAAGAGATCAACGAATCTCTCTCCAATTGGCAATCACGCATCGCAGTCCTCGGTTCCGTCATTCATCGTCTGGCGCAATCCGATCCGGAAGGCCTGTTCAATCAAGTCTTGAATTACGACCAAGATCGCAACAATTTCATTGCTACTACGCTAGTCCAGGCCTGGGTGGCGTCGGATCCACACGCAGCTCTTGACGCGGTTGTCAACGTTGAGTCCGAGAGACTACGGCGAACACTCTTGGAGTCGATCGTCAATCGTTGGGCGTACAGCGACCCACATGCAGTTCTCGAAGCCATCGATTTGTTTCCCGAGGAATCGAGAAACATGGGAACGCGAACGGCGATTATTGCTTTGGCTCGATCTTCACCAGAAGAAGCCTCTAGGCTTATGTCCTATGTGACCGGCAACAACACTCGATGGGATGTTGCGCGCTCAATTGCGTCAAGTTGGGCTAGCCAGGATGTCTACGGCGCGTTAGAGTGGGTATTGGATAGTCCTGATGTGCAAGGAATGCAGAACAGACTGCTTGAAGTTGTACTGAATGAACTGACTTCAGTTGACCCTCAACTTGCAATGGAGACCGCGTTGCAACAACCAATCAGCGACGATCAGCGCGGACTGGAATCAATTGTCATCGCGCGGTTGGCAAACTTCGATATCCAACAAGCAATCGAAATGCTCTCACAGGTTCGAGATGGCCAAACCAAGTCGGCCGCGTACGCTTCCGTCGGTAGTGCATTGGCGAGAAGCGGTGACATCGACAAAGCGCTTAAACTGGCTGGTAGTCTGTCAAACAGAGAACAATCCTTTTACTACCAATCTGTCGTAAACGCATGGGGACGTCGTGATCCCCAGGACTTGCTCGCATCCATGAATAGACTTCCCTCGCCCGAGATCAAGTCGCGTGCGGCGATGTCTCTTGTATGGAATAGTCGCTGGCAGCGGGACTTAACCGAAGAGGACTTGGACTATGCCCGTTCATTTCTGACAGAGCAAGACGCACGCTCGCTGGAACGTTCAAGAGCAAGAGGCGGCTGGCAACGAAACTCGGGGGGAGGTTCTACATCGCTTCGTCGGCGCTAGTTCCCAATCGGATCGAGCAATGCTTGACCCAATGTTGACCAGAAAATACCATACTCCCAGCCAGCAAACAGACTAACCAAGATGGAACATTCCAAGAGGCAGAACCGTAAGGTACCCTGTAATACATTGCTCAATTCACTATTGGGACTAGGAGCACTTACCGCCGTCCTTGTTGCATTGACTGGATGTAGCAATAGTAACCAGCAGAGCCTTGAAGACGCAGCAGTCTCCAGCTCGCTCAACCACGAAGAGCCAGATACTCTCAACCAATCACGCAGCGTACAGACTCAGGTTGAATTTCTAAGCGATCTAACAGCTTTTGACCGTGGATTCGATCGCTCCGTGGCGTTGCACAATCTCCTTGCTGATGCAGACGAACAGCAATTGGTCAAATTGATTAAGCAATCAAAGGAAATCGAACAGTACAGTCAGCGACGTAGCACTCAGAACGCCATTTTCCAACGATTCGCTTCTCTAAATCCCAAAGCTGCGCTAACTCATATAGCCACAATGCCTAGATTTGAGCGCGACGCCCTGATCTCAACCACTTTCTCAGAATGGGCGTTAAACGACTTGGATGGCGCTATTGCTCATGCCACGTCCCTGGAAGGATTTCGAAAGCACGCAGCACTTCGAGCCATCCTCCAAGCCAGAGATGACCTTTCGGAAGACCTACGCCAAGAAATTGCACGTAGAGTCGGAAACGAACAGCTTGCCATCGAACTAATCGCACAGTCCAATCTGGCAGAGTCCATGGAGAGTCCGGAGCAAGCGTGGAACGCGCTAGTCAACGACGACATTGGCAATGCATCACAGACTGGTTTGCTTATCCAAGTTGCAGAAGCATGGTTTGATAAGAGTGGACTGAGCGTGCTGGAAGAGATCAACCGATCCCTAGTGGACTGGCAGACTCGACAGTCAATACTTACCGCCATTGTCAATCGCATAGTGCAATCGGACCCGCAGGGAGCTTTTGACTACGTGAGAGGCATGGACGACGATGGAAACAACCTTTTGCTAGTGGTTGCAAGAGCTTGGGCAAGCCTAGACCCCGAGACGGCTCTCAATGCGGCACAAACGATTGAAGCCGGTTTGGTTCGCCGTAACTTAGAGTGGTCGATTGTTCAAGTTTGGGCCAGCAGCGATCCACACTTCATACTAGAGAATCTTGATCGAATTCCCGAGACATCCCGAGCTATGGCACAGAGTCAAGCGATCATGGCGATAGCCCGTACATCCCCCGAACAAGCTGCCCAACTCATGGCAGGAATGGACGACCCCACAAGCCGCTATTCCGTCGCATACACCATAGTTTCCAATTGGGTTAGAACTGATGTCAACGCTGCGTTGGACTGGGTATTGAACAACGGCGATCTCAAGGAATTGCGGGGGCAGCTGCTTCCGCTTGTCTTGGGTCGCCTTGCACGTGACGATCCGGAATTCGCGATGCAAGTCGCTTTGAACCAACCAGTAGGCAGTAACGGTTCAGGATTGGAGTACACGGTGCTGAGTTATATCGCGGGCGTGGACCCTCAAAAGGCTCTTTCAATGCTTCCTCGGGTGCGCGACGGACAGACGAGCCTATGGGCTCACATCTCGGTCGGAGGAGCATTGGTGCGTGCTGGTCAGACTGACAGTGCACTCAAACTTGCGTCCAACTTGCAGGAGTCAGACCGAGAACGATATTTTGGCAATCTCGTTAGCACTTGGGCGTCCAACGATGCGCAGGACTTGTACGACAACATCGACCAGTTGCCCACGGCTGAAGTCAAATCCAGTGCCGCTCTCACGCTAATAACTTGGAACAGTTGGCAAAAGATTCTTTCACAGGATCAAATTGACCGAGCTAAGACCTTTCTTACCAGTGAAGATGCTGAGACCGTAGACAAAGGTGACGCAGGAAGAACTCTCGGGTACCGATTGGGAGTCGAGCAAGGGTTCGTATTGCCCGCTCCCGCTGCGAGGCAATAGTAGCCACTCGGCAATCACTAACCCGATTGCACATCCGTATCGCAGGTGCAAATGTAGTCGTTGCTACGATGAACTGCGTTCAAGAATGGTAAGGCTCGTAGAGCGTTAGATTTGGCAAATCAGTTGCCTGAGAACGAGCGAGTTCGCTACGACGAGACTGTCACCAATTCGTGGTTGTGTCACGACCCCGTTTGATCCACTGAGCGACATCGAGAAGCTCCTCAATCCGAGTTCGATGACGTGCTGTGAGACCCTCTGTCGACTCCAATGCGTGGCACCGTGTTCTTACGGATGATTAAGTCGAACACGCCAAGAAATTTATACAAAGAGAATAATGAGACGAACTCCACGGATTTGGTTCGAGTGTTTGGTACAGGGAAAGCTGTACGGTCTAGCCGATTTCCAGACGTTGCTGAGTTGAGTTCACAAACCTGATCGCATACCCTTTACGAGGCACTTCCCGATAGCAATTTCATGAAATCTTCCACATCGCGAATGAACCGCTATGCGTTGCCAGCTTTCACTTTTCTGCTTGGCATCGGATTCTCCTGTGCGGTGTATTGGTTCCTACTAGCGCCAAACGAGAGTAACCCGCTCCAGAAAGACATCACCGAAATTCCCAAAAGCACCGACACTTCCCATATCCAAGATCACCAGGCGTCCAACCTAGCAAGGGATCTAGACCAAAGTTCTAGCGCGACACCCACAAGTCTAAGTGACATCGAACAAATCAAAAGCCCGTTTGATCGGAGCTTAGCGCTGCGAGACCTGGTAGCCAACAACGATGAAGAGGGCACAATGGAATTGCTGTCCCAATCCTTGAGCCTACCTAGCCGTTCTAGCAGTCGCGAACTACAGACTGCAATCATCCAGAGACTGGCTCAGATCAATCCAACTCGAGCACAAACCCACGCCATCAAGTTAGACAAACGTGAACCATTCTTGTCCGCACAATTCGTGCCCATCGTGTATCGAGAGTGGGCAAATTCCAATTTGAACAAAGCCATTTCAAGTGCTAAATCATTGGATCAGAGTACTAGGAGGTCGGCTGCTGAAGCGATTCTGCAAGAACGAATCGATCTTCCTGAAGAGAATCTTCGTGAGATCGCTCGAGATCTTGGCGATGAACAGATAGCGGTTGCACTCATCAGACAGCTTGAAGTCAACAAAGCTATTGAAAATCCGGCAAGAAATTGGAGCGGACTCGTATCCAGTCTGCAAGACGACGCGCAACACTCGTGGAATATTTCTCGAGTTGCTATTTCTTGGATTGAGCAGAGCGGTTTTGAGGTCATGGATCAGCTTGTTTCCTCGCTAACAAACTCTCAGACCAAGGTGCAAGTAGTTCGATATGTGCTCAATTTCGTAGCCGAAAACGATCCATCTACGGCATTTGAGTATGCATTGACTATTGAGGACGATCTTTACAACCTGACACTCACGGGCGTTGCGGATAGATGGGCTCGGTCAGATCCAAGAGCCGCGCTGGCTGCGGCCTCGCAAGTCGACCAGTCAACACTGCGGAACCAATTACAGGATTCAATTGTTAGTACATGGGCTCATGCAGAACCTCGTGGGATCTTGAAGCGAACGAGCGAGTTACCTGAAGGGCTTAGTGCACTAGCTACACGAGCCGCTATTGGGAGGATTGCATGGACCTCTCCTAGCGAAGCTGCAGAGCTTGCATCCGAGCTGGACGCAGGACCCGAAAAGACACAAATTGCAACGAGCGTAGCGTTTACGTGGGCAAGAGGAGACGCAAGAGCTGCACTGGATTGGATTCAGACGGAACCGTCAATTTCAGATATTCAGCCTCAATTGCTTGAGTCAATCATTGGTAGGCTTGCGCCGGTTGATCCAGCGCTAGCCATGGAAATCGCACTGGAACAGTCAATAGCGGACGGCGAAACGGGAATGGAGTTGCGTGTTGTAAGTGCATTGGCGATGGAAGACGTCGAAAAAGCCCTGGAATTCCTTCCTCAGACACGGAAGGGACAGACCAGGTTGCAGGCATATCAAAGGGTGGGTAGCGCACTGGCACGAAGCAACAATATTGATCAGACACTTGAATTGCTTCAGCAGGTGCCCGATGCCGAAACGTCCACTGTCTTTCAGCCAATAGCTGCAGCTTGGGCAAGAGCAGATTCTGAAGGACTTCTCAATTCCATGGACCGTCTTTCCACCCAAGAGCTCAAGTCGAAAGCGGCAATGGCAATTGTGCTCTCCAACCGCGAATGGCAAAAGGTCCTTACCGACGAACAGATAGAAGAGGCAAAAAAGTTTCTAAACGAAGACGACCGTCAACTGATTGAGGAAGGGGACGCCAGTACTTTTCAATGGTGGTAGGATTTTCTCGATTGTGCGAGCGGTGCACTCGAGAAGACAATCCCGTTCCATCCTCCCTTTCTGCAACGAATTTCGGGGTTGTCTAACCGATCTCGCCGAATGTGATTCGTTCGCCCGTAGTGCCACCAATTCGAATTGATGGACATTCGGCACCTCAAACAAACCATCTAATCGGTTCCGAGTTGTTGGAATATTGACCCCAATTGCTCTTACGCATACCATGCCTCTACCCCCTACTCGTCCGAATTCATGAAATCAACTAGATCGCAAGGTACTTTTTTTGCACTGCTAACACTCGCGTTCGTACTTGGTATCGGTACCGCTAGCGCAGTGTATTGGCTACTCGTGGCACCCGACAAACGCGACGACATGGCAGCTACCACCGAACCAAGTTCCGCAGAAGAACAAGCGGAGATTGAAGTCCCCGGGCAGTTTGACTACGAAGAGACCGCTAGCTCGAGTCAGACCGCAAGGAAGACTGTACGAAATCTAGATGAACTCCTAGCAATTAAGAGTGCGTTTGAGCGTAGCGTTGCACTTCGCAATCTGCTACTCGAATCAAATGAAGCGCAGGTAGTTGAACTATTTTCACAATCGAAAGACCTAGTGCGGAACGATTATCGAAACTCGATACAGACGGTTCTAATACAGCGGCTAGCACACCTCAATCCAAAGCGAGCGCTGTCCCGCGCATTGAGTATGGACAGTCAGGAATACAGCATCTGGCAGTTTATATCGAATGTATTTCAGGAGTGGGCACATTCCGATTTGGATGAAGCCGTTGCCCATGCCCGATCTCTTGATGAGAACTGGAAGGAAACAGCGTTGAGGGCAATCGTCCAAGAACGAATGGATCTCTCTGAAGAAATACTTCTTGCCATCGCCCGAGACCTTGGAAATGAACAGGTTGCAGTTGGAGCCATTGCAGTGCGAAAAATCGAAGACGCATTGGAGGATCCTGAAAGAGCCTGGAACGAACTGGCCCTCGATCTACAGAACGACTCCCAGCACATTTGGACCATTGCTCGTGTGGCAACCACGTGGGTTGAACAAGACGGAACGGGAGTCTTGGACCAAATCAATCAATCGTTGACCAATGGTGATACACGGAGATGGGTGCTTCGCAGCGTCCTAAATGACGTTGCCGTTTCCGATCCGGCCGGTGCGTTTAGGTTCGCGCTAACTGTCGATAACGAGCAGTACAGTGTCATCGCCTCTGGAGTGATAGATACATGGGCACAAACTGATCCTCAATCTGCACTTGCAGCTGCATCTGAAGTGGAGAAACGGACTTTGCGAAGGCAGTTGGAGGAGTCAGTCGTTAGAACTTGGGGATATTCGAAGCCACGAGAGGTCCTAGACAGCATCGATGTCCTACCCGAACATCTTCAACCAACAGCGATATCGACGGCAATGAGCAACGTAGCTAGAAATTCTCCGGAGGAGGCCGCGGCATTGGTTGTCGGGATGAGTAGTGGAAATACAAGAACCGCAGCCGCGATCGCTGTAGTCGGCGAATGGGTAGATGGTGACCATGAGGCTGCCCTCGAATGGATCCTAAACGAGCCTACGAATAAGGAGATAAAGGCACAGCTTCTACAAGGAATCTTGTGGGAACTTGTGAGAATTGACCCTCAGCTAGCAATGGATACCGCGGTCGCGCAACCTATCGAACGGGATGATGCAAGGCGGACTGGAATGACGCTGGAAGTGACCGTCATTTCATCTCTAGCTTATTCTGATTTGGACAAAGCTATCGAGCTTCTTCCTCAAGTAAGGAAAGGTCCTTCTAGACTGCAGGCTTATCAAATGGTGAGTGGCGCGATGATCCGCGATGGAGATGTTGACGAAGCACTCAATCTGGCTCAACAGCTTTCCGAATCCGATAGAGAGAGTTTCTACATGTCATTGGCCTCGACTTGGGCTAGATCCGATCCCGAAGGGCTTCTCAATTCGATAGATCGACTGCCCTCAAAGGCGGTCAAGTCGAGAGCAGCGATGATGCTCCTGTCGTTCAACCGCCACCAAGAAAACTTGTCACAAGAGCAAGTTGATCACGCCACGAAACTTCTCACAGACGAAGACGCAAAAGCGCTTGAGGAGGGAGGAGAAAACGTATATTACGGCTGGTGATTGAACATGGCACCTAAGCAGACTGTGTGGCATGTTCTCACTATGTTGCGACTCATCTAAGCTATGGCGCATCATTAGTATTAGGTAGGTCAAGCACGGTGTAAGTAACCGTTCAAATTCAGGAATCCACCTCGGTATGCAGTCTGCGAAGAACGCTTGAATTCACGCAGAATTTGTAATGCAAAGCAAACCAACGAGCGTTTGGAGGACCAAAATGAGGAATGGCAAGCTACTTGCGAAGGCGGTCGGGCTGATCGCACTTGTAGTCATCGCATCGGCGCCTGTCGCATTTGCAGATGAGGTCTATGTTCCAGACGAGCTAAAGCCGTGGGTCGATTGGGTGCTACACGACCAGGATCTAATTGATTGTCCCTACGATGCACAGGGCGGTGGTCAAGTTGGTTGCGTGTGGATTCGCGAAATAGAGGTCAATGTAAGACGCAATGCGCCTACCGGAGCATCATTTCGAATCGATGCATATGCATTTGTCGACTCGTCTGTTTTCCTGCCCACTTCAAACGCGCACAAGCCTCACAACGTACTACTTAACGGAGAACCTGCGACGCTCGGCGGAGGTAACCACACTCCGCGGGTAGGACTACCTGCCGGCCCCCACGAGATCACGGGGGAATTGACTTGGGGGTTGGAAGAAGAACCTGAATTTTTGAACATGGAGCGTGCCGCGCTCGTAACACTTTCCGTGGACACGGAAGGTAGGGTGCGTCCTTTTCTCGACAAGGATCATATGAGATTGTGGCTCACCCGAACGATGGAGCTTGGTGGTGAAACTGATGAGTTCCTTGCAGATACCTTGGGCGTAAAGGTTTTTCGCCATCTTGTCGACGGATTGCCACAACTTCTGACCACCTATATTGAACTCGCGGCAGGCGGTCGACCTAGAGTCGTCGAATTGGGCAAGGTAGTGTCTGATGAATTCAGCCTGATCGCGCTACGTTCGCAAATTCCAGCCAACATTGACGATGATGGTGTCTTGAGTGTATTGGTCTCTCGGGGTGAGAACACCGTCGTGATCGCCTCCAGAGCCAACACGCTGATCGACTCGTTTAGCTACCAGCGAGCAAGTAGAGAGTGGCCAGATGAAGAGATCTGGGGGTTCCAGCCAACCCGCAATCTCCGAGTTGTCAGCGTCGAGGGTCCACCTCGCGTAAACCTCGAGCAGGTTCAAGCTCCGGGGCCCCTATCGCAGTCAGGTTCTGACATTTACGGTTACGTATTGTCTGGCGATACACCATTGACTCTAATTGAGGAACAACGAGGAAATGTCAATCCCAACCCAGCGCGCTTCAACATCAACAGGGATCTTTGGCTAAGTTTCGATGGCAACTCCTATGTTGTTGCCGACGACATCCATGCCCAAACCGATTCTGAAATCCGCATCGCCGCGAGCTACCTTCCAGGAAAGGTCGAAGTAGATGGCCAACTTCGATTGATTTCGTTTGAGGACCCAACTGAACAACGGAGTCCCGGAATTAACCTGAATCAGCGGAATGCGAACATTCATGCTGTGAGCGTATTCGAAGGACGAGGCACTATGCTGGCCAACGGTTGGCACGTTGATGCCAATTCGTTACGTGCCACCCTGCATCTGCCGCCTGGCTGGCGTTTGCTCTGGACTAACGGAGTCGACAATGTAGAGCAAACTTGGTTGTCGAAGTGGTCCATTTGGGACGTGTTCCTGTGTCTGCTGCTGGTGGCATTCGTTTTCCGCATTGGGGGGATCTGGTGGGCTGCCACCATTTTCGTGACAGTGGTACTTACCTATCAGGAGAATGCACTACCTACTATAGGTTGGCTTGTACTCGCCGGACTGATCTACCTAACAAATCTCGTAAATGCAAGTTGGTTTCGATCAGCGACGACCGTTGTCTATTGGAGCCTTGCGGTCGCAGCAGCCGTCGTAACGGTTTATTTCGCCGCTTTCAGCGCTATGCAAGCTGTTTTTCCTCAACTGGACTCTCCATCGCCTTATTCACCTGTTGCATACATCGCCTCATCAAGGGCAGATTCGTCTCAGACCGAGCAAGTCTCAGTCCAGTCACGAAGCTTAACTGACACCCAACTCACCAAGCAGATGACGATAGTCACCGGAACGCGATTGCCTACTCCGCGCGCAGACCCCATTATGGATCGGTCGATTGGGTCCGATAGTGGCGCGGCAGATTCCATAATGACGTCGAGCGGTGGCGCAACGGATTTTGACACTGCGACCCATGGTGTAACTATTCAAACAGGACCAGGTACGCCTACTTGGCAATGGAGTTCGGCTCAATTGAATTGGTCGGGTCCCGTAACCAAGCAGCAGACGATCTCGTTTGCCTTGATGCCTCCGTGGGCAACACGAATCGTCGCTGGACTAGGTGCAGTGCTTGCCCTCGTTGCAATTGGCTTCTTCATCGCAATGCGGTCGGCCACAGTGGCAGGAAATCTTCCAAGCTTTCTGCGAGGCGTACTGCCCATCTTGGCTATTGTGTTGCTATTGCCCACAGATGTCTTAGCCGACACTCCAGACTCGAGAATTCTTCAGGAGTTGCGTTCGAGACTAACTGAGTCGCCCGACTGCTTGCCGGATTGCGCCTATCTTGAAGACGTACGGGTCGAAGTAAACGAAGATTCTCTGGAAATGAACCTTCTTATCCATGCCGAGGAGACTATTGCAGTCGAGTTGCCCTCCGGTATGAATACTTGGAACCCAAGTAGCGTCTTGGCCAACGGTGAGGAGACGCCGCTACTGAGAGATCTTCATGGTTCTCTCTATGTTCTTTTGGATCGTGGCAAGCACACCATTAATATTGACGCAGATATAGGAGATCTAAATCGATTCGAGATTGAGTTTCCGCTGAAGCCTAGCCTAGTTGACATCGGTGCTACCGCTTGGGTAATCGAAGGACTAGTCGGAGGCAAGCTCAAGGGCTCGAATTTGGCTTTTTCCAAGCTATCCGAGGATGCCGACAAAGATACCCGACTCGAACCAGCATTGTTATCCGCGTCGCAACCGGTACAGCCCTACGTTTCAGTAACACGGCGAATGAGCCTCGCTTACGAACCCACAGTGATCACAACTGTTGTCCGGATTGCACCCGAAACGGAACCGTTCACGGTTCAGGTGCCTCTACTGCCAAACGAAACTGTGCTTCGAGCAGCCGGAACGGTGCAAGAGAATGTCATTACACTTTCCTTTAGAGAGAAGGAAAATGCCCAAAGGTGGTCGAGCCGATTCCGAGTCGACGGACCAATTGAACTGACAGCGCCAGACCTAGTTGACCGCAATGAGACGTGGTCAATTCGAGGATCGGACTTCTGGGCGTTTGAGTATGAGGGAATCACACCCGTTAAGTCAGACTTCAATGAGACGGTGTTTCATCCTCGATCTAGCGAAACGCTAACACTAAACCTCTCAAGACCGGTGCCGGCGCCCGGCAATGTGTTCACTATCGAATCTGCGTATGTGCGTTACGTTGTTGGCAATCGGTCCCACCGCACCAATCTCCGATTGCTTATTCATGCTTCGCAGTCCGCTGACTTTGCAGTAACGCTCCCAGAAGGCGCGATGGTCCAGGCAATTAGAGTTCGAGGAGATACGCAGCCAATTCCAGCCGACCCGCGGGTTGTATTGCCTCTGCGCACAGGTACGCACGACTACAACATTGAATGGCTTGTGGATTCCGGGACAGGTCTTATGTTTTCCACTCCACAAATTGGACTCGAGAGGGAAGCACGCAACATCAACATGACCATGTCGTATCCGGAGGATCGCTGGACTCTTTTTCTGGGCGGGCCTACGCTTGGTGGCGCCGTGATGTTTTGGGCGGTAATTGCTGTTGTGCTCTTGGTAGCCATTGCCATATCTCGATTGCCGAATATGCCCATAACGACCGCCGACGCAATACTGCTTTCTCTCGGTGCCACATTGACAAACCTGTGGGCTCTCCTTTTTGCAGGTGCATGGTTTCTGGCAATTTGGGTGAGGGCACGCAAGAAGGAGATTGATCGCATCAGGTTCTTCTACTACCTGAAGCAAATTACCTACGTGGCATTAAGCGTTACTGGGTTTTCAATGCTAGTCTGGGCTGTCCCCTCCGCGCTGCTCGGGCAACCCAACATGCACATTGCAGGGTACGGTTCGGGTCCGTTCACCTTTAAGTGGTTTTCGGATGAAAGCGACACAGTATTGCCAACCGCATGGGTGTTTTCGTTGCCGCGGTGGGTGTTTTTCATCGCCATGCTGATCTGGTCATTGTGGCTCGCATTCGCGTTGCTCAAGTGGACCAAATCTGCTTGGATAGCAGCAAGCGAACCAGAGTTCTGGCCTGCGTTCCGTTTTTGGAAGGAACGCCGTGCCAGACTCGCAGAAGTGAGGAAACGCCGAAGGGAAGAACAGGAAGAAGCTAAGGAATAGTCGCAGGCGACCTGGTTGCACCGCCAATCTTCACTCGGCAAACGAACAGCCAGGTGCCTGTGTAATATGCTTGCATCTGGCACAACACGCAAGAGGGGCAATGTGAGCCAATCAGTTACTGCTATTGACGACAAGCTGTTGTCCGCATGGCAACAGCCCATAAATAGATGGATGGACCAACCAGGTTCCATCCACAATGATTCCGTGGCAACCAAGATCGGAATGCGTGGTGGCACTATACCTGGGACAATTCACCTCGATCACTTTGTGCCAATAATTCGGGAAACGTGGGGGATGCGATGGTACAAACGTGGAGCTATTTCCATGTACTACACCTATGCGACCACTCATCGCGAGGATGTTCGCGCGGTCATTTCGCAACCAGCCGGAACCGACAATGAAAAGGTCGACGCATTTGTTGAGACTCCTGAGCATCGAATAGTTGCAAAGGGATCGCTGTCAATTGGGTCTCCAGTTGAGATGAACTACGTCTCCAGCTTGACTCTAGACAACGCAGGTTCAGATCAGCTCCGCATTCTTGAAGATCTCAAACCCGGAGACGAATGTCCGTCAAACGACAGTTTGATTGTCAGTGACGGAAACGGTTCTGGGGACTTCGATGGATTAGTCGTTCTTCCATCTGCGATGTACACGGTGCTCAATGCGAGTTTTCCTACGCATAAGATCAAGCAGGCAGTGGGGTTCTTTGGAGCGACGGAAATTTCCTTGGTCAATGGTCCAGTTCATATTGGAAGGGAATACCGGCGGACCGGATCAGTCATTTGTGTGGGAGCAAGCCCAAAAACTGAGTTTGCTTGGGTGGACTCTCAGCTACAAGACAAGACTTCAGGTAAGACGATAGCCACGATGCGGCACCTTACACGCTGGATGAAAGCATCGTCCCCGCTGTGGAACTAAGCACGTAGCCCCTTAGTGCCCTACCTTGCTGGTGGGTATTCAGATATTCAATGCAAAGCCAGTCTCAGGGTCTTCGCTAACGAAGAAATCTCGTTGCATTGAATTTTGAGCAGCTGAGCAGTTGCTTGCCGAATCGTGATGCTTGGCACAATCACGTGACGGTTTATGTCCGAATCACAACTAACCATAGACTGTCGAATCCGAGCTACGAGTCAATAGTGAAATCGCGCTGCCGATGACAATTGCTCTCATCCTAACAACTGTTCTCGCCACAAGCGTATTGTCCGGCGTGGTTGGCATGGCAGGCGGCATGATTCTCATGGCGATCCTGCTAGCTGTGACTCCCGTTGCACACGCCATGGTCCTGCATGGCTTTGTCCAATCAATTGCGAATGGGTCGCGATTCTGGTTCTTGCGCAAGAGTGTCGTTTGGGAAGTGCTGCCTCCCTACTTGCTGGGAACTGTTTTGGCGGTAGGGCCCTTTCTAGCCCTGAGCGTTCTCCCAAGCAAGCACTTTGTGTTGATTTTCCTAGGTCTAGTGCCTTTGGTGTCGCATCTACAACCGAGTTCGGTAACGTTGGACATCAGGAAGCCCGCGACGGCGTTTGCGTGTGGATTGCTTGTTGTCTTTACGCAACTTCTATCCGGTACGTCGGGCCCTCTGCTAGATTTTTTCTACCAGAAATCACCTCTGAACAGGTTTCAGATTGTCGCTTCCAAGGCCCTTACTCAAACCATAGGGCACCTATGTAAGACAGGCTACTATGCGTACGCTGCCTATGTGGTCGCGGAATCGCCGCTACCATCGACATGGGGATGGCTTCTAGTCGCAGCTGGGGCGCTTGCACTAGTCGGAACTCGATTCGGCACACACTTGCTCCACCGGCTGCAGGAGCAAACGTTCCAGAAGTATGTTCCCTGGATTATCGACGCGATCGGAGTGTTATGTGTTGTACAGGGAGTTGTAGGGCTAGTTCAGGGCGCTGCCTGAGGTTCGACAACGAACAATAGATCTCCTGCATTGACTTGTTGTCCTGAGGAAACATTGATTCTGGTAATCCTGTAGTCTTTATCCTCCGGGTAGAAAGGACTTGCCCCTACGTTCAAATCTCGCAGCTTCAAGGGTGTGAAGACCTTGAACGCTTCAATCTGGCATAGTGTGTGGTCAGTGCGAATGCATTCATTGTGTTGAACGTAGTCGCTCTCCGCAGGAGTCGGCTTCAAGTAGAAGATGCCAGTGGTTGGCGCGAGAACCTTGAGCTCTTCGCTTCCTTCAATCGCAATGGCCGAAGCATCGATGCTTGACGATTGATCGCCCATTGTGGATTCCATCTCCGAAATGAGCGAATCTGCGTCAATACGATTGAGGAATTCGGGTAGATAGTCGGTTGTATATTCACCCTCAAGAAAGACCGAGTCTTCCAACACTCTACATAACAAGGCAATATTCGTTCCAATTCCTTCAATTTGTACCTTAGACAGAAAGCTCCTCAAACGGCGCGCTGCAGAAGCTCGATCGGAACCATGGGCTATGACCTGCGCGATCATGCTGTCGTAGTAGGGAGAAATGAATTTTCCCGTGGCGGCGATAGTTATCACATCCACTTTCAGGTCTTTGGGGAACTTGCATTTCGTAATCTGGCCGGCACTTGACTGGAACACGAGTGCGCCGTCTGCATCACGGACTACGCGCTCCGCATTGACACGAGCTTCAATTGCATAGCCCTTCTGTTCGACCGTGAGATCGTCGATGGTTTCGCCGCCAGCAATGGAAAATTGCTGGCCCACGATGTCAACGCCCGACACCAATTCAGTTACCGGATGCTCCACCTGAAGTCTTGTGTTCATCTCCATGAAGTAGCAACTGTCCGCCTGTACGTCATAGATGAACTCTAGAGTGCCTGCACCTACATACTCAACTTGATCTGCAATGGCAACGCTATCTCGATGGATTTGCTCCAGAAATCTCTTCGGCAGCATGGTCGATCCAGACTCCTCAAAAATCTTCTGTTTGTTTCGCTGAACACTGCAGTCGCGAATGCCAAGTACTTTCGTATTGCCAAACTTGTCGCGAAGAATCTGAGCTTCGATGTGTCTCAAATCCGTTATATAGCGTTCTAGATAGACGTCGCTGCTCCCAAATGCTGCACGCGCTTCTACGGAAACCCGTTGAAAGGACTCGTGAAACTTCTCGGGTGACTCTACCAACTGAATGCCCTTGCCGCCGCCGCCGTGGACTGCCTTTATGAGCACTGGATAACCGATTTCCTCAGCCATCAGTGCTGCTTGATCGATATCTGTCACAATCCCGTGGCTTCCTGGGACAACTGGGACGCCCAATCGCATTGCTGTGGTGATGGCGTTCGACTTGTTTCCCATGGTCTCCATGCTGGCCACTGGCGGACCTATGAAGTTGATTCCATGAGATCGAGCCAGTCCGGCGAACTGGCTATTTTCAGAAAGAAATCCGATTCCAGGATGCAACGAGTCTACTTCTGCATTTTCGGCTATCGCCAAGACTGACCGCGCGTTGAGGTAGCTCTCGTCGGGTGTGCTACCTCCAATGCAAATGACCTTTTCTTGATCAGCCACCATGTCCGAAGCGACCGACTCCATATCCGGATCTGACTGAACAAGCACAACCTCGATACCAAGTTTCTGAGCTACCCGAACAATCTTTACTGCGGCACAGCCACGAGCATGGACAAGAACTCGCTCGACTGGTCTGTAGAGGAGCTCTGCGCTTATCGTTCGTTGTTGTGCAGGAAGTTGAGCTGTACGTACAGCCGAAAGCGATCCCTCCATCACTCCAGCGACCACGTCCACTATGGTTACATCCGGCACTGGAATGTCGCTGTCGATATTGCACAAGTCCGTATCCAGATCGTCGTAGAACGGGTGTTTCACCAGTCCTTGCATCGCGCCGGGAACGGATACCAGATAATTCGACAAAATCGAATCGAGAGGCAGATAACTCGGAACTACTATCTGTCCAGCAAAGGGCATGCTAGTTCCGGATAGGTAGTAAGTATGCACCAGTGGGTGCGTCACAAAGCTTGCTTGCGCTCCGCCGGTGCAATCCCCATAGCCAAAAACTACGACTGGCAGGTCGTAATCCCGCACAAAATGGGTAATCCTGTCATTGATGGCCGCCATGGAGAAAAGTGCCCCTGCCCCTTCTTTCGTCTGCATTCCTCCGGAGGAAATGAAGCAGATGAGTGGTAGCTTCTCCTCAGCGCAGGTTAGGAGAAGCCTGCAAAACTTTTCAGCGCTGGCCATGTCGAATGCGCCAGCTTGGAAGGAAGAGTTCGAAAGTACAACTCCTACCCGCAATCCGCCTTCAATTCCTTTAAAGTTTCCGACGCCTGTGACAATGCCGCATGGAGGCCTGTCTTGCTCGAGAGCGGCTTCTATTGCTAGTCGGAATCCTGGAAACTCGCACGGGTCGCTGCTTAATTGATCCTCGAACAGTTCCTCGAAGTCATTGAAAAACTCGTCGCGAAATGCTTCGTAGCTAGTGGACCGAGACTTCTTGTACTCAATGAGTACTTCTTGAATCTGCAAATCTCTATAGGCATTGTTTAGGCGATTCCAGAAATCTTTCTTGCGTCCAATGTTGCGCGGAGTTATGCGTCCGCTGTAGCGTTTGCCTTCCAATTCACTCGCTAGCAGCGAAACCAAGAGGTTTTGGAAGAAGAAAGTAACAATAACCAGTAGTGTGTCCGAAATATGCGGATAACTGGTCTTCTTCCATTCTTCCACGGCAAGCAGGAACTTACGAAGTCCGGCAGTCGATTGAAATCTGTAGTACCACTCGCAGAAACCGTCAAGGAAGGTGTCCATGTCCAATTCGTCCGGCAAACCTTGGCCTTGATTTGCACGTACGGTCTTTCGAACGGAATCCCGCAGGAGCTTCCGTACCGTTGCACGTTCCAACGACTGAGTGTTCTTTGCCTCAACCGCGATTTCCTTGAGATTCGTTAGAGTCTCGTCGTAAATGGCATTGAAGACGACTAGATGCTGCAGTTCCTTGAGAAACAAGGGGCGAAGCTCTGGTTCACGAATGATGTCCAATACTGTCGCAATTCCATCCGCTTGTCCCGCAGTCTCTGCGATCTCAGTAGAGGCCCCTTGAAAGTGATCTCCAAATCGTTCGTCCAGTACGCTCCTGTTGTACGCGGTACTTGATTGAGATACCACAAGTGAAGTGCCGTCTGATGTAGTTGAGGATTCTTCTATATGGAGATGTTCACCTGTAATGACCAGATTCAGCTCAATGGCCAAATGTTCAGCCAACTGTGTCTCGGACATCTCCTCGACGCCAACACGGCCAAGGAGCTTTCTTCCGTAATGGGTAAACCGCTCACGCAGTATGGGACCCAACACTTGATCGGTGGCGATGGAACGCAACAATATTCGGGGACTGACAATGCTCTGCGCATCAATGAAATCCAAACTAGCTGTTTCGTTCTGCAGATAGTCGATTAGCGACATCAAGTTGCCTGCACTATCCGTCTTCCACCGATTCATCAAGTACGAGCCCACAACGGACATGAGCGTGTTCGTTGCACTCTCAAAGTTCTTTTTGGGTTCTCCAAGCAGCAACCGGCCCAATCGTCCCCGAGTTTCGCCAACTGCTGCCCTAGCTGTTACGTACGCCCGCCAAGCTCTTCTAAGAGTGTCGTCGTAGACGATCCTGTCAGGATCCTGCAGCCACCTCAAAAAAGTTCGGCGGCGGTCCTGATCAAGTCGTACTGAAAGCTCCCCTTCTGGAATTTCGCGTTGTGCGAGTCGTCCATATTGGCCTTTGCCTGTGGATTTGATCCTCCTGCGCACTCGAAGAAATCTGCAGTACCGATACGCCAAACCAAAAACGTTTAGATAGTCTGTTGGATTCTCGACAAACTCAAAGAGCGAAGCACTCTCTGTCTGTCTCATGCGCTCGGTGGGAAATAGGTATCGATCAAGAACGTGCTCATATTCTGAGAGAAACATACGTTCCTGAGCTACAAACGCCTTGGTGCTTGCTTCGATGGAACCTATCCCCGTGACGATAGCCTGTCGGAGATTCTCAAGTTTCTCTCCCGTCTCTCCAGGAACGTAATCAACAATTCCATCAATATTGCCCTGGCGCAACAATTCGTACGGGGAGAGACCGACGTGCTTTGCACACTCCTGCCATGACAGATTCAGTCGCCGCGCAATGCTTGCAAGTCCCCGAGGTTGAATCGTGCTGAACAGTCCATCACGGACCGAGAGAATCATGTTGCTTGCCGCCAGCGGAATGGCGCCGCCCGAATAGCCAATTCCAAAAATGATCCCGATATTGGGCACGTCGACATCAGACATCACAGCGATCAAGCGTGAAATGCTGTGCGCTTGATTGCCGCGATTGGCTTCTTCGTCAGCGGCGGCCCCAGGGGTATCCATCAAACTGACAATCGGAATAGCCCGACGAGCGCACGACTGAACGAAGTCTGCGGCAAGTGAATGCTCTGCCGGACCCCACTCGCCGTTTCGGTGAGTTCTGTCTTGAGCGACAAATCCAACCGTGCGGACATCTTCATCAAATTCCATTTCGACAAGAGCATCGAAATACGCAGCTCGATTTGTTGCATGAATCACCGACCCAAGCAACGGGACTACATCGGATGCCGCCATGCGATTGGGCATCTCGGCAGGAGCCACAACAGCTTCTATGTAGCTGTCGATGTCCATGCGCTCTAGTGCAGTGAGGTGGGATTGAACGTCCTTGTCACTTAGCAACCCTTGGACAGCATATTCCGATTCTGGGTCGGCAGTCGCAAGCAATAGGGACTCCTGAGCAAGCCGTTCCGCACTAAGAAAAAGTCTTTCGATGTTCAAGGTTTCCTATTTCCAAATTGCAATTTGGTCACGATCCAATAGTTTGTGACTTAGACAAGAAAGTAAAGGATATATCATTGTGTATTCGATTAATCAACCTACGCACGGTTTGTAAATCCTTTTAATTCATGCACCAACTAAACATCGCCGTACTCACGGTCTCAGATACAAGGTCAGTGGAAACGGATACTTCGGGTGCTTTTCTGAGAGATGCCATCAAGCAAGATGGCCATAAATTGGTTGACACGGATATAGTGGTAGACGATCGCTACCTCATCCGCGCAGTCGTATCAAAATGGATTGCTGACAAAAGTATTGACGTCATTTTAACAACTGGAGGCACAGGATTTGGTGGACGTGACAGCACTCCCGAAGCGCTAATACCGTTGTTCGACAAAGTTGTCGAAGGCTTTGGTGAACTGTTTCGGAATTTGTCCTATGAAGACATTGGGACATCCACCATACAGTCCAGAGCCGTTGCCGGACTCGCAAATTCCACCGTGATCTTTGCGCTGCCAGGATCTACTGGCGCTTGCAGATTGGCATGGGAGCAAATCCTGCGACAACAGCTGGACGCCTCTCACAAGCCCTGCAACTTTGCAGAACTTAGTTCCAAATTCAAAGCTCTGTAAGACAGGTCATTGCGCATCACATCTTCACAAGATGTCAAATTGAGACTGTGCGAGAATTGCCCGTTCTAGCTCTCATGACCACTTACAATGTAGGCAATTGCGCTATATGAGAAGCCATGCAGGATCGATTGATGTGGAGTAACAATCCGTCGGAGGGGGGAGGATTGCTTACTTGAACCGATTGCCTGTTATAGTGGGTTTCGGAGGTGTTAATCCTGCCGGGAGAGTCTCCTGCCACCATGCCTATCGTCGTACAGTAATTGACTCGCTGCCTTGTGCAGCCTCCGACGAGACATTCGCATCCCTGCGAGGCTTAATGGGGCTTTCCGCAACCAATGAAGACCAAAGCAGTCGCGACTACATTCTCAATCATACGCTGGTGCGCAAGATTGAACTCTACGACATAAATGATTGTGACTTTCACAAATCATCCACGATTCTTGCCCGCAACGGGGATGCGATCCGATTCGCTGTTCCGGTACGCCAACTTCCTGAATCTATCCCGGACAACTGGTCGGTAAAGTCAAGTGCCAACGGCAAGATTGAGGTTGAAGTTCAAGGTGAGACGCCAGTCTTGTTTCCTGACAGGAAGGTTGCGCGGGTAACCTCAGCGGGGCAACTGCCCACTGGATTTGATCCAGCAGCGACCTATCCCTCTCGTAATCACCCACGCGGACTGCAGGTAACTATTGTGAGCGCTTCGGATGCCGCTCACTCTGTTGGAATTCCGTGGGAGACAATTCGCCATTCCGTGGGCCCGGATGAAATGGCTGTATTCGCGGGCAGTGCGATGGGTCAACTCGACGCCAACGGCAACGGCGGAATGCTTCAAGCTCCATACCGCGGCAAGCGACCAACATCCAAACAAATCGCGCTGGGTCTTTCTGAGATGCCAGCTGATTTCGTAAATGCCTATGTGTTGGGATCGATGGGCGGAACCGGAGGGATTATCGGTGCATGCGCGACTTTTCTCTACAACGTTAAACAGGGCGTAGATGAAATTCGGCATGGAGGCAAGAGGGTCGCTATGGTAGGAGGAGCTGAGGCTCCCATCACGGCAGAGATTGTCGAAGCCTATCGAATCATGGGCGCCGTAGCTGAAGATGAGGCGTTGATGGAACTTGATGGCTCCGACGTGGCCGACAATCGTCGCGCCTGCCGTCCCTTTTCGTCCAACGCAGGATTCACTCTAGCGGAGGCAGGCGTCTACCTAGTCCTTATGGATGAAGAATTGGCATTGGAACTCGGTGCACAAATTTATGGATCAGTTCCTTCAGTCTTTATCAACGCTGACGGATTCAAGAAATCCATTCCCAGTCCTGGAGCAGGCAACTATTTGACCGTAGGCAAAGCCTTGGCTCTATCGAGGGCAATCCTAGGAGAAAATGCCGTCCGATCCCGATCATGTATCCACGCTCATGGAACCGGTACGCCACAGAACCGTGTTACCGAATCGCATATCCTCAACGAATTGGCAAGAGTCTTCAACATTGAAAAGTGGCCTGTCGCAGCGGTCAAAGCATTTTTGGGGCATACCCTTGCCGCGGCGTCCGGCGATCAAATGACCTCCGTACTTGGAACGTGGAAATACGGCTGGCTACCAGGGATATCGACCATCGACCACATTGCTGACGATGTATTCCACAGCAATCTGCACATAGATTCGCAACACATGGAACTCGATCCAAAGAGTGGACTGGAAGTGGCATTGGTAAATTCAAAGGGTTTTGGTGGGAACAATGCAACGGGCGTGGTTCTATCTCCGTCAGTCACACACAAAATGCTTGAATCAAGGCATGGGAAGCGAAAAATGCTTGAACATGCAAAAAAGAACGAGAAGGTCTTCGAAGAAATCTGCAGCTACGACCAGCGCGCCACAACAGATGGAATTCCTTCGATTTACAAATTTGGCGAGGACGTGCTCGAAGGAGAGGATCTAGCAATCGATTCCACCTCCATTCGCGTACCCGGATTTGGCAAGGCAATCAACTTGGCAATGGGTAATCCCTACGAAGACATGCAACCAGCACAATCCGACTAAGATTCTGGGCAAACGGCCGTTTCCTCAGTTGATCGTTTCGTTGCCTGCAGTCAAGCTAAGAAGACGTCGCCGGATCCGCTCTTTGATATGGTCGCGACTGGTTGAGTTCAGTGCTTCGCCAAGCAACTCCCTAGCCATTCCAATTTCTCCAACTTCCAACCAAACGCGTGCTCGCTCCATCAGCACTTCTGTTTGAGTGGGCAATAGCAAAGCCTTGTAGTCCAGAACAATAAGCGCCTCCAGTGGATTTGTTCTTACTTCCAATGCGGCGAAAACGTTATTCAACATCCGAATGGCAATGTCTGCATTCGAAGCTCGAGCAAAGAGGTTCGTGTCCGGTATTCCATGGCTCTTGGCCCATGACTTTAAATCCGAGACGGCAACAATCTCCATTTGCAATGGATCAATTAGCTCACCATTCACCTGTGCCAAGAAATGCTGCGGAAAATTGACCCCATGGCATTCAATATCCAAGTACTTGGCAACTCCAATCACAACCATGGCCAGCGTTATTGGGTTTGCTATTTTGTACCGAAGTGCTTGATCGATACGGGAATTGTCAACTGGATCGGGATTGCGTCGTTCTCCAGTGAATCCCTGTAGTCGCAATGATGCCACCAATTCGGTGACATTCCTTTTTGGGACTTGCTCGGTCAAATTTCGGATTTCGCGCCTTACATGGTCCGCATTGACCGAAGCATCAATGATCTGCGCAACCGTGATGGCCACTTCAATGGGATTAACCTCAGGACCTACTACGTGGAGAAGTTGGTCCCTTAGTGGCAAATCAGCAGAGGAAGGACTCCCTAACATATGCCAACGCAATTCCCATGCAGCTCGAATCAACCAGAGAATTCTACGCCAGCGTAACTACCACTAGCCAGCTGCAGCATGTTCTCGAGTAGTCGCAAAGGTGATGTCGGGCCATCGCTCCTCTAAGAGCTGCAAGTTGGGACGCGACGTAGCGAGCAACGTCAAGCGATCATCGCCATCCCGTGCCAATTGGGATCGGGTTCGAGCGCAGAAATCTTCAAAGACTATGGGATCCTCTGAGCTTACCCAACGAACCGTGTGAATTTGGCACGGCTCATACAGGCAATCGGCTCCGTATTCCTCTAGCAATCGAAACGCCACCAGATCGAATTGGAGCGAACCGACCGCTCCAACAATGATGTCTTGATTGTTGAGGGGCGAGAAAACTTGAGTCGCGCCTTCCTCTGACAATTGGCGAATGCCGTTCTTCAATCTCTTCGAATGCAAGGGGTCCCGAATGCGAACGCGACGAAAGATCTCTGGCGCAAAGTTTGGAATCCCTCGAAACGAGATGGAGTCGCCTTCAGTGAACGTATCACCAATTCTGATGGTTCCATGGTTGTGCAATCCGATTATGTCCCCTGCATATGCTTCTTCAACTTGAGCTCTGTCCCCCGCCATGAATGTCACAGCATCCGCTACCTTGACGTTCTTGCCCAACCGTACATGCTTCATTTGCATGCCTTTTCGATAGGTGCCAGAGCAGATTCTCATGAATGCAATACGGTCTCTGTGCTTGGGAACCATGTTTGCCTGAATCTTGAACACAAAGCCTGTCAGCTTTTCAAAATCGGGCTCGATAGTGCCTGAGTCGGTTTCTCGAGGTCGTGGAGAGGGAGCGATGTCAACAAACCGATCAAGAAGCTCCGAGACTCCGAAGTTCTGCAACGCGCTACCAAAATAGACTGGCGTTTGCCTTCCAGCAAGGTATTCGTCGAGATTGAAGTCGTGGCCAGCATCACGCACGAGCTCGATAGTTTCCTCGGCAGTGTCAGCCTCGAAATTCAGCCAATCTCTCGACTCTGGGGAACCCAGTTTCTCGATTGTTCTGTAGTCAAACTGGGCGCTTCCATGACCTTGCTCATAAATGACGAAATCATCAGCCGCCATACGGTAAACACCTTGCAGAGATCGTCCCGATCCAATGGGCCATGTTTCCGGAATGCATTCAACCTGCAATTCGTCCTCCAAATGGCTCAGCATTTCGAGAGGATCCATGGATTCCCGATCAAGTTTGTTAACAAACGTGATGATCGGAGTGTCTCGCATGCGACAAATTTCAAGCAATTTGCGAGTGCGAGGTTCAACGCCCCTTGCTCCGTCAATCACCATGATCGCCGAGTCAACAGCCGTTAGAGTCCTATAGGTGTCTTCAGAAAAGTCCTCGTGCCCAGGCGTGTCGAGTAGATTGACGACGTGGCTTCGGTAATTGAATTGCATGACCGACGTCGTAACCGATATGCCGCGCTGCTTCTCCATTTCCATCCAGTCTGACTTTGCATGGCGGCCACTTTTCTTTGCTTTGACGGTACCTGCAAGTTGTATTGCGTCCCCGAGCAAAAGCAATTTCTCGGTAATTGTGGTCTTGCCGGCATCTGGATGCGAAATAATCGCGAAGGTCCTTCGCCGTTCGACGGAATCAATCAAATCCATAAATTTATCATTCTGGCAACAAGTTTGGGGAGTGCCAGCAGTATTGGCGGAACGACCGACTGCAAAACTATCGAAGGAATGCAGTATACCCGAATACTAAGATATTTGCAACTCCATCATTTCGGCGTCCTCGCGACCAATCACTGCTATGTAGTAGTTCTTGCGACTTCCCACTTTCACAAATCCAAACTTTGAATAAAGCCTTTTCGCAACCTTGTTCGATGCCCTGACTTCCAAGGCGACTGTCTTGATCCCATTCTCCGAGCATCTAGCGATTGCATGTGAAAGTAGCGCGGACCCGAGCCCAGACTGCTGCTCGTCAACGTCGACACAAATGTTGCACAGTTCGCCATAGGAACCTACAACATACAGGACGTAGTAGCCTAGGATGTCAAGCTGCCCCAGACGTTCAGTTTCCAATTTCCAGCATTCGTAGGGACCGACAAGACATGTTCGAAAGATGTGCTTGCTCCACCCAAATGGCATTGAACGGTTTTCGATGTCGCAGACCCGTGTGAGGTCGTCAAATCCAAGTGGTCGTATTTGTGGTGGAAAGTCGACGTTCTTCTCTAATACATCGACGCTATCTGTTGCCATAGCTGGCGTTTTGCCGCCGCATCACTGGGAAAGTCGTCAATTTTAATAATCGAATCGATCGACTCCTGCAATTCTTGGGTAATGATTGCCGCACCGACGCCAACTACCAACAACACCGTTGGCTTCCACGCATTTCGCTTGGCCAAAGAACGGAACGCACGCTTAGCACTTTCGATGCCGAAATGATCACTCCCGCGATCAATAGCCCCATTCTGCCGAGGAGGCCACACAAAGTCGACCTCCTGCGAACTACCATCCTCGTAGCAGCTTAAAGCAGCAACAATCCCGTTGTATAGTTCGTTAGGCACTTGGTTAGCGTTGTCAAACACTAGCAGTGCTCTACCGTTCTCCACACAACGAACGTCGAACGACACTTCCACGGTTAGTGCATCTGGAGAGACAGAGCTCGACCGCGGTTCGCGCTTAGTAACTGTTGCGTCTGCAGAGTTGGTAGTCTCTGACGATATCGAACCTGCTGCAGCAATGCTGGAGGTATCGGCCGAGTCCCGCGGACTGTCCAAGTTTTTGGAAGAACCCCGGGGATGGCTTAGTGCTGTCGAGTCAGCGGGCTCGATAGTGGTTTTGACCTGAGTAGACCTCTGCGCGACCATGCGTGGCCGCCACACATCAATTCC
This sequence comes from Candidatus Azotimanducaceae bacterium, assembly GCA_965205545.1. Taxonomy (GTDB): domain Bacteria; phylum Pseudomonadota; class Gammaproteobacteria; order Pseudomonadales; family Azotimanducaceae; genus Bin55. Next base: position 3,098,278 of record OZ242170.1, on the reverse strand, counting down.
CAAGCGATGCAACCATTCGATCTTTTCAGCGTCCAAACTACCTACCTATAAAATTTGGAACTCGGGGAATTGGCTAAGTCTTCATTTAGGACCGCTAATCACCCTCAATTCTATTGTTTGAGAACGACCCGAAATGCAATGGCAAACTGACGATGTCCGGATCATAGGGACAGAAGAGGTAATTGCACCGCAGCTTGCACTGCAAGAGTACCCGATTTCTGCGAAGTCCTCTGAGCTCGTCGTAGGACTCCGAGCCACAGCTAGCAAAATTATCGCGGGTGAGGACCGTAGATTGCTCGTAATCGTCGGTCCGTGCTCTATCCATGACCCAAAATCCGCCATGGAGTATGCAGGCAAACTCAGCGAGTGTGCCCATACATTCAAAGACGAGTTGTGCATACTCATGCGCGTCTACTTTGAAAAGCCCAGAACGACCGTTGGGTGGAAGGGATTACTGAACGATCCTCACTTGAATGGATCTTTCAATATCAATGAAGGACTGCTGATTGCCCGAAAACTCTTGCGGGACATTATGGAATTGAACCTCGGTGTGGGTACCGAGTATTTGGACCCTATCACCCCTCAATACCTTGGCGACTTGGTCGCGTGGAGCGCTATCGGTGCAAGAACCACACAAAGCCAAATCCACCGTCAGCTTGCATCGGGATTGTCGTGTCCGGTTGGGTTCAAGAACACAACACAAGGTGACATTCGGGCTGCGGCTAACGCGATTAAGTCAGCCTCTGATTCGCACATATTCCTCTCTGTTACTAAAGCAGGTAATACCGCTATATTCGCAACAAGGGGCAATCAAGACTGTCACGCTGTACTTCGCGGCGGCGAAAAGAACACCAACTACGATGCAGAGTCGATCAGGAGCGCGTGCGAAATCTTGAGGCAAGCCGAGGTCAACGAGCGTGTAATGGTTGACACGAGCCATGCCAACAGCAGAAAGAACTTCAAACGTCAAATCGACGTGTGCAGTGTGCTGTGCGATCAGATCGCCGATGGCGAACAGGGGATTATGGGCACAATGATCGAGAGCCACTTGATCGAAGGCAATCAATCAATTGGAAACGGGACAGGATTGGTTTACGGACAAAGCATCACAGATGCCTGCTTGGGTTGGGACGACACAAGGAAGTGTTTGGAAAACCTAGCGGCTGCCGTTCGCGCACGAAACGGAGTGGTTGCGGCTACGCCAAGCGCTGCAGTTTAGGTCGCGCGCTCGAACGAATTTTTCACACTCGCATTTGGCAGCTAGCACGAAATCGTTCATGTGCACGCCACCCACGGTGTGCGTCCACCAGCAGACCTTGACGCTCCCGTATTGAGTCGTGATCTCGGGATGGTGCTGTTCGGCTTCCGCAAGCTCACCCACTTTTGTGTGAAAACTTAAGACCTTGGTGTAGGCATCGAACTCGAAGCTCCGCGTCAAGAAGTAGAGACTTCTTTCACTGGAGTACTGCAACTGCCAATCAGGAACCTGCTTGAGCAATGACCGCAACTCTTCGTCGGTCAATGGCTTTTCGCCCGCTTTTGTCGGAACCGCATGCCCATCTGCCAAGTTACTCACTGCGTAGTTCCTCTCTTCTGTTGTAATGATTGACATCAGCTACTACAAACGATATCAAAAGATCATACATGTAGTTCAGCTCTTTTCAGCAGCCTTCCCAGCGCGTCGCTGAATTCTACGGCTAAAGTCCACTACGCGTTCCGCAAAAAGCAATAGCAATATAGTCCCGTACCCTATGGCGGTGTCCATGAATGTTGCCTTCTCTTGCATCCAAAGATGAATGAGTGCAAGAGTGGCGGCTACGTAAACAACCCTGTGCAGTCGTTTCCAATTCATTCCCAGACGGCGCTGCCATCCGCGAGTCGACGTGATTGCTAGAGGCAGAAGCAAAAACAGGGCAAAAAGTCCCACGATGATGTAGGGTCTCTTTGTAAAGTCCGAGAACACTGTGTTAATGTCAAATCCGGCGAGCGCCGAGAAATATGCAGCCAAATGCAAAACCACATAGCTAAACGCCCATAGCCCAACAGTCCGCCGATGTTGGACCAAAATCGGTAGCTTGAACACTCTTGCCATGGACGATACTAGGAGCGTGAGGTAGAGCATTCGAATAGACCACACGCCAAGTCGTTCAACTAGTGCTTCACCAGGGTCTGGCCCCAGCCCCAGTCCTGGTTGGACAAATTCAATGCGAACGTCGTTAAGAATAAGCAAGAGCGGAATGGCAAGCAGGAATCCCACCGACCACTTCGCAAGTGACGTGCTAAGCCACGAGAGTCTTGGTCCGGATCGGGTTGAAGCTGCCGTACTCATCGACCTGGCAAGTCTAGGTCGCTGAAGACATCAATCAATAGTTACGCTTGAGGTCCATTCCCTCATATAGCGACGCCACCTCGTCATAACCATTGAACATCCGTGTAGCTATTGTGCCGCCAAATATCGTTGTTGGCAGCCTTCGCTCCCGTGCCTGCGACCACCGAGGATGATCAACTTCCGGATTCACATTTGCGTAGAACCCGTACTCGTGCGGAGCAGATCGGTTCCAGGTGGTTCGAGGTTCCCTTCTAGTCAGCTCGATTTTCACTATGGACTTGATGCTCTTGAATCCATATTTCCACGGAACGACAAGTCTGAAAGGTGCTCCGTTTTGATTGGGCAGAATCTTGCCGTACATGCCCACAGCAAAGATGGCTAGCGGGTGATTCGCTTCGTCCAGACGCAATCCCTCAACGTAAGGAAACTCCACAGATGAAAAAATCGATCGAATTCCCGGCATTTCCTTAGGCCTATACAAAGTTGTGAATTTAACGTACTTTGCACTCCCGAGTGGCTCAAACTTATCAAGCACCTTCTTGACCGGGAAGCCAATCCACGGGACAACCATTGACCAAGCCTCAACGCACCTCAGGCGGTAAATGCGTTCCTCTAAATCAATTCCCTTTAAGACGTCCTCAATTTGCAACTTTCCAGGCTTCGCCACTTCTCCGGCTACTTCAATGGACCAAGGATCCGTCGTCAATACATGGGCTTTTTTGGATGGATCTTCCTTTCCAGTTCCAAACTCGTAGAAGTTGTTGTAGCGGGTCGCGATTTCTTCGGGAGTGGTTTTTTCTTCGATGGGATCTCCTTCCGAATAGCCCTGTTCCTCCACCCAACCGGATGGCAACGCTAGCGCAGGTGTAGCCGCAGCTCCAACGAGCATTGCTGTGGAACTTTGGCCAATGAATTTGCGACGTGAAAGATAGACTGACTCGGGAGTAATCTCCGATGCCGGAATTTGGTTCTTGTTGTTAATTAACACTTTCTAATTCTCCTTGCTAGCGAACATCCCGCGTGCAGGACAAATGGTACAACCACTCCTAAGACTTTGACCGTCTCAATCTCGTAGCCCATCGCCGATTCAAGTCGAACCTCGCAAACGTGAGGCCATGCAAGCATGATGTTGGTCCGAAATAGTGGTTGAGATCTCTAAGGATTTCGACCCCCAGCACACCGCGGTTGTTCCTTAACAAGCCACAGGCATTGATCTTCGAGTTAGCTAGCAAGAGAAATCAGCTTTGAGTGTTTGACCCCAAGTCCAAGACCCGGACGTGCAAGGCAGGGCAGCTCTTGAAGTGCTATTTCGGCATTAGAGTCAAACTCGATGACTTCCTCGGTCAAATCCTCCTTTAGTAGATGTGTTCCAAAAGCTCCCTCAATCGCTAGCTGTGTATTGTTGAAGAACTGAACCAACGCGAGCGCCGCACGAGAAAGCACGCTTGTTTCTCCTACGTGTGCCCCAACGATTAGTTCTATTCCCTTTTGGCTTGCGACGTCAGCAAGTTCCATTGTCCGAATCAAGCCGCCCATCTTCGAAATCCTGAGATTACAAACCCAGGATTCTCCATCAATTGAATCCAAGTCGTCCACTCTCGAGCAACTTTCATCCAATATGACTTTGCAGTTCGATTCTTGTGCGACATGGACCATGGAATCAAAGTCACGGGCTTGCAATGGCTCTTCAATGCCCCAATAGACTGCAGGTAGCATCGCCAAATGCTCCACGCAATCTTTGTGGTTTTCCCAAAGGTTGTTTGCATCCAATCTGACCCGCCACAATCCAGAGCCTTGTGGTTTCCAAGTGTCCAGCTTGCGCCGGTCTTTCTTGGCTTGCCCAGATAGTTTGATTTTTATGTCTGTAAAACCGTTGCGCCTATAGCGTTGCGCCAAAAGCCAATACGCTAAAAAAGGTGAGTCTCCCATGACACCGGTATAGCGAACGGTGCCGCTAATTCTCTCGACCCCCAGCAGCGACTCGACAGGAAGTTGGTTCTGCTTTCCCAATGCGTCCAAAATCGCCAGTTCGATTGCGCAGAATGCGCTAGGATTCTCGTCTATGGCTGATTTGTGATGGCTAACCCAACTCCTCAGGGTTGCAACATCGTGAATGCGTTCAAGCAAGGACTCCCGGTGATCATTGAGAAATTTCGAGCATGACGCAACAGACTCGTGCGTCACGTAGCTTCGCGGGCACCCTTCCCCGAAGCCGACTGCGGACCTATCCGTTGTGGCCCGCACAACAAAGTTCTCGGCGTGTCTTCGGGTTGCGGAGGAGTGCTTGAATACGACGTTAAACGGAACGGGAAACGTGTATGGTTGCAATTCGACAATTTGCATCAATTGCGGCCGATGTCCGGTATTTCGAGTGAGGAATTGTTCAAGTATTGCAGGTGCAGGTATTTGAATTGCCCGTCTCTTTGTCCGGCCGCAACCAAGTCGGTACGGTATTTGAATCCAGTTCCCCGTGGCAATACAACGACTTTGACTGCCAATAGTCGTCCACTTTTTCGTTTGGATTCATACTCGACATTGAGTTGTCCCAATGAATCGTCAAAGCACTTTGCTACCGACTCAACGTTGGTCGGGGAGTCCATTTCCATACACAGCAAGTATTGAGCGCGTTCCTCATCAGCAAGTACGACAAAGAAATGCGAATTTAAGGCAAGCTTCTCTTGCAGCACCGATACTGCTTCAAGCACTTGGTACTCTGTAACCTTCTCGCCGGTTATGTTTGTGACTCCGCGACCTTTTTGCACGAACTCGATGGTGGGGGTCGCGTGGACACGACCCGTCACTTTCACTATGTCATTGATGTCGTAGCGATAAAGCCCGCTGGATGTAGTGGCGAAGACGTAGTAGAGTCCGTCTACTTCCAACTCGTGCAAGCCAAGAAATCGCTTTTCTCCTGCTTCCCAGTCATCGCATTCCACAAACTCGAAGAACGTGTGTCCCAAGGTCGGCAGGCACGCGTTCTTGGAGAGTTCTACGTTAATTGTTCCCCTGAATTCACTGGAGTTGTACCCAAATTCGAATACTTTACATTTGTCCGGCAATAGCGGTTGGAGCTTGGACAAAGCGAACCCACAGCTGCCGCCACACCACGTGACGACACCTCCCAGACCGGGCCAAATTTGGGAGTACTTTAGTTCGTCCCGTACGCCAAGAACTCGCTCAAGCTGTCGGGCACGCGACGGATTTCGCGTTACAGGCTCTAGTTCTACTCCACATTCAGGCACGGTTCCGTCAGCAATGTGCCGAAGGATCGTCTCAACTCGATCATTGATCACTTCGTGCAGGCGAACGAAAGTTGATGGATTCGCCGTTGCGATCGTGGACACTTTCGCGTTTGCTAAACCAAAAACGGCGAACGCGATGTAGCGAGTCTCAATGTCGTCGATGTCAAATACTTCAGGAGGTAAGACGTAACGAGATCTGACAAACCGCGACTGTTGGCGATATAGCAGACCCGACGCAGACCCAATTGGCATGCCCCTAACGCTTCTCTCTTCCTCAGCAGATCCACCAATAGCAAACACATTTCCCCTGAGAATTTCTGATTGGCGAGCCAATACATATGCACTCAGTTGTGAAGATGCTCTAGTCTCGTCCAAAGTCTGTTCGGTGACTGGCACATCCTTCGGGATGCCGGTAGTGCCACTTGTGCGGTTGTAGCAAATTGGATCCGCCCAAGTGAGAGTTTGAACGCCTTCGTCTCGTTGGCGTTCGATATAAGGTCGAAGTAGTTCAAAGTCGGAAATAGGCACTGCCTTTCGAAAGTCCTCGACTGAGTCGATCTCATTGAAGTTGTACTGACGCCCGAATTCCGTATTTCGGTTTGATTGAACTATACGTCTCATCACTTCAAGCTGGGTCGCCGCTGGCTCACGGGCAGTTTCCACCAACCGATCGAAGGACGATTTCTGCTTGAGGGTTAATAGAGATTTGAATATGGAATAGGAAGGATCAAACGGCATCGGTTCAGTTCATCGAAATTCGACGGTCAAACGGCGCGACCATTTGCCTAAGGAAACTCATTGGATAGTTCTGCACCGGAATTCCAAGCGCATGTACATCTCGGTCCCTTGGAAAATAACGAGTGCCAAACAACCCGTCCCAAACAATGAGATTGTTGCCGAAGTTGTGGTTTGCCTCCTCAAGGTCTATCGAGTGGTGCCATCGATGCAACTCTGGTCCGGCAACCACCCAATTCAACCACCCAAGACGCACGTCGCAATTCGAATGCTGGTAAAAACCGTTGATTGCATAAAACACAAAGTAGACACTTAGAACCTCGGGGCTGATTCCTAACACGATGAAAGGTAGAGCGTCTACAGCAAACTGCAAGGATTGCTCAAATGGGTGAAATCTGCCGACGTTTAGCCAGTACAACCTTTGAGGCGAATGATGAACTGCATGCAATCGCCACATCCAGCCAAATCTATGAAAACCACGGTGCATCCAGTAACGAAGGAAGTCCCCCAATACCAAAATCATCACTGCTTGCACCCATACTGGATAGTCGTATGGCCACAGTCCAGGCATGCGCCATTGGCTGCTCGCCGCGAATGAAGCCACGACGACGAAAGCCGAGAGCACTAGCAGCCTTTCGAAAGCCACCTGCCCAAGAACCATGTATGCACTATCGTTTGCCAAATCGGCCCATGTTGGGTGCCAGAATTTACGATAGGGCAAAAGCCATTCGTGAAGGGTAACTAGAGCGCCGCCGAACACTGCTGCAATATATGCGGCATAAGCCACTGGCATGGTCTGAGTGAGTAACCAATACGCCACGTAGCACGCAACAATTGTCAGTGGATAGGAGCCGACGAGCAGGGCTCTGCGCACCAGCTGCTTCACCAGCAACGACCGTGAATTCGAGCTAAAAGCAGGTCAAGGATCTTGTGATCCATCAAAGGGACCCCGGCGCGGAGGCGCGTCGTCTTGAGAGAACAATGAAGGCAATGCGGTAGGGGTGTAAGCAATACTATATCTTGGGCCTAGGCAAGAGAATTTGGCGACTAAACTGACCACGCATGATAGAGACTGAGAAAACTCCTATCATAGAATTAGAAGGACCCACGCTTCGACTGGATTGCTTAAGGTTACCTAATAGGAAATCGCTAATATCCCGTCTCGGCAAGAGAGTCTTGATCTGCAATTGAGAGTGGAAGAAACATGAGCGAAACGAATTTGAGCATAGCCGAAGAGATCATGTTGTTGCTTTTGCACGACGAAGACGGATCTTTCGTGCGACTTCCAGAGTGGTCGCGACGCTATGCCTTAAGCGGTGCAGTTCTCATGGAATTGGCAGAAAATCGAAGAATCGATAGCGATGTAAATCGATTATTTGTCATCAGGGACGAGCCCATAGGCAGTGCGACTGCAGATGCAGTACTCAAGGAAATCGCCACTGAAAAACAGGAAAAAGACATTCGCTATTGGGTCGAGCGGACTGCAGAGCGAGCTGACGACATTAGAGAGGAAGCCCTTGCACGACTCTCCACCAAGGGAATTATTGAACAGGTGGATGAAAGATTTTTGTGGGTGTTTCGATCTCGGCGATATCCGGTTATCGACGGCACAGCCGAGAAGGAAACCAAACTCAGACTTTTCGAAGTTCTGTTTTCCGATGCCATCCCCTCTCCCAGAGATGTGATACTGCTTTGCTTAGCACATGCTTCGGGAATACTGAACGAGATGCTGCCGAGAAAACAGCTTGACACAGTCTCAGACAGGATCGAAACCGTTCGTAAACTTGATCTGATCGGACAAACTGTTGCCACTGCCATTTGGGACATCGAGATCTCGATCGCGATGTCTACATGACGAATACCTATTGTCCGCTAGACGTGCTCACAACATCGGTTGATGAAATGCCGTAACTGGTGGGGACGACCTGTTAGGATCAATCTCCACGTTAAGTCTTGGCGCGTATCCCACCACTCTCTCTCGACCAAAGAGGTGCGCGACTAAAAACATCGCTACCTCTATGGATGCCTTACAACAGGTCAGTTTGCCAGCGTAGTCGGACACATCACCGATGGCACTCTCTTCATGTCGAGATGCTCCGTACAAGGTTCAAGAGACTGAATGGAAACAGCAGTTCGCATTCAGAACCAACCTCACTTCGTGATGAGCGGCTCGCAATTGCCTTCATTAGCTGGAGCTCTCAGTATCTTTCTCCTGAGGTGGCTTCTTGTATTGGTCGAGACCAACCATATTCCGGCTGAAACATGCCAGACCAATTATCTTGATTTTGTCGCCTACGACAGCCGTACCGGAAAACACAGGAATTTTGTGATTTTCGTTGTCATCGTGTTGCGCGCGACAACGATTGTGCATAGCAATCAAGGCATCAAAGTCGTACCTGCTCGTTGGGTCGATAGTGTCCTCAACTATTGTGTGATTCTGACCGATGAGTTGTGAGTCTAGATAAGAGAAGGAGCATGACCAAATTCGTTCATGTCTTTGATTAGTAAACCCCTCGGCACGTGCAAGATTGAGTTCACGTTGTGAACTGTCAACAGGTAGTCGCTTCTCCTGCTTGGTCTCTGTATTCGTCAGAATGTAATCACCAGCCTTGCTGTTGCAGTGGTAAGACTGATTGAGGACTTGAGATCCCGTTTCAAACCAACCAGTTAGGAACAGTATTGAGCCAAAGCAGAGCGCAATTGGAAATATGCGTTTAAAAGTTGTCATTTTCATGGCCTCCGTTAACAAACGCGCTCCACGCTGAAACGTTCCCGTTGCAAAAAGAGTCCGACGAATCATCAATCGACCAAAAGCGCACTGACATTCAATTGCTGCCAACACTGTCCCAAGACTTCGTTCGGTTCTATTCTTGATTGCGGCGGGTGATTCCTAGCGTGGTCGCTTACTACTAGATGGCTCGAATAGTCACTCGGTTACAGAGATATTGACCTCGTCGCTAAGAGTGACCAACCAGCTAGCAACACTTAGCAGGTAAATGGGAGACTCTAGTCAAATCTCAATCCCTTGCGTGCTGGAACGTTTTGGCGACTTGCTTCATAAAGCGCCAAATTCGTTGAGGAATAGCATGCCGCAGTTTATCTGCGTTGGAATGGGTTAGGATTCTGCGACGTTAAACTGAAATTCCCTCGAACATGCTTCACATTGAGGTAGTCCACACAAGAGTTGGTCTAGTATTTCTTGATTGTAGATTTCAATAGAAAACATGTCCTCAATCAGGCTCAAAATGGCAAGTACAAGCTCCTGTTCAAGTAGCGACACTCGCTAGCACCATTTGTGCAGGAGGACGTATCGCTCACCGACGCAGTTTAGAGAATCGACAACTTACTAAGGGTAGATAGTTGACTTCGATGGTGATATCGTTCCAAACAGCTAGGCGGTTCATCCTTGGCTGCCAAGGACTTTGGCCCGGAAGGCGGTGGACAGGCCGTACCGGTGCACGTAGGGCTCTGCAACAATCGGGATTAGTGCAAGTCGACCCGTTGAATGTGATCGGCAGAAGCCATGATCTCGCGCTACACGCCCGCGTGTGGGACTATCGCCCTGAGCATCTCGATTACTTGCTATATAAGAGCCGCGAGTTCTTTGACTATGGCGGGACGCTGTACGTGCTGCCCATGAGCGAACTCCCGTATTGGCGGGTTCACATGGCCCGCCGTGCGGCCGAGGACAAGTCGCGTGAGTTTGCAGTAGAAAACAAGCAGCTCCTAGAATCTCTACTAACGGACATCTCAACCCGAGGACCCGTGGCGAGCCGTGACTATGCCGAGCAAAGACATCAGAAGTCGTTTCGCTCGAACAAGGACACTGCTCGCGCTTTGCGACATCTTTGGTTGACTGGCGAGCTGATGACATACGGACGTCGGCGTTTTGAACGGTTGTATTCTCTGCGCTGTGATGTCGCACCGGTCGATGTGCAGCACACAGCGACGGCAGAAGAGGCCGATGACTTCTTTGCACGCAAAGCGCTTGAATTGCTTGGCATGGCAACAGCCCGCGATTGGGCTCATCGATTCCGGCACCTTGCCCACCTCCGTTCGGATCCTAACGCAGAGCGGCGCAGACTGAACGAACTTCTGGCATCGGGGGCGGCGGAACATGCACAAATCGGTGACGGACCCACCCAATATCTGCTTCGCGCACGCGCCAAGCAACTTGATGCCGTGCATAGTGGCTCGGTACCTCGAGGCTGGCGCACCACACGGGAGGACTCTCTAGCCGAGGCCACGTTCTTGCCGCCACTAGAATTTGTCACTGCACGTGGCCGGGCCGCGAAGTGGTTCGATTTCGACTACATCTGGGAAGTGTACAAACCCAAGGCAAAACGGCGATGGGGCTATTACGTGTTGCCCATACTGCACGGTGATCGGCTCGTGGGGCGAGCGGACTTGCGGATCGACCGAACAGAGAGAGCGCTCATCGTCCCTCATCTTTGGTTGGAGCGATCCGCTAGCGCGAAAGATTCTGATCTTGTGCGAGCGATTGGCTTGGGGTTGCGTCGGTTGGCGAAATGGGCAGGTGGAGACTATGTACACATAGCTGCCACATCGCCGGCCGGTCTCCGAGTGCCACTCGCCCGATCGATTCTCGAATAGCCCTAACGAAGGAGGATTCTAAAGACCATTCGTGCGAATGGTCGAGATAAGCTGGTCTGGACTAGTTTTTGCTTCGATCTACCAGTTTGTTCGATTCGATCCAAGGCATCATGCCACGCAACCGAGAACCCACTTCCTCAATCGGGTGGTTCTTGCTTAAGCGTCGCATCGCCTTTATGGTGGTAGCGCCGGCTTGATTTTCCGCCACAAACTCCCGAGCGAACTTTCCTGTCTGGATTTCATCCAGAATTCGACGCATTTCCTGTCGAGTTTCTTCATTGACAATGCGGCTCCCTCGAGTTAAACCACCATATTCGGCCGTGTTCGACACCGTGTACCACATATTGGATATTCCCCCCTCGTAGAAGAAATCCACTATCAGCTTGAGTTCGTGCAAGCACTCGAAATAGGCCATTTCAGGTGCGTAGCCAGCTTCCGTCAATGTTTCAAATCCTGCCTGCACCAACGCGGCGGCACCACCGCACAATACCGCTTGCTCCCCAAACAGATCGGTCTCTGTTTCCTCTCGGAACGAAGTTTCAATGATCGCAGCCCTTCCTGCCCCGATGGCCATCGCATAGGACAAAGCCGTTTCCTTGGCACGTCCCGATGCGTCCTGTGCAATCGCCACCAAAGCTGGCACTCCGCCGCCTTCCGCATATAGCGCACGAACCGTGTGTCCAGGTCCCTTAGGGGCGATCATCACGACGTCTACATCAGGATCTGGTTCTATCAGCTCAAAGTGAATGTTGAATCCATGAGCGAATGCAATGGTCGATCCAGGTCGCAAGTTTGGCTGAATTTCACGATCATACAAGTCTCTTTGAGTTTCATCGGGAACGAGGACCATTACAAAATCCGCGTCCTTGACAGCTTCACCGACTGGCTTCACTTCAAACCCCGCATTCAGCGCTTTGCTTGCGGAACCCGATCCTGTGCGCAGAGCAACGACTAGGTTTTCCACTCCGCTGTCTCGCAGATTGTTTGCATGTGCGTGGCCTTGAGAACCATACCCCACAACAACCACATTCATGTTCTGGATGATGGAAAGATCGCCATCCTTGTCGTAATAGACTTGCATTCGAAATCCTGTAATTCGATTTGTTAAACGCTTAGAACCTTGGTTCCACGGCTAATTCCTGAAACGCCAGACCGCACTACTTCCATGATTTTGGTGGGACCGATGGCCTCAATGAAGGCTAACAGTTTCTCGGTCGGACCCACAAGTTGGATCGTGTAGGTGTTTGGAGTTACGTCGACAATTTGTCCGCGGAAAATGTCGCACGTACGCTTGACCTCGTCCCTGGTATCCGCGTCAGCTTTGACCTTCACAAGCATTAGCTCCCGCTCGATGTGAACATTGTCGGTAAGGTCGATGACTTTTACGACCTCAATCAACCGATTTAGATGTTTGGTGATTTGCTCAATTGTTCGATCGTCGCCTATGGTGACAAGCGTTACACGTGACAGGGTTTCGTCTTCAGTCGGCGCAACTGTGAGCGTTTCAATGTTGAAGTCTCGTTGTGCGAACAGGCCTACAACGCGTGAAAGTGCTCCGGCTTCGTTCTCAAGTAAGACCGAGAGTAGATGTCGCATTTCTACGCGTGTTTTCTCAAGACCATTTCATTTACGGCGCCGCCCTTTACAAACATCGGGTAGATGTGCTCATCGGGATCAATAATGGCGTCGATGAAAACCAAGTCCGTTGCGTGCTTGTCGCTGAACGCAAGCTCCACTGCGTCATTGAGCTCCTGCAGGGATTCTGCTCGTATGCCGACATGACCAAAGGACTGAACAAGCGACACAAAGTCCGGTAGCGAGTCTGCATAGGTGCTGTGTGAGTGTCGGCCCCCATACTGCATGTCTTGCCATTGTTTAACCATGCCAAGTGCTTGATTGTTGAGATTCACGACCTTGATGGGCAGGGAATATTGGGAGCATGTTGACAATTCCTGCATATTCATCATGAAACTACCCTCCCCTGTAATGCAAACCACTGTTGCGTGAGGGTGAGCAAACTGAACGCCCATCGCGGATGGCAAGCCGAAACCCATAGTTCCCAATCCGCCAGAATTCACCCACTTGCGAGGTTCGTCGAACTTGTAGTATTGAGCTGCGAACATTTGATGCTGTCCGACATCGCTCGTCACAAAAGCTTCGCCGTTGGTGGCTTGATAAACCATCTGCACGACCTGCTGAGGCAGCAATTTACCAGTTGTAGACTCGTGCTGGTACAGACTGTGATCCAGACCATGGCTGCTGCGCCACGTACTGATTTGGTTCCACCAATCGCCAACAGCTTCGCTATCAGCATTGTTAGTCCGCAATTCCTCATCAAGACAATCCAAAATCTGCGACAAGACTATCTTGCATTGACCAACAATGGGAATGTCAGCTGAAATGACCTTTGAAATCGAGGCAGGATCCACATCGATGTGAACGATCGTGGCGTCCGGACAAAATTTCTCTGGATTGTTAGTTACGCGATCATCGAATCGAGCTCCCACTGCCAGAATCAGGTCTGCGTGGTGCATAGCATTGTTGGCTTCGTACGTGCCGTGCATCCCCAGCATTCCAAGAAATTGCTGATCGCTACCAGGGAAGGCTCCCAGCCCCATTAGCGTGTTGGTAACGGGATAGTTCAACCTACGCGCCAGCGTGGTGAGTTCTTCAGCTGCATCGCCTTGAATTACTCCCCCTCCAGCATAAATTACAGGTCTCTTGCACTCGAGCAGCGCCTTGGTTGCCCTTTTGACCTGACCGTAGTGACCTCTCTCCGCGGGCTTGTAGGACCGAAGTTCAATCTTGTCCGGGATGTGGTACTCGAACGAATTGTTTGGATCTGTGGTGTCCTTGGGAACGTCGATGACAACGGGACCTCGTCGTCCCGATGTGGCTATGTAGACCGCCTCCTTTACTACATGTGGCAATTGCTCTGCTTCTTGAATCATGTAGCTATGCTTCACAACCGGACGCGACACTCCAATCATGTCAGTTTCTTGGAACGCGTCAGTGCCAATGACGTCGTGAGGCACCTGACCCGAAATGACCACCATCGGAATCGAATCCATATAGGCAGTCGCCAACCCAGTTATGGCATTGGTGGCTCCAGGTCCTGATGTAACCAATACCACGCCCGGTTCTCCAGTTGCGCGCGCATATCCGTCAGCCATGTGCGTTGCAGCTTGCTCGTGACGCACCAACACATGTTCAACAGCTTGTTGCTTGAAGATTGCGTCGTATATATGGAGGGCGGCACCACCAGGATAGCCAAATACGTACTCGACACCTACGTCGTGCAACGCACGAATGAGCATCTCGCCGCCGGACAGCATTTCTGCCATGGGTCGGCAACCAAGCCTGCAAAGGAATGGCGTATTGTTTAGAAATCGTGCTTAAGAGTCAAGCAAGCTATTCCTATCCTGCTGCAAGGATTCGATCAGCTGTCGCATGTCTTCGGGCGTGTCGCTCCTGAAATCCAGTTCCTCGCCGGTCGAGGGATGAGCAAAGGAAAGTTCTGCGGAGTGCAATGCATGCCGCGGGAAGTTTCTGACTTTGAATATCAGGTCGTCAGTGGCGGTCCTTGGAAGCCGACCGCTTGCACCGTAGGTTGTGTCGCCGACCAGAGGATGCCCAATGGCTTCTGCATGGACTCGAATTTGATGGGTGCGACCCGTCTGAAGTTGGGCCATGGCAAGCGAGTGTGCACGGAAGGTCTGTTTTGGACGGAAGTCCGTCAATGCTGGCCGACCATCAGTCCGTGCTTGTTGCCTAGTTCGGTGTACTGAGTGACGACCGATGGGTAGATCCACACGTTGAGAGGATTCCATTACTCCCTCCACGATACAGACGTACCGGCGGGTGACTTGCCTAAGCGCCAATGCGTTGACAAGAAAGTCCACAGCTGTCTTTGACGCTGCGACGACCAGTAGTCCTGTAGTGTCTTTGTCCAATCGATGCACAATGCCTGCCCGAGGTAGCTGGGCTAGGGCGGGACGGTGAGCGATTAGGCCGTTTACTAGCGTGCCATTTGCATTTCCTGTACCTGGGTGCACGACAACGCCGGCTGGTTTGTCCACAACGACAACGTCATCGTCTTCAAAGACTACTTGGAACTCCACATCTTGCTGACTGTCCCAATCCATGGGTTCACTGAGCTGGCCCCTAACAGACACCTGCTCGTTCCCTCTGACACGAAAGGAAGGCTTTACAGTGCTGCCGTTTACTGTTATCGACCCATCGAGAATCCAACGTTTGACCTCTGTGCGAGAGACATCCTTTAGCAGACCAGACACCACCTGGTCGATTCGGGCTCCTTGCTTAGATTCCGGAATCAGCAAGTCGGCTGTGTATACCTCGCTACTCATGCATGCATCAACATGGAACTAAAATAGATTTTCGGACATGAGGAAGTGCGCTAGATTGCAAAGGCTTTTACCTACCATACTACTGTTCAGCGTGCTGCTCCAAGGTTGCGCTCTGATTCCCTTTGTGGGAAAGCGAAGTGACGAACCCCAGCAGGACGACGATGGAGACGTTAGCGAAGAAATTCTCTACGATCACGCCAGAGTTAGCTTGCGTTCCGGAAATTACATTGATGCTATAGAAAGACTCGAGCTGCTCGAGTCCCATTTCCCCTTCGGACGCTACGCAGAGCAAGCTCAGATGGAGCTCATCTACGCAAACTTCATGCGTACGGATTTCGACACCTCAATTGTCGCGGCCGACCGCTTTCTTAATCTGCACCCTCAACATCCCAACGCTGACTATGCCTATTACATGAGAGGACTAGCAAACTATCAAAGGGATCGCGGATTCTTCGACAGATTGCTAGGAACCCCAGAACCACTTAGAGACGTGACTAGCGCGCGGCAGGCGTTTATCGACTTTGAGAACTTTCTAAACCTTTATCCGGCCAGCATTTACGCGAAGGATGCCCAACTTAGAATGATCTATCTTCGCAACGTTCTAGCAGAATCGGAACTCAACGTCGCACTTTTCTACTTGCGACG
The DNA here is from genome assembly GCA_965205545.1 of Candidatus Azotimanducaceae bacterium. GTDB lineage: Bacteria > Pseudomonadota > Gammaproteobacteria > Pseudomonadales > Azotimanducaceae > Bin55. Next base: position 3,082,346 of record OZ242170.1, on the reverse strand, counting down.
AGATGCGTGGGTTTCTGCAGTAACACGCGCCCGCAATATTGTTGAGAATTTTCCGCAATCGGCAGCTGTCCCTCGAGCTCTGGCAGTGATGGTCGAGGCCAATCACAAGTTGGAATTGCCAGAAGCATCCAACGACGCATTGGAAGTCCTCGCCTTGAATTTTCCAGACTACTCCGGATTCGACGAACAGGGAAATCTCGTGATCGAGTCCACCGTACGAAACAGAGACAGAAGCTTTCTGAATGCTGTTACCTTTGGCATTCTTGATCGACCAGAGCGAAGAGGCAGGGTTCTGCTTCAGCCTCCCAAACTCGACGTACCACTCCCTCCAAGCCTCGATACTTCTGCGAGCACCTCGGTAGCCGAATAACCGTTGAGGCTAGTTTTCGATTTGCCCATCTTTGGCTGGAAAATCCTCTCTCTGATCCATGATTAGAGAGAGAATCCAGAGCGCCGCCCCGATTGTTATTGCCGAGTCGGCCAAGTTGAAGATTGGAAAGTGCCAGTTGCCATGGTGAACATGGATGAAATCCACTACACAACCGCGTGTGAGCCTATCAATCACGTTTCCAATCGCGCCAGCGAGTATTAAAGAGAATGCAGATCCCTCTAGAACACGGTCCTTGGGCAATCTAACGATCAAATAGGCAAACAGAGCAGCCAGAAAGATGCCAATCACAGCAAGGAGTGCACTCTGGCCTTCCAACAAACTGAAGGCCGCACCAGTGTTGCACGCTAGCGTCAGGGACAAGAAGGGCATTACCGGCGTCGGTAGAACATTTAGCCATGCCAGAGCCATGAGCTTGGTTACCTGATCAAGCACCAGCACAATCCCGCTAATTGCAAACCACGTCAGTTTTCTTTGAGGTAGGCGTTGCATCAGTACGTCAATACCTCTCGAGCCTGCAACCATTGACGAGTGTCTGCCAGATCCCTACACATTTGTTCCTGCAATGCTGGGAGGGAAGCAAACTCTTTGTCATCCCTAAACTTCTTGAGGAATGTGACACGCAATCGGGCACCATAGAGATCGCCATCATAATTGAACAAATGAACTTCCAGTAACGGTTCGGTGCCTTTGATGGTCGGTCGAGTACCTACATAAGCTGAGCCAAAGTACTCCTTGTCGAGCCCCGAGACGGAAACGGCAAATACTCCTTGAATCGCACTTCTGTAACGTTGTAGTCGAATATTGGCTGTTGGAATTCCCAGTGACTTGCCTAGTCTTTGTCCGCGAACGACAGTTCCCATCATAAAGTAGGGTCGACCCAGCAGACGCGCAGCAGAATCAAAGTTGCCCTGCGCCAACAACTCACGAATTCGAGTGCTCGAAACACGCGATCCATCTACCGATACAGCAAGAACCTTGTCTACGCCAAATCCGTATTGCTCTCCTGCTTGTTGCAACATGCCGAAGTCCCCTTCTGCATTGGTGCCGAAGCGAAAGTCGTCACCTACGATTAAGTACTTGACGTCAAGCATGCCGACTAGAAACTGTTCAATCACTGCCTTCGCACTGATCTGACGTGTGCGTTCGTTAAAGGGAATACAGAGCACCCGACTAACTCCTTCCTCGCTCAGAATCTGAATTTTTTCCCGAAAACGGGTCAGTCGAGCAGGAACCAGTGCACCTTGGAAATACTCTCTTGGTTGAGGTTCGAAAGTTACAAGAAGACTTGAGGTGCCGAGATCTTGAGCTTTACCGTGCATCAGGTTCAGAAGCTGCTTGTGGCCTACGTGGACACCATCGAAGGTTCCAATGGTGCTAACACATCCCTGATGGCGTTGCCGAATATTGTGGAGGCCACGGATGATTTCCATTCCCAAATTCTACATGTGGCCCAGGAAATGCCGGATCCGTACGCCAAAGAGAAACAGAACGACAAAGTATGACAAAGCCCCGGCTCCTAACAGAAGGCTTGTCCACCCGACGCGAGACCATATTGAAGCAACTAGCCAAAACTCCCCTCGAGGCGCTAGGACTACCAGGACAATGGCCATCGCAACACAGGCACATGCGGACTGAACGCAAGTTTTGCTCAGCGAACTATTCCAGATTAGATCGCCGCGCTTTGCCAATCCTTGCATCAGAAGAATGCACTGAACGGTCGCGGCAACACTCGTCGCAATAGCTATGCCCACATGTCCAATCAGCTTGAACAAGCAAAGACTTACGGCGATGTTTACAGCAACCCCGACTGACGCGTACTTGAACGGCGTCTTCGTGTCGTGTCGCGCGTAGAAGCCTGGTGCGGCGACCCTGACCAACATTAGAGGAAGAACACCGACGGCAAAAGCTTGCAGCGCAATAGCAACCATGTAGATGTCTTGAACCACGAATTCACCACGAAAGAAAAGGGTCGACACTAGAGGAACGGAAACGCAGCAGAGACCAACCGTAGCTGGAGCCCCCAGAAAGATGGCTACACGCACTCCCCACCCAAGACTGCTGCGAAATCCTTCAAGATCATCTCGGCTGTGCAACTTTGAAAGGTTTGGGAGAATCACAGTTTGGATGGCTATCGCAATCATCCCAACCGGCAGTTCAATTAGTCGGTCTGCATAGTAGAGCCACGAAACGCTCCCAACTGCCAGGCTTGCTGCGAGAATAGTCCCAACCAATATGTTGATCTGTCCAGCCGATGCAGCGTAAACCGCGGGCACGAGCAGTCGCAACATTCGACGGGTTCCCTCCGAACGCCAATCAATCCTTGGAAACTTCAGCAGCTTTAGAGCGGCCAGCGAAGGCATGTGAAATGCAAACTGCAGCACCCCTGCGATCGCTACGGCCCATGCCAGTGCATACACAGGTTGTTCAAATGTCCTGCCCCCGTAGAGAGCGCCGGCAATCAATGCGATATTGAGCAGAATTGGTGTAAAAGCAGGTACGGAGAATCGACCGAAACTGTTGAGGATTGCGCCTACAAACGCTGTCAGTGAAATCAATCCCAAATAGGGGAACATGATCTGCAAGAGTCCAGTTGCCAGTTCCTGTCTGCTGTCTCCTCTCCATCCTCCCAGAGTAAAGACGGTGACCAAGACTGGTGCCAGAACAACCCCGATTAAGCATATTGCGATTAAGACGACACCAAAGTTGCCCGCGACAGCTTGAACGAATCGCTCCAGTTCCTCCCGGTTTCGTCTTTCTTGGAATTCCGACAGAACCGGCACAAAAGCTTGTGCAAATGCTCCCTCAGCTAGTAGTCGTCTGAAGAAATTCGGGATGCGAAATGCCACGAAGAATGCGTCAGCAATGTGGCCGGCGCCGAAAAACGACGAGAGAACCACATCTCGCGCCAATCCAAATATGCGCGACGCACCTGTTAGAGAAGCTACAGTCAGGCTTCGAGAGCCGAGCCTGCCTGAGTCAATTTCAGTTTGATTGCTGGTGTCGATGCCTATAGCCTTCTAACCGCAACGAGAGTCTTCAAATAGAGAGGAGTTGTGCGCGATGAATGTGGCATAGGTGAGTATAATGCTGCGCCGAGTCTGCCTAAGCGAGGCGGTCTTCGGCGCCCACTTCGCAATCATGTGAGGAACACACTTGGCAAACAGTGCTCAAGCAAGAAAACGAGCCCGTCAGGCCGACGCGCACCGTCAACGCAACATGCGTCATCGAACACGATTTCGCACGTTCATCAAACGTGTAGAAAGCCAAGTTGAAGCCGGCGACTACGAGGCAGCTACCGATGCATACAAGGAAGCGGTCCCTGTGATTGACTCCATGGTCAATCGTGGTCTAGTTCATCGAAACAAGGCAGCACGCCATAAGTCTCGTCTAAATCACAAGATAAAACTACTCGCTACCTCCGAATAATCTAGACAAGATCATTCGTTTTTACGTAAACGAGATTCGGAGTAGCTCTGCAACAAAATCGTCACTCGCACACCTAGTCTCGCCTATATACCACTTCTACCGACTCGGCGTCCGCTTTAGGATTGTCCTTCATAGCGCGTCTTTCCTCTAGGGAACGATCGAGAGTATCCAACGCCAATCTGTCTCTTCTTGACTGAACATTCAGTCGGTAGTCGGAGTCCTCTGCAAGAGAAGATTTCGCTTCACGCACTTGGTCTCCAAGAAAACTCATAAGTTTCGACACCCCTGCATTAGTAACTGACGATATGGCAAACGTGGGTCGATTTGGCGCAATTTCCTCAATTGCGGCAGTTATGGCGTCCACTTGGCTTGAAGAAACCGTGTCTATTTTGGTCAGTACTGTGTAGATGGGAGTGTTGGCTAATGTTTCGCTGTATTCCCCAAGTTCGTTTTCCACTGACTCGAGATTCACACATGGGTCGCTGCCATCTGGGGGATTGACATCTACCAGATGGAGCAATAGCGAAGTCCTCGTCAGGTGCCGCAGGAACCTAAGCCCTAGACCCAGGCCTCGCGATGCTCCAGCAATCAATCCTGGAACATCGGCAATGACAAAGCTGTTGTCCGTGCCCACGCGGACTACGCCTAGTGAAGGATGTAAAGTTGTGAACGGGTAATCTGCGATTTTTGGTCGTGATGCGGAGACTGCGCTAAGAAGCGTGGACTTGCCCGCATTCGGCATGCCGAGCAAACCAACGTCTGCAAGGACCCGCAATTGCAGCCGAAGCTGCCTAGTTTCTCCGCGTTCCCCTTGAGTCGTGATTCGTGGAGCACGATTGGTACTGGATTTGAACGAGGCATTGCCCCTTCCTGCCTTGCCTCCAAGTGCCACCCGTAGACGTTGTCCCGGATCGGTTACATCGCCTAGAACCAACAGCGTTTCGTCGTCAACTACGGTGGTTCCGCAGGGCACCAGAACGTCGATAGACTTTCCGTTCGCGCCCTTTTTCAGAGAGCCACTGCCTTGTTGCCCATTTTGCGCCTTGAGCTGCGGTTTGAATCTGAGATCGACAAGCGTGTTTAGGGACAGGTCACCAACAAGATACACGCTTCCTCCAGCCCCGCCATTCCCGCCGTCAGGCCCTCCTCTGGCATAGTTGGCACGACGTAGAAAACTCAGGCAGCCGTCTCCACCGTGACCAGCAATGGCTGTTACCGTGACTTCGTCGACAAACTTCATCGCGTTGCGCTCTCCGGTTCAGGTAGAACGCAGCAAAAAGGCAGATTTTGCTAGGAAGCAGCGACGCTCACGTAGCTTCGCATTGAACGGCCATGTGTCTTGAACTCGACTACACCGTCCGCCTTTGCAAACAGTGTGTGATCCTTGCCGCACCCAACGTTATCGCCAGCGTGGAATTTGGTTCCCCGTTGTCTAACAAGGATGTTGCCAGCACGAACGAACTGACCGCCATACTTCTTGATACCAAGGCGTTTCGACTCGGAATCGCGTCCGTTTCGAGTCTTGCCTCCAGCTTTCTTATGAGCCATGGTTCACCTATTCTGTCACTTGACGATCGAAGTTACTTTGACAACCGTTGCATCCTGCCGATGGCCAGCCCTGCGCAAGTAGTTTTTGCGTCTCTTGAACTTTACTACTCGAATCTTCTTGGCTCGCTCATGACGTACGACTTGTGCAAGCACCTTGCCGTTTGGGACAAACGGTTTTCCAATGGTCATGTCGCCACCTTCGCCAACCATCATTACTGTCTCAAATGTGACTTCATCGCCTGGTTCGGCAGCTAAGCGTTCAAGCGACAGGACATCGCCTTGAGAAACGCGATGTTGCTTGCCACCACTCTCAAATACTGCGTACATATGGCTATCCTGCTTGGTACTTGGGTCAAGTCGCATTAATGTGTTGGCGACCACTGCCTAGACGGCATTGGACGCGTGAAGGATCGCATTTTAGCACCCGTTGGGCGTAAAATCTCGTTGGCTTCATTCTCCTCACACTCAGATCACTATTGACTTGCCGAAAACCCCTAATCATGAGTACGTCCTGCACATGCAAAGAATATGCCGTTCTTTGAATCTGCTCTTGTTTTAGGGTGTTGGAAACCAGGGTTCGAGGCACTCCGTTGACATTGAAATCAATTATCGGGCACTCAAAGAAATGAACTCTAATCTTGCAGAGCTACTCACCGAGCCCAGTCTGGATCAGGTTCGTTCGTTAACGACCGGGAGCTTTGAGGCTCTTAACGACCTGATTGAGCGGGAGCTCGAATCAGATGTTCTGCTCATTAACGAAATCGGACAATACATAATCGGCTCGGGAGGGAAGAGGCTTAGACCGTTAGTCGTAATGCTGGTCGCGAGAGCTTGCGACTACCGCGGTGTGGATCACATCAAGCTGTCCGCGCTGGTCGAATTCCTGCATACCGCTACGCTCCTACATGACGACGTAGTAGACAGTTCGACAATGCGAAGAAATCGACGTACTGCTAATGCAATTTGGGGCAACTCCGCGAGTATTCTCGTTGGAGACTTTCTTTATTCGCGCGCATTCGAATTGATGGTCGACATCGGTTCTATGGAATTGATGGCCATCATTAGCGAGGCAACTAACTGCATCGCGGAAGGAGAGGTGCTGCAACTTCAAAATGTCGGCAATGAAGAACTCACGGAAGACCAATACTTAGAGATTATTCGGCGCAAAACTGCCATGCTCTTTCAAGCTTCCGCACACACTGGAGCCGTTCTTGCTAGTGCCAGCGAATCTGCGGCACGGTCGTTTCGAGATTTTGGCCTTTACTTCGGATTGGCATATCAGTTGATTGACGATTGGCTGGACTATGCGGGCAGCAGCGAATCGATGGGGAAAAACGTTGGGCAAGATCTTGCTGAAGGCAAGGCTACACTTCCTCTCATTCATGCAATGGCGAATGGCTCGGTGTTGCAGGCTAACTGCATTCGCAACGCGTTAGTGCAGCGTTCCGCTAACGATCTACACTCAGTATTGCTGGCCGTACAGGATTCTGGTGCGCTAGCTTATACGCGGACTAAGGCTGAACACTACACGGAACAGTCCTTAAGTGCTTTGTCGCGTGTTCCCAAAAACGCCTACTCTGCAGGACTAGAAGCCTTAGCGAACATTGCTGTGTGTCGAATGAAGTAGCTTGCGTGGACGGATCAACAACTTACAATCATTGATCTACGGAGTGTAGCTCAGTTTGGCAGAGCGCTGCCTTCGGGAGGCAGAGGCCGCCGGTTCAAATCCGGCCACTCCGACCAGTTACTCCCAATGTACACGACGGTCCTATTGCTGAGGTTGGCTGGCATCCTCGATACGTTGCTGAAGTCGTCGCATGCCATTTAGCCACCGTTCCAGATCGGTTGCCTTGCGATCCATCCAAGTTTGCGCAATCGGGTCGGTCAAGATGAGGAACCGTTCATTTTCCACAGCTTCCACGACCATTTGAGCCACTTCCTCAGGTTCTCGAATGGGACCTGCAGCGTTCGCTGCAAAGGCAGATCTTGAATTGCCAAGCATAGGGGTGTTGACCCCTAACGGCGCCAACAATGAGGTTCGAACACCTTTGTTGTGATAGGTAATCGAATTCCATTCCGCCAAGCCTACTACCGCATGTTTTGTCGTAGCGTAGGTTGCATTTCCGTGCGTTGTCAGAATGCCCGCCATTGAAGCTGTGTGAACCAGATAGCCGCTACCCCTCTCAAGCATCGCAGGCAAGACGGCACGTACCGCGTACACATGCGCCATGACGTTCACCGCCCATTGGCGGTTCCAATCCTCGACGTGTGACGTTAGTGGATCGCCTCCTGTCGCGATCCCTGCGTTGCTAAAGAAGAGATCGATTGGTCCCAGCTCCCTGCTACATATGGAAACCAGCTGATTGACCTCCTCCTCATTAGCCACATCGCACTGAATGGCCAGACCATCCCCAATTGAATCTGCTACCTTTCTTGCCCCACTGAGATTGAGATCAGCAACACACACACGCGCGCCTTGTTCGGCAAACGCTTTGGCGCACGCTGCGCCTATGCCACTGGCTCCTCCAGTGATTACGCAAATTCTGTCTCTAAATTCCATATTGGCTACAACACCATTGCTTGGGAAACTCTGTTCCCGGACCCAATCTCTATGCGAATTCCTGCCTTTCGCAGGGTACGTCGCTGCCTTAGTACCCGTGAATGTCGCAATTTGCTAGGATTTGCACGTTTTCGACGATTGATTTTAGGGACATGAAGTACTTGCACACGATGGTTAGGGTATCTGACCTAGACAGTTCTCTCGATTTCTATTGCAACAAGCTGGGACTCGAAGAACTACGACGCATTGACAACGATGCAGGAAGATTCACCCTTGTGTTCTTGGCAGCCCCCGGGGATGGCGAAGCTCAGGTAGAACTAACCCACAATTGGGATCCTGAGGAACTCCAAGGGGGTCGAAATTTTGGCCATCTCGCTTATCGCGTGGACAATATCTATGAGCTTTGTCAACGACTCGTGGACGCTGGCGTAACTATCAACCGCCCTCCCCGTGACGGCTATATGGCATTTGTTCGATCACCTGACGGGATTTCAGTTGAACTGCTGCAATCTGGAAACCCAATGCCTCAGGCTGAGCCCTGGGCCTCCATGCCAAACTCCGGAGAGTGGTAAAGCTAAGCGGCCGACGTTTCGTCGGCCGATGGAATTGAGGTTGTCCCGGTGCCTTTGGGAGGATCAGAGGGAGGGGAAATTCAAAGCTCACCGGGACGGTAGTACCTGCTCACTTAGTGGGAGAGTCCTATTGAAGTGGACTTTTGGAATACGTAAGGGATCGGTTAGCGAGCAGGTACTGGTTTAATTGCTAGCTTGGCCTTCGTGCCTTTGCCTTGTCTTTCTTCATTGCTCAATTAGTCTCACTATGTGGCAATAAGTTCCGTACATCTAGAGATGCACTAGCAACACGTTTGGTCAATATGTTCGGACCAATCCCTCCTCCCACTTCCTTCGCAGTCCAAGTCTTGCTCAGAACGTTGCCAGCTAGCCCCAGGATCCCGAAATTCCTAGATTGAATGAATCCAATTGCCGATTGCGCATGGTGTCTTTGTGGTATAAGTAGTAAGAAGACTCAATCCATCTGACGCTTAATTCATACTGATCACACCCCGTGAATTCCGTTTGCCACAGTAGAAAACTATGCGAATCTTGATGGTTGCTCTTGGAATAGCGCTTCTGCTAGCAGCGTTCCTGTTCTACAGCCATCCAGTGCATGCATGCATATTCGCCAGTGCTGGAATCATTACGATTATTGGTTGCCGACCAATGAAGTCTAAAGTGCTGTTGGGTGTGTTGGGATTTTGTGCTGCAGTGTTGATGTTCCTTATGTTCGCCGGATTCTTTAACGGGGTCGCTGCAGCCCACACAGACAGCAATTGGTTCGAACTGGACGAAGCCGGCTTGTACTTTGCATACTTGTTCGGTGGATTCGTCATGATGTTGGCCGTCTCGGAATATAGTTGCTGGATGAAGGGCCGCGATGAATCGTTCAAGATTTCCCTACCCAATGGAATTAAGGAAACTGGACGTAGACTGGGAAGAATGGAATTCTCGGACTAAAGAATCGGTCGCCAAGCTTCCTTCCCGCCCTGCACAGGGATCAGCAGAGAAATCTCTCTGTGTTGCTAGCACAAATTATTGGACACTTGTTTCAAGGGCAATTCCTTTACTATCTCCATTCGAATGAAACTGAATTCTAGGTAAAAAAAGTGGCATTTAAAGGTATCGACGGCGCACGGTTTGGCATCTCCATGTTTCCCACGGACTATGCCATCCAGCCCGCAGATTTGGCGATAGCAGCCGAAGAAAGGGGCTTCGACAGTCTCTTCTTCCCTGAACACACGCACATTCCCGCAAGTCGCGCTACGCCCTTTCCAGGAGGTGGTGAACTTCCACGACAGTACTGGCACAGCCATGACCCATTTGTTGCGTTAGCAGTTTGCGCGGCCGTTACGAAGCGAATTAGGCTCGGCACCGGCATTTGTTTACTTATAGAACGAGATCCGATAACAACTGCAAAGGAAGCAGCATCTCTCGACATGCTGTCAGGCGGCAGGTTGGTGTTGGGAATTGGCGCTGGTTGGAATCGAGAGGAAATGGAGAACCATGGTGCCAACTACAAGAACCGATGGGCCATTGTTCGCGAAAAAGTCCTTGCAATGAAGGAGATTTGGAGTTCCGACGAGGCCGAATTCCACGGTGAATTTGTGAATTTTGACCCGATTTGGTCATGGCCAAAGCCAGTTCAAACAGGAGGCCCTCCTATTTGGATTGGAGCAAATTCCAAATGGGTGTTTGATCGCATTGCTGACTATGCGGACGGCTGGATGCCGATTATGGGATTAGGATCTGGGAGTATGGAACGTCTCGCCGATGCAGTAGCCAAACGCGGCCGCTCCGTGGAGGAGATAGATATTGCGCTCTTCGGCGCAAACCCAAACACCGAATACTTGCAAGGCAGAATTCAACAGGGGGTCGACGAGTTTGTCTTCAACGTGCCCTCTGCAGAACGCGACGAAGTTCTTCCACTCTTGGATCGATACAAGAAAGTGGTTGAAGATACCAAAAATTAAATAAATTCAAGTATTTGCGTGAGAACCGCACGCAATGCAATGACTTCTTGGCACATTCACCTTGAGCACTCGGAGCGCCATCGAACTTTGTGAAGTGTCGAAGCACTATGGCGACGTAGTGGCTGTCGCCAATCTTTCACTATCCATTGAGGAAGCTACATCGGTGGCTTTTCTTGGTCCCAACGGTGCAGGGAAGAGCACGTTGCTGAACCTGATCATGGGTTCCGCAAAGCTAACACAAGGTCGTATTAGTGTGTTGGGGCACGATCCAGGGTCCACTGCCGCGAAACTTCGCACCGGCGTCATGCTGCAAGTTACGGGAGTACCGGAAACGCTATCCGTTTCGGAACACATTCAACTCTTCCGTACGTACTACGTCAACTCCATGCAATTCGAAAAGATCATCGACATCGCCAATTTGCACGGACTGGAAAAGCGACGCTACGGATCCCTGAGCGGAGGAGAGAAGCAAAAATTGCACTTCGCACTTGCGCTCGCTGGCGACCCTGATCTGCTCTATTTCGACGAGCCAACGTCAAACCTGGACGTTGAGACTCGTATGTCCTTGTGGTCCCAGATTCAACTCTTCCGCAAACAAAATCGAACCGTAGTTTTGAACACGCACAACCTGGAAGAGGCCGAACGATTGGCGGACAGAATCATTCTTATTGACCGAGGGAGAGTCATTGCAGATGCCTCTCCACCCTCTATTCGATCCGTGGTAGGCACAACGATGGTTTCGGCAACCACGTCACTGCGTGAGGAAAGGCTATGTCAGTTGCCTGGCGTACTACGTACGGAGTTTGCAGGTGATCAGTTTCGATTGTTTGCCAACTCCCCAGAAGAGACTGTTCGCGCATGGTTGGAACTCGATCCAAGTCTCAAGAATTTAGAAGTAAAGCCAGCACAGCTTCAAGATGCCTACTTGCATCTCTTGAGAGGTAGGTCAGCATGAACGACGCTAGGCAATTGCCCCGTCAAAGTATTTTTCATCTCTTGAGAATTGCGTACCACGAGTCCAAATTCGAATTCTTCAAGTGCCTGCGACTTCCAGCGTTCTCAGTGTCATTGTTTGTCTTCCCCATAGGCATGTTTCTCTTTTTTGGATTCGGCATGAATTGGGGGCCCAACGACGTGGACCACACGTTGTATTGGGCGACTGCGTCCAGTTGCATGGGCGTAATCGGCGTTGGCTTGTTTGGATTCGGAGTCTACGTGGCTACCGAACGTGGACAAGGATGGTTGCTGCTCAAGCGCGTCAGCCCGATGCCTCCTGTAATGTATTTCCTTGCCAAAGTTGTGATGTCAATATTGTTCAGCACCATAGTGGTGCTTGTAATCTTTGGGATCGCTATGTTTTTCGGAAGTCCAGAAGTTCAAGCTCTCCCCTTGATGTTGATTTGCTTTGTGTTGGTTTTAACAACAATTCCGTTTTGCGCGTTGGGCCTCGCGATTGCCTATTTGGTAGGACCAAATTCGGCTCATGCTGTAGTCAATCTTGTCTATCTACCTCAATTGTTCTTGGGCGGTATTGTTGTTCCCTTTGAGGTATTGCCAGGCTACTTGCAGTCGGTGGCCACAGCAATGCCTTCGTTCCACTCAATCCAGCTGGCCCTACACGCTGTCGAGCTCAATACTTCCGCATCGGCGTATATCCACGTGGCAGTCCTCACCATATATTCGGTTCTCTTCGTAGCGGTTGCGATGTTTTTCTACTATCGGGATGAAGGAAAGACTTTTGGTTGAGACCCAACAGTAGCTGTTTCGATCCTTAGCGAACGCCTGCCAGTAGCGGCAACGACAAGTTTCCGCTTCTCGCTCCGCAGCACAGCAATTTCAAGAAATGCCATCCACCTCCTGTGGTCTAGTCTGATAACTTCCCGACAAACAATGTTTTTTCAAGTCGGCGTTACACCGCTTGTATTGACATTCATGACATTGCGTGTACAACAACTCAAACGTACAAATTCACGCTCGCACAGCTACACCCTCCAAGGCATAGCCATCCGACACTGCAGCCTCTTTGGGTGCTCGTGGAGCAATCTCAATTCCACTCACGTCCGGTCGAAAGACCAAGGTACCCGTCGCAAGGTATTGTCAGTTCGTGCATGGTAAGCTAAAGCAGGGAACTCGGTGGGATAGAAACAGGATTCTTGCCTCGCGGCATTTGACACGTTGTGAATCGGTGAGAACAGTAAGCAAGACGCCTCCTATGAATCGACGTGAACTGCATCCTGTGATTTAGGATTTGACAATGCAAAGTAGTCAGGATCTCAAAGCAACAGAAATCCGAGCTTCCAGAGCTCTCCCGATTATGGGTCCCGGAGAGCTTCCTCCCGACAAGATGAAGAGCGTCGACGAGGACGATAGTGGCTTGATCGACGTCATAAAGTTGCTTTTCAGATCGTGGCCCTACATACGACCGCAACTTCTTGGCCGGTGGTACATTCCCGGAGAGGGCATGGAGAATCGTGTCGCTGACACGGTAGCTGGATCAGGTTACAACTTCGGTTACGCACCATTTCTGCTAGCGCTTGTAGTAATCGGCGGGCCACTCCTAGGCATAGTTCCGAGAACGTTGGAGTCGCCCTACCACTACCTCTACATTCCTGCAGCAGTGTTTTTGCTTGCTATGACAGCGATGTCGTTTGCAAGGGGCCGCATACAGATTTGGGCAGCTTTGGCGGCAGTTTTTTCTGGTTTTTTGGTAAATATCGCTGCCATCTATCTAGTCGAAGGTTGGATAGACGGGTTCTACGCAATCGCTGTAACCTTGGCGGCGATCTTCGGATGGACGGTTCAGTACCGGCTTGCTGATCGGCGAATCCACTTCCGACTGCGACTTGGAACGCACCTCTGCTACTACTACCTCATCGTATTCATTCAGCAAATCATTGGTTTCTTTTTCGGCTTGATTATGGTCGACCTAATGAATCAGAGCCTTTTGCAGGGAGAACCACTGGCTCCCGGAGTTGCAAAGTGGCTTGGACTTCCTGATCTCTCTATGGAGACCATCACTTCTCTCACAACAGATCAACGGTATGACCTTCTGTTCCTCTGGGTCCAACTGCAAGTCATTTTGATGTTGATCAATTCCATTATTGGGGTCTTCAATGGCTACTACAGAATTTGGATATTGCAACGCATCAATCAGGACCTCCGGATTGCACTTGTAGAGCGGTGGCACCAATTGTCGATGAACTACCACAGCGATCATAGAACGGGAGATTCGATATTCAGGATCTATCAAGACAGCGCCATGGTCACCAATGTAATCGAACAATTGATTAATGCATCCATGTTGGTAATAAATTATTTCATGGCGGTGTTCGTTGTATTCCTGCTTAGCCCTTGGATTGGGATATTAGCCGCCCTATTGGTTTTTCCCGCTTTGACCTGGGCGAACATAGCCATGCCCCGCGTTCGCGTCAGATCTCTCGTATATCGTGCGGCCACTTCGGATGTGACTTCCAACCTGCAGGAAGCATTCAGTGCGATCAAATTGATTAAGGCTTTTGGCACCGCTGACCGCGTGCAAGAGAAGTTTGAGCGAGACTCAATTATTGCATTCAACGCCGCATATCGGGTTAGAAACTTAATTGCTCTGATTACGATCTTCATGTTTACAGTGGCCGCTGTCTTCATGATTCTTGGAGAGTCCCTAATGGCTTATTGGGTGGTGCAGGATAGCCCTACCTTCGCTCTCGGAATCATTGGGCTTGTTGGGGTGAGTTTTGTAGTCTGGAACTATGCTAGTTGGGATTGGGCGCGAGGCCAATTTCGCGGTTCCGCCAACAATCTTCGTGGTCTTCTGCGCAACTGGATGACGGCTCAGGATATTGCCATGGGTTTGCGTCGGGTGTTCGACATATTGGATATTGAACCCGATATCAAGGACAAGCACGATGCTGTGCCGCTCGAAGGCTTTGAGCAAGAGATCAAGTTTAGCGACGTCAGTTTTCGCTATGAAGCTGATCGGCCCGTTCTCAATGGCGTATCGTTTAGCGCTACCCCAGGATCCATTACGGCAATCATTGGGCCTACCGGCTCTGGCAAGAGCACTCTCATGGCTCTACTCTTGCGTCTGTTTGATCCTCAATCGGGTTTTATTAGCATCGACGGTCGCGACATTCGCGACTACAAGACTTCTACATTGCGCAACAACATTGCTATCGCACTGCAGGAGAATCTCCTGTTCGGCATGTCTGTGCGCGACAACATTAAGTACGTCGCGCCCAACGCATCAGACGAACAAATCAGCGAGGCGATTCGTGTAGCAGCAATCGACGAATACGTCAACGATTTGCCGAAAGGTTTGGATACAGTTCTCTCAGACCGAGGCGGCAAGTTGTCGACTGGTCAACGTCAAAGGCTTTCAATCGCCAGAGCCATAATCCGAGACGCTCCTATATTAGTTCTCGATGAACCTACAGCAGCCTTAGATGCGTCAACCGAGCACAAGGTCATGAACAACCTGATTGATTGGGTGCGCAGCAAACCCGATAGAGAGGGCCGCGCAATCTTCTTGATAACCCATAGGATTTCAACAATTCGTCAAGCGGACAACATCTTGTACTTGGACAACGGCACAATTGTCGAAAGCGGCAACCACGATCAGCTGATGGAAGTTGAAGGTGGGAGATACAGGGCGTTCGTCGAAGCGGAATCGAATCTCACGAATATAGCAAGGAGATCCGCGTAATGGCTGAAGTTCAACCTACTCCTCCTCGCAAGACACTTCGCGAACGTGAATCGGACCTCGACGCACGCTCGAGTGGCCTCGATACGCGTACTGACATCAACGCAACAGAAGCGCTGCTAATTATTGTTCGAGCAGCAAAATACATAGGATTGTTCTGGGGGCGCTATCTCGCAAAGTTTTTCTTGAAACTTGGCTCCTATGCCCTGCCCCTATTTCTACTGCCCCCGCCGATCAAACTTTTGATCGACCACGTCATTCTCAAGCGACCAATTGCTGAGGCGAGTGGCTTTCCCGACTACGCCATGCCATTCGTCAACGCATTGCAATATGCGTCTCCACTTGAGATGATCATATGGTTTGCCGTTATTGGCATTACGTTTGTGGTCTTCATCGGATCGTACTCAACCGGGTTCGAGGACGAAGTCGATGCAGGCCTAGCGCAAGGCCACGACTACGCCACCCAAGTTGAGAATCACATGCACGGCGGACATAGTACGGCGGGCGGCATCTACGGATACCTGGAATTCAAGCTGCATATGCGCCTGAACCAGTCTCTTAACCACACTCTTAGATCCAACCTGTTTGCCAGGATAACTTCGTTTTCCATGACAAAGCATGAGGAGCAGCGCATCGGGGATTCGATCTATCGGGTGATGTACGACACACCTCAAATCAACGAGATCTTCTATGAAGTAACACACACTCCATTCATGTCGACTGTGCTCTTCGCGCAAGCGTTCTTTACTCTGATGAATGCCTACCCCGGCATGCCCGAAATTGCCATATTGACCGTCTTCATCATGCCGACTTGGGCATTGATTTCTGCACTATTTGGACGGGTGATACGGCGACGTGGACAAGCCGCCAGAGCATCCGGCGCTATAACCACAGCCACCATAGAGGAAGGAATGGACAACGTCTATGCGGTGCAAAGTCTCGGGGGGAATACTGAGGAGAAGGACCGTTTCGATGCCGACAGCAAGGAGTCCTTTTCTCGCTACCGTCGGGTGACGCTGCTGTGGATCATCGTGATCACCATGAGCGGCATGTTGAGCCACATGACTTACATCGCCTTTACTTGCTATTTGATCCACCGGGTAATTCAAGGCGATCTTACCCCCGGCGACGTTGGAGCTCTCGGCTTGTTTTTTGGTTACTTGAGGGGGCCAGCCATGGCTTTGGGGTGGCTTTGGATAAGGTTCATGGACAACGTCGTTGCGATGCGCCGCGTCTTCGCAATTATGGACATCGAACCAGAAGCCGACATGGGGCAAACAAATCTCCCATTGATCCAAGATGGCATAGCTCTGCGCGATGCAGGCCTTGTATATCCCGATGGGCGGCGCGCACTGGAAGGCGTCAATTTGGAGGCGAAAATCGGTGAAATTGTTGCTTTTGTCGGACCCACCGGAGCGGGCAAGACAAGCTTGGCCTACTTGATTCCACGCTTCCACACCGTCACGGAAGGCGAAGTCCTCATCGACAACCGAAACGTGAATACGCTCACTCTCGACAGCTTGCGGAGCCAAGTTAGCTATGTGTTTCAAGAGACCCAATTGTTCTCAGAAACCATTCGGGACAACATTTGCTACGGAAAACTAGACGCAACACAGGAGGAAGTCGAGCGTGTCGCCAAAATTGCCGGCATACACGACTTCATAGTCTCACTGCCGGAAGGCTACGAGACTAAACTTGGAGCGTCAACGGCTAGCAAGCTTTCGGTTGGGCAAAAGCAAAGAATCGCAATTGCAAGAGGGCTAATCCGAGATTCGAAAGTTCTTGTATTGGATGAACCTACTTCGGCTCTCGATCCTGAAACCGAAGAACATTTGGTAAATGCGCTGCATGAAGCAGCGAAAGACAGATTGGTGATCATCATTGCTCATCGTTTGTCCACCATAGCTCAAGCTAGCAAGATCGTCTTCCTGGAACAAGGATCCATCCTCGAACAAGGAAGCCACGAAGAATTGTTGGAAATACCTGACGGGCATTACAGGCGTTTTGTAGAGCTGCAAACGACAAGTGCAGGTCAAGGTGGTTCGGCCAGCTAACTTGGCTAATCGGCAAATCGACTTTCCTTGAACAATGAACGAGACGGTGCCTGAAACCGAGACCTTCAACGAAAGAGCTGTAGTCGTAGATCGTCCTAAGCATCACCATGTCCTCCTAGAGTGCGCTGACGGCAGGTTTGCATCGTTCAATGGTGCCAAGCTGGAACTATCCAACGTCGGTGACGACAACATTATTTGGGATTTGCACGGCGACAACCATTTTGTTCACGTGAAGACGGGGTTGCAGGTCGAAAGAGTTCCTTCAGACTCAGGTTTCAGTATTGGGGTGCAGTCCTCAACACTAAACGTAGAAAGCAAGATTTCCTCTGTTGCTCTTAAGACTGTTCACGGTCCGGCTGAATTGCCTTCGGCATATTTGCGTCGCCTTAGGTCTGACGGGTGGGTATGCCTTGCTTGTATTTTGAGCCCGGATACGTTGGATGGCCTGGAGTGGGTTGCCTGCACAGATCGATACGCGAATCGTAAACGGACTCGAGAAACGGCGATTACTCAGCACATTTCAGTCGCGAGGACTGTCGCGGAACCTATTTCATTGTGGTTGATTAGGCAATACCTGCGAATTCCCGATGTTCGTCTATCGCACGCTCCGGGTATAGCAGTCTTGCACCGCGATGACGGAAGCCGCAACGTTCAAGGATGGCATTCCGACTTTCCCTACCATTGGGGAACCGGTCATAAGGGTCAAGTACCCTCTCCCTCAGGCAACACAATCCTAGGTGTGCAGCGCAATGTTTGCATTTCGGACTTCAGCAAGGAGCGAGGTGCCACCGCCTTCAAGCTTGGTTCGCACGAACTTGACAAGCCGCCTCCAACCGAGTGGGGCTCTGCAAGATTGCACGCGCGCCGGGACTATCGATCGAAGAACGGACTTCCCTATTCGGGCACCGAGGCAGATGTCATCGAAGCACCGGGAGGAAGCATCATACTGTTCGATTCCAGGACTTGGCATCGTGCCGGGGTAAACAGAACGGACAACAAACGCGCTGCCATGCTCTTGGCCATGACTCCCATGTACGTCTTCCCGAAGAATGACACGAGCCAGGCTTACCTAGCGTTTCGCGACAGTGAGGTCTTCGAGCAGGCCAACGAGAGAGAAAAACGCGAGATCGAAAACCTCATGGTGCATCAATTCATTGGACCGGGAGGCGAATTCGCGATTGCGCCGGATCGAGATTTGACTGACACTTTGCAACCAGAACGGCTGGCAACAAGCCGCTACTAGCGAATACTACCGGCGGTGTGGTAAAGCAAATCGTTTAGCGCAAGTATCGTGGGAAGCAGCGACATAAAGCTTGAAGGCTATGTTCGGCATTCAATTACAGACATACCATCCACGACTTGGGACGCGTGTGCAAATCCCTCGGATCGTGCCTACAACCCTTTCATAGATCACCGATTCATCGCTGCTTTAGAGGAAAGTGGTTGCGTGTCCGCGAATACAGGCTGGCAACCATTCCACATCGAGCTACGAAGGCAGCAAAGTACTTTGGGCGTCATTCCCATGTACTTGAAATCCCATTCACGTGGAGAGTTTGTATTCGACGGGAGTTGGGCGAATGCCTGGTACTCTGCGGGCGGGGAGTACTATCCCAAATTGCAGTCAAGCGTTCCCTTTACACCTGCGACGGGGCCTCGGTTACTGACTGCACGATCTTCCGCCAGAAAACTGATCGAGAGTCAGCTGCTCGGAACCATGGTGCAGGTAACTCGCAAACTCAAGCTGAGCTCAGCCCACATTACGTTCATGACGAAGGATCAGTGGGACAGGGCCGGCGAAATAGGTTTCCTGCAAAGAGTTGACACTCAGTTCCACTGGCACAATGCGGGCTATCACACGTTTGAAGAATTCTTATCGGACTTGTCATCAAAGAAGCGCAAAAATATCCGTCGTGAAAGACGCGATGCAATGAGCAATGGGATTTCCATCGAGTGGGTTACAGGATCCGACCTTCGCGAGCATCATTGGGATGTCTTCTACGATTTCTACTCCGATACCGGCTACCGAAAGTGGGGACAACCCTATCTCAACCGAGAGTTCTTTAGTCGCATCTCTGAGACGATGCCCGATCAAACGCTATTGGTGTTGTGCAGACGAGGAGACAAGTACATTGCCGGTGCGATCAACTTTATAGGCGGCGAAACGCTTTTCGGAAGAAACTGGGGATGCATCGAAGATCATAGATTCCTGCATTTTGAGACCTGCTACTATCAGGCGATCGATTTCGCCATCGATCGCGGCTTGAAAACGGTGGAAGCCGGCGCACAGGGAGGGCACAAGATCGCTCGAGGCTATTTACCTCAACCCACTTACTCAGCACACTACATTGTCAACGACAGCTTTCGAGAGGCTGTAAATCGATTCCTGGACGAGGAAAAGCAATACGTCGCACACGACATTGAATACATCGAGGCGCACTCGCCGTTTCGCCAAGATATCGACCTCAGCAAATATCGCAGACAAACGAAATTCTGACTCCAGAGCATTACCAATGTCTCGTTCAAACGACCAAGTAGCATGACCGCGCAATCGTCGTCAACAACCAACCAAGACGTCCCATTGGATGAGGTGGGCGGAGCCTATTGGACGTATACGTCTCCCGCAGCCGGTGTCGTGATCGACACACGAGAGGATCTAGAGACTCCAGAAGGTGCAATCATTCATGTCCGACCTGCCGGAATTGCAATACGTGCTGGGGCTTTTCTAGTGGATGCAATGATAAAGCTTTGCATCAACACGGCTGTCTGGTTTCTTGCGGGAATCGTTCTTTCCGGCCGCATTGGTCAGATGATTACCTTTCTTACAGTGTTCCTCGTGATGTGGTTCTATGGCGTTTTGTTTGAGATCTTCAACGACGGTCGCACACCTGGCAAAGCCATGGTCAACTTGAAGACCGTAAACGCCGACGGCACTCCGATTCGACTGCCAGCATCGCTTATTCGCAACATCTTCAAAGTAGTAGAAGGGATTCCGCTTCTCGGCATTCCCGCGGTGGCAAGCATGGCGATCACCAAGAATTTCAAGAGAATTGGCGATGTCGTGGCCAACACGATTGTGGTCTACGACGACAAGCCGCCTGTAGTCAAAAACACAGAAGGCGTCGCAGCCAAGCCGCTACCTATGAGCCTCACGGCAGACGAGCAAGTCATTCTGCTGGAGTATCAATCGCGAGCGGGTTCGTTCTCACGTCCGCGTGCCATGGAATTGGCTGAAATCCTCAACGAGCTTCACGGTGAATCGGGCGAGCCAGCCGTCGAGGCAACGCTAGGGTATGCGCAAGGAATTCGCGGCCAGTGAAGCAGGACTACTTTGTCAAATCCAGATCGAAGAGCTGGGACGAGTATCTCGAAGCAGTAAAGGAGTATGAGAAGAAACCCTCGCAAGCAAAAAAACTCGCACCGCAGGAATTCGTTGCTAGCTACCGGGACATCGCCAGAGACCTCGCAGTTGCGCAGTCTCGCAACTACAGCAATGATCTAATAAGTCGCCTAAACGATTTGGCGGTTCGTGGGCACAACATCGTCTATGTGAGCCGATCCGGGTGGATGGCAAGTTTCCTCGAGTTCATATCCCATGGATTTCCTCAGAGCGTTCGCGATCACAGGGGGCTTCTCCTTCTCTCCGTGTGCTGTTTGATGATCCCAGCGTTTATCGTTAGTGCACTCATCGTTGAGGACAACCAAAACGTTCACTCAGTCCTCTCAACCGACCAGATCGAAGAATACGAAAGAATGTATGACCCAAACGCTAGAAGTCCCGGTCAAATAACCGAAGCCGATTCAAGGGTGCACGCGTTCGGCCACTACATACTAAACAACGCTTCAATCGGACTGAGGACTTTCGCGTTTGGCATTTTCTTCGGCTTGGGCACCGTGCTTGTACTGGTCTTCAACGGAGTGATTCTTTCTGCGGTCTTCACTCACTTGCTAGTCGCAGGCTACAGTTCCACTCTCTTGCCGTTTGTTTCTGGACACAGCGCGCTGGAGCTGACGGCAATCGCCATAGCCGGAGCAGCCGGTCTCGTGCTTGGTAAAGCGACGGTTGCCCCAGGCGAGATGTCAAGATCAACGGCGATTCTGCGAGGTGGTCGAAAAGCTGTAGTTCTTGCATTCGGATCGATGCTAATGTTTATAGTTGCCGCATTCATCGAAGCCTTTTGGTCAGCCCTGCAATTGCAACCGACTATCAAGTACACGGTAGGTATAGTCATGTGGATGCTGGTCATCGGGTACTTCGTGCTTGTTGGCCGCGGAGCGGTCGAATCCAGCGACACCGCACCGATGCAAGTCACTTCTTAACCCCCATGCAATACGACAACGCCCAGATTGAAATCCGCCAGCGACCGAATATGGAGGCATTGGATTTGGGAGTATTGATCGCGCGCCGCTATTGGTGGTCGCTTCTCGCAGGATGGTTAATACTTGCTGTTCCCGTCTTCATTGGCGCTTGGCTCGTACCAAACCTGTTTTTTGCTCTAATGCTGCTGTGGTGGTTCAAACCGCTCTATGAACGTATACCTCTAACGATCGTCGCCGCGTCAATATTTAAAGGACACGCGACTTGGAGCACGATTCGAAGAAATATCCTCTCTGCTGACTGTTGGCTGTGGCTCACGCTATTCCGTCTTTCTCCTGGACGTAGCACGCTTACTCCAGTTGCAGCACTGGAAGGCAATCACTCGCGGGAAGGCATCGTCTCTACCAGACGCTCTCTAGTTAGAGAGCGCACTATGGGAACCTACATTTGGCTTCTCATCTTGGGATGGTGTTTGGAGGTGTGCATTGTCCTGTTGCTGTTATTTACTGTGGCGGACATAGCCGGCATCGAGATACCTGAAGACATCCTCAACGATCCAGACACAGGATTCACCGGGATGTTTACAACTGACGCTTTTCATTATTGGACATCGAAGCTTGTACTAACACTGTTTTTCGTCGCCTATGCGCTTGTTGCACCCTTTTACACCTGCTGCGGCTTCGCTTTGTATTTGAACCGTCGCATCGAACTCGAGGGCTGGGATATTGACATTGGATTTCGAAAGTTGACCCAGCGAATTGCTCCGATTGTTGGATTGTTCTTGGTCTTGCTGTGTTTTGACACCTCATGGGCGCAACCCAACGAGCCTGCAGGAGTTGATGCACAAAAAACCAGCATGCAGCAGGAGATTAGAGAAATTGTCGACAGTGATCTCATTTCCGACAAGAGAGCTCGAACTGAGTTTGATATTGAGCTGAGACCCGTTGAATCAAGATCTTATCCGTTTCTGCAGGAAATTCTTAGGATTATTGCGTGGGGCTTGCTCATCGCCGCGGTTGTGTTCCTGCTCTACCAGCTTCGTGTCTGGGAATATGCAAGGTTCTTTCGCAAAGAAGGCACAAAACCCAGGTCAATACATAGCAATGTGCCAAAGCTCAAGCGTGATCTGAATCTGCCCGACAACGTGTCTGGGCGGGCGACTGAGCTTTGGAACGGTGGACAACGTCGCGAAGCGCTCTCATTGCTGTACCGAGGTGCACTCTATGCATTAGTTACGCAACACCGCTGCAAGATTGACCTCAGCTTCACGGAGGCCGCCTGCAAGCGGGAAGTAAAGTCAACCGTACCATCCAGGTCAAAGTCATTCGAACTGATCACTTCCAAATGGCAGCAGCTTGCGTATGCCAATCAACCGATTGCGGAAAGCGATTTCGTGTCATTGAGGGACAGCTATGTCCAAGACTTCGACTAAAGGCTTGGTTGTAGTCTACGCGCTTCTCTTGGCAGCACTGGCGGGTGTCATTATTCTCGTTGTAGTGTGGTGGCCCCGAGGCGAAAGTGAATACATAAAAATTCCTACGGATGAAGCTCGGACAAATCCTTGGTTGGCGGTTTCCACGTTTCTCGAAAAACACAACATTTCCCTTCACAGAGAGACTCCGTTCGACGACAAGTCCGTTCCGTCTTACTCGGATACCGTAGCCATAGTCGATGGACCTCTGTCTATAGTTAGAAAATCTCTAAGCGACGAACTAGAGGACTGGGTGCGCAGTGGTGGTACGCTCATTTACGCAGTCAAAGATGCCGTGAACAAAGAAAGGGTCGTACGCGACTATCACGATCTCTTTCCCATGAAACTGAACATCTACCGCAAACGCGCTGCAACAGAATCGAGTTTCAAGTATTTTCTGGAGTTTGGAGAGTGCCAAAGCGAATTTACAACAGTCAATTTGGCAAACGGTGACACAGCTGATTTGCAAAGTTCCACCAGCGGAAGCGTGTCCACTTTTGACCTCAGCAGTGTGCAAAGTGACCTTGACGTGGAAGTTTTGGATAAGGATCTGATGCTTAGAATTCCCTACGGCGCTGGCGAGGTCTATGCCTTTGCCGACTTAAGACGTTGGAACAATGCCAATGTTGCGTGCTTTGACCACGCATTCCTATTGCATTCGATCCTAACTGACTCAGCTCCAGAAACTCAAACCGGAATACCGAGAAATTTGTGGATATTGCCGCGTGTGGAAGTCCCTTCTTTGCCACTCATGCTGTGGAATCGCTATTCGCTTGCGATAGTTGGGTTGGCCCTCGCATTGGTTATTGTGATTATTAGCTGGAATATAAGGCTCTCGCCTCCCAAGTACGAGATCCTCAGACCTCGGCGTAGTGCATTTGAGTACGCAACGAGTGGCGCGAAGTTTGCGTGGCGAACGCGGCACCTGGGTCCCTACTTGAAGTCCTTGAATTCGTATGCCTTGCACAATCGATCGGAATTGGAAAAGGAACGACATACGAAGCAGGCTGCGCAAACTATGGGTGTTCCCGAGACATTCGTGAAAGATGCGCTTCAATCTCAATCCACTCCTCTGAAGGAAACGTCCCTTATTGAACGTGTGCGCCTCGTTCAAGCCTTTTACAAGAACAAGGAAACTAGCGTAAATGAGCCATTTCGATCTTAGGCAAACACTAACTTCGGGGTAATTCAATGAACGAAGAACAGACATCGGAATCAATCCAAAACCTCCAAGGACCTTCCGACGAGGACATTTCGGAATGCGCAACGAGCTTCGAAACGATATCGAGAAATGTGAATTCCATTCTTGTTGGCCAAGAGGAAGTTGTTGCGCAAGTTCTCTGTTGCTTGGTAGCTAACGGCCACGTTCTATTGGAGGGTGTGCCGGGATTGGGAAAGACACTCTTGGTGCGAGCACTCGCAACGAGCATAGAGTGCTCGACCACACGAATTCAATTTACTCCGGACTTAATGCCCAGTGACGTTACGGGACACGCCCAATACAACATGAAGGAGGAGCGTTTTGTAATACGTAAGGGACCTGTGTTCACCAATCTATTGCTTGCAGACGAAATCAACAGGGCGCCCGCAAAAACCCAATCCGCACTGCTGGAAGTCATGCAGGAACGTCAAGCCACCATCGAGGGAGAGAGCTTCCTGGTTGATCGGCCCTATATGGTGCTTGCCACACAAAACCCCATTGAATTCGAAGGAACGTATCCGCTTCCCGAAGCGCAATTAGATCGATTCATGCTTAATGTGTACATCGATTTTCCAGAATTTGAGGACGAGGTCACTCTTGTTGACCAAGTTACAACTGGCAGACCTACGGATTCTCTCGATACATCGGCAATTCAGGCTGTCGCAACGTCGGAAATCGTAAAAAAAGCACAGAGCATGGCTTCTGAAGTGCTGATTGATGAAGCCGTACTGCGATACGTAGTAAATATTGTCCGCACCTCACGAGAATACGAAGGAATAACCAATGGTGCGAGCCCGCGTGCCGCCATTGCGATAGTTCGAGTCGCACGAGCACTCGCATTGCTTTCGGGACGTGGATTCGTTACGCCAGATGATGTTCGTGAAGTTGCCATTCCCGCAATGCGGCATCGAATTGCACTAAGCCCTGAGTATCAGATCGAGGGAATGTCAAGGGATCAAATCCTGTCAAGCGCAATTCAAAGCGTCGAAGCACCGCGGAAGTGAAGCCCACCAAAGCTCTAGTCCTTGCAATCCTGCTTGTAGCAGGTTTGTTCTTTTTTCAGGAACTGCGAACTGTAGCATTTGTGCTGTCCATAGTCGTTGTCTGCATGGCAGTCTTCGACGCTATAGCCGTGCTCGGTCAGATTCTCCCTACAGCAAGTCGAAGGATCTCTTCAAGTCTGGCTTTCGGACAAGAGTCGACTGTGCACCTGGAAATCAACAATGAATGCAAGTACACGATCAGAATGACTATCAATGACAGGTGTCCTCTTGAGCTAAATCCAAGGGGGTTGCCTTTGACTGAACGCGTACTGCCCGACAATGCACTTGTAATCGACTACACAATAAAGCCCGCTTTGAGGGGCGATTTCGACTTCCACTACATAGATATCGCAGTGGATTCCCGCATTGGCTTTTGGCAACGAGTGTTGCACATTCGTTGCGAAGATCATGTACGTGTCTACCCTGACTTTTCTCAAATCACCACCTATCTAAAGCTTCTCATGGTTCATCAGACAATCCAACTAGGGATAAAGAAGCAAATTCGGCGAGGTGAAGGACTGGAGTTTCTGCAGCTAAGGGAGTATAGGCAGGCTGATCCACTCAATCGTATCGATTGGAAGGCGACCTCCAAGCGAAGGAACCTTATTTCCCGTGAATTCCAGGACGAACGTTCACAGCAATTGCTTTTTCTTGTCGATACTGGTCGGCGTATGCACAGCCATGACGGTGAGGTGTCATTGTTTGATAGGACGCTAGACGCGATGACATTGCTGTCTTTCATTGCGCTACGTCAAGGAGACCGAGTTGCAGTATTGTGCTTTGGTCACGAACAGAGATGGATACCTAGCCTGACAAGCCTCTCATCCATAAGTCAATTGCTACACCACACGTACGATCTTCAAACTGGAACGGTTGCATCGGATTACATAGCGGCTGCAGAAGCAACGCTAATTCGTCAACCAAAACGCTCGCTAGTCGTATTGCTTACGTCCCTGCGCGACGACGACCAAGAGTTGCCAGCTGCTCTTCGATTGCTTACCACTCGCCACAGTGTACTGCTCGCAAGCCTACGAGAGAATGTGCTTGAAGAGTCGCTAAACTTGGAAATACAGAACATTGACGATGCTCTTGCGGTCCTTGGTGCGGCAAAGTATGTAGAGGAAAGAGGCAATGTTCTGGGCAATTGCAGGAACTCGTGCCACATGGTGGTGGACTCGATTCCACAGGACTTTCCCGTTAGAATAGTAAACGCCTACTGGCAAATGAAGCGATCGGGCCAGTTTTAAACACTAGTGCAACAGTACCGGGCAATGCCCTTACCCATCTGCATCAACTATTGACTTCATGCACTACCTAGATGTTGCTAATTGACCCCCAAACCCCTTTCCTCTGGTGTTGCATTCCTTCACCCGATCAGCTGTGCAATGTCGGAATTGAGCAGTACGACATAGGTGCTAATTTCAATATCCACGACGCACTTTTTGACACGCCACAAGCATGTGTTGAGACATGACACAACCACCCGAAACGACCGGCAATCCATACGCCATACCGACTGCTAGGCTGTCAAAGAAGCTTGCTCGTCCCACTGAAATAGTGCTTGCCTCACGTGGCGAGCGACTTCTTGCATATGTGCTTGACGTGCTTATTCTCTCTCTGGGCTTGTTCCTTGGCGTCATGGTAGGGATCATTATCATGGTGAACACCTCGCAAAATCCTCAAGTTGTTCTTGAGTATATTGTGGAGCAATCAAATTCAACTACATCGTCGTTTTGGACCATAAACCTACTTGACAGGTGGGTATATTTGCAGGTGATCGCACCATTGGTGCTTTACTTTCTTATTAACGGATACATGTTACAAACAAGAGGACAGACATTAGGTAAATCACTAATGTCAATCGCCATTATAGACAAGGATACCAAGGAGGTCCCACCCATTAGTACAATATTTCTACGTAGATACATTCCATTCAACTCAATGGCCATCGTGAATGTACTCTTGCAACTCCTTATTTTTTTCTCCGACGCTTTTTCAATATTTAGAGAAGACAGGAGAATGCTACATGATCTTGCTGCAAATACGATTGTTATCAAAGTGTAATTAAGCTCCTTATATAGGCTAAGTGGAACCGATTCTCTAGCACTGAGCACATATTTTATTGAGTATTTCTCAATGGATACGGACTTATCCACATCAGTAAAAATAAATCCCTACGCTACACCGCGTACAGATATTGAAAAACGTGGACGAGATTACTCAAACCATGCTAAGGCCTCTCGCTTCAAGAGACTATTAGCAATTGCTATAGATATTGCAATCTTAGTAGGTGTCGAATTGCTTATATTATTGATCATTGGTTCAATTGTTGAAGCAGACTTATTAGGTGAACTAACTCGAGAAAGTGAGGCTTTTTGGTTCGATTCGGGTTTGCTTGAACCTATGGCATACGTGGGACTAATAGTGGAAATGAGTATTTTCTTTTCGATTAATGGCTATTTTCTTTATACTCGAGGACAAACACTGGGAAAAATGGCATTGAATATTGTCATTGTCGATTCGAGGACATACTCCTTGCCGACAATGCCAACGTTGATCGCTTTTCGATATTTGCCTTTTTGGATTTCTCTCTTGATCATGGTGCTTGTATTGGTCGTATTCGTGATAGTTGATGGCTGCTTTCTTTTTGGAAGTGATCGTAGAGCGCTTCATGATCGATTTGCGCGAACTGTCGTGGTAGACCTGGGCAAATCTATCGCAGACGGAGACGTAGTTTCAGGCGGCGAATAGCTATTACGAAATTGCCATACCCGCCTCGTTCTTTCTGTGTTGCAGTTCCTTGGAATATGGCTGACTAACCCACAAACTTACAGACGCTTAGCAGTCGTGCCACGTGTTGCGCTTGCTGCACTACAATAGCGACGTTTAGCAAGTCTAAACAGCCTAACTAGTCGTTTGCAAGCCTATTCAAGGCGAATCTTGGTCATGTCTACTCACACCGTAAGGGAAGTCCTGCAGAAAGAACTCGCCATCGGCAGCACTATAGCGATCAAGGGCTGGTTGCGCTCGGTGCGGCATTCTAAAGGAGGATTTTCCTTCTTGGCTCTACACGACGGTACAAGTTTTGGGCACCTTCAAGCCGTTGTAGATGGATCCTTGCCAAACTACGCTGACGTTCAAACCCTTACGACAGGTGCCGCTGTCAAGGTAGTCGGCACATTGGTTGAGTCTCAAGGAAAAGGGCAAGATCGAGAGTTACAAGCCACGGAAGTGCAGGTCGTTGGACGAGTTGCAGAACCTGACCAATACCCAATCGCCAAGAAACGGCACTCTTTCGAGTATTTGAGGACCGTCGCACATTTGCGCCCTCGAACCAACACCTTCGGCGCTATAGCTCGGCTCAGACATGCAACATCCATGGCAATCCACGAGTACTTCGATTCACGCGGCTTTATTTGGATTAGTACTCCAATAATCACTGCCAGCGACTGTGAGGGAGCTGGCGACCTCTTCCGAGTTAGCACATTAGAAGCAGCCAATCGAGAGCAACCAGACTACACAGATGATTTCTTTGGCCAAGAGACGTTCCTCACTGTTTCGGGTCAGCTAAATGTGGAGTCGTTTTGTCTAGCCTTGTCTCGCGTATATACATTTGGACCAACATTTAGAGCCGAAAACTCCAATACAAGTCGACATCTCGCAGAGTTCTGGATGGTCGAACCTGAAATAGCATTTGCATCACTAAAGGAAAACGCAGACCTCGCAGAAGACTTCTTAAAGTGCGTGTTCAAATCCATCGTCGAAGCTGTACCAGACGATATCGACTTTTTCCAGCAACGCATCGACAAAGAGGTGCGGCTTCGCATACAGCAGGTGATTGAACGTCCTTTCGTCCGAATCGACTACACCGATGCCATCGCGGAGCTACAAAAGGCGAACAGGGATTTCGAGTTCCCCGTTGAGTGGGGCCTCGACCTGCAATCCGAACACGAACGCTACCTTACTGAGATCGCCGATGCTCCGGTAATCGTTGCAAACTATCCAGCAGAAATCAAAGCTTTCTATATGCGGATGAATGACGACGAAAAAACCGTCGCTGCGATGGATGTATTGGTGCCTGGAGTTGGAGAGATCATCGGTGGCAGCCAACGTGAAGAACGATTGGACGTACTCGATGCACGTATGAATGACGAAATGCGGGATGAATTGTGGTGGTACCGTGAATTGAGAAAGTATGGGACGGTCCCGCATGCAGGATTCGGCGTAGGATTCGAGCGTCTAGTTCTCTATCTGTCTGGAATGGAGAACATTCGAGACATTGCACCGTTTCCTAGGGTGCCAAAAAACGCCTCCTTCTAATTAGTTCTCGGAACTACTCGCATGTTTCGTGATCTTCTACGTCTTGTTCCGTTTATTCGCAAGTACAAGGGACGGCTGCTAGGCGGAATTGCCCTCTTTTTCATAGCGCGATTGTTCGAGGCAGCGGTTCCGCTGTGTCTCATGGTGGGAATTAATAGGTTGGAACGTGGTGAACACGACTTGCTTTGGCCCATCCTAGGAATCGTCGGCGCTGTGGCAGGTAGATTTGTAATCGTGAGCTGGGCACGCATAGCTGTTCGCAGGGCAGGCTTCCTTGTGCAATTCGATTTGCGGGACGCCTTCTACAAGCACCTTCAGGACATGGGGCCGAATTTTTTCCGCCAATACGCAATCGGCGATCTAATGACGCGTGCCGTTGCCGATATTCAGTTGATCAGACGGCTCGTTGGCAATGGCACGACCATGATCGTGATCTTTTGCTTTGCAACCATTGTGGGATTCTCCTGCATGGTGTTTCTTTCTCCAACATTGACGCTTTTCGTACTGCCACCACTGCCAATTCTGTTTTTCTATACATGGCGTTCCTCTCTCAGGCTAGGACTGGCGTCCCGCAAGGTGCAAGAAAAACTCTCGTCATTGGGTGCCCAGGTTCAGGAAAACCTGTCGGGAATCCGAACCATACAAGCGATGGCACTCGAAGACGAGGAAGTGCGGCGGTTTGACGACCACAATCAGGACTACACGGATGCGTTCTATTCCCATGCCAGAATCCACTCCATAATGCACTCGGTCATGCCCACTCTGGCCGCCGCGTCTGCTGTGGCCATCTTGGGATATGGCGGGCACAAAGTTTTGGAGGGGACGCTGAGCATTGGAGCGTTTACGGCCTTCTTCTTCTACGTGACGATGGTCGTTCAACCATTTCGAGTTGCCGGCATGATCATCAGCATGCTGCAGCGTGCAGCGGTCGCCTCTCGCAGACTGTTTGCAGTGTTTGACTACGAACCGGAAATCCCTGACAAAGGCATCCCTTGGGTGCCCGAAACCATACAAGGGTCCATTCAACTGAATGACCTTACTTTCACCTATCGCGGGTCCGATCAGCCTGCAATTTCCAACATCAATCTATCCATCCAACGTGGAGAAATGGTTGCATTCATGGGACGAATTGGTTCAGGAAAGACAACCTTGCTTAAGCAGCTTGTTCGGTTGGTAGACACGCCCAACGGCACCGTATTTGTTGACGACTTCGATGTCTGCGACTACTCGCTGAATCAATTGCGGACGCAAATCGCCTATGTACCTCAAGACCCATTTCTCTTTGGTGAGCCGCTGAGAACCAATATTTCCTACGATCAGCCGCGACGCAAAATCGACCAGGTGTGGCAAGCGGCCGAAGCGGCAAGCTTCGCCAAGTCGATTGACGAAATGGCATTCAAGATGGAAACGATCGTTGGCGAGAGGGGAGTAACACTTTCTGGTGGACAAAAGCAACGAGCGACTTTGGCTCGCGGCTTGATTCGACATTCTCCCGTGCTGATTCTCGATGATTGCTTCTCTTCGGTCGATACGGAGACTGAGGAGCAGATTCTGTCCCACCTCGCCACGGTGCGCAGCAACAAGACGACGCTGTTGGTGTCGCATCGCGTCTCGACAGCTCGACACGCAGACCGAATCATCGTGCTCGATGGTGGCAAAGTTGCAGAAGTTGGAACTCACGATGAATTGCTGCAGCACGCAGGCATCTACGCTGAATTCGAACGCATACAACGAGAAGGTTCGGATGAGGAACGGGCTTGCCAACCGGAACTGGGTCTTGCGAGCCGATGAGCGAAGCCACTGAATCTCGTCGCAATTATGAGCTGTTTGATGCAGAGCTGTCTGGAGCTGTGCTTAACACGCGTTTGCTCCTGCGTCTACTCAAATGGATGCGGCCCTATTGGAAAACGCTCGCTACTAGCTTGATTGCAGTGTGCGCTACGTCATTGCTGGCGATCGCACTGCCCATAATTATTTCGGTAGTCGTTATCGACCATGTTCTTCACCAGCAATCAACAGCGGTCGCACCAGGTTTCGGCACAGTCTGGCTGACCGAGTGGATAGCTTCGAATACGGGCTGGTCTCTGCTTATCTCAGCTTGCGCACTCTACGTGGCAGCACAGTTGCTTTGGGCGTTTACATCCCACCTCCATCGAATGACCCTCACACAGACGGTCATAAACGGACTCCGCGATCTTCGACACGACCTGTTTCAACATCTCGAGACCCGGCCATTTACGTTTTACGACAACGTCGCTGTGGGTCGAGTCATGACTCGCGTTACCAACGATGTTGAGTCTCTTTACGAGCTGCTTCGGGGCTTGGGTACGTTGGTCGGTGAACTAATGCCATTTGCATTTGCTCTCGCCGTCATGCTCACGCTAAACATCGAAATGTCTTTGATCTTGATGCTCTACATACCGATTCTGGTTGCGGTGACTCTATTGTTTCGACGTTACACACGGCGTCTCTTTCGTCTGGTTCGACAGTCAGTGTCGGCATTGAACCAAAACCTTCAAGAAAACCTCAGCGGACTTCAGGTTGTTCAATTGTCAACGAGAGAAGACTACAACCTACGGCGCTACCACAGAATCAATGGCAACAATCTGTTGTTTGAGTCTCGTTCCATGCGATTGGAGACTCTCTACTCGTCATTCAATGACAGCATGGCGTCCGTGGCAATCGGCGTAATCCTCTGGTACGCAGGAGGCCAAGTCATTCAGGAAGAAATCTCACTGGGCGGCATGATTCTCTTCACCAGGTTCATAGACATGCTGTTCCACCCTATCGTCGTACTCGGAGAACAAATCAACATCCTGTTCCGTGCGATGGCGAGCGGCGAACGCATATTCCAAGCGTTAGATTGGAATGAAGCGATTCATGAACCGGACGTTCCCGTCAAGCTCCCTGCTCGACTAGGAGGATCTGTCGAGTTTCGAAATGTCACATTCGGCTATGGCGACTCACCCGTAATCAAGAACGTTTCGTTTTCCATTGAACCCGGTGAGAAACTCGCTATTGTTGGCACGACCGGCTCAGGTAAAAGCACTCTCATTCGGCTGCTCAGCCGCTTCTACGACATATCCGAAGAGTCAATATTTGTTGATGGCATTGATGTAAATCGAATACATACACATGACCTACGCAGTCGCATAGGAGTGGTTCTTCAAGATTTCCACATATTCTCCGGCACTATCTACAGCAACATTTCGCTAGGTAAGCCTAATGTTGACGAAGAGGCTGTCGTCAAAGCCGCCAAGACAGCAAACGCACATGAATTTATCAAGGCTTTGCCAGATGGTTACCACACGAAGCTTGCGGAAAGAGGGCAGAATCTCTCGCAGGGCCAAAGACAACTGCTCGCATTTGCACGCATTCTTACAACTGATCCTGAAATACTTGTCCTCGATGAAGCCACTGCAAATATTGACACGGACACAGAGCTACTTATTCAGGACGCGCTGAAGACGCTTACCCAAGGAAGAACATCAATAATCATTGCACATCGTCTCCAGACCATTCAGGACTCTGACCGCGTGTTGGTATTGGACGACGGCGAAGTGGCAGAGATTGGAACCCATGACGAGCTCTTGGCGAAGCAGGGAATCTTCTATACCCTGCATTCGCTGCAATTCCAGCCCGTTGATCACGACGAATTACAGCAGCGGCACCAGCTCTAATTGCTCCAAAGAAAATTCGGGGACGGGTCTAGTCCGCTACGGACTGCGGGCGTCCCTGAGTTTCCAAACTTTCCTGGACACGCTGCAATGCATCGCGAGTTTGCTGCAACTCGGCAATCACTTCGTCCGAGTGAATAGCCGACTTGAGTTCCTGCAACGACTGTTCACGCGCTTCTTGTACATTCGTAATCACTATTCCAATGAAGAGGTTGATTACCACGAATGTTCCAACCACAACGAAGCTAAGGAAGTAGGCCCACGCCCACCAATAGTGTTCCAGAGCGGTGTACATGATGTCAGTCCAATCCTCCAAGGTAACTATCCGAAATAGCGAGAGCATTGAAATGCCCAGTGTGCGCCAATGTGTGGGATCGATATCGTGGAACAAGTGGTAACCGGTAACTCCATACACATAGAAGATGATCGACATCAATAGGACAATGTTGAACATTCCTGGAACCGAGTGGATGAGAGCGGTCACCAAGACCCGCAACTGAGGAAGTGCCGATACGAGCCTCAAGACTCGTAGCACGCGGGCCAGCCGAGCGATTGTCGCGAGTTGTCCTGTTGTTGGGATGAGACAGAACACAATAATCACGAAGTCGAATATGTTCCAGCCATCCTTGAAGTACAAATGACAGCGCGGATACGTTGCCATCATCTTGGTAATTGCTTCCAAGATGAAGACAACCAGAATTATGTCGTTAATCCACTGAAATATGTGTGAGAAACGATCATGCAGGTAGCTTGAGGTGTCGAGCCCGACGACTAGTGCATTGAAGAGGATTATGATCGTGATTCCGTGGGTAAACCAACCAGAATTCACGATCCGCGCTGCCAATGTCTGAACTTTCTTTAACAAACTCGAGCCTCTTGAGAATTGAAGGTGGGGTACTACAGGATGCGCCAGATGCAATCGATTCAGACGTCAGCTAAACGACAAGTCCTATACAGATTGCCACGCCGTAGTTCGTCGGCCACAATTCTAGTTGCTACGCCAATGTCAGGCTTTGTAGCGTTCCACAGTTGTCTTGATCTCTTGGGTCTCTAGTTGACGAGCTTCGCCCACGCGCAGCGGTCACCTATGCGCCTAGGGAATGCAACAGCAAACGGATCCTAAAACAGCACAAACTCTTACTCCACCAAGGTACACTCAGTGAGATGCCCTCTCCTGCTAGTTGGACTCTAGAGTCGCGGATCGATTAGTCGAGAGCTCGAGAGCGTTGCTCTGTTTGTATTTCAACCAGCTGGTGAGGGAAAACGCAGGTGGGAGCAGATCGAACTAGCGTCGTATTCCTTGGCACATAAATTTAGTAGATGCCCGGTATGATTCTCTTCGGAGTTTGCTTGCAGTATTGAGCCCAGGCTTCTCCATACTTCTCGGCACAGAACTGATCGTCGGTACGTTGCCGATGAATGAATAGCCCCACAATGAAAACCACATAGATCCATGCCCAGACGTTGAGAAAGTGCCCGAAAGCCAACGCCATCGCCAACGCCATCAGAAATTCACCAAAGTAGTTCATGTGCCGGGAAGCTCCCCAGAATCCGCTGCACAAGATCTTTGCTTCGCCACTGCCTAGTGTTCTTGGCGCGATAAAACCCAAGAATTTCCGATCAGGCCATCTCTTGAATGTGTATTTTTGCCAATTGGACCCCCGAGAGATGACCCAGCCAACTAAAAACAGGAGGCAGACACCACCAAGGTAATACAGTGAACCGCCCTCCAAAAATCCAGGAGCGGGAAAGTGAGATAGTCCCCACAGAGGTATTAGGTAGAGATACGCATAGACGACCAGACAACCCCAAATGAGCTTGAAACCAAGCGTCTCATGAATGATGTCGTAGGTATAGAGCTGAACTCGCTCGAAACTGAAGTAGTCAATAACGAAGAATGTCCACATTCCGGCATATACCAGCACGCCTAAATTAAAACTCTCGCCATACAAACCAGCATGGTAGGCGGCCCCGGACAGAGCATTCAAGGAAAGAAGCGTTCCGCCAAAAATGTACAGAACCATTTTGACATCCACGCGATTGCCCAGCCTTGGATTCAATTCCCAACCGTTCCAAAACTCGCGTAAGCCATTGCGACCTTTGTCGCGGACGCCAAGCATCAGAACCAAAGTGATCAGGAAAGCCAACACGGTTGATCCGGCTACAGAGTAGAAGGTTGCTCTAAATAGCCAGTCTCGAGGAATCCCGCCCACTTCGAACCACCAGACGCCCAACGCGACGAGGAATACCAGCAAACCATTCAATCGGTAGCTCAGTAGTTCGTCGCTTTGCTCATTTCGAACATAGCCAGTAACTTTCAATGCGGGAAGCGTCACATGCAAGACCACAAGCAAGCCGAACACGATAAACGGCGTGAAAAACGCATAGATAGCAGCAGTTGTTCCCAAATCCAGCATCACGACTCCCTCGCAAGGCAACCAAGAGTGATTCGCTTTCGATGGTACACGAAAGTTTGTGGCCGAACCATGATCACAAATGGAGACTGCATCTCGTTGAGACCCGGGCCGCCCCTGTGGAAGAGTCTCTTCGATGCCGAAACATGGAAACAACTTTTCCGTTGTGCATCCCTACTCTTATACTTGTGCAATCAGGTACTTGAGACACCAGTTCTCAACCCGACTCAGCAGCCAGACTAGAGCCACGGCGTCGAATGCAGGTAGCAACCATTCAATTGCTTGAATGACAATACCGATCAAACGCACTCAACTAGCACCTTGATGACCCTCTTTTCATCCAAAATTCCAAACACTGCCACATTAGCTTTAGCCACAATCGTGGTGGGCCTAGTGGCCATCGCTGGACTAGCAAGCGAGAAAGACGACCATCTGAAGATTTCAGCCAAAAAAGACGGACACAACTTTCCGCCAACGGCTTGGGAGTACGCGCAGATGGTCGAGCCCATCTTGGGTGTACCACCCAAGGTTGATCTGGGCGAAGCGATAGAAATGCCTCTGTACGTTGATGGCGTACAGGTACATGGTGTATTCGAAGAATGCGACAATCCGAGCAGGCTGGGAAAGGGGTGTATATCTGGTTCCGTTGTACAGAGTTATGACGGAAGGAGCGCGGACGGCAACCCGTTACCAGAGGTTGTCTGGGTAGCATTCGGTCGAAACTCTACTCAGCACGACAAGGGGATTACTGGGTCTGTGCAAATGATTGGCTATCACAAGGTGATTGGTGCTACTGCATTCTTTGAGAGCAGCGACGCAATTGAGCCCTGGGCCTACCTGGATGAGGAAACGCACCGATTGAAGGGAGTCATGCCTTGGATCGACGATCCCGACGAGTTCAATCGAGCTTTTCGCACTCCTGGAATGATTCAGTGTGTAGGGTGCCACCAAAACGACCCATTCATCCACAACTCCTTCATTGACGCAGCCAAGAATCCTGAGACTGGCAGACCCGTCGTACCAGTTGTACGCACACGAGACATGGAATTTGAGAGTGATTTGCCGTATTACGTGATAGGTGGCGAGAATTGGGACATGCGAACAATCTTTATAGAAAGGAATGGGTGCGTGGGGTGTCATAGGATCGGCATGGCAACACTTAACATGTTTATGCGGGCCGGTTGGAATCCACATGAAGAGATGCCTCCAGGCCGTCCGGGGAAGTTCAGCGACGACTTTGAGGAGTTGATGGACTGTTGGACAAACACTCCGGAGAAAACTGAAGACTGTCATTGGATTGTCCCTCCTGCTGACTCCGAACCGGGACGAATTGTCGGCGACGACTATCCCTTCAAGGCAGACTTCAATTCGCCTGGATTGGAAAAGAGTAAAGGAGACGACGGGTTCAATATCAAGCAGGAGCTTCGTGATTTAGCGGCTGCGATTGAAAAGATTGAGCACGCAGAGAGAAGTGGCTCGCTTACTTCAGAAGAAGCAAAGGAACAGAAAGAAGACCTGGAGCAATGGATTGAGCTGCTTGAGCACTACGAATCTGGCTTGAATGAGATAGACGACGCATTGGCTGAAGGTAAGTTAAATGAGCAGCAGGCTTATTTGCAGCGAGTTGCGCTTGAAGGTCGATTATTTGGCAAGAGCAAAGACTAGAATTTCCTTCTCGTAGGCGAGCTTTTCTAGTGATTAACGGAAAATTTCCTTAGCT
The DNA here is from genome assembly GCA_965205545.1 of Candidatus Azotimanducaceae bacterium. Lineage (GTDB taxonomy): Bacteria > Pseudomonadota > Gammaproteobacteria > Pseudomonadales > Azotimanducaceae > Bin55. Next base: position 3,044,980 of record OZ242170.1, on the reverse strand, counting down.
GCGAGTAATTCTCGCTAATGGGTATAGCAAGGCAACCACCCCGCTGAAACTCTATCCCAAGTTTCAAAGGTAGATGTCTAGTCGAGCGTTCTTACAATCATGTAATGGACTCTAAAGTGCAAAGCGGACTCAAATACAAGACCGCTCAGGGGTTTACTGCAATTCGCGACGGCATCCCGTCGAATAGCGCCGCGAAGCTAATACCATCGGTTAGCGTGGGAGTGGCAGCGCGCAAGCCAGACTGGCTCCGTGTCCGCATTCCAAGCGGCAAACAATACCGCAAAGTGCATCAGGCAGTAGTTCAAAATTCGCTCAACACCGTCTGCTCGGAATCGCACTGTCCCAACGTCGGCGAGTGTTGGAGCAACGGAACTGCGACTCTTATGCTCATGGGGTCTGTCTGTACGCGAGCATGTCGATTCTGCGCCGTAGACACCGGAAATCCCCACGGTTGGCTGGATGAAAACGAGCCGGAAAACTGTGCTAAGGCAGTGTCGCTAATGAACCTCAAGTATGTTGTATTGACCTCAGTGGACCGCGACGACCTACCGGACGGAGGCGCTTCGCACTACGCAGCGTGCATTGAAGCCATTCACGACAAGAATCCAAGCACCTCTATCGAAGCGTTAACACCGGACTTTCGAGGGGACCTCGATTCAGTCGACATTGTGGTAAGCACATCGGTAAAGGTGTTTGCGCAAAACTTGGAGACCGTGCGTCGGCTAACAAGAAAGGTGCGGGATCCTAAAGCCGGTTACGAGCAGACGCTAGAAGTGCTGCGTCACGCCAAGCAATCTGGCACGGTCTTCACCAAGTCAAGCCTTATGCTCGGCTTGGGCGAGAGTGAATGTGAGGTGCTTGAAGCCATTGAAGACTTGCGAAGTCACGAAGTTGACTTTCTGACGCTCGGTCAATACTTGCGACCTACGAAGAATCATTTGCCCGTTGCCAAATGGGTGCATCCCGATGAATTTACCAAATACCGGGAAACTGCGTTGTCGCTGGGATTCAGCGATGTTGCAGCGGGTCCTCTCGTGCGCTCAAGCTATCGCGCAGACCAGCTCGCCGCGAAAATGAGTAGCTAGGACGATGCCGTCCCGCAAAGCAATCGAATGTGCAAGCGCCCGGATACCAATGTACATTGATCACCTATGAGTCCATTGCGAATGGCTCTACCAATCATGGACAAATTGTTAGTGTAGTATTCGCAATTCCGCCACTTCGTTCGCCACCCTGAATCGGGAGTCTACATGTTAGTTTTTGAAGCTTCGGAAAGCGCTACACCCATCGAGCTGGTTTCGTCGAGTGATGTCAAAGAATGGCGCAATAACCAAAGCGACCTCGTATTGGCCTGGGCCGATCGCTCGAAGTTCAAAGGCACTGCCAACCATTACTTCACTGTCCCTGACGAGCGTGGATTTCCAGCACGCATCGTTGCTGGAATAGGCAAATCCGTTACCGTGGAAAGCATCGGATCACTATCCCAAAGACTGCCCGCCGGCGAATACCGGCTCGACGGCGTAGCTCCCGAATCCATCTACACGCTAGCTTTGGGCTGGGGGATGGGTTCTTACCAGTTTTCCAAGTACAAGACCAAGGAAAAGAAGACGGACGAAAGACCTCGTCTTTTCGTTGGTCCGGATCACAAGTCGATAGATGAAGAGCTGAGCTCCATGAACCTGGCTCGCGACCTAATCAACACTTCAGCTGGCGACCTATTGCCCGATCAACTGGAGAGTGCTGTCGAGAATGTCTGCTCAAAGTTCGACGTGAGCCTTAACGTTACTCGTGGAGATGAATTGTTGCATGCGGGATTTCGAACAATTCACAGTGTGGGACGGGCGAGCTGCTCCGCCCCGAGGCTCTTGGACTTCACATGGGGCAACGACGACTCTCCGAAAGTCACAATTCTCGGCAAAGGCGTTTGCTTTGATTCTGGAGGGCTAGACCTCAAGTCGGCAGCAGGTATGCGAGAGATGAAGAAGGACATGGCCGGTGCAGCCATTACCCTAGGACTTGCTCAGCTCATTATGTATCGCAATCTAGATGTTCATCTTCGCGTATTGATTCCCGCAGTGGAAAACGCCGTTTCCAGCAATGCCTACCACCCCGGAGATGTCATAACGACCTACAAGGGCACCACAGTGGAAGTGGGAAACACCGATGCCGAGGGTCGTCTGATTCTTTGTGATGCGTTGGCGCTTGCTGCTGAGTCTCAGCCTGAGCTCATGATCGATTTCTCAACCTTGACAGGAGCGGCTCGAACAGCAGTCGGTGCCGACATCTCCGCAATGTTTTCGAATGATGACGAAGTTGCGAATGGGCTCTTGGATGCCGGAGAAAACGTTCTTGATCCAATTTGGCGGTTGCCTCTGTACGATGGCTACCGAGAGTCGTTGAAGAAGTCTATAGCCGATCTGTCAAACATCGGCAGCCAATCGATGGGCGGTGCTATTACAGCTGCTTTGTTCTTGGAGCACTTCGTAGCAGGTATTCCTTGGGTTCACTTCGATCTAATGGGCAGCAACACTAGCACGCGACCTGCACATCCTTCCGGTGGAGAGGCGATGGCATTGCGTGCCGTGTTTCACTACCTGCAACAGAGGTATGGTGTAGCAAGCTAACCACTGCGAACAAAAACAGGCTCAGATTGTCCATAGTGTCGTCCGGTTCGATTGACGGACCGGATACCACCTCTTACTGATGCACTGAAGCTCCTGTCATGGTGAAGGTTTACATCTACGACACCCGAGCGCGCCGCAAGCGCGTGTTCGAACCCATCGATTCAAGCAACGTGACCATCTACGTTTGCGGACCAACGGTCTACGACTACATTCACATTGGTAACGGCCTTTCAGCCGTTGTGTTCGATGTGTTCGTGCGATTGATGCGGATCGTGTATCCGAAAGTAACCTATGTACGCAACATTACTGATATAGAAGACAAGATAATCGCTGCGTCTTTGGAAAACAATGAGCCGTACGATCAGCTAACAGAGCGATTCATTGAGGCATTCCACGAAGACATGGACGCACTGTATGTACTTGCTCCCGACATAGAGCCACGTCCCACAATGCTTCTTCCAGAAATCGCCGACATGATCGAGAGGCTATTGGAACGGGGCCACGCATACGTAGCAGAGGGCCATGTGTTGTTCAGTGTGCAGTCATTTCCCGAATATGGCAGGCTGTCGAATCGATCTCTGGAAGACATGATTGATGGCGCCAGGGTTGAAGTCGCGCCCTACAAGAGAGATCCCAAGGACTTCGTACTGTGGAAGCCATCGTCCGCAGAATTGCCAGGTTGGGCGAGTCCATGGGGACGAGGCCGGCCAGGTTGGCACATAGAGTGCTCAGCCATGATTCGAGAACACTTGGGTCCTACGATCGATATACACGGCGCGGGCAGCGACCTCGTCTTCCCTCACAACGAAAATGAGATTGCACAGGGATGCTGCGTTGAAGACGGTGTCGACTATGTCAACTACTGGATGCACAACGGAATGCTAAATCTAGGTGGGCGCAAAATGTCCAAGAGCCTAGGCAATGTTGTTTCAATCAAGCACCTGCGATCATTGCATAGCAACGAGACTATTCGGTACGCTCTATTGACTGGACACTACCGACAAAGCCTACTTTGGAATGAACGTCTTCTTGACCAATCGCGAAGGAGTATTGATACGCTCTACCGATCTCTACGTCATGTAGCGGAGAAGACCGGTGCCGAAGAGCGAACGTGTGCGGATTTCAGTCATTCGCCTTTGGAGATCTTTCCTGATTCTGTGGTGGCCGCTCTGTCCGACGACTTGCATACGCCTAGAGCTCTTGCTGAACTTCATGCAATTGCTAGGGAGATTCAACAGACGCAAAATACTGGCACGATGCGCCAATTAAGTGAGAAACTGCTTGCTGGGGCTTGGTTGTTAGGCCTCTTGAACCGCACCCCATCAGACTATTTTGGATCTTCCGAACAGATAGATGCAGAAACTATCGAGAGCATGCTGGTAGAACGGGATGAAGCACGCGCGAGGAGAGACTTTGCGAGAGCCGACGAGATTAGAGAGGAGCTCGCTTCGCGTGGAATCGAAATCGAAGATACGAAGGACGGAACCAGGTGGTCGAATCGCGATCGATAGGGGTCGGGTTCCCTTTCCTTGCAATTCTGGTCGGAGTGCTCGGGTTCGCACCAATTCCAGTTGAGGCAAGCACCGATGCACCACTAGATACTCCTGCGTCAATGCCTCTTGAAGGGACAATCAAAGTCATCGGCACTGATCTAGACCTTACTGAGGTATACAGAGAAACGTGGCTACCTTCGGCCGGAACAACCTTGCCGGTTATGGAATTCGATGTAATTTCTGTCGATCGTTCGGTAGTTCCACGGCCCCGTACGCTCCAAATCTCGACCCATTCGCTATTCGACTACATTGTGAGCCCCGGAAAGTCTTGGTCCGATGGCGACGAGAACTGGGCTAGCCTTCCGTTCACACTCATAAACCGATGGGTGAATTGCACGCACAACGGCATCTTAAAGTTTCGATTCGACGAATCTCAAATTGATCAAGCGTCAATTCGGATTGATCAAGAGACGTGCCACTTTCATAAATTCAATATGTCAGGAGAGGTTCAAGTCGATTTCGCATTGCGCGAAGTCGACGGCAAGGAAGAGTTAAGTCACGAGTTCCTGATCGAGACTGAAGGTCGACTGCCAATCGCGACTTTCGACGCCTTTACCGAAAAGTACGAAGTAGACGCCGAAGATTTCTTGAGTGGATTGCCTCTCGACCACGATCTCGCCGTAGCGGGAATTTTCTATGAAGGAGTCCACTATCGCACGGAGTGTCGGACTCGCAGCGAACCATACCCCTATTGTGATCACATGCTGTTGACTTCGTTCTCCACGGCGAAATCTGTATTTCCACCGCTTGTGTTGATGCATCTTTCTTTGGATAGGCAACCTCCAGTCAGTGATGAGAATGTCGTCGACTACTTGCCAGAAACTGGCGACTCGCCGGGGTCTTGGGACGACGTTACCTTTGATCATTTAGTAGACATGACATCGGGGAACTTCGAAGTCGATTTACCGTTGATTGATCCCGCACCTGGAAACTTTTATGGTCTGATTGACGCGGCGGCAAAACTTGATGCCGCGTTGTCATGGGAGAATGGCGCAGAAGCTGGGACTCGATTTGTCTACCAAACCGCTGACACCTACATTCTCGTAACAGTATTGGATCGATTTCTGCAAACCAATGGCTACGGTTATAGCGATTCGTTTGAGTTCGTTACTGACCGCATTTACCGCCCCATAGGGCTGTCTCCAGCTGTATTAGGCACTCGTAGAACCTACGAAGCTGATCAACCCAATACGGGAAGAGCATATGGCGGCTACGGCATGTGGTGGGATACCGACTCTATTGTCAAGCTTGCTCGTTTCATGTTGCTGGACCATGGAACCGTGAATGACAAGACACTCGTTGATACGACGCTACTGAACGCAACTCTTCAACGTCTTGATTCGGATCGAGGCATAGACACTCGAGTAGTGGGCATGCGATACAACAACGGTATGTGGGCCATTCCCGCGCACGAGTTGGTCACGGATCTTGAAGAATGTGAGACTTGGGTGCCAAACATGAGTGGCTTATCAGGAATTCGGGTTTTTCTTATGCCGAATGGGATGATTGTCTACTATTTCAATGATGCCCAGCTCTTTCCTTCATACCCGGCCATTTCGTCATCCAATCAAGTGAGTTCGCTGTGCGACGACGACCTGGAATAAGGAGCTTGAAAGTTTTTCGGTTCTGAAGGAAAACAACATAACCCAAAAAACCATGTGCGCAAGCCGCCTGTTTCGGTGATTCCATTAGTATGAGATTGATTCAATGGTATACCCAGATTCCTAAAATTAAATTCATACTATGTTTGCTATGCTTTCTCGTTCAAATTTAGACGAAAGTATGAGGCTAACGATGGTATCAACTACCTTCTGCCCCAATCTCAGATTGCGACCGCTACAGCTACTCAGCATCCTGGCGGGTGCGACTATGGTTGCAGGATGTCTCATTGCCCAATCCGAGAACTCAACAGAATCCGAGGAGTCCACGGAAGAAATCACCACGACCGTTGTCAGCGCCAGCAGATCTGAGACTGAGGACCGTGCGGTTGTTGTAATACGTCCAGACCTTGAGCCCAACTACCTCAACGTGGTAGATTTGCTCCGGTCAATTCCCGGTATTGCGGTTTCGACGACGGGAAATCCAGCCACGCTAGCTCAAGTGCGCATACGCGGCGCAGAAGCGAACCACACGCTTGTGCTCATCGACGGAATCAACGCCAATGATCCAGCCTCGGAGTTCAACTTCGGAGCTTTAACACCAGTCGCCCTAGAACGAATTGAAGTACTCAAAGGTCCGAGTAGTTCCATTTGGGGAAGCGACGCGCTTGCTGGTGTCGTTTATTTGGACACACGACCCACTCGCAACCAAGCTCTCATGGATGTCGATCTTGGAACACAAGATCACCGAGGTGTATCAGCCGATTGGTCCCTTAAAGAGGGAAGCCGATTCGCTCGGGTATCCGTTCTGGATCGTAGAAACACGGGATTCAACGCAAATCGGAATGGTGGTGAGTCCGATGGTCTAGAGCAACGATCAGTCAATCTCCATGGAGGCGTAGCAAAATTGGGCTGGGAGAGCTCAGCAGCTATCCGTTGGCTGGATTCACTTTCGGATTACGATCCCTATCTTGGAGACGGACCACTTCAGGTAGCTACACAACGCACAACACTCATGGTGAGAGCGTCATACGCCGTTTCGGAGGTTTGGGCGCCAAGATTGCAGGTCGCTAATTCCCGAACCTATGTAGGTAACCTATCCAATGGCAACCGAACGAATCACAACGTCGGTTCTCGTAGAACGATTTCTTGGGAAAACCGCATCGACCTCGGCGACCACGGACTCGCACATGCCGCCTTAGAAAACATCGACGAACGATACCGGCAGCGTTCACCTGCTTCAATTTTCGGAGACCCGAATCAGGATCAAGACATCGATCGATGGGGAGTGGCGTTTGAGTACAACGCATCCATGGAACGTGTTTCGCTCCAGACGTCTCTTCGTAGGGACTTTAACTCCAAGTTTAGCGACTCGACAACTTGGAGCGTACGAGTTCACGCGCCAATCTCAGACATAAACTGGTTCGGTGCAGTTGGAGTAGGCAACAAGAACCCTTCCTTCACCGAACTGTATGGATATTTCCCAGGATCCTTTGTAGGCAATCCACAACTTGAACCCGAGACGTCCCTGCAGTGGCAGCTAGGGTCACAGTTCAATGTTGGTGCCGCGCGCATAGAAGCCACATGCTTTGCTGCCTCCCTGGAGAGTGAAATCAATGGATTCGTCTACTCCCCGGAAGCAGGAGCGTTTACAGCTCAAAACGTCAGTGGCGAGAGTTCGCGTCGTGGAATCGAGTTCAGCCTGGAATCTCATTGGCGCGAAGTAAATCTGCGGTTTGGCTACGCGTTTATCGATTCTGAAGCACAAGGAATGCACGAAATTCGCCGACCGAGGCATAGTGCTAGCGCAAGAGCACTGCTGCCGAACTTCTTTGAGTGGAGAGTTTCGGTTGGTGTTGTCCACCACGGATCACAGGACGATACGGATTTTGGTACCTTTCCAAGCAAGCAGGTCGAGTTGGATCCATTCAGCTTAGTAACAATTGAAGCAGAACGAGCTATTTCAGATCTGCTCAATTTGAGCCTGATAGTCGAAAATGCAATGGACGTTGAGTACGAAGAAGTATTGAATTACGCTGGACCCGGTCTGAGTGTAAGAGGAGGAATTAGGCTTACTCTATGAAGGTGCAACGCATCGAGGAAATCGTTGCTAGACATTGGGAGGGGCAAATTCTCGATGTGCTGACGGAGTACATCACAATCCCCAACGTGTCTCCCGTATTCGACCCCGATTGGGAGCAAAACGGCTACATGCACAAGGCGGTCCAGCTCTTTCACGACGCCGTTGGACAATATTCGATCGAAGAAATTGACGCTCGAATCGTCGAAATTCCGCAAAAGACTCCTCTGCTCTTCTTGGTCGTTCCAGCAATGAATGGCGGTAGTGGCAACGTCCTCCTTTACGGGCACTACGACAAGCAACCTGAATTTACAGGTTGGCATGCTGGGAAGGGTCCGTGGATCCCTGTATTGGAAAACGGGCGTCTCTACGGACGGGGCGGCGGCGACGACGGCTACGCTCTTTTTTCTAGCTTGTCAGCAATTGCGGCGTTGCAGCAGACAGGTGCACCTGTGCCGAGATGCACCATTGTTATCGAGGGCTGCGAAGAGAGCGGAAGCTACGATCTGCCGCACTACATCGAGCTTCTATCAGACGAAATCGGCACGCCAGACTTAGTTGTTTGCCTGGATGCTGAATGTGGAAACTACGACCAGCTGTGGTTAACTACTTCGCTTCGCGGAATGTTGAGCGGAACGCTAAACGTGGAGATTCTCAGCGAAGGTGTGCACTCCGGTGCAGCTGGTGGCATTGTTCCCTCGAGTTTTCGAATCCTGCGCTCACTGATTGAGAGAATTGAATCTAGCGAGACCGGCCAACTCCACGATAGGTTGTACACAGACATTCCCTCGTGGGCTAGACAACAATCTTCCGAAGTAGCCGCTACCCTTGGCAATACTGTCATTGATCGCTATCCCTGGGCTAGAGAACCCATCGCCAACGCAGACAATCTGAGTGAACTTCTCATCGCCAACACTTGGCAGCCAAGCCTTGCGACGGTTGGAATCGGCGGCGCTCCTCAGCCGCAAAATGCAGGCAACACACTTAGGCCATCGACGGCCGCGAAGCTAGTCTTCCGCTTGCCACCAAATGCCAACGCGGGCGAATGTGCAGATTTCGTCAAAGCCGAGTTAGAACGTGACCCGAATTACGGAGCAGTTGTGGAGTTCGATTGCGATGCAGCCGAGTCCGGATGGCACTCTAAACCTGTCAGTCAGTGGCTGCACAATGCATTGGATAGCGCATCCAATAGCTACTTCGGCAAGCCCTATCGAAGAATGGGAACAGGCGGCACAATTCCATTCATGAAAATGCTAGGGGAGCAATATCCGGATTGCGAGTTCATGGTCACTGGAGTATTGGGTCCTCATTCGAACGCGCATGGCCCAAACGAGTTTCTGGACCTCAAAACAGGGGAACGGGTGACTAGCTGTGTGGCCTATGTCTTGGCTACACTAGCTCAGGCGCATTGAAGTCCCGGCCATTGCGCGAACTCGCTAGTCGCCAATGAAGCTGCCGTTTGACTCTCTGTGTCGACGGCCCGAACTGAATTGAGCTTCCAAGAAGGACATTTGGTCGCCAAGTATGCGTCCTGAGTTCGTCAGAGCCAGGTATTCTGGCAAGTTGGGCGTATACGGCAGCGCAATCAAATCCCAGTCGCAATCTTCCAGCAACCGATTTCCCTTTCGATGGTTGCACCGTTTGCAAGCGGCCACGACATTGTCCCACTGATCTAGACCACCGAGGGACTTGGGAACAACGTGGTCTCGAGTCAGATTGGAATCTCGCTGCTTAAAGCCGCAATACATGCAGAAATTGTGGTCCCGAGCAAATAACGCTCGATTGGTCAGGGGCGGAACCGTTTTATAGGTAGAAAATATTTCGCCATCACATGCGATAATGCTGTTCACGTCGATGATTGTTCGACTTCCGTCGAGCCGCGAGTAACCGCCACGAATCCTGAGAACGGATTCGCCCAAAGTCCAACGTACGATCTCTCGCGTGTAGAGACATACCGCAGTTTGCCAGCTAATCCAACCAATTGGTTGCCCAGCGATGTTCAAACGCAGAATGCGCGGAACGCGTCTGAACTGATCTAATGTGGCTAACATTGCCCTGAACTGTAGTCTTCGCCTTTACCTTGCAGATCCAACGACTTCAGCAAGATGCCATAGTTTAAGGATTTTTATAACAAGCAGGTGACCAGCCGACCGCTATTGGTCAAACTTCGTTGGCTACGTCGCCGCTTCAATCCGATTAGCCCGTTCGTCAGGCATTGTGGGTGCAGACTCTGTCTCCGGTTCGCCCGCAATTCTGACATGTCGCAACACACGAGGTTCCCCCGTATTGTAAGGTCGGGCTCGATGCAGCACACATCGATTGTCCCAAATCGCCATGTCTCCTACTTGCCAACTGTGCTCATAGATGCGAGGAGGTTTGCACGCAAAATCCAACAACTCTCGGAGCAACGACTGTGCATCGCTGTCGTCCATTCCAGGAATATGGTAGGCATGGCGGCCAATATAAAGGGCTTTTCGACCCGTTTCCGGATGCGTCTTGACGAGGGGCCGCAAGGGCGCACCCAACGTATGGAATCCATAGCTAGAACCGGTCTGGGCAATGTGTCCTATCTTCGACTGCGAATAATAGAGAGAATGCAGAGCAGACAGGTTCTCGATTCGTCTCTTCATTGCTTCCGACAATTCGTGATACGCCGCCCGCATATCTGCCCAACCTGTACCACCTCCATTCTCCGGCATGCTCAATGCATTCAGGCACGAGGCCTTGGCGGAAAGCGGCATGTATGAACTGTCTGTATGCCAACCTTCATTGCCACGGAGCAAACTCACGGAGAACGCCTTCTTGTTCAGTACATCACCATCCTTTCGGACGTTTGAAATCATCACGGCCTTGAGCGTCTTTGAGGGATCCAAATACTCGATACGTCCAAATCGCTCGCAGAAATCAATCTGAGTCTCTTTTGAGGCATGCTGATTAGGAAAAATCAACACTCCGTAGGCAAGGAACGCTTCCTTTATTCGACCCGCATCGTAGTCAGACAGATTTTCAAGACTTACACCCGTAACGTACGCACCCAGTGTTGCGCTGGTTGGTTCTACTCTCAAAGACATTTACAAAAACCCAAGTCAACCGCTTTTGTTAAGGCTACGCAGCGACGCCTACATTATGACCCAATTGCAATTTTGGCAACTCTATCTAGACGATATCAGCCGTTGACGGCTATCCGCCGGCGTCCGCACCAACGCTCGCGATATTGTTTTGACGCGTCGCGGAGATTACTAGAACACGAACAAACAGCCATGTTCGCCTCTCCCAAATTCAGCACGCAGTTAGCATTGCAGGGGTTCGCATCATTGGGCTTCTCGTGGCAAAAAGAAAAGCTCGCCGTTCGGCATTGAGTAGCACCGACTAGCAATGGTGAGCTATTTCTCTACTAACAAATTGGATCAAACGCCAAACCCGATGCCAAAAATGCTAATATTTGCGTATTGACTTATCTCAACATGGACGTTTACGAGGTAATCCCATGAAAATGCTTCAATGGCTTGTCATAGCCCTTCTAGCCGTTTCACTCTCCAGCTGCGCGATGTTTCGCCAGGTTCCACCCGATCAATTCCACTCTCCGACTGCTGGTGCCAAGGGCGAGTGGGAGTGCACTGGCAGTAAAGCCAACGGCGACTGGGATTGTCAGCGCGCATCGGAGGAAGAAGAAGCTTCCTTTGCCGTCACCGAACCGGACGCCGGTGATGTGGCAATGCCCGCAGTCTATACAGACGAAACGCCGTCAAGTTCCTTGCAGCAGGTTCCGGTAAGAGTGCATCGGTACGAACCCCCGGGCGCTAACACCATTCAGCAAACCACTGCGCAATCCAATGCGGCGGCACCTACGCAAGGGGACGAACCCGAGTATTTGTGGCTATCCCATCGACCAGATGTACCAACGCTGATCGAGGACTTGCCAGACACGTTCTTTGCCGTGCAGCTTGCAGCATTTAGCGATATGCAAAAGGCAAACAACTATGCAAGCAATGCATCCTGGTTGGTCGAGCCTCGCGGTGTCAAGACCGCATCCGGTGGAAAAACGTACTACGTGATATTGCTCGGAATTTACGAGACTCGCACTCGTGCGGAACGGGCAGTCAACAGCATTTCCAAGCATATTGGATCAGACAAGCCATGGATCCGTTCCATGACTTCGCTCAAACCTGCTATCCGTGCCGCAAACAGAAGCGGTGGAGGCGACCGGCTCTAACGAATTTCCCTGCGAGTCTGCCAACCGTGCCCATGTGAGAAATGTGCACGGACGCTGCAGACTGCATAAGCGTTCGTTTTCAGGAATTAGTTGCACGCGTTGCTGGTCGCTCCAAGCAACGCGTCAACCAATCGTCCAAGCTGGGTAGATGGGACATGGGTAGATTCGCCATGCGAGCCCAAGCGAAGACGCTGGCCACGTTTAAGTCTGCCACAGAAAACTCGTCTCCCAATAGATAAGCGCTCTTTGCGAGTTCGCCATTCAAGACAGTAAACGGTTTGTCAAGTTGCTCTCGAACCTGGGCGGCACGCTGATCATCCTTTGGTGCTCCCAGGATGCCCAATGTATAGCGAATGCAATCGAGCAAGTGCGAATCCACAGAGGTCATAACCCAAAACGACCACTGCCAAGCAAGAGCTTCCTGTTCAAGCGACTTAGGCGCCAGACAATCGTACTTGCGCGCTAGGTACAAGTTGATAGCCATCGACTCGTGAAGAACAAATCCATCTTGTTCCATTACTGGAACCTTTCCCATTGGATTCAGTGACAACAATAGTCTGCGTTCCTCGTCAGAGGAAAAAATGCGTCCGTCGTGGTCGTACTTGACGCCCTTTGCAATCCGAAGCTCTTCAGCCATCCATAGTGTTCGAAAAGTCCGACTTTGCGCGTAGCCGTAGATCGTCAAAGACACGATTGCACCATTGATCCTTGCACCGTGCGGCTCGTATTACACGAACCGCAATTGCGTCACCAATACTCGAAAAAGTTTAGAGAGCTTCTAGGATGGACTCCGCCTTGCTGACTTCGAACTTTCCGGGTCCTTCCACGGCCAGCTTTGTAACCACGCCATCTTCGACAATCATTGCATAGCGTTCAGAGCGTTTACCCAGACCAAAGCCGCTCCCATCCAAGACAAGCCCAATGGCCTCGGTAAAGGTTCCGTTGCCATCTCCCGCCATGACAATGGCGTCTGCATCGCGTTCCCTACCCCATGCATCCATCACAAAGGCGTCGTTCACGGCTACACAAACAATGTCAGATACGCCTTTTGATTTGATCTCCTCAGCATGACGAACGAATCCGGGCAAGTGGTGCTCTGAACAGGTTGGCGTAAACGCTCCCGGCACTGCAAAGATCACGACTTTTTTGCCAGACGTGAGCTCACCAATGGATACTGCCTGAGGCCGACCATCTCTCATCACATGCAGGTCCGCATCTGGCAAACGATCACCTTCTTCAATCGACATTTTTCTTCCTCAACGAAAATTCAAAATTGGGCATTGGGGCCGTCTGGCGTTGCACAACTCCAAGTGCGTCTGCATTAGATAGCCAGGGTCCGCAATACCTATGATTATGCCAAGACAAGCAATCTTTTTCCTTTCTACAGCAGCACGACTAGTCTGTCACCCGATTCACACACTGGGAAATTCGTGCTCTACATCGAGTTGCTCGGTTATATTGCGAAACCACTGGATTACTTCTGGATGGTAAGGAATTCCATTCGCCATCCGATCGATTTCGGCTTCGTGCTCTACGATCCCAGGATAGATGACTCGATCCTCGCCTGGTGCGGTTTGGCAGTCTAGCAAAGCCCGGAGATACTCGTCCATGTCGTTCTTGAAAGTTTCCAGTTCGGTAAATCTGCTTATGTCCAGCGCCATGAAGTAGTGTCCAGTACCGCGACGACGATAAGGGCCTCCACCTGTGCCAAGTAGCACGCCGCAAAGCACTTCTATCATCATTGAAAGGCCGAACCCCTTGTGTGAGCCGATTTCACGGGTTCCGCCTAGGGGCAACATCATGAAGTCCTGTGGTACTTGAGTCTCAGCCATGATGGGTGTGCCATCTGAATCGGTAATCCAGCCGGGCAAGACATTGCCGCCTACCCGTTTTAGCAGCTCAATCTTGTTGCCAGCCACGCTGCTCATCGAAGCATCAAAAATGAACGGAGCCTCCTTATTGGATGGCACCCCAATTCCGAGTGGATTCAATCCCAACAGGCGTTCTGCACCGTGAGTCGGCGCCACCAACACCCCTCCCGCAGTCATCGAGATTCCTACCATGTCGTTGTCGAGACCAACGTGCGCGTAGTAAGCGCACGCGCCGTAGTGCCTACCGTTGTAGGCTGTAACAACAGCGGTTCCCGTGTCCCTTGCCCTATCGCAGGCAGCTTGCATCATTTCTCGACTTTGGGCCAGTCCGAGTCCCCGGTCGCAGTCGTACGAAATTGCAGCGACATGGTCCAGCGTACGAGTCAACTTTGGAGTTGGATTTATCTGGCCAGCACGAAACCCCGCCACATATGCACGCATCATGTTTGAGACACCATGCGAGTCGATGCCGCGAATGTCCGCGTAGATGAGAACATCCGCGGCGGCTTCAGCGTCTTCATCTGGCATTTCAAATGCCTTGAATATTCCTTCGACGGCGTTGCGCATGACTCTCTGGTCAATGCGAACCGCGATTTCATCGGGTACTTTGAATCTATCCAGCATTTGTCGCTCCTTGAGGTCTACGGGTTGCTCGTAATCGGGATTTTGAATCTAACATCCCATCGAGCGACCCAAAATTTCACGGTCTCGTTCTGAGGAATCAATTTGTCTGCATGAGCTCTGGCAGGTCTCTCAACCAATCCATTAATGCCTGCGCCACTTGGTTCGGAGCATCTTCCGGTACGAAGTGTCCGGCATTGACTGTTATTTCAGTTTGGTTTGCCCAGCTCCTGCAGAACTCGCGTTGTGCTCCTGTTAGGATCGCACCGGGTATGGCATTGATGAATAGTTTTGGCACCGCACTTGTGCTTAACCAATCAGAATAGCGATCTACAGCTTCGCACACGTCTGGTGGGACCCCTTCTATGGGAATCTGTCTTGGCCAGCTCAGCGTTGGACGCCGAGATTCACCTTTGCTCAAAAATGGTCGACGATACTCATCCATCACCTCGGGCGCAAGGGTCCCCAACACAGAGCCAGGGAGCACACGTTCGACAAAGAGGTTTTTCTCAAGAATCATCTTCTCTCCAGCTTCAGATCGAAATCCCTGAAATATCCGTCGCGCCTCGACCGGCCAATCGTCCCAACTCAACTGCCTGACTAATGCTTCCATATAGCAAACGCCTCGAACTTGCGATGGATAGGTACGACACCAATGAAACGCCAAAGCTGACCCCCAATCGTGGACAACAAACACCACTGCATCGCGTCCTACTAGCTTTTCCAACGCCAATTCGAAATAGTGAAATTGCTCCTGAAATCCATAGCTTGTTGCAGTGGAGTTGGCGAGCTTTTCGGAATCGCCCATGCCAAGAAGATCCAAGGCTATGCAGCGGAATTGACTAGCCAAAGCAGGCATGATGTTGCGCCATAGATAGCTAGAAGTCGGGTTGCCATGTTGAAAGACAACAGGCATTCCGTTCCCGATTTCGACATACGCAAGCTTCACTCCTCCCACTTCAACGAATTTCTTGGGAATTCCCATTTACCGATCGTCTGCAGCTCGAATTCTGCAAATGATTTTAGAGAGGACACCATTTCTGACCGATCCGGCACAATCCAATCTGATCAAGACGCCTAGCTCTACGAAGCCAAAATTGTCGCGAGGCAAACCTTTCGTGCAAGGCTTCTTTACTGCAGAACGAATTGAACTGAGCGCTCCGTTTGTTAGACCTCAACGTATTCCGATTGTGGAACGATGCGATCCAATCCCCTTCGAGACGCGTTGGTATGCCTGTGTTCGTTGTAGACTGCGCTACACTACCGACGAGTTTCGTTGGAGCACGGACTTGGCATTTTCATTCCACTTCATTAAAGGCTCGCAACCATACCAGCGAATCTACGATGAAATTACCATGAACGACAGTTCAACTCTAGCTCCCGCACAATTGTGGGGAGCGTTCTACGGTTTATTTGGCCTAGGGTCCAACGAGCTCATTGTCATGTCGGTCGGTGACAATACAGAAGCGCACTCCGCTATGGACGCAATGGTGACTACCGAACTGATCCGATCCATTGACCTTGAGCCTACGGTGCGACCTTCTAACGAACAGCCCGTGTCCAAGAGTGGTCTCTACGTATTTAGGTTCTTTGGTGTGCAAAGCAAGGACATCGACAAGATTGCACAGCTTTCGCAAGAAGCTTGGACGTACTTTGAGGACTCGACCAGCTACAAAGCTGAACCACAGGGCTTGTTCTGTGAACCCGATCGCCAAAAGGAACACGGTTTAATGCTGCTTGTCACCTGGTATGACGGGCTCAATTCTTGGCAGGTTTCTCGACGCCCCGCACCCGAAGCAACGAGAAACTTTCGAGAACGAGCTAGGTTGACCACCTTTACCAAGCCTTTTGCCACACGGCTGATTGTGTGATCTAGGCTAGGTCACGAGCTCACTTTGACCATGTGAGCAAAATCGCTGTTCGCCATAGATGAGCTGGCGAACAAGCACAAAACTCCGGGCTAGAACCTCGGATGCAGCTTCACGGGCAAATTCTTGATGCTGTGGAGGAAGTTGGACCAAACGTAGACAGGGTCTCCTACAACCTCAACCTGCTCAAACCGCTTGTGAATTTCTTCCCATAGAACGCGCAATTGCATCTCTGCCAGCCTGTAGCCAAGGCATCTATGAATGCCAATCCCAAATCCCAAGTGCTTTCGAGCGTTCTCACGATCAATTTGAAAGACATTTGCGTTGGGAATCGCGTCTTCGTCGCGGTTGCCGGATATGTACCACAGTGCAAACCTGTCGCCTTTCTTGATTGACTTGCCGCGGAACTCACAATCCTGCGTCGCAGTCCTCGCCATGTGGGCGATTGGCGATTGAAATCGCACTATTTCTGACACCATGTTGGGAATCAAATTGGGTTCTTCCAGCAGCTTTTGGTACTCCTCCGGAAACTGGTTGAGGAAGAGAACGCCGCCCGAGATCGAGTTACGCGTTGTGTCGTTGCCCCCCACGATCAACAGAAGCAGGTTTCCTAACAACTCGTTCGGAGGCATGTCTTGCGTGGCCTCGCCGTGTGCCAACATCGAAATCAGGTCATTCCCAACTTGCTTTTCTTTCTTGCGCGCTTCGAACACTTCGGAAAAATATGCATGACACTTCCAAAGTTCCTCGAATGCAAGCCCAACAGACTTGAATGCAAGTGGATTGGACATGTTTTGGACGGTGTCCGACCAATGAATGAGAAGGTTGCGGTCCTCTTGGGGTATGTCAAACAGCGTTGCTAGCATTCGACCAGTCAAATCGATCGAAACGTTCGGCACCCAGTCAAATTCCTCGTTCAGGGGCAGCCCATCGAGAATCTCCGCCGCACGCTCCCGGATTACAGGTTCCAGCAGTTGCAGTGGACGTTGCAAGAATAGAGGCTGAACCACACCGCGTTGCTCCCCGTGTTTAGGCGGGTCCATCATGATGAACATCGGCAGATTGAATTTTGGATCCGGTTGATCGGAGTCGTAGGGCTGACCTCCAATTTGAATCCCGCCATATCTCTGCTCGGAAGAGAAGAGGTCGTAACGCTTCTCCATTTCAACAATATCGTTGTATTTCGTAACCGACCAATGCGCGCCGTACATTCCACCTGGGCAGAAATGCAGAGGATCTTCCTTTCGAAGACGTTCAAAATAGGTAAAAACTGTATCGGACTCGAAGAGACTGGGATGTGAAGGATCCAGCTGGTCCAAGGGTATTTCGTAGGGATCTCGATGTGGATCTATTGCAAACTCGGCTTTGATCTCTTCGTTGGAGGTTGCAAATCGTTCGTTGATGGGTGCTTGATAGTCGCGTGTATGTACTTCGCTCATAGTTCGTGTTCGGTTTTGGGTAGTGGTTCTACGGTTTTTTCCTTGACTATTGAACGCAATTCGATGGTATCACGGCAACGCAACTGCCCCCGCTGGCCCGCTCCTTTAGGGCGCGCAGCCTAGTAGCCGTTGAGTTCTCCGTATCGATTGCGATGAAAATACATGTCTCCAAATGTCTGTTCCGTTACTGCTGCGCGCTTGATAAAAAACCCAATGTCAAATTCGTCGGTCATTCCTATGCCACCGTGCATCTGGATGCCTTCGCGGGAAACTGTGTGAAACATCTCTCCGATCTTGGCCTTTGCCAAACTAGCCAATATCGCTACTTCTTTCGCGTCGCGATCTTCGTCCAGGGCAGTCAGTGCTTCCAAAACAACTGACTTGGACAGCTCAACCTCGCAAAACATATTTGCTGCACGATGCTTCAGCGCTTGAAACGAGCCGATGGGTACGCCAAATTGCACGCGATCCTTCAAGTATTGAACAGTTCGCTCAAAACACTCTTGTGCGCTACCAAGCATTTCAGCTGCAAGGCCAATGCGAGCAATGTCGAGTGTAGGATCGAGAACTTCTGCGCCGTTGTTGATTTCTCCAATCACGCAATCCGCGCCTACATGAACATTGTCAAATTCGACATTGGCCGCATTCCGACTGTCTACCATGACCGTGCGGGTAATGGTTACTCCTTTGCTAGCGGCATTCACTACGAACAGCGAAATCCCCGCTCGGTCGCCTGGATTTCCCGATGTACGTGCGGCGACAACCAAATGATTGGCTACGTGTCCGTCAAGCACAAATGTCTTTTTGCCCGTAACCGAAAAACCCTCTGAATTTTCTGTTGCGGTGGTGGCCACGCCGTAAGGATCGTGTTTGTGACTCTCTTCGAGAGCTAGAGCCAGCAGCGTTTCCCCGGTGACGACTCCTCCGAGCAACTCCAACTTCTGAGCTTCGGTTCCCCCAATCTTCACGAGGGTTCCTCCAACCCACACACTGGCAAAAAGAGGGCTTGCGGTTAAGGTTCGTCCAGTCTCCTCAGTTACCACACCTAGTCCCTTGTAGCCAAAGTTCAATCCGCCAACGTTCTCGGGAAACGGAATCGCAGCCCAACCCAGCTCGACCATGGATTTCCACGTCTCTGGATCAAATCCATCTGCAGAATTGTCGTCCCGGAGCTGTCGGAGCTGTGAGATTGGAGCTTTCTCAGTACAGAATTCACGGGCCGTATCCCTAAGAATGGTTTGATCTTCATTGAGAATCATTGGCATATTGCGATGTCTGCTACTAGTCGAGCAGCCTCCTTCTTGATGGTGCGGCTGAACGCGCTCCATCTCCTACGTTCGTGGTCCAATGGAATAGTGGGACCGGCCACGTGCTCATGCAGTGTCGCCTAGACGACGGAACTAATTGTAACGATGCATAGCGAGTCATTGAGATGGGTTTGTGGACGTCGCTTGAAACAAGAGCACATGCACACGATCGACGTCTCTATCCATCAGCGCCAATTCAGATTGAGTGGCAATCGACTCATACCAGTTCGCCATCGCCGTGGAAGTCTCGAATCCAAAGACTAGTACAAGATTGGGATCGAAAAATTGTTTACCACGTAATGCAATCCCCTTCTCTGCCGCAATCAATGTTGCATCGTCGCGCGCCAGCGTTGCACACTTTACTCGAAGACTTTCTATTCGCCGAGGGTCCCTGACATCCAATAGCAACACCAAATAATTGTTCGCGGAATTCGCTGCCCATGTGTGGGGCACAACGACATCCACGGAACTTTGCACTAGCGTGGAGTATTCCGACGTGTGGTCCCGCAGTGCAACGCTTGAAGCGTATCGGGAATAATCGCTGCCCCGCTGCACCCAAAAAATGTTCGCCCTATCCCATTCTTTGTGGTCCGCGCCAAACTCAAGTGACCCTACGAAGTCAACGTCCATGAAAGTACCACCGTACCTTGCCACAACGTCGCTCCACAAAGGTGCTCGTTGTGGCAACTGCGTTTGCAGATCGGCATAGGCGAGAAATCTCTCCAAATGGACGATCGTGACAGGGGTGGTTTGCCAGTAGGGATTAAAAGCAAATCGAACGAAATTGGAACCCGTGGCCAGACTGTCGTAAACCCACCAACCGCAACCCAGGGCAACCAATCCCAATAAGGTCCACTTTCGCAATCGAGACACTGGACGAGGTTTATGACAAAAAGCAAATGTTAATCGGGCAGGTTATGATTTTCGATTCAAATCCTCAAAGGGAAGTTCATGTACACGGAAATCTTGTACGAAATAGATGGGTCAGTGGCAATCATTACGATGAATCGACCTGCAACATTGAACGCTCTGACCGACCTGACACAGGCAGAAATTCGACATGCTCTCGATCAGTCCGAGCGGAACACAGATGTAATTGGAACAGTTCTTACGGGCGCCGGCAGAGGTTTCTGTTCTGGGGTGGACATGAACGCGTTGGGGAAAATGTCGGAAGCCGGCCGCCGACTTGGTGCGACGCACGAACATCTATCGGCCAACCCGGGAAATCCAGACAACGACCCAAATTTCACCGCAAGTCCAACCTACTTCCTAGCATTGCGCAAGCCGTTGATCGCCGCAATCAATGGTGCATGTGCAGGATTGGGGTTCAGTTACGCAACGTTCGCGGACTTGCGTTTCGTGGATCGGAACGCAAGATTGACGACCTCGTTCGCCCAACGAGGATTGATTGCAGAACATGGAACTAGCTGGATGCTGCCCCGATTAATAGGTCCAGCTAACGCATTGGACTTGTTTTGGACATCGAGGAAATTCGATGGTCAAGAGGCCTTTCGCATCGGTTTTGCAAATAGGCTGTGCGAACCCGGACAATGTGCGTCTGATGCGGTTGAATACCTCCGAGAAATCGCCCTTCGATGCGCGCCCGCATCCATCATGATGATGAAAAAGCAGGTATTTCGTCATCTCAACCGGGAACTAGGACCGGCGATGCAAGAATCCATTGAGTGGATGGACGAGAGTCTCAAACATTCTGACTTCAAGGAGGGTGTTCAGTCGTTCGTCGAGAAGCGTGATCCAAATTTCTCGCGGATCGAAGTGGCAGATTGAGTAATAGCTGGAGTAAGGTGAAATTCATGGTCGCCATAGCATCCGATGTTGAGAACATCGACTGGCCAAATCTCGTCGGCGAGTTGAATCGATTTCTTCGATTGCGAACCACTCCCATTGGTCTGAAGATGTTTGAGAGCATTGAAGACATGGAGCAAATCGAACGAATACGTCGTCCAAAAGCCATTCATACAACCGATCAAATCATCGGCCAGGCAAGCAGAAACGGCTGGACCGTCGGCATTACAGCGGAGGACTTAGTTGGAGCACAGTGCCGCACCGTTATTGGTCTCTCGCCTAGGAGCGACGAATGGCTATCGGGCAAACACATGGCAGGTGTGTGGTATGAGAATGAGCACGAAGCTTCGCTCCACCAGCACTCGATGGATGTTGTGCCATACGGAACATACAAGGCCATGGCAGTGAGTCCATTGGTTTCGGGACGTCTAGACCCACCAGACATATGCTTGATCTATGCAACCCCCGCACAGATGATCCTATTCATCAATGGTTTGCAGTGGACAGGATTCAAGAAACTCGAATGGGGCTGCGTTGGCGAAAGTTCATGTGCTGACAGCTGGGGACGTGCATTGCTGACTGGTGAGCCGAGCCTGTCGATTCCCTGCTTCGCCGAGAGACGCTACGGCGGCGTGTTAGAGGACGAACTGCTCATGGCAATTCCTCCTTCCTATCTGCCTTCGATCATCGAAGGACTAAGTCGGCTTTCCCGAAATGGATTGCGCTACCCTATTCCTCAATATGGAATAAACAACGATGTACGAGATGGGATGGCAGTAAGCTACAGCTAGCCCCTGATTCAGCCGAGAGATTACGCAACTTCGGCTTCCAGTACGCCTTCGTCCATCAACGCGTCGAATTCCTGTCGCACACGATCACGACCGGGCATGTCCTTAATCTGCTCTAAGATGCCTTCGTAGACTTGGCGTGCAGCCAATAGCGACTGTCCGCCGGTAGCCCATGCGACAAGATCGTTCCAATATGGATCGATTAGCTTCGACCCCTCGATCGTGCCCCCATCACTCGTGCGCAGATTCAATTCCCGCAATTCTCCTAAGTAGAGACAGAGGGATTCGACATGGACTTTCTCGTCTTCTCGTATTCGCTCAACGATTTCAGCGGCTAATTCCGCTTTCTCTTTGCGATCCGCGAAAAGCCCATCGGCACGAAGTGTCTGCTGCGTCGCCGCAAATCCGTTCTCTGCTCTAAATTCGATCAAAAGAAGATTCATGAGAAACGCGAGGAGAGCTTCAATTTCCGGGGCGATCTGAGGCATCTTTCTCTCTCCCGTTTCAGGGCGCGATATTCGTTCCGGAGGCTCTACATCAGGCCATGCGTTTTCTCCTAGAGCAAGGTCACGGGCTACAAACCACATTACATCGTGCCCGCCTATCTGTTTTTCCGGTTCACCTCCCTCGTCAATGCCATGGGCGAACATTAGCCCTTTGTCTAGGTGACCGATGGCCATGCTCGAAATGTCTTCTACGATGTAGGATTGGAGGTCGGGCAATGGCATCGTAGCAAGCATGCGCCCGCGTCCCTCAATCTTGCCCGTAATCGTCAGCGTGTTCCAAAACACGCGACTCATTCCCTCCCGAATTAGCAAGCACTGCTGCTCCACATTCGGACAACGGGAACCAGCCAAGAGGCTTGAGTCTGCTGCGAGCAGGTCTCCCCCGCGTTCTCTCAATGCTTGTGTCCAGTTCGCAATAGCTTTGGACCGTCCCTTTATTCGTGGGGGAACATACTTGCCCGACTTGTCGAATCCACCGTGCATCGCCTTTGATCCAATGACGTTGGGGCGAGCATACGCATGGCTCTGGAGCAACTCCTCTCTTGTGAACTGTAGCTGCATTGAGAATTCCTATTCTGTGATGTGTTGGGTGTCAAAAATGACTTTTCGAGTTAGGAGACATATATACCTTACTCGACCCCGTTTTGTGAAATCGTATTACTACTTTAAGAAGTCGAAACGCACCCGTGACTTCGACCGTCGTGGTTGAATTGCGAAGGGACCCATTGCTGAGAGATGCCATAAACAGTCGAGTTGGTAGGAAGAGAATCGATGAATCGGACTTTGTCAAGCCAGCCGCAGGACTGACGCAATCCGCTTAGTCAGATCCTTCCGACAAGTGCTCGTTGACAAAGGCCAGAAACTCTTCCTCATTGAGGACCGGGACTTCCAGCTCAATCGCCTTGGTGAGCTTGCTTCCTGCTTCTGCTCCTGCGACAACGCGAGAAGTCTTCTTTGAGACTGAACCGGCTACTTTTGCGCCGAGTCGCAAGAGCTTTGCCTTCGCGTCCTGGCGCGGCATGGACTCCAATGTGCCTGTAAGCACCCAGGTCTCGCCCTCACAAGGCCTAATTGCGAGAACCTCCTCTACCGTCCACTGAACACCTTGCTCTGTCAGGTCTATGGCAACTGATCGATTTCCCTCGTCGTCAAAGAAGGCACGGATGTTGGAAGCAAGGATTGGTCCCACGTCTTCCAAGTCGGTCAGTGTCTCTATCGTGGCCTCGATCAGTGCCGGTAGCGTTTGAAATCTTGTCGCGAGCGTCTGTGCTGTGGTCTCACCCACACCACGTATGCCAAGGGAATGTATGAACTTGGCAAAGGTCGTTTCTTTGCTGTTTCGAATAGATTCAACAATATTTGTTGCCGATTTCTCCCCCAATCTTTCAAACTCGGATAGTTCTTCAACCGTCAATCGAAAGAGGTCAGCGGGATTCTTCACTTTGCCAGTGTCGACAAGCTGGGCTACAAGTTTGTCCCCAAGCCCAGTAATGTCCAGTGCAGTTCGGGAGGCAAAATGCCGGATCGACTCCTTCAGCTGGGCTGGGCACCTCAAGCCGTTCGGGCATCGCAAGGCAACCTCGTCCTCTAGGCGAACAACAGACGTATTGCAAACTGGACATGTGCTGGGTGGTTGAACCTCTTCAGATCCGTGTTCAAGAACGCGAACTACCTGCGGAATGATGTCGCCTGCGCGGCGAATGACGATTTTGGAACCGATCTTGAGGTCCAATCGTTCAATCTCATCAACATTGTGCAGTGTCGCGTTTGAAACCGTTACGCCGCCAACTTGCACGGGTTCCAATCGCGCGACTGGCGTCAACACACCGGTTCGCCCGACTTGAAAGTCGATCCCATTTAGCGACGTTGTCGCTTCTTCGGGAGGATATTTGTATGCAATAGCCCACCTGGGCCGACGCGACATATTGCCTAGGTTTCGCTGGTAGCTGAGATCATTGACTTTGATAACGACGCCGTCGATTTCATAAGGTAGATCGACCCGTTGTTCATAGATTTCGTCAATGTATTCCTTGCATGCATCTAGGCCTTTCACAACTTTAACCAGCGGATTGGTCCTGCAACCCCACGATTTGATCGCGTCGATTGCACCTGCATGAGATTCTGGGGCGAAATCCTCGCTTGCGTCGCCAAGTGAGTAGCAATACATCGTTAGAGGTCGCGAAGCCGACACAGTGGGGTCAATTTGGCGCAAACTTCCTGCAGCCCCATTTCTAGGATTGACCATTGGCTTGTCGCCGCGTTCGATGGCCTCGGTGTTGTATTCGTTGAAATCGTCGAGAGGAATGTAAACCTCTCCCCGAATTTCCACCAGCGAAGGAATTTTCTCACCCCTCAAACGCAGAGGGACGGACTTGATCGTTCGGACGTTTGCTGTGATGTCTTCGCCCACCGAACCGTCGCCTCGGGTCGCACCTCTAACAAGACGCCCGTTGTTGTATACGAGACTGACGGCAACGCCATCGATCTTCGGTTCACAGACGAATTCCTGAATTTTCGTGTCTAGAAAGTCTTGGTTTCGTTTCAACCAGCTCTGTAATTCTGTGAATGCCGTGCTTTTTTCGAGCGAGAGCATGGGCCGAGCGTGCTCGACCGACTGGAATTTCTCGCTGGGCTTCCCTCCAACCCGCTGAGTTGGGGAGTCTTGTGCAACTAGCTCTGGATGCTTGGATTCGATGCGGAGCAACTCATCGAAAAGACGGTCGTACTCCGCATCGGAGATTTCTGGGTCATCAAGTACGTAGTAGCGATGATCGTGGCGTTCGATTTCTTCGCGAAGAGATTGAAGACGCTGTTCTACTTCCTTGGAGACCAATTCTTGAGGCTAACAAAGGCTGAGCTACGCAAACATCGTGAGCTGTCTGCGTCTGAATTCTGACACTCGCTGTCGATAGTGTGCCAACGTTTGATTGCTCATCGCGTTGTAGTTTTCGTCTTTCACCGCACCAGAAAACGTCTCTGCGCAATCGTTGGCGAGAACGAGCATGTGCTCGAACACATCTCGGGCGTTGCTTACGTTCGGTGTTCTCATGACCAGCGAAATGCCAGCGGTGCGATAGGTTTCAAAAGAATCGACGTCGAACGTTCCCGGATAGAACACATCTGCGACCTTAAATAGGACCTCACCAGACGATTGATCCTTCTTGCAAAAGAGCCCCATATCGTCAATGATCAAATCCCTCGAAAGCAAGAATCGGCAAAGTTCGTTCATGCGGAAAGACGTGTCATGCTCGCCTAATACAAACAGCACAATGTACTCGTCCCCAGTATTGCGTCCTGCCAAGTCGGAATGCGACGAACTCACCGCTGCACCTTCTCGCTTCTCTTTCTTCCGTTTGGAGCGCAATGGTGGCTTTCGCTCAGTTCGAGTTGCTTTTCGAGTAGAGAGGGCCTTCCTTGAAGATCGTTTCTTAACCTCCTTTGTCGATGGTTCGCCGCGAGGGTGTCGGAACCCATCCAATCCGTCGTCATCCCCATTCGACTCTTCAAATCTGTCCGAATTGCCGATAGGTTCGACCGTGGTCTCGCTCTGTACGAATTGCGGGCGCGTGCTCGCTAGGTCCAATGGTGAATCCGTCGCATCGTCCTCAATCGTTGGGGGTGAAGCTTCGTCTACGATCCCATCTTCCTGCACAGCGATGGCCGAGTTGTCCGATTGTGCAGTTGCCTCGTCACCTTCGAGTGATTCAGCAAAGGTATCGTGCCGAACTGACACTCTAGGGGTTACAACAGGTTCCCTACTTACATTGGAGGAGATGCTCGATTCGGAAACGTTTACACGCGGATAGATGCGCTCTGGCGTTTCAGTCAAATCGGAGAATTCATCTCTTCCCGCGGGGACGCGGACCAACTCCAATTGGTTCCGTTGCCAATTGCGATACAAGCCGTAGCTTAGTACCCCAAGGAACATCACACTCAACAGGAAACAAAGGGTAAGTACCTGAAAGACATCCATATCTATCACCTCTGACATTGCCCACAATGAAAATCCCCTTGGTTCTTATGCCGCCGCTTCGAATGCTGTCTCTAAATCGACGGACACCAATCGGGAGACTCCTGCTTCCTGCATGGTCACTCCGATCAGGGATTCGGCAACTTGCATTGTAGCCCGATTATGAGAAATGAGCAAGAATTGCACTTCTTGCGACATTTCGCGTATTAAGGACAAAAAACGAGCGACGTTTGAGTCGTCCAATGCCGCGTCAACCTCATCAAGTACACAGACCGGGCTAGGGTTCAGCTCGAACATTGCAAATATGAACGCAATAGCAGTCAAGGTCTTTTCTCCACCCGATAATTGATTCACACTCTTGTTTCTCTTGCCCGGCGGCTGGGCATGAATTGAAATTCCAGATGAAAGAGGATCTTGTTCAGTCAAGACAAGCTCGGCAGAACCTCCGTCGAAGAGCTTGTTGAAAACAGATTGCAGCTTGTCGTTGGCTTGTTCGAGTGTTTCTTCAAACATGCTTAGCGTCTCGCGGTCAATCTTTTGAATTGCCTCCAACAACGTTGTCTGCGATGTTTCTAGGTCTTCGATCTGCTTGACCACCAATTCGTGCTCCTCGCTAAGCACAGCCAAGTCTTCCACAGCTGCCAGGTTGACGGCCCCCAACCTTTCGATTCGGTTTGAAATCCTCGTGCGAGCTCGCTCTAGAGTCTCTTCGTTGTCTAGTTCCGTTAGCGAATTGGAAGCTTCTTCGAATGAGCATTGAGTGGACTCGATTCCCTCGAGCAAATGCCGTCGTTCGGCATTCAATTGAATCTGACGTTCGCGATGTGATTCGAGTTCTTGTTGCGAGTCTTGTGCCGTCCTTTCTTGTAGAACAGCGGCGTTGGACTTCTCCCGAATACTGAACGATATCTTGTCCCGTGTGTTCTGAGTCTCTCTAAGTCTTTGCTCAGTCAGAGTGAAAGTTTGGAGAGCAACTTCACGTTCTTCAGAGAACTCCTCAACTTCCTTGCTCAATTCAACGCAACTAGACCGCAATCGCTCCACTTGGCGATTTAGATCGCCTATATCGTTTGCGACTCGAATGCAAGATCGTTCCAACGAACTTCTGCTCGATGTCATTGTGTTGAACTTTACGTCGAGCTCACGAAATTCTTCACCGGCATTTTGCGCTTCTTGCAACACGGCTTCTAGATCCTTTGCGTTTCGCTCCCGTTGGCCGTCCAAGAGTTCTCTTTCCGCCTCTAGCAACTCCAACTCCTTGGAGGAGTGATCGTAGATTTTCGAATGTTTCTCGGAATCGAGGACTAGCTCGTCCTCCCGGTTACCAATTCGTTCAAGTTCGACGAATGCTCTCTCTCTGCGTTCGTTGCTCTCGGCCGTCTGCATTTGTTCCCGCTGCAGATCAAGCTGCAACGATGCACACTTCGAAGAGCGTTCGTTAAGAGTTGTTTGAAGCTTCCGAGACTCAACGCGGAGATGAACACTTCGTTCGTGGCGCTCGTTCAGGTCATCTTGCATTTTGGAATAGTCCGGCTCAAAATCGGCAAGCCGTGATTGCAGCATTGCAATTGACTCTCGAATCTCCATGACGCCTTGCTTTTCGATGCCTGATCCGGCAACTCGTATCCAATGTCGCCCTATCCAAACTCCGCTCTGAGTAATGGCGCTCTCGTGTTCGGCAAACGAAGTGCGCATCTGCAACGCTTCCTCAATTGACTCGCATGCCCGAATTGACCCGCACAACGCTCCAACAAGCTCGCGTCCCTCCAAAATGTGGTTCAACAGAGATTGTTGTGGTGCAGATGACGTCGATGCTACCGGCTCCACGACAGTGAAGCCTCCCTCTATTCCATCATTCAATTGAGAGGCCAATGGGGCGAGATCCGGTATTGGTATTGCTTTGATGTTGTCGCCAAGAACCAACTCCACAGCTCTCTGCCACTTAGCCGACACTTTGACTTTTTCTAGCAAGCGTGGGCTCTCCGCGAGGCCATGGCTTGTGAGCCAATCGTCATTCGTTGACGTTGTTCCTCGTCCCAAAGCACTTTCCAAAAACGCGTTATTCGCCGTCAATTGATCTCGCGTGGATTGCAGGAGTTGTTCCAATTCGTTGTGCTCAACTTGGTCAACTTTGTGTTGGTTCTCAATCTCCGTTGCTTCCTCTTCTAAAGCTTGGAGAGACTCTTGCATCGAGTCGCGGTGAAGTTCAGCCGCCGTCAGTTGCTGTTTGAGCAGATCTACTTTCTCAGTGTCTACGTGTAGATCGGCATCGTGTTGAGAGCGTTGCTTGCGCAGTTTGAGATCCTCAAGGGTCGATGCGATGTTGGTCAGGCGTGCCTGCGCAAACTGTTTGTCGCGCTCCAAGTCGCCAACTTCTTGAAGTAGCCGGTTCCATCGTTCTTGCCAATGATTGAGGTTCTCCTGTGACTCGCCAACCCTTTTGTTCGCCACATTCGATCTTTCTCGGGCTGCATGCAACGACTTCTCGACGTGTTCATGTTCAAGATCAATTGCGTTGATGGCTTGCTTGTCTTCAGCAAGTTCAGCCTCAAGCTCGTCTCGTCGTCGGCTCAATACGTCCGCTTCCCCTTCTAATTCGCTGATTCGCAATTGTCGGCTCGAGATTTCGTCGTCGATGCGGCTACTTCGCGACCGAGCTTCAAAGGTTTCGCCTTGAACCTTGTTGAACAGTTCGTTGATCTGAATTTCCTCTTCTCGCAATCCATCGATGGCTGTTCTGGTCGATTGAAGCTCCGTCTGTTGTCTCTGCAGCTCGAGTTGCGATTTTTGAACTATGGTGTCTTGCTCGGAGATAACGGAATCGAGCGATCGAATTTGAAAAGCCAACAAACGCGCTTGAGCTAATCTTTCGCGGTCCTTGAGTTCTGTATAGCGCTGTGCCTCTCGTGCTTGACGTTTCAGACGGGCGATGTGGCGCGCCAATTCAGCGCTGTTGTCTCTAACTCGCTCCAAGTTCTCATTTGTGGCCCGAATGCGTTTCTCGGTATCTCGTCTGCGGTCGCGGTACTTTGAGATTCCCGCAACTTCCTCGATGTGTTCGCGGAGCTCTTCCGGTCGGGCGTCAACCAAGTGTTCGACAAATCCCTGCTCAACAATGGCATAGCCTTTTGCGCCAAACCCCGATCCCAAAAAAAGATCTTGCACATCCTTGCGACGACAAACTCGACCGTTCAGAAGGAACTTTGAACGCATGTCTTTGTAGATCTCGCGACGCAATGAGACTTCTGAATACTTCGCGTAGGGCCCAGCAAGACCTTGGTCGGAATTGTCAAAAAGCAGTTCAACGCTCGCCTGGACCGTTGGGGGACGCGACGCGGATCCATCAAATATCACGTCCGAGAGGGAATCGCCCCGAATCTGAGTGGCTCGGCTTTCACCGATCACTAGGCGGACTGCATCGACAACATTCGATTTTCCACAACCGTTTGGCCCTACAAACACGCTTATGTCATGGGGTAGTTCAATCTCCGTAGGATCGACAAACGATTTAAACCCTGAAAGGCTGATGGACTTCAATCGCATTGTTGTGCGCCAGCATGTTCCTAAGCGTAATTATGCGAGTCAGACTCCACACCAACGGAATCACAACTAGGAACTTGCAGAATTTAGGGTCGGAATAGAACTAGCGCACCCCAATCAGACGCGAGTTGCATTGACTCTCGGTCAAGATTGTTGGGGGACTCTCGGCGATTTAAGACGTGCCTTGCTGCTGTTACATGAAAGAACTCACATTAGATTCCCGTTCACCCAACATATGCGCTTGAACCTACAAGCGATAGGAGTTAATTCAACACAAGAACAAGCCCTAGGAGCGTTTCATTACGCAACGCACGGTCCCAAAAAACTGTTGCGAAATGAAAATCACTCAAATGCAGAGCAAGAATTACACAACGCTAAAGGGGTATTGCAATGCAACCGAAATTGCTACAATACCCCCGAGGCGTTCGTCAAACGCAAGGCGTAACGCGTCAAAACGACGGAAATAGGAGCCTATCCATGTCGTGCGAGGAGACATCCATGTCTCGATAGGTGACTTCCTTGGCTCGTTGCACTCCTGTGTCTATTTCCGCCGGGCTAACTATTGACTGCGTAACATGCGACCCGCATGTGGAGGCAACTGCGTTGCACTCCGAAACACCATCCCGACCAGTGCTCCAGACTTCCTTGTCAAGCATTGGTCGTTTGGTTCTTCCTTCCATACCCCAGTCAACGGTCCCCCAAAACTGAATACTAAATCAAAAATCGTTTTTGATCAAGTTTGTCCAGTTTGTGTACTGTACACTATTTTCGCCTAACTTTCAACAAAAAGTTCATATTCTTTTGCAACGCGCTGTAAGGCCTCCTCCATTCTTGTGGTGGAAAGCCTGACCAAACCAGCGAGCTCGACCTCAAAAGCACCATTGGTGTGACGCTGAATGTGATCGACCAGCGCACGTTGCGACAATACGATGTCGACTAAGTCCTTTGGTGCGAACGTGCCACTTGAACGTGTACGACTCAAGTGATAGAGCTCCTCGTCCGTATAGAGATTGTGTCCGACGCCGTGATCGACCTTGCTAATCACGCTCTTGGCGAGCTCGGTCATTAGATCGGACCAACTGACATTACCGAACTTGAAGACGGGCATGCCCCTTTCCTTTGCCTCGATCGTGTCGTCTTTGCTCGCAAGACGATAGACGACGACAAATGGGACTGACAGCACGCTGACGACTTGCTCAATACGATCGGCGTCGAGACTAGGAACTTCAAGGACTAACGCATCGAATTCCGGCAAGTCATCCAACCGTGATTCCATTTCATCCAACGAAAAGAAACGTTGTGCAATTTCACCAGGCTCTGAAGAGTCTGTATCTGCCATGTCCTGCACGCCTTGTCCTGCAACCACCAACCTTAGCTGCAGTGCATCAAATCCAGTTGGACGAGTGTTGAGCAGTTCCTGCAATTCTGGGGTAGCGAGCTCGACAAGATGCCCAATCGAATGGCCTTGATCGAGTAGCTCTTTGATCAACGAAAGTCGCTCGAGTTGATCTTTGTCGTAGTAGCGAGTCCGATTGACTTTGTGCGCTGGCTCAACGCCGTGTCGGCGTTCCCATGCACGGAGCCGCTCAACAGACAATCCGGTCCTTTGAGCGACGGCACCAATCTTATACAGTTGCTTTTGCACGATACCTTCCTGGCCGCGTGTCCGTACAGACGGATACTCTCTTTACCATCCTTGTACAGGTTTTGTATAGATTGTAGCACCACACGAGGCAGTTATCAAAATCAATTTTCAACCGTTGTCCAGACAACTAACGCTTCCTTGTATTCGCTTAGTCAGAATCCACGAGAGCGTCTTTCCCTAATTGAACACGCGAAGCAATCCTACGATCCATTCAGCAGTTTCTGTCAGATAGCCAACGGTCGACGAAGAGCTGTCTGCGATACTGAAGTCTTGTAAACGCAACCTCAAAATGCAGATTTCGTTCGGCATTCCAAGCAACAGCCCATCGAGCCAAAGATACTGTGCCGTTCCTGAGGTAGTGTGCAAAGAAACCGGCAAGAAAGGACGACACTTGAAAGTACAACCTAAATTGGTTTAACTTGAGAAGCAGTCCTTTCTGCTGAAATGGAAGCGGCAGTTTATTTAATGCATCAAGTAATACCACAGCAATACAAGGTCCAGCTTTAATGCACACGCAAGACTTGCATCACCGGTTGATTCCGTTCTGCAGGCACCACCTCGCAGACGAGAATGCCCGCGTGTTTGATGTTGACACAATGCCGGGGCACGCGGGTTTTTCCTACGGATTCAGCGTCAAATCCCACGGCGAGATATCTCGTTGGTTCATACGTTTACCACCCCCAAACGTGAATTGGCGAGGAACCGCAGATGTGCTGAGACAAGTGGCCGTATTGAACGCACTCGACGGAACGGAAGTCCCCCATTGCTCAGTTCAGTGGTCAGGAGATGATCTCCAGTGGTTTGAGTGTCCCTATTTCATTGTTCCGCTTTTGGATGGGGACGTGCTTCGCGTGGGTCCAGGCGAATGGGGGTCGAGACTCTCCGAAGAACAATGCCTTCAACTTGGTAGGGAGATCATGGAGGCTCTAGCAAACATCCACAGAGTTGATCCCGCAAGAGCGCCGTACCTAGGAGCTCCCGTACCGTTTGAGGAGGATGTAAAGCGCTGGGATCGGTTTTATGAACGTGCTGCAGATCCGCACTTGTTGGCTCTCGTGCCCGAATGCCGAGAAAAGTTGCTGAATGCGCTCCCCAGCTCTGCCCCCATCGGAATATTCCATGGAGACTTTCAGACATCCAATCTCTTTTGCAGTTTAGACGGTCGTCTCAAGGCAGTCATCGATTGGGAATTGACAGGCATTGGCGCCACGCTAAACGATGTTGGGTGGATATGTACGTTCAGCGATAGGGCGGCTTGGCATCACGGGTCAACTAGCAGACCGATCTTCTTGGACCCTGAAACACTCTCAGCGCTCTATGTAGACGCGTATGGAGACCCGCTGCCTGACATCAGGTGGTATCGTGCACTGGCAGCGTACAAGTTTGCAATCATAACAGGCTTCAACCTCAGTTTGCATCGCCGTGGAAAGAGACCTGACCCAAGCTGGGAACAAACCAAGTTGTCTATGAAGCCACTGATTGACAGAGCACTTGAATTGCTCGGATAGAGTCTTGAAAAACTCCCCAGGAGCTCCCAATTGGAGTGCTACAACTCGAGCGACTTGGTCGTCGACAGGCTCTTGACCATATGCCAAGCATTCTCTGAAATCCCATTGGGACCGCGGTAGTAGCCAGCAATCAGTTTCTTCTTGAGATAGCCGACTGATTGATAGAACGCTAATGCAGAACAATTGCCTTCACGGACCTCTAAGCGCACGGATTGAATTCCAGCGTAACGAGCGGTCTTCTCCAACCACGCAAGGAGACAACTTGCAATGCCTCTTCGCCGATGCGTCGGTGCGGTAGCCAATAGCCGCAAGTGGGCATCCTTGACACCATAGTGCATGACGCCAAATCCGGCAACATCCGGCGTTTGTGACGGTTCCGCGCGTGCGACGAGGACAACCGTCTCTTCTTCGCGCATCAAAGCCTTGAATCTTTCAGGACGATAGTTCCAACTCAATCCGGATTCGATCTCATCGCGAGTCAGTAGAGAAAGAGCCAATGCATCCCGTTCATCGGCTAGTTCAACGACAATCGCTTGCTCACTCATGGTTCGGCATACAAATTAGTTCCTGCTACTTCTTCTATTCTCTTACGCAATCGAGTTCGACAAGCAAAGCTTGTTGTTCTGTTCCTGGCACATGCAAGTTTATATCGGCCGATGCAATACATCAGTCCCACAGAGCGAATGAGCGCCCATTCGCTGGGGTCCGGAATCGCGCTGTACTGGCCAAGAGACTTCACCACAAACTCGTCTCCGCCCCAACCCCATAAGCCTACGAAATCGTAAAACCGATTCCCCAAGCACGAGTTGGACCAATCAATGATGCCGCTTAGATGCTGTCCTCCGTCTGTAATTATGTGTTCGATGCCCAAATCTCCGTGTATTACTACCACGTCGTTGCTTGCTAGGTTGGAGTCGTACCGGGATTGATTCAAAAATGCCTGAGCTTCCTCTCTTTCCTCGCGGGAGAGCTCATCTAGCCCAAACCAAAGATCATCACCAAACCGTTGCAACCAATAACCCGTTCGGTCAGATTGGTTTGGCACCGACGTCGGTCTATGCTTGTGCAACTCGCCGAGTACGTCGGCAATTTCTACAGCAAGCGAGTCAACCGAACAAGACTCTGGCTGCAATTTCTCCAATACGTCTCCACGAATGATCCGATAGCCAGCAATAGGAACGGGATAGCCAGTCGGTTTGGTTTCCCAATACTTGAATCTTGGTATGCGAACTGGAACCGCTAAAGTTCTCAGGAATTCTCGCTCGAGCATGAGCGTATCGGCATTGGCCCACGACTTGGGAAAACGAAAGACCCATTCGTCGTTGATCAAGTAAGAGACAAAGTCATCTCCCTCCCCCAAGTGAGAAGCCTTGGCTACTTCAAGATCGGTGCTCTCTTGAACGATCCATTTGGCTTTGACTATAGTCAAGTCGAGATTCATGAATGAACTCTCAAGAGCTTGTATTTCTATACCGCAACAACTTCGTGCACAATCCTAATGGCTATACCACATCAGAAATATAGGGAGAAACGTGAATTTCAGCAAGATTGAGTACGAGCTTCGAAACGGAGTGGCCATAGTACGTTTCAACGACCCCTCTGTAATGAATGCAATCGGCAATGAAATGCTTGGTGAACTCACGCAGGTG
Organism: Candidatus Azotimanducaceae bacterium; assembly: GCA_965205545.1. Classification (GTDB taxonomy): domain Bacteria; phylum Pseudomonadota; class Gammaproteobacteria; order Pseudomonadales; family Azotimanducaceae; genus Bin55. Next base: position 3,010,394 of record OZ242170.1, on the reverse strand, counting down.
GTAGCCTCGATTGCAAGGTCCGACAGTGGTGCACGATGCATGCTGCTCACAGGTGTTGGTCGTGGATTCTGTTCCGGTGCAAATCTCGCAGATTCAAGTTCTAACAGCAAAGTTGATGGCAGTTTGCGTGGCGGCTACCACCCACTGCTGCTCGCATTGAGGGACATGAACATGCCACTTGTGACAGCAGTCAACGGTGCAGCAGCGGGTGTGGGCATGAGTTTCGCCATGATGGGCGACATCGTGTGTGCCTCGAGAGACGCATTTTTTCTGCAGGCCTTTGCGAAAATCGGTCTAGTTCCGGATGGCGGCGCAACTTTCCTGCTTCCTCGATTGATTGGCTGGGGCCGCGCTGTCGAGCTCTCGATGCTTGCTGAACGCCTTCCTGCAGCCCAAGCCTTTGAATGGGGTCTGGTAAACCGCTTATATGACGACACTGACGCATTGATGAATGGTGCAATTGAGATTGCTACGAGACTGGCAAAGGGACCCGCGTCCCTTGCCATGATCCGCCGACTCTACTGGGCTACATGGCACAGTGCCTACGAACAACAACTCGACATGGAAGCTCGCTTACAATCCGAAGCAGGCAAGACTCAAGACAATGCCGAGGGAGTGAGGGCATTCTTGCAGAAGCGAGAACCAGATTTCAAAGGACACTGATGACATCGCTCGAAGGCAGAATTGCGCTTGTAACGGGTGGAGGACGCGGCATTGGGCGAGCCATCTCCCTAGCTCTAAGCGCGGCTGGAGCTGATGTAGCAATCAGCTATCGGCGAGACCAATCGGCGGCATCGGACACCGTTGCGGAAATTGCTCAAATTGGCCGGCGATCTAAAGCATATTGCGCACAGCTGCAACTCGAAGAAGACTGTGATTCATTGGTGCAGAGGGTTCTGCGCGATTTTGGAATTCCAACCATTCTCATCAACAACGCGGGGATTGCCAGTCGCGGATTGTCAGTCGCTGAAACCAACTCCACAGAGGTTGCGGAGGTCATGGCCATACACGCCTTTGCTGCACATGCTCTGTGCAGACTTGTCATTCCGCATATGCGTACAGCAGAGCGGGCTGACATCGTGATGATCTCCAGCGCCACAACTTCCGATCCTATCGCCAACGGCGCGCCGTACAACATGGCAAAAGCAGCGTTGGAAATGTTGGCGTATACGGTGTCCCGCGAAGAGCGAGAACACGGCATTCGTGCCAATGTCGTGGCGCCAGGACTGGTGGATACCGAAATGGGACGACGGTTAATGCGGGCTCGCGCTGGTGTATTGAACATTGGCGAACTTGACAGCGTCTCACCATTTGCACATGTCTGCAAACCAAGTGAAGTAGCAAAGCTCGTGGCGTTCCTTGTGTCGTCTGAAAACTCCTACATGACCGGAGCCCGCATTCCGTTCAACGCTGGCGGGACGGTCGACTACGAGTGGTACTAAATCTTCTCGTGCAAGTTGCGTTCAGAAGCCAACTACCTAGATCTGCGCAAAACTAACACTCAGTTGTGACATCAGCGCAACGTCAGCACATTCATAGCTTCCATCCTCTAATCGAGGAGTGGTTTCACAACAAGTATGGAGATCCCACTGCCGTACAAAGTCAGAGCTGGCCCCGCATTGCAAGCGGCGAAAGCCTAGTTGTTTGTGCACCGACTGGAAGCGGAAAGACTCTTACCGCATTCCTCGCACTAATTGATCAATTCGTCCGAAACGACCTGGAATCAGGTGCGATTAGGGTGGTGTATGTGTCGCCACTCAAAGCGCTCAACAACGATATACAACGCAATCTGCTAGAGCCGCTAGGTGAACTGCGAGCCACATTTGCTCAGTCTGGAGACTCGTTCCCGTCCATTCAAGTACAAACACGAAGCGGCGATACACCACAATCCGTACGTCAACGAATGCTTCGGCAGCCACCGGAGATTCTCGTAACAACGCCCGAGAGTTTGATGTTCATGCTTACTGCTCGCCGCAGCCAAGATCTGTTTGATCAGGTAGAAACCGTGATCTTGGACGAGATCCACGCGCTCGTTGAAAATAGGCGCGGCGCGATGCTCATGGCATGTTTAGAACGAATCGTCGACATGTCCGGCGAATTTCAGCGCATCGCGCTATCGGCCACCGTGCGACCCATGTCGACAATCATCAAGTATGTCGCAGGCTACGACCACCATGGACAACCAAGAATTGTTGACTCGATTGACGTCCAAGGCGCAAAGAGACTAGAGCTTTCCGTACATTTGCCAAAACAGGCAATCGACGCTTACGAGCAGGGCCAGCCGATCTGGGAGCACTTGATCAGCGACTTCAACACCGCCATCCAAACGAACCGCTCAACATTGGTTTTTGTTGGCTCGCGACGCATGGCGGAAAAGGTCACTCACGACGTGAATCGCGAGGCCGAGGCGGTACTTGCCTATTCTCACCATGGATCCCTCTCGCGTGAAATACGCGAAGAGGTCGAAGCACGACTGAAACGTGGCGAACTTAAAGCCATCGTGGCAACAAGCTCATTGGAAATGGGTATCGACATCGGCTACCTCGATGAAGTGTTGCTGGTCCAGTCCCCGCCTAGCGTGGCATCTACTCTCCAGAGAATCGGCCGATCAGGTCATAGAGTCGGCGAAGTCTCGCGTGCAAAGCTCTATCCGACGCACACGCGAGATATGGTTGACGCCGCAGCTCTCATGCATGCCGTAGAAACTCGAGACATAGAGCCAATGAGTCCATTAGTTTGCCCATTGGATCTCTTGGCTCAGCTGATCGTCTCGCACTGCGTTGCTGGCGGCATTCCGGTGGACGAGATTTTCGCCACCCTCACACGTAGCTTCCCATTCGCCGAACTTAGCCGCGAGCACTTTGACCTTGTTGTAGGAATGCTGACTGGCAGGTACGAAGATGCCCGCATCAGAAGCTTGCAGCCTCGCATCGCCCATGATCGCTCTAGCGGGATCCTCACTGCCCGCAAGGGCGCATCGCTGGCTTTGTATTCCTCTGGCGGCACTATTCCAGATCGTGGTTACTATCGCATGCGCCATGTGGACACCGGCGCGCTCATTGGAGAGCTTGACGAGGAGTACGTCTGGGAGGCGAAGATTGGACAACATCTGACCTTTGGTTCACAGCAATGGGAGATAACGTCGATCACACACCAAGACGTAAATGTGAGATCCAAGGGCTCGACGTCCTCGTCAATTCCGTTCTATCGATCCGAATACACCAATAGAGAATTCCATTTCGCGAATCTTGTTGGGAATTTTCTTCAAGCGGCTGAACATTTCCTTTGCCAGGACAAAAGGGAATCGCTCCTCAGCCTCCTAGCTGCACGTGGATTTGAAGCTGCGGCTGCTTCAAATTTAATAGAGCTGCTTGAAAGACAGAGGCAAAGCACAGGAGTGCTGCCGCATGCAAACAATCTAATCGTCGAGTGGTTGACCTCCGGACCCGGTGGTTACGTTTCAGGCGCTAGCGACGATCAAGCTGTACTCCACACGAGTTGGGGCGGAAAGGTAAACCGTCCTATTGCGCTTGCGATGGAGACAGCCTGGAGAGCAACGTTTGCCAGCGAACCTGACATCACCTGCGACAACTACTGCATTGCCATCCAACTCAAGCAGGGGGCAACGATCGAATCCATTTTGGGATTTCTCGAACCATCAAGATTCAAGCAGCGACTGTCGGAGTCGCTGGAGAAATCCGGTTTCTTTGGCGCAAGGTTTCGCGAATGCGCCGGCCGGGCATTGTTGCTAAACAAAAACAGGTTCGATCAGCGTGTGCCGCTGTGGATGACTCGAATGCAGTCCAAAAAACTGCTTGCGGCCGCGCAGAACTACAAGGACTTTCCCATACTAATCGAAACCCTTCGCACATGCTATGAGGATGAGTTCGACCTCGATTCTGCGATGCAAGTACTTCAACGAATTCAGCAGGGATCTATAGATGTTCAGGTTGTACGCAACAAGCTTCCCAGTCCCTTTGCGACCGACATCACGTTCGATCAGATTGGAAGGTACATGTATGCCGACGATGAACCAGAACAGAAAAGGCATTCGGCCGTATCAGCTGATTTGATCGAGGGTGCGATCCGAAATCCCGAACTTCGACCATTGCTAGACGAGAACGTCGTAAACGACTTCGAGCAAAAAGTTCAGAGACGGTTTCCGTCTTACGAGCCGGTCGAGCCGCTTGAAGTGGAAGAGTGGGTGAAGACTCGAGTTTGGATACCCATAGACCAGTGGTTCGTTGACACCGAAATTCCCCCAAATGTTGAGCGAATCGAGCAGCGAGATTGGATTGGTTTAGTCCACGCAGAAAATCGAGAACTGATTCGAAACAATCCCCAGCAAGCTGTTGCCAATGCACTGCAGTTCTACGGTCCTCACTCCCGTAGCGAACTCAGTGAGTTCATTCCAATCGACCAAGTTGACCTCGAACCAATTCTTGGGGAATTGATTGACAACGAGACCTTGACTGACGATGTTCGTGTCGCCAATCGCGCGTCACTTCAAGTGTGCGACCGCGAGAACTTGGACGCACTCTTGCGCTACCAGCGCTTGGCCAATAGACCGACCATTGAACCAGTGTCAGCGCGCAAATGGATTGACTTCATGTCAGAATGGCAAGAGCTTGGACTGAATCAAGATGAGACCGACCCCGTCCTCAACATAGTTGACAATTTACGAGGCTACAGTGCGCCAGTGTCCTTCTGGCTGCGCGATGTGTGGCTGCCCCGCGTCGGATTTGTTCCCACGGACAGACTGAGCGAAACCCTTGCTTCCCAGGAAATCTGTTGGAGGGGTACAGGTCGCGAAAAAGTGTCCGTTGGACAACCCGATGATATTGCCTTTCCTCGTACAACACGATCTGACTCTGAATTGCTCAAGAGTTTCTTTGTAGATCCCAATGCAAGGTACACGTTTTCCCAACTCTACGCTCGCAGCGAGAATTCTCTCGGCGATTTCAACGATCTATTTTGGGAATCCGTTTGGAACGGAGCCATTTCGTCGGACAGCCTGAGCTCCCTCAAGTCGGGTCTAGAAAGAAAGTTCAAGCACGGATCTGTCGATACTCGCACCAGACCTCGGAGTTTTCGTGCAATTCGTCGTGGTTCGAAGATTCGAAAGACCATTTGGCCAGGTACGTGGTATTGGAACGAGTCACAGGGTGCTTTGGAGGATCCAATTGGCGAACTTGAAGATGCAAAGGAGCGTGCTCGCCTGTTGCTAGACCGCTACGGGTTTGTGACTAGGGAAATCGCAAATCGAGAAAGTGGGGAGTTCCGCTGGTCGTTGGTTTTTCCGGCATTAAGAATCATGGAGTTGGCCGCAGAGGTGACAGTTGGACTGTTTTTCTCAGAATTGTCCGGACCTCAGTTTGCCCGACAAGATGCGCTACGGATTCTCACGAATTGCAAGTCTTGTGAACCCCGTTGGTTGGCTGCATATGATCCGGCAAGTCCTTGTGGATTGGGGTTGAATTGGTTAGAACTCCCCGCGCGTCGAAGTGGCACATTCATAGGGGTTGCTGGTGAGGAAGTACTTTGTACCAGCATGGCAAATGGCAGAAAGCTGAAGGTATATGTGGACTCTAACGACGCACGCCTTAGCGAATTGTTCAAAGAGATGCCAACTACTGTGAGTGACGCGAGGACGTTAGTCATAGAGGAGATCAACGACGAGTCAGCTCGATCAAGCCCCTACTTTCCTTTGCTTGCCCAAACGACTCAAGCGTATCGCGACCACCAGAGAATTTACGTCGAGAATTAGTGCTTGCTGTAGTTTAGCTACGCGCTTTGTCGTCGAGACCTCAAGTACGAGACTGTCCACTTTGCCACAAGCGGAAAAATACCCATCAAAACGAATGCAACAATCAATGTCGGAGAGAGAATGCCAGAAAGCGATTCCAACTGTCCAAGTTGACTCCCAGCATTCACGAATACGATGGTTGTAGCAAGCATGCCAATTTGGCTTACCCAAACGAACGACCAGAACTTAATGGTTGTGAGGCCCATGGCGGCGTTAACTACAAAGTAAGGAATCGTAGGAACCAACCTTATTGCGAAGAGATAAAAAATTCCATCCCTGTCAATACCATTATTAATGGGTCCCAACTGAGTTGCGAACTTAGTTTGGACTACGTCTCTGAATAAGTAGCGGGCAAGCAGAAATGCGAGGCTTGCACCGACGGTACTAACGATTGATACAACAATAACGCCGGTGACTAAATCGAATATCGCTCCGGCGAGCAAAGTAAGTCCAGTAGCGCTTGGAATCGAAAGCGAAGTCAATCCTATGTATACCAATGCGAATAGAAGTATTGTGACCACAGGATTCTCAACATAGAACTCGACAAGCTTCGCTCTCTGTTCCTGGAGGTATGCAAGAGAAAAGTAATCTGAGATATCGAGCACAAAGAAAAGAACCACGATGCTCACGACTGCGAGCACAAGAATGATCTGCAGCGGTTTCATATGTGGCGAAGAATGCTGTGTGAGTGTTGCAAGGTAAGTGAGGGTGCCTGTTTGTTTTCGGAATGGATTTCCAAGACCAGATTTGGCGGCCACGCCGCAACCTGCAACCCTACTCAGATTGGGCCTGAATCCATTCTGCCGGCGTCGTTGTCCTAGCGGCTAGTCCGGCAAACCCAACACTCGTTTGGCGACGATATTCCTTTGAATTTCATTGCTACCACTATATATAGATGAGGCCCGACCAGCCAACCAAGCACGAGTATCGCCTATATTGCGTGGAGAAAATCCAGTTCCGCTCCAGCCTAGACCTTCGCAACCTCGCATTTCGACGAACAGCTGAGAACGCTGCTGTTGCAGTTCAGTGCCATACATCTTGAATATCGAAGTCTGCGGGCCAGGAGTATTGCCGTCTTCTGTCTCTTCTACTGTACGACGCTGTGTCAGTTGAAAAGCATGAGAGTTCATATTGGTGGCCACAACTCTGCTTCGCAGGACTTCGTCTGCAATCTTGTGGTCTATTTCTCCTGCATACGCTTTTGCTTCTTGTTCCAGCGATGGACCGGGATCTCGGGTCGCACCGCCACCTACCAAAGAAGCCATACTTCCTCTTTCATGCTGCAAGAGTCGTTTTCCTACGGTCCATCCCTTGTTTAGATCGCCTACCAAGTCGTCCTTCATGGCTATTGCGTTGTCGAAAAAAGTCTCACAAAAGGGAGACTCGCCGGAAATGAGGCGAATTGGCTTTACTGCAATCCCTTCCTGCGACATGTCCATGAGAACAAAGCTAATGCCTTCGTGCTTGGGGACGTCGGGATCGGTACGAACAAGAACGAATATCCAGTCGGCAACCTGTGCACCAGAAGTCCAAATCTTCGATCCATTGACTAGAAAGTGATCACCATTGTCGACAGCCCGTGTTTGCAACGATGCTAGATCGGAACCAGCGTTGGGCTCGCTATAGCCTTGACACCAGGCGACCTCTGCGCGAACAATGCGAGGGAGGTGTCTGTGCTTTTGATCTTCGGTACCGAATTCCAGCAGTGTGGGGCCAATTAGCGAAATCCCCATTCCAGCCAGAGGAGCTCTGGCATTGATTCTGCGCATTTCCTCGATCAAGACCATGTATTCGTCAGTCTTGAGTCCGCCACCACCATACTCCACAGGCCAGGTAGGTGCAGTCCAACCCCTCTCGATCATTCGGTCCATCCAGAGTCGAGTGTCGGTGTCTCTCACTGGGGTCTTGGTGCTTCCCGTTGAAATTGGCCCAGGACCTCGTGCGCCAACGGGGCAATTAGTTTCCAACCACTCGCGGGTGTCAAGTCGAAACTCTGCCAATGCGTTCAAGGTATATAGCTCCTGTTGCCTAGATTTTTCAAATTCAGTATAGCCACTGTTCAAGTCGCGACAGAAAGGACTGCAGAATCTTAAATTTGGATGACCTTTCCGGCTAACACATCGGTTGAGCGTGTGTGGTCAGACGTCAAATACATACCAAGTGCCGTAGCACGCAGAGTGCAACCCATATTTCACGAGTTCTCTTGGCGTTTCCATCCTTCTCCCGAAACCAAAAGGGCAACTGAATCTGTTACTTCCCCACCGCGACCTTCAACAACCATTAAGTCTTCTCGCATTTGCGTTACAAGATTGCGAAACGTACCCCGCAACGCTACTTTGTCAGAGATTGCGGTTCCGTCAGCTGCCTGTTTCTCGTCAATGTAGAGACTGCCATGTTCATCGATAAGACGAATGTAGTTTGCAAGAGTAACGATGACATCTGCGGACGCGATCAACGATATGCTTCGCGCCAAGTTCTTCATCTTCGTTATCTCTTCAGGACTTATGTGGTTGTCGTCGTCTGCCTTGGAGAACTCAACCAGTAGGTTGTGGTAAAGATCAAGCCGTTGGCGGAACAATTCGGTCTTGAATTCCCGTTCAGTTTCATACTCCGACTGAAAGTGAAGAGTCACTGCTACCGACGCCACAACCATGACAACTGCGACAACCGCTGCAAGTATTTCAATTGTCAATTCCGAGACATTGGCACTAAACATCACGTGCAACAGGACGGCGCTCGTCATGACAATAGCTGCGCAAAGAGCAATCACTGTGAAATTCTTGCGCTGCTTTTTCCTCTTTCGCATTCCAGCTTCGGTGTCGTTGGTCAATTCGCGATCAGTCATGTCTACTCCTTAGTCGCAGGTATTTCTATTCCATCGTGGTAGGTTCGGCGGGCCGCAATTCCTCGCTGCTCGACCAATGGCTTGACTGGTAGAGGTCAAGCGGCTCGCCATCTAGAAGCACCGAACGAATCTCGTCGCCAAAGCCACGGAGCCAGTGACGAAGCTCTACCGAGTCGCGAACAGTTGCAGCAACGTGATATTGGCCATCGATGAGTTCATAGGTCTGATCTTCAGCGAGTCTGGATTCGGTTAGATGTTGCCCTGGTCCTTCGTTGATGTAGAAGTCCAACTTGACCTGCTCTTGGCTGCCAGGGGAAAACCCATAGGTGGCAATGGTTTCGTCGATATCAAAGTCGGCTGGTGGTACGAATGCTAGAGTGGTTGCCTGTACGGAATCCATGCGATGCAGAGCAAGCCTGTAGGGAGTGTTCCCCTCCTCAAACTTCACTATCGCGTACAAGACTTGAGCCCTGCTGACCAAACCTAGTGGAAGAACAACGAACTCTCTTGTCTCTCCTAGTCGATTCGTATATTCAACCCGCATCTTGTGGTTGCTGTAAAGGCATTCCGTTACGATGTCCAGAGTTTGCTGTCGTATCGGTGGCGGAATTAGCAAAGGGGTCGGATAGGCATAGCGAACCTTATCCAGCCATTGCTTTTGCAGCTCGTCCCTACCAATTCGATCATTTGCGCTCGCCAGCACAGTTTCAAGCGAAGGGAGCGTACCTGAAGGCACCAGATTTCGCAGGAATCTCTCTGCAAGGGACAAAACTAGTGCTTCGTTCCGTCCAAGCGAAGGAATCAGGATTCCAGCAGCACTTTCCTTCCAACGATAGCCATATGGCTTCGAATCGTCGCGACACTCAATGTCAAAGTGTTGAACTAGAAACTGTAGTGTGCGCTGCACGGTACGTAGGCTACGGTCAATGCCCGTGTCTCGCAACTGAGCCTGCAATTCCGCGGCACTCGTGTAGCGTCGACGAGGAATTCGTTGCATGGTTGCCAATGCTAACTGAACGGTTTCCAAAGTAGAACTACGAGCTGGCATCTGTTACCTCACAACCGCTAGCAAATGGCACCAATCACACCCAAGAACCGATAGGCTTTCCTCTTGCAATTACACCAAATCCACGCCTATGCGCATGTGGGGTGTCTATTCTCCAAAAGGCAAGTGAGTCAATGGAGTCTACTGCTCGCGGTCTCTTCTGCTTTCGCGAAGGAATCTTCGTTAGGCGATTGGCAACTAACCAAACCCCATCGTCTGATCGTCTCCAAACTTCGCTTTGCACTCGGACACCAAACCATCGATGAATTCGGTCGCGTTGTCCATAGGAGTGAACTGACTTCGCCGTTCAACAGCAGCAAAATCACCAGGAGTCAACTGGCCAAGCTGACCAATTCTCGCCAGTTCCCGCGGTGTCGGTGGCGACATTTTTAAGTGACGGCAGTATGCCGCTAGCATCTCTTGGACTTGATGCTGATTCGAATAGGAAAATTCGACTTTCAAATCAAATCGCCGGAAGGATGCAACGTCTAAGGACTGGTGGAAATTTGTCGTACCAACGAAGATTCCATCGAAACTCTCCAATTGCGCGAGAAACTCGTTTACCTGAGTAACTTCCCAATGGTTTTTGGCTCCGCCGCGAGACATCAAGAAGCTGTCAATTTCGTCGATCAGCAGAAGATCTCCGGATCGCTCTGCACGACCAAATGCAGCTCGAATCTGCGCTTCGGTTTGGCCTACAAACGGCCCAATGAGGTCCGAGGCGTTCAATCGCATCAGCGACACCCCAAGATCTTGTGCCAACCAGCGGACATAGGCGGTCTTGCCGGTGCCCGAAGGTCCGTTGAGACAGATTCGTGCATTCCTGGTGCGGCACATCTGTTTGGCGACTGTGCTCAAGTCTGCATTTGCATTAATGAATGCGATGTCGTAGGTGGGCGGGAGACGTGTCGTGCCATTTAACTTGACTGTGCCATGGGATTGGCTACGCAAAGTAGCATTCACTGTGTCCAACAACGCATCCCGCCAAGCGGTTGACTTCGTGTCGTCTATTGCCAACGTAGCAAAATCCACGCCATTTTGGATAACCGCAGGCACTAGATCGGTCGACGACGCCAATGCGTCAACAAGATCTTGTTCCGCATTCGGAATCATACGTTTGACAATGCGCTTGCGTTGCTTTTGAGGCGGAACTGGGACTTCGACTATGCGATCAAAACGACGAAGGACTGCGTCGTCTACTCCATCAATGTCGTTGGCAATCCAAATGGTTGGAACATCGTTTGACTCCAATGCACGATTGAGCCAAGCTTTGGAAGTGCTCGAACGCAATGATGGGAACAAGCCAAACAAATGTTGCATCCCGCCACCGCCATTGATTAAATCGTCTGCTTCGTCGAAGACAACTAGCGATTTACTCGTTCCTAGATAGCTTTGGGCACACCTGTACGCGCAGGCTCGATCCTTCGTGCTGATTGGGTCGCCATCTTCATCTGAGACAACTACCTCGAAGTTCTGAACCGCCAACTCTTGCCCCACAACTCTGCTCAATTCTGTCTTGCCTGTTCCAGGTGCGCCATGGAGTAGATAGTTGATTCCACGCCGCCTGTTTGCAAGGATCGTATGAGCATGTTGCAGCAGTGGTACAACGTCCCGTGTCAAGTGCTCAAAATCCTCCAATTTCAAAGAACTGCAAGGAGCTGCTCGGAATGCACTCTCAAACAAAGTAGACATGTCGACAGTGTCGAACACCAGACGGTTTGCGAATTTGTCGCTCATGGGAGTTAGAAAGTCTCTTACAGTCCCATCGCTTTCGTAGTTATCGGCCTTGAGCAGGCCCGATTTGTAAAGCGTGCCCTCCTTTTCTAACGCAGAGGACACCTCTAGCGGATTAAGCCCAATTACGAATGCAACGACATGGGCTAGGGTACTGCCATTTACTTTGTGCGAACCATCGAAGATTGTCCGCAGATTAATATCCGTATGGGCAAGCACGGCAAACGCGAGAAGGCTCTGCTCACAGTTTGTTAGCGGAATCCGATCGCTCAGTCGGTTGAGATTTTCGAGCAGAACTTTGGAAGGCTGAAGTTTGTCTGCGGACGTTTCAGCCTTCGCCAGCAATTTGCGCAATTCGACAAATGCTTGTCTCGGTCGAAACTCATCCTTTTCCCGACAATCCGAGAACCCGAGTTTTCGGGCAAGACGATCATCCTCGAATCCATAGTCTTCGATAAAGTCACAATTTCCTTGACAGAGATGCATGAAGCGCAATAGCCAAAGCCTGCAGATTGGATCCAATGACATTCCACTAAACAGGCTTAATGATCGGCGCGAACGCTTTCTTCGCAGGCGTCGTTGTCCATCACGCCGTGAGTTCATTGGCTATTCCTCCCTTGACGGTGTTGGTTGCCTTAGCTGCGCCAACAAGAGCAGGATTAACTTGCCCGCCTAATGTCTCACAACCTTGGCTAAAAACCATTGTCAAAGGAAATGCGACAGCTTGTGTCGCTACCAGAATGCCACTTTATATGTTCAATATTGAGTGCAATTAAGAATCAGCTGATTAGTTCACTCAGAGGGAAAGTCTCAATCGCCATACGACATAAACATGGCTTAAACCGCGAAACTCAGCATGAACCCACTTGAATTAACCAATCCTGCGAATCTGTACAAAAGATTCAATAACTGTTCCAGAATTCAGTAAGTGCACCTCGCAAGTCTTGGGATCGAACGATCTTAGGTAACCAATGCTGAGGGAAGTAGCATTGCACCTCGCGATGAGTGAATCGCGGGTCTACGAGTAGTATCGCACCTCGATCTGCACTATGGCGCACCACGCGACCCGCCGCTTGAACAACCCGAGTCAGAGCCGGCCGTCGATATGCGAGCTCGTATCCTAGATCCGATTTGTCGCGGATGAGTTCGCGCTCGAGACTCGACGGTGGAATGGCGGGACCAACGACGATCACACCAGCGAGCGATTCACTGTCGAAGTCGACAGATTCGGCGAAAACGCCTCCCGTGGTAACAAACGCCACCCTTTGTCGTCCTTCATTCAACCACTCAATAAACTCCGTCCGCTCCAAAATGGACATTTCTTGCTGCTGTCGGCGAAATTGGTCACTCGATTTGGTCAATTGAAAAACCATCTCCAAGTACTCAAAGGAAGGGAACGCTACCAACCAGTTTGCAGTAGCTGATTCTCGCGCAATGTGTACGACATCCAAGATAGCTTGAGACGTACGTTTTCGATCCCGCCAATAGGTGGAAATGTCAGGAATCAACATCACTCCAAATCTCTTTGGATCCGGCGCCATTTGCGCTCGTTCAAATGGACCTTCCAATCCGTGATGTTCGACATATACGTCGGGAGGAGAGAGTGTTCCCGAAAAGCGAACGCTTCCCTGATATTCGTCTACCACTTTGCGGATCCACGGTCCAGGTGCTAGACAGCGCAGTTGCAACACTGTCGATTCAGTTTCGCGACCGATAAACCAAACATACGATTTACTGTCGTAGCGGTCCTTTGCGGCGACTAGCCGAGATACGGTGTTTAGACATCTGAATAGCACATCACCTGTCGACTCGAGGTTGATTTCCAGCAAAGCTTCCTGCATAGCATTTGCCAACGACCACAACTCGTCTGGCACCGCTTCGACAACCGCCTCTTCATCGTTGTCCAAATTGTCATGCGCAAGTGCACTCAATTGGCGCAGAAGTCCTTGTGCCAGCCGTTCCACATTAGGGCTGGCATTGGCACCAATCGTTTCCTCTAAGAGAGTCTGCTCCAATCGCACCGAAAGCATATCGGCAACGCGTTCGCCAAGACGATGCGATTCATCAACTAGCAGTGCAATGTGACGAAAGAGCTTCGACTGCAAATTTCGCAGCGAAATCATGGGATCGAAAACGTAGTTGTAGTCGCCAATGGCTACATCCACCCAGGCTGCAACGTCCAATGACAGTTCGTAGGGACAAACCCGATGTGCACGAGCGACCAATTCAACATCTTGCCGATCGATTGTTCTGCGTGCTAGCAAATCCTTTCTGGCTTGTGGAACTCTATCGTAGTATCCCTTTGCGAACTCGCAGTGCTCCGGAGCACAGGTCGCACCGGGCGTAAAACAAATTCTGTCTTTCGCTGTAATTGAAATTGTTGTAAGTGGCTCGTTGTCGGCATGCAATGTCCGCATCGTCTCAATCGCGATTCTCTGGCCGGTAGTTCGGGCAGTGGCGAAGTACACTCGATCAATGCGTTCCTGACTCATTGCTTTTACAGCGGGATATAGAGTCGCCATTGTCTTTCCGGTCCCAGTTGGGGCTTCCATCATCAGGTTGTCCCCGTCCCTAATCGACACATATGCTCGTCGCGCAATTCGCATCTGTTCTGCTCCAACATTGCTGAAGGGAAACGGTTGGTCTTTTGCGATTTCGTTTCGTGCTTGGACGCGTTTCAGACTGCAAGACAGAAACTCTGTGTAGATCTCTACCGTACAACTCAAGAACTCCTGCAGCTCCTCGCGTGTGAATTCCTCGCTGATAGACTCCGCTTGCATCGAGTCAGGATGAACGTAGGTCAGTTGGACACAACACTGTGTTGCATCTTGTGTTTCCAGTAGCATCGCAGCGTAGATGCGTGCTTGCGCCAGGTGCATCGACCCCATGCGTGCATGGACTTCGGAGGCGGGGAGCCGCGAAGCCTTTATCTCCTCGACAAGCAGTTGCGGTTCCACTACAACGCCGTCTGCTCTCCCAGAAATCTTCAGTCGAACACCATGCGCTGTGTACTCTCCCCGAAGAGCTTTCTCAGTCTCGTAGTTGGAGTTGCTTGACCTTACTTTTGCTTGGTAGGACTGCTGTGCAATCAACCCCTCATGGAGATCCAACCGTTCATCTAACCTGTGGTTGATGTCGCCTGTGCGATGCACGAACTCAGCAAGTTCACGGACGGAAATCGAAGACTTCACGTTTCGTAGGAGTATCGCAGTACACGAACTGGGAGGCCAGCATCGACGAGAGAACTCAACCAGATTCTCTGGTTTCGTTGAACCTGATCGCCTGGCGCTTTCACTTCCACAAACTCGTAGCTTCCGTCGGAATACACAAGCGTAAGGTCAGGAAACCCTGACCGCATCTGGTTCAAGTCTGATTTGACAATTTCCAGTAGTCTTCTCAAGCCAGAATCGCCTATAGCACGTACAACAGCTCGCAGAATTTCGTCCGACATGATTGACCAATTCACAAGACGATTGGCAAGTCCTCGTTTTGTAGCAGCCGTGGTCAATATCGTTTCGCTGATGGACATCCGGCCGCTCAATGGGTCCGCACACATTCGTTTTCTGACATCAAAGAACTCCGGCCAGAACAAGTCACGTGGACCGGATTGGAATTGATTGGTAAATGCCCCAGGAACGGAGACATACATCCATTCCCAATATGCAAGGCCAAACAACGACAACGGCAGAGCATTTTCAAAATGCCACCCATCGCCGCCATCTTCGACTAGTGTCTGCAATGCATGTTGTTCAATGGGAGTTTGCGGTGGGCGTGCAAGTTCGAGCTCGTCAATTGGATACTGCTGAGTCAGTTGCCGCGGTTCTTGAAACCGCCGTGCAAAATCCTCCTCTTCTTTGCACCAGGGGTCTACTACTAGTGCCTGCTTGAGTCTAGTCGCCGTTCGTTGCCTACCCGTTCGAACGAGAATGCGTACCATTCGTTCCCGAGCAGGATGCCGCTTGGAATATCGATATGCTCTGAAGGCAAGTCTCCAATGTTTACTGCGTTCTAGTTTGTGCCCCAATCGATTGAGAATTCGGCTTCTGTAGCGTTCGAGCGTACGATTCTTAACATCTGTTCGAAGTGCATCGATATAGGTCTGAACGCGACTAGGATTGAAAGATACTTCGCTTTCAGCTATCGAATCGCTCAAGGAGACCCACTCAAAGTACTTAGACAATTCCTCACGCGAGCTAAATTGCCTATCGTGCGCGTTGAGCACGTAAGACTCATATCGCAAGATTCCCAAGTCCCTGGTTACAAACGCGCTCAAGTCTGTAGCTCTATTGCCGAAAAACAAGAACAGGTAGCGCTCGAGCAGTTCCTTGCTTTGTAGTGTGAGCCAGGGATGCCGTGACCTCAGAAATGCGCGAAGTCGCCAATCTGGATACCTACAAGCAATGGAGTTCACATAGTTTGCCTTGGGAGTGTGAGGCTTCACATAGGCGAACGCTTGTCCTAATTGAGTGACCGTCAATCGGTCGAGGACTATGTCTGCGGGAAGGCATTCGTTCAAATGAATCAATCCGCAGTTCTCGAGTTCTCTGACCGCGCCGTCAAGGTCTTTGACTTCTGCATACTGCAGCTTCTCGACTAACAGCACTGCCACCGTGCGCCCAACGATTCGCGCATAAAGGCGACGTCCATCCGGTGATAGGTTGAGAATAGACAGTCCATAAGCAAGCTCGGATTCAGTCAAGAGATCTTTGTATTGCTCGACTACAGAACGGACCAAGACACGCAGGTTGCTTGCGTAGTAGTCGTTTGGAGGTGCCCTATCCGGTTGTAGGCGCAGTGCTTTGGATTGTGTCAACTGTCTCACAAACTTGGACAGCCCCTGTAGGAATTAACTACTGAACATTTGTTCTAACAAATCATTGTAAACAAGCGTCTAATATCAACGCTATGTTGGATAGATTTCAGTCGCAGTTAGCCCCGTTCCACTGTGGCAAGCAGAAACATGTCTAGCACCGCTTTCTGCCTCTGACATGAGTCAAGGAGCAAGGGAGTGTGCAAGTGTGTCGGCAGCTAGCTATTGGTTAGCCAACCAATTGGGTGGTCTTTACTCCTGCTCAGACCCACTTGCTGCAGCGTATTCACCCTGGTTAGGAACCATACGGGCGAATATGTCAAGACTCTCCTTGTCCGCGTCCGAGTCTGACAATCCATTCCGGTAGCTGTCAGCGACAGATTCCGCTATTTCCTGTTGACCTAGAGCATTGAGCGCCATGATGTAGTTCGCGGCAATGAAGGGGTCTTTCTTGTCCATGTCGTACGCCTGTCGCCCCCACTTGACTGCATATTCTCTATGCTCAGCACTCTCAGATGAGGCGAGCGTGCGAGCAGCACTACCGTAGGCTGAAGCAGACGCTGCATCTGGGGACTTTTCGAATCTCTTCTTGTAGGTTTCGAACAAGCTGTCCCAATCGTTTACCGCTTGGAAGTAAATCATTTCCAATCTGCTAGTCAGATGTTCCGGCACAAGAAGACTGCTGGGGTCACGAGCTTGCTCGTAGTCCACTGCGTGGGACAGAGGTTCGCTCCTCAAGTCTTCGATGTAGTTCACATATTCCTCGCTGCCATTTTGTGCAGCGTCAAGCGCTGCATACCACGTGGCATTTAGCACAAACTGACTCATCTCGGCATCTGACGAGACCACAAGAAAATCATCAAAGTTTTCGAGTACATATTCCACAAGTGAGTCACCACGAGACGTCTTATCCTTGTAGTAGAACACCAGCTTGGCATCCTCCGGATTGGCTAGCTGGGCGTAGGGGCGACTTTCAAAATACTCTAAGGCCACTTTCTTATATTGATCGGATTCCTCGAAGTGCGCTTGCAGTGCTTCAATGTCATCTCGCGGTCGTTGTCGCAAAGAAAGTTCGACTACAGCATCCATCAGATACTGCTGCACGAACTCCTGTGATCGCTCGCCCGCGTTGTACCTAGCTTTCATGCCTTCAAATGTTGATTCTGTTTCTCCCAACATTTGGCTGAACAAAGCAATGAACTGCTCTCCGGACATGGCACTAGTCGCCCGGCTCAGTTCGACACCAGAACTGTCAAGAATCAGGTAGGTTGGATAGGCGCCTATGTCGTAACGAGCAGCTATTTCTGGCCCGTTCTGATCTTCGTTCTCTGCATCGAGCTTCAAGTTAACAAATCGCGCGTTGAAGTACTCGCCGACTTCTTCTTCCTTGAAGACCGTCTCTTGCATCACTATGCATGGGCCACACCATGTCGTATAGACGTCGACGAAGACCTTCTTGCTGTCTTCTTCAGCAAGCGCCAACGCATCTTCAAAGGTTCCGTGAAAGAAGTCAATTCCAGTGCTCGTGGCCACCTGAGGTGCCCCGTTCGATACTTCCGATGTGGCAGCTTCATTCCCGTCAGGCGGACCTGAACAACCGCTCAGTGCATACACACACAACGCTGCAACACCCAACCACGGTGTTCCTCTTGCCAAACTATTTACCATCGTGTCGTGCCTCCCACAAGTTACATGCCCAGCAACAGAGCTTTGGCGTCAAGTTGCTAGTGGTCCCCCCAGCCACACTCATTGAATGTACAAGGATTTGAACCCAATCTACACCATGATATTCCGATTGATACGCCGTAGTTGAGTTTTTCGACCCATTGGCCGAGCTACGGCCAAAGTAAGCGAATAATGTTGAATTAGAGAGGCAAAACTTTAGCCATCAGGTTGGTCGGATTGTGCTTCGTCTGGTTCTTCGGTTAACCAGCCAGCTGCGATGCGATCGAATATCGCCAATCTATCCTTGTCTGCCGCTGAGTCAGAAAGTCCACTACGGTAGGTTTCTGCAACCTGCTTTAGTTCCTCGTCCCGTTCTATCGCGTGCAATGCGCTTAGATACGACACCGCGACCAAGGGATCTTTGGACTCCAGCTCAAAAGCATTCTTGCCGTACTCAACCGCCATTTCACGATGAGCTGGATCTTCAGATAGTGACAGGTCCCGCGCCGCAGAGCTGTAAAGTCTTGCCGACGCTGCATCCCCACGACTCTCAATTCGAGATTGATACACGCGCAAGAGTTCATCCCATTCTGCGCTAGCAACTAGATAGCGAATTTCCCAATTGGATTTCATATTTTCGGGTAGCAATCCGCTCCGTGGATACCGATTACGTTCGAATTCGACAGCATTGAGCAAGGGTTCTTCGTACAGTGCCTCAATGTAGCTAACGAATTTCACGTCGCCTGCCTGAGCTGCTTGGGCCACTGCGCCGAGAGTTGCATTTAGCACAAATTGGCTCATTGCGGCATCCGAAGAAACCGCCCGGACAGCATCGTAGTTGTCAAAGACAAAATCGACGACTTCGTGCCCGCGGGGCACGCGTTCGAGGTAATACATGACCAACTGGACGTCTGTCTCATTGATCAGCTTTGGATAGGTGCGCTCGGCGAAGTACTCCTCTGCAATGCCTTGGTACTTCTCGAACTCTCCAAAGTACGCTTGAGTTCCTTCAAGCGTGTTGTCGGGCGATGGTCGCAGGCCAAGCTCCACCATGGCGTCCACTAGATACTGCTGCACGAATTCGGGCGATCGTTCACCATTGGCAAAACGTTCTTGCAATTGCTCAAAGGACGAGCTTGATTCGCCAAGCAATTGACTAATCATGGAAACGAAGCCTTCGCCTGACATGCTTCCCGACGCTCGACTAAGCTCTGTGCCTTCGGTGTCAAGTATCAAGTAGGTGGGGTAAACCCCAATGTCATAGCGGGCTGCCAATTCCGGTCCATTTTGGGATTCGTCTTCAGCGTCAAGCTTGTAATTGACGAACCTTGCGTTGAAGTACTCACCGACCTTGGGCTCCCGAAACACGGTTTCTTGCATCACGACACATGGACCGCACCAAATGGTGTAAACATCCACAAAGACCCGTTTATCCTGGTCCTTCGCAAGACTGAGTGCCTCTTCGAATGTTCCATGGTGAAAATGCATGCCAGATTCAAGTGAGCTAGCGGCTCCGGAATCTGCGCTGTCAGCAAGAACAGGGCGTAACAGTGTGCATAACACTATGAATGCGAACCATGCAATCGTGCACCAATTCCTATCTGCGTTGTTGGGGGGTTGCATCGAGTCAATCTCCTCCATACCGTAATGAATTTGCGAAAGATCTACTTTCTCTTGGTTCATTCTCCACAATCGCAACTTAATTCGGACGGGTTGAGTGATTGCTGATCAGACTTCCAAGTCCAGCCAGCGAATTTCTTTGTCCAGGAGATTGACATGCACCGACTTCAAGGAGCTGGATGTTTCCGAAAGCTGCCTGGGTCCGATCAATGGAAAACATGGAAACGGCTGTGCTAGCACAAAGGCCAGAGCAATATTGATAGCTTCAACACCCAGTCTTCCACCGAGATCTCTGGCGCGGTGTCTTCGTTCGAAGTTCTCCTTTGAAAACCAGCAGCGCTCTAGTTCTTCATCCGAGGGATTCGTTCCTAATCTAGACCCACCTTTACTGGCTCCAGTGTTTACAAGACTGTCGACACGATTGGTGAAAAATCCACGAGCTTGCGAGGACCATGGAAAGAGTGCCAAACCGGAATCAGCTAGAAACTTCCTGAATTCCGAATCGTTAGACGAGATACAACCAAGCCACACAGGGCTGAGCATTCGGGCCAGACTGAATTGATTGGAGACCGCAGCGAGTCCACTCTTGCCATGTTTGCTTGCCCAGTCGTTGGCTTCTTGAATCCGTCCAAGAGACCAATTGGATCCGCCAAACAGAGTGCAGCGCCCTTCGCTCTGCTGCTGATTTAGTACGTCTATCCATTCGCCTACAGGGACATCCAGGTTGTCTCGGTGCAGGAAGTAGATGTCAACATAATCGGTCTTGAGAGAATCCAACGAACGAACCAGCTGAGGCTCTACGAATTCAGGGAAATCGTGCGGCGTATGAGCTCCCTTGCCAATGATTACTAGGTCCTCGCGTATATCACGAGCGTCAACCCAAGTTCCCAGATACTGTTCCAATCGATTGCCGCCGTAAATGAATGCAGTGTCAAAGGCATTGCCTCCAGATTCAAAGAAATGATCGAACATGACCATCGCGTGCAATTCGCTGGGCTGATTGTCACACCCAAAGACTAGCCTCGAAATGGGCTTTTCGAGATTAGGAATACTTCCGTACTTCATCAGGTCTTCGTTCGCCACGAGCGGTCGTCCATGCACTGGGCGAGCCCGGTTGGCGAGATTCTCATCTCGAAACTTCACACCAACCTTCTCTTTCCACGCGTCGAGGACCTGAGCGTTGCCAAGTGAGTCATCCCACGTCATCGCTGGAGACTCAAGACGATTCTCGCTTATACACCTGGCAACCTCGTCGACTTCGCTAACGTAGGCATCTGTGGCTTCGCCAGCGACTTTCTCCATCGATCCGCCACGAGTAAGTTCGATCTCCCATTCGGAGGGCGAACGCCACGGCCACGGAATCCGAATGCTCCCTCGCGTTCCAAAGACTTCGACGACGTTGTCCAATTGCTGACCCACTCCAGTGGCAACTTGCGCTGTTAAACCATTGTCGAAATACAGCATTCCTGCAGCATAGAGATCGATGCCTTCTGGCGATAGCAAGCCGTGACCTTCGACTCTGTTGGGTTCCGAGCGCGCGATGAGGCGGGAAAACGAGACGGGGTAGCAACCGACGTCCATAATGCCTCCGCCTGCCAATTCGTTAGCAAATAAACGCGAGCTTGGATCGTAGTTCGCATGAAATCCAAATGTGGCATGAATGTGTCGCAATTCACCTATGGCTCCATCTTCCACTAGTTCCAAGACTTTGGCTACCTGGGGGTGCAAGCGATACATGAACGCTTCCATGAGGAAGGTGTCATTGCATTGCGCGGCGTGCACCATTGCCATCACTTCCGCGTGGTTGATCCCCATTGGTTTCTCGCACAGGACAGCCTTGTTCGCTGCTAGAGACTTAATAGTCCATTCGGCATGTTGCGGATGGGGAGTTGCGATGTAGATTGCTTCGACATCCAACGAGGAAACTAGCTCGTCGTACGAAGCCAAGGGTGTGACTTCGTTGTACCTTGAAGCAAAAGCAACCGCATTCTCTAGTGTTCTGCTTGCAACTGCGACCAACTCTCCCGAGGCGGAGCTTTCTATGGCGACAGCAAGCTTGTGCGCAATGCGACCTGTGGCTAGTATCCCCCAACGTATGGACATGGTTTTCTCACTCGGCGGGAGGCAAACTCGCCAGCAATAATGCGAAGCTAATGGAGCCGATCACTAGCGTTGTTATTCGCCATCGGTGTTGAGTTCCAGAGTAGCGGAATCTGGCCTAGCCAATCCGCGTTGGGACGAAGCAATGGCATCCAAAAGCGTTCGTATGTATTCGCGGTGACCCAGTTTCTCCGTAACTTCAGCAACGGCTTCTTCCAGACGCAGATCCCGCATAAAGAGCGTACGAAATGCCAACCGAACTTCTCTAACGGCCTCGTCGTTGTAGCCAGCACGTTCCATGCCAACCTTGTTTACGACACGCATTCGCGCATGGAATCCTTCCGCAATGGTGAATGGCAGAACATCTTGCGTTGCACGGGCCAAGCCTCCAACCATAGCGGCGGTGCCGACGTGGCAAAACTGATGGACAGCACTTAGTCCTGCGATGTTTGCGTAGTCGCCAATCACTACATGGCCGCCGAGAGTTGCTGCATGCGACATGATCACGTGATTGCCCACATTGCAGTTGTGCGCAACGTGAGCATGGGCAAGCAAGGCGCAATCATTGCCCACGGCCGTTACACCGCCCTCCTCTGTTGCACTGTGAATGCTCACATACTCGCGTATCGTATTGCGGTCACCAATTTTGGTGAACGTCGTTGAACCCTCTTGGTGCTTCTGGTCTTGCGACTGAACGCCAAGCGTTACAAAGGGGAATATGTTGCAATCCGATCCTATGCTCGTATGGCCATCTACGACCACATGTGACTGCAAGTGTGTGCCTTCGCCAATGACTGCGTGGGGACCAATCCGGCAAAAAGGTCCAATGATGCAGTCATTGCCCAAGTTTGCCTGAGGATCAACAACGGCTAATTTGTCAACGTGAACAGCCATGGGTAATGTCCTATTCGTCGCAACGGCACTTGAGTTGACTAATTATCTCAATGCCAAAGAAAATTACATGGCTTTTCGATATGGCTTCATGTCCATTCCCGGATACCGTGCCGACACTCCCTCAACTGTCTCCGCCGTCCAGTAAGGGTGACCGGGTTCGGGAAATCCAAGCAATTCGCGCTCTTGGGTACTTGCATTCTCGATCCAGCTGCGGAACTCTGGTCGTATCGCTTCGACAGACCAGCTGTCGATGCCAAGCCACCGCCACGCCGCTGGTGAGTAGGTGATAAAGTGTCCCAACCGACCGCCATTTGCAACAAACGGCGTCCCGCGGTGGAAGGTACGCATGCTGTAAATGAGCAGTCCACCTGCTGGCACGACTACTTTTACTTCGTTCTCGTAAAGCTCCGGTCGCTGTTCTCTTGTGTAGTGTGCAGGAACGCGGAGACTCTCAGGGTAGTGCTTCCACGAACACACCGCAGTGGGAGCGTGGTCGTGCGTGACATCCGTGTAGTACAACAGATATGCGGTCTGCCAATACTGCGGTAGATCGGGAGGATAGGCTAGCGTGTGGTTGCCATAATCGCAATGCATCCTCTGGTCAACATCAGATCCATCTCCCTTTCGCTTGGCATGCAAACCGCTCTGTTCGCAATAGAGTTCGCTGCCTCCAGCAAATTGGCGAGCAAGCATCCTGAGTTGAGGATGCAGAGTTATTTGGTTGAGCCACGTACCAGGAAAAGGGAATCGTCGTACGTTTCGCGTCTTAGGATTCGACCACGCTTGTGGTTCGGCGGAAGGATCTTCGCAATATTCGAGCCAACCCGGTAACACTGCTCGAAGCTCTCTTTGGGCCCCCGCGAGTTCCGCAGGCGTGAGGAAGTTCTCGACAATTGCAAAACCATGTTCTGCATAGTGTTCAGCATGTCGCGGCTCTATTCCCATTGTGCTTGACCCAGCTCGTTTGTGGAATGCAGAATTAGCTTAGCTGCAACTCGCCGTGAGTGCTGGCACCTACCTGCAAATCTGCGCGTAGTCTACGCGACTTATCACAGACTTGATGTGCAAAATCTAGGCTATTGTCGAGTGGAGCTCGAATTTTTGGTTCGCCGCCTTTCTACAGTAGCCATACTAGCGTTAGCAATTTCCGGAGTACTACGGGCAAACAGCGATGTAGAACTAACGGCCGACGAGCTAATGGCAAAAGTGCTCGATCAGACACGCGGTCTGTCATCGTATTCCGAGCTCACGATGACCATCAATCGACCGGATTGGAAACGCACTTCATCGTTCTCGGTTTGGACCAGAGGGCGCGAAGATGCCCTTATCCGATTCACAGCCCCCGCACGCGATGCCGGCTTTTCTACACTAAAGAAAGGTGAGCGAATGTGGACTTATTCGCCTAAGATCCAGCGCACGGTCCGATTGCCAAAATCCATGATGTCGCAGGACTGGGCTGGCTCGGACTTCTCATACAACGACTTAGCACGCTCGGACGACCTGCTGAACGAATACACGCTTCGACTAGCAAATGTTGAACAATCCGACGACGGAACCATCTACACGATTGAAGCAATTCCCAAAGCTAACGCCCCAGTGGTTTGGGGCAAGGAAGTTGTCGTTCTGCGAGACGATTTTGTGCTTCTACGGCATTCCTACTACGACCAAGAAATGGTACTGGTCAAATGGCTAGAGACTCTAGAAATTGACGAATTTGACGGTCGTACTATTCCCAAGAGAATGCGAATTCGCAAGAGCGAGGAAGAAGACAGCTGGACAGAAGTTGCGTATGAAAGGGCGGATTTCGACATTGAGATCGACGAGTCCATGTTCACGTTGTTCGCATTGCGCGGATCGGAATGAAGCCTTGCCGCTTCAAGTCGGCGTAGGACCTAGGAGTACTCATTGCTGTCGTTCACAGTAGCTTGGCGCAACCTGTGGCGCAACAAGCGACGAACACTTCTAACGGCAGGGGCTGTCGCATTTGCCGTGCTTCTCATCCAACTCGGAATGTCATTCCAGGCGGGAAGTTACGAACCCATGGTGGAAGTATCGACTCGATTTGGAAGTGGACACCTGCAAGTCCAACATGAAAGCTACAAGGACGATCCTCGTATCGAGCACGTAGTAGCAGATGCTACGGCATTGCGGGAAGTACTGTTGCAACTTCCAGAAGTCTTGTCTGTTTCGAATCGAACTGAGGCGTTTGCTCTTGCCAGCAAAGGCGAGAAGAGCTATGGAGCGTTAGTTGTAGGGGTGGATCCAATTGTCGATCCAACAACTTCGTACGTTTCCGAACGATTAATCGATGGCAGGTATCTCGATGAGCCAGATAGTGCATTCATTGGTAGTGCATTGGCTAGGAATCTTGAAATCGAGATCGGCGACGAACTCGTCATCTTGGCGACGGATGTTTCAGGAAGCGTCGCCTTCATGGCACCGACTGTGACGGGAATTTTCGAGATAGGAAACGATGCTTTGGACAGAGCTTTGGTTCAGGTTCCACGTGCCTCCATGAATAGCGCACTCGCGCTCGGCGACGGTGCGCATCGGGTGGTGATCATGGTTGCAAATCCAATGAAACCCACGCAAGTTGTTCCAAGCATCAGCACAACGCTCACCGAGGCCACCAAACTCTATGACTGGCATCAACTGATGCCAGAAATCAGTCAGAACATAAGGTTAGACAAGATTAGCAACGGCATCGTATACGGAACCCTTACCGTGATTGTCGTATTGTCCATTGCTAACACATTTGTTATGACTGCATTCGAACGGACACGCGAATTCGGCATGTTGCGCGCTGTTGGCATGCGGTCCAACTCGCTCTTCGGCATGTTCGTGCTCGAAACGCTGATTATGTGGATGCTTGGGGTATTCATGGGCTATTGCCTCAGCACCTGTGCTCTAGTTCCCTTGGCCATCATAGGAATAGGCATGGATTCCATGGGAATGGAGCAGTTTGCAGGAATGTTCTTCCTGCCGGATCGAATTTACCCCGCAGTCGACCTCAAGGTCATTCTTGTTGCGCCTTTTGCAATTGGAATTGGAATGCTGATTTCAACCGCACTTGCATCGATCAGGTTCTATCGAATGTCCTTGGTCGACGCGCTGCGCTACAAAGAGTAAGAGCAATGCCTACCAAGAGCTCAATTGCTGGAAACACGGACCCATGAGTCGAGTAAAGCTCATATTCAGCATGAGTGCTCGGAACTTACGACGCCAATGGCGACGAAACTCCATCTTGCTCTTTGCTATCACGGTCGCAATAGGTGGCGTTATCGTGCTCAACAGTTTTGTGCGCGGCATGCAGGTACAGATGGTCGACACTGTGGTTGACAATCTTTCGGGCCATATAAAGCTGCATGCTCATGGGTACAGGGACGACCCCACGGTCGAAAGAGGCTTCTCGATCGGAACTGACGATGTGGACTTCGCACTGAAAGACTTGCCGGTCATGGGGTGGGCTACACGATTGACCGTTCCATCCGTAGTAATGAGTGAACGCGAGACACGCGGTGCCCAGTTGGTAGGCATTGACCCAGATCGAGAAATCATTTCTTTCATTTCAAGTGCGACTCTGGAGGGTACTCAACTTGCAGATGTGCACGATTCCCAGATTCTCATCGGCCGCGCATTGCTCGACGATCTGCAAACCAAACTAGGCCGGAGAATCGTGGTCATCACGCAGGACTCGGATGGCATTTCCAAGGAAATCGGATATACGATCGCTGGCGTCTACGATGCTCAGTCCGAAAGCGCTGAACGAACTTTCGTCTTCACTGGACTTGAAGCACTGCAAGGACTGCTTGCAACAAACCAAGTCACAGAGCTGTCAATACGCTTTCGAACACGATATGTAGACCAAGCGGACTACACCATCGTGCAAAGTGCGTTTTCTGAGTTCGACGTATTGAGCTGGCAGCAAAGCAACCCTCTTGTTGCGTTCCTCTATGAGACAGTGGATGTAGTCATATACATTTGGCTCGGAATAGTATTGGGAGCCCTAGTGTTTGGTCTTGTAAACACCTTGATCACAGCTGTACTTGAGCGAACGCAGGAGTTTGGGCTGTTTCGCGCGGTCGGTATGAGACCAACAGTCATTGTTTCCCAGGTTGTCTTGGAGTCAGTAATCCTCATGGTTATCGGAATCGCTCTTGGTCTTGTTGGAAGTCTTGCTGTCTTCACATGGTTAAGTGAAGGTATAGATCTCAGCGCGTTCGCATCAGGCGTAGACATGATGGGTATGTCGCCTCGAATCAATCCGGCGGCACTCCCACGCGACATCGCTATAGTCATACTTATTTCTTTGGTGTTGTCGATTGTCGCAAGCTTCTTTCCTGCAATTCGTGCCGTCCGCATGAATCCCTTGGAGGCGCTAAGAGATTGAAGAGTGCCAAATCATGAATGAAACAGTTGTTCGTTTGGAGAAAGTGGTTCGTACTTACGGGCAGGGCAATGTCGCTGTGCACGCTCTACAAGAGGTCTCCATATCAATTCAAAGTGGCGAATTCGTCAGCATAGTTGGCCCATCAGGCTGTGGGAAGTCCACCATGTTGCATCTCATAGGAGGACTGGACTCGCCAACGTCAGGCAAGGTTTGGGTTGAAGATCAAGATCTTGCTCAGCTATCCTCAAACCAGTTGTCGGATCTGCGACTCAAGAGAATTGGGTTTGTTTTCCAAGCATTCAATCTCATTCCAGTACTGTCTGCTTTGGAAAACGTAGAGTTCATTCTTCAGCTCCAAGGATTTTCGAGCAATGAGCGCACATCCCGAGGACTGGAGGTACTTCGTTCCGTTGGATTGGAGGATGCCGCCAATCGTCGACCCGGGGAACTATCCGGGGGGCAGCAACAGCGAGTGGCAATTGCTCGCGCTCTTGTGGGTAAACCGCTGCTTCTCATTGCAGACGAGCCAAGTGCCAATCTAGACTCGGCCATGACTCGGGAATTGTGCGAACTGTTGCAGCAGGTCAATCGCGACTACGGCATAACGATTCTCACAGCGACGCACGACCCAACAGTCATGAGCTACGCCACTCGCCGCATACCGCTCGAAGATGGAAAAATCCTTCAAGACGCCAGCAAATAGCTATCGCGCTGGGTTGCTACTCATTGCCATAGCTGTTTTCGTTGCAGACGTGTCGGGCGACAGCCGTGTCCGCATTAGGCTGGCAGCCGATATCGGGGAAGCGGCAGTTCAGGATTCAGCTACAAGAGCCGACGATTCCATATGGCAAAACTATTCGTCAGACGTTCGCTACATTTTTGAGCGAAAAACAGAAGGCTGGAGCTTTGACTTTCACGGCGTAGCTCTGGCAAACGCAAGCAACACAGTCACTGAAGCTTCCGTCTTTGGTGCAATGAACAATAGTCAGCATGAAGTCGGCAGAGCGTGGGACCTCTCTGCGGAATTGAGCTCTGGTTCACACCACAGAGTCTCGCTATTTGTCGACCAATTACGCGTCACCTTTCGAAACGAACGCTGGCGAGTAATGTTGGGAAGGATGCCCTTGTTTTGGGGCAGAGGGATCGTCTATCAGCCTTTAGATGTGTTCAACGCACACCCTCCAACCACTATAGATCGCGAATTCAAAAGAGGCAATGACTCGGTCGTGGTGGAACGTCTCATGGGCAATGGTTCAGAAGTTCAATTTCTTAGCATCTTGCGAGACTCAAACCTCTCGTCCGCGCGCGAGACCGGCACCTTTGCGATCAAGACCTACTTCCCGATTAGAGAGAATGAACTAGAGTTCATGCTTGGCAAGCACTACGACGCATCTATTGTCGGTGTTTCGTCCGCTTTGCCACTAGGAGGCATGCTCCTTCGCGCAGACGTTGCTACTACCTGCGAAAACGGTTGTTGGACATCGGCCGCGGTGAATGTTGACTACAGTTGGGGGGTCAGGGGGGGAATCCTCTACACCTTTGTCGAGTTTTACTACAACGGCGTGGGTGTCTCGGAGTTGCGGGACGGACTACGCAATCTCCCCTCCCGTCTTGCGTCAGGCACGCAACGAGGGGAAGTTTTCGCCTATGGAAGACGGATCTTGGCGGCTGGTTCCAGCATCACCTGGCATGCTCTTTGGAACCAATCCCTCACCGTTTTGAGCAATTTGAACGATCGGAGTTTTCTTCTTCAAACCTTTTTCAATCACCTGCCCACGGACAACCTAAGTATGTCCTTTGGAATTCGTGTGCCGTTCGCGGACAGAAATGAAGAGTTCGGTCCTCTAGAAGTGGACGACACAAGTACGATTGGCGGACAGGCAGGCGTGTTCTTCGAACTGTCCTACTACCGCTAACCTACTGCATGGCGAGACGCTCACATCACACAAGGGGTAGTATGAACTTCAAACCAAATTCTGCAATCGCTGCTGCAGTTCTAGCCATTGCTCTACTTGCTGGAAGCTTGGCAACTGCAAACGAAGTTCGTTCGCAGCACGGTGTCGTCGTAACCCGTTCAGAGTTGGCATCCAAGGCTGGAACGGAGGCAATGGCTCAGGGTGGAAACGCTGTCGATGCCATCGTAGCTGCCGGATTTGCTCTTGCAGTTACTCACCCCGCAGCGGGAAACATCGGTGGTGGGGGATTCATGGTCATTCGCCTTGCCGACGGGACCCTATTCGCAAACGACCACCGCGAAATAGCACCGGCTGCTGCATTTCGCGACATGTTTCTAGACGCCGATGGCGACTACAGCCCACAAAAGGCATTGCGAAGTCACCAAGCTTCTGGAGTTCCCGGTTCTGTCGCAGGGCTGCTGACAGTACACGAGAAATTTGGTGTGTTGTCGCGGGAACAAGTTATGGCTGCAGGTATCAGGCTCGCGAAGGAAGGATTTCCCCTCACAGAAGACTTGGCTCGGCAGTTCAGCGGGCGAAAAAACCAATGGCTCAAATCTGCCGGCGCCAAGAGGGTCTTTCTCAAATCGGACGAAGGCACCTACGAACCCGGTGAACTATTCGTTCAAGCGGACTTGGCACTAACCTTAGAGCGCATAAGCGACCAAGGACGTGACGGCTTCTACAAGGGCAAAACAGCCCAATTGATGGTGGAAGAGATGGAACGTGGAAGTGGCTTAATCACGCTCGACGACTTGGAATCCTACGAGTCAGTATGGCGCGAACCTATTGTTGGGGACTACCGTGGCTACCAAGTAGTGAGCATGCCGCCGCCTTCTTCCGGTGGCGTGCTGCTCGTTCAAATGCTCAATATGCTCGAACCGTTCGACTTGTCAGAGCTGGGCGTTGCAACAAGCTCGTCAATGCATCTGATGGTCGAAATCGAGCGTCGAGCTTATGCCGATCGTGCAGTCCATCTGGGTGATTCGGACTTCTATCCAGTACCAATTGCCCTCTTGACAAACAAGCGCTACGCTTTGTCGCGGTTTAGGGACTTCGACTCAAACAAGAGATCCCAGTCGCGAGACATCGCAGCTGGCAATTTGTCGGTCGAAAGCGAAGAAACCACTCATCTCTCCGCCATCGATGGAAAGGGCAATGCTGTGGCCTATACCACAACGCTCAACAGCGGATACGGAAGTGGCATCGTAGTGCAGGGAGCAGGTTTCTTGTTAAACAACGAAATGGATGATTTTTCGTCCAAACCAGGTGTGCCGAATCAGTTTGGTTTGATTGGGGCGGAGGCTAATTCAATTGAACCGAAAAAGCGAATGCTGAGTTCGATGACACCGACAATAGTGGTACATGACAACAAACCGGTGATAGTTACTGGTTCGCCAGGTGGATCGACGATCATTACGACGGTCCTGCAGGTAGTCACAAACGTTCTTGATCACGGAATGACTCTCAATGACGCCGTTGCTCAACCTCGATTTCACCACCAATGGCTGCCCGATGTCGTGACTTTAGAGAGAAACGGTTTTTCCATTGCTGTGGTTGAAGAATTGCAGGAGCTGGATCACGAAATCACATATAGAAATGCAATAGGCGATGCCAATACGGCAGGTTGGCGGGATGGGTGGATTGTGGGAGTTAGCGATCCTCGAAACACCGGCTATGCATCTGGATTGTCGGATCCTCCTCAAAAGAAAGAGTCAGTCGAGTCCCTGTCTAGATAGATGCAGGGTGTTGCGGAAGGACAACGAACCTAATGAAGTTTCCTACTTGGATTTACGTCGTCGTCTTCATTCTGGCTCTCGCACTGGCGTGCGTTGGTACAAACGTATGGCTACACGGCAATGTACACATCGCCTATTGCCTGTTTGTTTTCTTTCTTGCTTCAAATGTACTGGTGTGCATCTGGGAAATTTGTCTCTATGCTCGGAGAGATTACGTCCAAGAACGAGTTGACTACTGGGAGCAAACTGGTACAACCACGGGTCGAACTCCGGCCATCAACTACCTAATCTCGCGAATTGCTATTGCTGAAGCCTTTACAACAAAGCAGTGGGCAGATGCGTGGGCAGCATATTCAATCTATGATCGCTCGTACGCAGACCGACGTACCTACGGTTTCATAGTTGATGTAGGCAACGGATTTGTGACGTTGCTGCCGACGTTGTTCTTGTTGTTTGCGTACACCGTAAAGTTCAGGCCGGCCATTGTTGTTGGCATAGTTGGACTAATGGTTTCTTGGCAATGGATACACGCTACAGCGATGTACATTGCTAGCTTTTTCATTGCACAACGGCAGAAGCTCATCCCCAAGCTTCAAACAAACATTCTGATCTGGGGTATCAACACTGCCTGGATTTTGTTTGGCTTGCTCGGTGGATACGTGTCTGTCAGGTTGATCATTGAGAACAACTACACCGTTTTCGGTACCTAGAGTGTTGCATTCCTAAACTTGGGACTGAAGCGTTGGCGACCCTAGTTTGTAGGTACGAGATAGACTCCGACATTCGACCGTACGAATCGTAACCTGATTTGCCGTGTCGCAACTATGTAATAGAAAGAGTAAGTCGATTGAAATCTTGCATTGGAATCTCTTCGCCCATGAATTCTCACGCCAAATCGCCCAGCCTGTAGTTGGTCTAACTTCCGTGGCTCGCTAACTCGAGTCGCAAGCCATGGAGTACAGTCGCTAGCTGAGCTACTAACGAATGCTGTTGTTCAGCGTCGACCATGTTGTCTAAGTCTCGAATATCCAATGAAACGTCCAACTTCCCGCTCAAAGCTTCAATTGACTCCTGTGACAGTTTGCCAAGGCAGGGTCTCAAGATCTCCAATAGCAGCTCCATAGATCGATGTATGCGAACCGAAACTTCGCCTATAGTCTCTTCGTCTCCCGTGTAACGTGAGACATGAGCGGTCGAGGTATAACCGTCCATCGCCGGCACTTTGGATCTCCATTCTGCTGGGACTGTTTGAGCAAGTACTCGTACATCATGGGTATATTGGTAGGTTATTCCCAAATACACGCAGAGTGCCTTAGCTACGTGTTCCGCACCATTAGCACTGCAACTACTTGCATCACCGGCAACAACATCCTCAATTGGTTCAATGTAGCCACTATATTCCCATGCTGAAACGATTTCACGAATTGCTCTCGCCAAGTCCTTGAAACCGTACTCCAAGTGTCGTTCAAGTGCGTCCCCGCTCATAGCAATGTCATTCCCGTTAATGGAAGGTAGCCAACCAGCAAGCAACTTGCCATGCTGAACCAATTCATGAGCTAGCGTCCCGATAAGATGAGACTCCTTTTGCAATCGGGTCACTGACAGCATCGCAAAGTCCACATGGTGTTTAGTGCGATTGGAGCATGGGGGCAACGTAGGAGCACGATGCCCGTTATACAGAACTGCAACATCCCAATCGCTAACAGACGTAGCGTGCCCCGTTACCCTACTCCCGAACAGTAGCACAGACTCGATGTGGGGGTGCTTTATCCAATTCTCTACGTCCTGCTGCAACCACTTTGGGACCTTTACCGATTTCCCACGTAATGAAAAGGCACTTTCTGCAACATTTGTTGCCATTGCAACACCCAAATTGAAAGCTCTGTCGGCTATAGAGCAATGCATCAATTGTAAGACTCTTGGCTCAAATGTAGACTGAATGGCTACGTACCACCTGCACCTGCAGTTGACACAAACTCGCTCCTCTACTAATTGTCAAGATTGTCGAAGCGCTATAACGCGCTCTAACAAGACCGCTGAGCAATGGAAGTTAAAATACGCCCGAGCTAACGGCGCATTCTTGGTTCCTCCGCTGGTGAATCCAGGGGAAAACGCTGCTCAGTCTCTCTTAGTACACATAGACCTCATTCCCCATGAGTAACAACAGTTTTGATAGCAAAAGCGAGCTGTCGGTAGGCGGCCGCAATTACACCTATTACGATCTTGAACGAGCCAGCGCCCAGGGCGCCGGGGACGTTTCGCGCCTCCCAATCTCCCTGAAAATCCTACTGGAGAACCTGCTCCGACACGAGGATGGCAGCACAGTTTGCGCTGAAGATGTCGTCGCGGTGGGCAACTGGAGTAAGAACAAGCCAGGAAGTCAGGAGATCGCCTTCCGTCCCGCACGCGTGCTGATGCAAGACTTTACTGGCGTCCCAGCAATTGCCGACCTTGCAGCGATGCGCGACGCCGTCGTTGAAGCTGGCTGCGACGCTTCGATCATAAATCCATTGACACCTGTAGACCTAGTTATCGATCACTCCGTCATGGTGGATCACTATGGGTCTCCCGAGGCATTCAACTCAAATGTTGACCTTGAGATACAGCGCAACAGGGAACGCTATCGCTTCCTTAAATGGGGGCAAACAGCCTTTGAAAACTTTCGCGTGGTGCCCCCCGGTACCGGTATTTGCCACCAAGTGAACCTTGAGCACCTTGCCGAGGTGGTGTGGACATCGGACAACGGTGACAAATCCATTGCATACCCAGACACACTCGTTGGAACGGACAGCCATACGACCATGATCAATGGACTTGGGGTGCTTGGATGGGGCGTCGGCGGGATCGAAGCTGAGGCAGCAATGCTCGGTCAACCCATATCCATGTTGGTTCCTCCGGTCGTGGGTGTACGACTAACCGGCACGCTGACCGAGGGAGTCACCGCCACTGACTTGGTCCTGCACGTTGTTGAGGTTCTTCGAAAAGTTGGGGTGGTTGGCGCGTTTGTCGAATTTTTCGGCTCTGGTGTTGGTCAACTGTCGCTTGCCGACCGAGCAACGATTTCCAATATGTCGCCGGAATACGGAGCCACGTGCGGCTTCTTTCCCATAGACAACGAGACAATTTCCTACCTCGAACTGACATCGCGTCCAAAGCAACTCATCGATTTGGTAGAGAGGTATGCAAAGACGCAAGGCCTATGGCGCAACGATCTCGTCGAACCAGAGTTCTCCGAATCCTTAGACGTTGACCTTGCCACCATCGAACCAGCTCTTGCGGGCCCAAAGAGACCTCAGGACCGAGTTGCGTTGAGAAACTTGAAGTCTAGCTTCGATTTAGCTGCCATGCAGAACGGCAGTAAAGAAGTCTCCACGGCAAACGCAGTCCCTGTGAAAGGGTCAAGCTATAGTCTCAACGATGGCGATGTCGTAATTGCCGCCATCACCTCGTGCACGAATACGTCCAATCCGGCAGTCATGCTCGGTGCAGGGCTTGTTGCTCAGAAAGCACTGGAACGTGGTCTGCGGACTCGACCTTGGGTGAAGACCTCTTTGGCACCGGGATCCAAAGTGGTCACTGAATACCTAGTTCAGACGGGATTGCAAACGTCGCTGGATCAAATTGGGTTCAATCTGGTGGGTTATGGATGCACGACGTGCATTGGTAACTCCGGTCCGCTTCCAGAAGCCATTTCGGAGGCGATTACTGAGGGCGATCTCATTGTTTCCTCAGTCTTGTCGGGCAACCGAAACTTTGAAGGAAGAGTACACCAGGAAGTTCGCGCAAATTGGCTTGCTTCGCCGCCGCTAGTTGTCGCATACGCACTCGCGGGCACGGTCCGGATCAATCTTGAAGAGGAACCGCTCGGTCAAGACAGTTCAGGTAGAGATGTCTTCCTACGTGATATATGGCCCACCAATGAAGAAATTCGTTCATTGGTGGATCAGGTTTCCGCTGAGATGTTTGATTTGCACTACTCGGACGTATTTACCGGACCTGAAGCTTGGCGCATGTTCGAGACGGACGCGACTCCCACATTCGGATGGGCAGGTTCCGACTACATAAGGCAGCCACCTTTTTTCTCAGCTGGCAAGACTCACGACCAATCACTAGAAATCGAAAATGCGTCCATTCTTGCCCTCCTCGGAGATTCAGTAACTACGGATCACATTTCTCCTGCAGGCGCGATTCAACCCGCCAGCCCCGCAGGTGAGTATTTGCAACAACGTGGAGTCAACGTCGCAGAATTCAACTCCTATGGCTCAAGACGTGGCAATCACGAAGTAATGATGCGAGGGACGTTTGCCAACATTCGTATCCGAAATGAGATGGTGCCGGGTGTCGAAGGAGGCTATACGAAATTCGCTCCTACCGGAGACCAATTGTCGATCTACGATGCAGCCATGCGTTATGCAGGTGAAGAAACTCCTTTGGTCGTGTTCGCCGGTAAGGAGTACGGAACCGGTTCCAGCAGGGATTGGGCTGCCAAGGGAACCAGACTGTTAGGTATACGAGCAGTTATTGCGGAAAGCTTCGAACGAATTCATCGATCCAATCTCGTAGGCATGGGCGTTCTTCCCCTGCAATTTACAGAAGGTATTACGAGAAAGACATTGGGATTGAGTGGAGACGAAACTGTAAGCGTTAGAGTTCCACACGGTTCGAACCGAATGCAACCAAGACAAATTCTCGATTTGGTTGTCAGAAAACCATCTGGAGAGGAACAAATTGTCAAAGTGCAGAGTCGAATCGATACCGAAAATGAGATCGAGTACTTCAAGTGCGGAGGAATCCTCCAGCACGTACTCAACAACCTATTGGCCAAAGACTCCAAACACTAGCTGGAATGTCAAACTCAATGTCCTACGAACATCAGGGCGAACTCGCTGCTGACGACGATCTATATCGGATTCGCCATAGCTTGGCGCATGTTCTAGCTCAAGCAGTGCTCGATCTGCGAGAGGGATCGACTCTTGGGTTTGGTCCACCAATTCGCGACGGCTTCTACTACGACTTCGCATTGACGGAACCAATTACTGACGAGGATTTCCCAGAAATAGAGCGCAGAATGCGCAAGATCATTAAGAGTGGACAACGGTTCTACCGCGAAGACCTAGCTCGTGACGAAGCTCTAGCGCGTCTAACGGAAATGAGCGAACCATACAAACGAGAATACGCCCTCGAACTATGCGACAAGCACGGTCTCGACGCACTGACTTTCTATCGCAATGGCCCCTTTGTCGACATGTGTGAGGGACCTCATGTGGACACCACCAAAGACATCCCTCGAGATGCCTTCAAGCTTCGCAGTGTTGCCGGCGCTTATTGGCGAGGCGATTCCGACAACCAAATGCTGACTCGAATCTATGCATGGGCGTTTCGTTCAAAGGACGAGTTAGACAGCCATGTGACCGCGTTCGAGGAAGCGCAGAAGAGAGACCACAGAAAACTGGGCAGAGAGCTAGGAATCTTCGCCATAGACAACGACATTGGGCGTGGATTGCCGCTATGGCTGCCCAATGGCACCGTAATACGGGACGAGCTAGAAAAGCTCGCACGGGAGCTTGAATTCAAAGCCGGTTACCAACGGGTGGCTACCCCTCACATAGCGAAGCAAGAACTGTTCTATCGCACTGGCCATCTGCCCTACTACGCGGACGACATGTATCCGCCCATGGAACTGACCGAGCAAACGGAAGACGGTGAGGTCACCAAGGAAGCGTACATACTCCGGCCTATGAATTGCCCACACCATCACAAGATCTTCGCCGCTCAACCGAGGAGCTATCGCGAGCTTCCCGTTCGCCTTGCAGAATACGGTCACGTCTATCGATTTGAGGAGTCGGGAGCTGTGGGCGGATTGGTTCGAGTCCGTGGAATGTGCATGAACGATGCCCACATCTACTGCACTGAGGATCAAATAAAACCAGAGTTCCGCAATGTAATGGAACTTTACGACGAGGCCTATCGAATATTGGGGCTTGAGTCGTACTACCTGCGGTTGTCAAAGTCGGATCCTGATGATCCAAAGCGAAAGGAAAAATACGTCGACAATCCTAGTGCTTGGGCGAATTCGGAGTCGCTTCTGACCGAATTGCTAGACGAAATGGGCATTGACTACGTCGAGGGGATTGGCGAAGCAGCGTTCTATGGCCCAAAAATAGATGTTCAATTTCCGACGGTTACGGGAAGAGACGAATCTGTAAGCACGATTCAATTGGACTTCGCGATACCCGAACGCCTCGATCTTGTCTATATCGGCGCAGATGGGCAGGAACACACTCCCTATTGCATACACCGAGCACCCCTTTCGACCCACGAACGATTTGTGGCGTATCTGATCGAGCACTACGGTGGCGCGTTCCCTACCTGGCTGGCACCAATCCAAGTCCAAGTGATCACCGTATCGGAACAGTTTCACGAGTATGGACAACGCATCGTGGATCAGCTTCGTTCGAAATTTGTCCGTGCCGATCTAGCTTCTGAGTCCGATACCGTTTCCAAGAAGATTCGGCAGGGCACGATCTTGAAGATTCCCAATCTGCTGATTGTTGGTTCTAAAGAGCAAGAGGACGAAACGGTCACCTTGCGTCGTTACGGGGTCCATGAGCAAATCAACATGCCGTTGTCTCAGTTTGCGGATTCCGTAGTCCAAACGATCGCGGATCGCTCGCCTGAGTTCAATGTGCTTTAGTGAATCCGAGTTTTGGAACTCCCTGAAGAGTACTTGGACTAGACATTGGTTTCGTCGTCAGGCAAGTTCATGACATGCTTCACGAGATACTTGTCCCTCGCCTTCAAGTGAGCTTCTACGGAAATCTCTCCCTTTTCGTACATTTCGCGCAACGTTTCTAGCTTTGCGTCGATGCGTTGCCTTTCGCGTTCTCGTTGCTCTTGGGAAGTTGGTCCTTGACGCATAAGACTTCGATCTGACACCCCAAAGCTTGCCGAGGCATAAACGGTTCTTCTATTGATGAACCTAATTGCAAAGTAAATGCATTCGATTCCTAACAATGCAGCACCTACTCTTGCGCCAAAAACCCTGTTGACGTCGGCAACGACGCAATAGATCATGAATGCATTACAGGTCTGGATCAACAACCAAACTACCACGGCAGAGGCTCGGTGAAGTCCAGGAGACTTGTTTGCGTAGTGCTCTTCACCACTTCGACGCGATAGTGTGAACGCGATGCGGTCCATAGCACTGGCGATGTAACGCAGCGCTTGCACAACCAGCACAATGCCGAGAGTAATGAGACCCGTGAACCAATGGGCTTGCGTGAACACTACCAATATCAACCCAACGTATGTTGCAGCTACAAGAACATGCAATGCTCCCTTCCAAAGCCGTTTGGTAAGAATTGTTGGGTCTGACTTTAATCTGGAATCCATAATGCCAACATTCTCTTTCGTTATTCAAAAATTCTACGTCGTTCCAATCAGCACAGGAAATGCAACTCTTAGACGTCGATCACGGTTCATTGGGTATCGGCCAAGAGAAATGTCGTAACCTAGTCAAACTGACCGGTCACGCTGACTTCTGCATATCCAAGCGACATTTAGGAGACCAATAGTGAAGCTAGAGTTTCGAGAGTACGAACCCAAGGATATGCTCGCAAGATCTAGCGAGTTCCTCGAGAACATCGTGAAGCGAAGGACAGTTAGAGACTTCGACTCTCGTGCCATTCCAGAAGCCGTAATCGAAAATGCCCTCAAATCCGCATTGTCAGCCCCAAGCGGCGCAAATCGGCAACCGTGGCGGTTTGTAGTTGTCACGAATCCAGAGATCAAGCGGAAGATTAGAGAAGCTGCCGAAGCAGAAGAGAGAGAGTTTTACGCGGGCAGGGCTCCAGATGAGTGGTTAGAAGCCTTAGCTCCGCTGGGCACGGACGAACACAAACCATTCCTGACTGAAGCACCGGTATTGATAGCGATTTTTCTGGAGCGCTACGGCATTGACTCTAATGGAATGCGGATCAAGAACTACTACACTCCCGAATCCGTCGGCATTGCCACAGGGTTTTTGATCTGTGCACTTCACAACGCAGGATTGGCGACCCTAACGCACACTCCCAGCCCTATGGGATTTTTGAATCAAATATTGAACCGTCCTACGCGAGAGCGAGCTTTCCTGCTGTTAGTTGCGGGCTATCCGAGAGAGGACGCCACAGTTCCAGACATCGAAAAGTTCCCCTACGACGATATGGTTACCATCGTTGACTGAAAAGAAATTAGGGTTGTCCCGACTTCCTACAAGTTAGAACCGCTAGCTACTCTTGAGATGCTCCGTGGTCATTCCGGCCAGTTCATGCGATCAAAGAAGATCTTGCCAATAACTCGCCGGAACACCCGTGGCGTTCGCAGAGCGAGCTCAGTAATTGCACCCACTGGAATACGGTCAAATACCCAGCGAGCCGCTTGTTGCCACCGTCTCTGCGGATACAGATCTCTAATGGTTTGCCCTGGATCGGGGCCATTGTCCTGAATGTGCCGTGCAATGTGAAGGCCAGCTAGACGCCCGTACCGATAAGCACGGTGGATGCCACCAGCAGTCAGCGGCGACACCATGCCAGCTGCATCGCCAATAAGCATGGCGCCTTCAGTGAAAAACTCGTCCAACAATCCTCCGATAGGAATTATTCCCCCGCGCTTTTCTAGTACTTTCCGGTCGGTAAGTCCGAATATCGGGTCAATGTGCTTGACAAAATCAGCTAAGTCCACCGCACGCGAAGGGTGATAGGCCATACCGACTTGTGCTACTCCCACACCCGGCAGCACCCAACCGATATAGCCCTGTGCAAATCTTGGGTCCACGAAACAATGCAGACAAAGTTCGTCGCTAGCGCATGGTTCGAACGCATACTCCACACCCTTGAGGTACGTCGTATTGCGACCCAAACCAAGCGACCTCGCAACCTGGGAACGCGCTCCGTCAGCACCCACCAAATATCGACAGCCGATGTCCGCCTCAGCTAGGTGCCACATTCGATCGCGTCTGGTAGCCTGTTGAAAGGGTGTACCAAGTCGGATTTCGACACCGCAATCTCGGGCTTCCTCCTGCAAGAAGCCAACAAGGTTGCCCGTGTCCGTAGCTAAAAAGAAATAGTCCTCTCGTTCAACCGTAGCTGAACGAAGGCTCGGACTGTATACCCTAACTCGTTGAATCTCACGAACTAGAGTCTTCGGGGCTCTCCACTCCTCGTGCGCTTCCTTCACCAGAATGCCAGTGGTGTGAATGAGGTCGTCTGGACGGGACTTTCTTTCTAGTACCAGTACTTCAAGACCATTACGAGCTAGTTCCCGGGCACACGACAGCCCTGCAAAGCTCGCCCCAACTATAACGACGTCGTAGTCTGCCAATGGACAGATAAAGGCAGTAACTAGCTAGCGTACGACATGTGGGCCATTCGCCAAGTCGAACCTACAGACTTGGCAAACAGCGCTCTGACCAATTGTTCCAATTGACGATACAGTCTTTGATGAGCTACGACATTACCAATATTAATTGCTACTCAACCAATGCAAGTGGGTTGTTTAATTTGATCAAGTCGTTCAGGATGTGGCCCGTTTCAATTAGGATTTCATCGGCCTCGTCCTTCTCTGCCTCTCTCCGATCAGTCCTAATCTTGCTTAACTCATCAATGTCCTTAGCTGGCTCCACTCCCTTTGCCACAAGTCGAACGTTATTAACATCCAACCACCATTCGTTGTAACTGTCCCGCTCTTTGCGACGTTCCTCTTCGTTAAGCGATATCTCAGACTCTTCAGTGTCTTCAGTGAAGCGTTGCTCCAATGCACGTTGATACACGAAATCGGGATTATTCAATGTGCGTTGGTGATGTAGCTGTTGCAATTCCCCAATATAGGGAGATAGATCGCCATAGGTCTTGAATATCGGACCTTCGATTACGTCATGTGCCAGAGCCGTATCGAATCTGCTTTCCCCAAAGCGAGAGGAATCTATCGGAAGGGGAAACTCAATATCAGGAATCACACCCTTGTGTTGAGTGCTCTCTCCGGAAATCCGATAG
This sequence comes from Candidatus Azotimanducaceae bacterium, assembly GCA_965205545.1. Taxonomy (GTDB): domain Bacteria; phylum Pseudomonadota; class Gammaproteobacteria; order Pseudomonadales; family Azotimanducaceae; genus Bin55. The sequence continues at coordinate 2,969,760 of OZ242170.1, read as the reverse complement.
TACTTAGCTTGCGTTATTTTCAGCTGCCCATAGCGAACAGGCAGTAACTGCTGTACGGTACCTTTTCCATATGTCTGGTTGCCAACGACCAATCCGCGTCCGTAGTCCTGTATTGCACCTGCGAAAATCTCGGATGCAGATGCCGACCGATAGTCCACTATAACGGCGAGTGGTCCATCCCAGGCTTGTTCCGGGTTCATATCCCGCCACGTTTCGGGGCGCCGACCGGTTTGCTTGACTACTACGGTCGGCCCGGTAGGAACGAACAGACCAGTCAGTGAATGGGCTTCATCTAGGGAGCCGCCGCCATTTGCACGCAAGTCAATTATGAGACCTTCTATGCCCTCTGACTTGAGTTCGCTGATGAGCCTACGTACGTCACGAGTGGCACTGCGGTAATCTGGATCATTCTTGCGCTTTGCTTCGAAGTCGACGTACATGGAGGGCAAGTCAATCACACCAATCTTACGAGTCTGTCCTCCAGACTCGATATCCAAGACTCGCTTACTGGCTGCCGATTGTTCGAGCTTGATTTCGTCTCTCACGATGGCAACAATCCTAGACTCACTGGCTTCATCGGGTTGCTTTAGTTCCAGTATTACCGTTGTTCCTTTTGGGCCGCGAATTAGTTCAACAACGTCGCTTAGACGCCATCCAACGACATCCGTCAGGGGACCGGTTGGATCTTGGCCAACGGAAACGATTCGATCCTTCTCCTTGACACCGCCGTTCAGTTCAGCCGGCCCTCCCGCCAGGAGACTTTGAATCTGAATGAATTCTTCATCCATCCCAAGAAGTGCGCCAATGCCCTGAAGCCTTAGCGACATCTGAGTGTCAAACTGATCAACGGCGCGCGGCGGGAGATATTCAGTGTGGGGGTCGAACCAAGTCGTGAACGCATTTATGAAAGTTTGGTACGCATCGTCTGAATTGGTTTGCGTCACATACTTTCGATTCCGTTCGTAGCGTTTCACAAGAGTTGCAATGACATCCTCTTCGCCATTCTCATCATCCAACCGTTCTCTAATAATGATGTCGAGCAGAATCTTCTCCCATAGATCGTCTGCATCGTCCTGATCAATTGGCCAGTAAGTGTTTTCGTCTCTGACCATCAACGTTTGCTTGGAGTTCAAATCGAACGATTCGATTCCTTGGGACAAGCGATTCAGTATCCAATCCAACCGTGCTAGTTGACGCTGGTGTACCCGATTGAAAATCTCAAAGGCAACCACTAACTTGCCCATTTTCAACGCGTCATCAATCTTGTATCTGTAGTCTTCGAACTCCGCAATGTCTTCTGCTAGCAAGTATGCCTTTCTAGGGTCAAGCCGTTCCAAGTACTGGTCGAAAATTTCAGATGAAACCTCGTCGTCTAGCTTCGAGTTTTGACTAAAGTGATTTCGCCTTACGAAATCGACCACTTGTGTCGTAGTTCGGGGATAGACGTCCAATGGCTCAATTGGGGCAACTTCCTCCCCAACCGGTACCGGGGCCGCCAATGAACTACTAACAAACGCAAGTGCAAAAACGATAAGAATCAAACTGATAGATTTGTGCATAAGTGTTTCTCGCATCAATTCAGTGGTTTCGTCCACTGGTTTGCATCCTGCTCACCGTTAAGGTGCATTAAAGAGCAACCACACTCGCAAGCGATATTTGACATGTTACACAATGTCCGCATGCAAGCCCACTCTTGTGGCGCAAAAGCTTCCGTGCGGATCAGAGTTCGAGTTCGACGGCCGAAGTGCATTGCTAATCTGCTCCATCATTTGGCCAATCCGATGAGGGGACCTGCAATTCATCTCGCAAGATTGTGACGGTTCGCGTCATGCTCAAATTCGCTCTACTAACCACGGTCAACGTGACCTTGGTCCCCTTTGGACCACGTATCAAATCCACAACGTCGCTAATTGACAATCCCTCAACGTCTACCATAGATCCGCTAGCGGGGTCTTCAACGCCTAGCAGCAAATCCCCGTTCTTCAGGCCGCCATGCGTGTCTGCTGGTCCTCCTGGCAACAGGCGTGTCACTTGTAGGTAGTCTCCAACTAGTGTCAGTTCAACCCCTATCCCTTCTATTGTTTCCAAAGGCTCAATAAGTCGATGGCTGTTAGTCGGTTTCGTGATAACGATCAAACCACTTGTTGCATTCTGAGTTCCAACGCAACCCAATGTAAATGCAATTGCAAACGTTAAGGCACCTAGCTGCCGAATAATCGCTTTAGTCACAAGTAAGTACTAAGTACGCCCATTTTTGCTGATTTTCCAACACTCCACATTGCACCTTCCTGTAGTGAAGTGAGCAATTACGTTAGATGTAGACAGCAATCCAATTGGTTAGTGCCACTTGTGGTGCGACTACAGCAGTTCCGTAAAGAATCGTCGTACTCTCGGACGCCAGTAGTTTTCGAGGTCGAGGGAAAAAGCCACCGTATGGGCGCGACCAATCACTCTTCGGCGCTCAATGAATCCAATGGCCCTAGAGTCTCTACTGCGGTCACGGTTGTCGCCCATCATGAAGTAGTGCCCGTCGGGGACGACGACTGTCTCGAGATTCCTCATGGCATGATCACCAGAGCGCCGCTTTGCCCACATCACAACGCGACGATCGCCCAAGATGTCCTCGTACATGAAGTCGTAGGCACCCCGAACACTCTTCGGTAGTGTGTCAATTTCGTCGCTCGTTAGCGGAGTGTAGGAAGATCTAACACCATTGACAATCAAGATGTTCGCATCCAGTGCAATCGTGTCGCCTGGCAACGCCACCACGCGCTTGATGAGCAGATCCTTTTCAGTTTCCGGGCTCGGAAACGTCACGATGTCGCCACGATCCGGGTGACCCCACCTAGCTATACGGTGCAACGTGAATGGCCAGCGAACGTCATAGGCAATTTTGTCCACAACCAGTCGATCGCCTTCCAGAATGCCAGGATTCATGCTGCCAGATGGCACGTGGTTCCAATCGGCAATGGCGGATCGGAAAATCAGCATCAGGATGACGAATACGAAAAACGCCCGCCAATCGCGCCAAAAGGCATAGAGACGGTCACGCCACCAGATTTTCCAGTCTATTGAGTCGGTCATATTGTCTCGGGATTCGACTGCATCAGTACGGGACGGTACCCAAACGAAGGAGACAAACTGTTAGCCGCCAGCCTCAAACTTCCCCAATTGCTCTGCCGTCGCTTCGCTTTGGAATCGTTCCTTCCACTCCGAATACGGCATTCCATAAACTATCTCGCGAGCATGTTCGTAGTCCAATGACACGCCGGCTTCCTCAGCCGCAGCGACATACCACTTGGACAGGCAATTTCGACAAAAACCTGCTAAATTCATGAGTTCGATGTTCTGAACGTCCGTTCGTTCGCCGAGGTGTTGCAGCAATCTACGAAACACAGCGGCCTCAAGTGCTTCGCTAGACGTTTTGGTTTCGTCTACCATGTCGGTATCGGTGAGGAACTCAATAATCTTGACCACGAATAGTAGCAAACCCTTTTTCGACACGCGCAACCTAGCGGGATAGTTTGCATGGAATTCATATTCAGTTACGAACTGTTGGCGGCCTTTCTTACCCTGACACTGCTCGAAATAGTGTTGGGAATCGACAACGTTGTTTTCATAACCATTCTGACAAACAAATTACCTAACCGACAGAGAAGATTGGGCAGGGTCATTGGTCTAGGTGCAGCGATGTTCGCGCGCATCCTGATGCTGCTCTGCGTCAGTTGGATGATGGGTCTAACCGATCCGTGGCTCGAACTCGCAGGACATACATTTAGTGGCCGCGACCTGATTCTTCTCGGTGGCGGGCTGTTCCTGCTATTCAAGGGCGTGCGTGAAATTCACAACTCGCTAGAGGTCGTTGATGAAAGCGCTTTTGGTGAACGGAAAGAAGTGACTTTCGCTGGAACCATTCTCCAAATTGTGATGGTGGACATCGTCTTTTCGCTCGATTCGGTGATAACTGCGGTGGGGCTCGTAGAGAACATTCCAGTGATAATCGCTGCGATCGTCATTTCCATTTTCGTGATGCTGCTGGCTGCAGGCCCCATCAGTCGATTTGTCGATGAGAATCCCCCAGTGAAAATGCTAGCGCTTTGCTTCATAGTGTTGATCGGTCTGGTGCTCATAATCGAAGGTTCGGGGGCTCATGTCGACAAGGGTTACATCTACGTCGCAATGGCATTTTCGTTCGGTGTTCAAATGCTCAACATGCTATTGAGCAAGCGACCCAAAATTTCATTGCGCAAAGCGCAGTTGGGCGACCTGTATTACTCAGCCGCTTCAGCCGTACGCAGTGAGAAGAGCTAGAGCAATATCAAGGGCGCGTTGGACCTAATTGGACGGTCGCTCATCCCGAAGAAATACAAAGGAATCCCGGGTGGACCGCCAATCTGCGAAGTAGTAGCCGTCCAAACAGAATTCCTTCAATCCTTTTCGAGTCTCGGTCCGGTTCAGAACGACATGACGCGCCAAGAGTCCCCGCGCCCGCTTTCCAAAGTAGCTCATGAACCTATAGTCGTCCCCATGCTTCTCTAGGAAGCTGCATTTGACTACAGGAAAATTCAATCGCTTCTGACTCGACTCTGGAAAGTACTCTGTCGAAGCGCAATTCACCAAGATCGGATTGCGATGTGTCTCCAATTCGCAGTTCAACTGGTCCACAATTGTTGAACCCCAATACTCGTAGAGATTCTTGGAATTACCGTACTGTAACTCCGTGCCCATTTCCAACCTGTATGGATGAATCATATCGAGCGGCCGCAAAACGCCATAGAGTCCAGAAAGTATTCGAACTCTGCGTTGTGCCGACGTGAAATCTCGCTCGGAGAAATCGCGTGCCCCCAATCCCAGATAGACGTCACCACGAAACGCCAAAGCTGCTGGTCGCCCAGTCCGCGTGTTCAACTCCCAGTTCGAGTAACGGTCAGCGTTCAATTCCCCGAGATCCATGCTAATTCCCATGAGCTTTGCAATTTGTCGAGGCTTCAACGTGCGCAATTCATCGATAAGGGTTTCCGCTTTATCGAGAAACATCGGTTCCGTTCGCTTTCTAGTAACTGGCTTGGTTTTGAAGTCGAGATTTTTTGAAGGAGACAACAGTACTAGCATGAGAGTGATTACTTAGGCGCGACTCTTAGAGGTGAATTCTACTTTGCTAGATGACACTTCAGAATTACTATGCTGCCATTCGATGGACCAGTTCGAAGTTGGAAGCAGGTTTGCGCATCCGGCCAGTCGGGGTTTTCCCAACGATCCATTGTGTCGGGGCATTCTGCCAAGGCGCTTCGCTTTGAGCTTAGATGCGTTCGGACATTTCGCACTGGGCAACGCAGGTGCTTCGCCGAATTTCCTGTGTTACTCAATTCGACTGCGGTTACTCCAAAACGACCTTCTCAACATCGAGCCGAACTCAACACAAGCACTATCATAATCACGAGGAAACTCCTAAGTAGCCTTTTGACGCAAGAAGTCGTGGCGCGCGGCAGGACTTGGATTGGCCGGATTCGCAGCCGAAATGAAGATGTATACACGCTCCGCCCCGAATTTGGGTTTTTCGCGGTTGCTGATGGCATGGGAGGTACCTCTGCTGGTCATATTGCAGCTCGAATTGCTATTGATGAAATCTCCGATCATCTGAACGAAGTAAGCCAGGAGCGCGAGGTTGAGTCGGGAGACATGGTGAAGGCTATCGAGCTCGCAAATGAGGTGGTCTTCGACCGAGGTCAAACCTATAGTGATTTTCAAGGAATGGGCACTACGCTTGTTGCAATGGTGGTCAATGACTACAAAGTCACCTGCGGCCATGTTGGGGACTCCCGAGCGTATCTGCTGAGACGCAAAGAGTTGTCTCGAATAACGCGCGATCACTCGGTGGTTCAAGAGCTGGTCGACAGGGGCGAAATGACCTTGGAGCAAGCAAGAACCGCCCACAACCGCAACATTGTCACTCGTTGCATTGGACCCTTTCAAAGCGTGCAACCCGAAATCACAATCCAAGAACTTGCTCCCGGCGACGTGATTATGATGTGTACCGATGGAATATCAGACTTCATTTCGGACGTAGAGATTTGTGAAATCATGGACGCCCACTCGCACAATCTGCCAATTCTCTTGGGAAGCTTGATCGAAACGGCTGATCGACACGGGAGCACGGACAACATTACGGCCGTAGTAGCGAAGATCAAATAATGACCGTTCAAGAAACAATAGAGGACAAGCTAACTACATTGGCTCCCGATCATCTTGAAGTAGTGAATGAGAGCAGCAATCACAATGTGCCGGCCGGTTCGGAATCACACTTCAAGGTTGTCGTGGTTTCACCAAGGTTCGAGGGGTTGCCATTGATACAACGCCACCGCATGGTTAACGGTCTATTGGCGGATGAACTGCGAGAATCAGTCCACGCTCTGGCATTGCACCTGTATACCGCAGAGGACTGGCAAAAGCGCTTTGGCAAAGCGCCAATGTCTCCCCCTTGCCGAGGTGGTTCCAAGGCTGATTGAATGGAGTTCGACTGTTGATTGTCGTGTCGTTCTACAAGTTTGTACCTATTGATAGTCCTGAGAAGACTTGCCAAATCATAGAGCGCATCTGTTCCAACGAGCGAACATTGGGCACGATACTGGTAGCTGTCGAAGGGATCAACGCGGCACTGGGACACTTCGACCCTGACGCTCTTGATCGGACTATCAAAGCAATTAAGGAAATCGAGTACTTTTCCGATGTCGTTCCAAAGTGGTCGGGAGTAGACAAATCGAATGTAGCATTCGACCGGTTGATCGTGCGTCCGCGAAATGAAATAGTTAGTCTAGGCCGACAGTTTGACTTTACAGGGATGCGTCCGCCAAAGCTCTCGCCCAAAAAGTGGGCGCAAGTGATTCAGGAGCCAGACACCAATGTATTGGATGTTAGAAACAACTACGAGATTCGACTTGGTCGCTTTCGCCGCGCTATAGATCCTGATACTCAGAGCTTTAGGCAGTTTGAACGTTGGGCGGCCAACGCTACCGCTGAAATCCGAGATAGGCGAACTGCGATCTACTGCACTGGCGGAATTCGGTGCGAAAAGGCTGCGCAAACTCTTGCGGCAAACGGATTTTCAGATATCTACCAACTTAATCAAGGAATTTTGGGCTATTTCGACTCTAATGCTGAGCGGTCGCTGTGGCAAGGTGAATGCTTTGTTTTTGACAAGCGTGTATCGGTCTTGCCTGATCTATCCCAGGGTGCTGCGACGCAATGCCACGGTTGTCGCCGACCTCTCACCGAGCGTGATCGTGAGTCCGAGCATTACGTTCCCGGTATAAGCTGCGCCAGGTGCATAGGCGACATGACCTCAACCCGCCGTGAGGGATTGCGTGAACGGGCGCGACAAATCAAATTCGCAAGAAAACGTAGTCTCCGCCACATAGGACCGTCAGTACACCACGCCCTTCCTAATAAGTCGTAAATTACTGCTCGCGATTGACCAAGCCTTTGAACCCCCAATTACGTGACCACGGAACCCAAGATGGGTAGTTCCCCATGAACTTCGAAGCCACGGCACAACAAGAGAGCACGCAATTGCCCTCGATTGCAAATCGAGCACGCGTGGACTTGAACAGGATTTCACGCAAACTCAGACGTCTAGTTGGTCAGGCGATAGCCGATTATCAAATGATTGCAGACGGCGATCGGGTGATGGTATGCCTATCTGGTGGCAAAGACTCCTACACAATGCTTGACGTGTTGGTTGCATTGCAGCGAAGCGCGCCAATAGACTTTTCGCTCGTCGTTGTAAACGTCGATCAGAAGCACCCTGGTTTTCCCATGCATGTTCTCCCGAAATTCCTTGAACAGAGAGGTGTCGAGTACGAAATAATCCAAGAAGACACCTACTCCATCGCAAAAGAGTTGACTCCCGATGGCAAGATTCAATGTCCGATTTGCTCTCGACTTAGACGGGGAATTCTTTACAGTGCCGCACAACGGTTGAAGGCATCCAAAATAGCCCTCGGACATCACACTGACGATGTCGTAGAGACCCTTTTTCTCAACATGTTCTTTGGTGGCTCGTTAAAGTCGATGCCACCCCACTTGATTTCAGACGATGGAGCCAATCACGTTATAAGACCGCTGTACTACGTCCGAGAACGACTGATCGAAAAATACTCTACTTTGGTCGGACACCCAATCATTCCCTGCAATCTGTGTGGCTCACAAGAAGGTCTTCAGCGTCAGGAAATTAAGAAACTGTTGCGAAGTTGGGACAATGACTTTCCGGGCCGCGTCGAGACAATTGCAAAGGCCATAAGAAACGTCAAACCCTCGCACTTGGGCGACACCAACCTTTTTCCCTTTGGCAACGGCAACAATCCGAACATTTTTCTCAACAGCCGTAGCGTTGACAAAACTTCGTGCACAACATGATCAAGGTTCCCTACACAGAATTGTCGAAGACTGCACTTGACAACCTGATCGACGAATTCATATCGCGAGACAGTTCAGTCACAGACGGAACTCTCGAGCAGAAACGAGAGAATGTAGTGAATGCACTTAGGAGTGGCAAAGCCCAGATAACGTTCGACACTGAATCGGAAACCGCGCACATTTGGGCAAGCGACGAACTGAAAAAGCTGAATTGCAATGCTCGCAGCTAGACACCAAAATTGGCTAAATCGCTTCTCCTAGCCGAAGGTCTCACCCACTCTGTAGAAAACCGCGAGTTGTTCGTGGAGCTTTCCTTGCATGTCCAAGAAGGACAGCTGATTGAACTCAATGGGCCAAACGGAAGCGGGAAGAGCACTCTATTGAGAATCCTCCTTGGACTGCAAAAGCCTGACCGAGGGAGGGCAATCAGTTACGCAAACAGTGTTGGATTTGTGGGCCATCGACCTGGATTGTCGGGCCTTCTAACTCTAGTAGAGAACATCAAGTGGATTTCGGCGATGTCCAAACTCGTCGTTAGCGACAAAGATATTCGCCATAGACTTGCAGAATTCGGACTCAACCAGTGTTTCACTGTGCCAGTCAATGAACTGTCAGCTGGACAGGTCAAGCGAGGGGCACTTTGCGCACTAACGCTTGCACACCATTCGTTGTGGGCACTCGACGAGCCAATTGCCTCGCTCGACTCGCAGGGAGAGGAATTGTTGGCAACCATGCTCGATAGCCATCGAAGCAAGGGTGGCTCAGCAATTGTTGCTACTCATCTTCCAATTGCTTCGACGACCGATGAGCACATAGTGTTGGGCATAGCATGACGCGCTTTGCTGCGACGCTCAAACGGGACTTGCTTATTGCCATCCGCTCTGGTGTGGAGATGCTCAATCCGCTTGCCTTTTTTGCGTTGACGGGAGTGGTATTTGCAATCGTATTCGGAAGCGATCTGGATACTCGACAGATTTCTGGCATTCCCGCTGTTTGGACGACCGCACTATTTGCCAACATGCTGGCTATGGAAGGCATATTTCGGCGCGACTACGACGATGGAACTCTCGCTCCCGTGCTAATTGATAGAACAGCTACATTGCCAGCTATTTGCGCAAAGTTGGGAGCACATTGGCTGCTAACGGGACTTCCAATCGGTGTTCTGGCTCCCATTGTTGGACTTGGATTTGGACTGCCCCCAGAGACCTTGGCTATGCTCATGGCGACGGTGTTAATAGGAACTCCCGCACTCACCTTGATCGGCGCGATAGGTGCAGCTCTCGTTGTCGGATTAGGTCGCGGTGGCGTATTGCTAACCCTCCTTATTCTTCCACTCTATGTACCTGTCTTGCTCTTGGGAATCGGCGTGTGCCACCAGTTTCACATTGACGCCGAATACACACCGCAGCTAGTTGGTTTGTTTGCTATTCTCACGGGTACGCTAACCGCCGTACCACTATCGCTAGGTCCAATCCTACGTGTCAGCCAAGATCGGTAAGTTGGAGCAATTGAGCATGCACATACTGACTTCCTCGAGGATGCATTTGCCCGATCCCACAGCCGCTACACGTCATTCAGCAGAGGAACCAACCGACAAGTGAACCGTCTCGTACGCACGTTTCACCAGATGGCATCTCCGGAGCATTTCTTTTCAGGAGCTCGCCCGTGGGTTTTCTGGCTCTACCTATTGGGAATCGTAGGGCTTGCAATTGGTTCAGCGTGGGGCTTGTTCTTTGTTCCTCCCGAGAAATATCAAGGCGATAGCGTGCGCATTATGTATTTGCATGTGCCAGCAGCTCACCTGGCCCAGATGATCTACATTGCGATTGCCGTCGCAGGAGCGGTCCACATCATATGGCGGCTGAAAATGGCGGATGTCTTCATGGCTGCCGCAGCACCCATTGGAGCAATTACAACGGCTCTTGCACTGATCTCTGGAATCCTGTGGGGGCGCCCAACATGGGGCGTTTGGTGGATTTGGGATGCTCGAACGACTTCAGTTTTGATTTTGTTCTTTCTGTTCTTCGGCCTTATCGCGTTGCGACAGGCAATTGGACGGAGGGAACGGGCAGCGTTTGCCGTCAGCATACTTGCCATTGCTGGGGCAATCAATATTCCGATCATAAAGTACTCTGTCGAGTGGTTTACAACGCTTCATCAACCTGCAAGCATTGAGTTGGGAAGGAAAATTGCGATTGACACGGTGTTTCTGCTACCGTTGTTTGTCAACATGATTAGCTTGTATGTTTTCGTTGCCGGAGTGATCTTGGCAAATATGAGAGTTGATCTTGTAAATCGCAATCAAAATACCTCCTGGGTTACCGATTGGTTTAGGAACAATTGACTGCTATGGAGGTACTAAGTATGGGAGATCATGGCATATACGTGTGGAGCGTCTATGCTGTTGGATTGATATTTCTTGGGATTATTGGCATCTATCCGCTTATGGCACTTAGACGTTTGAAGCGTCGGCAACGCGAAGACGAGGAGCAGCGATGAACGACTTGCGACGGCGCAGAATGCTTGTGTTGCTGTTTTTGTTCTGCGGCGGATCTCTAACTGCAACGCTCGCTATATTCGCACTCCAGTCGAACATAAACCACTATTACCCGCCTGACGAAGTCGTCGCTGGGTCCGTACCCGTTGACGTAACGGTTCGAGCTGGCGGCATGGTCGTGGTCGACAGCATAGTTCATGACGATGTTGGACTTGGGGTGGACTTCGAGCTTAGTGATCGCAGGGGGTCCACATTTTCAGTGAGCTACAAGGGGTTGCTTCCCAGCCTGTTTCGCGAGGGACAAGGAGCCATCGTTGTAGGCAAGTTGCAGTCGGACGGCGTGTTTGCAGCGGATAGGGTTCTGGCGAAGCACGACGAGAACTACGTTCCGCCAGAACTGAAGGAATTGCACGAAGTCAATGATTCCTGAGCTGGGCCACTTTGCCGCCATTCTTGGTCTTGCAAGTGCCTTTGGAGTCGCGATTACGGCTTTTTGGGGCGCTTTCAATGCTCAGGATTCGTGGGCGAACATGGCAATTCGTCTTGCGAAGCTGCAGTTCCTGGTGCTTGCAATTGCATTTCTGCTGCTGGTCGCGTCATTTCTGCAGGACGACTTCTCAGTTCTCTACGTAGCCAACAATTCCAATACCGAACTTCCCTGGTATTACAAGATTAGTGCCGTATGGGGCGCACACGAAGGCTCGTTCTTGCTGTGGACACTGGTGACGGCTAGCTGGACGCTAGCTGTTGCTCTCCGATCCAAACATCTGCCCTTGGAGCTCCATAGCTACGTTATGAGCTCCATGGGATTTCTTAATACGGCGTTTCTAATATTCATGTTGGCGTCGAGTAACCCATTCGTTCGTTTAGTTCCCAATGTGCCCTTGCAAGGTGCGGATCTCAACCCTGTGCTTCAGGATCCGGGACTAATAATTCATCCCCCTATGCTCTACATTGGGTACATCGGTTTTGCAGTGGCATTCAGCTTTGGAATCGCAGCGCTTTGCACGGGAAAACTAGATTCAGCTTGGGCACGATGGACTCGGCCTTGGGTCAATGCCGCATGGGTGTTCCTTACCGTTGGAATAGCACTGGGTAGTTGGTGGGCTTACTACGAACTTGGATGGGGTGGATGGTGGTTCTGGGATCCTGTCGAGAATGCCTCTTTCATGCCGTGGCTAGCCGGTACGGCACTCATACATTCTCTTGCTGCGACTGAAAAACGGGGAGCGTTCAAGAATTGGACCATCTTGCTTGCTTTATTGACGTTTTCGTTGTGCTTGGTTGGAGCATTTCTCGTACGTAGCGGCGTCCTGACCAGTGTACATGCGTTTGCCGTAGATCCTCAACGTGGCCTGTTCCTGCTTGGGATCCTTGTCGTTGTAACTGGTGGTGCGCTCTATTTGTACTGTGTTCGTGCATCAACAATTCGTAGCCGCATTCAGTACTGGGGAGTGTCCCGCGAACTTCTACTTCTCATAAACAACGCTCTGCTGGTCCTGGCCGTTGTGACGATCATGCTTGGAACGTTGTATCCACTGGGCTATGAATGGTTTACAGGAGGCGACACAATGTCGGTTGGCGGACCCTATTTCAACAGAATGTTCATTCCGTTGATGATCGTTCTGTCCTTCTTCCTTGCGCTCGCGCCTATCGCCCGATGGAAGACTACGCCCAAGGAACTGTTATTAAGAGGTTTGGTTTTGTTGGCTGGATCTGCAATTGTCTCGCTGATATTGCCTTGGATTTTCTGGAGCTCTTTCAACTTTGGTGTCTCCTGTGCTCTTGCACTTGCCCTGTGGATTGCAATCACTCATGTAAATTCGCTATGGACGCAGCGACAATCCTTAACGTTCGGCAACCTGGGCATGGCTACGGCCCATCTTGGATTTGCGATGGCAATAGTTGGCGTGGCGGTCACTAGTGCGTTTTCGCAAGAAAGTGATGCTCGCTTGATTCCAGGTCAATCCTTGGAAGTCAATGGAAGAACATACGAGCTCGCAGAAGTTACTCGCTTTCAGGGTCAAAACTACATCGCAGACCAGGCGACATTCAATGTCGATGGAAAGCTTGAACTGTATCCCGAACGCCGGAACTATCCAATTCGGCAAACCATAACCACAGAAGCCGCAATTAAGCCTGGCTTCTTTAGGGACACATATATCTCGCTTGGAGAACCAATAGCCAATGGCTCTTGGGGGGTTCGCATACAAGAGAAACCACTGGTTCGTTGGATTTGGTTGAGCGCTCTAATCATGGGAGCTGCAGCCATCGTCGCATGCCTCGACAAGAGATATCGTCGGCTTTCCCGAAAGGACTTGCTGGCACACGCAACGACACAATGACTCCACGTCAAACACGCCTACTACTTGCCTGCCCACTCATCATATTTGCAGCGTTGGCGTTCGTTCTAGCCATTGGCTTTAACTTGGGGCGTCACGACATTCATCCTTCGTCACTACTAGGACGATCCCTTCCCCAGTTTGAATTGACCACGCTTTTGGATATTCAACCCGTTTCCAACGAAGAAGTGGTGGGACGGGTTCGGCTGATGAACGTTTGGGCATCGTGGTGCGTGGCGTGTAGAGCCGAACACAACGTGCTAAAGCAGATTGCAGAGGCTAACGAAGTTTCCCTGATCGGCATCAACTACAAGGATACGAGAGGAGATGCTGTGACGTGGCTCTACGAATTGGGCAATCCGTTCGAATTCAACATCGTCGATGCGAACGGTGATTTTGGAGTAGATCTTGGTGTGTACGGGGCGCCAGAAACTTTCCTTGTGGACTCCAAAGGCATCATCCGCTACAAACATGTGGGTCCCTTGACGGAAGAGACTTGGCGCGACAAGATCAGACCCCTGTTGGCGACGTTGAAATGAGATCTCAATGCTAGCCCCGTTCCTTCTGGTCACATTGAGTGTTGTAATCACGGTCGATGGTTTTCAATTCGATTCTCAAGTCGATGCTGATCGGTATGCTCGACTCATTGCGGAGTTTCGATGCCCGAAGTGCCTGAATACCAATCTGGCTGGATCGGATGCGCCGATCGCTCAAGATCTCCGTCGAGCAGTCTATCGGCTTGTGGTTGAAGGGAATTCAGACGGTGAGATTCGCGACTACATGCGAGAACGCTATGGCGATTTCATCCTATACGATCCCCGGTTAACACCAAAGACGCTAATGCTTTGGTGCACGCCCTTTCTTCTTGTCCTCGTCGCAACTTGGCTTGTGCTCAAACTCAAGGATAGAAAACAGCCAATCCAACCCAGTTCAAGCGAACTAGAACGGATACGCGATCTAACATCGTGATCTTCCTTGTAGTTGTTCTACTGCTGGCGATTGTGGGTTATTGGATCCACATAGACACAAAGTATCAGGCCCATAGACGACGCTGGGATCGACATCAAGCTAACCTCGCCATATATCGTGAACGCTCAAGCGACATCGTGGAGTCGCAAGATGCAAACAGCAAAGAGCAGGAACTGGAAGCAGGTCTCTTGTTACTCGAGGATGTTGGCCAAGAGCGCGACGCTCCCAAGCAATTTCGCTCCACGCCATGGTTGCCACTTGCAACCATCGTATTTCTTTGCGCGCTCGGTTTAGCGGGTTATCTCTACTGGGGAGACCCTCTTGCTGTGAGGTTGGAGAGCGTTCACACTCAAATTCAAGACGCCTACGCAAATGCCAGCGAGGAGGAACTTGACAAGGTCATTGCATTGCTGGAGAGACGCAACAACTCGCGCCTTCGTGGCGTAAGTTCGTCAGCCTATCTTACTCGTCTGTACTTTGATAAAGGAGACTATGAAAGTGTTGTGCGCACACACAAATTGGCTGAGCAACGCGGTACCAATTCACTGAACGCGGACGTTCTCCGAGTCCGCGCCGCGTTCAACATAGACGACCAAGAGTTAACGGAAGAAACTCTAGCGGTTATCCAACGCGTATTGGAGCAGGATCCGGAGAATCCAACGGTGATGCAACTTCTCGCAATTCACTCCTATTCTCGCAATCAGTTTAGTGAGGCGCGTGGATTTTTGGAGCGAATTCTGCGGCAACCCCTGCCACCTAACGCTAACGAACTTTTCGACCGTCTACTGACAAGCACGAATGAAAAGTTGGATGCCGACCATATCGGAGTGCGAGTTACTGTTGAAGTTACAAATCTGACAGTCCCTCACCAGTGGCTAACTGTGTTCGCCCGAGAAGACGAAAACTCCCCACCAATTGCGGTTGTGCGTCGACCAAACGCAACCAATGGTCTCTACACGTTCTTGCTCGATGACATCGTATCCATGATTCCTGAACGAAACCTTTCCTCGTTCGACCGGGTGAACGTCGTTGCGAGACTCTCTCCCAACGCAGATGTGGGCGATTCTGACCAAACGAGCGAAATCCAAAGCAGCTGGATAACGCCCTCAACTCGAGCCGCGGTTTCACTGCGACTCTCCGACATTGGCAATGAGGAGTCCATAACAGTAAGCGTTGCTCTCGAATCTAGTTTTTCAGCCCAAGACGATTGGCCGGTCTTCATTATTGGACGCAAAATCGGCGAGAGTGGTCCGCCGCTGCTGGTGAAACGTGTGGAAGTGCGGGACCTTCCGATCACACTTACGCTTTCGGCAAGCGATGCAATGCTCCCTGGGGTGGAGTTTCCGCAGGATGCGATCGAAGTGCTCGCTCGAGTCTCAAGTACGGGAAGCGCGACGCGGGCTATTGACGACATCGAAAGCATTCCAGTACACGCAAATGTAGGCCAACGTGTAGGCCTAAAGTTGAACCGGCTTGTAACCGAGACCGAAGGTCAGTGAAAGCGTAGGTTGTTTAGCCAGCTTCGAGCAGTTCGCGAGCAGCTCGAGCCTTGGCGAAGACACCCTGCAGATACCTATCCAAGTCAAACTCCTGCTTGCCCATTGCGCCAACCAAATAACGCTTGTACACTCCCTGAGCGATGGCTCCCAGCCGCCAATGCGAGAACGCCCGGTAGTAGTTGATGTGTTCCAAGGTACGACCTGTTAGGAGTTCATAGCGTTCAATGAGATCCATGCGCGTTGGGAACCCACCAATGCTGGTTGGCGAAGCGTCTTCAGGTAAGTCACTAGGCTCCCCCCAGTTGTTCAACAGGTAGCCCACATCGGCCAGGGGGTCGCCGAGCGTGCACAACTCCCAATCCAGTAGAGCCGCCATTGCTCCTTCGCGAATGATCATGTTTCCTGGGCGATAGTCCCCATGAACTATGGTCGCCCCAATCTGTTCCGGTTTTTTCTCATGCAAGAGACGGAGCGCTTCCTCCATGTCAGGCATTTCTTCCGTCTTGGTTGCTTCCCATTGCTGTGTCCAGCGTTTGAGCTGTCGATCAATGTAGCCTTCCTTGCGACCGAGTTGACCTAGACCCACCTCGTCTGGACTTGTGAGGTGCAGATGCGCAAGCACTTCTATGACATGGTTGCCAAATCTTGATCGTTCGCTCATGGAGAGCTGGCTCATCAGATCAGCGTTGTGGGGTACCAACCCTTCGACAAACTCCATGATGTAGAACGATGATCCGTTGACATCGTCATCTTCGCAAAGTCCATAGGTTCGTGGCACGGGCACTTTTGTGTCGACGAGCGCACTGATGATGCGGTGCTCGCGACCCATGTCATGAGCGCTCTGGAGCACATGTCCCAATGGTGGGCGACGCAATACCCACGAACTACCGTTGGCATCCTCGAACTTGAACGTCAGATTGGAGTGGCCTCCTGCAATCAGTGCGAACTCAAAGGGAGGTGTGGCTTCGGGAAGTCGCCGCGCGATCCAATCGCGAACACTCTCGTAACTAATTCCCTCGACTGTTTGCATGGCTATTAGGCTCTCTTTCGAACAGGCGGCAACATTGATCAGGCTCCCCTTGCACGTTCAGTGTATGCAACCAACCTCATAGTATTGCATCACATCCAATTGGGCTTGCAGTGCATAGAGATTTCAAACGCAAACCCGTGACTTTGAACATCAAGCAGCAATTCGCATCTAGACGCAAATCGGCACGAAACATGTGCACAAATACCATACTAGTATGAATTTCATTGCAGGTCGGAGCGACAAATTGCTACCCGAAAACGGTCGCGACAATCGCTTCGCAGTGATAGACTTTTCGTCTCCGTTCGCTCCACCGAGAAACTAAACATGCCTAACTGGCCTTTCCTGCACAACGGCAATCCAATACACATTTCGCGGGCAGAAGGCGTCTTCCTATACACCAAAGACGGTCGCCAGGTACTCGATGGGGCTGGTGGAGCCATCGTTTGCAATATTGGACATGGTCGGGTGGAAGTTGCCGACGTGGTGCGCGAAGCTACACTTAAGGCGGACTATATTCTGCCGCCATGGAGCTGCGATGAACGTGAGGAATTGGTCGAACTACTGACTTCCAAATGGCTCCGACCCTCGTTTACTCGAATCCACTTGACGTGCGGCGGTTCCGAAGCCATCGAGTCTGCCATGCGGATTGCCGTGATGCATTTCGCCGCTCAGGGCAATGAGAAGAAAGTCAAGATCATCGGCCGCGATGTTTCGTACCACGGCACGACATTGGCGACCATTTCCGTTGGCGGTCACGAATCACGTAAAGTCGGAATTAAACACATGCTGCAACGCTACCCCGTTGCACCAACACCCTATACGCTTCGCTGCGAGGATCCCGATCCAACTCAGTATTACCTCGACGAACTAGAGCATGTAATTCTTCAGGAAGATCCCAATACGGTTGCAGCCCTGCTTGCAGAGCCCATAGCTGGAGCTAGTGGAGGTGCGATGGTGCCACCCGACGGCTACTGGGAAGGTGTGAGAGCAATGTGCGACAAATACAACATAGTCCTGATTGTCGACGAAATCATGACCGGATTCGGTCGCACCGGCACGCGCTTTGGCTATCAGCACTGGCCCATTGAACCGGACATATTTGTAAGTGGAAAGGGGCTTACGGCCGGGTACTCGCCACTCAACGGTCTGTTTTCAACGGACGCAATAGCAGAGCCGATTGAGCAATCGGCTGGCTACAGTGTCATGTTTCATACATATGGTTCTTTTGCACCCGCGTGTGCGGCCGCAACCAAGGTTCTGCAAATCATGGACCGCGAAGGATTGGTGGAGCGGGCCAAGGAATTGGGCACTCTCTTAAGAGCCAAACTGCAAGCAGCGTTTTCGAATCATCCTCATGTCGCTGAGTGCCGTGGAAAAGGTCTCTTGCAGGCAATAGAAATCGTCAAGAATCGGGCGAGCCTCGAACGCTATCCAGCAACCGAAAACGTAACAGGTAGGGTGATTCAAAAGTCGTTCGAGAACGGAGTCCACTTCTATGGAGCTGGAAATTCCATTGTGCGCGATGTTGTCTTGCTGGGCCCTCCCATGACGGTGGACGAGTCGCATTTGGACACAATGGTCAGCGCACTTTCTGACGCTGTGGATTCTGTGACGGGTGCGTAGTTCGACTCTCGACGGCAAAGTTTCTTTCGAGATACCACTCCGTCAGATTGTCGTGCTCGAAAAGGAAGTCTCCCTCAACGTACGAACCAGCAAGGACATGAGGTAACCAAAACCGGTCATCCTCCCACATGCGTGCATAGGGAATCTGATCCACCGCGCACCAAAATGGGACTGCCTCTAGAGTGGTCTTTGGCTGCCCCGTCGCTCCTTGAGAAACGAAGACACATCCCTCCATTGAATAGCCATTCCCACTATCAAGGAAACGCAAAGTAGCTCCTAGTTTCATACCGACTGCGTAAAGACCAACCTCCTCGAACAGTTCCCGAGCCGCACACTCTTCAGCAGTCTCGCCTGTTTCAATCTTTCCGCCTGGTGCATTTACCTTGCCTGCTCCATGTCCTCTGAGCTTCTTGATCAGCAGAACCGACGCATCTTTGACGACGTAGATCAATGTGGCTCGATTCTGCGGTGACCAGTTTGGGGGAATTGGTCCGCTATGAAGAGTACTTAGCAACGTCACCCGGCTTCTAGCGTCAAAGTCTTGTAGCGTTGCTCTAAAGCGCGTTGCAGGTCCAATTGAAAACTCTCGGCAAACGCATTGAGATCCTTGACTAGCATTGCCAAGTGAACGTTGTCCTCGCGTCCCTGCCAAATTTTTCGATAGTGGCCTTCCTTGTATCCGTTGGCTTGCCGAAATCGATTCAGGACATGCTTGCCCTTGTAGATTCCGTAGAGTTCGTTCAGAGTCATTGGCGTCGCGATCAAGACGTTCATGAAAGCGGCTATATCAAACGATCCTTCAAGTGCGGCCAAAGCAAGAGCTTCTACAGTTTCTCTAAACTCCTTGGCAGGCATTGTTTCCTGCATTTCAATCATGTCTTGAGAAACCTTGTCGAGATTAGCTTCATCCACGATCAACATTGACAATCCAAAGTGCCAAATGTCCACGATCTCCAGCTTGACTTGATCAGAATCGGAGTCCTGATGCTTCCACCACTTCCATCCGTAGTGATCCAGCAATTCAGCGCACTCAGTCCAAATCGCGCGGTAAAACGGGTAACGTTGGGTATGCCAAGACGGGTGCACGTCGCAATTGTGGAGTTCTTGCAGTCTTGCCATCTCATGGAGACATTCTGAGAATCTCTTGTTCTCGAGCACTTGATTCTCTCTAGGCGCGTTCGTTTGCAAGAATCACCGATGCGGTCAAGCGCGATTCGCACGTGCGAGCATCCAACAGACGGATGTGGTATTGCTCGACAGGTAGCGTTCCACGCCAAAGGTTACCGGTCTGAAGTTGATACATTCGTCGCTAGAATCGCTACCATTGTTTGTAGGGGCATGGTACTCATAGTCGTGGTTAGGTTACATTTATGCTTTACACGATTGGTTGAAACGGGCAAAGATTCTTGCGCTACAGTGCAATGCAAGTGCTTGGACTGAAGGGGGACGGGACCAAAATTGAACTTACGATTACTCAATGGAGACTAAACTACTTGAAAACACCACAAATGGCCCCATATATCGAATCGAACCGAACGGTCAGCTAGGATGTCAGTCAAACCAGTACTTCCATTAAAGAACGTAGTCGTTTTCCCGGATCAGATTGCGCCCATAGGAGTCGGCCGAACGAAATCGATGAGTGCGATCAATTCAGCGACATCGGGTGATCGCTACATAATCACAGCGTTGCAGCTAGAGCAAGAAGTCGAAGATCCAAGTCGTGAAGACCTGCACGATATTGGAACTCTCTGCAAGGTCGCGCGTGTTGAGAAGCGCGACGGAGGCGCTCAGGTCTTGGCGGAAGGTGTTGCGCGAGTGCGGCTTGGAGACGGAACTGACGAGAAGGACTTTCTTGCAGTCGAATACGAAGAACTCCCCAATCTAACCGAACAAGCCGACGATCTTAGTGCGGAAGCTACTGCCACCCATAAGGCGGCCCTTGACCTAGCCAAGGAACTTGCTCAATTTGTAAATCCTGAAAAAAGCGAACAAGTATTCAGACAGTTCGTAGGGCAGTACAAGAATCCAATTACACAAATGTATCGGCTTGCCACTTTTGCTCAGCAAATGACATTCAAGCAAGCCCAGGAAATCCTTGAAATCGACTCAACCGACAAGTTGATGGAATTCGTCCTGTCAATTCTCAAACATGAATTCACAGTTACTCAACTGCAACGAGAGATTCAAACTCAAGCCCGAGAGGGATTGGAACAGCAACAACGCGAGCACATGTTGCGGCAACAGAAACGCGCAATTGAACAAGCGCTTGGCGAAGATGAAAACGAAGACGAAATTGCTGAACTGAAGGAGGAGCTGCGCCAGGCGAATCTTCCTGACGCGGCACAGAAGGAAGTAGATAGAGAGGTCAAGAGACTTTCTCGAATGTCTCCTAACGCAGCTGACTTTCAAGTAGCCAGAAGCTATCTAGAGCTGGTTGCAGAGCTGCCTTGGAACATCATTACCGAAGACAATCTTGATCTCAAGCATGCCGAGGGAATCTTGAACGAAGACCACTACGGGTTGGAGGAAATCAAGGACAGAATTCTGGAGTCCTTGGCAGTGCTGAAGCTAAACCCTGACGCCAAGGCATCTATCCTGTGCTTTGTCGGGCCGCCCGGCGTAGGCAAGACATCCTTAGGACAATCGATCGCGCGAGCCATGGGGCGCAAGTTTGAGCGCATGAGCCTGGGAGGCTTGCACGACGAGGCCGAGTTGCGTGGTCATCGCCGCACCTACATAGGTGCAATGCCTGGTCGGATATTGCAAGCAATTCGCCGTTGCGGTGTGCGAAATCCAGTGCTCATGCTTGACGAACTTGACAAGATTGGCGCCGACTTTCGTGGCGACCCCTCCGCGGCTTTGATGGAAGTCCTCGATCCAGCACAGAACAAGGAGTTTAGAGACAACTATCTGAATTTGCCTTTCGATCTGTCCAAGGTCATGTTCATCACCACGGCTAACACACTTGAAGGAGTTTCCCGACCATTGCTGGATCGGATGGAGGTCCTGGAGTTGACTGGCTACAGCGATCTCGAGAAGTTAGAAATCGCTCACAAATACCTCATACCACGCCAGACTCTGAATGCGGGTCTCAAAGAAAAGGACATGAAGTTCACGGACGAAGGGCTTAAACATGTCATACGACGCTACACGCGTGAAGCAGGGGTGCGCTCACTTGAAAGGATAATCGAGAGCCTTGCCCGCAAACGCGCGAAGAACAGCTTGATGTTGGAGTCAAAGTTGAGTCCGTTGGATGTTGACACAATAGTCGAGCTGCTAGGTCCGGAAAGGTACAAGGAAGAACGCAGCCGCAAAGGACTGACCAACGGAGTCGCCACCGGTCTTGCATGGACGGAGACAGGTGGAGACGTACTTTACGTCGAGGCATCTCTCACATCCAAGGACGACAAGGTCACAATTACTGGTCACATTGGACAAGTGATGCAAGAATCTGCAAAGGCTGCGCGAAGCTACATTTGGGCAGCAGCTGACGACTTGCACATTGACAGAAGCGCCATTGAGGATTCAGGTGTGCACATCCACGTTCCTGCTGGTGCCGTACCCAAGGACGGACCTTCTGCGGGAATCACGATGGCAACCGCATTAGCAAGTGCATACAGTGAAAAGGTGGTCCGCGACGACTTGGCAATGACCGGCGAGTTGACACTATCGGGATTGGTGCTGCCTGTAGGCGGGATTCGCGAAAAGATTTTGGCCGCACATCGATCCGGGATTCGCCATGTTATTTTGCCGAAGGACAACGAATCTGAATTGGAAAAGCTGCCAGACACCGTACGCAAGGAAATGAAAATCAGTTTGGTAGAGAGTCTCTCTGACGTCGTCAAGATAGCAATTCCGGACCTGTAACGGCTTCGTTTGCTAGGGTGTCAGTCTGACTGCGATCCGCTCATGCCGAACGAGCTAATCGGCTCGCTCCTCTATCCACTAGATCTCCGATGGGCGCGATCCATCCATGCTCCAATACTGCCAACGGATCTCCGACAATTCGATCACCGAATTACCGACGTCTATTGAATGGTACTGAGGGTACTTGAGCATCAACAGCTCGGTAATCGCAGACGAAATGGGTACAACCGACGCCAAACAGTCCAAACGCAACCACCAAAGCTTCTGCCAGTTGTCTTCATAGTTGTCCAATATGAGGGCAACCGCGTTGTTGTGCTCAATGTTGCGCACTCGACGCAGTTTCCGGGCAGACTTTGGTTTGGCGTCGATAGGACTGTAAATTTGATCATGTAGTCGAACAAACACGACGGGCACAACATGCGGCGAGTTCTGGTAGGAACTAGTTAAAAAGCCTCTTGGTTTGCTATCCAATAGCTGACACACCCATTTATCCACGAACTGAACCCCTTCCTTGTAATGAATCCGCGGTAGTCGATTGTGCCGAAACTTGCTACCGATAAGCAAAACACTGGCAGATAAAAGCTGCCATTGAAGTTGCAAACACGAACAGACTAACGTGCTATCAAGACTTGGAGCATTCGTCTGGCAAGACGGTAGGAACATCGTACTTTGGCTATGAATTCGACCGAGAAAAAGCATGAAGTCTCGGCTCGATCCGACAATTGACAAGCTGAGTGTTAGCCTCCGCCAACATGAGACCTGATTCTTTGGCTCAACCTATAATGCGGGAACAAGGTAGATTCAGATTGATCCTGTAATGATTTGTTTCTACGAGTTCTGAGTACGTGAGGAAAAACAATGAGCGATGTAGATGGCACATGGGATACTGTTGTCAATACGCCGATGGGTCAGCAAAAGGGACAGTTGACTGTCAATTCAGACGGCAGTAGTTTCACGGGCACCATGACCGGAGACCGGGGATCCCTAGATATTTCTGACGGTGCTGTAGATGGCAACAAACTTACCTGGACTGCCCAGATTTCCGAGCCGATGCCCATGAAGCTCTCATTCTCCGTCGAAGTAAATGGCGACGAAATGACCGGCAATGTGCAGCTTGGAATGTTTGGTAACGCACCAATGACAGGCACACGAGCATAGGCGCCATTCACAACAAGTAAGGCAAGACTCACGGCAATCTATTGCCAACGCAGCGCGTTGTCGCCTACGGAATTCAGTTTGCTTTGGGAGAACGCATCCATAATCAATCGACTTTCTCACAACAGGTTGGTTTCGGTTTTCAACACGAGCTTCGTTTGAGTGGATCGAAAAGCATTAGCAGAGAGCCTTAAGCACTATGGCAGATCAAGACTTTGTGATTATTGGAGCCGAAGAATCCCCCTATTCTGTCAAGGTTCGGTCTTACTTTCGCTACAAAAACATTCCACATAGATGGACCACGCGCTCGGAATCGGCAAACGTCTTCGAAAAGCATGCAAAGCTGCCTCTAATACCTCTGGTCGTTACTCCGAAAGATATAGGACTTCAAGACTCCACCCCCATCATTGAGACGTTGGAGTCGCAGTTTCCCGATCCGGGAATTCATCCGCAGGACCCACTCCTCCGCTTCCTCTCGATTCTTCTAGAGGAATTTGGAGACGAATGGGGAAATAAGTGGATGTTCCATCTAAGGTGGGCTCGAGACGTCGACCAAATCGGTTGCTCGCAACGCATTGCAGCAATGGTCAATCCAAGTGCAAGTGAAGAGCAACTAGAGGCAATTGCCGCCTCCATTCGGAAGAGAATGGTTGATAGGGTTTGGTTTGTCGGATCCAATGCTACGACGGCTCCTCTAATCGAACGCTCGTTTCAAGAAACGCTGACATTACTCGATTCGCACCTCGCCACTAGGCGGTATCTGTTTGGAGATCGTCCCGCGTTCGCCGACTTTGGAATTTGGGGGCAAATCTACAACGCCAACAGGGATCACACCCCTGCTTCTATGATCGCGAAAACTAGAAACGTACCGGGATGGATCGACCGAATGCAAAGTCCTGTAAGTAGAGGACCGTTCGAGACTTGGGCTGCGCTGAAAGACACTCTTATACCGATCCTGCAAACTCAAGTTAGCTCAATGTTTCTTCGGTGGAGCGAGGCGAACTCAAATGCGATAAGTAAAGGCGACCAGGAGTTCAGCGTCGATCTGGATAGTGGCCGATGGATTCAGATACCCCAAAAGTACCACGCGAAATCGCTCCACGCACTTCGTGAGAAATTCCAAGAATTCTCAGACAACCAGGAACTTCGAGCCATACTTGCTCATACAGGGTGCCTGCCATATCTCGAAGCCACTTAGTCCAAAACAAAAGATTGCCAAATCAAGGAAATTTCACATGGCCATTCAGTTGAGACAAATTTGTTTGGTTGCCAGAAAACTACAGCCTGTGATCGACGACCTCACGTATGTACTCGGGATCAATTCGTGCTTTGTCGACCCCGGAGTAGGCGTATTTGGGCTGGAAAACACATTGATCTGTATTGGCCGTAACTTTCTGGAAGTCGTTGCTCCAGTGCAAGAGAACACTGCAGGTGGTCGGTATCTGGACCGCAGAGGCGGGGATGGTGGCTATATGGTGATTTGCCAGGCAAGCAGCAAGGAAGAACAGCAAGCGATCCGCCAGCGAGCACTAGACAATGGCATTCGAATCGCGCACGAGGGTGACCGGTCCAATTGGAACATTTGCCAAATTCACCCTCGCGACATGGTTGTCTCGTTTTTCGAAATTGATTGGATGGAACCAAACGACCCTGCTGGATGGTGGATGCCAGCTGGAGGAATGCAATGGGAAGACAAGGTGGATCAGTCCTCTACGATCGATTACTTGGGAGTAGAGCTGCAAAGTGATGATCCCGCCGGAATTGCGGACCGCTGGAGTCTCGTCTCCGGCGAGCCAGCGCAACATGTAGATGGCGAACTGCACATTCACTTCAACAATGCAGTTCTGCGTTTCGTTCAGGCCACAGATGGGCGCGGTCCGGGATTGGGAGGATTGGATATTTCCGTAGCCGATCGCAATGGAATCCTAGAGAGGGCAAAGGAACGAAACTGCTACGAAAGCGACCAGCAAGTGAATATCTGCGGCACCCGCTTCTATCTCAAGGACTAGCATCTTGAGCTAGATGCTTAAAGCCGTCCCAATCGGACCAGTGGTCGCAAAGTAGGTTCGTAGAAGTCTGCCAAGGGTCGTACTTGAGAGGATAATCCAAGTATTGCCCGTAATAGCCTCTGTCTAGATGATCGCTTACGCCATGCCCCAACCTGCGGGTGTTTTCGTGCGGATTGCCGTCCCTCCATCGTCGAATGCGAAAATACAGATTCATCCGTGGATTCGGACCGTAGTTAGGCGTTGCCGTGTGCGGACAGGAATGTAGTGCGATAACCGCATCGCCTTGTTGAAGTAGCACAGGCGTCAGATACGGCCACGGCCATTTCGCATCGTCGGGGTCTGCTCTAAGTTCCTCGGCCATGGCATCTTCGACCATCTTTGGCAGGCCATTCAGATAGGGGGATCCATCGGGTCCCACTTTGATTCTCGGCCAACCCTCTCCTTCCGGACCGATGACGCCACCACTTTCGCGTTGAACGCGAAAAGCTTCTTGGACTGTGTCGTGCATTCCTTTGAGAACGCCGAATTGTCCGTTGCCAGGTTCCACTTGATCATTGAGTGCAATCCCAACCAAGACTGTATAGCTACCCAACGACATTGTGTGCGACGGGTTCTGCCACAGCAATCCATCATTGCTTCCTCTATTCGCGTCGTTTGGACCAAAATAAGTGACAGCATCTTTGGGTCTGCCACGGATCTGCTCGATTTCGTTGCCATCACGCGGGATTGGGCCCGACCAGCTACCATCCACATGTGGTCGAGGTGTTCCATACAGTTGATCAAATGCTGGGGTAACGGCTATTTGGCAACTAATCACATCAGGATAGCGGCCGATTTCTTGCCGCAATATGTCGCTAACGCAGGAATCTTCGAACAAGCCATATACGTATGGATTGGTTGCAAGCTTAGCCGGTGCCAGAATTCTGCGTTTGCCTGATGGCAAGCCTTCGTCGATTAGCTTGCGTGCACGTTCCGCCGATGCCTGCGACACGGCTTCCCGAATAATCAATAAACCATCGGCGACAAGTTGTGAGCGCTCTGCGTCACTCAGAGATGAAGCGTGCACGCTATATCCCCAACGCTCGAACCTGGTAGTTTCGCATTTCAGCCTTGCGCTGCTGTGCAGTCCATCGCCATTGAGTTCGTTGAACCGATGGTCGATAGCGGTAGCTCGCTTCACGCGGAAAACGCTGGCGGCGTGCATCTATAGCAATGTCAATCAATCGACAACTTCGATCTATGTGCTCTGCTGAATAAGGTTCCCTGCCCCAGCCGCGGACACCTTCCACCGAAGCTCGGCGATGGAATCCGAAGACAAACGTATAGCGAGGCACATCAGATGTGTTTGGAAAGGAACCGTGCACTATCTGACGATTGCAAATCGCCACGTCTCCTGGCTTGCACAGCAGTGGAACCGCGCCTGGAGGCTTGTCAGAATCCGACGCAGCCAACATTGCTTTCAGGTCGGCCCTACCGTTCTTGTGAGTACCAGGAACTACCCATAAGGAGTTCTCTGGCGTCGTCCCATGGATATTGACCATGAAGTTGAACCCATGCGTACCTTCGTCCAGAACGGGACTGTCCCAATGGGTCGTTCCGTCCTGATGCCATGAGACAGCGGCACCAAAGCGTGGCTGCTTTAGCCAAATCACTTCGGTGAAAGGAGTGAAATCTTGGCCGTTGACGGCCTCCGTCAACGCTAGCAACTTCGGATGTCCATAGACACGCAAAGCAGAATCCAAAAATTGTAGGATTCCACCAATTTGGAGCAAGACTTCATTCGGCGAATCCAGAGGTAGTTCAGGCTCCGGCATTTTTACTGGATAGCGGCTATGTGTAACGTCGGTGCCTCCGTAGGGATCCGTTAACGGTTTGACGAAGTGGAAGAGTTTTTGCTGGCGCTTATCAAACCTCACCTCTTTCGCTGACGAATCACGTGGGCCATTTGGCCCCGTAGGAGCGCGTTGAAGCAAGCTTTGAAATTCTTTGGAAAGCTCGGACATTTCGACGAGCGAGAGCACATCCGTCAACACGTAGAAGCCATAACGCCAGTACGCTTCGACCACGTTTGGGTCAACTTTCCCTGTTCCATCGACAGAAAGAGGTCCACGATTCGGCAGGTTCAACGCCGCGTGCTCACGTTCTCTCAGAAACTCTTGATTCATGCTTGCGGTATCTCTGAACTTCCTCCGAACCGGTAGTTGCCGCCTTAATGGCTGCAGGAAACTCGACGTTTCCCCCCGTCAGAATTATCCCAACCTTGCGCTTGGCTAGGTCCTGACGTCTCAATAGTGCTGCCACAGCGACCGCACTCGATGGTTCTATCACAATCTTCAAGTATTCCCACACAATCCTCATAGCAACTAGGATTTGGTTCTCGGACACCAAGACCACCGAGGTGTTGGCTTCGTGAAGAATTCGAAATGTCCATGAGCCGAGTGAAGATCGCAATCCGTCAGCGATGGTCACTGGCGGACACGGTGGCTGGACACTTCCCCTCTCCATGGACAAGAAGGCATCGTTGGCTAGTTCCGGTTCCGCACAAACTACCTGCACGGCACCATTCGCAGCCAAAATCGTACCAGCAGCCAATCCTCCGCCGCCAACAGGCACCCAAATTTGCTCCAACTCTGGAACGCAGCGCAAGAGCTCTAAAGCGGCAGTTCCCTGTCCTGCAATGATTCGCGGATCGTCATACGGTGGAACAACTGTGGCGGAATGGTCCAGCAGAAATTCTTCAAGGACCGCTTCTCTGCTGTCCATTTCAGGTCCGCAATCCACGACATTCGCTCCATACCGGACCATTGATTCGCGTTTGAACTTGGATGCGTTGTTTGGCGCTACCACATGACAAGCCAGGTCGCAGTGCTGAGCTGCCCAAGCCAATGCTGACCCATGGTTACCCGATGAATGAGTAACAACAGCATCAACCGAATCGTCTAGGCACAAAGCCGCATTCATTGCGCCACGCGCCTTAAAGGCTCCGACCTTTTGAAAATTCTCACACTTGAAGAAGAGCTCTGTCCCTGCGAGTGCATTCAACGACTTGGAGGTAAACACCGGCGTGTCGTGGATGTAGGGTGCAATTCGAGCGGCTGCTTCTTCCACGTCTGTCCGAGAAAGTGCTCTCACGGTCTTTTCCAACTATCCGACAGGGACGCCGTTCGATGAAAAACCGGGAGCCGTGATTTCACTGAATCATCGCGCAAGAAATAGCCGATTCGTTCAAACTGAAATCTTGGTTCGGGGTGCTCGATGATTGCTTTTTCGACAAGACCCCTGTGTGTCTTGATTGAATGCGGACTGAGTTCCTCTTCTAATTCTTTGCGTCCCGGATCCCTAACTGCGAACAAGCGATCGTACTCCCGAATTTCCACTTCTACAGCGTTTGCTTCTGACACAAACTGAATCACTCCCTTAGGTTTCAGCCCACTCGAATCGCTGCCGCTCTTGGAATCGGGAAAGTAATGCGCTCGCAACATGGCAATCGAACCATCGTCGTCGCGTACAACCTCGTCGCAACGGATGATGAAACCGTAGCGCAATCGCACCAGTCCGCCCGGAACAAGCCGTTTGAACTTGGCTGGCGGGTCTTCTGAAAAATCCTCACGGTCAATGAATATTGTGCGACCGAAGCTTAGCCTTCTACTGCCTAAATCCCCGATTCTTGCATGCCAGCTGGCAGTAAGATCAACCTCTTGACCTTCGAAATTAGAAATCTCCACACGAAGGGGATTTCTAATCGCCATGCCACGAGGGGTCGTTTGCTCCAAGTGGTCCCGAATGCAATAGTCCAAGAGCTCAGTCTCGATCAAGTTTTCTTGTTTGGTAACGCCGATTCGCTTGCAAAACTCCCGAATTGCCTCTGACGGAACCCCACGCTTGCGCAGTCCCGCAAGCGTCGGCATTCTGGGATCGTCCCATCCGTTCACGTGACCTCTCTCTACCAATTGGTTAAGAATGCGCTTGGACATGACGTTGTATTCGAGGCCGAGACGTGAGAACTCAATTTGCGGTGGATGGAAGTTAATGCTTATGTTGTCCAAGACCCAGTCGTAAAGTGGTCGATGATCCTCGAATTCCAATGTGCAAAGTGAATGTGTTATCCCCTCAAGAGCATCGCAAATGCAATGCGTAAAGTCGTACATTGGATATATGCACCAACTATCACCGGTACGGTGATGGTTCGCATGAACGATCCGGTAGAGTACCGGATCTCGAAGATTTATATTGGGCGAGTCCATGTCAATTTTTGCTCTCAACACACGGGCCCCATTTGGGTACTCGCCCGATCGCATTTTTCGAAATAGAGTCAGATTCTCTTCGACTTCGCGCGCTCTGTAGGGGCTTTCCGTGCCCGGACGGTTTAATGTTCCACGTGTGGATCGAATCTCTTCGGACGAGAGGTCGCAAACAAATGCCTTGCCACGAGAAATGAGCTCTTCCGCGAACCTATAGAGTTGTGGGAAGTAATCCGATGCGTAGGTAAGACGATCACCCCAATCGAAACCCAGCCAATTGACATCTTCCTTTATTGCTGCTACGTATTCCTCGCTCTCACTTAGCGGATTCGTATCATCAAAGCGCAAGTAGGTTTCTCCGTCGAACTCTTGCGCGATCCCGAAGTTGAGGCAAATGGATTTTGCATGACCAATGTGCAAGTAGCCGTTGGGTTCTGGAGGGAACCGAGTTGTTATGCGATGTGGAATACGATTTGCTTCGATATCCTCGCGTATACGATGGCGAATGAAATCGCGTAAATCATCAGTGGTCATAGGCGTAATTGTAGAGTTGGGTTGCGCTGGGCTGCTGCAGTCAACTTACGAGCTGCCGCCAGAATCGCAGACACTTCATGAGTAATAGGCGATTGAAGCATTCGCTATGCGCAAATTTGACTCTTTTCGGCGTAGCTGCCGTATTGTTGGCTAGCTGTAGCCACTACAAACACGACTCCTCGATAGACAAGCTAGCCAAGACTAGGTTCAAAACACAAAGCTACGTGATGGAGTATCGGGGAATTCCCATCGGCACACATCAATCCTCCGGACATGTGAACGAAAACCGAGAGTATGAATTCACCCATGTGTTCACCCATTTGACTGCGACCGATGTTGTTCTTAAAGCAACACAAGAGCTTCGTTTTGCCGCAGACTCGCCCCACCAACTTGTACATGCTGTATCAATGAAGCATGTCCTACCGGATGAAACCCCCTATGAATCAACAACGGCTACCTTAAGCGACGGAAAACTGACGCTGCACAGGGATGGAAAGCTGCTCGCAGAACTCTCAAGCGGCTTCACACTTGAGGAATACCTAGCGTTGGATTCCTGGTTGACGTCGTTAGATCTGCAAGTGGGTGCGTCAATCTCGCTGCGCGTGTTGCATCTGGATCAAGCAGATGTTGCGTTGAGAACCTGGT
This sequence comes from Candidatus Azotimanducaceae bacterium, assembly GCA_965205545.1. Lineage (GTDB taxonomy): Bacteria > Pseudomonadota > Gammaproteobacteria > Pseudomonadales > Azotimanducaceae > Bin55. The sequence goes on along the minus strand of OZ242170.1, from coordinate 2,938,937 downwards.
CCATCTCAAAACTTACTTCCGAGTTGATCACAGTGCATTCGTCCGACCAAATTGAATCTACCTTTGCAAGGAATGATCAGAGCGTTCATCTCGTAAGATCCGTAGATGCGTCAGGTTTGGTACTCCTGCCAGTGTCAGGTACGACCGATTTAGCAAGCGGGCCTCGAATCCCAACCGCTACTCAGGTGCAAATTCCGCTAGACGAGCCACTGCAACGTTCAAAGCAGCTTTCCATGCTGGAATTGCATGTCTCCTTCGCCAACGACGACCCAGGTCCATGGGCGAGCATGTTGACATCCTACGGCACGCTTCGGAGCTACGACGGAAGGACTCGCAACCCATCGAAACTTTCAATGAAGAAAGAACAACAGTATGTGCGAAATGACAGCACATTGGTGGACGTCAAGAGATTGGCGAATGAAGCAGTGGCCGACATTCAAAACGAACAGGAAAAGATCACTGCTCTGGTCTCTCTAGCACACGAATACATCAGCTACGAGTCGTCAAACAGACCCAAATCGGTCGTATCTACGCTAAAGGATCGTCGCGGTGACTGTTCCGACATAGCCAATTTGCTGAGTTCTCTCGCGCTCGCGTCTGGACTCAATGCAAGAACTGTATACGGATTGGTTTACGAAGAGAACTCCCAAACGTTTCAAATGCATGCATGGAACGAGTTCCGCTTGGCCGATGGCCTAGTCCGCAGTGTCGATGCCACTTGGAACCAGCAACATGCGGATGCGACCCATATAGAATTCCCCGACGCATACTTGCATGATGTCTTGCGTTCTCTAGAAAACATGACACTGACTGTCGTGAAGTACGAGCATTACGTTGCCGAAGCCTAGGTGGTCCACCCTACGATCAGCCATGGGTTTCAATTGACCCAAAGGAAACAAGCACTATGAAATCATTGGAAATTCGATTGCGCAAACGCCCAGTTGGCATGCCAGAAGTTGACGACTTTGAAGTCGTGGAGGTCGAAATTCCCGAACCACACGCGTCGGGAGAAGTGCTTATTCGAAACGTCAGCTTGACTGTTGACCCATACATGCGCGGTCGCATGATTGATCGTCAATCCTATGTGCCGGGATTTCAGCTGAACGAAACCCTTACTGGTGGTGCGATTGGCAAAGTGGTCGCATCTACGCATGCGGAATTTCAGGTTGGCGACTACGTTGAGAGCCATCTGGGTTGGCGAGAAGGTTTTGTGTCCACGGGTCGCGGCCTTCGTAAACTTCCAGACCTGAACGCGCCCCCTTCAGCTTATCTTGGTGTTTTGGGAATGCCTGGAATGACCGCTTACGTAGGATTGCTTGAAGTTGGCAAGCTTAAGGAGGGCGAATTCGTGTTCGTATCCGGCGCTGCGGGAGCCGTTGGAAGTGCCGTTGGACAAATCGCGAAAATCAAGAACTGCACAGTAGTCGGTTCTGCTGGCAGCTCGGAAAAAGTCAGACATTTGACTGAGGACTTGGGCTTTGACCACGCATTTGACTACCACGACGGCCATTTGGAACGTCAAATTCTCGCGGGAGCGCCTCAAGGCATCGACGTCTACTTTGACAATGTTGGAGGCGACCATCTCCAAGCTGCATTGAACTGCATGAGACCTAACGGTCGTCTGCCTCTATGCGGCGCGATATCTCAATACAACGCAACAGCTCCCGTTCCTGGCCCGCACAATCTTGCAAATGCTATCGGTTCGCAACTGACACTACAGGGGTTCATTGTGTCCAACTACAACCATCTCCGTGACGATTTCATGCGAGACATGACCGACTGGGTGCTTAGTGGACGCTTGAAGTATCGAGAAACAGTTTTCGATGGAATCGAAAACATGCCTAAGGCCTTCATTGGACTGTTCACCGGCGACAACACAGGGAAAATGATCGTCAACTTGACCGATTGAAGCCTAACCGTCAAAGCCCCCGCCTATTTTGATCGCACCTCGATTGGGCAAACCAATCGAGAGGCTCGAATTTCACAACCGACATACACGTGGATTCCGATACGCTGAAGGACAAGTTGAGCGACGTGCTTCGACAAATGGCACAAAACTCTGCTGTAACCGATTCGCTCGTCGACAAGAACCGCTATCGTCTCTACATTTGTACTCTGTGGTCGAACTTGGTGCTAGAACCAGATCAATTGGATCTCGAAGTCGAAGACTTGGAGCAGGCATTCGGGGTCATAAATGAACTGGCGCAGGAAGTTCTTGGCGAGAGCGACGCGATTAGAGCGTCATTTCGATTTGTTGCAAGTTCCGAAGGTGAACGGGAGATGAATCGCGCCAAGATTTCGCGCAACCACCGTGACTTGCTTGCGTATTTCTCATCAATGATTCTTGATCCTCAAGGGCACAAGCAAAGGATGCATAGAGTACGTAGCGAAAATCCTTGGTTGCGCCGTTAGCGAGGAGCTATCTGTTCGCCACTTTCCATTGCCGGCATGCGACATTCCGTGCGCAAGCGGCAACACTCGCTTGAATGTCATCTGAGCGGTCTCGTCTATTCATATCAGTCTGCGACGTGGAGGATTAACTCTCGCCGTCTGGGATGTTGGCGATGCTCCCAAAGAAATATCCCTTGCCACACGCCTAGAGCTAGTTTTCCCGACGCTATCGGCACGCTTACGTGTGTTGCGGTGATAGCACCCTTGATGTGGGCAGGCATATCGTCGGGTCCCTCTGCCCTATGTTCATACTCGTTGGATTCTGGCACCGCTCGATCAATCCATGCCTGTAGATCGCGAAGAACAGCTGGGTCAGCGTTCTCCTGTATTACAAGACTGGCGGATGTATGACGTACGTAGATTGTTGCCAAGCCCTCTTTAATCTCGAATTGCGATACTCTACGTGCAACAAGGAGCGTAATGTCGTGTAGACCCATTCCATTGGGTTGGTAGAAAAAGGACGTAATCACTGTAATGCGGCGTCGTAGCGCAACGAATCAGAGATATTGATACCACAAGGAGAGCTGTGGTACATAGGTAATCAGCACTAGCACAAGTAGTAACACGAGCATGAAGGGCAGAGTTGCTGTATACAACTCCACGAGGGGTTTTTTGAAGCGATAGCTAGCAATGAACAGATTCATTCCGATTGGTGGGGTGAAGTAGCCAATCTGGAGATTCGCTACGAAAATGATTCCAAGATGAACGGGATGAATTCCGTACTTGACGGCAACGGGAAGCAGTAGAGGCACCATTATTACGGTGGCAGAAAATATGTCCAGCATGGCGCCAAGCAAGAGCAGCACTAGATTCAGGAGAATCAGGAAGATGATCGGATTGCTGATTTGTAGGTTTATGAACTCAAAGATTTTCTGGGGAATTTCCGCTTGGACGAAGTAGTTAGTCAGCGCCAGAGCTCCCCCAAGAATGAGAATAATGCTACCCACCATGACCATCGATTCACGAATGACAATGGGGAGTCGCTTCAATGAGACTTCGCGATAGACAAAAACCTCCACCATCAGGGCATAGAGCGCGGTCATAGCCGCGGCTTCGGAAATGGCAAAGTAACCCGAGTAAATGCCGCCCAGAATTACAAAAGGCAATGGTAGTTCCCAACTACTTGCTTTGACTGCCTTCCATACCCTTCCTAGATCGAAGGGAGTCAAAGGCAGATGTCGGTGTCGCATCGCGGCCCAAACTGAAAGTGCAACAACCATGAGGAGAGCCGGTACCAAGCCGGCGAGGAACAGCTCCTGAATCGAGAAACTTTGCCCGACGTTTATCTGCTGAGCAATAACACCATAGAGGATCAAGGGCACGCTAGGCACGATTAAGAGACCCAGGCTTCCTGAGCTCGTGACGAGTCCTAGGCTATACCGTTCCGTATATCCCGATCGAATGAGCATCGGCAACAGCAAGGCTCCCAGAGCAACGATGGTTACTCCCGATGCACCAGTAAGTGCAGTGAAGAACGCACATGCGACAAAACCAACAATCGCGAGACCGCCCGGCATCCAACCGAAAAGCGCATTTACAAGATCCATCAGACGCTGAGAGGTCTTGGCTTCCGCAAGGATGTAACCGGCGAAAGTAAACAGAGGCAAAGCAACCAATAGCGGAGTGTCAGTTATCCGGTCCAACTCAATTGCGATATTGACCAAGTCGGTGCCCGACGCCAAGAATCCAAGTATCGCCCCGCCTAGGATGACTACGAACAGCGGCGCTCCGCAGAGAGCCATGACGATAAGAGCGCCGACTCCTAGGAAGATCATTTGGTCTGACGCACAAATGCTTGGATAGCGAATCGAGTACCCATGGCAAACCCTGCGAAAGGAATGATGGCCACCAGAATCCAAGAGGGTACGATGCCAATGCCCGAATAGCCGTCCTCAAACTCCCATCGGACCAACTTAAGCGAGAAATATGCCACGAGCAAGCACACAAGGCTAGCGGAAACACACGCGACAAAATTGAGTGCCGGTATCCATCGTTCCGGCACAAATCTCTCCGCTATATCGATTCGAATGTGTGAACGTTGTCCTATGGCCGCCAATCCGCCGACCATTGCGATCCAAAGGACGGCCTCGCGTGTTAGCTCCTCACCCCAAATGAATCCGGTCCCAAGAAAATTGCGCATGACGACCTGTGCACATGCGACAAGGAGCATCGAGGCGAAGAGAACTACCAGGGAGCCTGTTTCAATCCAATGCAGGTAGCGGAGAATCCTAGTAAGCATTCTCCGTTCGAGATCTCTGCAACGAGCGTGAAAAACGGTCGAAAATACTCTGGCTGACCAAACCCTTGGTGATCCACTCCTCGACAGCTCCATCGGCGTTTCGCTGCCACTCGGCCAATGCTTCGTCGTCCGGTTTGAGTAGCTCGATTCCTTGATCAAGCATCACATCAATTGCAGACTCGTGATCCTGCTTGCCCTTCTCTTCGGCATTGGTGATTGCTTGGTCCATGTGTTTGCGAACAATCTCTTGGTCGCCGGGTTCAATTTTCCTGAATGATCTCTGATCCAGCACGTAGACAGAGAATACGTAAAGAAACGGGACATCGAGCATGTACTTGATCTGTGTGTGCCATTGCAACGTAATTGCGGCTACTGGTGGGGAAGCCACTGTGTCTATCAATCCAGTCTGTAGGCCAGTCATTACATCCACGATTGTCAATGGAATGGGACTTACCCCGAACGCTTTAAGCATGAGCTCTGTGCTTGGATCGTTCTTCGGTACCCAAATCTTCAGCCGCCGTGTCTCTTCTACCGTTGTAGCACTCTTGGACCCCATCGCGTAAGCAAGTCCAATTCCAACAAACCCAAACGACACATAGCCAGCTTCTTCGAGTTCAGAACGTAACACGGGATCCAGATCAGTTCGCACAGCCGTTACTTCATTGACATTCTTGAATTGCAATGGAAGGTTGTACACGTTCAGGTTGGGCACGTCGGTCGTGAATACGCTTGTTTGCAGTATTGCGCCGTTCAGCTGACGAGCTCTGATCTTTCGTTTGACCGCAAAGTCGTCACCCATAACGCCACCCGAGTAGAACTTGAACTCTACTCGACCGTCTGTAGCCTCCTCGATAGCCGCGGCAGCCTTTCGCAACTCGACCATGAGTGCGGATCCCTCCGGAGAAATTGTTGCAACCTTTAGCGTTGTAGCTGCACTAGCTCCAGAAACAAATAGGCATAGGACAAGACAAATCAAGAGAATCTGTCCACTTTGGTGGGACGAATAACTAGAAGAATTCATCAGCTTCCGCCAACAGTTCAACTGCAATTTCTTGAGCCAATGTGTTTTGAAGGGTAAGTCCATCAACATGAGGATCGGCGGCAAGTACTTCTTTCAGCAACGAATCGTGCAGATCACGGTTAAGAGTGGTTCGGGCATAGTTCTGCGCATACAGCACCTTCGCGTAAAGATTGCGGCCATCGCTGATGGTGATCGCCCTTTCAAAATGCCTTTTTGCCACTTCCGGACGCCCTCCTAACGACGGAGGAAGTAGCGATTCAAATACTCCCATGTACATATGGGGTGTTGCGAATTCATAGGTCTCGTCGAGTTCCAACAAGCGCTCAATAAGCAATTTGACTTTCGCCAACTGCGCGACAGCATGCATGTCGTCCGCGTGAGCCTGCAACCAACCCGCCCATGCATTGGCAAGTCCATAGAGAGCGGGAACGTCGTCGACACGTAGATTGCTCATCGCCGCAAGTGCCTCGTCAAACGACATGGCTGCAATATTGCAAAGTGACTTGACTTCGATGCAAGAAGCCTTAAATGCCAACGCTCTAGCCTTTGCGGTAAGAGACTTTTGCTGCTTCGGGTCGTCGGCGAACGCCAATGCGTAGGAACCATTGAGTTGAGCGGCTGCAAACATAAGATCTGCATCGGTCTCGTTGCCATGCAGTAAAGCGTCGACACCAATTAGATACGCGGGTAATCCTTCCCTGATGGTGTGTAAATCGTCGCTGTTAAGAATGGAACTGGTCAGTTTTTTGGTAAACCCATCGGTAACGGAGGAAACGAAAGCTTGGCAACCGCCTAAAAAGACGAAAGCAATTGCTAGCAATCCACTTTTGCCAAGACTAGAAGGACTCATAAGGCGGAACTAACCGATCCACGCAGCCTAAAACAGTGACCAATATACTCAAGGAGAATTCCGCATGAGAACAACCCAGATGATTGGAATTTCATGCAGAAGTTACATTATAACATTATAGCGCCAGTCGTTCAAATTTCGTTCCACATTGATCGAACGTTTGTATGGTGACCTTAAAATGCAGCCGAAGTGCTTTCCTGTTAGGACAGGTTAACCTGCAATTTTAGAGGTTAGCCGTACACAAATACAATAGAAACTTCCTCATCCAACGGACTCTTGCCGCGTCTGACACCGCGCCTTTAGTGCCAACCCTGTCTACCAGCGCTACTCATGCACTCTAGATTTCTCTCGATTGTGTTTGCGGGTTACGTCGCGGCACTAGGTTACTGTCTGGAAGCATCTAACCAAGAGGTTCGGCACATCGCCACGGAACTCTCAGAGTCGCCATCGCTTGATGGCAAAGTACTGGGCGATCCGGTGTGGAAATCCGTCTCTCCGATTTCCAATTTCGTTCAGCTTCGTCCGGACAACGGTTCGCCAGCTACCCGACGCACGGATGTGTTCATCGGATTTACGGACACTTCGCTGCACATTGCGTTTGTATGTTACGAGGATGACATAAACAACATCGTAGTTTCCCCAGATGGAGGCAAATCGGATTCGGTCGCTGTCGTGCTGGACACTTTCGGCAATGGCCGAACGGGGTTTATGTTCAGTACTAACCCCATTGGTGCCGTGTGGGATGGTGCAATCGCTGGAGGCGATGTGGGTTGGAACTGGTCTACTACTTGGGAAGTGAAATCTCTCCGCACTCCTTTCGGATGGAGTGCGGAAATGAATATTCCCTTTCGGTCGTTGCGGTATGGGCGCGGTGCGATTCAGTCGTGGCGAGCCAACTTCGCCAGAGTGACGCGCAGCAACAACGAGGTGTCCTATTGGTCTCACGTGCCGCCTCAATTCTCAATGTTTCGTCTCACGCTCGCAGGACACATCGAGTCCATTCGCGTGCCGCCCATGCCAAGGAATCTGCAATTGACTCCGTACGTCCGCACTGGTGGCGTGCAATCTGACCTCCAACACGACGAGAGAGAGTCTGCCACGGGATTCGACTTCAAGTACTCGCTCACCCCAAGTCTGACCTTGGATGCGACGTACAACACGGATTTCGCCCAAGTCGAATCCGATCAACTCCGTGTAAACCTGGGTCGTTACGGTCTCTACTTTCCGGAGACACGCCCGTTCTTCCTCGAAAACCTCTCACTGTTCACGGTTGGCGTTCCCTGGCAAACTCAGTTGTTTCATAGTCGCCGCATAGGAATCGCACCGGATGGTAAGCGGCTCCGCATCGATGGAGGGATTCGTCTAACTGGGAAAATCGACCACCAAACCAATCTGGGATTTCTGCATATTCGTGCGGCTTCGACAGATCACGTAGCCAGCAATGACTACACAGTGCTACGCGTTAGTAAAGACTTGGCAAATCGATCCTCCGTCGGCTTCTTGGGAACGAATAGGCAAGACAATTCATCAAGTGGTCAGACAATTGGGATTAATGCATCAGTTGGAATTGGCAACTTGACTGATGTGTTCGCGTTCGTCGCAAAGACGGAAAGCGACGCATTTTCTTCAGACCAACACGCGTTCAATCTCTATGCTCGCCATAGCTCTCCAACATGGAAGTACGACATGTGGATCCATGAAGTCGGTGCAGGATTCAATCCAGAAGTCGGATTTGTCTCACATTCGAATATGCGATCGATGGGCGGAACATTGCATTACACCCACAAGATCGAGGATTTCGCGGGGCTAAAGGAGTGGAATCAGTACTACACGATAAATGTCACCCGCAATCTGGATGGCTACTTAGAGAACGGCCTGCTACATCTTGAGCTTTGGCCTGTCTGGGACAACGGAGCCGATGCATGGACTGCAATCGAATTTCAACGGGAAGGGGTTCGTCACCCATTCAACATCTTAGGCACAGCAATTCTGCCAGGCGACTACAACACAAAGCGGTTCATTGTCGCGGGATCCCTACCCAGTACAAATCGTTTTCGTGGCCAGATGTTCCTGTCAAAGGGGGGCTTCTTCCACGGAAACATTTTTAATGCAAGTGTTTCACTGAGTTATCAGAAGGATGAAGCACTCAATCTGGTAAGCGAGTATTCTCATAGGCGAATCAAGTTTCCCAGCGAAAGTAGAGATTCGACGGCTGACATAGGACGCATTGGCTTTGCATACTCACTCGGCGCCAAGAGCGGGTTTCACCTGATGGTACAACACAATCGCATCGACAAGATTTGGGCGGCCAACGCAAGGTATTCGTGGAATCGAACGGCAAACTCCGGTCTGTACGTTGTCTACACGTACTACAACGATAGGTCAGGTCTGGACGGGCAGAAGCACCAGGAAATCGTTCTCAAATACAGCCATACCTTTGCCTTAATCAAATGACGACCGGAACGCGGTTGATCTCGACCACCGCGAGGGTTGCTGTGTATATTTCAAACTAGAGCTACCGTGCTTGTTGTCATGCCGAACGATGACAAGGGCTCAGACCAAGCGCCATATTGGTGCATATGCTACGTTGGCGTTCCGAATGTAAGAAATTTGCTTTTTGCTCTTGAAAAGCCAAGTTTAAACCCTATCATACTCTCCGGCTAGCACTCTCGTTTCGAGAGTGCTAGCTTATGATTCATGAGCGTATCGGGAGACAAACACATGAATATTCGACCACTGCACGACCGTGTGGTTGTACGACGTCTCGAGGAAGAGACTATGTCGGCTGGCGGGATCGTATTGCCGGACACCGCGTCGGAAAAACCGAGTCAGGGAGAAGTCCTGTCCGTTGGACCAGGAAAGGTTCTCGACAACGGCGACGTTCGCACCCCTGACGTCAAAGCAGGCGACAAAGTGATTTTCGGACAATACGGTGGCAATACCATCAAGCTTGATGGCGAGGAATTGCTGATCCTGGCTGAAAGCGAAATTTTTGGCGTCATTGAAGACTAAGATCAATAGGAGACAAGAATGAGCGCAAAAGAAGTCAAATTTTCAGACGACGCGCGAGCACGAATGCTCAGTGGCGTCAATATCCTTGCGGACGCCGTCAAGGTAACTTTGGGTCCAAAGGGACGCAATGTGATCCTAGACAAGTCGTTCGGTGCGCCGACTGTCACCAAAGACGGTGTGTCGGTAGCTAAGGAAGTCGAACTCAAGGACAAGTTCGAGAACATGGGAGCGCAAATGCTCAAAGAGGTCGCTAGCCAGACTTCCGACGAAGCGGGAGACGGCACTACCACTGCCACCGTTCTAGCACAAGCAATCCTTATGGAAGGTCTCAAGTCTGTTGCGGCGGGCATGAATCCTATGGATCTCAAGCGCGGAATTGACAAGGCCGTTGGTGCCGCGGTCCGCGAAATCGAAGTGATGTCCACTCCATGCGAAGACTCAACATCCATCGCCCAAGTGGGAACCGTTTCAGCAAACAGTGACACTTCCGTCGGCGAGATAATCGCTGAAGCAATGGAAAAAGTTGGCAAGGAAGGTGTCATTACAGTCGAGGAAGGAAGCGGCTTGGAAAACGAGTTGGATGTTGTAGAAGGCATGCAATTCGATCGTGGCTATCTCTCTCCCTACTTCATAAACAGTCAGGAATCGATGTCGGCGGAACTCGAAGAGCCCTACATTCTCCTGTGCGACAAGAAGATCTCCAACATTCGCGACATGCTCCCGGTTCTCGAGTCTGTTGCCAAGTCTGGCAAATCTCTCATGGTCATCGCGGAAGACATTGAAGGCGAAGCCTTGGCGACGCTAGTAGTCAACAATATGCGCGGAGTCGTCAAGATCGCTGCCGCCAAAGCTCCCGGCTTCGGCGACCGCCGCAAGGCCATGCTCCAAGACATTGCCACCTTAACAGGTGCGACCGTAATCTCTGAGGAAGTGGGATTGACGCTCGAGGGGACAAGCTTGGATGATCTCGGCACAGCAAAGCGAATTTCCAGTACAAAGGAAAACACCACAATTGTGGATGGTGCTGGTGCTAAAGAGGAAATCGAGGGGCGAATCAAGCAAATCCGCCAGGAAATCGAAGATACGACCTCCGACTACGACCGCGAAAAGCTTCAAGAGCGGCTGGCAAAGCTGGCCGGTGGTGTAGCCGTCATCAAAGTCGGCGCACCCACCGAAGTGGAAATGAAAGAGAAGAAGGCTCGTGTAGAAGACGCATTGCACTCGACTCGAGCCGCCGTGGAAGAGGGCATCGTCGCCGGCGGCGGAGTGGCATTGATTCGCGCATTGCAAAAGATCGAGGACCTCAAAGGAAACAATGAAGACCAAAATGTCGGCATTCAAATCGCTTTGAGGGCTATGAGCTATCCGTTGCGCCAGATCGCCGAGAACGCTGGAGTGGAGCCAGCTGTTGTTGTCGACAAGGTGCGAGGCCTAGACGGCAACCATGGATTCGACGGGGCCACTGGAGAGTACGGAGACCTGATTGAATTGGGGATTCCCGATCCTGCCAAAGTAGTACGCTCTGCTCTGCAATCTGCCGCATCCGTTGCTGGACTCATGATCACGACCGAAGCGATGGTGAGCGAATTGCCCGAAGATCCACCGCCTGCTCCGCCAGGTGGAGGAGGCATGCCCGATATGGGCGGGATGATGTAAGACGGATTCCCAACGGCTCTAGCCGTTGCTCAAGAAATAAATAGTGCGGCCCGCCCAAAGCGGGCCGCATTTTTCTAATATGGGACAGGCTTAGGAGCGCTACAAGACGCATGTGTTGAATATGAAGAAATTTTTGTTTGCTTCGATCGCATTGTGTAGCCTGAGTGCTGCGACACAGGAACTAGAAGAAATAGTCGTGACTGCGCAAAAGCGGAGTCAGCCCATTCAGGAAGTTGGCATGTCAATCGGCGTGATGTCGGGAGACGATGTCGATCAAGCGCTGCGTGGTGGATCGGACATTTTGGGTCTTGCAAGCCGTTTGCCAAGTTTCCATGTCGAATCGTCCAACGGTCGATTGGCACCTCGCCTTTATGTCCGGGGGCTGGGAAACATCGATTTCGACCTCAATGCCTCGCAGCCAGTTTCGTTCGTGCACGATGAAGTCGTACTCGAGAATCCAGCTGCCAAGAGTTTCCCTCTCTTTGACATCGAGCGACTCGAGCTTCTGCGTGGCCCGCAAGGAACATTGTTCGGTAGGAACACGACCGGCGGAATTCTCAAGTTCGACTCCAATAAGCCGACTTCGGACCGACTAGCGTCGTTGAGCGTAAATCTGGGAGCACGAGACCACGTACGGACGGACCTGGTCCTCAATGGACCAGTGGATAGCATCGGTGCAAATATGCGCTTGGCGTTTATGGCCAATACCGTTGGTGACTGGATCCACAACGTTGCTCCAGGATTTGTTAAATCCAACGCACTGGGTGGATTCGAGGATTACGCCTTTCGTCTTCTTGCTGCGTTCAATCCAGCACATCGGTGGGATTTGACGCTAAATCTGCACGGGCGGCAACTTGACGGCACCCCGACAATTTTCTATGGGAACGCAATACAACAGGGATCCAATCAATTTGTCGCGGGATTCTCGCGAAAATTTACAAGCTTGGATGCTTTCGACAAGCACTTTCAAAATTCTAAGCAGCTAGGACTATTCGCGACTCTGAACTTCCATACCAATCTTGCGTCTGTCCATTCTGTAACCGGAATCCACTCTGTTCTCGAACAAATCTCTAGAGGCGATGTGGACGGCGGCTACGGGTCTGTGTTTGGAAACGTATTGCCCTCTGGACCTGGTGCCGGAATACCTTTTGATGCGCAAACTGCCGACCGACTTGACGGGCATATTCAAATTACGCAGGAGATTCGACTTGAAGGCCGTCACGGGAGTCGCTTTTGGCGACTAGGTTTCTACATGTTTCATGAAGACCTAGAGATCGAAACCTTTAACTTCGACACGGTGTTCGCTCCACACACTCAGAACGGGTATGTACATCAAGACCAGAAAACTCGAGCATATGCCCTTTTTGGCTCACTCGATCTCATCTCTGAACAGAGACTTGACATTAGCGCGGGATTGCGAATCTCATCGGACCAAAAGGAGTTTGAGGTTATTCGAACTCAATCACCACTTTCATTTCTCGGCATTGGGGCGATTGGCCCCCTGCGGACCCAGCCAGGTGACACCGTAGTGACTTGGGATTTGACAGCCAACTATGACATTTCGCCAGACGTTGTTGGGTATGCGAGGTTTGCAAAGGGACATAGAGCACCTGCAATTCAGGGCCGCCTTCTTTTCCAGGATGAAATATCGGTCGGCGAAACGGAAACAAGCCTCTCGATGGAGGTTGGAGTAAAGGCACTGGCACTCAGCCGACGTCTACGCATCCACGCCTCGGTCTATCGATATGGGGTAGACGACTTTCAGTTGACCAAAATCGGCGGGGCCGGCAATGTAAACGAACTGATCAACGCAGATCTTCTTGTAGGATTTGGGACCGAGTGGGAAGTCGATTGGTTTGTAAACCAGTCTTGGCTCGTGACTGCAGGCGCGAGTCTGAATCTCACGGAAATAAACGATTCGACGTTGTCCGTGAACGGGTGTGGCTCGGCCACCCTACTCTATGGGTGCACTGTTACAGATCCCCTATTGCCCAATGGCGAACACCTGATCCATGGCAACAGTCTCTACAATGCGCCCGAGCGAATCCTAAGCCTTTCGGTGCACTACGAGAGACCATCGAGAGCAGGTACTATCGAGTTCTCAACGGATTGGGCATATCGAAGTTCCTTGAGATTTACCCTATACGAAAGTCTAGAGTACGCTGACGACGGTGCAATTGAGGGCGGCGCTCGTCTAGGAATTCGATTCCCCGATGAACGTCACACAATCTCAATCTACGTACGCAATATGCTCAATGACCAATCCATGATTGGTTCAATCGACTTCAATAATCTCGCGGCCATGCTCAATGCCCCTAGAACCTGGGGAATCGAGTATAGGCTCGTCAATTAGGATCTCCAGGGCAGTCCAATTCCGGCGCGAACGCGCTGTGGGCAATATTGCGCATTCCACTAAAAAACGATTCGGTTGCTAGCCCCTAGCACGCGAAGGACTAGCAACTCAATCAAATAGACACCTCAAGAGTCAATAATCCTGACGCTCGCAGCGCCGAGCATGCGACTATCCTTGAATACTGAATCCTATTTCTATGGACCGGCCCGGGAGCGGCACCGCATCCTTGATGGGTGACGTATGTGGGCGCTGCTCCGCATCCAGTAGATTCTTCGCCCGCATGAACAACTTGGCGCTCCTGTCCGATAGGTCGAAACCGTACTCGACATCGATTGATACCTCTGTATAGGCGTCAGTTGGCAGGATGAACTCTGCAGTGTCCGATACCTCTGCGAAATGAGCGAGCGAAAACACGGCAGTGAGACTGTCGCGAATTGCTTCGAAACGACTCATGAATCGATTTGCAGGTTCCCGAGGAAAGTTGTCGTTTTCGTTCAAGTCTATTCGCGAGTTCACAAAGTCGTAGCTAAATTCTGAATTTACCACCCAATTCGCGTCCTCGTACAGGCGATATTCCAACGAAAGATCGCTTCCTATAAAAGAAGCATCGTTTTGTCGAAACTGATATACAGGAAGTCCGTCTTCGATTTCTCCTGTCGGGGTGTCGTAGATAAAGCTGTCCGCCCAACGGACATAACCCGTAGCTGATGCGCGCAATCGTCCCGCGCCATACTCAAGCGATACGCTTACCGCCTGTATGTCTTCACTTGACAAGTCCGGATTGGCTTCCAGATGGCTACCTGTCGCCAAGTGCACACCTTCGACGAACAGCTCGTCAGCCAGTGGGGCACGAGACGAGTAGTCTATCGTTGCGTCTAGCACCAGATTTTCATCGAGGGGATAGGCAAATCCGCCGCTAGCGTTAAAGAGCAAGAAGTCCTTTTCGCCGAATGCCTGATGATCTACGACAACACTTTCAATGCGTACACCAAGCTGGTAATCGGTCTGACCGTGTTGAGTGTGCCCGACCCAAAACAATCCGGATATTGCGGTTTCAATAGGCATTGAGTTCGCTTCACCTGAAACGAAAACAAACTCGCTTTGGTTGAATTGCCATCCAATTGCGTGCGTCCAATCATTGATTTTGGGCGTAGTGGCCACAAGTCTGGAGTCCAGGGCATTCGTTCGCTCAAACGTAGTTTCGGGAACGTCATTTTCGAGTTCGTCGTGCGAATAATCGCTGAATCCAATTCGCCAGCTCAGATGGTCCACATTATCGATGGGCGCATCAATTCCCATCTCCAAGTCAAAACGGGAATACTCGAGATCGATATGTACTCGTTCTCCTTCCATGTGATGTTCATCGTGATCTTCCTCTTCGTCATGGTGATCATCCTCCGCGTCGTCGTGATCGTCGTCTTCGTGCGATTCGTGGTGGTGGTGCTCATGCTCAATTGGAATCCCAAAGGTAGCGTTGGAGCTAGCCACGGCTACGCCGACGAATCCCCAATCTTGAATGAAGGAAATTCCAAATGACCCTCCACTATTCTCCACATCACTATTTGGTAGCGTTCCACAGGGATTTTCCTCTTCCTCGTGGTGCTCTTCGTCTTCCTCGTGGTGCTCTTCCTCGTCTGCATGCTCCATTTCTTCGAGTTCGTGCTGCTCAATCAAAGCAGAAGACATGGCACACCCTGCCATTTTGTAGTTGTCGGCTGTTCGCGAATAGCCGTCCAAATGAACAACAAAGTCATCAAACCCAAAATCTACATGTCCAGCACCATGCAGTCGGTTGCCGTTGTCTCTAGTGCGCATCTCCACTCGATACTCGGACCCTCCATCTGGAAATCCTGTAGGGATTCGACCCGTTTCCGCATTGATAACGCCTCCCGATGAACCCGATCCGAAAAGCAATGTGTTCGGTCCTTTTAGGATTTCAATTTGATTGGCAACAAATGGTTCAACCAATGGCGGATGGTCGCCTGGAGTCGTTGCCACATCCATTGGTCGCAGCCGATCATAAAGGAGAAGTACACGTGGACCATCCATGCCATGTATCACTGGATGCGCAGACCCTGACCCAAACGACGCATTCCGCACTCCTGGAACTTGCGAAACGACTTCGGCCAAGTTTTCAACGCGAACTCGGTCTAGATCGTTGTGATCCACCGAAACTACGTCAGCGTCCGAAATTGCCCGAACCCCTGCCCCAGAAAGAGGATGAGCAACTATAGTGATTTCCTCTATGGGAGACTCAGCACTTTCCGTCTTGTCGGATTCGGTCGTGTCGCTTTCTGCATCGTTCGCATAGCACACCGAAGAAAATCCAAGAAACAGCAATACTCCTGCCGTTCTCTGCAATTTCAATGCAATCATCTTTAACCTATCTCCTTGTTTTGCTAGCTGAGGAATGTGATTTGTGAACTCTCTAGATGAGAGAAAGTGAGTGCTTCCCGATCATCCAACGCGACACCATACTCACTATAAGGACAGAATTTCCATCCTGAGCGGGCTGCTGCACCGATTCCAGATATTGTTCAGAACTATTGGATTCGTGAGATTTCTCAATATCCGCGATGGAAAAACCACGCGAGCTCTCAAAGTGAGACGACCGTTTCGAATCCTCCAACAATCATTCGCGACTGGTCGAAGAGTTGAGGCGATTCGCGCCCTTGCATCTCTTCACGAAACGCTGCCATCGCTTGATTTCGTGCTTCTTTCGATGGCCAAGTTATCCATGCAAAGCACACGGTCTCGTTCGGTTCGCAGTTGACCGCCTTGATGAATGATGTGGTTTCAGGATTCGGCACTTCGTCAGCCCAACACTGAACCCAAGACAGGGCTCCGTGCGACTTAAACACCTTTCCCATCTTGGTCGAGTACTCAACATATTCCTGCTTTTTTTCCGTAGGCACAGGAGTAACAAATCCATCGACGTAGTTCATAGTTTTTCCATTAGTCTTGCGTAGGTTTCAATCTATTGCGCGTAATGACAGTTCAACAAACGGCTTGAGCCATCGATCTGGCGTCAGTCCTTAGATCGGATGAAAAACCTTCCGATGTTGTCGAATATGAGATAGAGACACGGCAGAATGAGCAACGAACCGACCGTGGACGCTATGAGGCCCCCAATTATGGTCATGGCCATTGGCTGTCTCAGCACTGCTCCCTCTCCTCCACCAAAAAGCAATGGGAACAAGGCAAGTGCCGTCGTTAGCGTCGTCATGGTGATAGGTCGCAAACGAATTCCAGCGGCTTCGGACAACGCCGCGATGCGATCCTTGCCGTCAGCCATGAGTTGACGCGCCGTGGCTATGAGCAATACAGCATCATTGACCGCAACACCTCCCAACACGATTAACCCAAGCATCACCATGACACCGATGGGTTCACCAACAGGCACCAAGACACCAGCAACTCCCATTAAAGCTATTGGAATCGCGTAGAGAATTGTGATGGGTTGCAGCAGCGACTCAAACGAACCAGCCAGAACCATCAACACCAAGATTATTGCGAGTATGCCAGCCAATCGCAATTCGCCGAACGTTCTAGCTCTCTCGGCTTCTTGGCCATGCATTTGCACAGTCGTACCTGAAGGCAGCATCCGGTCCTTGACGATTTCGTTTACGGCTTCTATGGCTTGCGGTTGAGTGAAGCCTTCGTTGACGAGCGCGGTAACTTGCGCCACTCGACGTTGGTTTCTGCGAAAAATCTCGCGGGCTCCCGACTCCTCCCTGAAGGTGGCGACCTCCCCAATGGCCACCTTTCGTCCCTGTCCACTGAGGAATGGGAGATTTTCGAGGTCGTCTCTGTGCAAAGTCTCCATACGCAACATGATCGGATATTCTTCGTCGCCAATTGTTAGATAGGTGACTTCCCGTCCATCTAGGTTTGATTGCAGCACGCCCGCAACTGTATCAATGCCGATTCCAAGTGCGTCTGCAGCGGCATGGTCTAGTTCTACACGCAATTCTGGGGGGCCGCCCTCGAAGGAGGAGCGAACGTTCCACAATTCTGGCAGGACTGCCATCTCCGATCGTATCTGCTCTGTAGCTGCACGGATATCCTCAATCGTAAGTCCGGATACTTCGACAACTACTGGCGCTGCCCCAGTGTCAAAAGCATCGCTAAGCGCCGAGCGATTTAGTTCCCAAACCGTTTCAGTATCTGGGATTTGCTCCAAGTCGTCCCGTAGAGCATCCGCAAACGCATTGCCTGAAGGGGCTTCGTCCGTTAGACGGACCGTTAGGCGAGCCGTATTCTCTCCTGTCATTTCACTGCGAATGACTCGATCGTCGTCAGGCAGACGACCAATTTCTGCCAATGTTGCCTCCACATACTGGGGAGCCCCGTCCCTTATTGAAGACTCGACGCCTTCGACTGCTCGTGCAGTAGATTCCACACGTTGTCCGCTGGGACCTATCAACCTTATCGAGAACTGTTTAGGGTCGGACGGCGGGAGAAGCTCTGTGCCAAGTCCCAATAGACCGTAAATGGCGAATCCCACACCGATCAAAGATGCCAAAACTACAAGCAAAGGCACGCGCAATAGTCGACCAACCAGCGCTTCCAATCCACGTCTAATAGGGTGGATTTTCTCTTCTACTACGTTGCCAAGGGCATCGCGTTTAGCAGGTTCAATGAACCACCTTCCAAGCGCGGGAATGAGGAACACTGCGACCGCTAACGATGCTGCCAAGGAAACAACCACGGTAAAGGCAATGCCGTCAATTAATCGTGCCGCCAATCCTTGAACGAAAAAGATTGGCAAAAAGACGACGCATGTAGTCAGAGTGCTTGCCGTTATTGCTCCAGCTACAAGTCCCGTACCCTTCTTGGCAGCTTCTGCGGGAGAGTCTCCCATACGAGCACGACGATACATGGACTCGACCACAACAATCGCATTGTCCACCAGCATGCCTGCACCTAACGCCAAACCGCCAAGAGTCACGATGTTGAAACTGTAGTTTCCAAAGTGCATGAAGAAAATTGCTGCGAGAACGGACACAGGCACTGCGAGGCTGATAATGAACGTGGCGCCAACCGAGCGAAGGAAGAACGCCAACACCAAGATCGCGAGCGCTATACCCATCAACGCGGCAATTCTCAGATCATCGAGTGCATCTACGACGAGTGTGGCGTTGTCAGTGATCTCGTGGACTTCCACTCCGGGAAGATCTTCGCTAAGACCTTCGAGCGCTTGCTTAATTGTGTTGGAAACGGTCACCGTGTTCGATCCCGCCTCCTTGTAGATGGAGAGACCAACACCCTCTTGCCCGTTTACAAGAACTACGTGATCAATTTCCACTTCGCCGGGCACAACATCTGCTACATCACTAACCCGGACTGCAACGCGAGAATCGCTCTCACCCTCTAAGTAACGGACGATTACATTTCCGATGTCCTCTTCGCTCTCAAAACGCATTCGTGCACGAAGGGAGAACACCGAATCTCCGTCTTCTAGAGTTCCCGCGTTTATGTCCCGATTTTCAGCCTCGATACGTGCAACGACTTGAGCTTGCGAAATACCGAAGGCACTAGCTCGATACTCGTCGAAAATGACGCCAATCTCTCTTCTTCGGCCACCGGTGACCTGTACCTCGGCAACTCCAGTCAGAGCTTCCAACGATGTTCCCAATTGTCTGCGCGCAATTTGGCGGAGCTCAATTAGGTCTGGTGTGCCATCCGGTGCTACCAATCCAAGGATGAGTATGGGTTCTTGACTGGGGTCGAATCGACGAACCTGTACATCATCGACCTGTGGATCAGCTTCGAACTGCTCAACAGCTTTCTGTACGTCGATCAGGCCCGTATCGAGATTGGTTTCCCAGTCAAAGTAGACAGTGGCCACTATGCGACCCGAACGGGCGTGCATTTCGACGTCTCTGACGCCGCGAACGCCAACAATCCTCTGTTCTAGACGCTCTCCGTAGAGTCGCTCCATTTCCTCGGGTGGTCGATCACCCGAATTGAGGGAAACCGTTACCGTTGGTGCATCTAGGTTTGGAAGCAGGTCGATGGGAAGTCGATCAAACGCAAGCGAGCCAACCAGCGCGACTGCGAATGCACAAACGCAGATTGCGACCGGTCTTCGCGTCGCAAGGCCCGCAAGGGTCTCGAAGAAGTTCACTTATTCCCCAAGCACCCGAACCTGAGCATTGTGAGTAAGTATGTTGAGTCCTCTAACAACGACACGGTCGCCCGGTTTAATACCTTCAATTACCTCGTAGAATTCATCGTCAGCAAGTCCTAGTTGAACTTCTGTCAATTTGACCCGCTGTCCGTCCAACACAAACACCCTGTACTCGCCTCCGCTTCGTGTAACCGCTTCACGATTGACAACAGGAACCTGGAGTCGCTGCTCGGTGATGATCTCGACGCGAACAAACATGCCAGGGCGCAGAATCTCTCCGTCGTTGTCAACCCGGATTACGGCTTGAAACGTGTGGGTTTGAGGATCCACGGTAGGAGACAGCCGAACGACTTCACCTTGAATGGATAGGTCAGAAAAGGCGTAGTGGAGGATGCGAACTTGCTGACCGATTGCCACCTTGCTTAAATCTGGCCCAATCAAATCGACGTATGCCTCAAGAACATCCAACGGCGCAACTTGCGCGATCAACAGACCTTGACCTATAAGTGAACCATCAGCTATTGGGATCTGCTCCTGATCACGCGCAAGTTTGAGAATCGTGCCCGAGATCGGCGTCGTTACTTGTGTGTTTGCATCGTTGAGCTTAGCCCTCTCATAATCGATGCGTGCATTCTCAAAGGCCACCTCGCTGTTGCGCAGATCAGCCTCTGGAATGGTGCCGGAGGCATGCAATCGTCGGTTGCGATCCCGTTCAATCCGCGTGGTTTCAAGACTTGTCAGCGCTTGCTCCATTCCAATGTGCAATTCCGCTTCAATGCCAGAAATTTGGGCGATGGTCTCACCTGCCTCAACTTGCTTGCCTTCTACGAATCGTTCACCTGAGCTGTCCCGTCCAATGTAGAGCCTTCCGGGGATCTGGCTGTTGAGATCGGCGCGAGCCCTGGTCTTGAGGTCGCCGTTTGCAAGAACGATAGTTTCTATGTCTCCAAGCTCAATAGTTTCGACCTCAACAGGGGCGCGAACTTCGAGCTGCGGCAAGGGTGGAGGCGGACTGCAGCCCGCGACGACCAGACCTACGGCAATTGCGGCAATTGCCGCATAAGAGTGTTGTTGCATGTTAATCGTGCCGATAACTAGTTGATTGATTCCACCGGAGTCCACATCACTGCATCCGCGATGCCGAAGGCACCTCGATCCACAGTCACGACGACATCGACTTCGGGGTTCCGAATGTCGAAAGTACCAAGCTCGTTCCAACCCATGGACGACGACTCTAAATCGAGCTCAAGCTCCCGGTTCTCGTTGTCATGGAGGACCTCAATTCGATAAAAGCCCTTTCGTCGGTCCCATCCACGTTTCGTGACGCTATACCCGCCGCCATATTCAAAACTGACACTCGTGCGCTCTATTAGGCAGCAAAGGTGATAGTCCAATTGCCAACGTCCGGTAGCCGGTAATGAAGAGGAAAACTTGGCATTGACAGTAACTGGACCTCTTACCTTTTGGGCGAACGTGTGCCGATACCTTCCGTAACTCGATGGTTCGTGCTCGCGAATCCATGGTTCCCAAGTACTCATGAAGGTTCCTGATTGCATTCCCTGATCCCATTCCGGTTCGTCAAAGGGCATCAACGGCCTCAACCAAGTTGGAAGTGGCTGTGTAGCGACGTATCCTGCGGGAGACTCAATGGAAAATCCGTCGTCCAAGTCATCGACAATTACGGCGTCTGCATTTGGATTCAGCCACTCAGCCTCAACTATGTGCGGTAGTTGAGGAACATCGGTTGGAGCGTAGTCGACCATTTCGGGAAAGTTCACGAGAATTGCTTCGCGGTTGAGCGACAGGTAGGGCTCAATCCAGACTTGACGTACTGGCGACTCGGTTTGCAGCGCAATGCGCACCGTAGAGTTTCCATCCACTCTAACGGGTTCAAGTTGTTGGATCCCCCAGTCTTTCTTGCCTAGGGATTCAGTCTGGTAGGCAAACGAAACTACTCCGGGCACCGGCTCGCCATTGTGTAGCAAGAAGCTGGCTTGATAGTTCGACTCACCGGATTCGCCATCAAGTAGCCGTTCAAGATGAGGTTGGGCGACCATATAACCTGGAAGACTCGCGTCGTTGAGCCAATCTCCTAGCAACGCATGGAAGTCCAATCCAACATCCAACCCAACTTGAAGAAGATCCTGTTCTGTGTATGTCCTACCCCTAAACTTACTGGTTAGTTCGCGAAGGAACGCACCGACTGTTTCTTCGCCGTACATGTCTATTACGGAACGTGCGATGGATTTCCCCTTGAGTAGCAACATGTGATAAGCCGACTCGGCATCGTCATAGTAGTCCAGGCCACTTAAGGACGTCGTCACCACTCGATTCCATACTGATGGTCTATCCGAAAAGCGTTCTCTCCAATCCAGGCTTCTACCGATTCCTTGGGCACCAGGGCCAAAAAGTGCCATATCTATGCTTGCTGTTCGCGGTCGTTCCATTATTGTGTGTGTGGAAAAGTACCCGTCTCCCTCCGTTATCACCGCAACTGCAAGCTCTTCTACAACAAAGGCGATTGCCGTTGCTCCGCGACCAACAGGCAAGGTCTGGTAGTTCACGAAGTTTCGTGGAACATTGATGAGCGGGTTGCCGCCGTGCAAGTCATTTTCGAAAAATCCCAATAGGAACTTGTACAAGTACTCACCTTGCTGTTCATCAGAATCAATCTTTTCGCCAATAGTCGCAATCGCGTTGTCAAATCTCGCAATTGGCAATCCACTCTCTCGAATCATCTGGATTCCTGGAGGAGCGGTCGTAGTATCGGCTCGCCAACCTCCGCCGTAAACCCTTAGGGAAAGCGGAACCTCCACGAACGATAGAGTCCCAAACGGGTACTCGAGGCCGGAGTCTTGAAGAATCGCCAATCTCTCGTCAATCCACGACTGTATATGTGGCACCGCAATGTCTAGCAATTCCAAGTTTCCCGCATGCTTCTTGCTGACGAGCAGTTCCAGCTCCATTCCCTGCACACTCAAAGCACGCCGTTCGAACTTCGAACCCACGAGTGCCAAATTCGGAATTGGATTTGTAGGGTTGAAACGGTAAGTAACTCTACGTTCCGAACTGACCAACTCACGGGTTCCCGGTCCCGCCACTGTCCAGTCTGTTGGTACAACGACCTCAATGTCCAATTCGAAAAAATCCATTGGCCTGTCTTCCCACGCTGTTTTACCAACGGCTGCCCCTGATGTCGGAAACCAGCTGACTCCAGGCATTAGAGCGACAAATTGAGAATGAAATATGTAATTCTCTTGACCGAGCCAATACAACTGTTGACCTGCGATCCCGTTCAATTCTGACCAGACTATAGGGCTATCTAGATAGGCGAAGGACGCATTCGGCACTCCCGATGCAACAATGCCAATCTCGACTATGGACGCCGCCGAGTTGTTGTGCGGGACCCGAAGCAGTCCATTCTCAAATTGGTAGTCATCTATTTCTGTTCCATTGACTGATATTTGGGTTATTTTGTAGCCAGGATTCAGATTGAACAGCCACGAACCATCAGTTGGACTAGTTTCTGCATTTAAGGCAATCACCAAGTCAAGATCAATTCCCCGTCCGGGAGCTATGTCTACTACTCCGCTGACCTTGTGGACATCGGTCTCTGAGTGAGATTCATACACGCTATGGATGGATGCCCACGTGGCAATCTGCTGCCGATCGCCTAAGGCACCCATCACCAAGGCCCAAACTCCGAAAACGGCAATCAACGATGCCGCTGAGCCAGTAATCCAAAGTGTAGGTCGTACGCCTGCGTTAGCTTGTCTCGGATGTAACGCCGCGGCTAGCGCGAGAAATCCAGCACTGAGAAGCAACACAAGCGACCGATTGACGATTATTTGAGCATTTACAAACTCAGGCGCCAATTCCGAGGGCAACGTGGCTAGACCGGTGTAGGTTACAACTGCCAGTGCAAGAAAGAATGGCATTTGAACCGATATATAGAAGTACAAACCAATCAACACTAGCATTAGCACAACAACAATCAAGCGGAACCTGAACAAAATTGCGGCCAGTACCGTCATGGAACCCCACAGCAACAGGTTTGGAATGATGTCCCACACCAAGAATGCAAAGACACTCGAGGTCTCTAAGGCACCTCCGAACCTGAAATCTGCCGCTTCAGCGCTCATTCCAAAGACATAAAAGAAAATCACTGCCAAATATGCTGGAATAGCCAATAGCAAAACTATTCCCAACAGTCGACCAGTCAGAAGTTCGATATTGGAAAACGGTCGGCAATCAATGACCTCGCCCATTCGACTTCGAATGTCACGAGACCTAATGTCAAACGCTAGAAAAAGCATGCCCAGCGTCGCCATTAACACTATCGTGCTGCCAAGATTACTTGTTAAGTAACGAGGACTATAGATTCCCGCCGCGGGAAATAGGGTTGAACTTTCAGCGTGCGTGGCAGTCAGGCTGAACCATTGAACAACGCACACTAACAGCCCAATGCTCACAAACACCCATGTGCGCACGAGCCGCAAGCACGTGCGCATCTCCGCGCTTGCGAGAAACCAGAGGTTGGAAAGATTCATCTAGTCTTTGTTTTTCTTGTTGCGCCGACCCCAACGCGATTTTTTCGGTGCTGGAGCGTCTGCCGCGTTATGCTCCTCGTCCTGGCGTGCGCGTTCGAGCTTGCCACGCTTTGCCATAAATGCAAGGTAGGCTTCTTCCAAGCTAGGCTGCTCCACTTCTGTTGCGTCAAAGGTCAAATCGCTACGCTCATCGACCACAACTCGAAAGGAAACATCGGCGTCTTGAACCGTGCGGGAAACGATTTCGTGCTTTTCCTCCACCAGATTCGAACTTTCCAAGGGAACTGTGATTTCGAACACTTGACCTCGCGCCTGCTCCAATAGCGCAGACGGAGCTCCCTGAAACGCGACGGTGCCATCGTCTATTAGTGCGATTTGAGAGCAGCCGCTGCCCAAGTCCGCGACGATGTGTGTGGATAGCAAGATAGTGCGGTCTCGGCCCATGTTCGTCATCACTTGGCGGAATCGCATTCTCTCTTCCGGATCCAATCCGACAGTGGGCTCGTCAACTACCAAGACCTCGGGATTGTGAACCATGGCTTGAGCCACACCAAGGCGTCGCACCATACCACCTGAGAGCTTCTTGACCTTTCTGTCCGCCACTTCGGTTAATCCCACTTCTTCAAGCACTTCAGCCACGCGCTGTCGGCGTTCTTTTTTCTTGGTCATTCCCGATAGCGCAGCCAGAGTGTCGACAACTTCCTCGGTACGGTGCAATCTCCACGCACTAAAGGACTGCGGAAGATAGCCAATTTTCTCCCTAACGTGATGGCATTCCTTCACAACGTCATAACCACACACCCGAGCGTTACCTTCGGTGGGCCGAAGCAACGTACAAATGATCCGCATCAAAGTGCTTTTTCCCGCGCCATTGGCACCCAATAGGCCAAAAAAGCCCGTACCCAATGAAAGATTTACGTCATTGAGAACGGCGGTGGATTTGTCGTATCGATGGGTTACCCCTTCGATTTCGATTGCTGGAGCGTTGCTTGCCCGTTCCACGGCATTTGTCGGTTCAGCCAACGATATATCTCGGTTGCGGGAGAATTGCGAAGTATTGTACGTAATGCATAGATGCACGAATACGACCTTCGGTCAATCTCCAATAGCTAGAATTTGTTTAAGTCTGTGCAAGAAACGTGCCACTATGAAAATGCTTGTAAACGCCCCGAAAACGCCCGATTTTGAGCATCTGACACACGTCAAACGGCTTTCACGGCCAAACAAACCAAATTTTGAGCAAATGGGCCAATACAACTTGGTAGTTGCGCAATCCATTGCTCGGCCCGAACGTCGATCGCTAACGCATTCAACGCAATTGGATTCGTTCTAAGGTGGAACTTGGACTGACACCGTGGTCGCTTTCCGACACCAATGACGCGGAGATGTTTTGCAGTCAAGCTGCATTTGCGGAGCAACTAGGCTATGAGTACTTCTTTTTGCCAGAACATCACTTCGTGGAAGGCAGGTCCATTCCCGAGCCCCTACTACTCTTGGCGGCTGTGTCTGCCCGAACTCTCACGATCAGGTTAGGCACGACGTCGTATTTGCTACCAGTTCGACACCCAGTTCAAGCAGCCGAACAGACAGCAGTGCTTGATCAGTTGAGCAACGGTAGACTGACGCTTGGCGTTGGACGAGGAACTGCACCGGCCCTGTTTGCAATGTACGGAGTCGACCCAAAGAAAAAGCGTACTCTTTTCGAGGACTGCTACAAAAAAATGGTTGCGGCCTGGCACGGCGCAAAAATCGCTAACGAAGACCAATTGCACCCTTCCGCAATTTCACCCCTTCCAAGGCAAAAGCCTCATCCTCCAGTCTGGGTTGCGGCGTTCGGGCCACTAGCTCTCAAGCAGGCAGGCAGGCTGGGCCTCCCTTACCTCGCTTCTCCAAGAGAGACCTTGTCCCGTCTAAACGAAAACTATGCAATTCACCGCGTGGCCTGCGACCAATCCAATGCGCCTCCACCAACTGAAAGGCCAATAATGAGGTCGGTATTTGTTTCTGAGGACAATGCGCTAGTACGACAAGTCCGACGCCGGACTGTGGAATTCAGTAGCGGCATGGCCCAGGGCTCCGAAGGCGAGCCCACACCAACCGTTGACGATTGGGCAATCATTGGTTCACCCAATTGGGTTTGCGACTTGCTAGCGACCTATCGAGAAAAACTCAAGATAACCCACATTATCGCTACTCGCCTTGGTATTGGCGGCGTGACTCACGAAGAGATCCGCGTATCGCTCGCCCACTTGGTCCGCATCAGAGAGATTTTGTCCCCTTAATCTCGAGCTGCTCCGGACTCTGCAGATTCTTCGGGTGCAACGACAACCGTTGTCTCGAAGTCTCCTGGATCAATCTCTTCGTTTGGGCGCAATCCCAGAAATGGCCGCAACACCCGAACGGCCAAGTAGGCGGGACCCGTGTCAACCAAGGCTACCATCATTTTGAACACATAGCCTGACGCAATGAATACAAACAACTGCGGCCATAGAGCATTTGCCTCCTCTATCGGTAAGGCATGGGCATAAAAGTGGGTTACAAGGACCACGGCAGTCGTGTCCACTAACTGGCTAACTAAGGTTGAGCCGTTGTTGCGCAACCAAAGGTGCTTTCCCTTAGTCAGTCGCTTCCAAAAGTGAAACAAATGCACATCGCAAAACTGCGCTGTGAGATAGGCGACCATAGAGGCAAACACAGCACCAAAAGCCAAGTGTCGAATCTCAAAAAAGACCGGCTCTCGCTCAGCAGCATCCAACACAATCTTGCCTGCGCTATCGGTTTGCTCGAACCCCGGTAATATTCCACCCAGCCATAGGAAGAACATCACCCAAATGTTCACAAGCAAGCCAACCCACACCATGTCAGCGGCCCGTTTCCTGCCGTAGAGTTCGCTTATCAGATCGGTGCACAGAAACGTAAGTGGATAGGGCAACACTCCAACAGCAATGACCATGGGTACATTGACGCCAAACATGGTGAAGGACAAATCAACAAATCGGCTGATGCCTATTACGTTGAGTACTGCGAGCGTCCCCAAGAATATCCCCGAAAGCACTAGAAACACCCTTTGTCGGCGCAGGCGGAATTTAGATTGCGTTGACATTACAGTTAGCTCTCGATCTGACCCAAGTTGGCATGTATGACACTTCCATTTATCACGCTGTTCTGCGTGGCCCAGTAGATGGTTTCTGCAATTTCGTTTGGCTGTATCAGCCGACTAAAGGAGTTCTGCTGCGCAATGGATGCAAGCACGTCAGGCGGAAGGTGTGTGCGGAGCATCTCCGTATCTGTAAATCCTGGACAAATTGCTGCTGTATGAATGCCACTTCCAACCAGATCCTGACAAAGCGCTCGCATCATGCCAATCTGTGCGTGTTTGGTTGTAACGTACGAAAAAGAACCTGCTACAGCCTTCTCAGATAGAGTCGATCCTACGAAGATGATGCTCGAACCTGTCTTCATTCTTGGAATGATCCACCGATTCAGCGCGTTGGGTGCGATGACGTTGACTCGTAGAACATCGAGCAGGTCACTGGCTGTCGTATCGGTCGCTATATCCTTTGCCAGCTTGGATGCATTGTGGATCAAATGCATCGGCTCATCGGTCGCATTGGCTAGCGCGTTGTGAAGAGCACTCGGAATCTCGGCTTCGAAATCGGTTACACCGAGGTCAAGCCTAATGTTCAACACATCGGATTCGGGGCACGGCCGCCTCGAAAGGTTTACCACCTTGGCCTCGTGATCCAGAAACAAACGCGCGGTGGCCAATCCTATACCGGCGCTTGCACCGGAGACGATGGCGATACTCATGGCTTATTCCACGAAATGCTCGCCGATTGGCTCGGACCGGAGGTAAGTGTTAGCTCCAATCTGTGTATTGGATTTCTCTTTAGCAATTCCGTTTCATGGAGTCTTTCCAGAAACCAGCGTGCGAGTTCTTCCACCGTTATGTTTCGCAGCGGCAACAGAAGGATGTCTCGCTTGAGAAAGACCAACCTCTCGTCGCCAAAAAGAACGGTGACATATTGATCGCTTTTCTCGAACTCTAGATAGGGTGAATCCACTGGGAGCAATGTGGTTTCATCCAATTGGTCGCACAACGACGCCAAGGCATCTTTCAGCTCGGTATAGTCGAAGCACAATCCGTCATCGCCAATCAACCCGGTTGCACTTGCACGGACAAAGTAGTTGTGCCCGTGAAGATTCTCTCGCTCGGTTTGAGAGAAGATCGTGAAATGTGCGCAGGAAAAGTGCAATGACTCTTTGTGAACATCTATGCTCACAACTGTGTCCGCACCAGTGATGCTGGTACTCCCACAATCTGCTGATCCACCGTTCATGGCGCAAATGCTAGCAAACCCAATGCTTTGAAGTCATGGGGCACCGGCGAGTCAGAATTGCAATTTCGCAGCATTTGTCCAAAATAAGGCTAGTCTTGGATAGGGGTAGCAATTCATGAGTCACGACATCGTAATTCGAGGTGGAACCGTGTTCGACGGCAATGGTGGAGAAGGCTACACGGCCGATGTAGGGATAACTGGAGACACCATAGATGCCATCGGAAAAGTGGAAGGCAAGGCAAAGCGCGAGATTGACGCAGAAGGTCTTTGCGTGTCACCGGGATTCATTGACCTGCATACCCACCTTGATGCCCAGGTGGGTTGGGATCCTCAGGTGACGTCGATTAGTTGGCATGGAGTCACTACCGCGCTATTCGGCAATTGTGGAGTTACTTTTGCTCCGTGTAAAGCTGCAGACAGGGAATTCCTCGCTGGAATGATGGAAACCGTTGAAGACATTCCCAAGCAAGCGATCCTCCATGGATTGCCATGGAATTGGGAGACATACGGCGAATATCTTGACGCGTTGGAGCAACTGGGTCCGTCGATCAACATTTGTGGCTTGGTGGGTCACTGTGCAATTCGATTCAACGTCATGGGCGAACGCGCCGTTGAAGAACCAGCCACCGACGAGGAAGTTCGAGAAATCGCCCGCATCGCCGGGCGGTCCGTAAAGGAAGGTGCACTAGGATTTTCCACTAACCGATTGCCAGGACATCGTCTACCGGATGGACGGTCAATACCCGGCACTTTTGCAGAACGCGACGAACTTCGTGCAGTCGCCGCGGAAGTAGGCAAGTTTGGAGGACTAATGCAAACCGTTTCAGATTTCCGCGACTTCGATGCTGAAATGGATTTGATCCGCGACGAAGCGCGCAGCGCTCGCGGAGCTCTGTTTAGCAGCGCTGCGGAGATCGGTACTCAACGACTGGATGCACGAGTCAATGCCATGCGCGGTGAGGGACTAAGCGTTACTTCAGTCACCGTTCCACGTTCTGGTGGAGGAGTTGGCGGATTGTCGACAAACAATTTCTTCCGAACCAAGTCGTGGAATGAATTACGAAAGCTGGACCTCGACGGAAGAGTGGCAGCGATCAGAAATCCCGCCACACGCCAGCGACTCGTCGACGAAGTGAAGGAACAGGGAGATCAACTGAAAGAGGGAATGAAGCGATGGTTTTACATGGGATCTGGACCAAGACCACGCTACACGCATCGCTTGGACGAGAGCCTCTATCACATGGCTGAGCAAGCCCAGGAGCATCCTGTAGAAACTTGGTTGCGTCTAACCGATGAATCTGATGGCAAAGCCCTTTTCCACATGAGAGGGTTCAATGTCAATTTGGAATCACTACAAGAACTCATTTCCACGGACTGGGCAATGCCCGGATTGGGTGATGCGGGAGCGCACGTCAGCCAAATGATTGACTCTGGATGGTCAACCTTCATATTGTCCCATTGGCATCGAGACACCGGCGTGTACTCTCTAGGAGAAGCTATACGACGCATTTCCAAAGTGCCTTCAGAGGTGCTTGGACTTTCGGACCGAGGAACATTGAAAGTCGGCAAACGCGCAGACGTGAATGTGTTCGACATAGACAAACTTGAAGAACGAATGCCGCGTATCGTCCACGATTTTCCGTTCGGAGCGCCTCGTTTCATTCAGAAGGCAAGCGGTTACCACATGACAATGTGCAATGGGACGGTTGTGCTGGAAAACGATGAACTTTCGGGCGAAACTGGCGGGAGAGTGCTACGCAGCATTTGAGAAAGCTCCCTTTGTATGTTTAGCTTCAATGCAGAAGAGCTCGTCAAGTGCGTGAACATACGTCCACTACTATGGATTCGAGCAGCGTTCGAGCAGCTCGTGTGCAAATGACGATTCTGTAGGGAACTGCTGTTACAATTCTCCGACTTTGGTCAACGATGTCGGAGAATTCGATTCACTGACTATGCCGACAGACAACGGTCCGAACATCGACGTTCGACACTATCGAACGATCTTCATTTCGGATGTACATCTGGGTACGAAGGGCTGCCAAGCTGACCGCTTGTTGGGCTTTCTCCAGCGACACACCTGTGATGAGCTCTACTTGGTTGGAGACATCATAGATGGGTGGCAAATCAAATCGAACTTCTATTGGCCAGAATCCCACATGGAGGTGGTTCGAGAAATACTCCGACACGCCAAACTTAATACCAGCGTCACTTACGTAACTGGCAATCACGACGAATTCCTACGCAAGTACTCGAATGCCGAGTTTGGCGCGCTTCGGTTGGTTGATACTGCCACACATGAAACGGCGGACGGACGAAAGCTCCTAGTCATTCACGGCGATCAGTTCGATGTGGTCACACGGTATCACAAGTGGGTGGCAGTACTCGGGGACATTGGCTATTCGATCTTATTGGGTCTAAACAATTGGCTCAACTGGTGGCGAGAACGCTTCGGCTACGATCATTGGTCCCTTTCAGCCTGGGTAAAGGGCAAGGTCAAATCGGCAGTCAACTACCTCAGCAACTTTGAGACCGCGGTTGTCAAGGAATGCCAACGCCAGAAGTACGACGGTGTGGTCTGCGGACACATTCACCATGCAGAGCATCGAGCGTTCGACGACGTCGAGTACTACAACTGCGGAGATTGGGTTGAGAGCTGTACAGCCTTGTTGGAGGACCAGACTGGAAAAATCACCGTCTACAAGGACATACCACCCCAATCCAACATAACAAAGATTCGCGTTCGTAAATTACGATCTTTCAGTAGAGCCCGACGGGCCGCCGCAGCTTCGAACGACCGTACCTATAGGTAAGCTTGTCACCCGATCTTGGACGTCAAGAACAAGATCCTATTTGTAACCGATGCATGGCACCCTCAGGTAAACGGGGTTGTCGTACTTGTTTCCGCACTGCTGGAAGCGTTGCATCGCAGGGATGTTGATACTGAGGTCATTCACCCGGGGCTGTTTCCAAGAGTTCCAGCCCCAAAGTATCCCGAAATCCAACTCGCATTGACCCCTTGGCGTCTTAATAAGTACGTCGAGGCCGATTCTGTGCAGTGGGTTCACATCGTAACCGAAGGGCCGCTTGGACTGGCAGCTCGCGCGTTTTGCAAGAAAAGGGCGATTCCATTTACAACGGCAATTCACACGAAATTCCCAGAGTATGTGAACATTCTGTTTGGCGCACCCCAATCGTGGGGCTATCGTTATCTTCGTTGGTT
This sequence comes from Candidatus Azotimanducaceae bacterium, assembly GCA_965205545.1. Classification (GTDB taxonomy): domain Bacteria; phylum Pseudomonadota; class Gammaproteobacteria; order Pseudomonadales; family Azotimanducaceae; genus Bin55. The sequence continues at coordinate 2,907,112 of OZ242170.1, read as the reverse complement.
CCACTCTCCTGCCAATGCCACAATCGTTCAGACCCCCGGACAACAACGAGAACTGCGACAACGCGGTCTCGTACACCTGCATGTTGTTGGAGGCGGCGTCGATACCAACCTGTTTCGACCGAAAACGCATGTAACCCGTGACAAACCCGTACTACTTTATGTTGGCAGAGTAAGCAGGGAGAAGAACATCGAAGCGTTTTTGGACATGGATATCGACAGCGAAAAAATTGTCGTAGGCGATGGACCTGACCGAAACAGGCTCGAGAACGAGTACTCCCAAATTCAATTTAGGGGCTACCGTCAGGGAGAGGAGCTTGTAAGGGAATATGCACAAGCCGACTGCCTCGTGTTTCCATCAAGGACAGACACGTTTGGACTGGTGTTGATTGAGGCCATGGCATGCGGGACCCCAGTCGCAAGCTTTCCCACTACCGGACCACTAGATGTGGTCCAAAATGGCGTTTCAGGCATTATCGACGAAGATCTACAACTCGCGGTCAAGCACGCCTTGAAGCTAGATCGTGCCACAGTGCGAAACGAGGCAATGCACTTTTCATGGGAACGTGTAGCGGAGCGATTCATGCAAGTGCACGATGTTTCTCATAATGGGGTACAGTAATCATATGAGTGCAAAGCCAATTACTTCTCTGCGCCGACAATAGGCCCTCAAAAGGAGACGAAGATGCCGAAAAGTGATTCTCATATCTCACCACACTTCGATCAAGTCGTCGCAAGAGCTGTTTCCCGTCGAACGGTGTTAGCCGGATCGGCCAGCGCCGCGTTGTTGAGTTTGTTTGGTTGTGCAAGTATTACGGGAACTAGCAAGCGAACTGGTGGCTCTTCAGCAAAGCTCGGGACCGATACCAATCTCATGCAGTTTGATCCCGTCACTCTGAGCGAAGCAGCAACACAAAACGGTCGAAGTTGGCCATTAGTATCGCGAGACTACGAATTCGATCTCATTCTGCCATGGGGCGACCCTATTGATCCTACTGGACCCAAATTCAGGTGGCCTCCGAATTCCGAAGACCAAGCAGCCCAGATCGGCACCGGGCACGACGGCATGTGGTTCTTCCCAAGTCCTGATAGTCCGAATAGCAAGGGAGTCCTAGCCATAAATCACGAATTTGGATCCACTGCCACAATCCTCGGCAAGCCGTTGCCACAGAGCCTAGAAGAAGTTCGCGTTTCGCAACATGCACATGGGGTTTCCATTCTGAATATCGAGAGAGTTGACGGCAAATGGAAGAGTGTCGGTGGAGACAATGTCCGAAGGGTGCATGTCAATACACCGGTGACGTTTTCTGGTCCTGCAGCAAATCACGCCTTGCTCGCAAATCGCAGCGAGGATGTTCCCAAAGGCACACTAAACAACTGCGCCTTCGGGCATACACCTTGGGGAACGTATCTCACTTGCGAAGAGAATTGGGCGTTTTATTTCGGTACAACTAGGTCCGGTTTTAGTCCAACGATTGAGCAACAGCGCTACAGTCTTTTCGGTCGCTCCTTCTACGGCTGGCACAACTTCGATCCAAGATTCAACCTTCAATCTGAAGACTATGCCAACGAGAGCCACCGATTCGGTTGGATCGTGGAAATCGATCCACACGATGCCAATCAAGTTCCAGTCAAGCACACCGCACTGGGTCGTTTTGGACACGAGGGCGCGACAGTCGCCGTCGGCAAAGACGACCGAGTAGTCGTCTACTTGGGCGATGACTCAGGTCATGAGCACATTTACAAGTTCGTCAGTTCCGATAGTTACAAGAAGCTATTGCGAGAAGGGAAGTCTCCCCTAGCTCACGGACAACTCTATGCCGCGAGATTCAATGAGGATCAAACCGGCGAATGGATTCCCCTCTCATTGGACAACCCTGCACTCGCAGAGCGTTTCAGGGACGATGCCGAAATTGTCACATATGTTCGGATCGCAGCGAAAATTGTGGGTGCCACACCAATGGACCGCCCAGAATGGATCACCATAGGTCCAAATGGCGAAGCCTACTGCACGCTAACCAACAATTCCCGTAGAACCGTACCCAATGCAGCCAACCCCATGGCTCCAAACACGCATGGACACATCATTCGGTGGACAGACTCCGATCGCCACACCGGTTTGGACTTCACGTGGGACATATTCTTAATGGCAGAGGAAACTCAAAACACCGAAGAGCTCTTCGACAGTCCTGACGGCCTGTGGGCAGATACAGACGGGCGCTTATTTATAGAAACTGATGGAAATCAATCTGACTCAGAAACGTCCATCAATAATCAACTGTTGGTTGCGGACACGAACACAGGAGAAATCCGAAGATTGTTCACTGGCGTAAACGGTTGCGAGATTACTGGGTTAGCCGTAACCCCCGACCAACGTTCAATGTTCGTGAATATTCAACATCCCGGAGCTACTAACTTTCCACCCGGCGAGGAAGGCAAAATGTTTCCCGCATTGGGAGAAACAACTTCAGTACCCCGGGATTGCACTGTTGTGCTAGAAAAGAAAGATGGTGGAGTTGTTGGATCTTAGTGTGCAATTCGCAGTCTCAGTAATCGCCATCGCCCGCAATTGGCTGCCCGCACTTTGCAAAGTCTGCTAATTTCGATGTCGCGACACTACAAGTAGACAGGCGATAGCTGCCCTGCACGGCGAGACATCAGATTGGACAAAGATCTTCGCAAGATTCATGATCGATTAGGAATCGCGTCAGACTACGAGCAAATTACCGGTCTTACACTCCAGAAAACTCCCAACGACTTAGTCGCAATCGGTGAAGACATCTACGGACGTCCACAGCGATTATCTGCTTCCGCCGCTAGTGCGTGGCGAGAAATGCAAAGTTCGGCCCGCAAGGACCAAGTGGATCTACTGCTTATATCGGCATTTCGGTCAATCGAGTACCAAATCCAGGTTATAGAACGACTATTGGCTAAAGGCGAGAGTATTGATGCCATTTTGACACGCGTGGCAGCACCAGGATTTAGCGAACACCAAAGCGGGAACGCCGTAGACCTAGCATCGAACGATACTGAAGTGCTTGAGGAAGACTTCGATGAATCTGATGCGTTTGATTGGCTGATGAGAAACGCGGCCAACCATTGCTTCCACCTTTCCTATCCAAAGGGGAACGATTTTGGCGTGATCTATGAGCCGTGGCATTGGTGTTTCCGCGAAAGCACTTGAGGGAACCGTCGCGACACTGACATCTGGCGACCAGCGCGAGGCTTTCAATAGATATGTCGAGCGAGGCTATCTCTTGTTGCTGGAAGTATGCGACACTGACAATTGGGGGTGGTCAGATAAAGACCTACTGCCGGGAAATCGTGATTATGCATCTGTCGGTCCGCGCATGACCATTGCTGGCTGGATATCGGTACGCATGAAGTCATGACCCTTAAAAAGCAAAGGCTCACCTGAGGTTATTGACAATGCGTATGCAAAGCAATCACCAAAGTTCAATCCTGCAAGGTGCCGACCCTTGCCAAAGCGTCGCCAAGCGAGTCTCGCAGCCGAAAAGTGCTCGATGGTGACCGGAACTATGTCGATAGCGCTTGCCGATATGAAGGCGTCAAACAACTCACCCGATCCACTTCCACCTCGACTCTCAGCGACAATTGCAGATTCAAGGACGTTGGCTGAGGACACGCGACAGTGTGATGCTGCGATCAACTCTTCATACTTGGCTGCGTCGGGTTCGCCGAACAATACAGCCAAAATGGCGGAGCTGTCAACTATCACTTTGGCAAACCCTTTTCGTCGTAGAGAAAGCTTCCATGCTCTATGGCGGCTGGTCCGTCACCAAGAAGGCTGGCGAACTGATTGGCAATGCGTCGCATTTCCACTAATCGTTCTTGAGTTCCTTGAGCGTGGAGTTCTCGCTCGAGTTTTTCTCGTAAGGCTTCGGTAATTGCTCTAGTCTTGGTTTTGCCAATTAGCTGCGCCAACTCACCTGCCAACCTACAGGTTTCTTCATTCTTAATGTTTAGACTCATGAGTCAATTGGGGTAGAATTACGAACAAAATTCTACCATTTCACTATTGAGTTGAGTTTCAATTGGCGTGGTAGATAGATGATTAAAGCGCTTTCCTTGGATGTCGCCACCGCCACCGCTCCAAACATGTCTTGTTAGCATTTATCCAGGTGTGAGAAATTGACCGCAATTCAATTTGCAAGCGATCCTAGAGGCTGCGCGTCGAAGACATCTTGAGAGGCAAATTGTTGATGGTTGGCAAATCCGCTGGCGTTGACGGACTACGCGGTAGTTTCTAGTCCCGCGGTTCTCCATTTCGACAATTGTGGGACGTGATGGATAATCCGCAATCTAGCATTGATTTCGAAACTAGTTCGCACGACTTGTTGGCCTTTACTCCAATTGAAACCAACAGGCTAGTGCGCGAGTATTGCAGCCGCGGACTCGTCGTGCTATCGCCTGAGTCTCTGGGAATTCCCCGAGACATACACACGTCTATCTACGAAACGGAGAGGGAGCGATTTAAGGCACGCAAAAGCATCGATGCAAATTCAATTCCCGAGATCTGCACCGTACTAGCATCGCCAGGGGTCGTAGACGCATGCAATGCGATTCTCGGTGAGAATTGGGCAATTGTGCCTTTCACTCACAATGCTCCATTTCCAAGCGGTGCCCACGACCAGCATTGGCACAAGGACGATAACGGCCCGTTCAACGGTCGAAAGCATCGCCATCATCAGGCAGTTCAAGCAGAGCTTCTCTACTACCCTCAAGCAGTCCAAATGGATATGGGTCCGACAGCAACGGTCCCCTATTCGCAATATTGGACATTCAATCACGAGGAAAACCACGACAATTTTGCTGGTGCAGATCACTTGGATTTCGCCTACCATCTTAGCGGCATGGAATGGATTCCTGTAAGCGGCCCCAAGTCCTCCTATTCACAAGCGGACATTGTTGAAAAACGCACTGACCACGACGTCCGAATGAGAAATGCAGTCGAGAAACTTGCATGGCCACTCAACAAGCCGTTTGAAGTAGGTCCGTTAGATGCAGGAAGCGTAGTGATCTATTCTCACAACCTTCTGCACCGTGGCAATCATAGACGCGACGATTGGAAGACTTGGAAGCGGCGACCTCGGTTCATGTGGCGATTTTGGCTATACCGAACAATTGAGCCTAATGGCGAGTTGCTGCCTGCATTTGATTGGCGAACCGAGAGCAACGATTGGCTAACTGGCGTCGACACAGGCAATGCCAGCGAAGACGTGACGTCAGTGTGGAACTATCACGTCGCATGGATGCAAAGTGGACATCGAAAAAACAATTCGACGGCAGCAGAGACACTTGACACCGATGTTGCGGAATCGAACTTTGGGCATCTTGAGGATCAACTGAGACTCAAAGGCGAAATAAATGAGCCGAAACGGATAGGCGCTGCCTACCGATTGGCAAGTAGAGCGGAGAATCCAGCAGCTCTCAACGTTTTGCATAGGGGACTTCACGACGATCTAGAATGCGTGCGCCGCGCCTCTACCTATGGACTTGCTGCCGTAGGCCCTTCTTGCACTCCTATACTCTTGGCGGCGACAGCTTCAACGTCGCGTTGGGTTCGCAAGTCAGCTGCTTTTTGTTTAGGCGAAACAGGTGAATTGTCTGAATCGGTCGTCGAAGAACTCGTGAAGCTGCTTCTAAGCGATCCGTCCGTCTACGTGCGAAGCGTCGCGGCCTCTGCGCTTGGATGCATTGGTCGTCGCGCCATTGGCGGTAACGAAGCTGCGACAGTGGTGCCGGCCGCCGTAACATCGCTGGTTAAGAGTCTTTGCCAAGAACCAAACCGCTTAGCCATGGATAGAGCACAGGGTCGCAGCATAAAGCTCGTTCGACCAACTGATGAGTGTGATGTGTGCGAAGGAATAGGAATAGATTACGGTCAGGAACGGTATGAACCTATTAGGTCAGCCGTGCGGGAAAACTCTCTCTGGTCCTTGGTAGTGCTCTGCTCTCATGGACCGTCATCTCTTGGGCAATCGTTGGATTCTGCGATTCAATGTCTAACGGAAATTGTCACGTCCGACAAGAATGTCTTTTGCGCAGGATTTGCCATGGATGCACTCAGTCGGCTAGTGCACCTGGACCCCGGGGAATCATCTCACTCAAGCGCGCGGCGGAAACTTTCGTCGAACTTGCGTTCCATTCTTGCTACTTCACCGATACATCCAACGGAATCCCTCATTCGAGGTGGGTTTCCGATTGAACAACTGCAAACGATTAAGGAAGAGGCATCCTTACAAGCCAAACTTTCAGCGTCTAGCCAGTATCGACCATAGCTTGAGCAAAGGCTGACAAGTCAGTGTAACGCCAAGTTGGTGTGGCGTCTGAATACCGAGCAGCTCCGGCCCGTCCATCGGTGCGGTCAATCCACACGGTATCGATGCCCATTGCGTGTGCAGGCGCGATGTCATGGAACAGACTTTGTGCTATATGCAGTACTCGTTGCGAGCGTCCAAACTTCTGGATTGCAGCTTCAAACATAGCCGCATCAGGCTTGTAGCAGCCTGTATCCTCCGCAGTGACAACATGAGCAAAGTCAATTCCCAGCGTCTTGCGGGTAATCTCGAATAGATCATTGTCCGTGTTGGAAATGATTGCAAGTGTGAAGTATTTCTGAAGTGTGCGGAGCGAGTCGCAAGTGTCCTCGAAGGGCTTGGATCGAGCCACGCACTCCTCGAATCGCGAGAGATCCTCATTTCGCGGTGCAAAACCCAGTCGAAAGCCGCATTTCATGAGCACACGGCGCAGGACGCTCCTATACGATCCGCCTTGAGCCTGTTCCTCTGGTTCCCAGGTAGAAAAGTATTCAAGAACTACATCGTTGTTCATGTTTGCATCATGAAACTGAAAGATGTCCTGCAGCGTTTCTACGATTGATGACTCCCAGTCCACAAGTGTGCCGTAGCAGTCAAACGAAAGAAGGTCGTAGCTTCCAAGCCTGGGAGTCTTCATTGATTGGCATCTAGACTTTGCGTAACAATTTTCGCGGTAAGCAACCCATAAAAGCTGTCACTGGCTTCGAAAAACCAGCCAAGGTGGTCATCGCAATTCCCGCACGTCGCTATCTTCCATCTATAGCCAGGAAACCATGTGTCAGCGTGATGTGCTCTGCCTTTGGTTGCACACCCAAGAGCATGCCCGTAGCAGCGAAAGTGGTGCACGACTCCGTAGGGATTGACGAATTCGTGCTCGACCGATCCCAGTATTTCGTGAGTGTCTGCTGCGTCTGCAATGACATGCGAACAACGAACGCACACTACGACGTTCTCCGGAACGGGAGGAATCCGTTCCAGTAAATCCTCTAATCGCGATTTGGAAGCAATTAGCTCAGACACCAGAAATCCTGCGAGTCACTTCTCTTACCACATGAATCTAGCGCACAATTTAGCAAAAGTGCGCCAACATACAAGCTTAAGGTGGATTCATTCCTCGCTCAAACTGCAGCTAGGCACTAAGACCTAACATTCCGAATAGCAGTCAATCCAATTTGCGTCTGGAAATCGCGGAACGTCGCCTCGGGGCAAAAACTAGCCTCGACCACGCACTATGTCTATATTGGTCTTGGGACGAATATCGTTTAATCCAGGGGCTTCGCTCAGCATGTCAAACGCATACCGCAAGTTCAAACCCCATGTACGCCGCAATTCGATCAGATAATCGTCGTCTTCTGCCAAGCTTTGGTGAAGTGCTGCCTCGTAGGAATCGCGAAGATAAACCAAGTACTCAATGGGCGGTCCCACCGTTACGTTGCTACGCATAGTCGAGTCCATCGACACCAACCCGCACATCACCGCACTGCGCAACTCAGTCTTGTCGTCGACTATGCGATCAAGAATTGGCCTACCGTACTTGACTTCGCCAATCTGGAGAAATGGCATTGTCTCGCTGGCTCGTATGAAGTTGCCTTCCGGATAGATCTGCAACAGCTTTGGCTCTTCAGGGGAGATTTGACCTCCCAGTATGAAGGAAGCAGCAGGCTGGAAATCCGTTTCGACTCTGTTGTTTGCATGCTTGTTCTGCTCTTCTGCCGAAATGCCCCCGATATACTCCGCCGCCGAATCAAGACTGGCCATGGACCACAAAGAGTTTTGTGATCTGTCTCGTAGGTCGCGCTCGATACGCGATAGCACTCCTTGTGTCGTTGCAAGATTGCCCGACGTGAGAAGCACAATGAACCTACGTTCATGTGTAAACACATGCATCTTGCTGTAGGTGTTTATGTTGTCCGCACCTGCGTTGGTACGGGAATCTGAAAGGAACACAAGTCCCTCGCGGACTGAAATGCCCAAACAATATGTCACGTCAAATTTGCTCGTGGTGCGTTTATTTGATTATTCCTCGACAACTATGATCCTGGTGCTGTTCACTCTCCCCACCCACCTAAGGCAACGCTCTACCGGTGGTTTGCAGCTCAACAAAGGCACGATACGGACTTTGCGGATCCGCCATGAGGCTCTCATGGTCTCCGATGTCTCTCACGGATCCTTCCTCCAAGAACACAATGGTATCGGCCAAGCGAATCGTGGAAAGCCGATGGGCAATGACAATGACTAGCCGATTTTTTGTGACCCGTCTCAGTGCCTGCACAAGCTCATTCTCCGTTTTAGGATCCAGTGCAGCTGTAGGCTCATCCAGAATCAATATCTTAGCGTCTCGAATCAGCCCACGTGCGATGCTGATCCGCTGCTGTTGTCCAACTGAGAGTGTATCTCCTGATTTTCCGACAACTGTGTCTATTCCATCCGGCAATTCATCAATGAATTCCATGCAACCAGCCGTCCTAAGGGCTTCGTAAATCTGCTCGTCAGTAACTTCAGGGTTTGAAATCAACAAGTTGTCGCGAATGGACTCGGCCATTAGCAAGTGTTCTTGAAAAACGTAGGAGATTTGGCTGCGCAGTGAATCCAAATCGACGGTCTTGAGGTCGAATCCATCAATCGTTACGCGTCCTTCGGTAGGCTGCAAGAACGCCGGGATCAGATAGGCAAGGCTAGTCTTTCCAGAACCAGTGGGGCCGACTATGGCAACAAGTTGGCCGAGTTTGAAGTCGAGGTTTATATCCTTGAGGGCCAATCGGCCATCTGGATATTCAAAGTTAGCATGTTCGATTTGCACATTCCGGCGAATCTCTGGCAGTTGCACACCTCCCACGTGCAGATCATCGTCACTCTCAAAATCCAAGAAGAAATACACTCGACGGAGAGCTGCAACGTTGTCCTGGATTCGAACCCACAATCCGCCAATGTAGCGAATTGTCCCGCTCAAGCTCATGTACATTCCGTACAGAGCTCCAAAGTCGCCCACCGTCAAATCGCCGCGAAACACAGCTTCCGTAACCATGAAGGAAACTATGAATCCAATTGGCGTGGTAATGAAATTTATGCTGTTACTAAGGATTATTCCTACTACTGACGCTATGCGTTCGCGCCAATATGCAGCGGCGTTACGTCTTGCAAATCGGGACTTTTCTCGCTTCATCCCGCCGAGACTTTGGACTGCGACCATGTTGTCCAGAGTTTCTTCCATCGCATTGGTTGTGTCGGAGCCTGCGGCTCGTTTATTCTGATTTGTTCGGCGAATCAATCCTATCGTTGGCCATGTCACGATAATTACTACGGGAGCTGTCAAACTCACAACAAACATCAACCAAGGCGCCACTTCCCCATATGTGTAGTGAACTTGGTAGACTGTTGTGGCAATCATCGCAAAGTGGTAGAATGGAGCAAGAGTTAGTTCGTACACCGCATGGGGAACACTGGCAGTGTCGTACAGCACCCTGTAGACAGAGTCCCCCGTTCTGTGGTCGTCCAGCATTTCCATTTTCGCTCTTGTCAGCCTATCGAAGAGTTTGGTGCGAAAGTTGTCTGCCATCCGTTGCGTCAATCGAACGTTGACCCAAAACTCAACTATCCCCCATACGCCACCCAAATCGCTGCCACCACCACTTATGGCATTCTCGGCCTGGCTTTGAGTATCCCGTCCACCAAATAGCCCTGCACCAGTACCTCTGGACCGCAATCCAACAAGAAAGAGTCCGATTAGAAAAATCATGCTAATCACACTCATGATCTCTATCGGTTCGCGACCCTCTAACATCCTGAGAATCGGAGTCATGTGAGGCGGAAAGTTCACTTCGCCTACAACGAGAGGGCGTTGGAGAATCACATGGTCAGTAATAATCTTGTACAACCAACCAAGGTAGAGCAGCGGCCATAGGGGTGCGAAATCCAATATGAACTTCGCGAGAAATAGCTTCCAGACTTCGCCGATGAGCGCGTAGGTTCGACCCAGCAGCTTGAACGACTCCCAGTGTGTGATTTCCGTATCTACATCAATCTGGTCATCAAATTTCGCGCCCTTGCGAAATCCGTCCAATATCGTGCTTTGCTGGGTAGTGTCAACGTTCTCATTGACTCGGCGAGACTTGAACCAACGATACAGCCGCTTGATCATGGCGACCCTTAGGTACCGGTCCTTTGTGAATCGTCGAACTCCGCTTCTACAAAACCACGATAATTTCCGCCCTCAATTGCCATTAGCTCGTCGTGACTGCCCACTTCGGCGATCTTGCCGTCGTCCAGAAACGCGATTTGATCTGCAGTCCGTATAGTCGACAATCGATGAGTGATGATGAAGACGATTCGATCCCGTCCCCACTCGGCAATGTTCTTCAATACTTGATGCTCGGTCTGCGCATCCAGCGAAGCAGTGGGTTCGTCCAATACCAAGATCGGGGTGTCGCGAATAATTGCTCGCGCTATTGTGATGCGTTGCCGTTGTCCGGCTGAAAGCTTGCCTCCGCGCTCGCCCAACTGCGTGTCGTAGCCCTCCGACATAGTTTCGATGAACTCGTCGGCACATGCCACTTGTGCAGCTTTTCGAATGTCGTCTGGAGTGACGTTCTCCGTCGCATAGGCTATGTTTTCTCGCACCCTTCCAGTGAACAGCACATTCTTTTGCAGGGCAATTGCGGTGCGAGTGCGAATTTCTTCTAGTTGTATCTCTCTCAAATCGATGTCATTGATCAAAATCGTGCCTTCTTGGGGATCATAGAGGCGCATAAGCAATGTCATGAGTGTGGACTTGCCGGAACCTGTTGCACCCACGATTGCTGTCACGGTACCTGCTTCGGCTTTCAAGTTCACGCCTTTGAGCACCTGATCACCTTCTGGATAGCCAAAGTGCACGTCGACCCAAGAAACCGACCCTACTGAACTTGGATAGTCCTTTGGCTCGCGTGCTTCTTCAACACCGGGTTTAAGTTCTAAGAAATAAAACGCTCTTTCCAAGCCGATAAACAAGTCCTGAAGCATGCACCAAAGCCGCACGAGACCCTTTCCCGTTCCAACGCAATCGCCAACTCGCTCGCGACCTACATTGAACGCACCAAGATTCCACGCAGTGAAGCTGATCCACGCAGCTGCCCAAGCCGGAAACATCGTGCTGCGCTGATCTAGCACCCAAGTAACCATTAGGTACTCGGTGCCGATAATCATTAGTCCGCCAACAATCCCGACGATAAGACTTAGCATCACCATGTCAAAGCGCAAGTAGAATGCGGCATCCAATGCAATTTTCGAGTCACGTCTAAAGCGACCAAGCATCATGGATTCCGATCGCGTTGCCTTTACGACCCGCACGGCCCGAAAGATCTCCTGAACCGTAGAGGTAAAGTTGCTGTTGGCTACTCTATTTGCTACTGAACGTTTGCGGATTCTGGGTGTATACCAAATGGTCAAGAAAAAAGCCGGAATCCAAACCAGGAAGACACCTGCTAGCAACAACCAATCAAACAGGACAACAAACCAAACAGCAATTGTTAGTCCTCGAATGGTCTCCATCGGCCCAATGACTGCCTCCTCAAGAACGTTGACGATCATTGAACTATCTTGATAAATCCGAAATATGGCGTCTCCAGATCTATTCGCATGATGAAACGACATTGAGAGATACTCCAGCCGGTCCATCATGGCAACACGCAAGTTGTGATTTACGTTTTGCCAAATCCACATACCGTAGTAGTGGAGAGTAAAGCCCTGAAGAATTCCGTACAACGCTAAGAAGGCATAACCGAAATACATGTGGTTTCTTACGCTACGCCTTTGAGGTACAGTCAGCTTTCCAATGGTGTCTTCCTTCTCTGACTCGGCCTCTTCGTTTGCGTCGCCGCCTGCAGATGGTTCGTCCGTAACACTATCCTCCAAACTGTCAGCGGCGTCCAACATGTCGTGACGCACGAAACTCTCGTCCAAGAGAAACAACCGTGCCTGATTGGGCTGAAGCTTATCGCCCACCAGCAGTTTGTTATTCCACATGTCTCCCATGATCGTGCCTGTCGCGGTGTAGAAAAGAGTGTTGGCAAAGCCGAGACAAAACATAAACGCGATGTGGGGGAACATTGGCACCATGAAGGGAATGGACCGCACAATCATGCTGCCCATTCTTGCGAAAGTGACTTCCGGCGCATCACTCGCATCGGCGAGTTCGCGAGCTTTGTCAGCAGTGCAGAACTCGTAGAAAATTAACCAAGCACTATTGAGTTTCTGGAAGATTCGGGTTTGCTTAAGTGCTTCAGGATTGGACAACAGCTTTCCCAATCGAACCAGCCGGTTAGAGTTGTCGTCCGCCATGTTGGCTCCCTCTATGCTGTGGTCAGCACTTACCCCAAAGTGCGCATTGGATTAAACCACAGTTTTCCCAATACCCGTTCCTTTTCACGCAACTTGTCAAATTCGTAAATGTGTATTTCCATTAATAATTTGCCAATACTGCACAATGACGCCTTGCAGGAGGTGGTCCGGTTGGGAGCACATTCATTTGTTCAAACCTATTCACAGAAGTAGAACAAGGCGCCTGCTACTTCTCGTAGCAACGTGCGCGCTACTTGCCAACACAATTGCCTGCAGCAACTTGAACAAGGAAACAGAAATGCCCCAACCACCAATCGCTGAGCGACGACAGCACGTTGAAACATATCACGGCGTAAACCTCTCAGACCCTTACTTCTGGCTGAAAGACCAAAGCTATCCGAACGTCGACGATGAAGATGTGCTTGAGTACCTGACGAAGGAGAATGATTACTTTGAAGAATTCATGGCGCCAATCTCCACCTTGGTCGATGAAATTTACACAGAACTAAAGGGACGACTCAAGCAAGATGACGCCTCGGTCCCGGTTCAAGACGGCGACTACATCTATCAATCACGATATTCCGAAGGAAACCAATATCGAATGCATTTGCGGTGGCTCGCCACTAGGGCAACTGATGGTCTCTTACCAGAAGACGAACACGCGATTGAGGTTCTAATCGACGAAAACAAGCTGGCCGCAAAATCGGACTACTTTCGATTGGGTGGCCGGTCAGTCAGCCCGAATGATCAGTTGCTGGCGTATAGCACAGACCACGATGGAAGTGAGCGCTATAACCTTGTGGTCCGAAACCTAGAAACTGGCAAGTACATTTCGGAAGAGATACACAATGTTCAAGGATCGGTGGTTTGGGCATCCGACAGCAAAAGCTTCCTATATGTGACTCTAGACGAGAAACTCCGTCCAAATAGGGTTTGGCACCACACTCTTGACATGGACCCATCGGAGGACCAGCTTGTCTACGAAGAAACCGATGAGGGGTTTTTCGTCAACATTGATCGAACCACGTCTCGCAAGTACGCCTTGATAGACTCGAGTGATCATGTAACCTCTGAAGTCAGGTTTGTTCCGCTAGACAATCTTCAACAAGAACCCAAGATGTTCTCAAAGAGACAGGAAGAGCACACCTACCACGTTGACCATCGCCAAGATGCGTTTGTAATACTGTCCAATGACACACACAAGAATTTCAGGTTGGCAACGGCGGGCGAGGAGACCTACCAAGCCGAACATTGGGCGACGCTGCTCGAAGGATCCAACGATCGATACATCACTAACGTGCAAGCGTTCGATGAGCGAATCGTCGTTGGCGCAAGGGAGCGTGGTCTGGACCAGATACTCATTTCCTCAACTGATGGTTCGTTGCAGCCGATTGATTTTGAAGATGCTGCTTACAGCGCCGGATTTCACTATAGCCCCGAGACCAATCCGACACACCTTAGAGTCTCCTACTCGTCACTAACCACACCACAAGTAGTATTCGACTTCGAATTCGAGACAGGCAATCGAGTCACACGAAAGACACAAGAAATTCCTAGTGGCTACCAGCGAGAGCTCTATACATCGGAGCGTCGCATGGCGGTTTCGCACGACGGCGTGGAAGTGCCAGTGTCGATTGCGTATCGAAGAGACACCCCACTTGACGGCTCGGCACCTCTCTACTTGACGGGTTACGGAGCTTATGGAAGCAGCTCTGATCCCTACTTTTCCACCAATGTGCTCTCACTGCTGGATCGAGGTTTCGTATTTGCCATAGCCCATATCCGGGGAGGAAGTGAAATGGGCTATCACTGGTATGAGGACGGCAAGCTCGATCGGCGAATGAACACCTTTCTCGACTTCATTAGCGTCGCGCGCTATTTGATTGATCAAGACTTTACTACGGAAGGGAGAATCGCCATCTCGGGAGGCAGCGCAGGGGGCACTCTCATGGGTGTAGTAGCCAACGAAGCCCCTACTCTTTGGGGAGCGGTGATCGCATATGTTCCTTTCGTAGATGTCCTCAACACAATGCTTGATACTTCACTTCCCTTGACGCCGATAGAGTGGCCAGAGTGGGGAAATCCAATTGAAGACAAGGCCGCATTCGAGTACATCCGTTCATATTCCCCGTACGATCAGATTTCGTCGCAAGACTACCCTCCGATGCTTGTGACGGCCGGATTGAACGATCCGCGAGTAACCTATTGGGAACCAGCCAAGTATGTGGCGAAACTTCGCTCTCGCAAGACCGACAGCAATCCATTGCTTCTAAGAACTCAAATGGGAGCAGGACACTCAGGCAAATCGGGGCGCTTTGACTCATTGCGCGAAACTGCAGAAGCCTACGCATTCATACTTACAACCATGGGAATCACTGAACAATCGAATCAATAGGCTCGGCATGCTGCAGGGTCAGAGCAGAGTGCACAATCTGCCAGCCACGCTGCTCAAACTAAAGACTTGAGCTCGACGTCCGGGTCAGAAAGTTTTTTTGGATCGAGACGCTTTCCGATCAACCGGCGGGCGACAAGGAACTCCCCGGGGGAGTTGACTGCACTTGCACCCACGAGCTGGCCGTTGGCAAGGTGAAAGTTCATAAAGGTCGTTCCGCCCATCTCGCCTCGAACTGCCATGGTCTCGCCTTCCGTTGGAAAGCCCGCCATCTGAAACTTCACGTCGTACTGGTCAGACCAGAACCACGGAATGGAGTAATTGGGCGTTGGTGTACCAGCGATCGTTGCGGCGGCACAACGTGCCTGCTCCATGGCGTTCGGTACGCTCTCCAACCGTATGCGTCGACCTAGCAATTGACTCTGCTGGCTAGTGCAGTCGCCAATCGCGAAAATCCGTTCGTGCTCAGTTCGACAATATTCGTCGACCAATATTCCATCGCTGCAACTCAGACCCGTTTCTTGTGCGAGCTCAACATTGGGAGCAATACCCACACCTATGAGTACACATTCGGCCTGCAATTTCTGACCACTCGACAGCAACAGGCTCAAAGCATTTGTGTTTGTGTCCCTCTCGATGGACGTTACGGTTGAGCTAGTTGCGATCTGTACACCATTAGATTCGTGAAGGTCCTGGAAATAGCTCGAGATTTCCGGTACAGCAACGCGCGCCAATACACGATCAAGCAGTTCAATCACTGTAGCTTTGAGCCCCAGGCGCCTACAGGAAGAAGCAACCTCCAAGCCTATGTAGCCACCTCCCACGATAAGCGTCTGGCCACCTCGTTCGAATTGCTCCTTAAGTTCATCGCAATCAGCTATGGACCGCAGAGAATGGACTCCGGGAAAGTCAGTGCCGGGAATGTCCAGCTTACGGTTGGAAGAACCGGTTGCGAAGACAAGAGTGTCCCATCCAATTTCCATTCCATCGTCAAGGACAACGAACCTCGCGTTTGCATCAACTTCGACTACACGCTTTCCTGAAATGCGCTGGATGTCCTTGACTACATAGAACTGTTGCTGACGTAGGTAGACTCTATCGAGTCCACACTCATCTTTTAGGTATTGCTTGGATAGAGGTGGACGCTGGTAGGGAGGATGTTCCTCATCGCCGACAATCAACACTCCCTCTGCAAACCCCAACTGTCTGAGACTTGCAGCCAATTGTCCCGCTGCATGTCCCCCACCGACTATGACTACATTGGAAAACTGACGCGGCATTACTGTCGATCGGACATAGTGCGAACTAACTGTGAAGTCAGAGAACTTCTATCTTTTTTTGTCTTGCACGGGTATCGGGAATGGCATGACATTGCTGCCGTCACCATCTGTTATCTTTGGTGTGCCCTCTTTCTTTACTTCGTCTATACGAATAATTGCATGAACTGGTACTAGGGTACTGTCCACGTCTCCAAATTCCGTTCGCAGTTTTTCCTCAGATGGATCTATGACTACCTGCGACGGTTTTCCAAACACAAATTGTCGAAGTTCGACGAAACCATAGATGTCGCTTGTGTAAATCTCTCGGACATACACTTCGTAGATTTGACGGGCATTGTGGAACTGCACCCGATACGTGCGCGTTCTACTTTTACTTGAGTCCATACAAAATCGAAAGGGGTTGCCCTAAACCTAGTTTCTTGGTCAGTATTTTAGGTTGACGGTCGTTGTGCGATTGTGCACCGCTTTAGAGGGCCTCGCCACTAGCTCACACTGTGCATGCTAGTTCCGCTGGGATTCCCACCATTGCGACTCAAGGACCGAGTTGCATACATAACTGAGCCAAGCAGGATCAGCAGCAAAACAGTTCCTACCATGAGCGCATATTCATTCAGTTGCAGCACGAAATATAGTGCTACATAAAGAACGGTCAGAATGGTTGCCATAGCGATTGCCACCGACGCTTTCCGGCTAACAAACCACAGATAGCCGACATTCATTGTTGCCAACAACAATGCAGCAAGAAAGTAGCCTGTTGAAAATCCTACATGCTCCGATAGCGACAAAAGGGTCAAGAAAAATAGCGCGAGGCCTGCTCCAACGACTCCATACTGAATTATGTGGAAACTCGACCTCGACACCATCTCAATACAGACAATGCCGATCATTGTCATGACGATAAACAGCGCACCATACTTAATCGACCTTTCGGTCGCCCGATAGGGTGTGTTCAGGTTGAGTATCGTGAATCCCAAGTCAATGGGCTGGTTAGAACTCAATTCGATGTCGTGCAGCACTCGTTCCAGATCCCCCGCACTCACTAGAGATGGAAACCCTCGAGAAAGCGCGTGTGTCGACCATGCCGCAGAAAACCCGTCGTCGTCAACTTTTCGTTCATCCGGGAGAAATCTCCCGTCAAAGCTAGGGTCCGGCCAATCCGATGTCATAGAAACGTGGGTCGTGTCTCCTACCGGTAGCATCGAGAAACGATCGGTGCCTCGCAAATCGGCTTTGACAGTCGCAGTAGATATTTTCTGTAGGTCATCCGCAGACAGTTCGACTTGCACAACATTTCCTATGCCGCGAAGTTGGGTCGACACCAGGTCGTCGAGTTCCATCCCATTCCACTCAATGGTCAAGTTTCTGATTCCGCGACTATCCGAAATTCCTAAGGTCACGAAAACCTGATCGATCTCTCCGTCGAGTTGCTCCGTATCCAACGGGAGGAACTCGGCGTGAGACACGACACCCGCCGTAAAGACCGGAGTGTGATAGATCCCTCGTTTTCGCATGTCATGCGTTGACTCAAGCGTGAATTCGAGTGTGTGGGGCATTTGAACCCACTCGTCGCTCATGTGACCAACACGATTTGACGTCGAATTCTCATTCTTGACGCGCAGCGAAACTAGGGGACCAATGACTGCTTGATTTGAGCCCCATGACTGCGCGACATCGGCAAGGGCTTGCTCGTGATACATCTTTCGTTCTTGAACCAAGAGCAGCACAAATAGTAGAGGAATCATCAATGCAATGATGATGCCGATTACTAGTACAAACCTTAGGCTTATGGGTTCAATCTTGAACATTGGTGCGTCGTCCTTGAGCAGCGAGAAATTTGGAACCTCCTTTTTCCAATTGCCATATAGGTTATCACTAAGTTCGCAATTGCTTTCAGACTCAATTGGCTAACATGAAGCTACTTCAAACTGGTCGCAAAGTCCGGCTTCATTACTCTTGGTGAATCAAGAATTTCCACTTTGACGCGTCGACGACACAACAGAGAAACTAAGCCCGATAGGGCTTCATACGAAATTTCTGGGATTGTCTATCAGATTAACTCTTGCAGATCAATTGGATATTCGTTGCTTCAACGACCCTTTTCCACTATCCACATAGTCCTTACTTTCAGTTTATTTTCTCTCGCAGTAGGAGGCTTAGCATCGCCAGCCGACTCTCCTTTCTATAGCAAATTAGATTTGCCCTACAAGAAATTGAAGGATGCAAATGCCCATCACTTGAGTCTAGATGTCCATGTGCCTCAGCAGGCAAAGAGTGCTCCGGTAGTCGTGTCTATACATGGCGGCAGCTGGGCTTTTGGCGACAAGAGCTTGATCTCGAAATCGAAACTCTCTTGGTTGATTGAACAGGGTTATGTGGTAGTTAGCACCAACTACAGATTGAGTTCCAACGAGGTTAGGCACCCGCACCACGTTGCGGATGTTGCTGCTGCGATTGCATGGGTGACAAGAAACATAGCCGACTACAGAGGCAATCCAAATGCAATCTATCTCATGGGACATTCTGCCGGTGCGCATCTTGCAAGCTTGGTCACGCTGGACGAGAGTCGCTTACGAAGCGAAGGAGTGGATCCCGTCGCAATTCGTGGCGTTGTACTTGTCGACTCCGCATCGCTGAACATGGTGAATACGATGCAAGATCTCAAAGATACTCCGTCAAGTCCATATCACGATGCATTCGGCTCCCAACCTGAGACGTGGAAAGACGCATCCCCCTTTCACCATATAGACACTAATCGCAAATATCCCCCGTTTCTTATCCTCGTCGCTAGTCCAGTCTTAATGCCCAACGCCGATCATCTGAAAACGGTTAGAGAAAGAAAGTGGCAGGAAGTCGTGAGTTTTGCCCTCCAACTTGAGAAGGCCAATACTCTCGTCTATACGGTGAATGCCATGCAATATAAGAGCCATAGATCAATTTACCGGGATTTGGGGAATAAACACGACCTGCCAAGTGCAATGGTCGCGACCTTCTTGGAACAAAGCGAAGCAGTTCGCCGCGGGGCTCAATCGTCCATTCAGATGAATCCAAACACTGAACTCACCGTAAAGGGCAAGATATGGGAAGAGGCAAAACGGGAGCTTGGCGACCACAGTGCAAATGTGCTATTTCACTACCGAGATACGAACGGCGACGGGAAACTAGATCCATCTGAGCTCCGAAAGAACGAATTGCCCTACCTTGAACAATGGGACCTAGATAATGATGGTTCCGTCTCACGCGAAGACATCATCCAGGGTTACGAAGCGCTACCTGAGAATCAGCAGTCGTGAGCGTGTCTTTGCCTCAAAGAACAGCCTGGGCAATCCCGATTGCAGTATTGGCGCGACAAGACTTCCCAAGAACTAACAACGGGCGCTGCCATTCACCATTCACGGATTGACTTCACCGCCACGTAACATGCAAATTCGCCTCTCTAGTCCATCGGCTGGTAGACTGCATGCCTGCAATCGGAATGAACCCAAAACACATGGAAACTTCAGACGCGATGCGACACGAGGAGCTGACACAGCCTCCATTCAATGCCACTTTCGTCGGTGCCGTTGTTGGAGCCGCGCGCCACTATGCTTCGTCAATCTCAGCATCGGACTTTTTTTGCGAGTCGGGGTTTGCCTTTGCAATCAATATTCACCCGGAAACCTGTCCTAGCGCTCCGTATTGCTGGAACCACGCCAACGTCTTGGAATGCCTTCGAAACTTGGGCATATCGGCAACTCACATTCCTCTGCAATACCCCGATGGAAAGACAGCGTCTGCAAGCAATGTTGAAGAGCAAGCCCGTAGGGCCGCGAGCGAAGCCATACTTTCCGTTGAGGGGTTAGACCACCAGCTTGTTACAGATTGCGACGACGAACAGTTCAATCTTGCGTTGCCATGGGGTCCCGATGTGCCTTCGTGCATGACCAGCGTACGCTACAAGGATCTCTATGGTGACAACCCACCGGTCTTTGGCTTTTACCGATTCGACCAATGTGACTCTGTTTCGAAGCAAAGCCGAATTCTCGAAGGATTGAATTGTGCGTTACGCATGTATCAGCAGCCATCTGAGTTTCAGATGGACGGATACGTTTTCGGAGTTTCCGCATACAAGAATTGGATAACGGCGCTCGAATCGGGCAATTACGAGAAACAGGGACATTGGTGGAATGCGATGGTTTGGGCTGAGTGCCGCAGCCATGCCGCGGAGTACTTCAAGAATTGGCCGCATGGCCCATCAAACGAAATCATCAAGTTGGCTACTCTGTTCTCGCAGATTAGCGAACTATTGACTCAATCTAGTGACAATCAACTCGAAGATACCGACAAGGCTCGATTGATCAGTCAGGCGTCGGAACTAGAGCAACGCGTTGCGCCTTTGCTACAGAAGGTTGTTGAAAAATTGGCAATGTAGCCTCCACTTAGCTTGGTCGTCACGCTACAGCAACTACATCGCCCGACGAACGGCTGCACGCCATCGCGACATTTCTTCGTCGCGCTCAACGCCGCTCATTAGCGAATTAAAGGACGAATCCAGCTGCCACTTTTGTGCGGCTTGCTCAAGACTGCTGATGTGACCTGAACCTAACCACGCCAAAACTGCCGCGCCAGCGGAGGTCGTCTCGACATTTTTCGGCCTATCCACCTCAATGCCAGTCACATCAGCTAGGAATTGGCAAAACCATCCGTTGCGGGTCATGCCCCCATCGACACGCAATCTAGATAGAGAGATGCTCGCACCAGCTATTGCCTCCACGAGATCGGATGTTTGAAACCCCACGCTCTTAAGAGTAGCTGTGACTATTTCGTCGATGCCGCTGTCCAAGGTTAAGCCACAGATCAAACCACGAGCGTCCGGATTCCAATGGGGAGCGCCAAGTCCAGTGAAAGCGGGTACAACGTACACGCCTTTGGTATTCCCTTCTATCTTTCGTGCGGACTCTTCGGAACTGCTTGAGTGCTCCATAAAACGCAATCTGTCTCGCAACCACTGTATGGCGGTGCCGGCATTGAAAATGCTACCTTCAATCCCATAGGTGGTTTTGCCGTCGAGTCGATAGGCGATCGTAGTTAATAGGCCATTCTTCGAATCCCTTCGTTCATGACCCGTATTTGCTATTAGGAAACATCCTGTACCGTACGTTGCTTTAGCCATGCCAGGGCCAAAACAAGCCTGGCCAATAAGTGCGGCTTGTTGATCTCCGGCAACTCCAAATATGGGAATTTCCTTACCAAACCACTTCTTGTCGGCAATTCCAAATGAACTCCTAGAATCCATGACGGTAGGAAAGACGGATGTAGGAACTTGGAAGTAAGCCGACAACTCTGTGGACCACTCGTTGTGGTTAATGTCGTAGAGTTGAGTTCTCGAGGCATTCGTTGCATCCGTGGCATGGACTCTGCCGTTTGTGAAACGCCAAAGCAGGAAGGAGTCCACTGTTCCCCACCTCAACTTTCCTGTGTCCGCTAGCCTCCGAACCTCAGGATTCTTCAATAGCCACGCAAGCTTAGTGCTGGAAAAATAGGGATCCACAACAAGACCCGTGGTTTTGAAAATTGGCTCTTCTAGCCCATCGCTCTTCAATCTCGCACACATATCGGTGGTTCTTCGGTCCTGCCACACGATTGCATTGCCGATTGGCACCGACGAGTTTGCATGCCAAACCACCGATGTCTCGCGTTGGTTTGTAATCCCAATTCCCGCAAGCTGATGCGACTGAATCTTTGCGTGTGCAATCGCCTCGCGGCATGAATCGATTACTGTCTGCCAAAGTGTGTTGGCGTCTTGCTCGACCCAACCATCCTGCGGAAATTCAGATGGGAGTTCGCGCTGTCCAATTCCAATAGGATTGAGTTCCTCGTCGTAGACAACTCCTCGAGAGCTCGAAGTTCCCTGATCAATGGAGAGGACGTATTGCACCAAAGTTGGCTCCCAGCTGGTCGGGGCGAAAGCTAGCGCGCTTCTATTGAGGGGAGTTCCACAACGGCTGTTCCAAATGCCGTCGGCAATCCGGCTTGATTCACGTTCTCTACACTTAGTTCAACGAAGTGATTGCTTCCAGATCGATATTTTCTAGCCACTGTACCGTGAACCGTGTTCGTGTCGCCAACGACGTTTGGATGGCGTATCGACGCGTGCAACTTGCGCAATGTTCCATTGTCTCCCATCCAATCAGTGACTATCTGAGCAAGCCAGCAAACGCGTTGAGGTCCAAAGTCGAATTGCCCGGGCATGTTGCGTCGTTTCTGTGCATGCTCTTCGTCGAATCGTCCGCCTCCGCCCAAATCTGGAGAATCTTCGGCCTGCAATGCTGCTCGTGTGCTTCGTCCCGTGCCCAACACTCCATGGGTGAATAGAAAGAGCTCTGTAACCGAATATGTGCCTTTTTCAAGAGGGCTGATGGACTCTCCCTCTACTACATCCTCCCAATGAAGGGTGTTGCTTCCTCTGCGCTGCCTCTCCCAAACTAAAGGATCTGCAGGTTCGACAGGATTTTTTTCAGTTTGGCCCGATTGATCCTTGGCCGAGCGATCATATTCCAGCATGCCTCCCGTATTCTGGTATCTTGCCATCAAGGTCTTGATCGTTGCAACCTGTTCTAGTCGTTGATTGGTAAACACTACGTGGCCGGTATTAAAGTTGATGGGACCAATCCGCTTGCTTGTTTTTCGCTGAGTTTCTCCCACAGTCTCTTGCGCGGAGATCGTGTCGTCCCGCCATATAGGGCGGATGAACTCAATTTCAGCGCCCGCATAGTTCACAGGCAGGAATCTAGTGGATACGCGCTTTCGATCAATAGCACCCGTTTCTCCCGCAATGACTCCAAGGGTTACGGCATAGAGAAACGTTGGAGGAGCCGTTACGTCGCCAAATCGACTCTCTCGTGCATATTCGACATCACGATAGAGAGGGTTGTAATCACCTACGCCATCGCCGTACCGCCGAATGTTGTCAAGATTGGCCTGTTTGGACGGCTTGTGTGGCAGAACAGTGCCGATCCCCCGTTCATACTCGTCTTGAAATTGATCTAATGTCTCGATGAGATTGGAATTCTTCATGGTGTCCCGCATGTTGATCCGGCACGCAGCTTAGTACGACATTATCGAACTGATTGTCGAATGTTGGGATATTGCGTACGCTATACGAGAGATTCTAATGGCATGCGTGGCGAACGACATGCACCGTTGGGTGCGCAAATCAAGTCTTGCTCTCTGCATAATTTGTTACGAACTTCTGTCGACATCAACAACCAAGACTGATTCTTGGCGTTAAGCGCAATGTATGCATCAAAACGGGAAGTAAGCCCCGAATCCGACAACGAAAACATCATCATTGATGGTTTGAACATCACCAATTGCGTGAGTGAAATCAAGGACCGCGGGTTTGTGGTTGTTGAGGACTTTGTCGCGCCTACTGTGGTCGACCACATTCGAAATGTGTTTGATACTGAAGTTCCGCTAACCGAGATGCGGGCGATTGGCACCAAGACTGGAAGGACTTTTCGAGCCCACAATCTCCTCGGCAAGACTCGCAACGTGGATTTCATGTTTCTCGACAAACGACTGCGCGCAATTGTCGAAGGTGTTATCGGACCAAGGACGCAGGTGAATGTAACCACGTTGTTCAATGTTCTGCCAGGCGAAACACGACAGTACTTGCACCAAGACGACGGACTTTGGCCCATCCCGCGGCCCCATCCCCCGTTTCTGTGCAACGCTCTTTTGGCTATTGACGACCATGACATCGAAAATGGAGCAACGCATCTTGTTCCCTACAGCCACAAGTGGCATGACCGACGAGTGGATCAGTCCATTGAAACGACACGCGTCGAATTGAAATCGGGGTCCATAGTTTTTTGGGAAGGTGGAATGTGGCACGGTGGCGGCGCGAATACGTCAAACGGCAGAGAACGGCTTGGATTCTTCATGAGCCATGTCGTCTGGTACCTCCGTCCGCAGGAAATCCAATTGGTTTCAGTCCCTCGAGACCAGGTACGGGACATGCCCGAACAAATGCAGCGATTGCTTGGCTACCACCGGTTTGGGTTGGGAGTGGACGGGAGAGATCCAATCGACGTACTAAATGATGGTGTTGTCGTTCATCCGAGTGCAAGAATTCGATGGTGGCAGAACGCCGAGCGAAAACATCAATCCAACTAGATACGGCTCGTGGCTGGCGCGCTTCGCCGCTCCCCTGACTAATTTAATTGTTCCCTTGTAATACGTCACAGTTGGACCTAGACAGACGTGCAAGGAGTCTCACAACAGATTCCGCGCACCAAGATTTCTAGCTAGTGCAGGACCTCGATACCCAAATCGCGCCAATGCTCGCCACAAATGGACACTTCAAAATCATTGACATCCAATCTTTAGTAGTTATTCTTTAGTTCCTTCCACCAATCTATGCAACCCTCTTGAGCGAAGATTCGCCTGCGGCCGACGTGACCGCAAATCTGAATCTAGAACCCAACGATCACCGTCGCTTAGCCGTATTGTGCGGTCCGTTCGATCAGAATATCCGTCAGTTGGAGCAACGGCTCGACATTTACATCAGCAACCGAGGAAACGCGTTTCGTCTCACCGGACCTGACGACCAAGTTCAAGCCGGCATCGCACTGCTCACTCAGCTGTATCAGGAAACCAATAAGCTAGAGTCGTTGGATCCAAGTACTGTGCATCTATTTCTTCAGGAATCCGGGGTTCAGGATTTGGTAACGGGCACTGCGTCTGATCAATCAGTCTCAGAGGTTCGGACGAAAAAGCGAACCATTAGACCGCGAGGCTCAAACCAAGCTCAGTTTGTGGCAAACATGCGTCGCTTTGACGTAAGTTTCGGAGTTGGACCTGCGGGAACAGGAAAAACCTACTTGGCCGTCGCTTGTGCAGTGGAAGCATTAGAAAATGAACGAATTGGTCGAATAGTGCTTGTGCGTCCCGCAGTTGAGGTAGGTGAGAAATTGGGATTTCTGCCAGGCGATCTCTATCAGAAGATCGATCCTTACTTGCGTCCGCTCTACGATGCACTCTATGAAATGCTGGGATCGGAGCGTGTAAACAAACATGTGGAACGCAGCGTGATCGAAATTGCTCCACTAGCCTACATGCGAGGGCGAACACTAAACAACGCCTTCATAATCTTGGACGAAGGTCAGAACACTACCATTTCGCAAATGAAGATGTTTTTGACCAGAATCGGGTTTGGATCGACAGTGGCCATAACGGGAGACTTGACGCAAATCGACCTTCCGCAAGGTCAGCACGGCAAGCAATCTGGGCTTGTTCATGTATTGGACATAGTCCGCAACATTCCCGGATTGTCTATCGTTCGATTCAACAAGAGGGACGTAGTACGGCATCCCGTCGTACAACGAATCGTTGAGGCTTACGAGAAATCAGACGCTCGATCCTCTAGCATCAATGGAGCCGGAGGAGAGTCCTAAGACTCAACTATGCAAGCTATCGAAGTGGATCCTGATCCCGATATATGGGTGCAAGTTGCCGACGCTACAAACCCCATCAATGTAGAGCACGTGAAAGCGTGGGTTGGCGCAGCCCGACACGAGAATCAAGGAACAGTTTGCGTTCGATTCGTAGACGAGTCCGAAGGTCGCTCGCTAAACAGGCAGTTTAGAAACATCGACAATGCAACAAACGTGCTCGCTTTTGAGGCAAGAGAGACCGGAATCCTTGGCGACATTGCAATTTGCGTCCCCGTGGCCGCGCGGGAAGCTCGCGAGCAACACAAGCCACTGGTCGATCATCTTGCCCATCTAGTCGTTCACGGAACACTACATCTCTGCGGTTTCGAACACGGAACAAGCGAAGAAGCAACGTCAATGGAGTCTAGAGAGATCCGTGTTTTGAGATCGCTAGGTTTTGACAATCCCTATACGAATCATGGCTGAGACTGACGACAATAGACCAAAGTGGCGCGATTGGCTTGCGCCGCTCTTTGGAAACGGCGATGATGCCGACGGCACGGCACGAATCGAGGACTTGCTGAAAGATGCAGCGGTTCGTGAGCTTGTCGATCCCGATACCGTAAAGATCATCTACGGTGCGCTGCAGGTCTCTGACATGCGCGCTCGAGACATCATGGTTCCTCGTGCAAACATGGTGTACATCAAGTTCAACGCCTCTGCTGAGGAAATCCTTCAAGTGTTCAGCGAGAACCCACATTCTCGATTCCCCGTGATTGGAGAGGATGTCGACGACATCAGGGGGATACTACACACAAAGGATTTGATTAGCAAAATCCTCAACGAATCCACCACAAACGGATTGGTTCTAGAAGACATAATCCGACAGGCCCGGGTCATCCCGGAAAGCAAGCGATTGAACGTGCTACTTAAGGACTTTCGTTCAGCACGTCAGCACATGGCCATAGTCGTGGACGAGTACACCAGCGTCGCAGGATTGATAACGATCGAGGACGTTCTCGAACAGATAGTCGGAGATATCGAGGACGAACATGATCCAGCCGACGATGAAGGACTAATCGTGAAACTGCACGATGGCACATTTCGTGTAAAGGGGGAAACGCCCATTGGCGAATTCAATGAGTATTTCAAGGTCAGTTTCGCCACCGACGAATTCGACACTATTGGTGGCATAGTTACCAATAGATTTGGTCATGTTCCTGCCCCGAACGAATTCATGGAAATCGACGGGTACGTCTACACTGTTGTGAACGCCGACAACAGAAGAGTAGACCTACTGCACTTGACAGCAGTAGAGCAATAGAACGAGTCGTACTGCTTCGGTTCTTGCTGGCGCTGCTGGCAGGAATGTGTTTCCCACTCGGACTAGCCCCCTATGGAATTTGGCCAATCGCGATCGCGTCTGTCGTCGCTCTCCTCTATTGCTTGCGGGACTCGCATCCTCTGCAATCGCTTGGGTTTCTGTTGGTGTACGGAATCGGAATGTATGCGGTTGGAGCTTCTTGGCTATACGAAGCCCTGATTATCTTGGGCAACGTGGAGGGGTGGTTAGCCGCGCTCCTAACGGCCACGTTTGTTGTCTTTTACGCTAGCTTCTTTACGTTGACCGTGTTCCTTGCGCAACTCTGGATGAGAACTGTACTTGGTGCCCTCTTAAGGTCACACAGCGCACTAGCTAGCTCCATGGCATGGTGCGCGGGCTGGCTGATCTATGAACAGATCAACTATTCGACAAGCCTGGACACTTCATTTCCATGGCTTCATATCGGCTATGCATTAACGGATACCTGGGTGGCAAGCCTCGCGTCAATTGGAGGGGTCTCTCTAGTCGGGCTTTGCGCCTTTGCAATGGCACTCGGCATTCTAGAATTTCCTCGGTGGAGGCTTTGGAGCATGGTTGCAATTGGGGTTCCTTGGTTCGCCGGTGCATTGATAGCACAACAGGACTGGACGATTGCTGGAGATGAAGTTGATGTTGCTT
Organism: Candidatus Azotimanducaceae bacterium; assembly: GCA_965205545.1. Classification (GTDB taxonomy): domain Bacteria; phylum Pseudomonadota; class Gammaproteobacteria; order Pseudomonadales; family Azotimanducaceae; genus Bin55. The sequence continues at coordinate 2,879,372 of OZ242170.1, read as the reverse complement.
TGGTTCAAGCAAACGTTTCGCTTCAAGAGAAGTGGGAGGATAGTGGATTTGTACGATCATGGGAAGCACACCGTGATCTCACTGCACAAATCGATGCAGCCGACTTGATAGTCTGGCCTGAAGGCGCGTTGCCTGCATACGAGGATGAACTCCACCCGCATTTTCGTTACTTGACTGATCGACTCAACGCAACTCTAGTGATTGGAGCTATTGTGCGTGAGGGCTACGCCGGTCCCGTGTACAACGGCCTTGTTGTCTTGGAGCCTGGCTACGAAGAGTTCGGGAAATTTCTTAAGACCAAATTGGTTCCCTTTGGAGAATACACTCCGTTCGCTTGGCTCTTTGGTCCAATTCGAGACGCCTTGGAAATAAGGAACGCTGACTACAGCAAAGGACACTCCAATCAACATCCACTCACCATTGAGTGCTGTACTTTCGGTGTCAGCGTTTGCTATGAAGTCGCCTTTCCAATGCTGATTGCCGAACGGGCTCGCAACACTGACTTCATTGTGGCTAGCAGCGAAGACGCTTGGTTTGGAAACTCACTCGGACCCGCTCAACACATGCAGATTGCCCGCATGCGCGCCATTGAGACTGGTCGGTATCTGGTACGCAGCACAAGCAACGGCATAACTGCCATCGTCGACCCAAAAGGAAGATTGGTTCACAGTCTGCCCCGCAACGAACCGGGAGTTCTGCGAACGGTAATTACGAAAATGGAGGGATCAACTCCCTACATGTACATCGCCAGTTTCATAGGAATGATTGCAGGTCCCTTCTTTGGTATTGGTGCGGCAATCGGGCTGCCTCTTGTGGCAATTGTTGCAAGGCCGAAGCGACCGCTAGCTAACCGTTAGTCTCTCTACTCGGCGAACCTAAAGCTACTTGGTTCTGCGAAGGATCGTAGACAGTCCATACGCAAAGTTGATCATTCCGTTGACAGCAACGGCCGCACTGAATCGACTTGGACGAAAATCCAGAAACTCATCTGCATCAAGTTCCTCAATCGCCTGTAGCGTGCGCTTCAGTCCTGCGACTACCAAGTCGTTGCTACGGTCAACGCTGAGGTCCAACCCTCCACTGACGATTACGGCGGTAAGCAAACACGACAGTACTCCTTGGCGGTAAAAGTCCCATCCCTCTGGGAACCCTAACGGAATGCCGCTCTCTTTGGAGACCACTTCGCAGTACTTTTCTATCGCTTCTCGTTCGACGGCCCTGCGGACCTCGGGCGTGAGGCTTCCAGTAAGGAAATAGGCAACATCAAAGAACCCTCCAGAGATCCCACTCACTTGCCAATCAAGTACCGCCAACTCCTCCTCTTCTCCGAAGAACATGTTGTCAAGTCTGTAGTCGCCGTGAATGTAGGTGATGTCAGACGACCCTGACATGATCATGAGTTCAGTCGTTCTTTTGCCAAAGGTACGTACGACCTGTTCGAGACGCGGATTGAAGAACTGCCGAAACTTTTGAATCGCGGGGTCCACATTGGACCGGAAAATGAAGTGTACGACGGCTGCATTGATGGGCGTTATCACCCTGTAGGCGTCACTTAGAGCAGTAGATTCCTTTTGGTTCCAGAACTGGCCATGCAACCGTCCTATTGCCGAGACTGCAGCAAGCGCTTGTTCTCTGGACGCCCCATCTAGTTGATTGAAGGCCTTCATGTAGCGGAGGTCTTCCAAGACTAGAACGAACGAATTGCTGGGCTTATCGATTGCTCCGTGAAAGAGTTTGGGGGCACGAATCTTTGCAATAGGCTGCATCGTTGTATAGAAGTCATACTCACGCTTGTATAGGTCTAATGACTTTGCCAACTTCAAGCTCGCAGGGTCCGAGCTGGACATTTTCAGCACCACAGACTGTGGAAAGTCGAGCTCTTCGGAGTATCTGAGGTAGCACCGATAGAGGGAAGCCATGAGGCCATATCCCACGCCGATCTCCTCCAACTCGATGCATTGAAGTTTTTCCGACATCGCGGGGAAGCTCGTCAGCAACGCACTAGCAATCCAATCTCGGGTGATCTCAGATTTGCTGGCGGGAATGTCCAATTGAGCCATTTACGGGTTCGCTAATCTAGTCCATGACGCTCTATTAGAGTAGCCGATGTCCTCCTGGCCAATCGAACCCGAGCGCGGCACACTGTGAGCCGAGGTGCCAATGATCAAACATTTACTGTAGTAAGATCAACGAAACAGTCGCCGAACATTCTGCACGGCGACAATCCCAACGCATACAGGAACCTGTCGACAAGGAATGCACGATGTGTGGTCGCTTTACTCAGCAGATCAGCTGGCGAGAACTTCGAGACCTTTACATGTTGTCTGGAGAGACTCCGACGACCGAAATTGAGACCAAATTCAATGGGGCCCCAACACAAGATTTCGCGGTGTGTCGTCTAGATGAGAAAGGCGTGCGTACCGTTTCGTTGCTACGGTGGGGTTTAGTTCCATTCTGGGCCAACGACAAGACAATCGGTTCGCGTTTGATCAATGCGCGTGCCGAAAGCGTGCACTCTAAACCTTCGTTTCGAAACGCATTTCGCTCGAGACGCTGCCTGGTGCCTGCCAGCGGATGGTTCGAGTGGATCCAATCGGGGGCTAGAAAACAACCCTTCTATATCTCGCTTGCCGAGCGCAAGCCTGCATCGTTTGCAGCCATTTGGGAATGCTGGGACAAAGACGGCGAACCAATGGAAACATTCTCGATCATCACTACGGCAGCTTCAGCTCAACTCAGCAACCTGCACCATCGACAGCCCGCAGTAGTTCCAACGCAGCACTTTGATGACTGGCTTGATCCTTCCTCCAATAACAATACGTTAAGAGATCTCGTAAACACTCCCAATGAAGGACCCTACGAATATCACGCAGTAAGCACCAAGGTGAACAACGTCCGCAACAATGGAGCGGACATACTCGAACCGCTTCCCGATCAAGGACTTCTTGGTACCAAGAAGACTCACTAAACGAGGTCCTACATTGCTGACGGCGTCGTTAACAATCCTTGATATTGAGAGAAATCGGTGTCTTGGCGTGTAATCACCTCGACTACTACCGTTCGACCCTCTAAATTCTCACGTTGAGCCGAACGCAACGCGGGCCCTATTCCCTCTGGGCTCTCAACGAGAATTCCCGTAGCCCCTAATGCTCGTGCCATCGCAGCGTAGTCACCCGTTTGGTTGCCCACTCCATACTTGGACATGGCAACCTTTAATTTCTTGTCATAGCCACCCATCGTGCCATTGTTGACAATCACCGTAGTTATAGGAACTTCCGCTCGTACAGCAGTTTCAATTTCAGTTCCCGTGTGTCCGAAAGCTAAGTCTCCCATGAAGTTCAAACAGAATTTATCAGGCGAAGCCAACTTCGCGCCGATCGCCAAAGGCAAGCCATAGCCCAAATGCGTAGTCTTTCCCCAGCCAATGTAGCCGTAGGGGCTAGTCGCTCGATAGAAGGGCATGATTTGATCGCGAGGATTGCCCGCATCGTGGGTGACAACCGAGTTCCCATGGTCTATCGTCTTGTTTATGGCGTCAATGACTCGGTAGGGATTGATTGGAACTTCTGACGAAGAGAGCTTAGCGGACCACTCGCTGAGCCACTCACGCTTGCATTCGGCAATATCCATCAACAAGCTGTCATTCTGCGGTCGTCCTGCCTCCCCGACTGTAGCCTTTAGTTCGTCGATCAGGCACTTCAGAGTAAGTTTGGCATCGCCCACCAATCCCAACTCGACGTCATAGTCCTTGTTTATGTCCTCTGCTGAAATCGTCGCGTGAACAATTTGCTTGCCTGAGGGGATTTCCAATCCAAATCCTGTTCGAGTGAGACCCGATCCAATTGCAAACACCGTGTCTGCTCCACCTAACCAGCGGAATACAGTCTTTGGAGCGGTCCTGTTCGCCGAACCCAGTGCCAGGGGATGATCATCGGGAAACGCGCTCTTCGCTTGCATAGTTGTAATGACGGGAATTTGGGCAAGGTTCACGAATTCCATGAGTTGTTGTGTTGCGTCGGCGTAGAGGACTCCCTGGCCAACCCAAAGAACTGGATTGCTGGCAGCGAGCAACATTCGGATCGCGTCTTTGACATCATTGGCGTTAGGCTGGGAGAGAAGTGGTTTGATGGAGCGATATTGCGCGGCCTCTTGAGGAACCTCGCGTGACAGCACGTCGCCATGGAGCTCGACAACCACCGGCCCCGGCCTCCCCTGTTTCAATGATTGAAAAGACCTCCGCATCTCCCGAACAATGCGGTTGGGTTGGTCGATGGATATCGCTAACTTGGATACGTTGGAGTAGTTCTTGACTGCCGAGAAGTTCGGTGCGACATCATAGCGACCAATTCCGCTACCCCCGGGCAGGAAAAGTAACGGAACTGCGTCTCCCCATGCCTGAGCGATTGCTCCGAAGGAGTTTTCCACACCTGGTCCGGACTGCGATGCGAAAACGCCGATTTTCTTGCCTGCCATTTGTCTCGAATAGCCATCCGCTGCATTGATGCCCCCGCGCTCCTGACGAAACACAATGGGACGAATGCTCTTTCGTGCACAAGCTTCGATCAAGGGATTGTCGGGAAAGCAAGCCATCCATTCGACTCCCTCTAATTTCAAGCAGTCCGCTACAAGTTCGTATCCGTTCATTGCCTTCTCCGATTTAATTCACTCTCGCTGCCAAGGCTAGAGAGAGATTGTGCGTATGAGTTCTTAGGTGGGGAAAAGAGCCCTGCTTGTCCAACACTAGCGTCGCCTAACTACAGATCACTACTCGACTTGCAAATGCAGGGCGCGACGTCGCCGTGGCCTAGTAGTTCTCAGAACGCGAAACTCAGCGATCGGCGCTCCAAACAACGACATTGGCACCAACTAGAAAGAGCATCGTGCCGAATTCAGCTTGCAAAATGTTGAACGTAGAAAACGACGTTGCAAACAAACACGCTCCCGCCACCATGAAGAGTACTCCAACCAGCCCCCACAACGCACGAGTGTTGATTCGTCTAACAACCAACGTGAACAAAAGTCCGACGGTCGCCAATGCTCGAAGTCCACTCCGTGCGTTCCAGTTGCTTGAACTCAACCCGCTTGTGTCCATCATGAAGACTCTACTTTCATGTTACGACGAATTCCCGCTCTAGACTAACCTTGCAAATGTGGTGAAATGCGAACTAATAGCGACAACTCTAGCACCACCGCCAACAAATTGAATCCCCTTACGAGTAGAGCCTGCATGCTATCATTCTTCACTAGCCGATTTGATCGGCTTCCTCGATATTTTACTATACAAAATACCATATGAATTCCTACGACCCCTCGGCGGTGGAGGCAAAGTGGCAGAACCGTTGGGAAGAACGTGGAACCAACCTCTTTAACAGACAGGATCTGCTAAATGCACCAGATCCCTTCTACAACTTGATGATGTTTCCTTATCCCTCCGCGGAAGGTCTGCATATTGGCAACATCTACGCATACACAGGCGCAGATGTACAGGGTCGCTTTCAACGGCTGAACGGCAAGACAGTGTTTGAACCCATTGGATTCGATGCGTTTGGAATCCACTCGGAGAACTTTGCGCTAAACACCGGCACCAACCCTAATGAACTCATTCCCAAGAACATAGAGAATTTCACCCGTCAACTTCGCCGTTTCGGTGGCATGTACGATTGGAACCACACAGTCGACACAACGGATCCAGCGTATTACAAGTGGACGCAATGGATATTCGTAAAGCTCTACAAGGCTGGTTTGGTCGTCCGTCGCGATGCGCCTGTTAATTGGTGCCCCCAGTGCAAAACCGTCCTAGCAAACGAGCAAGTGATTGACGGGCTTTGCGAACGATGCGACGCAACGGTTGAACAACGTCAACTCCCACAGTGGTTTCTGCGCATCACAAACTATGCACAACGCCTTCTCGAGAATATTCCAAAATTGGATTGGTCCGACACAACCAAAGTGGCGCAAACCAACTGGATTGGTGCGAGCAAAGGGGCAAATGTGCTCTTCAGGGTTGCTGGACTGGATGAAGCGATTGAAGTATTTACAACTCGCCCCGACACCCTCTTTGGCGCTACCTACATGGTATTGGCTCCAGAACACCCGCTAGTAGAGAAACTAACTACCACCGAACAACGAGAGGTAGTGAGGCACTATGTCAGTACCGTCCAGCAGCAGGATCTCGTTGAACGTCAAAAGTTGGACCGCGAAAAAACAGGCGTCCCAACGGGATCGGATTGCATTAATCCCGTAAACGGAGAAGCAATACCCATTTGGATTTCCGACTACGTGCTGGCTGGTTACGGAACAGGTGCAATCATGGCAGTACCCGCACACGACCAGCGTGACTTCGAATTTGCGAGGAAATTCGAGCTGCCGATTCGAACCGTTGTTCAACCAATTCAAGAAGGTTCGGATACGTATGTTGAGCAAGCCTACGAGGGAGAAGGCGTTCTTGTTAATTCCAATGAATTCAGCGGTCTGGCAAGCCAAGTAGCCAAGAGAGAAATCGTCGCTAGCCTAAACGACAAGGGGCTTGGACTCGAGACAACCACCTATAGACTCCACGACTGGTGCATATCCCGTCAAAGATATTGGGGACCTCCAATACCCATCGTTCACTGCAAGTCGTGTGGTCCGGTGGTGGTCGACGAAGACGACCTTCCTGTACGTCTCCCTTACCTTGAAGACTTCAAGCCCGATGAAACAGGCGAAAGTCCTCTTTCAAGGGACACGGAATGGTGCAACGTCGCCTGCCCCTCATGTGGTAAGCCGGCCAAGCGCGAGACCGATGTGTCCGACACTTTCTTGGATAGCGCATGGTATTTCCTGCGCTACCCATGTACGGACGATGCAAACAATGCACTCGATTCAAGCATGCTGGAGAAATGGCTCCCAGTTCACTCCTACATCGGCGGAAACGAACACGCCGTTCTACATCTTCTGTATTCGAGATTTCTCACAATGGCGCTGCACGATTTCGGACACCTGAAATTCGAAGAACCCTACAGGAAGTTTCGCGCCCATGGCTTGCTGATCCGCGATGGTAAGAAAATCTCGAAAAGCCGAGGCAACGTCATCGTGCCTGACGACCTCATTGTGGAGCACGGCGCTGACACAGTAAGAATGTACCTGATGTTTCTTGGCCCCTTTGAGCAGGGAGGTGACTATCAAGAACACGGAATTCAGGGACCTCGGACATTCCTGAATCGCCTCTGGCAGTCGGTCGCCCAAGCCGTCGACGAACCAATCGATCCCGCAGTAGAAAGAGAATTGCACCGAACGATCAAGCAAGTGTCAAATTCGATTATGGACCTTCGATTTAACACTGCCATCGCCAACATGATGGAGTACTTGAATGTGGTCAGATCTGGCGGACGACAGCCACGCCGCAGCGAAGTCGAGCCTCTTGTGACCATGGTTGCACCTTTCTGCCCACACATAGCTGAGGAGCTTCACGAACACCTCGGACACTCGGAGAGCATTTTCGATTCCGCCTCATGGCCATCGTTCGATTCAGCGCTGCTGGAAGCCGAGGAAGTGGAAATAGCTGTTCAAATCAATGGCAAATTGCGAGCAACGATTCGCTGTCCGACGAACGCTTCAGAAGACGAAGTGGCTCAACAGGCACTTCAACATCCCAACGTTTCACGTTACACAGACTCCGGAACGATCAAGCGGAGAATATTCGTGCCTAGCCGAATGCTGAGTTTCGTCGTTGCTCAATAGCGGGCTTTCTCTCCGCATGTACATGCGCCACCTGACAAGGGTAGCTCTATGCCTTCCAGTTTTTCTCCTGGTTCTCTACGGCTGCGGTTTTCAATTGCGAACCACCAGCTTGTCCTCACAGATCGCAAACGTTGAAGTTTCAAGCATTGAATCGCCTCGAATTGTGAGCGCGCTGGAGCGAAGCTTGTCGCAACTGGGCATTAGCGTTGATCCAATGGAAGAACCCGATGTTCGCGTCTATGTCTACGAGCACGAATTCGTCCAGAAAGCGTCTCTATTCGTGCCAAGGGGCGGATTGGTCGAATATGAGCTAACTTTGGAGGTGCAAGTCGGAATCGAAGTTGCAACTAGCCACCAAGAACCGCAAAAGGCGGTGCTTGCCGAGGCGCAGCGTGTCGCGGTCAATGCCGACAATCTCCTGTCGACATCTGCGGAGGACGAGGTCGTACGCCAGGAGTTAGTCGACAAGATCGCTAACGCGATCATTCGACTAATCGCAAATGCCGTTTCCCAACCCAGAGCTGATTCTTCGTGAGGCAACTGAGGTTGGGCGAAAGCTCGTATGAACTGCTCAGCATTTTGCACACATCGAGTCGATGGAATTAGACGCTAACAAGCTGAAGTCATCGCTGGGTTCGGGCCAACTCGCCCCTCTTTACTACATCGCAGGAACAGAAGTTCTGCTTGTCAAGGAGAGCGCTCAGGCGGTCATTGAGGCTGCAAACCAAACTGGGTTCGACGAAGTCGTCCGGACAGAGGTTGGATCGAAAAAGGACTGGGACGGCGTCCTGGTTGATGCCGCAAGTCCATCGCTGTTTGCAGAGAAAAGGCTTTTCGACGTGTCTATGACCACGAACACCATAGACAAGGACTCTAGTGCAACAATCAAGGCCTACCTAGAGAATCCGGACCCCAATGCGATTCTGCTCGTCAAGGGAAAGACTTTCACCTACCAACACCGGTCGTCGGCTTGGTTCAAAAGTCTGGCTGCCAACGCTGTCGTAGTGATTTGCGAACAGCTCTCCGGCTCGCAATTCAATCGTTGGCTAGACGCGCGCGCGAGATCGTTTCGACTGAATCTAACCGACGAAGCAATCGAGGAACTAGCCAACCTGACCGACGGTAATCTTCTGGCAGCACAGCAGGAACTTGAGAAACTAGCCTTGATCTTCCTGAATTCCACCGAAGTGATCGGCATCGACTCGCTAACCAAAATGAACTGGAGCACGGGCAACACTTTTGGATTGATCGATGCGGCAACTCAAGGCCACGCGGCCAAGGTTGGAGAGATCTTGAAGGCTGTGATTCGCGACGGAACCGATCCATTGAGTGTTGTTGGATTGATAGCGCTGCAATTACGACGTATGCATGCATTTGTGCTTGGAGAGCAAGCACGCTTGCCCCGCCGCCTACAGGCTGCGAGCAGGAGAATTGGGCGGGAAACGTTGGAACGTCTTCTGATTGAGTGCTCGCATGTCGACAGTCAACGAAAAGGAGTTCTAACTGGCGACCCGTGGCAAACTATTCAAGCGTTGCTCTTGGCGATGTCTGGGAAATCAGCAATTCCACTCGTAGAGTCGACAGTTTCTTGGCGCACTATTGACTACGAGTCCTAGAATCTAATTGATTTTGGTTTGCGCTTCGGAGCCCTGAGCGACTAGCAGCAGCCGGTTGTCCGCATTGTTCAATTGCGTAATGGATGCGTTGTCAGGCCGAAAAACAATGAGCTCAGTAGATCCAAGAGCCGCTCCCACCAGAACGTTTATGGCGACAAAGTGAGAAAAAATCACACGATCGGCTGAAAAATCCAGTGCAGCCTCAACCATCTTTTTTCGCCAGCCCAACAATTCGTCCGGCAAATCCATCCACTTTCCATTCATTGCTTCGCCCAACCACTCGGCACGTTCGTCCAGACCAAGCGAGGGAGGAGATGGGACTTCGGCGAACCGGTCGTCAATTTGTGGTGTGACGCCCCACAAGTCGGCCAGCGGTTGCGCCGTCTCCTGTGCTCTAGCCAGTGGGCTTGTCAATATCGGCACTGGAGCAATGCGACTGAGGACTTCAGCTGAGTGCTTTGCCTGAATTTGTCCCAGCTCGCTCAGACCTGGGTCGCGATGTTGGGCGAATGTTGCTGCGGCCTCGCCGTGTCGCACTATGTATAGAAGAGGCACCCTTCTTTGAAGTCCCGTGTTGGTCTATCTGGGATTTCTACGATTCAACTCGCACAAAGGGAGCATTCGTAAAATTAGCACGCAATTCAAGTGGTCATCCTCAATATCCGTCGGGACAAACTAGTGGGCATACACACCAATAAGATTTCAGTTGACGGGCACGAATCCGGCCTAAGTCCCGACATGGTACCGGATACAACCGTCGACGCTCAAGAACTCTTCAATCTTGAACACCCGCTAAATGTCCCAGCGTTTAGCAAACGCACGGACTATGTACCGTTATTCGATGACGGTTACCGATTCGATCCCCATACAACCCTCGCCATTCTTGCGGGATTTGCCCACAATCGTCGCGTAATGATTCAGGGATACCACGGCACAGGAAAGTCCACTCACATAGAGCAGGTCGCCGCACGACTCAATTGGCCCTGTGTGCGCGTAAATCTAGACAGCCACATTAGCCGCATTGATTTAGTCGGAAAAGATGCAATTGTTATAGAGGATGGCAAGCAAGTGACCGCGTTCAAGGAAGGAATACTCCCGTGGGCACTTCAGCATCCTACCTGCATAGTGTTCGACGAATATGACGCCGGTCGCCCCGATGTAATGTTTGTAATCCAGCGCGTGCTTGAAGTCGAGGGAAAGCTCACTCTGCTTGACCAAAATCGAGTTATTACGCCTCACCCATGGTTCCGTCTCTTCTCCACGACAAATACGGTGGGACTTGGCGACACCACGGGCATGTACCACGGAACTCAGCAAATCAACCACGGACAGATGGATCGCTGGAATGTTGTAGCTACCTTGAACTACTTGCCCCATGATGTTGAAGTGGACATTGTGTATGGCAAGGCGAAGTCTTGGCAGAATCGCGATGAAGGGCGCAAAACCATCGCGAACATGGTTAGCGTTGCCGATTTGACCCGCAAGGGCTTTGTCAACGGCGACGTCTCTGTCGTAATGTCTCCTCGAACCGTATTGACTTGGGCCGAGAATGCCGAAATATTCAACGACATTGGATTTGGATTTCGTGTAACTTTTCTCAACAAGTGCGACGAACTAGAAAGGCCGATCATCGCAGAGTACTATCAAAGATGCATGGGGGACGATCTCGGTGATGCGACATCTCAACTCACTGTTAGGTCCTAGTCCGCTACCTTATGCCGGAAGAGCATTCCGAAAATCCGCTTGAGCCCTTCAAGCGTGCAATGTCCGCCACGATTCGGGCCATCGCAGAAAACGACGAACTTGAAGTCAGTTTCAGCAAGGGAACTCCCTCCTTGCAAGGAAACTCCGTCCGCGTACCAACTCCCGACATCGGATGTTCCGATGAAGATTTGAACGTGGTTCGCGGAATCGGCGATGAGATGGCATTGAAACTTCGATATCACGACGAATCGATCTACCGCAAGACCTGCCCTACCACCGGACCAGCACAGGAGCTATTTCAATGGGTTGAAGACGCACGAGTAGCATCTCTCGGTTCGTTGCGAATGGAAGGCGTCGCAAAGAACTTGGACGCCTCTCTGGAAGCAATCTGCAAACAATCCCTGTTTGACCGCATCACGGCAGAAACCGAGGCTCCACTGGGGGTGGCCGTTGGACTGATTGTCCGCCAGCAATTGACGGGACGCAAATTGCCGCCGGCGGCAGAAAACGTTGCGCAGTTCTGGCGAGAGTACGTGCAAGAGCAAGCGGGAAAAGATATCGCTAGACTTGAGGATTGCATTCAAGACCAGCAGGTGTTTTCCTCTCGTTGCAGAGAGATTCTTCTGGATCTTGGACTTATTCCTGAATATGACGACCAACCCGAGTTCATGGAAAACGAGCAAGAGTCCCAATCCAGCACCGAGGACGAAGGTGAACCTGACTATTCGGCGGAGGATGTAGTTCTCGACGACGACTTTGAGGGGGATGAGGACTCTCAAGGGGAAACCACAACTGTCGAAATGGATGCCGACATGGACACCTCTGAACTGGGCAGCGACGCTGAAGTTGAAGACTCGCTACTTGCAAACGTCGACGACGCTGGCAACATCAAAGTAAATGTCGACTACAAGCCATTTACTACGGAATTTGATGAAGTTGTAAACGCAGAGGAACTTTGCGACGCAGAGGAGCTAGCACGACTGCGAGACGTGCTCGACCGACAGCTTTTGCCATTGAAACACGCCACCGCAAAACTCGCAATTCGCCTGCAACGCCGATTGATGGCGATTCAGAATCGCACGTGGGAATTTGATCTTGACGAAGGCATGCTAGATTCATCGCGACTAGAGCAGGTAATAGTCAACCCAATGCATCCCCTTGCTTTCAAGCAGGAAAAGGAACTGGAATTTCGCGATACGGTGGTAACAATGCTTATCGACAGTTCCGGTTCGATGCGAGGAAGGTCAATTGCCATCGCGGCAATGTGTGGGGACATCCTTGGACGAACATTAGAACGGTGTGCCGTGCGGGTCGAAATTCTCGGCTTCACTACAAGCGCTTGGCGTGGGGGGCAATCTCGCGAAGAGTGGATCAACGCGGGAAAACCGGCTAACCCTGGTAGGCTGAACGACTTGCGGCACATTGTCTACAAGGATGCTGACGTCCCATGGCGTCGATGCCGACGACACCTCGGTCTAATGATGCGAGAGGAGATGCTCAAGGAAAACATCGACGGTGAGGCTTTGATCTGGGCGCACAACCGACTCGTCGGTCGCAACGAACAGCGCAAGGTTTTGATGGTGATTTCGGACGGATTGCCAGTCGACAATTCGACGTTACTGGTCAATCCCAGCAACTATTTGGAGCAACATCTGAAATACGCAATAGAGATGATTGAAAAACATTCGCTGGTTGAACTCATCGCAATTGGAATTGGACACGACGTTACCAACCACTACAGCAGAGCGGTCACCATCACAGACGCAGAACAACTTGGTGGCGCAATCACCGATCAGTTGGCGGCACTGTTTGATGTTCAGGCTTGACCGCTTTCAGAGCATTCGAACTGCGATGTGTCGGCTAGTCACAATTGCCGCATTGCTCACGGCTATGATTGCTCTGGACACCATTGCGGACGCAGAGCAGCACGGGACAACAATTGCGTTCGGCTCGTGTGCCGACGACGAGTTTCCGGAGCATCCCATTTGGGATGCCATTGTGGAGACAGGTCCCGACGCCATGATTTTCATGGGCGACAACGTCTACTTGGATAAAGTAGACGTTCTTGCCAGCGGCACCCCAAAGGGCTTCGAACCCGACTATCAGCGACTGGCCAACAGCAATGGATTCAAGCGACTCCGCGAGATAACTGAATTCCACGCAATCTGGGACGACAATGACTACGGCGCGAATGACGGCGGGCGCGAGTTTGAACTCCGAGAAGCATCGCAACAAGCGTTTCTCGATTTTTGGTCAGTCGATCCCGATAGTGATCGATACAAGACCCCTGGGGTGTATGGAACCGGTTGGATTGAGTCCGAGCACGGCAAAATACAAATCATCTTGACGGACTCGCGCTACTTTCGCTCGGCGATTGAATTAGGTCCGCCCACTGAGCAGTGCCCGTTCAAGAATATAGTCCCAACTGACGATCCTGAAGCGACCATGTTGGGCAAAGAGCAGTGGCAGTGGCTAGAGGATCGTTTGAGTGCCGAAGCTGACCTGCATCTACTCGTGTCTGGAATTCAGGTGCTAGCCAACGAGCATTGCTTCGAACGGTGGGGTGCCATGCCACTTGAGAGGCAAAGACTATTAGAGGCAATTGACAACGCCAGTGCGCCTACAATCATATTGAGCGGCGACCGGCACTTGGGGGAAGTTTCGCGATTACCCGCACAAACGTCCGTTTTGGACAACGACCTCTACGACATCACGTCCAGTTCATTGTCCTCGTCATCGGGGTTTGGAGAAGGTGAACTCAACAGCTTGAGAATCGGCGATAACGTACGAGTCAACAACTTTGGTCTCGCCAAAATCGACTTGCCAAATTCCGAAGTTGCCATTGAACTCCGCGACCAGGAGGGCACGGTGTTGCGTTCGGTTACGATTCAGTTGAACGAGTAAGTTGAACCCATGCACCGCCTGAATTGCGACGACGAAGTGGTGTAGCTAAGCCACTACCTCAAACTGCGTAAGTTCGGGAGGTCCCGCCATGACCCCTGCAAACTTGGGTCCCGCCGCTCTGAAGTGTTCACTTTGGCCGTGGGCGGCAAGTGCTTCTTGGTTGTCATATATTTCCATGACCATATAATCCGAATCGTTCTTGACCAACGTGTACAGACGATTCCCAGGCTCGTTTGATCGCACTTGTTCGATCAATCCCGTCATAATCTGCTCGAACTCGGCTTCCTTGCCTTCCGCAACCTTCAGTTTTGCCAACAATGCAATCATCTTTTGTGCTCCTCTCTAAAACCAAAACGGATCAGCCGCCCACGGGGCAACCGATCTCGTTCCAGACTGGGAAATTGATGGGATTCCGTTGTCCCGAGCCTAGATAGGTCCCGGGACAACGAAAAGATCTAGATTATCTACGCCATGTAACCCGTGCGTAGTAGTAGCCACCATTGAATCCATAGGGCGATTGCTCGGCATAGAGCAATCCAGCCACTTCCCCTGCAGGATTCTCGGAGGGATAGACGTCAGTTAGGTTCTGCAGCCCACCGGTTACTGTGAAATTGTCGTCGACTTTGTACTGTAGTTCCGCATCGAACAACATTCCAGGATCGGGGTAGTAGGCAACCGAGCCGTCATTTGTGGGAGCATCGTAGTGCTCGCCGAAGAGACGAAGCCTCAACACGGCAGTCCAAGGCCCTTGTACATGATTCCACGTAGCAGATATTTTCATATCCGGTTGGCCATCTTCGATTTGCTTTCTTCGGTTTTCGGAAGTGAAATCGGGATCGAATTCTTCAAGCTCTACATCCCCGAAGTTGGCTGCCACGGTGAGGGTTGAATTGCCGCCACCCACTTCGAATGGGTATGTCGCAACCACGTCGATGCCAGAGGATCGTAGCGTCTGCTGATTGGAGAAGAAGCGTACGCTCGAAAAGCTCGTTGCATCCGCTACACCAGCCGCCAACAGCGCTGTGATGTCCGCTTCCGTAAGGTTAAATCGACTCGTAAACGCGATGCGATCTTCAACTTCAATGTTGTAGTAGTCAACTGTAACGTCCAAGTCGTTTACGGAAGAAACGACACCAATGGTGAAGTTCACGGATTTTTCAGGGGTGAGGGCTTGTGCGCCCTTTTGCTGAGCGATGGGGTTCGTCGGCGGCAACGTTGCGATGTCCGCTAATGCTCCCATATTGAACTCCGTCGTAACGTTCCGCAAGTTTGCTTGACCTGCGGTCGGCACTCGAAATCCCGTGCTAACTGCTCCCCGTACAGCTGTGTCATAGTTAATCTGGTAACGCATTGCTACCTTGCCATCCAACGTGTTGCCGTAGTCGGGATAGCGTTCGAATCGCAACGCGCCGCCCAGCAGCAACTCGTCAGAGACGTCCGACTCCAAATCAATATAAGCTGCTTGAGAGTCAACGGAATTGATTCCTGCATCTGTAGGAGGAAAACCTGGGAAACCGTTCGCGCCCACTCCGAAGCCCTGCGCGGCAAGACTGGGATTGATGTAAAAGGAATTGGGTTCACCATTGGTTATCCGAAACATCTCGGTACGGACTTCCAAGCCCCACGCAATATTGAGCGGAATTCCGTTGTCCAGCATTCGCTGCTTGGACATGCCAAAATTGAACACACGGTCGGTCTCTGTGTAGGCACCAGACTCGTAGTGGGTTGGAATATCGTTCCGCAGCGTCAGTAGTTGTGGATTTATCGTGTTGTAAATGTAGAACAGTGCATAACTACGTCCAACGCTGGCGCTGAAGTCGTAATACCATCCGTTTTCGAGATAGCCACGTACCCCTCCCGCGATGCTCAGATCCGCGATTTGACCGCCAAAGTTGGGTGTGAACCCACCGGGGAACTTCTCGATTAGCGAATAGCAATTGGGATTGGATCGCAGACTAGAAAGAACTGCCGCATCAGGAACATCGTTAACGATCGGGACAACCGGACAGTTGCCTGACATGTCGCCAGTCAAATCAGCTACTTTGACAGTTGGGACACCATCAACGACCGGACCTCGAAATACACCGTTTCGCGTATGTGGATTTCTGTAGTAGAAGCCGCCCACAACCTCACGTTCGGACCAGTTTCCAAAGGCATAGGCCTCAGAATTGTCAGTAATCTCTAAACCGAAATTGCCGAAAAACTTGAAATCATCGTAAACGTCGGGTGATCCCCAAATCTGTGCTGCTGGTTGTCGTACGTGTGTGTTACCCGCGTTGATCAATGCCTGTGCATCGCCTCGTTGCGTACTTCGACTGGTTGCCCCGTTCTCCTTCCATTCAAAGCTGAAGTTTGCAAATCCCAAATCCGACATGGGCAGACCGATGTTTGCAGCGACGGACAGTTGCCCCCCGTCCCCTTCGTAGTGCTGACCCATCTTTGCGTCGACAATGATTCCGCTCGAGTCGTTCTTGAGAACGAGGTTTATGATTCCCGCGATGGCGTCCGAGCCGTATTGTGCGGACGCTCCATCTCTCAACACTTCAATTCGCTCAAGGGCGATTGCAGGTATTGCAGAGAGATCTGGTGCTTGTGAGCCACCGGCCGCGCCTGATCCCAGAAGTGCAATCACTGCTGCGCGGTGCCTTCGCTTTCCGTTGACCAGCAGGAGCGTTGCGTCGGGAGCCAACGAACGAAGCATTGCTGGTCGAATGAACGTCGCCGCGTCACTAATGGGTTCTATCCCCACGTTGTAGGAGGGGACAAACGCCGACAGCAACTCATCCATATCGTTGGCACCGTAGCTGAGCAGGTCTTCACCTGACACGACGTCAACTGGGACGGGCGAATCCGCGGCTGACCGGTCTAGTCGCCGGGAACCGACAACGATGATCTCCTCGATTTCATCGCCGGCCGCGGAGGCCGTCTGAGTGCCCGCTGTTTCCTGTTGTGCGGAAGCTGCGCCCCACATTAGGAGCCACGGCGTAGTCGCCGCAAGTATGAAAGTACGCACTTTGTTCATACAAAGTTCCTCTTGGCTACATATTTATTGGGTGACTGGATTGTCGGCGCAATTATAAGGAACTAACAAGTAGTTGACAAATAATAATTTTTATGACCTTTCGAAGCAGAGTAAATCTAGGTCGCTATCGTCATCTAACAACGAAGGAATTTGAGAGCAATCGAATTGTCTACGCGGCTTCCACAGGTTCCTCTTCGTACAAGTAACAGGCCACTTGGCGAGCATGGCTCTCTTGATCCACAGATATGAGATTTGGTGTCTCAATGCGGCATGATTCCATTACGTGCGGACACCGATCAGCAAATCGACATCCAGGAGGTATGTTGACAGGCGAGGGAATCTCGCCTTGAATGCGTGTTGAGACTCGATCTCGCTCATGATTGGGGTCTGGTTCCGGGTTCGACTCAATCAACATTTGGGTATAGGGATGCTTTGGATCGAAGAAAACCTCGTCCGCAGGCCCAATTTCAATTACGGAACCAAGATACATGACCGCGATACGGTCGGAAACATACCTGACCATAGATAGGTCGTGTGCGATGAAGAGCAACGTAAGCCCTAGCGAATCCTTCAGTTCGCCTAGCAGGTTGACGACTTGAGCCTGAACAGAAACGTCCAACGCCGAAATTGGCTCGTCGCAGACAACGAAGTCAGGTTCGAGTATCAAGGCGCGGGCAATCCCGATGCGTTGCCGCTGTCCGCCGGAAAATTCGTGAGGGTATCGGGCCATGTGGTCGGCATTCAGACCGACACGAACCAGCCAATCCGCCGTTGAATCCCGAATCTCCCTGCTTGACTGATCCGTATGGAGACGCAATCCCTCACCCACTATCTCGCCCACAGTCATGCGAGGGTTCAACGACGAATAGGGATCCTGAAAGATCATTTGCATCCGATTCGCGTATTGTTGAAAGTCGCTGGAGGCATAGCTTTGAGGAAGTAGCTCACCGTCAAAGGTGACGGTGCCCGACGTCTTGGAGTGCAGTCCAATAACGGCCTTCCCGAGCGTTGACTTGCCAGAACCACTCTCTCCAACCAAACCAACTATTTCGCGCTCTTCAATGTCTATGGAGACAGAATCGACCGCATGTACGAGCTGTCCTCGACCAATGCGAAAGTGCTTGGTTAATTCGTTGATTTCGACAAGAGGTCTGCTCACGCCGAATAGATCTCCGGAACGTGCACGGAGCAGTCTCCGTGGTGAAGCCAGCATCTGGACCCATGCGAGTCGGAGACTTTGAAGGATTCAGGCCGGTTGTTCACGCACACCTCCATCGCATAGGGACACCGAGCAGCATAGCCACACCCCGCTGGAGGAGAAAAAAGATCGGGTGGACTTCCCGGAATGGGCATCAAGCTTTGCTGAATATCGCGACGATTCGTCGGCATGGCCGATGTCAGTCCTAGCGTATACGGATGCGCAGACTGATAGAAGATTTGGTCGACTGATCCGGACTCCAAAATCTCGCCCGCATACATAACGACAACATGGTTGGCCATGCGAGCTACCACACCCAAATCGTGGGTGATCAAGATCAACGCCATGTCGTTTTCGCGTTGAAGGTCCAGAACAAGATCGAGGATTTGAGCTTGTATTGTGACATCTAGGGCTGTAGTTGGCTCATCTGCGATAAGCAGAACCGGGTCACAGGCTATCGCCATTGCGATCATCGCGCGCTGCAACATCCCTCCAGAGAACTCGAAGGGATACTGTCGCGACCTCTTTTTCGCCTCTGGTATGCGCGTGAGCTCAAGAAGTTCAACCGCTCGTTGCATCGAGTTATTGGATGACATGCCGCGGTGCACCTTTAGTGGCTCAGCGATTTGAGCCCCAATGGTCATCGTTGGATTTAGGGAAGTCATGGGATCCTGAAAGATCATTCCTACCATGTTTCCACGAATGTCTTTGCCATCGATAACTCGGCTACGAAGGATGTCGTGTCCGTCGAGAGTCGCCGTTCCTTGGGTAATGCGTCCTGGAGGCATTGGAATCAGACCCATGATGCTCTGCACCGACACCGACTTACCACAACCGGACTCTCCAACGATTGCCAGTGTCTCCCCGCGCTCCACGCTAAAGCTCGCGCCTCGCACCGCGTGCACAACCCCGCCGTACGTTGTGAATTCGACGTGCAGACCGTTTACGTCAAGTAGTGCCACAGCTACTCTCCGTACCGCATGCGAGCATCCAGTGCATCGCGTAAACCATCGCCCAGCAAGTTAAAGGCAAGCACCGTCACACTAATGAACAATGCTGGAAATATCAGTTCATGTGGGGTCGATTCCATAGTCTTGATGCCGTCGTTGCACATGGAACCCCACGACGCAGTTGGTGCCGTTACGCCCATGCCAATAAACGACAGAAACGCTTCAGTGAAAATCGCACTTGGAACCGCAAAAGTGAAGGTAACAAGCACGACTCCCATGGTGTTGGGGATCATGTGGCGCATGATTAGCCTGCTGGTATGGGTTCCCAGCAATCTGGAAGCATCAACATAGCCTTCCTCTCGAATCTTGAGGATTTCCCCACGCACCAACCTAGCAGCGCCTGGCCAACTCAGCAAGACTAGCGCCACCAACATTGGCAGGATCCCGCTCTCGCCCGGACCTATGCCGAACAGCAACTTGAACAGAATCATGAATAAGAGAAACGGCAAGGCGATAACGAAGTCAGCAAACCTCATGAGTATGTGGTCCATGTTTCCGCCTAGAAAACCAGCGATGCTCCCGTAGACCACACCTGCAATCACAAATAGAAACGGCGCGACGATTCCAATGAACAAAGAGATTCGGGCACCCTCCATCAGCCTAGCCAACATGTCACGACCGAGATAGTCAGTTCCAAATGGATGTAGCGGAACATGAATCGTCGATCCTAACGTCAGCGATTCTGTGTCGGAGACGTAACCTCGTTCGATTGCATTGGCAACGGTAGTAGCAAACGCAGCTTCGACTTCAATAGTCGTCGCATCAGGAAACTCCTCCCCATGTTCGTTGAGGGCCACAACTGAGTACCAATACGTTCGAGGCCTGATGTCTAGTCTGTCTTCGAAACTTACGTTTCCATCGTGGACAGAGCCCAATGGCAATCCCAATGGCTCCCCAACTCGCGGCTCCACAATCTGTCGGTATATGCGATAGCCTGATGCCAGCGGCACTGGGTCCCAGACCAGTCGTACAAACGAGGTAGTAGCATCACCCACTATTTCTAGTGACTCTGGAGCCACGTAGTCTCCCTCTGATGCGATAGCAGAAACACCCGACCAAGGCTGATAGGGAGCAACGACCAAGGCACGTCTGTCTTCCCACGGTGGTTTCGAAGTTTGATCTAGATCCTGTGCGTGAGGGTCGATACGCCACAAGGCCGGGCCAACAAACGCAAACAACACCATCCCAACAACCACAAACAGGGACACGAATGCACGTTTGTTAGCTCGCAGCCTCAACCAAGCGTCTTGCCAATAGGAGAGAGATGGACGAGATTTCTGCTCGACGTCAGCGCCTACTGAGACAGGTTTGAATGAAAGCTCACTCATTCCAAGCGTACCCGCGGGTCGACGACTGCATAGAGAATGTCAACCAATATGACCATCAACACCAAGAATGCCCCATAGAACACCGTTGTACCCATGATTACGCCGTAGTCGTTTTGTTGAACTGCCAAAACAAAATACCGGCCCAAACCGGGTATCCCAAATACGTTCTCAACCACAAAGCCACCAGTTGTAATGCCCGCTATCGATGGACCCAAGACCGTAATTACTGGCAGAACGGCATTGCGCAGTTGGTGCCTTGAAAATATCTGGGCTGTTGGAACTCCCTTGGCTTTAGCCGTACGCACGAAATCGGACGAAACGATTTCCAACATTGAGGTGCGCATGAGCCGAGTGAGAAACGCCATCGTTCCAAGACCCAATACAAGCGCCGGCACCAACATATGCGCCACAGTTCCCCAACCAGCGACCGGCAGAACTTGAAAACCAGCTATGTTGTTGATGGTTACGAGTGCTAACTGTCCCACAGTTGCAAATACGAATGAGGGAACGGAAATACCCAATATGACAAGGAGAATGATGACAACGTCGGGCCACCGATTGCGGTAGAGCGCAGTCAAAGCACCCCACAGAATGCCCCCGACACCGGCAATCACAATCGCAAGCACTCCCAGAATTGCGGACACTGGGAAATGATCTCGAATGATGGCATTGACCTCTCGGTTTTCTTCTGTGAAGGACAAACCAAAGTCGCCTTGAACCATGTTCCACATGTACAAGCCGTACTGCACCATTATTGGTTTGTCCAACCCCAGTTTCTTCTCTAGGTTCTCCCGAATTTCTGGTGAGACTGCCTTTTCGTCAGCCAATGGGTCACCAGGGAGGTTATGCATTACGAAGAAAGTTGCAGTGGCGATGAACCAGACGGTAATTACGCCTTGAAGCAATCGCCAAAGTACGTAGCGAAGCATGGCTTATTCGTTCTCTTCCGGAACGATGTACGCGCGAGTGTAGTCCGGATCGGTGCCTACGGCTCGCCGTGACACTCCTTTAACACGATTGTCTGAGACGTATACGCTGCCACGTTCGTATTGGACCAAGATTGCAACATCGTCGTGGAGAATCTTCTGAACTTGATCCATTGCCTCCATGCGTTCCACCGGATCGCTTGAGCTTTGAGCTATTGCTACATGCTTGTCTAGTTCCGGATTCACGTAGCGACCGCGGTTGTTCGCGTTCCACGATGCAAAGAGGTCGCCAAACGTCAATACATCGTCGTAGTCTGGACCCCATCCTGCAGCGACAATATCGAAATCACCTGCAGTCATTTTTGCTAGGCGTTGCTTGAAAATCTGCTTGTCGATTTTGACTTCGATCCCCAATTTTTCCTTGTAAAGCCGTTGGTAGTACTCCGATTGCTTGTTGGAAACGGGATTGTCGCCGGTCAAGAACATCAGCGGCGGCAATTCGTCAAGTCCGAGCTCATCGAGAGCCATAGCCAAGTGTTCACGTGCCTTTACTTCATCTGGTACAAGCTTAGGGGCAGGATATTCATCTCGAAAGGATCCGTGTACACCCTTCAGCCATACTGGAAATATGGATTCTCCTGGTAGATTGCCGGGCAATTTCATCACCTTGTAAACAAGCTCTGCAGGATCGTGCACCAATTGCAGCGCCTTTCTAAGGTTGTAGTTTGAAGTCAATCGTTCGGGAACATGGTTCAGCTCGAGAAAGAAAACCGAACCATCAACGTGTTCCTGAATTCGCCACCGATTCTTTAATGCCCGGTCCAAGTTCTCCGAGTTCAAGCCTGCAAAGACTATCTTTCTTGTCGCAAATAGATTTAAGACCGCATTGGCATCGTTAAGAATGTATGCGAAGTCAATGGCATCGAGCTTGGTTTCGTCGCGATTCCAGTAGTATTCGTTCTTCTCCAATCGAACGCTTGCGCCGTGTACCCAACTGGCAATTCGAAAGGGACCGTTGTAGATTAGGTCCCCTGCGTCAGCACCGTAGCGCCCATTCGTCGAAAGATAGAACTCCTTGTTTATTGGATAGTAGGTGAAGAACGCAAGCAACTTCAAAAAGTATGGCGTTGCCTGCTCCAATTCGACTTCCAACGTGAAGTCGTCTAGGGCGCGGGCACCAAGCTCTTCGATTGGTAGTTCGCCTTCGTTTATGCGCTGACCATTTTTTAGTGGAAACAAAATGAACGCATATTGAGAGGCTGTTTCAGGGTTGACCGCAGTCTGCCATGCAAAGACAAAATCGTGTGCCGTAACCGGCGTGCCGTTACTCCAAAAGGCGTCGCGACGAATCTGGAACGTCCCTCCCAGTTCATCCAATTCCCAAGATTCCGCGATACCAGGGATTAGACTGTTGTCCGGTCCGAAGCGAAGCAGGCCCTCCATGACATGACCAAGCACCATGCCCGACACCATGTCTGTGGACCGAGTCGAATTGAGCTGTGGCGGTTCCGAGCTCAACGTCAGAGTAATCGTATTGGTCGCGTAGTCAACTGCGGAGGTTGATCTGGTGCCTGCGGCAGAATTCGCGGTTACTAGACCTAGCAAAGCTAACAGTACAACGAAGAAAAGCGACCCGACTAACGCGTACTTAGCCAATTGCCAGGCCGATCCTCGACTGACCTCTTCCTTGAAAGGTTTCGCGGGCGGACTCGAAGGAATATAGGTGTCCGACATGGTGGTGCCCTACTGAACGGTCCTAAGCAAATTGCTCACAACACGCTCCAAATGTACAAGCGAATTACACTCTTCCGCTTGGTGAACATACGGCGTGTACTTCCGCATGATAGCGTCTCCAGTGTTCCACGTGGACCGCGACTCTGGATTCAACCAAATCACTCGTTTGGACAGATCGTAAAGCTCCTTTAGAACATTCTGGTGGGCGTCTCCGTAGTTGTTTCGGGCATCGCCAAGAATTATGATCGTCGTGCGATTGTCGATGTCGTTTGTGCACTTCTTTCGAAAATCGAGCAATGCCTGACCATAGTCGGTCGAACCGCTTCCGTAGTCTCTCAACGTCTTCGCAATTGCATCCTCAAGCGAATTTCGCTCGAACAGTTCGGTAACTTCGCCCAAATCTGAGGAAAATGCGAAGGATCGCACCTTTGGCATGACTTCCTCGAGGCTATACAAGAACATCAGCATGAATCTTGCATAGTTCGATACGGAACCGCTCACGTCGCAGATGGCAAACACATTGGGTCGGTCGACCTTTACGGATTTCCAATGCAGATCGAAGATGTTTCCGTCGTAGCTCATGTTGTGCCGCAAGGTTCTGGAGACATTCAACACTCCGCGCTTGAATACTTTCTTTCGCCGGGAATGCAGAGCTACTAGTTTCTTAGCCATGCGCAACACAATCTCTTGTACCAGCCGAAAATTGCGGTGCTCTATGTTGGACAGCTTGACTCTTCTCAGCAATTCCTCTCGTAACCGTAGTCCCTGGGCATCGGCATGCAAGAGAAACTGCTTTTCTACGTAGTCGCGCACCTGTTCACGCAACCAGTCTTGCCTATGCTTGAGTTCCTGTCCAAGTCGCCTGACTGGCAGCTCCGTACTGTCTCTCGCGGAGTTGATCTCACGTTGCAGCTCCGCGAGACCCATTTCGTCAAGAATGCGGCGAGTGTAGAGTCCCTTTTGGGTAAATACTTGGATTTCTTCGAGTCTTACTGCTTTGGCCGATTTGGCAACTTGCATATTGAGTTCAATGCGATCGTTGCGCATTAGCAATTGTCCCAATCTAGAAGTCGGTTCCGCCATTGGGCCGCGACCTAAGTCTTCTACGCTTGCCTCATCAGTGTCTCCTTGATTCGCGCCACCAGCCGTTCCTGCGCCTTGCGAACGAGTTCCCGAACCTTGGCCCTGACTCTCGGAAGAGCTTGCATCGTCGTCGCCGCGATCATCGTCGTTCTCGTCGCTTGTTGCTCGCTGCGCAGAGATGTCCACAAAGTTGAAGAACTCCTCAAACGTGTTGTCAAAAGTTTCCTTTTCATCCAAGGTCTTTGGAAGCACTAGCGCGAGCGTATTCTTGAGAAACTCTCTGTCTTGGTAGCCTGTAAGCTCAACTGCACTCAACGCGTCGAGCGTTTCTGCCGGCGAAATCCGCACTTCCGCAGTACGAAGCGCCGAAATGAAGCTAGTTAGTGTGCGGTCCATTGCAGTTCGTAGGACCGGAGTGGATGTCAGGCATTGACAGCCTTGTGTGTGATCGAAGGAATGTCCGTGTTGATATTGTCAATGTCTTCCTGAAACTTCAAGATCACATTCAATGTCTCCCGCACGAGATCTGGGTCAAGAGTTTCCGTGTGGAGAAGCAGCAGAGTTCGCGCCCAATCTATTGTTTCACTAATGGCGGGCACTTTTTTCAAGTCCATGTCGCGCAGTTCTTGAATAAACGCAACCAGCTGCTTGCGAAGCAATTCTGGGATTTCTGGTACACGTGCATGGATGATTCGTTGCTCCAATTCCATGTCGGGAAAGGGAATATACAAATGCAAGCATCGACGCTTCAGAGCATCAGAGATTTCGCGCGTGTTGTTGCTGGTCAGGAATACCATCGGAGGCTCTCTAAGCGCTTTGACCGTTCCAATTTCAGGAATAGAGACTTGGAAATCCGAAAGAATCTCCAACAGCAAAGACTCAAACTCGTGGTCAGACTTGTCGACTTCGTCAATGAGCAGAACACAACCCTGTTCTTCCTGCAACGCCTTCAGCAGTGGTCGCGGTTCCATAAACTCCTGAGAGAAGAAAATGTCGCCAAATTCGTGCAGCCGACTGACTGACTCTCTGAATCCCTGTGCCCCCTGCAGGACTTCATCCAAAGTTTCCTTGAGCACTTGTGTATAGAGCAGCTGCTTGCCGTATTTCCATTCATAGATCGCCTTGGATTCGTCCAATCCCTCGTAGCATTGCAGCCTTATCAGCGGCAACTGGAACATTTCTGCCGTCGTCTTGGCAAGTTCGGTTTTGCCAACGCCAGGCGGTCCCTCGATCAGAACAGGCTTTCTCAAGTGATACGCAAGGTAGACGGCTGTTGCGATTTGATTGCTGCAGATGTAGCGGTGTACTTCGAGGTGGCTCTTCAAAGAGTCCACTGACTCGGCGAGACGATCTAGTTCGTTCAATTTGCTCTCGATTTTCGTATTGATTGGGCCATCAGCCTTGCATTTCGACCGACTTCATTCGTCGGATTCGGTTGCTGCGGCTACAAGCCACGGAAATCTGCCGTGCGTTTTTCCATGAACGCAGCCACGCCCTCTTTGTGATCTTCCGTCTGACCACATCGAAGATGGGTAACGGCTTCTTTCTCAAGCATAGTCATGAAGTCGGAGACAGACGACTGATTGACATTCTGTTTCATCCAGCGATAGCTGACGAGTGGTCCTTTAGCAATTCGCGCTGCGAGTTCGTGGACATCCTCCGAAAACGATTCCTCAGGCAACACTCGGTTAACCAGCCCAATGCGCAACGCTTCCTGGGCGTCGATGATGTCGGGAAGAAAGAAGAGCTCCTTGGCTTTGGACTCGCCAAGCAGGCGAGTTAGTTGCCATGTAGTGCCAAAGTCACCTCCCAACCCCACATTGGCAAATGCTGTACCGAATTTCCCTCTTGTGGAAGAGAATCGCAGGTCGCAAGAAGCTGCAATTCCAAGACCGGCCCCCACCGCATGTCCGTTAACGGCAGCAATGGTCACTTTGGGAATGGTGTGGAGCAAGTACGGTAACAGGTGCCGCTCGCGTTGGTGATCGACCGAACGCTCAAACGTCTGTGGCTGGCCACTGGGGTCTGATCCACGCATATTGCTCACGTCGCCTCCGGCGCAGAATGCCCTCCCTGCCCCGGTCACAACAATGGCACCGATGCCCGGATTCCGAACTGCATCCCCAAGTCGCCCAATCGCGGGAAAAGTCATATCGTCTGCGATGGGGTTTAGTTTGGAAGGGTTGTTGAGGGTGATGGTCAATACCTTGTCCGAAACGTCGAACAGGATCGGATCGTCGCTCATGAGCTTATCCTGAGTGCAGCATCTTGTTGGAGACGCATTTTGCACAAAATGAAGGCATTCAACGTCGCGTGCAACGTCCCGAAACTCCACCAACTCTAGAAATCTAGCTGATTGCTAGGAGGTCATCCAGCCGCCTTAGCCAGTGCTTCTTCCTTCACGCGCTTTCTCTCACCGGCGAGGGAGTGATTGAATCCTGCACCGGCAGGCCAAATTCCCGGATCTGCCTTGACGTGGCGACAGAGGTGTCGCGCATGATCCGACAGAGTCTCCCAAATCTCATGCGGCATGGTCTTGCCGCCGGCTTTGCCAATCCAAGGGGCACCATATTCAACGTTGGGCAGTGAACGGATTTCGCGACTCAGGTTTGGAGTTGCACCATGCCATGCTCGGTTGTCTCGGAATACCCCAGCGCCTGCCTTTGCCCCAACTAAAGTACACATTCGCATCCACTCAGGCTCCTCCGTTGGGTGCGGAGGGGGTCTTACGGCCTTGTGACTTCCTGGAATCTGTCGTATGGGTCCGTTCTCCCAAGTCAGATCGCACATGACGAAATTGATCGTAATGATTGGCGGAGTGTGGTCGACGATCTCCCTCTGCGTGCGGAGATCGAGTTCGTCGGTTCCTTCGCGATACCGCATCTCGACTCCAAGCTCCTCCGCCTGCTCACGTCGCGAGACCGGAACGTTTTGGTGTTCCCGCAGATCCATATGAAGATGCTGATACTCCACAGCTCCGGGCAAGCAAAGGTCACCGCCCGCTCCTACGACCATATAGTCTGTATTGCCGAACAGTGCTGAAAGAAGAGGTGTAGTGGCTGGTAGATCGACCATCGATGCCCAGACCGAGTCGTGTAGCATCTGACGAGATGCGGATGTTGTTCCGTAACTGTAGCGATGGGGTAAACGACCCGTTTCCGTGATGTATTTTCTCCCTTCGTGACCGTTAGGTTCAAGAATCTGACGCAAGACTCGAGCGGACCCTTCGCGAAATCTGGCAAGCGCGTCATCATCGAGAAGGTCCTTGACCACAACAAAGCCATCTCTAAAGAAAATCCTCTTGGCCTTTTCTATCTCGTGCGGCTCACATATGTTTAGTCCGATATATCCATTGTTCTTCTTGAGTTTTTCACGCAATTCGCAAATCTCTTCGTCGTCATGAACACGGCGAGAGGGCGAGTACGGATCAGCAACGCCAAAATGCCGTTTCTTGTCTCTGACAACACCCCCCGACTCGTCTAAAGTCTCGTTTATGGGAGTATTGGTACACCAACCCACTTCCGTGTCGCCAAAAACCTGCATCCCATCTAGTTCACTCATCGACTCTACGTAACCCTGCCTTAGCTATAACGAGTGTCATATGTTATTCCTGACCAAGAGCCAATTCAACAAAAGACGTGCCTGTAGGATATCGGATAACGCATAGAGCGGATCGGCGTCGTACAAGTCCGTCGGAAGATTACGAACCAAGAGACACTTCGCAGACTAGATGTGGCCAACTGATAACGAAACTTGCCTGCGGTGAGTACTAGCCCATCAAAATGCAAGGGGAAATTGCGCCATAGCCGTTCTCGCAATCTCGGCCAATTAAGGTGGTAGGAATCCTTACTTAAGGAATGAAAGTGCAAGAAAAACCCATCGCTCAGAGACGTGCGGAGACTCTTTCACGCTAGAAATCAATGACATTCCTAGTCACGTAGGAATAGGCTGCCCAATCTCTCAAGCTAAGTTTTGTTCGCAGAAGCGGAGAGCTAGTCCGGCTTGTCGGTCTCGCTCTCATCATTCGGCTGAATCGCGGATCGAGTGAGTCCCGCCAGATCACGAGCATCCAAGCCAATTTCCTTTAGTAGTGCATCTATCAGCGGTGCCTGGCTGCGATACTGCAAAGCACTTGCCACAACTTGGTCTGCCAATCCCGATCTACCACTCGAGTTCTGATCGCCGGAACTATTTGCTGCCCCACCAAAACCGCTCGCTCCGTCAAAGTGAACGATCTTGATGCCGTCAATATTCTCAATGGGCTTGACTGACTCCCGAACAATTTCTGCCATGTGTTCGACGATTTTCAGTCGTACCTTCATATCGACGATCGTGTTGCTTAGCAGGTTTTCGGCCTCATTTAGTGCTCGTGTTCCGTCGGCATCGACCTCGTACCTTCGTTCTGCGACGTCAACTTTCATACGTTCCGCATCTGCGTCGCCTTGAGCTTCTATGCGAATCTTTTCAGCACTCGCATTCGCCAAAGTGCGAATGGCTTCTGCCTCGTCAACGGCCGCATTCTTCTCTGCTTCAGCAGCAATTGTCACTTGGATTGCCTCCCGCTCGGCTGCACGTCGGGCGTTCACAAGATCCACAGATTTCTCGCGTTCTACAACTTCTATCTCCCGCGCGGTGACCACCATTTCCTCGGAGCGCGCCGCTTCTGAACGGGCGTGGTTGGCCTGCGTTTCCGCTTCGGATTGAGCTTTGGACTTCTCAGCGACAGCGATGTCGCGATCTTGGTTTGCCAACTCGACAGTCTTTTGCCTATCAACCTCGGTTGTTTCTATGGCGCGTTGACGTTCTATGTCGCGTTGCTTTACTACCCGTTCGTTCTCAATGCGCTCTTCCTCGACTTGGCGCTTCGCAAGAATCTCAGCGAGTTCAACCTTTTGCCCAGCTTCGATCTGTGCTTCCTGGGCATCGCGGTCTCGGTCGGCTTGCTCACGTTTGATTTCAGCAACTTGCGACGCACGACGAATTTCGATCTCGCGCTCTTGCTGAAGCCTGGCGTACTCGGCATCGCGGGCGATCTCTAAGGTCTGACGTTCAGTTTCAAGATTCTTCTGATCAATCGAGACTTGCGTGTCTCGTTCAATCTCGTTCCGTCTCTTACGCTTTTCTTCGATTTCGGACGTGAGACGTGTAAGACCCGCCGCGTCAAAGGCATTGTCTGGATTGAAGAATTCGCGATTTGTCTGGTCCAACCCCGTTAGGGACACTGATTCCAACTCGAGGCCGTTCTTCAAAAGGTCCTCTGACACTGCAACCTGAACTTTTTGGACAAAGGAGACTCGTTGCTCATGCAGGTCCTCCATGGCCATTTCTGCAGCAACCGACCGCAAGGCGTCTACCAGTTTGCCTTCGACAAGCTCTCGAAGTGCATCAGGCATCATAGTTCGCTGACCAAGCGTCTGCGCTGCATTTGCTATTGACTCAGCGGTCGGCTGGACGCGTGTATAGAACTCGGCTAGAACATCGACTCTCATGCGATCATGCGTGATTAAAGCCTGTGCATCTTTGCGCTGGACTTCAAGTCGCATAGTGTTCATGTTGACCCGAATTACCTCGTGGAGAACGGGGAATACCAGCGCGCCTCCATTCATGACTACCTTCTGGCCGCCTAAGCCAGTTCGAACAAAGGCGACTTCCTTGGATGCTCGACGATACAAGCGGGCGAGAATGAGGCCAATCGTCATTAGTGCGACGAGAACTAGGCCAACAATCAACGCTATTTCCATTAAATTGGCGAACATTTAGCCTCCTGAAAATTTCATTGGGTTTTGCAAAAAGGTCAGTCGTCGGTTAGTGCATCCGAAGTGTTTCTAACGCCGACGAATTGTGAACCGGTCTTTTGGATCAGAAGTACCGTAGAACCTCGTTCGAATTCTTCTTCCGTGTTATCCGGCTCGACCATGACGTAGTGAGAGAGACCGTGTTGGTCCGTGAGTTTTGCTTGAGCCGGCATTCCTTTACGTGCAGTGCCCAATGTGATTGTTGCAATGCGTCCTACAAATGTTGAAGAGTCTACGGCCGACGATTGATCCTTTGGAATGATCTTCGCAAATCCCTTTCCGAACAAGCGAACTATCGGAATTGTGAGGACGAGAGGAGGGATCCATGCAATGCTTCCATGAAGAAGCACACCAAATATGCCATTGACAACGGCTTGCATTATGTAGCCTGAGAGACCGAACACAAGAAGGAACATCACAAGCAGAATCAGAAGCGGGACTTTTCCTATGTAAAGCCAACCTAGGATTCTTGCTGGAAGGTTCGTAGGATTCGCTGTGATCTGGCTTATGCCGGTATCCCCGTAATCCGGACCCGTTCCGCTTATGTCCGTAGAAGGAACGTCCAAATCGACATCTGCGTCCGCATCCATATCTGGAACGAGTGAGTCCAAAAAGCTGAAAATGCCAGCACCAATCAGTGCCAATACACCCTCTAGCACGGCTATGCCAAGCATGAGGCCAATTGCTGCCGCAAATGGCCTATTCGCTGCCTCGAGCGCGAATTCAAGCACTGATTACTTTCCTAATCGTTATTTGAGCGAAATGCCTGCAAGCGCTCCTTGATGCGATTTTTGCGGGCGAGGTCTTCAAGCTCCGCACGCTTTGCTGCGGTGTGCTGATCTGGCGTGTCGCTCGCACTGGATATCCCGCCCGCACCACGCATTGCACGGTCGAAAGCCCTTTCGGCATCACGTACATTGTCCCCAACACTGGATCCTGCTCCGGTGTCGGAAGCATCGCTTGACCCTGGTTCAACTTGCGTAGTCGACTTGGCCTCGCGAAACGCATTGAGCTCTTCTTCCATTTCACGCTTGCGAGCTTGTAGCGCGGCAATGTAGCCTTCGTATTCCGCTACCGACTCTTTTGACTCAGCTATGGTACTTTCCAATATTGGAATCTGCGTTTCTATGTCGAGCAACATCGCAATGGCCGTCTCGGCAAGATCTTCGCGGTCATTGTCAAGGGCGAGCTGGACTTTCTCAGATGTCTCTGCGTGCTTCTGGCTCTCATCCGCAAGACGACGCGAAGCCATGTGCTGCTTTGACAGAGTCTTTCCAAGTTCGTGTCGAACGTCGTCAATCGCGCCTTCGACTTCTCGAATTGCTTGTTGCATTACAACTTCGGGAGCTAGGTTCTCGACTTTCTCCACCAGCATGTTTGTTGTGCCGCTGATCAGTCTTCCTACTCGTGCGGAAATGCTCTCAGTCATCAATTGTCTCCTTTGAACTGGTTGGTGTATGAGAAATGATGTCAGCTAACTCAAGAACTGGCACCAGGTGTTGAGCGATGATCTCGGGTGTATAGCAGCGACTAGTAGGGAGCACTCCGAGTCGGAGTACCGATTCGATGAGATTGAAGATTCTGTTTGCCATCGCGCTTTCAAGTTCCACTAGGGTCTCCACGGCGTCAGGATCATTCTCCTTGGGTACACCAGCCATCCAATAAGCGATGATATCGGGAATCCAGTGTACGAACAGAGCCAATAGCGCAGAATGAAGTTCGTTCTTCGACTCCAAGCTCCGCAATCGCGCAATAGAGGACGCAAGAGTCTCCTGAATGAAGGCTAGAGATTGGGAATAGTCGTCTTCACCGAGCCGTCGTTGCTTCGCCTCTGAAATCAAACTGCGCACCTTGTCAGATAGGGTTGCAGCGCCGTTGGCATCGAAACTTGCTAGAAACGCTGCGTCGTCTGCGGATATACGCACACTTAAGGGGATGGATCGTCCTGACATGTTTACATTTGCATACACCTGAATACATATTTATACAACAGAATTCAATCTAATGCAAGACATGAGATCGAACTCTATCAATGCGATGCGTTTGAACTAAGGTATTCAGTAAAACTACTCAAGACACAATGCTTCAAACAACAGCTAATGTTCGGTCGTCCCACACTCCTCTGCAACCGTGCCTCAAGCGATTGGAATGGAGAGAAGTTGCTGGATCCAACGCACCCTTCCCTCAACTCCTGTCCACCTGCCCGAGCATACAACCAATGTATTAAGATGACCCAAGTGGGGGAATCGTTGATCTGTTGGAGGGAAAACCTTGGCATCACCAAGTAACGATGAGTGGTTGGCACTCGTAACAGAGGACATAGTCGACCCTGAACGGCGGATCATCGATCCGCATCACCACCTTTGGGAAACGGCAACAAATTGGGGTCGCTACGTACTCGAAGATCTCTGGCGCGACACGGAATCGGGCCACAACATAGAAAAGACAGTGTTCATCGATTGCCGGTCAAGCTATCGAACTGAAGGACCTGAGCATCTACGCCCAATTGGCGAGACCGAATTCGTTGCTTCTGTAGCTGCCGAGAGTGCACAAGTAGAAGGCAAAGCTACCATCGCCGCAATTGTCTCGCATGCAAATATGATGCTGGGCGATGCCGTCGAGGAAGTCCTCAATGCCCACGAGGAAGCCGGCAACGGGCTGTTTAGAGGCATCAGGCACGCAGGACCGCACGACACCACCAATACCCTCACCAATCGAGGCAGTGGTCGGCCATGCCCCTACTCGCGCCCAGATTTCCAACAAGGCGTCAAACGACTTGGGGAGCTTGGATACACCTACGACACCTGGCATTTCTACCACCAAAATCAAGATTACTCGGAATTGGCCAAGGCGGTGCCGAACACAACCATGATTCTTGATCATTTCGGAACCCCATTGGGAGTCGGTGCCTACGCGGGGCGACAGCACGAGATCTTCGAACAGTGGAAGACAGATATTGCGGACATCGCCAAGTGTCCCAACGTGCACGCCAAACTCGGCGGAATGGCGATGCCGGACAACGGATTTGGCTGGGACAAGAATCCGCTTCCACCCTCCTCTGACGAGTTCGTTGACGCGCAGCGACCGTACTACTTGCACACTATAGAGTGCTTTGGTCCGGAGCGGTGCATGTTCGAGAGCAACTTCCCTGTGGATCGGCTCTCAATCTCATACCATGTGCTTTGGAACGGATTGAAGAAAATCGTCGCTGACTTCACTGACGACGAAAAGGATCAAATGTTCTACCGAACTGCAGCTGAGGTATACAAGATCTACTAGAGCATAGGAATCCAGTTGCACTAATGTCCATCGCGGGACGCATACTTGCAGTCGGGGTCGTTTGCATTGGCCTAGGTCCCGCACACGCTGCCGAGTACGAACACGGATACGCGTTTCTTTCCAAACCAAAGTACGCGCCTGATTTCGAGCACCTTGACTATGTAAATCCCAAAGCTCCAAAAGGCGGCACCATCCGAATACCGCAAATGGGGAATTGGGACAGTTTCAATCCGGTTCCTCCTAGAGGAAGAGTGGCTGCAGGACTGTCAGTCGGTTCTCCCACTGACAACCTACTCTTGAATTCACTCGTCGACTTTGCGGCTGACGAGACCTCGACAATCTACGGCGTGATTGCCGACGGCATTGCCATACCAGAAGACAAAGCGTGGATAGGGTTCCGTTTGCGTAGAGATCCGATACCAAAATGGCACGATGGGAAGCCCATTAGCGTCGAAGACCTGGTGTTTAGTTTTGAAGTCTACAGGCATCTTGCCAATCCGGCTATTCAAAATCCACTATTGGCCTTTTCTGAAATTGAGGTCATCAACGACCGCGAGGTCCGTTACCACGTAGTCGAGAGCGAACGCACCAATCCGTTGTTGCCAATGCGAATTGGCACGATGCCGATCCTGCCAAAGCACTACTGGGAAAGCGAAGACATAACCAAAACTACCGTGACCCCGCCACTTGGGTCGGGACCCTACGAGATTGGAGACTTTTACGTAGGCCAGTGGGTCTCCTACCGAAGAGTGAACGACTACTGGGGAGCGGACTTGCCCATGAATCGTGGTCGGTTCAATTTTGATCAAGTCAAGTATGACTACTTCCGCGACGATCAAGTTCAGACAGAGTCGCTAAAGGGTAATGCGGTTGACGTGCATGTAGAGAACATTCCTCGACTTTGGGAGACTGCCTATGACTTTGTTCCGTACCATCGAGAATTGTTCAAGAAGAGCTACGTGCCGCAAATGCGACCGGCGGGGCTCTGGTGGCCCATCTTTTGGAATTTGGAACAGCCACGATTCCAAGACATTCGTGTGCGCGAAGCGCTCTGGTTGCTGAACGACTTTGTATGGTTGAACAAGCGAAATTTTGATTTCTACTCGCTGGCCACAAGCTTCTTCCATGGATCGCCCGTCTATGCGTCGCAAGGATTGCCTCAAGGCACTGAGCTCGAGTTGCTTAACGAAATTCGTGAGCTAGTGCCGCCTAGAGTGTTTACTGAGCCCTACGCACCTCCGCCCAATCAAGGAGACGGATGGAGCCGAGACACGATCATTCGAGCGCAGGAGCTACTCAGGGAAGCTGGTTGGGTGATCAAGAAGAACAAGCTAGTCCACGAAGACACAGGCGAGCATTTTCGAATTCGATTCGTCGCCGTTTCTCCCGCCCTTGGAGGATCATTCATTCACTACACTCAGGTCCTTGAACGAGTCGGGATTTCCTCTTCAATCAGGTCGCCAGAAATTTCCAATTGGCTATATCGAATGCGTTCGGGAGACTTTGATGCAGGCGCGATTTGGTTCCTGCCTGACAACACGCCAACGGCAACGATAGACAATGCGTTCAATAGTGCGTTAGTGGATCTTCCTTACAGTTCCAACTGGGCTAACATGAAAGATCCCGCAGTTGACCACCTGATCGAGAAAATCAAGACCGCAAAGGATTTCGAGACCTATTCCGCGGCCATAAGAGCTCTTGATCGAGTCCTCCTGTGGAATTTCTACTTCATACCAGGCATGGCGAAGGAAAAGGTGGGGATTGCCTACTGGAACAAGTTTGGTCAACCCGAGGCTAAACCTTTGAACCGAATCACAAGCCATGTACACCTGTGGTGGTGGGATGAGGAGAAGGCATCGGCGGTGAAAGAGTACACGGGCCGCGATTAAGTGCTACGGTACATCGTACGGCGATTAGCCCTCATTCCGCTGACGTTGTTCGGCATCATGCTGATCAATTTTGTCATCATTCAATTCGCTCCAGGGGGACCAGTCGAACAGGCAATTGCTCAATTTTCGGGTCTCAATGTCTCGACGACAGCAAGCATTTCTACCGCCGAGAGCATGGGGCCTTCGAACCAGTCTGCGTACACCGGCGCCTCTGGATTGGACCCAGAATTCATCGCCAGAATAAACGAGCATTTCGGCTTCGACCGTCCAGCCCACGAAAGATTTTTTCTAATGCTTTGGAACTACGCGCGTCTGGATTTTGGCACGAGCTATTTTCAAGACCGTGAAGTATTGGTAATCGTTCTGGAACGGCTTCCCGTATCACTGTCATTGGGTCTTAGCGCGATTTTTCTCATCTATCTGATATCCATTCCGTTGGGTATCGCGAAAGCGGTAAGGGACGGCGCTTCCTTCGACGTGTGGACCAGCGCGGTGGTGTTCACAGCGTACGCGATTCCTCAATTTCTATTCGCGATCATTTTGATTGTCTTTTTCGCGGGAGGGGAGTGGTTGAACTGGTTCCCCATGCGCAACCTTCAATCTGATTCTTTCGCGGACCTCTCGTTCTGGGGACGAGTTGGAGATGTTCTCTGGCACATTGCGCTGCCGGTAGTTGCGCTGACCATGGGTGGTTTTGCGACTCTGACCATGCTCACAAAAAACTGCTTTCTTGAGGAAATCAGCAAGCAATTTGTCATGACGGCCCGTGCCAAAGGGCTTACCGAGCGAAGGGTCCTTTTCGGCCACGTTTTTCGCAACGCAATGCTCATCATTATTTCGGGCTTCCCAGCTGCGTTTGTTGGCATCATTTTCACGGGCGCGTTTCTCATCGAAGTGATATTTTCGTTGGATGGAATAGGACTCCTGGGATACGAAGCTGTGGTGGTTCGTGACTATCCAATTCTCTTCGCGACGCTGTTCTGCTTCAGCTTGCTTGCCTTGATCATGCAACTCATTGGTGACCTACTCTACGTGGTCGTCGATCCAAGGATCGACTTCGAAAAGAGAAGCACATGAGTCCACTCAATAAGAGACGGCTTGCGAACTTCCGAGCGAACAAGAGAGGGTTCTATTCGCTGTGGATTTTCCTGGTGCTCTTCTGCATTGCCCTATTGGCAGAATTCTTAGCCAACGACAAGCCGATCATGTTTTCCTTGAATGGCAAGCTTCACTTTCCCATGCTTTTCTCGTACACGGAAAAGGAACTTGGAGGGGATCTGGAAACCGAGGCTTGGTACATCGATCCTCATGTGCAGAACCTCATAAACGAAAACGGCTGGGCAATTTGGCCGCCGATCCGGTTCTCTCATGACACAATCGACTGGTACATGAACGAAGTACCAGCTGGACCAAACAATCGCCACATTTTGGGTACCGATGGCTTGGGTTCGGACATCCTCGCAAAACTGCTCTATGGATTTCGCCTTTCAGTTCTATTCGGCCTAGTGCTCACTGCACTAAGCAGCGGAATTGGCATTCTTGTTGGTGCCATTCAGGGGTATTTTGGAGGGCTCGTCGACCTATTGGGACAGAGGGTCGTAGAAATATGGGCGGGATTGCCGATCTTATTTCTGTTGATCATTCTGGCCAGCATGATTGAACCCAACGTGTTTTGGCTGCTGGGAATACTAGTCCTGTTTTCCTGGATGGCGTTAGTTGGAGTAGTGCGCGCGGAATTCCTGAGGGCGCGAAACTTCGAATTTGTCCGGTCGGCTCAGGCGTTGGGTGTTAATCAAGCAACTATCATGCTGAGGCACGTGTTGCCCAATGCGGCCGTAGCGTCGCTGACTTACTTTCCCTTTATTTTGACGAACTCGATAACGATCCTAACTGGTCTTGACTTCCTTGGTTTCGGACTTCCCTTCGATGCGCCTTCGCTTGGCAGGCTTCTGTCCACTGCCAAGGCAAACTTGAACTCGTGGTGGATTGCGGCAGGTGTCTTTACGACTCTTGTTGTCATGTTAACTTTGCTGATTTTCATCGGCGAGGCGGTCCGTGATGCCTTGGATCCTAGACGTTCCATTTCGATTCACGCAGCCCCCGCTGCGACCCCGGTGGCCGCTTAATGCTGAACCAGCTCCCGCTCGAAGGCGTATTGGTCGTGACGCTAGAACAAGCCGTGGCGGCTCCTGTTGCCAGTTGCAGATTGGTGGACGCAGGCGCCCGGGTCATAAAACTGGAAAGATCAACCGGTGACTTCGCCCGCACCTACGATGCGTCTGCCAATGGCCAGAGCGCCTATTTCGCATGGGCAAACCGAGGCAAGGAATCTCTCGTCGTCGATATCAAGAATTCAGAAGACGTCGCGTTGATCAAGCGCATCTTGAGCAAGGCGGACGTCTATTTGCAAAACCTGTCAGTCGGCGCGGCAGCTAGAGCCGGTCTGGGGTCTCACGACTTGCGATCCGAGTTTCCCCACCTAATCACCTGCGACATCTCAGGCTATGGCGAAAAGGGCGACTATGCACAAATGAAGGCCTACGACCTCCTCGTCCAGGCCGAATCCGGTCTCATCTCCATATCAGGTGGTCCCGGCGAATTGGGTCGAGTAGGTGTTTCCATCGTTGATACAGCTACGGGAATATCGGCGGCATTGGCAATCAACGAAGCGCTGGTTCGAAAATGCAAGACGGGATTGGGAACGAGCATAAAGCTGTCCCTATTTGACGTGATGGGAGAATGGATGAGCGTGCCGCTCTTTCACCACGAAGAAAAGGGTACCGGTCCAGATCGAATTGGCTTGGCCCATCCTTCCATAACCCCATATGGCGGGTTCGCTACGTCCGACGGACATGTAATTGTGATTTCGGTCCAAAATGACCGCGAGTGGGAAGCGCTTGCCATATCCGTGCTCGAACGCCCCGAGCTTGTAGATGATCCTAAGTTCATTGACAATGCCGCACGCCTGACTCGTCGATCAGAGGTAGACGGCCTCGTGCAAGATTTCTTTGGCAGACATACGAAGGTAGAAATGACTGCCAAGCTCCTTGAAGCACGATTGGCATTCGGATCGTTGAATACGATGGAGGAGTTTGTGCGCCACCCGTTGCTGAGACGATGGCAGGTGGAGAGCGAAACAGGAACCATTTCAGTGCCTGCACATCCAGACGCCAATCGGCAGTGGCGCTCGTTGAGCTTGCCAAGAATTGGCGAACACAGTGAAGCGATCCGTGCGGAGTTCACCGACTAAGTCGACTCCTCAACCATGACGGCTCTTTTTACACATCCCGACTTTCTCCTGCACGAGACTCCCGGCAATCACCCCGAGTCATCTGAACGCATTCGAGGCGTAATTCAACACCTCAAAACCACGGGACTTTTCGATGAGGCGACTCCAATCGCCCCGGAACGAGCTTCGATGGAATCGTTGGCTAGTGTCCATGCCGAGGACTATGTAGAACAGATCGAACGCGTCTCGCCATCAGTGGGATTGTTGAGAATTGATGCAGACACTTCAATGGGTCCAAATTCACTGAACGCTGCGCGACGTGCTGCTGGCGCAGCAATACGAGCAGTTGACGAAGCACTAAGTGGGAACCACCCTAAGTCCTTTTGCGTTGTCCGTCCACCCGGACATCACGCGGAGAGCTCGCAGGGCATGGGATTCTGTCTCTTCAACAGTATTGCCGTAGCTGCCCAGCATGCGCTACAAACGCTGGACCGAGTAGCCATCCTCGACTTTGATGTACACCACGGCAATGGCACGGTTGAGATGTTCGCGGATCGTCCGGAAGTGCTGGTTTGCTCGAGCTTCCAATTTCCGTATTACCCATACCGATTCCAGGATGTCGAGAGCCCAAATATCGTGAACACCCCGTTAGCGGCTGGTAGTGGAAGTAGAGACTTTCGCAAGGCCATTGAGGAAGACTGGACTCGCCCTCTGGAAAACCACCGACCTCAGTTGATATTGGTCTCTGCTGGATTTGATGCCCACGAAGACGATCCGTTAGCTCAACTGATGCTCGGAGACGACGACTTCCGTTGGATTACCAATTGGATCTGCGAGATGGCTGCAGCCTATAGCGCAGGGAGGCTAGTTTCTACTCTCGAGGGTGGCTATGACCTCAGCGCCCTTGCTCGTTGTGCGGCTATTCATCTTGAATGCCTTCTCTAGCAACCAACATGTCTCTCGATCACGATTGACTGATTGCGATTTTGGTGGCAGATTTCGCTCCGCTCTAGCTATAGCCTAGAAATCGTCTATACAGAACGGTTTGTAACGGGAGGAAAAGAAACTGTCTAGGCTCGGCAGCTTGCCAGCATCACTGATTTCTGCTCTTCCCGCCGTGCACAACCCAGACAACGAAGTGTGTCCGCTGATTAGCGAAGCCAGACCGTTGATGCCGATGCGAAAGTCAACATTCTTGGCGTTACGAGTTACTTCACGTTCAATTCCATTGGATTCGATGCAATACCTACCTACGTTCCATGGACACTCGGGATCTTCAAGAATTTCAAATGACGCTGTGCCGGTGGCCTGATAGCTCCGTTGAGACGCAAGTTCCTGCACATCTACAACACGCATCCAAATACCCTCCTCCCATCGCGCACGTAGTGATCTTGGTTCGAGAAGCATGGAAAGCGCCGGATCATCGGTTGGTACGTACACATGCACTTCTTTCACGAGATCGTGGCTTCGAATGTAGTGCCACAAGCCCCGATATGCATTCATGTCGCCATAGATGAAGTCATGGATTCCGAATCGCTGATTTGGACCGTCGTCCGTATTCGTGTGTTCACGCAAACGATAGGAAACATAGCCATCGGGCGTGCCTCCCTGATCATAGTGAATGGCAAAGTGAAATTTCCTCTTCCCTTCGAGATAGCCCTCTTTCCAAACAATTGGCGGTCGATAGAGCATCAAGTTCCTATCTTTGTGGAATTCGTCGTAGAGTTCTTCAACAATGGGGAGTGCCGCTTCTCGGTCTACACGAGCAACCCAACCGGTTGGTGATTCATCGCCAAATTGGAATGCCGCGAGTCGTGGGTCAAACCTGTAGCTGTACATCGACGAGGCGAGCCCATAGCCAAATCGCTGATAGATGGCACCCATGGAGGCCCACAGGATGGAAGCTGGCACACCTTCGCTGTGCGCCAACTTCAGGCGTTGAGTAATCAGATGGCGAACGATGCCGCGTCGTCGGTGACCTGGGTCCGTGCCCACTGCCGTTACGCCGTCGGCTTTCACTTCCACACCGTTCAGTCGCATGCGAAACGGAAATCCCCCTGACGTTGCCACGAGCTTGCCTCGATGCA
Source organism: Candidatus Azotimanducaceae bacterium (assembly GCA_965205545.1). GTDB lineage: Bacteria > Pseudomonadota > Gammaproteobacteria > Pseudomonadales > Azotimanducaceae > Bin55. The sequence goes on along the minus strand of OZ242170.1, from coordinate 2,838,849 downwards.
ATGCTATGGTCGTCATTTCAGGCTTAATCGGGTCCTTTGCCTCCTCGTCGGCTGAAGGAGTGCTGTTGTCCGCGAACACATACCTCACCAACCTATGAAAGTCTCTCATTTCCTCTGCGCGTGCAGTGCGGAACTCATAGCTGGTTAGATCGGCCATTTGCTCAGTCTTCAAATCTCTTCATATACGTTCAACACCAGTGCCATCTAGCTATCGACTCTAGCGAATATGCTCGTTCAACCCATGAAAGTCTCAAGTTTCCGAGCGACTTGTGCAGCTGAACCGGCGGGCATGGGGATCAGTTGAACATCTGCCCCGAGTTTCGAGCGATTCCTTAATCGATCCGAAATTTCGTAGCTGTGCCCAATTACTTGAATAGCACTTACCATTTCTTCGCTGATTGCAGCCAGTGCCTGTTCACGGTCGCGGTTCTTCCATGCCGCACGCGAATTGTGCACTTCCACCTCGAATCCGCTCGCTGCCAGCATTTTCCAGTAGAAATCACCCATGCGATTGATGTAGTGAAACAAAGGTCCTCTAGCCGCCAGCCACACGGCGTCGTTATCGGCTTCATCAAGCAGGTAGACATTGGTAAACGGGGCAATCGTAATTACGGCTTCCTTCCGTCCAGCACGCTCCGCTCCAACCGCTAGAGATGCACGCAACGACCCAAATCGGTCATGGGGCCAGTGAATCGGGAAGATGCCATCGGCGATTTCTCCCGTTTGCAAGATCGACTTCGGCGTGATCGCGGCAATGTAGATAGGTATGTGGTCTCGCGGTCGATCATAGTCCAAAGTAAATCCTCGAGACATCCGGAAAATCTTGCCGTCATACTCCAGACGTTTGCCTGCAATGAGCATGTTGATGACTTCCGTGTACTCTCGCAAACGCCTGAGGGGCAGTTCAAAACCAACTCCATGAAAATCCTCGATAACGCGATGACCCGAGGAACCTAAACCGCAAATCATCCTCCCGTTTGACAGCACATCCAACATGGCAAACTCCTGCGCAATTGCAGCAGGTGTACGTGAGTAGACGTTCAAAATGGACGTAGCTATGTTGATCTTCTCCGTGTGTGTTGCGAGTAGAGTCATCCAAGGCAACGTTGAAGGACCCCAGGACTCGCCCGTGGCAACCATCTCAAAACCGAGTGATTCAGCGATTCGAACTTTTTCGATGGTGTCGCGCCAGTCGGCGCCAATTCCACATAGAATCCCAAGACGCATTTGATTTCTCCCAGACCTTAAGTACCAGCAACAACTAAACGGCGAACCAATATGGCGAGTACCTACTTTTGGCTCTCAGTCCTACGAGATTCGGCCAACCAATCCAATCAGCTCTACTAGGAACTGGGAGCTCTCTTGCAACAACAACGATAGTGCTAAAAGGAATGCATTGCTCACGGACGCACGCGAAAACGGACATAAAGCGTACGGCCCTTGATGTCGTGTACGAACCCGTCAAAGCCCGGGCGCAGATTGTAGCGATGAACGCCAGCTCGACCGCTTGGCAATGGAGGGGGATCCTTGTCCATGAGATTCCGCGCTCCGATGGAGAGTGTGACTTCGGTATCAAATAAATCGCCTATAACATAGCTATAGTTTGCGTCGTGTGTAGTCCAAGACGCGATTCTAGGTTGCGTTGCGACCTCATCGTTCTTGTACGAATCCACATAGCGAACAGTCAGCGATGCCGCATGTGGTTCCCAAAGCCAGGAGATGCCCACATTGAGGCGCAGCTTGGGTGTTGGTGCAAAGCCGTTGGTGTCGTTGCGACTTCCGAGACGATCCAGATAGGTCCCTTTGGAGTCCTTTACGTCGAATTGAGTAAGCAAAGTCGCATCGCCACTAACACGAAAAGCCCCTAAGGGAGTAACTGCGTCGTAATACGCATTGGCGTCGATGCCCTGTGTGCGGACAGCACCGATGTTCTCATAGTCTGTAGTCACCACGCTGAGTTGCCCCGAGGTATCGCGTTGCACACGATCATCATTGGGTCTACCATCGTCATAGCAGTCGTCGTCAACTATAGCTTGAAAGCTCCGCCCCTGTGCGATGACGTCGGTGTAATCCAACCTCCAGTAGTCCAGACTAATAGCCGAGTTTGGCACGGGTTGAAACAAAACTCCCAAGTTGGAAGAGTGCGCGGATTGTGGACTTAGTCCGCCTCCTCGCAGCACAGTTGCCAAAGCAAAATTGTCGCCGCGATTCACAATCGAACCCGCTTCATCGACGGTGCAGCGCCCAATGCCTCGTCCATCAAATTGAAAGGGATCTCTAAGCGTCCGGGAGCTTATGTTCCCGGCGGCTTGATAGACACTCGGAGCTTGGAACGAAGTTCCCCATGACATACGCAACGCAAGCCAGTCTTTGATCGAATAGCGAAGCGCAATCTTCGGATCCGTAGAGCTGCCAGCTTGGTCGTAGCTTTCGTGACGGACAGCAACTTGCAGCTCGCCTCGCTGGCTAAAGGTAACCAGACCTTCCGCGAACACGGCCCACACACTTTGGTCTGCGTTTCGAACGAAATCGCGAATCTGCTGAGGACCCTCTCCCGCTGCGTTCAATGGGTCCGGCCGATATCGGTAGGAAAGCTCGCGATATTGAGAGCCAGACGCGAGTGTCACCGGCATGCCCCGCCACTCGAAAAGAGGACCCGAAGCCACAAATTCCATCACGTTCTGTATAGTCATGGCACTCTCAGTGCGCACGCCCTCAAATCGCTGCAACGTCTCCGTGTTATTGGCAGCCCGTATTCCAACCAGGTTTGGTAGCAATCCGTCGTTAGCGACGGTCTTGGGCGTGACTAACTCAGGAGCCACCAGGCGGGTGCCAAAAGGATTCCAATGACCTTCGAAAACAGCTAGAGAGAATTCATCCGAGATCCAGTGGCGCTGGGAGGAAACTGCAAGATCAGAACGGGCGTGGGCAAGATGGCCTTCGCCTGCCCAGCCACCAGGCAATTCGCGCTCGACCCCAACTAAGATACGCAAGTTCTCAAAGTTGCGCACCTCGCTACCTGAGTTTTGTCCAAAGGCTTCGGCACCCAGCGGGCGACCAAAGTAACCCACTGGGACCGCTTGGTGCTTTTCTGGATTCCAATTCTCAGGATCCACGTAAGTCAGTAGGCCATCGGCATCGGGATCCGTCCAAAAATTGAATGGGTGGTTGGCGGGAACGAAGAACTCGTTGGTTCGCTCAACATTTCCTCTAAACAGCAGCATGTTCCCTACGCGATCGGTCACGTCGTTGACCGAATAGCCAACTTCGCCGTATAGTGTTAAGCCAGCTGAGAGGAGGAATTCTGCATCGGCAAAGAACTGCGCACGCTTTTCACCGGCAATCATCGTCCGCTGATCGGAGAAGTCCATACGGCAAAGCGAGCCGCTTGGAAAACCACCTCCAGCCTTGCAGTCCGGATCTGGGAATAGTGGAGTATCGACTCCTTCCACTTGAAATGGAGAGAAAGTCCCATCCGGTTTGGCGACCGCACGGCGAAAGCTCCCTGGGGAACCTCGGCCAGAGTCGAACGAACCTTCGACGATGTCGCCGTCCCCATCAGGGTCGATGGCCCGCGGAATCATCCAATCAAAGTCAGTTCGAAAATTCTCGTCCTGCTCAAGCCAAGTGCCATACACTCGGATGCCTCCTTGTGCTGTCTTGAACCCATAACCAATGCTTAGATCGTAGGCTTGATTGCTCGCGTCTCGATAGCCTCCAGCTATTTCCAAGCCAACCAAATTGTCGCGCGTGACAATATTCGCAACACCAGCCACCGCTTGAGATCCATAGGTCGCCGATGCGCCATCGCGAAGGATTTCAACCCTATCGATCAGCAATACAGGCAGCGTATTTATGTCAAAAAAGCTCTGTCCAACGTCGTTCGAGACCGGAGCAATCCCCGCTCTGCGACCATTAATCAGAGTTAGTGTGGATGACAGGCCCACGCCGCGGAGGCTGAACTGAGCGACGCCCTGCAGATAGTTTTGCTGCGTCGCGAGGTAGGAACCTGTATTTGCCGTCAAGCTCGCAAGGACATCGACTGGTTGAGCAGCACCCATCGACTCGAACAGGTTTGCGTCCAGCGACTGTACCGGAGCACGACCTTCATACACTTCCCGTCGTTTGATGAGCGAACCGACTACAACAATTTCTTCGATTTCAGATTCGGCGGCCTGGACACTTGGCACGTCTTGAGCATGTGCTTGCACGAAGGTCAGTAGACCCACGGCAACCCACGGGGTGATCTTTCTATCGCACAACACCATTTCCCAACATTACGGTTCCAATGCATCCGCTGCGGAATTCTAGAGCAATAGTTTCAAGTTGGAGCCGCGGATTGACGCCACCTACTGATCCAATCTGGCGCGAACGTAAATCAACCTCCAATCTCACCACTAACGCACCACCTTCCGGTTGCAGCCTCGGTTCCTGTGCTCGCCCGACGGGTAGCTAAAATTCACAGACTACACGCTTCTATAGGGGATTTTCAGGAGCACAAGTAGAACGCTATTTGCCCTCCGAGATTATGCCGTCCCGCAGAAAATCCATCGAACTCTCAGAATCTGAGATCGACGAGTATCTTCAGACTGCCCACACGCTGATCATTGTGTCCAATGGTCCCAGAGGCTACCCACATCCCATGCCAATGTGGTTTTACGCAGACTCGCAGCGAAATTGCTACTGCACGACATTCGCAAAGAGCCAGAAAGTGCTCAACTGGAAGCGGGACCCACGCGCGTCGCTGCTCGTTGAATCCGGAGAGCAATATGCGGAATTGAAAGGATTGGTCATATATGCGCAAGCAGAAGTTATCGAAGACCAAGCGAGCGTAATAGACACGTTGGTGAACATCAATGCCAAAGGAAGAAATCTCACTGAAGAACAACGGCAAGGCCTTCAACGATCTGTTAGTTCCACGGCAGCGAAACGGATCGTACTGAAATTCGTTCCCGAAAATTTCATCTCGTGGGATCACACGAAACTCGGTGGGAGATACTAACGTTTCAGCGCCTCCTTTCAGTCAACACCGAACTAGCGGTCCCAATGGTGTTTCCGAGCAATTTCAAGGGAGCGGAAATAGCAAAGAGGAATTGATGACATGACACTGGCTAAGAGAATGGCGGTTACTCTGCCGCTCAATCAATCGCTAAAAGACACTATTGATCTTGTTCGTTGGGCGGAAGACAACGGCTTCACTGACGGATGGTTTGCCGATCCTGGAGCTCCCGACGGCTTGACAACCGCCGCGGCGATTGCCGCGCACACAAATAAGCTTCGAATCGGCATGGCGATTGTTCCTGTCTACACGCGTTCCCTGACAGTGCTTGCAGCGTCTACCGACGTAATCGCACAAGCGATGCCTGGTCGTTTCATATTAGGTTTGGGTTCCTCCAGCGAAGCCATCATGCAAAACTTCAATGGCATCAAGCTTGAGAAACCCCTTACTCGCGTCAAGGAAACTGCGATAGTTGTACGAAGCATCCTCCAGGGAGAAAAGACAAACTTCACCGAGTTGGAAACGGTATACAGCCGCGGCTACTCTCAACTTCCTACAACGCCTTCCGTGCCCATATATTTGGCCGGGCTACGCCCCAGAATGCTAGAAATGGCTGCGCAATACGGCGACGGAGTGATACTCAATCTGTGGCCAAAATCAGCATTGCCCAAAATGTTGGAGCACATTCGGACGGGAGCCGAACGTGGCGGCAAAAATTTTGAAGACCTTGAAATCGTAAACCGATACGCCGTCATTGTTTCCGACGCCAAAGCGCAGGCTTACGATCTTTTCCGTCAGCACTTTATTCCCTACTTCTCGAATCCGGTATACAACAACTTTCTAAAGTGGTGTGGCTACGAGGACGAAGCCAACGAGCTTATGGAGGGCTGGCAAAGTCGAGACCGAGAGCGCACGGCCGCCGCGTTCCACGATGGGTTGGTAGACCAAATCGGAGTGGTAGGAACGGCCGAGGAGTGTCGTGAGCGCATTAGGACTCACGCGAAGCAAGGAATTACTACCAGCATCATTGCACCTGTAGGTCGTCGCAACGACCTTGATGCCGCATACAGCACTCTTTCGGCATTCACAGCCGAGGAGTTTCAGTTCTAAATGACCTACCAATGTGCAATCGGCTCCTACGAACCAAGCCGCGATGCGAGAGGTGGAGTGTCTCAACCGGTAGAAGCGAGTTGGGAACAAAAGAAGGCATAGGCAACGCCAGCGAGTTCTCTCTACAAGGAAAAATCTTCCCTATTTTGTTTGCAATCCATGAATGAGATACAGAGCGTGAAAACCAACATTGGAGACTGGCTTGCTCGTCGCGCGTTGCTCACACCTGATCGTGAAGCCTATGTAGATGGACTGACCTTGGAGAGAGTTTCATTTGCCCAGTTGAATGAACGATCTTGCAAGCTTGCGAACGCCTTCTTGACTGACGGGATCAAGAAAGAGGAGCGTGTGGGGCTGTTGCTTGAGAATTGCGTCGAATTTGTGGAGTCCTACTTTGCGCTTGCCAAGATAGGTGCCGTCGTAGTTCCACTCAACTGGCGCCTGGTGGCTGATGAGTTGGAGTTCATTCTCAAGGACAGCGGTACCACAAGATTGATCTTCGGAACTACTTTTCTACCTGTAGTCGAGGATCTCTATTCGAGGGGCGAAAAGACTTTGATTCAACAGTGGATCCAATTGGGTGACGCCACTACGACAGCTCACTTTGCCGAGGAATACGAAGGGCTGCGCGAACAAGGCGAGGATGTTGAACCTAATGTGGACATTGGCAACGACGACTTGCTTTACATCATGTATACATCCGGTACAACGGGGCTTCCAAAAGGTGTTGTACACACTCACAACACGGTAGCGTGGGCAATTTTCACGTTTATGGCCACGCTTAACGTTCGCGAAGACGACCGCTACTTTTCGCCAATGCCCATGTTTCATGTCGGTGCGCTAAGCCCGCTCACTTTGATGGTCTACAAAGGAATCACGTCGGTTGTCATGCACAGTTTCGACCCAGTTCATGCTTGGCGACTCATTGAACAGGAAGGAGCGACGTTTGGACTCTTGGTGCCCGCAATGTTGAATTTCATGCTCACTGTTAGCGACGTTCGACAGTTCAATTTCTCTTCGCTGCGATTTTTGCTCACCGGTGCAGCGCCAGTGCCGGATGCTTTGCTAGAAGCTTACGACGAGCTGGGAATTCCACTGGTAATTTGCTATGGACTGACCGAATCCTGCGGTCCGGCAAGTGTGATGGATGAACGGAACATTCTCCGTAAGATCGGATCCGCGGGCAGGCCCTTTTTCCATACAGACCTACGAGTCGTTCGACCGGATGGCACCGAATGTGCGGCGAACGAATCTGGTGAAGTTCTTGTGCGGGGCAAACACATCATGCGGGAGTATTGGAATCGACCTGAGGCCACCAAGGAAACGATTGTGGATGGTTGGTTGCACACTGGTGACATCGCAAGCAAAGACGACGAAGGGTTCATATTCATTCATGACCGCAAGAAAGACATGATCATTTCCGGTGGCGAAAACGTATATCCCGCAGAAATTGAGAACTTGCTTCAGGAACACCCAGAGATCTTGGAGAGCGCTGTCATTGGTCAACCGAGTGAGAAGTGGGGCGAAAGTCCTTTGGCGATTGTCGTACGCAATAGTGCGGAATTGCAGGAAGCCGACGTTCTGAATTTTCTTCAGAGCAAGATTGCTCGTTACAAGCTTCCCTACGGCGTTGTTTTCGTCGAATCGATTCCTCGAAATCCCAGCGGCAAGATTCTCAAGTGGGCACTACGCGAGCAGTTTCCTGGACCTGCCCCGATCTAGAGCATTTGCACCCGTGAATCCACTGCAAGGCTAGTGCCTAGCAATCTGGCTCAATTCATCAACTTTCCGAAGAAGTATTGCAATCAACAAAGCGTTAGGTTTCTAACTTGGGAAAGCGAATTGTGATTTCTCTCGCACTCCACCCGAGGACCAGCGTTGAGTAATAGTCTTTCGATGAGTGTAGAACCTAACTGCATCAGGTCCATACGCGTAGTGGTCGCCAAACAGGGAACGTTTCCATCCCCCAAAGCTATGTATTGCAGCGGGAACGGGTAACGGCACATTGACGCCAACCATGCCTACCTGAATATGTTCGGCAAAGTATCGCGCAGCTTCGCCGTCGCGCGTGAATATGCAGGTGCCATTGCCATATTCGTGGTCGTTGACCAATTGCATGGCGTGCTCTTGCGATTTGGCTCGTACAACGCAAAGAACTGGACCAAAGATTTCCTCCTGATAAATGCGCATGTGCGGTTCAACCTCATCAAACAGGCAGGGACCCAGGAAGAAACCATTCTCTAAGCCGTTGACAACTAAGCCTCTTCCGTCTACAACAAGATTGGCACCCTCCTGAACCCCAAGGTCAATGTACCTGCGCACTCGCTCTCGGTGTTTCTCCGAGACTAGGGGCCCCATGTCGTTCGAGGTGTTTGTGCCATCTCCGATCTTCATCCCATTCAAAGCATCTTTCAATTTGCTCACGCAGGCATCAGCTGTTTCCTGTCCCACACAGGCGACGACGGAAATAGACATGCATCGTTCACCACAGGAACCGTAGGCTGCACCAATCAACGCGCTTACAGTTTGATCGACATCGGCATCAGGCATGACTACAGCATGATTTTTCGCTCCGCCAAGCGCTTGAACTCGCTTGCCGTTGCTAGTGCCTTTGTTGTAGACGTATTCGGCGACAGCAGTTGAGCCGACGAAACTCACTGCCATTATGCGCGGATCTTCCAACAGTGAGTCCACGGCCTCCTTATCGCCGTTGACGATGTTGAATACACCGTCGGGCAATCCTGCTTCTGTTAGTAGATGTGCGCAATACAACGGCGCACTAGGATCCTGTTCCGAGGGTTTAAGGACGAAGGAATTGCCACAAGCCAATGCTATCGGGTACATCCACATTGGCACCATTGCTGGAAAATTGAATGGCGTAATCCCTGCAACCACACCCAACGGCTGGTGTTGCGACCACGCGTCAATGCTAGGGCCCACATGGGGCGAATGCTCTCCCTTAAGCAACTCAGGGATTCCACAGGCGTATTCGACGACCTCAATGCCTCGCATGAGTTCTCCTCTTGCGTCGTCCAAAGTCTTGCCGTGCTCGTTGGTAATCAGTGAGACGATCTCATCTTCATGAGTTTCGAGTAGCTCTTTGAAGCGGAAAAGCACTCTAGCGCGTTTGAGCGGTTCGGTATCTCGCCACATCGGGAACGCATTGGAGGCGGCCGTGACCGCATCCTTGACCAAACTTTGGCTTGCGCAGGCAACGTTTCTACACACTTCTCCCGTGGCCGGATTGGTGATGGCAAGCACACGTGCTGAGTCTGGCACTTCGGCACCGTCTATGTAGTGACCTACGGTATCTAACGGTCTAATTTCTGTTGCAACTGTTGCTGGCATTTTCTATACCCACCCGTGCGGCGCAAAACGAATTCTGACTATTGGAAACTGGAGCGGCTTATGCCTATTGCTAGCAGTTGCGACCCCGCCGTTCACGCAGATTCTGACTGAGAAATTATATTTTGCCTACCGATCCTCACCGTATTACGCCTCGACGATGTGTGGCGATTGCCTCAGGAAGGGATTTAGGTACTTTGGGATGGATTGAAATTCCCTTTGATTTCAATAAGATACTTGACATCCACTTTGCGGTAGATTGCAACGAAGACACATTTTCAAATTCGGCCATGAACGACGCTCAGCCAAATTGTCTTGTCAAATCAACCCAATCCGCAATCAGGCTACATTAGTTGTGAACAATCAGAACAGAAGTGCCGTAGGAAGGTCGCGAGGATGTACGGTTTGTTCGCTACCAAGGATGGCTTACTGTGGGAGGAACCCTGTTTAGCCAGCCAGAAGATCGGGTAGCAGACTTACGAGTCGATTTCGGGCTTAGCAGATCTGTGGGCGGATTGACGCTCCTCGAGAAAACCTGCCAAGTATGAAGAATTGCAAAAGCGACCGCGGTCGCAGCATTTGCTAAAGCAAACATTCTGTCAAATGGAGCCGACTGCCAAGCCACAACCAAAAACATACACACGACGAACCACGGAAGCACGTGACTAAGGATTTTGAGAACGCGTTTACCTAGTTGCATAACCGTTCGCTGTAAATAACTTAACTTTCCCACCAATTCGCGACTCTAGAGTCTGTGTCGACCATGATTAAGTCTAGCAGAGTATTGTCTACCATCGCCCCTCAACACCCCTTACTTTCGCTCTAACGGATTACCGAACAAGAATGATGAGTCACTGACCACTCCGTCTAGCGGATGCATTGTTCCTGATAAGTGGATTGATCATGTTGGAGGTAGTTTCAAAGTGAACCGGAGACCCTCGATGAGCGGGGCCAGTTTGCACCAGGACAACGTGTCAATTGTTAAACACGCTTTGGTTAGTACCATATTGCCCTCGAGGAGTCCGAGCTATAGGATGGAAGTTACATGAAAGTTGATGGTGGAATCGGTACGGACCTCGCAACGGCAGGCGCCCAAGCTCGCGCATTGGAGGAACAGGGCTACAGCGGCGTCCAAACCGCGGAGACCGGGCATGATCCATTTTTGCCTTTGGGTATAGCTGCCCTTCATACAAGTAGAGTAGATCTTGTAACTGGCATAGCCGTTGCATTCGCTCGGACTCCGATGGTGCTGGCACACATCGCCCATGACCTGAACTATGCCTCCAAAGGTCGGTTCGTGTTGGGATTGGGGTCGCAAATTCGTGCGCATATCACCAAGAGATTTAGCATGCCCTGGTCACATCCTGCCGCCCGTATGCGAGAGTTCATTCTGGCATTACGTGCAATCTGGGCTACGTGGTACGAACGGGAACCCCTGTCGTTTACCGGCAAGTTCTATACGCACACCCTCATGACACCGTTTTTCTCGCCCACGAATTTGGAGTATGGGCCACCACGCGTATTCCTTGCGGCTGTAGGACCCCTAATGACCGAAGTTGCGGGCGAGGTTGCGGACGGCATGATTGTGCATCCCTTTACCACGGAAAAGTACCTGCGCGAAGTTTCAGTCCCTGCACTTGAACGCGGATGGGCCAAGTCCGGCAAACTTCGAGAGGACTTTGAGATCAGCTACCCGGTTTTTGTTGTAACGGGTCGAGATGAACAAGAACTGAATCAAGCTAAAGCCGCTACCAAGCAACAACTGGCCTTCTATGGCTCCACTCCCGCCTACAAACCCGTACTCGACAGCATTGGAGCGGGCGAACTGCAGCCCGAACTGAATGCGATGTCCAAGCAGGGCCGTTGGGGCGAAATGGGCGCTCTATTTTCTGACGACGTCATGGAAGCCTTTGCGATCGTTGCGGAACCGCAAGACATTGCAAATCAGATCAAGTCTAGGTTCGGCGACGTCGTAGATCGCACCTCAGCTGCCTATGGCAGATTATCTAGTGCCGATCGCGCTCAAATCGTCGAGGAATTGACTGCTTAACGCAGCAATCTTGGTAACAACTCTGTGGTGCGCCCTACCTTGATGGGCGCGAGTCGCAAAGGACAGCGACACGATGCATCTCACGAACCTCGTAACCATAGTCCGGAACTGCACAATGCTGCACACAGCGATTGTCCCACATCGCTAACGTCCCAAGTTCGTAACGAACGCGCGCTTGATATCGCTCACGTGTGCAATGGGTATAGAGAAAATTCAAGATCGCACTGCTCTCGTTGGCGGGAAGTTGCGGAATTCTGCGCGTAAAGCCCCGATTGACATAAAGAGCTTTGCGTCCTGTTTCAGGGTGTTTGATCACGATGGGGTGAGTCGAAGGTCGACGAATAAGATCGATGTCAAAATTCCGTCCGTCGTGCTGTGCATCCAGCGGTTCCAAGAACTGCTTCATGTTCTCCGACAGATCTTCATAAGCTTTGTATTGCGACGCATAGATCGTGTCTCCACCCACAGCGGGAATGCGCCGCGCATGCAGCATGGAAATCTTCGGAGGAATCTCCTTCCAGCTGACGTCGGAGTGCCAACCTTCTGCGCTTCCTCGTCGCTTCGGACCGGAACTAATATTCAGTACGTCTTGGTAGCCCTTTACTGTGGGAGAGTAGCCATGAACATCGAGCTCCCCCCAACGCATCCCAAAGTCGCGCAATTCGTCATCACTCAAACTTTCATTCCCATGCAGCGCGATAGCACTGTACTCCAATAGCAACGAGCGTACAATCTCGAATCCATCGTCATCTAGGGTTGCTACGTCAATACCTCTGATCTCGGCGCCCATTGCGCCGCTTAGAGGCCGAACCTCAATCTCTAGATCCTCAACGTTAGTGTTGTGTTCTGCAACATGTGCCATTGGATTTCCCCCGAATGCTGGATTCAGTCGATTGTATAGCCCCTTGGGTGCCACCCCTCGAAAACTTCACGGAGCTCCTGGCTCCTGTGGCTTTGTTCCCACGACCGCAACGAATAAGTGGTTGCCAATTCGAGCACCTGCATACTCGTTCTGAATCTAACCTCGCTTGGTTGAAAGTCTGCACACCACAAGGTTTCACCCGCCGATTTCGTCTTGTTTACTTTGCCCGCTGCACACTCGCTTGGTAGTGCTATAGTAGAGTCCACTGTCACGCGTTCATACGCATCGGGCTGCCAATCAACACATGCTTTCAAGAGTAGCCATTGCTGTAGTCTGCGCCGCCGTTGCAGCCGGTCTAGTCCTTGCAGAAGAGTCGCCTCTCTCGCTCGAAGATGCTCAAGAAGTCGCGTTGGCCACCGAACCCAAAGTGCAAGCACTGAATGCCGAAGCTGCGGCATTGATCAATCTGTCTGTCGCGGATAGAAAATTGCCTGATGTCCAAGTACGGACCGGACTAGTTAACTTTCCCCTAGAACATGGAGGCTTTCGCACTGAAGGCATGACTCATCTCTCGATTGGTTTGCGACAAAGTGTGCCTCCACGGGGTCAGCGAGGGGCGTTGGCCAACGAAAAGACAAGCCTCGCCACTCAGAAAAGGGAACTAGCTAACAGCCGATCACGCGACGTGATCCTGCAAGTCCGCAATGCCTGGCTGGAATCGTACTTCGGAGACCGTGCAGTAGAACTGGTTTCCGATTCGCGCGACCACTTTGTCGAATTGGTGCGAGTTGCTCGATCTCTCTACTCAGTGGGCACTAGTATCCAAAACGACGTAGTTCAAGCTGAGCTTGAACTTACTAAGTTGGATGATCGACTACTGCAGGTAAAACAAAGTCGAAGCGAATCCTACGCCATGCTAGGTCGATTATTGGAGCAACCTGTGACAGTCGCAGTTCAAGACGACCTCCCGAGTTGGACTGACGTGCCTTCTCTAGATCAACTACAGGACCGTTTAACGCAACATCCGCTCGTTTCCGCTTCGAATGCCCAACTAGATGCAGACGAAGCTCGGTACGACGTCGAGAAAAGTGCATTCAATCCAATTTGGAATCTTGATCTGACCTATAGCTATCGTGATGGCCAGTTGCCCAACCAGACTCCACGTTCCGATTTCATTAGTGCAGTGATCTCGTTCAACGTACCCTTTTGGGGACGCGAAAGAGAGGTTCGCCGAATGTCTGCTGCGTCAGCACAGAAGGTATCCACCACTTTAGTCCGTTCCCTGCTATTGCGGGACTTGCGTTATGAACTAGTCGTGGCGCACTCTCGCTGGGAAACGTTGTCAAACCGGAAAGAGTTGTACGAGGAAAACATGATCCGTCAATCCGATGACCACGCTCAAGCAACACTCGCTGCATACCGAAACAAACAGGTTGGAATGACCGATGTGGTGCGCAGCTACATAGAACAGATTGACACCCAGATTGCCTACCTGCGACTAAGAGTGGATAGACTGAAAATCTGGGCACAGATTGATTCGCTTGTAGAGATAGGCAAATGAAACGCATTCTCTTGGCCGCCGCATTCGTTCTTATCGGTGGCGGAATTGGATTCTCGGTTGCATTGTTGTTCTTCACAGGGTCTGGCGGTGGTTCCAGTGAGGGTTCTGGAGAACCAGAAATTCTCTACTGGGTTGCACCCATGGATTCCAACTATCGCAGAGACAAACCCGGTAAATCACCCATGGGCATGGATCTCGTGCCGGTCTATGCAGGTAGCGAAACCTCCGAAGAAGATGTGGTGCTCATCGAACCCCACGTAGTGCAAAACCTTGGTGTACGCACGGAACCGGTCGTTGAGAGTCCCCTCGACCGTCGCATCCGAACGGTCGGGTACGTAGAGTATGACGAAAACGCATTGCACCATATCCACACACGTGTTGAAGGATGGATTGAAAAGCTCAGTGTAAAGGCCGAAGGCGATCCCATCGTCGCCAACCAGGTCCTGTTCGAGCTCTATTCGCCAACGCTCGTCAACGCACAAGAGGAATACTTGATGGCCAGGGCGGGAGGCCAGGAAGACTTAATCGACGCATCCACAGAACGGCTCAAAGCTCTAGGGTTGGTCAAAGACCAAATAGACGAACTCGCTAGTCGAGAGGCGGCAAGTCAATATGTGCCCGTTCGAGCCAAGTCCGACGGTGTTGTGGACATGTTGGGGATTTCGGAAGGCGTAGCGGTAACCCCCGATACCCACGTAATGTCCATAGCAGAATTGGATAAAGTTTGGGTGGTGGCCGAAGTCTTGGAGAGACAAGCCGGATATGTCAAAGTTGGGCAACGAGCGCAATTCGAACTCGACTCTGCTCCCGGCAAAGTCTTCATCGGCAAGGTGGACTACATCTACCCGGAATTGGATCCAGAGACTCGCAGCTTGAAGGTGCGTATAACTTTTGAACGCAATGAAATCGTAGTCCGACCAAACATGTTCGCCCATGTGACGATCCTTATCGAAGGGACGGATTCCGTACTGCATGTACCTCACTCGTCCGTGATTAGGGGTGGTCTAACTGATCGAGTGGTACTCGACGTTGGAGATGGACAGTTTCGTTCTGCTCCGGTTGTCATTGGCATGGAGGCAGACGGCCGAGTGCAAATTGTGGAGGGACTGAAAGCTGGGGACCGCGTTGTCACCTCAGGTCAATTCATGATTGACTCGGAATCCAACATTGAGAGTGCGCTGGAGCGATTCGAGGAGGAGCGCGCACAACTACAGGCACCAAAACGAGCAACCGTAGGTGCGGTAGTCCGCGGCAAGTTCCCAGAAGAATCAAAGATTCGCGTGAAGCATGGCAAAGTACCAGAGTTTAATTGGAACATGACCATGACGATGAATTTGAGAGTGGCCGATGTTGCAATGCTCGACGACGTAGATATCGAAGAGGAAGTCGATCTGGTCATAGAGAAGCTTGATTCAGGTTACGTAATCGTGGATATCCTCCCTTCGGAAGAGGAGGAGTAACCGTCACATTCTTTCCGTGGGCAACCAACGAGTCATGGTCGTCGAACAGGGACACCATGGATCGCTCTCCAGGACATGCATGCCTGCGTTGACTTGCTCTGCAACGATGACTCGTAACTCCTCCTACCGTCCAATGCGCCGGAGTCGCCAGACGTGATCGCGCGGATCATCGCCTGGTCGATTGAGAACCGAAGCATTGTTCTCATTGCCACAGCATTTCTGATTGTCGGCGGGATAGTGAGCGTAGTTCGCACTCCAATCGACGCAATTCCCGATCTGTCCGATGTCCAGGTAATCGTCAAGACACCATTCCCTGGACAAGCGCCTCAAGTAGTCGAGGATCAAGTCACCTACCCCTTATCCGTGGCCATGCTCTCCGTCCCTCGGACCACGGCTGTGCGAGGCTACTCGTTTTTTGGAGATTCCTACGTCTACATCATCTTCGAGGACGGCACGGATCTCTATTGGGCTCGCTCACGTGTGCTCGAGTATTTGAACCAGGTGACAAATCAGTTGCCATCTGGACTGACGCCTACTTTGGGTCCAGATGCAACAGGGGTTGGATGGGTCTACGAGTACGCATTGACTGATAGGTCCGGCAACCACGACCTCGACGAACTAAGAAGCCTGCAGGACTGGTTTCTGAAGTACGAGCTGCAGACTGTTCCCGGCGTGGCCGAAGTTGCGACTGTTGGCGGCATGGTCAAGCAGTACCAGGTCGTTGTAGACCCTGATCGCCTGTTTGCCTTTGGATTAACCCTAAAGCATATTCGCCACGCAATTCAGTCCAACAACCAAGAGACAGGCGGTTCGGTCATTGAAATGGGCGAAGCCGAATACATGGTGAGAGCCAAGGGCTACATCAAGGGTCTGGAGCAACTCGAAAAAATTCCCTTGGGACTGAGCCCTAGCGGAACTCCACTGCAACTCTCCGATGTAGCGGAGATTAGGGTTGGACCTCAAATGCGACGTGGCGTCGCGGAGCTCGATGGAGAGGGAGAAGTGGTCGGCGCAATCGTCGTCATGCGCGCGGGCGAAAACGCACTGACAACCATCAATGGAGTGAAGCAACGGCTAGAGGAACTGCAGGGGAGTCTCCCCGAGGGGGTTGAAGTTGTTACGACGTACGACCGTTCGAAACTCATTAGGAGGTCAGTAGTCAATCTGCGCAATACGCTCATCGAAGAGTTCATCGTCGTTGCACTAGTTTGCGCACTTTTCCTCTTCCATCTTCGTTCGTCTCTGGTTGTGATTCTGAGTCTTCCCATCGCGATTCTAGGGGCTTTTGCGGTAATGCGAATTCAAGGCATCAATGCAAACATCATGTCACTGGGAGGGATCGCGATTGCTGTTGGAGCAATGGTCGATGGCGCAATCGTGATGGTGGAGAACGCTCACAAACGGCTCGAACAACTGACTAGTGAAGGATCGAAGATTTCCTCTGCGCAACGTTGGGAGGCGATCAAGGAAGCCGCTTCTCAGCTTGGACCTCCGATTTTCTTTTCGCTTTTGATAGTAACGTTGAGCTTTCTACCGGTATTCACTCTCGAAGCGCAGGAAGGGCGACTTTTCTCGCCTCTGGCATTCACCAAGACCTATTCCATGGCGATAGCTGCGGTGCTGGCTATCACTTTGATCCCTGTATTGATGGGTTACTTCGTGCGTGGACGCATTGTGTCGGAACGCAGAAATCCCATCAACCGCGTACTAATTGCTGGCTACATGCCAATACTGAACGTGGTTCTTCGTTTCCCGAAATCCACACTTGTCTTGTGTTTGGGACTCCTTGGCGCGGGACTATGGCCGATTACGAAACTTGGTTCCGAATTTATGCCTCCGCTTGACGAAGGCGACTTCATGTACATGCCGACAACCCATCCCGGAATATCAATTGACAAGGCAAGGGAACTACTGCAACAGACGGACAAGCTCATACGCACCGTGCCAGAAGTCGAAAACGTGTTTGGCAAGGTTGGTCGAGCGGAGACAGCCACCGACCCGGCTCCTCTCACAATGATCGAGACGATGATCCAACTCAAGCCGCGAGATGAGTGGCGTCCTGGAATGACCATGGATGGCATCCGCGATGAATTGAATCGCCGAGTTGATTTCCCCGGCCTCAACAATGCTTGGATCATGCCAATTAAGACCCGTATCGACATGCTCGCGACTGGCATCAAGACTCCTGTAGGAATCAAGATTTCGGGTCCCGATCTCGGCGTGATCGAGTCCATTGGAAGGTCCATCGAAGATGCGCTGAGCGAAGTGCCGGGAACGGCTTCGGTCTTTGCAGAGCGAGTAACTGGAGGGCGCTACATTGATGTGCAAGTGGATAGAGACCGCGCGGCTCGGCACGGATTGAATGTCGAAGACGTTCAGGACATCGTGCGCACAGCTGTTGGTGGAATGAATGTAGCTCAATCAGTCGAGGGGCTGGACCGCTACCCCATTAACGTCCGTTATCCCCAGTCTGTCCGCAATTCGATTGAAAATCTAAAAATGCTGCCCATCATCACACAACAGGGCGCACGAGTGGCCCTCGTCGACGTTGCCGACATTCAAATTGCCGACGGACCTCCAATGATTAAGAGCGAGAACGCTCGACCCAGTGGATGGCTCTACGTCGATATCGTCGACCGAGATTTGGGCTCGTATGTAGCCGAAGCGCGAGAGATTGTCTCCAGCCAAGTAGACATGCCCGCGAACTATTCCCTGCAATGGTCTGGACAGTACGAGTACCTAGTTCGCGCGCAGCAACGGTTGGCATTGATGGGTCCTCTCACGCTTGGCATCGTGTTAGTTCTCTTGTACTTCAATTTCCGTCGTGCAACAGATGTCTTCCTGATCATCGGGACCGTTCCCTTCGCGCTTATCGGAGGAATCGTGTTGATCTATTTTTTGGACTACGATCTATCTGTCGCGGTGGGGGTGGGCTTCATCGCCCTTGCAGGAGTTGCCGTCGAATTAGGGGTGGTCTTGCTTACATACATGAACATGGCGATGACCCGTCGCCTGGAGCTGGCTAGTTCCGAGAAAAGGGAGATGCAAACGGCCGATGTCCTTGAGGCAATTCGGGAGGGCGCGATGCTCAGAATTCGACCGATACTCATGACAACTATGACCGTTATCCTGGGTCTTGCACCCATCATGCTTGACCACGGTACCGGATCGGCCGTCATGCAGCGCATTGCCGCTCCAATGTTTGGAGGAATGGTTAGTGCAATGTTCTTGACACTTGTCGTGTTGCCGGCACTCTACGTGCTGTACAAGAAGTGGACCCTAGTCGGACGGCGTCCTGCGCTCCAGACTTCGTAAGCTTCTACAAGAGACCCACACCGTGCTGGCTCAGAAGCAAGGCTAGGCAATCGCCTGCACGAGCCAATTCAGTATCCCGACTGTCGACTTTCTATTCGCGACGTGAATTGCCTGCATGCCGCACTTTTTCGCGCCCTCGACATTCAGTCGGTTGTCATCCAAGAACAAAACGTTCTTTGGAGGGCAATTCATTCGATCTGCTACGTCGACATACGCCTCTACGTCTGGTTTCCGCAACCCCGTAGTTGAGGAATTGAAGACTTCCTTGAATACCTGAAGCTCCTCTCGTAGTCTGGACCCCCATATGGATTCATGCTCAGGATTGGAATTGGTATAGCAATATGCAGGTCGCACATCTGCCAATCGATTGACAAGTTCAAAGACATCGGGAATCGCCTTCCCCACTAGGGCGTTCCAACCAGTTCTCCAATCCTCTAGTTCCATTGAAATGCCCAGCTGCACTTCAAGCGCGGAAGCCAGCTCGCGGAACGAGCACTTTCCAGTTTCATAGTCCTTATAGCAGCGTTCAATGGACCATTTCGGAACGAAAATCGAGGTGTCAATGCCCGATGCTCGAGACCAATGCTCGAACACTCGATACGGATGCAAGCTGACCACCACTCCGCCCATGTCAAACAACAATACGTCAATGCGGCGGATTTCGATCTGGTTGACGTCTACGCCACCGATCTCTCTCATTTCATGCATTGGAAACCAATTTGATTGTTTTGCTGCGTCAATCTGTTCGGCGTGAGTCTTCGACACAGAAAGCGATCTGGGGTTGAGTGTATTACGAGGTTCGTGTGCCACTAAGACACTGCACCGTCCCACGCGACATGCTCATAGAATGTTGATGCCATGAGTCGAAGCCATTTCATCCATTTTCTTGCACAAACGATTTTGGCGGGAGTTCTTCGTCTTCTGGCATTGCTCCCTCTTCCAGCGCTGCGGGCATTGGGCAGATTCTATGGAACTCTGCTGTCTGCTACGAGGTCCCGTGCCGCCCGAACAACACGGACAAATATAGCGCTCTGCTATCCGGGGTTGAGCGATGACCAAAAGAGGGATCTCGTCAGACGATCACTGGCCGAGACTGGATGCACCATATTTGAGATGGCGGCCATTTGGTACTGGAATCCTCCTGCGTTGGAGCGGCTTGTAATTGATTTCGAAGGACAGGAGCTCTTGGATCAGAAACTTGCTAAGGGAGGAGTCGTCTGCGTGTGCCCACATTGGGGCAATTGGGAAATTACGGCGCACGCCATAGCCACACACTACGATGCAATTGCACTCTATGACGACCGTCGCCTAGCGGAACACACCGACAGGATTACGCGCAAACGGACGCGATTCGGGCTCACGATGGCTTCGATTCAAAGTAAGGGGCTCCGAGTGCTGCTAACGGCGCTCAAGTCTTCGCGACTTGTCGTAGTGATGCCGGACCAGGTGCCAACACGTGGCAACAACGTACTGGTGGAATTCATGGGCGTGAAGGCTCGAACAACCACTTTGATTCAGTCTCTGGTCCGTCATACCGGGGCTTCTGTGCTGCTTCTGACCTTTCAACGAGTGCCTCGGGGCTTCCACATTCGAATTGAATCGTTCCCAGACCAAGCGATGGCTAGTGATCAAGAAACTGCAGCTCAGACGGTAAATGATGAAATCAAGCGCGTCATCGAACGTGACCCCGCACAGTACCAATGGGAATACAAGCGCTTTCGACGACTTCCGGACGTTGACTACTACGCGTAGGAGTGTCGTGGACGCTTCCTAAAATCGCGCGCTGCCGCTTTGAATCTCGCTCAAGTAGTTGCTGTCGAGCTCCGAATAGCCAGCAGCCCCTGGTTTCAATACAAAGATGGGATCTTCAACTGCGTTCAAGTCATAGCCTTGCTCGCGTAGGTCCTTCTTCACCATCTTGAACGTACCTGTTACCTCCTGGGCTGGCTGAACTCTTACGAACACTGGTCGCGCAAACGATGGAAGGTTCGCTTGCACATACTCGGAGAAGGCGTCGACGTTGAGTTGACTCACGCCTTCATTGAGGCTTACAGCTGCCATTCCAGCGCGCCCTTCCGATCCGGGGATTTGCACGCCAAACACATTGCTCATCGCGATGTCTTCAAACCCGTTGAGAATCTCTCCCACTTCATTGGTCGATACGTTCTCAGATCGCCACCTAAACGTATCTCCCAATCGATCGACGAATTGATAGTGTTTGTAGCCCAGCGAAAAACCCACGTCAACGGTTTTAAGAAGATCGCCTGTATTGAACCAACTGTCACCCTCTTCCAACACGTCGCGCAATATCTTGCTTTCGGTTGCATCGGAGTCGGTGTAACCTTCGAAGGACGAATTGGGATTGATGTGACCAATGCACAAGCCAGGCTCGCCATCGTCAACTTCAACGCATCTGCCGTTGTCACCACGCCAGACCTCGCCACTCTCAGGGTCGTAGCGGACTAGAGCCACCTTGGACGCAGTCAATCCAACTGTGCAGTCCTTGTTCAGAATGTTGGCGAAGGCAACATTGCCTTCGCTGGCACCATAGAACTCAGTTACGCGCTCTATTCCAAATCGCCTCTTGAAGTCAATCCAGATATCGGGTCGCAATCCGTTCCCAATCATCGTGTGTAGAGGATTCTGCGCGTCGTCTGGTTTCTCCGGCGAGTTGTATAGGTAGCGCAACATCTCACCCACGTACACCAAGTGTGTCACCCCGAATCGCCGCACATCTCCAAGGAACCCGCTAGCGGAAAACTTTCGCTGCAACACAACCCCAGCGCCACACAGCATGGCAGCGCCTGCACCAATCACTAACCCAGTTCCGTGGTACAGGGGCAAGCACAGGTAGATTCGGTCCTGTGAGTACACCTGAGTCCAGCTATGTACGACAGTCGCGACATCTGCAGAAACCTGCGATTGGACATGATTGCCGCTTTCGGCAAGCCGGTCGTTCCCGAAGTAAATATGTAGAACGCGGTTTCCCTGAGCGTCACCTCGTTCTGTGCATGTGGTTCATCGGGGTCTAGGTTCGAACTCAGAGCCGACAAGTTCGAAGCCCAGTTTGGCACTTCCTGCGAGGACGACTCGGGTACAGCAACGAACCCCTCTCCTTCGTTCAATGAAACCGATTGCTTGACGCCCTCAACTGCCTCTGCCAGTTCCATGCCGAAAATGCACATCTTCGATTGCGATACCGAAATGCAATGTTGGAGTGGTCGCTCGCGCAGGTTCGTGTTTATCAGCGCGGCAACAGCACCGAGCTTGCTGATACTAATGCACAATGCCAGGAAATCGGGACGATTCTCCATCATGAGGCTCACAACGTCCCCACGCCCAACACCTAGGTTGGCTAGCGCCCCGGCGTACCGGTTCGCCTGTTCATTCAACTCTTGCCAAGTCTGCGTTTCGTCACCGTACATAATGGCAACGTTGCCACCATGCGTGGCCGCTGTACTAGTCACTTGGCGACCAAAGCAATCCGTCTCATCAAGAGGTCTAGGTTTCATCCCCTTCTTTAGCGTGAGTAGAGTTGGAACGTCAGCCAAGACCGACACAAAATCAGCAATACCCATAGCTTCCTACCTGGCTGACCGTTGATGACTCTGAATGATAGAACACCTTTTCACGTTAGGGTGCAATCTAAATCTCGGTGGATTCAGGGTCGTCGCTCACAGATGCGGATTCTTCTTCCTCGCGTGCCAATTCGGTCTGAGTCCGATGCATCCAAGCCTGTACCCTACGGTCAATGCCTGGGATGCAAAGTCCGATGAGCAACCCTCCTAGCGGCAACATCCAGAATCCAAGAACCGGAAGAAACCCCAACACACCACCAATGCAAAGTGCGATGCCAAGAGGTAGTCGCAAGTAGAACGGGAGCTTCTCTCCATAGTACAACCCACCCAAGACTAGCTTCTTGATTACACGCCAAATGTCAGTCTTTGTCATTTCTCAAACCAACATTGGTGTGTCGTCGGGCTCGTCGTGTCGACCAGGATGCGCTCGACGGCTCAAGTCTGGATCAATGGACGTGAACCAGTACTTTCCATCACGTCCCAAACTGCGCTCTAGTCGATTGCGGTGCATGAGCAAGTGACAATGAGCTATCGCTTCTCCTAGCGCCATCATTTGCTGTGCGCCACTCAATTTTCTCTTGAAGAGCGTAGGGAGGAGATCGCGCGCAGTTCTTGGTTGAATGCAGTGCTCCTCAATCGCTAGCATGCGGTCTTCGTGGTGGTTGATTAGGTCCCGCAATCTCTCTCGAACTCCCAAAAAGGGAAGGTTATGCGCGGGAAGCACAAAGGTTTCGGCCGGCAATTCCAAAAATCTATCGTGTGATTCGATCCACACCTTCAGTGGATTAGCTTCGGGCTCCGTCGGATAGACACTTACATTCGATGTGATTATCGGAAGGATCTGATCTCCAGAAATCAAGATTCCTAGGCTCTTGCAGTGCAGGCAGGCATGCTCCGGAGAGTGGCCAGAACCAACCAGT
The DNA here is from genome assembly GCA_965205545.1 of Candidatus Azotimanducaceae bacterium. Taxonomy (GTDB): domain Bacteria; phylum Pseudomonadota; class Gammaproteobacteria; order Pseudomonadales; family Azotimanducaceae; genus Bin55. The sequence continues at coordinate 2,815,649 of OZ242170.1, read as the reverse complement.
ATCTGCCAGTCGTGGCCCCCAATCGTCAATACTTCACCGTGTTCCAATCGGCGATAGCTCATTGGAAAGGAACTTTGAGTCCAACTGTCGTTGGTTTGGGCGCTTTCCTTATTTCGAACGGCGAATCTCTTTCTCCATTTTGCCCCCGCTTCTTGCATTGCTGCAGAATCGAAACCGGCTCTGACGTAGAACTCCATACCTTGCCATCCCCTCGAGGGAGTTGTGCCCATAGCGAACATCGAACGAGCCTGATAGTACTCGGAACGTGTCATGTAGAGGGGAATGTGAAACCGGTCGGTAATCATGCCAGCCTGACCTATGTGGTCGGGATGCATGTGCGTGCAGATGACGCCGATCACTGGCTTGCCTTTCAAGGAATTTTCGAAGACCGTCTCCCAAAGTGACCGCGTTTGCTCGTTGCCCAGACCCGTGTCAACCACGAACCATCCATCGTCATCTTCCAGCAAGTACAAGTTGATGTGATTCAGCGATCCGCCCATCGGCATAGTGAGCCAGGCGACGCCAGGCGCAACGGTGCGTGTAGTGCCTTGGGTCGGATGCTGTTTGTAGGGGTACCGCAGGTCGCGCTGCTGATTGGTCCGGTGCGAAATCTGCCGCATGGGGTTGGGTTCTAGAACTCTCGAGCGGCCCGGCGTACCAAGGCCACCGCAACATTTCGGTTGCACATTATATGAGTGCGGGTAACATTTACCCTCGCACGGAAACGGCGCATTTTTCGATGCCCAACCGTGCAATATGGATAGATCGGAGAGACAGACATGCCGATGAATGTACGGCCAGTTCCAACGCTGAACGATGAAGTAAATGAGGTTCGATTGGCTACCGCTGAAATAGTCAACCAGCACATTCTTCCCTACGAAGACAAACTATGGGCTCGGAGATTAGATGGTTCGGCACCATCCCAGGAAGCTCAGACAGAAGCAGCGGATCTGCGACGAAACGTTCAGAACGAAGTCAAGAAAGCCAAGCTCTGGGCACCCCATTTGCCCCCTGAATTTGGCGGCATGGGCCTGAGCTTCATGCAGCATGCCTACATGAACGAAGTGCTTGCCTATGCTCCTGGGGCAGCTTCTCTATTCGGCGTGGTTGCACCCAATTCAGGAAACCAGAAGATTCTTGTCAAGTATGGAACGACGGAGCAGCACCAGAAATGGCTGCTGCCTCTAACCGAAGGGCGCATGCAATCAGGCTTCTCCATGACAGAACCCATGAATCCTGGATCCGATCCGCGTTCTCTTACCACACGGGCGGTGTTGGAAGGAGACGAATGGGTCATCAATGGTCACAAGTGGTTCACGTCTAATGGACATGCTGCCGATTTCTACATTGTCATGTGTAGAACAGCGGACCCTGACGATCCAAGCGGCGCGAATGAAAAAATGACGCAAATAATCGTTCCTCGCAAGACTCCAGGAGTCAACATCATTCGGGGAGTCCCGGTATGGGGCAAACGGTCAAGCCATTGCGAGATCAAGTACGAAAACGTTCGCGTACCAAAGGAAAATCAGCTAGGACAAACGGGCACGGGACATCAAGCGGCTCAGGATCGGCTCGGTGCGGGTCGCATCTATCACTGCATGAACTCCGTCGGCGCCATGTGGCGATGCTTTGACTTGATGGTTGATCGAATCATAAAGCGAAAAGTTCATGGTGGCGAAACCCTGGAACACAAGCAGTTTATGCAAGGATTTATCGCTGACTCCTATATGGACATCCAATCGTCTCGACTGATGGTTGTCGATTGCGCGCAGAAGATGGAAGCAGGAGCGGACTCCAGAACCGACATATCCTCCATCAAAGTCTACGTGCCAGCGGCTTACCACCGAGTGGTTGATCGAGCCATTCAAGTCTACGGAGCAGCCGGCGTTTCAGGCGACTATCCATTTGCGGACATGTACACCGGGGCGAGAACGCTTCGCATTGCAGATGGTCCTGACGAGGTGCACAAAATCTTGATTGCAAAGAACGTGCTACGTCGATATCACGCAGGCGAATCGTGGGACTTTGGCAACTAGGAGGGTATTCTGAACACGCTAGTAGCTAACATCGCGCACGCAATTCGCAGCAAAAGCCCTCTACCTCTTATGCCCAAGGGCATGAGCCTAGACGAAGCTTACGCCACGCAAAAGCAATTGGTGGATTTCATTAGCGAAGGACCCACGGCTGGACTCAAGGCCGGGATGACGGCGCCCGGTCCACAGAAGCTGTTCGGGTTAACGCATCCTCTGATTGGATCGCTCTATTCGTGGGGTCGACTGGAATCGGGAACCGAGTTCCCCTCAAAGCCAGGTGTAAGTCTGGAATGTGAAATCGGACTGATCGTGGATGAGGATGGCAATCCAACATCTGCAGGTCCAGTGATCGAAGTTCCCTTTCTGTCCTGGGGCAACCCAGACGACGCAAAAGGGGCAAATGTCGCAGCGATTAATGTTGGAGCAGACCGGTACATTGTTGGAACTTTTGGCCCGTTGCGCGACGACTACGATTCACTGTCAGTCAAACTCACTCGAGACGGCGAACCTGTGTGCGAAACCAGTCTAGCCGATGCTCTAGGAGGACCTTCCCATGCGCTCGAGTGGATGCTTGCTGAAGCATCGCATCGAAACAGGAGCATAAGGGAAGGGATGCTATTGATTACTGGAGCTTGCGGTGGTATCCATCCTGCAGAGCGTGGACACTACCTTGCCGACTACGGACCTCTAGGATCGATAGAGTTTACCGTTACCTAACCGATCTTTACTTGCCATCTGCTCCTAACCAGCTCGTGGCATAGCCCTCAATTTCGTACTCGGTTGCGCACACCTCCAAAGGGTCACGTGCGTCCACCATTACAGCAACTTCGTTGGTATGTGTGTCTGGTTGCTCGAACATTCGCGTAAGCGCACCGGGATGCGGGCCATGAGTTATCCCACCTGGGTGGAGCGTCATCATGCCAGCGTCGATGTGGTCGCGACTGAAGAAGTCGCCATCGTGATAGAACAACACTTCGTCATAGTCTTCGTTGTTGTGAAAGAAAGGAATCTTGATCGCAGTTTCGTCTGATTCAAAGGGGCGAGGCACGAACGTGCTGATCAAGAATCGATCACTCGCGAAAGTGGCGTGAACCGAAGGGGGCAGGTGGTAGCGGTGGCTGTTTATCGGTAGCAAATCACGAACATTGATACGTACAGGTGCGAGGTCACCAGTCCAACCCACAGCATCGAGCGGATTGTAGGGATAGGTTAGCGTCGTCACCTCTCCATGCTTCTTGACTTTAACAACCCAAATTGAATCGTCCTGCTGCTGATCTGCGAACCTGTCATTCAATGCAGGCGTGTCCAAACTGGCGGGATCGAAGATGGCATGCGGACCCAACAGGCCTCGATCGGGAAGTTGAATTTGCGCTCCAATTGCTTCGATGAGCAATGTTCGGACTTCTCCGGAGCTCTCCAGTCTCCACATGGTTCCACGTGGAACCACTACGTAGTCGCCGGTACGCACCTGCATATGTCCAAAGTCGCAGAAAAAGTCGCCGTGGCCCTCGTGGACAAAAATGGTCAGATCACCATCTGCGTCGCGACAAAGGGATTGCATTGACTCCGACATCGTCCAGATCGCTATTCGGACGTACGCATTCTTCAGAATGGTGGTCCCCTGCCAAGGGTCTTGGGATGCATCTGCGATATTGAGATCAAACGCTCGTGGTCGCAATGGACCATCAACGGAAACCCAACCCGTCGGTGGTCTTCGATGATACAAACGTGCCGACGGCCCATTGAAACCTTCTCTTCCCAACTCGCGTTCGAACGTTCCAGCGGGAAGGTCTCGATGAGCTTGGCGCGAGGTTCTACCTTGCTGCCATGTTGCATTAAACGGTTTCATTTAGTACTCCTCGTCGTTGTTGATCTCGTTCGATGCTCTCGAACAACGCTTGAAAATTGCCCTCGCCAAAACCCTTGTTTCCCAACCGTTGGATGATCTCGAAGAAGATCGGTCCAACCATGTCCTGGGTGAATATTTGTAGCAAGAATCCTTCATCCGGCGAGCCGTCAATGAGAATCTGTCGTTCTTGCATTGCTTGAACATCTTGGCCATGATCCTTTACGCGTTCACCCAGCATTTCGTAATAAGTGTCCGGCGTAGACTGAAACTCAACTCCATTGCGTGTCAACGTGTCGACCGCGGAATAGATATCGTCGGTATGCAGAGCAATGTGCTGAATTCCCTCCCCGTGATATCGCTGCAGGAACTCCTCAATTTGAGATTGGTCGTCCGCAGACTCGTTCAATGGAATCCGGACTTTGCCGCATGCTCCAGTCATCGCCTTGGACACTAATCCAGTTTGAGCACCGTGGATTTGAAACCTTTGAGCTTCGTGAAAATCGAACACGCGTTCGTAGAAATCCGCCAGCTTTCTCAAGTTTCCGCGTTCTAAATTGTGGGTTAGGTGATCGACATGAGACAAGGGACCGACCGAATCTTGAATGCTTGCTGAATCTAGAACAAAGTCCACGTCGTATATGGAGTTGTCACCGTAGCGATCAACCAAGTAGATCAGTGAACCTCCTACTCCAGCCACTGCTGGAATGGATAGCTCCATCGGTCCGACATCCGACTTGACTGGTGTTGCACCTCGCTCAATGGCGAGTTTCATTGCTCTCTCCGCATCCAACACGCGAAAAGCCATTGCATTTGCCGAGTCGCCGTGCTGCTCCGCAAATGACGCCGCAGAGCTATTCGGTTCGCGATTCAAGATAAAGTGGATGTCGTTCTGACGGAATAGTTGCACTTCCTTTCGACGATGCGTTCCAATAAGCGAGAATCCAAGCTTCTCGAATCCTTCGCGCAATCGATCAGGGTTCGGGCTTGTAAACTCAACGAATTCGAAACCGTCTGTTCCTATAAGATTGTTGGTCATAGCTTTCTTAGGCTGTCTGTTGCAGTAAATATAGTTGCAAATGAAACAAAAATCAAATTTGACGCTTCAAGAGTTTCTGCCGTATCGGCTTTCAGTGCTTACCAACTCCATTAGCGCTTTGATCGCTACTAGCTACAGCGAATCTTTCGGTATTCGGATTCCGGAATGGCGCGCCATTGCAGTGCTTGGTGAATCTCCTGGTCTCACCAGCAGCCAGATTGTTCAGAGGACAGCCATGGACAAAGTTACCGTGTCACGAACAGTGCGCAATCTCGCGAACAAGAAGCTAATTTCCAAGAGTGCTTCAGCCATAGACCGCCGCGTTTCCCATCTGCATTTGACCGCGAGCGGAAGGAGTGTATATGAGCAAATAGTCCCGATGGCATTGGAATTTGAACGTCAATTTCTACAGGTACTCAATGCTCGGGAGCAATCAAACTTGGACAAGTTGATCCACAAACTGCAAGAAGGCGTAGACGAGCTGCGCTCAGTTTGAATTGAGCCGACACCAAACCCAATTCGCCAAAATGCTTCGTTTGTATCATGCATTCTTCTTTCCTGCACCCAATACATGCAGCAGCCGTTGCGTTTGTACGTTTCCTTAGGAGTCGCTTTTGAAACCGCTAGAGTCCTATCGCGTCATTGAACTTGGCAATGGACCCATTACAGGTCTAGCGGGCATGGTGCTTGCGGACTTTGGTGCGGACGTTATCAAGATCGATCCACCAGGTGGTGACCGATTTGCTTTCATGCCAGCCTACCGTCTTTGGACGAGAGGAAAACGACGTGTGACAGTGGACTTGCGGAACGCCAAGAAGCTAGGGGAACTGCGATCTTTGATCATCGACACAGCGGATGGAGTCATGACTACTTTGCGTGCAGAAAAACGCAAGGACTTGGGATTGGATGTCGCGTCTCTCCATGAAGTTAGGTCCGACCTTGTATACGGAAGTGTGTCGGGTTTTGGCGAGAAAGGACCTTATTCCCACTATCCAGGTTACGAAGCGCTAGTTGCTGCTAAGTCTGGCCGAATGATGAACTTTGCCGGGGTTGCCGATCGCGAAGGACCAAATTACGCCGCCCTGCAAGTCGGTGTTCACGCCACATCACAGACTCTAGCGGCAGGAATGTTGAGTTCTCTCGATTGCAGGAGAAGGACTGGGAAGGGTCTGTCATTCGAGACTTCACTGCTGAGGGGAATGATCCCCTATGAAATGGGAGTCTCCGCATTGCCTCAACTATACGACAAGGGAATCGTGCAGCGTCCCAACGTTGAACGAGATCGATCTCTGTCTATGCCAACACTGAATTACCACCCTGTGCGTACTAAAGATGGCAAGTGGCTGCAAATGGGAAATCTGTTGCCTCATATGCTGGACAATTTTTTCCGCGCTAGCGGATTCGAGTACGTGTTCTCGGACCCCAAGTACAAAGGAGATCCTTTTCGTTGGGATCGTGAAACATTAGAAAGTTTTCGCGACACAATGCTTGAACACATGCAAACGCGAACTCTCGATGAGTGGATGCATCACTACATCTCAGACGGTCAAGTTGCCGCGCACCCCTATCAATCCTCGCAGGAGGCCCTTGACGATCTCGACGTCGTTCAAAATGGACATGTCGTAACAAAGGGCAATTGCAAGCAACTTGGATTGCTTGCAAACCTTACGGAAACCCCTGGCTGCGTCGGCGATTCCATTGTCGATGTCACCGTCTCGGATCTCACTGGCCGCTCGCCCTCCAAATTGGGCAATTCGACTCAAACCCCCTCCCGCCCATTGGAAGGTGTTACGATCGTCGAGAGTGCCACGATTATTGCCGCACCGCTGGCCGCCTCTACATTGGCAGACCTCGGTGCTCGAGTGATAAAGATCGAGCCTCCAGCAGGCGATCCATTTAGAGGAATGATGCGGGCTCTCGGTGCATCAAAGTGCAATACGGGCAAAGAATCGATTTGCATCGACCTCAAGTCCATTGAGGGACAGGAGATTGCTCAACGCCTCGCCGCAAACGCGGACGTTCTTCTCCACAACTACAGAATGGGCGTGCCTGAGAAGCTCGGAATCGGCTACGAGACCCTGTCGAAGATCAACCCCAAGCTCATTTACATTTCCGCGAATGGCTATGGCCCCTACGGTCCTGGGGCAAAGCGCCCGTCAACTCATCCAATCCCTGGCGCTGCGCTAGGGGGAGTTCTCTGGCAGATAGGAGAAATCCCGGATCCTAACGAGCAACTTGACAACGTGGAAACGCGGAAATTGGCACGAAAACTACTCCGCGCCAATGAGGTGAATCCCGATCCCAACACATCCATGGTAATCGCTACAACTGCAGTTTTGGGGCTATGTGCACGCAATGCTTTTGGTCACGGACAAAAGATCTTCGTCGATATGTTTGGAGCCAATGCCTACGCAAACTGGGACGATTTCATCGGCTATCCTGGTAAACCCGCTCGACCGGAAGTGGACTCCAATGGATATGGGCATGGGCCACTCTACCGTTTGTATGAAACTCAGGATGGATGGATATTCTTGGCCGTCGTAGGCGAACGTGAAAGAGAGAGTTTTGCACAACACATGAAGATAGACCTCGATCAGAACGACCTGAGCAATCGCCTCGAGCAGACATTTCTTTCCGATTCAACGCTTGCGTGGGAGAGACAGCTCACGAAAGTGGGAATTGGTTGTGTTGAGGCCAGTGGCAAGGTCCCTCCAAACTTCTTTATGGATGATGAGCATGTCCAAGCCGAAGGCATTCTCGTCAACGCTGTACATCCCGAGTGGGGAGAATACAAACGCCTCGGTCCAATGTCAGTGTTTGACGACAGTCCCTATTCTGGTACTGAAGCTGCGGGCGGTTCCACAATGAGTCTGTTGGACGAATTGGGGTACAACGAGGCGACGATAGGCGAATTGCTTGAACGAAAAATCGTCAGCGCTGCTTAGACTAGTGGCATCTGTTGGGCAGTGGGATCAGCATGCTGCATACCCATAGTACTGGTCAGCGGGAGTAGGGTTTGCAAGTGAAACACACCCAACAAAACTCGAAACCCTGCTTGCGCCGACCCATTTGATCGGCGCGATGCCCTGTATTGAGCGTTAGCTCCGCTAGCGACCTAGTGCTATATCGATTCTTGCGGCACGATCAAGCCGCCAGCAAGCTCAATAGATTCGTAGGCGTTCTCCAGCACTAGTATTCTGGCATCCAGATCACGGACGTACTCGTCATCCTGTAGGTCATTGGCAACTGCACGAATTTCGCGCAACAAGCTCAAGCTCGCCATCTCGGAATCTGCCAATCGTGCTATCTCCAATACCTCGGGATCCACTTGACCCTGTCGGACCGCCTTCAAGAGCTCCACTGTCTGCTCAGGACTTAGAAGATCCCGTTCCATGACAATTCGAGCAATCTCAGGATTCAATTTCACTTCTGTTTGGGTTACAAGACTAACCATCGTTGACACAATGCTTGGATCGAGCTCTTCATCTAGTTGGCTCAGTATCCACTCTTGCACCTCGTTGGCAATCGCAACGGCGCGGTCCGACTCGTCTCGCAAACTGTGTATCTGTGCAATTGACGAGAGCGCTCTCAAGATTGCAGATTGACTGATGTTGGGCTCATTAAGCAATGACTGCAATGAATTTACAATCGCGACAACAGCATCGGAATTCTCGAAATCGACGACGTCCTCAAGTAAACCAATGAAGAGATTGGAAATTGCTGGCTCTCTACCTAGATAGGCAGAGTCACTGATTGTGCCACTGTCGTAGGGCACGTGAAGTCCCAACACTCTTCCAATACTAGACATTTTTTGCGAAAGTTCTTGTTCGGGGCTGGGACGATAGCGGAAGGTGGAAACCGCTGGATTGTCTCCTTCCGAAGGAGCTTCCAAAGTCTCATGGCTAAACAACAGCCTTATAGCTGCATGAGCCTCCTCAAATTCGCCGGCTAAGTACTGCAGTCGAGCCAATTGAATGAGTCGTACCCCATCGAAATCGCGAATATCGTCCACTTGGGCGTCGACTTGAGGAACAAGCATACGAGCTTTGTCGATGACCTCAGCGGGATCGTGCAAATTGGACAGTGTGCGAACAACGAAAGCTTCAAACACGTGCCGAAGTGCCGGTTCGTCTTCCAATGGTCGCGCAACCTCCAACATCCGTAGCACAAATGTCTGCGCAACTTCATTGGGAAGCCGATCAATTGCATCCTCGACGAGCTGCAATATAGTCATCTGAAATGCGTTGGGATTGTAGCCCCTAAACATCCCCCCCATGGTGCCAGGAAACTCTCCATACTCAACCTGATCCACCACGAGCTTCTCGTAGTACTCGCGGGACTCATCGCTACGCCCTAAGCTAGCCAACAGCCGGGCCACAGCAAGAAACTGCTCGGCGGCCGTAGAGTCCAATGACTTGGATCGCTCGACAAGCGCTTGGGCTTCTAAATCGCTAAGCGAACTCTCGGAATTTAGTAGCAACATCGTCCAAAGCGTAAACTCGTGGTCGTCTGCCACGCCCTCGACCACACTGTCTGAGAGTTCGGACAAGCGCAAATTCAGTTGCTCTGGAAATTCCTGATATGCCTGCGAGACTTTGTCGTAAAGCAACATCGAGCTGCGACGCTCCGCTGGCGACATAGCAATCAAGAACCTTTCAAGCTCCCTTCCAAGAGGAGCTTTGGCTATCAGAACTTCCAGCAGCGTGGGGATTTCCTCTCGATCCTCAGCGTCCCCGACCCGCCGACTCAGTGAACCACCAAGCGGAGGAAGCGCTGCCATACGGGACGAGGACATGTACATTACGTTAGAAGAAGGACTGCCTTGGCTTGGCCATTGCAGAAGCATCGGCAAGACATTGCTCCTGCTGTAATAGCTTCGCATCAAGTCTCCTAAGTGCGCCGCTTGAGTTCCACGCCACATGTAGCGGAGCAAGTTTGGAATTTCCTCTGCCTCAACAGACTCGCTTGTTGCAATCTCCTGCAAGCGGGCCATCGTTGCTTCAATGGAATCCGGAACAGAATCAATGGGGTTATAGGTGCTCGCACCCCTGACGCGAATTAGAATGCTGGCAGACGGATCGCTAGGGTTGTTTCTAGCAGTAGTGTCGTTTCGCTCGATGATCTCGTCGCGGACTTGCTTGTCGCGAAGGTCTCTATCTTGGTCTAGCGCAATCGACAACGCAACATCATACCGTTCATGCTCCAATGCCTTCATGTAGTACGCCAAACGGACAAATTCGTCCGATCTGTCCCGTTGATAGTAGGCATCCAAGTATTTCAATGACTTTTGTGGACGGCCATACAGATTCGACATAACTAACTGGCGCAAGAGCTCTTCGTCATCTGGGAATTGTTCCCACAGCGACTCATAGATTTCACCACGGTCTTGAAACAACATTTCATAGTCGGGGTCGTCCCTATACATGTATGGCGACGGCAGGTTCAATATCGTCTTCGCAAGGTCCAAGTCCTCAACCTTGCCATCGAGAATTTCCTCGAACATGCGCAAATACTGCTCCTTGAATGCACCGTATAGCGCTTGAACGATTTCATACGAATAAAAGGGATTATTGGTGATTATGTCGATAAGCAACTCGAATGAAGCATCCCTTTCTCCTGAGTAGAAGTTGCGAATGATTTCAGGTATTGTTTCGGAACTCCTAGACGCCACTTGGACGTTGTCCACTATGTCGTAAAAGACATCGATATTGCCGGGATCCACGTCGAACTGCAGCATCAGGAGCATCAACGGCCGCCGAGCATATTCATCTCGCAAATCCAACTTCCGCATAAGGTTTGCAGTCGCTTGCTTTGTACGATCTCCCTGTTCTTCTGTAAGCGGCGTTCTCATCAACTCATTGTGGAGATCGTAAACTTCGTAAGAGACGCCGCCGAAATTTGGCTGTGATGCGTCCACAATCTGTTCGTAGAGCATTACTACGTCATCGGTGTCGCCTCGCTTTTCAAGATATTGCCTGACGCTCGACATTCCAAAGAAATAACCTTGAAAGAGCCTTCTCACTTCCCGATTCCTATAGAACTGCTCGTCAAAAGTAACTAAACGTATATCCAATAGGTCCTCAATTTCCATGGCAAACTCTGGATCTTGAATCAGAAACTGAATCAGCGTCGTAGGTTCTTCTTGTAGCTTGGGAACCACCGTACTTAGCAGCCTCCTATAGTCCGCATCATCCAGCACGGCCGATGCAAATCTCAGTGGAGTCCAAAAATTTCCGTCGTCGGTGAAAGACCGATACAACCTTTCGAGAGGTTCGGGCGGCGCCACAAGCTTGCTCAATCGAGTAAGGCGCTCGATGTTCTTCTGCTCGATCGCTTGGTCCATCGCGAGTTCAATATGAGTCTTGGCTTCGCTGGGTTCATTTGGCCAAAGTTCTGCAAAATTCTGAGTAATTTCTGGATGAGGCTGAGTGCCCATTGCACGATAGTGCTGATGTAATGTTTCCGCGTAGCCCTCATCTTCAGCAAAGTGTTGAACAAGCCGTAAATCCAATTGATCCGATACATCTACCTGATCTACTGCAGTGCATAAGCGTCGCAAGAGGCGCGCCGCATAATCCAAGCGGGCAAATCTGCCAAGCGACGTTTTCTCTATCTCATCGCTGTCTTCCTCCGCCATAAGTTCCACGACCTTGGCGAGCTCGTCCTCGAACATGGCGACGAAGCCGTCGAGCCGCTGGGCCGCCTTCTCCTCCGACTCCGGCCAGGTCGCGATCAGCCCCTGCATCAGGATGTCGTAGTACGTCCGGTAGTCGCGGGTCACGCTCGTATTTACTCCTTGTCCAGCCATCATGATGGGCATGCCAAAGGGAAACATGCCGGCAGCGTTTGGTGTTTGTGGACGCGACGGCGCGGCCTGCAGCGCGGCGGGAAGCCCCTGCATCACCTTGGTCAGCGCGCTGGCGTACAGCGCGTTCGCCACCTCCAGCTGGCCGTTGCCCTCGCGCAGCGCCGCCGTCTTGAACTGCAGCTCCAGGCTCTCCCGGTTCACCGCCAGCGCCTGGCTGTACGCCGCCAGCGCCCGCTTGCCGTAGCCGGCCGCAAGGAACAGGTCGCCCTTCGTCTTCGTCACGTCGATCTGGCCCGTGATGTCCCGCACCAGCGACAGCGACTTCTCCGCCCCGATCGTGTCCCCCTGGTCCAGCAGCGTCTTCGCGACGCTGATGTACACCTCAGGCGGCAGCTGCTGCCGCAGGCCGATCAGCCTCCTTCCGTACGTCAGCTGGCGATCCGGATCTCCAGCGCTACGATTAAACGAGAAGAAGCCCGCGTCCGGCGTCGCCATCGTCACGATCTCCCGCAGCACCGCCAGCCGGCGGATGCCCGCCTGCGACACCGAGTTCTCCATCGCCGCGAACTCCCCCTCCCGGTCGTTCGTCTCCTGCGCGATCTCCGACAGCAGCGTGTACAGGTAGAACTTGTCCTCGCGACCTGTGATCCGCTCGAGGATCACCCGGTGCGTCCAGCGGAACACCGCCTCGATCTCCGGCGATAGCTGCTGGAAGAACTGCCGCTGCCCCACCATGTTGATGATCCCGTCGACGGCCACCACGAACTCGTTGTCGTCCTTCGCGTGCTCCGCCACGTACTGCAGCAGCGCCACCGCCTCCATCGTGCGTTCAGCCTCCTTCATCAGGTCCGCCAGCAGCAGCAGGTTGTCGCTGTGCGCCGGCTGCTCGATCAGCGCCCGCCGGTAGCTCTCGATCGCCTCCTCCGTGAAGTTTCCCATCGACAGCACGCTCGCCTCGAACTCGCCGCTCACGATTTCTGCGTCGTAGCTCCGGAGCTCGTCAAGCCAGTGCTGAATGTCGTCATAACGAGCATTCGTTTCTTCTGCTAGATCGTAGGCCAATAGATTGAGCACGATGTTCTGGATGTGCTCGATCCGGTTCTCCGGGTCGATCCGCTCCAGCTCCCGAAGCACCTCGTCGTACTTCGAGTACTCCTGAAGCTGCAGATACACCAGTCCCAGCTGGCGAAGACGATCCACCTCCGTGATATCAGAATTCCTTGCGAATTCTTCTACTATTTCGGTGGCCGAGAACGCGTCCCCCACCTCGGTGTAGATCCGCACCAGCAGGTTCATCTCGTTGCGGTCCGCCGTCCCCGCGTACAGCTTCGTCTCCAGATCCACCGCCAGATCCGCCAGCACGTTCAGCTCCGCCGCAATCAGCAGGAACTGGCTCTCCGCGAAGCTGCGGCGCGCCGGCGCGTCCTCCTCCACCCATATCTCCTGCCACAGGTCCAGCGCCACCTCCTTGTTGCCCACCACGCTGTGCAGCCACGCCAGACGCGTCCGGTCGTCGTAGCCCAGCCCGCCCTCGTGCGCCTTGATCGCCTCGTACACCTCCAGCGCCCGCTCGTGGCGACGCAGACGCTCGAAGCCGTCCGCCACCGCCCGCAGATCGCTCGAATCCGACGGCAGCCACTCCCGCAGCTCCTCCAGCGCCCGCTCCGCCTCCGTCTCCCGTCCCCGCGCATAGTGCGTCTCGAACAGAAACACGTTGCCGTACACGCTCGGACCGTGCGCCGCCGCATGGCGACCCAGCATCGCCAACGCCTCCGGCTCGTAGCCCATCTGGTTCATCCGCTCGCCGCCCAGCACCAGAACCTCCACCCGGTCCCGGTTGCGCGACTCGAAACGCTCCCACACCTCCAGAGCCCGATCCGGCTCCGCCACGTTGATGTAGTGCGTCGCCAGCCCCGCGTACCACTGAACCACCCACGGCTCCGACTCGATCAGCCGCTCGTACTCCGCCACCATCTCCGACGTCTTCCCCGCCGTGTCGTAGATGCCGATCAGACGAAGACGCGCCTCCACGTCCGACTCGTCCCACGCCATCCCCCGGTACAGCTCGATCGCGTCGTCGTAGCGCTCCAGATCAATCAGAAGGTCGATCCGCAAATGCAGCAGATCCTCGTTCTCCACACCCCGCGACTCCAGCTCCGACACCAGCGCGTCCAGCTCCCCCGCCGACCGGTACGACTCGTCCACCAGCGTCAGCGCGTACAAGGCGTCGAACCGGAGATCCGTCGCGTCGTACGCCCGCCACGCGTGATCCCGCGCCGTCCCGTGGTCGCCCGCCTTCAGCGCCCACTCCGCAACCCGAACCAGCTGCCGGAAGTAGCGCTCCGAACCCTCGTCCGGACGGTACAGCTCCAGCGCCCGGCCCGGATGCCCCAGAACCGCCAGCGTGATCGCCGCCCGGTTCCTGAACCCCTGGTCCCGACCCCCCGCCAGACCCACCAGCGCCTCCACGTTGCGACCGTCCACCTCGATCATCGCCAGCCGGATCCGAACGAACTCCCGCTCCTCCGGCCGGTCCGTCGACTCCAGAACCCTCCGGTACCACTCCACCGCGCCCGACTCGTCGCCACCCGCGTCCAGCAGCCGCGCCTTCAAGAGCAGACCGTCCACCGTCTCCTCCAGAACAAGACCCTCGTCAACCGCCAGCAGCGCGCCCTCCCGGTCCCCGTGCTGCCAGTGCAGGTGCGACCGCGTCAGATGCGACTTCGCCCGCTCCAGCGCCGGCCGCGACTCGTCTCGGCCCGCCTCCTCGAACGCCAGCAGCGCCCCCTCCAGACTCTCCCGCTCCAGAACCCAGTGATCGTGAACCCGATCCACAAGACCCACGTCCAGACGACCCGGACCCGCGTTCGAATCCAACAGCAGTACCGTCGGATCCTCCTCCGACAACGCAAGCGGTGCGGACAAAGCCAAAAAAGTGAACGCAAAAACACGGATAGTTCGATCAGTCATTATTTGGTACGGGGTTGAGGATAGGAGAAGAAAAACCGTTACTTCGGACGGCAATCACATTTTAAGGGTTGAGTTCTACTCGTGACTAAGGAAACGGTCTCAGGTGAGCAATTGTGAGCAGCCTCAATCGACTAGCTCTCTAGCGCTAGATGCTCGGCAACAGTTAGTCACAATAAACCCCTATGGAGATACAGCTTTCCATAGGCAGACTGCAGTCTGCCTATGGAAAGAATGAATCGCGATTCTGTAACAACAAGGTAGCAACTATGCAAAGTAAGCGTTTACTTGGTGTTAGTCCCACCCTACACTTCGCTCAGGATGAATCGACCGACTCTGCGAACCCGCCAGCAAGTTCAATCGATTCGTACGCGTTCTCCAAGGTCAGAATTCTCCCATCAAGTTCAGCGAGATAATCCACATCGTCAGTAGTTGCGACAATGGCCCGAATCTCGCGCAGTAGACTAAGCCCTGCTTCCTCAGAATCTGCGGCCCGCGCCAAGCTTGCGAGATCCTCGTCTTGATGGTTCGCCCGCATAGACTTCAACAGTTCAAGCTTCTGGGTGCCGTTCACCGATTCGCGAACAAGTACCATGTGGGCAATCGCGGGATCGACCGCCAATTGAACGTCTTGAACAATCGAAGTAAACCAATCCAACTGCTTTGCATCGAGTTGGTCAGCCGACTGATCCAGAATCCAATCCTGAATGGTTGCAGCAACTTCCCTTGCCTGTTCAGGCTCGTCCCGACGGACGTGGACGCGTACAATCGCTGCCAACCCATCCATAAGCGATGTAGTGTCAATGTCCGGTTCGTCCAGCCACGCTTGCAAAGTTTGGATCAGTGAATTGACGTTCTCTTGAGTTTCAAAATCGACTACATCATCGATTAATCCAACAAACAGATCCGCGCTGGTAGGAAATTGATATGAAGAGCTCAATAGGTTAATTGCATCTCCCGTAGCCGGTATCTGTATGCCCAAGACTCGGGCAATGCTCTGCATGTTGCTCATGGTCTGGTAGCTGCTATTACTGATCAGACGCGGATGGACGGCAACAGGATTGCTCAGTTCGGTTGAGGTCAAAATGCTGCGACGACTAAAGAGCGTTTTGATGTAAGCCTTCGCTTGATCCCAATCCTGGTCCAAATAAGCAACACGAGCAAGCTGAATTAGGCGGATTCCATCGAATCCTTGTACTGCGTCTCCAATGAACTCAATGGTTGGGACAAACTCTTTGGCGACTGACACAACTTCGTCAGGATCAAATGCAACAGAAAGCGCCCGCACAACAAATGCATCGTACACATAACCCAACTCTGGCACGTCTCCAAACGGACGAACTAAAGGGATAACGCGTCGTACGAACGCCTGACTTGATTCGCGAGGCAACCGGTTATTGACTGTCTCAATCAGACTCATTAGGTTTAACCCGGTAGTGTTAGATGATGGGCGTATGACAAGAGATCCCAGTGAACCAGCAAACTCGTTGTATTGCGCTTGATTGATCGCCAACAGTGTGTAGCATTCGACAGCTTGCTCAGTATGTCCCAGCTCTGCCAACAAAGTGGCAAAACTATTCAAGTGCTCCGTTCTAGGAGAAGCAACAGTGCTCACTCTTGCAACAAAAGCGTCAGCTTCTAATGCTGACACGGGAGCGTTTGTGTCAAGTACCAACTTCATCCATAGGGTTAGTTCGTGGTCATTGGCTTCACCACGCACGACACTCTCTGCTAGCTCCCGCAATCGTTCCGAAAGATCCTGCGGAAATTCCTGATAGGCTTTGGACACTAGCTCGTAGACATAACTTGATGATCGACGCTCGCTCTGCGACACTGCAAGCAAAAGCTGTTCCAACTCTCTACCTAATGAGGCCTTGGTGATCAAAACCTCCATCAGCGTTGGAACCTCCTCTTCATTGGTTCGGTCATCCACTGACACTCCAACCTGAACTACACCAGTTGACGCATATACCACGCTCTGGCTTGCACTTCCTCTACTTGGCCACTGCAACAGCATAGGCAAGAAGTTGCGCATTCCGTAGAAGCTACTCATGGAGTCGTTCAATGCGGATGCTTGAGACCCGCGCCACAGCGTTCGCAGTAGCAATGGAATTTCGTCCGCGTTCACGTCATCGCTGTCAGCGACCTGCTGTAGTTGAGACACAAGCGACTGCAAGTTTTCGGGAACCATGCTAGACACAATGCTTGAGCCGAGCAAGTCTTTGCCTCGCACAGCCTTCAAAATGCCAATTGGATCAGAAAAGTCTCTGGTGCGAGCAGCGTCATTGCGTTCCAATATTGCATTGCGGATCCGTTCGTCACGAAGATCGGGACCACCGTCCAACGCGACAGCCAGGGCTTCCCCATACAGCTCATTCCTAATGGTTGTGAGGTAGTAAGCCATCCGCATGGATTCCTCGGTCTTGTCTAGCTCATAGTAGGAACGCAGGTACCTCCATAGATCGTCGATGTCGTTGGTTGCGATTTTTCCTCCGAGTAGCTTTAGAAGCGTCTCCTTATCTTCGGGAAAGCGTTTCCTGAGGCCCTCGAGGAGACTCACAAGCTTCTCACCACTCACGGCAACATCCTCGTCGTCCGTTCCATACCGAGGGGTAATCTGCAGCAACATGTTTGCAAAAGCCAAGTCTTCAATCTCGCCAGCGCGGATTTGCTCAATCGAGTCCAAATACTGCTGCTTGAACACTTTGAAAATCGCGTCGTCGGTATAGAACTGAATCCGTGAGTCGCTTGTATACAAATCCAGCATCGCGTTGTACGCGCTGTTCATGTCTCCGTCATAGTAGTCCTGCAGCAACGATTTGACGACATCGGAGCTTCTAGCCATCGACATAAAGTCATCAACAATCCTGAAGAACAGATCGAGGTTGGCTGGGTCCACGTCAAAGTTGAAGATCATGGAAAGCGCATACAACCGATTGAACTCGTCCTGCATGTCAACCTTATTCAAGAGATTCGATGTGGCTTCCTCTACTCGGGCTTGCAATTCCTCATTCAATGGAACATGAAGCATGTCACGATGCAGTTCAAACATGTCGATTGCCATCGTCCGTTGATTTTGGCTAAACCCGTCCACCAATTGATCGAATAGCGACACTAGAGCTCCAACATCACCACTTTGCTTGACGTAGTACCAGAGGCTGGTTGTGCTGTAGAAGTTTCGTCGCAGGGACTCCTGCACGTCGGAGTTCCTCAAGAATGCATTGTCGATTGTGGCAAGGCGAACATCTGCCAGTTGTTCGATTTCAATCACGAACGCAGGGTCTTCGACAATCAGATTCATTACGTCGCCGGGATTTTCTTGCAGCAGTGGAACTGCCGTGTTCAACAGTCTCCTGTAGTCGTTCTCGTCGAAAGCTGCCGAGGCGTAGCGCAACGTACGACGGTAATTGCCTTCATTCAGATATGTGCGAAATAATCGTTCAAGAGGCTCGGGCGGCTCCACGATTCTGCTAATACGTGCGATTCGCTCGATAGACTTACGCTCTATGGCACGTCCGAGGTTGTATTCCAATCGATTCTCGCCCTGTGGAATTTTTTCAGAAACTACTTCCGGCATCGCCTCAACAAGTGCCGGATCCGGTTCGATTCCAACGCGCGAAAAATAATTTCGGAGTGATTCGGCAAATTTCTCGTCGTCGGCGAAGTGCTGAGCTAATGCGAGGTTCACGCTGTTGGCGATGTCTTGACGATCTATGGAGACACCCAATCTGTGCAGCAATTTCGCTAGATGATTCAATCGAGAATATCGCGCCAATCTCGTCGAGTTTTCATCGTTTTCGACGTCTTCCGTCTTGGATTCTTCTTCCATATGGTTGAGAGCCTTGGCGAGCTCGTCCTCGAACATGGCGACGAAGCCGTCGAGGCGCTGGGCCGCCCTCTCCTCCGACTCGGGCCAGGTCGCGATCAGCCCCTGCATCAGGATGTCGTAGTAGGTCCGATAGTCGCGGGTCACGTCCGTGTTGACGCGCGAGGACGAGGAAACAATCATGGTTACAAATTGTGGCGAACTCCCCTGGTCGGGCGGCGCGGCCTGCAGCGCGGCGGGGAGCCCCTGCATCACCTTGGTCAGCGCGCTGGCGTACAGCGCGTTCGCCACCTCCAGCTGGCCGTTGCCCTCGCGCAGCGCCGCCGTCTTGAACTGCAGCTCCAGGCTCTCCCGGTTCACCGCCAGCGCCTGGCTGTACGCCGCCAGCGCCCGCTTGCCGTAGCCGGCCGCCAGGAACAGGTCGCCCTTCGTCTTCGTCACGTCGATCTGGCCCGTGATGTCACGAACCAGCGACAGCGACTTCTCCGCCCCGATCGTGTCCCCCTGGTCCAGCAGCGTCTTCGCGACGCTGATGTACACCTCCGGCGGCAGCTGCTGGCGAAGGCCGATCAGTCTCCTTCCGTACGTCAGCTGACGCTCCGGGTCGCCCTCGTTCTGGTACATCGAGAAGAAGCCCGCGTTCGGCGTCGCCATCGTCACGATCTCCCGCAGCACCGCCAGCCGGCGGATGCCCGCCTGCGACACCGAGTTCTCCATCGCCGCGAACTCCCCCTCCCGGTCGTTCGTCTCCTGCGCGATCTCCGACAGCAGCGTGTACAGGTAGAACTTGCCCTCCCGCGCCGTGATCCGCTCCAGGATCACCCGGTGCGTCCAGCGGAACACCGCCTCGACCTCCGGCGGCAGCTGCTCGAAGAACTGACGCTGGCCCACCATGTTGATGATCCCGTCCACGGCCACCACGAACTCGTTGTCGTCCTCCGCCGCCGCGTGCTCCGCCACGTACTGCAGCAGCGCCACCGCCTCCATCGTGCGGTCGTCCTCCTTCATCAGGTCCGCCAGCAGCAGCAGGTTGTCGCTGTGCGCCGGCTGCTCGATCAGCGCCCGCCGGTAGCTCTCGATCGCCTCCTCCGAGAAGCCCCCCATCGACAGCACGCTCGCCTCGAACTCGCCGCTCACCGCCTCCGCGTCGTAGCGCCGCAGCTCCTCCAGCCAGTGCTGGATGTCCGCGTAGCGCTCGCTGGTGCCCTGCGCCAGATCGAACGCCAGAAGGTTCAGCACGATGTTCTGGATGTGCTCGATCCGGTTCTCCGGGTCGATCCGCTCCAGCTCCCGAAGCACCTCGTCGTACTTCGAGTACTCCTGCAGCTGCAGATACACCAGCCCCAGCTGGCGAAGACGGTCCACCGGCGGCATCTCCGTGTTGCGCGCGAACTCCTTGACGATCTCCTCCGCCGAGAACGCGTCCCCCACCTCGGTGTAGATCCGCACCAGCAGGTTCATCTCGTTGCGGTCCGCCGTCCCCGCGTACAGCTTCGTCTCCAGATCCACCGCCAGATCCGCCAGCACGTTCAGCTCCGCCGCAATCAGCAGGAACTGGCTCTCCGCGAAGCTGCGGCGCGCCGGCGCGTCCTCCTCCACCCATATCTCCTGCCACAGGTCCAGCGCCACCTCCTTGTTGCCCACCACGCTGTGCAGCCACGCCAGACGCGTCCGGTCGTCGTAGCCCAGCCCGCCCTCGTGCGCCTTGATCGCCTCGTACACCTCCAGCGCCCGCTCGTGGCGACGCAGACGCTCGAAGCCGTCCGCCACCGCCCGCAGATCGCTCGAATCCGACGGCAGCCACTCCCGCAGCTCCTCCAGCGCCCGCTCCGCCTCCGTCTCCCGTCCCCGCGCATAGTGCGTCTCGAACAGAAACACGTTGCCGTACACGCTCGGACCGTGCGCCGCCGCATGGCGACCCAGCATCGCCAACGCCTCCGGCTCGTAGCCCATCTGGTTCATCCGCTCGCCGCCCAGCACCAGAACCTCCACCCGGTCCCGGTTGCGCGACTCGAAACGCTCCCACACCTCCAGAGCCCGATCCGGCTCCGCCACGTTGATGTAGTGCGTCGCCAGCCCCGCGTACCACTGAACCACCCACGGCTCCGACTCGATCAGCCGCTCGTACTCCGCCACCATCTCCGACGTCTTCCCCGCCGTGTCGTAGATGCCGATCAGACGAAGACGCGCCTCCACGTCCGACTCGTCCCACGCCATCCCCCGGTACAGCTCGATCGCGTCGTCGTAGCGCTCCAGATCAATCAGAAGGTCGATCCGCAAATGCAGCAGATCCTCGTTCTCCACACCCCGCGACTCCAGCTCCGACACCAGCGCGTCCAGCTCCCCCGCCGACCGGTACGACTCGTCCACCAGCGTCAGCGCGTACAAGGCGTCGAACCGGAGATCCGTCGCGTCGTACGCCCGCCACGCGTGATCCCGCGCCGTCCCGTGGTCGCCCGCCTTCAGCGCCCACTCCGCAACCCGAACCAGCTGCCGGAAGTAGCGCTCCGAACCCTCGTCCGGACGGTACAGCTCCAGCGCCCGGCCCGGATGCCCCAGAACCGCCAGCGTGATCGCCGCCCGGTTCCTGAACCCCTGGTCCCGACCCCCCGCCAGACCCACCAGCGCCTCCACGTTGCGACCGTCCACCTCGATCATCGCCAGCCGGATCCGAACGAACTCCCGCTCCTCCGGCCGGTCCGTCGACTCCAGAACCCTCCGGTACCACTCCACCGCGCCCGACTCGTCGCCACCCGCGTCCAGCAGCCGCGCCTTCAAGAGCAGACCGTCCACCGTCTCCTCCAGAACAAGACCCTCGTCAACCGCCAGCAGCGCGCCCTCCCGGTCCCCGTGCTGCCAGTGCAGGTGCGACCGCGTCAGATGCGACTTCGCCCGCTCCAGCGCCGGCCGCGACTCGTCTCGGCCCGCCTCCTCGAACGCCAGCAGCGCCCCCTCCAGACTCTCCCGCTCCAGAACCCAGTGATCGTGAACCCGATCCACAAGACCCACGTCCAGACGACCCGGACCCGCGTTCGAATCCAACAGCAGTACCGTCGGATCCTCCTCCGACAAACCGATCGGAGCAAGCAGCAACAAGAAGAAAACGGAAAAAAATCTGAAGAAAAAGCGAAGGTTCATAGTCAGGTAGAAAACTCTGTGGAAAGGTGCTGGTTTAGAGAGAGGGATGCCATTATTTTAATGGCATGACTGGACTCTAGTGCTCATGCCCATGACAGGCCGCAACTGCGCTTCAACTAGAACCGAATCTACGTCTAAATGCGATAATCAAACAAGCAGATAAACGACTGCACAACACTTGACCCAGCTTGACACACCAACCAATGAAGATGTGCCTGAGACATACGCCAATCCCCATTAGAACTGTCTGCTGATTGATAGTTAGGAAGCCGGTTCCGAACTCTGTTGCGAGTGCATCAAGTAGATCAACATTGCACGGGGGTTGCTTTGGCACCATTCCATCATGTAGAGGAGCTGCCGTTGGACTATACGATGCGTGGACCGCTTGAACGGACCAGATTCAGATCGCCGCGCACCGAAGGAGTTAAAAACAAGAGACCGAAATCCAATCAGTATTCCACTATGACTACACGAATCGACGCAAGGTCTCAAGAGGAATCAACACTCTCCTCAATTCCTCCAGCAACTTTGATCGACTCGTAGGCGTTCTCCAGAACAAGAATTCTCTCGTCAAGGCTAGCGACATAATCGGCATCGCCCCCATCTGCAACTATGGATCGGATTTCACGCAAGAGATTTAAACCTGCAGATTCGGAATCTGCTAACCGCGCTAATCCAATCAAGTTTGTTCGTTCGTTTTGCTGCTGCAAGAGCTTTAGTAATTCGAGCGTCTTTGCACCGTCCAATCTTCCAAGTTCAAACATACGGTTAGCAACGGAAAGATCGAGAGCTATTTGAGTCTCTAAAACCAACGGAACAAAAACTCCCAGTAACCCCGTGGCGATGTCCTCTGTTGGCTGGCGCAACAACCACTCCTGCATTGACTCAGCCACTTCTCTAGCTTGGTTTGCGTTCGCGCGCTTCATATCGATCCTGCTGATTCTCGCCATGGCTTCCAGCACTGAAGGTTTGTCTATGTCGGAGTCATCAAGCCACTGCCTCATCGCACCGACTAATGCGTCGACACTGTCGCGATTATCGAAATTGACGACTTCCTCAATCAACGCTATGAATAATCCTGCGGAATCGGGCACAGCATCTGACGCCGAAAACGTTGACAAGGAAACGCCTACGCCGGGAAGACGAAGCCCAAGGATTCCAGCAACGTTTTGCATGCTAATCGGCACATAATCGCTTGTATTGCGAAATACCGACGAGGCACCCTTCGGCTTGGTTAGCTCTCTAGAGGTCGACATGCTCTCCTCTGTAAATAGCAGCCTAATGTTGTCGTGCGCACGCGCGAAATCTCCGTTTAAATTGTGTATTCTCGCAAGATGAACTAAACGAATTCCATCAAATCCGTCAACGAACTCTACGGGTTCATCAATTCGTGAAGAAAGCTCCCTAACCGAGGCAATGACCTCTCTTGGTTCGTAAGCTACTGCGAAGGTGCGCAGAGCAAATGCCTTCCAGATGTGGTGAAGTTCCGCAACGTCACTAAAGGGACGCATTAACGGAACGACCTTCTGCACCATTGTCTGCATGTATTCCTTTGGCAAGTGCTCGTTTGCCGTCTCAACCAGATCCAATACGCTCATCGGCGAGGCGTCATTGGATGGACCAGTAGTGGTTACGTATCCATATCGTCCGCTGAATTCGTTGTACTCCGCTCTTCTGATCACGAGCAATTCAAAACACTCGACAGCTTGCTCAAAAAAGCCCAGCTTTGAAAGCAATTTGGCGAAATTCACGAGTTGTTCTGTCGTTGGAGCGTGCATTTGCCTTGCTCTGACAACAAACGCATCAATCACAGATTCTGTCAGTTCGCCTTCAGCGTGCAGTGTCATTCTCATCCAAAGCGAAAGCTCGTGATCGTTAGCAGTAGCATCCTCAATTTTTGCGTTCAATTCATTCCATCGCAGCGCAAAATGGTCCGGAAACTCTCGATACGCCTTCGTCACCAACTCGTACAAGCGACCCGACGACATCCGTCGCTCGCTAGGAGTTAGAGCCAAGAGAATCTGTTCCAGCTCCTTTCCTAAAGGAGCTTTAGCCATCAGCAGTTCGATTAGCGTCGGTTCCGCGTCTACCTCTGAAGAAGTAGACTCGTCCAAGGTAGTTGCTGCGCCTGCCAAAATCACTCCAATCGAACTGTACAAGAGATTTGGATCGGGCTTGCCTTTACTCGGCCACTGAAGCAGCAGCGGAGTGAAGTTGCGTCTTCCATAGAAGCTGCCCCTCGCATCGTCTATGCTGGTAGCTTGTGCGCCGCGCCAAAGCGAACGCAGGAGCAACGGGACGTCGTCCGGGTCCAAGTTGTCGCTGGCGACAACTTCCTGCAGTCGCTCAATCATGGCTTCCAAACCTTCAGGTAATAGTCCAGAGGTAAAAACCACACTAGCACGAAACTCCCCAATGTCTAGTCCTCCGTCCCTTACAGCTTTGAGAATGCTCGACGCATTGCTGAAGTCCTCCAATATGGGCTCCGCGTCATTTCGTTCAAAAATCTCATCGCGAATATTCTGGTCGCGAAGATCGGGGCCTCCATCAAGGGCAACTGCCAGCGCCTCACCGTATCTCTCATTGTTGAGCAATGTCAAATAGTGGGCCATACGAATGAACTCATCGGAATTGTCGATCTCATAGTAGGAGCCTACAAGTGATTCCAAACGGTCAAGCTTGTTTGTAGCAATGGCGGCACCGGAAGCCTGCAGAACTAGATCCGTGTCCGCAGGTACGCGTTCCATGAGCTCTTCAAGAAGTTCCAACCTTTCTGCGTCATCTATCGCAATGTCGTCGTCTACTCCAAAATACGGTGTGAGTGTCAAGACCTTCTTCGCAGCCTCGATATCGTCTATGGAGCCTCTTCGGATTTGATCTATGAAATCTTCGTATTGATCCTTGAGAACAGTGAATATCGGGTCACCAGAATAGAAGGCAAAGATTGGATCGCGGTCATACCTTTCCACCAATGCCGCGAAAGCTTTCAGTTTGTTGCCGTCGTAGAAATCTCTGAGCAGTGCCACCGTTTCATCAGGTTCAGAAGCTTCTGACTGATAGTTGGCAACTATGCGGAAAAACGCATCGACGTTAGTAGGATCCACATTAAAGTTGAATACCATTCCTTGGGCATAGGTGCTTAGAAACTCGTCCTGCCAATCTACCTTCCCCATAAGATTCTTCGTAATTTCCTCAACGCGTTGCTGGAGGGCTTCATCAAGGGGAATTCTCAGCATGTCGCCATGCAACTGAAATAGATCAAGCGACATGGATAATTGGTTGTTTCTGAACGTATCGACGAAGTGTTCAAACAACGATATCAACTCAGCCACATCGTCCTGTTGCTTGACGTAGTGCCACAAGTTGGATATGTTGAAGAGATTTCGCTGAAGTAGTGCTTGGACGTCAGAATCTCGCAAGAACGTCTTATCTATGGTCGCCAGTCGCGTGTCGACTTTTTCTTCAATCTCCAAGGCAATTTCGGGGTCATCAAAGATCAGACCTATTAGATCGCCAGGGTCTTCTTGCAGCAGAGGAGCCGCTGTGTTCAACAGTCTCCTGTAGTCGTTCTCGTCGAGAACCACCGATGCAAATCGTAACGCGGTCTGATAGTTTCCTTCACTTATGTAGCCACGCAGCATGCGCTCAAGGGGCTGCGAAAGCTCAGTGATTCCTGTAAGACGCACGATCTTTTCCACTTGCTTTTGCTCAATGGCACGATCCAGCTCCAACTCGATTCGTGTCATACCGTCAGGCATCGCCTCCGGTTTGATGTCCTCCATGAGCTCGGACAGGGCAGAGTCCGGATTTACTCCAACGTTTTCATAGTGGCGGCGAAGTTCCTCTGTGAATGTCTCGTCTTTGGCGAAGTGCTGAGCAAGTGCTCGGTCAGCGCGATTCGAGGCAGTCGTGTGCCCGGTTGCCGAACACAAACGACGCATTAACTTTGCTAGATGGTTCAGCCGGGCAAATCTTGACAGTTGTGCTGGCTGTTGTACTGCCTCTTCTCCGCGATCCTGCTCGCTTGTTTCGGTGGCTTCCTCCGCCATCAGCTCCACGACCTTGGCGAGCTCGTCCTCGAACATGGCGACGAAGCCGTCGAGGCGCTGGGCCGCCCTCTCCTCCGACTCGGGCCAGGTCGCGATCAGCCCCTGCATCAGGATGTCGTAGTAGGTCCGATAGTCGCGGGTCACGTCCGTGTTGACGCGCGAGGACGAGGAAACAATCATGGTTACAAATTGTGGCGAACTCCCCTGGTCGGGCGGCGCGGCCTGCAGCGCGGCGGGGAGCCCCTGCATCACCTTGGTCAGCGCGCTGGCGTACAGCGCGTTCGCCACCTCCAGCTGGCCGTTGCCCTCGCGCAGCGCCGCCGTCTTGAACTGCAGCTCCAGGCTCTCCCGGTTCACCGCCAGCGCCTGGCTGTACGCCGCCAGCGCCCGCTTGCCGTAGCCGGCCGCCAGGAACAGGTCGCCCTTCGTCTTCGTCACGTCGATCTGGCCCGTGATGTCACGAACCAGCGACAGCGACTTCTCCGCCCCGATCGTGTCCCCCTGGTCCAGCAGCGTCTTCGCGACGCTGATGTACACCTCCGGCGGCAGCTGCTGGCGAAGGCCGATCAGTCTCCTTCCGTACGTCAGCTGACGCTCCGGGTCGCCCTCGTTCTGGTACATCGAGAAGAAGCCCGCGTTCGGCGTCGCCATCGTCACGATCTCCCGCAGCACCGCCAGCCGGCGGATGCCCGCCTGCGACACCGAGTTCTCCATCGCCGCGAACTCCCCCTCCCGGTCGTTCGTCTCCTGCGCGATCTCCGACAGCAGCGTGTACAGGTAGAACTTGCCCTCCCGCGCCGTGATCCGCTCCAGGATCACCCGGTGCGTCCAGCGGAACACCGCCTCGACCTCCGGCGGCAGCTGCTCGAAGAACTGACGCTGGCCCACCATGTTGATGATCCCGTCCACGGCCACCACGAACTCGTTGTCGTCCTCCGCCGCCGCGTGCTCCGCCACGTACTGCAGCAGCGCCACCGCCTCCATCGTGCGGTCGTCCTCCTTCATCAGGTCCGCCAGCAGCAGCAGGTTGTCGCTGTGCGCCGGCTGCTCGATCAGCGCCCGCCGGTAGCTCTCGATCGCCTCCTCCGAGAAGCCCCCCATCGACAGCACGCTCGCCTCGAACTCGCCGCTCACCGCCTCCGCGTCGTAGCGCCGCAGCTCCTCCAGCCAGTGCTGGATGTCCGCGTAGCGCTCGCTGGTGCCCTGCGCCAGATCGAACGCCAGAAGGTTCAGCACGATGTTCTGGATGTGCTCGATCCGGTTCTCCGGGTCGATCCGCTCCAGCTCCCGAAGCACCTCGTCGTACTTCGAGTACTCCTGCAGCTGCAGATACACCAGCCCCAGCTGGCGAAGACGGTCCACCGGCGGCATCTCCGTGTTGCGCGCGAACTCCTTGACGATCTCCTCCGCCGAGAACGCGTCCCCCACCTCGGTGTAGATCCGCACCAGCAGGTTCATCTCGTTGCGGTCCGCCGTCCCCGCGTACAGCTTCGTCTCCAGATCCACCGCCAGATCCGCCAGCACGTTCAGCTCCGCCGCAATCAGCAGGAACTGGCTCTCCGCGAAGCTGCGGCGCGCCGGCGCGTCCTCCTCCACCCATATCTCCTGCCACAGGTCCAGCGCCACCTCCTTGTTGCCCACCACGCTGTGCAGCCACGCCAGACGCGTCCGGTCGTCGTAGCCCAGCCCGCCCTCGTGCGCCTTGATCGCCTCGTACACCTCCAGCGCCCGCTCGTGGCGACGCAGACGCTCGAAGCCGTCCGCCACCGCCCGCAGATCGCTCGAATCCGACGGCAGCCACTCCCGCAGCTCCTCCAGCGCCCGCTCCGCCTCCGTCTCCCGTCCCCGCGCATAGTGCGTCTCGAACAGAAACACGTTGCCGTACACGCTCGGACCGTGCGCCGCCGCATGGCGACCCAGCATCGCCAACGCCTCCGGCTCGTAGCCCATCTGGTTCATCCGCTCGCCGCCCAGCACCAGAACCTCCACCCGGTCCCGGTTGCGCGACTCGAAACGCTCCCACACCTCCAGAGCCCGATCCGGCTCCGCCACGTTGATGTAGTGCGTCGCCAGCCCCGCGTACCACTGAACCACCCACGGCTCCGACTCGATCAGCCGCTCGTACTCCGCCACCATCTCCGACGTCTTCCCCGCCGTGTCGTAGATGCCGATCAGACGAAGACGCGCCTCCACGTCCGACTCGTCCCACGCCATCCCCCGGTACAGCTCGATCGCGTCGTCGTAGCGCTCCAGATCAATCAGAAGGTCGATCCGCAAATGCAGCAGATCCTCGTTCTCCACACCCCGCGACTCCAGCTCCGACACCAGCGCGTCCAGCTCCCCCGCCGACCGGTACGACTCGTCCACCAGCGTCAGCGCGTACAAGGCGTCGAACCGGAGATCCGTCGCGTCGTACGCCCGCCACGCGTGATCCCGCGCCGTCCCGTGGTCGCCCGCCTTCAGCGCCCACTCCGCAACCCGAACCAGCTGCCGGAAGTAGCGCTCCGAACCCTCGTCCGGACGGTACAGCTCCAGCGCCCGGCCCGGATGCCCCAGAACCGCCAGCGTGATCGCCGCCCGGTTCCTGAACCCCTGGTCCCGACCCCCCGCCAGACCCACCAGCGCCTCCACGTTGCGACCGTCCACCTCGATCATCGCCAGCCGGATCCGAACGAACTCCCGCTCCTCCGGCCGGTCCGTCGACTCCAGAACCCTCCGGTACCACTCCACCGCGCCCGACTCGTCGCCACCCGCGTCCAGCAGCCGCGCCTTCAAGAGCAGACCGTCCACCGTCTCCTCCAGAACAAGACCCTCGTCAACCGCCAGCAGCGCGCCCTCCCGGTCCCCGTGCTGCCAGTGCAGGTGCGACCGCGTCAGATGCGACTTCGCCCGCTCCAGCGCCGGCCGCGACTCGTCTCGGCCCGCCTCCTCGAACGCCAGCAGCGCCCCCTCCAGACTCTCCCGCTCCAGAACCCAGTGATCGTGAACCCGATCCACAAGACCCACGTCCAGACGACCCGGACCCGCGTTCGAATCCAACAGCAGTACCGTCGGATCCTCCTCCGACAACGCAAGCGGTGCGGACAGCATCAAAAATGTCGCATGTATCCATGCGAGCCTTCGGAATGGACTATTCATAGGTTGAAAGAGGTTGATTTAAGAGGGTTTAGCTTCCACGCGGCCAGCGACGATAGAGAATGTCGCCAAGATAGATCAGGAGGGCTAGAAGCAAGAGCCAAGGCCAGATTTGAATTACAACAAAGGAAAGTTCTCCCGTACTCACGCCCGCTAGGGAAACTGAGGTTTCAAGGTCGTCGAGAGTTATGCCGCCCGTCGCATTTGACAATTCCGCCAAGTCAAGCGCGTCGAAGGGATCAACCTGGTTCTCGTCAACTTCGTCCGAACTGGACAAACTGACGGTTCGCCAGACTGAATCGTTGACATTGTTGCTAATTCCAACGTAGAGATCCTCATCCGAATTCGAGAACAAGTCCAGTTCGAAAAGTCCTGGTGCTGTCTCAACGAAGGAATGCTGAGTCTCATCCACGTGCGTCGAATCAAGGTGCAGCAAATGAGCTTCGGGCTTAATCGTCTCGTCCAGTGAAACTCGATTCGCGATGACAGTAGTGGTTCCAAATCGTCGGCGAGTGTCGAATTCGAAATCGCCGACTTCAGAAGCCGTCTTACGGAGCATGCGACCCAAGAACTCCGGATACTCTTCCCAATTTGCCCAAGTGCGCGTGCCTTCCCCTACCGGTTCAGTCATCAGTGCACTTACTCGTCCCAATCCATAGCGCCAACTAGCCAGTACCGGATGGTCTGTTCCGGTTACCTCGACAAGAACTTCTGCTCCGTCGCGAGATTGCACTTCGACATAGCCATTTAGCGATGGAATCTCCTCTTGGTTGATGTCGCCCCACCATCCTTGGCCGCGACTAGTCTCCAATTCGAAAGATCCCCTCTTGTACATGGGAGATTTCTTGGTTGAGGACTGCTTGAAGATCAGTTCGACCAACTGAAACTGATTTCCAACGGAATAGAATCTGCCACCACCCCAATTGGCAATGTCAGACATGATTAGATTGTGTCCGCCTTGACCAACCAATATGGTGGACACGGAAATTCGGTCACGGTTTATGCTACGTGTTAGAGTCTCGTAGGGCGAAGGCTCCACCCCAGCGTCTGTAATGAGAACTATGTGCTTAAACCGCGTGTTGACGTTCTGCAATCCATAGTAAGCTTCCTGTATAGCTGGATAAAGGATCGTTCCGCCAATTGCTTTCATTCGACCAATGGCCCGGTCGATTTCGATCTTGTTTGTCGCTGGCTGCATAGGCACCGCCCAATGCTTATTGCCGTAGAACTCCACGATCCCAATACGATCATGGGGTTGCATTCGGCGGACAGCAATTCGTGCGATGTGCTTTGCAAGTTCAATGCGCGAACCTGCCATGGACCCCGAAGTATCCAAGATGATGGCCAACCCCACACTTGGATCAATCTTGTCCTGATCTCCGGGTATTTCAATTGGTAGTAGATCAGTGATGGGGGAGTCGTGGTAGCCACCATCTCCAAAGGCCGCTTCCCCGCCACTATGAAGAAGACCCAACCCTTCGTCGCGAACAGCATTGACAATGTTATTTTGTACGCTCTCCGCAATAGAGCTCGACGGTGCATCGTCAATCATTACAACATCATAGTTAGACAGGTCGATGTCGTCGGTAAGAGAGGTGGGAGTAGGAGCTTCCAGTTTGAAGCCAGCGCCAAGTAGGCGCGTCAACTGTCCCGCCGCATCCGACTGACGATCGCCCAAGTACAACACGCCGACCGGATCCTGCACGGCAACTACGTGCCGCCATTGATTATTTGTAGGGTCATTGTCGTAGTTTTCAGACGACATTACGTCGACCAGCACTTCCATGAAGCCTGGTTCGTCGGCCTTGAATTCCAGTTCTACAAGTGAACGGTCTTCGCTCTCCACGGCCTCTTGCTGCGCGAGTACTTCGTCATCGTGAACTGCAGTCACGACCAAGTCATTGGCAGTTCCAATAACCTCAACGATTAGGGTTACCTTTTCTCCAGGACGTACGCTTGTTGATCGGACATCGCTAATGTAAACATCCGGAGTCGGATCGATTCTTAGATTGTGAACGGGAATCCCGCGTTCGGTGAGATGACTCACGGCCCGGCCCCAATGCCGATCCGTTGACAGACCATCGGAAACAATCGTCACAGAGCCACTCACACCGAAGGGAATGGATTGTGCAGCAAGTTCGAGCGCGTCGCCCAGCGGAGACTTGCCGTTCGCACTGATTTGAATGGGATTGCGAGAGGCAACTATTTGTTCTTCGCCTCCAAGCTGTACAACGCTCACTGAGCCTTCTTTGCTAAATTGCTCGATGGCTTGTCTCGCTAGCTCGACGGCCTGCTCCCTTTTCTCCTCCGACAAACTTTCGGATTGATCAAGTACTACGACGTAATGCTTGTTCGATAGGTTGGAAACGGCGACCGGTTGCATGAGTCCTACAACCAATGCCACGAGAACCAAGGTTCTAATCACTCCATGCCAAACTTGCCTTGGTCGACTGGGAAAGAACCAAACAAGAGGCACTGCCACCACAAGAATCGCGAAGAGGGGATAGTTGAATGAAAGTTCCATTAGGGCATCATTCCTCGCTGGTACAGATACCATTCCAATCCAAGCAGGACCAAAGCCAGGAGGATTAGCCATGTCACCAATCCCCAAGCACTCTGAGCACTAGTTATTTCCAATGATGAGCCCGTTAGGCCTAGCTCACCTCTGGGAAGTGCCGCAGATGGATCTAGCAGCGACACTTGCAATGCGTTTCCATCCTCCAACACGAGAGCGCCAGCTTCGTTGCGAACGTAGGATGCCCCAACGGCATATTCCGCCAGCAGGTCTGTACTCGCTAGTGAGGATCCCGAAGTCTGTTCAATTGGTTGGCGTCCAGCCGCCAAGTACGCATACCACGGGTCTTGATTCGCAAGATATCGGACGGACTTTGAAATGAACAATGGAAAGCTCATGCTGTCCTTGAAATTAAATTGCTCCCCGACCAAGTCCTCCCATACGGAAACATGCTGAACATCGCCAACTTCTAGTTTGACCCCGATTTCGTGCCCAAAGTCCGTGGCAAGCGAAACCGCGTCGATTTGCGAAAGACCTAGGTTCGCGACGCTTTGATGCAAGGCTTCGTTAGCATCGACATCACCCGTGTAGCCGATTACGAAAGCGCGGTCCTGCGCGCTTATTGGAACCGTACGCAAGTAAGGCACGGTCGTAACCTCATCGCTGGAGCCGAGAATTGCAACGCTTCCTCCAGATCCAACAACCTCTATGCCTCCGTCAGACTCCAAGGCCCGCGTAATGGAACTGGCCACTCCGCTCCCCACCATGACTTGAATGCGTTCCTTGGCAGGCAAGCTGACTTGTGCGACGTTGTCGAACTCCATGTCGTCAGGCTCACGAATCCTCACCTCGAACGTAGACCCGTCCGCAACCACGTCGCGAATCCTGAACTCGTTGCCCGATAGAGCTTCAATCTCGTCAGCCGAGATTTCTTTATCACCGCTTTTCACTTGCAAGTCGGCGACATCTATCCCTAAATCTTCGGTCGAGGTGAGGATTCGGAACAACACATCCACTTTATCCCAGTCACCAGATACTGCCTCGCCGATTCCGAGTGCCACAATGCCTCGATTTGCAATCTCAGCATCCGCTTCCGACCGCCTCGACACGCTATAGCCCTCGGGCAGACGATCAAGCGCTTCTGGAGACACTGGCGCACGTCCGTAAATTACAACGTTGACTTGGTCTGGATAGTTGTCGTTGCGTGGGAGCAGGCGCAGCAACTCATCGATGGTAGATCGTCCGGGTACAGGCGCAAATTCATCCAATCTACGTTCGAGCACAAGCTTTTCCTCGCCTGCTGCAAGAATGCGCACGTTTTGCGCCCCGGAGAGAAACACTTCGCGCGAATCGCGTCCGTATTTGCCGACGTCGTTGATTAATTGTCGTTTCGATTGCTCAAACGTATCGGCGGTTGCAGCGTGTGCGGAACCGTCAATGACAAGAATGTTGAATCCCGCGGTCCTTGGATCGCCGAACAGCGGACCACCAAAGCCAATCCAAAGCAACCAACAAATAAGCAATACCAATAGGTAGGCCAAAAGATGTCGGAACCGCTGCCGAAGGACTCGTACCGGCGCTTCTCGCACCGCCGCGGCCCAAAACAATGTCGTTGCTACAGGAAGCTCGGTATATCGGATGCGCAATTGCTGAAGCAGGAAAAGAGCTCCGGCAATGGCAAGCAAACCAATTCCGATCGCAAGTGGGGAAAGATTGAGAAAACTCATACGACAAATGCTCTCGTCTCAAACAAAGTGCCGAGCTGATCCAGCACGTCGTTGTCCGCATTTACTCGTATCAATCCAATTCCTTGACCAGAGGCAAACTCTGTCAGCTGCAGATTGAACTCTTCGTAGATTCTTCGATAGCGCGAAAGCACTGCCGGGTCAATGGTTACATCCACTGCACTCGACGTTTCGCAATCGACTAGGCGAATGTCCCCTACAAGCTCCGCGTTTGCGTTGGGATCGCTATCCAAGTCTTTCACAAGCTGAACCAGCAACATCCTGTGACGGCATGTCTTAAGCGCATCCATTACGGGATCGAGTCCATCGGGGTCGAAAAAGTCGGATAGAACCACCAGCAATCCTGGTCGCAGCTTTCGCAACGCAAGTTGACGCACCGCAGAAGACAGTTGTGTGCCATTCTGTTCCGTCAATTCCACCATCCTACGCGCAAGTGTGGTCAACTGCCGTCGTCCAACCACAGGCCTTGCATGCATTTCAAGATCATCCGAAAACGAGAGCAGACCTACTACATCATGCTGACTCAACGCAATCGATGACAACGCGAGCGCCGAACGCAATGCAGCGTGAACTCGCGGTGTCTCCTCCAAGAACATGCTCTTGGATCTATCCACGAGCAAATACAGAGGCAGATCCTGGTACTCCTCGAACACGTGAACGAACAAGCGCCCAAGACGTCGATAGATGTTCCAATCCACGGCCCTCAGATCGTCGCCAGGCACGTATTGCTTGAAGTCCTTGAACTCCAACCCTATGCCACGGTCATGCGTCAGCTGCTCACCGTGACGGCCTTCGCGAAGAAACCGTTTTATGCGTAAATTGAAAGCCTCAAGTGCATTAAGGAACTCTGGATCAAAGAGCTCCTCGAAAGTTAGTTGTGCGGCCACGATTCGATAATAGCGACTAGTCGACCGAACGTGGCAACTTAACTTGCTCTAAGATGTCGTCAATAATGCTGTCAGGCGTCACATTGCTGGCTTGCGCCTGGAAGTTGAGTATGACCCTGTGACGCAGCACGGGATAGGCAACCGCCTTAATATCGTCAGTGCTTATGGAGAAACGATCATTCAGTATCGCATGCACCTTTGCTGCCAACATCAATCCTTGAACTCCACGAGGACTTGATCCTAGTGAAACATAGGCGTTGGTCTTGTCGGTCGAGTATGCACTGTTCGGTTGCGTTGCCATCACCAATCGAATGGCGTAAGTTTTCGCTGCAGTGGGCACAGCCACGGCCCTGGCGATTTCACGCAGTTTGACAATCTCCGCACCGTCCGTGATGTGGTTAATTTCCACTTCGGTAGTACCGGTGGTGCGATCAATGATTTCGTAGTATTCGTTTTCTTCTGGGTAGTCCACAAGCAGTTTGAACAGAAAACGGTCTAGCTGCGCTTCTGGAAGCGGATATGTGCCCTCTTGCTCTACGGGATTCTGTGTGGCCATGACACAGTAGGGTTCTTCCAATTGAATGGTTCTATTGCCGACGGTTACCTGCCGTTCTTGCATCGCTTCGAGAAGTGCAGACTGAGTCTTGGGCGTGGCTCGGTTGATTTCGTCTGCAAGAATGAGATTCGCAATGAGCGGCCCCTCCTGGAAACTCAATTCGTGTGCACCACTTGCAGTCTCCGTAAGAATCATGGTGCCTTGAATGTCAGCTGGCATCATGTCGGGAGTAAATTGAATTCGCGAAAACTGGACACTTACCGCATCGCTCAAACACCGAACAAGCATTGTCTTGCCAAGTCCCGGCACGCCTTCCAGCAGTACGTGACCGCCGGCTATCAATGCAGTCAATACGCCATCCACTACCTCAGGTTGACCGACCATCATCTTGGTGACTTCGGTGCGGATATTTTGGAATACCTCTTTGAAATGCGCCGCTTGTTCAGCGGCGCGTGGATCTTCGTTTGTAACTTGTTGCTCTGCCATAGATTTATTCACCTTCTTCTTCTGTTGGCGGTTCTCTCATTGCGAGAAAGTAGTTGCTTACCACGTTGCGCATCCAAGGCTTGAGCTCGTGTCGAGCAACCTTTCCAATGCTCTCGTCGATTTCTCCGCGAGATTCGCTCGCAACGGTGTCCGCTTCGCTAGGATGGGGCACGGCGCGTTCCCGCTGAATTTTGACCCGCCCCGGATTGATTTGAGAACGCAATTGGTCGGGTTGTGGAACACCAAGCAACATTGCTGCAACGCCACGTGTCTTCTTCCTTCCGCTTGCGCCGCCTCTGCCATTGTTTTGCTCGTTTTCCTCTTGACCCATCATGCCTGATGGACTAAGTCGACGATCCACTGCCGCCTTGCGTTGGTTGATCATCGGGCGAGCCGCGTTTGCCGCCTCCTGTTCCTCGTCTTCCTCGTCGTCAGATTCCAAATCCACATCGGAATCCATGTCATCTTGATCCGTCTTGTTCAGGCTCTCAGTAACATCCGTAGATGAAGCCTGTCGACCAGCACTGGTTCCCTTGCCTCCAGCGATGCCCGTTGCCGATTCGTCCTTTGGCTGTTCCTTATCAAGGGCGGACTTGGATTCCTTGGATTCCTGTTCCTTTGGCGGATCTAGTTTCGTTTCCTTCTTCTTCTTGTCGGGGTTTGCCTGGCCGGAAAGATTGGATGCTGCACTACCAGTCTTGTTGTCCTGGGACATTCCCGCGCTGAGACCCATTTGCACTGATTGCTTGGGGTTGCTATCGGAGGGGTTTGCCCTTCCGAGCGGGGAATCAGTTGATTCCGCTGGGGTCGACTCCACTACGACACTTTCCTTTGGCGTTTGGGAAGGAACGTGTGACGGCGGAGTTACTTCGTCACGCGAATCTTGAGGAGCCTCGAAGACCTCATCCACTGGAGGAAGGACGTCGGGAGTGGCTAATGCAATTAGCTCGTCTGGGTCGGAAGATGCCTCCACCTGTGGATTGAACACAAAGAAACTCATGAACATCCCGGCTCCCAACAAAAGAACTGCCGCAACTCCGTGGCCCCATTTGCCTGTATATAAAGTAGGAGTAGCTATTCGTATGTCTTGCAATCGACTATCCGTTGCTTTTGCTGCATACGGAATTGCATCCTCGACGGATGCTAATTCAAACGGCGTCAGATCAGAGGATCTTAGAAATTCGTCGGCTGATTGCAGTCGGTCCTTGTAACCTAGCTCCCGATCAAACAGAGCCAATGAGTACGTTCGGTTGACCGGACGCAGTGCAAATCCAAGTGCGCCAGCGATCAGAACATAGGCAACAGGCGCAACTAGCGCTACAAGTACCGTGACGATTGGACTCAACACCCACAGGTCGAATCCTGCGAACCGCTCGATCGCTACGCAGACCACAAAGACTGCTGGAATAACCAACGCGACAAGGTGCACATGCCGCATCGACCATTCAACTGCCTCCTTGAGTGCGTAGCGCCGGAGGTAGCGTGCACCTCGACGAGCTAGCCCGTCGAGGTGCTGACGCAAATTGTCAGTGTTAGCCACCTTGAGCGTCCGTACTTAGCACATCGTCATTGGGATCAAGACGAAGTCGGAGCCTCTCTTGTGCTTGAGTCGCAATTTCCACGGACTCTGGCGGCAATCCACCCGCCGAAAGAGCTCTTTCGTAGTTTGCGTACGCTCGGCTGTCTCGACCAAGTGCTTCGTATGCGCGCCCGAGATCAAAACGTGTAATGGCGTCAAGTTCGGGATCACCGTTGAATGCGGCTGACAGGAAATATTTCCATGCCGTTTCCGCGTCGTTTCTCGCTAGGTAGCGGTCGCCCAGAATGCCTTGGACCTTTTGGCGATCCTTAGGAGTATCTGATCGCTCTATGTACTCCATTGCTTTTTCGCCCAAAACAACGATAACCGGTGAGAATTGGTCACGCGATTCCACGTTGCCCCACATGTCAAAGACAAAGTCTGCAAGGTAGGTGAACTTTCTGCGCTCTTCGTTCACGCCCAATCCAAAGTCAACTGCAGAAACTAGGCGATCAATGGAAGCGCCACTTTCAAGACCTAGATCGACGAAGTTTGCTACTGCCTCTTCAACATTGCGGTCGGTTGGATTTTCCTCAAGATACTTGTACAGCGCATCTTCATCATTTTGGCCGCCGCCATGTAGAACTGATGGTCAGCGTCGGAATAGTTGCTATTGAGTGTTCGAGATACACCTACAAATCCCTGATTTTGGTCAAGCACAATGCGATAGCCTGACAAAACACTCAAACCGGAAACCAAAAGTACATCGGAGCTAGGCTGATCCGGTTGTGTCACCACCATTTGCCCGCCAACTTGAGGATTCTCCTCTTGCAGCCGCTTCTGCTCTGCTTTGGCAGCAGCGTAGGCGTCCCACCATTGCGTATAGACATCCTGCGGATACATCGCAGCCATATCGGAAATCTTCATGGAGTCGTCAAAGCCAAAGTAGGCTTCGTCGATTACCCCAGCTTCCCGATTGTCTAGCAACTCGCGATTCAATACTGTGTGATAGCCACTGGTACTTACCTTCATGAACGCAGATTGACCACCGTTGTAATTCACGGGAATAAACACGGAGCTACCGATTAATTCCACGCCATCGACAAACGCAACCGAATTCGTTCGGACTTCCTCAGCGGAGAGTTCGCCCTCAGGATGCAGAACCATCGAACCGGCCTGAATGTCTAGCGTCAAACCAAACTGACGCAGCAACGGCCAACCAACGATTGCCACTATATCGACCTGGTCCAGATGCTTGTCGTACTTGCCCGTCAACTCGCCGCAAACCGCACCTATTTCGGGAACGATTTGGTCGCGAGGAACTTCCACTCTGAAGTCGTTGTTGAGAATTCGCATTGTGGTCTCGCCTTCGCCAAACCGAACATTGCCGTAGACGCATGATTGGATCATCATGGCGTAGGGCATGTTGTAGTCGACGATGACATGCGTGTCCTTGAACCAGACTTCAGTCTGCAGTTCGACTCGAGCAAGGATCTTGTCACCAACTACCTTGATCGCCAGTGGTCCTCCCGGCGAGCCTTCCAAGTCCTGGCCTTGTGCTGCCATCGTGTGGATTGGAGCAACAAGCACCAAGAGCAAAGCCGCGAGAGTACACGCAAGCCCTGCGAAGAGGGAGGTCCTCGATCGTTCTACAGATCGAGTTGAGTTTCGTCCAAATAGCATGTGTTTCACCTATTTTGTGATAAGTTTCAAAACCCGAATACGGTCACAATGACCGTACGTCGTACACGACTGTGCACTATATTACCCAATTACCCGTCCTCTTGCTCATCAATCAAGAGATCATCGTTTGGGTCAAGCCTAGTCCTGATTCGACTAAGCGCTTCTGATGCGTTTTCAGCTTGGTTTGGAGGCAACCCTTTTGAGAGCGCGGTCTTGTAACTAGCATACGCCCGACGATCTTGTCCCAAGGCTTCATAGGCACGTGCCAAGTCGTAGCGAACCGCCGCATCCAACCGGGGATCTCCATTGAACGCGGCCGACAAGAAATATCGTTGTGCATTTCTGGGATCGTTTCTTGCCATATAGCGATCTCCAATAGCCATTTGGAGTTGCTGTCGAATGGCCGGCGACTCTGACCTGGAAACATGGACTAGCGCTTTCTCACCCAACGCAATGATGAGGTCCGCAAACTTGTCCCTATCTTCTTCAGAGGTCATCAATTGCCCAACAAATCCCAAGAGGTAGTTGAACTTCCTGTGCTCGGCTTGAATCTCGAGACCGAAATCCACTGTTGCAATTTGTCGCTCCACGCTAGCGCCGCTCTCCATGCCTAATGCAAACAGATCCGAGACGGCTTCTTCTACATTGCGGTCGGTGGGATTTTCTTGTAGGTACTTCAATAGCCCATCTTCGTTGTTCGCAGCAACCGCCATATAGAACTGGTGGTCTGCTTCGGAGTAGTTGCTGTTTAATGTACGAGACACGCCAATAAACCCTTGGGTGGGGTCCAGCTCGATGCGATAGCCCGTAAGCAAGCTGAGACCCGAAACAAAGAGAACATCCGAGCTGGGCTGATCAGGTTGTCGAGCTGCAAATTCCTCAGGAAAAGTTTGTCCGGCTTCCTGCATTTGCTGGCGGGCTACCCTCTCCGCCTCCTTGGCTGCGGCGTATTCGTCCCACCAGCGTGTATAAAGGTCCTGCGGATAAAACGCAGCCATGTCCGAGATCTTCACTTCCTTGCCTGAACCAAAGTAGGCTTCGTCGACAATTCCCCGCTCACGATCATCAAGCAATTCTCGGTTTAACACGGTGTGATAGCCGCCCGTGCTCATTTTCATGAAAGCCCGCTGACCCCCGTTGTAATTCACAGGTACAAAAACAGAATCGCCAATGACCTCAATTCCCTCGATGAATACATCGGATTCCATTTGCACATCAGCAGCGGCAAGTTCATTCTCAGGGTGTAGCTCAATGAGCTTGTCTTGGATGTCGAGCGTCATGCCGTACCGCCTAAGAACTGGCCATCCCAATATGGCAATGACATCTATCTGTTCAAGTTCCATGTCGTAGCGAGCTGTCAACTCTCCCGTGACATTTCCTTGTTCCGGGCGTATTTCAGACCGTGGCACTGCCAAACGAAAATTCTGGTTCAGAATCTTGAGTGTGGTTTCTTCCTCGCCGTAGCCGATCCCTCCAATTACATTGCTATTGATCATCAATCCGATTGGAGAGGCATAATCGATGACCACATGAGTATCCTTGAAGAAAACCTGTGTGGCCATTTCAACTCGAGCCAAGATCTTGTCGCCAAGGATCCGAATGGACAGTTGGCCGCCGTCTGAATCAGCAACTTCAGACGTCTGAGCAAGGACGCTGGAAAAGGGCAACAGAGAGAAAATCATTGCCACAGCAACGACAAGTCTGCGCGTTCCTCGAAAGTTCATCGTTGAGAGCAAATCCCTACTGCCGTTGTCGACCGTACTGAATTACAACCAGCCGGAGTTAACCGTCTTCTGATTCTTCAAGCAAGATTTCATCATTTGGATCTAGGCGGGGCCTAATCCTGTTAAGTGCTTGATTGGCGTTCTCCGCCCGGTCCGGCGGCAATCCTTGAGAGAGCGCTCGCTTGTAGTTGACGTACGCGCGACGGTCACGTCCCAAGGCTTCGTAGGCGCGGCCCAGATCGTAGCGAGAAAAAGCCTCTAAATCTGGATCACTGTTGAATGCTGCTGACAGAAAGTACTGCCATGCCTTCTGAGCATCGTTTCGCGCCAAGTAACGATCACCCAGCAACATCTGGATTTGCTGGCGAAACTTGGGAGATTCAGACCGTGCTACAAACTCCATAGCTTTTTCGCCCACTGCGATAAGCACATCAGCGTGCTGGTCCATTGACTCCTGACTAGACGCCAACTGAAAGACAAACTCGGCGACATAGACGAACTGCCTCCGTTCTTGCGCAGCGTCGATCCCGTATTGAATGGCGGCAAGTTGCCGCTCGGCCGGCGCGCCGCTCTCGAGTCCAAGGTCGAAGATGTCGCTTACCGCCTCTTCGACATTTCGGTCAGTTG
Organism: Candidatus Azotimanducaceae bacterium; assembly: GCA_965205545.1. GTDB lineage: Bacteria > Pseudomonadota > Gammaproteobacteria > Pseudomonadales > Azotimanducaceae > Bin55. Next base: position 2,775,066 of record OZ242170.1, on the reverse strand, counting down.
GATTCGCTTCGAGATATTCGAACAACTGTTCTTCATCCTTGGCAGCCGCAGCCATGTAAAACTGATTGTCAGCTTCGGAGTAGTTGCTGTTAACAGTTCTCGACAATCCGATGAAACCTTTGTTTTGATCAATTGCGATCCGGTAACCAGAGAGTACGCTCAACCCCGCGACAAATAGGACGTCGGAACTCGGCTGATCGGGCTGTTGAACGGCGAACTCTTCAGGAAAGGTTTGACCGTTTTCCTGCATCTGCTCACGTATTTGCTTTTCCGCTTCCTTGTCAGCGGCATACTCGTCCCACCACTGCTGGTAAAGGTCCTGTGGATAAAACGCGGCCATGTCAGACAGCTTCATGGCCTGATCGCGTCCAAAATACGCTTCATCAACGATGCCCGCTTCACGGTTGTCAAGAAGCTCCCGATTCAATACAGTGTGGTAGCCGGCCGTCTTCATCTTCATGAAAGCCCGTTGGCCACCGTTGTAATTAACAGGAATAAAAACGGAGCCACCGACGATTTCCACGCCTTCAACGAACTTCTCCGAAGTGGCCTGAACTTCGCTAGAGGAAAGTTCTCCTTCTGGATGTAGAACGAGGGTTCCCTCCTGAATGTCGAGAGTCATTCCATACTCTCGCAACGCAGGCCAACCGATAATGGCGACAATGTCGATGCCATCGAGTTCCTGATCGTATCGGCTGGTGATCTCAGTGGTCATCTGCCTGCCAAGATTTCGTTCGTCGAAAATTCCGCTGCGTGGAATTTCCATTCGAAAGTTGTCGTTTAGGACCTTTAGTGTGGTTTCTCCTTCTCCAAACCTGAGGTCCCTGATTACTGGGAAATTGAATGCCATGTGAAACGGCATGTCGTAGTCAATTATGACGTGAGTGTCCTTTACCCACACCTGTGTTTGAAGTTCAACGCGCGCTAGGATTCGATCGCCAATGACCTTGATTTCCAATGGTCCACCACTTGTGACACCGGAATCTTGTTGCTGCGCAACGCTCGATAGCGCACCAATGGCCGCCGCAACCGATGCGACTAGAACCAAGGCAGTTCTACCCTTTTGCAACAAGTCGTTCATCATTTACTAGTCTCCTTTAGCGCCAAAACCAAATTTCCCTTGAACTAACCTTACGTCATTCAGCGGACTTGCTCAGGACACCGTCGCAACACTAATGGGAAGCAAAAGCCTGACCGAGAAATTGGTTCGCTTACACAGATTTAACGTGCCCACAATCAATTGCTAGGAATGAGATCAACGGGTGCGCACATTTCCCCTCAAGTTTACTATACGATGCGGGTAAAACGCACACAGTTACATACCCAAGACCGCACGAGCCAAATCGCATCAAACCTTGGGTTCTACTGAATCCGCGGGATTCCATGGCTCATGTTCAGGACTCTTTCCCAAAAAAGATTTCGTGGTCCAGAAGAAGCATTCCGTCGATGCACGGATTACGATTTGCAGTGTGCTGACAACTTATACCGATAGGAATCGCGTCCACCAACTCAGCACGAACCCGCCGCTAGCCCTTTGTTAGTCAAATAGTCGTAGCTCTCTTCCACGGCTTTAAACATGTCTGTATCGCAACTATCGAGCTCTACGATCAACCATTCCAAAACATCATTGTCCGCCGCATTTACTACCGCGGGAATGTTCATGTTGCCCTGGCCAACTGCGACATGGGCTTGGTCCCGCACCAGCGGACCATCCTTAATGTGCAGTAGAGGTGCACGCGTGCGTATTCTTCTAACCTCCTCCGCTGCATCCCGTTCTCCGAAGTTGGCAGCCCAATAGGTGTCCACCTCAAAGAGTACGTCTGGACATTGCTCCTGCAATATGTGATAGGGAATCTCCCCATTCACAGAAGCGAATTCGAACCAGTGGTTATGTAGGAAGAGCTCGATGTTGGCAGTCTTCAGGCGCTCAACCAATCCGTTGACGGTATCGACCGTGCGTTTGATCGCTTCACTACTTTCAAAGTCTTGAGGTCCAAACCCCCCGGCAGCACGCGACAATCCAAGCGACTTCACAATGTCAATGACTTCGCTTGTATCTGTAAAGTTTGCCCAAGGGTAGTGACTCGAGGAAACTTGCATGCCCAAGTCAGTAACTTGACGCGCGAATTCCTCGGGACGTTTGTCGAACAAATGAAAGGGCTCGACACCGCGATAGCCAATTGCTGCAATACGTTCGAGCACAGCATCAAAGTCGCTTGACGACTCGTCGCGCAAAGAATAGAGTTGCACAGAGATTGGTATTTCCTTCACGTCCACTGGGGATCTCCGAATTCCTTTTCGCGACAAGATCATAAGGCACGTGAGCATTGACCAAGTAATTCACACCCACGCTGCGCATTCATCGTTCTTCCTGTAGCATTTGATTCTGCTTCACATTTGGCCAGCAATGACAATGAAACTTCGGATGGGTATGGTTGGAGGCGGTGAAGGGTCGTTCATTGGAACGGTTCACAGAATGGCAGCGGAGTTGGATGGAGCGATCGAACTAGCGGCAGGTGCGTTTTCGAGCGACGAAAAGAGATCGGTTCGATCGGGTGAAGAGATATACGGCCTGCAGTCTGACCGTTGCTACAAGAACTACGAGGAGATGTTTCGCCGGGAATCACAACTACCTGTCGACCAGCGAATCGATTTCGTAGCAGTTGTGACGCCAAATCACCTTCACCATCCCGTGACGACAATGGCTCTCGAATCCGGTTTCCACGTGGTGTGCGATAAACCGGCAACCTTCACGCTTCAGGAAGCGCTAGACCTCAAAGTTAAGATAGAACAAACAAAACGAATCTTTGCACTGACCCACAACTATACGGGCTATCCAATGATCCGGGAAGCACGACACTTAGTGCAGAGCGGCGCATTTGGAAACTTGCGGCGAGTCAATGTAGAGTACATTCAGGGATGGCTTTCCGAACGTCAGGAATTACATGGCAACAAACAGGCTGAGTGGAGGACTGACCCAAGTCGATCCGGTGCAGCTGGATGCATCGGCGACATAGGCACGCATGCGTTTCAGCTTGCAGAATTCGCTACAGATCAGAGAGTGGAGTGGCTAAGCGCCGATCTTTCTGCATTCGTTCCTGCACGAAGACTCGACGACGATGGGAACATAATGCTTAGGTTCGAAAATGGGTCAAAGGGAGTGCTATGTGCAAGCCAGATCGCCGTCGGGGTCGAGAACAATTTAAGCATAAGGATTTATGGCGAGGTGGGAGGCGCCGAATGGTCTCAGCTAGAACCAAATTCCCTCGTCGTAAGGTGGCATGACCGACCCTATGAGGTGAGAAGAACCGGTGGCCCTGGAGTGCATCAACCTGCTACCGAGGCAACTCGATTGCCCGCAGGGCATCCGGAAGGATTTCTCGAAGCCTTTGCCTTGCTATACAGAAATTTTGCTCGTACGGTAAGGCAAAATGCATCGGGGACAGACATTGGGAATTGCGAGCAAGATTTTCCAACCATCAACGACGGTATTCGAGGCATGGCGTTCATAGAAGCGGCCGTCGCTAGCTCGCAACAGAATTCCCAGTGGACAAAAGTTGACGACGGAGTGAAGTAAATGAAGACGTTGAAAGGTCCAGCTATTTTCCTTGCGCAATTCATTGACGATTCTGAGCCCTTTGACAGCATCGAATCCATGGCCAAATGGGCGGCCGATTTGGGCTTCGTAGGAGTACAAGTCCCCATCGGCAATCCCAACTTCATCGATGTCAAAATTGCAGCCGAAAGCAAAACGTATTGCGACGACCTCTCCGGCAGAGTTCGGGAGTGCGGCGTAGAAATCTCAGAACTATCTACGCACTTAGAAGGTCAGCTTGTCGCGGTGCATCCGGCGTACGACGAGCTCTTCGATGGCTTCGCGCCTGCATCCCTAAGAGGCAATCCTCTAGCTCGAACCGATTGGGCAATCGAGCAAGTGAAACTAGCGGCTCACGCGAGCCGCAACTTGGGCCTCGACGCACACGCCACATTTTCTGGATCTCTACTGTGGCCGATGGTCTACCCATGGCCTCAGAGACCAGATGGCCTTGTTGACGAGGGATTTCGGGAGCTGGGCCGAAGATGGAAACCAATCCTCGATGAATTCGATAAATGGGGCGTGGACTGCTGCTACGAAATCCATCCTGGCGAAGACCTTCACGACGGGGTGACCTTCGAGAGATTCCTCGATGAGGTCGACAACCATACACGCGCCAACATTCTCTATGATCCAAGCCACTTCATGCTCCAGCAATTGGACTACCTTGCGTTTATCGACATCTACCACGAACGTATCAGGATGTTCCATGTGAAAGACGCAGAGTTCAATCCCACGGGCCGTCAAGGTGTATATGGAGGCTATCAGGACTGGTTGCGCAGATCCGGAAGATTTCGATCTCTGGGCGACGGACAAATCGATTTCAGGGCCATATTCTCAAAACTCGCAGGTTATGACTTTGAAGGATGGGCCGTCTTGGAGTGGGAGTGTTGCCTCAAGCACCAAGAGGATGGCGCGAGAGAAGGAGCCAGCTTCATTCGGGACCACATCATTCGAGTAACGGACAAGGCATTCGATGAATTTGTCTCAGTCGATACTGACCAACAGATGATTCGCCGCGTGTTGGGGCTTTCTTAATTCAGACCCTAGCCCACCATTGCTCGCAATTTGCAAAGGGCGCAACTCTCAACTGTCCTACAGAAGCTTGCATTGACAATCTTTAGTGGCGACGTCGACCCACTGAACGAATCAGTGCGCGAGGTTCCATGTGTTTTCGACCAATAAAATATGTGTCGCGAAAGGGAACTTAGCTTGAACGAATCCGCACACCAATCGGGTCTGATTACCGACCTGTTGGACATGACCAAACCGAGGGTCGTACTCTTGATGCTTGTCTGCGCATTGGTGGGCATGCTGATGTCTGTAAAGGGCTCGATCTCCATTACGCTCATGTTCTACGGGCTTCTCGGCATAGCTCTTGTGGCAGGCAGTGCCGCCGTATTGAACCATGTGGTGGATGCTCAATGGGATCGCAGGATGGCGCGTACCGAGCACCGGCCTGTGGCTACCGGGCGCATTCGTCCGCTTCATGGGCTGCTATTTTCTGCGGCACTTGGACTAGCTGGCGCATCTATCCTCTTTCTTCTTGTGAATCCACTTGCCGCATGGTTAAACCTCGCTTCGTGGTTGGGCTATGGGGTCTTCTACTCGATATTTCTGAAACACACAACCTCGCAAAACATTGTCATTGGGGGACTGTTCGGCGCCGCACCGCCTCTGCTTGGATGGGTTGCAATTACCAATTCCATCGAACCAGGCGCATTGGTGCTAGTCCTAATAATTTTCATGTGGACGCCCCCTCACTTTTGGGCACTCGCCATAGACAGAATCGACGACTACGAGTCTGCAGGCATACCTATGCTCCCGCTAACCCACGGCGATAGATACACCAGGTGGTGGATTCTCATCTATACAGTTCTGCTGTTCGTATCAACGTTGCTTCCGTTTCTGATAGGTATGAGTGGATGGATCTATCTCTGCACCGCTATTGTTCTAGGGATTGTTTACCTCGGCTATTCAACAGCCATGCTGCTGATGGAAGACTCAAGGCTCCCATTACGGTCCTTTAAGTATTCGATTCTGTACCTCACCGTGCTTTTTGGGGGACTGCTTGCAGATCACTACGTTCTTGACTTCCCTTCGTCGGTGTAAATGTAGAGATTGCGATTCTGCAATGCCGACGTTGCAACACGTTCGAGCTGCTCTTCAGAGTTTGAGCCAAAATGAAACTATTGCGGTGCCAATTCTGACCGATGCGGCTACATGACGCGCACCAAAGTCGAGCACGGTTGACGTTTTCTGCGCACGGGCTGTTTCACAATGAAAAACATCATTCTCTTAATTACTGACACATTTAGATTCGACAATCTATTCGACTATGCACAACGACCAATCAATACTCCCATGCTGGACGCATTTGTCGATGAGCGCGCAACAAGCATTGAGAACTTCTTTGCAGGCAGTTTTCCAACGATTCCTCACCGAACGGATGTGACACGTGGCGTCCTTGGATGGCCCCACTATGGCTGGCAATCACTCGACAAGAGCGGACCAAATCACATCGCGAGGATTTTGGGACACCAAGGCTACGCAACACAGCTGATTTGCGACTGCCCCCATCTCTTCAACAACAACTTCCAGTCAGGGTTCACGGCCGCGTTTCAGCACCGAGGGCAAGAAGGTGACAAGCACCTGCTCCATCTCAACGATCCCATCCCTGAATCAACACCACTAAACAAGACCCGGCAGCGCCCGCTGTGGAAGGGACGATCCCTTGCTGATCAACACCGTTGGTTGAATCGTTTCTACAACGTCGAGGAACAAATGTTCTCCGCCCAAACCTCCGCTACCGCAGTTAAGTGGCTGGAGGAAAACTACGAAGCGAATCCTTTCTTTCTTTGGGTTGACTTCTTTGATCCTCACGAGCCTTGGGATGCGCCCGAATATATGGTGCGCCGCTACGACCCACTCTACAGCGAAGAACCAATGATTCACTGCAACTACGGTCCAGCTACCGATTACAGCCATGACGAATTGACAAATTTGTGGGCGCACTACGCCGCAGAAGCGGAGTTGGTAGACCGACACATTGGTCGCATTCTGCAAAAGATTGACGATCTCAACCTCTGGGAGGACTCAATAGTCGTAGTGACAAGCGATCACGGAACTAGCATCGGTGAACACAATCGAACAGGAAAGAGCAACATATGCGACCACGATGATCGCTACTGGCCCATTTATCCAGAGGTAGGTCAAGTCCCGTTCCTCATAGCAGGAGGAGATGTCTTGCGTGGACGTAAGTGTTCGTTTCTTGCCCAGCCGATTGACATCTTGCCGACACTTAGCGAGTTGGCAGGGTTCGATGTCGCGACCCGTGTTGCGATCGAAGGGCTGAGCTTTGCGGGCTGTTTGCGCGGGCAAGATGATCATCACCGAGACGTGGCAGTTTCGGCAACCTTTGTAACTCCTGCCAATGATGGGACCTGCCCGGAACGAACAGTGACCCCATTTGTCGTCCACAATGGATGGGGATTCGCTCCCATCGGTGCAAATGGTTCTACCGAATTCTACGACCTACGGGACGATCCGACCGCTACACATGACATATCCGCCAAACATCCGGCGATTGTTCGTACGATGCGTGGTAAGTTTGCAAATTACATGACTAGCTTCAATGCTCCAAAGCTGATTGTCGACTGTTGGACTAGCTAGCTTTCTCTTGCAACGAAAAACACAATAAATTCATCTGGTTTTTGAACTTTCGTTGAACGATTTTGTCTCAATTAGCGATGAGGAATGCATACGTCCAATTACCCATTGACCGTTGGATTGCCTCAGTTTTTTTGCCCCGCGACCAAAAGTTGCGGCCTGGCAAGCGTGTTTTGGCCTTACCAAGGAAACCTTAACAATGTCATCCCTCAAAAAGAAATCAGATTCGCGCAATCTTGCGAAAAAAATTTGGTCTGCGTGGATGCGATTTGGGTCGCCACGGGTCAGCGTGGAACACCAGTCCCCACATGCACCCGAAGAAGCCGGCTCAATCCATGAGCACACGAGCGAACCGGACTTAGACATTCACAACGACTACTTCTCCGCCGCTGGACAGCTCTCCTAACAAACTCGATAGTCGACACACGGATTGGCAGGTAGTTGCTTTGGCCGTGTGCCACGCTAAATATGCGAATCTAGGATTTTCGGTTTCGATGGATGCGCGCCATTAGCTCGAATGCTCCTGCCGTATCGGTAGTCACATCCGCGCCAAATTCCCGATAGAGAGTCTGTACATTGACTGCAATGCGCTCGGCGTCTCCCCAACTATCGTAGTCCTCTAGCGTTATGTCCATTGCCGCATCGACTACCGAAAGTCCCGCTTGATAGCGGGCGTGAGCTTCGTCGCGTATATACGACAAGTACTCCTGGACCGCCCTAACCCCCCTCTTGTCGGTGATCGGACCGTGACCGGGAACCACGGTCTCCACATGCAGGCCCAGAATGTAGTCGCAAGCGGAAATCCAGTTTTCGACTGGTCCTTCCCATAGAATCGGGTGACCCTCAATAAAGAGAATGTCACCTGTGAAGATAAGTCTGTCTTGCTCGCAGTAGGCGAGAATGTCCCCCTTTGTGTGGCAGGGACCGACTTGCTTCAGCACAAATGGCTTGGTTCCCACTTGGATTGACAATACATTTTCGAATGTGCGGTTCGGCAACGTCTGTGTAATGCCTTCGAAGTCAAAGGGACCAAAACACTTTTCCAAGAATGCGCCTGTCCGTCCCATGGATGAGGTGTTGCGCATGATTTGCGCCAGGCGTTCTGGGCTGTCCTGCTCCATTTCGTGTAATGTGGCAGACGAGGCGATGATCTCTCGTGCACCAACAAGCTCATTGCCGTTGCAGTGGTCGGCGTTGGCATGGGTGTTGACGAGTGTTTGAATTTGCTTCGCTGCCGCATTTGCCTTCTGCATTGCTTCGAGCATTTCATGGGTAAGCTTCAAGTCAAACAGAGTGTCGACGAGCAGTGCCTGACCACTGTCCACAACAAGCCCCGCATTGCTCCAGCCCCACCCACCATCGGGTTGCAGCCAAGCGTACCCTCCCGATCCCAGGTCGTGGAGACCACGAGTATATGGTCTAGTACCTAGACCCACCAGTCGTCCAGCTTAAGTCTCGGCCAATCTGGATCACAACGCTTCGTTGCGAACCAGCTCGTGTGTTCTGGTGCGCTCGTACTTTCTGGCAGGGGTATTGATTAGGTCGGAAAGTGGACCGGCATCCAGGGCGCGCTCACGTTGAGAGTCTTCGACATCGCCGTAGAGCGTGGAGCGCTGTCGAGGCACTCGACCGATCGATCGAATTAGCTCTTCCATGCGCCTCGGCGAAGTTTCCTGACCGTGCAGCGTGCCCGCGGCTCGCGATATGCTCTCGTTCATCAAAGTTCCTCCCAGATCGTTGCAACCTGCATTCAGTGCGGCAACTACTCCTTGATGACCGAGTTTTACCCAGCTGGCCTGGATGTTAGTAATGTGCGGGTGCAATACCAGTCGTGCGACTGCATGCATCAGAATCGCTTCCCGAAACGTGGGTCCTCTGCGCGATTTCCCTTTGAGATACATGGGAGCTTCCATGTGCACGAACGGCAACGGTACGAACTCCGTGAATCCACCTGTGCGTTTCTGCAAATCCCGAATCCGGATCAAATGCCGCGCCCAGTGACGTGGATGTTCAACATGCCCATACATAATTGTTGCAGTGGTACGAAATCCAACCTCGTGAGCATTCTCCATTACTTCCAACCACTGCTGGGTATTGAGCTTGTCGGCACAAATTACATCTCGCACTTCGTCGTCCAATATCTCCGCCGCAGTTCCCGGCAAAGTACTCAAGCCCGCTACTTTTAGCTGCTTCAAGTAGTCGGTCAAGGATCGATTTGATGTGGCAGCTCCCTGCCATACTTCCAATGGTGAGAATGCGTGAACGTGCATCTCGGGAACCGCTTCTTTGACCACATGCACGATATCCAAGTACTTGGCGCCCGTGTATTCGGGATGAATTCCTCCCTGCATGCAAACCTCGGTGGCGCCTCGGTCCCACGCTTCCACTACTCGGCGTTGAATTTCTTCGTTCGATAGATCGTAGGGCCGACCCCGCAAGTTCTCAGCAAGCTTGCCCTTTGAAAATGCACAAAACTGGCATTTGAAGTAGCAAATGTTCGTGTAGTTGATGTTGCGATTCACGACATACGTGACGACATCTCCATTGACTTGCTGGCGAAGTGTGTCTGCAGATTCAACCACTGCATCGATGTCGTCCCCGCGCGCACTGAACAGGGAAACAATCTCACTCTCGTCCAGATCTTCCCCACCCATGGCTTTCCCGATAGTTGGCAGCAACCTGCTATCGCCAGTTGCAGTCGGGGTTGCAATGCGCTCCAGTATGTCAGGTGGCGGCTCGACGGGATCTCCTGGACTCCAGGAATCTGTTCGTGGGAGAGCTTCTGCATCGATCTTGTCGAGAATCCTTGAGTGCACGCTCGCGTTCATCCAAATGTCTGCCGCTTGTATATAAGGAGGGTATACGGTAAGCCGTTCCTGCAATGTTTTCCCAGCTCGTTTGGTAGCCGCAGCCAAGTCACGCAGGTGCGGCCATGGCGCTTCTGGATTCACATAGTCGGGAGTGAGGGGCGAGACCCCTCCCCAATCATTGATTCCAGAGTGCACGATTTGCTCGAGAACACCCGGACTCAAATTTGGAGGAGCTTGAATGCTCATCTCGGAACCAAACAATAAGCGCGCCACAGCGATCGTCCACAGCAACTCATCAAGATCGGGCTCTGGAGCGTTCTTCATCTTGGTGCCGGGCTTAGCCCGAAAGTTCTGAATGATGACTTCCTGCACGTTGCCGTACCGGCGATGGACGTCCCGAATCGCAATTAGGGACTCGATTCGCTCTCGCCTCGTCTCGCCAATCCCGATGAGTATTCCGGTAGTTGTCGGCACCCTACACTTACCCATTGCTCGCAATGTGGCCAAACGCACAGCCGGAACTTTGTCGGGCGATCCGTAATGCGGCATTCCCTTTTCGGTTAGCCTCGTGGAGGCGGACTCAAGCATGATGCCCATAGACGGAGAAACAGCCCTCAATTTCGCGAGTTCTGCCTCGGTCAGATTTCCCGGGTTCAAATGCGGCAGCAATCCCGTTTCTTCAAGCACCCTTTTCGCCGCGACTTCTAAATACTCCACTGTCGTTGCGAACCCGTGATCGGCTAGCCAATCTCGCGCAGCGCGGTAACGCAGTTCTGGCTTTTCGCCGAGCGTAAACAGAGCTTCCTTGCACCCCTGTTGCGCCCCGTTCCTGGCTACTGTCAAGACATCATCGATCGAAAGGAACGGAGAATCCAAGTGGCGTGGTGTCTGAGCGAATGTACAGTAATGACATACGTCCCGACACAATTGAGTCAACGGTATGAAGACTTTTTTGGAGTAGGTAATGGTGTTGCCAAATCCGTCGTCGCGCAGCGATGCTGCAACATCGGCAATCTCTCGAGTGTTGTCCACACGATCCAGCCGCAATGCATCTGCATCCGGCAATTCAGGTATCAGCAATTTTGACATGTTTGAAGAATAAGGTCTGCTATCGAAAATTATCACAAATTTCTAGCACTGCTTTGTTTTGGTGGCTAGGAGACTGCGGGAGCGAATGGTCCTTCCCGTGAAGGAATCGGGAATCAAGTCGGAAATTCTGACCAAGTCCTGGATGGTGTCAACATCATGACCAAACGTGGACAAGCGAACCACCTTAGGATCCAGCCCAGCTTTCCTCGCAGCGTCCAAGTGAGGCAGAAAACTCTTTCCATCGAATACATACTGAAAGGCATTTGGAGGAGTGCAAAGCAGTCCGTTAGTGCCTATGTCGTTTTCGTCCGGAATTATTGTCACCTGGCTATGGTTTTCGATTGCAAAATCGACGTCGTGACTCGTGACCAAAGGAACGTCAGCAGGAACTACAAACGTGGACGCTGCAGCAAATCGCTCCACTGCATAATCACTTGCCTCCTCAATCGCCCCAGCGAGACTTTCGGCGCTGTCTCGAAAGACCTTAACTCTCGAGTCATCCCACGAGTCCTCCAACGAAGAGGGAGTTGTGAGAATGATTCCATCGAGCAATCTGGAGTCGAAGAGAGCCGCGAGCACATCGCGCAACATGGACGAAGCCAATTCCGACCGCTGCTCGAGATTCAAATGTTCTGCCAGCCTGCTCTTGCCGGACGGCGCACCCTTATACGGAACTATAGCCCACATTCGAAACAATCGGTCTAAAGGGAACCGCAGAAATCTAGAACTTGCTGTGCCAGAGCGGTCCTGTCGTCCAACGTACGCATCACTGTCTGAAGAGCGGTTGCTTTCAAGCCTAGGTTTCGTACGCGGTCAATCAAATCTTCGTCCTGCTGATCAAGCACGAAACCAGAGACAACGTCCTTGTAGTGTTCAGCTACTGTTACCGCATTCGATTCGAGTCCAAGTTCACGCATCATTTTTGCGGTTGGTCCCTTGAGTGCTGCGCCCTTGACAAGCGGAGTGACCGCAACCACAGGAATGCTAGTACGTGCAAGGAAGTCTCTGAGCTCACTCATGGCAAGCATGGGATCTATCGAAAGATATGGATTTGAGGGACAAATGATCACGCAACTGAAATGGTCAAGGGAAAGCTGTGGATTTAACTGGGCCGTGTCCGCACCCTGATAGTGAAGCGACAATACAGTTGGTTTGCACTGCTGCTCCACGAAGTATCGCTGAAACGACAGCCGCCCATCGCTGGTGTCGACAATCGTACGTACGGGATCATCGCTCATCGGCAGAATCGGATGTTCTATCCCCAACTTTCGCGCTATCAAACGGGTGACTTCCGTAAGACTTGCTCCTTGTCGCATCATATGCGTACGACGCACATGAACGGCAAGGTCCCGATCACCAAGCTTGAACCAAGTCTCTCCCCCGAGTTGTTCCATCGTAGACTCAAAATCCCACGTTTCATCTTCACGACCCCAACCGGCCGAACGGTTGGAAATTCCAGCCAACGTGTAGACCAACGTGTCCAAGTCTGGGGAAATGTGCAGTCCCAAGTGATCAAAGTCATCGCCGGTGTTCGCGAGGAAAGTAACTTCGCCTTGGCTAAGAGTTTGAGCAAGGCCAAGAGCAAGTTTTGCTCCTCCAACCCCACCCGTCAGTGCAAGCACTTTCAACGAAACAGATCCTCCGCAATGGGCCTATTCGCCATAGATGCGTTCTCGCATCCATTGGGGCTCGTGAGGCCCCGGACTACCACTACCGGTACTTGCTCCGTTGTTTCGCCCATTAATAGGCTGGCCGCCGTGGCAATGCTGTCAGCTACATTGATGAGAGTGACTTTTAGATCGTTTCCAAATAAGTCCTGAAGTCCTCGTCGATCATCCAATACTCGAATGTTGGCGGCTCCGATGGCTACGCCTATGGTTCCCAAGCGCCACGGGCGGTTGGAAGAATCCGAGATCACCACTCCGATGTTTCTGTTGGTGATCGAACGCAAAGACTGAAAGATCCTTTGCGCACTTGCATCCGGGTCGATTGGAAGCAACAAGACGGATTCGCCTCGACTTTGGTCAATGTTGGATTGATCGATCCCCGCGTTTGCGCCGACATGTCCTAGACGATGCCTCGTGATTAGAACTCCCGGTTTGCTTCGCACGACCTCGCTTGACTCTTGAAGTATGAGCTCAACCAGCCGGGGATCCTTTTCCGTTTGCTCCCCCAACCTCAATGCATCGTTGCTTGGTTCGACGGTCTCCAACCAGACCTGCCTGCCTTCGGACTTGGAAACGATCTTTTGAGCTACAACCACAACGTCGGCGTCTCGAAGTTGGATATCGTTCTCGGCGCAACTCTGAACAATATGCGCCACCAAGTCGTCACCCTTCTCGACAAGAGGCAAACCCCGTAAGGGAAGTAAGGTAACTGTCACGTCGGATGCTAACCCTGGCCCACGATTTTTATGCCTGAATGGGATATTTCGTGGCGTCGATTGATTTGTATCAGAATGCTTGTCAACGCTTCCGCAGCGGCCGCGTTCTCAATCGGACCAGCATGCCAAGCTCTCATTCCCGCTTGCTCTACAAGATCTACAACCTTCTGTCGAGCCGCCCTCTTGTTTCCGGCGACCAGCACGTCGCACTCGACCTTCACGTCGTGCTGAAGGAGGTGTGCTGCGACATTTTGAAATGCACTAACGACCATCACTGAGTTGCCAAGGTAGTCCTGTGCGCGTTTTCCCGCGCTTCCTTCCGATGGAAGCTGAACTGTGCCCACCTTCGGCGGTATAAGCGGCACCGTTACATCAATCAGGATTTTGCCTTTGAGACCAGCTTTCACCGAAGCCAAGGTTGAAATTTGGTGCGCCGCGGGAACGGTTAGGACAACGATGTCACCCCTGCGTGCGGCGTCTGGATTCTCCATGGCTTCAGCGGGAGTATTTGGGCTGACTTTCAGCAGGTTCGCAACCGCTTGGTCTGCTTTTTGCTGGGTCCTGGAACCGATTACGATCTTGTGGCCAGCTTTGCTCCAACGAATAGCCAAGCCGGTTCCCAGATCTCCGGTGCCACCAAGTATCGCTATAGTTTCGGGCTTCGACATAGAGAACCACCGATTCCAAGAAGTGCGCATTATCAACGAAATGACGAAAGGGTTATGGCATCGCGGAATTTGTCGCCTATCACGTTCACACAAACCAGAGTGATAACCAGAAAGGCTGCCGGAAACGCCAATTGCCACGGCGACGAGTGCATTTCCTTGGTTCCGTCCGACACCAACACTCCCCAACTCGTTTGCGGCTCTTGAATCCCAAGACCCAAGAAACTGATAAAGCTTTCAGCGATGATTACTCCCGGAATGGTCAACGTCGCGTACACGAAAGCAATCCCCACGACATTGGGCAGAATATGCCGCCAAACAATCCATCGTCGCGAAGCGCCCAACCCTCGAGCCGCTTGAACAAATTGCCCGGTGCGCACTACGAGCGTCTGTCCTCGAACTATGCGGGATATGTCGAGCCACGAGACAGCTCCAATGCCCACGAAAAGCAAGTAGGCGTTTCGCCCCACGAGTACGACAAGCAGTATTACAACCAAAATGAAAGGAACTGAATACATTCCGTCGACAATCCGCATCATGAATTGGTCGGTACGGCCTCCTACATATCCAGCAATGGCTCCCCACGGCACACCAATGGCGAAGCTTACGCACGTGGCAAGAATTGCAATACCTAGACTGACTTGACCACCGACTAGCGTGCGTGCGAACAAGTCGCGTCCCGAGCCATCGGTGCCAAACCAATGATCGCCAGACGGTGGAGAGTTCACAGCGTTCCAGTCGACCACTTCATAGCTCCAAGGTGCCAGCAGAGGCCCAAAGAGGACAAGAAGAACCACGCAAGTCAACGTCGCCGAAGCGAGGAACAAGCTTTTGTCGTGCCAGAAGCTCTTCATAGAACTAGGAGCCTGCCGCCCGGTCCTCTATGCGGATTCGTGGATCTAGTCGTACGTAGACCAAATCCACAACAAAATTAAGAATCAGAATTATCGATGCATAGACAACGACGCTTCCCATCACCAACGTATAGTCGCGATTCAAGGCACCCTGAACAAAATAGCGACCCAAGCCAGGAAGTGCGAAAACTTCCTCGATCACAAGTGAACCAACCAGCAGAGCTGCCGAGGCAGGGCCCAAAAAAGACAGGATTGGAATCATCCCCGCTGGCAATACATGATGAAAAGCAAGGCGAATATTGGATATGCCCTTTGCTTTGGCGGTAGTTACATGAGGTTGATCCATGACCTCAATGCACGAACCTCGAACAAGCTTAGCAATCGCTGCAGCAAGTGGCAGCGCGAGCGCGACCGACGGTAACACGAAACTCAAGTAGGAATCCAATCCTCCTGCAGGCAACCAACGGAACGATACGGCAAACAGCAAGACTAGTAAGGGGCCAGTGACTATTGGCGGCAAAGCCAATCCCAGTGTCGTCGTCATAGAGAGGCAACGATCAAGCCAACTGTTGTGGCGAAATGCCGCGAAACTCCCGATTGCAACCCCCGTTGTCAGCGCGATCAAGAGCGCCAAAGCACCAAGGCAAAGACTCACGGGTAGGCCCGCTGCAATAAGCTCGCTGACTGTGAAGTCATGCTGCTTGATGGATGGTCCTAGATCAAAGCGCACTAGGTTGCCCATGTACCTCAGGTATTGCAGATACAAAGGATCGTCCAAGTGGTAGGCAGCAAGCAAATTTGCCTCAACCTCAGGGGGCAGTTGGCGTTCGCTGTCGAACGGTCCTCCCGGTGCTGCGCGCAAGAGAAAGAAAGTTGCGCTAACTACCACCACGAAGGTGACAAGCATGAATGCAACGCGCTTGAGAATGTATATCGACATTGCTTGAACTTCTCAGTTCAAGGACATGTAGCGCACCGCATGAGAATTTCTGGGGTTCGGGTACCAGCCGCTGACCCTGGGATTTACTAGGCTTCTGATTGTCACCGAGTACAGAGGTACCACTGGATAATCCCGCAGCGCCACAGCTTCCGCTTGTTGGAGAGTGCTGGCACGCTCATTTGCGTCAACGGTGTTTTTGGCTTTTTCGAGCAGACGGTCAAACTCTGCAGACTCGTAACGACCGTAGTTTATGCCACCAATTTTTGACCACAAAAGTTCGATGTAGTGCTCAGGATTTCCCTCCCCAAACCATCCAGCTTGGGCTACTTCAAACTCTCCTGCACCCAGGTCGCTGAAATGCACCTTCAATTCGGTGTGGTGCAGCGTCACGTCCACCCCGACTTCCTGCCACATCGCGGCAATCGCCACATAGACTCGCTTGTTTTCCGCACCAGTGACATACCTGAGCGTCAGTTTCAATGGGTTTTCTTCGCTATGGCCAGCTTCCTTTAGTAAAGCGCGAGACTGCGCCAGATTGGGTTCTTCAGTTTCTACAACCGAGGAATAGCCTTCAACTATGGGCGGGACTATGGACGCGTTGGGGATTTCGCCACTCCGCAGAATTTGCTGAGTGAGTTTTTGTCGATCGATGGCTAGAGCCAGAGCCTCGCGCACCCGAGCATCGGTGAATCGAGGCGTCGAGACGTTGAACACCAAATACATCGTTGAGAGCAACGGTGACAAATGCACATGTTCTCCGTGTGACTTTCGCAGGGATTCCAATTCGCCCGCCGGAAAGTCTCCAATGATGTCTAGCTCATCAGCCAAATACCTGTGAAAGCTCGCAAGCGAATCAGCAACCGGTACGTACTCCACTTGTTCGATGGCTACATGCTCGTGATCGAAGAAGTGCGGGTTCTTTGTCAGCGCGACGGCTTGCTGTGGCTTCCAATCGGAAAGTTGGTAAGCACCGTTTGATACCCAATGCTCAGGCTTGACCCAGTCTCGCCCGAATTCCTCCACTACATGACTAGGCAACGGGTAGCCTGTCGGGTAAAACAACCGTTCAGGCAAATAGGGAAACGGCTTTTCAAGTCGCATCACTAGTGTGTCGTCATCAGGCGCAGATACTCCAAGCTCACTTGGTGGCTTGACGCCGCTGTTGACATCTCTTGCGTTCTTCAGCACATAGAGAAAAAACGCCAGTGGAGCCGCAGTTTCTGGTGCAAGCAATCGTCGAAGACTAAAGACGAAGTCATCAGCGCGAACGGGAGTGCCATCCGACCAGTAGTTCTCGCGCAAGTGAAAAGTCCATGTCAATCCGTCGGGGCTTGTCTTCCAAGATTTGGCACTTCCCGGAACGATGGCTCCTTTGGCGTCCATGGCCGTGAGTCCAAGAAACATGTCCTTGAGGATGTGCTCCTCGAGATTCAGCGTATACCGATGCGGATCCAGCGTCTGCGGGTCGCCTGGACTCCCAATTCGCAACACACGTGTGTCGTCGCCAACGGTACAAGGCGCACTCAACACCCAAACAGCAGCCAACGCCAAAATCAGGCAAGTCTGCGTGAATTTGCGTTTGCACTTCATTCGTAGAGGTAGTTCCGTGTCAGCGGAGCGGAGTCATTCCGATGGCCCAACTGCAGTTGGTAGACAAGAAGAGTTGCCAATTCAAAAGCCGTTTGCGACGCACACAAATAGAACTCCCACATGCGACAAAACTTCTCTCCATGGGACTCCACAAATTGCTCACGGACAAGCTGGAAACGCTTGTTCCATTCTTGGAGTGTCCCCGCATAGTGTCGTCGCCAAACTTCAATGTCATTGAAGACGAGACCCGACTTTTCGATTGCAACGCTTGCTTCGGACAGAGAGGGTATGTAGCCTCCGGGAAAGATTTGCCGCCTAATCCACGGATTGGTAGGAGTCGGCGGAGCATGGCTGCCGATGGTGTGTATGAGTGCGAGACCATCTGGTTTCAGCAGCGACTTCACTTTGCTGAAGTATGCGAGGAAATTGTGTTTGCCGACATGTTCGAACATGCCGACGGAAACAATGCCGTCGTACTCACCCTCATGCTGCCTGTAGTCCTGCAGTTCGAACTTCACTCGGTTGCCTAGGTTCCGCTCCTCCGCGCGATTCCTCGCAACGGTCAGCTGCTCCTGGGACAAGGTTATTCCCGTCACATAGACATCGTAGTTTTCTGCTAGGTGCATTGCCAGTGATCCCCACCCGCTGCCAATGTCCAGCACATTGGAATCCGGTTTGAGGCAGAGCTTTTTCGCAATGTGCTCGCACTTCGCTTGCTGAGCATCTTCCAGCGACATGCTGGGTTTGCTGAAGTAGGCGCACGAATAGTGCATATCCGAATCCAAAAAGCTGCGAAACAGTTTCTCGTCCAAATCGTAGTGATGAGAAACGTTTTGCATGCTGGCGCGAATGTTGTTCCACGATTGCAGGATTGCTGGGATGAAGAACAGTGGGGATCGCACTGAAATGGACTGTTCAATGTTCAATCGCAGCACCGTGAGCAACTCAGCAAGTCTTCCTTCCTGGGCATCCCACTCTTGGTCGATGTAAGTCTCTCCCAAGTTAAGCAGTGGGTTCCTCGCTATCTTGCTCAATGTGCCAGATTTTTGAATCATCCATGCTACAGACGGTTCGCCCGACCCGAACGAGTGTTCGCCGCCATCGGGCATTACGACGTTGAGCGTCCCGGTTTTGATCATTCGACTAAGCAATCTGAGAGGAATGGTCATTTGGTTTCTACTTTGAAGAAGGCTACTTGGCGTTTGCCTGTAGTTTACTTTTTTGAAATGCAATTGATCGATCGACTACTCACTGGCGCGCCAAGTAACATTGATGCCAATTTGAAGAATTGGGCGTTGAAAGCAATCTCATGAAAGTAAGCATTGGTGTAGGCGGCGCAGCATCAGGTAGAGTGCGAGACATTGAGGAGCAAACAACCTACGTAGTCGAAGCCGAGAAACTCGGAGTAGATTCCGTTTGGTCTGCAGAAGCGTGGGGGCACGACGCCATCAGCCCATTGGCGTATTTCGCGGCCAAAACCCACAGCATTCGATTAGGTACAGGGATCATGCAGATAAGCGCTCGAGTACCTTCAATGACAGCCATGACTGCCTTGACAATGGCAGCGATATCGGATGACCGCTTCATTCTTGGGCTTGGTGTGTCAGGGCCTCAAGTTGTCGAAGGGCTGCAAGGAAGTTCCTTCGCCGCTCCACTGTCTCGGATGCGCGAAACCGTCGAAATTGTTCGCATGGCATTTCGAGGCGAGAGATTGGAGCACGAAGGACGATTTCATCGACTTCCGCTGCCTGGCGGCGAGGGCAAGGCGCTACGGCTCGCTCAACCAGCGAATTCCAAGATACCAATCTATTTGGCAACCCTGGGTCCAAACTCTCTTCGGTATACAGGTCAAGAGGCTGACGGTTGGCTGGGAACTTCCTTCACTCCAGAGCATGCCGAAGCTCATTTGGGCTACATCAAGCAAGGTGCAGAAGAGAATGGTAGAGACCTCGCAGCAATTGACATACAAGCTGGCGGAACCGTCGCTATTACCGGTAACGATGGACCGGTCGTCGAGGCTTTGAAACGTGGATTGGCGTTTACTCTTGGCGCGATGGGTTCTCCAAAGACAAACTTCTACAACGATGCATACAAACGTGGCGGCTGGGACTCAGCCGCCAGAGAAGTGCAAGCTCTATGGACACAGGGCAAACGAGACGAGGCTACTCAGAAGGTTCCGGAGGATATGGTTCGCCAGTCCAATCTTGTAGGTGACGAATCCACTGTTAAGCAACGGATTGAAGCCTTCCGGAACGCGGGCGTGACGACACTGCGCGTGGCTCCGACTGGACAGTCCATGTCTGATCGGCTAGACACACTCGGACGAATAATTGACTTGATCGGCTAATCCCCAGAGGCACTAGCAATCCGTTAACGTGCCGCCTCCACCGAGCCGATGTGCTGAAGTATGTCGTCAAGAATTCTTGGGATCAATGGTTCGGGCAAATCGTGACCAAGTTTCTCTATGATGCTTAGTCGACAGTTGGGAAGGGTAGCTGCCAAGTCTCTAGATCCGAACTGATCAACCAACGGATCGACGCTGCCATGCAAGGCAAGCGTGGGAATTTGCACCTCGCGCAAACTGGTCCGTCGGTCGCCGTCCGAGAGAATTGCCGCCAATTGCCGAAGTACCCCGTTAGGACGGTTGGATCTGTTGTATGCGTCTTCAACGAACCTTCCTATGCCAACTTCGCAGGAGTCGTAATGTGGTCCGCCGAACAAGCGGTCCGATTTGCGTGTTGCTTCAATACTCTCTTCACGTGTGGGACTGACAATGCTAGTGGCAAGTGCCCCTACGACCTCAGGGCCCGGCTGCGGAGTGTCAGGATTGCCGGTGGAGCTCATAATAAGGGACAGGCTGAATACACGCGCTGGATGGTTTATGGCCATATATTGAGCAATCATTCCGCCCATGGAAACGCCGACAATGTGCGCTCCAGACTGACCTATGTGGTCAAGCAAGGCAACGGCGTCGTTAGCCATATCTGCGAGTGTATAAACCGGCGTGACCGCATTGGGATTGTCCAGTGCCCCCAACAATTCGGGAATCGATGGCGGCTGCAAGTCACATTCAAAAGTCAGCCCTGCATCCCTATTGTCGAAAAAAACGATGCGATACCCAGCGTCAACAAACCCATCGAGAAGAGAATCGGGCCAGTGAATGACCTGACATCCCAGTCCATGCACTAGCAGAATGGGAGGCGCAGCGCGCGAGCCTCGTTGATCGAAAAATATCTCTCCGAAAGGACTCTTGAATACCGGCATACTTACACAGGGGACCTTAGTTCGCGCAGAATATTAGCACTCAAACTCGCATGGCCTATGAACTACCTCGAGAGCGATATTCAGTGCACTCGCATATGGTACGATGGCGCTAAAGGAGGACGTTGAATATGCAAGCAAAGTCTGTTGCACTATTGCTACTTTCGCTCCTAGCGACCGGTTCGATCGCGTACGGGTCCGAGTACCAGGACAATTGGGGTCCTGAAGTCGGTTCTACCTTGCCGGAGCTCACGGTTAAGGACACGGAGGGAGAAGCTAGGTCGGTCGACGACCTGATCGGGGACAAACAGGGACTTTTGGTTTTCTTTGTCAGAACGACAAATTGGTGACCTTACTGCAAAAGGCAGCTAGTTGAGCTGCAAGACCGCCTCGAAAAAATCATGTCGCTCGGTGTCAATGTCGCGACTGTGAGCTACGACCCCGTCTCGACAAACAAGAACTCGAAGACCGAACAAAAGCTCGAGTTTCCCCTGCTATCCGACCAAAGTGCTGAAACGGTGAACCGATTGGGAATCCGGAACGAACGATATGATGAAGATTCGGATCTCTATGGTCTCTCTCATCCCGGCATTGTGCTTGTCGATTCTGAAGGAACTGTATTGCTAAAGCGCGCAGAGGAACAATACTCCAACCGACCATCGTTCGACGAGTTGATCTCAGCAGTTGAGAAGGCTCTCGCTGCCAAATCCACGGACGAGAGCGCAAGTGAGAACTCCGAGGAGGGAGTAGACACGAGTTAACGAGTTATTGTTGTGACTCGTCCAATTGGTTAGCTTGGTTGCCGTATCGGATTTCAAAACCGGTACGGCGCCACAGCAACCACGTCAGAACCGGATAGAGTGTCAAGACGCTCGCAGATCTCCACTCGGTAGAGTTCTCAAGCCACCGCGTTTCTTCCAAGACCCACTTCGCGACTCCGTGGACGACAAGTTCCATCGCGACAGCAGAGCAAAGAACTAGCTTTACGATCACTACCCAATTTCGTTTAAAGAGATGCCAGCACTTGCTCGTGAGCATGCACTCTGCAATAAAGGTGAAGACAAAGAAGACAATGGTGCCGTATCGTCTCATCATGCGATAGACATCGCCATCCGACCCGAGAAAGGTGAGATAAACAATAAGGAATATGGCACCGACCAATCCAAACGACGTTGTCAGCCAGATCGATTTCGTGCTTTCGCCCATTGACCGTAGCCAATGGTGGTTGAGAATCCAGTAGATCATCGTAAAGACAGCAGCAGGAATCATCACTGCTTTGAAAATGAAGAAGCTTAGTCCCTCGCGGCCTGACTGACTGATCGTGGTGCACCCCTCCACGTGAGGGAAGCATTCTGGAACGAATCCGGCCTCGACAGAAATCAAATAGCCTGCGGTTGCACAGGCCCAAAACAACACCCAGACCAATACAGGGGCAAGTCTCAAGTCAACCATGGTCCGTGGTCCTCGACACTAGTCGCGAAAATTCGAGAATTGCAGTGGCACGTCTAGGTCCTCTTCTTTCAGCCTCGCGATAGCCTGCTGAAGTTCGTCGCGCTTCTTGCCACTGACTCGCACTTGGTCTCCCTGAATTTGCGATTGTAGTTTCAGCTTCAAATCCTTGACAATTTTCACAATTTGTCGGCAGACATCGCGGTCAACTCCCACTACGATCCTGTAGCGTTGCCGTTTCTGCTTTCCCAGCGCTTCGATTTTCTCTGGTCGCAACGACCTAACGTCGACATTGCGACCCGCAAGCTTAGTCCTCAATATGTCGCCAAGCTGATCGAGCTGAAATTCCTCTTCAGCCCAGAGAAGAATTGAGTTTTCTTCGAGGTTCAATCCGGCATCGACACCCTTGAAGTCAAACCGTGTGCGCAATTCTCTCCACGTTTGATCCACGGCGTTGCGTATCTCCTGCACATTTACTTTGGACACAACATCGAACGATGGCACCGGCTCCTCCACAGGTGTTGGAATAGCGCGAAATTTACCACACAGACTAGACCAAAACCTGAGAACCACAACTAATTCGTACTCCAGAAAATCTATCCGTCGCGAAGTCGAACGACGAGTGGATTGGGTACCTGCGACTGGCAATCTACAATTCAATGGTATTGAAGGGTAGATACTCTATAGGCAAAAGACCTTGGCAAACCGAATTACTCGTGTCACCACATCTAGGGGAGACGAAGGATCCACTAGCCTCGCCGACGGAAAGAAACACCCCAAGCAGAGCGGTCCCATTGAGCTTGTAGGAGTGCTGGACGAAGCCAACTGTGCCGTTGGAGTGTTGGTCCAGTATGTTGCGGAAGAACGCCAGAGTTCCTTGTCCGAAATTCAATCTCGCCTGTTCGACATCGGAGCTGCAGTGGCTACTGGAATCCCTCAACCGGTGTGGCAGGAGCAAGTTTCGATGGTCACCAAAGCAACAGAGCAACTCAATGCGCAGCTAGAGCCTCTAAGAGAGTTCATTCTTCCTGGTGGAGGGCAAGCCGCCGCGTTCGCTCATGTGGCACGCTCGACGGTTCGCAGGGCTGAACGCACTTTTTGGAGACATGCCTCGGACGAACTCAAGTGTTCAGGCCAGGGAGCTTACTTGAACCGAGTGTCGGACTACTTGTTCGTGCTCGCAAGATCACTTGCCGTTTCCGAAGTGCTGTGGCGGCCATTGCACTCAGAATCCGCAAAGTCGTCGTGATTTCCATAGCTTTTGGTGCATTTGCAGTCTCGATTGCCGGAGCCAAGGCAATAGATATTTTGGCATGGAGTTCTGCTCTCTGCCCGCTATATCCCAGTTCACCAAGTTGTTCGTTGCACTGTCGTAGGGGATTTGCGTATTGTCTTGCAAGAACCAATCAACTGGTCAAGCGAGGGCTACAATTGGCAACAATTCAACTCAAGCTGTATTCAACACACCAGAATGTTGAAATCAGGCCTCCAAAGGCAACTCTACTGAATGGTACAAAAGGCACTAACCCTCCCAGACGTCGAAAAGAGGGGATTTTTTTGCCTGATTGTTTCCACAGTGGTAGTCACTTGGTTAACCGGTTCCTATTTCCTTTCGTACTTTTGGCTTTTCGTTTTTGCAGCTGTCGATTCTCGGCCTTTAGGTCCGATTCATAGCCCAGAATTCTATGTACCCAATGGAGTCTTTGTGATTTGCATTGCTCTCTGGACGGTGCGTTACTTCACCGGCGCAACTAAGGGCAATGCAAGCAACCACATGCGGCGTAGCGCACGAGAGTTTCACACGAGCGACACACGCAAAATACGCTAATCCAACAGAGTACGTCTTAGCTGTGCGATCTATCGCTAACTTTGGTCCTATAGATACTCTCGATCGTACCTAGATGAGGCGTACTATCCCATACCTCACACGAATGTGGATTCTTATTCTGGCCGAAATGCGATCGTGCAGACGATTGACACGTACGTGGGTATTTATCTCCATCGCTGGCATTGCCACTCTGAGTCAATGGATTTTCCTCTTGGACCACTACGACTTTCTAGCGTTGAGCTCTCCGATTTACGGACTGATTGGACCTCGCTACACCGTTGTGCAAATGGGTAGCACCATGCTTCTCTGGTTTAGCATTGGAATGCTCTTTCTCACTTTCGACATGCGGATTCGAGACACTCGTGATCGGATATCTGAAGTTCTCGACTCGCGCCCTGTATCAGACTTTGGTTTGATTTGTGGAAGGCTCTTTGGGATTGTGCTGTTTCTCGCGATTCCCTCTGTGCTCATTGTTTCAATCATGTACGGCTACGGAATGTTGGCCGAAGCATTCGACTTTGGCTTGGGCACAGAGATTGAGTCCGTAAGTGCTCTTTCCTTTATGGTCTGGGACGTAGTCCCAAATCTGCTCCTATGGGGATCAGTGTGCGTACTGCTAGCACGGCTACTCCGATTTCGAGTGCTGGTCGTGGTGGCTATTGGACTACTGATGTTAGTCGTCTATGCATTGAGCATTGTGCTGCCGGTTTCGGTGACGTCCGTGTTGTCTACACACACGGGCGCAAGCGTATACCCTTCCGAATTAGCTCCAACATTTGTAACGTCGAGCATTCTTGCCAATAGGGCGCTTATGTTGATGTGTGCAGTGGGATGTCTCTCGTTCGCAGCGTTACTGCAGCCAAGAGTTCAAGACGCAAAGACTTTCGCGTTTCTGCTTGGTCGAGGACTAGCTGCAGCTCTCGTTGTCGTTGGTGGTACACAAAGCCTCATTTACAGAGGCGCTGAGTCCAACGAAATTCAAGCAATAATCTGGGCGCTCGTGCACAAAGAACATCAGTTTCACACGTTTACTGATATTCAAGATATTTCTGGCTCAGTAGAAATCAAACCAGGTCGGTCGATACTCCTCGATCTGACGATGACCTTGGATACATCCGGTGATTCATATGGAGAGCAATGGTTGTTCTCCTTGAATCCCGGATACCGAATAGAGGAAATCTCCATAGACGGCAATCCAACTGAAAATTTCGAGTTTGGTGACGGACTACTTGTGGTCCCACGGGAAATGGCTTCCACACCGCCGAAATTGGGCATCGTCGCGCGTGGCAAACCAGACGAACGGTTCGCCTATTTGGACAGTTCTCTTGATTGGAAGTCACTGGGTGGGATAGGCGGCAAGCGACTCTTCCTGCTTGGCCAAACGAGCTACGTGTTCCATCCCCGTTTCGTAGCGCTAATGCCAGGAATTAGTTGGATTCCAACATCTGGCTCTGCCTATGGATCAAGTAGGTGGGAGTCTCGGTCTCGCGATTTCTTCCAAATCGACATCGAAGTAACAGTACCAAAGGGATGGCTAGTTGCAACTTCTGGTTCCCGCAATGCCCTTCCATCGAGCACCCTATCCAAATTTAGGTTTACGACCTCCCACGCAGTACCCGACCTAGCCCTTATTGCCTCGCAGTTTGAGAAGCGATCAATGACGATCGACGGAGTGGAATACGAGCTACTAGTAAACGGAAAACACACCAAGAATTTGCAAGTGTTTGACGGAAGCGGTCCAGTGCTGCGTGAGTGGATTAGCAATCGAGCAGAAGACTTAAAGGCATCGGGACTCCGTTATCCATACCCTAGGTTGTCAATCGTTGAAGTCCCAGTTTCCCTTAGAACCTACGGTGGCGGGTGGCGGATGGACAGTGTGTATTCAGCTCCTGGATTGCAAATGATCCGCGAGTCAGGATTTCCTGTTGCTCCATTTGAGGGTTTCTACCAGTGGTTGCGCAACTACCATGAGAGGGAGGGAAGAGGCGAATCTGAAACCCACAAATACATGCTTGATAGAGTAGCCGCTTTCTTTGCAAACGACTTGCATGGCGGCGATCCGCTGATTGGTATCGTACGGAACCTCGTTGACCACCAGACATCCCCAACCGGAAATGGCGCAACAGCCTTAAGGTTCATGGTCAACGAATTGGCACAACGGCTAACTACTGGAAGCGAGAGCTACTTTTCCGTTCATACGGCTCTCGCACGGGGAACCGCAGTAGATACTCGACATAGAACAACAAGCTCAATCCATTTTGGCTCCGAACGGACCGAGCGAGGATGGGCAAACTGGCGCAAGGAGTACGCGGAGCGGCCCGAATCTTGGGAGTTAGTGGAGCGGACTCCGCTAAGCGAGATCGACTTCACGGCCGACCCAGTCAGGGCATACCATGCCCTACTGATAAAGAGTCAACGTGTAGCGAACGCGATCGTAGATACGTATGGCGAAGAACAGGTAGCTCGATTCCTAAGCGAGCTTGTAATTCGGTATCGTGGACGTTCCTACACAGACGAAGATTTTCGCCAAACGGCCTTGGATGTCGGCATAGACATTGAGGCGGTGGTAGGCGACTGGCTCAACACGTTGGGATTGCCAGGATTCACAGCCGAAAACCTCAAGATTGAACGTCTTGCAAACGACGATAGCAACGAAGCGGTATACCAAACAACATTCACACTTGGCAATGGAGAGCCTATTCCAGGCGTAGTTGAGATTTCCTATCAAACCGAGAGCGGCGATTACTTTGCGCCGTACGATATATTTGCTCTACGTTCCGTAATTGTGCAAGGAAACTCAGCGGTACGGATTGCTTTTCAAAGCACTAAGCCTCCACGCATCGTGTGGATAGAGCCACAACTCTCCCTGAACCGTGAACCGATTCGGTTGGACGTTCCTGAACAAGACGACCTCGAGCCCACAGACTTGCCGCTACTTCCCTACACCACCCGAGTCGCGCGGGAACCAAATGTTAGCGATGCAATCATTGTGGATGATCTGGACGAGGGCTTTTCTATCGAACCTTCATCGTTTCCTTTTGAGTCGTCAAGACTGTCACAGTTCGTAAGACGTGCAGCCGCAGTTCCTCAGCTCGAATTCGACAGGGGTTTACCAGTACATAAGACCTCGATCAATCTCCTCGAAAACCGGTTCAATCCGTTGTTTGGTCGAATTTCACGGATGAATTTGACGACAACACTTGATTGGTGGTATCGGACCAATGAGCCTACGAGCTATGGTAAGTATCGCAAGACCTATGCAGCAATATTCGGAACGCTAGGTCAATCGAGGGCGATATTCACTGCAGCACTTCCATCTTCGGGTATATGGAAGCTGGAGTTTCATGTGCCCATCGCGATGCGTTCCGAAATCGCCCACGGCTCGATGAGGTATCCGGACTCGTTCGGTAGGCCTGACCCTTTCTACTTGGGAACTCACACTTTTCAGGTGACCGGCGACGATTTCGAAACCGAAATTGAGTTCGATGCAGATTCCTCATCGCCCGGTTGGAATGAACTTGGCAATTTTGAACTCAACGACTCCCAGATCGATGTGGTCTTGACCAGTGTGACATGGGGTTTGGCAGTAGCTGACGCAATTCGGTGGAGTCCGTCTGGGACGGAACAGGAAAACTCTACTACTTCAGCGAGCGAGCCGCAACCCTAGGTAGTATTCCAATCGACCACCACTAACGAGGTGTTCTACGCTATTCTGCTGTCAGGTCTGTCTTGAAAACCAATTCGTTCACCACGCAAATGTTGCTACAAACAACTATTCAACAAACATCCAGGTAGCCGACAGCAGTCCCTATCGTTCGTAGAAGTCCGCCCCGTGCCTGCGGTCCACTCCAGCAGTCATCCTAAGAAGCTCCTTTTGGCGTGATGTCATGTCTGGTAGCCACTCTTCACGAAAACCGTCGTGCGGATCACACTGGAATCGCATCCAATGGCTATTGCGATAGTGACCAAACATAGCTGTCCTTAATTGGTCAGTTCGATTCTCGCCGCCGCCGTGCCAAGTCTGGCCGTGGAATATCACCACCGAGCCGGCCGATAGCGTTGGTTGCATCAAGTAGGGAAGTGTCAAACCTTCGGGTGGCTCGAACAAATGGCTTTGATGGCTGCCTGGAACCAACCGTGTACCTCCGTTGTCTGGGGTCAAATCCGACAACGCCCACACAGTGTTCATCATCAGTGGGGCATCGTTTCCGTATCGGTGCATAGCCAGCGGCACATCGCTGTGCAAAGTCTGAGATCCCTCTCCCGGTCTGACGACGCGTGCGCTCAATGACCCAAGAATAAGGTCTTTGCCCATCGTTTCCTCGATGTATGGCAACACGGCGTCGTGGTCGATTACGGGCAGAAACAGCGGATCGAGAGTTATCAAGTTAGCGAGGTGGCGAGCTGTACCCCGATGCCTGTGTTCTACTCCGATGCGGAATGCGTGCTCCTCAACGAATTTCCGCATTGCCTCTGCAGTACTTTCGTCAAGCACATTCTGAATCACCGTGAATCCCCAGATCCTTAATTCCGCAAGGCGTTCCTGATCGAGCATGGGTTGCACCTAAGTTGTTTCGAGAATTCAGAATGGATTTGAGAGAACGGGATTGTATGTCTAGGTGCACTAGAACACTCTTGGTCATTTGAAATCCGCTAGCACCTGCCTCTCTGTCGTGGCCTAGAGACAACCAAGGCGTAAAGCTAAAACACTACGACCTCATCAGGAGGTTCACTCCATCAAAGTCCCTATCTCGGTTCGATCCATATTGGCAATCACGTTGGTTTCTTGAGCTTTTCGACTGAACCGGCGAGTTTGGCATGTGCACGCAATCACAAAGATCGCGCAGTACTCTTGTTCACGCGAATGCTGGTTCTAGCGTCAACCATCTGTTCGAACGGCTGCAAGACCGCGAGAGATTCACTTCTATAATCGTTTGGCATGACACTGGATTGCCTTCCCGTACCCACAGATGCCATCGACCAAGCCCGGTGCGACATGGACGCTTACGGGTACTGTCTTCTCAAGAACGCGCTAAGTAAAGACGAAATTTTGGCAATTCGGACCCGGCTATTGGAGCAGGTTGCCGCAGAGGAGCAACAGGACGTAAGTCTGCGTCTGCCCGATGGAAAGCAGCTGGTCCGGTTTCTCATCAACAAAGGCAAGGTTTTTCTCGGACCGCTACTCCATGAAGGACTGCATACGATCCTAAAGCACGTGCTTGGCGATAGCTACCTGTTGTCCTCCTATCACGCACACTTCGCTCATCCGGGAGGAACCACCAACTACCATACCGATCAGTTCTGGATGCCTCCGCCAACTAGCGATCAGCGGCAGACATTGGTGAGGCCTGGATCTATCACGCGAACGCACAATCGGGGACACGCAACTATTCCAGAGGAATTGAGGCAAAACAAGAGCATTGCGCCTGCCGTTGTCTGCAACGCCATGTGGATGATCGATGATTTCACTAGAGACAATGGCGCTACGCTTGTGGTGCCCGGCAGTCATTTGAGTGGCCGAGAACCAGACAACGAACATGATGACGACGCGAACTGGGTTCCAGCTGAAGGGCTTGCTGGAACCGTCTGCATATTCGAGGGCCGCACGTGGCATTCCACGGGCGCAAATGTCACTCACGCAGCACGAATTGGACTAACCACTAACTTCTGTGCGCCTCAGTTTCGTCAGCAGGACAACTTCCCGTTTGGCACACGTCCCGAGGTATTGGCTGACGCTCCAGACAGATTGTTGGAACTGCTTGGATTCATACCTTGGCAAGGCTACGGAGGATACGAGGGTGTCACCCGAGTGACTCCAGGGCAGTACGCGCTAGGTGAGATGAAACCGAACGCAGCCAAGTAAATCTAGCAGAGTTCACCAGAAATAGAGCAACCAAGGTGGGCTTGGCGCCTGAACTCTAAACCAACTGATGCTTGCCTCTGAAGCTGCGAATAGGCTTGCTGATATTGTCGTCCTAGCATGGACAGAACTACGCTACCAACTCCCAATTGCGAAGAGTCATCCAATTAATTCGACAGGTTCGAGCGAAAATTCCTGCATGAACTCCGGAATGTGGTCAATTCTTCCGGTAATTTCTCTTGGTTCGCTACGGGCAATAAAGCATGTCGCCTCGGCAATACCTTCAATCGGTGATTCCCGCGACTTGGTGTTTTCGTTCACCAGTCCGTGCAGTTGGGTACCTGGAGTAGCAACCAATCCTGGAGAAATCGCATTTACTGCAACGTTGCTACTGTAGACTTCGGCTGCAAATCCCGTCGAAAAGCGCTCCATTGCGGCCTTGCACATGCCGTACACAGTTCCTCCGCCTCCTCCTGCTTGTGGGTTTTGCGGGTGTATTGCGGCATGAGAGGAAATGTAGATGATGTGACCTCTGCCCCGTTCAACCATGTCCGGAAGAAATCGTTGGCTCAAGTCCAAAGGTGCAATCATCTGGACTTCGAACATGAGCCTCGCTCTCTTGTCAGGAAATTCCTTTATGGGGAAGAAGTAGGTCACGGCGGCGTTGTTCACCAAGATGTCAATGCCACCATAGGCTGCACGCGATTCCTCGACTAGCCTTTCGCGATCCTCTGGCAGTGCGAGGTTGCATTGCACCGCTTGGGCGTCGCCTCCAGCTCGTCGAATTGTTTCCACAGTCTGAGTAATGGTTCCTGGCAATGGGTGGTCACTTTCGTCTACCGTGCGAGCCGTCACTACTACGTTTGCACCCTCCATGGCCAATCGATAGGCAATTGCCTCACCAATGCCTCGACTGGCACCCGTTACCACAGCACTTCGTCCGTGCAATACCCCGTTCTTGTCAATTGACGCTGCCATAGTTGCTACTCCTCCCTTGGTAAGCCCGCACTCTCAATGCAGATTGAAATTCGACACGGTTGACTGTAGTTTACGAAAGTGGTCCATTTTCATTACTCCTTTGGTTTGCTAAAGAACGATGGATGAGAGGACTGGATTCATTCTCTGAGCAAGTACGTCTTAAGCGAAACCTTGTACGCCCTAGCAGTTGAGCGGATCAAATACTCTAGTGACGAGCCGAAGATTGACGATTGACTGTCCCACTGACAACTGACGGTTTGTCTTCGCAAATTAGCTAGACTTAGTCAGCTCGACGAGACGAACAGAGCTTAGCTGTGGATAAACGAATACAAGGATTCAACAAGTATTTCAAGCGTTGGGAAATCTCGCTTCCCAACGACATTGAGAGCCGCTCGCAACATGGCCAAATCGTTGACCAGGGATGGACCATCAAGTTCCTGTTCGGAGAAGACTGCCAAGGCAAATACCTCGATTTCTATGCTGCTCATCGAATGACCAACGATCGCCACGTTCGAATTCGCAGCAATGGATCTGAAAAGACATTACCGGCTCTCGACGGCATGAGAATTGTGTACAAAGACCCCGAGGAAGACGCAAAATCTCAGCGCGAGTGGGCCGAAAGGACCAGCAAGACCATGCAAATGCTGGAGGAAAAGGGGTTTGGGATTAGCGGTTCGGAACATGGAAGCTTCGTGATCAACACCCACCTACTTAAACAAGCGCTAGAAAAAGGACCAAACTCCCCAAAGAATTGACGCTTGAAAAAGTACAGGTAGGCGAATTTATCGGGAAGTTACAGTACTAGCTTGCGTATGTCCGCCAACTTGGAGACGAGTGTTGTCATGAACCTGCCTGCGTCGGCTCCGTTCACAGCACGATGGTCATAGGACAAGCTCAAAGGCAGCATCCTGCGAGGAACAAATTCGCCGTTCATCCAAACGGGCTTGACGGACATGCGTCCTACTCCAAGAATGGCGACTTCGGGAGCGTTCACGATTGGCGTGAATCCAGTGCCACCAATATTGCCCAAACTCGATACAGTAAACGACGCTCCTTGAATGTCGCCTGGTTTGAGCTTCTTGTCCTGTGCTGCGCTAGCCAGGACATTGGATTCCATCGATATTTCCTGTACGCCCTTTTTGTCCACGTCTCGTATAACGGGGACGACCAGACCCTCATCCGTATCCACAGCCATACCAAGATGGACATACTTCTTGCAAATCAGGGACTTGAGATCTGTATTCAGGGACGAATTGAGAAATGGATGCTCAAGAAGGGAGCAAGCACAAGCCTTTAGGATGAATGGCAGCGGAGTCAGACGTTGGGATCGATCTGCTAAATCGGAGTTCAATTCGCTTCGGAATTGCTCCAATTCGGTCACGTCAGCCTCGTCATGCTGTGTGACGTGTACGACATTCAGCCAGCTTCGAACTAGATTCTGTGCTCCTCGAGCACGGATCCTCGTCAAGGGCACTTCCTCTACAGGTCCGAACGCACTGAAGTCCGGCAACTCTATGGATGGAATGCCCGTTCCCGCAGCCATTGCCGACTGACTGGTCAAAGTCGTCTTGACAAATGCCTTTACGTCGTCTTTGACAATCCTTCCCTTCGCGCCCGATCCATTCACTCGTGTCAAATCCACTCCGAGTTCTCGAGCTAGTTTTCGTACTGACGGACCCGCATAGACAGACGATCCGGCATCCGTCGGTGTCGTTTCGGTCTCTACGGGAGCCTGAACAGTGGCTGGCGTGGAGTCGCGCTCGACTTCCTGCTCGCTACTTGCATCCTCGAGATCCGCTTGCGCGCCCTCTTCCTCTACTACAGAGACCGGTTCCAGTGCGGAATCTGATGCATCAACCACCGCAATTTTGTCGCCAGTATTAACAATGTCGCCCAAAGCGAGCAAGATTTCCGATACCTTTCCGTTTACGGTAGACGGCACCTCCATCGACGCCTTTTCCGATTCAATGACAATGAGCGCATCGTCTTTGGCAACATCATCGCCAACGCCGACGCAAATCTCAATGACTTCAACGTCCTTGGCATCGCCAATGTCTGGAATTTCAATGCTTGTAGCAGTCATAGGTACAACGGATCTGGCTTTTCTGGATCAATGTCGAGCGACTTCATGGCATTCGATACTTCCTTTAAGGAAATTGTTTGCGTTGCGGCCAAGCTGCGAAGAGCAGCAACCGTGATGAATCGATCATCCACTTCAAAGTGATGTCTTAAGCTCTCTCTCGTGTCACTTCTGCCGAAGCCATCTGTTCCCAGCACAAAATAGGGCGCCCGGAAGCACCCTCGAATTGACTCAGCATAAGACCTGACGTAGTCGGTTGCGGCCACAACAGGAATCTCGCCGTCTAGCAATGTGGCCGCGTAAGTACGTTTTGCCTCTTCCTCTGGGTGCAGCAGGTTCCAACGCTCCGTGGCGCGACCTTCCCTCATCAGTTCTGTGAAACTTGTAACACTCCAAATGCGCGCTGTGATGTCGAATTCTTCCTGTAGCCTTTGGCCCGCCTTTAGAACTTGCTGAAGAATGGTTCCGCTGCCCAGCAAGTTCACAACGCGACCAGTGGTCCTCGACTCGTCCCCCAGCGTCGCAATTCGGTACATTCCCTTCACAATGCCTTCTTCAACACCTTTAGGCATTGGCGGATGTGTGTAGTTTTCGTTCATTAAGGTTATGTAATAGAACACATCCTCTGAATCGGAGTACATTCGGCGCAACCCATCACAGAGGATCACCGCCAATTCGTAGGCATAACACGGATCATAGGAAATGCAGCTGGGATTGGTGCTGGCGAGAACGTGACTGTGGCCATCCTGATGTTGCAAACCCTCTCCGTTCAGAGTAGTGCGACCGGCTGTCGCACCGAGCAGGAACCCTCTAGCCTGCATGTCTCCCGCAGCCCAGGTCAAATCTCCGACCCGCTGAAATCCAAACATGGAATAGAAAATGTAGAACGGAATTAGCGTATAGCCGTGACTGCTTGACGAAGTCGCCGCGGCAAGCCATGCGGCAAATGCTCCTGCCTCATTGATTCCTTCTTCCAACACTTGGCCGTCACGAGATTCTCGGTATGCCGCAAGTTCTCCTGCATCCACGGGCTCGTAAAGTTGCCCTTCGGAGGAATAGATGCCCAGCTGTCGGAACATGCCCTCCATGCCGAAAGTTCTGGCTTCGTCTGGAATGATGGGCACGATTCGATCTCGAATCTGCTTGTCGCGCAGCAAGGTTGCCAGGATTCGGACAAAAGCCATGGTCGTGGAAATCTCTCGATTCCTAGACCCTCCGGTTTGAGCTTCAAGCGAGTCCAATGCTGGTACCGTAAACGAGTCCTTGCATGCTATCCGACGAGGAATGACGCCCCCCAACTCCTCACGACGGCGTTGCATGTACTTCATCTCAATGCTGTCTTCAGGTGGCCGGTAGTAGGGAACGGAATCAAGGTCGGAGTCACCTATCGGTACGTTGAATCGATCGCGAAACTGCTTCAGTTCGTCGAGGTTTAGTTTCTTGATCTGGTGCGTAGTGTTTTCCGATTCGCCCGCATCCCCCATTCCGTAACCCTTCACCGTCTTGGCAAGAATCACGGTTGGCTGGCCCTTGTGGTGAATTGCTTCGTGGTAGGCGGCATACACCTTTTGCGGGTCGTGGCCACCTCGATTGAGTTTTTCTATGGCTTCGTCGGACATGTCCGAGACCAACTCGAGAAGGTCCGGGTACTTTCCAAAGAATTCGGACCGAGTGTAGCTTCCGCCCTTTGCCTTGAAGTTCTGATATTCGCCATCAACGGTTTCATCCATCAGCTGTTGGAGGCGTCCGGCATTGTCTCGATCGAGCAGAGGATCCCAATGACGTCCCCACACAACCTTGATTACATTCCACCCTGAGCCTCGAAACTCCCCTTCAAGTTCCTGAATGATTTTGCCGTTGCCACGGACCGGACCGTCTAATCGCTGCAAATTGCAATTCACGACGAAGATCAAATTGTCAAGTCCTTCGCGGCCCGCAAGTGACAGTACTCCAAGCGACTCTGGTTCGTCGCACTCGCCGTCGCCCAGAAACGCCCAAACTTTGCGATCGCCCATGGGGACTAGGCCCCGAGCATCCAAGTACTTCATAACATGGGCCTGGTAGATCGCCTGAATGGGTCCTAAGCCCATCGATACCGTGGGAAACTGCCAGTAGTCCGGCATCAAGCGCGGGTGGGGGTAGGACGATAGCCCTGTTCCTCCCGTTTCACGTCTAAAGTGATCCAAATGCTCTTCTTCCAAACGTCCTTCCAAAAAGGACCGCGCATAGATACCTGGTGAACTGTGGCCCTGAAAGTAAATCAGGTCTCCCCGGGTGTCATCTGACGGACCACGGAAAAAGTGGTTGAACCCAACCTCATACAAAGTGGCTGCGGAAGCAAACGTGGATATGTGACCGCCAAGGTCGCCCTCTCGACGGTTGGCCCGAACTACCATGGCTAGGGCATTCCACCTTATCAGGCTCCGTATTTGGCGTTCAACGTAGTAGTCACCCGGCAATTGGGCCTCGCAAGCCACCGGAATGGTGTTGCGATAGGGAGTTGTTGTTAGTTGAGGAACAGAGTTGCCGGATTGGGAGATGCGGGATAGTAGACGGGATACCACAAAAGAAGCACGGTCCGCACCATCATGCTCGAGAATGTTCTCCAAAGCGTCGAGCCATTCTTGAGTCTCAAGAGGGTTTTCGTCTGAAATATTGAGTTTCTTTGGCATCAACCGGGCTTGTTTTCGTTGGCTGAAATTATAGTCTCTGGTATACAGAGGACGAATGCCCGGTAGACCGTGCAAATTGGTCTTCAACGGTTGGCTTTGTGCCTAGGGAAACAGCCAAGCCGCGCCTCGCACGCCACTAGAGTCAGAATGAAGCGCGGGAAGCACTTGGGTGCGACCATTCGAGTTGCATGCGTACTCCTGCAATCGATCAGGCAGTTCAGCGTAGAGCTCCTTCACATTCGACACACCTCCGCCGAGCACGATGACGTCTGGGTCCATCGCATTGACCATCACAGCGAGCGATCTTGCCAGTTGGGAGATGTACAAGTTCAGTGTTGGCGACAACCCGTGTGATGCAATTTCGGTTCCGGTGGCATGCTCTCCTGTGAGCTCTTCGTGCGTTTTTTCGAGTCCTGGGCCCGAAACGAAGCACTCTAAACAATTTAGCTGGCCACAATGACATGTGCGATCTGAGAGAAGTCGCTCCTGTTTCGTTGTCCTAGCATCAGACCTGAAATTTGGAAAGGGATTGTGCCCCCACTCTCCACTCAAGCCGTTCGGGCCAGTAAGCAGCTTTCCGCCAACCACCCATCCGCCTCCAACTCCCGTTCCCAGAATCGCTCCAAACACGCAATGCGCCCCAGCTCCTGCTCCATCAACCGCCTCGGAGAGCGCAAAGCAGTTGGCGTCGTTTTGGATTCTGACCGGTCTTCCAAGAACTCGCCTTATGTCCTCCAGGAAGGGCTTGCCATCCAAGCAAGTTGATTTGCAATTCTTCATGGATCTCTGAGTTTCAATCCAAGCCCCGGGCGTACCCAAGCCTACGGGTACAACATCGCCAGCCACTTCATCGAATTCAGACACAAGCTTTCTTATCTCGAGTATTGTGTTCGCGTAGTCTGCAGGCGTAGAGACCCGCTTTCGGCTTGCAACTTCGCCTGATTCATCCATGAGAATGCCTTCAATCTTTGTTGCTCCAAGATCGATTCCTATACGCTTTCCCATGGGGGCTGGTCCTTTTCTCTCAAACTCAAACTACAGACCGCATGACTCTCTTCCAGTCGAACTGAGGGCCCGGGTCCCACTTTCGCCCTCTGGAAATTTCGTTGTGTCCAACAATAGAGCCTCGCGAAATGGTGGGGTAGTGATCTAACAAACAACGCAGAATTTCACAAAGTATGCCGTACTGTGAATCTGTGAATGGGATCTCCTCCGTTCCCTCTAACTCAATACCGATAGAGAAGTTGTTGCAGTCGGATCTATTCTTGTAACGTGAGTCTCCGGCGTGCCACGCTCGCAAATTGAAAGGCACATACTGCGTGACAGTTCCATCTCTAGCTATGACCAAGTGGCTAGATACGTGGAGACCTTTGAGGGACTCAAAGCTAGAGTGCGCCTCAAAGTCTAGGCTATTCGTAAATAGGTTTTCGATGTGCGATCCACCGAAACTGCCAGGAGGCAGTGAGATTGCGTGGATCACCACGAGAGAGACTTTCTCTCCGTATGGACGCTTGTCGCAATTGGGACTGTCAACCTGACGTACGGATTCGATTCCGTGATTCCTGTCAATATTCAACGATCGACTGGCTCATATCTTCATAATTACGTTATGAATGTACCCATTGGAACCATAAAAGCAAACGTGCGAGCGGCACTCGAGGAAGACT
Organism: Candidatus Azotimanducaceae bacterium; assembly: GCA_965205545.1. Taxonomy (GTDB): domain Bacteria; phylum Pseudomonadota; class Gammaproteobacteria; order Pseudomonadales; family Azotimanducaceae; genus Bin55. The sequence goes on along the minus strand of OZ242170.1, from coordinate 2,737,676 downwards.
TGGGACCTGGAGACATACACGCGGCTCTCCCGTCCGACGACTCGGAACGAACCGGCACAATCATATCCAGATCGCACGGCGTCCTATGCGGAACGGAGTGGGCGAACGAGGCATACAGACAAGTTTCAGGGAACGTTGCAGTACAGTGGCACAAAATCGAGGGAGAATCGATCAAGCCAAGCTCGCTGATAGCGACGATAGTCGGACCTTCAAGCGCCTTGCTTTCAGTTGAACGAACGGCCTTGAATTTTCTTCAATTGCTATCTGCAACGGCAAGCCAAACTCGACGATTCGCGCATCTAATTGAGCACACGCAAGCAAAGATCCTGGATACACGCAAGACCGTACCTGGACTTAGGCTCGCGCAGAAATACGCCGTACGCATCGGTGGTGGACAAAACCACAGGGCTGGCTTGTTCGATGCATTTCTCATCAAGGAGAACCACATTGCCGCCAGTGGAAGCATCAGCAACGCTGTCTCGAGAGCCAGAGAGGCCCACCCCAATATGTTCGTTGAAGTGGAAGTCGAAAGTCTTGAGGAGCTTGATCAAGCTTTGCAATGCGATGTTGACCGAATCATGTTGGACAATTTCAAGATCCTGCAACTACGAGAAGCTGTACGCATCTCTCGAAGTTTTTCAAACCTCAGTAAGAAGGCTGTAGAACTAGAGGCGTCGGGCGGAATTAGCGAATCCAACGTGGTTCAAGTGGCCGAAACTGGTGTCGATTTCATATCCTTGGGGACGTTGACAAAGGACATTAGTGCAATCGACTTCTCGTTTAGGATTCAGAAAGAACAACCACGCTAGTGGGGCTCCTCGAGAATCCAGTCCACCTGCTTTAAAAAAATGTGTTCCCAACGAACTCACGGGACCCACAAACATCTCGATGCTGGCCGTTTGTTAGCCCTCCAATCAATCTAGCTCGATTGCCTTGCAGCGTTGGAATCCATAGAAATCACTAGGTCGATCAATCAGTCAACGCAAGAATTTTATGGTACAGTACGCCCTAACAAAGTGTCCGGCACTCCCCCTCAAGACGAACAAGCGGAGGCTTCAAATGATCGAGAACACCTGACAACTTAGGACTCCGAGAACACTCCCCCTCAAGACGAACAAGCGGAGGCTTCAAATGATCGAGAACACCTGACAACTTAGGACTCAAAGGTGGTGTGCCGGACTTTGTGACTCCTAAAGTAACGAGAACAAAGCGAATGATTGATTGCTTGGCCATCACCAAATGTACGATTAAGGAACTAGCAAGTTCCGTCCACTACAAAATACTGTTTTTCCTTTTGAGCCTTGTGCTGCAATTTTCGTTTTTGATTGCTGCAGGCTATCAAACCCAATTCGCCATCCAGTCGCCAAACTTGGGTTACAACGCTACCCAGTTTCTCGTTGGAAACGTCGATTCCCTTCATTTTCTCTTGCTGCAGTTTGTCGTTGTCGCATTGACCTTAGTGCACTTCGAACGCATGTGCAGAACCGACATGATGGAAGCGGTTCAGTGCAAGCAATACACAAACGTTGTCTGGACGGCTGGAACGGCGCTTGGCATATCGTTGTTGGTGTTCCTAATACCTCTAGTAAATTTCATAGCAATTTATGTGCTTGCTTCTCAGCCTGAGGTCTTTGGCGTCGAACTCGGGCCCGCACCAGAACTGATGTCGGCCTTGAACCTGGTTCTCGTAGACGTGCCAACTTCTATCGTGTTTTATTGCGCTCTCACATTGGTCCTTCGTCAAATTTTCAAAAGCAAGACGTTGACTGGCTTGTCGTCAATGTCGATCGCTTTGCTTCACCTTATCTTGATTCAGGCAATTCCATTCTGTTGGAGAGAGATTGCGTCATACTCGACGACCCACTCAATGCTAGTTTCCGAAATCCTGCCTCATTTCAGTTCGGGTTGGGTTCTCTTCAATAGATTCATTTGGATCTTGATAACGTTTGCGATGCTCGTTTTCGCCGCTCTGCTCAGTGCCAGGAGAGATGTGCAGCGTGCGCTCTATCTATGCGCTGCGCTGGCGTTAATGGGAGTAAGTATCGCTGGTCTCCTTGTTCATGGGTGCGTCGTTACTCACGAAGGCAATCAAAGGGAACAAGTGGCTACTACTCATCAGACGTCGTCAGATGATGGTGCATTGGAACTAACCAACATTAGCGGCAAGGTGGAAATCTATCCAGGCGTTCTATTGCTGGTTGATATGAACCTGTCGGTATACACCACTTCAGATTCAGCATTGGAGTCGTTGCGGTTCTCGTTCAATCCCGGTATGAGCTTGCAGCATGTTCGGGTGGACGGGTTGGAGCGAGATTTCTCCTTTAAGGAAGGACTGCTAATCATTCCAATAAAGGATGAGGGGCTCTCCAAGAAGTCTTGGATCGTCTCGATCAAGGGAAGTGGAGTTCCAGATGTGAAATTCGGCTATCCAGAGCCCAAACGAGACTTTCTGCGGACTACAGGCGTTTCTCCTCAAGTTCCCAAGTTGCTTGGGCTAACGAATTCGATTTTCGACAGACGATTCGTGGCACTCATGCCGGGTAGCAGATGGTACCCCGTGCCACTGCCGCTTGGTATAGACAAGGCGGTTCAATCTATGGTTAGGACAGTAGATACATTCGCCATCGACCTCGATGTCCTCATAGCGAACAAGAACTGGATGCTGGCCGCGCCAGAACGTGAATTGATTCAGTCCGTGGATTCTCGCCGCTACAGGATTCATACCAAAGAAGAAGTGCCACACTTCGCAATTGTGGCTTCAAAATTCCAATCCCTCAAAACTCATGCTGCAGGAGTCGAACTAGAACTGCTAATCCATGACCGGCACTTCGAGCCTACGCAGCCCATGGACGCCGTGTGGAACTTGATGCTTTCCTATATAGCTGATCGTCTGGTGGAGCTTGGAGACTCCGGAATGCCGTTCCCCTACAGGTCGCTGACGTTTGTAGAGGTTCCCAACCAGCTTCGCCTCATTGGTGGGTACGACATGCCATTCCTTTACACACAGCCAGGGATCGTCTTCATACGTGAGAGTGGATTTCCCACTGCGAAGTTAGATCGCCTCTATGAGGCATACATGAGCTTTGACGGGATGTCCGATCGCGAACGACAAGAGAACATTACGGAATCGCTGTTCTTCTACGACTATACAAACATACTCGGCGGGAACATATTGACCGCAGTGGCATCACAGTACTTTCCCTTTCTAGATCAACCAGTTGGGTGGGAGGGTTCTGTCGTGAACTTTATGAAGAGATTGCTAATAATCGACATTATGCTTGGTCCGGATGTGTATTTCTCTCCGTCCGATATTGACTTGATCGAGGAAGTCGCAGATTTGACGGTAATCTATCCAAGCACCGTATTGAAGAGACTATTTGGATCACACGAGTATAGAGATCCAACCCGACTCGAAGGTGAAGCTTATTATCGTTTCATGCTCAACGACGCTTCATTTGCGATGCAATCCATGACGATGCCTGAGCTGCTTCATAGTCAAGACAGGAACCTGACAACAGCGGCACTCGAAATTAGACTCTACGATACCTATAGAGCTTTGGTCGAACTCTACGGCAATGCAACATTGAAGGAACTACTTGATTTAGAAACCAAGCGCTTGGTCAAACAACCCACCGTGCAAAGTGCTAGCAAATTCAGCGAATCCCGTGACTCTTCAAGCTCGCTATTGCCAATCCTGAGCGAATGGAATGGATCGACAATCGCCCCAGCATTCACCGCAGGCGAGTTGGAGGTGGTTAGTGTATCAGCCGACGATACCGCATACACCCATAGGGCTTCCTTTAAGTTAAGAAACGACACCCAAGTAACGGGCGTAGTGAAGTTCTACACTGATCTCCTCTATGAAACCGTTGAGGCCGGTAACGCCTTGAAGGTGCCGGGCCACGCTGCCTACCAAGTAAACCTCTATTCTGTAGAGGAAATATTAGGTGTTGCTATCGACACTTGCTACTCTGAAAACACTGCTGGAATCTACTTAGAGCCGTTGTCAAATCCACGCGCGGATTCAACCAATGTCATAGTCGAAGACCCGCTCCCATACATTACCGAGATTTCGTGGAATCCCAACAGTGAAGACACTGCGATTGTGGACAACCTAGACGCGGGTTTTTCGCTTGTTGGTTGGATAGCCCGTAGTGAGCCTAGCTTGCTCAGCAAAATCCGGTGGCCGTGGGAGCCACCACAACTCCCCTCACGGATTCTTAAAGGGCTGGAGAGGTTCGATTGGGCCAATCCTCGCGCAAATCAAGATTGGAGAATGATTGCAGAACCGTGGTCAAGCTTTTATGGCAGATATCGACCGTCTACCCTGGCAACTCATGGAGTCGATGTAGAAGTGGCTCGTTTCACTGCAGATTTGGCCGTAACCGGCACTTGGTCGCTGTCGTATCACTTTCCAGATGTTTATTCGTTCACGGGTCGCTATGGTGTGCATAGCTTTGTTCTAACGGAAGGTAAACTAGAGACATTGATTCAAGTGGACCCCAAGCGAGAAACGGGGTGGATTCACCTGGGAGAGTTCGAAATATTGAGTCCAACAGTCAACCTAGATCTAGTCTCGGTCGATCCGCCAAACTCACTTCGCGTTGCCGACGCAATACGTTGGACGTTGGTCGAAAGTAGCGTTGTAAACTGACTAAGGCCGCATCATGGTTGGTACTTTAGTCATGGCGCTAACATCTTTTACGCATTGTCTTCTCTAAATTGGTAAGACATTTCCAGCTTATAAGCTTTACACCAATCTCGATGTGATCTCGCGACAAGCTGTAAGCACTCTTTGGCCGTGCTTCTCCCGATTTTGCTACGTCTTGCAGGCTCCCTTTGGATGTTCATGCTCCATCTATTCACTGCTTGCTCGTCGCATGGACGAAGTGTCACGTGTCTGAACTCTCAGAGCTAGTATCGACCCTTCCCAAACCAAGCCATTCCACTTTTGTTGTGTCAGCACAACAGGTCGCATCACTGTGCTCCGGACGCGTTGACTCCTCGAGTCCTCGATAGACTCAACAGTCGGTTTGAAGTGGTTGACGAAAGAATCATCTAGGCAATTGCGCATTGGTCAATAGAAGACGCAGGACTAATTGGCGTAGGACCAAGCAAAAACTGGTGCCGGAACGCAGATTCGAACTGCGGACCTACTGATTACGAATCAGTCGCTCTGCCTAACTGAGCTATTCCGGCGACCGAGGGGGCAAAATTATATCGTTGGCCCCCGTGTCTCGTGGCACTTCCGATGCATCTAATCACGTATTGCGTTTGCCATGCCAAATATACTTTCAACAAAACGGATCAACTGACTGTGGAACATTGGTTCTTGCTAGGAATGGCCGGTGTCTTCGGGCTTGCGCTCGGAAGCTTGCTGAATGTACTCATTTCTAGAATTCCTCTGATGGCCGACAGAAAGCTACGGGCCGAGGCCCATGATCTTTTGCGCATTGAGCCGCCTAATTCAAATCCGCTCAATCTCTTTTTCCCTCGTTCTCACTGTCCAAACTGTAAAGCACAGATTCGAATCGTGCACCTCGTCCCCGTAGTAAGTTGGTTGGCACTTCGTGGCAAGTGTGCTGACTGCAATCAGCCAATTTCCATCCGCTACCCGTTCATTGAACTCGTAACGTTTCTTCTGGTTGCCTTGGTTGTTGCTCTCAATGGAATTTCACTTGAGGCCGCTGCGCTAATAACCGGCATAGCAATTCTGATCGTTTTGGCGATGATCGACTTGGAGCAAGGAACGCTTCCCAATGAGCTTACCTACCCCCTGCTATTCCTTGGCCTTCTGGTCTCCGTATTGCTTCCTTCATCTCTCTTCCTTGCTCCGATTGGATCAGCTGTCATTGGGGCGATTGCAGGCTACCTCTCCTTCTGGTTGCTCAATCATGCATTTCGACTGATTCGAGGCAGGGATGCCATGGGCGAGGGCGACTTCAAGCTACATGCAGCAATTGGGGCATGGGTAGGATGGCAATTGTTGCCCTATGTGGTTGTGATAGCGTTCGCGCTAGGCACACTCTACGGTGTCAGTGAGCTTCTCCGTGGCCGATATTCACAGGACGAAGGCATTCGATTCGGTCCCTTCCTTGCGTTAGCTGCAATAGTTGTCATATTGCTGCATGAACAACTGTACAACCTAATTTTTCTCCGCATCTAGCGGGCTTGTTCGGCATCGACATTCTGCGAATTGCGCCCAACCTCGTATGAATACTGCACCAATGGTGTACAAAATGAGTGAATCGAGGAGTCTTTGCAACAGACAGGTTCAAGGCGAGAATTCGCTGCGAGAAGCCTCAATAGACTCTTGGAATTATGCGCCAAGGGACTCTTTCACGATAGCGATCCCACAATACTCCGTACTTGGCGGCACAACGTCGATCGTCGTCTCTTTCCCGTCCAGCCAATAGGAGTACGTAGTAAAGAGGGTATAGCCACACTACGATCACATGAGGCCAGCCCAATGCTAGAGTTAAGCCTGTTGCCATGAGAAACTCACCAAGATAATTGATGTGCCGGGAGAGTCTCCAAAACCCACTGCAAAGCAGAGATTTCTCACCGTCTGTCACAACCTTGGGTTCAATGAAACCCAGAAAAGTGCGTGTTGGGTCTTTCTTAAATTGGTACTTTTGTAGATTTGATCCTCGAGCCAAAACCCAGCCGGCAACGAACGCAACGACAGCAAGTGTCACTAGCCACCAAGGGGAACTCGGATCTGGAAGTTCAACGACCGCCCAAAGCCCAATTGCGTAAAAAAACGGGTAGACAACGAGGCAGCCACCGATGAGTTTGAATCCTAAATTCTCAGCGACCAAGTCGTATGTGTAGGTATGAACGCGTTCGAACACTAAGTAGTCGCACAAGAACCAGGTAAAGAGGACTAAGTAAATGACGATCCCGGGAGAATAGCCATTGTTATGGACCAAACCATGGTGCGCGGCGAATGACAGCAAATTAAGTTCTAGAAAAATCGCACCATAGAGATAGAGAAACATTTTGGCATCCACTCTGTTTCCAATGAATCTTGGATTAAAGCGTCGACCCAAGAAAAAATCCGAAATCCACGACCTCTCACCCTTAGGTACACGCCAGATCGCGCATGCCGTGGCCAAAATGCTAAGCACTAGAGACCCAATCAATGTATACCAGCGATGCGTCCAAAACCAATCGAACGGAATCGTGCCCAACGTCCCCGCGAGCAACCACAGAAGAACTACGACAACAAAGACAAGCCCGCCATTTGTGCGGTACGTAAGAGGCACCCCCGATAAAGCGTCTTTCGCATAGCCAATGATTTTGCGCGCAGGAATCACCAAGTGCCCGACGAGAACAAGCACTGCCAAAATCCAAGGGGTAAAGAACCCCAACAGCGCGCTCATCTGAGGTTTCTTCGTGCATTCGAGTGCATTATTGAGATTGCTTGACGGCGACTAAGTAGCCGATTGAGTATTTGGCTAACAACACGATTTATCGTGCCGGGGATCAACCGTGGTCCTTTTTCCAGCGACCTCAGCGTTTGTTCAGCTACACGATTTGGCGAGAGCATCCCAGGCACATCCTGCTTGTAACTACGTCGATAGCCTGGAGTGGGTACTGCACCCGAACAACATGAAACGACATCAATGTCTTCGTGGCGAAGCTCGCCCCAGAGGCTTTCCCCTAAGCTCGTAGTAAAAGCTTTGCTTGCAGCGTATCCAGCAAGCAAGGGCACGCCTTGGAAACCAGCAACTGACGACATCAATACCACTCCCCCTCGCTTACGTTCAAGCATTAGCGGAACCAGTTTTCTCAAGACAATCACGGGTCCCAACACATTTGTGCGAACGACCCGCTGCAACGATTCCTCGTCAGTCTCAGCAAACAAACCTGTGGGTACATAGGCTGCGTTGTAAACTATCAGCCCCACCTCCACATCGCGAGTCGATTCTTCGACAACGATGTTCAAGTCGGGGTTTGCTAGATCCTCACTCAAACATCGCGTTTCTACTCCATGCCGCTCTCTTAGTTCGTGAGCCAAACTCTCCAAAACAGCTGATCTGCGGGCGATCAGGATGAGGTTCAGTCCCCGAGCGGCAATTGCTTCAGTAAATGCTTGTCCTAGTCCTTCAGACGCACCAGCTATAAGTGCCCACGGTCCGTATTTCTGCTGGAAATCCAACAACAACTCCTCTCAAATCATCTCTCGCCAAAAACGCAGTTCTTGTGCTTGGCAGTCTATCAATCATGGAGCAACGAGTTGAATCTCATTGTTTCCATCTAGGGTTTAGGTGACAACTACATTCTGTAGCTATCGCACAGCGGTCTAGCTATAGAAACATCCAACGATACAGTTCCCAAGATCAGACTTAGAGATCTACCTTCCCCTCATTGCAGAAATTGGACTGCCAAGATGAATAGCTGAGAGCACGAAGTCCCAAACGAAAGTGCCCCAACGTCATTTGCGTCTGGCTCGACAGACTCAACCTTTTTCCGCCATAATTCTGGCGTAGATTCCAATGTCATGTGTGCTAGGTTCTCACACGGACTAGTGCGCTTACTCTCATGAACATGGTGAAGGTCAATCCCAAAAACACAAGACAAGATTCGGCGAGCTGTCCCACATGCGAGCGAATAGTGGTTTGGTCCACTGAAAACCGCTACAGGCCTTTTTGTTCTGAGCGTTGCAAGCTTATTGATCTAGGCGAGTGGGTGGAAGAGCGGAGATCCATTCCCCGTGGGGGCAACGATTTGGACCCTACTCACTACTCAGAAAACGGAGGCTAGAGTACGGAACGGATCCTCCCGAATTGAGTGGAGGCTTCGCACCGTCTAGGTTCTGTACTCGGCATTGATCTTTACGTAGTCGTACGACAAGTCGGATGTCCAAATTTCCTCAGTTGCCGTCCCTCTTCCCAATTCAACTAAAACCTCGAACTCAGGTCCAGACATCTCTTGTGCCGCCGATTCCTCGTTGTAGTTTTCTGCAACAAGTCCGTTTCTTGCGATTGCCACGTCATTGATGTCGAGCGAAATCCCAGACACCTCCAAGTCTTCGATTCCAGCGCGACCAATCGCCATGCAGAAGCGACCCCAATTCGGGTCACCAGCGAAAGCTGCAGTTTTGATCAACGGGGAATGAGCTATCGTGTAGGCCACTTGCAGACACTCTCGCTCGGTTCGTCCTCCTGCCACCTTTATTGTGATGAACTTGGTTGCGCCTTCCCCATCTCGAACGGTACGGATCGCCAATTCCCGCACTAAAGACGTTAGACCGTTGAGCAATTGCTGATAACAATCCCCTTCTAGGTCTTCAATGGCTGGCGCAGCATTCCGACCGGTTGCAATCAACAAAAATGAATCATTTGTCGAAGTGTCGCCATCTATGGTCAATCGATTGAAACTCTTCTCCGCCAGGTCCAACGACAACGCGTTCGCGACGCTTTCAGACATTCGAATGTCGGTCGCAACAAAAGCGAGCAATGTAGCCATATTGGGCCGAATCATTCCCGATCCCTTCACGACGCCCGTCGCATCCACTTGATGGCTTCCTACCTCGAACGAGACAGAATAGCCCTTGGTGGCAGTGTCCGTTGTCAAAATGGCGCGCGCGGCTTCGTTCCATCCATCGGGCTTGGCGCACTCATAAGCTCGGTCAATGCCGTCTCGCATTCGGTCCATGGGTAGGAATTCACCAATGACACCCGTGCTGCACGGCAATACTTGAGACTCGTCACAGCCGATCAAGTCTGCCAAATGAAGACTACTAGCGCGTGCGTCGTTCAATCCGCGAACACCGGTCGCGGCATTGGCGTTGCCACTGTTGACGACAACTCCACGAACATCGCCCAGACGTGATTGGGAAAGCAAGACGGGGGCCGCCTTGAAATGATTCTGCGTGAACACGCCACCCACGACTGATCCTTCATCGCAAACAAAGACAGCAAGATCCGGTCGATTCTTGTGCCGGATCCGCGCAACCGCACTGCCAACTCGAATGCCATCAATCGGGCGCAACGGCAATGTTGGAGGGAGATTTACCGCCATGAGGAGGGAATCGTGTTTTTGAAGCGAAGCTAGCTTCTAACTAGACCGACCGTGACAAAGTTTGTACTTTTTGCCAGAACCGCATGGGCAAGGCTCATTGCGACCCACTTTCGGTTTTTCGCGGCGATATGTCTTGGGCGATGCAGACTCTCGTTCGCCATTCGCCTCGGAACCGGAATACTGCATGCGCCGCATTTCTTCTCGACGTTTCCTCAATTCCTCGGCGCGTCGGTCCGTATCTTGCTCTTGCTGCACTTCCATGCGACTGAGCATGCGAACCACGTCGTGCTCTCGATTCCCGAGCATGTCCTGAAACAGCAGGAAAGACTCGCGTTTGTATTCCTGCTTGGGTTGCTTCTGGGCGTAGCCACGCAAATGGATGCCCTGACGCAGATGTTCCATAGCTTGCAAATGCTGCTTCCACTTTTGGTCCAGTATGGATAGCATTACCTGCTTTTCCAGAGAATCGACATCTATGCCAATTGACACCCATCGGTCTCGTTTCGAACGATAGGAAGCCTCAATTTCCTCAAGAACGTTGTTGCCTATGTCCGCCGCATCCTTGACACTTCCGTCGTTTAACCATTGACCTATGGGTAGAGTCACTCCAAATTCTGCTAGCAGCACTTTCTCTAACGCGGGAATGTCCCCTTCATCGGGAATGGAACTCGGAGGAACATAGCCAGCAACCACATCGCTGATGACATTTGTGCGCCATTGCTCAATGGTTTCCGAAATGTCTCCAACGTCCATGAGTTCATTGCGTTGTGCATAAATCACTTGTCGCTGGTCATTTGCGACATCGTCGAATTCCAGCAAGTTTTTTCTCAAATCGAAGTTGCGACCCTCAACTCGGCGTTGAGCTCGCTCGATGGCGTTGTTCACCATCTTTGCTTCAATCGCTTCGCCTCGCTGCAATCCAAGCGATTGGATCATGTTGTTCCAACGCTCGGACGCGAATAGTCGCATGAGATCGTCTTCCATCGACAGATAGAACCGGGAAGAACCTGGATCCCCTTGCCGTCCAGAACGACCTCGCAATTGGTTGTCAATTCTTCTCGATTCGTGGCGTTCGGTTCCTATGATGTGCAGACCGCCTGCTTCCACAACTGTGTTGTGCCGCTGCTGCCAGTCCTCCATGATCCCAGAAACCTCTTGTTGGTCTGGGTCGTCGCCCAACGCTGCTATCTCAGCATTGAAGTTTCCGCCGAGCACAATGTCTGTGCCTCGGCCGGCCATATTGGTAGCGATAGTCACCTTGCTAGGTCGACCGGCCTGCGCCACGATGTCTGCTTCGCGCTCGTGCTGCTTTGCATTTAGGACGCTATGATCGATTTTGTGTTTTTTGAGTTCCCGAGATAGCCTTTCCGAAGAATCAATGGACGTTGTGCCGACCAAGACCGGCTGAGACGACTCCATGCATCCTCTAATGTCTTCTACGATCGAGTCATATTTCTCATCCAGGGTCATGTAGATCAGATCGTTCCGGTCGTCTCGAATCATCTCCAAGTGCGTTGGAATGACGACGACTTCCAAGTCATAGATCTGCTTGAATTCGAATGCTTCAGTGTCTGCTGTTCCCGTCATGCCTGAAAGCGTCGAATACATCCTAAAGTAGTTCTGGAATGTAATCGAGGCTAGCGTTTGAGTTTCTTGTCGAATGGCGACGCCTTCCTTGGCCTCGACCGCTTGATGGATTCCTTCGGACCATCGTCGACCTGGCATCGCTCGACCAGTATGCTCATCAATAATGACAACTTCGCCGTTTTGAACCATGTACTCCACGTCTCTTTTAAAGAGGAAGTGTGCCTTCAGCGCCACATTGACGTGGTGTAGTAGAGCTAAATTTGAGGATGAGTAGAGGCTATCGCCTTCCGCAAGTAGACCCGCTTTCACCAGGTGTTCCTCGACTCGGTGATGGCCGCGTTCGGTTAGCTCGACGGACCGGTTCTTCTCGTCTATGTAGAAGTCGCCAGTGTCCTCTTTCGCTTCGCCGCCTAATACGGCAGGTAGCGCATCTTCAACCATCTCCTGCTGCTCAAGTCGTGGTGCAATCCGGTTGACTTGCTTGTAGAGCTCCGTGTTCTCATCTGCTGGACCGGAAATGATCAATGGCGTTCGTGCTTCGTCGATAAGAATCGAATCGACTTCGTCAACGATTGCGAAATTCAGCCCACGTTGGAATCGATCTTCTGCGCGAATCGCCATGTTGTCACGCAAGTAGTCGAAACCGAATTCATTATTGGTTCCGAAGGTCACATCCGCTGCGTAGGCAATTCGCTTTTCTTCTTGGGCTTGCCGCGATTGAATAACCCCTACGCTTGCGCCTAGAGCACGGTATATCGGGCCCATCCATTCGGCATCGCGACGTGCAAGGTAATCGTTGACGGTAACGATGTGCACGCTTTCGCCGGTCAGCGCATTGAGATACGCGGGTAGTGTTGCCACAAGCGTCTTGCCCTCGCCCGTGCGCATCTCGGCAATTTTTCCCTCATGAAGGGTAATTCCCCCGATTAGCTGGACATCGAATGGACGAGTGTTGTTTGTTCGGTCAGCAGCTTCCCGTACCACCGAAAACACCTCTGGGAGAAGGTGTTCAATTGTCTCGCCCCGACCCAATCTGTCCTTGAATTCATGGGTCTTGCGAGAGAGTTGCTCATCGGAGAGTTTGCTAGCCGTATCAGACAGCGTGTTAATCTGTCTAACAATCTCTCCCATGCGTTTTAGCTCTCGGGAGTTGCGGCTTCCAAAAACCGACTTCAGTACATTGTCAAACATATAATTGGAGCGGGTGCCAACGGCTATATTTTACTTTGGCGCAATTACTTGTATTGTGTTCTTATTGACCATCCGAAAGTGGAAAACGTTCAAGAACTGCAGTGTCTCTAATCCGCTTGAGAGATGTATTAAGGCCACGCTCAAAACGTAGAGGCCGACTTTCTAGGCTCATGAGTCGGATTGAGTATGACGCTGACACAACCAAGATCGTTCAATCCATGCTGCCAGACAATGAGGCGCCGCACTGCGTTGGGGCTTCAGTGAAGGGAAACGTCGTCGTGCTGATGGCTGATTCGTCAGCCTGGGCTAGCAGGCTGCGATTTCGCAAGAAGACACTACTCTCGAATCTGCAGCAAATTCAGAGATTTGCGCCAGTGCAGGAAATTATCTTTGTTACAAACGCCGCTGCTGCAGACGCAGCAAGCGTGTCGACCCGCTCCTAGCTCCAGAACAGACGAGCAACGCGCCCGTTCCCTAGCGCTCACCGACAGTGTTCGACTTGCTACTTGGGCACGAAAACTAGAGTGCTCGCGACCCGCGAAAGTCGCTAGTCTAGCTATACAGCTACGGCAACCTTTTCCGGTGGGCTCTCGACGACATCGTCATATTGACCACTGTACCCACTAGGTAAATCCGATGCGTCATCAAATGTGACATACTCCCATGCACTTGGAGTACCACTGAGGGCCTTGACTAGCTCGAAGTTCGTTGTATGCCCCGATCTCTGCCCAACGAAAGTACCTATCAAGTTGTGTCCGAGCAAGTAGAGGTCTCCAACCGCATCGAGAATCTTGTGCTTTACAAACTCGTCCTTGAGCCTCAATTTGCCCTCGTTCAATATCGCCGAATCTCCAACGACAAGCGTGTTGTCTAAACTGCCGCCCAATGCAAGGTTTTGAGATTTCAATCTTTCGTAGTCTGCAAGAAAACCGAATGTACGCGCCCGACTTACTTCCTTTATGAAAGAAGTCTTAGAGAAATCAACCACGGCGTGGTCCGCATGACGCCAAAACACTGGGTGCTCGTACTCGATTCGAAACTCGATGCGAAATTCATCGCTTGGCTGCAGTTCGGCACGTACTTGCGTACGAGCATCCGCTACTTTGACCTTCTTGCGAATCTTCAAGAACTTCTTGGGCTCATCCTGCTTTGCAAGACCCGCAGACTGCAAAAGAAACACGAACGGTGCGGCACTGCCATCCATGATCGGAATCTCTGGTGCGTTGACCTCTACTAACGCGTTGTCTACGCCAAATCCCGCAAAGGCTGCCATCAAGTGCTCAATCGTTGACAGGGTGACTTCGCCCACTCCGATAGTCGTGGCTAGTGTGGAGTCGACTACATGCTCGACATTTGCAGGAATCGTTATGCACGGGTCCAAATCGGTTCGCACGAAGCAAATGCCATGATTGGGCGGGGCTGGGCGAATCGACAGGCGAACCTTACGACCCGTGTGCAAGCCGATGCCGCTAGCATGTATTGCGTTGCGCAAAGTGTGTTGATAAATCATCTATAGCAATCCTTCTAGCTGCGCAAAGCCAAACGGCCAGCTAACCACGGGGGACCCACCAGATCAACGAGAACTGACTGGCTACTGCTAGCTCCGCGGCACCAGATTCCAGTCTCTAGCGCATGTGCTAGCTCTAACTCGATTCGGGACCCCACCATCAGTCAGCTTGGTCGCGAAATAGCGACGGTATGTCGCTCGCACTGATACGTCGTCCCAACCCCGTTTCCTGTCCCCGTTCTCGAACCACACGCACGACGCCTTCGTTTTCCGCCTCTTCGCTAATTGCAGTTTCGCGGCGGGAGAATTGGTTGGCGCTGCCCGAATTTGGAACCTTCGTCCAGTTTCCACGATCAGCGTTGTCCAAGCCACCTTCATTTGACGGCCCAAAGGCGTCCTCTATGCCCGTGACCAAGACAGTAACCTCGAAGTCCTCCTCCATGTCGGATTCCTCAACAACTCCCGGCCACACTCGTCCACCTGACTGCATAAGTCGATCGAATATCTCGGAAACCATTTCGTATTCCACCAACTTGAGCTTGCCGGTTCTAATGTTGAAGAGAGCATTTCGTGCGCCCGTCAGGTCAGTTTCGTCCAGCAGTGGGCTTTTTAATGCCTGCATCGTCGCCTCTTCTGCACGGTTTTGACCGTTCGCCGTACCAATGCCGATCACGGTAACTCCCTTTCCATTGGACGAAAGCACGCTCTTGACATCCGCGAAGTCGAGGTTCATTACGCCTTGCTTGTTGACAATGTCGGCGATTCCGCGAACGGATTGCGCAAGATAAGCGTTGATGTGATCGTATGCGTCCGAAAACAGCACTTCGCCACCCAATATGTTGCGCAGTTTGTCATTGGGAATTGTTATTAGAGCGTCAACGCAACCGTGGAGCTCCCGTGTTCCAGACTGGGCTATGCGCGTACGTGCCTCTTGCTCCCTGCTGAAAGGCATGGTTACCACAGCCACAGTGAGTATCGACATTTCCCTGGCGATTTCGGCTATGACGGGAGATGCACCTGTACCAGTGCCTCCGCCCATGCACGCGATCAGGAACAACATGTCGGCACCACGCAGGCGATCTTCAAGTTCGCCAACGCTCTCCTGCGCGGCAGCGCTACCTACGGCCGGGTCCATACCGGCGCCTAGGCCTCTAGTACGCATTGCACCAAGCTGCACCTTGTCCACAATGCTGGGCACCGTGTTCAGATCCTGGATATCCGTATTGGCAGCGATCAGCTCGACTCCGTCGAGCCCTTGCTGGGCAATGTAGTTGATAACGTTGCCCCCGCCGCCACCGACGCCAATCACTTTGATTTTCGCACCACTAGCGTTCGGTCCAACCGATTCATCCGCGATGGTGTATGCGAAAGGTTTCTGGTCGTTTGCTGAAGTTTCGTCCATGATTACATCCTCGCTATATGCTGTCGTAAGTTCTACGCATCCAAGTTCCGAGCGACCTCATGGATCGTCGGATTGCACTTCGTTTCTGTTGACTACCTGATCGGTTTTCCTGATTCTTCCGTTCCGCGTACGCCAACAATCCACTGCAGGTTGCGTACGCTGGGTTTTGGAGTAATTCGTCGAGGCCGGCAGTATTTCTCGGTCGACCTAGAGACACAGGAAGATGAAACACTTCCTCGGCAAGCTCGACAATGCCTTCCATATTGGCTGCTCCGCCCGTTAGCACCACTCCTGAACCGAGTTTGGTAGTGGGAATGTTCGCGTTTTTCAAAGCGTTGCGAACAATTTCAATCAACTCGCGATAGCGCGATTCCACAACCGCAGCCAAAGTTTGTCGAGAAAGGTTCGAATCGGGACGATCCGCAACCCCGGGCACTCGAATTGACTCATCCTCGTGCGTCAGATCCTGGAGCGCACAGGCATAACGAATCTTGAGTTCCTCTGCGTGCTGAGCCGGGGTACGCAAGGTCATGGCGATGTCCTTTGTGACCGAGTCTCCCGCCATAGATACAACTTCAGTATGTCGGATGGCGCCGTCCGTGAAAACAGCAATGTCGGTCGTGCCCCCACCTATGTCTAGCAGGCAAACGCCAAGCTCTCGTTCATCGTCCGCTAGTACGGCTGAAGCCGATGCAATCGGCTCAACAACGATCCCCTTGATGCCGATTCCACACAAGCTGACACATTTGGTGACATTACGCACGGCGTTCTTCGCACAGCAAACCACGTGCACGTTGGCGTCCATGCGAGTACCGGACATCCCTCGAGGTTCGCGAATGCCATCCTGCCAATCAATGACATACTCCTGGGGAATCACATGCATGACCTTTTCGTCGTTGCTCAGCGGCACTGCCTGTGCCGATTCAAGTGCAAGGTCCAGTTCTTCATTGCTAACCTCGCCTGATCGAATTGCCACATTGCCCTGAGAATTGACTCCCTTTACATGCTCTCCGCCGATTGACACAAAGGCGGAGTCAACGGAATGTCCCGCCATTGCTTGTGCTTCGTGCAGCGCACTCTTGATAGCTTCCACCGTGGCTTCGATGTTGACGACCATTCCTCTGCGTACACCTGTCGATGCGTGTGTACCAATTCCAGTGGCTTCGACTGTGCCTTCAGGGGTTTGGCGGCCTATACACACGGCGACTTTCGTGGTGCCGATGTCCATGCCAACGATTGGGGCGGAGTTGTTAACCATCTGAACTACTCGTGTGTAATCACCACAGGATCATTGGTAATCGACGCATCGGTGTCGTAGGACTTGTCCCTCTCAATGTCAATCGCCGCTACTGCAACACCAGTGTCGTAACGGGCATCCGCCACTAGTCGAGACATGTCCATTTCTATTTCAATCTCTTGGGCCACCGTCAAAAATCGTTGCATCCTAGAGTCGAAATCACGATTGCCTAACAAGACGCTAGTACCAGATTCTAACGTGATAACCAATCCTTCGCTAGAGTGATCGACAGTTTCAACCGGATCACCGCTCACTCGAGCGAGTTTTTTGAGTCGATCCACCAATTCCTGGCTCACGACATGTGCCTGAGTCCTTGAGGTGTTTTTTAGTACAAGACTTTCTTCTGTTCCCTTCGCGAGACGTTCAGTTGGGCGCTGTTCCTCAATGCTTTCAAGCACATCTATGTGCAAGCTATTTGTTACTGTGCGCCAAACTCGGGTCTTGACCACCCATGGAAGCTTGGCGGCTTCGTCCCTTATTGCGGGTTTGGTGACCCAACGTCCGGTCTCGGCAATTGCCTGCTCGACGACACTTCGAAGCTCGGACTTCCGAATTTCACTTAGGTTGCCGTGAACAACAACCTGAGGATCCTCGCCGCTCAAATAGGCCAAGCCCAATATCACCCCGAGCGGCGCAATAACCCCGAGCGTCACTCCAGCCAAAAATCTCGCGAGTGTAGTCATGCGGCAAGTGCCCTGAGTTGCTCAGAAACTTGGTCGATGCTGCCTGCGCCTTGAACAGCGAGAACATCATTGTGCTCTGCAACCTGCGAGACAATATCGACGGCTTGTTGCGGCACACCTGCAAAATGGACGGGAACCATCCCTGTCGCTTGAATGGCTTCCGCCAAATCGCGACCAGAAGCACCGCAAATTGCGTCTTCGCTCGCCGCATAGGTGTCAACAAGAATCAGCAGATCGACGGTAGTGAGGACTTGGACGAATTCATCGAACAGGTCCCTCGTTCTAGTAAACCGATGAGGCTGGTACACCATGACTAGACGACGACCAGGAAAGATGGTGTTGACTGTTTCAACAATATGCTGAACTTCGGTTGGGTGATGACCGTAGTCGTCAATCATTGTTACGTGTCGACCACCTATCTCGACGGAACTCACGTCAAATCGCCTGTCTATCCCGCTGAAGTTCTGCAAACCTCGAACAATGAACTCATCCGCGATCCCTTCGTCTGTCGCCACTGCAATTGCCGCAAGCACATTGCGCGTGTTTTCGTCTCCAGGCAGGCAGGTTTCTACATTCAAGGGCGGCAACGCTCCTGGACGCATCGCGCGAAATCGGCACTTGGAGTCGGAATGCGCAATGTCCACCGCTCGAAAATCGGCTTCTTCGGATAGCCCGTAGGTCAGCATGGGCCTAGGGATATCGTCGATGATTGAGCAGATTCCTTCGTCATCTACGCACAACACGACGAGGCCATAGAAAGGAAGCCTGTGAACAAATTCCTTGAAGGCCTCAAGCAGAGACTCATAGTCTTGAGCGTAAGTTCCTAAGTGATCCCTGTCGATATTGGTAATAACGCCCATCATTGGATTGAGAAATAGAAACGAGGCGTCACTCTCGTCTGCTTCAGCGATGAAGTAGCGGCTCAATCCCAGTCTGGCGTTGGATCCTTCACTCTTTAACAGTCCACCGATCACGTAGGTGGGATCCAGCTCCGCGGCTTGAAAGATGCTTGCAATCAGGCTCGTCACCGTAGTCTTTCCATGGGTTCCTGCTATGGCGATCCCATAGCGGTGCCTCATTAGCTCGCCCAACATGCCTGCGCGAGATACAACGGGAATGCGACGTAGGTGCGCTTCCCTAGTCTCTACGTTTTCATCGCTAACGGCGCTTGAAACAACAAGAACATCTGCGCCGTCAACGTTACGAGCCTGATGCCCAATTTGCACCTTGGCACCCAATCGCTTCAATCGATCGGTCACGCTAGAAGCAATCAAATCAGAACCGCTCACCTCATAGCCTTGATGTATAAGTACTTCGGCTATGCCGCACATTCCTGCACCGCCAATGCCGACGAAGTGAATGTTCCGAACTCGTCGCATCGGTGGAATGTCAATGACGTTGAAACCTGGAACCTTCAAGACTTTCGAGCCTTCCGATATTCCTTGGGAGTGAGTTCCATGTGCGCGCGACAGGAAAGAGCAACCAGCGCGCTTGAGACCAGGAGACTGTTGCCGCCATAGCTGATGAAAGGCAGCGTGAGTCCTTTCGTTGGCAAAGCGCCGATGGCGACGCCTACGTGAATTAGTGTCTGGAGTCCAAGCATCAAACCTGCGCCATAAGAGAGAAAACCGGCAAAGTCACGCCCGGCATTCAAGGCGCACTTGCCAACCCACAAACATCGAGCAACCAAACCAAGAAGCACAAGTAACAACACGGCACTTCCAATAAATCCAACTTCCTCTGCAATCACTGAAAATATAAAGTCGTTATGTGGGGTCGGGAGGTAGAGAACCTTCTGTATGCCATCTCCCAGTCCTATTCCCGTTAACTCTCCACGGCCAAAGGCGATGAGAGATTGCGACAGCTGGTAGCCCTCATCCTGAGCATGTGACCATGTGTCCAAGTAAGCCATCAGTCGGTTACGCCGCTCATAGAGAAAGTAGGCAAATACTGGAACGGCAAATACTCCAATCGCTGCCAATACTCTCAGGCGTGCCCCAGCCACAAAGAGCATTCCAGCCGTGACCAATCCGATGAGTACCACGGAACCAAAGTCAGGTTGTAGAAATATCAATCCCAAAACAACTCCAACCAGCAGCACAGGCTTTACAGGTCCCCATATACCCTTGGAAATAGCTTGTCGATTGTGCGCCAAGTGGCCAGCAAGGTAGATGGGTAGGAAAAGTCTGGCGAGTTCTGAAACCTGCAAGGTCGCGAACTTCAGATCAATCCACCTCCTACCTCCTCCCGCTTCCAGTCCGATTCCTGGAATTAGGACCAATATCGCTAGTGCCAGAGTTAGCAGATAGAAAATCTTGTGCAACCTCTGCACTACGTCCATAGGTGTTTGGACAATGCCGATGAATACGGCAACAGCAACCACCATGTAGAAGACGTGCTTGAGGACCAGTGGATTGATTTGCGAGCTGGCAAGATGTTGCGTTGCACTGGTAACTGCTACGAGCCCCAACGCCATAAGAAGCATCCACACGCAGGTAGCTACGGTGTCGATTCGAGCCATCACGTCATGAATCTCCGGACTGCCGCCGCGAATGACGTGCCTCGTTGTTCGAAATTCTCGAACATGTCATAGCTCGCACAAGCAGGAGCGAGCATCACACAAGTGCCAGGAACCGCCAAGTCCCTTGCCCGTGTTACCGCCGCCTCGAGTGAATTGGCGAATTCAAACTCGACTGAATGCAGACGTTCTGCAATTCGGGACGCATCTCGTCCAAACAATATAACGTGCCTTACATGTTCGCCGATCGCTTCGGCAAGCTTGCCGAAATCGGCATTCTTGGAGTCGCCGCCCGCGATAAGAACAAGATCTCGTCCGCCCACGGACATTCCTTGTATGGATGAGACTGCAGCTGCCACGTTCGTGGCCTTCGAATCGTTGATGTACTCGACATCGTCAACTGTGGCAATCAATTGGGTGCGGTGCGCAAGACCCTTGAATGTGCGGGCCACGTGCTTGATGGTGTCCAAGTTGGCACCCATGTGATGGGCGACCGCGGAAGCAGCCACCAAATTGAAGTGATTGTGCTTGCCCTTTAGGGCTAACTGGTCGGACTGAATCAAAGCTCCTGCAACGACGATCCCTTGCTCGACGACGCGCCAATCTAAGTCGCCATCGACAGCAATGCCTGGTCTGTCAAATTGCGGTCTGGTCCTTGAGTCCCTGCCGTTGTATACGACGAAATTGCAATCGTCATAGATGCGCTTTTTGCTTGCGACGTATTGAGCCATGGAAGTGTGATGATCAAGGTGGTCCTCTGCAATGTTGGTTATCACGGCAACATCGAACCGCGCTCGATTTAGACGCTCGAGCTGGAAGCTCGAAAGTTCCACAACGTATCCCGCAGCATCGCTGCTCAAGGCATCCAGAACTGGAAGCCCGATGTTTCCACACACCTGGTAGCCTTTTTCGCAAAGCATTTCGCCCACGAGCATTGTTGTCGTGCTCTTGCCGTTAGTACCGGTGATACCAATGACCGGTACATTCACTTCGTCCAGAAAGAGATCGATGTCGCCAACTATGGGTACGCGTTCGATCTCGGCAAACTTAAGCAATGAGTCGTCAAGCGCCAGACCGGGGCTCGCCACGACGCGACTAAAGTCTGCTACTGCCTTGGCGAATCGTCGAGGCGGAACAATTTTCACGTTCGGGAAATCTGTTCGAACGGTCGACAAATGTGGAATCTGACCAGTCTGTCGGCCTAAGCGCGAGTCGCAGGCGTGGACATGCCCTTCCTTAGATTGAAGGTGCCGAATGACGGAGATGCCCGTGTTTCCGAGACCCAACACCATTGTGAATTCGTTGCTCATCGTAGCTTCAGCATTGACAACCCTACAAGAACGAGCATGAAAGAAATGATCCAGAATCGGACGACAATTCGAGGTTCAGGCCATTTCTTCAGCTCAAAGTGGTGGTGCAGCGGCGCCATTTGAAATATGCGCTTGCCGAACGCCTTGTAACTAACTACCTGGGCAATTACCGAGGCAGTCTCAACGACAAAGACGCCACCCATGATCAACAACACGATTTCGTGGCGAACCAATACCCCAATTACGCCTAGAGCGGAGCCCAATGAAAGCGCCCCGACGTCTCCCATGAAGACCTGAGCGGGATACGCGTTGTACCAGAGAAATCCAAGTCCGGCACCGACGATGCAACCACAGATGATTGCCACCTCACCCATTCCCGGTATGTAAGGTATTTGGAGGTACGGTGCAAACTCACTGTGACCCACCAGATATGCAATCAGTCCCAGAGCTGCCCCTACCATAACGGTCGGCATGATGGCCAAGCCATCAAGCCCATCCGTGAAGTTCACAGAGTTGCTCATTCCGACGATCATTAGGTACGAGAGAACAATGAAGCCGAAACCCAGTGGAATGGCCACATCCTTGAAGATTGGAACGATTAGCTGGGTCTCTTCAGGTACCGTCGCCGTCGCAAACATGACAACCGCCGCAGTCAGACCTACCACGGACTGGAGAAAGTACTTCCACTTGATGGAAATGCCCTTTCCCTTGTTGAGCTTCTTGTAATCGTCTGCGAATCCAATCAGTCCAAATCCCAATATCACCCCGATTACGATCCACACTTGCCTGCTTCCAAGATCGCCCCAAAGCAATGTGGATATGAGGATTGAAAGGACGACTAGAAGACCACCCATGGTTGGAGTGCCGCGCTTCGAGATGTGTGAAGTAGGCCCGTCATCCCGAATCGTCTCGCCAATGTCGCTTTGAGCGAATCGCCTAATGACCACCGGTCCAAGGCACAGTGCAATTACCAAGGACGTGATTGCACTCACGATAGTCCGAAACGTGATGTACTCGAAAACGTTGAACACCGAATAGAAATCGGATAGGTATTGAGTAAGCCAGAGCAACATCAGCCGCGCATTCCAAGAAGAGTCTGAATGGTGGCTCGATCGCTGTAAGGATGACGTACTCCCTGAATCTCCTGATAGCGTTCGTGACCCTTTCCGGCAACTAAAACCGTATCTTCCTTGTGGGCGCTAGCAATGGCGTGCGCTATAGCTTTTGTTCGATCTTGTTCTTCGAAGTGTGCATTGCTTGGCGAAAAACCCTGGCGGATTTCCTCAATGATCTGAAGCGGGTTTTCGTAGCGAGGATTATCGGAGGTAACAACGACATAGTCGGAAAGTGATTGCGCAACTTGAGCCATCTCTGGACGCTTGCCCTGATCGCGATCTCCTCCGCACCCGAAAACGCAAACAACGCGTCCGCTCGTATGAGACCTCACTGCTTCCAATGCGGCGCGCAACGCATCGGGTGTGTGTGCATAGTCCAAGACCATTGCAGGCATACCTACTTGCGATACGTATTCCATCCGTCCCGGAATTTGAACCGCAGCGTGCATGCGGCCCACAGCTTCTTGAAAGTCCAACCCGCAATAAACTGCAACGAGCAGCATCGCAGCAGCGTTGGACAAATACATCGACCCCCGATAGGGGATCGAGAACCGCGTTGTGCCCCAAGGACTAACCCAGTGGCCGCGAATTCCATTAGGTGCAAATTCCACATCTCGCCAATGCAAGTCCGCACGACTAGTTTCCCCGTACGTATAGCAATCAATATCTCGATTGAGCAGGTATTCCTCGATTTCCCTCCCGAAGGGATCGTCAATGTTCACGATTCCGCACTCCAACTCTGCGCGTTCGAACAATCGGAATTTAGCTCTTCCATAGTCTTCCATGGTCGAGTGGTAATCCAGGTGATCGCGAGTGAGATTGGTGAACACCGCACACCGAGTCCGCAGTTCATCTATGCGGTCTTGCGACAATGCGTGTGAACTCACTTCAACGACCGCCCTTCGGACGTTGCGTCGTAGCAAGTCCGCCATGACATGCTGCATGGTGATTGGATCGATGGTGGTGAGAGTAGACGAACAGAGAAAAGGGGGAACCCCCCATCCAATCGTGCCGATGCAGGCGGTTGATTCCAGCAAGCTAGCCGTTCCATAGGCCACAGACGACTTCCCGTTCGTGCCAGTGACTCCAACTGTTTGCATTTCGCGACTTGGGTAGCCGTAGAATCTCGCAGCTAGTGCACCACGCCGATTTGCGAGATCACTTACTTGTACCCACGGAATGGACAACGCTTCCGCCATTGGATTTTCCGCGCAAATTGCATTGGCTCCTCGCTGGACGGCTTCCTCGACAAATTCGTGACCATCAAATTCCTGGCCCTTGTAGGCAACGAAAACATCCCCTGGACGAACAGATCGTGAGTCGCTAGTCATGCCTCCAACTATCACGGAAGGCACGTCTGTACGATCTAATAGTTTGCTAAGCAGCATCGCCATCGCGTCTTCGTCCGTTTGATGAATCCGACATCCCCATCAAGTGCAGTGCATGTCGCGCAACGACGGCAAAAACGGGTCCAGACACTCCGCCGCCGGAACGTATTTCACCCTTAGGTTCGTCCACCATCACCACTGCAACGATTCGAGGGTTCGACGATGGAGCCATACCGACAAACCATGCAATATGTCGGTCGTCGTCGTACTTTCCTCCCGAAATTTTTCTCACGGTGCCCGTCTTTCCTGCTACTTGAAAACCCGCAATGTTGGCTTTTGGAGCTGTACCAATGGGTGAAACAACGCCTTCCAACATTCCAACGACATCTTGAACGTCAGAAGAATCGAAAACCCGGTTGCCCGATCCCGCAGATCGAGAGGAATCTCGAATAATGCTCACAGGTCGGCGCACTCCTCCCGTAGCGAGCGTCAAGTAGCCCACGGCCAACTGCAGGGGAGAAATGCGAAGCCCATACCCATAGGCCAATGTGGCACGACCGATGTCGCGCTCCAAGTCTTCAATGTTGATGTGCGCGAGCGCTTCGTGCGGCATACCCGAATGTGGAGTGCTAATTACCCCGGCGCGATTCAGAGCACTAAACACTGCATATTTGTCGAGCCTCAAAGCAATCTTGGAGATGCCTACCTGACTGGATTTGACAAGTACTCCTTCAAGGCTCAATTCACCATAGTTTCTAGGATCTTCGACCAAGTGCCCACCAATTCCGAAGTAGCCTGGAGATGTGTCCACTTTGGTTGCAATTTCAAATCGACCAGTCTCCAACGCCGCTAGCGAGGCAAAGGTCTTAATTGTTGATCCTGGTTCATATGTGTCCGTGACCGCTCGATTTCGCATGCGGCTGAACGCGCGATCTCCTCCGTCATTCGGGTTGTAGGATGGATAACTTGTCAATGCAAGAATTTCACCGGTATACACATCAATAAGGACCAGGGTCGCGGACTTTGCCTCGTGTTCCGTTACCGTCTCACGCAGGTGGCGAAACGCCAGGTATTGCAATCCCAAATCAATCGTCGTAGTAATGCCCTCGCTGTGCTTTGGAGGGTCTATGAGAAGAAGATCGCGCAGTTTGCGACCGTCCCGCGAACGCAGCACACGTCGTTTACCTACCTCGCCGCGCAATGTCGCGTCATGCGACAGCTCAAGCCCTTCTGCGCCGGTCCCATCGTTTTTGATCAATCCCACAACATGCGCAGTGACCTCGGCAGCTGGGTAGTACCGTCGGTATTCAGTGGTAAAGCGCACCCCAGGAATGCCAAGTAATTCAACTGCTTCTGAAATTTCGTGAGGTGCACGTTTCTTGAGGTATACAAACCGCCGGTCCCGAGCCTCCCACAGCTTGCGATCCAGTTCCTCGACGGTCATTTGCAATGCAATAGCAAGCTCTTCGTACGAATCTCGTGGAATCGTGTCAATGCCTGGATCCGTCCATATCGACTTGACCGGAGTACTAACGGCCAATGGCTGACCAGAACGATCGTAAATCACGCCCCGAGTTGTAGGAACCGATACCTCCCGTTGCGCAAGACTATTGCCGCGGTCCTGTAGGAACTCTCTGTCGTAAGTAGCCAGAATAAACATACGGACCAGCATTACAGTGGTCACCAATGCAAAAAGAACGAGAACAAATTTGTGTCGCTTGTTGTTCACTGTTCGCTGTCTGCCTTTACGGTTACCACTTCGGTCGGAAACTTCATACCCATGTCAGAAGTCGCCACATTTACTACGCGCTCGAGTGAGGCTTCACTACCTCGCTCTATCTGCAATCGAGTGAATTCAGACAGTAGTTCCTCCTGTTGAACTCGAAGCTGCTCCAATTGGACGTTTAGTCGCTGATAGTCGCGAACTTGATTCAGGACAAGAAATCCCGTAACAGAGAGAGAGGTGAGCAGAAATATCCAAAATACCCACCACATGGAAGACGGCAACCAGCGCGATTTCGTTTTCATGGGTGTCTTCTTAACGGACACGTTCGACCACCTGCAACATCGCCGACCTTGCCCGAATATTGCTCTCAATTTCCGATCGGGAAGCCCGTCTACCTTTCACGATCGTTTTCAGCGGACCTTCGTTGGTTCCGCGTACGGGCATTCGATGAGGAATGGACCTTGACGTCCAATCCGAAAACTGCCGACGTACTTCACGATGCTCGAGACTGTGGAAGGTGATTACAGCAAGCCGCGAGTTCAACGCCATGAGCTCGAACGCGTTCCGCAACCCCTTTCTTAGCTCATTGATTTCATCGTTAACACGTATGCGAATCGCTTGGAAGATTCGTGTTGCAACATGCTTGCGTCTGTCAACGGTCCTAGATCCGCCATGTATTAGTTCTACCAGCTGCAACGTAGATTGAATCGGGCGGGCATTGGCTATGGCTCGTGCAATGGGACGAGCATTTCTTTCTTCGCCGTATCGCTTAAACACGCTGATTAGTTCGACGAATGGTGCGGAGTTGAGCCACTCTCCTGCAGTCACCCCAGCTGAAGGATCCATTCGCATGTCCAGCGGACCGTCGTCTTGAAAACTGAAGCCCCGTTCAGAATTGGCCAACTGCACTGATGAGACTCCTAGATCCATCAGAATTCCGTCGAACTGGGAGAACTGGTGGGTTTGCGCGACCTGCTTTATGTCACTGAAACATCCCTTGGAATATGTGACACGGCTGTCTTCTTCGGCCAATGCATGAGCGTAGGCAACCGCTTCTGGATCCCGATCCATAGCAAGAATCCGGGCGTTTTCGTCAAGTTGCCCAAGAATGGCTCTAGTGTGTCCTCCTGTACCAAATGTGGCATCAAGGTAGGATCCACCAGTGTTGACCACTGTAGCCGCAAGGGTTTCTTCAACCAGTACGGGCGTGTGCGTTACTGGCACGGCCTTCTCGCATCGCGTTTGTAGGATCCGGATGCGAAAAACCCACGTGAAATCCGCACATTGCCTCCATTCTTTCGAATTCACGTATCAATCGCGCCCGTAGGATCAGTCATTCCGTGACATCCCCTACAGACGGAAACAATAATACCCAATTATTCAAATCTAAACAACAAACCGGCAACCACTCGGAAATTCACTCAATCAATGTCCGATTCGTGCTTGCAAACCGTTCGATCCCTGCAGCCGATTCTGGCTAGATCTGCATGGTCCCCTCTTGTACAAATGGGAACCGCCCCACAAGGGTATGGAGACGGGGTAGAGAATGTGCGAGACGGCCGATAAGCCGGGTTCTGTCGTGGGCGACCATCCATCTTGGACACACGTCGCCGTGCGCCTCTAGCAACCTACCCGGACCGCACGCGGACCACGCGATTCGATCTCTATTTGGTCTTGCTCCGAGTGGGGTTTACCTAGCCGATTCTGTTGCCAGCAATCGCGGTGCGCTCTTACCGCACCTTTTCACCCTTGCCTCCACTCGCGCGAAGGCGGTATGCTTTCTGTTGCACTTTCCGTGAGCTCTCGCTCCCCAGGCGTTACCTGGCACTCTGTCCTTTGGAGCCCGGACTTTCCTCCAATTGCATTTGCAATCGGCGATCGCCTAGCCGTCTCGCTACACATACTACGACAATCTTTCGCGCAATTCGGTCGCCCGCAAATAGGCTTTGTCCCGTGCCATGCTGGTTACGTTCGATACGATCCGCGCAATTTGGGCAATCTTGACGTGCGGTAGCAATTCCCTGATTAGCGAGTCGGCCTCCAGGGTCTTAACTTCGACAGGCGATGCCGCTAGTACACCCACAAACTCGCCCAGTACTTGGGGCCGGTCCTCCAACTGGCAACGCACGTCCTCGACTGATCCATAGAGAAACTCTTCATGAGTCTTCGTCAATTCCCTACCGAGAAAGACATCGCGATTGCCGAATCCTAGGTCGACCCATGTGCGCATAGTCGCAACTACACGCTTGGATGTCTCAAAAAAGATTGTGGGAACCTGAGAATCGCCAATCTCCGCAAGCTGTGATCGTTTGGCTGCCCCTCTTGAACGAAGAAAACCGGTGAACTTAAATGTATTGAGAGGTATGGGCGAGACTGACGCCAGAGCGGTCAAAGAGCTTGATCCGGGAATAGGAGTTGTGGTAATGCCACGCGAAAAAGCTTCCCTAACTACGCGGAAACCTGGATCGGATATGAGCGGCGTTCCCGCGTCGACCACAAGCGCTACTTCATGCCCAGCATCAAGGGCATGTAATACTTGCCTAGTCCCCGTGTCTTCATGGACGTCCTTTAGAACAATAAGCTTAGTCTTGTTGAAAGGTATGTCCAAGTGTTTCAATAATATTTGCGCACGAGACAAACTTTCGCAGGCAATTCGCGACGCGTTGCGGAGAACGCGCACCGATCGAGCGGTCAGGTCTTCAGTGTTTCCAATGTGTATGGCAACTACAAACAAACGTCCCGTCATTTCGGCCCTCTGCATTTGCTGTATGGCACTCATGGTGTTTGGAATCGGTTGCCAAAGCACATCGCACCGGTTTCCAACAGAAGGATCTTCACCCGCGAGCGTAAACAGGCAAGTCTCGTCACCACCACAAATAGGGCTACGAGCAGATCCGTTGATTGAGATCCTTGACAGGACTAGCGTACTTTATTCCAACGGCAGCCTGAACGAAGCCAAGGTAACCCTTCGAGGTCACCTAGGTCAATTCGGGGGTGCTGACTTTGGAGTAGAAGCTTCATTCCGTCAGCAATTCCTGCATGCCGCATTAATCTTCTACGACGATCCGTGGAAGGGACTCGACTCGGCGCGACGATTGACTCCAGCCAATTACAACGAAGCGGCGGCTGTTGCTGTTCTCAGAGCGCATGTGTTCTCCAAAGCGGGCAATTGCGAAGCAACCATCGACGAACTTGCCACATTCGAACCTGTAGGCCTTCATGACAGCCAGGAATGGTCGCGTCGGATCTGGAACGTCATGGCAGACTGGTGCGTATACCGGTGCGATTCGGTAAACACAACACAATCCGAAGCAGCCAAGGGTTGGTGGGCAGTGGGCAAAATCGCCCGGGAGGCTGTATCTCAATCCCAACGGAATCTCTTGTTTGGCAAGTGGCGAGAGAGCAATCCCGATCACTTGGCCGCCATACACCCGCCGGGACCTTTTCAGCTTCGTGCAGGAAACCCGACCAACGTAGCACTGCTTCTTCCCCAATCGGGACCTCTAGCTAGCGCCGCCCGCGCGATTCGCAATGGATTTTTTGGCACGCACCTCTTTCATTTGCAGACCGCTGCCGAGGTGAAGGTTAGAGTCTACGACACGCAACAAACCGACGTCCTGAATCTCGTCGACAAGGCAATTGCAGAGGGCGCGGATGTGATCGTCGGCCCGTTGGACAAGGACAGGGTTCGCTCGGTCGTACAAGGCGATTCCTTGCCTATACCTACCATTGCACTCAATAGAGTTCCGAGCGCGCAAATAAACAACGCATCGTCATTGCAGCTAGCCATTGCGGTCGAGGACGATATCGTGAAAATCGTTGCCAAGTTGAACGACATGAGGGCTAGGAAAGTGCTTCTCTTCATTGGAGGCAACTATTGGTCCGCACGAGCGTCCGTGTGGCTCAAGAGTGTGTTGCTCAATGACATGCAGATTGTTGATGAAATCGTGTTGAACAATCTTGCAGAGGTAACCGAAGACACGGCCGAAATCCTTCACGTCGGTCAAAGCAACCGGCGGCACGAAGCCCTTGAAGCGAAAATTGGGAAACTCGAATTCACACCACGTAGAAGACACGACGTCGATGCCGTCGTCGCATTGGTGGACCATTCGGAATTCGCGTCGCTGACCGCAGCATTGCACTACCACTTTGCCGGCGACTTGCCATTGCTTGTTGCGGAACCGACGTTCAGAAACCGGCAACTTGAAGCAGAGTATGCAAATGGAACCTTGTATACCAGCATTCCCGCAAACCTTTACAGCACGGCGCTGACCAACGAACTCCTGGGATCCTTCACTGAATCAGAGTCGCTCTTTCCCTTGTATGCGTTCGGCTCCGATGCATACAGAGTGGCTATGAACATCCGAACCCTTGAGCGCGGCTTTTCGGTTTTTGGTCTGACCGGCGTACTATCTGTCAAACACCAGGGAGTTCTGACGCGCCAGCCAGTTTGGGGCATGGTAGACAACCAAGAACTTGTGCCTGCAGTACCAGTGCATAAGCCAACCGAAAGGCTCCGATCACTGATGTAGAAATTCGCATGACCGCCAAACACACAGGATTCGTTGTAGCTTTTCTCGCGCTTGCAGCTGCGTCGGCATTTGCCAGTTTCGGATGCTCATCGACAACAGTGCGCGAAGATCTTCGCTCGCCAGGAGAATACATGGATGACGTAGTTCTCGCACGGATGGTCAGAGCGGCAGTCTTCGAGTCGCTAGGTCAATTGGAAGACGAGAGAATTCGGATTTCGGTTCATAGTCGCATCGTGCTATTAACCGGTCAATTGGCTACTGAGGAACGGAAAGCCAAAGCAGGTCAGGCAGCTTCAAAGGTGCAACACCTGCGAGCTGTCCAGAACGAAATCTCAATCGGAGGCGTCCGTACTGTTGTGGGTCGTACCGCAGATTCGTTCATAGCGACAACGGCGAAAAGGAAGATCTCCAATTTGAACGAAGTCAGCGTCGATCAGCTCGATCTAGTGGTGGATAAAGGTATCGTTTATTTAATCGGAGTCGTAACGCGACGCGAGGGAGATGCCGCCGCCGAAGCAGTTCGCTACATACGCGGCGTAGCCAAGGTTGTCAAGGTTTTCGACTACCTTGACTGAACTCTGCATGACCTTAGTGCCCAAGTCCCATATGTCGACGTCTAATTTACTCCACAATGGTCAGCTTTGGTCGCGAACCGCGTCCCTGATTTGTTCGCTGAGTCGGCGGTGTGTTGTCATCGGAACCTGGCACCTCAGGTTCTAGGGTCACGCCCACCGAACTTCCCTTTGCGTGAACGCCAACAATTGCTCCGGCGGGAGCGTGGACATGAAGCGGAACTCCATCGAATCTAGCGTCTAGATCGATGCCGTGCGGACCCAACGAAAAGTTGCTGACAGCCTGCGCTGAGACGTTTAGTACCAATCGATTGTCCTTAACGTACTCCATCGGCACATTGACATCGGGAAGATCACATTGGATGACAACGTGGGGTACGCAACCATTGTCTACAAGCCATCGAATCAGCGCATCAACCAAATACCATCGGAAGGATGTCAAGTGCGCATTTCCTCCTCTTCTTCGCTTAGGCTCGCACGAAAGGACTCGCGAGAAAAAACTGTGTTCATATAGCGTCGCAAGTTTCGCGTCTGACGTGTTGGCAGCTTGATACCTAGCAACTCCAGTCGCCAAAGCACTGGAGCAGCGCAGCAGTCCACAATGGTGAAGTCGTTGCTCATCAGGAACTTTTGCTCCGAAACCCCATGAGCAAACGAAATGATGCTCTCTCGCAATTCCGTTCGCGCACGGTCCCGTTGAGACTTTCTGATTCCCTTGCCGGTCAGAGTGTCAACTCGTTCAGACCATTCCTTCTGAATTCGCTGAATCATCAGGCGAGATTCAGCCCGCGCGACCGGATAGACCGGAAGCAGTGGTGGATGCGGGTATCTCTCATCAAGATACTCCATAACCACCAAACTATTGAACAGAAACAAGTCTCGATCAACAAGAGTTGGAATTTCATCGGGAGGATTCTCTTGCACGGCATCATGGTTGAGAGTCTCTCTGTCCATGAAGTGCTCATCCACTAGGATTCGTTTCTCAGCTAGTACAAGGCGCACCCTGTGACTATATTGGTCGGTTCCAGTGGAATACAGCACCATCGGAGTACGACGGCCGGAAATGCTCATGCGTCAGCCTCTATTCTGCGACTGGGGAAAATTAATCGGATTGTCGGTTGTGTATGTCTTTCCAGTACTCGCGATTCAGGAAGTAGGCGAGTACCAAGAGTATGAACAAGAATGCAAGCACATAGGTGCCAAGAGCTTTGCGTTCTTGGCG
Organism: Candidatus Azotimanducaceae bacterium; assembly: GCA_965205545.1. GTDB lineage: Bacteria > Pseudomonadota > Gammaproteobacteria > Pseudomonadales > Azotimanducaceae > Bin55. Next base: position 2,705,657 of record OZ242170.1, on the reverse strand, counting down.
CGTCGGGTCGCTAACGTAATGTAAGAAATTAGCGAGATCGAACGCAGCCTGATCAAACTGTTCCTCGTCATAAAGCCCAGACCCAGGCAATGTCCTAATCTCTGGACAGTTCGGTTCGCGACCCTGCATTCGATCCAACGACTCCGTAATGCCATCCGCAGCAGCAGCGTCGAGCTCCAACAGTCGGTCTACAACATCTATTGACTGATAGCCATAGCAGACTTCCTCGGTAATCCCTTGCAAGTGCAAGAGAACGTGCGGCATGCCGACATTCGGAAACACCTTATTGTTCACGCCGTATGGCCTTGAGTCGTCCCTATAAAAAGTCTTAAGGAAGTTATAGACCCATTTGGGGCTCCTAACCCGTGTGACCATCGTGAGATCCGGTGGTGCCATTCCAAACCAAACCTTTGCGTCCTCCTGCGACATCGATGTCGTCATGTAGTCGCCAATAGCCTGTCCCGAGAAGATAATGTTGTCTAGCATCAAGTCTTCAGGGATATCGCCCAGATCGTTTGCGGTGCGTTCATATCGCTGGTACTGCAAGGAGTGGCACCCAATGCAAAAGTTAGCGTAAAGCGCAAGGCCCCGTTGTAGGGACGCAACATCGTCAAGGTCGGGCTTCATGGGTTCCATCTCCCACGAAGAGTCCGTTGCTGCGTGGACCAGTGCACCTGCCAAGCAAGAAAAAGCGACTGCAAGACCCTTCAACATTCGAATCATTGTTGCGGCTCCTTACCCGCGCCTCAACCAGTAACCCGATCAGGTACCGGCTTAGTCTTCTCTCTACTCGTGTACCAAGGCATCAGTAGGAAATAGGAAAAGTAGACGATGGTTCCAATTTGAGCCAGAAAAGTGGCGAACGTTGAGGGTGGGATCGTTCCGAGGTAGCCAAGCACAATGAAGCTCGTAACGAACAAAGCAAGCATCAGTTTTGAGATTCTGCCCTTGTAACGAATCGACCTTACCGGACTCTTGTCGAGCCACGGCAATGCGGCCGGAATCAGAATTGCGCCGGCCATCACTACCAACCCCCAGAACTTTGCGTCAATGCCGAACAGCGGGAAAGTCGCCGCACGCAACATTGCGTAGAACGGCGTGTAGTACCAAACCGGAGCGATGTGCTCTGGGGTGCTAAGAGGATTTGCTATCTCGAAGTTTGGCTTCTCGATGAAGTAGCCAAACATTTCCGGCGCGAAGAACACCACTGCGCAAAAGACGATCAAAAAGACGACTATCGCCAGGAAATCGTGGACGGTGTAGTAGGGATGGAACGGAATCCCGTCGAGTGGAACACCTTTCTCATCCTTTTTGGATTTGATCTCGATGCCATCTGGGTTATTGGATCCCACGTGGTGCAATGCGACGATGTGCACGAAAACAAGGACCACAAGCGCACCCGGCAGTGCAAACACATGAAGTGCAAAGAAACGATTCAAGGTGATTTCGGACATCACGAAATCGCCTCGAACCCACTCCATTAGATCCGGACCGAAGAATGGAATTGCACCAACCAGAGAAACAATGACCTGCGCTCCCCAATATGACATGTTGCCCCAGGGCAAGAGGTAGCCGAAGAATCCCTCTGCCATAAGCACCAGATAGATGCCCATTCCAATCAGCCAGATCAGTTCTCGCGGCTTGCGATATGAACCGTAAGCAAAACCACGAAACATATGTATGTAGACGACCACGAAGAATGCTGAAGCGCCTGTCGAATGGAGGTATCGGATCAGCCACCCAAAATCGACCTCTCGCATCGTGTACTCGACTGATGCAAATGCGCCCTCGCCCGTGGGCTCGTAGGACATGGTCAGCCACACTCCAGTTACCAATTGAAGGAGCAGGACAAAGAAGGAGAGAGCACCAAAAACGTACCAAACATTGAAATTTCTAGGCGCGTAATACTTGGTGGCGTGCCGGTCGACGGTATCTGTCCAAGGAAACCGCTCGTCAATCCACGTTCGACACCGCGACAGAAAACCCTGACGATCTGTCGATTCCGCCATTAGGCAACCTCCGTGTCTTCACCAATCACTATGACATCCTCAGTTTCAAATCGGAAGGGAGGCACTACCAAATTGGTGGGAGCTGGAAAGTTCTTCTCTACACGCCCGGCCATGTCAAATCGAGAACCATGGCAGGGGCAGAAGAATCCTCCACTCCAGTTGGCAACTAGCTTTCTTGCTCTTGACTCGTCGTAGTGTTGCGGCGAACAGCCCAAATGCGTACAAAGCCCCAAATACACGCCTATTTCAGGTCGTTCGTCGCGGGAACGATACTGATTCCGTGCGTAATCGGGTTGCGTACTCTTCTTCGATTGTGGATCCGCCAGCTTGGAGGTATCTTCCTCCAAATTGTTCAATGTTGATTCCGTACGATACACAACAAAAATGGGTTGTCCTCGCCAGGCCGGAACGGGTCCCAGCAGTTCTCCGGGCTCTAGCTTTGATATGTCGACCCGTACAGGGGCGCCCAACGCGCGTGCCTTTGCACTTGGCGTCCAAGAACGAACGAACGGGACTGCTGCCGCAGCGGCACCGACGGCGGCGACTCCCGATGTGGCTAGAAGTAGATAGCGACGCGTTACTAAATTAGATTCCGAATCCGTCAATTCTGTCGACTCTCCTATAGGCCATGCGACATCGTTCCATCTGTCTCAAGCAGGCGCAGCCGGTATTCCCACGCTGCGGCAAGGTGTGGATTGCCGTCTAACGCTTCGAGTATTGCGGACGCTTACGAGCTTTGCGAAGTCCGACTTTCTTGCGTTCAACTTCTCGATCATCGCGAGTCAGGAATCCTGCCCGTCTTAGCTCCGTCTTGAGATCTTCGTTGTAATCCAGCAATGCGCGTGCGATTCCGTGCTTGATTGCTCCTGCTTGCCCGGAATTGCCACCGCCCCTTACGGTTACATTCAAACTTACCGAATCGTCTGTACCCGTTGCCTGCAGCGGCTGGCGAACGATCATCCGGGCTGTCTCCCGACCAAAATACTCGTCAACGGGCTGACCGTTGACCAAAATTCTTCCGTTGCCAGGGGAAAGAAAAACTCTAGCAGTGCTAGTCTTTCGTCTTCCTGTGCCGTAGCCGCTTGCTATTGCCAAATCAGTCTCCTAGTAGGAACAGGATCGTTCCTGAAGTGTCTCTGGACTCCACGGGATCAGAACTGTAGTTCTCTTGGTTGCTGAGCGCCGTGTGGATGTTCGCTGCCACTATACACTTTCAACTTGCGTGCAACTGATCTTCCAAGAGAATTTCGTGGAAGCATTCCCTTTACGGCTTGCTCAATAATTCGTTCCGGATGCTTTTCACGCAGTTCTTTCAGCGTGAGAGACTTGATCCCGCCCGGATAGCCAGTGTGTCGGTAGTAGACTTTCTCTTCTTCCTTCCGACCAGTAACTTTGACCTTCTCCGCATTGACGACGACTATATAGTCTCCCATGTCCACGTGTGGAGTGAATTGCGGCTTGTGCTTTCCGCGCAATCGAACCGCAATTGCCGAAGCAAGACGCCCAAGTGTGTAGTGCGAAGCATCTACAACATACCAATCACGCACCACGTCTGCAGGGCGCATGCTAAGCGTCTTCAAGACAAAATTCATCCAGGTCCGGGAAGTCGGTTGCGAATGATAGCGACTAACCACTGCATATTCAATAGCGATGACCAAAGTGACTGTATGAACGGACATGGCTAAGGACCATGTGAAGCCGCACCCTTTAACGTGTACAGCCTTTGCTAGCTGGGTCGGTTCGAAACCTCTTCATCTGCAAAAGTGGACTGGACACACAGTCTTCAATTCACTGCACGAGGCACAAAGTCTACATGGCGATATCGCTGCGAGGCTTTGGTAATTGCACGATATTGCCGGTGCAGAACCACAGACAGTTGGCGTTAGTCGCAAGTGAATCCACTGCAACTCAGCGTAGTCATAAAATTAGCAGAATGATGGGCAAAAAAGGCGTTCGGCAGTAGAGTCCACGTAGACTGGATATGGAGCTTGTAGTCTTCCTGATAACAATCCTGATGCTGCTCATTCATGTTGTCATCCTGCAGTTCAATGTTTGGTTGAAGAGACAGTCCCGGAATCGCTTCTTTACAGGAACCTTGTCGTTAGTCTCACATGCTATGAACCAGTTCAGCAAATTGCTGAACCGCGAGCCGAGTAGTCGAAGTACAGAATCCTCACGCGGTGGCGTACCGTCGGAGCCAAATGAGCCAACATCCCGCAATAGCGATTCGCCAAACGATCCACGATGAGTGAAGTTGTTCTAACTTCAGTGCGCGACGGCCATCATTTCGATCTGGATTCCCTTGAACGGTTTCTTTGCACGACGGTTGAAGGCTTTCGACCTCCAAGCACAGTCAGACAGTACGAGGGCGGGCAGAGCAATCCAACTTTTCTTTTGGAGACTTCAGTCGAGCAGTATGTCTTGCGCAAGCAACCACCGGGTCAATTGTTGCCATCTGCTCATCAAGTCGACCGCGAACATCGCGTTATGGATGCGCTTGGCAACTCCGAAGTTCCGGTTCCCAAGATGCATGCATTGTGTGAGGACACAAGCGTCATAGGCACAAAGTTCTACGTGATGGAAATGGTCGAGGGCAGACTGTTCACAACGACAGCACTGCCCGATCTAACGAAAGACGACCGTTGGATGGTCTACTTGGACATGGCAAGAATTCTTGCTGCTCTTCACTCGATTGATCCAGAAGATGTGGGATTAGGCGATTTTGGTCGCGCCGGAAACTACTTTGCACGCCAGGTATCCCGGTGGAGCAAACAGTACCTTGCGTCACAAACCGAAGAGATTGAAGCGATGAACTCGTTGATCGAGTGGCTTCCAGATCACTTGCCGGATGAGACTGAACCGTGCATCGTACATGGAGATTATCGACTTGGAAACGTTCTGCTCCATCAGTCTGAACCCCGAGTGGTTGCGGTTCTGGATTGGGAATTGTGCACCCTCGGAGACGGTATGGCTGACCTAGGCTATTGGTGTCAGGAGTATCACTCTCCCGCTTCGAAGAAACCAGGAATGATCGCCGGGTCCAATCTTGAGGATCTTGGTATACCGAATGAGTCCGAGCTCATTGAGGAATACTGCAAGTTTGCAAATAGAGAGAAGATCGCAAACTGGTTGTTCTACGTAATCTTTAACCTCTTTCGTTCAGCTGGAATCATTCAGGGTGTCTACAAGCGGGGCCTTGATGGAAATGCCAGTTCCCCTACTGCTCTGGAATACGCCGGTGTCGCGCGGGAACGATCAGAACTCGCCTGGTCCCTCGTTCAATCTATGGACTTACACTAAGTAGGACCTAGGATGACACATCAAGCTCTTCCTCTAAGAAAGCGATTATGTCGAGCGACTCGTACATCCACTTTGCGTCGCCGTTTTCAGAGGTAATCTGAAGGCACGGCACGGTTCCACGGCCCCCGCCTTTCACCAGGTCTCTGTAGGCTCCTCCGTCACGCGTGATGTCCCGTATTGGGACATCGAGATTGTTCGACTCCAAGTAGTCGGTCACACGTCGGCAAAAGGGGCAATACGGATCTTGGTACAGCACAAATTTCTCGTTCATGGGATTGAGTGCCAGTTCTGTCGGGTCTTATCCTAACTTGTCATGATTTGATCGCGGATTCTATGTGGGTTCACCAATAGCGCGAATGAGCAAGCTAGCTGGGTCTTCCAAAGACTCAATGACGTCAAAGTGATGGCGACCATCCTCAATCTCAAGCCGACAAGTTGGAATGTGACTTGCCCATGCCCGCTTGAGCAATTTGGATTGACGAATGAACTCGGGTCGTTCCAACGATCCCACCCAACAGAATACATCGGCCGACGTGCTTGGTTCGAGCAACGCTGGACTCTCCTCTAGGGCTTCGTCGCGATCCAACTTCAACTGTTTGTTCATTTGCGTTTTTAGCAGATTCCGCAAATCATGAAGTCCACTAATCGTTACGACGGTTCGTACGCGATCTTGCACATAGGGTTCTAACGGAGAATTGGAACAGACCATTCTCGTCACAAGGTGTCCGCCTGCAGAATGGCCAACGAGGACAATGGGGCCGCGCTCCTGATCGGCGCCGTGCTGGATGGCTTGTGCAATCATTGCTGTGATCGCCGAGATTCGAGCTTGTGGTGCCAAAACGTAGCTTGGCACGGCAACGGACCAGCCTAATTCGCACAGACCCCGAGCTAGGTGAGACCAGTAAGACTTGTCGAATTCAAGCCAAAAACCTCCATGCACAAAGAACGCCAAGCCGCGGCTATCGATGTCTGGATGAAACAGGTCATATTTCTGTCGTGGGTGAGGTCCGTAGGCCAAATCTAGGTCCGCATTGGCGTGACACTTTGTGAACACATCCGCACGGCGCTTCCATACCGACGGATACGACTTACCGTCAGGTATGTACACCGCATTGGAGAACACATCATCCCAATCAGTCATGAGAACGTCAACATCCCATCACTACATGCTGCAAAGCTCCACTTGCGCGATGCGCACTGAACATAGGTCTGCCGCTTCTCTCGTCCACAATAGGGAGAGTCTAGAATGTCTTGACGATGTGTGGCCCATGCAGCCTGCATCGGTAAACTCGTTCTGTCAGTAAATCGCGGTGACATGCGGATTGCGTGTTTGGGTGGCGGTCCAGGGGGCCTGTACACCGCCATCTGTATGAAACTTCGGGACCCATCTCACAAGGTCTTGGTCGTTGAGAGAAACAAGCCCAATGATACGTTTGGCTGGGGAGTTGTCTTATCTGACGACACGCTCACCAACCTAAAGAAAAACGATCCAGTGAGCGAGGCGTCAGTACGCAGCCACTTTGCATATTGGGACGACATCGCCTTGCACTACCAGGGCAAGAAACTGCTGTCTTCTGGACATGGGTTTTGCGGGATCGGACGAAAGAAACTGCTCAATATTTTGCAGGATAGAGCCCATCAACTGAATATCGAAATGCAATTCGAAACTGAAGTGCAAAGTGCTTCAGCATATGCCGAAGAGCACGACTTGGTTGTGGCAAGCGACGGATTGAATTCGAGAACTCGCAAAGAGTTCGACTTTGCTTTCAAACCTCAAATTGACGAACGTCTGTGCCATTTTGTTTGGCTCGGTACACACCAACACTTCGATGATGCGTTTACGTTCATATTCGAAGAAACAGAATTTGGGTGGATATGGGCCCATGCCTATCAATTCGATCACGACACAGCGACATTCATTGTCGAGTGTTCAAGCGAGACCTTTGAGAAATTCGGGTTCGCCCACCTGAGTCAGCAAGAGAGCATAGACATTTGCGAGCGCATATTCGCAAAACATCTCGGTGGACATCGTCTGCTCTCGAATTCCGACCACATTCAAGGTTCCGCGTGGATACGATTCCCTCGCGTGTTGTGCGAACAATGGAACCACGAAAACATCGTGCTGTTGGGAGACGCCGCTGCAACGGCGCACTTCTCGATAGGATCCGGCACCAAGCTTGCTTTAGAGTCTGCGATCGCTTTAGCGGACTGCCTACATACCGAGCTAGACCTCGAATCTGCACTAGGCAAATACGAAGAAGTCCGTCGATTGGAGGTCTTGCGGCTCCAGTCGGCCGCACGGAATTCAGTCGAGTGGTTCGAAAATGTCGAACGCTATCTGCAACTCGATCCCATTCAATTGAACTATTCGCTCCTCACACGAAGCCAGCGCATCAGCCACGAGAACTTGCGAGAGCGTGACGCTGGTTGGCTGAAGACCGCAGAGAGGTGGTTTCAAGAGCAAGCCGGAGTACCGAACAACTCTCGTGTTCGGCCGCCCATGTTCGCACCGTTCAAGCTGCGCGCATTGAATTTGAAGAATCGCATTGTCGTGTCACCGATGGCACAGTACAAAGCAGAGAACGGTTGTCCAACAGACTGGCACCTTATTCACTATGGTGAACGTGCAAAAGGCGGAGCGGGGCTGGTCTACACAGAAATGACATGTGTCTCCGACACAGGACGCATCACATTGGGGTGTCCGGGTCTCTACGCCGAAGACCATCTTGAGGCATGGTCAAGGTTAACGAAATTCGTGCATCGCGAGACTGAAGCGAAGATCTGTTGCCAAATTGGTCACTCGGGGCGAAAAGGATCTACACGGATTGGTTGGGAAGGAATGGACGAACCGCTACCCTCCGGAAATTGGGATGTCCTGTCAGCCTCTCCAATACCATGGTCGGAGCAAAATGCGATCCCGCATACAGCCTCCACTGAGGACTTGCAGACCATCAAGAATCAGTTCGTTGCGTCTGTTGAAATGGCCGAGGCAGCAGGATTCGACATGGTGGAACTGCACGCAGCTCACGGTTACTTCATATCGTCCTTCATTTCCCCTGTATCCAACACTCGTAGCGATAGGTACGGAGGAAGCCTCAAAAATAGGTTGCGCTATCCGGTTGAAGTCCTAATGGCAATGCGCGATGTATGGCCGGACCACAAACCCATTTCGGTGCGCATTTCGGCTACCGACTGGATTGGAACCAGAGGAGTAACACCCGAAGAAGCCGTGGAAATTGCAAGCATGCTTGCCTCAGCAGGTGCCGACATAGTCAACGTCTCTGCCGGTCAAACCACAACCGATGCCGAACCGGTCTACGGCCGCATGTTCCAGACACCATTTTCAGATCGCATTCGAAATGACGGCGGTCTGAGAACTATTGCTGTTGGAAACATCTATGAAGCTGATCACGTTAATTCCATACTGTTGGCAGGCCGAGCCGACTTGGTATGCCTTGGTCGGCCACATTTGACAAACCCATACTGGACGCTCCATAAAGCCACGGAGCTTGGCGACCGCGAGGAGAACTGGCCATCCCCCTACCTTCAAGGACGCGATCAGTATTGGCGTTTGGCGGACCGCGAAACGGAAATGACCAAACTCGTATGACCATAGAAGGCAAACATGCAGTTGTAACAGGAGGCGGGACCGGAATTGGCGCGTCAATCGCAGCAACTCTGGTCGACTCCGGTGCGAAAGTCACGATCATGGGCCGCACTGAGGAGTCATTGCGAAGCCAGAATATGCCCTACGTCGTATGTGACGTGACCGATTCAACGCAGGTTATCAGTGCATTCGATGTAGCGCGCAGGAAGCAAGGGCGCATCGAAATTGTTGTCGCTAACGCAGGCGCAGCCCGAAGCGAACCTTTTGCCAAGACTGACGTCGATGTTCTTGAAGGCATGTTGGCGGTAAATGCAGTAGGAGTCTTCAATTCTTGGAAAGCGGCTCTCGAAGATATGCAAGCAGCGAATTGGGGGAGGATGATCGCGATTGCTTCAACTGCCGGACTGAAGGGTTTCCCCTACGTTGCAGCCTACTGTGCGGCGAAGCATGCAGTGGTTGGTCTAACTCGTTCGCTCGCACTTGAGCTAGCTCCTAGAGGTGTGACTGTCAATTGCGTGTGCCCGGGCTACACTCGAACCCCGCTATTGCATCGAACTATGGAGAACATCCACAGCAAGACGGGAATGTCAATGGACGATGCTGAAAGGATATTGCTCGAAACCAACCCACAGGAAAGGTTTATCGAGACTGCAGAGGTTGCTGCTACCGTAAAGTGGCTATGCTCTGATGCCGCTTTGTCCGTTAATGGACAAGCGATTTGCCTTTCTGGTGGACCAATCTAGAACGAGACTCAACCCTCTCATCGCTAGCGAAAAACTCTCGAATCGAGAGCCAAGCAACACAATTCAACTCTATACAATTGCATGAACAGAATCTACTTTGTATAGCTGGACTTCTTGAAGAATTAGCGCGTTGTCAAGCAGCGAAACCCCAGTTCACTTCACGTACTCGCTTGCCGAGGGCGTAGCGCGTATTGCACTTAAGCGTCCCGAGCGCAAGAATCCGCTCACGTTCGACAGCTATGCCGAACTGCGAGACTGGTTTCAAGAACTACGTAACGACGAAGAAGTCAATGCCGTAATCCTCCTCTCAAATGAAGGAAATTTCTGCTCTGGCGGAGATGTTCACGAAATCATCGGTCCCCTAACCGAAATGAACACAAAGCGCTTGCTAAATTTCACTCGAATGACCGGCGACCTGGTAAGAGCCATGTTGAATTGTGGGACCCCCATCATTGCGGCAGTGGACGGCGTATGTGCTGGCGCTGGCGCAATACTTGCCATGGCTTCAGATATCCGAATTGCCACTCCTGATGCAAAGGTTGCATTTCTTTTCAATCGAGTCGGTCTAGCCGGGTGCGATATGGGAGCGTGCGCGATGTTGCCTCGCATTATCGGTCAAGGTCGCGCTGCAGAGCTGCTTCTGCTAGGGAGAACAATGACAGGTGTAGAAGGTGAGTCATGGGGATTCTTCAATCGTGTAGTGGCCAAAGAGAGTCTCGATAGTGAGGCCGCGAACCTAGCCGCCAGGCTTGTAGAGGGTCCAGGGTTTGCGAATATGATGACAAAGACAATGCTCGCCAACGAGTGGTCAATGTCGTTGGAGCAAGCCATTGAATCGGAAGCTCAAGCGCAGGCGATCTGCATGCAAACCGAAGACTTCAAACGGGCATATCAGGCGTTCCTTCAGAAGGAACGACCCGTATTTCAAGGGGAGTAGCAATTCGTACCTGTTCAAGGCAGATCAATGCAACCGCGGCTCTTTGCTTCGATCAATCAGAATTGAGACCGATGGGGAAGCTCCCTACGTGAAGAGCGCGTCTCGCACTGAAAGTTCTGGACCGCGGTGGCGTGAGGCAATGTTGACTTTGAGCATGACCTCATCTGGCATGCCCCATGTTTGCGATGCAGCAAATTCTCAACCGCAAATGCGAGGTATTCATGCTTAGACCGTCTGCTCACACCGACACGTTTGCGCGTGACAGTCTGCCCGCTTCTGACAAATGGCCAGAGTTGCTTCTCGACGGATTCCAATATCCAGATCGATTGAATGCGGCGGCAGAACTATGCGATGGAATGGTAAGGAAAGGGTTTGGCGACCACATTGCTCTTGTGGGAAGCGAGCGTCAGCGAACCTATAGAGAGTTGACAAACTGGACCTGCCAATTGGCACACGCGCTCGTAGACGACTTGGGCGTGCGACCAGGGAATCGTGTGTTGATTCGATCCGCCAACAATCCAGCATTTGTCGCTTGTTGGCTTGCGGTTACAAGAATCGGAGCGGTAGCCGTCAACACCATGCCAATGCTGCGTTCTACGGAATTGGTCAAGTATGTTGAGAAGGCTGAAATTAGCCACGCGCTGTGCGATTCCAGACTAATGGACGAGCTCGTCGCCTGTCAGGAACAAAGTTCGTATCTAAAGAGCGTCGTTGACTTCGATGGCACGGCTCTACACGATGCAGAACTTGACCGTCTTGCGTTGTCGAAGCCCACGAGCTTCGACCCCGTGCTAACTTCGCAAGACGACGTCGCTCTGCTTGCTTTCACTTCCGGTTCAACGGGCGAACCTAAGGCAACCATGCATTTCCATAGAGATCTATTGAGCATTGCGGATGGGTATGCAAGAGAGGTTTTGGCGGTTGTGCCCAATGATGTGTTCATTGGCTCTCCGCCGTTGGCTTTTACTTTCGGCTTAGGAGGATTGGCGATTTTTCCACTACGATTCGGTGCACGAGCGGTCTTGCTGGAATCCGCACCTCCTCCCATGATTGGAGAAATCATCGAGAAGCACCGCGCCACCATTTGCTTTACGGCGCCTACGGCTTACCGAGCCGTTCTCCAGTCGTTGAATCAGCAAGATGTCTCGTCCCTGCGCATAGCCGTGTCTGCTGGGGAGACACTTCCCGCTCCCATCTACGAAGAATGGGTGGAGAAAACGGGCAAACCAATTCTGGATGGAATCGGAACGACCGAACTTCTGCATATCTTTATCAGCAACAGAATCGACGACCATAGGGGCTCCTGTACGGGTAAGCCAGTCTCTGGCTACGAAGCAAAGGTCGTGGATTTGGAAGGCAACACAGTTCCACCTGATACGACAGGCAGATTGGCGGTGCGGGGACCAACCGGTTGTCGCTACCTTCGTGGGGACCGCCAAGACGAATATGTTCAGAACGGATGGAACATTACGGGAGACGCCTTTTCCATGGATGTCAGCGGCTACTTGCATTTTGCCGCCAGAAACGACGACATGATCATTTCGTCGGGCTACAACATTGCGGGACCAGAAGTTGAAGCCGCACTGCTGTCGCACTCCGCAGTAGCGGAGTGCGCTGTAGTCGGCGTTCCGGATGAGGCTCGGGGCTCAATCATACAGGCACATGTGGTGCTCGACGAAGATCACCAACCCAGCGATTCTATGGCTCAAGCTTTGCAGGACCACGTCAAGGCGACGATTGCACCATACAAGTATCCAAGATCCGTGGTGTTCGCCGACTCCTTGCCCAAGACCGCCACCGGAAAAATCCAGCGATTTCAATTGCGAGCAGCCAAATGAGCGGCATGGACGACGGAGACTCAGACTGGTCCCACCAGATAGACCAAGCCGAAGAGCCAAACTATAGCGAACTGCTCAACCTCGAGTCCCTACTTTCCGCTCAACAACCCTTGACCTCTGCACATGATGAAATGCTCTTCATCATTCAGCATCAAACTACCGAGTTGTGGATGAAGTTGGTCATCCATGAACTTGCACGGGCACGAAAAGACATTCAAGACAACAACCTTGAGCCTGCATTCAAGGTCCTCAGTCGGGTAGCGCGGATTTTCGATCAACTGAACGGTGCGTGGGATGTGCTACGAACAATGACGCCCAGCGAGTACACCATGTTCCGAGAAGCGCTTGGCACCTCATCAGGACTTCAGTCCTTTCAATACAGAATGATCGAATTCATGCTTGGCAACCGCAATATAGAGATGCTCAAGATTCACGAAAAATTTCCCAGACGATTGGAAGCGCTCTATGCTGAACTTGATCAACCAAGCGTCTATGACTCAGCAGTTCGCGTGCTGTACCAGTCCTTGGATGGCGATCTCTCCAAAATGCCTCCCCCCCAATTGCGACAGCAGCACGATCTCGACCTTGAAATCCAGAAACGCTGGAAATTGGTTTACGAGGACACCGCTCGACACTGGCAGCTTTACGAATTGGCAGAGAAGCTCATCGATCTCGAAGACTATTTCCGTCGTTGGCGATTCAATCATGTGACCACTGTCGAGAGAGTCATCGGCTACAAGCGTGGTACGGGCGGCACATCTGGGGTACCTTTGTTGATGCAACGACTCAATGTCGTTCTGTTTCCCGAACTCTGGCGAGTGCGGAGTGAGCTTTGAAAACGATATCCCTTCCCTGCAAGGAACTCTTTTCAATTCCCAGCCACCTCGTCTATTTGGATGGAAATTCGCTTGGTCCGCCACTGCGCGACAGCGCTGAACTCGCAGCTCATGTAGTCAGCGAGGAATGGGGCAAGGAACTCATCAACGCGTGGAACACTGAAGATTGGATATCGCTGCCCGTAACGGTTTCCAATCAGATTGCACCAATCGTTGGTGCGCCCCAAGACTCAATATCTGCCGGCGACACACTTTCCATCAAAGCGTACCAAGCACTGGCAGCAGCCCTTCAAATGCGCCCAAATAGGCAGATTGTTCTATCCGACTCCGGAAATTTCCCTACGGACCTTTACATTGCACAAGGTTTGATCGACTTGATTGACAAGTCGCACAAGCTGCTTACTCCGGCTCCAGAGGAAGTACTAGACAACATTACTGAAGAAGTGGCCGTCGTCTATCTCACACACGTGGATTACCGAACCGGCCGAATGCACGACATGAAGACGATCACAGAGAAAGCTCATCGGGTAGGAGCGGTGACAATATGGGATCTTGCACATTCAGTTGGAGCAGTACCACTGGAATTACAGGAGACGCAGACCGAATTCGCCGTCGGATGCACCTACAAATATCTCAACGGCGGACCTGGTGCGCCAGCGTTCATATACGTCCGGCCGGATGTAGTTACATCCATTGATCCGGCCATCGCGGGTTGGATGGGACACAAGAGCCCGTTTGCCATGAGCTTGAAATACGATCCTGTCCACAGCGTCGAGCGATTTCGCATCGGTACTCCTTCGGTGGTGCAGTTCAAGCTTCTCCAAAGAGCCTTGAAAGTATGGCAAGCATTGGATATGAAGGAGGTTCGCAAACGTTCCGTTCGTCTCGGCGAACTATTTATTGACGAAGTAGAGAGCCGATGTCCAATGTTGACTCTCGCCTCGCCTCGGTCTTCCGCAGCGAGAGGATCGCAGGTATCGTTTTCATACGCCAACTCATACTCCGTAATACAGGCACTGTCCGATCTAGGACTCATCGGCGATTTTCGCGAACCAAACATCATGCGATTTGGAATTACGCCACTGTATTTGGACGAAGGGGACATAACTCGCGCTGCTCGAATCATAGAGCAGGTAATGGGCGACGAAACTTGGCGCCGTCCCCAGTATGAAGTCAGAAAGACCGTGACGTGAGCACGACTATTCACATTTACAGCAATATGGAACATGGACAACAAAGTCATTGATCCCGACGGTTGGGACCAGCCTAAAGGCTACTCAAATGGCGTTCTTACCAAGGATGGATTGTTGTTTGTCGCCGGGCAGATAGGCTGGAACCAATCTCAGCAGTTCGAGACTCAGGACTTTGCAACGCAGGTGAGACAGGCACTAGAAAACGTAGTAGCCGTGGTGGAAGCGTCTGGAGGCGTCGCATCGGATGTTGTGCGACTCACATGGTACATAACGGACAAGCGTTCGTATCTCTCCAATTTGCGCCAAGTTGGCAAAGTCTATAGGGAAATCTTTGGCAAGCATTTCCCCGCAATGTCGGTGGTAGTGGTGCAAGCATTGATCGAAGATGAAGCTCAAGTCGAAATTGAGGCCACGGCGAGACTACAGTCCCACTTTGACCACTAAACCCATTCGGTAGCGGAAAGAATCGAACGGATTCGGTTGACATCGGAAATAGTATCCGTTGGTGCTACTGCCATCTGCCTCGGTTTGGTACTCTCTTTTGGCATACACATGAAGTGACTCGTTCAATAGATCTAGACTAAATCTGGCAAACAGGTTTTCAAGGAGGCAAATACACAGAATGGTTCGTAAACGCCAAATTTCCAACGTTGAACTGGTCCAACGTGTCATTCTGGGTGCGATTGCCGCCATAGTGATCGTAATCCTAGGCTACATCGTGATCTATGCACTTGGTCTGGTAGGGTCCGGCGATTCGGAACCATACTTGACTTTGGATGAACGGGAACTGCAAACGGAACCGATTGAAGTCATTGAGTTCTTTTCTTACTCGTGTCCCCACTGTGAGAAGCTCGAGCCCTTGCTGGAGAGATGGGCTAGAGGAATCTCCGATGACATTTCATTTCGCAAAATCCATGTCTCTTTTGATAATCAAACGAAAATCCTGGCAAATCTTCATGTAGCTTTGGAACAGCGTGGATTGGCTTCCGAATACAGCGACAGGATTTTTCGTGAGATCAACCGACGCCCAAGCACATTCAATTCTCCCGCTGCCATTGCCGATTTCGTGGATGGACATGGCATCGAAAAGGAGATGTTTCAACGACTGTATACGAGCACTCGCGTTAGTGAAATCATTGATCGAAATGCTCAGCTGACGCGCGAGTTGGGAATTCGAGGTGTCCCGTTTCTTGTCGTTGCCAACAAGTATGTGATTCCCGCAAAGGCATTGCCTCGGGAAACGATGAACACTTTGCGCGGTGTAATCGACGCGCTACAAAGTGGTGAATTGGGTGCAATCGATTCGGAATCGACAACTGACGAAGGTGGCGACCCGGCATCGGATGATCGTTCGCCAGACAGCGAGGATGAGGAGCCGGCTGAGTCTTCGGAAAGCACCGAATAGACGAAACCTCAGGTTTTGTCGGCTACTTCAAGAAGTTCGATCCAATGCTTTACTGGCGTTCCGCTAACGCATTCCAAGTGCAACTGGCAACCAACGTTGGCGGTTGCGATGATTTCTGGGTTTGTTTCCAGTAGCGCGTCAAGCTTTTTGTTTCGCAATGCATTGGACGTTTCCGATTGCAGGATCGCAAAACTGCCAGCCGATCCACAGCATTGATTGTCGTCTCGCACAGTGCATACGTTGTAGCCAGCTTGTTGCAGAATTTGCTCGACCACTCCTGTGATCTTTTGTCCATGCTGCAACGTACAGGGGCTTTGAAAAACGATCTTTCGTTTTTCGTAGCGCGCTTTAAATTGGAACCGCTGAAGAAACTCCGCTACATCGAGAACCGCTTCGGCAAACTGCGCGGCCTTTTCGGTTTTCAATTCGCGGCCATATTCCTTTAGCGTCGACCCGCACCCACTTGCCGTCGATAGCACGATATCGCCCTCACTCAAACCCAAGGCGGAAATGTTTGTCCTCATAAACGCCTGTGCTTTTTCTTTGTGACCCAAATGCAAATGCAATGCGCCACAGCATTGTTCGGTTGAGGAGGCACGGTACTTGACGCCGAGATCTGTAAGCAGATTCGCCAAGTGATTCACGACTTCCGGAGTCAGTGCGCGCTGAACGCATCCCTGCATCAAGACTACTCTTCCCCCTTCGCTTCTCAACGATTGGTGCTTTGGCAAGCGCCGGTACAACGAGCCACGCAATCGTGCTGGGACGAAGAGCTTGAACATTCGACCCAGACGATAGAGGAATCGAAACAGTCGAAAATTTGGCAGGACTCTTAGCAGAAAGCGCTCAGTAAGGGTCGTTTTGCCCTCCTGTTTCGAAAGTGTGGTGCGCGCATACCCCACAAGATCGCCATATTCGACTCCAGAAGGGCACGTGGTCTCGCAAGCTCGACATGTCAGACAAAGCGAAAGTGATTTGGAAGCCGTTTCGTTGAATTCATCGCGCTCTAACAATCCCTTTATGAGATAGATCCTGCCTCGAGGTCCTTGCAGCTCATCTCCAAAGTGTCGGTACGTTGGACACGTGGCGTTGCAAAACCCGCAATGGACACACTTCCCGATGATGTCTTTGGCGCGATTGGCTTCGTCGTCTTTTGCAAGTGTTGGGGATAGCTGGACTTGCATTAGACAACAATGTGAGGATTGAATATGCCTTTGGGATCAAATGCCTTGCGTAGCCGAGAAGCATATTTTGTGATAGATCCTTTGGTTGCGACGGCATTGCGAAAAGCAGAGATTTGAACGTTTGCGCCTCTTACGGAAGGAGGAGATTCGGTCGGCGTTTTTATCCATGCCAGACAGCCGTACCACTCGCTTAAAGTAGAAAGGTCATCCAAGTTCTCAAAGAACTCACCTCGTTCGAATGTTGCCCGCCAAAGAGGCATGTCGTCTTGAAAGAAAGTCAACTCATGATCACGAAGATCGCTCCAAGAGAACGTGTCGTTGAGTTCACAATCTTCAAGGGCATCTATTTCGCTACGAACGGCGGATTCCGCCCCTGCGAAACGCCGAAACAAACGTCCCTGAAAGTGGCACGTGCCTGTAAGCGTTGTTCGTTCGCGACGGTGGTCAGCAAGCTTTTGAAACGCATCGATGTCGGAGCATTCCTCCTCGACCGTGAATGACACTTCAGGCATTGGGAGCAATTTGAAACTTGCACTGAGAATCACGCCAAACGTTCCCCAAGATCCCGTGTAGAGACGAGACACATCGAATCCGGCAACATTTTTTATCACTTTCCCGCCAAAATTGAGACGCTGGGCAAGGCCGTTCACAACCTCAACTCCCAACACACAGTCGCGTAGGGACCCGTACCAAGGTCGGCCTGGACCAGAGAGTCCACTAGCTACAGCGCCCCCGACGGTACCTCTCTGATTGAATATTGGCGGATCCGGCGCAAGCATCTGTCCATTTCTCGCGAGCTCGTCGTTGAGCTCCTTTAGCGGTGTTCCAGCGCGAACCGTAACTACGAGCTCGCTCGGACGATATTCGAGGATGCCAGAGTGGTCGGCTGTGCACACAAAGGCATCTCCAGTCGCAGCTGTGTTGGGTTTGCTCCCATGGCCCATGATTGCAACGCATCGATCTGCACGATAGGCCTCTTCAACGGCTGCAACAATCTGTTCGGAATCGTCGCCGCTCGACACTAGAAGCGTTCCAACTCTGGATGAGGTAGGGCTCCTCGATGCACATGCATGCCACCAAGTTCGGAACATCGTGCCAATGTGGGAATGGCTTTTCCCGGGTTCATCAGCTTTTCTTGGTCGAATGCTTCTCTCAATCGATGGAACTGGTCCAACTCTACATTAGAAAACTGGGAGCACATCTGGTCGATTTTCTCCACTCCCACACCGTGTTCCCCCGTTATCGTTCCCCCAGCGAGTACGCAACACTCAAGTATCTCGCCACCAAATTCCTCGGCCTTTCGCATTTGCTCCTTGTCGGAGGCGTCGAACAGAATCAAAGGGTGCAAGTTCCCGTCCCCCGCGTGAAAGACATTCGCTACCGAAAGCCCATATCGGTCAGACATCCTGCTTATTGACCGTAGTACTCTGCCAATTTCGTAGCGTGGA
Organism: Candidatus Azotimanducaceae bacterium; assembly: GCA_965205545.1. Lineage (GTDB taxonomy): Bacteria > Pseudomonadota > Gammaproteobacteria > Pseudomonadales > Azotimanducaceae > Bin55. The sequence continues at coordinate 2,687,157 of OZ242170.1, read as the reverse complement.
ATCGTTCCGTCCATACAGTAGTAGTCCGGTGCAAGTCTCCCTGCCGCTGGAAACGCTGCCTTGCGACCACGCCACAGCCGTTCGCAATCGTCTTGTTCCTTCGCTATAGAAACATCGTAGGCACCATGGGAACGCATTAAGTGCTCAACCATTACAGCGTAGTGTTCCACTTCCTCGAGGCACCCATCCAATTCGCACAGGAGTATGGCTTCTGCATCCGTGGGATAACCCACTCCTGCATACTCTTCCGCGGCTTGGATCGCCAGCTTATCCATCATTTCCAATCCCGCGGGAACGAGTCCTGCTGAAATGATCCCCGCCACGCACTCGCCAGCACGCTCCAATTCGTTGAATGCCGCCAACAAAACCTGTTGGTTGGCTGGGATCGGCAAAAGTTGCACAGTGACTTCTGTGACTACCCCGAGCATGCCTTCGGAACCGACGAACAGCGCCATGTAGTCGTAACTAGCATTGTCGTAGGATTTTCCCCCAAGAACCAACTCGTCTCCCTCGATGGTTTGCACTTTCATCCCAATCACATTGTGTAGCGTCAATCCGTATTTGAGGCAATGGACTCCACCAGCGTTTTCTGCAACGTTTCCACCTATGCTGCAGGCGATTTGGGATGACGGGTCAGGGGCATAGTAAAGTCCATGTTCTTTTCCGGCTTCCGAAATCGCCAGATTGGTGACGCCCGGTTCTACCGTAGCCGTGCAGTTCGCAACATCTACGTCCAAGATCTTGTTCATTTTGGTCAAGACAAGAAGAATTCCGTCTGAGTTTGGGCGGGCTCCACCTGACAATCCAGTTCCGGCTCCTCGTGTAACCAGAGGCACCCCGCACTCCCGACAAATCCGCAATACGGAACGCACATGTGCCACCGTCTCCGCAAGCACTACAACCCACGGCTGTTCACGGATCGCTGTCAATCCATCTGTTTCAAAGGGCTCCACTTCATTCCGATCAATGAGGATCGACGATTGAGGGAGTTCCTGTCGAAGAAGTTCTAGGGCAACTGCATTGGGCACGGCTATGGGCTTCACATGTTGGAGCACGAAGCAGGTTGAGTCTAGAGCGACTTGATGTCGCTACAAACTTGTGAGTTTATTCAAGGCAAGATTAGCCTTCATGCTAGCAAACCCCTATGAAGTCTCTGTGCACTCGTCAATGCAAGCAAGGCTTGGGCAGAATCTCCGCTTGTTCCAATCCCATAGATTTACACGCGACTACTAGGCAAACTAAGAACCCAGACTCAACATCAACCATGGTTCGTTAACATTCGCAAGGGAAGGCAGAGCTTGCCTTGCCCTGTCGACGCCAGACCTTAGCTAGAGGAAGTTGAAGAGTGACCCATTCGCTCGTATTGAAGAACGGCACCATCATCAATGAACAAGCATCAATTGAAGGTGATTTGGCAATTACCGATGGACGAATCTCACAAGTAGGCGGAACCACAACCGGGCTACGAGAATTGGACGTCAATGGAGCTTGGATACTGCCCGGAATGATTGACGACCAAGTCCACTTTCGCGAACCGGGTTTGGAGTACAAAGCCACGATTGCTACAGAATCTCGAGCGGCTTTGGCAGGCGGTATCACTAGCTACATGGAAATGCCCAACTGCAACCCCCAAACCATAAACAACACACGGCTGCTCGAAAAGCACGACCGCGCGGCAGCCCGTTCGCTAGCGAATTATGGCTTCTACTTGGGTGCAACAAACGACAATCTTGAAGACATCAAGTCCGTGGATCGCTTCATGGCATGTGGAGTCAAGGTATTCATGGGGGCGTCGACTGGAAACATGCTGGTGGATGACCCTGCCACGCTCGAAGGGATATTCGCTTCGTGTCCGCTCCTCATCGCGACCCATTGCGAGCACACCCCGACAATTCAAGAGAACGAAGAAGAGGCTCGCAAGTTATATGGATCAAACCCTCCTCCCGAACTGCACGCCGAAATTCGCTCTGCCGAAGCATGTTTGCGATCTTCGACAATGGCAGTCGACCTTGCAAAGCGCTTTGGCTCGAGACTACACGTCCTACATTTGACAACTGAAGTTGAGCTGGATCTCTTTCAACCTGGACCTTTGGAATCAAAGAGAATCACGGGAGAAGTTTGCATCCACCATCTCTACTTCGACGATTCTTGGTATGCGAGGAAGGGTGCCGACATCAAATGCAATCCGGCGATCAAGCGCCCTGAAGACCAGCGCGCGTTGCGGCAGGCCCTTGTTGACGACCGAGTGGATGTAATCGCCACGGATCACGCTCCGCACACTCGAGCTGAGAAAGACTTGGATTTTCTCGATGCCCCGGCTGGACTTCCACTTGTGGAGTTCGCACTTCCATGCCTGCTCGAGCTGGTAAAGTCAGGCACTCTTTCCATAGAGACTGCCGTTGCAAAGACTGCGCATGCGCCGGCAACTCTATTCAATGTAAAGGATCGTGGATTTCTCCGTGAAGGCTACTGGGCCGACATCGCTGTCGTTAACCCAAACCTAGACACTGACATCGATAACACAGAAATTAGATCGAAGTGTGGTTGGTCGCCTTTTTCTGGGCTGACATTCTCGACTCGCGTAACAGACACCTTCGTAAACGGGGTCCACATGTACTCCAACGGACGATTCCTGTCAGAGCAATGTGGACAGGCATTGAAGTATGACCGTTAAATCCGCTTGAACACATCTCTCCCTTAGCACAGTGTGCACGATCTTGGAGAGTGTAGGTCTTAGCAAGGAACATGCTCGATAACCAGGGTCTGATCTCGGCGTCAGTTGCAAATCGTAGCTGCAAAATCCGGCAGGTTCGGCTGTTTGCGTAGTGGTTTCCCGCCAGCTACGTTCCGAACGTAGGTCACCTTAATGTCAAATGCGAGAAGCCACCAATCTGCATACCTGCTCGAAACTAGCTAAATTCGGCAGCATAATTCCTACGTAGGCGCAGCTTCCACGACGAATACGAGGAGTGTAGAGTATGAAAATCGTCGATTTCAAGACGTATGTTGTTCAGACGCCTCGGCCACACCGGGGCGGGAGGTTCTGGGTATTCGTAAAGCTAGTATCCAATGATGCCATCGAGGGAATTGGGGAGGCCTACAAAGTACCGTTTCATCCACTTACCGTTGCTCGTATGATCGAGGACGTTTGTGAAACCTATGTGGTTGGACGCGATCCCTTCCAAATCGAACGACTCTGGCGCAATGTCTACTACGGCGAAGGGTACGAGTCTCACGATCATCACCAGCATCCCGACCACACAGTCATGGGCATCCTCAGTGCATTGGAAATGGCATGTTGGGATTTGATTGGCAAAGGGCTCGGTCAGCCAATTTACAACCTGCTAGGCGGAAAATACCACGAGCGGCTGCGTTCTTACACTTACCTCTGGCCTGCTCCTGACGATCAGTCGAGAAAGTCGCCGCACACAAATTCCGAATCAGCTGCTGCAAGTGCAAGAGCTCACGTCGAGGAAGGGTTCACAGCTCTCAAATTTGATCCCCTGATAGATGTGATGGGAAATGAAGATCCCAGGGAGCCTCCATTGGATAGACTGGAAAATGCCGAAGCTGTCGTTCGGGCCGTGAGAGAAGCGGTAGGGAACAAAGCCGATATTCTCATTGGCACGCATGGTCAATCCACCACCTCGGGAACCATACGATTCGCCAAGCGCATCGAGAAATACGATCCACTTTGGTTCGAGGAACCGGTGCCTCCCGAGAACCGCGACGAAATGGCCAGAGTTGCCCGGTCGACCCCCATTCCTGTCGCATCTGGCGAACGACTGTCCACCAAGTTCGAGTTTAGGGAGCTTCTGGAGAAGCAAGCCGCAGCAATCCTGCAGATGGCACTAGGACGAGTAGGTGGCATCCTTGAAGCGCGAAAGATCGCCGGCATGGCGGAAGCGTACTACGCGCAGATCGCTCCGCACTTGTACTGTGGTCCGGTTGAGGCCGCCGCCAACATTCAAGTGGACACTTGTAGTCCGAATTTCCTTATTCAGGAGAGCATCGGACGATTCGACGGATTTCACGCCCAAATATTGGAGCAACCCATACAGTGGGAAGACGGGTACATCATTCCACCTACCGAACCGGGGCTTGGAATCGTTCTTGACGAGAATGTCGCCCTAGCCCACTCCTACGGTGCAAAGGACGAATGAGTTGCGTGGCGGCTGCAACAGTGTTTGCTACTCGCGCAAGTCTGGAAGTACATAGCCGTCTTCCTTCAATTTCGCGCGAACTGCCTTTTTGTCGAGTTTTCCGGTCGAAGTGAGCGGAATAGACGCCACGAAAAGCACGTCGTCAGGCACTTGCCATTTCGCGAACTTTAGCAGACAGTGATTCTTGAGGTCCTCTTCGTCAACCTCTGAATCGGGGCCCACAACCACCAGTGCAACCGGGCGTTCATCCCATCTTGGATGAGGTTGGGCTACTACGCAGGCTTGCGCAACACCATCCATGGCTACGATGTGATTCTCCAAGTCTACGGAGGAAATCCACTCACCGCCGCTCTTGACCAAATCCTTGGATCTGTCTGCAATGATCAAGTACTCCTCTTCGTCGATTGATCCCACGTCACCAGTAATCAGCCAGTCTTCGTGGAATTTGGATGGTTGCGGATTCTTGTAGTACTCGGAACAAATCCAGGGACCGCGCACGAGAATCTCTCCGACAGACTCACCGTCATGTGGGAGTCTATTGAACTCTTCGTCAAATATGTCCAATTCGAGCCCTGGCATGAGGAGGCCTGCCTTGCAGCCATTGTCAATGAGCTGCGCGGGCGATCCGTCGACGTGCGAACGCTTTGCCACGCGGCGCGCCAGCGTACCTAGGGGACTGGTTTCGGTCATGCCCCATCCTTGAATCATCTCGACGTGCAGCTCATTCCAATACCACGCGACAAGTGACGCCGGCGGAGCGGAACCTCCGCATGTGACACGCGTCAACCTCGACAAGTCGACAGTGTCAGTACTTTGATCGATGAATCCCTTGATTCCCTGCCAGATGGTGGGAACACCCGCCGACAAAGTGACCTGTTCGTCTGCCATCAGCTGAACGAGTCGATTTGGGGACATGAATCTGTGCGGTAGTACCTGCTTGCAGCCCAGCATTAATGCCGCCCATGGCAATCCCCAACCCATCGCGTGGAACATTGGAACGATCCCACACAGGGTATCGGTAGCGGAAAGTCCCATGGCATCCGTCATGGAAATTGTCAGAGTGTGCAGGTACTGTGCCCGATGTTCGTACTCCACCCCCTTAGGATTTCCAGTAGTGCCGCTTGTGTAGCAAAGTCCCAATGCAGCGGATTCCTCCAGCGCAGGTGGATCGAAGTGTTCCGGCATTCCCGTAATGAAATCTTCATAGTCGACAGCGTTTGGCAGAGATGTTTCCCAGTTCTCGAACCCAGGTTCGGCAGCAACCACATAGCGTTCAACAAAGGGCAATCGATCGCTTAGCTGCTCCAGTAGGGGAAGCAAGTCAGCGTCAACGATGATCAACCGATCTCGCGCGTGTCCAATGATGTACTCCAAGTCAACCGGAGATAGTCGAATGTTGACCGTATGGAGGACAGCTCCCATGTTGGCGGTTGCACAATAGGCTTCCACATGTCGCGAGCCGTTCCACATGAAGGTGCCTACACGATCGCCAACGGCAATTCCATCCCGACGCAACGCGTGCGCCAATTGATTGGAACGCCGGACGATACCCGAATACGTCTGGCGGCGAACGCCATCTTCAGTTGCCGTTACGATTTCCGAATCTGGCTGAACGACTGCTCCTCGATTGATGATTCGAGACATGGTCAGCGGGGTTTGTTGCATTCCCATAAATAGAGAAAACTCCTACAAATGCATTCAATAGCGGTGTGCAAGGAGATCCACGGAAGGGAGCTCGCTTATTGAATTTAGGTGACTCTTGTGGTGGTAATGTCAAGAAACAATTCAGGCACCAGCTCACGTCGCGTGATCTTGCCATTGGAGAGTGATTCAATGCAAAGCATCAGCACCGGGTCCACATTCCTGAATTTCGCTCGGGACGCAAGGTAGGACAGTTGGCCAGCGTTGAATTGGCGAGGGTAGCCAAGAAGTTTGGCGCGGTCCGACAATGCTCGAGCTAGTTTGTTTGGGTTTTCGTACTGATCGATCATTTGACGAATCAATCCGCGCCGCACGGCATGAATCTCCGGCTCATCAAGAGTGTCTGAGAGCTCGGGACTGTCACCCACCTGCAAGTGTGCCGCACGTGATTCGAGTTCTTCAACTCTTTCCTCAGCCAGCGCCCGCGCCCACTTGTAGTCTGCCTTTCCTGCGGGGGAACGACGTACCGAATCTTCAATAAAGACTTGCTTGGGAAGCTTGTACCCAGCCAATTGCTCTCGCGAGAAGTCTATGAGGTCACGTTCCGCTACGTTTTGACCTTCTGCGCAAGAAACAATAGCCACAATTCTGTGGCCAAAGCGACTGTCGGGAACTCCAACAACTAAACAGTCCTCAACGGCGGAATGTCGCTTGGCGACTTCCTCCACTTCCTCCGGGTAAACCTTCTCGCCTGCCGTATTGATGCAATTGCTTCCCCTGCCGAGCAAGGTAATGGTGCCGTCGCTTTCAACGGTTGCGTAGTCTCCCGGAAAGCTATAGCGCACGCCGTCAATTTCCCGAAAAGTAGCAGCAGATTTTTCTGGATCTTTGTAGTAGCCAATGGGGACCAATCCACTGGTTGCCATGCGGCCCGACTTGCCGCTCCCCGGCTCAACTTCCTCGTCGTTCTCGTCGAACACCTTTACGCCGGGACGCAACGCGAACTTGGCAGTCGCGGGAGTGTCTTCTCGATTTGAAACAGACGTTCCCATGCCGCCTTCCGTAGAACCCATTGCGTCAACTAGCACCATATCGTTGTGCTCAAGCAACGCTTCCTTCACTTCGCTGCTCCACATGACACCGCTCGATATGATTTGTCGCACGCAACCAATGTCGTAGGGCCGACCCATGACAATCGAGTCGTTCAATGCCTCCAGCATGGGTCGAGCAAAGGCGTCGCCAACGATCACGACTTGGTTTGCTTGGTTTCTCTCAACTTCGCTCCAAATCAAGTGCGGATCAAGTCCCAGCTTGGAGATCGTGACCACCGTGCCTCCGTAGAGATGTGGGATCATCGCACCCAACCACATTCCAGTTCCATGCATTAATGGACACGCCGGGAGGCAAACTGGAGTCAACTCTGCCTCATCCAATGCAGTCAGAAACGGTCCAATTTCGGCGAGCTCTTCTGGCGCATCTATGCCAATGGATCCTATGCCCGACATCAAAGCACCGATGAACTCGCGTTGCTTGTACATGACTCCCTTAGGCATGCCCGTAGTGCCGCCGGTGTAAAGCATGTAAACATCGTCGCCCGACCGGTCGTGCCTGCGCTCCAATGGTTCATGAGTCAAAATGCACTGTTCGAAATCCAATGACTGATCAAGCAATGACTCGGTGCCGTCGGCAATCTGGATGTATAGCCGCACTTTGGGCAGCCTGTCGCGGATTTCCCAAATGCGTGCTGCATAGCACGCCTGATAGAACAACGCCTCCGCATCGGAATTGTCGATGATGTATGCCAATTCCTCGGCCGTATATCGATAGTTCACATTAATTGGGCAGCCTCGGATCTTGAAAATCCCATACTGTGCTTCGAGGTATTCGTTGGAATTGTGTGCGTATATCCCTGCCTTTGACCCAATCCCAAGTTCGTGATCGGCAAGCGCAGAGGCTATTCTTGACGCCCTATCGTCGTACTCTCTCCAGGACCTGCGCACTGGCCCGCAAACCAGTGCATCCCGTGACGGAACCAAATCTGAAATTGTTTCCCACACGGATGCGAAATGAAGAGCCATGTTTCCCCCCAATGTCCTGCACTATAGTGTCTTCGCAATCCAACGAAGAGTTGCACTTTGTGTACATCGTGCGTTCCCGGCCGCACAATGCATTTCACATTCTAATAGTTTTGGCAAACACGGTATGAAGTGCAAAACGCGCCACGAACACGGCTATGTGCCGAATTTGCAAGCAAAATAGGGTGGTGTTCGGCGCGTTCTACGCCACTATTTAGTGTATTTGACCAAATCAGAACTGTGTTCCTCGTCCGATCCTTTCGAATTGGCAAAAGTGCATGATTGCGCAATGATTGGCACGATTCTTGCACTTACCATGTTGTAAACCAACTGACAACCAAAAAAATGAAACATCAAGCAGGCTCATACTCGTACTCGGAGCAAGAAAGGGACTACACAACCGATTTTGCGCGAAAGAAAAAACAACCTGCGGCGGTTCGCATATTTAGGGAAGACACTGGATGGATTCTAGGTGTATGCGCAGGGCTGGCACGGCGCATCGGATGCGATCCCGCAATCCTAAGGGTCGCAACAATCGTCGCGCTCGTTTTCCACCCCGCAATCACTATCGGCTGCTATCTGCTCCTTTGGGTTATTTTCTTCCGCAGCGACTAAAGCCAAACACCGTGCTACCACGTAGCACGCGTTGCAAGACTTAGACGCCAAGAAAGGTTGCAAATGATCGAACCATCCCGATTTCATCGGTTTGCTGCGCGAGAGATTGCAGCGCAATCGGGAATCGTGAACCAAGCAAGTCCTCTCTCGTTCTCAGCAGACATTCGGCGTAGCCCGCGCTGAACTCCGGATGAGGCTGAACGGTTAGAAGATGGTCCTCGATTTTCATGCCGGCATAGGGGCAAAACTCACTCCGCAATGTAAGCGTCGCGCAGCGGGGGATTCTCGTAACTTGATCCTGGTGGCTACACTGCAATCGCACGGGTGAGCATCGTAGGAATGGAAAAGTGTCTTCGTCCACCACGGAGTATTCGTGCACGCCAACCCCCCAACCTCTTTCGCTCCTCGCTACACATCCGTCAAGAGCCAAAGCAACGCACTGGTGCCCGAAGCAGATACCGATAGTCTTTTTTCTCTGGCTATGCAACAACTGAATGTAACCGAGCAATCGCTTGATCCACTCGTCAGATTCGTAGCAGCTCCTCCTACTTCCGCTTATCACGTAGGCGTCGCATTCGTCGATGTCCTCTGGATATTGCTGATTCCAGACGTGGTAGCTGTTGAAGTTGCACTGGTCGATTCCTCCACTGGCAAAAAGGGAAGAGAACATGGTTGTGTAGTCCCCAAATCGTGAACGCAGCGGTTCATCTACTGTATCTGCCAGCAATACTCCTACTGTTGTCATTTATATCGCTTCGAAGTAACGCTTCAATTGCCAATCGTTGACGTTTCGCTCAGCTTCACGCGACTCCCAAATCCGTGATGCTGTAAAGTGCTCGACAAACTCTCTTCCGAAAACATCTATAGCACTGGCACTAGCCGTCATTCGGTTAGCGGCTTCCCTCAGAGTTGGTGCAAAGCGAGCGTAAGTGCGCACATTCGCGTCGTCATACGCATTGCCTGAGATGGGTGAAGGCGGTTCGATCTTTTGTTCGATTCCAAGCTTCACCGCGGCGAGCGTAGCTGCTGCAACCAGGTATGGGTTGGAGTCCGCGCCGGGAATCCGATTCTCTATATGGAATGCATTGCCTTCGCCTTGAATGACACGAAAGGCGCAGGTTCGGTTGTCATAGCCCCAGCAGGCACCAATGGGTGCCCAAGCACCCTTGTCCAATCGAGTGAAGCTATTCACATTTGGAGCAAACATCGGCAACCAGTCCGGAACGAACTTCACTAGACCGCCCAATGCATACCTACCCGCATCATTGAGCTCTCCATCCCGCATCAGCAAGAGTTCCGTGTCGTCTGAGTCCTGAAGGGAAAAATGAAAATGTCCGCTCTGTCCCGGGAAATTCATGGACCACTTCGCCATGAAGGTTGCGAGACTATTTCGCTCCTGAAAGTAGCTCTTTACAAATGTCTTGAATAAGCTGGCAGCGTCCGCTGCCTCCAGCAGACTTCTCTTGGACAACGCAGATTCCCATGTTCCTGGGTCAGCTTCGTAGTGCATCCCTTCCACAGAAATGTCAAGCCCACGGAGGTAAGCTATCAGGTCTGTCAATTGTTGCGAGTTCTCGGCGGCTCGAAGTAGGGAATAGCCGAACCGACCCTTCTGAATTAAATCCAACCCATGGTAGTTCTGTTTCCTTAGGGCATGAGGAGGCTCGTCGATCACGAAAAATTCGTACTCGAACCCAGCTGCAGAATGTGTATTGCTTCGGCCTAAATCGTCTACTACTTGGCGTAAGATCGATCTAGGACACAATGGGTGATAGTTTGACCCGTCTTTAGAGGCAAGTTCGCCTATGAAAAAAGGCATTCTCGAACTTGGTAGGACTCTGTCAGATGGCGTCACAATTCGGTACGTGAGATCGGGAAAACCAGAGTGCCATCCTGTGAAGGGTGTGTCGAGATTGGCACCTACTGAGCCAAAGTCGTAGAGATGATCGTCGATGTCCCAACCGAAAACGCAGTCGCAAATCCCACCAAAGGAAACGACTAAGTCCTTGAATTTCGTAAGATCAATGCACTTGCCGCGGATCATGCCGTCCAAGTCTGTTAAACCGACGAGAACTGAGCTAACCCCGTGTTCTTGACAATGAGCTGTTATCTGATCCAATGTAACGCTCATGTCAAATCTCGGCAATTGTGGAAAACTCGTTGGATAAATCCGTCGTTATGTACTTGCAACTTGTGTAAGATTCATGCCTTATCAAAGAGCTAACGCTGTCAATTTCCAAAAAAATACCTATATTTCAATCTCTTACCTACGAAGGTTTTCTAACATATCCACTCGCCTGTAGTGGACGACTTGATTCCATATGCAAACTTTGCCTGTGCACAACTACGCCGAAGATTCCGGTAGTTTAGATAGTTTAGACGTGCAATTGGTCATTATGTATTGAAATTCATGCATCTTCTATTGTGCGAATTGAGTCTCGATCCGATTCAATGCATGTAGTTGAACATACGCCTACGAAATTGTTTAGCAACAGGTGAATTCTTACTCATCAAAGACATAACTCGAACCATAGCAGAGCGACCGATATCATCGCGATAGCTTCTATCCGTCCGCAATATGACCATCAAGTGCTCTAATGCTTCAGAATATTGACGAGCGTCAGCTAGTTGTAGCGCAAGTTCATACCGTGCATCCAAGTCCGAGGTATTCGACTCCACTACATTTTCCAATTCTTGGATTGAACGAACAGCTCCAGCCTCCTCATGCAGCTCCAATCGTGTAATTGGCCGAAGCTTGTCAGGCTCATCATCAGGAATGGTGGAAAGAACCTTGCGTGCCTCTTCAGGTTCTCCTTTGCAAATCAATACATCTGCCCACTCCACCTTGTACTTGGGGTTGTTGGGTTCGTCGCGCAACGCTTCCTGCAGTATGGCCATTGCCTGTTCCCAATCCCCATTTTCAATGACCTCTTCCAGTGAAGATTGCAATCGTTCGCCGGTAGACATAGTGAATCGATCGAGCATTCCACGTAACTGGGTCTCCCCTTGCGGATCTTCCATTTGATCTGCAATACTTCCGTCGACAATCACGCGAATGCTGGGAATGCCCTGGATACGTAGCTGCTGTGCGATCATTTGATCCTTGGCGACGTCCGACAGCGCCAACACGAACTTTCCCTGATACTCCTTCGCCAGCCTTTCGAGAATCTGCCTGGTCTCGACCGATGGAGCAACCTGATCGGTCCAAAATAGAACGACAACTGGAGTCGACCGGGAGCGTTCTACGACGTCCTTCTGAAATGTCTGGGGCGTTACCTCATAGACCGATTCTTGTACTTCCATGACCGATCGCTACGCGAAAATCTCACGAATTGTAGCAATGGAATCTCGTCCGTTCGGGTGGAGTTGAACAGCATGCCACTTACTGTTCAACGCGCATTGTCCCGACACCCTGCTAACACATGAGGTAACGATTAACTCCTAAAATACTCTCTGGCATCATCATGCAATAGAAGTCTCGACTGGTCCAATGAGGTACTTCACGGCCTTTGCAGCTTGTGTCATATTGTCCCTATTCCTTGGTTGGTGGGGACTCGCCATCGGGGTATTCGTCGCCTCGTCAGTACTAGCCTTCTCTCCTCGCAAACCATCGTTTTGGAATCGGTTGAACACTTCTAGCTGGAGCCAAACTGATTCTTCAACCTCACATCGAGAACAGGGCGAAGTGGTCATAACCGACGTAGCGTTTCGTTCTTTCTTTCAAATTGCAGGATGCGTTGCGAAAAGCGATGGACGAATTTCGGCCGAGGAAATCGAACTCGCTACTAGAGTCATGGAGCAACTCTCACTAACACCAAACTATCGAGACATTGCCATTCAATGCTTCAATGAAGGCAAGAGCTCTAGCTTCGATTTCGAGAGAACCTTGAACCGTCTGCAGTCTATGTTGGGACTGAACAGGGTGGCGGGAATTGTGCTGTTTGAAGCCATGCTGGACATCTGCGAAGCCGATGGATTCACACAGCAGAAAATCGTCATGCTGCTGCAATATGCCCAAGCCTTGGGATTGCGACAACAAGAGGCTCGAGAGCTCATCTTGCAGCGCCAGTCATTCGACAACGCGGACCAGCGCACTACGCAATCCAGTCAGCCCTCAACCGAACTCGCAAATGCCTATCGAACCTTGGGGGTGAATGCCCAGGATTCGGACTCCCACGTCAAGAAGTCATACCGTCGACTGATACAGCAAAGCCACCCCGACCGGCTACATGCAATGAATTTACCTGAGTTTCTAATGGAGGCAGCCCACAAGAAGACACAGGAAATTCAAGCTGCGTGGGAGACCGTCAAGAAAGTCCGGGGCATTAGTTAGGATCTTGACTGCAGATTGGAGCTCTGTTTGCCATTGCTCGTTAAGCGGCGCGGGTATTGCAAGTAAACAGCGATCAATGCTGCCCAACGACTCAATCAATTCGGATTGGCGGAGAGGCAGGGATTCGAACCCTGGGTGCCCGAAGGCACACCTGATTTCGAGTCAGGCCCATTCGACCAGCTCTGGCACCTCTCCGCAGAAGCTTGAATTTTAAGCGTTACAAGGTTGATCGGCGCGCAAACCAATTTCGGCATACCCGTAACATTCATACGAATACTTGACGACTCAGTTGAAGACCACATATCTCTCAATTCTGATCGACCTTCTACTTGACTACGAGCGCCGCTACCCTACGGAACTCTTGGCGAGTGCTTTTAGACGTTTCGCGCAAAACCAAGAGTCATGCCTAAATCGCTGTTGCTTTGAGGACGGTCACTTTACAGTGTCCGCGTGGGTTACTAACCGCAATCGCAACAAATGTCTATTGACATATCACAGGAAACTGAGCAAGTGGTTGCAACTAGGTGGTCACATCGAATCGGAAGCTGACCCGGTAATGACCGCAATGCGGGAAGTCGAAGAGGAGTCTGGTCTAGTTGCGGAACCGGTGGCTAAGCAAATCTTCGACTTGGACAAGCATGTTGTTCCAGAGGGAGTTGGCGAACCCTCACACTTTCACTACGACGTCCGATTTCTGCTCGAGGCCGATGAGCAAATGCCGTTGATTCAAAACAGCGAATCGATTGCATTGCGCTGGTTCGACCTAGGCGACGTAAGGAGCTTTACGACAGAGAGATCTATTGCCAGAATGGTGAACAAGCACAGGCGCCAAATGCTTGACGCTCTTTGAGTTGATCAACTCGTCATTGTGTCATGATCTTAGACACGACTGACTTGTGTGCGCGGTCAAGCGTGCGGCCAATCCGGTCATGTTGCGGACTGCCAAGGCGTTCCGTCTTCTTGTGTCGCAAATTCAACGCTGCGAATGCGCATCAGTTCTGCGTATTCTCGATACAGGACGTCCATGCTGTTGTTGCGCTGGCTTATGTGGCCAATCGCTATGGTGTTCAATTGATTGTGAAGGATCTCGCCAATAAAGTCCTTGGTTTGATCATTGGAAAGATGGCCGCGGTCGCCAGATACTCTCGACTTGAGGTATTGAGGATCATTCCCGGACCACAACATGTCAATGTCGTGGTTCGACTCGACAAACAGTGCATTGCATCGTGAGTACTGGTCTATCACATGGTCAGTAACGACACCAATGTCAGTCAATATTCCGAGGCAGTACTGTTGACTGTCGAAAATAAACTGAGTTGGTTCACGTGCATCGTGCGGAACAGACACACTTTGAATTTTCAGATTTCCAATGTCAACGCAATCGCCAGCCTTGATTTCCTCAATGAGCGGGTCAGCGAGCTTGTCGATGGCCGATAGCGTACCGGAAGTAGCAAACACCGGTCGGTTGAAACGGTTGGCAAATAGCCTCACGCCGCTGATGTGATCGCTGTGCTCGTGCGTGACAAAGATTGCGTCCACGTCTTCCGGATCGACTCCGCGTCTTTGAAGCCTCTCTATAGTGCGGGCTCGACTAAATCCGCAGTCGACGAGGACTGTAGTGCCTTCGCTTTGGACTACAGTGCAGTTTCCTTTGCTACCACTACCAAGAGAAGTAAATTGCAATTCCAATTGTGCTCGGATGAAGGGCAGCCAATATGATAGGAATTTGTTAGTTCAGGTTCTCCCTCAGCAGAGCAAGAAACTGCTGGGCGAATTCAACAGTGACGTTTTCGCCTCTGTTGACCGAAACGTCGAATTGGTTTCCAGAGCCCACAATGCTAAGTCCAATCGTCTCCGGTTCATTGTTTCGTGAACCGCCACGGCGTAGGAAATTGGAAAACAAACCTGATCGTTTTCCTCGTAGGTCCGGAGTAACCACGACTTCGATGAATCCATCCTGCGAGCTATTGTTCGCTGTCGTGAGTTCGGCGTTGTCCAGAGCTCGTTGAATGGTTGCCCAAGTTCGAGCATAGTCAACATTAAGCCGCAACACGGCAAAGCCGTCGTCATCGGTCAGCATTTCAACTTTCGGCATGAGAGCAATATCGCGACCCACGCGTGATGCCGTTGGGGCAACGTAGCCTGCAGCGTCGTAGTTCGCCAGGGCTTCTAAAACGGATCGTTCAACTGCATAGTTCGTAGATGCAGTCGGCCAAACTTCAATATCTGGTGTGACCGTGCTATTCACATAACGAATGTGGACCTCGGAGAATCCATGTCGCATCGATGTCTCCAGTCGAACCGCTATCCAGTCGTCGCCTGTCAATTGCGCATCTTGTTTGCCCTTTGACACGAGCGCAAGCAGTCCCATGGGATCTTGGGCTTGTAGATCCAGAGCGTTGCAGAAAATCAATCCTTGGCTGGGATCCTCGTACGCGGTTCCCAGTCCATTGTCCTGAACCCACTGGTTGACAACTGGCCAGACTGTTTCAGGGGTTCGTTGCACCAACATCCAACTGCGGTCCGGACCTAGAGCCTGAATGCGAACGAGATCAGGGTCCGCTTCGCCCACAATGCTCGGGGGAATTGGCACTGCTTCATTAAAGAGAACCTGACTCGGTCTGTCCGCGATGGTTGGAATGATCCAAAGATCCACTATTTCGCGATGCGCCATGTCCGACGGAATGTACAACTCGTCGGTCTCCTTTGGGTTTATATACGCGTCCGGGTCCTCCATTCGTTCCGGAACTCTGCTCACCAAAGGCAATTTGGTGATTATGGAGCAGCCAGCCATCGCGACAACGATGCTCGCAATCAATAGCATTCGTAATATTCGAGTCATTACATCAATCCAGCGGCTACAAGACGTTCCTGTAGAGAAGCATGGTGCTGCGACGAGAGCTGCACTAGCGGAAGTCGAATCCCCGCTTCAATCTTGCCCATCACGTACAACGCCCACTTCGTAGGAATCGGGCTTGTTTCGGCAAAGAGTATCTCGTGTATAGGCTGAAGTCGCGAGTCAATCTCTTCGGCCATTTCGACATCTCCTGCTTGGAATCGTTCGCAAAACTGCGCCATCAGCTCAGGCGCTACGTTGGCGCTAACGGAAATCGTTCCAACAGCTCCCAATTTCATCATTTCCAAGGTTTGTGCATCCTCGCCAGAGAGAACGATGAAATCGTCAGGAACGACGCGCTTGATTTCATCCACTCGAGTTGCATCGCCGCACGCCTCTTTAATCCCGATGATTCGCTCATTAATTGCTAGCCTGGCAACTGTTTCTGCGGTCATATCGCATGCGGTCCTAGGAGGAACGTTGTAGAGGACCAAGGGGATATCGACAGCTTCTGCAATCGCACTGTAATGGCGATAAAGTCCTTCTTGCGTCGGCTTGTTGTAGTACGGCGTTACAACCAGGCAGGCATCGGCTCCCGCATCCATGCCATGTCGGGTCAGCTCTATAGCTTCCCACGTTGCGTTGGCGCCTGTTCCGGCAATCACAGGCACGCGACCATTCACACGCTTGACAGTGACCGTGATTACAGCAGTGTGTTCCTCCACCGACAGAGTTGCAGACTCGCCCGTGGTTCCTACGGGAACTACGCCATGGGTTCCACTCTCCAAATGCCAATCAATCAGTTTGTCTAGAGCTCCCCAATCGATTGCGCCATTCTCTCGCATGGGTGTGACCAATGCAACGAGGCTACCTTTGAGCATGTATGTTCCTCATGTTGCAGTTGCAAATGGCATAGCTAACAAATGCCTATAGTGGCCATTTGCCGTGCGTCGCCCAACATTGTGCCTAAACATTCACCAATTGGGGGATTCTAAGAACAGAAGTTCAAAAAACTCAACCTCTATAGACGTCACGAAGAGAATTTTTTCTTCAGCAAGTATCGGTAGACCCCGTCATCTTCGTGCATTTCAATCAATTCATGCCCGCTCTGTCGTGAGAATACCTGGAAGTCCTTCACGGAGCCTGGATCTGTGGCAATAACTCGCAGGAAGCTCCCTGGGGCAATTTCGTTTAATGCCTTTTTCGCCTTGAGCAGAGGCATTGGGCACTGAAGTCCTTTAACGTCAAGAACCGTGGTTGTCTCTTCCATCAGTCAATTCCAAATATGGACAATTCATAGCCGTCGCAACGCCAACGAGGCCCCAATACGCGCTTTCTCCAAATTGCAGATGACGAATCAAATTGAGGATTGTCGAACTTAGCACATGAAAGCTAGTATTATCCCCAATATGCTCCTCAAACACATTGCTCGTCTATTGGCCGTACCCGTCATATTGGGTGCACTAGCTGCCTATGCGCAGGAAAAGCCTCTTCCCACCCTCGGCGATCGCGAATCAGCAGTTCTTTCGCCCTTTGAAGAGCAGGAAATTGGACAGGCATTCCTAATGGAACTCAGACGCACTGTTCGAACTGTCAACGATCCAATTCTCAAGTATTTCGTACGAACAAACATGTACGAGCTCGCCGAGCATTCCGACCTGACGAATGGAACGCTCTACCCGGTAATTATTGACGCCAAGCAGCTCAACGCATTTGCAGCGCCTGGCGGAATTATTGGAATAAATCTTGGCCTGTTTCGCTTTGCAGAGGATGTGCACGAATATTCGTATGTCGTGGCGCACGAGCTCGCCCATCTAAGCCAACGCCATTTCGCACGACGGTTGGATCAACAACGACAATTGGCAATTGCTCATTTGTTTGGATTCTTGACATCGGCCGCGGTCTTGGCAACTGGAGCCACAGACGCTGGACTGGCCGGCATTGTCGGTACCTACTCGATGGTTGAAGGTGAAGCGCTGAAGTACAGTCGCTCTCAAGAACGAGAAGCGGACCGCATTGGCTTTAACGCACTATCCGAAGCAGGTTTCGATCCGTTCGGTGCGTCACGCATGTTCGAACGCATGGGTACTCAGGATGAGGCAAGCGAATTTCTGCGCACTCACCCACTTTCGCAGGATCGCGTCGCGGACCTTAGAGCACAGGCGCAATCTGCAGAAGTGGCCGAATACGAGCCCGATCACGAATATCAGCTCATGCGAGTCCGCGCATTGCAACGTTTCGTGGACACAACTACGAGCTCAACCCGCAATCCAGACTCCGTTACGGGTCAAGAAATACACGACAAGTATGAACTAGCACTGATTCTCCAGCAGAATGGACGCCACGATGAGGCAGTTGCAGCGATGCAGGAAGTCATTTCGGCCATGCCAACAAGCATTCTGGCAACTTCGTGCTATGCCGAGTTATTGATCAAGTCCAACCGAGTTGAGCAAGCTATCCACGTGCTCGACAAGGCGCTTGCGGACACTCCTGACAATGCTCCTCTTTCCATTCTCTATGCCCGAGCACTAAAGTCGGCGAACGAGTACGCAAAGGCGACATCTGTGCTGCAAAAGCAGACGCGGATTAACAGCGATGACGTGGACATTTGGTTCGAATTGGCGGAGACGGCAGGACTGGCTGACGACATTGTCGAAGTCCATCGGGCACGTGCCGAGTTCTACGCCTTGCGTGGTGAATACGGCGAGGCAATTTCCCATCTGCAGCACGCGAAGAAGAAAAACAATGGGGCCAGTTTCCGGCTGGAGGCAAGCCTCGATCAACGCATACTGGAGTTGAGAGAGCGTGCAGAGGCTGGAACTTCTTAACGCCACTCAAAAGTCGTTCACATAGACGGAGTGGCTACCAAACGCTAGCTATACGGGAAAGTCCAACATACGCTGCAACGGTAGCATGGCCCGTCGTCCTACCTCGGGATCCACTTGAACTTCGTTGTCTAGAAATCGCAATGTGTCCCGTAGGGCCTTCAATTCGTTCATTGCCATCCATGGACAATGCGCGCAGCTTCTACAAGTGGCTCCATCTCCTGCCGTCGGAGCTTCAATGAAACGTTTCCCAGGTTCCGCGCGACGCAGCTGATGAAATAAGCCTCGATCCGTAGCCACAATGAAGGTTTCATGTGGTAATTCGGAAGAGGCTCGCAATATTTGACTGGTTGAACCGACGCAGTCTGCGAGGTCAATAACGGCCGCAGGCGACTCGGGATGCACCAAGATTCCAGCATCTGGGTATACACGCTTCATGTCAAGTAACGCTCGAAATTTGAACTCCTCGTGGACTACGCATGCGCCGGACCACAACAGCATGTCGGCGCCCGTTTTGTGTTGAATGTAGTTGCCCAAATGCTTGTCTGGCGCCCAGAGGATTTTCTCGCCCTGCTTACTCAATTGCTCGACGATGCGCAATCCGACACTGGATGTTACGACCCAATCCGATAGGGCTTTGACAGCGACGGACGTGTTTGCGTAGACCACGACAGTACGATCGGGATTCTCCTCGCAAAACGCCGCGAATTCGTCCGGAGGACAACCCAAGTCAAGCGAACACTCAGCGTTCAATGTAGGCATTAGAACCCGTTTGTCAGGTGAGAGTATCTTTGCCGTTTCCCCCATAAACCGAACCCCAGCCACAACCAAGGTTTGCGCGGGATGGTCGCGACCGAAACGCGCCATTTCCAAGGAATCCGATACGCAACCGCCTGTTTCGGAGGCTATGTCTTGCACAACCCCGTCGACATAGTAGTGCGAAACAAGCACTGCGTCACGTTGCCTCAACAGGCTCGTGATTTCTTGTTTTAGATCTTGCGTTTCGTCCTTAGACAACGTCTGAGGCAAGAATTCTGGTACTTCGTTAGGCTTTAATGTGTAATCTTTAGCTAATAGATTCATTTTCATATCATACATGAAAATGACATCATAAACAACCCCCTTGGAGGAGGTCCGGGGGTCACCATGAGGATTCGAAACTGAAGCTAATTGACATTTGGCAGATGTTGCCACGCTGTGACATCCGTCGCTACTTCACTAGCAGGTCACAATCGTGTCGGTTGCTTTCCTTGTAGCTGATCACGAAGCGAGCGAAATCACTTGTGATAGATCCGAATCACTGCTCATTCGGGCTTGCCTAGCACGCAAAAACGAGATCGTCTCTTGTGCCCCTCACGACGGGCTATATGCAATCGAGTCGACAGTCTACGCACGCGGTTGGGAGCAACATCAAGGCGTGCGTCGCAATAAAGTCGAACTCAATCTCAAGGACGCGGAGCTCATATGGGTACTTGGTCTCGGCATGCGCAGTTCTTTTCTTGATCGCATGCAACTTCTCCGGTCACTCGATCAATGCAACTTTGTTAACCGAATCGATGCATTCATGTATCTGCATGCAAAACACGCGCTGCTACAGACGTCCTTGAAACGCTATCACCCCTACTCGGTAGCGAGCGATGACCCAGATCTACTGAACAAGCACCTCGCGAAAGGAGGTGAGTGGATACTCAAGCCAGCTGCGGGTAGCTTTGGTCGTTCCGTATTCCTACTCGATGGCAAGGAGCAGTCATATCGCCGTGCCTTATTGGATCTGGGAACATCCAAGGGCTTCTTCCTGCTTCAGAAACGAGTGGACACCAGCCAAGAGAAACGATGGTTGGTAGTCAACAACCAGGTCATTGGCGCGTACGGCAAGAAACTGAAGAGCCATCGAGGCAATCTACACTCTGGGTCCACTCCATTTGCGACTGAGCCTTCAGGAGAGGAGTTTTCGCATGTCGAAGAAATTGCAATCCATCTCTCTGCCATGGGTATACGCTATGCTGCAATAGATGTGGCGCACCCCTACTTGCTAGACGTAAATATCGCAAATCCAGGCTGGCTTTCAACCTATCGAAAATTGACAGGGCGAGACATGAGTCCGAAGGTATTGGACGCTTTGTTGGACTAACTCAAGTTAACTGCGCTCACAGGCTCCACACAGATCGTCAACGTCCGCAATATTGGCCGATTCGACGTCACTGGAATTGCAATGATCACAGACTCATCGACTGCCGCCGTCGATTGTCACAATCGAGCCCGTGGTATAGCTTCCACTAGGACCCGCCAAATATAGCGCTGCTCCTACGACTTCCTCTGCTTGACCGCCCCGCTGCAGGGCAATATTAGTCTTCGCTCGCCGATTGAAAGCATCCATGTCCCATGCTTTCGAAATGTCTGTCAAGAACGGACCGGGTTGAATGCAATTCACTCTTACCTTGGGAGCAAACGCGTGAGCCAGCGACAGAGTCAAGGAATGAATGCCTGCCTTGCACGCGCCATAGGGCTCCGAGTCGGGGCTTGCATGTGTCGCCGCGGTGCTGCTCACGTTAATGATGCAGCCGCCATCGCCTTCAGCCATGCGCTCACCGACTAGAGCGGAAAGCCTAAAAGGGCCCTTGAGGTTCACCCCAACAACCTTGTCAAACAGTTCTTCCGTTACCTGTGACAATGACGGATATAGCGGCGACATTCCCGCGTTGTTTACCAATATGTCCACATGGCCGAATTCAGCATAAGATCGTTCCGCCAATTGCTGCAGTTCCTCCCAATGACCAACGTGACAAGCTAGTGGCAGCGCTTCTCGGCCCATCGACTCCACTTGCCGTGCGACCGACTCGCACACTTCCAATTTTCTGCTTGCAATGATGACATCTGCGCCCCGTTCAGCAAATCCAAGCACCATGGCACGGCCAAGTCCTCGGCTGCCTCCTGTGACAAGTGCAACCTTCCCCGAAAAGTCAAACAGCTCATCCATATTCGATCCTTCATGCTCACTCCATTGTCGAATTATGGTCGACGCAGCAATTTGATACTCAACCTCGCTTCTCTACTGCAATAGCCATTGTTCAATCAATTCCACCCAAGGACCAATTGTTAACATATGAACCATTCCCACACATTGTCAAACTCGCTGGCAACACGTTAGATTCCTCGCGGGGTGACAATTCTCACATCAAAAAAATCGGAGAACAAAGTTGGCATTACTTGATGGAAAAGTTGCACTTGTAACGGGTGCGGGCGGTGGCTTAGGACGCACACATGCACTGTTGCTGGCCAAAGAAGGTGCAAATGTCGTAGTAAACGATCTAGGAGGCGCGCGAGACGGTTCCGGTTCGGGAACGAGCATGGCCGACACTGTAGTCGAAGAGATCACCAGCGCTGGAGGAAGCGCTGTTGCTGACTACGGAAACGTCGCAGACGATGCAGATGCAAAAGCCATGGTGCAACGGGCAGTAACTGCGTTTGGCAAATTGGACATTTGCATCGCAAACGCCGGAATCCTGCGGGACAAGACGTTCAAGAACATGACTAGCGACATGTGGGACACGGTCGTAAATGTCCATCTGAAGGGCACATACCTCACAACAAAAGCAGCGTATGACCAGATGTTGCAGCAGGAGCATGGCGGCCGAATCATAGTTACCAGTTCGACATCCGGCCTCTTCGGGAACTTTGGCCAATCTAACTACGGCGCGGCGAAAGCGGGAATCGCTGGAATGGCCCGTTGCCTGTACTTGGAAGGGATAAAGTATGGAATCACAGTCAACATCCTCGTTCCAACAGCTCTTTCCCGACTTACCGACGACATTCTCCCTGACAACGTGAAAGACCAGCTCCCACCAGACCGAGTTTCGCCTATGGTTGTTTGGTTGTGCACAGATGAAGCAAAGGACGTCACTGGCAGAACATGGGTAGTAGCCGGCAATCGCGTCTCTCTATTGAGCTGGAACATGCAGCCCTTGGCTACGAAAGACGAGTCGGAAGGTCCGTGGGATGTCGACGAAGTTGGCGACGCAGTTCTCTCAACCAAGGACTCTTGGCCAGCAATCAATCCGATGATGTCGTTGCGTTAGCAACGTAGCGGCACGCAGCGACACCTGTTTCGCGAATCGTAGTCTAGCGACGAAGTTTCCAAGGCGGCACAGCATCCCAATCGAAAGGGGCGATTCCCCCGTCGACGATTAACCAAACGGATGCTGTGGGATGTCCGTCGACCAAGTCGAGGAACCCTATCGTGCCGTACTGCGTATCGTAGTTGTGTGGATAGGTTGGAGAACCAGGATTGACGCACAAAACCCCATCGATCGTGCGAACAGTCTCTACGTGCGTGTCTCCAAACACGATGACATCCGGTGCACAACCATCGAAATACCGATCAATCCACGGTTTCAACGAGTAGTCGTCTGGCGTGGATTGATCCACCGGTATGTAGTGCGTTAGTCCTATTCGAACGCCGTCGCAGACGTGGTTCCAAACGTACCTAACCCTATCGTCTTGAGGTTGAATTGGCCGTCCACCCGACCCATCTTCGCCATTTCCTCTCGCACAGTACACTGGCGCGATTTCCTGCAATTGATCAAGCAATGTAAATTCGTGCACATCGCCTCCGTGGAAAATGCAATCGACCCCATCGAATGCGTCAAACACTTGGGACCACAGCGTGTCTGTGGCTTCGGGAACGTGAGTATCGGAAATTAGGCCGATTCGCATTGAACTCAGAGGATTGGGTAATTGAGTGATCGAAGTATAGGGAAACTCTCAATTGCGCCAAGATTGACTGCACAAGATGGACAGCTTGCGTGAATCTACACGAGCCTGCTTGTGATCGCCTGGATTAGCGTCAGGCATTCTTAATTGTCAAACCACCATCAACTGGCAACGCCACGCCTGTAACAAACGAAGCCGCTGGCAAGACTAGGCTCAACGTCATGTGCGCGACTTCCTCGGGCTCTGCATAGCGTTTCAGTGCGATCCGGCGTCGTGCATATTCGCGTTTGTTCTCTTCCGGAATGCTCTCCGTCATAGCTGTGCGAATCGGACCCGGGCAAATGCAGTTTACTGTGATCCCTTCAGTCCCCAA
This sequence comes from Candidatus Azotimanducaceae bacterium, assembly GCA_965205545.1. Lineage (GTDB taxonomy): Bacteria > Pseudomonadota > Gammaproteobacteria > Pseudomonadales > Azotimanducaceae > Bin55. Next base: position 2,663,586 of record OZ242170.1, on the reverse strand, counting down.
CTCAACAGCAAGCGCTCGTGTGAGTCCAATCACTCCTGTCTTGGCCGTAGCGTATGCAGAGGAATACTTGGTTGCGCCCAATCCCTCAGTAGACGCAATGTTCACAATGCGGGGAGCTGTTGACTTACGCAAATAGGGCAACGCTGAGCGAACGATACGCACATGTGCTGTCAACATGATGTCAAGGGCGCGCGACCACCTGCTCTCATAATCCGAATCATCCAGCGGGCCTCCCGCTCCTACTCCAGCATTATTGACAACGATGTCGATTCCTCCAAGTTTCGCGGCTATCTGGTCGATGGTGTTGCCTATCGCCCCAGCATCGCTGACATCAAGTGTCCAAGAGTGTGCAGCATGACCTGCCGTGCTAATTCCTTCCACGACAGCTTTTAGCCGTTGTTCTTGGATGTCAATCGCTGCAACAATAGCGCCTTGTTCGGCAAACAATTCGGCAGTTGCCTTGCCCATGCCGCTAGCGGCACCGGTGACCACGGCAACACTGCCAGATATCGAACGACTCAGCTCAGTCAATGCCATGCCAAACTCCTTCCCCTTGCACGAACTTAGGTGCCATTCCAAGAACCTTCGCGACCGAATCGAACTTAGTCGAATCCCAGTCCAGCAATTGGCTCAAGTCGCTCATTGAGTCGATACTCATGTATGAGCGAACAATTGTTTTCGCAACGATTTGCCGGGCTGATTGTCTCACGAGAAATGCGTGTCTAAAATACACGCCGGTTTCAGGGTCGTTAGCTCAGCTGGTAGAGCACCGGGCTTTTAACCCGCGCGTCCTGGGTTCGAGCCCCAGACGACCCACCAAATTCTCTTGAACGAGGATTTAGACCAGTACCAGCGAGTCACTCCTCGGGATTTCGGATTGCTGCCGCATAGTCCGCCGCAAGCCTCGCAGCGGTGGTGTTTGGATAGTTGTTTGCTGCCCGATCGAGATACTCAAGCGCTTTTGGCTCATCGCCCAATTGCTCATAGATTGTTCCTAGCTTGTACGTCCCTTCCGCCGCCTTAGCGTGGTCCGGGTATAGTCGAACCAGCTGAACAAGGCTTTGTCTCGCTTTTTCGAACTCGGGAGGATCCAATCGAGCGTAGGTTTCGCCCAACCAATAGAAAGCTTCTGGCAGTCTCTTTCCATTTGGGTAGGTCTCAATCAGTGACTCAAGTAGTCCAATAGCTTCTTCAAAGTTGCGATCTTCAATTTGAGCAAATGCCGTTACGTACAGTCCCTCTTCGGTATCGGTCGAACCTGTCGGAACAACGTCTGGAGACACGGTCGGACTGCCAGATAGCTGAAGCATTTGTTCATCGATACTGGCATAGCGCTCTCGGTTTTCTTGACGCACAACCTGCAGCTGGTGTTCCAATTGCTCGATTCTGCCAAGAAGGTGAGAAACCTCGCTTTGGAGTTCGCTCATCTTTTGAAAAACGAGCCCAAGCTGCATAGAGCTGTCTTGATTTCCGGAATCGGTTATAGCGGCTTGTGTAGCAGCGAATTGCGAAGATTGTTCGCCTAAATCGCCCTGTTCCGTAGCATCACCACGGAACAGGGAACTATCTTCGTCCTGTTGGGCTGCAGCCGCATTGGCGACTGCCAACATAACCAGAAGCACGAGAGGGGCGTACGAACTACGCAGACGGTCCAACTTGGCGGTCTTGTCACGTTGCTGTGGACATTCGTGCATAACCTGTCACTAACTTCGCAAGTCTTGTAGTGGCAGCTATGGCCTCATGATGATTTCGGCTCTTCGATTCCTCGCCCACGCGGCGTCATTGCTCGCACCATCTACGGGTCGCTCCTCGCCAAACGAAACTGTCGTGATTTGAGATGCACGAACACCAGCTCCCATCAAGTAATCGGCCACGGCTTGAGCACGTCGTTCGCCTAACGCCATGTTGTATTCCCGGGTGCCGCGTTCGTCGCAATGTCCTTCGATCGTAATTGTTAGCGATCGATCCCTAGCTAGTAATTCAGCGTGCCGGTTCAATGCTGAGAAATCGCCCGACGAAAGATCCGACTCGTCGAAATTGAAGTTAAAAGTATGATCAATCGCGTTGCCGCGCTCGTCCGTCGCAATTAACCGCGGTTCTCCTTGCGGACCCTCTCCCTCAACGTATCCTTCAGGTATCGATGGTGGTGGAGGCGGCGGTGGCGGTGCCGGATCTAACCTTATCACAGGCTGCTCATCTGTAGGCTCTTCATCTACTATTTCCGGCGGCGACTCTGGAACGTTGCATGGCAAGAGGGCGCATCCAGACATGAACACCAGCAGTGCGATCAGCAGCAGCCCTGTACGGCAATATGTGAACTTCATTTATTTCTCCCGATTCCGTTTTGAGAGCATCGAATTACAACGTGATTCCTTGCACGATGCACGAATCACAAATTTCCATCGGACTAAGCGACTCGCTACATGCTGCAACGTTCCACTTTACCCACATTTCGGCAACCACACTTGTTGCAATGCACTGACAGTACGCAGTATTCCACATTCTATCGATTTCATGCACTAGAGACGCAACGAAATGTGGCAATTTAAGCCAATCCCTCCACGACAACAAACGTCATCATGACCCACTCTATTATGCAACGATATGTGCGATTTGTTAGTGAACTTTTTAAAAATCAATTGATTTTGTTGCAATTCAAATTTCACGCGAAACAAGACTGGATGCCATGTAGGGTGACCAAGCGGGTTCTTGGACGTCGCCATCCTCTGAGGGCAGCTTTAATTTAACTTGCCCGTCGGTGGACACCACAGCAAGAATTCCCCTGTCTTGATCGCGCGTTGCATAGACGACCATCTCGCCATTGGGCGATAGTGATGGCGACTCATCCAAAACGTCGCTAGTAAGTATGCGCGGTTGCGAATCGCCATTCAATGCCTGCCAAACGATATGAAATCCAGCGTCGTCGGCACGGTGCACATAGAGCAGGTGTTCCCCGTCAGGATGCATACGGGGACGCGCATTGTAGTCGCCTTCAAAGGTTAGTCGCTTTGGAGTCAAGTTATTGAGTTTTACTGAGTAGAGTTGCGGATTGCCCGCTCGATCAGACGTGAATATCAAAGAATTGCCGTCTGCGGTCCACGAAGGTTCCGTGTCGATGCCTCGATGGTTTGTAATCCGTCGAAAATTCAGATCCCGCAATCGCACCGTGTAGATTTCAAAATTGCCGTCTTTGGAAAGAGACAAGGCAATATGCGTGCCGTCTGGCGAAAACGTCGGTGCACTGTTCGTGCCATCGAATGCCGCGATCGTATCCCGTTCTCCGGTTGCTAGCTCATGAACGATTACAGTGGAGCGCCCTGTTTCGAAGGAGACATAGCAAATCTTCTTCCCATCCGGCGACCAACTTGGCGACAAGATGGGATGCGGAGATTCAAGTATCGTCTGCACGTTGGCACCATCGGAATCGGCAATCTGCAGGCTGAACAGCGGATTTTCGGTGGCGCGACCTTGTACCAGAACATACATGATCTTGGTCGAAAACGCACCCGGTATGTCTGCTATGGCTTCGAACACCTTGTCAGCAACTAGATGTGCGATGTCACGAAACGCTGTGGTGGGGCCTGAAACGGTTCCCCCATGAAGTCGTTGCTCCAACGTCACGTTAAATACGTGATAGGTGACTGAAAGGGTGCCATCCTCGGACTCCGAAACATCACCTATCACAACATATTGAACACCTAGTACCTTCCAATCTCGATAGTTGATCTCTTCGGGCGTGTTTGGCAGCGACAGCATGTGGGTCGCATCCATGGGCGCGAATTGGCCGCTCCTCGCTAAGTCGAACTCGACAATGGGAGTCATGTCCTGGACACCCGCGGGCGCATTGAACGGTACTACCGCGAGGGAACTGACTTGGTCGTTCCCTTGGTCAATGAGAATCTCGAAGCCCTGCGCCGAGAAACACAGGAACAGCCAAATAGTTGCTACGAAAGTTCTCACCTCAGCAGGTCCTCTCCTTTGAATCTAAGCTTGAACGAACGAAATCGACGCTCAAACAATTCGGAATTTTGGGGAACAGAAAACTTCTTGACAGACCTGACCGCAGCCAATGTCGAACGGTCAAATGCGTCATGTCCGCTGGATTGTACAAGACTAGCCGAGTTGAGCTCCCCGTTGGGAAAGAGCTCGACAAGCACCACGGCTTCCATGTCGCGCTTCGCGCTAGGCGGCCTTGACCACTTCACAACAATCGCCGAATAAATAGCATTGACATAGGTCGTTCCTTCCGCCTCCATATTGCCGGTCGCCAACTCCTGGCTCTCCAGCAGAAGCTCTTGATCGAATATCTGATTGCGCAGTTCTTCCAACCTCAACTGGCGGAGCGCTTCACGTTCCTCTTCGGTCTGTTCCATTTCTTCGGTGGCATCGGGCGTATCTTGCTCGTCGTCCGCAACCGGCAACGGGGCAATTGGGGCTGGGTCAGCGCTTGGTTGGGGCGCTAGACCTGCAGTTTGAGGAGTAGTCTCCAAAATGACCAAAGTTGCAGAAATCGCTCTAGGTTTGAATACGGGTTCCTGATCACGGTCACCGTTGCCAAAACCAAAAACCATGGGAGAGACAAGTGCAAATGAATGCAAAAGCGCCGCCAATACAAACGGGATTGTGTAGTCGCGAACTCGTTCAATCATTATCTAGACTTCCGGCGGCTCTGTCGTAAGACCCACACTCAATGCACCTGATTCCTGCAGTGCCTGCATCACCTCGACGACTTCTCCGTATGCGAGCTTTTTGTCTGCGCGCACAAAGACTGGTATGTCTGGCCTAGCCCCCAAGACCTTTGATGCACGTTCCTTGAGCGTCTCCAACGTCACAAACTCGTCCTCGTCGTAGATGTCGCTGACGCCAATATTGAGGTAGATGCGACCGTTCTCGTCTATGGTTACGACAAGCGGATTGTCGTCGCCCCCTTCCAACGTTTCGGAGGGCTTTTGAGGCAGATCAACATCGATTCCCTGGATGAGCATGGGAACAGCAACCATCGAAATTACCAGAAGCACTAACATGACGTCGATCAACGGTACAACATTGATTTGAGACATGGGTCGGCGGCGATTCGCCATCTACTTGACCTCCGCCCGGGCCGCACGATAGAGGATTGACACCAATTCATCTACGAAACCTTCATATCTCTTGCTCAGAGTTTCAACCCGCGCAGAGTAGCGGTTGAACGCCACCACTGCAGGAATCGCAGCGAACAGTCCCATTGCGGTCACGATCAGAACTTCGGCAATGCCCGGGGCCAACGACGCATGAGTCGCTTGCGTCATGGTTGCGATGTCGCGAAAGACATTAATCAGTCCCACAACGGTTCCCAAAAGCCCCACGTACGGACTGACAGAACCCACAGACGCAAGAAAACCTAGGTGAGTCTCAAGAGATTCCTCTTCCCGAGCTACGGCAACGCGGGTCACTCGAGTTACCGAAGTCAGAACCGCATCAGGGTCAACATTGCCATCATCGACAATGCGCTCAAACTCTCGAAAACCAGCTACGAAGATTTTCTCTATCCCCGATTGCGATTCGGACTCTCGCACTTCGGAATAGAGTTCACGCAGATCGGTGCCACCCCAAAATTCGTCCTCGAAATCCAACAATTCTCGTCTCGCACTGGAGAGTGCGATGAATCGCTGGAAAATCATTGTCCAGGACACGACAGACACTACGGCCAGCAACAAAATAATTGTCAAGACTGGCCATGAAGCCCCGAATATCAGCGAGTAGTAGGAAACCGAGTCATCCATGCTTGTTAGTCGTCCAAATCCAATCCAAGTTCCGATCCTGTCGAGGAACCACCCTTCAATCCCAAATGCTGCCGCGCCAGCTGTGTCGCCACGCGACCTCGCGGGGTTCGCATGAGGAAACCTTTCTGTATCAAGAATGGCTCTATCACTTCTTCGAGTGTACCCCTGTCCTCGCCAATGGACGCCGAAAGAGTCTCAATGCCCACGGGACCCCCCGAGAACTTTTCGATTACCGTCGATAGATACATAACATCCATTCCATCAAGTCCTTGCATGTCGACTTCGAATAGGGACAAGGCTTCATCGGCAACGGCCTGATTGATAGTGCCGTCCATTCGAACCTGAGAATAGTCGCGAACTCGACGAAGAAGACGGTTGGCAACTCTCGGGGTGGATCTTGATCGATTGGCAATTTCAATTGCCCCATCGTCGTCTATTTCTATTTTCAGCATTGTCGCTGAACGACGAATGATGTTGGCTAGATCTTCAGCCTCGTAGTATTCCAGCCTCAAGACAATATCAAAACGGTCATATAGAGGATTGGTGAGCAGTCCTATGCGCGTAGTTGCCCCTACCAGTGTGAATGGCGGCAAGTTCATTCGCACGGATCGTGCGGCTGGGCCATCGCCTAGCAGAATGTCAATATTGAAATCCTCCATGGCAGGATAAAGGATCTCCTCCACGGCTACTGGCAGTCGATGACACTCGTCAACGAACAGAATACCTGCAGGCTTCAAGTTGGTCAGCATTGATGCCATATCGCCCGCACGTTCCAAGACTGGTCCGGACGTAACACGAACCGGGGCTTGCATTTCATTTCCGACAATGTGGGCTAGCGTCGTCTTGCCAAGACCGGGCGGTCCATACAGCAAGATGTGGGCAAGAGTATCGCCACGCTCTCGAGCCGCATCGATGCAGATGCTCAATTGCTCTTTCAGCTTCGTCTGACCAATGAATTCATCCAAGGATGCGGGGCGCAACTGTCTGTCAAATCGTCGGTCTTCGTCATCAGCCATCGGCTTGATGATTCGTAAATCGTCGGGGTCGATGCTCATGACTAACGGGAGAGTCGCTGCAAGCTAGCTCGGATCAACTCTTCAAGCGAGACACCTTCATACCAAGCTCCCTTAACAGCATCCCGCGCATGAGTCTGACGAAACCCCAGTTGCACAAGTGCAGATTCTGCATCAGTTTGCAACGATGAGGAACTGGTTGTGGAGTGTGCCAGTGCATATGGCAGCCGCTCCACGCGATCAAACAAATCCACCAATATTCGTTCAGCGGTTCGCTTACCGATGCCCTTGACGCGCATCAAAGCACTTGTATCGCGTTGACTGACTATTCGAATAAGCTCCGAAACGGAGAACGCTGCCAACATCGAAACAGCACTTTTCGGTCCAATTCCCGAAATCTTGATCAGCACACGAAAGAACTCTCGCATCGGCTTGCTTGGAAATGCATACATCGAGCTCTGATCTGGCAGCAATATCTGGTGAGTAAACAACGTGCACTCATCGCCTATGTTTTGTTCGTCAAACGTACCGTCAGGCGCCTCAACTTCGTAGCCAACGCCATTAACGTCAATAAGTGCGACGGCGCCGTCCACTTCTACTAGCTTACCGACTATTCGCCCAATCATTGGTCTTTTTTGAGAAAGCGTGACAGATTGCGATTGCCAAAGCATCTGATGCATCCTGGCTCAATCGTCCATCCAAGTGCAGGAGGGATTTGACCATGTACTTCACCTGGTCTTTGGTCGCTTTTCCCGTCCCAACGACCATGTTCTTCACTCTTCGCGCCGCGTACTCGCTTACGGTCACCTCCTGAGACATGACCGCAACCAATGCGGCTCCTCTAGCTTGGCCGAGCTTTAAGGCTGAACTGGGGTTATGTGCTACGAAAACTTCCTCCAACGCGCACTCGTCCGGTGCATATTCAGCAACAACCAGGTTGATTCCACAGTAGATTTCCTTAAGTCTAGCCGGAAATCCCTCGTGCTGCGTTCGTATTACTCCAGATGCTATGTAGTCGATTCCAGTTTCTGATTGCTCGATCAAGCCATAACCCGTAGATCGAGATCCCGGATCAATACCGAGAATGCGACTCATCCCGTGTCCATGGCGTCAGACAATTCCGCGTTTGAGTAGACGTTCTGAACATCGTCCAAGTCGTCCAGTGCTTCGACCAAATTCAGCGTCTTTTGAGTTAGATCCACATCGCACTCGGTAGTGGTTGACGGCCACATGGTCACCTCTGCGATCGCCGGTTCCATCGATTCGGCGCGAAAGGCATCCAAGACTGAACCATAAGTCTCGAATGTCGTAAACACAACAGTATTGCCATCGTCGTCGCTCTCCACATCCTCAGCTTCAGCTTCCAAAGCGACTTCCATGATGCGCTCCTCGTCCATTGCACTGTCGAAATGCAACACGCCACGTCGGTCGAACAAGTATGCAACGGAGCCGGATGTGCCAAGAGAGCCACCAAATTTGGAAAACGCATGGCGTATTGCAGCGACCGTTCGATTGCGATTGTCTGTCAATGTCTCGACCAAGATGGCAATTCCTCCGGGACCGTAGCCTTCGTAGACAATTTCCTCCAATGTGCCTTCGTCCGAATCGCCCGCGCCACGCGCTATGGCACGATCCATAGTGTCGCGTGGCATGTTTACCGACAGTGCATTGTCCATCGCCGCTCGAAGCCGCGGATTGTCTATTGGATTGGGTCCTCCGAGTCTAGCCGCGACAGTCAATTCGCGAATCACCTTTGTCCAAACTTTGGCTCGCTTGGCATCTTGACGGGCTTTCCTGTGTTTGATGTTGGCCCACTTTGAGTGACCAGCCACTACTTGCGTCCTCGAATGTCAATGTGCAATTCACGCATCTGCGCAACATCAATCGTGCTGGGTGCGGATGTCAATGGGCATGTCGCCGAAAGAGTCTTGGGAAAGGCAATCACCTCTCGCACCGAATCTGCACCGGTAACAATCATCGCCAATCGATCTAGTCCTAGTGCAATTCCTCCGTGCGGTGGACAACCCATTTCGAGTGCGTCAAGCAGAAATCCGAACTTGACATCAGCTTCCTGACCCATCCCCAATGCGTCAAACACTGCCCTTTGCATTTGAACGTCATGGATACGCAACGAGCCTCCACCAAGTTCGTATCCATTCAACACTATGTCGTAGGCTCTCGCGTTGGCTTCGTGGGGAGCAGAGGCAAACTCCTCTAGCGAGCAGCTTGGTCGAGTGAAAGGATGGTGCGCAGGCGTGTAATTTCCTTCGCTGGTGCGTTCAAACATGGGCCAATCCACTACCCAACACGCTCGATGCTCTTGCACCGCCAGCCCAAGTTGGTGGCCGACTTGAACGCGCAACGCACCCATGAAATCGCCTACGACTTCGCTGTGCCCGGCTCCCACAAAGAGGATGTCACCTGATTCGCACTTGCACTTTTCAAGAATCGCACGAGTCGTTGATTCGTCTATGAATTTCAGTATCGAGGACTGTAGACCGGCCATTCCCAGCGATAGATCATTCACCTTGATGTAGGCAAGGCCGTCAGCTCCATGGTCTCGAGCGAAATCCACCAAGGAGTCAATTTCTCTACGCGACAGTTTGGAAACACCTTCTGGCACGCGGAGAGCCGAAACCCGACCCGTCTCATCTCTTGCAGGTTGCGCAAGGACCTTGAATTCCAAGTCTCGCACCAAGTCATCGATGCCAGCGAGGACAAGCGGAATTCGTAGATCCGGTTTGTCCGAGCCATAACGCTCCATGGCTTCCGAATAAGTGAGCACGGGAAAGTTGCCCAGATCGACATCTAGGGTTCGTTCGAAAACACTGCGAAGCAGTCCTTCCGTGACGCGCATGACTTCGGACTCATCCACAAAAGACGCCTCAATGTCGATTTGCGTGAACTCAGGTTGGCGATCATGGCGGAGATCTTCGTCTCGATAGCAACGGGCGATTTGATAGTAGCGGTCAAAACCCGAGATCATCAGTACCTGCTTGAACAGTTGGGGGGACTGGGGCAGCGCGAAAAAGTGTCCCGGATTCGTGCGACTGGGCACCAAGTAGTCCCGTGCTCCCTCTGGCGTGGACTTGGTTAGCGTCGGTGTCTCCACTTCGACGAAACCCTCACTCTCCAAGAAGGCGCGGGACGTGCTAGCAATCTTGGATCGCAAGAAGAGTCTATTCTGCATTTCCGGTCTGCGAAGATCTAGGTAGCGGTAGCGCAGTCTTATGTCTTCGCCCGCACTGGAATACTCGTCTAGCGTAAATGGCAGGCCTCTAGCCGCGTTGAGAATCTCGAGTGTCTCTCCCAAGATTTCTACTTCTCCGGTCGCCAACCGTGGATTGATCTTGTCTGCGCCCCTGTGCCGGACCTTTCCCGTGGCTCTTATGACGTACTCGTTGCGCAGACTAGTGGCACGATCGAATACATCCTGATTGTCGGGCTCGTAGACTACCTGAACCAAGCCTTCTCGATCCCTGACGTCAAGGAAAATGACGCCTCCGTGGTCGCGTCTAACTTGTATCCATCCGCACACGGAAACATTGGTATCGATGTCGCCCGCTCGAATGTCACCACAATAATGCGAGCGCATTCCGTTGCTCATTCGGTTAACCTATGGAGTAGATTGAAGTGTTGCGTCAAGAATTCGCAGTGCTTGAATCCGCACTGGACTTTGGAGACTTTGGCTCAGGCTTGGAATCCGTTTTTTCGGGCTTGCCGTTTTCCTTCTTGGCTTCTACCTTTTGATCTCCGCTAGATTCGTCTGACGTGGTGTCCGAACGATCCGCATCGACCACATTGCGCTTGCCTTCCTTCTTGAAGTCGGTTTCGTACCAGCCACTGCCCTTCAGTCGAAAAGCCACTCTTGACACCAGCTTCTTGAGGTCAGGTTTCTCACAAGCTGGACAGTCTACAAGCGGATCATCGCTGAACTTTTGGATAGTTTCGAACCCATGACCGCAAGCGCGGCATTGATATTCGTATATGGGCACGCAGACATCTCCGCGATGGCTATGTGAAATCGCGCCAATTATAGAAGAGGCAACCTAATACGAAAATGTTTGCCGTCACTACTTATCGGCCGCAGCATACTGCGCAGAATTCATTAACAATCGTGTAACATGCGCTCTAATGTGTGCGAGCGTGACCCTCGCATCTGAAGCGATTTTCCATCTTGAAACGAAGTCAAACCCAGAGGGAGGGCAAATTGGCAACATCGAAGAAGAAGAAAGCACCAGCAAAAGCTAAGGCTCCACGACGGCCGCCGGCCATTACCACGCCTCTCAGGAAGGTAGACCTTGTCGCGAATATCGCCAATTCCACTGGACTGTCGAAGCGGCAGGTCGGTGAGGTGCTGTCAGCGCTGGAAGACAACATTGAGCGATCTCTACGTATCCGTGGCGCCAAGGAATTTCAGTTCTCCGGTCTTTTCAGCATGAAAGCCGTGAAAGTAAAAGCGAGGAAGGAGCGAGAGGGCCGCAATATCCGCACCGGCGAACCCATTGTGATACCCGCGAAACCCGCACACTGGGATGTGAAGGTTAAGCCGTTCAAGAAACTCCGAAGCATGCCAAGCTGATTGGGTTTCAAGCCAACACCCTTGGGCTAGGCTAAACCACTTCTATAATTCGCGATTTTGATGCGCGACTATGCGTCGCGCGTCTTGACTCTACATCAAGCAGAGCGCCCGCTGCCAAAGTGCTGCGGGTTGTCTGTGTCACAAAGAGCTATGCGATTCAGTCAATCTCTAATTCCCACGCTTCGCGAACCACCAGCGACCGCCGAAGTTCCAAGCCACATTCTGCTACTTCGGGCAGGCATGATCAGACAACTCGCGTCTGGATTGTTCACGTGGCTGCCGCTTGGAGTTCGAGTACTTCAGAAGATAGAACGCGTTGTGAGGCAGGAACTCACGAAGAGAGGTGCATGCGAAATACTCATGCCATTCGTGCAGCCTGCAGAACTGTGGAAAGAGTCCGAGAGATGGGATGCCATGGGTCCAGATCTGGCTCGATTGGCCGACCGACACAATAACGAATATTGTCTCAGTCCGACCCATGAAGAGGTGGTCACCGACCTATTTCGCAACAACATTTCCAGCTATCGTCAACTGCCATGCAATTTGTTTCAGATCAATACGAAATTTCGCGATGAAATTCGTCCCAGATTTGGTGTATTGAGATCGCGCGAATTCATCATGAAGGATGCCTATTCCTTCCATCTAGATGAAAAAACTTTCAATGAAACCTATCGGGCGATGTACGACGCCTATTCCGCCGTTCTAGAAAGGTTAGACCTCGAATACAGGGCGGTGCAGGCCGATCCGGGCTTAATCGGCGATGGGGAAAGCCACGAGTTTCACGTTCTTGCCCAAGTCGGAGAAGATGCACTTGCGTTTAGTGAAAACAGTTCCTATGCAGCCAATGTTGAACGAGCAGAAGCAATTGCCGTGGGTGCGCGACCTGATCCCGCGCACCAACTCGAAAGGGTATCTACCCCAGGCATAGCTTCCATCGATTCTCTGGTTCAGTTTCTCGGAATCGAACGCGAACAAGTAGCCAAGACACTCGTAGCTCGGGGCGCCAATTCACCTGTAGCTCTCGTTCTTCGTGGTGATCACGAGTTGAACGAATTGAAGGCTGCACGATTGCCCGGGGTACTTCAACCTCTTCAATTTGCATCTGACCAAGAGATTGAGCGAGCATTCCATTGCCGTTCAGGCTCAATTGGCCCTGTGGGCGCAGAAGTGCCAGTCTATGTTGATCGGGCTGCTGCGAACCTGTCGGATTTCGCTTGTGGAGCCAACGACACTGACTTCCACTACACAGGAGTTAATTGGGAACGTGATGTCGCCTGCGATCGCGTAGTGGATATTCGACGGGTGCGCGAGGGCGATCCAGCACCTGACGGAAGCGGCCCATTGTCAATCGTACGCGGGATTGAAGTCGGTCACATCTTCCAGCTAGGCACAAAGTACTCGAAATCGATGCAAGCTTCAGTGCTAGACTCTGATGGCAAAAATACCTATCCGCTCATGGGGTGCTACGGGATCGGAATAACTCGACTAGCAGCCGCAATCGTGGAACAGCGACACGACGACATTGGCATTGACTGGCCGATTGAGGCTGCCCCTGCTACGGTCCACATAATTTCTTTGAATGCCGAGCGATCCGAACTCGTACGGCAGACTGCCGAGAAAGTCTACGATGAATGCTTGAATGCAGGGATTGATGCCATTTACGACGATAGGTCTGAGAGGCCGGGAGTCAAATTCGCAGACGCCGATCTAATAGGGATTCCTCACCGAATCATGATCGGCGAACGCGGCATGCAGCGCAATCAAGTGGAGTACCGATTCCGAAGAGGCGAAATCGAAGCAATTGCCCCTGGCAGTGTCGTGGAACGGCTGAGATCCTAGGCAGACAGTCATTCCCCCTTGAAGCGAGGGATTGGCTTGTTCTCCGATACAGCACGCAGTGCTCGAGCTGCATCTTGAGTTGCCATCAAATCGGAGAACAGTTCAGCTTCTCTAAGTAGGCCATCTGCCAGCGACATCTCGAATCCCTCGCGAATCGCCTGTTTGGACTTGGCAAGGGCAATCGGAGCTCGCCTAGCCAAATTGCTAGCGAATTCAAAAACGGCAGAGCGATATTCGTCCAAAGGATTGGGTAGGACTCTATGAACGATTCCCAACTCTAGGGCTCGTTGACTCTCGAATACGGTTCCATGAAGGATCAAATCCAGCGCCTGCGCAATCCCCACAATCCGTGTCAGTCGTTGCGTGCCACCGCCTCCTGGCAATATGCCAACTCCCGTCTCTGGGAGCCCCAGTGTAAACCGCCCTGCACGGGCCAAGCGAAAGTCACACGCCAGTGCTAGCTCAAGCCCGCCTCCGTGCGCCATGCCATTTATGGCAGCGACCGTGATCTGCTTCATCGACTCCAGTAAGTTCATTGCTCCGCGCAAGCCACCAGCTGCTCGAATTCTTCGGCTTGGATTGTTCATTGGCGCTTTGCGGGGCTTTCGGTCTTGAATTCTTTCCGATGAATCTGCTAGTTCGTCAACTTCGTAGTGGCGTACAAATATGTCGTCGGAAGATCCAGTGAGCACAACGACTCGTACGGAGTCATCACGCGACAACGATTCGAGATGTTCAAACAACTGTTGGGACCCTCTGGCGTTGATCGTGTGGCGTGGTGGGTTCGATAAGGTCAATAAGGCAACATGCCCATCGACGCTTGCTTCTACATGCGAATCAACCATGGATTACCTCGTTCGGAGTAACCGACAACATGAACCGAATTTCTGAAGCGTGGGTTTTGATTCTCAGTTTCCCTGTCCAATCAATCCCACCATCGAAAGCTCCCGTTCAATTTCACTAATGATTTCAGGATCATCGATCGTCGATGGAATCGTGTAGGGCTCGCCATCAATCATGTTTCGAACGGTCTGACGAAGAATTTTCCCTGACCGCGTTTTGGGTAGCCGTTCGACCACGCAGATCCTCTTGAAGTTCGCGAACGCACCGACGTGCTCACGTACAAGCTGAACCAACTGTTGCTCCAGCGTCTGTGCGGAAACAGTTTCTCCGTCCTTTAAAACGACCAATCCAACGGGAACCTGTCCCCTCATGTCGTCCTTCACACCAACCACGGCGCATTCGGCAACGGCGTCGTGAGACGCGACCGATTCTTCCAGCTCACCCGTCGACAACCGATGCCCAGCGACATTCATAACGTCATCCGTGCGTCCCAGAATGTACACGTATCCGTCCTCGTCAAGATAGCCTCCATCTCCCGTCTCGTATGCATTGGGAAATTGCTTCCAATAGGACGAAACATAACGTCCGTGATCTCCCCATACCGTGAAAAAGTGTGAAGGGGGTATCGGCGGCCTCAGGACAATGTTGCCAACTGTGTTTGTTCCGCATTCGGCGCCGAGTTCGTCCAACACCGCAACATTGTTGCCGGGTACCGGCAAAGTTACGGACCCCGGTTTCATTTCGTGCAGTCCGTACCCAACCATGTTCGCGCAAATCGCCCAGCCGGTTTCTGTTTGCCACCAATGATCGATCACTGGAACATTGACGTGATCTTGCAACCAATGCCACGTGGGGGGATCCAGTCGTTCCCCTGCTACAAACAAGTACTCAAGGCTATTGATGTTGTAGCGTTTGAGCAGTTTGCAATCGGGATCCTCCTTCTTTACCGCACGAAAAGCCGTGGGCGCCACAAAAAAGCTCTTGACTCGATGCTCGGCGATCACTCGCCAGAAAGCTCCGGCATCGGGGGTTCGAACCGGCTTGCCTTCAAAGAGAATTGTTGTACATCCCTTTATGAGAGGCCCGTAGACAATGTACGAGTGCCCGACAACCCATCCAACATCTGATGCCGCCCAAAACACATCTCCGACGTCACAGCCATAGATGGCATCCATACTGTAGTTCAGTGCAACTGCATGTCCTCCGGTGTCCCGCAATACACCCTTAGGCTTTCCTGTCGTGCCAGATGTATAGAGGATGTAGAGTGGATCCCAAGAATCGACAGGCACTGCAGCAGCAGGCGAGGCCCTCGAAACCCAATCCTGCCAGTCGAGGTAATCCATGTTTTCGAGCGAAGCCTTAGCCATTTCACGTTGCAGCACCACTACGGACTCCGGCTTGTGCGACGCCAATTCCAAAGCTCGGCCCAGCATAGGCAAGTAGGGGACAACGGATTGGAATTCAATGCCGCAAGTTGCTGCCAACACCAGCTTTGGAGTCGCGTCGTCAATCCTTGTTGCAAGTTCTGGAGCGGCAAAGCCACCAAATACAACGGAGTGGATAGCGCCGATGCGAGCGCACGCAAGCATTGCCACAACTGTCTCCGGAACCATTGGCATGTAAACGACTACTCGGTCGCCCTTGGCCACTCCGGATCGCCGCAATGCTCCGGCAACTAACGAGACTTCCTGCAGCAACTCGTAAAAGGTGTATTTCTTGATGGATTGAGTAACTGGCGAGTCGTAGATGAGAGCCGTGTCGCAACCCCTCCCCGCATTGACATGGCGATCCAATGCCAGCCAAGCAGCATTTAGCTTTCCGCCTTCAAACCAACGATCAGCAAGGTTATCGTCCTTGCTTAGAATGCGATCCGGCGGCTCATGCCAGTCAATAGCTTGTGCCTGTTCTCCCCAGAATTCTTCCGGCGAATCCAGCGACAGGGCGTAGGCTTCCGCGTAGCTACTCATGAATGCGGTGTCCGACTTTTAGTCTCTACTAGATCTCTACCCAATCGCGCCACAAGATCGCAATTTGTCGATTTCCTTTTCCGAGTATTGAAAGGATTGAAGAACCTCGTCTGCATCCTGCCCTGGAATGCGAGCGCCGTGCTTGACATTTGGACGACTGCGACTGAATCGGGGCGCCGGAGCAGGTTGAGTGACTCCATCCAACTCAACGAACGATTCTCGAGCGGTGTTGTGGGGGTGCTGCGGCGCTTCCCAAACCGAGAGTACCGGGGCAAAACATACGTCGGTGCCTTCCATTACCTCGCACCACTCATCGCGCGTCTTAGTCTTGAAAATCTGACCAAGTTCGTCGCGCATGCTTGGCCACTTCTCCCTGCTCATTTGCTCGCGAAACTTGGCGTCGGTGACCTCCGCGTGCCGCAGAAGCAATTCATAGAACTGTGGTTCGATAGAGCCTACACAAATGTATTTGCCATCCCTAGTTTCGTAGGTGTTGTAGAAGTGTGCACCACCATCCAGCAAATTCGCTCCCCTTTGGTTTACGAAACCATGCTGAGCCATGCTATAGAACGCGGACATTAGCGAGGCGGATCCATCAACCATTGCGGCATCGACAACCTGGCCCTCTCCCGACCGTTTGGCTTCAAGCAACGCGCAAACAAGCCCGAATGCCAACAGCATTCCGCCTCCTCCAAAGTCGCCGATGAGATTTAGCGGAGGAACTGGCTTTCCGCCTGGCTCACCGATCGCATGAAGGGCACCCGACAATCCAATGTAGTTGATGTCGTGTCCTGCAGCAAGAGCCAATGGCCCTTCTTGCCCCCAACCGGTCATTCGCCCATAGACAAGCTTCTTGTTTCGGGCGAAACAGTCGTCTGGACCCAATCCAAGGCGCTCAGTCACCCCTGGGCGAAATCCCTCAAACAATGCGTCCGCTGTTTCAGCCATTCGAAGTACGACATCGCGACCCTCCACTAACTTTAGGTTTACAGCTATGGATCTTCTGTTTCTCTGCATGACGTCGTTTGGAGCTCGTTTTGAGCTGGTAATCCTGTCGACGCGTATGACATCTGCTCCCATATCGGAGAGCATCATTCCGCAGAAAGGACCCGGACCGATTCCTGCGAGTTCGATTACTTGCACGCCTTGTAGTGGACCCACTGTCAATCTCCCATACTGATTGCCATAATTATGACCTGTTGCGCTACACGCGGACGAAGCTAGCCTCAATTGAGCAGTAGCTGTGCTCAAGGATTGGAATGGACACGGGAAGCCTGCGGTTGAAATGACCTCAATGAACAAAGAATCAATCAAGTGCCAGCTAACTGGCGAACTGTCCGAGTACGGAGGGAAGATCGAGCGGCGCCGTGCAATACTCAAAGCGTTGTGCCCATGTCGCAACGGCAACACCCTGGATGTCGATACATGGAGAAGCATCGTTCGCATCTGTACAAACGGATCGCTAAAGGAGAGAAACAGCGCCGCGCATGCCATCGGCACATTGCTGGCAAAAGCAGAGCACAGCAAGAAATGGCGCAAATTGGCACAAGAAATCGCCCCGGACATCCATGACCTTATGGACGATACGCGCGCTTCGCGATCTCTACTTGGAACGTTGAAGAAGCACGGACACGCAACGAAGGGAACGGCACGCAAGAACTACCGCCGTTCAATCAAGTCTCTCAAAGAACAGCAAACTCCCCAACAGCTCGCTTCGTGGTTGAACAAGAAACTATTGCTCGACCACCGACACCGGATAGACGCGACGCACCCAGGAATTCAGCGTCTCGCGTTGTGGAATGAACGCCGAAGGAAGTTTCAACCCAACCGAAGAACAAGCGAGACTGAGATCCTCGCTCAGGCACGTCAACTCTTGCCAACGTTCTTTTCTTTGTCGACGCAAGTCACAAAGTGAAAGCAACTAACTTGACCGTTCCTCACGAGCTACACGATGAGCCTCGAAGCCGTTGAACTAACTCGAGGGAACAATCCTTCGCATTGCGTGATCTGGCTGCATGGACTAGGTGCAGATGGACACGATTTTGAACCGATCGTGCCCGAGCTCGAATTGGAGCTGGCAGTGAGATTTGTGCTGCCACATGCGCCCGTCAGACCAGTAACTCTCAATGGCGGCATGCAAATGCGCGCCTGGTATGACATCAAGCCCGGAGATGTCCAGTGGGGATCCGGGGAGATTCAAGAGTCGGCCTCGTTGATTCAGGAGCTAGTCGATCACGAAAACTCCAGTGGCATTCCCTCCTCGCAAATTGCGCTTGCAGGGTTTTCTCAAGGAGGGGTGGTGGCGTTGCAGCTGGCTCTCCGAACCGAACAACCCTTTGCCGGCGTTGTGGCATTGTCGACCTACCTGCACAACCAAGAGTACGTAGGCAAGGAGGTCAGTTTTGCGAGTGTCAATACACCAATATTTATGGCTCACGGCACGATGGATCCTATGATTCCCCTTTCCCGAGCTGTCTCTTCACGAAGTGCTTTAGAAGCGCTCAATTACCAAGTGGAATGGCGCCAATACGACATGGCTCACCAGGTTTGCTACGACGAGGTCACGGACATCTCGAGATTCCTGAATCGAATCTTTAAAAGCAAGTCCTAGAGAATCGCGATGAAGGTTCTTGGCATTGAAACATCCTGCGACGAAACGGGGATCGCCGTTTACGACAGTTGCCACGGAATCATTGCGCACAACGTTTCGAGTCAAGTCGAATTGCACAATCAATATGGGGGAATCGTTCCCGAACTAGCGTCGCGAGACCACATCCGCAAGGTCTCTCCACTGCTCGCCCAGACGCTGCACGACGCGGGATCAACTATGAGCGATCTTGATGGCATTGCCTTTACCTCCGGACCGGGTTTGATCGGTGCATTGATGGTAGGCGCGTCATTTGGCCGTTCCCTAGCCTGGGCACTTGACGTTCCTTCGATTGGTGTACACCACATGGAGGCACACCTTCTCGCACCCTTGCTCGACACGGCAACACCCGATTTTCCGTTTGTAGCACTACTGGTATCCGGCGGACACACTCTTCTTGTCCAAGTGCTGGGCATTGGGCAGTATCGACTTTTGGGTCAATCCCTTGATGATGCGGTTGGCGAAGCCTTCGACAAGACAGCCAAGCTTCTCGGCCTAGGCTACCCGGGAGGTCCCCAAATCGCAAAGTTGGCGATTAGCGGCAACGACCAGCGGTTCCAATTTCCACGTCCAATGACCGATAGGCCTGGACTGGACTTCAGTTTTAGCGGCCTCAAAACCGCGGTACGCAACGAAATTGACGCAAACTCGCCACTTGCGCCAACTGATGCTGCGGACATAGCAGCATCGTTCGAGCGAGCAGTAGCCGAGACACTTCGGATCAAGTGTCAGAGAGCACTTGACCACACAGGGGCGTCCACGCTCGTTCTTTCGGGCGGAGTGGCGGCAAATACAACTCTACGAAGAGTTTTGCAAGCTCTGGGGTGCACACTTTTGTTTCCTTCAATTGAGCTCTGCACAGACAATGGAGCAATGATTGCCTTCGCTGGCTTCCAGCGACTCAATGCTGGGCATTGGGAACCTTTGGAGATTTCTTCAAAAGCTCGATGGAGTCTGGATACGCTCGAATTACCCTAAGTGTCCTTTTGAAAATCTGGCACGTGGCTTTCGATAGCTTCAAGTCGCGCTTGCCTCAGATGCCAGCCGTAGTCACTAGGCGCTATGCCGTAAAGCCTGATCTTGCTTACCTTGTCCACCAGTTGCTTGACGCTCTCCATATCTAAACCGGTGCAGGCTTCAACAGCAGTTACCAGTCGGTGAAACGCCATGCCTGGTCGAAATGCATGGGACCGTTCGAAGAATCCAAGCACTTCAATAGGCTCCTGGGAGAGAATCGTCGTCAACTCATGGCCGTAGCGAGCAACATCACGGCCCAGCCGCACCACTTTACCGGGTGCTTTCAAGCGACGAAAGAGCATTACTGCAGTTGATTCTTCGTGGACCCAACCAATCGCAGCTATTGCGTTGGTGCCGCGCAGCCATCTATCGCGCATGATTGTAGTAAGACCAATTACGGCGATCCCACTGAACCATGGCTCAGTCGTCTCCGTTTCGCTCAACGTGTCGAAGAATCTAAATGGCGTCAACCCCTCCATGGCTCTGGCGTATTCATTCCAAACCCTCTCGGCCGATAGGTCCGCAAGCTCCTCCTGCATCGAAGTCATCAATTCACGGGTTTCTGGGGCAATTTCGAATTCCGGCAGAGTCGCAGCGAATCGTGCAACACGAAACACTCTCAAAGGGTCTTCCGCAAACGCATCAGAAACATGACGCAACAAGCGTTCTTTCACATCCCTTTCGCCACCAAACGGATCGATCAACTTGCCAGTCGAGTCGCGTGCCATCGCATTGATCGTCAAGTCCCTTCGTCGCAAGTCTTCAATGAGTTCCACGCTTGGGTCAAAGTGAAACTCGAATGCTTGATGCCCTCGACCAGTTTTCGTTTCTTTTCGTGCAAGAGCGTATTGGTCCCCTGTTCTAGGGTCCAGATACACAGGGAAGGATTTGCCAATTTGCTTGAGTCCAGCGCTTTCCATTTGCCGAGGAGTGGCACCGGTGACAACCCAATCGCTATCGTGCCTTCTTGCACCGCTCTTGCCCGACTCCGCCTCCAGCAATTCGTCCCTTATGGATCCCCCTACACGGTAGGCAATTCCTGGTATCTTCATGGTCGATTGCCTCGAGGTTTGCGGCCCAATGTGGACTCGCTTTCAAATTGAGCGGCCACCGAACGCTGTTCGTTGTCGTCCAATCGATACGCAGTCAGTCTGCGTCCCCACACGCAACCGGTATCGATGGCACGAAACTGGGAATCTTGCGTTCTACCATTCAAAGACGCCCAATGACCAAATACTATTGTCTCCTCAAACTGTGGCGGAAATTGAAACCAAGCCCTATATGCCGACGGGGCATGGCCGAGGCCAAGTTTCGACGAAAAGTCCATTTTTCCGCTCACGTGGATAAATCTCATTCGCGTTAGGTAGTTTGTGATGCAACGCAATCGATCCAAACCTGAATGCTCATCCTGCCATACTGCGGGCTCATTGCCGAGCATGCCGCGAAAGAATTCAACGTAGTCGGACCCTCGAATAGCGCGTTCCACTTCTCGTGCCAGCGACATCGCCTTTTCCTTGTCCCATACATGCGGCACACCCGCATGTACGAGCAAGTGTCCGTGTGACTCATGCAACATTGGCCGGTGCCGCAACCAGTGGCACAATTCCTCGCAATAGCTTGACCGCAGGACATCGACAAATGTGTCGTTTGAGTGCAGTGAGTGGCCACCGTACACAATCGACAGCAAGTACAGGTCGTGATTGCCTAGAACCACAGTGGCGCGGTCGCCCAGCTTCTTGACAAACCGCAACGTTTTTAGGTTGTCGGGCCCGCGATTAACTAGGTCCCCTGTAAACCAGACTTCGTCACCTTCGAAATCAAAGGAAATCTCATCCAGGAGATAGCGCAACTCGGTGTAGCAACCTTGTACGTCGCCAATTGCGAAAGTAGCCATTCAAGTGTGGTTTAGTAGCCGAGCAAAACTCCGTCTAGTCGTTTAGGCTGTTGGCAATCGCAACATATTGTTCAACACTCAGCTGATCGGCTCGCAAACTTGCATCGATTCCTGTGCGTTCCCATTCCACGTTGAGCGTTGCTAGACTGTTAGAGATTTTTTTCCTCCTTTGTCCGAACGCGCGTTTTAGCACTTCGTCAAACGTAGACTGACTGTTGACAATCTGTGGCTCCTTCCTTGGCTCGATGCGGACAAACGAGGAACTCACCTGAGGTTTGGGCCAAAACGAGTTTGGACCAGCGTCCATGCAACGGTGCACGTCCCAGCACCGACGAGTCTTGACAGACAATCGACCCCATTCCTTTGTACCGGGCGCTGCAACCAAGCGTTCTACCACTTCAGTTTGAAGCATGAAATGCATATCAATGATTTCGGCAATAGATACAAGCCGCAAGAGAAGGGCGGTGGAAATTCCATAGGGTAGATTGCCGACCACCCGTTTGCACCGAAACCATTCTTCTGGCACTTCTAGCGCGTCGCCCACAATAATGTTGGCAGAGGCGTATCTAGTCCGGAGATCGGCGACTAAGTCTGTGTCGATCTCCACAGCTACAACCTCTGCTCCGGATGCGACGAAGCCCTTTGTGAGCGCACCGCGACCTGGACCAATCTCCAGCACTTGATCGGTCCCCTTTAGAGCAATGAGCTCATGGATTTGATCGATCAACGTTTGATCGATCAGAAAATGCTGTCCGAATCGTTTGCGCGACACCGCCAACAGTCGCACGTTTACACAATATGCTGCGCTAATTCACTTCCTGCACGATTTTCACAAAAGCTTCGTCGCGAACTTGCTTGAGCCAGTCCTGCAGTGCTTCCTCGAAGTTCCGTTGATACAGGGCGTTCAACGCCATGTTGTCTAGAGCTTCTTCCGAAAGGTCTTCGATTCTCCGATCTACGACTTCCAGTAAATGCCATCCCTCAGGGGTTTCGAATACATCCGACAAATCGCCCGTTTCTGTCTCATTGATTTTCTCAACAAGAGCGGGGTCCAGACCTCTACCGTCTGTCCATCCCAATTCGCCACCGGCGAGTGCCGTCAGAGGATCCTCCGAATGTTCCTTCGCAAGCTCGGCAAAATCTCCTCCGTTCATCAATTCCTCGTGCACCGCGGTGATTTCTTCGTAGGCGTCTTCGTTTGACTTAATCATCGATGGCTTAATCAGTATGTGTCTTACCAGCGACTGTTGCGCTTTTGTATTTGAAGCGCCTCGTTTGTCCAAGAGTTGAATGATGTGGAATCCCAATGCGTTGCGGATTGGGTCTGCTGTCTCGCCAACTTGCATCTCAATTACTACTTCTGCAAACAAGCTTGGAATCTGCTCCACATAACGCCAACCCAAATTGCCACCCTCCAGTGCAGTTGATGCAGATGAGTGGTTTACTGCCATGGCTGCGAAATCCGCTCCTTCCCGTAGCTCACTAACGACTTCCTGTGCTTTTGCTTCGGCTTGTCGCGCAGAATCGACATCGGAAGACTCTGTCGAAATTAGGATGTGCCCCACTTGGTACTGGTCCGTCGCCATAATTTCAAAGAACGGGGAATTTCGGAAGTCCTTTATGTCTTGATTGGAGATCCAAATCCTTTCTCTACCCACATATTGTTGAATGGTTTGAAGCACTAGTTGGCGGTGTACGTCTTCGCGAAACTGCCGGTATGTCGTGCCTTGGCTCTCTAGCAATTCCCGATACTCGTCCAGACTCATGTCGTTTTGCTCGGCGAATCCTCGTATAGCATCCGTTATTTCTTCGTCGCTGGCGACAATGCCCCTCATGGCCGCTTCCTGCAGTTGAATTCTTTCAGAGATCAGTCGTTCGACAATCTGGTCCATGATCAGCTTCTTTGCTGGAAAATCCGTAACTCCCGCTTCGGAAGCCTGTTGCAAGAAGCTCTGATATCGATCCTCAATTTCGGACACCGTGACAACGTCATCATTGACTATCACCGCAACGGCATCAAGGACTTCCTCCTCAGCGGATGTGGAGAGGGAGTGCAATGCCAAGCCTGCTCCAATAAAAGCAATCCCAAGCATCTTTCGCGAAAAACCACTATGCATGTCGAACCTCAATAAATCAGTAGTTAGTAGGCCGTCTTGCAAGGCCCATTAATCCTCGACCCCTTTCGACTATGGACAGCACGTTGTCCCCAATCGACGTGAGTCCGTTTAGCGACAACTCAAAGTGAATGCCGCTACGAGACCGCAGTTCTTCCCAATCGGCGAACCCAAAGCGCAGCCTTTTTCGCCACAGAAACCGATAGGTAACACAGCAGCCCGCAAACTCAAACCCGACAAACGATTCTATATGTCGGTCATGCTGCCAATCGTAGTGCAATTGCCCAAAAGCCTTCCATGCATTATCGAAATCTATCGTGGCACTCGCAAACGACTGCAGTATGTCGTTGGGTTGCTGATGGCGTAGCTGACCAACTAATTGCAAGTCTGGTCGTGAATACCTGATTGTTGCTCCCGTTGCTTGTGACGTCCATATATCTGGATGTATTAGATGGAAACCTGCCACGGAAAGTTCATTGTTCATCGTAGCTTTGAATTCGATTCCGACTCCAATTTCCGAATCTGAGCTTAATCCGCCGACTTGCCGCGGATATGTCGCAACGGCTTGAATTTTGTACCTTTCGCCAAAGGAATGCGGTGCAAAAAACCTAGCGGTCGTCGATAGCGACAGAGTTTCAAGATCGTAAATCCGGTCGAGTCCAATCACGCGATATGGTTCTACTAGCGAGTCAATCGACGCCGATGTGGCGCCATAGTCGAATATGGGAATTCCGACTTCCTGAGATTGCGTTCTATGGACATATACCATGCGAGGCTCCAATGTTTGGTAGCCAGACTGCGAAGATCGAATTCCTCTATCGAAGTACATCCCTGCATCGATCAGAGCAGTGGTCCCGTCTCTCTCGTAGCTCGAATCTTCCTCAATCTCAAAGCGAGCAAACGATTGCTCAACCCTGAGAACCCCATAGCCCCAGGCACGATGGGCTGGAATGCTAAACGCCAAATTCGCTATGCTCCGGCTGCCCGTCTCCCGTTTGTCTCCGCTATCCCTCTCCATGCGTGCAGATGAGAGTGCAAACTCGGCCTCAAAAGGACCCAGACGTCTTTGGCCATCAACCGCCACCTCTGGCACTCTCGCGACTGAGGATCCCCATTCACGAAACGGATCGTACCTTTCCACGGTGAACGCAAATCCAACACTGCGGCCCCACCGGTCAATTCTTAGCTTTCGCGCGAGTCCGACATGTCTTAGCTCTCCAAGCGACTCGCCAAAATCTCTATAGAAGTCTGTATCGCTGACCACAAAGTACGTTGAATCAGCTTCCCAGTTTCCAAGGAGAGCTTCTTGTTGGAGCTCAACCAACCATCGCTCACCTGAGCTCTCGCCCGACGGCAAGGAACTCCTCAGCAACCTTGCAACATATTCCTGGTATTCCCCGTCAAAGGGCAGAACAGCCCCTTTGAGACTGGTCTCCGACCACTGATTCATGTGGCGAAACTCAGTCTCCAAGCTATGACTTCGCCTTGTAGATAGCTTTGGGGTAAGTGTTAGGTCGTAGTTTGGTGCAAGGTTGACGTAGACGGGAATGCCCAACTCGTAGCCATGTAAGCTGTTGCTTTCGATTTCCGGCAACAATACGCCACTAGTCCTGACGGGGGATGTAGGAAATCGCAAATAAGGAACGAAGAGAATCGGGACAGAACCGAGGTTGAGTTTCACACGCCACGCTTCGGCAATTTCCCGATCACGATCTACCCGGAATCTGCGAGTGGACAATGACCACGAATTCACGGTTGGTGGACACCGTGTAACAAATGCGTTCTCGAACTCGACACTCTCGTCACCAGCGTTTACTTGACTGGCGGTCCCGCGATAGCCTTGCTGCAAAAGAACAAACTCAGCATTGGCTACACTAAACCTGCGTTCGGAAACTCGTATGTCGCTTTGGGCTACGTCCAAAGCGACATTTTCGTTAACTACTAATGCACCTTGGGGCGTTTGCACTTCCTGATTCGAAGCGTCCAATGTGACTGACGGCGCCTCCAATCGGTCGCTTCCACGTTGTACAACGACGTTCCCTGTGACCTGGCCAATCCCATCAAGATTCAGTGTCGCTTCATCAGCAAGAACTCGCACCTCTTTTTCGGCTTTTTCAGGATCCGGATCGGATACACCTCTCTCAACGATGTAGTTCCCTCCACAAGCACCCAACATGAAATCCGGCACCCACAATTGCTCAGCGAGAGAATTGTCATTTGATTTGGCCGAGTCGCACCATCCCGTTACCGCGAAGGCCACAGAGAAACCCAGCAATATTGTCAAGCGAGCACGCGTGGGCAAGCTACGAATCAAAGCGTCCCTCCACTGAGTGTTTGATTCAACAACAAGGCTCCAATTTCCACCACATGTCTATATTGCACATTCTTCGCGATTTCTGGCATGAGACGAGTCTTGGAAAGACTTTGTAAGCTGATTTCGCAGAGCGCTATAGACCGTATACTTCGAGCATGACGCCTCCAATAGATCCCAGCTTGACCGCCTGGGCCGCCAATCAGTTCGACATCTCAAATTGCGAAATCCAGCCACTTCCTGTAGAGGCAAGTACAAGAGCATTCTGGCGTTGCACCAGTGGCGGAAATTCATGGATCCTAGTGCACTCTCCTCCTGAATCCGAGAACAATAGTCAATTCGTTGCTCTGTCAGACGTTTTCAGAAGTGTAGAAGTTCCAGTGCCCAATGTGCTTGCCTACGATCTCGATCGTGGGTATCTCCTAGTTGAGGACGTAGGCTCCCAATCGTTCTACGCAACATATCGCGAAGGCATAGTAGATGAGCCTTTGAGCGCGGCAGTATCGACCATTCTGAAGATCCAATCAATCCAGAGCAGTCTTGTGCCCGAGTACACCGCAAAGCGGCTCAGGGAAGAGATCCATATCTTTCGGGACTACATATGTGGAGACCTTACCCATGTCTTGCCGGCGCAATTGGACGCAATCACTCCCGAACTAGTAGGACAGATAGACGAACTGCCGAAGACAACAGTGCATAGAGACTTTCATTGCAGGAACTTACTGTGGCGCGATGGTCCCCCATATATCGGAGTCGTGGACTTTCAAGATGCGTTGCGTGGTCCCATTACCTACGATCTTGCGTCATTGCTCTACGATTGCTATTGGAACCACACAAAGGAGACGTGCGATACGGCTATTCAGGATTATTGGAGGAAATCTCAAACCACATCTATTCCCAGACTGGCTTCGTGCTCCCAAATGGCGAGTGCCGTGAAGTTCACCGCAGTGCAGAGACTGCTAAAGGCTGCGGGAATCTTTGTACGGCTGTGGGTCCAAAAACAGCAGTCCTCACACCTTCCCCATGTGTTGCCAACGCTGCAGAAGGCTCAGCAGCTGTGCATGGAATACTCTCCCCTCACTGAACTGGGAAACTGGCTGAAGCAATCAGTTATTCCCAGCACGTCTCAGAGATTGGGTCGCTGACTTGAAAGCAATGATTCTTGCCGCAGGCAAGGGAACGCGCCTACTGCCTTTGACAGAGTCTGTGCCCAAACCCATGATTCTCATCAACAGCGAGCCTCTGGTCGTTCACCAAATTCGCTGGTTGAAGCGCGCAGGCATTCGCGACATCGTCATTAACTTGCACCACCTAGGAGAACAAATTGAGTCGTGCCTAGGAAGCGGCCGACACCTTGGTGTAAAAATTACCTTCAGCCGCGAGGAGGAATTGCTCGACACTGGCGGAGGCATCGCTCAAGCTTTGCCACTTCTAGGAGATTCGCCGTTTGTGGTCTTGAATGGCGACATATGGACCAACTTCACCTTTTCGACACTAACGGAACAAAGCACGCAGTCCGCACACCTAATCCTTCAACCTGCAGTGAGCGAATCAGCGCCCAGGGACTTTCGTCTCAAAGGTAAGCTGGTCGAGAAAGACAACAACAGATCAGGGCACACCCACACCTTTTGTGGCATTTCTCTGCTGCATCCCCGAATATTTGACAACAGTCCCGAGGGGACCTTCTCGCTGACACGAGACCTCCTGTTCACGCTAGCAAGGGAAAACAAAGTTTCTGGCGAATCCTTCACAGGCACGTGGATTGACATCGGAAGCCCAGAGGGACTCAAACGCGCACGACGGGTCACAATGTAGCCAGACACTTGATGTGCCGCACATTACCTGTGTCAACAACAGATATCGGCGCGACCCTTGTCTAACAGCGAAAGTGCGATAATTTCATTGCTCTAGCCCTGCAATTGATCCTCCATTCACGGGCTAGTTAGTTTGTCAGCCGATATTGCCTCTACTGGGACTCGACAGTTGAAAAACCATTTACTGCCTTTAGACACCGAAGCCATTGACATTGACATCGTCGGAGGCAAGGGACGCTCGCTGGCACAGCTTGCACGAGCGGGGTTCAAAGTTCCGTGTGGGTTTCACGTCACAGCCGACGCCTACCGACAAGTCGTAACCGAGCAGAAGCTCCAAGATCAAATCGTCAAGCTTGCGGTACCGGAATTCAGAGACGGGCTTGTGTCCTTTGACCGCGCTTCGGCTCGAATTCGCAAACTGTTTGGGGACGCAAGGGTGCCCCCTACGCTACGCGAGGAAATCGATCGGCTACATACCAAAACCATTGGAAATGGACATGCAGCGGCGGTTCGATCGAGTGCCAACGCCGAGGATCTGCCTGACCTTTCATTCGCAGGTCAGCAGGAGACCTTTTTGAATGTTGTGGGTGCCGATGAAGTGGTGGATGCGGTTCTCAAGTGTTGGGCATCCCTTTGGACGCCTCAAGCATTGAACTATCGACACCAGAACGGTATCGATCAAGGCGCTGTCGCAATGTCCGTCGTCGTGCAACAGATGATCCCCTCCGACTTGTCCGGAATCCTGTTTACTGCAAATCCTGCGACTGGAGAGCGTGGGGAAATCGTAGTCAATTCCAGCTATGGACTGGGCGAAGCGGTAGTGAGCGGTCAAGTTACTCCCGACACCTACATAGTCGACCGAGATTCTGGTGAAGTGAAACAGACAGAAATCGGTCCAAAATCGTTGTCCATCGTATCCCGCCAGGATGGCGGAACTCGAACCGTCGATGTCGACGAAAATCTGAGAGCATTGTCGACCCTCAGCAATTCGCAACTACAAGAACTCCTAACGACTGCGATAGCAATCGAAGCCGTATACGGCGGTCTACCTCAAGACATTGAGTGGGCATTCGCCTCTGGTGAGTTGCACATTCTTCAGTCTCGACCAATCACAAATCTGCCCGTTCAACCCATTGAACTGACATGGGAAGTTCCTCCCCCCGCCCGCTACGTCTCTCGGCGGCAAATTGTCGAGAACATGCCTGATCCAATCTGTCCTTTGTTTGAGGAGCTCTATCTGACGGAAGGACTGGAATCCCCGAGGAAGGGAAAGAGCCTCATGGTTGGCGGAGGGCCGAATTTCATCACGGTCAACGGCTACGCCTACCAACGCTTTGATTGGGAGATTGTTCACCGACAGGCTGCTGAAAAGGGATTGTTGAAGACGACGGAGCACGAGATTGACGAAGCTGAGAGGCAAGCTGAAGCAAAGACTCGTGAAAAGCGGACACGCAAATCGAATAAACCACAGCCAGAGGAGATCCAGGTGCACCGGCAAAAGGACTTGGAAATCCGACAACGCGACGTGGAACGATTTCGCCACGATCTCAGCGAATCCGATAGAGCTTCTTTCGACGAGTGGCTTAAGGAACAATCCGATCCTGAAATTGCGCGGCATCTAACCATGCCAGAAAGCAAGAACCCAACCTACATCGCCTTCAACAACACAGAGTGGAACGACAGGCAATTGAAGGAATGGTTCGACGTCACGCGACCCCGTCTAGTTGACACTAAAAAGAGATGGTCCGAAGTCAACGTTGCTGCAGCCCCCAGCGAATTGTTGTTGAAAGGCGTTCGCGAAATGGCGATCGAGGAAGGCTACTACTGGTCCAGCAATTCAAGCCACACATTCGGAGTGGCAAAGTCAACCGACGATCATTTGCAGTGTTTCTTGCGCGAAACTCTTCCCGATGAGCACTTTATCAGTGGTCAGTTTCTCTCCGGAATTGAATCCAAGACAATGCAGGCAAATGCGGACTTGTATGAAGTTTCCAAGAAAATTCGCAGGAGCCAAACGCTAACCCACGCAGTATTAACAACACCGAGCAAGTTCCTATTTTCCGCGCTCGAAGAACGTGAAGACGGCCATGAGGTGTTGAACGATATTCGAACATACTTGCAAACCTACGGGCATCAGGGCTACAGCCTTGATTTCATCGAACCGACACAAAGCGAAGATCCAGCAGCATTGTTCGCCACCGTGAAAGGCATGGTCCAAGACGACACCTACGATCCCAAGACCCAAGAAGAACGAGCTATGCGCACGCGAGAGGAAAAGCTCTACGAAATCAGCAGGCTTCTTTCAGGACTGAAGTATTGGCAGTTCAGATTCAGGCTTTGGCTTGCTCGCAAATACAACTACATTCGAGAAGAAGTGGCATTCCTATTTGGCTACACATGGTCCGTACTTCGACCGATGGTCTTTGAACTTGGAGGCCGGCTAGAACGTGCGGGAACACTTCGTTGCCCTGAAGATGCCTTCTTCCTTACGAGCAGCGAACTTGAAGCCGCTATCTCAGCGGCAACGGATGGGAAGTCGCGTGAGGACCTGGGAAACAAAGCTCTTGAGCGCAGCCAATTGCGCGAAGCTCGCAAGCGGCATCATCCTCCGGGCACCTTGCCACTTGAAGCCAGTCAGATAGACGGCATAGCATTCAAGGAGACTCAAATCCTTAATGATGAATCAGCGGAGACTATGAAGGGTTTCCCAGTAAGTTCGGGACGCGTGACCGCAAAGGCAAGTGTGATAACCGGAGCATCAGAATTCGACAAGATGGTTCCCGGTTCAATTCTTGTGAGTCCGTTGACTACCCCGGCTTGGACTCAGCTGTTTGCTCACGCCGTAGGATTGGTCACGGACGTCGGCAGCATTCTTGCCCACGGGTCCATTGTCGCTCGGGAGTACGGTATTCCCGCAGTTCTCGGTGTCGGCAACGGTACCAAGCGGATTGAACACGGACAAACAATAACCATTGACGGCGATGTAGGCGTAGTTGAGCTGCATGCCGAGCAATAAACTTGTACGAATGGAGTGGACAGCACCGACATCTGCTATAGGTTCACTGAATGTGGAAGTGAATTTCTTGGGAGTATTTCGTCCAAAACGCTTGAAAATTCAAGAATCGGACACACATTACCTACATGGAGTCGAGTTGTCGCCTGCAGATTCGTGCTTGGTAGTGAACTGCTGCTGAAATAAGAACATGCGATCGTTACTAATTGCCTTGGTCAAGGCCATTCAGCGTTCCGTCTTCTACCTTGGGTGCGCCGTGTGCGGAGTCGTGCTCATTCTCGTTATTCAATTCTTAGCAGACGCACAAACAATCGGCACTAACGTGATGAGTGTATTGGTTTTCTTCTACTTCATCGCGTACCCAGTTCTTTGCATACTTGTGAACGTCTTGTTGGAATATAGGACCATCCAGAGAACCAGCGAATCCTAGTTGTCTCCGGCAAGATCGGACAGTTACCCCATCTCTCAATGTGTACACGCCAGCGGCGGATGGTAGATGATCTGAACCTTTGTGCCATCTGGGTCAAGTGTGTAAAAGCTTCGCGCTCCGTCTCTGTGAGATTTGGGCTCTCCCTCGATGTGTATGTCTTGCGACTTTAGATAGTCGAACCACATGTCCACATGACGCTCATCCCCAACTACAAACCCAATGTGGTCAAGATTGGAATCAGGTCCACCTTCGATAGGTTTGTACCGGTGAATCGCCAAATTATCACGCCCAGAGGTCAAATAAACATTGTCCCGGTCAGGCTCCCATTCAACATCGAGTCCCATGCATTCCGTGTAAAAGCGTCGTGAGGCCTCGTAGCGCTCAGAGATCAACGCGACGTGATGTAGTCCCATGGTCGGCGGAACTTCATTAGCATCGGAAACATGTTCCCGTTCCTCTGGCACGAACTCCCAATCGTAGGAAACTTTCACACCAGCCCTTTGCATCAAGATCGATGCCGAACAGTACTTTTCTTTGCTTAGCTTGATTGCACGTTCGACTTTACTTTCGCTCAAACCCGTACCTGCAAGTCGAAAGTGGATATGGATCTGTTCGAATACCTGAGGGTGCGCATCGGCTCGCGTTGCGGATATCTGGGTCGTACACCATGTCACATTGCAGCGCGCCTTGTGCAGCATGTGCATGACATCCACCGCAGAACAGCCACCAATTCCCATAAGCATTAGCTCCATGGGACGTGCACCGACGTCTTTGCCGCCCATGTCTGCAGGTCCGTCGATTTGCACAACGGTTCCGTTACTAGTCGTTGCCGCGAAGCGAATTCCGTCCCGCCAATTCAGTTCTGTATTCATAATCGACGATTTTCCTCTTGTGTCTCAACCTCGCTCCATCCTGTTATGAAGTATCGCAAATGCGATGCCTATCAGAATATCTTGCTTGCTATTGGGTCGTGACAAAGACATCCTGTGGCGTCTAGAATCTGGCGGAAATGCATGTACAGCCATAACCTAGTAAGCTGAACACTGAATCCCAAATGAAATCCACTTGGAGGTAGGGTCATGGGCTTTGCTCTTACAACAATGTCATTGACAAGTACGGCATTCGAACATGGAGCGCGAATACCACGGGAACACACGGGAGAAGGTAGAGACGTCTCGCCGCAATTGACGTGGGACGATGTTCCCGAAGGATCGCAATCCTTCGCCATCGTTTGCCATGATCCAGACGCGCCGTTGCTGACGCCAGATGCCTACGGCTATGTTCATTGGGTGCTCTACGGAATCCCCGGTACAGTTCGCGAACTTCCCGAAGATTGCTCTGACTACAAGCAAGGTAGGAATGATTTTGGAAATCCGGGCTATGGAGGTCCGATGCCGCCTCCAGGACATGGAATTCACCAATACTACTTTTGGGTATTCGCATTGAATGCAGATCTCGATTTGCCCGCGGGAATGAGCATGTTGGAATTGTTCAAGTCGATCGAACCTTCTGTGATTGGCATGAATCGCCTTGTGGGAACCTACACTAGAGACTAGATTTCGAGAAATCTCGAGCGGTCTCTTCCATGCATCACCGCAAGAGTTGCAGTCAAGTCAATTCGTCTATTGTTTTGGTGTAGACGTTCTCGGTTTCGCGAATCATTTGTTGAACCGTTAGCTTTTGGGACGCTTCCCATGCCGTAGCAAAATCGGTTCTTGCTTGGTCGAACGAGGCGAGTAAATCCTTTGCGACAGATGCAATCTGAGAAGCTGAAGGTTCCGAGATCAAGTACTTTTGAGGAACCAGATCGGTTGCTATTCCAGTTGCGGTAGATAGAACGACAAGACGTGAGCGCAACGCTTCAAGGACCACGTAGGAAAACCCTTCCCGAGACGACGCCGATACCAGCAACGAAGATTCTGCCATCAGTTCGGGCACGTCGGACCTCTCGCCAAGGAATTTGACTCTGTCCATTAAACCCAATCGATCGGCGTGCTGAGCCAGCGCCTTCGACAGAGGTCCATCGCCTACGATTTGCAGAGGTATGGGAATGTCAACCCACGCGTCGAGAACAACGTCAAAGTTCTTGATCGGAACAAGTCGACCTACGGCAATTGCGCTAATGGATTGATTCACTTGCACCCGTTGTAAACGGTGTAAAGGCTCGAGTGTTCAATTCCTTGAGCGACTAGACTGCTGACGGCAATCACACTGTCGAATCTGCTGTAGAGACGCGGGTCTCTACTTAGATTGTGAACCGTAAGAACGCAGGGAGCGTCAACGAAGCGACGGGTTAGAGCAATTACTTGGCCAGCTTTTCTGCCATGCGCGTGAACTATGGTTGGTTGAACATTTCGGATTTCTCTAAGGAATTGCCAAAGAAACAACACGTCAAATCGCCAGCTTGTAAAACCTACCTCGCGAAAATTGACGCTACTGCCAAATAAGTGTCGGTACGAGTCATGAGCCAGCACATGCACATCATGTCTTTCAGCTAAACCGTTGGCTAGATCGCTTACATGGCGTTCCATGCCGCCTCCTGTGTTCGGACCGCTCACAACAAGGCAGATGTTTAGATGGCGTGTGGAAGCAGAATTAACCAAATGTTCCGTAGGAGAAGGTCTCTCGGGCGGATTGGCATTCATTCCGATTTCTTGGCATTGGCTATGCGTTCTGCCACCCAACTGACTGCCCAGTTGTGTCCCAGGCGCCGCTCCCGATAGGTCTCAGGCAACGTGACGGCAACACTTCCTTCAATGGCAACGACTTGTGGATCAACGTCCATATTCCTATACGCTCCATCGAGTTTGTGTTGCGTTCTCCATTGGAGAAACCTGATTGTGGGGCGAATCGTATCGGGCAGAAATTCTCCGCACTTGTCCGTAAATGAATCGAGACCAGCAAGAGGAGCGGCCACTGCATGAAGATCCGTTGCCTGTTCGAATGGCCAGTCGTCAATCAAGGCTGACACCAAAACCCCACCCAAGCTGTGACCGACAACCGTAATCTTCGTCCTATCAGCATCCGAATCTAGCAATTCATCTATAGCCTGCACCAGACCTCCAGCAGATTGGTCGGGACACTGCGTATAGTCCCATCGATAGAAGTAGGTTGTTGTTTCCTCGTCGTCCATTGTCTGCAGGGGATAGACCCATTCGTAGCCCTGACTTCGGAAACCATGCACTCCAATCAGCAGGCTCGTTGCTTCTTCGGATTCTGGTTCCAGCCGGTGCAGTCCCAACGATAGCTGCATCAATTGAGCTCCGGATTCCCTGACTCCTTCGTCCGCATCCAGTTTCTGGAGAACTACAGGCTCATCGCTGTTTGTCGATAGTGTGGGTACGAGAAGTAGACACACAAGCAACGGCCAGGTTGACCCACGCCTAATTGATTTCTCAAACATCAGGCAACATCCGTTGTCCGTATGGCGACCAATCTATGCTAGCACTTGCGATCTTGACGAAAAACCGGTTGAACTCTCGCAAATTGGACATTGGAAGCAAGACACTCCGTCCTGCACTCACCTGTAGAGTCAATCGCGAGCCATGTGCGGCGTGTCGTTGCAGATGCTCTCAGACAGTTAGATCAAGTCCAAGAACGAATCGAATACTCGATCGGCGCCCAGAGATTCGGCTGGCACCCCTTGGTTGTATCCATCCCGTACAAGCGCTACTTGGCAGCCAGCAGCGCGTGCGCACTGCACGTCCGTAATGGAGTCACCCACAAACAGGGCGTGGCGCGGCTCTATGTCAAGCTCATTGCATGCATATAGAACGGGTTCCGCCATTGGCTTCTGAACCTGCAGCGTGTCCCCTCCTACGAGTACACCTACATAACGATACAGATCCAATGTCGTTAGCAGGTGGTACGACAGGTCGTAACGCTTGTTTGTTACCACGCCGACCGGAATTGATTCTGCAGCCAAGCGCTGCAACAGCGCTTCAGCGTCGTGTAGGGGTCGGCTCAAGTCTGCAATGTGATTGCTGTAGTGGTCAATGAAGACTTCATGCAGTCGATCAAGGGTCTCCTCTGAGGCCCCGTTGACTCCAACGTCCACGAGAGCATTGGTGATCATGGCTCTTGCTCCATGTCCAACCCAATGTCGCGTGAGTTTGAGAGTGACCGGTCCTTGATCGATCTGCGCGAGAACGTGATTGAGTGAATTGTGTAGATCTGGTGCCGTATCGACCAGCGTTCCATCCAAATCGAATAAGTAAGCCTTATGCACCGGAGGTAGATGCCAACTCCGCTCGCATTTCGGCTATCGCTTGGCAATAGTCCTCTTTGCCAAAAATCGAAGAACCTGCGACAAACATGTCCGCTCCTGCTGCCGCCAACGCACCGATGTTTTCCGCAGTGACCCCACCATCGATTTCCAATCTCACGTCATGCTTTATCTCTTGCAGCATTTTCTTTGCGGTTCTCACTTTTTCAATGCTGTTCGCGATGAACTGTTGGCCGCCGAATCCTGGATTCACCGACATTATGAGAAGCAAATCAGCCTCTTCCAACATAGGCAGCACAACATCCAGCGAAGTCCCAGGATTGACAACTATGCCCGCCTTCGCTCCACCACTGCGAATCCGACTCAGCGCGGCGTGCGGGTGTTCCGTTGATTCTGGGTGTATGGAAATGTAGGAAGCTCCGCATGCAAGAAATGCGTCGATCATTCCCTCGACGGGTTTGACCATTAGGTGGACATCGAAAGGCACGTCCGGAAAACGACTCTTTAGCGACTCAAGGACCACGGGTCCAAAACTGAGATTTGGGACATAGTGGTTGTCCATAACGTCAAAGTGAATTACATCTGCCCCAGCGTCTAGAACCTGCTTGACTTCATTGCCCAAACACGAAAAGTCGGCAGCCAATATGGAGGGAGCGATAAGGTACTTCATACAGTGGAGAAACTAGGTTTCGCAATGCCCGAAAGATCTGGCCAATTCAATTCATAGCTGAAACGGTGATCTGCACCGCTGATTTTAATGGCCGAGTCAACCCTCCCATGAGTTGGAACGCTTTCCCCACTCACCATGCGCTTGCAAAATCCATAGCAACTGAAGTATGTCCATATTCAGACTCCATAGCCACAAAGGGTAGATGCATTCCTACCATCCTCATACTGGATTGCTATTTCTTCAAACGTCCAAATGCGCTATACGGGTCGAAGGACAGGCGACAACAATAGAATTTGTCGGGACAGCGCTTACGGTCTACAGGCACTAGCAATTGCTTTCCAACCAATCAATCGTTTCGGCACGTTGTGATTAACGACGCGAACCAAAAAGTGTTGGTGATTGCCGACATTCATGGCAATCGAGAAGCGCTTCAAGCCATTGTGGATGCAGAAAGAGATTTCGATGTCGTGCTGTTCCTTGGCGACTCTGTCTCTCCGGGACCCCAACCCGCAGAAACATTAGAACTTCTCTGTTCCCTACCAGGAATTCAGATTAGTGGCAACCATGATCTTGAAATGTTGGACCCATCTCTCACCAAAAATTGGCCCCCTCCTTGGAGAGCATTCAACGATTGGGTGCGAACTCAGCTTAGCCACGAAGACTTGGAATTCTTAAGAGACCTAAACGAAGATGGGGACTATCGT
Source organism: Candidatus Azotimanducaceae bacterium (assembly GCA_965205545.1). Lineage (GTDB taxonomy): Bacteria > Pseudomonadota > Gammaproteobacteria > Pseudomonadales > Azotimanducaceae > Bin55. The sequence continues at coordinate 2,626,741 of OZ242170.1, read as the reverse complement.
GTGGGAAATGCCGATGTGCATTTATGCCACGGATACGTTCCTGGTCGAGTCCGCCACGTAATTCCTCACAGCCCCGACGACGACTTCAATGCAATCGCACAATACACAAAGGCGTCTACCGTTTTTTTCGGGCACTCTCATGTGCAGTTCAGGAGACGCGTGGGAAACAGGGAATTCATCAATCCCGGTAGCGTCGGACAGAACAGGTGTGGGAAGGTCTTGGCGTGCTATGGTGTGATCGAGGAGAACCAATTCGAACATCGACAGGTTTCCTACGATCCTAGCCCGTGGACTAGCGCATTGCATCGTGTGCAGCCTTTGGATGAATATCCGGAGTTTCGTGCCTGGTTCCAAGACAGCCTGCTTAGCGGATTCGGTATTGGGAAGACCAATCCGTGGACTCGATTGGCCCGGGAGGGGTACTGCTAGGACTTCGTGATCAAATCCGTCGAGTCGTTTCGGTCATGATCTTTGACAGCAGCGTCATTCCACTTTTGACCGCATGTGGGAATTGAATGCCGCCGCGATCCAGGGCATTTTGTCCATGGCGCTTTTCGTCGTCTCGGATTTTCTCAAGAATGGCACGGCTACGCTTGTCATTGGAGGACATTTCGTCAAGATGTCGGTCCAGATGTCTACATACCTGATCCTCGGTTGCTTCGACAAACCCTTGGCTGACTCTGTCACCCGCAAGTCCAACGAGTGCTCCTACGCACACTGACATGCCATAGAACGCGGGAACGAGCATGCTGGGACCGGACTGTAATTCCTGTAACCGTTGGTTGCACCAAAGCAAGTGGTTCCTTTCTTCTTCAGCAGCAACCAGAAGCTCGGAACGAAGAGAGGCACTTCGAGACACCAATGCTTGACCCTCATAGAGTCCTTGGGCACAGACCTCGCCGGTATGATTCACGCGCATCAGCGATGCTGACTTCGCTTGCTCTTGGCTTGAGAGCTCTTCGTCTGAAATTTCGGTTGGCTGGGACACTTCGCCCTGACCGGTCATCGTCCTCAATCCGGTGTCCAAAACGCCAATCAGACGATCAATCAATCCCTCGTTGCCCACATTCATCTTGCGCCCAAAGCTAGCCCTGCTGATTCAATCTCTCTAATGCGCGATGTCCAATGTCACTTCGCATATGCACGCCGTTCCAATTGATATTGGCCGCTCGATCATATGCTGCTTTCTGAGCATCGACAATGTCGTCGCCGAGACCAACAACAGTTAGGACTCGTCCGCCATTGGTAACAGTCTGCCCATTCAGATTCAGTGTGCCGGCATGGAAAACCTTTGCATTTGGCATTTCGTCGTCTAGTCCAGCTATTGGAAACCCCACGTCATATTTATTGGGGTAGCCTTCGGAAGCGAGTACGACACCAACCGCACATTCGTTTGCAAAGTCGACTTGGTGATTCCTCAATCCTCCCTCCAAAGCCGCCGAGCATAGTAGCGCCAAGTCAGATTTCATCCGCATCAATACAGGCTGTGCTTCAGGATCGCCGAATCTACAGTTGTACTCAACTACACGCGGTTCGTCCCCGACCACCATGAGTCCAATGTAGAGAAATCCCTGGAATGGTGAACCCTCGCTAGCCATACCTTGTATCGTGGGTTTGACAATCTTGTTCATCACATTCTCATACACGCGCAAGGACACAACCGGAGCTGGCGAGTACGCACCCATCCCTCCTGTGTTCGGGCCTTTGTCTCCATCGAATATGGGCTTGTGGTCCTGGCTTGATGCCAAGGGCAGCACGTCTACGCCATCCGACAGCAGCGTGAAACTGGCTTCTTCGCCATCCATGAAATCCTCAATGACAACAGTTGCTCCAGCATCGCCAAATCTTGCCTCGGTCAGCATTCCTGCTGCCGCCTCAAGAGCCTCCGAAGTAGTCCGAGCAACCGTTACGCCCTTTCCAGCCGCAAGACCATCAGCTTTCACCACAATAGGAGCTCCTTTCTGCTGGATGAACTTACTTGCTTCCTCAAGGTCCTGAGTAATAAATGCATCAGCAGTCGGAATTTCGTTGCGAGACATGAAGCTCTTGGCGAATGATTTTGAGGACTCCAATCGTCCAGCGGCCTTGGTCGGCGCAAAGCACGCGAGATCGAACCGATCGAAGTAGTCACGTATGCCTTCCGAGATCGGTTGCTCCGGTCCCACTACAGTTAGGTCAATGTGTTCGGTTTGAACAAACTTGGCCAATGCAGAGAAATTAGAAGGATCAATTTCAACATTGCACACCCCGTGCTCGCCTTGACACCCGGGGTTTCCTGGGGCAACGAAGACTTGCTCCACGCTTGGCGCGTTTGCCAAACACCAAGCCAAAGCATGTTCGCGTCCTCCTGATCCTACAACCAGAACCTTCATTGCCTGTCTCCACTAGTGGCGAAAATGGCGTACTCCCGTAAACAGCATGGCCATTCCATGCTCATTCGCGGCTTGTATGACTTCCTCATCACGAATGGACCCACCTGGCTGTATAACGGCGGTGACTCCGTCTTGAGCGGCAACGTCCAATCCATCCCTGAACGGGAAGTACGCATCGGATGCCAATGCGCATCCGTTTGTGTCCAGTTGTTCATCCCGCGCCTTCATTGAAGCAATGCGAACACTTACAACGCGACTCGTCTGTCCAGCACCGATTCCTACAGTTCTGTTGTCGCGTGCTAAGACAATCGCATTGGATTTGACGAACTTTGACACCTGCCACGCGAACTCGAGGTCAGTCTTCTCTTGTTCCGACGGCTGTCGCTCGGTGACACATTTGGTTGAAATCGAGTCCATTCGTATCGAGTCCGCATCCTGCACCAGCATTCCACCAACAATTTGCTTGATTTGCATAGCGTTGCTTCGATGGTCCAAGAATCCTGTCTCGAGTAGACGCAAGTTTTTCCTTCGTTTGGCAGCTTCCACTGCTTCCGGAGCAACGCTAGGAGCAAGCACTACGTCTGCAAACTGAGACTCAATAACTTCAACAAGCGTATCCCTGTCCAATTTGACATTGAACGCGACGATCCCGCCATACGCCGAAGACCGATCAGTGGAGAAGGCTCTCCGGTAGGCTTCTGCTGGATCCGAGCCGATTGCGACACCACATGGAATGCCATGTTTTACGATCACGCACGCCGGCAATTCGAACGATTGAACACAGGCATTGGCAGCATCGGAATCAACAATGTTGTTGTACGAAAGATGCTTGCCTTGGAGCTGACGAGCGGCAGCAATCGAGCCGACAGCGGCCGGATGTGTTGTGTAGAGCGCAGCCCGCTGATGCGGATTTTCGCCGTAACGAAGCGGTTCCCGTTGACGAAACGCGAGATTCAACGCTTCTGGAAAGGCGGTTTGATCGCCTAGGTATTGTGCGATGGCTGCGTCATAGGCCGCAGTATGTCGAAACGCCTTGGCCGCCATCGCTTGGCGGTACTCCCGATCAACCGAATTGGACTTTACGCGGACGAGCACCTCCGCATAGTCATCGGGATCCACGGCGACAAGTACGTGCCCATTATTTTTAGCAGCTGCGCGTATCATTGCCGGTCCACCTATATCGATGGTCTCGATGGCTTGTTCCAAACTGCAATCTGGCTGAACTGACGTTTCCTCGAAAGGGTAGAGATTGGCAACGACAAGGTCTATTTCGCTGATGCCATGCTTCGCGACAACATCTGCGTCAATGCTTCTACGAGACAGAATGCCGCCATGCACCAGCGGGTGCAGACTCTTTACGCGCCCGTCCATGATCTCTGGAAAGCCCGTAACGCTGCTAAGTTTCGTGTAGGCAATGCCGGCGTTGTGGAGAGTCCTTCCCGTGCCACCTGTCGAGACGAGGTCGCATTCAAACTCGCGCAGACCTCGAGCAAGCTCCACGATTCCACGCTTGTCAGACACGCTAAGAATTGCGCGATCTATCGACAGCGGACGATTGCTCTGGCAACGTTCTTCTGCCACGCTAAAGCTCTCTGCCCGCCATCAACATCCAACCTAATTCACACTTCGTAGAGCTAAAGTTTATTCCTCGATAGTTCTTCCTAATGGCATCCTGTTGTTCGCTCAATAGTCCCGACAAAGCAATTACGCCTCCGGGTGCAAGAGCCTTCGTAAGCGCTTCGGCATATTCGATCAGTGTGTTTAAAAGGATGTTGGAAATTATCACGTCGTACGTTCGTCCTGATTCAATCTCGGCGTGTGCAGCGATCTCCACATCGTTGTAGTGGGCGTTTTCAATTGTTGCTTGTATTGCCTGAGGGTCGTGATCGATTGCCGTTGTCTGAAATGCTCCAAGTTTGCTTGCCGCAATTCCCAAAATACCTGATCCACATCCGAAATCCAGAACCCGCTTGCCTTCTAGATCGAGCTCAACTAACCACTTCAAACACAGAGCTGTAGTTGGGTGCTCCCCTGTTCCAAAAGCCAAACCGGGATCAAGTCTCACCACAGTGTCTTTTTTCGTCAGCGGCATGTCGCGCGGCGCTATCCAAAGCCTACCGAATCGCTTGGTGGTAAATTTCTCGCGCCAAGCGTCTTCCCACTTGTGGTCTCTGACAAAAGACACATCAACTTCACTAATGCCATGTCGCGAAAGCATGGTGCGCAATTCCGATACCGAGCCGCTTGCTGCAAGCAAGGCTTCAACTCGAGCGTGTTGCCACATCGGTGTGCTTCCGACCGATGGCTCGAGGATTTCCTCTTCCCCGGCATTCGTTGTGCTTACGGCAAGAACATCAAGCTCGCTCAGTTCCTTGGAAACGGCGCCGACCGAGTCGCCCGGAACGACAAATGCGACGCATAGCCACGTCATTCAGGATTCGATTCCAAGTCCATTCACAATACCGAATTGGAGAGTAAAGCGATCATGGAACCAAATCGGAATCACTGACTTCCTTCGTAGAAGTCGGTGGATCCTGCAATTGTGGCCTCCCCGTCTCTGCTTCATGTTGTTCAGTTACTTCAATGGGCACAGTACTGCAATCGAACTCATCAAATTCAATGTGCAGTCTTTGATCGATGGTTTCTCTCCCAATCCTTGATTTCAGTCTAGTAGTGCTAGAAGACAATACTAATGACTTGGTTTCGCTGTCTCGACGAAACGTGGAGGTCGATTCGAATTCGGAGATCTTGGCGAATTTGCCAACTCTAAAATCGGCGTCCGAAACCCTGCGAATCTGCTTCACCTGTGCAGTGATTGGGTCGATTAGTAGAGTGTTTTTGATGACGCTGTTGGCACTGTGTCCGAGCCCGGGCTCGACATCGAACGAAAACACCAATCCCGCAGCAGTCTCTTCAGTCAATTCCAACGATTCCATGTCGATGAATTGAAAGGAAATAACCGCAGGATGTCGTTGACGTAGTGGAGGCTCATAATGATCCAACTGTTCAGCGGTTGGGGCGCTACCGGCTACTCTCACAAGACTCCAGGCTTTGTTGTCCCCAAAGTAGGAATCGAAACGTTCCTGCACCAAATCACCGTTGGGGCCGGTAGTTCGCATGGAGTATGCACAGAGCTCGTTCGAAGCTCGTGTGGATGTCTGCAGCGCAACGCGAACTAGATTGTGCAATTCCTCTATTGACGGCTGGGTGGCAAGCAATTGATTTGGGAGAAGGGCAAGCAAACACACTAACAAAACGTTGCGCAAGGTCGTATTAACCGCACGCACTTTCAAAGACATCCAATCTCGCAGCGTGAACAATTCAACAACTGACTCAGGACAACGACCAATGACAACGCCTTGCTTGAGCAATAACAGAGGCGCACGTTCGCTAGGGTCCTGGTAGGTTAGGCACCAAGTGCTAGCGCACAATTTGTAAGTCTCAAAACGCACAATTTGTAAGTCGCGCCGCGCATATTTTGTAGTTTTCGCTGCACATTGCCGAATGCGTGAACAAACAATCGGAACACAACACATTGCCAACTAGCATGATAGTCACCAATGCCTTAGAAATCGAAAAAGCGTGAACAATTTGCAGCATTGACGTACCATTTGACTATAGAGTCCACCTCGAATCTATACCCATAATCCATAGTGAAGTCAGCAATTAAGAAGACATTGCTCCTTTTCGCCGCTCTCTTGGTGGCATGTGGATCGTTCGTGCTTGGGTTCTATTTCCAGAGCAATAGAGGTGACTCGGCAAAGAACATACAGCCAGTCTCTAGTCCTTCTAGAACAACCACCGATTCTCAAGCGCAAGCTTCGCCAAGAGAAGCGTTACTCTCCTTCGCAGAACTTAGTGATCCCTCGCGCTACAAGAGTCGCATAGCTCGAACATCTGCAATGGTTAGGCGGCTTGCAAACGCCGATGCCAGCACGATTCGGGACTTCCTAGACCAGTCGCGCGATCTGCCAATTGGAAGTTGGCAAACGGAATTGCAAAACGCAATAATTCAGCGCCTAGCAGTGCTACGACCGATGGAGGCGCTGAGCGAAGCAACCGCATTTGGGCAAAGTCGACAGCAAGAGTTGCTTCCTATTGTCTTTTTCGAGTGGGCACTTTCCAATCTGGACCAAGCCATTGACAATGCGACGAATCTGGACGTAGATGAAGAAATTAGGCTACGAATAGTAAGAAGCATTGTTTTGTCTCGTGCAGATTTGTCTCTTGATGATCGCCGCACAATTGCCAAGCGCTTTAGCAACGAGTGGATAGCTATCCAAGTCCTTATTGAGGAAAGTGATCTAGAGCCATTGGAAGTCCCTGAATCAGAACTAAGAGCGTTTCTCGATCAGGATGCGAGATCACTCAACGACTTGAGCGATGCCCAACTACACCTGTTTGCTCAAATTGTGAGCGAGTGGTTGACACAGGAAGGCATTGGTGTGCTCGACAAGATCGAGCAGTACATACCAAAGACTTTCTTTAAGAACAGAGCTTCCTCTGCAATAGTGTGGCAGCTAGTCGCGGACAATCCAGAGTTGGCTTTAGAATTCGCCATCGAGGTTGGATCAGTTGGATTCGGAGAGCAAGCATGGACAGTTGTCCATCAGTGGGCACAATCTGACCCCAGAGCAGCCATCAGTGCTGTTTCCACACTTGAGGGACAATCGGTAAAACGACTTCTGGCTGATCAAGTGATGGGCTCTTGGGCTGCACAAGACCCCTACGATCTCTTGGACGCCATCCACACATTGCCACGAGACTCACAGCCAGTGGGTCAGGAAAAGGCTTTGATCGCAATTGCTAAATCGTCGCCACAAGCAGCGTCAAATCTGCTGGGCGAGATTTCAGATAGAGAGGCCCGCGACCGTGCCGCAACTGGAATCGCGACAAACTGGGCTCTCCAAGACATTGCCGAAGCGCTTCACTGGATTGAGAACGATAGAGTTGTAGCTCATTTGAAGGGCGATCTACGACGGTGGGCTATCACCTCACTCCTGCAAGTCGATCCGCGATTGGCGTTTGAGAGTGCTAAGGAGTTGCCACTTGATTTTTCGGGAGTAGGGCTGGAAGCGCTGACACTTAGCGTTCTTGCGTCATGGGACATGGATAGGGCAATCCGCATGTTGCCAGAAGTTTCTAGAAACGATGGCACTAAGGAATTTGCGTACGGCTCGATTATTGGGTCGTTGCTATACGAACACGATGATTTTCGACAAGCCATGGACCTATACATTCTTCTGTCAAAAGAAATTGAGACCGAACGCTTTTGGACTGGGCTCAGTTCGCTAGTTTTGCACGCGCCAATGCAGCTGTACAAGTCACTTGATGAGTTGCCATCAAATGAAGTCAAGAAACAAGCTGCTAGCCGGCTCTTACTTAACCATGAGGCCACGGGCTTGTTCTCGGAAGAGCAGTTGGCACATCTGCGTGAAATCGACGGTTCGGCACGTAGACAAAGGTCGCCAGTATTTGACGAGGCATTCGATGAGACTCGTGAAGCCCTAATGGACACCTATTGATAAACCCTCACTTAAGTGGGCATCGAGCAGAGACTTCAAATGACGGGTGGAGCATTTCGCGGTGTCGAGGGTCATTGCCGTTGATCAGTTTGCTACACAACTAGGCAACTCAGTGGAAATGGTGAACTCATGAAGAAACTGCCGCTTATTGCATTCGGGGTGACTCTGGTTGCGGGCGCGTTCGTCTTAGGACTTGTCGTTGCATCTAGTGTGCGTGAGGATTTAGAACGAGTCAGTTCTCATTCTGTCATTGCAAGCAACGAGACTGAAGTCGAATCAACGGCAAGCGCGGAATCGTCACCAAGCCTAACAATCGAAAGCATCGCGGATCTCAAGGACTTGGGAAGGTTTTCCAGCCACTTCGAGCGCAAAGTCTCTATTCATGACCTAGTTGCTTCATTGGACGAACAGGCTCTAGTGGGGCAATTGGAGCAATCGACCGGCGCGCTGGATCAGGGTATTAGGTGGGAAGCTCAGCTAGCAATTGTTGGACGTCTTGCAGCAATCGACCCAGAGGCTGCATTGGCAGCAGTTTATGAACTTGATTCCGACCGAGATCACGTTCTACTAAAGGCAGTGTTTCATGAGTGGTCTGTGACGAATCTGGATCAGTCGGTTGAGCATGCCCAAAGTCTAGATGCGGGAGCAAAGGACGCTGCGTTAGAAAGCATATTGATGTCTCGAGAGGATCTGTCAACCGAACGGCGTCGAGAACTCGCGCGGCGATTTGGCGCTGAATGGGTGGCCATTGAGGTGATTGAGCGAACACAGGGCGCAACTCCACTGCAACATCCCAAGGGTGAATGGTCGAGCCTGGCGAGGAGCGTCGGCGAAGGTTTTGTCAATCCTACCGACGCTCAAATGAGGTTGATGACGCACATTGCTAGCGAGTGGGTGCTCGCCGAGGGTGTCGATGCATTTAGCGAGATACTGGATTCGCTTTCTACTCATAGCACAAAATCTAGCGTCTCTCGTGAGGTGGCCTTGCACCTTGTAGACACCCATCCCTCCAAGGCGTTTGACTTGGCCGTTCACTTGAGAACGCTAGGTGTATTGGGGTTGGCTAAGTCTGTTGCCAGCGAGTGGTCCAAAACGGAACCGTGGGCGGCACTCAATGCTGTCGCCTCTATAGAGTCGAAATACCACCGTGCAGACCTGCATGCTGAGATATTGGAGACTTGGGCAAACTCTGACCCCGATACACTTCTCAACCAGGTGAGTGAGTTGCCGGAAGACCTCCAATCCTTAGCTCGGAAGAAGGCTCTGCTGTCGTTGTCACGATCCTCTCCCCAAATTGCCGCTGAAGTGATCGGAGACGTAGAAGACAGAGCGAGTCGCGACGAGATTGCAACCGCGATTGTTTCAAACTGGTCCATATTGGACATCACAAGTGCGCTTGATTGGATGAGGAACGAGGCTAGCGTTGCACATTATCGAGAAGAGCTCACAGTTGCTGCGTTCCAGGGATTGGCAGAGTCAGATCCTCAAGCTGCATTGGAGTTAGCACTAGCTCAGCCCACTAACGAAGAAGGCATTGGTCCAGAAGCTGGCGTAATTGAAAGCCTAACGTTTAGAGACATGGATACGGCCGTCGCAATGCTTTCCCAAGTGAGAGAGGGCAAGACCAAAATTAGTGCCTACGAATCGGTCATTCTGATCATGGCTTCAATAAGGAAAGATTCCGATCAGGCTGTCGACCTGTTCATTCAATTGTCCACGGAAGAAGAGATTCCAAGAAACGCCTTCGTCACGACGCAGGTGGTCCTATTCGCCCCAAGAGCGCTATTTGATGGACTAGAACGGCTTGAGTCGATGGATTTGAGACGACGGGTAGCGCGCTCGTTGCTAAGTTTCCACGGAGAGAGCGACTTCTTCTCCGACGAGCAAATTGCTGTTCTGGAGGAGGTTAAGAACTACGGAGAGGCAGAACGAAAAGCTCGAAGACAAACCGCGTTGGAGGAAATGCGCCAGAAGATCTTGGAGTCGACCGGTGCCGCCGGGAACGAAAGTGAATAGCTCTATGCGAAACGAATTGGAATTAAGCTTAAACAGCATAGGGCTGCCATAGATTTGAAGCCAATTAGTCTGAGGTCTTCAATCGCTATTGTTTGTTCAAATGTTTAGTTGCTGAGTTCTTCCGCCAGAAGTACTTCGCTCTCGAGCTGCGCGTCTTCATATTGTGCTGTGTGGCATATCCAACGGCATGCACTTCTGAAGCTTGTAGTCTGCCCACGCTAGACTTATGGTGCGCTATATCGAGACTAAAACGAACGATGGACAAGAGCGTAGCTGTCATTCCGGGCGATGACTCCTCGCCCGAGGCTATTGAGCCGGTCGTGGAATTGCTACAGGAGATCCTTCCGAACGTCACATGGACGTACCCTCGAATTGATGGTAATGCGAGCAGCGGTCAAGCTACAACACTAGCTGACAAAGGCAAGGTTCAGATCGACAATGCGGACGCCACACTGTTTGGCTCGACGAGCGGTCGATCTAGTTTGGCTCTCCGCTACCTTCGTTGGGGCAAGGAAACGTTTGCAAACGTCCGCCCCTGCAAATACATCGCTGGATGCAGAAGCCCACTACGCCGGCCAGAAGGCATTGACTTTGTCATTGTTCGAGAAAATTTGGAGGATCTGTATGTTGGGATTGAAGGAAATCTCGATGAATTGGCATTGTTAGATCGCGTGGGGAGAACAGGAGGCCGGCATCCCAGCGAATACGGCGATGGCAACTATGCATTGAAGGTCATTAGCGAGAAAGGAACGCGTCGCGTCGCTCGGTTTGCTTGCGAACTCGCGCTGAAACGCAATGGCAAACGCACCGTCACTTGCGTGACCAAGCGCAATATGCTCCCAAAATCAGATGGACTTTTTCATTCCGTTGCCAATGAGGTTGTTGGGCAATGTGAAGGATTGACTTTCGAGTCCTTCATTGTCGACGACTTCGCCTGTCGATTGATACGAGAACCTCAAAGATTCGACGTAGTACTCATGCCGAATTTGTACGGCGACATACTTTCCGATGCTGCTGGCGGCCTACTTGGAAGTCTAGGATTAGCTGCGAGCGGGTGCTATGGCGACGACTACGCTTACTTTGAGCCAGCCCATGGAACAGCGCCCGATATAGCTGGAACCAACACCATCAACCCCACTGCCACGTTGCTGAGCGCAACTATGATGCTGGAATACCTGGGTCACCGACGGACGGCTGAAGAGCTCGAACGTTGCGTAGAGGAAGTCTACGCTGCAGGGCAATCATTGACTCCAGATCAGGGTGGCACAGCCTCAACCACTAATTTCGTCGATGCCGTACGCCATCGCTACTTCGCAAGCTCTTAGTCAAGTCTGCATAGGTCCATTACAAGGTGCGCAGTTACGAATATTACTTCCAGCATTGGCTGCACATGGAACAACAAAATGCTGGATAAAATGAATTAACGTATGGTCAAAGGTCCAAACTGGGTTGCAATTGCCCAAATTCATTTTCAAGTGACGCAAACACTACATTGGGGCAAAAAACTGTCAAACGAATTGTCTCAGGTGAGAACAATGCACATACATGGTGATCCATAGTTGCATGCGAGAATTCACCCGATGACAACCGAATCCTCCTTCATTGACGCGCATCACGCGCGAGAGCGTCATATAGTCGATGTGCTAATTGAGGAACGCGCTGTCAACCTCATGAAGCATCCAGCAACCTGGCGCTTGATTCGAACTTTGGGAGACGGAATTCTTGGCTACGAGAAAGCTGTGCGCATGGCGGACAGCATTTCGACGTTGCGAGGAGGGGAAGTGTTCGACTTCATGTCTGATCTGTTGAAGTTGAAGGTTCACGCCACTGGCGTGGATAGTATTCCCAAAAGCGGACGTGCGCTTGTAACACCTAATCACCCAGCTGGAATCGCTGACGGCATCGCCGTCTACGACGCGCTCAAAGACATACGGGATGACATTGTCTTTCTTGCAAATCGGGATGCAATACGTGTGTCTCCAGGCTTGTCCGAGATCATCGTGCCCGTCGAATGGCGAGACGACTTCCGGACACCAAAGAGAAATCGTGAAACAATCCATGCATTGGTCCGAGCTATCAAGGATGAACGACTGGTTGTGATATTCCCCTCGGGTCGACTCGCTCGACCAACCTTTAAGGGACTAATAGAAAGACCGTGGCAAATTACTGCCCTAAATCTAGCTCAGAAGTATGAGATTCCTGTGGTTCCCATGAACATCAAGGGACACAACACGCTGTTTTACTACCTAACTTGGTTCGTCAACCAAGAATTGAAGGATATGACCCTCTTTCGAGAATTGCTCAACAAAAGCGGCCAGAAGTACCGGCTGACAATCGGTGAAGCGTTCGAATCGAAAGGAGATCCCCAGAAGGACACAGAACAGTTGCGGGAATTCGTGCTCAATCACTTGAGCAAAGGCATAACTAAGTATCGATGAAGGGGCGTACGTAAGTCGGTTCCTCGTCCCTGCAACTGGCAACTACTGCCATTTCTTCCCTTCTGGGAGGAACGTTGACTTCAATCTCGCCTCGAGATGTGGCAAACCGAACCAAATCGGAATCACACGACAACACTGAATCCACCTGGTGCTCTGCCAAGCCTTCGCAAGCCTGCGCCTCGCTGGCAAACTCGGATCGGCCACGCAGTAGCGGGTAGTCTACTTCGCCATTCTCTACTTTGCTAAAAAACCCATCCACTTTGTTCAAGTGGACCCGACCGTAGAGACGACCCTGTGGTAATACAAGCACATTGGGCGCAAAGCGATGTCCACCGAGGTGCGTTGATTGCCAAGCGCGCCCTTCAGAGAGTTCCATCAATCGACTCCACGTTGCCAAGCCATAGCGCGAGCAACAAAGGTCTCTCGAAGCATGGGCACACACACAATAGAAATTCGATGCCTGAACCTCGTTGACGTCCTGCTCGAGATCGACTTCAGTCAAGTCCAAATAGGAAGAAAACGACATGGCACGCAATGTAGAGGATTCACTCACGAACAGTTGTAGAGAACCGGCAGTGCGGCGAGGTTGGCGAATAAATTGAACTCTAGGCATTCTGCCTTTTGCCTCTAGAGCAGCAATCGAGTCGTGGAGCCAATCCTCGACAGGACCTGGCAATTCATTGTCTTCAACCGCCTTGCGCGTCCATTGCTCTCTGTACTCTAGAAGAACCCAGAAATCTACCTGCGGAGCCGTCCCTAGCATGTTCTCTCCGGCGGCCGTGGATAGGTCCGAGCAATAGTTCCTTCTTGATTCCATTACATAAGGGCGGCGTTTTCGCTGCCTGAGTTCCAGCCGCGAAGATGATAGCTTGCACTCCAAATCAGCACTCTACAAACTCCCCGCTCCCCACTGTTTTGGCATGGACTAGCAATTGGCATTTCAACTTTATCAATAGGAACGCGGCAGCCCCATGACATGCTCAGTTACATAGTTGAGAACCATTTCTTGTGAAATGGGTGCAATTCGCTGCAGCCGCGCTTCGCGCCAGTAGCGTTCTACGTGGTACTCCCGTGCGTAGCCAAACCCTCCATGGGTTTGCACCGCTTGGTCCGCTGCTTCAAAACATGCATCTGCTGCCAGCCACTTTGCCATGTTCGCCTCGGCGCCGCACGGTTCATCTCTATCCAACAGCCACGAAGCTTTGCGAATCATCAGTTCGGCGGCATCCAATCGAATCTGAGCTTCGCCCAAGGGAAAGGAAACTCCCTGATTCTGTCCAATCGGCCGTCCAAAAACAACTCGGTCCTTGGCGTATTGGGTGGCTCTTTTCAGTGCCGCGCGCCCAATGCCCAATGCCTCAGCAGCCACTAGAACACGTTCCGCATTCAGTCCATCCAACAAATAGCGGAATCCTTTTCCTTCTTCACCGATGCGATCCTCAATGGGAACAGGCAGGTCGTCGTAAACAACTTCGCACGTTGCAATGGCGTTGCGTCCGACCTTGTCGATTGGCGAAATCGAAACTTCAGGACGTTGCAATTCGGCAAACAACAAAGTCATACCGTCCGATCTTCTTGCAACCTGGTGTTTTTCCTGAGTACGCGTAAGCAGCAAGACCCGTTCCGAATCCAGAGCTTTCGTCGTCCACACTTTTCGACCGCGAACCAAGTAGTTGTCGCCCACTCGATTGGCCCTTGTTGTGATGGAGGTGGTATCCGTGCCCGCATCGGGTTCCGTTACACCAAAAGCCACATGCAAATCGCCCTTTGCGACACGCGGCAGGTACTTTTCCTTCATCTCATCCGACCCATACTTGATGACGGGTTGCATACCGAAAATTGAGAGATGAATGCCGCTGCAGCCGTTCATGGCCGCACCGGAAGCTGCTACCTCCTCCAATACGATCGACGCTTCAGTAATGCCTCTGCCGCTACCTCCATACTTTTCTGGGATGGCAATGCCTATCCATCCGCCCTCTGCCAACGCGTTGTAGAAATCCCAGGGAAACTGATGCTCTTGGTCGCATTTGGACCAATACTCGTCAGGAAAGTCGGCACAAATTTTCCGCACAGCTTCCCGAATGAGCTGGTGTTCTTCGTGTTCTTGGAAATTCATGATGTCTGTCCAGTGGCGAACCGTTCTGGCGGAACTTCGATGGTAGCGAATTAGCATTCTGCCAGCATGTGCAAGTGCACTACGAGTTCTCTACGTGTCAATCTCTACCTACTCTGTCTTGCACTTCTCTACAATTTGGCAGTTAACCAGCAAATCATATGAAACGCCCATTTGCCATGGAGCTCAATCTGCAAACCACCCGAATGATTGCCGAAATTGACGGCAATATAGGGCGGATGACATTCAACAATCCCAAGCGCCACAACGCCCTTTCCTTGGAAATGTGGCAAGGCATCTATGACATTGTCGAATGCTTCGAATCCCACGAGGATGTGCGCGTCGTTGTTATGCAGGGCGCAGGAGAAAAGTCGTTCATATCCGGTGCAGACATAACGGAATTTGATAAGCAACGCTCCAACGCGGAACAAGCCCAATCCTACGGCCAAGTATCAGCACAAGGCGCACGAGCTTTGGCCAGCATGACGAAACCGATAATTGCATTGATCAGGGGGTATTGCATTGGTGGCGGCCTCGCGACCGCGTTGCATGCAGACGTTCGATTTGCCACGCCGGATTCAACATTCGGCATTCCCGCTGCACGACTCGGTTTGGGTTACGACTACGAAGGTCTCGCGAAACTTTCCCGCATTGTTGGACCAGCCCGCGCAAGAGACATTCTCTTTTCGGCACGGTTTCTAACTGCAGAAGAGGCGTTCGAGTGCGGCATAGTTCAATTTGTAGCGGAACGAGCCAATATCGCTGCGGAAGTGGAGAGCTATGCTCGCAAAATCGCGGAAAATGCGCCTTTAACCGTCAAAGCCGCAAAAGCGGCAGTAAATGCATTCGAGTCTCAGCCCGACTCAAAGGCCATTCAAGAAGTTGCAGAAATGGTCAGAGCTTGCTTCAATTCCAACGACTACAAGGAAGGGCGCAAAGCCTTTTCGGAAAAGAGACGACCCGATTTCACTGGAAAGTAGTCAATACAACAGCCCACAATGAACGAACGTCGCGTAACGGCCAGCGTGCTCATTATTGGTAACGAAATACTCTCAGGTCGAACACAAGATCTGAACCTCCAATACATTGCCCAACAATTGAATCTGTGTGGAATTTCAATTGCTCAGGCTCACGTGATCCCAGACTTGCACGAGGTCATCGTTAATGCCGTAAACGACGCAAGGGCCCATCATGACTATGTACTGACAACAGGCGGAATCGGTCCAACCCACGACGACATAACCGCGGAGTGCGTAGCTACTGCGTTTGGTGTTCCGCTTGAAATGAACGATTACATTGCAAAGCGCATCCGTCAAAGACCGGCCGCGCCTGACATCATGGAGAATCGGCTTCGCATGGCTTACATTCCAAAAGGGGCGAGTCTAATCGACAACTTGACTGGCGGTCCGCCTGGGTTCTCCATCGAAAATGTCTACTGCATGGCAGGAATACCTAGCGTACTGCAGGCTATGCTTCCCACAATCCAGTTTAAAGGAGGCAATGTCGTAGAGTCGTGCTCGGTCACCGCCTTCTTGGGAGAGAGCGAGATCTCGCGCGAACTCGGTCAAATACAGGAGCATTTCGGTGAGGAACCCAGCCTAGGCAGCTACCCGTTTCAAAAGAATGGACAGTTTGGAACGACATTAGTGATGCGCGGCACAGATATTGAACAATTGAAGAAAATGATGGAGGAGGTTAAGCAGGCCATTCGACAGCGTGGGCAAGAACCCCAAAATGAAACATACGATTGGGCCGATTAACGGGTTCAGTAGAAAATCCAAACCTAGATATCGGCCAATGACAAGACCTAGCTCCGACTAGCTACCAATATGCAAGAAACATTCGCAAGAGACATCAAGGTTGACTGGTATCGCACGCCAATTGATAGAGAGGTGCTGCAGGAACTCATGCAACGCAATGACTTCCGTGCATGGATGCAGACTCTCTTGCATCTAGGTGTGTTCTTCACAACAGCGTTGCTTGCCTACTGTGCCATCGTAAACGTGTCGCTGAGCAATTGGTATTGGTCCATACCCTTGATGCTTATTGCATTGTTCGTACACGGTACGATTGGGCCATTCATGGGACTAATCGCCATCCACGAGCTACAGCATCGAACCGTCTTCAAGTCAAGAAGCTTGAACTTGTTCTTTGAAGTGTTCTACTCGTTCTTGAGCTGGTCGGACCACATTTGGTATCGAGAGAGTCACGCGATTCACCACCAAGCCACATGTCATTCACAGATCGACGGCGAGGTTCAACTGCCAATCAAAATAAGTTTCAAGTATTGGCGTGTGTGGCTAGGACTCTTGGGATGGAATCCCATGGCAACTTGGCAGCGCCTTGCTACTGTTTGGCGGCACGCAAATGGCGAAATACGTGGCAATTGGTACAACCACGTGCTGCCAAAATCCAATCCCCGACTACGCAAGAAACACCGCATTTGGGCGCGGATACTCATAGGTGGACACTGCCTGCTCGCGCTTGTATTCGTAATCATCGGACATCCATTCCTCATAGTGACCATCACATTCGGGACTTTCTACTGTGGCTGGTTGGGGTTCCTTTGCGGAGTGCCCCAACACTACGGCTTGAACTCGGACGAGCCGGATTTCCGCCTGAACACTCGAACATTCACATGTTCTTGGCTCCCCGCGTTCTACTACTGGAATATGCAGTATCACCTTGAACACCACATGTATCCGGCCGTTCCGTTCTACAACCTGCCGCAATTGCGCAAAGCAATCGAGCATGACTTGCCTCCGGCAACACATGGTCTCTACGCAACCTGGAAGGACTTGCTCGAGCTGAAGCGCCAATATCGCACAAACCCGAAGCACAAATTCGTTCCAGCGATTCCCACCTAACTTGATTTCGATGCGAAATCGGGCAACTACAAATGGCGTATTCCTATCCAATGGAACACAATCCAGACGTAGGCAATTGAGGACAAAATAAGTGAACATTGACGGCAAAAAGGCCATTGTTCTTGGCGGAACATCTGGCATTGGGCTAGCAGCCTCTCGGCAACTTGTAAACGCCGGTGCAATCGTCGTAGCTGGCAGTCGCAGCAAAGAAAACATTGACAAAGCAGAAGCAGCGACCGGATCCAAGGTGAGCTACCGCCAAGTCGATGTATTGGATAGAGATGGCCTCTCAGCCTTATTCGAGGATGAAGCTCCATTCAACATCCTCGTCAATTGCGCGACTGGCGGTGCACGTGCATCCGGTCCATTTCTGCAGATGGATTTGGATGCCTTTCAACTCTCTTTTCGCAAGCTCTGGGGCTATACCAATTCAGTTCGGCTGGGTGCGGACTACATGTCGGAGGAAGGTGCAATTGTTCTCGTGAGTGGGTTTCCTGCGCGCAAGTGCAATCCGGGTTCCCTAGCCATCTCCACAGTTGGAAATGCCGTAGAGGGATTTGCGCGTGCACTTGCCGTTGAAATTGCTCCTCGCCGAATAAACGTGGTTTGTCCAGGAATGATTGATACTCCGATGTTTCCACATGTAGGGGAAGCCCGCGAAGCATTTCTTAGTCGCGCGACGGAAAGAACCCTAATCCCTCGAGCAGGCACCGCCGACGAAGTTGCCTCAGCAATAGTCTTTGCGATTCAGAATGACTACATGACGGGGTCAACCATCGATGTCGAGGGTGGAGCCTTGTTGCCCTGACGCGAGTTAACTATACGCAACATCCGCACCATCCAATTGAGAGCTAGTCGACTTAGAGACAGTACACGCTGACCGATAGCAAGTATCCGTTATACGTCACGCAGCATTTCGGCCAGCAGCCGAGTCGCTACGGGATCCGAGTCCTTCAACGAAGCCATGCGAGAGTAGATTTCCGCGGCGGCTTCATGAAATCCTGAGGGTAGTCCTGCATCACTGAAAGACTTTGCGATTTCCCTCATCTCCGGCGCAAATCTCCAAGCCTTGCGAGTAGTGCCGGGTCCAGTTCTTTCTGAGCGTTCCCACAGTGTAGATTGCGATAGGTCCCATTCAGTGTGGATAGCACTGGCAACTCCATGAGCACTAGCCAGACTCCGGATGGCCAGCAGCATTGCAGACGTTCCCTTAGTGTAGGCCGCATAGCACATCTTCACCGCGGAGGCCGACAGTTCGTCGCCATCCACAACACGCGCATCCACTGCAGTTCCTGAAAACAGTCTGCCCACCTCAGTCGCTTGGGCTCCCGACAGGTACAAGCGCGTCGTACCATGCCTGTATGCAGGAGGTCCAACAATTCCTCCGTCGACATATCTGTCTCCAAAATTCTCAAGATGGTGTCGCGCCGTCGATGGTGCAATGGCATTCGCATCGCAAAAGAGCCCAGAAAATCCTGATTCAAATACCGAATTGCCCACTGCAACTGCATGCTCCGGCGGGCACACCGAGATTACGATCCCAACTTGATCCAGAGCTTCGTCAAGCTTTCCATGGGGAATCATGCTTGATTTGCCGGCCCGCGAATGGGTTGACTCCGAACGATCAGCACTCACCCAATGTGCCCGGTTAACCTTGGTCTTCAATGCATATCCAAGGGATGCACCCATCTCACCGGGGTGAAGGATTAGAACTTCTGGCATTGGGCCTCCAAGAACTGCAACAGCACCAAATCGGGATTAACAGCAAGAAAGCAATTATGCCCTCACAAGCACCTTGCGTAAGCAATATCTAGACCAACGCAGGACTCCATATTCCTGATCTGGTCCGACACCCATACATGGCGTAATTTGCATTTGGAAGAATCGTAGTCTTGGCATTAGTGAGCCCCGCGTCAACGAAACATCCACAGACTCATGCCTGAGATTAGACCGTAGAAACGTCTAGTCTACTACCCAATCCCAAACACCCACAGCCGAACTCAGCGGTAGTAGTAGAATTCAAACAATCGGCATGATTTCTCTCTATCGGACTCGAGAATTTTTCGTGCAACTGTCGCAACCGTAGATACGGTATGCACGATAATCTAGAAACCAGAATTGAGTAAATTCAAAAGAGCAAAATGGTGGTTCATTTGAGGAAGAATTTCAAATCTTTGACTTTCCTTGGATCCCTATCTCTAAATTTATTCTCATTCATTAAGATTATAGCAATTGTCGAACTAAAAAACCTCGTTAGATCTCTTGGATATTGGCTAACTTTTGTTGCTCTAATAGTAATTTTATTCTCGTGTTACTTCAATATATCAACAAAGTTTTCGGTTAATTACACAATTTCTCCTTCTAGTGGATTGGTGAATGCTGAGTACACCATACCTTCCCTTGTGCTTCAAGTTTTTCTTCTCTTTTCAATAATTTCTATTTCTATTTTAATGGCATACATGAACGGTAGATTGACTAGAGACTACATCGCAGAAGTCATTGATTCCCAACCTATCACAAACTTTCAATTGTTACTCGGTCGTGCATTTGGTGTTACTACAGCGGTATTTCTTCAGTTTTTGGTATGTTTTGGATTGCTTTGTGTTGTTGGGATTTTCTTGGATATAGCTGAATTGGGTGCGTGGGGAGGAGGTATCAATGTCTTATACCTAATCAGACTGGCAATTCTTGATGTCGTTCCCGCACTAATTGTTTGGGCGGCGATTAGCACTTTCCTTTTCGTGTATTTCCGCTCAAGAGTGATCGTTGTAGTACTTATTTCAGCATTGTCGGCGACGGGATACTGGTTTTGTCAGCAACTACCAATGAGTTTTGGGCCCTATTTAGGAATGGTCGGAATGCACTCGTTATCTCTCCCATCTGACATACTGCCAAACTCTATAGACGCTGAAATCGTACTCCAACGTATTGGTGGGATATCTCTTGGACTTGCTTTGATTTTTGTATCGGGAGTTGCTCTTAAGCGCTTTCAAACACAGCCGAAACCCCTAACGGTAATGGTCTGTTCGATCGTCGTCGCATTGGGAACGTTTAACGTGGTTTGGCCGCCAGCCCTGGAGATTCTCGAAAACCAACAACAAGAGAAGTGGAGGGACATTCATGAGGAGCAGTACGCTCAATCAACGGGTGACCTACTCGCCGTTGGAGGTCAGGTAGCCATTGAACCCGGTGAGCGGCTGAGCATGAATCTGACCATGCATGTCCAAGTGCATGAATTGGGAGATAGCGAGCGAGTTCTGTTGTCGTTTAATCCGGGCATGAGCATCGACCTGCTCACAGTAAATGGTCGTAATGAACCATACGAATTCAAAGATGGGTTACTAGCAATTCAGCTAAGCAAAAAACTACGGACCGAGGAGACTCTACTTATTCGACTACATGCCCATGGTTTGCCAGATATTCGTTTCGCATATCTCGACGAATCCATCGATCTTCAACACGATTGGAACTCAACCTCTTACTTTACGAGAGGGCTAGGGACGGATGCATCGCTTTACGACACGCGCTATGTGGCACTTTTGCCCGCAATCAAATGGCTCCCGACACTTGGAGTGTCGGTTCACGAAGAAATATTGGAAGACAAGGCACTCGATTTTTTTGATGTCGATCTAACCGTTTCTGTGCCAAGCAACTGGACGATTGCGAGTGTGCACAAGGAATTGATTCAGTCCGGAAGACACCAAAATCGGTTCAAAGTCTCACCGCAAGTCCCAGTGGCCAGTGTTACGTTGATTGCGTCGGAATTCGTTGAACTTGGCTGGGACCTAAGTGGAGTCAATGCCGAAGTACTTCTGCACCGTAGGCACGCCCAAAGGCTTGTCTACTTGGCAGAGCATGCTCCCGCAATTCGGGACACGTTGGAGGAAATGTTCAAAGAGCTGGAGAACAACGGTTTTTCCTATCCTTTGTCAGTGCTATCGCTTGTGGAGGTTCCATCAAGTCTTCGTACCTATGGTGGAGGCTGGGAGATGGGTAGCGTCATTGCTGCACCGGGATTGCTGATGTTACGAGAGTGGTCGCTCCCCGGCATCAAACTCAACCAGGTTTTAGAGCGATACAACTTCGACATAGGAGATAGTCGACGACACCAATGGGCAGTTCGCCTATTGAATACCTTCTTTACACGGGATCAATACGGAGGCGATGTCATTCGAGAAGGTGCTCGAAATTTGCTCGACCACTGGTCCCAGGCAACCGGGCCTGGCGCTAGCGCAATCGACTGCATTGTGAATGAACTGGCACATGGCGTAATGCCGGGCCGACAATTTACTCTCGCATATTCACGTCCTCACTTCTCGGCCGTCTACCACGCAAAGAGTAAGGTTCGAGGATTCGTTGAAGATCGACTATTTTCCCCTTCACGCTATCGATTGATCGACGACAATGTGGATCTGATGAACCTGCTATTTGAAGGTAGCAATGCCGGTTGGCACGAACTACAAGAGGCCCTAACGAAACTTGACTTTCGCAATGATTCGGAGCGTTCTCGCAGAATCGTAACAATGAAGTGCAAGACTGTAGCTTCATCGCTACTTGACGCCGTAGGTCCCGACACAATCAGCAACTTCTTGAGCACATTGCGCACGCGTTTCTCAGGCAGTAGTTTTTCATTAAGCGATATCGCGCAAATATCGCGCGAACTTGAGATACCCGAACTCTCCTATTTGATTGATTGGATCGAAAAACCTGGACTACCGGGATTTCTGATCAATGCCGTCGCTGTCGATAGAGTTGTTGATCTAGAGGGACTGGATAGCTACGAGACAACCCTACTGGTTAGGAACGATCAGAACATATCGGGCGTGATTTCCATTCACCTAGCTCGAGGTGAATCCGGTTTTCACTTATTCCCAAATGCAAACCCTCCAAAAACATACATCGTTCCTGCTAACACTACTTTGCGCATCCGCAAGACAAGCTCATACCGCCCTACAGCTGCGCGAATCAATACTTTTGTCTCCTTGAACCAAGGAAGGGTAATCGTGCTTCTCCCCAATAGCGACGAATCACAACAATTGGGGATTGCTGGGAATGAGATCGAAATTGTCAATGAAGCTTGGGAAGTTGACAAGGCCATAGTTGTAGACGACCTAGACCGGAATTTCACAATAGACGCCTACTCTACACACAACGAAGAAAGCCAGTTTGACTTCAGTAGACGACAAAAAGCTAGGGATACAGATGTCGGTTTGCCGATCTACATTGAAAACGATCCCCTGCCACCCACTTGGTCCAGGGTTAGGTTGGAAGGGGCTCACGGCAAATACCGACGAACGGCTGCAATTGGAATTTCTCGTCGCAAGGAGGTAATCACTACATTCAAATGCTCGTTGCCAGAATCCGGTAGCTGGCAATTGGACTTTCACATGCCCGTAAACCCAAGAGTTGTACAACTAGTGAATCAGGGATCCCACAGTTGGTTAACGTCCGAACGACTATCAAGAACTATGCATAGTCAGGCAACCTACAACATTTGGGTGGTTCAATCCGGTCAAACCAAGAAAATTGAATTCAATGCGATGAATGGAACACTGGGCTGGAATCGGTTGGGAGCGTTTGAGTTAGGTGATTCTGACGTGGAAGTGCAGGTCTCAAATCGGTCAGACGGATTGATTGTGTACGCTGATGCAATTCGGTGGACTAAAATTCAAAACGAAAATTGAGCTTCTCGTAAAGACGCAATTTTCATTAGCGCCGCGGGGGCTCACAACGCGCGATTGCATTTTCAATGTCAGAAGAACGGGATCTACATGTTGAACGTTCTTTGGGTAAACTTTGCTCAACACCAAATCTCATTTGAGTTGCATGCATCGGCTAACCAGTAAACAGCGCGACCATTGGGAAAGCGAAGGCTATCTCGTCATTAGGAATGCCTTGAGCTCAACCGAAGTCGCACTCTTCAATTCGGAAATCGATCGATTGCGACGAGTTCCTGGTTTTGAGCCTGTTCGAGCGGAAAATCTACCGATAGGACACTACGGTTGGTTGCCCCACGCAGACTCACTGAACAACGACGGTTGGATGGACCGCCGAGACTTGCTCCCATATGGCAAGCACTTCGTCGATTTGATGGATCGACCCAACGTATTCGATCTGATCGTCGACATCATGGGACCCTACATCTGCTTGAGCATGACACAAGCCATTGTTCGCCCCTCATCCGATTCCTTTCCAGGCTACACGCACACTGATGGTGGAGAAGCATTGCGACTTATTCGACCTTCGGAGTCAAGTCCTCCTTTGGCCATGAAAGCCATGTATTTATTGACGGACACGACTGAGAAAGATGCAGGAAACTTGACACTGTTTCCGGGTTGTCACAGAAAGCAAATTCCGTTCGAGACCGACACTCCCATAACGCCAGATTCGCCCGGTTCTTTTCAGATCCTAGGTGAAGCCGGCGACTGCATACTGTTTCCTCATTCCATGTGGCACGGTCCCTGCAAGAATCAATCAGGGAGAGCACGCAAGACCATACTCTACAACTATTGCCAGATGTTCATGCGGCAATACGACTTTGAAATTACTCCAGCACTGGCTGAGTGGTGTTCACCACGGCAACGGCGCTTGCTTGGCGATTTGGGCTATGAGTTCCGGCCAGGCTCCTACTTCTATGGACCTCGCGACCAGGCAGCAGTAATAGCTGGCGAGCAGGGTCGATAGAGTTGCTCCACTTACAAAGTCGTTTAGTCATATGTTTGAATGACTCTGTTCGGAACGGGGTGCCTATGGAGAATGAGTGGAAATCGTTGGACGAACAACCAAACGCTGGTGCAAGTCGCTAACTATTCGATAATATGCCTGTAGTCGCACCCGTCGCATGAGGCTCAACAAAAGGCTGCATGTTCTCTTGAGAAGCACAGTGTAGGATGTACGAAACCTCCAACTCAAGCCGCAAGTTTTCGGCCAATCAGGTTCGAGAACTTCTATACAGTAACAAGCTGCTCAATTTTGGCGGAGTGTTCTTGCTTGTTTTTGCGTCGTATGCCAGTTTTTTGCGTGCGACATGGGGACTGCACGTCGAAGCGCTGATTTTGTGTGTTCTAGGCTCAGTAATAGTCGCAGGCTACACTGCAAAGAAACTCGCGGAAATCTACATTAGCTGTACTTCCCCGGTTGTGGCAGTTGTGTGTTCTTCCGGATTCGTCGCGCTACTTGGCATCGCTACGGCACTCTTGTCGGCTCTGCTATTGCTCAACTAGCGGCTTGTACTGACGACAATTTAGCAAGACTCTGCGGGGTCGCCTTCCTACCTCCCGGCACTCACTCATCTTAGCCTGCCATTAGCCGCTGTCATTTCGCTACAGGCACAGGAGGTAGTCAAGGAATATCGAACCAAGCTAGAAGAGGTAGGTTTGTTGATATTTCGGCTTAAACAAATCAGTACGTAGCGGTTTCACGCCTTCCGCATTCACAAAAAGGTTTCCTGCTTCTCTTGCGCCCAACCCACCACTTTCATTTACGCTCAGTCCACAATTGGACCGCGCAATGTCAAACCGTTTTCTAATCAATTCCGCGTAGACGCCGGTTCCGCGCATTCTGTGACCAAACCGGGAATCATATGCCTTGCCCTCGTGCAAGTCTTTTATGCGATTCATGATTCTTCCGGCTTTTAGCGGAAAATGCTCTTCGAGCCAGTCTTCGAATATTGGTCGCACTTCCAACGGCAATCGAATCAATACGTACCCCGCGAATTCTGCACCCGCGTCTGTCGAACGATCTATGATTCTCTCCAATTCATGATCGTTAAGCATTGGAATGATGGGAGCGACCATTACTCCAACAGGTACATTGGCACTCGACAAAGTCCTCAACACACGAAGCCGGGCTCCGGGAGACGCAGTCCTAGGCTCAAGTTTCGTCTTTAGATCGTTCTGAAGAGTGGTGACGCTAATGGCCACGCTAATGAGATTCAGCTTGGCGAACTCCTGGAATAGGTCCAAGTCTCGCAGAATCAGTACTCCCTTGGTAACGACACTGACCGGATGCTTGTATTCAAGCAATGTCTCAAGAATGCTGCGGGTGACTTTAAGACTCTTCTCTGCAGGCTGATAGGGATCAGTGTTTGTTCCTATGGCTATTGGCTTACATTCGTACTTGGGGTCATTCAAAGCTTCGTGAAGCCGATCTATGGGATTTGTCTTGTAGAAAATCTTCGTTTCAAAATCCAATCCCGGAGAGAGATCGAGAAAAGCATGCGTAGGCCTAGCAAAGCAGTAGACGCACCCGTGCTCGCAGCCCTTATAGGGATTGATCGAACGGTCAAATGGCACGTCCGGAGACTGGTTCCTAGTGATTAGGTTTTTCGTCTTGTCTGGGAATAGCTCGGTATTGGGTTCGTCTGCGGGGAATTCCTTGGCTATGAATGCATCAATCTCCCACCCGTCGTCTTCGGCTATCGTTGACGTGTTCAAATACCGCGGGGAGGGACTGTTCGTTGCTCCTCGTCCTTTGATTGTGCGCGTTCTAGTCAAATGAGGGCTTAAAGCGTCTAGGCAACCAAAGCGGCTGCTTTGGTAGATAGTGAGACACCTCGTCTTCCCATACGCAATGGGTTTCTATCGTGTCCGTTTGTCACATAGGCAAACGATAGTCCCGTCCCTGGATCAGCCCAGGCAATCTGGCCGCCAGCGCCTCCATGTCCAAATGCCATTTCCGAGTTCGTGTGTCCGAATCCGCGAAAATTTCTACGCTCATCCCCAGCGATGATCATTCCTAATGATCGATTCACTGGAACACCTGTTAGTTGCTCTTTATAGTCGCCGCTTATGACTCTCAGTCCAAAATCCAGTGTCTGGCGAGTCCAGACTCTATCGCACCCATTTGCACCACCGTGCAGCAATGCTTGATAGAACAACGCCAATGACGCAGCAGTGGCGAGGGCTCCTCCACCTGGAACCCCAACTGCGCGAATATCTGGACGATTGAAACTCAATATGGCATCGGGGGTGACTTCTGTTTCCGGAGGTTCCGGCAGGTTCAGCCTAGCGTAGTCTTCACTGGTAAGTGGGTCGCCAACCATTTCCAATGTGGCTACTCGATAGTTTTCAGAATCAGGCAGACCAACAAAGAGATCGTTCAATCGAAGTCGATCGGTTATTTGCTCTCGGATGAAGGTTCGGAAATCCTGCCCTGTCTTTCGTTCGATTATTTCCGCAACGACCCACATTGAGGAAGAGGGATGGTATTCGTAGCGTTCACGCGTGGGCCAATTGAGCCTCCACTGCGCGAAGCGCGCATATCGTTTTTCACGGTCATCCCAATCGAGGGGTCGAAAAGGTGCCATGGGAAATCCGGCAGTATGCAGAAAGAGGTCGGCCACCCGTACTTCGTGCTTGCCATTGGTGGCAAATTCCCGAATGACGTCCGCAACATGTTCATCTTTGTGCAATAGCCCTTCTTGTATAAGCAGCCATGCTGCCGAGGCGAGCACCGCCTTCGTGCACGAAAAAATGGGGTACAGCGTTTCAATGCTTGCGGCGCCAATCGCCTCCGCCCAAACAACCTCTCCATTTCGAGCTACAGCGAATTGAATAGAAGGCAATAGTCCCTCTTCCACCTCCTTTCGCGCACGAGCACGAAGAATGTCTAGCTTCGCTTCGTCAATCCCCGAGTTCGCCACATTGTCAATTTGGGCCGTCTTTTCTACTGTCATGCTACTCCCGCATCCTGCAAATGCTCGAGGAAGCGTACGCGCTTGTTAGAGATTCCGGTCATTCTATTCGCACCTCTCTTCCCAGTTCTGCCGAACGATATATGCCATCAAGCATCTTTTGGACCATCAGGCCGTGCTCCGCTGGGGCCAACGTCTCGCGGTCATGCAACGCATGATCGACAAAGTTCCTCATTTTCAGTCGAAATGCGTCCCCTTGTGCCCTCTCGGGCAACCAATGCGGTTCCGTATTCACCATGTGATTGTGATCATCGTGAAATATTCGCGGCGGGCCCCAGGTGGCGCCTCCTTTCGTACCCATCAACGCAAAATTCCAATTAT
This sequence comes from Candidatus Azotimanducaceae bacterium, assembly GCA_965205545.1. Classification (GTDB taxonomy): domain Bacteria; phylum Pseudomonadota; class Gammaproteobacteria; order Pseudomonadales; family Azotimanducaceae; genus Bin55. The sequence goes on along the minus strand of OZ242170.1, from coordinate 2,599,395 downwards.
CTTTCTCGACATGCGCCGCAAAACTGGCTTCTATGGTGAGCGTTGCTCCATTCTCGAACCGGATCATGCCAACCGCCAAATCCTCGACATCGTACGTCTTGTAGTCCCAATTTGGCCACTCGGACACTACCGTCGATGGCTTGTCACCCAAGTACCGGTAAGTTTGCCCCAAAGCGGCTATTGGATTTGGAGATCCCATTACGAAATGTGCTGTCTCCAAGACATGGACGCCAATGTCGATGAGCGGGCCGCCTCCTTGGAGCTCTTTTCTGCCAAACACACCCCAGTTTGGAATACCCCGTCGTCTGAGCGCTTGAACACGGCCGTAAAGTACTTCACCCAACTTTCCATCGCGCACGGCATTTCTGAGAAATCGGGTGCGGGGCTCGAATCGATGTTGAAACCCAATTACAAGCTTGCATTGGTTTGCTTTGGCTGCTTCGACCATTTGCTTGCCCTCGATGGCATTCATGGCCAACGGCTTCTCGACCAAAACGTCCGCACCAGCTTCGAGAGCTGCCAACGTACAAGGAGCATGGAGTCCATTGGGCGTGCATACACTAACGGCCTGAGGTTGCACTTCGCGAAGCATGCGCTGGTAGTCCGTATAGCGCGACGGAATTTCAAACTCTTTCTGTAGCTTTGTGGCGCTGCTCTCGACGACATCTGCGACGGAAACAATTTCCACATCGTCCATCTTGTCCAAGTAGCGCATGTGCGTACGTGCGATTCCGCCTGCACCAATGAATGCTATTTGTAGCTTGCTTGTTTTCGAGTCGCCCATAGCCCTCGATCCACTAGATTGCGATACGTCTGCCCGAAGGTCAGCGTGAATTCGTCGTTCTTGATCAGGAATGCGGCTAGCAAGTCTTGCAGCACGTGTGGCTGATCACTGTCCCAAAAAGTATACGAGTGGCAGAGAGCCTCACGATTCCGCTCCGCCAAGCCCATTCCCAATTCCAAAATCTTCACTTAGAATGCTGTGGCATTGGCAAGCCAAATGTTTCTTGTCAAACTCAAATCTTGTAGCCGGTCTTACAGGATCGAGATCTAAACACTGCAGGGCATATGAAGCGCAGAGAACGCGGAATTCACGAGTTTTTCGCACGCGACCCCGAACGAGCCGACTTTGAGGCCTTCGGGCGCAAATCCCATCCCGTGAGCCGAAGAGGATTCGTAACGGGGCTAGCCGCCTTTACCGCATTGGTTGGAGCAAGAGTCGCTCATCCAGCAGCTGTACCGCAGGGACTAATCCCCGCGTCGCACGCAGACTCGACCGAACCATTCTCAATCGAAGGCAAAGACGGGCTAACGCTCTTGAATGATCGACCACTTAACGCAGAGACCCCTGCACATCTGCTGAACGACGACGTAACTCCTGCCAATCGACTCTTCATACGCAACAACGGAATCCCACCACTATCTGTAGATCCAAAGAGTTGGACTTTGACCATTGACGGAGAGTCCGTCGAGCACACCAAGACATACACATTCGAAGAACTCAAGACTCGTTTCGAAAATATAGAACGCCAACTAGTGCTTGAATGCGGAGGAAATGGACGCGCCGAATTCGACCCGCCGGTTTCCGGCAATCAGTGGACTCTTGGGGCCGTTGGTTGTCCAAAATGGAATGGAGTTCGACTCAAGGACGTGTTGGAGGACACAGGCTTCAACCACGACAGTGCAGTCTATGTTGCGTTCTATGGAGCGGATACGCATATTAGTGGCTCGCGTGACCGCATTCCGATCTCGCGCGGCGTTCCCATCAAGAAAGCTCTAGACGATGATTCGATGATCGTGTGGGGTATGAACGGCGGCGAGTTGCACGAGATGAACGGTCACCCTCTTCGACTCGTATTTGGAGGCTGGCCCGGGTCCGTCTCAGGAAAATGGTTGACTCGAGTTTCCGTTCGCAATGTAGTTCACGACGGCCCGAAAATGGCTAGTCCGTCCTACCGCGTGCCCTGTGAACCCGTTGCTCCAGGATCCGTGGTAGCGAACGAGGATATGTGCATCATTCACGCGATGCCGGTCAAATCACTCATTACCTCGCCAAAATCCGGCATTCAGCACAGTGTTGGCAGCAATCTCAATATTCGTGGCCACGCATGGTCAGGCGATGCATCGATCGAGAATGTGAAGCTCTCATTGGATTTCGGTCGCACTTGGACTAATGCGAAGCTTGAGCCGCCAGCCAATCGAATGGCGTGGCAACATTGGGAACACACAATCAATTTTCCAACCGCAGGCTACTACGAAGTCTGGGCGCGAGCAACCGACGATCTAGGGCGCACACAACCCATGGTGCTGCCCAACTGGAATCCCAAAGGTTACTTAAACAATGCATGCCATAGGATTGCGGTATACGCTAGCTAGCCTCCTGGTCTGCGGAATCGCGTTTCTTTGCATGGCAGAAGAGACGGAAGTCTCTTCGCCAATCACGGACCCAGACTCCGGCTTGTATATTGACGACGAGGAGAATTGGAAACTCGTCAGGAACAACTGTGCCTCGTGTCATTCCGGACGCTTGTTGGCTCAGCACCGCTTGGACAGCAAGGGATGGCTGAAGTCAATACAGCGCATGCAAGCCGAAGAGGAACTTTGGGATCTAGGAGACGCGCAACCAAAGATTCTCGACTATCTGGTCTATTTCTATGGCAACGAAAGCAGTTCGTCTACACAAAGAGTTCGTCGAGCTCAGTTGGTACAACAGAATCCAGAAAAAGAGTCGATCTCCGATCCGCAATCGTCGGTAGCGGACCCTGACAAATCAGAACCACAAGACTCGACAGAATCATCTGAAGAGAAGGACGAGCCATAGTCAGCGAACTCTTTGGCTTGACACCTTGCTTGGCTTCAACAATTCAAGACTCGCAGTTTCATAGCTGACTCAATCATTGCTGTTTTGACCGATACAGTATTGGTGGAAGTAGTGAGTCACCTGCCATGCATCCACTGACTCGTTCTGCCGGGTCGAACCATTCACCGGCTCGCCCCTCAGACCGCCACACTTCGCATGCGCCCTGAAGAGGCGTAAGCGCAACTATTCCTTCTCTTGTTGTCGCCAAGTCAGTGTTCCACTCTGGAACATAGTCGGATCGAGTCACATTGGCTATGCGAATTTGCGAATCTGAGACTTCCCGTACTTCAGCCTTGACGCTTCCGAACTTGGCCAAATGAGACCATCGAACACCTTTGATTTGATTCATTGGTAGACCAGGTACGTTGATGTTGACTACACATCTTTTTGGACCTCGAAGAACTGAAGGCAATACATCCACGGCTATGCTAGAGGCGGTCTCCCAATACCATCGTTGACCGCCACCCACACTTACTGCCATGCCTCGAATTCCAAAATTCTGTGCCGCGAGCGCTGCACCGACGGTGCCGCTATGCACGACAGATCTTCCGGTGTTCATACCTGCATTAATGCCGGACACAACGACGGAGGGAATAGAGCCAAACGCTTCATTGGCAGCAAGCAAAGAACACAACGCCGGCGGTCCACCAATGGCATAAACCGGTCCGGCTAACCCAGCGAAGGAAGTTCGTGTGTATTCAATGGGTTTTGTCGCCGAGTAGCTTCCCAGAGACGTTCCAGTACCGGATGCGTCGTGGTTGGGCGCAATCACCATGACGTCATAGCCAGCTGCCTCAAGTGATCGTGCCAATACCTGTATACCCGGAGACTCTACGCCATCGTCATTGGTTACTACGATGCTTTGGTTCATCGATTGGTTCTCCGTTTCGTCCTTGCTATACAACCGCTCTGCTTCGCAACGAACAGTTTCTCTGCCAAACCCTCAATGTGTTCCCTCCACTGCAGAGCCTGAAGCCAACGCTGCGGGATGGAGTCGTATGACCACAATGCACCGGCCAGCTGTCCCGTGATCGCGCCCACCGTATCAGCATCACGACCAAGATTGACGGCCGCGACAAGAGCTTCTTCAAACGAATTCGCTTTGTACACGCACCACACTGCTGCCTCCAAACTGTGTATAGCGTAGCCAGTTGATTGGATTTGGTCTCGCGTCTTGTGCTTCCAACCGCCTTTGGCGATATCCTCAATCGCAGGACATCCGTGCCAACGACGAACTCGCAGAACATCATCCTTACTGCAACCGTTTAATGCCTCGACCAGCAGTTCCGTGAAATATTCACATGCCTCCATTGCCTCACGAGCTGCATGTGTCGAACGGCTCTGAAGGATCGCCATTTCTTTGGCTGTCTCCCGTTGCCGACAATAGAAAATTGGAACCGGTGCGAGCCGCATTAGGGATCCATTGCCAGCAGATTCCGGGTGAGAGTCGCCGCAGAACGGGTCTCGCAAACGCTCATAGCGACTCAATGCACGTTGGGTAGTTATCCCAATATCGACACAACTGCCGCTCACAGAATTCTCCCCGTTTCTCCACCAACGAAGGTAACGGTCCATTGCATCCTTAGGATCGAATCCATCGTTCGCCAACAGAGAATCTGCTAGGCAAAGTGCCATGCTGGTATCGTCGGTCCATTCTCCCGGCTGCAATCCAAATGGTCCACCACCAAGCAATTCGGTATGGAGCGGCTGTGTGTCGCGCTCCGCAAACTCCAATGTGGTACCGAGCGCATCTCCTACTACGAGACCGACTAAGGACCCAATCGCTCGCCTTGAATTCAAAGATGTACCCATTACTTAGCGTAGACCCGTTCTTTTCTGTATCTCCAGTCGCATAGCTAGAATAGTCCGCTCTATCGCTGCAATCCCGCTATGAACCAAATCCCACGTCAGTTCGACATGGATTCTCTACGTGACACCTTCGAGAGAGACGGTTTTGTGGTCATGCGAGGGTACTTGAATCACGAAGAGCTCGCAGAACTCAAAGCAAATACCGATCAGTACCTGAAGTGTATCAACTACACGAGATCTGCAGAAACGGCAGACGGCAGGAAGTTTGGAGGCACTCGCAAGAACCTACAAGAGGTCTTGCCCTGGTTCGATGTCCAACTCCGAGCCGGCAGGCCATTTGAATCGGTGCGTTCCCTGCTAGACGCAAAGTTGAATCCCATGACAGCGGCTTACTTCGAGCGCGTGCCCGGCGAAGCCGAAGGCATCGCTCCGCACTTCGATTCAGTAATGGATCGCAGTCCGGGCGCAACGATTTGGATATCTCTAGACCGAGCAAGAACTACAAACGGCTGCCTTTACTACGCTAGGGGGAGCCACAAGGAAGTGCATCCTTCACGAATTGGGCTCGAGTACTTTGACGAATCCAATCCAAGTGCCGTAGCAGCAGAATTGAATCCCGGCGATGCCGCAATCCATTCGAGTCTGACCGTTCATTGGTCCAATCCAAACAAATCCCAATATCCGCGGCGTGGCATCTCCTATTTCTACAGTTGCGCGAAGTAGCGGAGCTTAGCTCGACAGAGAAAACCGTCTTAATGTGTTGTGTTGAAGTGCTTAGATAGAACTTCCCAGCATTGTGGTTGCACGCACATGCAAACGGTGCTTAAATGAATTTGCGTGGCAACACTGCAAATGTGTCAGGCCCAGAAACCACGCACAATTGACCTACGGACAGGAGATTCGCGATGAAATTGCGTCGGCGAACTGATTGCCTTGCCAGAGTTGTGTCTCTCGTGACGGCACTATTGTTCTGCGGTGCGGTTGCGAACGGTCAGGAGGTTCGCTTGGTCGACATCAATGGCGCAATTGGGCCTGCGACATCAGACTTCTTCATTCGTGCTCTTGAAGATGCTGCAGCAAGCGATGCTGAGCTGATCGTGATGAGATTGGACACACCCGGTGGGTTGGTCAGCTCGTTGAGGGATATGGTCAAGGCGATATTGGCGTCGCCAATTCCCGTAGCCGTGTATGTCGCGCCGAATGGCGCTCGCGCGGCAAGTGCTGGAACGTACTTGACTTATGCAAGCCATGTCGCAGCCATGGCGCCAGTCACAAACATAGGATCCAGCACACCCGTCCCCATGGGCGGTGAAGGCGGAATTGTTCCTTCGCCCGGTGGATTCGACGAGCCCAATGAAAACGGGGACGAGGGACAAGAATCCGACAGTCCTGCTCCATCCGACCCCAGTGCTATGGACAAGAAGGTCGTCAATGATGCCGTCGCATATCTTCGAAGCTTGGCGGAGCTTCGAGGACGCAATGCCGATTGGGCCGAACTCACAGTGAGAGAAGCTGCCAATCTTACAGCGACGGCAGCGCTGGAGATCAATGTCATCGATTACGTTGCTACTGACCTCAGTGACCTGCTGCAACAAATCGATGGTAAGACGATTTCCGAGGTTAATGGTCAAGAGGTTACATTGGAGACCGCCGAGGCCAACGTTGTTGAGGTCGAAACGGATTGGCGCTACGAGTTCTTGAAAATAATCACAGATCCGAACATTGCCTACTTGCTTCTGATTATTGGCATAAATGCGTTCTTATTTGAGTTCTACAGCCCAGGATTGGGCGCAGGCGGCATTGTTGGAGTGATCTGTCTATTGCTGGCGGCATATGCGCTGCAAATGCTGCCCGTTAGTTTCGCAGGACTCGCTTTGCTTGCAGTTGGTTTCGGTTTGATAATCGCGGAGGCGTTAACACCAACCTACGGGGTTTTAGGCCTTGGTGGAGTAATTGCCTTCTTGGCAGGATCACTCTTGTTGTTCGATACAGATGTCGAAGGATTCCGCGTTTCCATAGGGGTGGTTCTTGCATTTACTTTCGCTACGGTAGCGTTGGTGATATTCATTGCAAGGGGCGCTTACAAACATTGGAAGCGAGGTCCAGTATCGGGAGTAGACGCGGTGATTGGCGTTGAAGCCACAGTTGTAGACGACTTCTCGGGCAAAGGAAGAGTACGTGCGGCTGGCGAGATATGGTCAGCGGAAAGCGAAGGACCACTAGCGAAAGACGAAACCGTTGTCGTAAAGGCAATGGATGGATTAACCCTCAAAGTCGAAAAGGTAAGTTAGCCATGCCAATTATTTTTCTGTCTGCCCTTGGTTTCATCCTAGTGGTGTTCCTCATTTCCTCGTTGAGAATCATGAGAGAGTACGAACGTGCGGTGGTGCTGTTCCTTGGTCGCTTCCAAAGCGTAAAGGGACCGGGATTGATCATTGTCGTTCCGATCATTCAGCAAATGATCAAGGTGGATCTTCGTACGGTGACTATGGATGTGCCTACACAGGATCTCATCACTAGAGACAACGTCTCCGTACAAGTCAATGCAGTGCTCTATTTCCGTGTATTGCAACCAAAGGAAGCAATCATAAACGTGGAAGACTACATGTTGGCGACGGAACAGTTAGCTCAGACAACGCTTCGTTCCGTGCTTGGACAGCATGAACTAGACCAACTTCTAGCCGAGCGCGAGCGCCTAAACGAGAACATTCAGGGGATATTGGACCAACAAACGGATCAATGGGGCATCAAGGTTGCCAATGTCGAAATCAAACACGTGGATATCGACGCGACGATGGTTCGCGCAATCGCCAAGCAAGCGGAAGCTGAACGCGAAAGGCGAGCGAAGATCATTCACGCGGACGGCGAGTTTGAAGCCTCTGAGCGGCTTGTGGATGCAGCACAAAAGTTGGCGACGCAATCTGGGTCCATGCAACTGCGCTACCTGCAAACGCTAACCGAAATTGCGGGCGAGAAATCATCAACTATCGTGTTTCCGTTGCCGGTAAATCTAATGGAATCGCTGCACAAGCTCACAGGTAGCACGGAAAGCACCTCCGAAGACTCGTAAGTTCCGGCGATTTCTACGTCGCTTGATTAGCATTTTCTCAAGTACGCTGTATGTCAACACGGGCGGCAGGCACAGCCAATCCAGGCACTGAAACTGTGTGGCGGAAGATCGCCCCTCGATCATTGCCATCGATCCCATCTGACCCAGTGACAATGTAGAGAGTTTTCATGTCGTCCCCACCAAAGCACACACTAGTGCACATGGGAAGGGGTATTGGGATGAACCCAATCTGTTCTCCAGCAGAAGAGAGAATGCACACCCCGCCACCGCCAGCCAATGCAACCCAAACCGAGCCATCTTGAGCAACCGCAAGCCCATCGGGAGCACCTTTACTAAATCGCGCAAACAATTCCTTTGGCTCCAGCTCACCGTTTGGCTTCGTGGCGTACTTTAGTATGTGCCCGCGTCGAGAATCGGAGTGATAGAGGGTGGTGCCATCAGGCGAGAATCCCAGCCCATTTGTAAGAAGAATATCCTCCGCAACAGTCCTCGACGTGCCGTCTACGTCTATTAAATGGAGATTTCCCGCCGTTGGCTCTCGTCCATCGTCAAACACTGGACTGGAGCCCAAGGATCCAGCGTAGATCCTTCCCTGCGAATCCGTAGTTATGTCGTTGTATCCAACGTTGTCGTGGTCTGGATTGCTGTCCAGAATGACCGCTGAACTCTCTTGTCCGAATTCTTTGTAGGCTATGTTCCTGCCACTTACAACCAATCCGTTTTGCTCGTGCAATACCATGCCACCAATGCCGCGACGATAGGGGAACACAACGTGTGCACGGTCAGTTGGATCCAGGTGGAACACGCCGCCATTTATGACGTCGCTAAAAAGCAATCCGAGCGTTGGGTGCCATACAGGTCCTTCGATCAAACCGTAACCATCGGCAATGGGTTTCATCGGTTCCATAGGCTCAAAGCGTGCAACTGCTACGTTTCCAACGTCCCTCTACTCAAGGAAATAGACACCCACGAGTGCGCAAGAAAATGGAAATGGGCAACTATTGCCGCACGAACTCTTCGTCTACTCGCATGTCAAGCGCTGCACCGAAGAGCGCATCGGCGTATTCGCTCTTGGGAGACTCGAACACCTCACGCGCAGGCCCTTGCTCCACGATTTGGCCATCACGCATAACGATCAGCCAATTTGCCAAAGCGCGAACAACCTTCAAGTCATGGCTGACGAATAGATACGCCAAGTTGTGCTTGTCCTGCAACTCGCGCAATAGGTCGACAATCTGGGCCTGAACAGACATGTCCAATGCGGATGTGGGCTCGTCCAGAACGACAAATCGCGGTCTTAGGACCATAGCTCTCGCTATGGATATTCTCTGCCGCTGGCCGCCCGAAAACTCATGCGGATAGCGCACCATTGTGGTTGGGTCTAGGCCAACTTCAGTCATCACTTCGGCTACTCGTTGCTGGCGCTCGCCACGAGAAAGCTCGGGTTGGTGCACGCCTAGGCCCTCTTCGATGATGTGTTGCACCGTCATCCGCGGAGACAAGCTGCCGTAGGGGTCTTGGAAGACCACCTGCATGTCCTTGCGCAAACGTGTGAGAGACTTGCCTTTCAGAGTCGTAATGTTGGCACCATCGAATTCCAACTCACCGTCGCTCGCAAGCAGTCGAAGCATGGCCAGCCCAAGCGTCGTCTTTCCCGATCCTGACTCTCCCACCACCCCGACTGTCTGCCCAGCTCGAACGATGACCTCAACATCGTCCACCGCGGTCATGTATTTGCTGCCTCCAAGCCACCCCTTGCCAATTGGGTACTTCACTGTAAAGTTTCGTGCTTCCGCCGTAACTGGCGCTTGGTTGTTCGTCGGTGCAGGGTCGCCAGAGGGCTCTGCCGCGAGCAGGTGGCGTGTGTATTCGTGCTGGGGCGAACCAAAGATCTGTTCGTTCGATCCATGTTCGACAATGAGGCCGTCTGTCATTACACAGACTCGATTTGCCACTGAACGGACAATGCCAAGATCATGCGTGATCAGTAGCATTGCCATGTTCATTTCCTTTTGAAGATCCTTGAGCAGACTCAGTATTTGCGCCTGTATCGTCACGTCCAGAGCAGTCGTTGGTTCGTCGGCGATCAGTAGCTTGGGTTCATTGGCAAGCGCCATCGCGATCATTACGCGTTGTCGTTGCCCCCCTGAGAGTTCATGTGGATAAGCACCCAGCCGGCTTGCAGCATTCTGCAGACCAACGAGCTCAAGCAATTCCAAGGTGCGTCTTAGAGCTTCCGACTTGCTGAGCCCTTTGTGCACTCGCAAGGCTTCTCCCACTTGCTTGGATATCTTGTGCAGGGGATTCAGCGACGTCATGGGCTCTTGGAATATCATGCTGACTTTGCCGCCGCGTATGTCGAGCAGGGTGCTTTGCGAAGCGTTGATTACTTCCTCACCTTCCACAAGAACGCTTCCCCTAGGGTGGCTGGCGAGCGGATACGGCAATAATTGAAGGACGGAGAGAGCTGTAACTGACTTTCCTGACCCGGACTCTCCTACTAGTGCAACGGTCTCTCCTTCCTCAATGTGAAACGAAACGCCTCGGACTGCTTCTTCGCTTCCGAAGCTCACGCAAAGATCGTTCACTTCCAAAATTCTTGCCACTACGTCTCCTCAGATAGCACCGCTAAACCAACTCCCAGGGGTTTGATCCTGCCAACTCACTCGCATTGCCAACCGACCGTGCCTTATGCTAATCGAAACGCCGCGGGAATTGGCAAACTAAGATCGAAATTGGTTCCCATCATTCCTATTCGCACTCAGGTCACCGCAGTATCTCAAATTCGCATTACACTACGCAGTATGTGTCGCATTCTTGCAGGCGTTCGCCATGCCCAAGTCGGACCTAGTAAATGCCGGACTAAAAGTCACGGTGCCTCGACTTCAGGTCCTTGAGGTTCTTGAGGAAGCCGAACCGCACCACCTGTCGGCGGAGGACGTGTATCGACGGTTGCTAGACGAGGGGGAATCCATAGGACTTGCAACCGTGTATAGAGTATTGACCCAATTTGAGTCGGCCAAGCTTGTCGAGAGACACAATTTCGACGATGGACGCGCCATTTACGAATTGAAATCAGCTGAACACCACGACCATATGGTGGATATCGAAACGGGTCGTGTATATGAGTTCGTCGACCAGGGAATCGAAGAACTACAGCGAAAAATCGTGCAGTCTCGGGGATTTGAGCTGGTTGACCACAAACTCGTGCTCTACGTACGAAAAAAGGGGAACTGACCCGTCCGACGACTTACGGATCACGTGGTGAGTGAGAGGACGTAGTTTCATCAAGGGTACCCTAGCCTACTTTACGGTCTCGGACCACTCCTCGTTCTAATATTTGGCACGCATTAATTTTCGACCGGCAAAGCAAAGGCGACCAGCGTGGCTGGCTCCCACGTGCCCCCAAGACCAATGACCAGGTATTGCCTTCCTCCAGCTAGATACGTAATTGGCGGAGCATCACTAAAGAAGCTTGGTAGATCGAATTTCCAAAGCACCTTGCCACTTGACTTGTCCATGGCCCTAATTTCTCCTTGCGCACCTCGCCCGGCACCATAAAAAATCGCAGTGGGAGTTATCAGTAGTCCCGGTGCCGCGCCAATCTGACCCAAATCGGGAAGATCCAAGTCTTTCAGCATTGGATGATTCACAGGACCTCTTCCATTAGGGACCGTCCACGCGATCTCGCCCGTATCCAAGTCATACGCGGTAATGCTTGACCATGGCGGCTTGATAAAGGGAAGGCCTTGAGCCATGGTGGGCATCCGGAAACCCGCATCGTACTTTATGCCTCGTTCTGCCTCGTCAAGCCTGTAAGACGTAATGAGAGTTGGCATGCGGCGTGATGCAACGAAAAGCTGTCGCTCGTTTGGATCATAGGCGGCTCCGCCCCAATTCGCTCCTCCCCCGATACCTGGAAGTATGAGTGTCCCAGACGTGGAAGGCGTAGTGAAAAGCGGCCCTGTTTTCCACCGTGCCAGCTGCTGCTCAGCGCTCTCCTTGATTTCGGGCGTGATATCGATGATGGTCTCGTCGGTAACTCCCTGCATTTCAAATGGCGGCGGCCACGTGGGGCGCGGCTGCATCGGCGACGGCTTCTCTCCTTCCAAATCGCTTCCTGAAACTTCAATTTCTTCGACCTCCCACAATGGCTTGCCAGTAATTCTGTCGAAAACATACAGAAATCCCGTTTTGGTAACCTGCGCAACGATTTTCCGTGCCTTTCCGTCGTGAACGATGTCAGCCACAACTGGAGCGGCGGGATTGTCGTAGTCCCAAATGTCATGCCTCACATTTTGGAAATGCCATTTGTAGCTGCCGTTTGATGCATCCACCGCGACTAGGCTGGTTCCAAAGAGGTTGTCTCCCGGTCGGTCGCCTCCGTAGAAATGATTGGAGGGGGCAGTAACCGGCAAATACGCCATGTTCAACGCAGGGTCGCAGCTGGTAGTCGACCATACATTGGTGTTCCCCATCCACTTCCACGACTCGTTGTCCCAAGTATCGTTGCCGAAATCGCCTTCTTGCGGCACAGTCTCGAATGTCCACACCTGTTCACCTGTCTTGACGTCAAAACCCCTTACATCGCCAATTGGGAGGTTGCTGTTCCATTCCCCAGAAAACGTCCAAGAATGGGAACCATCGTCGGTTTGGCTGCCCACCACAACAACATTTCCACAAACATTAGGCGCTTGACTCCATGTCACCCGACGTCGATCAAGCGGGCGTCGCAATCCCTTTGTCAGATCGACTCGACCCTTAGCCCCAAAACTCTCTATCGGCTCTCCCGTTTCAGGATCCAGCGCGATCAACCAACCCCTGGTGGTTGTAAGCAGAATTCGACTTCCTTCCTTGTCTTTGTGAAACGCTAGACCTCGTGTGGAAAAACCAAACATTGCTGGTCTAGGTCCATTCTTAGTACCAGGGTCAAATGTCCACCGCGTCACACCTGTTTGTGCATCAATTGCCTCTACGGTCGAGTAGCGAGTACGTACGAATATGAGACCATCAACCATGAGTGGCGTCCCCTTGAAACTGTCGGGGGCACGACGCGCATTCGCCCTATCGGTAACGCCCGTGTCGATCTCGGAAGTCCAAATCCAAGCGACTTGGAGATTGTCCAAGTTTTCTCGGGTGATTTGGTTCAGGGGGGAGTATTTTTGGGCGCCGATGTCGCCACTGTAGGCCGGCCACTCACCAAAGTTTGTCGTAAAGTCGAAGGGGCGTTCGGGATCCTCCACTCGTTCAGCTGGCGTGGCATCCTCCACCTCCGCTAATGATTCGGATTCCTCAGTATTTCCCGTTGAATCTTCGGTGAGAGCTTCTTCCCTAGATTCGAGCCAGTCGACGTCGATATCCTCTACATTACGACGAGTGCGTTCGTCTATAAGCCATTGTCCCCTTTCATTGACACTTTCTCCACCTTTCGCAGTTGCATGGCAGAACGCGCAGTCCTTTGCCCCGTAGTCCATCGCGGCAACGAAGTACTCTGCTTTCGCGTGAACAAGCGAAGCTGCTGCTAGCAAAGGTGAGATGAGTGCTAGCTGAAGACCCACGCGCCGCCCATGGAATTTCATTTCGTTGTTCTCCTATACTCGAGAACACTTTGCATTTGGACCCGCAAACTCTTGTCGTTCATCAAGAAACTGCTCGGGTCAGAATACTCCAGACAGTTCGAATCTTGTAACGCAAAACTTTGCCCGGATTCATGCAAGGTGCGCCTTGGAGAGATATTCCGCGGAACTCATTTCGACAATTCGGCTCTTGGTTCGCTCAAACTCGAAACTATGCCGTTCTCCTGAATAGAGTTTGTGCGCCGGTTTTGCTGCATGCAAGACCAGATTCACGTTTCGGTCGTACAAGACGTCAACCAACGAAATGAACCTACGGGCTGAATCCTCCATCTGAGGGTCCAATTCCGGAACCTCGTAAACGGCCACTGTATGGTGTGTACGGGCAATTTCGATGTAGTCAAGAGCGCTACGAGGGCCTCCGCACAGGTGCCGAAATCGAAAGGCCACGATACCATCACTGCGATACAGAGTAGAAACATCCCTACTGTTTACATGGATCGGGCTAGGGTAGCGCTTGCCATTGCCTATTAACTCACCTATATCCATTTTCAGCAATTCGTTGCTTGCGCACGACCCAATTCGATATAGATCTCGGCTTTGTAACGCTCGAAGCCGATAGTCGGTCTGTCCGCCAAGGAACACTACCTGCATGCGAGTCTCAATCAATTCGATTGCTGGTAGAAATCTGCGCCTCTGTAGACCGTTCTCATACAGTCTGTTGGGCTCTATGTTCGACGTGGTCACCAACACAACGCGAAGTTCGACAAGCCTCCGGAGAAGTTCTCCTAGGATCATCGCGTCGCCGATATCGGTAACGAAGAACTCGTCCAGACACAATACGTCAACATCTTGCGCTAGTTGGTCCGCGACGTCTCGCAACGGATTAATTCGGCCGGATTTTGACTTGAGAGCGGCGTGAACATCCTGCATGAATCTGTGAAAATGCGAACGGTGCTTGCGAGAGGTTGCAAGAATTTCGTAGAACTCGTCCAGCAACATGGTTTTGCCACGACCTACACCACCCCACACGTACAGACCTTGCGGCCTCGGATGGTTTTTTGACACGAACCGGAACAATCGCTCGAACAAACCTATCTGCTTCCAAGGGCTTTGAAACTGCTTCGCCAACTCATCGAAGTGTCCCTTAGCCTCTAGCTGTTGAGGATCCAACCTCATGAAGAGGCACTACTGGAGATGAACGGACTAAGTCGACCGAGTGCGGTCACAGTTGTGGTCCATGCCAGAAATTCGAGCTCTTGCCGCCGCTGCATGAGCCAGCAGACCTTCGCCTTCCGCCAGGACCGAAGCCGCCCTGCTCAATTCACCTATTCCCTGGTGCTGCATCTCGACAATCGAAATGCGCTTGACAAAGTCGTACACACCCAATGCAGAAGCATATTTCGCAGTTCCGTAAGTCGGCAAAACGTGGTTTGGCCCCGCAACGTAATCACCCAGCACTTCAGAGCTCGACGCACCCAAAAAAATCGCTCCAGCGTTTTTGACTTGCTCGGCAAGTTCTCGAGGTTTGGCTACAGCTAGCTGCAGATGTTCGGGTGCGATGCGGTTGGCGATTTGCATCGCCTGCTCAAGAGTTGATACTAGGATGGCCGCTCCACGACGACGGACGGACTCGCTGATGACCTCTTGCCTCGGCTGCTCAACTAAGAGCTCATTCAGTTCCAGTTCGACGGTTGCTAGAAACGACTCGCTCAAGCAGACCAAAATGGCCTGTGCCGAGACGTCATGTTCGGCCTGTGACATGAGATCCAAAGCGACCCAACGTGCCGAAGCCGTGCCGTCAGCAATTACCACCACCTCAGTGGGACCGGCTATCGAATCAATTCCTACCTGACCAAAAACTAGCTTTTTGGCCGCGGCCACCCAGGGTCCACCAGGTCCGACAATCTTGTCAACAGGAGCAATCGTCTCCGTACCATACGCCATCGCGGCAACCGCGTGTGCTCCGCCAATGCTGTAGATTTCGGTTGGATTGGCAAGATGGAGAGCCGCAAAGACTAGATCATTGTCCGCTCCCCGGGTAGCCGGCGTGCATACGATGATGTCTTCCACATTTGCAACTCTTGCTGGAATCACCGTCATGAGCACAGTCGACGGATACGATGCCGTTCCTCCAGGTACATACACCCCCACCCGTGACAGTGGGGCGACGCGTTGCCCTACTAAATTGCCATTCTTGTCAGTAATCTCGAACCCTTCTTCCAATTGTGCGGCGTGAAAGTGTCGTATTCGGTCGGCAGCCAGCTCCAAAGCATCCCGTTGCTCGTTTGATATTCGCTCCCAAGAACGAACCAACTCTCGCCTAGGAACTTTCAGGTCGCTGATCCGAGACGCGGCGGAATTGTCGAATCTTGCTGCATGATTTAGAACGGCTGCGTCACCGCCGGCCTTGACGGCTTCAACGACTGTGCAAGCCTCTCTTAGCACGCTCGGGTCCTCCCTAACCTCCCAGCTCGTCAATTCGTTCAATGATTTTTCAAAGCCGGACGCGTCGGCAAAGTATCGCCTAAACTTGATGCTCATACGTGCAACCGCTCGATGTCTGCACCCAGCCACCGCAGCTTTTCCTCAATGCACTCGTAGCCTCTATCGATATGGTAGATACGGCTGATTGTGGTAGTTCCCTCCGCTGCCAACGCACCGATTACCAAACTCGAGGATGCTCTTAAATCAGTTGCCATCACTTGCGCGCCACGTAGTTCTTTCACACCAGTCACTACCGCCGTTGTAGGACTCTCAAGCCGTATTCTGGCGCCCAGTCGTACTAACTCCTGAACGTGCATGAAGCGATTTTCGAACACAGTTTCGGTTATTCGTGCCTCACCTTCCGAGACGCAATTCAATGCCATGAACTGTGCTTGAAGATCGGTAGGAACTCCGGGATACGCTTCGGTGCGTACGTCTGCCGCCCTCGGAGTGAAGTCCCGTGCGTCTAGCTCAATAGTAGACCCCTCCACGATCACGCGACAACCGAAATCACCTAACTTAGCGAGCACTGCGCCAAGAGTCTCAGGGCAGGCCTCGTCGACTCTTAGGTGCCCTCCAGTAGCCGCGGCGGCGATCAAGTAGGTGCCCACCTCAATTCGGTCCGACATGACTCGATACATGCATCCGCCAAGTTGCTTGCGACCCTCCACTACTATGGTCTCGGTGCCTTCTCCTGAAATTTGGGCTCCCATCGCACGTAGACAGCTGGCCAGTTCAACTATTTCAGGTTCCCGCGCGGCATTCTCGATGACTGTAGTGCCCTTTGCAAGCGTCGCTGCCATCATGACGTTTTGCGTACCGCCTACAGTCACAAGGTCCATGCGAATCTGGGCTCCGATAAGCCCCTTTTCGCAGGAGGCCTTGACGTAGCCGTCTTCGATGACGAGTTCTGCGCCCATTTGCTGTAGCGCTTTCAGATGCTGGTCCACCGGGCGGGTGCCTATAGCGCAGCCCCCCGGCAACGATACTTCTACCTTTCCATATCGCGCGAGGAGCGGCCCCAACACAAGGAATGACGCCCGCATTTTCCTCACCAGATCGTAGGGAGCTCGGAGAGCACGAATGGCATTGGTGTCTACAGTCACCCCGAGACGTTCGTCTACGCTGACATCCGCTCCCAATTCCACCAACAACTCCACCATGGTTGTTATGTCTTGTAGATGGGGCAAACTGTTGAGGCAAACAGGCTCAGAAGCAAGCAACGTTGCAGCAAGAATAGGCAGCGACGAATTCTTGGACCCCGATGCTCGAGTCGTGCCCTCAAGCGGCCGACCGCCGTGAATGCGCAGCCTATCCAAGGTAAAGACCTTCTCTCAACTGCCTTCCGTCGACTTTGCCTTGATCGTCACTGCGTGTAGTTCTCCCGTGCGTATGAGCTCATTGAGGCAACCGTAGACCAGCTGCTGACGCTTCACGGCAGTCAAGCCTTCGAATTGACTAGACGCAATAGCAATTTGCGCATGATTGCCACTAACTTCCACGCTGAACGCAGCGTCAGGAAACTGATCTGCCAATCTACTTTCAATTGCGTTCTGCAAATCCATGTAACTGTCCTCAAACTCCCCAGACAATTGCGGCTCGAGTCCGAATTTGTGGTTCAAATACGACTCAACATAGTAGAGCATCCGCTGCAAACTCGACTGATACAATCGAAATCCAATTCGTGTGGTAGCTCAGGAAGGTATGCTGGTTTGGATCGCCGTGCTCGCCGGTGGATTCGTAGTGCTCGTCGTGAGCGCTTCATACTTCGTCGACGGTGCCAAGGTCACGGCGCACTACCTCCGCGTATCGGAACTCATCATTGGATTGACTGCAGTGTCCATTGGCACGTCTGCGCCGGAAATTTTCGTCGCCATTATGGATTCACTAACGGAAAGCCCAGATGTGGCCATTGGCAATGCAATAGGATCGAACATCGCCAACATCGGGCTTGTGCTGGGGCTAACTGCCATCGTTGTTCCACTTCCCTTTGGCAATCGCGTTCTTCGTCACGAATTGCCTCTGTTGCTTCTTGCTACCTTCCTGACAGCGTTTTGTCTCGCCAACCAAATTGTGGGCTATGTCGATGGCATCCTTCTTCTTGGTCTACTCAGTTTCATTCTGTATAGGCTTGTTCGCGAATCGAAATCCACAGGGCAATTGCCTGAGGAAATAGAAAGCGAAATAGAAAACCTGTCAGGGATGTCGCGCCGCCGAGCCTGGATCCAACTGATCGTTGGGCTGGTCGTGCTTCTCTTCTCAGCAAGGGCAATCGTAACAGCCGCAGAACACCTAGCAAACCACATGGGCGTGAGCGAGATGCTCATTGGGCTGACAGTTGTAGCAGCGGGAACAAGCTTGCCAGAACTTGCTGCAACGATGGCTGCCGCATTGCGCAAGAGTCCGGGAATCGCCGTGGGCAACATAGTGGGATCCAACATTCTCAATCTCCTCGCCGTACTCGCCGTCCCCGCTCTGATGAAGCCTGCCGGCACCGCAATAACGGCAATCGAGTTTTGGCGCGACTTTGGAACGATGTTTGCGCTGACCATTCTCGTCGCACTATTCGCCAACGGAATTGGGGCAAAGAAGATCATCACGAGAAGCGAAGGCGCAGTGCTGCTAGCCTCATACTGCTGCTACATCGTGCTGGTGTTCTGGCAGGATGGATGACGCAGTTCCGAGAGCTGAGCGTCGACCTGCAGTCTCGCGTTTCTGCTATACGTGCACTTACACTTGATGTAGACGGCGTTCTTACGGACGGTCGAATCACCTACGACAGCAACGGCACGATGGTCCAGTCGTTCCATGTACATGATGGCTACGGAATCAAAGCCATTCAGGCGGCTGGAATTGGCGTGGCGATCATTTCTGGGCGCCGCTCTTTGGCTGTGGAAATTCGTGCTCGCGAGTTGGACATAGTGGATGTCTATCAAGGTATTGAGGACAAGCTGGTTGCCTTGAACGAATATTGTGCTCGTCAAGGCTTGAGCCCATATCAAGTCGCCCACATCGGCGACGATGTACCCGACATTCCAGTCTTCAAGGCGGTAGGATTTGCCGTCGCTGTGGCAGACGCCGTGAAGACTGCCCAAACTGCTGCCGATCTTGTCACAGGGCAGCGGGGAGGTCGAGGCGCTGTTAGAGAGTTTTGCGACCTCTTGCTGGAAGGAAGAGGACTCTGAAACGCTGGTTGATTCTGGGAGTCGGTCTTGCCACCATCGGCGGAGCGATTTTATGGCTGCTCCTAGCACCTAGACAGGAATCATCCCCCTCAACATCGCAGGACCTGAGTGATGAACCCAATCTCTTCATCCAATCTGCTGAAATCCTCGAATTTGCTGACGATGGATCGCTCGCCTACAAAGCCACAGCATCCTCTGTAGAGCACTCCACCGACGACCAATCCGTGACTTTGCACGACATCCACGTAGAGGTGTACTTGGATACAGGAATTCAGTGGCAAATGACTGCTTCATCAGGAATTCTGCACCCACTCGGCGATTCGCCGCCGAGTGGCAAAGAGCAGCGAATAGACCTGCTTGGCGACGTACTGGTGACCTCTCGCGACGCCGAGACGACACGTCTCTCGCTCATGGGCAGCAACTTTGTTCTGTACCCGCACCAACGAAAGCTTGGGAGCGATCATCCTGTTACTATCAAGAACGAAAATGCCTCATTTACGGCACCGAGTTTTGAATTTGATTTAGAAAGCGATGAGTTCCGCCTGTCAAGCAATTCCGAGCAGCGTGTCCAAGTCGTCTACCGGCATGACTGATCGCGTCCGTACGGTTGCTTTCGGCGCTATTGCAATCGGTCTTTGCCTTTGCATCGGCGCAGACAACGGGGAAGTCCAAGAACCGTTGATCATCTCAGCGGATGACATTCGCGGCTCGCTCGACGGTGACGCGGAGGCATCGGGTAACGTTGTGCTACAGCAAGGCTCCATGCAACTTGATGCAGACAAAGTTTTGCTCCATACCGAAGACGGGGCATTTGTTAGTTTCGAGGCAACGGGTTCCCCAATTCGATTTCGATTCCAAGTTGGGCAAGGCGATGAACTGCAAACGCTCAACGGTGAAGCTGCGTCTCTCGTCTTTCGGTTGGAGGACGACTGGATTGAGTTCCGTGGCGACGCCGAAATACTCAGCGACGAGATTTCGATAGCCGGCGACATCATTCGATTTGATCTTCAAAACAACCAATTCGAAGCGAAATCAACAAACCCAAGCAAGCAGGTAGAAATCACAATCCTTGACATGGGTTCCCTAGGGGAGACCGAGAAGGACTAGGGTGCGACTCGGTTTCTTCAATGAATTCGCCACAGAAATCGAGCTTCCTTAGCGCAGAGCACCTTTCTAAGCGCTACGGCAAGCGCAAGGTCGTGGAGGATATTTCACTTGCTGTAGCCACCGGAGAAGTAGTCGGTCTCCTTGGTCCAAATGGCGCTGGCAAGACCACATGCTTCTACTGCATCGTGGGGATCGTGAGAATGGATTCCGGTTCTGTTCACATCGATGAATTCAACGCCACCAAGGCGCCCATGCACCTCAGGGCACGGCATGGCCTCGGATATTTGCCTCAAGAGGCGAGCGTCTTTCGCCGACTGACAGCCTACAAGAATGTCTTGGCTATCGTTGAGTTGCAGACTGGGTTAACCCGACAACAGAAACGCAAACGAACCGAAGACTTGCTCGACGAATTCGGATTGCAGGAAGTAAGAAACACATTGGGAGAGCAGCTTTCAGGTGGCGAGCGAAGAAGGTTGGAAATTGCGCGTTCTCTGGCTTCAGAACCCAAATTCATGCTGCTCGACGAACCATTTGCGGGCGTGGATCCAATCTCCGTAGCTGATATCAAACAAAATGTGAGACATTTGACATCCAAAGGCATAGGAGTCCTAATCACCGATCACAATGTACGGGATACGCTGGACCTATGTGACCGTGCCTATATTGTGAATGAGGGGCACGTAATTGCTGAGGGCGACACCGAAGCAATCCTTCAGAATTCAGCCGTGAGACGATCGTATCTAGGCGAAGACTTCAAGCTCTGATCCACTGTTGGCAATGAAACAGTCTCTTACGCTCACTCAGCGTCAACTTCTCAAAGTATCTCCCCAGCTGCAACAGGCAATTCGCCTGCTCCAACTCTCCTCGATAGAGCTAACACAGGAACTACAAGCCGCCTGCGAATCCAACGCAATGCTTGAGTGGAACGAAGACACGGATCTCACTGAAGAGGGCTTGAACGTCGAAGAGCCCCCGCCGGCAACAAATGAGACTGAAGAAACCGACGAGACTCTTGACGAGGACGCGGGGGAATTGGAGAACACCATCTCAACAACAGAACTCGATTCCCTTTCTGAAGCACTCATCAACGATCCTGGCATCGACCTCTCTGCAATCGAGGCTAGCAGTGAAATGGAGTGGACTGAAACCTACCAAGGAGAGGTCGTTGCTGCTAGTCCGCACGCCGATATTCTTGATCTGCAAACGTATGGAACCACTCTCGTTGACCACCTGTTGGAGCAAATCGAATTAGCAAACCTTACCGAGCAACAAAGGTTCTTGTGCCAATTCATTGTGGACTTTCTTGACGAAGATGGCTATTTGAGGCAATCAATTCAAGAAATCACCGAAGAACTGTCGCCCTTGCCGGGAACGGACGAACAATGTCTTGAATCCGCATTGAAAACGATTCAAAGCTTGAATCCGTCCGGAGTCGGCGCAAGAAACCTCCGCGAATGCCTAGACATACAACTTCGCGAGATTGGGGCCACTACCACGGTCATTGAGATTGCCTTACGTCTAGTAAACGACTGCTTTGAAGCCTTGAAGGATCGTAACTACGAAGCGATGCGGCGAGTAACAAAGGCAGACTCAGACGAACTAGATGCCGCAATTGCATTAATACGTTCGCTCAATCCGAGGCCGGGCGCGTCCTTCTGTTCGGTCGATGCTTCGTATGTTGTACCCGACGTCGTAGTTCGCAAGATCAAAGGCGAGTGGACCGTGGACGTGAATGACGACGTTCTACCATCCGTTCGCATCAACCCCCTATATAAGGAATGCATGGATCAAATGGAATCGGGTAGCCAAAAGTCGCTGCTTCAAAAACAACATCGTGAGGCAAAAGCAATTCTAGAAGGCTTGAAGCATCGCCGACTCACGCTCCTGAAGACGGCCGCGGCCATCGTCTCGGAACAACGGGCTTTTTTTGAAAATGGCGATTCCGCAATGCGGCCACTGCTTCGTGCCGATATCGCTAGGACGGTTGGCATGCACGAGTCAACCATCTCACGAATCACCACACACAAGTACTTGGATTCCCCTAGAGGAATCTATGAACTCTCATACTTTTTCTCGAGTCACGTTCTTACTAATCAGGGCAACGAAGTGTCCAGCCGGGCGATTAAGGCAATCATTCGCAAACTCACCAGCGAGGAAAACCCAGGCATGCCGCTGTCGGATAGCGCAATCGCGTTACATCTTCGCAAACAAAACATACGTATTGCGCGTCGCACAGTTGCAAAGTACCGCGAATCCATGTCCATTCCAGCTTCAAGATTGCGCCAAGCCTAATGGATTCTCAAGCAATCTTGGGCAAGCCATAGAGTTCCTTTGTAAGATAGATACAAAAGGACCTCGATATAGGTGAGGAGTTGAAGGATGCAACTTGCTATCACAGGCAATCGCGTTGAAGTCAACAACCAAATACGCAACACCATTCAGAAAAAACTATCCCGGCTTCAACGCCACTACGACCACATTACATCCGTTCGGGTAATTTTGTCGGTCGATAAAATAGAGTATTGTGCGGAAGCAACAGTGCACGTAAATGGCAACGAATTATTCGCCAATTCGCGCGCTTCCGATATTCAGACAGCTGTTGATTCGCTTGTAGACAAGTTGGATCGCCAAGTAATTAAACACAAGGAAAAATCAACTCGACATCGTTGAGCGTTGAGTTCCGCGATGAGCGAGTTCCGTTCGCTTGCAAAATACCTTTGTGATCGATTTCAATTCCATTCTCAAGCCGTGCAGTGTGGAGTTCGTTCGAGAATGCAGTTCGCGCAAGGCCGCGCTAGAATGCGCATCCAAAATATTGAGCCGTCAGAGCGAGCGGCTCGATGCACGCGATCTACTTGAGAAATTCACGGCCCGTGAAGAGTTGGGAAGCACAGCGCTCGACGACAGTGGAGTCGCCATTCCACATTGCCGAGACGACCATTGCAGCTTTCCTGCCGCAGCATTGCTTCGTGTGGAACCCGATGTTCAATTTGGTCCAGACGAGTATGTCAAGCTCATAATGGCACTGGTCGTTCCTACAAGGGAAACGAGTTCGCACTTGGAAATCTTGAAAACCGTCGCCTTAGTCTGCAGTCAAGAAGCAAATATGGTTCGGTTACTTGAAACTTCATCTTCGACAGAGTTGCGTTCAACATTCATGCAACTAGTCAGTGAGGTCTCGGCCGCATGAAGCTGTTCGTGATTACTGGCCGATCGGGTTCTGGAAAAAGCACTGTGCTGCACGCCTTGGAAGATGAGGGGTTCAATTGCATCGACAACTTCCCTGCCAGTTTGCTCGAGCGCTATGTTGAGGAAACCACCAACGATCAAGTAACGCAAGGTTTTGCAGTTTCGATTGATGCGCGCAGTCCTCCGTCAGCCTTGTCTCAGTTGCCGGAAATCTTGCAAGCACTCGTGGGGGACACCATCACTCCAAGAGTCATTTACTTGGATGCGAGTGGTCCTGTGCTTGTGAAACGATTCAGCGAGACTCGGCGAAGACACCCTCTCGAAAAGAACGAGACGGACTTGCGACAGGCAATTGATCTCGAGACCAAGTTGCTCCAGCATCTTGCCGAGATGGCAGACCTAAAAATTGATACGACGCAACTCTCCAGTCACGACCTTGTGCAAATTGCCAAGGAACGTCTAGTGGATGTCGACGAGAGAAGCGTGTCCCTCTTGTTCAGGTCGTTTGCGTATCGACATGGCGTTCCTGTGGATGCTGATTTTGTATTTGACCTTAGATGTCTTCCCAACCCGCATTGGGATGCTGAACTTCGTGAATTGACGGGGTCTGACGAACCGGTTAGGGCTTTCTTTGCAAAGCACGAGATAGTTAATCACATGTTTCAGCAAGTAGTTGGTTTTCTACACGAATGGCTTCCGCAATTCGAACGGCAAAATCGCGTCTACATGACTGTGGCTACAGGATGTACGGGCGGGCGTCATCGGTCCGTCTACATGGCCGAGCGCCTTGCCCATGCGTTTCGAGATTCCTATCCCAATGTTCTCGTCCGCCATCGAGAGCAAGATGGATCGAATTAATGCCAGTTGGAAGAGTCTTGATCGTAAACAAGCTGGGTCTGCACGCTAGAGCTGCGGCAAAGTTCATTCAAGTCGCAAAATCGTTTCCCTGCACAGTGCAGCTAGGGCACGACGAATCAAATCTGGTTAACGGCAAGAGCATCATGAACATCATGACGCTTGGCGCAACCGAAGGCACCGAACTTGTGCTCAAAACCCAAGGCGACGAATCAGACCAAGCCTACAACCAACTCAGCGAACTGATTGCGAGCCGATTCGGCGAGCAAGAGTAAACTGGCGCTCAGTTCGCGGCTACGGTCATGGACTCCACTAGAATCGAACCTGTGCGAACAGGTCGTCGCAAGTCGATGTCGTCTCCGAAAGCGACCATGCGTCGGAAAATGTCCTCCATGTTGCCAGCTATCGTGAGTTCGTCCACCGCATGAGCAAACTCGCCGTTTTCAACCCAAAAACCGGATGCTCCGCGAGAGTAATCGCCTGTCACAAGGTTGACCCCTTGACCCATCAAGGAGTGGACGACGAACCCGGTCCCCATTTGTTTCAGAATCTCTTCCACGGGTTGCGTCTTAGCTTCAACGGTCAAGTTACAAACACCTGAAGCGTTGCCCGTTGTCGGCATGTTGAGATGCCGTCCAGAGTAGCTGCTTAGCACGTAGTTTTGAACAACACCATTCTCAACAAAAGCTTTTTGTGTTGTGGCCACACCTTCGGAGTCGTGTGCTCGACTGCCGAGCGCACGTTTCAAATGCGGATATTCCCGCAACGTCAATTCGCTGGTTGCCACGGACTTTGACAATGAATCAAGGAGATAAGTAGCCTTCAGATACTGTGCTCGACCTCCTAGTGCGCTGATTAGATGCGAAATCAATCCACTAGCCATGTTGCTGTCAAACAAGACGGGATACTCACCTGTCGGAATGGGACGCGGATCAAGCTTCATCACGGCTCTACGCGCCGCCGTTTCACCAACGTCGGTAGGAGAATCCAGTTCTTCTGCATGTCGTGCCGTTGAAAACCAATAGTCGCGTTGCATGCCGTTGTCGCTCTTGGCAATCACATCGGAAAAGACGCTATAGCGAGAGCCTCTTTCCGCATTCAGGAACCCCAAGCTATTCCCGTACGCAGCGCACGACGATGATGCATCGATGCGCGAACCATCCGTCTTGAATACGCGAGAATCAAAATCCATCGCTGCGGAGTCTGCGACGAGAGCGCGTTCCTTCGCCATTTCTACGTCCATGGGTTGCGGATGATAGAGGTCCAAATCCGGAAATTCCGTGGCCAATCGATCGGGATCAGCCAAACCACTATGCGGATCCGATTCGGTGTGGCGAGCTATGTTCACAGCAGCCATTACCGACTCGCGGATGGACTCTTCACTTGTGTCGGTCGTTGACGAACCACCCTTGCGGTTTCCGATATATACAGTAATGCCAAACCCACGGTCTCGACTGAATTCCACCGTTTCCAGATCGCCCGCACGCACAACCACTGAAAGTCCAATGTCGTCCCCCGCGGAGACTTCTGCAGCATCCGCTCCCTGAAGCTTGGCCTCGTCAAGAATTCTTGACACGAACCCCTTCAAGGACTCTTCATCTTCTCGCGTGTGTGGTTCCTTGATGTCGCGTTCATGTCCCACAACGTCAGCAGTAGCTGCTTTTGTCATGCCGAAGTTCCTCCAACCGTAATCTCGTCAACCTTGAGCGTAGGTTGACCCAGACCGACAGGAACGCCCTGACCGTCTTTGCCACACACGCCAACTCCCTTGTCCAATTCGAGATTGTTTCCTACCATCGACACTTTGGTCATTACGTCCGGTCCGTTGCCAATCAGTGTCGCACCCCGAATGGGTGCCGACTTCTTTCCGTTTTCGATCAGGTACGCTTCCGTAGCCGAAAAGACGAACTGGCCGGAAGTGATTTCGACCTGTCCGCCACCAAAGGACACGGCGTATATTCCTTGATCGACACTTTGGATAATTTCGTCAGGATCGCTCTTACCTGCCAGCATGAATGTGTTGGTCATTCGCGGCATGGGCTGATGGGCGTACGATTCCCTTCGCCCATTTCCGGTGCTTGCAGTTCCCATCAAGGCCGCGTTTAGTTTGTCGTGCATGTAACCCTTGAGAATTCCATCCTCGATGAGAACCGTTCTTTGTCCTGGAGTCCCTTCGTCGTCCACAGTCAGCGACCCACGTCGATCATGCAGGGTTGCATCGTCGACGATTGTGCACAAGGAGGAAGCTACTTTTTCGCCTATTCGGTTGGAGAAAGCCGAAGTGCCCTTACGGTTGAAGTCGCCCTCCAAGCCGTGGCCTACTGCTTCGTGCAGAAGCACTCCCGGCCAACCTGGACCAAGCACTACCGTCATTGGACCTGCGGGCGCGTCGATGGCTTCGAGATTCACCAGCGCTTGCCTGACAGCCTCCCGGGCAAACGATTCTGCATTCTCACCTTCAAAGAGCCACTTCAAGTCGTGGCGTCCACCCCCGCCGCCAACTCCTTGCTCTCGACGACCATTCTGCTCTACGATTACTGAGACCCCAAATCTCACCAACGGTCGAATGTCCCCACTGCTTACCCCATCGCTCGAATGAATGAATATGGTTTCGTGGGTTGCAGAAATTCGAACGCTGACTTCCTTCACTCGCGGATCCAATCCCCGAGTGAACTGGTCAATTCGCGAGAGGAGGGCAACCTTGTCCTCGTAGGAAACCGAGCTGATCGGGTCGACATCCCGATAGACCTGCGGCACATCTTGTCGGACCACTACATGTGCGGATTCGCTGCTTCCCTGTCGTGCAATGGACCGGGCGGCGCTCGCCGTTTGCTCTAGCGCTTCCGGTCTAATGTCGTCCGCATATGCAAAGCCGCTCTTCTCGCCAGCGACGGCCCGTGCTCCAATTCCTCTTGACACGGTGAATCCGGCGTCCTTTACCAATCCTTCTTCAAGTGCCCACGATTCGTTTCGATTGCTCTGAAAATAGAGTTCGCCGCGGTCTATTTGGCGGGACATCATGTGTCCCATCAAATCTTGTAGCTTGACATCCGTAATGTCTCCGGGGTCTAGCAAGCGACTCTTTGCACTAGTAGCTACATCCTGACTCATTGCTCTGATTCCTCCGTGGGTGGGGTTGGTTGGTCTTCCGATTCTTCTTCGGCCGGATCAAGGCGGTCTCGGAACACACCGATAAGTTCAATTTTCGGGTCGTCTATTGTGCCAGTTATTCGATACTTGCTGGACGACATTTGGTCGATTTGACCTTCAAAGAGCTTCTTCGCAGCCAGCGTCGTAATCACTGCCACGGGGCTTCCTGTAGCAAGAGCGACATACCAGGGAATACTTCCAGCGACTGGAAGGGTCACAACCACCTCCATCGCAACGGTGTCCTGTTTCATGTCTAAGTCTCCTGCAAAGGAGACCTCAGGTCCGTTTGTCTTGATTACAACGGGATGGTTCGCTTTGAGCACTCCTTCGTCGAGGTCAACGGCAAACAAAATCCGATTGAATCTTGTACCTTCTCCGAACACGTCACGAAAATTCAATCGCAAACGATCAAGCAACGCTGTGAAACTCAATAGTCCAACGATGCGTAGTGCGCCGCCCCCAGCATTGACATCGATAAATCGTCCATCCTTCAGGTCTCCAACCAGCGACCCTCGCGTTGAGTAAAGGTCTACGTACAAGGGAGAACCCAACCAGCTCAAGTTAGCTGCCACTGTAAAGGACTCGCTCTCAACGTTTGGATCGTAGCCCCACTGCTCTAACACGTCCTGAAGTTTGGTGGCATGGACGGAACCCACAAAGTTGCTTGAGTTGGCATTAGCATCCCAGGCGAGTTGCCCTTCGATTGTCAAGCCTCTGACTTCGCCACGCAGATTGGATACGGACACATTATGATCCTCCACATCAATTGCCATTGACCACGAACCGTAACTCGCGGGCGCGCCCTCTGTGTCCACAATCACGATGTCCTTTATGGACAAATCCACGTCGGGCAGAACTGACGTGATTTCTGGGCTTAGGGGATCTTCCTCGTCAGACTCGTTCTCGGCAATTTGCAACCGATCTATGTCAACGGTTAGTCGTTCTTCGCCGGAGCGCTTAACGGCACCAATCAACTCATCCGAGTGAATTGTCAAGTCAATGTCGGTACCCGAGATGTTTCCATCGAGAAGGACATTTGCAAATGAGAAATCGTTAATTTCAACTTTTTGGATAGACAACTCTCGTATAGTTAACTCAGATGGGTAACCACTGCCTTGCGAGAATTGAGTCCCAAAGACGACTGTATCCAACGACCCCGTCACCTGAAATCCTGAATCCAAGGAAGTTATTGGATGGGGCGGAACATTCAATCCAATGCTTCCAATTGGGTCGCTATTCGGTTCCAGCAAGAATAGCGAGTCCACTGCGCCTGATTCGAACCGCGCTGTGGGAATCTCCTCAAAGTGCATCACGAAATTTGATGGGCGTTCCTCTTCGGCTTCTTTTGCAAATGGGAAAGGAAGATCCAACTGGATGCCTTGCAAATCGCTGCTAGCCGACAGCGCGGGAGCGGTCGCACCGTTGGTGGCAAACTCCAGCTCCATGCGAAACTCAGATTCCCCGCTCGCCACACTTGTTAGCCACTCGCCAACAAGCGGAGAAATATCTCCTGGCGAAAACTTCCCATCCACAGTCATTGCAACACTGGCGTCGTCCTGATGAGGATTGGTAGTGTCAATCTGTATGTCTACCTCGTGATCGAACAGGGTTGCATTCAATCCGGTCCCCACAATTTCAAACGGACTAGCAAAATGGATCGTTCCCGAAAGGTCTTGTACTCCCAGGCCGATACGCGCAAGATCTATGTCTACATCAACGAATCCCACGGACACATCAAGCGACGAAATTCCGTCGCTTGCAGACAAACGCATGCTAGCTTCAATATCCAAAGGACCAGATGCCAAGTAGTCTCTGGTTTCAAATTTCATTGCTTCCCGCAATGGGGTACTACGGACAAAGTCAAGCGCAAGCGTCGCAGGCGAGTCCGCGGCGAAACTCACCTCAATCTCGGAATCGCTAAACGGAATGTGAACTCGTCCAGAACTTACTGCAATTCCCTGTGAATGCGCAGACTCGACAACTACGTCGAGTGCTTCTCGAGTCAACCACAGTTCTCCACTTAGATCCTTCAGCATTGGCCAATCTGAGTCATAGGAAACCTCAACCTCGGCCAATCGGCCATAAGCTTCCACCACGAATGGTCTCTCTTCGAACTGTTCCAGCATTATTGAATGCAATACGACTTGAGTGTCAAAGGCACGCCCCGCGTGGATGTTTTTTTTGAGCCACGATTGCGCCATGTCGGGGACATTGGTCGGCACGAGCCCTCGCAGTTCTTCAACATCAAGTCCATCGGATTGGAATGCGGCTCCAAGAGATGACTCTAGCCCGAGAAAATCTTGAAGGTATCCAAATTTGGCATCTACTCGGGAACCTTTGTACATGGCATTGGGCATGTCCAAGCGAACACCAACACCGTCGACAGCAAACGCAATTAGCATGGATCCGTCAAACTCGTCGAACTTCTTCGGATCATCGATTAACGTCTCGAATTCGACATCAACGACACGGCGGTGCGACTCAAGCAGTATGTTGCGCCCCTTAGCCGTTAACTCGACAGTTTCAGCTCGAATACTAGGTACTGCACCGAAAGACTGAGTTTGAAGGTCCTCGAGTATAGTTCGAATCCCCAAGCCGTTTTGATTCACAACCGCTTGAAACAATCCAACTCTAGCGGCGGGAGAAAGATTGGTGAGCCATGAATGGAAAGCGTGCGTTGGTTCGGCGAATTCTTTCGCCAATTCCAGCATGCCCATGGAGTCATCACCAAGCATCCAAACGTGGGTCGCAAGTGGTTGTGTCCGTAAAACGGCATGTAGATCCGGTAGAGGGATTTGTTCAGGACCTACAGAGACAACGGAATGCCTAAGTACTCCGTGCGCTTCGTCCTTTACGACGCTCCCGATGAGTTCTCCAGAAAACGACACTGAACCCAACTCTGCATTCGATCGCTGTAGCTCGAAATCAAGCCTTGCTTTACCGACGCTATTGCGCATTACCACGCTCAAGGTGCCGTTCAGGTCAAGTGCGCGCAGGGAGTCGATTCCCCAAAGACTGGGCTCCACACTTAATCCATTTGCATGCACCTGCAGCGAAAGAACATCGTCGGAAAAAATCAGGGATTTCCGCCGTTCAATGTGCATTTGCAAACCACATTGGTCGCATGATCGAGGCAATCGCAACGAAATGAAGGAGTGCTGCAGGCCTCTCTCCGTTCTCGTCACGACTGCACCTTCAACAAACTGGCTGAGTTCACCGTTGGCAAGCGTCCCCTGCAATTGAACGTTCACCGATGAGGCATTCCACAACCAGCTAAGCACATTGCCATCTCCGGAGGATGAATCAGCGCCAACAGATGCCCAACCACTGCTTGTGCGCTCCAATGCGAATTGAAGATCTTCAATCTCCACTGCGGCTAGTGAGATTTGGTTGCGCCAAAGCGAACGCAAAAAATCAAGCTCAAGTCGAATCCTGTGTGCATCAACGGAGAGAGTAGTGAGTTTTTCAAGTTCGACAATGGCGTTCAAACCCGACCAGCGCAACCGTGGTCGTTCCACATGAATCCCTTGAGGCGAGAGCCATTCATTGATTGCTTGCTCGTGGTGAGGGACACGCCATGCAACAATTCGTCCCGCAACGCACAATGTTGCGAACGCAACGGCCAGCACCGTTACGGTTAGCACAATTATTTTCCCTAACCGAGATTGCATCAATTTGCTTTCAATCCGGCAACTAGCTCAGCCAGCTGACTTGCAAGAATTCATTTCAGACTGCGAACCCTCGCGAGCGTCACTGAATACCCACCTTCGGTTTTGCATGGTGGGCTGCAGCTGGCACACTAGAAAAACGATACGTTCGCAGACTCGTTTGAGACAAGTCTATCGAGCACCAGCACCACAACGAACCAGATCATCAACGTAGCAATGATCGACCATATCGCGCCCAAAATGGATACCTCAACCGGAAACTCCACATACTGCATTGCTATTAGACGCGTAATCTGGGCAAAGATCACCAAAACGAACAATCCCAGCAGCTGATATCCCACAATCGGTCGGTTGGACCTGTTTGGAATGTTCAATCCAACAAACACGACGATACTCAATATGAGCCCATTGAGTCCAAGCGGTTCCGCATGCAACGCATCGAAGAAAAAACCAAAAGACCACGGTACGACCAACGAAATCTGTTCGGGGCGATTGGTTGCCCAGTAGTAGCAAACGAGCAGTGCTAGATCGGCACTAAAGTACTTGAGCACTTCTGGAAGAAATGAGGGCACGTCCAACATTGTCACTAGCAATGCAACGGCTAGCGTGATTGCAACGCCAACGTTATTCTTGAGCAACTTCATCGGAAGTTCCGCTGGTGACAACAAGCAACCAATTGCGACGATGCATTGTCGCTGAAGGCCCAACCGTCACACGCGCCTCGACGCCCGCAGCGTCAGGCTCGATCCCCGTCACCACGCCGACAGGATAGCCAGCGGGATATACCCCTCCCAATCCTGAAGCTATCAATTGGTCGCCCACTTCAATGTCGGCCGTTATATCAGCGTGCTCTAGTACCAGATCTGTGGAATTGCCCACACCTACAGCAACCGCGTTGAGGCCGGTTCTCGCGACTCTTACCGGCACGGGCAAGCGCTGGTCCGTAATGAGAATGACTCTGCTCGTGTACGGTAGTGCCTCGACTATTTGGCCATACACTCCGGAACTGTCGATCACCGCCATGCCGTCTCTCACTCCGTGGGTTTGACCACGATTGATGACAATCTCGTTCCTGCCCGCGCGAGAATTTACAGCACTCAATTCCGCCGGAACAAATGAAAGCTCAGGTTCGTGTTTAGTCAATTCCAGAAGTTGGCGCAATTCGGAATTCTCCGCATGAAGTGCGTCTGATCTTTGCACTTGAACGGCCAAGTCCTGTATCTCTGATTCGCGATTGTCGTATCGGTCTAGAAGTCTTTGTCGGTCTTGAAAGTACAACGATGAACGCTCTATCCAACGACTAGGGGTATTGACGATGGCGTAGAGACCGTTGGTGACCCATGTCGCGACCTGGCGTGGAGTGTGTAGAAAGCGTCCGTTTAAGTCGACCACAACCAACGTCAGAGAAACGAAGATCAATGAAGCTAGTACTGTGGCTGCGTTAAAGCGCTTGTCTCGACGTAGTGCCAATTCGATTCACTGGCTAGGATGCCGACAGGTCTGTAGGTTCGAGCAGTTTGAAGTCATGCTCTTTGGTCACGGGTCGTTATGAAGTGGCGTGCCCTCAGCGGGACTTCATCACAAGATGCTCAACATAGTCGGAGTCTAGTATTTTCCCGCATCCTCGAGCGACGCAAGTGAGGGGGTTTTCTGCGACCATCACTGGCAATCCGGTCTCCTGCTGTATCAATTCATCCAATCCGTGCAGCAGGGCGCCCCCGCCTGTTAGCACGATTCCGCTTTCAGCAATATCCGCAGACAATTCAGGTGGACAACGCTGCAAAGCGGACTTCACAGCATCCATCAACTTTTGGGTAGCAACGTTGAGAGCTTCGATCATGTGATCACTAGTCAGCACGAATCGGCGCGGAACTCCAGCCGCTAGGTAATGGCCCGTCACAGTCATTTCCTTGACATCGTTCAGTGCAATCGCCGTTCCAATCTGCTTCTTGATTGCCTCTGCTGTAGATTCACCAATAACACAGCCTTCACGTTGACGCACGTAGAGCTGCACAGAGTTGTCAAACTCGTCGCCACCAACTCTGATGCTCTCCGAAACAACGACCCCGTTCAATGCCATAATGGCAATGTCGGTTGTACCCCCGCCAATGTCGACCACCATCGAGCCGCGTGCTTCCTGGATGTTTAGGTCTGCACCTACGGCAGCGGCAAGCGGCTCCTCGATCAAGAGAACCTCTCGAGCGCCCGCAGCATCCACCGAGTCCCGAATTGCGCGTTTTTCCACTGCAGTTGACTTGCAAGGAATGCACACCAAGACTCTTGGACTACCCGCAAAGAACTTGCCGCCGATGGCTTTTTCGATGAAGTAGCGCAGCATGCGGCTTGTGATGTCGAAATCCGCAATTTGACCGTCTTTCATTGGACGGATGACGGTGATTTCCTTAGGCGTCTTTCCAAGCATGGATTTAGCAGCAGCACCCACAGCTTCAACCTTTTGGTTGGGACGAATAGCCACTACTGAGGGTTCGTTGAGAACAATCCCTTGATTTTTGATGAAAATTAGGGTATTTGCGGTGCCCAAGTCGACAGACATGTCTGGCGAAAACAGGCCACGGATGGCTTTCAACATCTATGTTTTTCTGCTAGTCTAGAATCGCGCAACGTAACGACGGATTGTAGCACTCGCGTAGGCTGCATACCACAATTGGGCTCGCCGGGCATACTGTTTTTCGTAGGACGATTCTCAATTGTCACGCTAGGCAGCGTTTGTTGGGAGAAGCACCTCGTCGACGTTCCAAAGTTTACCATGTTATTTTCATTCACACGCACCTCGCTCCTACGAATCGACATTGCACAAATAGAAGACCGAAGTGAGACGGAACATGTTTGTTGCGCAACCAAACTCTCTGCGTAGAAGTGTTGAATCACAATGGAATTGCATTGATTGAACTTACAATGCGCATCCGCACCTACAAACCTATCGAAGAGAGATTAACTATTGAACGAAGAGACTCTTGTTAGGCTCTGCCAATTGAGCAACTTGCGGCTATTAGAAAGCGAACGAGACGAATTGCTGCACGATCTTAAAACAATCAAGCAATTCGTAGACAACATACATAAAGTAGCCACGCACGAAGTCGAACCGCTTTCTCATCCTCTTGACATGGTTCAAGTGCTTCGAGAGGACAAAATAGAAGACGAAATCGACCGAGACGTTTATCAAAAGCTCGCCAACGACATAGGCGACGGTTTCTATTTGGTTCCGCGTGTGATAGAGCCTTGAACACACCGTTCCCCTCGATCAAGCAACTGCAAACACAACTTGAATCGCGAGAAATTAGCGCGGTTGAGTTGACTGAGGATTATCTACACAGGATACGCGCCACGTCCGATCAGCTCAACTGTTTCGTCTCGCTACACGAAGATTCAGCGTTGCAAGCGGCTCGAGAAGCAGACTGCGATATAGCGAAAGGAAGAATTCGGCCCCTAACTGGAATTCCGATTGCTCATAAGGACATTTTTTGTATTGAGGGCAAGAAAACGACTTGCTGCTCTCGAATGCTGCAGTCATATGTTTCTCCCTATAGTGCAACAATCGTCGAGAATCTCGAAAAAGCTGGTGCCATTTGCGTGGGTACCACCAATATGGACGAGTTTGCGATGGGGTCGTCGAATGAAACCAGCGCGAACGGGCCCGTAAGGAATCCATGGGATCTCCAACGTGTTCCCGGCGGCTCTTCAGGCGGGTCCGCTGCTGCTGTAGCGGCCGGATTGGTCGCCGCCTGTACAGGCTCCGATACCGGGGGCTCCATACGCCAGCCAGCCTCCTTTTGCGGAGTCACGGGATTCAAGCCCACCTATGGTCGAAACTCGCGCTTCGGCATGGTCGCGTTTGCGTCGAGCTTGGACCATCCGGGTTGCCTAACGAACTCCGTGGAAGATGCAGGACGAATGTTGTCTGCCATGTCCGGTAATGACTGCAAAGACTCAACAAGCGCGAAGCAGGAGCCCATTGCGTGGTCGCCAACTTCGCGTCCTAGGCGACTTGGCTATCCAACGCGACTCTTTGCCGATCTGCCT
This sequence comes from Candidatus Azotimanducaceae bacterium, assembly GCA_965205545.1. Lineage (GTDB taxonomy): Bacteria > Pseudomonadota > Gammaproteobacteria > Pseudomonadales > Azotimanducaceae > Bin55. The sequence continues at coordinate 2,564,401 of OZ242170.1, read as the reverse complement.
CAATCGATTGCCAGACCTCTAGAAGAGGCACGCCGCACCCTAGAAGCAACTGGGAACGAGATAGTCGAAATCGAGCTTCCGCACTTTGACGTAGCGGTCTCCGCTTACTACGTCATCGCATGTGCAGAGGCATCCACGAATCTAGCACGCTACGATGGCATTCGCTACGGACACAGGAGCGAAATTGACGGTAGCGTTGAAGACATGTACGCCCAATCCCGAACGGAAGGATTCGGAATGGAAGTCAAGCGCAGGATTCTCACAGGGACATATGTGCTATCTGTCGGTCACTACGACTCCTACTACATCAAAGCGCAAAAAATACGTCGCTTGATCCGAGACGACTACCTTCGTGCGTTTCACCGAACAGACGTCATTCTTTCGCCCTCAACACCAACGACTGCCTTTCGGCTGAATGCGATGGATCTGGACCCCACGGACATGTACAAGCAAGATCAATTCACTGTGCCTGTGAACATGTCCGGCCTCCCTGCGATGTCGGTTCCGTGCGGGTTCGCGGATGGATTGCCGGTAGGATTGCAAATGATTGCGCCTCACTTCAAGGAATCAGAATTGCTCGAATTGGGCTTTGACTACCAAAACCTGACCGACTGGCACCAGCAACAACCATGCCTGCCAAAGACGTGAGCTCTTCTTTGTGGGAGCCGGTGATTGGTCTTGAGGTTCACGTTCAGCTAAACACCAGATCAAAGATTTTTTCGTCCAGTCCAGTTACTGTGAGCGTTGAACCCAACAAAGCCGCGAATGCTGTGGATTTGGCTTTGCCTGGAACGTTGCCAGTGCTCAACAAGAAAGTAGTGCAAAAAGCCATTCTCTTTGGGCTGGCCACGGCCGGACGAATTGCGCCCCGTTGCAGATTCGACCGCAAAAACTACTTCTACCCCGATCTACCAAAGGGATACCAGATAACGCAATTGACCGAACCGATAATTGAAGGGGGCGTTTTAGATGTGCAAGTCGAAGACGGATCAATTCGGCACGTGGAGCTCGTACGCGCTCACCTCGAAGAAGATGCCGGCAAATCCATTCACGGGAAGTACGCAGGCAAATCCGGAATTGATCTAAATCGCGCCGGAACGCCGTTGTTGGAGGTGGTCACAGCTCCACAGCTCAATGCTCCCAGCGAAGCATCCGCTTGCTTCCGTAATCTACATCGGCTTGTGACGTGGTTGGACATTTGCGATGGAAATCTCAATGAGGGTTCAATGCGATGCGACGCCAACATCTCAGTTCGGCGCCAAGGCGAGACTCAATTGGGCGAGCGCACAGAAATCAAGAACCTAAACTCTTTCCGATTCGTCGAGCGAGCTCTCCAACACGAGATTGATCGTCAGATCTCGATTCTAGAGACGGGAGGAGAGATTGTTCGCGAAACGCGCCTATACGATGTCGAGCGCGACGAGACTCGTTCGATGCGGGGCAAGGAACTCGCTCATGACTACCGCTACTTTCCCGATCCCGACCTTCTGCCTGTCGCCATTACCCAAGAGATGATTCACACTGCGCGTTCCACCATGCCGGAACTACCAGAGGCCCGATGCAACCGCTATATTGAAGAACTTGGTCTGGCCCCAGAAACAGCCCATCGATTGACACAAGACAAAGCGTTATCGGACTACTTCGAAAGCGCATTCGCGATTGCAGGCAACGCGAAGCTCACTGCCAATTGGGTGCTGGGAAACGTGGCTGCCACGTTAAACCGAAACGAAATCTCCATTGAAGATCTCCATCTATCGGGACACAAACTCGGCGAAATAGTCAAAAATATAGTCGATGGAATTATTTCCGACGCCAGCGCAAAACAAGTATTCGAGCATGTGCTAACGACCAATAGCAAAGTTGCGGACGCAATCGGACAGCAGCGAGAGTCGTTGATGTCTGACGAATGGGATCTCAAAGAGCTCGTTCAGCGTGTGCTAGATGGAAATCCGACTCAAGTGAAGGAATACCATGGAGGAAAGACGAAAATCCTTGGGTATCTCGTCGGGCAGGTCATGCGTGCCGCCAATGGCAAAGTAGATCCCAAGAAGGTAAATCAAGCTCTCGTCGAAATGCTTACCTCCGACTAAACGCCTTCCTCAACAGCAGTTGTTGTATCCTAGTTGACTCCCTCACGACGAACACCTTGCCAGCCCTACGCGAGCCAACGACACTGAACTCCGGCTAAGAAATCCATGACAATTCACACAGACTCGGTAATTGTCGGTGCGGGACCATGCGGGCTGTTTCAAGTGTTCGAACTGGGATTGTTGGGTGTAAATTCACACATAATCGATGCGCTTCCGGAAGTGGGCGGTCAGTGCTCCGAACTCTATCCAGACAAACCAATCTACGACATCCCGGGTATTCCCTACTGCACAGCAATGGATCTCGTTGAGCGCTTGCTCGAGCAAATCAAGCCGTTCGATCCGGTCTTCCACTTGGATCAGCAAGTGACTCAGGTGACTCGAATAGATGACGACTCATTCATGGTCCGCACGGCAAAAGACACTGAGTTTGTTGCAAAGTCGATCGTAGTTGCAGGAGGGGTTGGATCATTTCAACCGATGCCGCTTAGGGTGGACGGCGTCGAACAGCTAGTCGACAGCCAGATCTACTATCGAATTAGGAATCCGTCTGAATTCGCCGACAAGCGTCTGGTAGTACTGGGTGGAGGCGACTCTGCCCTCGATTGGACGAACGAATTGGTTTCGTCTGCAAAGTCTCTCACGCTTGTTCACCGAAGTGAGAAATTTCGAGCAGCCGATGCCTCGGTGCAGCAAATGCAACAGCACATTGCGAACCGCAGGATGCAATTCATGGTAGGAAATGCGACAGAATTGACTATCAGTGAAGGCAGAATGACGGAAGTTCACATTACTCAGCCTACGCGCGAAATCGTGAAGATTCCGCTTGATGCTCTGCTAGTCTTTTTCGGATTGTCTCCTCGTCTCGGACCCATTTCCGAGTGGGGTCTGGAGCTCGCACGAAATCAGATTACTACTGACACCCAGAAATTCGAGTCAAGCACGCCGGGCATCTATGCAATTGGTGACATAGCTTCTTACCCTGGAAAGAAGAAGCTGATTCTCTCTGGATTTCATGAAGCTGCGTTGGCTGCATTCGCGATCAAAGAGCGACTCAATCCTGGCGAGAAGGTGCACCTTCAATACACCACGACGAGCCCCTTGCTCCAGCAAAGGCTTGGAGTAGATGGCGGCACTGACAGCTAGTTTTCGTCAGAGTCATTTGTCTTTAGCCCTTCTCCTTGACGCAGGATCACGAATCGATTGCCCGCTAGGTCGCCAAATCGTTCCTGTTGACCATCTGGCCAAGTGACTCGGACATCCACAATCGATTCACTCTCGCCAAGACCAACATGTACACGAGGATCGCTTGAAGACATAAAGCTCCCATCGCGAGACACAAAACCGTACCTGTCCAATGAATTCACTGTGTAAGTGATCGATGCACCCAAGGCAATTCGTCCATTGCTTTCCCTCAGTTCCAAAGAAATCCAATTGCCGCGATTGGGCACTCTATTCATGAGCAAATAGGGTTCACTATCTCGATTCACGACCACGAGGTCCAATCCGCCGTCGCGATTCAGATCCCCAACAGCAACCCCTCGACTTGTATGCTTGCGCTGGTTGTCTGTCGAGTTTGAAGACTCAACCAATCGGAATGCTCCTCTGTCCGTACCTCTATAGAGCAGATTAGGTTCAGCGTAGATGTCTGTAAGGTTCAAGTCCACCGGATAGACGCCGCCATTCGCGACATAAAGATCTGTCCAACCGTCATTGTTGAAGTCTTCAAGAACGGCGCCCCAACGTGTGAACCGGCTAGACACCGAGTTGGTTCCCATCCAGCTTGTCACGTCAATAAAGTGATTGTTTTGGTTGCGAAGGAATGTATCAGTCTCTCCGATTAGGTTGACTACCAGAAGATCGAAGTCGCCATCGTGGTCGAAATCCGCAACGTCTACTCCCATTCCCGCCTTGACGTTTCCATATCCGTCCGCGGCGGCACCGAATTCGTCGGCAAGATTTGAAAACCGCATGTTGCCTTGATTAATCCAAAGCTCATTGGGAGTTCGGTCATTTGCTACAAAAATGTCCACTAGTCCGTCACCATTGAAATCAGCTGTTACCACGCCGAAGCTGTGCCCAAACTCAGAGTCAACTCCCGATTCATCCGAAAGGTCGCTGAAAGTGCCGTCTTGGTTGTTTCGGTAAAGTCGGTTAGAAGCTGGGGCTCTGTAGCGTACTGGTGGACAGTAGGCCCGAATCCCCTGCTCGTAGCATTCAAACTCAGAGTTCCTGTGCCAATTGACATAGTTGGCGACGAACAAGTCCAAATAACCGTCGCGATCGAAGTCCTGAAATGTAGCGGAGGCACCAAATCCCATATCGTCAACGCCGGCTCGTGTAGCGACATCGTCAAACTTGCCGCTGCCATCGTTCTCGAGTAGAACGTTTGTACCGACATTAGTTACGTACAGATCTACATCTCCGTCGTTGTCGAAGTCTCCTGCGGCAACGCCCATGCCATAGCCTGTATCCCCTGCACCTCCAGCAGAATTGGTCACATTCGTGAAACTCCCGTCTCCATTGTTCTGGAAGATCTGGTTCCGCCAATCCTCCGCCTCGTCTGAGTACAGACTCCCGCTTTGCACGAAGTAGATGTCCAACCAGCCATCGCCATTGAGATCTGCAATTGCCGCGCCACTACCATTGATCTCAGGAAGCAACGGAACTTCGCGATGGCCCGAATTGTGTGTGAAGTTCAATCCAAGAAGTTGGTGCCGATCCTCAAACCAGGAAACCGATTGAGTTGATGAAGTCTTGCTACCGACAGAACAGGAGAGCAACCACGGAAAACACGCCAAAACCACGATCGCAATGCGCAACGAGGCAACGCAGCACCTCCTTGTACGCCGCCTACAGCGAATAGCCAACCCATCTGCGCAAAGTCTCAGACTGTATTCTGTTGCGCCCCCATCTCTAGTCGTCAAGCAGCTAAGTGATGTCTCGTGCACCCTCATTGCGAATTTGCTAGAACTTCATCGCGATACTGGCGAACGAAATCGAACTCCTCGTCTGGAATCGCCAGTCTTACAGCCCATTCCAATGCCGTGTTTAATTCATCAAACTTGCCTGCCTCGATGTAGACTACGCACAATCTCTCGTGTCCAACGACATTTCGCGGGTCCAACTCAATCGTCTTCTTGAAGTGCGCGATGGCTTTGTTCCAGTCCCTCTTATAGCCTGCAACTGTGCCAAGGTGAATGTAAATCTGAGGAGCGGAATCCGAACCTAACTCCAGCGCTTCTTCGAACGACGACACTGCCTGGTCCAGTTCACTAAGCTGCATGAGCGCATACCCAAGCTTGAAGTGCGCTTCGGCATCCAAGGGGTTGAGTTCGACGCTCTTCTCCAACAGCCCCAATGCGACATCGAAACTTCCAGTCATGCTTAGTAGATCGCCGAGCTGTGTATAGAACGGTTGATGGTCTGGATGTTCCTCAATGCCGATTTGCAGCGCTTCAATGGCAAGATCCGTATTGCCTCTAGTTGAATAGGCCCAAGCTAATGTGCTGACTAGTGCGGGCCTGTCAGCGTAGGTCTCCCGCAGCGTTGTCAATTCAACAAGAGCTTCTTCAACACGTCGTGCTTGAAGGAACCGCTGCGCTTTCGACAAACGACCACCAAACCCTCGGATGTGCTGATCGCGTCGAAGCAAGAGGGGATCCTGCCAGATAAGAAAGCCTTCTTGTTTCCCGATAGCTCTTGACACCCTGGCTTCTTCGCTCCTGCTTAGGTCTTCGTATGCTCGCGCAAGCAATCGGTGGACAAATGGATGCGTTGTGCGTTTGCTCAAGGGTTCCAATAGATCTGCTGCAGACTTTGAATCCCCACTTCGCAGAAAGACGTGTGCTTTTCCTACAATTGCGTGCCTATTGCCATCGATTGCATATGCTCTTTCAAACGCAATCGTCGCCTCTTCGAAACGGTCCAGTTGGAGCAGCCATGTTCCCTTTGAAAGCCAAGCCGCCACGTAATCTGAGTCAATCTCGAGTGCAGCGGTCAGGCTGCGCAATGCACTCTCAAAATCTCCTTGGGCAGCTTCAAGCAATGAGGCGAAGTAGGGCCACATGAATTCAAAGGGATCAAGCGAGTGTGCTTGATCGTATATGTCAATCGCAGCTTCGTACCAACCATTGGCGTCATAGGCCATGGCCAACCTTCCTCGTTCCGACGCTGAGCTTGGATTCTGCAGAACCAATTCGTGCCGACGGGAAATGTACTCTGCCACTTCGGGATCAACGTTGGCGAGATTCTGCTTTAAGGGTAACTCGACCTGTGGAAATGCAATGGCATTTTCGTTAGGTGAAGTGCATGCGACGTTTAGCATTCCGATAAGTAGTGCCGATCCGATGACGCCAAGTACTCGGGCTACTTGAGTGCAATTTCCTATCCGAGATGCCTGCAGAAAAGATGTACCGCATTTCATCAGTTCACTGCATCTGAGCGCCACTCCCCAAATGCACAACCAGGATGAAGTGCCTCCGCTGACCCCGTTCATGGCGAATGTGGCCAGTCTGATGGGTTTCCGCGTCCTTCCCGCAACTCAATAAATTGACCTGCTTCAACGTCGCCAAATTCCTCGACTTCCCCTGTTGTCCACATCACATGGACATCTTCAGCCGTTAGCGATGTCCCCAATCCAAAGTGCACTCGAGGATCGTTAGAAGACAGGTAGCTGCCTTCGGGTCTCACGGTTCCATAAACCTGTCTGCCGTTCGACGCAAAAGTCACCAACGCTCCATTGGCATCTCCGCCATGTTTGGTTTTGATGGAAAACGAAATCCAGTTTCCTCGATTCGGGTGACGGTTCATTAGCACATATGCTTGCGCATCACGATTGACCACAACCAAATCCAGTCCACCATCGTTATCAATGTCTCCAACCGCAAGCCCGCGGCTAGTGTGCACTAGCGATGTGCTAGTGCCTCCTAGCGGTGCAACCTCAGCAAACCTACCATCTTGCGTTCCTTGAAACAGAACGTTGGGTTCAGCGTATACGTCTTTGGCAGAAAGGTCGACGGGGCTAACCCCTCCGTTCGCGTGATATAAATCCAGCCAGCCATCGTTGTCGAAGTCCGCAAGCACAACTCCGAACCGCGTGTATTTGCGACTCGGCGCGCTGAGACCAACTTCACTTGTGGAATCCGTGAAATGCGTTCCATCGTTTCGAAAGTACGAGTCGGACTCGCCCGTGAGGTTCACTACCAGTATGTCAAAGTCTCCATCACGGTCCGGGTCAGCTGAGACTACACCCATTCCAGCTTTGGCAATGCCAAATCCATCGACTCCAGAACCGCGGGTCATGGCTTCGTCGCGAAAGTCTAGGTCGCCCTGGTTCATCCATAGCTGGTTTACCGTCAAGTCATTGGCAACAAAGACGTCGATATAACCATTGTTGTCGTAGTCTGCACCTATCACTCCAAATCCATTGCCAAACGCAGCGTCAATCCCTGCTTCGGACGTAATGTCTTCAAAGGTTCCGTCACCATTGTTTCTGTAGAGGCGATCTATTGCGGGCGCCCGATAGTTGATTGGAGGGCAATAGGTCAATACGCCACTTGAATAGCAGTCAAGTTCCACTTCCACGGACCAATAGAGATAATTTGCGTGGTAGAGGTCTAAGTCACCGTCTCTGTCCAAATCCAGGAAAGCGGCAGATGTACCCCAATTTGCATCCGACAGCGCTCTGCCTCCAACATCAGTAAACTTGCCGGTGCCGTCATTTTGATAAAGTCGATTCTCTCCAACGTTAGTCACATAGAGATCGCTATCGCCATCGTTGTCATAGTCTCCTGCCGCCACTCCCATACCATAGCCCGCGTCTGCGGCACTTGTTTCGAATGGTTGCTTGGCAAATGTTGCGTCTCCTCGGTTGAGATATAGCTCATTCATGTAAGTGTCGTTCGTATCCAATTGGGTTAAGTGGCCGCTTTGAACAAAATAAATATCAAGCCAGCCATCCCCGTTCATGTCGAACAGTGCGACGCCGCTTCCTGTGATCTCGGGTAGCAAGTGCTTGTCGCGATGTCCGGAGGCATGAACGAATTCAACGCCTCGCTGGATCGACTCCTCCGAAAACCAAGCGACGCTGTCAGGAGATCCAGGTGTAGTGGCTTGCTCCGAATTTCCACAGCCATAGCAACAAGCCAAACATGTCATTACCAACGCGCCGCTAGCTGAACAAGCTTCCCTCATGGTGACTGTGGATCGACTTGTCCATTTTTCTGTGATATAGCATCCACAACAGGCTGAAGGGATTGTGAATCTATGCCTAGCCTTGCCGCCCATTGCAATGCGGCCTCAGCTTCCTGCAACCTATTGTCGCCGACCAAGGCGTGCAGCAAGAATACATGACCATCGACGTTTGCCGGTTCAAGTCTGACTACCTGAGAAAATTGATCTATGGCCTCATCCCAGTTTTCTTGGTAGCCTTGAATCGTGCCCATTCGGAGTCGAATGCCAGCTACATTGGAATGCCCGAACTCGATTGCTTTCTCAAAAGCCGACATGGCTTCGCTAAACCGTTCTAAACGCATGAGCACTGAACCAAGGCGTTCGTAGGCTTCTGCGTTGCGGTCATTGATCTGTAGACTGCGATTGAATAGGTCAATGGCCTCCTCGTTGCCGCCTGCGCGATATAGCAAATCACCTAGATAGACGTAGAAGCGGAACTGATTCGGCGCCAACTCAATCCCACGCTCCAAAGTCTGAACTGCCTTGTCGAATTGACCTGACTTGTCGTACGCTACGGATAGGTTGTTAAGGAGAATCTCGTCGTCAGGTCGGATCGCTTGCAACCTTTCAAGTTCCCGAAGCGCTTCCGCGTAACGTTCAGCAGACAGAAGGCTCTGTGCATACGCCAATCGTCTACCGAATCCTCGAATATATTTGTTCGGTCGTTGTCGTATCGGATCCAGCCACAACAAAGGTATCGCCTCTTGCCCCAAAGCTCGCGCGACCTCAGCTTCTTGCTCAAGACCCAATGGTGCATACGCAGCTGCCAGGAGTCGCCAAATCTGAGGATGGGGTAGGTTTTGCGCATAAGGGGTGAGAACATCGATCACAGCTTGAAAACTGTCCTCTCGCAGGTAAACCTGAGCCAGACCCACAGCCGCGGGCGAGCCCGCACCTAATGATGCGGCCTCGTTATACGCCGCGACGGCTTCGTCATAGCGATTCTGCTCTAGCAGCCAGCTGCCCTGGTGTAAATGGGCGGGTACGTAGCCCGGATCAATAGCAATGGCTCGTTTTATTTTTTCTATCGCTGCATCGAAATTTCCCTGCTTCTTGTCGATCAAAGCACCAAAATACCACCAGGAAAATTCTTGTGGATCAAGCAGAGCCGCTTGCTCATACATCCCCAATGCCGCATCCGGAAAGTGATTGACTTCGTACATCATTGCTAGTCGTCCTCTTAGTGAAGATGAGAACGGCGTCGCATTGATCAATTCGAGCATTTCAGCCACTGAATTGGCAAGTTCTGGGTCGACTTCGGTTGTATCGATTTGGACCGGCTCATCAATTGAGGCAGTGCTCGGCGCCACATTGCAGGAGGCAACTAGCACTGTCAGCAACAGCGTCGCCCCTACGCTGACGACTAATGCAAGCGAATATTGTCGCCTATCCTTCATTCGGTCAAGTGAACCACGAAATTGTCCAATCGCTAGGTAATCGTGCCATTTCGACTTTGCAATTACGTAGCAGTCCTTGTATACACCATGGAGTGAGGCTTTAATGTGGCGGAATTGCCTCTGCAAGAAACTATAGCGAACTCCGGGAACTAGCTGCACACTCCGAGAAAATCATAACTGCAGATCAAAAAAATTCGGCGCTGGAGAGAACCCCAGCGCCGAATGTAGAGGTTAGTAGTCTAAATGCGCTACTACAAACTCATGGATACTCGTGCAAATCCAAGTCGACCCATTCCATTGTCAACGTACGCCTCGAAGCCAACTCCCGATGGAATCGGTGTTGGATAGTAATCGAAGAGATTACGTATGGATACGTTGATCGAGAACGAGGACATTCCCATGAAATTCGTGCGGTTGTAGGTGTAGCTGAAGTCCCAGTATGCCGCAGCCGGAATCTCGCAATAGGGATTCCTGTCTTGGTCGATACAGGCTTCTTTTTCTGTCCACACAAAGTTAGGAATGTCGTCGGTGTCATCGACATTGAAGACCGCCATGCCGCTGAACTCGTTGTTGTTCCATCCGTTGGGATCGGTCAAGTACTCATTTTCAGAACACTGGTCTCCGTTGTTGCGCGTATAGGATCCGTCAGGTCTAAGCCGACACTTAGTCCATTCGGTAATCTCGTCATACCCTGGACTGACATCTGTAATGCTGTCGTGCCAGCGCATGCTAAGTTGTGCGGTGTGAGGTCCAGTGAACCAACGCAGCCCAAGATTGATTCTGTATTCAGGCGTGGGAGGCAGCGGGGTACCTAATTCCGATCCTGCCCAGAAGTTGGTTGCATTGCGGTTTCCGACGCCATCGACCTTTAGCCCTGCATAGCCATGTCCCGAGTCTGCGGCGAATCGAGTCAGGCTGAGTTCTAGCATCTTAGTCATCGAGAATGACATGTTGAAGTTGCCATAATCTCCGCCGATAAACGGTATTTCCGCACCTTCGAAGCTGTAGCCGCCCTGTGCAATCAATGTACGAGTGCGATACTCACCCTGATTGATCCAAGCGTTGGAAGCCTGAACAAGTCTTCCATCCTCACGAATAATTACACCGCCAGTTACTGTAGTCTCTTGAGCAATCCACTCATTCGCTGCTTCAAGCCTGCATTGCTGCTCCGACAGCGGTGTTTGAGCTACATAGTCCAGTGGATTCCGTGGAATATTCGGATATTGATCGATTGGATACTTGTTCTGGTTGTCATAATCGACCAGCGTATCGTTCCCGCATCGATCCTTTATGAACTGCTCGAATCCAGCTTCATTCTGGTTTACGACTGCACCCACCCCGATTCGTTCGACCCTTCCTTCAAACGCGACGTCGGTGTAGTCGATGTCCATCGTGAAGTCGTCGTCAAACATGCGGAACGTGAGACCGGTATTCCAAAGCGCTGAGATTTCCGCCGACAAGTTTCGATTTGCGGATTCTGGAATTACAGTTACATCGGGCACCGCGCCACCGGGTCCAACGCCTGAGCACATCGGCAGTTCAGGAAGGTTGTCGCAGATGTAGTCGCGCACAGTTTCCTGAGATGAGTACTCGCCATCTGTGACGTTGAACAGCTGGAACATTCCTGGCAGTACAAAGCCTTCAGTTCGGCTGAATCGCCACGATAGATTTCGAGTTGGCGTATAGCTCATTGCGAATTTCGGGATTGTCACATCAAAGTTTGCAACTTCTCCCGTCGCTGCCAATGAACCGCGTCCAGTAAATTCTGCGTAACGGAGCGCCGTTTGAACTTCCATTTCGCCCCATCGAGGATGCGAAATCAGAGGCCAACGAAACTCGGTGAATACAGCATCTGTTTGTTCCTCAGTGTATTGGAAGCTTACGATCGAAGAACCAAGCGACGCCGCGCCAACCTGGTTGGGTCGGTACTCTTCAGACTCGATACGATGGTGCATGCCGATCGCAAATCCAACAGGCGCGTCGTTGTACCACAAGTTAAACAGGTTGGAATTCGACGCAATTACGTCAACTAGTACGAAACCTACAAGACGCTGATCTGCGCGAGGGATGATTCCCGCATTTCGTGTCTCCAAGGTTGTATTCCAAGCTGGGTCGTCTTTGTCACGCCACTGCGGCAACAACTCCCCGGATTCGGGATCGGATGCTAGCCAGCTCGTACTGAATGGATTGAAGCACTGCTGTCCATCGCGACCACCCGAACACCTAAACGAATTGACAGCCCAGTGCCAAATAGGCTCTAGCCAGTCATTTTCTCGCTTGTTCAACGCCCAAACCCAGTCGGCATTGATATACCACTCGGTATCCGGAATTTCGATCGTGGCACCAAGTCGTAAACGCATGTCGCTCAGTTGTGCACGATGGTCAAAACTCATGTCGCCATTAAGCCACGGATAGCTTTCATGGACATACGGTTGTTTCGGATGGGCGGCCAGCTGATCAAGCCTGACATCTTCAAACAGCCGTACGCCGATCGTTCCGTGCGAATCAGGATCGAATCGATCTGGAATTCCATCTCCATCCACGTCGCTGTCTAGCGGCAACAAGATCACGCGGTTTTGAGCACTGTGCTGCGCCTCACGATTATTGAGTTCGCTGTCCTGTGCGATTCCATCGCCATTCACGTCTCGATCCGGCAATCCATCTCCATTGATGTCCTGGGCAAACACCAACCACTCTCCAGCTTCCTGCAAGTAGTCGTAGACGCCATTGCCATTCGCATCGATGTAAGACAATTCCGTTTCTGAATGACGGTCAATGGTGCGTGTCACATCGTCAGCCGGGTTATCGGGAGTTCCGTTGTCGTCAACGTATGTATACCATCGCCCGTTTGTGAACTCGTCGCATCCGGGTAGGTTGGGAAGCAAGTCGCAAGTATTGGATCCATCGGCAAATGCTCGGAATGGATTGCCAGGGTTCGATCCAATCGCATAAGGAATGAATGGGCTCAATGTGTCCTCACCCGCAGCACCTTGCCATTCGTCAATTCCAAACCAATCGTTCTGTCGTCCGCGACTCTCCAATCGGCTGATCGTGACCTCACCGTGGAATGAAACGTAATCATTGAAGCGATGCTCAAAGAACGCCATCCCTTGCTCACGATCCTGCGGTGTCTGCATGTCTTGAAAATCGGTTGTTACACGTCGGCAGTCGTACTCCGATCCATGGCTTCCTGCCTCATCTCCCGTCGTTCTAGTCTCGCGTCCCCAAACGTTACCTGTAAGGTACTCGTTGAGGAAGTTGCCTTTCCTGGTTGTATCGGTGTAACCAAGACCGCCTGCTGCGGAAACGGAGCCTGCAGCAAATCTTTCGCCCTCAAGACTGTTGTAACCGGCGCCAAAATCGTAGCCACATCCAGGGTCAACCCTTCTCAGTACTTTCATTCGTCCCTGAGTATCTTCGATTACAGTGCCAGCGTAGCCAAATTCCTCTACGTCGGGTAATCCATCATTGTCATAGTCATCCACTACCAATCGAATGGGTTCGCCTTCCGGATACAAGTACCACGGACCTGATGTGGCGATCCAGCCGGGAGGCGGTGTACTAGTTGGGAACTGCGCCCAGCCGGATGGAGTCCAGGGAACCAACTCGCCATTGGAGCCCCTAAAGGGCACACGCCAGTCACCAGGGTTGCTTGATCCAGTTTCGCTCCAGGTGGGCAAGAGCTGACCTGTCCAACCCGCTGAGGAAATGATGAATTGTGGTCGTTCGGTCGCCTCCATGCGGTCAACATCGCGAATAGCCATGGCGAATATCGCACTTGACTTCTCGCTCTGCGCGCCCGCTAACAATTCAAACGATTTGGAAGGAGCGCCACCCTCTATAGCCTGTTGGCTAGAGTAGTTGGCACGGAATCCATCGAAGTTCTTCTGCGGAATGACGTTGACCACTCCAGATACCGCTTCCGAACCGTAGAGTGCGGACGCGCCATCGAGAATTGTTTCAACTCGACCAATTGCTATACCGGGATATAGTGAATTGACGTCGGAACCAGACCTTCGTGTTCCAGGACCGTAGCCCTGCACGTTGGCCGGTACGCGGTGCGAGTCCATCATGGTCATCGTCGCTCGAGTACCTAGTCCACGAATGTTGGCCCAAACCTCAACTCCTCGTTGCACACTTTGGTCATCGGCACGTCCTGTGGGATGTTCGAATGGAGCAGCATTGGCATTTACACCAACTTGATACGTCTGATCGAAAATGATGTCTCCCAGATCAGGCGTACCCGCAAGCTCGATATCCAACTCGGTGATAATGTCAATGGGAGAGGGCGTGTCGAAGTTGTCGCGTCGAATGTACGAGCCTGTGATAATCATGTTGTCCATGGCCTCGTCGTCATCGGCAGCGTCGTCGGCAGTTTCAGCCTCTACTTGCTCCTCTTCCTCTTCTTCGGTCTGTTCTTCTTGCGCCAATGCGGTTGTCGTCCACAAAAGTGCGCCAGAAGCAAGAATCGCAAGAAGCGATCCTAGTCGTAGTCGCATATGTACCCCCTGTCTCTAAATCCCCTCCGGGATTTGCACAAAAGACCTAGTTCTCGCCCTAGGCGAGAACAGTACTAAGCCCTCTGGGCTCAATGTGCATTATTAAACCTTTTGGACTCAATTGTCAACCAGAACCCAATCTAGGAGGCTCTGACGACCAATAACGTAACGAATCCCCAAGCCACACGATCCCTCCAATAACTCAACAAATCTTGATACATTGGATGAGCTCTTGCAGTTCTGAGGAGTTGGCCACGGACGTAGTTTGCAATTGAAATGTGTGTTCAGCACCTACAAGCCTGTATAGTTGACCGAAATGAAGCGCCCCAGTTGGCTTATCAGGATTTTTGCAAGACGCCTCTGACACAATGTCAATTTCAATAGCGATGCGCTCCGCTCGCAAACCCTAACTGTTTCACATGAAGATCGGCGTCGTTAGCGATACCCACAACAACAGGCGAAACGTGCGGAACATTGTTGATCTCTTCAACCTCAATCGAGTCGACCAAGTCATACACACCGGAGATATCACTAAAGCCAGCACACTTGAGCTGTTTCGGGATTTGCACGCACCGCTGTCAGGCGTATTCGGCAACAACGACACCGAACTAGACCAACTCGCTATCGTGGCTAGCAATCTTGGCTTCAATTTTGGCAAGCCACCGCTCCATCTCGAACTGCATGGACGGGCGATTGTCGTCGTGCACGACCCCCGAGACCTAACGGATTCTACGACCCTTGGGTCAGATTTGGCCTTGCACGGACACACACACCTGCTGCGAATCGAGCAGCGCGAGTCGTTAACAATCTTCAATCCTGGAGAGTGTGCTGGACACATGAAAGGATTCAATGCGGTCGGCATAGTGGACCTCGATTCCTTAGAACCCAGCCTGCTAAAGTTCTAGAACTCCAATTTAGAGTGAGGAAGGTGGACTTCGTGGGGACAACCAGCGACTCAATCGCGATTCGAAGGAAATGAGTGGCATTACCTCTGGGTTGCAATTGCGGTTGTTCCTAGCGTGATCGACTCTCAATCTCTTCCAAGAATCGGCGAATCCTTTTTGCGTTGGTTCCCACATCTGAAACGCCTACACGAGACGCAGACCTCACATCAACCAAAGAGCCGGAACCGTGAGAGTTTTCTCGTACTCGCACAACTACGTCATCCTTGAACCTGAACCAAAAAGTTGTAGCTACCGCTTCGAACCTTCCGATCTCAATATTTTCTGTCGCTATCTTCCATTGCATATCACGGGCAACGTTCAACGCAGTTTGGAAGGTATCGATTGTTGACCTATCGCTAATCTCCAGAGTGCCCAGATCTGGATGGGACTCCCTATGAAGCCGCTTTGCATCCGCTGTAAACACCAACGAATTTGACGACCCTCCACGCAACTCAATTAACGTTGCAGAAAAATTGGGCAGGTCGTCGAGGTCGGTTGAAATGTCGTAGAGAAGCGGGTGCTTCAATGCGTTCAGGAACAGCTGCCCCACGAACGCCAAGACCAGCAGACCGAGGAAAAAACCCACGGCGTTGATCCAGCGAATACGACTACGATTGGACGCAGACCCGCGTTTTCGCCGAACAAATGCAATCACAAGTCCTGTGATTCCCGCCATTAGCGTAAGCGCCCCAAATAACGACGCCACGGCTAGAAGCAAGAACCCAATTTCGTAGTTCCACCATCCTGCTCTTATGCCCACTAGCCCAATCAATGGAACAATGAACGACGTGAGCCCCAGAATGGCAACGATCTTGGACCGAATCCTCACTGCTCTATTCCTCTAAACGACCCATCATGTATAACACGAACAACGAGCAAACAACGGCAACGCATGCATTCAATTCCATCCCAGATACTTCGCCGCAAAGAACAGGCTGCCGACTGTCAAGGGATTGGAATGCACGATCGGTGGTGCTCGATGTTTTCATTGGTCGCAACACCTAACCTAATTCATTGAGCGACGTCTTGATCCAATTGGACAGCCAGGAGCCGTTCGCTATAGGAGGCACCCGTCGGTGCTATTTGCACCCTTCAGATCCATCCCGTTGCATAAAAGTCCTTCGCGAGGATCGCACACCAGAAAAAAGACGCGAGCTCGCAACTGGACTAAAGAAATTCAGATCCGTCAGCCATTGGGATGACCAAGACAAGGAAATTTCAGCATACCGGGACTTAATGAGGCGGCATGGAAGCGAACTGTGGCGCCATGTCCCTAGATTTCTTGGTGTTGTTGAAACGGATTTGGGGACGGGCATTGTTACTCAAGTCTTTCGAAACTTCGACAGCACCTTCCCGTTGAATCTAGACCAGCAAGTTCCCCATGGCATTGACAAGCCTTTAGAGGAAGCAATTGGAACATTCAAGACTTGGTTGCGAAAGGAGTTGGTATTGACCCGAGATCTCTTGCCGCACAACATCATCGCGGTACGAGAGGATGTCAACCGGTGCAGGCTGGTTATCGTTGACGGTCTGGGCAATAGCGAATGGATTCCCATCAGCAGTTGGTCGAAAGCAATTGCACGCAGAAAAATCGAGAGAAAAATTGTCAAATTTGAAGGTCGCATTCACCTTCTCAAGCCAGAGGTGGATGCGTGCGGTTCCTAATTGGCTTCGAAAATCGAATTCGTCAACTACGACGTAGACTTTCTCCCATGCTCTATGCGGGCACGAGTGTTTACTGTCCGTTTTGCGACCGGACATATCGGTCTTTCCGACCTGCGGGTCGACGCAAGTTTCGCAGACCAAATGCAGTATGCGCCGTATGCGGCTCTCGGGAACGGGATCGATTGATGCACGAGGTCTTGCGCAATCGAAAGGACTTGCGCAGAAACAACTCCAAGCTGCTGCACATAGCTCCGGAATCCTGTCTGCGTTCCGCTATCGTTGACTTGAGCGACAAACTCTACCTCTCGTGCGATCTCTTCCGCCGAGACGTGGACATCCGACTCAACATCGAGCAAATGCCTTTCAGTGACGAATTCTTCGATATCGTCTTTTGTAGCCATGTGTTGCCCGAGGTCGAGCACGACGAATTGGCGCTTGCGGAAATCCATCGCATCTTGAACCCCGAGGGATGGGCTTTGGTCAGCGTTCCTTCAATGGGCGAATCGACAACTTCAGTGCTGCCAGGCGACGAGCACGAAGCACCGCCAGAGTTCTTCCGAATTTATGGCGACGAATTCTCCAACCAGCTTGTCCGATATGGGTTTGACGTAGAACGAATTGACTTAAACGATGTTCTAGATCAGGAACAGCAAGCGAGAATGCGGATTGATAGGCAAACCGCTAGTGCAATCTACCTGCTGCGCCGGCAAGCCAATGTAGAACTGGACTAGTGTCCGGAATCCTGGTGTTGGTGAGTCGGAGGCGGATTGGGTTCGGGAGCGATCGGTTCGCCCATGTACTCCACCCTCGTGGCCCATGCATAGTCGGCCTCGATCGCCATAAGGGTCATGAGGACCATTAAAGCAAGTGGGGGCAGAAGTATGGCGAATATCAACGCGAATCGTTCCCATTTCATATGCATGAAGATGGCGACAATGAATGCAGCTTTAAGGATCATAAAGAGCAGAATGACGCTGGCGCGAAACACGCCATCATCTAAATAGTCGCTTGCGTACGAAACGGCGCTGAATACAAAGAGCAGTATCCAGATCAGCACGTAGATCTTTATGGGATGCTGTTGACCTTCAGTTGCCATTACGTGTAATCCACCACCTACCAAAGATAAAACAATGCAAAGATGAACACCCAAACCAAGTCGACAAAGTGCCAGTACAACCCAGTTATCTCGACAATCTCAAAGTTGGTCTTGTCGTAGTGTCCCAATCCAACCCGCAGGGCAACGATCAAGAGATAGATCACCCCCGCGCTCACGTGCAGTCCGTGAAATCCCGTTACCATGAAGAAAAACGAGCCAAACTGAGCAGCGCCCATCGAATTGCCCCAGGGACGAATACCCTCTTCGACAATGAGCTTGTACCACTCAAATGCCTGCATCCCAACGAAAGATGCACCGAAGGCCGCCGTAGCCACCATCAGCCAAACAACGCCCTTCTTGTTGCGCTGATAGCCCATGTTTACGGCCATAGCCATCGTTCCACTTGAAGAAATCAAGATGAAAGTCATAATCGCAATCAATAGGAGTGGCACAGGTATCGGAGCTTCCAAGAATTGCCAGCCGAAGAGCTCGTGTGGGATTGCTAGTGCAAACACTTCGCTTGGATTCGGCCACGGGTCCGTCACAGTCATGCGAACCGTCATGTAGCTCACGAGGAAGCAGGTGAAGATGAATGTGTCCGAAACCAAGAAAATCCACATCATGGCTTTGCCCCACGGCACACCCTTGAACGTGGTTATGTCGGAGGACCAGTCACGTGCTGTGCTGGTGAATACGCTTTCTTGATTCGGTACAGTGGCTTCTGTCATAGGCCTAGTGTTCTATTCGGTGATCGCCGACGCTTCGTGCAGCAATTCAACTGGCTGATCTTCTGGGAACATCCTGAGGAATGTGGTCGGTTTCCTCTCCGGGCACACCGTAATCGTACGCCCACCTGTGAACTGATGGCAGCTGTTCGCCCCAATTTCCATGAGATGGAGGTGTGTCCGGCGTCCGCCATTCCAAGCTATTTGCACCCCACGGATTGGCACCAGCCTTCCGTCCCCAAAAAAAGCTATGTACCAAGTTGTAGATGAAGAGGATTTGAGAAGCTCCCACAACAAGCGCCGCACAGGTAATGAATACGTTCAGGTCATGGGCCGATTCAGGATAGAAGTCAGGATAGACTTCGCCTAGCGCGGTCTCGTAGTATCGTCGTGGCACACCAACGAATCCCAAATAGTGCATCGGGAAGTAAATCACGTACGTACCGATGAACGTAATGTAGAAGTGCCATTTGCCGACAGTGTCGTTAAGCATGCGACCTGTCAGTTTTGGATACCAATGGTATATGCCCCCGAATATGGCCAAGATCGGGGAGACTCCCATAACCATATGGAAGTGGGCAACAACGAAGTATGTGTCCGAAAGCGGAATGTCGATGATCACATTGCCAAGGAAGAGTCCGGTAATGCCGCCCATGATGAACGTCAAGACGAACGCCAAGGCAAACAGCATGGGAACCGTAAGCTTTATGTTCGCCCTCCATAGCGTCAACGTCCAGTTGTAGACCTTTATCGCAGTGGGTACCGCGATGATTAACGTAGTAGTGGCGAAGAAGAAGCCGAAATACGGATGCATTCCCGCTACATACATATGGTGTGCCCATACGATCAGGGACAACACCCCAATTGCCACTATGGCCCATACCATCATGCGATAGCCAAATATGTTCTTACGTGCGTGCACCGAAATGAGGTCCGACACCACGCCAAACGCCGGCAGCGCGACGATATAGACTTCTGGATGACCAAAGAACCAGAACAAGTGCTGGAACAGGAGAGGCTGCCCTCCCGAGTAGCTTAGTTTCTGTCCTAGCGACACGATCGCGGGCATGAAGAAGCTTGTGCCAATCAATCGGTCGAGAAGCATCATCACCGCGCTCACAAAGAGTGCGGGAAACGCAATCAAACCCAAGAATGTGGCAATGAAAATGCCCCAAACGGTCAAAGGCATGCGCATCAGGGTCATGCCACGCGTGCGGGCTTGCAGAATGGTAGTGATGTAGTTGAGTCCGCCCATGGTGAAGGCCACAATGAAGATTGCCAGCGAGGCAAGCATCAAGACGATTCCCCAATCGGCTCCAGGCGTACCAGCGGTAATCGTTTGCGGCGGGTACAGGGTCCAGCCTGCCCCTGTGGGCTGAACGTCCGTGAACAACATGAGCGGGTAGACCGCCAGAAGAACGATCACTGAGACCAGATAGACCCAGTAACTAAGCATGTTCACGAATGGAAACACCATGTCGCGTGCGCCGCACATCAGAGGAACGCAAAAGTTTCCGAATGCTCCGAGCAAGAACGCGGTGAGCAGGTAGATCACCATGATCATCCCATGCATCGTGATCGCCGAGAGGTACTCGTCGGGTCCAAACCACGGCATAGCATCCGGCCAGGCGAGCTGAATGCGCATGAGCTGCGACAATACGAGTGCCACAAGTCCGACCGCCATGGCCGTAATCCCGTACTGTACAGCGATTACCTTGTGATCTTGGCTGAATACCCACTTACCCAACCATGTCTTAGGATGGTGAAGCGGCACCGTTTCCTGATAGGGAATTTCTGCTGTAGCCATGTCTCTTTCTTTCTACCTCACAGCATCTCTCGATGCGATGGAGAACACGTGAGAAAACGAGCTTTGATTCGGCGGCGCCGATGTAGCAAACATGTCTCGATCAATTCTCACTTTATTCTTGAATCGCGCCTTCCTCGGACGCTTCTTCTGCCGGGACCAATTCCTTCAAAAAATCAATAAGTGCTGAAAAGTCCTCATCATTAAGCTCCTCAGCAACCATGCCAGGCGCAAACCCCTTGCGAATCTTCGCATTGGGATCTGCAATCGACTCCCGCACGTATTCCTCGTCTACGAGAACCGAAGACCCATCTTCCAACTCGACGATTGTTCCCCACAGTCCCTTCCAGGTGGGGCCGACTGCGGTCGAACCGTCTAGCGTATGGCATGCAAAACAGCCTCCCTCCGATGCCACGGTTCTGCCCTTCTGTGCTTCATCGCTTAGCGGCAGAGTTCCGGACTTGTACTCAGCCCAAGTCACTTGCGCCTCCAGCCACGTCTCATATTCATCGAGCGAAACCACATGCATTTCACCCCGCATGGTGTGGTGTCCCCTGCCGCACAGCTCAGCGCAAAGAATGTCAAATATTCCTTCGCGGATCGGCTCAAACCAGAAGTATGTGACCATGCCCGGTACTGAATCCATTTTTGCTCGGATTTCCGGTACCCAGAAATCGTGCAGTACATCTTTGGATCGAAGGAGGACCTTGACCTTGCGATCTATAGGTATCACAATGGTTTGAGACGTGATAATGATGTCGTCTTCGGCGTAGGGATCGTCCTCCAATATTCCCATTGGGTTGTCTACGGTGATGTATTTGTTGTGCGCATGGCCGAAGACTCCATCTGCGCCTGGCAATCGGTAACTCCACCTCCACTGCTCGCTGTTGACCTCTAACTCAGTTGCATCAGGCGGCACTGTTACATAGTCATTCCACGCAACCAATCCGGGTGCCAACATTACGACTACACCAATCGTGGTAATGATGGTCAGCCAGGACTCCAATTGGGGGTTTTCAGGTTCGTACTCGGATAATCGACCAGGCTGGTATTTGTACTTATATATCCACCAGGCCATATAAAGCCCTAGGACTACAAACGCTACACCGCAGATGACAAAAGTGATGTAGACAGTTATGTCGATCAGCACCCAATTCGATCCAATGTCCAAGAAGGTCCAAGGCGACATGAAATTGAAGATTACTGATCCAACCACGACCAGTAACAACAATGCGGCTATGAGCATTCGGTACTAATTCCTACTGCAGGATTTCTTTGTTGAATGGCGATGCAAGGGACAGCAAATTGCGTATGTCTCTAATATGTGCGAGGTCTAGCGCGAATTTAACTGCAATTTTACCAACAACCCATGTTGTGCTAGTCCTTGTTTTGCCAATCACTCGACTATGCACGACGCTCAACGTGTAGGAAAGTACTGCTCCGCTGGATAGTGCGATTCTCCGACGGCTTCCGCCACAGCGGCATGCGTAATCGTTCCTTCGTAGACATTGAGCCCGTTGCGGAGGTGGGCGTCTTTCGAAAGCGCTTTTTCGACTCCCCGGTTCGCCAGACTCACCGTAAAAGGAAGCGTGGCGTTGTTGAGGGCAAATGTCGCTGTGCGAGCCACCGCTCCTGGAATATTGGCAACGCAGTAGTGGACTACGTCGTGAATTAAGTAAGTGGGATGCGAATGCGTAGTGGGACGCGAGGTCTCAAAGCAGCCTCCCTGGTCAATTGCAACGTCGACGAGCACAGACCCGCGGTACATATCCTGGACCATCTCGTCTGACACCAGCTTTGGCGCCCTCTCTCCGGGTACGAGAACAGCTCCTATAACAAGGTCGGAGATTGCTACATTTTCATGCACTGCGTCGACTGTCGAAAAAACCGTATTGAGCGCAGGACCGAAAAAGAGATCCAGTTCCGCTAGGCGACGCAAGTTGATGTCCAATAACGTGACGTCCGCCTCCATCCCCAATGCAACGCGCGCAGCGTTCATGCCCACCACTCCTCCTCCTAGAACGGTTACTTTGGCCGGAGGTGTCCCCGGAACTCCTCCCAAGAGCGAGCCTCTTCCTCCCTGAGCTATTTCCAAGGCGTGCGCACCGGCTTGTACCGACATTCGACCAGCGACCTCGCTCATGGGTGCCAACAGTGGCAACCCGCCACTCGAGTCCGTGACAGTCTCATAGGCAATGGCGGTGCACTTGCGCTCAATCAACTGTCGGGTCAACTCCGGATTGGGAGCCAAGTGCAAATAGGTAAACAGGATTTGGTGGGGACGCAGGCGTTCAGTTTCTTCCGGTTGCGGCTCCTTGACTTTGACGATCATGTCGCAGTCGTACACATCGTCAATGTTCTGAGCAATTCGAGCACCCGCATTTTCGAAGTCAGCGTCAAGCAACCCGAGCACGAGTCCAGCGTCGGTTTCAACTGTGACTTGATGCCCATGCCGCACTAATTCCCGTACGCTTGTGGGGGTCAAACCGACCCGGTACTCATCCTTCTTGATTTCTCTAGGTACGCCTATGTGCATATTGAATTAGAAAACTCGTAGACTCTATGAGAAGAAGGTCAACGCGTTCATGTTTGGAACGGTTGACCCGTGAGTCATTGTATTCGCCGCACAATGTGGTCAGTATTAAATTGATTCATTAGAAGTTGCACCTTTCGACTCAACGAAGATTTCAATCCTATGCCGAAGAGTTCTGACAACCTAGCTGCCCTGGAGCTTGTTGGGGCGGTGGCATTTGACCTTGCAACACTAGAGCGGCACGAAGACCGCAACCTCGAGTCCGAGAACCTGATCCAAAAGATCTCCTCGGCCCAGCAACACGTCGACGGTGGCCTGGGAGAAGTGCTAGCGGCCACCGAGAACCTGCTGCATTGCATGCAACAGGAATTGGTTCCTGATGTTGGGGGAAGTTTCCAGACGCTGTTGGATGTTGCCCAGTTTCTTCATGACGCTACTACCACCGATGCGATTCACGAGGAGGACAACACGATAGTTGACGAACTCCTTGAGCGAATCGACTTTCTTGCATCTGGCGGCATCGAAAGCGAATTACCCCGCGGTGAATCGTCGGCGCTGGGTCTTTCCACCGAATTCCGCAAGCTGAACTTTCCAATTGAGAATCCAGAAAATGTGGAAGATCCTCTCCTTGCAAGCTTCTCAGAGCAGATTGCCAGCACTGGTCAGCTACTGGTTTCCCGCGTTGGGCATAACAAGTCCACGCCAGTAGCAAGAGCACTGGCGCAGCACAATCGAATCTTGGATTCACTAACTCGGCAGATTCAGGAACAATCTCACATCAAGCTTTCCAGTCTATTCAGTTCGCTTCGAACTACTGTCTTTGAAAACCAAGAATTGGGAGGCGTTGAGTCTCGAGTTCGATTCCGCGGTCCGCCCCAAGGCCAATACATCTACAAGAGCACTGCAAATCTGTTTACTCCAATACTTGAACGTTTACTACTAGCATTTCGCCAGTTACTCGCAAGCAACATAGATGCTTCATTGGCAGTTGACGTTCAACGGGACGATGACGAATTACGTGTTTTTTTCAACTTCGACGACTTAAAACCCCGCTATACCAAGAGACTGGACTCTACGCTAGCGGCGATCATGGCAGCTGGGCCCAATAATCGTGAGCATGACATTGCAGAAGGCTACCGGGAGGCAGAAGCTGAAGCCGTTGGTCGTGAATTAGCCTCGCTTCTTACCGCAACTAGACGCGTCGGCGGACTGTTGAAAGCAAAGCCGAACAATGCCTCAAGCATGTCGATTCACCTACGCATTCCAAGCGACATTCGTTTGTTTGCCGCTCTTCAAGTGAGGATTGACTCAAACCTCTATGCCGTGGAGGCAAATCTAGTTCAAGGGCTAGTTCCAGCCAGCGTTGCCCACTGCGACTTCAGCCGCAACAAAGTGACACATGAGGACATCAGCTACGAATATGTGACTCTAGGAGTTGGCAAAAGCATTCACGACATAGACAGCGACGACCGGGGAATGCTAGTGTTGCTCCGGACCGATGTTCGGCGATTGGCATTTAGAGCTGACGAAGTCTATGACATCGTTCAAACGGTGCGCCAACCAACGAGTTCAGGTGTGGCGTTTGGGAACCTGTGCACTTCCGACTCCGAGGCAATCTTGCTTCTAGACTTTTGTTCACCCGGTGATTTGGACTGGGAGAACGTTGCGGGCTTTGCAAAGAGCCATACCCCAAAGCACCGCATTTACCTCTGCGACACATCGGAGGTAACAGCAGCAAAACTCATGGAAGCCGTTTCAGGCCTCGACATAGATTGCAAGCTATTGCATGGAGTCGCAAAGACAATTGCGACTATTCAAGAGCAGCGTCCAACCTTATTGGTTTTTGACATGCACGATGAGTGTTCCGATTCCCTTCAGCTCTTCTCAAAGATTGAGCGGAATGTCGAGATTTCTCCCGAAGAGTGTCTGGTTCTTATCCAAGATACGACATCCAATGCACTTCAGGAAAATGCGAAAATCGCTTCCCTACCACAAGCATCGCGCGATGCGAGCACCAACGAACTACGCGGTTTACTCAGGACAAAGCTAGGTCTTTAAGTATCCTCTGAGTTGCGCGAGCCCGGTTCAATGTGTAGAAATGCAAACCTGGGCAACCGTTGTCGCACAGTCGCTGACACAATGCAAGAACAACTTCGCACCCAAAGTCTTCGAGCGCTTTCTGGTCGTCTTTGAACTCATAGAGCTTTCGTTCAATCCATTGTGGTATTTCTGCACCGCAGTTTTTTGAGAACCGCACCAACCGCTCGTAGTTGGTAATAGGCATGATTCCTGGAATTATCGGCACATCTACGCCTTGTCGCCGACACTGTTCGACGAAGTAGAAGTACGCATCGGAGTTGTAGAAGTACTGAGTAAAGCACGCGTCCGCTCCCGCATCGACTTTTTGGCGCAAATATTGAATATCGCGTGACGGATTAGGTGCATCGGGGTGCGTTTCAGGGTAAGCTGCCACGAAGATCTCGAATTGATCGCTGAATTCCTTGCGAACCAATTCGACCAGCTCGGACGCATAGTGCGTGAAACCGGGCACTGTGCCAGACGGGGCATCGCCGCGGAGCAGCACGAGTGCCTTGACTCCCAGATCGCAATAGTCTTGAATCTGGCGAACTACTTGGCTACGCGTTGTTTGTCCCCACGAGAGGTGCGGCACTGCCGGCCAACTCTCCTCTAAGAGAGCTTCCACAGTTTGTTTGGTTCCGGTTCGAGTGGATCCTCCGGCGCCGTAAGTCACCGAAAAGAATTCTGGTTGTTCGCGACTGAGCCTGCCCGCCGATCGCATGAGGTTGCTCTCTCCCCTATCGGAATTTGGGGGATAGAACTCGAAGCTAAGGTGGAATTGCTGTCCCAGCACTTTTCCGACTACAGACCGGCATCGTCGACCAAACGAGACGCACGGTCTTCCTGCTCCCACGGAAACTCAACGTCGGTCCGCCCAAAGTGTCCGTAGACAGCAGTGGCTTCGTAGATTGGGCGCATCAAATCAAGCATCTCGATCAGCCCCTTGGGACGCAGGTCGAAGTGCTTTCCTATAAGTCCAACGATTTCGTCATCCGGAATGCGATTAGTGCCAAACGTGTTTATCGAAACCGATGTTGGCTCGGCACGACCAATCGCGTAGCTCACTTGGATCTCGCAGCGGGTCGCTAGTCGTGCCGAAACTATGTTCTTGGCGGCGTAGCGAACCGCGTATGCGGCAGATCTGTCCACCTTGGAGGGGTCCTTTCCCGAAAACGCCCCTCCCCCATGATGGGCCATGCCACCATAGGTATCCACAATGATCTTGCGACCTGTAAGTCCACAGTCTCCTTTCGGTCCTCCAATTTCAAATTTGCCAGTAGGATTGATGTAGCACTTCGTGCTCGAATTGAACCAATTGCCTGGCAGCGTCGGACGAACAATCTCTTCGATGACAGCTTCCTCTACCTGATTCGGCGTCACGTCTGGTGCATGTTGGGTGGAGAGCACGACCGTGTCGACGGCAATCGGATTGCCGTTGTCATAGTGAAAGGTCAGTTGGCACTTGGCGTCGGGTCGCAGAAAATCCAGCGATGTACGCCTCACTTCCGCTTGGCGTTGCATCAGTCGATGTGCATAGGTAATAGGAGCGGGCATGAGTACGTCTGTTTCGTCGCACGCAAATCCAAACATCATTCCCTGATCGCCTGCGCCCTGCTCGTGGTTTTTGTCTTCATCGACGCCCTGTGCAATGTCGGGAGACTGCTCACCCAGACAATTCAAGACCTTGCATGCGTCGGGATCCATCCCCGTTTCATCGTCCACGTAACCCGTTCGTCGAACCACATCTCGAGCAATGGCCTCGACATCTACTTCGGCATGGGATCTGGTCTCGCCCGCAATCACGATCACGCCAGACTTGATCAGAGTTTCGCACGCCACACGGGATTCGGGATCCTGAGTCAGCATCGCATCCAAAATCGCATCCGATATGCGGTCGGCTAGCTTGTCGGGGTGCCCATCCGAAACGGATTCAGAGGTAAAAGTGCTATAGGTACTCATACATTCTCCATGGAGCAACCGAGTATTCTAGTGGCCTGCCATTTTTAGAGCTCTTCGATTCATTGCTGACAGAAGAGTCGGCACCGTAGATGGATCAATCGCAGTCTATTTGCGTTTGTTGAGGCAAACCACAAAATATCGTCGCCAACCATATCGAGATCGCCATGACTTCATGCAAGCAACGTGCTAATGCAATTCGCGCTCTGGCGATGGACGCAGTCGAAAGGGCAAGTTCTGGACACCCCGGCGCACCAATGGGCCTTGCCGATGTCGCTGAGGTGCTTTGGCTACAGTTTCTCAAATACAACCCCAGCAATCCCAATTGGATCAATCGCGACCGCGTTGTTCTATCCAACGGCCATGCGTCCATGCTGCTTTACGCAGTGCTGCATCTGACTGGCTATGACGTTTCCATCGAAGATATCAAGAACTTTCGTCAATTGCACTCCAAGACTCCAGGTCATCCCGAATACCGCGAATGCCCCGGAATAGAAACGACGACAGGACCGTTGGGTCAGGGATTTGCCAATGCTGTGGGAATGGCTCTCGCGGAGAGAAAATTGGCCAGCGAATTCAATCGTCCGGGGCATGAGGTCGTCGACCATCGTACGTGGGCCATTGTCGGTGACGGGTGTCTCATGGAAGGCATTTCTCACGAGGCGGCATCGCTGGCAGGCACGTTGGGCCTCGGCAAGCTGATTGCAATCTACGACGACAACGGCATCTCCATCGACGGAGAAACAAAATTCTGGTTTACCGAAGACGTCGCTGCCCGGTTCGAGGCATATGGTTGGCGGGTGCTACGAAACGTCGATGGACACAGCACAGAGGAAGTTTGCAAAGCTTTTGCCGAAGCGACGACAAGCAGCGAACAACCGACTCTTGTCGTATGCAAGACCACCATAGGATTCGGTGCACCGAAAAAGGGTGGAACCGCGAGTGCACATGGATCTCCACTAGGAGAGGAAGAAGTTGTAGCCGCAAGGAATGCGATCGATTGGCATTGTGGACCATTCGAAATTCCCGCATCTTTGTACGACGATTGGAACATGCGTCCGACGGGTGCAAAAGCGGAAAGTACATGGTGTGATGGATTCGAGTCCTACAGGCGCGAATATCCGGATCTAGCAAAGGAATTCGAAAGGCGAACCGCTGGTAGTCTTCCAGATGCTTTGAGTGCCGACTTCGACCGTTTTGTAACCGATAAGCAAAGCCTGATGGAACCACTAGAAACGCGCAAAGCATCAGGAGCTTGCTTGGACTTTCTCGGTCCCAAAATGCCTGAATTGATTGGAGGTTCGGCGGATCTGACCGGTTCGAACAATACGCAATGGAACGGCGCAGGCTGGCTATGGGACGGTGGAAGCTACTTGAACTATGGCGTCCGAGAATTTGGTATGACCGCGATCGCCAATGGAATCGCTCTGCATGGTGGATTCATCCCATACACCGGTACGTTTCTCGTGTTCATGGAATACGCGAGAAACGCTGTTCGGCTAGCCGCATTGATGGGTCTCCGTCAAATATTCGTCTACACCCACGACTCGGTAGGGTTGGGCGAAGACGGACCCACACATCAGCCGGTAGAGCAACTTACGAATCTGAGAACTACTCCCAACATGTCAGTGTGGCGTCCCTGCGACAGCGTAGAGACCGCAGTGGCTTGGCGTAGCGCGCTCGATCGTGTCAATGGACCCACCGCGATCGTACTGACACGGCAAAAAACGCAACCACAGAGGAGAAATCCCCAAGCCTTTGATTCAATCGAACGAGGTGGCTACATCTTGGTGGCCGAAACTACGGACCTGGAAGCAATTGTTTTGTCGACTGGCTCTGAGGTGGAAATCGCCGTAGATGCTGCTATGCAGCTAAGTCAATCCGGTATTGGGATTCGAGTGGTGTCGATGCCCAGCGTCGACAAGTTTCTCGAGCAGAGTGACCAATACCAAGAATCGGTGTTGCCGTCCTCGATTCGCAAGCGCGTAGCGGTCGAAGCTGCACACCCAGATTACTGGCGCAAATTCGTTGGTTTGGATGGAAAAATTGTAGGAATAGACCGATTTGGCGTGTCCGCGCCAGGATCGATTGCCATGCAGGAGTTGGGAATGACTGCGGATTCAGTAATTGAGGCCGTTCGTGCCCTTGTGGGCTAGCGGTGAACCTCCTCAGTCTGGACAGCGTTGAGATCCGCGGCAAGCGGGTCGTAATCCGTGCCGATCTCAATGTTCCACTGACCGGCAACAAGATCGACAACGATCAACGCATCAGAGCGGTCTTGCCAACGATCGAACACTGTCTGAATCACGACGCCGAAGTTGTATTACTGTCGCACTTGGGCAGGCCCAAAGGACACTTCGACCCTGACTATTCATTAGCGCCTATTGCCCGCCACCTGTCGACGTTGTTGGACCGATGCGTGGATCTTGTGGCCAATTGGAGAGGCGTTTTCGTCGATCCTGCTTCAACGACACGACCAAGTTCTGGCAAAGTGTCACTGGTAGAAAATCTACGTTTCGAGGAAGGCGAAGAGCGCAATGAACCGGACTTGGCACGCGATTTGTCCTCTATTGGTGATGTCTACGTGATGGATGCATTTGGCACTGCCCATCGTGCGCATGCATCAACATGTGCTGCGATTGAGTTTTCGACAGTCGCCTGCGCTGGTCCGTTGCTTCTCCAGGAGGTCAACTCGATTCTCGGAGCCATGAAGTCTCCAAAACGTCCGCTAGTTGCAGTTGTAGGCGGTGCAAAGGTATCGGGAAAGCTGGAAGTTCTCCACAATCTTGCAAAAATCGCAGACACGATCCTCGTAGGTGGTGGAATGGCCAACACGTTCCTGCTTGCGCAAGGTTACGCAACAGGCAAGTCACTCGCTGAGCCAGAACTGGCAGATACGGCCAGATCAATTGCCAATGCGACCAACGTACCCGTGCCTTCCGACCTCATGACGTGCAAGTCAGTGAAAAAAACTAGTCGAGCAACACTAAGGCGTGTGCACGAGATTCAAGACGACGATGTCATTGTGGATATTGGACCTTGTACAGCTCGAGAATTTGCTGCGCGCCTCGGAGACGCTGGAACCGTCATTTGGAATGGCCCGATGGGAGTGTTTGAGTTTGATCAATTTGGAGAAGGAACCCGGATTGTCGCCGAGGCAATAGCCGGTTCGAACGCGTACACGCTTGGTGGTGGAGGCGACACAATTTCCGCATTGGAACGCAATGGTTTGCGGAGCAAATTGGATTATGTATCGACGGGGGGCGGAGCGTTTCTCAAACTTATCGAAGGCAAGAAACTGCCATCGATCGCAGCTCTGGAGAAACACTTCGACAAACGACCTCTACGATGATCCCCGCAATTGTCTCGCGCTAGCAATTCTGGTTATATTTCGATGCCCAACGAAGGCAAATCCCAAAGCACCGCAGATAGACGGCAACACTTTGTCGAGCTAGCTCAGGGAATATTTCCCTCGGAGCACATCACAGTTGAGCCTGACGAGTTGCGTGTCGTAGGAACGGATTGGACACGAAATTTCGTGGTTTCTCCACTCGCCGCCGTGTTTCCCACATCCACTGATCAGGTTGCCAAACTCGTTCAAGTGGCAAATGAGCATCATTTTCCCCTTGTTCCTTCGGGCGGGAGAACTGGTCTGTCCGGGGGCTGCGTTGCGACTTCTGATGAGGTTGTTGTTTCCTTTGATCGAATGAATCGCATCTTGCATTTCGATCCGGTTGACCGTCTAGTTCGTTGCCAGGCTGGGGTTGTTACTACACAGCTGCAACAGTTTGCCGCTGAACACGGTCTGACATACCCGGTTGACTTCTCGTCGTCCGGTTCAAGCCAAATCGGAGGAAACATAGCGACAAATGCCGGTGGAATAAGAGTAATCCGATATGGCATGACTCGAGATTGGGTTGCAGGCATTACGGTCGTCACTGGGAAAGGCGAGGTGATGGAATTCAATCGCGGTCTAGTAAAGAATGCGACTGGCTACGACCTGCGGCACCTATTCGTCGGATCAGAAGGCACATTGGGCTTCATCGTGGAAGCCGAAATGCAGCTTGATGCCACCCCGTCGCCTCAACGGGTCATGGTTTTGGGCGTTGGCAGACTTGCAGATCTTCTCTCAATCCTCCAACGCTTCAAGCGAACAGTGAACCTATCAGCGTTTGAGTTCTTTTCGGATCTTGCCATGTCGAAAGTGCTGCAGCATTCAACGCTCCGACGCCCCATGCAGGAAGCGACAGAATACTACGCGCTAATCGAGTACGACGAGGATCAAAGTGAACTTGCCACACAAGCGTTTTCGGATTGTCTTGATCAGGGGTGGGTTGTGGATGGCGTTCTTAGCCAAAGCATTTCGCAAACCACGGAACTCTGGCGTCTACGAGATGGCATTACTGAAAGTATCGCAGCCTATGTGCCTTACAAAAACGATATATCCGTCCGCATTTCGCAAGTACCTGATTTTCTCGACGACATCGACGCGCTAGTTAAAGAGCACTACCCAGATCTTGAAGTATGTTGGTTCGGACACATTGGAGATGGGAATCTCCACCTAAACATTCTCAAACCGCCGGAATTGGACATCAATGAATTTCAAGAGCGATGTCGAGCGATCAATCCGTTACTGTTCAAACAAATCCAACTGCGTGGCGGAAGCATATCTGCCGAGCATGGTGTGGGGCTGCTAAAGCGGGACTATCTCGAATTCAGTAGAGAAACGAGTGAGATCGAGGCTATGCGCGAGATCAAGCATGTTTTTGATCCTCATGGGATCATGAATCCAGGGAAGCTTCTTTTACCTCAGTAATCGGCTCTAAGATTGACGCGTTGGCCGACAAACTGCGATTAGTCAGTAGGGCGGCCATCACTTCTTCAGCAAAAATGCAGCAATAGTTTTCTAAGGCGCAGAGAAGCACGCCACAAATCTGCACCCTAGACTGGATAACGATGTGCGATCGTGCCGTCTCGCTCCGCGACAAGCACCAAATGAGGCCTGTGAACGGCAAATATTCCCACTGTCACAACACCAGCGAAATTATTTAGTTTGCGTTCCATTTCGTCTGGATCGTCAATCTCAAGCCCATGCACGTCGAGTATGACATTCCCATTGTCAGTCAATCCAGACCGAGCCTTCGGCTTCCCACCCAAAGCAGCCGTCGCTTCGGCGACAGCAGAAAGGGCTGCAGGTATGACTTCGATGGGAAGTGGAAAATCGCCCAGTCGCTCTACAAGTTTGCTCTGGTCTACGATGCAAATGAACCGATCTGAAATCGAAGCTACGATCTTTTCCTGAGTCAAGGCACCACCGCCGCCCTTAATCAATGCACATGATGGGTCGACCTCATCAGCTCCATCCACGTACACGGCGGCTCTTTTGACGGAGGTCGTTTCCATGACAGGAATGCCGCGATCGTTCAGCAACTTCGTGCTCGCGTTGGAGCTTGATACGGATGCTCGAAACCGTTCCCGACATTGTGCGAGCAAATCAATGAAGCAATTAACAGTACTTCCCGTGCCAACACCAACGACCGTTTGCGGCGTCAAATCTCTTTGAATTTCGTCCAACGCAGCTGCTGCTGCCCTGCGCTTGAGGTCATCCTGATTCACTTCACTCGTCCGGGGGGTCGCTTAATCCATACTTGGCGTATTCCTCCTCGAAGACCAAGCGAGTTGTGTCGGTCATTCGATCCACAAAGAGCGTTCCGTCGAGGTGGTCAAATTCGTGCTGGAATACCGTCGCTTGAAATCCAGCGAATTGCTTCGAGCGCGAACGAAGATTTAGGTCCTTGTAATCAACTCGAATGTGCTGAGGCCTTTCGACCCAGCCACGCAATCCGGGCAATGACAAGCACCCTTCCCAATAGCCTTCGGTAGAGGCGTCCAAAACTGTAACGACAGGGTTGACGAAGACCGTCAGGGGCATGGGTTCGAGATCGCCGTATCTTGAGCCCATGCTTGGTATTTCAATGATTGCCAATCTGATGCTTTCGTTGACTTGTGGCGCCGCGAGACCAATTCCTCCGTAGTCATGCAGCGTTTCGACCATGTCCTCGACTAGCCGAGCAATGGGTTCGCTTTTAGCTTCTCTGTTTGTCAACGAACGAGCTACGCGACGTAGCGTCGGGTGACCCATCCGGAGGACTTTGCGTACTGCCACTCAGGGATCCCCCAAAATACACTGGACTCGATTATCAAAAAGCTGCCACCCCTCTTCCGTAACAACGGCGGCAAGCGGTACATCCGTTGTGTTCGCGACTATTCCCTCGTCCTTCTGAAATGCGTAGGCCATGCCGACAATCAAGGGATTGGCCACCTGGCAAAGTGTTCGATCATAGTAGCCACCCCCACGTCCCAGTCTGTCACCTCGAGAGGAAAACGCCACGACAGGAACGAGAAACAGGTCAATGCATTCGAGATCGACATCCTCGATTGGATCTGGCTCTTGAATTCCCCACTTTCCAACTTCAAGCCGTTGGCCCTGCTTAAAGAGAGAAAAACTCATTTCGCCACTGCGGACGTAGGGGACGACTACATCCACATTTTTGAGACTGAACCAGCCAAACGCTTTAGACAGATCGATCTCACCGTCGCTTGCCAAGTAGCCAGCGACACAGGACAGATTACGACAGTCGAGACGATCAACTAGCCGGCGCGTTGCCTCCGTCGAATGGTGGCGCACTGACTCTGACGAAAGACAAGCTCGTTGTGTGCGGAGCTTGGATCGTATCAGTGCATTGGAGTCTGTAGAACCCTTGATCGCAAGCTACCCACAACGGAGAATTTCCGGGATGTAGTGAGTGGTCAGACCCTGAACCGTAGTGGTTCAAGGCGGTGACCCAGGAAGTGCATTAGGCTTCCGGACGTATCCGGCCTGCACACCAACAATTCACCGAAGTCTCCTTAGTTTCTTCTAACGGTACGGGACGAAAACCGACTCGCAAACATCCCGGAGACACATCAAATTATAGGTAGCAAAGACGAAATCTCTCCTAGTGCTGTTCTTCCGCTCTTTAACGATGAGGCAACACAATTGCCCGAGACCATCGCTGAACTGCTCGGTCGAACTAGGAGTTCAACCTTGAGAGACTTCTTGTGCGCTTTCGAGAATTCGATTTTTGAGACGGTCTGCGCGCAGTTCGAGTTCTTGCACTCGATCTTCTTGCTTTGCAAGGTTTCCAATTAAATTTATCGCTACCGCAATTGCAAGTTTTTCATTGCTAAAGACATCCGCGCTCAAGGAATCACGCATTTCCCTCATGTATTGATCGAGCATCCTCGCAGATCGCTGTAGGGACTCAACATCCTCCGGTAGGCACCGTAGACGATATTGGCGCTGAAGAACCTGAACATTTACCTCGACTGGAGAACCCTCTGACATCAGTTGCCCGCCTTGGCAGACTTCAGTTTTGCAAGTGTCTGATCAATACAATTTTCTGCACTCTCGAATTTGCTGAACAGTCGTCGTCTCTCCTCCATCCACTGTTCGTGGGTCTTGATTAGCCGAAGGTTTTGTTGCTGAAGACTGCGGCAACGTTCGATTAGTTGCTCAACAACGGCTTCTAGTTCTGCCATAGGGTCATCAGACATGAGAAATACAACGCCAGGAGAGAGTGCAGCGCATTTTATTGAAAAAATCCGCACCGCTTGATGATTGAGCATGAGTTCTGACGCGCAAACTAGCGAAGTGGCAGACCTTGTAATGCTTGCCTCCATCGCGCTTCCTGAGTGGGAGCTGCACGGACTCGCAACGGGCGTGATAGTTGGATTGGCAGAAGATGATGACGAGCGTGCGCCACAGCTGTTAGACATTTTGAGACCCGAGCTTTGCCAGCTTGATCCCCTCACGAAACTGTGTCAAAAGCTACGCGCCTCTTTAGCTGACAGTGACTTGACCTTCGAGCTTCTGCTTCCTGACGACGACGAGTGTTTGACAACCCGAGCTGAAGCATTGGGAATCTGGGTCGCTTCACTTGTTGAAGGCGTCGAAAAGGCTGCTCCACCCAGAAACGACGACATTGATGAAATTCTCACGGACTTTGTCAAAATCGCCGAGATAGACTCCAACGTGCAAAATACGCCCGAAATGGAACTCTCTCTCATGGAAATCATCGAATTCGTTCGAATTGCAACAATTTCACTGAGCGACGAAATTAAGCGAGCTGCAACGTAATGGACACACTCGAGTTTGCCCGAAGAAGGGATAGGCTGATGGCAGCAATCGGACCCAAGAGCGTTGCGATTATTGCCGGAGCAAAGGAAATACGCAGAAATGGCGACACTCACTATCCATTCAGACAGGAAAGCGATTTCTTCTACCTTTCCGGATTTGCCGAACCCAACGCGCTCTTGGTGCTTACTCCACTTAGAGAAGAAGGAGAAGTGTCGATTTTCGTCAATCCTCGCGATCCAAGTGCTGAACAGTGGACTGGGCGACGACTGGGTGTAGAAGCTGCGCCTCAGGTCCTAGGCGTGAACCATGCGTTCGACGTCTCCGAAATCGACAAGCAACTCCCGCAACTGATTGAAGGAAGGCAAGCGATTCACGCGCACTTTGGATTCGATACCTCGTTCGACCAGAGAATCTTTTCTTGCACTTCCAAACTGAAATCCCAACGAAAGGACGCTCCACAAGAGTTCGTTGACTTGTCAAATTCGCTCCACGAGCTTCGAGTTGTCAAGTCACCACATGAACAGGAGTGCATGCAGAGAGCGGCCGACGTTACGGTAGGAGCTCACATACGCGCGATGGAGTCTTGTAGACCCGGTCTCTATGAGTGGCATTTGGAGGCAGCCCTGGTCTCGGAGTTCATGAGCGGCGGGGCTCGTCATGCTGCCTACCCAAGCATTGTTGCGAGCGGAGAAAACGCGTGCATCATGCATTACATCGATAACAATGCAATGCTCAATGCCAATGATCTAGTGCTGATAGATGCAGGATGTGAACTTGACCATTACGCGTCCGATGTGACGCGGACCTTCCCTATTTCTGGTCGATTCAGCGATCGGCAAAAAGAGCTCTACGAGCTATGTCTAATTGCTCAAGAGCGAGCAATCGAGTCTGCGAAACCTGGAGCAAAGTTCAACGATCCCCATGACACAGCTAGGCAGGTTCTGACCCAAGGACTTATAGACCTAGAAATCATGGATGGTCCGTTGGATGCAGCACTGGAACAGAATGATGATCGTAGATTTCTGGTGCACAGATGTTCCCATTGGTTGGGTCTTGACGTGCATGACGCGGGAGCGTACATGGAAGATGGCAAATCACGAGTCCTAGAACCCGGTATGGTTCTAACCATAGAACCGGGAATCTACATACCTTCGAACGAGAGCATGGAAGACGTTGATCCGCAATGGCGCGGAATCGGTTTACGCATAGAGGACGATGTTCTCATCACGCCTGAAGGAAATCAGGTGCTAACGGCTTCAGCACCCAAGAACGTGGACGAGATTGAATCCCTGATGGAACATGGACTTTGATGTAGCAGTTAGTGGCGCGGGCGCAATTGGAATGGCAACGGCTCTGGCGTTCCACATTCAAGGCTACCGGGTCTTGGTGATCGAGGCGTCGGGACCAAGTTCCAGCATTGGCAGACTTGGGTTTGACCTGCGGACTCTTGCACTTACACCTGCCAATGCGAATTGGCTAAACAGCTTGGGAGTGTCCCAGCATGTGTTCAGCAAAGGAATTGAACACATGCAGGTGTGGGAAAGAGACGGCGGAGGCTACATGTCGTTCGATCCGCAATCTGTTGGCGCTCCTGTTCTAGGCTGGATAGCGGAGCACCATCATCTGATTGAGGAACTCAGAGCACTCGTTCTGGAACGGGCGACTCTTGTTGAGAATTTGCAGATCGTTGCAATCGACAAATTGCAAAAGACACTCAAACTCAGCAATGAAAAAGAAATCAAATGTCGTCTCCTGTGCATCTCCGAGGGCCAAGACTCTCAATCTAGAGAGCTAGCTGGCGCGAGCTGTCACAAGGACGACCTAGGCCAATCAGCAGTCGTTACGGTTGCCCGGATTGAACAAGGTCATGGCGGCACTGCGTGGCAAAAATTTGGCGACGGAGTATTGGCTCTGCTTCCCCTATCCAATGAACAGTTCGTCTCGGTAATTTGGAGCGTGTCAGAAGAGACTTGCAAGAAACTGCTGGGATTGGACGGAAACGATTTCTGCAACAGGCTCGAGGAAGCAAGCGAGCGCGTATGTGGAAAGGTACTGGAAGTAGACGAGAGAATTTCGTTTCCACTCACACAGTCCATTGCCAACACATTCAATCCACAACCGTGGATTGCTCTCATAGGAGACTCAGCACACACAATACACCCTCTCGCAGGCCAAGGAATCAATATAGGACTCGAGGATGCCCGTTCCCTTGCAGCTACCTGCTCGAAGGTCGACCTCAGACAGTCGCGTCAGATAGAACTCTCAAGGTTTGCTCATAAACGCAAACTCAAAGCCTTTGCGATGATGCAGATGATGGCATTTTTTCTGCACACCTGGTCGTGGACTACGCCAACTGCAAGATGGTTGCGAAACGTTGGCGTTCGCGCGATAAATCGGACCGAGCCTCTCAAGAACCAACTCATGCGCGAAGCGATGGGATTGGGACCACTGGGACAATCCAATTGAAGAAAACCGCGCTGCACGACGCGCATGAACAGCTAAACGCGCGGATGGTAGATTTTGCGGGCTGGCACATGCCACTGCACTATGGCTCGCAAATTGAGGAGCACAACGTCGTTCGCAACACAGCCGGAGTTTTTGACGTCTCGCACATGCTTCCAGTGGACTTCACTGGCGCTGAATCCATGGGATTCTTGCAGTTCCTGTTGGCAGGGGACGTAGCAAGACTAGCGGAGGACGGAAAAGCTCTATACACCGTGATGCTCAATGACCATGGGGGCATTCTTGACGACCTAATCGTCTATCGCATCAGAGATGGCCATTACCGAGTAATCCTGAATGCTGGCTCGGCCCCCAGCGACGTTGAATGGATCGAGGCTCAGGCGTCGGGCAATGTAGTTATTTCTGTTAGACACGACTTGAACATTCTCGCCGTCCAAGGACCGCAGGCAGTAGCCAAAGTCGCCGAGATTACGTCATGCGACGAAATTGGGCAATTGGATCCGTTCACAAGCCGCGAATTTCCAAACTACTTTATCGGCCGTACCGGCTACACAGGCGAGGATGGCGTCGAAGTGCTTTGCGATTCTTCCGCTGCGGAATCGCTTTGGTCGAGGTTGCTGGAAGACGGGATTGCGCCCTGCGGATTAGGCGCACGTGACACACTGAGACTCGAAGCCGGTTTAAACCTCTATGGACAAGATATGAGCACCGAAACAACACCCCTAGAAAGCGGGCTAGCATGGGTTGTTCACTGGGAGCCCGATAGTCGTGAGTTCGTTGGTCGCGCCGCTTTGGAACAGCAACGAAAAGACGGCCACACACAAAAACTCACGGGCATCGTGCTAACACAGGGCATTGTGCGCCCTCGACAGTCAGTTCAAACTAACGCAGGGGTGGGTACAGTCACTAGTGGATCCTACTCACCAACATTAGGCTACAGTGTCGGCCTTGCACGAGTGCCAAGAGATGCTTCAGGCGATTGCACTGTGAGTATTCGCAATCGAGATCGCGACGCAAGGCTAGTAAAACCGCCATTTGTTCGGAAAGGAAGGAAAGTACACAAATGACCAACACTCCCTCCGATGTCAAGTACACAAATACACATGAGTGGGCACGAATTGACGAAGACCAACGTGTTGTAGTGGGCATAAGCGACTACGCGCAGAACGCTTTGGGAGACGTCGTATACGTAGAACTACCTGAAATCGGAATTGAAGTGGCCGCCAGTCAAGAAGCAGGTGTTGTGGAATCAGTCAAGGCGGCATCGGACATTTATGCTCCAGTCAGCGGGGCCATTGTTGCCGCTAATGAAGAATTGGAGAATGCACCGGAACTCCTAAACACCGATCCATATGGGGACGGTTGGATATTTGTCATTCAGCCTCACGATATAGGCGAACTCAACGCACTACTCGAGGCTGAGAGCTATGTGGAGTTCTGCGAGTCAGAGGACGAAGGTCACTGATTCACAGCAATCTGCACCATGCCTTTCATACCACACACACGCGCCGATGTTTCTGAAATGCTTGCGAGCATTGGCGTCTCAAATGTGGAAGAGCTCTTCTCTGAAATTCCAGATTCGATCGAGCGAGCGGACCTATTCGCAATTCCGCTTGGCATATCTGAAATGGAAATGCTGCGAATCTTGTCGAGCCGCGCTCGCAAGGACGAATTGGGGCCTTGCTTCATCGGGGCGGGATGCTACGACCACCACATACCAGCAGCAGTGTGGGATTTGGCAAGCCGCGGCGAATTTCTGACGCCGTACACCCCCTATCAGGCCGAAGCCAGTCAAGGAACGCTGCAGCTCCTCTACGAGTTTCAAACGATGATGTCCTCCCTAACGGGAATGGATGTCGCCAATGCCTCCGTTTACGACGGAGGTTCCGGACTCGCAGAGGCCATTCTCATGGCCATACGCTGCAATCGAAACACCAAGAGCAAGCGAGTGATCATTTGTGGGGCGGTCAATCCGTTCTACCTGAAGGCGGCAAGAACTCTGGTTGGCAGCCAAGGTGTCGAACTTGTGCACTGCGAGCACGTTGGTGGTCGGCATGCAGTTGGATTGGACGATTTCGGAGAAGTGGCGGCGGTAGTGGTGCAACAACCAAACTTCTTCGGTCTACTGGAGAACGTCGACGAGATTACCGACTGGGCTGCATCCAAGAAAGCCCTTCTCATAGCTGTGGTAAACCCCATGACTCTCGCAGTTCTCAAACCGCCAGGGGATTGGGGCGAAGGAGGAGCAGACATTTGTTGCGGCGATGGGCAACCACTGGGCGTGCCAATGTCCTCTGGCGGGCCGTCCTTCGGTTTTCTGTGCACCCGAATCAAATATGTCCGGCAGATGCCCGGTCGAATTGTTGGCAGGACCACCGACAGCGCAGGCTCTACAGGCTATACGCTTACGCTTCAAGCTCGAGAGCAGCACATTCGCCGAGCCAAGGCGACGTCAAACATATGCACCAATCAAGGACTGCTTGTAACTGCCGCGACGATTTACCTTTCCATCATTGGATTGTCCGGCCTTCAGAACGTGGCAAGTGCGAGCCACGCAAACACTCGCTACGTCGTAGACAAGCTATGTGCTTCTGGCCTAGTTTCGCCCACGTTTGACGGATCCTACTTCCACGAGTGCGCTATTAATTTGCACCGCGATGCGCAAGGCGTTTTTGACGAATTGACAACCAAGCACAAAATCCTAGCTGGATTCCCTCTGGGGCAGGCATTCGACGGTCTCGAGTCGTCGCTCTTGGTGTGCGCGACCGAAAAGCGAAGTCAGGAAGAACTGGATTTCTTTTGTAGAGCTCTACTTGAAGTCTTGAACTAGCCATAGAGCATGAAGTCCGAAGCAACCATATTCGAGAGGTCGCGAACAAACCGTGCGGCTGGCGCCCAGGTACCTGAAGCGGGAAGTATGGCGGACATTCCTTCCCGATTCCTACGCGAGTCAGCTCCACTGCTTCCGGAAGTATCCGAGCTACAAGCGATTCGCCACTACACAAACCTCTCTCATCAAAACTTCGCCATCGACCGGAATTTCTATCCGCTTGGGTCGTGCACGATGAAGTACAACCCTCGTGGAACGCATCGCGCAGCTAGTCAACCAGGGTTTCTCAACAGACACCCGCTAACTCCAGTCGGCGTTAGCCAGGGCACACTCGAATGTGTGTTCGAACTCCAAGAGATTCTGACAATCGTGACGGGAATGGATGCTGTCTCACTTGCTCCTATGGCAGGTGCCCAAGGCGAATTGGCCGGACTGCTGATGATACGTGCCTATCACCAAAGTCGCGGGGACGAGGATCGCGACGAAATCATCGTGCCCACTGCAGCGCATGGCACCAATCCAGCGACTGCGACCATGTGCGGCTACAAAGCGACAGAGATTCGCGTAGGTACAGACGGCGATGTGGACCTCGATCACTTGAGACAGCTGGTTGGTCCAAAGACGGCCGGAATCATGCTGACGAATCCATCCACCTGCGCTGTTTTCGAACGGCAAATTGTCGAAATGTCGCAAATCGTCCACGACGCCGGCGGACTACTCTACTACGACGGTGCAAATCTCAATGCGATTTTGGGCAAGGTGTGTCCGGGAGATATGGGGTTCGATGTCTTGCACCTGAACCTTCACAAGACTTTTGCCACCCCGCATGGCGGGGGAGGACCGGGAGCAGGTCCCGTGGCCGTTAACGGTCGACTAGTACCGTTCCTGCCAATTCCCATTGTGGGTCAGCGCAATGGACAATTCGAGTGGTTTGGCGAGGAAGAGATCCCCAATACGATTGGAACTCTCTCGGCGTTCATGGGCAACGTGGGAATCTTGATCCGAGCATTGTCGTACGCAATGATGCTTGGTCGCAACGGAATGAATCGCGTCGCTGATTTCGCTACGCTTAACGCGAACTATCTTGCGAAAGAGCTCGAGCGAGCTGGTTTCAAGCTGGCCTATCCTACCCGCAAGGCAACGCACGAGTTTCTCATCACGCTGGACGAAGAGGCGAAGCAGTTTGGCGTGCGTGCCATGGATTTCGCAAAGCGACTCTTGGACTTTGACATTCACGCGCCAACCACATACTTTCCTTTGCTTGTGCCTGAATGCTTCTTGATCGAACCGACAGAGACGGAAACCAAAGAGCAGCTTGATGAGTTCGTCAAAGCTATGACGGAGATGCGCAAGGAAGCACAAACAGACCCAAGGATGCTCACCGAAGCACCTCATCACCAATTCAAGAAGCGCCTTGATGAAGTTAAGGCTGCGCGCGAACTCGACCTAGTTTGGAAACCTGATAGCGACTAGGTTTTCGTCATTCGTTAGCACCCAACCTAGTCTCCGGCGAAAATCTTCCTGAGCAGTGCGCTTTGGGGACGGTATGGACGCGTACCGTTCAGAATTGCATTCATTCTTGTTTCTGCCTCCAATCTGACGTAGCCCTCATCATCTTCAGCTTCTGCAAGAACGTAGAAAACCCCCGATTCAATTGCATTGAAGACAAACTCCGCGCATCGGGCGGGTGGCATCCCATATTGCTTGAATCTCTCAGCGACTTTGTTGGCTGGAAGGTTTGCGACCGCGGGTTGATCACGTTCAACCCCGCCATAGCGTGTTGGGCGATGGCGTTCTGAATGCACGATGTTTGTCGCAACGGCGTTGGGGCACAGCACGTGCACCGAAATCCTCCCGCGAACTTCACCATGCAGTGCCTCCATCAAGGCTACGCAGGCGTGCTTGGACACCCCATACACGCCTTGCGCCGCGCAAATTCCATCTTGAGACGATGTAGCCATTACAGAGCCAGGAGCGCCTTGCTCTAGCATCCGTGGAACGAACTTGCGTAGACAGTAGACAACACCCATCAAGTTTACGCCCAGCACAAATTCCCAGTCCACATCTCGCGCACTCAAGACTCCACCTCCGGCGCCAACTCCTGCGTTACAACACAGCAAGGAGATGGGCTTGTCTCCAAACTTTTCGCGTGTGGCTTCATAGAGCTCGTCAATTGAGCTCGCAGACGATACATCGGTTCGAACGGCGAGCACCTCCACATCGTGTCTGTTCGCTGTGGCGTCAGTCGATTCAAGTGCTTGGGACAACGCAGTCTTGTCAATGTCGGCTATAACACAATGCATTTTCTGCTTGATTGATCGTTCCACGAGAGCTAATCCAATGCCGGACGCACCGCCGGTGACGATGGCAACGCCGCCGCCTAACACCGACAAGTCCGGATGCGAATTGTTGTTTGCAAGATGGTTTGAAGTTGCTTGCATAGCAAAGTCCTGCGTGATGACTTGGGTTGTTCCACGCCAAAGGCGCACTCTCACAATGTTAGTGTTTTCCCGACTCCAACGCTCGGACCATGTGGTTTCTGCTCTTTCGCTTATTGTGAATCCCCGCTCCTATCGGCAACTATCTGGTCAACGTTATGAAACGAGACCCCAAACGAATGAGTTAGACTTTTCTACTGCCAAAATTTCCCATCCTTGTCATGTCCAATTCAAGTCCCTTGTCAGTTGAAGTTGGCTTAAATGGCTACTTCCAATCTGACTATGAAGCGCCAAACAAGACCATTATTGACGTGACCGGTCAGTCAATCACTCCCGGATTTCTCCCTCCCATGACAAGGAAGATTGGCGACGCACGAGTGCTTCAGGAATCAGAAAACGACGGCTCGCCGCAGTTTCAACGCAGATTTCTGAACAAGCATGGTTTCGTACTGCTTGAACACTGTTCGTTGGTAGAAAACTGGGATTCGGGAGCATTCGGACCAAGCGACGCGCTTCAAGTAGGCGACCGCAGTGAAATTCGGCACGAAAGCGAAAATGAGGTAAAGACCAAATACCTTAGCGAGGTCGATTCACTGCTCCGCGAAACTCTCTTCCCAAACCGTCAGCTCTACATCCAACAACCGGACATGGTGTTGCGCCGCGGCAAGAATACAGCCCATCCGTTCTTTGGACTGGGAGTGCACAACGACTATGGCGTTTCTGCCGACGACTTTCAAGAAAATTTGCAATCGTTCTCCACACCGGAGTCCAGTGACGAGTGGCGCGAGTCCTTCGAGCGAGAGCATGTCAGTGAGTTCATGGTGATCAACTTTTGGCGGACCGTTCACATGTCGCGACCGTTGGAACATATGCCGTTGGCAGTGCTCGACAGTAGCTCAGTCAATTCGCAAGATCTCGTGTCGTCCGGATTGAAAGGCTTCACGCACACGGGACGAATAACCAACCAGCTTTCATTGAAATACAACGACGATCAGTCTTGG
Source organism: Candidatus Azotimanducaceae bacterium (assembly GCA_965205545.1). GTDB lineage: Bacteria > Pseudomonadota > Gammaproteobacteria > Pseudomonadales > Azotimanducaceae > Bin55. The sequence goes on along the minus strand of OZ242170.1, from coordinate 2,520,471 downwards.
TACTACTACCCCAACATGACAACGGACGAGGTTCTTGTTCTCAAGCTATTTCACATTGCGAAGCACGACACTCAGCCTAGGTTTGGTGGGTGCTTTCACACAGCCTTTGAGAATCCTTCGGCTTCCCCTGATGCGGAAGAGCGCCAGAGCTGCGAACACCGAGTGTACGTGTACGTGCTGAAAGACTAGATGTGAACAGCGAGACTCAGGGTGCGCGCATCGCTGCGACAGTTGCCTGAAACTCATCCAAATCGTTTATTGGCGCTGAGCACACGAAATCCTCGCAAATATAGGCAGTCACCCGCTCACGTTCTTCATCAGGTACCAGTTTAGGCAGGTACTCCGGCAAAAATTTGGAATCCTCATGGGGAATTGCCCACGTTTCCAAATCTGGGTGAAAGTCCCCGTGCACAACCGCCAACCAGTCGGACAGCAAATCCCTAGGGCCTCGCATAAGAATGTGGTTGTGAGGCTTGACCATGCGATTCATGCATTGAACGAGTGTTGGATACATAGCTTCATTCCTTCCCACGAATCCTCCAGCCCACTCTAGAGTTCGTTCGACCGGTTCCAGATACTCTGTTTGACCAGAGAGATCTGCCAGCCGTATCAGTGCTAGGCACGCCGCCCCGTTGCCGGAAGGCGTAGCTCCGTCAGTCGTTGGTTTGGCACGGTAAATCAAGTCTTCGTGATCGTGTGCCGTAAACCAGAACCCACCGTCGTCTGAATCGTAAAACCATTTGATTAGCGAGTCGGCCAATGCCTTCGCCATCTCTACATCGACATGCCGCCAACTCACAGCAAGCAGGTCAAGAAGACCGTTCAAGAGATGCGCGTAGTCATCGAGATAACCATTGAATTTCGCCTGGCCATCGCACCACACAGCATTCAGTCGATGTCCGTCAAAACAGTTCTGGCGCAAAAAGTCTGTTGTCGCTTGTGCCATATTCACCAAATCTGGCTTGTTTAGAGACCGCGATGCCTTTGCCAAACCTCCGATGGTCAGTCCATTCCACGAAGTAAGTACTTTGGTGTCGGTAGCGGGCGGAATCCTTTCAGCCCTTAGCGCTCTGAGCTTTGCTCGGGCAGACTGACGAGTCTCGTATGCATGCTCTGGATCCATGCTAAGTCGATGAACCACGGCTCGCCATGCATCAGTTCTGTGCAGATGCCATCGCGTCTCAAAATTGGTTGGCTTGTCGAGTCCGTACAAGGTTTCGATAACGAGATACTCTTCGTCAGTGAGCACTCTTTTGACCTCGTTTCTACGCCATACGTAGTACTTGCCCTCTTCGCCATCGGAATCTGCATCGATAGCCGAAAAGAAACCTCCATCCGGTGTACGCAGTTCGTCTAGAACCCAACTGGCTGTTTCACTTAGTACTTCCTCGAACAACTGATCGCCCGTAAGTGCATACGCGTCCGCATACACGCCCAGCAATAACGCATTGTCGTAAAGCATCTTCTCGAAATGGGGAATCGTCCATGATCGGTCGGTCGAGTAGCGGAAAAATCCACCGCCAAGATGATCGAAGATGCCTCCTCGTCCCATCCGAGTCAGAGTGTCGATGACGACATCCAGTGCCTCGCTGTCTGCGCGTCCTCTACTTCTGCTGTCGTACCAATGTTTCAACAACCAACTGAGACTCATGGGTTGCGGAAATTTGGGAGCCGTGCCAAATCCTCCCCCTTGCGCATCGTAGTTTGCGACAAGAATGTCGCGGCACCGACTACACATGTCGGCGAATGACCTTTTGGACTCCGTATTTTGTGAGCGATCTGATTCGCTCATTGCCTCGAGCAGCTTCGCGTCGAATTCCTCCAATCGATCCCTGTTTTGTGCATACGCTCGAGATACTTGCTGAAGCACATCTGGAAAACCTGGCAATCCAAACCTAGGGGTTTTAGGGAAATAGGTTCCTGCGAAGAAGGGAACGCGTGACTTGGGATTCAGAAATACCGTTAAAGGCCAGCCGCCACTCCGTTGCGTAAGAAGACCATGGGCGGATTGATAGATTTGGTCCAAGTCTGGACGCTCTTCTCTGTCGACCTTGATGTTCACGAAGTGGTCGTTCATCAATTGAGCCACTTTGTCGTCTTCAAAGCACTCCTTCGCCATCACATGGCACCAGTGGCAGGTCGAGTAGCCTATGGACAGCAGTATCGGTCGATCCTGTTCATCTGCCAGATTTAGGGCTTCGTCGCACCACGGATACCAATCGACAGGATTCGCCGCATGCTGTCTCAGGTATGGGCTGCTTTCAAATTGAAGCTGGTTCATTTGGATGACGGATTGACATGGGAGATTTCTTGAAGCCCATGCGGACTCTCACAGTGTTGCCACACGATTGACACGCCAATGTGCAAACTTTGTGTGCAACAATCACGCTATGGAAAATCTGAAGGACAGCGAGCCGCGGGGTCATCGGCAGGGAGTGGGGATTGTACTCTCCAACAAGGCGGGCGAAGTGCTAGTTGCAAGGCGCAACGATATGGAAAATCAATGGCAATTCCCGCAAGGCGGCATCGACGGAGGGGAAACGCCGGTGGAGGCCATGTACCGTGAAATGCAGGAAGAATTAGGCATCGGGAAGAGCCATGTCAGTATCCTAGCAGTGACGAACAAGCCGATGCGCTACAACTTCGTCGAATCGATCGTTGATGCCAACGGGTTGACACGAAAGTACCTCGGACAAGAGCTCTTGTTCTTTCTGGTCGAGTTTCTTGGTTGCGATGGCATGATTGATGTGAAGGGTGTTGAAGAGCCAGAGTTCGATTGCTGGTCGTGGGTAGACTACTGGAAACCAGTAGAACTGATTGTGGATTTCAAACGCGCAGCGTATCAGCAGGCACTGTCGGAATTGGAGCCATTCATGAATCGAAAAGGAACGGTAATTGCTTGAAGCAATGAATCAACTGGCCCGCGACATTCAAGCGGAGCCAGACTTCAACAAGGCTGCGGCAATGGCGGTTGCGCGCGTAAGCATGATCTTCGGCGTGGACTACTGTTCGTTGTATGTGTTGAACTCCGATACCAACGTGTTGCACTTGATCGCCAATGATGGTCTCTCCGAGCACATTGCCAGAAGCATCTCACTTCCCGTTGGCGAAGGAATAGTCGGCTTAGTCGCTCAACGCGCGGAACCGGTCAATCTTGAAGACGCGTCCTCCCATCCTGCGTTCAAGCCTCTCGAAACCATAGATGAAAGCGGCCTAAAGTGTTTTCTTGGCGCCCCCATAGTGCATAACCGGAAACCCATTGGCGTCTTGACTGTTCGGCGCGAAAACGGCAAATTCTCCGAAAACGAAGAGGGGCTCCTTCTCTCGCTAGCGACCAAGCTCTCCCCCATGGTCGCTCACGCGATGGCCGTTAGCGATCCAATTACTCCTGTTGCTTCGACAGATCAGAGTTTCAAAGAGCGCCGATTCAAAGGCGTGCCGGGATCGCCAGGAATTTCTATTGGCAGCGTCGTTTTGATTCAGCCACCTGCCGACATCGGTCGCATTCCCGATCGCGAAGCCGCAAATAGCCATGATGAATTGAGAAACTTCGACAAGGCAATTGATTCGGTTCGCGCGGACATGCAGCGAATCAATGCAACTTTAAAGCCCAAGCTGGAACCCATCGAGCAGGAAATCCTCGACGTGTTCGTGCACATTCTTGACGATGAAGCCATTGGCGGCGAAGTGCGAGAGGAGATTGAGCGCAACGGCCAATGGGCGCAAGGCGCCATTAGGCGCGTGTTTCAGAGACACATCGACCACATGGAGGAAACCAACAACGAATATTTTGTCGAGAGGAGCACTGATCTGCGGGACATTGCGCAGCAGTTGATTGCGAAACTGCAAGACTACGGCACGACCGAGAGCAGCGTATTCCCCGAACACACAATACTCGCCGCCGAGGAAATAACGGCATCAATGATCGCCAAGGTCCCCAGCAGAAATCTCAAAGGCATCATTTCCCATAGGGGCTCTGCCAACTCGCACACAGCCATATTGGCTCGAGCACTAGGCATACCAGCTGTCATGGGAGCAACCGACTATCCACTATTCGAGACACAACACACAACGGTAATCATCGACGGAACGTACGGCGAAATAGTCACCAATGCAGGTGACAATATCCTTGAACACTACAAGGAGCTTAGGGAACAAGGAGAGACATTCGCCAAGGAGCTAACGGAACTTAGAGACCAACCTGCAGAGACACGGGACGGACATCGAGTCAGACTGTGGGTGAACATTGGCCTTGTGGACGAAATTTCGCAGTCGCTAGACCGAGGCGCCGAAGGCATCGGCTTGTTCCGAACAGAAATCCCCTTTGCAGACAGCCAGCAGTTTCCAACCGAATCACAACAGTTGGAGATCTATCGCAAGCACATGATTGCGTTCGATCCCAATCCGGTGACCATGCGCACTCTAGACATTGGCGGCGACAAGGACCTTCCGTATTTTCCGGTCAAAGAGGACAACCCGTTCCTCGGTTGGCGAGGAATTCGCATCACACTCGACCATCCGGAAATATTTCTGGTTCAAGTAAGAGCAATGATCAAAGCAAGCGAGGGCTTGAAGACCCAGCTCAGAATCATGCTGCCCATGGTCACCAACTTGGAGGAGGTGCACTTCGCTAAGAACTTGATCGATCAAGCCTACCAAGAGGTTACCGACGAGGGGTTCGCTGTCAGAGTGCCAGATGTCGGGGCGATGATCGAAGTTCCCGCGTTGATCTATCAGGCGCGATTGATAGCGAGGGAGGTCGATTTTCTAGCGGTTGGATCGAACGATCTCACTCAATACATGCTCGCTGTCTCTCGCAACAATGCCAGAGTGGCAAACCTATATCAGGAATTGCACCCCTCCGTACTTTGGGCGCTGCGCACCGTTGTCAAGGATGCCCATGCTGAAGGCAAACCCATTGGAATTTGCGGCGAGCTGGCGGGAACAGTCGAGGGGGCGATTCTTTGTGTTGGCATGGGATACGACGTTCTCTCCATGAATGCCACGCATATTCCCAAAGTGAAGTGGATGATCAGGAACATGACCTTGGTGGGATGTCGTCGCATTCTCAGTCGCGTTCTAAAGATGCATGACGCCGACGAGATCATTCAATACATACACCTGCAAATGGCTGAGCTAGGTCTGCAAAAAATAGTCCCCCATCGCGAACCAGCTAGCGTTGATGAGGCACGTGGGTCGAGTGCCAGGGAACTGTCAGCCTAGACTACGGGCGATAGACCACCGTCCATATTGATCGCACACCCAGTCAGGTACGAAGCTCGGTCAGACGCCAAGAACAGCGCCACATTGGCGCATTCCTGCGCCTCACCCATACGCTTCATAGGCAACGATTGACCCGCCTTGGCCAAGAACTCTCTGTACGAACTCTCTCTTGTGCTCGCTTCGTAGGCACGACGACTTTGGTCCGACTCAATGCGACCAATCAACAAGGCGTTTACGAGTACGTTGTGGGGAGCTCCCTCTCCGGCCAACACCTTGGTCAGAGCCATCCCAGCCGCTCGCGAAACAGAGGTGGGGGCTGAACGGGGCCCGGGTGCCTTTGCTGCCGTATTCAGAATGTTAATTATGCGTCCCCATCGACGGTCGCACATTTTGGGAAACAAAAGACGCGAAAACCGAATTGCCGCGAACAGCTTGAGGTCCAAGTCAGCCTGCCAAATGTCGTCGGTGACGTCCAAGAATGCATGCGCTTCCGACTTACCGGCGTTGTTGACGAGAATGTCCACTTCGCCTTGTTCGTTATTCACTTGCGCAACGGTTCGTTCGATTGCGCCAAGATCAGTGACATCGCACTCGTAGCACTTTACCGACGCTCTACCGTCGCCCGCTTCAGCTATTTCGTCTCGTGCGTTTTCTAGCAGTTCGAGCCGCCGTGCGAGTATTGCAACGCTTGCGCCTTGCACGTGGAATTCTTTCGCCATGGCTCTTCCTAAACCCAGGCTTCCTCCTGTGACAAGAGCCGTTCTATTCGCGAGTTCGTCCTTCATAGCAAGTTCTCCCCTTCTACTGGAATGCACTCATAGACAAACTGTCCTCGTCGTGCTCCTGGACCATATTGCTGTTCCTTGAAAAAGATGCGTTTGCCATCAAATACAACTGCGGTGCTAGCACGGGTTCCGTAGGTTTCACCGAATACAAAACATGGCGATTCTTGTTGCTCGGGTTCAATTGCGCCGCTCATACCGTCTGTCTTTGTGTGTCTTCGCAGCATCTGGATCAGCGAATCAACGTCGTGTCGGTTCTTTACCTGAGTGATCATGTCGACTCCCGCGCGAGTCTTGGCCCAACTATTTGTGAAATCTGTGTTTGTAATACCGTAAAAGCCGGGTTCAAACACTTTCTGCACGCTTGTGCGATTGGACCAATGGACTAAATTTTGTCCATCAAACACAAGCAAGTTGAATCCCTGGTAGGCGGCACCGTTCAACTCCCGAATGAATGCTTCGCAACTGGAATCCGTTTGAAGAAAGTCGCGAACAAGCCAACCTCTAGAAGCGCTACTGTTCTTGGCTCGGTCATTGCCAGTCCAGTTGGTGAGTGCCGCAAAGCGGCCACCCCGTGTGACTCCCAGCCAAGTTCCACCTGCCTCCACGTCTCGGCCCGCGAATATCTCGTTCGACTCAGACCAGAAGTGTGCTGCGAGTGAGGGTCGAGCGAAGTACTCGTCTCTGTTGGCGGCAACAACAAGCGGATAGCTGTCGTCTGTTTGGTAGGCGACAAGAACAATACACACGGCTCTAGTGCGTTAGCAAATCGCGCTAGTGTAACAATCAATCTTCCGCATCTGTTTGATTCAACCGACATGAAGCTCACTAATTGGACCATCGGTCGATGCGAAGAAATCCGAGGGTGACCACGACTCTAGACAGCAGCTGGCGAGCTTCTAACACGTCCCGCCGCTTTTCGTTAGAATTTCGATAGAACTCGTATAGCATCCAAGATTCCGTATGTACTATCCAACCATCGACCCGGTGATCTTTTCCATCGGTCCGGTCAGCATCCGGTGGTACGGATTGGCATATGTCGTCGCCTTCGCGACATGCTTCCTGCTTGGTCAATACCGAATCAAGAAGTTCGGAAACGAGTGGACTCTTGGGCAGTGGGGAGATGTTGTTTTCTTTGGAACGATCGGAACGTTGGTGGGCGGCCGACTGGGTTATGTTCTCTTCTACGAGCTTTCCCGTACGTTAGAAGATCCACTATGGATATTTCGAATATGGGAAGGAGGGATGTCGTTTCACGGCGGGCTGCTAGGGGTTCTAGTAGCCCTGTTACTCTGGTCCCGGCAGCACAAAATACATTTCTTTAAAATCGCCGACTTCGTTGCACCTCTTGTGTCAATTGGCATTGGATTCGGTCGATTAGGGAACTTTGCCAATACCGAGCTGCCTGGGCGCGCAACGGAAAGTTTCATGGGTGTGCACTTTCCCTGCCATGCTGTATATCAGCTCAATCCAACTTGCATCGGCGAGTTCGAGCCGTTTACTCGACACGTCTCTAGCCTTTATCAGGCGTTTACAACTGGGGTCATTGTGTTTGTGGTTGTTTGGGTCTACTCGGCCAAGCCGCGACCACTAGGTTCCGTGTGCGGTTTGTTTCTTGCACTGTATGGAATGGGCAGGTTCTGCACAGAGTTCTTTCGAGAGCCTGATGTCGGTCTTGGATTCATTTTGGGAGATTGGATGACAATGGGACAGTTACTCTCACTGCCGCTGATCGTGTTCGGCATCCTACTAATGACTCCTGTGTTCACTCGACACATACAACCAAAATCGAATACATGAAGCAGTACTTGGATTTGCTGAATCGCATCCTTGAGGAAGGCGTACCAAAGAAAGATCGCACCGGCACGGGCACAATTTCGATATTCGGACACCAATTCCGCGTGGGTCTTGCCGAAGGATTCCCCCTGCTAACAACAAAGAAAATGTTTCTTAGGGGAATAATCCATGAGTTGCTGTGGTTTCTTAGCGGCTCGACCAACGTAGGCTACTTGAAAGACAACGACGTGCATATTTGGGACGAGTGGGCGGATGAAGACGGTGAGCTAGGACCTGTTTATGGACGTCAGTGGAGAACTTGGCCAACCCCAAATGGCGAGACGATCGACCAAATCAGCCTTGTTGTTCAGTCAATTTTGAAGGATCCCAATTCGCGTCGACACATGATTTCTGCCTGGAACGTCGCGGAATTAGGAAAAATGGCTTTGCCGCCTTGCCATGCGCTAGTGCAGTTCTACGTTGCAGATGGCAAGCTTTCGTGTCAGCTCTATCAAAGAAGTGCCGATGTCTTCTTGGGTGTGCCCTTCAACATCGCAAGTTACGCTTTGTTGACTATGATGATTGCTCAAGTTACGAACCTGCAAATTGGCCACTTTGTTCACACGTTCGGCGATGCGCACCTCTATGAGAACCACCTAGACCAGGCTAGGCTGCAGCTGGGCCGAAAGCCTTACGCGCGCCCCAAAATGCAGCTCAATCCAGCGGTGAAGGACATCTTCGCGTTTGGCATCGATGACTTCAAACTAGAAGATTACAAAAGCCACCCTGCTATCAAGGCTGACATTTCCGTATAGGTTCAGCGAATCTGTGAGAGTCTCGCTAATCTGGGCAATGTCCCGAAACCGAGTGATCGGTAAGTCCAATCGCCTTCCTTGGCGATTGCCAGCCGAACTTCAGCACTTTCGCGAAACGGTACGTGGCCATCCCGTAATAATGGGACGAAAGACGTTCGAATCCGTCGGCAAGCCGCTAGCTCGATGCCTGAACATTGTGCTTTCTAGGTCAAACACCGACTTTCACGGTTGTTCCAGTGCCTCGTCCTTGACTGAAGCTCTGTCACTCGCGTCTCAAGGCAATTGTGACTACAACCTAGAGGAAGCGTTCATCATTGGAGGCGCAAGGGTGTATGAAGAGGCTCTCGAGACTTCGGATCGGCTGTACCGCACCATCGTCGACGCCGAAATAGAAGGAGACACCTTTTTTCCAATCTATGACGAGACCGTGTGGAAGTGTGTGAAATCCACGACCCATCCCTCAGACGCCGATCATCCATATGCGTTCACCATGGAGGTCTTTGAGCGCATCCCTATTTGATCAATCGCGCAACAGCTCGTTGATCGAAGTCTTGGCTCGCGTTCTCTCGTCGACGGTCTTTATGATCACTGCACAATAGAGGCTTGGGCGCGCCTGACCGTTCTCATAGGGAGGTTGAGGCAAAGTGCCCGGCACGACAACCGAGTACGCAGGCACGCGCCCTCGATGAACTTCGCCACTTTGACGATCGATGATCTTTGTGGACGCCCCAAGAAAGACGCCCATCGAAATGACCGATCCCTCTTCAACAATGACGCCTTCTACAACTTCGGATCGGGCGCCTACGAAACAGTTGTCCTCTACGACAACTGGAGATGCCTGCAGCGGTTCCAGCACGCCGCCGATTCCGGCACCGCCGGAAATGTGGCAGTCCTTCCCAATTTGTGCGCACGAGCCGATGGTCGCCCAAGTGTCGACCATGGTCCCGCTATCCACGTAAGCCCCAACGTTCACAAAGCTGGGCATTAGAACTACATTTGGTGCCACGTATGCTGAATGTCGCACATACGACATCGGCACACTCCTAAATCCGCTGGTTTGAAACTTCTTTTCGTCCCAATTATCGAACTTGGATTCAATCTTGTCCCACCAAGAAGTGCCGCCGGGTGCCCCGCCTATTCGTGTGAACGGGTTCAGAATGAAACTCAATAAAACAGCTTTCTTGAGCCACTGATTGACGACCCACGATCCGTCAATCTTATTCGCTACCCGCACTTCGCCAGCGTCAAGTGCCTGCAAGGTATGTTCTACGGCATCACGAACGGCACCAGTAGTGTCAACCGAAACTTCGGAGCGTCTCTCCCATGCATCGTTGATTGCATTTTCGTAGTTCATTGCCAATTCCTTGCCAGACCAAACCAAGTAGACGTTGCTGCGCCACTTCATTTGTGGCCCTCAGCGTCCCCACGGCACGGCAACGATGTGTGAAGCACAATTGTAGTTGGTCGTGGACAATCAAACTTGCCATCCAGCCTACTTGGTCAACAATAAGACGGCCTCGACATGAACAGCTCATACATCGTAAGCAGGTTGGTAGTCTCCGCTAAATCCATCCGCAATTACATGCGTCAATTTGTAGCTTGTCATTCTAAAAATCATTCTTCCTATTCTCTATATAGAATCAATACGATAAGCGCGTGACAATTCTAACAATCAATGTATCGATTTACGTCCTTAAATTCATCAAATAATGCAATTAACAACGATACTTAATTCTCAAACAAATCAAGCCTCATGCACAAACTAATTTTTCTAAACGTTGAAAAATATCCTTAGTAGTTTTGACGATATCGCCTTATTTACTTTTCATTAATAGTTACTATTTCGTGGGGAGTAATATTTCTTTTTAAGCATTCATTAGTTGTATATATGTGAAGAATAGTTTACCTTTGATTGAGTATTCAATGCAATTTGCAAATTTTGCTGTTGCAGCGATGTGCTACCATTGCGCCAAGTCAATTGGGCGCAAACATGAAAGCTAAGCGGGTAGCAAGCAACGAGCCCGAACCCCTGAAAACCGCTAGTCAGGAACTGGGCCAAAACAAGATTGTGCTGTCGGAGTCGCAACTACCCACAAACTGGTACAACATTGTGGCCGAATTGCCCTTTGACGTCCCAAGACCATTGCATCCGACGGAAGACCGGGCCGTAGAAATTGACGACTTCGACTGGTTGTGGCCGATCGAGTGCCTTCGAATTGAGTTGCAGGAAGGCTTATACCGAACCGATCCGTGGATCGAAATTCCAGAATCTATATTGGATGTCTATCGCCGCTACCGACCATCTCCGCTTGTAAGAGCCCGGTCTCTCGAGAAGTACTTGGGTACAACAGCTGAAATCTACTACAAGCGTGAAGATCTGAATCCTGCAGGAAGCCACAAGTTCAACACCGCATTGGTACAGGCGTACTACGCTGCGCGAGAACAACACTCGCAAATACACACCATGGTGACCGACACTGGAGCCGGTCAATGGGGAGCTGCTCTTGCAATGGCGTGCGAGACCCTTGGTTTGAAATGCTGTGTATTCATGATCCGCAAGAGTTTCGACGAGAAGCCATATCGTCGTTACCTAATGCGAATGGCTGGTGCCGATGTGTATTCATCACCAAGCGAACTGACAGAAACAGGGCGTAATATCCTTCGAGACGACCCAGAAAACTCTGGCAGTCTCGGCATTGGCATGAGCGAAGCCATTGAGTATGTCAAGGAAGACCGCGGCAGACGCCTCGCATTAGGATGCATGTCGTACTACGCAGTTCTTCACCAATCCATTATTGGTCTAGAGACAAAGCTGCAACTTGAACAGATCGATAGATCACCCGATTTGATGCTCGGCTGTGTCGGAGGAGGAAGCAATTTCACGGGATTCATTGCACCATTCGTACCCGAAAAAATCGGAGGATCCCCAATAGAGTTTCGTGCGATTGAGCCAGATTCGATTCCGACTTTGAGCGAAGGCGAATATCGTTACGATTGGGCCGATTTTTCTGAATTGACCCCTCGAATTCTCATGTATACGCTTGGCCATCGATTTGTTCCTCCACCTGTTCACTCTGGAGGGCTTCGGTATCACGGAAAAACGCCGGTACTCTCTGCGTTGGTGAAGCATAAAGTGGTCGATACCAGGACGTTTGAACAGCGACGTGTCTTTGATGCGGGACGAGTATTCCTGAGAACCGAGGGAGTGCTTGCCGCGCCTGAAAGCGCCCATGCTGTACTAGGTGCCATCGATGCCGCTCGAGATGCTTCAAGGAGCAAGCGAAACCCGGTCATAGTGATGTGTCTGTCGGGTCATGGCTATCTGGACTTGAAAGGTTTCTCAGATGTGCTCGACCTTGACTCATCAAATTAGTACTCCGTCTCGACTGCATTTCACTCTCATCGACATGAACGGCGAGATTGGTCGTGTAGATGGCAGTCTCGGTCTTTCAATCCAAAACCCTTGCTTGTCATTCAATTTTGGTCCTTGTAGAGGGACTGTTGTACACGCAGATACAAGTGATGAACAAGAGCTTCTATTGGATGAACTAGCCGCAGCCAGCGAGCTGCTCCAAGCCAAGCCTGACATCAAAATTGAAGTACTGAAAATGATCCCTCCGCACCAAGGATTGGGATCCGGGACTCAGGTAAGGCTGGCTGTGTTGACGGCGTTGAACCACGTTCTCGAATTGAACCACTCCCATACCAAACTAGGTCGGATTTCCGCACGCGGAGGCACATCCGGTATTGGAATCAACGCCTTTCAGATTGGCGGGCTTCTGCTTGACGGAGGCCACTCCGTAAGTGAACAGAAGACATCGTTTGCACCTTCCCATTTCGCGACAAAAGTAGGACAGCCGCCCCTGCTAATGCGTGCAGCGTTCCCGAACGAATGGGGAATAGTTCTCTTTATACCGAGCAATCTTCGTGGACTTGCAGGTCAAGACGAGCTGGACTTCATGCTAGACAATACCCCAATCCCTCTTGATGAAGTTCAATCGACATCGCACATCATCTTGATGCGTCTGCTTCCGGCATTGCACGAGCTAGACATAGAGTCATTTGGGTGGTGTGTCCGTGCAATCCAGGAAATTGGATGGAAACGGAGACACTGGAATCGACCCGATATACAACCGCTTCAACCAGTAAAATCTGCGTTCGAAGACGCCACCGGAATCCACGGTTGCGGGCTCTCGTCGACAGGAGCTTCCGTATTCGGATTCTTCGATACGACAAAGTTCTTGGATGATGAAATATCCAGGAACTTGCGCAATGAACTGCAAAAACAATCAATAGTTCAAGGCCATGTCCTGTGCACTCGCGCCAACAATTCTGGAATGCTGTTGAAACCCATAGCGTGAACGCCAAGCGAAGCCCATTTCAGTCCCATGCGCGTATCTTAAAATCGATAATTGAGAACCGAGGAGTTCAATCGATCTATCGATTGCAATCCATCGCATTCAACTCTCTATTCAACAAACATAAGGAAAACCCATGGCGGCATATGTAATTGTCAATGATCAAGTGACGGACCCCAACACCTTCTCAGAATTTCGTGAGCAAGTCGCGGCAACAGTCGAATCCCACGGTGGCCGTTACTTGGTGCGTGGCGGCAGCGCCGAAGTGGTAGAAGGAAGTTGGTCGCCTGATCGAATCGTCGTAATCGAGTTTGACAATGTAGGTGCGGCCCGTGCGTGGCTCAATTCACCCGAATACAAAGCTGTCAAGAACATTCGCCAGAGGTCTGCCAACGCCAACATTATTGTGGTTGACGGCGTCTGACTCGCTACTGCTCAATCTCGAAGCGTAATTCGCCACAGACTTGGAGGCTCTAACGGGGTTCATTGCTCGCTGAGCGTGCCGTTCGAGTCTGTCGCTGAAAGCCTTCGCTTTATGTGGACACTAAGTCGTCCGCAGAGCGGCAATACTTGTTAGCGAGTCGGCATGCGACTTACGCAGTCTTTTCAACTTGCACGGTAACGATGTCCACGCCATGGTATTTCCTGTGGTGGACAGATGAAGCGTGATGCCGAAGCAAGCGGAATGACAATTCACGATCATCGTGTACTTCCGCCTCCTCGCTCATGTATGCAAGACGATCTTCAATATTCTGCTCTTCAAAGACCGACAGCAAATCCATCTCGACAGTATCGTCCCGAGTACGAACTACGATGATTAGTTGTGTGCTGTCTTTCCTGTCCTTATTGTCCGAGGACAGCAGACAAAGCAATGCCTCCTCGCCAGCTGCACGGAGATGATTTGTCGATTCATCATTCCACCCGATGCTGGTAGCGAAGCTCTGTAGGAATTCGTTGATTTTGGGAAGAGAGGAAGTTTCAAGCTCCACCTCGAGCCGCTTGCTTCGAGGGCTTGTCAACTCCAGTAAAGTCGTCAGTGCAATCATCACGACAATGCCAGCCGTTGTGCCATTTCCGAATATTGAAATCCAAAGATCATCTGGGCGTGCACCGATTACGTTCAGACTTTCTACGCCTAGCCCAACGGCAAGTGTTACAGCGACAATCAACGTGTTTCGCTGATCAAGCCCTTCTCTAAAAAGCATTCGCATGCCTTCCACAAGGAGCATGCCCATTACCAACAGCAATAGAGAGCCTACTACGGCACTTGGAGCCGCGAGCAATAACGCCGTGATCTTAGGGCAAAAAGCAGTCAAGATTAGTGCACCACCGATGTAGTAACCGATGCCCCGGAAAGCAACTCCGGTCAAGTTGATTAATGCGATGCTGGACGGCGAGTAAACCACCGTGGGCGGAGTTCCTACTAGCCCGGACAGCAAACCTCCAAGGCCGCTGGCGTTTACCGTACCCTGAACCACACGAAAGTCGATGGCTCGCGATCTACGAAGCGAGACCTGCTGAATGACGACTCCATCGCCACCGGTCTTGAAGGCGACAACGAGCGTAACAATTACAAAAGTTGGCAAGAGAGTCCAAAATTCAGTCCCAAGCGAAACGTCAAGGCCTGGCCAAGCGCCAAACTCGGGCAGCTGGAACCAAGGAGCTTGTCTCAAGTAGCCAAGGTCATAGAGATTGAAAATCGCTGCCACTACACAACCAGCCAAGATGCCCGCTAGCGGCGCCCACAATCGCAACATTCCCGATCCCTTCAGAGAAATGATCACAGAAGTACCCAGAGTCGCCGCCACGACTAAAGGGCTTGCAATTAACGGGGTGCCGGTCGGGACCACTGCCAATTTGTCGACTGCAACTGCAATGACCGATATAGAAATCAATATGAGCGACGTGCCGCAAACGACTGGCGTTATGATCCTCCTCAATAGCGGAAGCCACGCCGCAAATGCAAATTGAGCAAGTGACGAGACAACGATAAGGCTTGCGAGTGTAGTCCATCCTCCGGCATTGATGGCCAAAACCGAAATTGCGACAAAGTGAGGTCCTGCACCACACAAGAGAAGATGTCCAGCACCGAAACGGCCGATTCGCGATGCTTGCAGAGCCGTAACTGCACCACCGATGAGCAATGCAGCACAGATGGCCCAAGAAAGGTACGCTTGGCCTTCATCGGAAGCACGCACCACAATAGTCACCATTACTACGGTATTGACTATGGCGATCATTGCTCCTTGTAAAGCCACACTTAGTGTGGCTTGCGGAGTGCAAGGCTCGTCGGGTTCGTTCCGAATGTTTTCGTTTAGAGTGTTCAACTGCTAAAACTGTGCAAATCTTGAGAACTGGGCAATTTGGCGAATGAATCGCTACCTAGTCTGAAGATGACGTCAAACATTGGCTCTGGGAGACTAGACAAGTTCATGCGGGCACCCCTATTCCCGAAGACTTGACCGCGTTAATCATTTGGATCCCTTGGGTAGATCGGTTCCCAATATATGCCGACTTTAGCGCCTTGAACGCTCGAGTTGGCGTACTTCAAGTACCCGATCACATTGTAGCCTTGCTCGTTAACGTGAGGCATCGGCTTAAAGGGGCATCTATACGGCGAGGAGCGTTGGCGCGGGTCTCCACTAAAAACCGTCAAAAGTTGACTTGTGTGCAACACGCATTCACACAAAATTACAATTGTGCCTACTATTAAATGATTGCTTTGTTTGCGACATTAGCCTCTCTCGTTCAACGAGAGCTTCTAATCTCGTTTAAGGAGTCCCTGTGGTCGTAAAGCCCCGTATACGAGGATTCATTTGCACTACTGCGCATCCCGTTGGCTGCATGAAGAACGTTCAGGATCAAATCCAACATGTAACTTCAAGACCATCCATCGAGGGCGCCAGCAACGCTCTCGTCGTTGGGTGTTCTACTGGTTATGGATTGGCATCGAGAGTGACACTAGCCTTCGGATGCAGGGCCAACACTTTGGGCATATCCTTGGAGAAAGAACCCGAAATGCAAAGAACGGGCTCGGCAGGTTGGTACAACAATCTCGCCTTTGATCGAGAAGCATTCAAAAGCAATCTCAATGCGACGACAATTAATGGGGACGCATTTTCCACCCAAGTAAAGCACCAAGCCATCGACGTCATCCGAAACGAAATGGCACCGATTGACTTGATTGTTTACAGCTTAGCGTCCCCAATCAGGATTCATCCCAGTTCTGGCGAGGCATTTCGCTCCAGCATTAAACCCATTGGCAAGCCCCTACAGTCTCGAACATTAACCCTTGACGTGCTTCGAGACAAATATGATGTGGCTGACATTGATCTCGAACCCGCTAGCGACACCGAAATAGCATCGACCATAGCAGTTATGGGCGGAGAGGATTGGGGAATGTGGATAGAGGAATTGCGGAATGCTCAAGTGCTCGCTGACTCGTGCAAGACTATTGCCTACACATATCTGGGCAACGAACTCACGGAACCCATTTATCGAGGTGGCACTCTTGGCCGTGCAAAGGAAGACCTTGATCGCGTGCGTGATGTCCTCAACTCCGATGCTGACAGTGCGGGCATGGAGGCACTAGTTGCCGTGCTGAAAGCAGTCGTTACCCAAGCCAGCACTGCGATTCCTGTTGTGCCTCTCTATTTTTCCATTCTGTTCAAAATAATGAAAGAGCACGGGACGCACGAAGACTGTATTGCCCATATGTATCGATTATTCAGCGAGCAGGTGTACGGGACACCACGTCGACTCGACGACGCCATGCGAATTCGTATGGATAACTTTGAACTTGATCCTGAGATTCAATCTCGCGTAAGAGCAATTTGGGAGACCATTGACTCCTCCAATGCTCGGGACTTGGCGGACATCGAAGGTTTCCGGGCCGATTTCCTCAAATTGTTCGGTTTCGGCCGAACCGACGTCGACTACGACGAAGATGTAGACCCCCAATTCATCGTCCCCTAGTCGCTACATTCCAAATCGTTCAAATGACAACGTTTCTAAAGGCGTGTCGTGGAGAAAGCACCGACTTCACGCCGATATGGCTCAATCGTCAAGCTGGTCGCTATATGCCCGAGTATCGCCGGATCAAAGGCAATCGCACCAGCCTCGAATTTTTCACCGATCCTGAAACTGCAGCAAGGGTCACGCTGGAAGCACAGCGTCAACTGCGCGTCGACGCTGCAATCGTATTCGCCGATCTGCTTCCAATACTCCAGCCAATGGGATTGGACCTTTCCTACGTGCCAGGCACTGGTCCAGTGTTTTCAAATCCCATTAGAAGTCCAGACGATGTAGCCAACCTACAGGTTGTTCCACCCGAGGAGGGTACCGGCTATATTGCTGACACGATTCGCTTTGTTCTGTCCGATTTGCCGAACGAAATCTCACTGATTGGATTCGCCGGTGCCCCATTTACTTTGGCTGCCTATGCGATTGAGGGTAGAGGATCGCAACAATATACCATTGCAAAATCCTTCATGTATGAGCACCCACAGAGTTGGTTTGAACTGCTCGAAAAGCTAACTAGATCCATAGTTGGCTATGTGAACTTGCAGATTGAAGCGGGCATCTGTGCAATCCAGATCTTCGACAGTTGGGTGGGTTGTCTTTCACGCCACGAGTATGACTCTTATGTCGCTCCAGCGACCCAAAGGGTCTTTGCCGCGATTGCGGGCAGTGTTCCAAAAATCTACTTTGCCACCGGCAATCAACACCTCTTGCAATCCATGTATGCAACCGGCCCGGATTTCATGGCATTGGATTGGCGGGTCCCCTTAACGCAGACCTGGAATGAACTGGGCTGTCCTGCAATACAAGGCAATATGGACCCAATTGCGTTGTGCGCCACACCTGAGGTTGTAACGAAACACGCCACACGCCTACTGAAGGAAGTAGACGGCAAGCCCGGTCACATTTTTAATCTGGGACATGGAATCGTGCCTCAAACGCCCGTCGACAACGTCAAGCTGCTTGTAGACTTCGTCCACGAGCAAAGTAGCCGCTAAATCAACGCAAACAACCATACCCTGACTAAGTCAGGACGACCACCTCAGGCTGCGTCGGTGATAGCTCCCGTACTAGCGGACGACACCACTCGAGAGTACTTGGCTAGAACTCCTCTGCGTGCATAGGGCTCTGGTGGTCTCCACGATGACCGCCGCTCCCTCATTGCAGCTTCATCAACGTTCACATTGATCTCCCGTGATAGAGCATCGATGGTGATTCTGTCGCCATCTTCAATTAACGCGATGGGTCCGCCCACAAATGCCTCTGGAGTCACATGACCAACTACGAATCCGGAAGACCCTCCCGAGAACCTACCGTCGGTAAGCAGTGCGACCTTGCCCGATAGACCCCGCCCGTTAATTGCACTTGTAGGACTAAGCATCTCACGCATCCCTGGCCCTCCACGAGGACCTTCATACCGCACTACAACGACGTCGCCGGGAACGACAGAACCGTCCATGATTGCAGCCATGGCGGCTTCTTCGCCGTGGAACACCCGTGCATTTCCCTCAAACCTTTCACCTTCATGTCCAGTGATCTTCGCCACCGCCCCCTCCGGAGCAAGATTTCCCCTCAGTATCACCAGATGGCTGTCTTTCTTAATGGGATTGTCAAGTGTTCGAACTATCTTCTGATCTCTCTCATAGTGCTCGACTTGGGAGAGGTTTTGCGCCATAGTGCGACCTGTAACGGTCAAGCAATCGCCATGTAGAAGACCTTCTTCGAGAAGCAGCTTCATCAATGGTTGAATTCCACCAATCGCTATGAGCTCCGACATCGAGTAGCGGCCAGCCGGTCTCATGTCTGCCAAAACCGGAACGTGCTTGCCGATTCGAGAAAAGTCGTCAAGCTCAAGGGGAACACTGGCACTGTGAGCCATTGCCAGAAGGTGGAGCACCGCGTTGGTCGAGCCCTCTAGGGCGATTACAACAGCAATCGCATTTTCAAAGGACTCCCTAGAAAGTATGTCGGAGGGCTTGATGTCCTCGGCGATCAATTTCGCAACGGCTGCGCCTGCCGATCTGGAGTCTTCCAGTTTCGCGCCACTCACTGCCTCCTGAGCCGAAGAGCCTGGCAACGATAGACCGAGCGCTTCGATGGCACTAGCCATCGTATTTGCCGTGTACATACCTCCACAGGAACCTGGCCCGGGAATCGCCGTGCGTTCGATTTCCAACAGATCCTCGGCTGAAATTCGATTGTCAGCACGTGCGCCAACGGCTTCGAAGACCGAGATGATGTCTCGCCGATTGGCCCCAGGTTGTATCGTTCCGCCATATACGAAAACGGAAGGTCTGTTCAAGCGAGCCATTGCCATGGCACACCCCGGCATGTTCTTATCGCAACCACCAATCGCCACAAAACCATCGAATCCCTGTGCGCCGACAACCGTTTCAATTGAATCCGCTATTACCTCCCGCGAAACGAGAGAGAAACGCATTCCGGGAGTACCCATCGAGATTCCATCGGAAACAGTGATTGTGTTGAAGACTATGCTCTTCGCTCCCTCTCCATCTGCTCCCGCGGCGGCTTCTCTTGCCAATTTGTCAATATGCATGTTGCACGGGGTCAGGTTGCTCCAAGTGGATGCAATGCCTACTTGGGGTTTTCGAAAGTCTTCGGGAGTGAAGCCAACGGGGTAGAGCATGGCTCGACTGGGTGCCTGCTCAAGACCATCGACGATGGTCGACGAAAATGGACGTCGCACGCTCATTGCTTTGCTCCTTCAGCTACTCGTAAGCACAAAGAACCCTTCTTTCACCCATGGTTGCGCAATTTACTCAAGCGCGTTGCGGGTAGGTCCCTCGCGCGACAGGCAGACTTCTAATAGACAGGCCCGCTCGACTGTCTGCGTTACGTATAAGTAAATGGTATTCAACGATGAATCGGCGCCTCGTCTGGCAGTCACCACACTAAACCTTCGTGCTGCATTTGACCATCTAGAGTTTCGTACCGCGTAGCCAAACGAATTCAACGCGACTTGGCAGTAGTTGCGAATTGCTAACGCAAATCAAGTGCAATAATCGGCAATGAGAACTTCAAGCGCTCTTCGCGTGCCCTTTATCTGGTCCTTGCGCAAATATTCATCGACTTGGTGCGCTTGATCGATGGACCCGGGACCAAATACCACGGTCTCCAAACCCATGTCCTGCAAAAACGGCGCCTCGGTGCCGAAAGCTACAGTCTTTGCCCGTTGTCCGGTAGTCTCCTGCAATAGATTTACCAGGCGTGAATCTCGAGACGTCGCAAACGGCTCGATGGGAGGAAATCCCAATTCGATCGTCACAGGCATTTCAATTCGTCTCTCCAAAAGTTGCAGCCTTCGTTCCAATTGCTGAAATATGACCTCGCTCGACATACCAGGAACCAGCCGGATATCAATGAGCAGGTCTGCATGGCTGCAAATGCGATTGGCACTGTCGCCCGCGTGCAAACAACCCAGATTCAATGTGGGAAAGCAAACTTCGAAATCCTCGTTTTTGTAGGACGCCTTCAGCTGCTCACGAAACTCAATCAATTCGGTCAGTATTTCGTGCATTCCGTCAAGCGCATTGACTCCCAAGGCTGGGTTTGAGGAGTGAGCCGCTTTGCCCTCAGTTTGAATCTTCAGCACAAAAATGCCCTTGTGTGCATAGACTGGAGCCATGGAGGTGGGCTCTCCGATGATGGCGACTTCGGATGTCAGCTCCACGTTCTTGCTCAAATGCCTAGCCCCTGCCATGGTTGTCTCTTCGTCACAGGTGGCGAGAATGCTCACTGGTGACGATAGGGACTTCTCGTCAAATGAACTGACTGCGTCTAATACTGTTGGAAAGAACCCTTTCATGTCGCAGCTGCCGAGACCGTAATACCTATCCGGGACCTCGGTGAGATCGAATGGATCGTATGACCACAGGTGTTCGTCACAGGCGACTGTATCAGTGTGTCCGGCCAACAGCACGCCCCCTTCCCCGGTGCCCTTTTGCGCAATGAGATTGAACTTGCCGTTGGAATTTGGGATGGGCTGGATTTCCACACGAAAGTTCAGGTCTTCAAGCCAATTTGCAAGATGGTCTAACACACCTCGATTGGATAGGTCCAAAGCGGGATTCAAGCTACTAACCGAACGGGCACCCACCAGCCCTCGCAACATTTCTGTGAATGTGGGCAACACTTCTCAGAGCTCTCCCGGACAAGGAGATTGAATCGTACACACATTTGATTCGGAGGTCTATTGGCAACAGTACGCCAATTCATTTCATTGTGTTGAAGTTGAATAATCTGCAAGCAAAGGCTTGCCTTCCAAATGAGATAATCAGCGCGACTTTTCAAATGCTTTGATCCTATGGTGCCTCCCGAGCCATCGTTTGCTGACCGAGACGGAAAGATCTGGATGGATGGAGAGCTCGTTCCATGGAGGGAGGCTACGACGCACGTCCTCACGCACACCCTCCACTACGGAGTTGGAGTCTTTGAGGGAGTCCGAGCCTACCTTACGCCCTCCGGACCCTGCATATTCAGGCTCGCCGACCACACGCGCCGCCTATTCGACTCTGCAAAGATCATGCGCATGGAGATCCCCTACGGATACGAGGAACTGTGCGAGGCACAAAAAACTGTATTCCGAGTCAATGGATTGGAGGAAGGCTATTTGCGCCCCATAGCTTTTTTAGGATCCGAGGCAATGGGATTGCGAGCGCAGGGCCTGTCTGTTCACGTCTCGATTGCTTCTTGGCCCTGGCCAGACTACATGGATCCGGCATCGCGTGAGCAAGGTTTGCGCGTGCAAACATCCTCTTACACCCGCCATCACGTGAACATAAGCATGTGTAAAGCAAAAGCCGTGGGACACTACATCAATTCCATACTCGCTTTGAGTGAAGCCATCGATGGCGGCTACGACGAAGCACTGCTTCTCGACAATGAAGGCTACGTTGCCGAAGGTACTGGCGAAAATGTCTTTCTGGTAAAAAATGGAACGATTCACACACCAGAGCTGACGTCCTGCCTTGATGGCATTACACGGAATACCATCATGGTGTTCGCACAGGAATTGGGGATACAACTCATTGAGCGACGTATAACGCGCGACGAGTTCTACATCGCCGACGAAGCCTTTTTCACGGGTACGGCAGCGGAGGTATTGCCCATTGCGCAAATCGATGGGCGCACCATTGGATCAGGGGCACGGGGTCCTGTTACTCACAAGCTGCAGGCGATGTATCTGGACGTAGTACGGGGAAAGTCACCCAATTACGAGGATTGGCGTACACCTGTGGGTTGATGAGCTTGCCTAAGGAGCTTAGTAGTCTCGGCGGGCACCATTCGCCATGGATTT
Organism: Candidatus Azotimanducaceae bacterium; assembly: GCA_965205545.1. Taxonomy (GTDB): domain Bacteria; phylum Pseudomonadota; class Gammaproteobacteria; order Pseudomonadales; family Azotimanducaceae; genus Bin55. The sequence continues at coordinate 2,498,180 of OZ242170.1, read as the reverse complement.
AAACCGACGGTGTACCCAGAAGTATTGCGAGGGAGCTGATCTAACTACGCCCTCTATAAGTTCATTCACTTTCATTGCATCGTTCCGGTAGCAGCTTGGCTCGGTAGTGTCGGCCAAGTCCACAGGCGAGAGAGATAGTTCCCATGTCTGGTCGGCCGCATTTCTCTTATGGCTCATGAACAACGCTCGGGAACCGGTCTTGCCCGCCAACCGAAATGGTGTGATCACAGTTGAAGCATCAATGCCGAAAAACGGAACGAAACACGTGGATTTGCGAGTCCCCATGTCTTGGTCGCTCGCAAACCAAACGATTTTTCCTTTGCGCAACCGCTGCGCCAAGGTCCGCAACTTTGTGGCCTCAATCATCTCATCGTAGTATCGAGAGCGAGCTCGATGGCACACGAAATCGATTACCGGATTTCTTGCTCTTCTGTAAGTCGCGGCAAATCGGCATTTCTTCGCTAAAGCCGCTGCTACAAGATCCAGTGACGAGAAGTGGGCTCCCAGTATCACAACTCCCGCCGAATCGCTGTTCTTTGTATCGTTCAAATGCTCAATTCCGTCTATCTTGACACGGTCAAGTAGCGGATCTACCCCACGCATCCATACGAACAACGTCTCGATCATAGACATTCCGAGTGAACTGATGGTCTCTCGCACAAGAGTCTCCCTCTGATTCTCGCTCAGCTCAGGAAACGCAAGTTCAACGTTTTTGCGAATGATTCGCTCTCGTCTAGGAACAAGCTTGAAGAACAACCGGGCAGTACTCCTACCCAACCAATACTGCTGTTTCAGGGGCAATCTCGCAACAAACCACGAACATCCAAACAGCATCCAGATTGGCCAATGCCATGGAGCAATCAAACTGAGCAAATACGTGGTCTTGGACTTCACTCCCACCACATCAGAAGATCCCCGTTCTATACGAGCACGATCAGTGCTTCGTGCACGATCATTGATAGATCGAACTGGCGTAGACATGGACTAGAACAGACTGAATCCAGTGTGTAAGCAGGACCAACAAGTTGAGGTTTCTTGTCTAAAGTTTAGCCCAAAATTTGTGTCGTTGAAATCGCAAATTCTCTAACAAGTAGCCTGTTCAGTGCCACCCGCTTCCGTGTTGCCGAACCGGTATTGACCACAGCAGGATAAACGGGTCTTGGCTGATGCGAATTTGACCTAGCTTGTGCTCAGAATTCAATAAAGTGTCCTATTGCTCATCACGGTCCGGAGAAAATGCCGCGTGATCTAGCCTTGCACCTTCAGTGACCCCAATGAGCGCACTGAGTCCAGCATTCACTTCAACAACTGCTCGAACTGGTCCATCGGACGAAATGGATTGCAGCGAGAGAGGTTCGGTATTGCGGACTACCTTGCTTACTCTGCCCTCCTTCGTTACGAACCACATGTCCAACGGAATGTGTGTATTCTTCATCCACATAGAAACGGTCCTGTCCCGATCATATTGGAACACCATGCCTTGGTCCAAAGGCATGAATCGAACGTGCATCAATCCCCTGGACAGCTCGCTCCTCGATGTTACGGAGACGACTTGAAACACGGTCGTAGCTCCGTCGACCGTCGTCACGTGCAAGCGAGACTTTTCGTTCAAGAACAATGGAGAGTCCACTTGACCGCTTAACGACGCAAACAGTAGCGTTGCAGCAGCAAGTGCAACAACAGTGCTTCGAATCCGATTGTTTCTAATCAAGAGCCAAGTATCCCCTACGCGATCTCGATGCAAATTCAATGTACTAAATCTAGGCAACACCTCGGAGCAACTCCACAGAACTCTATAAGCTCAAACAGATTCGTAGATCGTGCAAGTGAAACACATTGGCGACTAGTACTCCATTTGTGAGAATTCGATTGCACATTGAGGTCACCGACATCTCAAGATCCAAAACCTCATGTTAGTGTGCCAGAGTCACAAACTATCGGACTGTGCGTGTATTTTGGTTCTCTACAGGGAGTCATAGCAAGTAAAATCTCTTATCATTTCGCTAAGGCGGCTTCTCGCTAGCGTCGCGAGAACCACGAAGGGGAAGAATTAGGATCACAACGTGTTGGAGAAAAGCATGTCTACACGAACGGTATCAGGTGGCTTATCGCTTGTTGCTATTTCACTTCTACTATTCGGAAGTTCGGCTCTTGCCCAGTCCGATGCCGACAGTGGGGGTGCAACCGCAGACGAGGATGATCCCGGTATGGAGGAAATCCACGTTGTAGGAGTTCGGAATCCCAATCGAGCCCTTACGGACTCAACGGTCTCCGTAGAAGTCGTTGACGCCGATCGATTGAGTGCGAACGGGTTTGTAGATCTGCTTGACCAATTGGGAAACGAAATCACTTCATTGCATGTGGAGCGGTTCGCCATAGCCGATGCTGCGACACTGATACGACCCATTAATCTTCGTGGCCTCCCCTCCGATGCTACTTTGGTGCTCGTGAACGGAAAACGACGCCACCGTGGCGCGGTCATTGCATTGCTTGGCGGAGGCAAGAACCAAGGCTCACACGGACCCGACATTGCCGCAATCCCATCCATAGCATTGGAGCGTGTCGAACTTCTACGCGACGGCGCGTCGGCGCAGTATGGCTCCGACGCCATAGCTGGTGTCATGAACTTCGTGCTTCGAGGTAGCAACAACGTACGTAGCGCCCAGGTCAAATTCGGACAGTACTTCGCTGGAGACGGCGTAACGACTGGTGTCGCGGGCATTGCTGGCATCCCCTTTGCCGGAGAGGGATTTGTTACGGTGAGTTTGGAAATCAACGATGCTGGATCCACTGCGCGCAGTGTACAACGCGATGATGCACTTGGTCTCATTGCGACAGGGAATCAGCAGGTTCGACAACCATTCGCACAAATTTGGGGATCGCCCAAGGTAAGCAAGGACCGCCGTGCCATGGTGAATGCCGAAATGCCGATGGGGGCTGGTCAGACTCTATATGCGTTCGGTAATCTCTCCGAGCGTGATGTTGAAGGTGGATTCTTCTATCGCCATCCCGCTCGACGTGCGGGCGTGTTTACGGCTGACGGTGGCCAAACACTGTTGTTTGCCGACCTAATGCCTGACGATGGGGTCGATTGTCCTGCCGTTCCGTTCGTAAATCAGCAAACTCCCGACAGCACGGCTCTTGCAGCAGCGTTAGCCACTCCCGGCTGCGTAACATACCACTCTGTCTTCCCTGCAGGATTTACTCCCAATTTCGGTGGTTTAATTGCTGACCAAGGCCTCACTTTGGGCTTGAGAGGAACTCGCGGTGAATGGTCGTATGATGCAAGTTTTGGTTGGGGCTACAGCGGTGTTGAGTACTTCATGTCCAACACCATCAATCCTCAGTTGATTAGACAAGGCGCTTTTATTCCAACTAACTACAAACCTGGAATGCATGAACAATCCGACGCGATTTTCAACTACGAAATGTCAAGGGCCTTGGACGTTGCATCGGGCTACGGCGACTTGTTCGTTGCTACAGGCTTCGAATATCGCACGGAGAACTTTGTCACCACAAAAGGCGAGGAAAATTCCTATATCGCCATCCCTGAGATCGCTGCACAGGGATTTGGAATCGGTTCCAATGGATTCCCTGGATTTCCCGAACGTTCGGAAGTCGATGAGTCGAGAGACAGCTGGGCGGTGTGGGCAGATACTGAACAGGATTTGACCTCCAACATACTTGCGTCTCTAGCAGTCAGAGTTGAGAGCTACGAAGACTTTGGGCACACATTGGACTTCAAGGTTGCCACCCGGATTCAATATGCACCCAATTTCTCCATGCGAGGCGCATACAACACAGGGTTCGCTGCACCGACAGTCGGCCAATCAAACATTCGCATAGTTGCTACCAATTACTTGGTAAGCCCCATTTGCCCGGTTCCCGGTCAACCGTGCCTGGCAGATGAGGTGACACTCTCTCCAACGGATGATTTAGCAGAACTCAAGGGAGGCGAAGCTCTCCAACCCGTGCGATCCCGCAATATCTCACTGGGATTCGTGTACAACGCTGCCGGTTTCGATGTGGTGGCCGACTACTACCGCATAAATGTCGATGACCGAATTGCCCGTACTTCACCGATTCCAGTAACACCAGCTGATTTCGATGAGCTTGAGCAGAGAGGACAAACTGTCGATCGTGCTCTATCTGCGATTCGCTTCTACACAAACGACTTCGATACAAGAACCGAAGGCATTGACCTTAGTGTTGCCAAGAGCATTAACACTGGATTCGTACAGTCAGATTTAACGCTTTCGGCTAACTACACCAAGACAACTGTCGAACACTTCAATCCGGCCGTCATAAATTCACAGAGGATCCGTGAATTGGAGGAAGGGATTCCTCGACTGCGCTATACCGTGGGAGCAACGCACCGATTCAATAGGATGTTCTCCGCAATGACGCGCATTAGGTATTACGGCGAGATCTGGGAGCCACATGTGTATTCAGATGTGTTCCCGATTGATGTGGAGTCAGCATTTCTGGCCGATTTCGAGATCCGCTTTACACCCGATGAGTGGACTTCTGTGGTGGTTGGATTGGACAACGTTTTCGACACCTATCCGAACGAGAACCCGTGGTCCGGCATTGCGGGCGCCGAGTATCCGATCACTTCGCCGTTTGGGTTCAACGGAGCGTTCTACTACGTACGATTGACCATGCACCGCTAGAAACTAGCGCTTAAATATGCTGCGCGCGGCATTAGCCCCGCGCAGTTCTATGGCAACGCATTGGCTAATCGATGCGTTGCCGCTCAAAGATGGATACAGCATCGCCGCGAGAGTTGTGGTCGCATCGCGACACTCACTATTTGACCCGACAGACTCACTAATCTCTAGATCGAAATGGCCCAAGTACAAAACACCAATCCGTATGCAGGCAAACCACTTAGTACAAAGGCGTTTGTCGTAACGGATAGATTGCTACACGACTACTACCTCGGACTGGACCTAGCTCCGCCACAAACAGGATTGCTTCCATCTGCACTTATTGGCGAGCCCGACAACAGCTATTTCAACGAAATTGCTTACCAATACCAAACGGGGCACCTTTGGCTTCGCCAACAGTTGCAGCTATCCAATCCTCTACAGAAAGAAACAGCCTACGAGGTCAGCGGACAGATAGAAGAAATCTACGCGAAGAGAGACCGAAACGTAGTGAACTATCGAATCAATGTTTGCAACTCTGACGGGTCTGTGGCCGTAGCATCAAATCACCACCAGAGCTTTCTAGCTAAGGAGCTCGCTGGGTCGTCTGTGGTATTCCGTAAACCAACGGACAAACCGGGTTCCCGCCGGTTTGAAATACCAAAGGGGCAGGAGTTTGGCGGACTAACTCGCAAAGTTACTCGAGAGATGTGTGGCATCTTCTTTCACGGCGACCAAAACTACCACACCAGCAAGACTTCAGCACAGGAACTGGGTTTTGAAGACGTGGTAGTTGGCGGCAGAATGACATTGGCGTACGCGACACGAATATTGGAAGACTTCTTTGGGATTTCCTGGTGGACAAGCGGCGAGCTCGACCTGAAATTTACCAATCCTGTTTGGTGCGACGACGATCTTTGCGTCCGCGGCGTTGTTACGGGTGCCCACCCCACTCGCAACGAAGCGCTGCAAAGCAGTGTTTGGATAGAAAAACATGATGGCACCATCGCCCTGGTCGCTGACGCTAGCGTATTGGCTTGACTGGAATTGGGAGGAAGCCCAACCAACTCGTGCCCTCGAGAAGGTCGTCGCAGGGAACGCTAGTCGGATTTCTCCTAACCTGTTTCGAAAACCAAACTCCCACCTAACAAAATCTCACAATCAAGCGTGCTCGGGCAATTGGAATCCGTTCGCCTACGTCTGCGGCAACCTCTTGATGATCGCTACGCTTTGCGCGTGCGGCGGCTCGTCGACATCTTCCGACAGTGCCGTTACTTTGAGCCTTGCAGTTTCCCAAACTAGCATTTCAGAGAACAGCGAAGAAGATATAACCGTTACGGTTACAGCTGACAAGACTGTCGAGTCAGCCACCCAGGTAAACCTCGAATACTCCGGTACTGCCACGAGAAGCGTCGACTATGAACTCTCATCCAGTAACGTGCAGATTCCCGCGAACTCAAGCTCTGGATCGATCACATTCACTCCAGTCCGAGATTGGGAGCTCGACCCTGACGAGGTTGCCACAATCTCACTAGGTCAGTTGACCGGCAATCAGATTGCCGGTACGCCAAGCTCCGCAAGCATCACTTTGCAGGACGGACCCATCCCCGCCGATTACAAACAGAACATCAGTGCGGACCTTCGGGTATTCGCCAATATTGAAGTCTTGGAATCGTTCGTGGTATTTCCGTTCAGCGTGTACAACTTGGGTGCAGCTGGCTCGTCTAGTTCCCAGCTGACGCTGACGCTTCGAACAGAGCTTTCGAATCCCGGTACTAATGTCTATACACGCAACGTGGCAGTACCGCCTCTACTCAGCAATCATTCCTTCAGACGAACCATATCAGTTCTCTTGAACAGGTTTTCTAGCAATGCAACCTACTATGGATTTCTGACCCTAAACCGAACACAAGAAGAAACGTCTCAGAGATCGGGGATTGGACACGACTACATAGGTTTCAGCTTAGACTCGCGCCGGCAGATCGTAGCGACATGCCGAAATCGTGAAGACAACTCGATCACAGGCACACCGGATCCGCTACAAAGCGAACAGTGGCATCTCTCCAACACGGGTCAAACCGCCTTTGCAGAAGCCGGCGGAATGATTGGAGCTGACTTGCAGATGCAAGACACGCTCGAGGGAGGTCCTTTTGGCGAAAGAGTCCGCGTCGCCATTGTGGATACCGGACTTGAGCAGTGTCACCCAGATCTGCAAGATCGGATTGAACCCAATGAGTCGTACAACTTCGCAGCGAATCCAGAGGCGTCCGACCGATGGTTTGGCGCGTTGCCAAGGGACGCTTTCAACCCCTACAGTCTTGGAGACCATGGCACCTCCGTAGCAGGAATCGTGGCATCCACAATGGACAACGGTATTGGCGGCCGCGGCGTATCCCCGTTAGTTCTGCTAAGAGGCTACAACTTCCTTAGCTACCAATCGTCTGGACAATCAGTTGCCTTGGGTCTCAGCAACTCCAATCCTGACTCTGCGGAGGTAGACGTATTCAATATGTCCTATGGCTCAATAGGCTCGCAGCGCAATTCATCGAGAACTTTGAGGGACACGTTCGTGCACGGCACAACTTTCCTGCGCGATGGACGGGGAGCCCTGTACGTCAAGTCAGCCGGCAATGGATTCGGAAGTTGTATCAGTATTGAGCACGAACTTCATTCCGATGTTGGTTGCCGGTCCTCAACCAGCGATCCAACCAACAATCTGCCCCACCTTGTTGTGGTCGGAGGCTTCAACGCTGATGGGGTCAAGGCTAGCTACTCTTCCCAAGGTGCCAACTTGTGGATTGCGGCTCCAGCGGGTGAGTTCGGATCGAGCGAACCCGCGATAATCACCACGGATCAACAAGGAACGGAACGCGGCTACGACGTGCTGTCTCCTCGCGGACTTGCTACAGACCAAACTGCAAACAGACATGGCAATTACGTAAGTACTTTCAACGGTACCTCAGCGGCGGCACCTATGGTTTCTGGATCCGTGGCGACGCTACTGTCGGCAAACCCCGGACTGACATGGCGCGACGTGAAGCACATTCTGGCTGTCACCGCCCGTCCAATCGATGTAGAAATATCGGCTATCCGCATTGCCTTTGGCGGTGGAACTCCGCACACTTTTCGCCAGGGTTGGTCGGTGAACAGTGCCGGCTATTGGTACCACAATTGGTACGGATTCGGTGCCGTCGATCTGGATGCTGCCATCGAGATGGCTCATACTCATCCGCCCGACAGTCTCGGCGACCTTCAGGAATCCACTTGGATCGCAGAAACCGCAGAGTTGACCATCCCCGACTTCAATAGCATTGGAATCACGTCCGCAATAGATGTAACACAACTTCCTTCGGATGCAACCATTGAAGCCGTTCAAGTCGAACTCAAGGGGCGGCATGAGTTTCTTCCCGACTTAAGCATCTCGCTTGTTTCGCCCGAGGGAACCGAGAGCATTCTCAACTCAGCCTTCAACGACACGCTAACTCAATACGACGTCCTTGACTGGCAACTGCTGTCCAATGCTTTCTATGGCGAAAGCCCTCAGGGCAGGTGGACGCTGAAAGTGGTAGATGCTGGGCGAGGCCACACCGGGGTCCTGTCGGAATGGGCGATCCGGTTCTACTATGGTTTCCACTAATCCCATTGTCAGGTTAGCCAATTTGAGACATATATCGATCCTTGCGCATCTGGACGTGGGTGACTTGAAGTGCACCGAGAAGCCCCAACACACTTCCGACAATAATCAACAATGCGCAAAAAACATAGTCCATAGCTAAAAACTCAACGTTCCCTCCATAGCTTCCCGCCAGTTCCTGCAAAGGCTTCTTTATGGCGTTCAGAGCTAGCACCACAATTGCGGCGCCAACGACTCCACCCCCAAATCCGTAAAACAATCCACAATAGTTGAAGGGCCTTCTGAGAAAGCGATTTGACGCACCGAGGAGCAAGTTGACTCGCAATTCCTCAAATCGCGAATCCATGGCGAATCGCACGGCGGCTACTGAAACGAAAATGATTCCAACACCGAACAGAGCACCAAGAATCCAAACAAGACGCACCGAGATCCGTTGCATGCGCCGCAACTGGATCATCCAATCTGTATCGGCATCGACACTCTCAATGTGATCGCTCCGATCAAGTTCTTGCGCCAGCTCGGCTATCGCTTCATGGCCGGTTGCGGAATGCACCTCAACAAGTAGCAATGCAGGCAGGGGATTCGAATCCATGGCGGCGAGCTCTTCATTGAAACCAGATGCTGCTCGAAATTCATCAAGTGCCTGCTCTGCCGTAATGACCTTTACTGCATTGACGCCTTCATTCTCAGTCAAGGATCTCGCAATGGCGTCAATGTCTGCCGAGTCCACTCCCCGCTTGAACCACACCGTCAAGCCCGTGTCTTGGCTGATTTCCTTCATGACGACGTGAATGTTGTGTTGAACAAGCCAGAACCCTGCGGGCTGCGATAGGGCAATTCCCATGAGCAACCAAACGAAAAAGGTTACAAATGGATGCCTGCAGAGATGTTCTACGCTTTCCTTTACGCTTCGAACGCGTATGCGGGCCAGCGATCCACGGCTTTCTCGACCATCGTCTTGCCATGGGAAGGATTCAGATCTTGCCATTTGCCTATCTGTCAGCGGAAGGGTTGGTTTTCATGTCGGCGATCTCCCCTTTCTCCAGTTCAAATACTCGCTTGGCGTTCGCGACGAGATTTGGGTCGTGTGTGGCAATTACGACGATGGTATTGCGCTCCGCGAAGAGATCGAACAAACTCAAGACTTCCAAAGCAAGTTCCCTGTCGAAGTTTCCGGTTGGTTCGTCGGCAACTAGCAGTTTTGGTCGGTGCACGATAGCACGAGCGATCGAAACGCGTTGCCTCTCGCCGCTGGAAAGGCGCGTCGGCGAATAGTGCTTTGCATCACTCATGCCAACGATACGAAGACTCGCGTCTACTCGATGCCTTATGTCGGGCTCGCGAAGCCCCGCAATCCAAAGGGGCATGGCAACATTCTCGTAGACAGTTCGATCAAGGACCAGCGAGGAGTTTTGGGTAACGAGCCCAACATATTGCCGATAGTGCAGCATTTCTGCATGATTGAATCCCGCAATATCCACATTGTTCACCATCACTCGCCCGGCTGTTGGTCTTTGCAGACCAACCATGATCTGAAGCAATGTGGTCTTCCCCACACCCGACCTGCCAACAACGAAATTTATGGCTTCGTCGTTGATGCTTAAGTTCAGGTCTTTGAAAAGCTCAAAGCCATTTTTAAACTTCTTGCTGACATGCGCCAACTTGACGGTGCTCACGAACTCAAGAGTCCCGCAACGTAAGCTTTGGGATCGTAGTCGCGAAGTGCGTCGATGCCCTCTCCCAATCCGACAAAGTAAAGTGGCACCCGAGTGAAGGAAGGTAGTGCCAAGACTACGCCTCCCTTCGCGGTGCCGTCGAGCTTTGTAATGATCAAGCCACTCAGATTCACCGCCTCGTCAAACTTCTCAATTTGCGTCAGAGTGTTCTGACCAGCGGTTGCATCCAACACCAGCAGGCATTCGTGAGGCGCGTTGGGATCGAGGCGGTGCATCACTCTTTGCACCTTGGCAAGCTCGTCCATTAGATGAGACTTTGAGTGCAAACGGCCAGCAGTATCCGCCAACAATATGTCAACCCCTCGTGCTTTGGCGGCGTGCATTGCATCGTGCACGACCGATGCACTGTCCGAGCCTTGTTGCTGAGCGACCACAGGGATCTCATTCGCATGACCCCAGGATTGAAGTTGCTCAATTGCCGCAGCTCGATATGTGTCACCAGCGGCCAGCATCACCGAATAGCCATCCGCCTTGAATCGGTGCGCAAGCTTTCCAATGGTAGTTGTCTTTCCTACACCATTCACGCCAACAACAAGCACCACGAATGGACGAAGATCGGAGACGTGAAACTGCTTGCTGACCGAACTTGCCACAGCAACCAATTGCTTTTCCAATGCCTTTGCTAGCTCCGTTTGGTCGCGAAGTTGCCTTCGAGATGCCTTGCTCTTCAGCTCTGCAAGAACTTTGTCCGTGGTTCGTGTGCCAACGTCGGCGGTCAAAAGGCATGCCTCCAAATCGCTCAGCATGGACGTGGTGACGGAACCATCGCCGGAGACCAGATTGCTGATCCCTTCGGATATCCGGGTTCGCGTTTTTGTCAGAGCTTGATTGAATTTGCTCCATGCACTTCTATCGACAGAATCTCTAGAGGTCATTTCAACTTGGGAGACGAAAGGCGTTCAACGAATAATGTAGCATTCTGCGAATTATGTCTTTTCGAACTAAGCAGCGCGCATCGATTAGAACTAGTGTCCTCGCACGCAAACTACAGACTCGATGAAACACTCGCTCAGAATAATTGGAGGACAATGGAAGGGCAGGCGACTGAAGGTGCCATCCATCAGAGACTTGCGTCCCTCGCCCGATCCGGTGCGCGAGACCTTGTTCAACTGGATCGGCTCCCACGTACCCGGGGCACGTGCTGTAGATCTATTCGCGGGTACAGGCTCCCTTGGGTTTGAAGCCCTATCTCGCGGCGCATCGCATGTTACGTTCGTCGACAAAAACAGGCTTGCTGTTGCGTCGCTGCGTCAAGCTTGCCACCAGTTTGACATCGATGCCGTCCAAGCAACGGTGGTGTCTGCAAATTGTCTTAGATGGCTTAGAGAGAACCTGTCAGAATGGGACATTGCATTCATCGATCCTCCTTTTCGCGAGCCGCACCAGTATGGACGCGTATTGAAAATGCTAGAGAACTGTCTCACGCCAAACGGAATCGTCTACGTTGAATTCAACCGGAGGGAATCCATCGAGAGACATGACTTTCGAGTTTGGAAGACATCAACGTCTGGAGAGGTTCAATTTGAGGTTCTGATCCACTCTTCTAACGATTCCGCCCCTGCTAACATAACCCTTAACGAGACCTCGAACTAATATCCTCGTGTCAAAAGTCGTCTATCCTGGGAGCTTCAATCCGATCACTCATGGACATGCGAATCTAGTCGAACGTGCGCTGAATCTCTTTGACCAGGTCATCGTTGGAATTGGAACATCAGTAGACAAGGAGCCCGACGAGTACCTTGGCGAGAGAATTGATCTATGCAGATTGGCGTTGGGGGAGTTCGGAGACCGTGTGGTCGTAAAGGGATTCAATGGTCTCCTAGTGAATTTCGTTAGGTCCAACAACACTCGATTCATCCTTCGTGGACTGCGTACTTTGACAGATTACGACTATGAGTTTCAAATGCTGGAGATGAATCGGCACCTCGACCCTGAAATCGAATACGTTCTCCTGCCTACGGCAACAGAGTGGTCTTTCCTGTCGTCAACTCGCGTTCGAGAAATCGCGTCTCTAGGAGGCGACGTCACTGCCTTCGTTCATCCTGCAGTAGCTGCTCATCTCGCAAAGCTATACGGTCCGAAGAACTAGGCCGTCACTTCTGACAGGTTGCACAGTAGACGGTTTGCCGTTGCCCTTGATTGACTCGCTTCAGGGTTGTCCCGCAACGTAGACAAGGCAGTCCGCTTCGACCGTAGACAAAGAGCTCCACACTGAAGTAGCCCTTGGACCCATCAACGCTCTCGTAATCCCGAATTGTTGTGCCACCAGCGCGTAGCGCATCGTGCAACGTTGCTTGGATCGCGTCGATCAAGGCTTGGCATTCCTTGCGGGAAACACGTCGACTACTTCTACGTGGCCGAACGCCAGCTCTAAACAAGGCTTCATTTGCATATATGTTTCCGACTCCCACTACGACTCGGGAGTCCATGAGGAGATTCTTGATCGCTGACTTTCGGAGTCTTGCAATGCGAAACAAGTACTCGCCATCGAAATCCTTGGAAAAGGGCTCTGGTCCCAGGTTGGCCAGTAGTTTATGGGTGGAGGACGGTGGTTGCCAGAGAATGCTCCCAAATCGACGAGGATCATTGAGACGCATTACAGAACTGCCGTCAAATTCAATGTCTACGTGATCGTGTGGACCTGCTGTTGTATTAGGGGACACAACAATGAGCTTGCCACTCATCCCCAAATGAACTAGAAGGGTGCCGTTCTCAAACTCTAGAAGTAGATATTTGGCTCGTCGCGCAACGTTTTCAAGACGTTGCCCAATAATCTCATCAGGTATTGAGACTGGCCAGCGGAGACGGGGCTCGCGCACCGAGAAACTCCGAACTGTCTTTCCCGTTAGAAGATTCGCTATGCCTCGGCGGGTGGTTTCGACTTCGGGAAGTTCAGGAATTTACTTTACTTTCGCCTCGGTATAAAGAACATGCTTTCGAACTACGGGGTCGTACTTCTTGAATTCGAGCTTGTTCGGAGTGTTTCTCTTGTTCTTGTCAGTAGTGTAGTAGTGCCCTGTACCTGCGCTTGATACTAGCTTGATCTTGTCTCTCATCAGACTTTCACTCCCCGGTCACGAATTTCGGCCAAGACTTCCTCAATTCCTTTCTTGTCAATTCGACGAATGCCTGCTGCCGAAACGCGCAGCTTCACAAATCGATTCTCACTCGGCACCCAAAAACGATGGTAGTGAAGATTCGGCAGAAACTTCCGTTTTGTCGCATTGTTGGCGTGGGAAACGTTGTTACCCGATTGAGGTCTCTTTCCCGTTACTTGACAGACCTGGCTCATTCAGCTCGGCTCTCGACGTGAGGTGCGAGTTTATAGCACAAAGGACAGCCAATGTGAAGGGCGGGCAATCTACTTCGAGGTGTCAGAGACTGCCCGATTTACTCATCTCTTGAACTAGGGTACGCAACCAAATCCACTCGATTTGCGCACCGAAAATTTGAACTTTTCGGAAACACTGACATAATAAGTACCGATGCGTTGCTGCTGCAATGGCACGGTAGAGGTGTAACCCCGCCAAAGTGGGGTAAGGCAGCTGCAACTTTGGCTACATTGAGAATAGGTTGTTGATGAATCCTACCAACATCTGCGCTGACGCGGCATTGTCAAATCTACTGTAGCGGACAAGGCTAAGCGATGCAAAACAAGCACATCTTGCTCGGTATCGGCGGAGGAATTGCCGCATACAAGACTCCCGATCTCATAAGGAAGCTTGTCGACAAGGGGCACCAAGTGATTCCAGTGCTTACCGAAGCCGGGTCGAAGTTCGTAACGTCGCGAACGCTAGCAGCCGTTTCCAACAATCGTGTGCGTCAAGACCTATGGGACGAAGAAGCCGAACGTTCCATGGGTCACATAGAACTCGGCCGATGGGCCGATGTCTTGCTCATTGCTCCCGCCACCGCCGACTTGATTGCTCGAATGGCTAGTGGACAGGCCAACGATCTGCTTACTACCGTGCACCTCGCAACTCAAGCACAAGTCGTCGTAGCTCCAGCCATGAATCAGGCTATGTGGCTTCACATGGCAACGCAACGGAACATCTCGCAGCTCAAGGCTGATGGCGTTCAGGTAATCGGACCAGAACATGGAGATCAAGCCTGCGGTGATGTTGGACCCGGCCGAATGACCGAGCCTGCTTCCATTATTGAGCAACTAGACGACTTGTTCGCTGAAGAACGTAGCCTTGCTGGATTGAAAGTCCTGGTTACCACAGGTCCAACGCGGGAAGCGATAGATCCTGTACGGTATATCAGCAATTCGAGCTCTGGACGTCAGGGCTTGGCCATAGCCAAAGCTGCGCATCATCAAGGTGCGGCCGTCACATTGATTTGTGGACCAATAGATCTGCAAGTACCTGACGGAATTGAGCGAATCGATGTTCGGAGTGCAGATGAAATGAAAGACTCGGTGATGTCGAGGATCGACCAATCCGACATCTTCTTCTCTGTAGCTGCGGTCTCCGACTATCGCCCTGCAGCTCAAAGCCCAACGAAGATCAAAAAGCACGTTCAAGACTCTGAAGAAATGACTCTCGAGCTAGTGCAAACTGACGATATTCTTCAGCTCGTGTCAAATCTGGAGTCCCGACCCTTCACCGTAGGATTCGCGGCTGAAACAAACAATGTGCTGGAATTCGGTCGAGAAAAGCTTCAGCGTAAAAACTTGGATGCCATCGTGATTAACGATGTTTCCAACGAAAGCATAGGATTCGAAAGCGAAAACAACGCAGTTACTGTAGTCACGAGACATGGTGAGTTCAGTCTTCCTATGCAAAGCAAAGACGACATCGCTCGCCGAGTAGTTGCCGCTATTGCCGCAATTCGCTTAGAGCCGTTGCATGCATAGCTCTCTGATGAGAGCCAACCGTTTCATCGCGACCAGCAACCTTCGCTCTATCGCAAACTAATCGCATGTGTCGTGTCGATTGCAGCACTTGAACATATTTTTCGTGCCTACGACATTCGTGGCAGAGTCGACAGCGAACTGACTCCAAGCCTAGTCCAGTCTATCGGAACGGCGTTCGCCAATGAATCCCTGGAACGCGGAACGGATGAGGTCGTTGTAGCTGGCGATGTACGTCTATCGACTGAGCACTTAAAGGATGCACTCACTCGCGGATTGAACGAGGGCGGCGTCAATGTCGTCGACATCGGCACTGCACCGACTCCCGTCCTCTACTTTGCGGTCGAGCACTTGAGAACTGGGGCTGGAATCGTCATAACGGGGTCCCACAATCCTCCTGAGTTCAATGGATTGAAGTTTGTGCTCGACTATGTTCCGTTCGCTGGTGATGACCTTAAGGCCCTACACGAAAAAATACAAACGTCTCAGCTCAGGAGAGGTTCTGGAACGCTACGCAAAATTCAGCAACTCGATACGTATATCGAGAGAATCTGTTCGGAAATTCAACTTGCGCGACCCTTCCGCGTTGGCATTGACTGTGGAAACGGCGTAACTGGATTGGTCGCGCCGCGCCTCTTCAGCGAACTTGGTTGCGAGGTCCATTCCTTGTATGCGGACCCAGATGGCAGGTTTCCCAATCACCACCCCGATCCCGTCAAGGCGGACAACTTGAAGGATCTGATTGCACTCGTTCGCGATCGCGGTTTGGATCTTGGAGTGGCTTTTGACGGCGATGGCGATCGCGTGGGGGTCGTTAGCGGAAACGGCAACATTGTCCCTGCTGATTTCTTGATGGCCTACTTTGCATGCGACATTTTGAAGGCTCAACCGAGAGCTCCGATCGTGTTCGACGTGAAATGCAGTAGTGCGCTCTCAGCTTCCATTGCGGATCTAGGGGGTCAACCAATCATGTGGAAGACAGGGCATACCAATATCAAGGAGAAGATCAGGGAGCGAAATGCGCCATTGGGAGGGGAATACAGCGGACACATCTGCTTTGCCGACCATTGGTATGGGTTCGATGACGCCATGTACACGTCAGCTCGCCTGATCGAACTACTCTGCAGATCCCGACAGGACATCGACGAGTTTCTCGGTGCGATGCCACCGCGATGCTCTACCCAGGAAATCGAAATCGCCAGCACCGACGACCAAAAGTTTGAAATCATTGAAAAACTGCAAGAAGTCGGCCACTTTCCGGATGGGCACGTGCTCGCGATCGACGGCTTGCGTGTCGATTTCGACGATGGTTGGGGACTGATCCGCGCGAGCAACACTACTCCCAACCTTACAATGCGCTTCGAGGCGGCCAATCCGAACGCGTTGGAGCGCGTCCAAGCAGTCTTCAAGAAGGAACTAGCCAAGGTGGCACCCGAATTGGCCTAGCGGCAAGCCCATGTCGAACAACAGCACCAACTATCAGGATGTAGTTGCGCACGTATTGATCGAAGCGCTACCCTACATTCGACGCTTCCAAAACGCCACGGTCATCGTCAAGTACGGCGGCAATGCGATGGTAGAAACTAACCTGAAACAATCCTTCGCGCGCGACGTAGTGCTGCTCAAGCTTGTCGGTCTGAACCCAATTGTTGTCCATGGCGGAGGACCTCAAATCGGCGACCTACTGGATAGACTGAATATTCCCACTAAATTCGTGCATGGGATGCGTGTCACTGACTCTGCAACCATGGATGTTGTGCAAATGGTGCTGGGAGGATCGCTCAATCAAGAAATCGTCTCCCTGATCAATGCAAATGGCGGTCGCGCCATTGGCGTTACCGGCAAAGACGGCGAGTTACTCAGAGCACAAAAGTTGGCAGATCCCTCGATCACTGCCGACACCCATGAACCCGAAATCATCGACTTTGGCCATGTTGGAACCGTGAGTGAGGTCAATGGGACTGTTCTCGACACTCTTACCAGTGGTGGTTTCATACCGGTCATTGCCCCCATCGGCGTAGGCTCTGACGGCGAGTCCTACAACATCAATGCCGACTTTGTCGCTTCGGCAATCGCCTCCCACTTGAAGGCAGACAAGCTAATCCTGCTGACCAATACACCCGGCGTGCAAAACGAAGCTGGTGAAACGATTCCTGCGCTGTCTGCCGAGCAACTCGCGCGGCTGATCGAGGACGGAACCATTCAGGGTGGCATGCTTCCCAAGATTCAGTGTTCTCAAGAGGCCCTGGCAGGTGGTGTGGCAAACGTCCACATTCTCGATGGTCGCATCGAACATGCACTACTCTTGGAGATATTTACAGATCGCGGAATTGGTACCTTAGTTACGCACTCCGAGTGACCGTCGATTTCGAATCGAGTTAATTAGCGCCAAACCATTTGACGATGCAGTGCCTGCCGGCATAGCTACTGACAGTAGCCAGCTCTCCATCCATCTCGCTAAAGTCCAAGTAGGAAAGTATGTCGTCCAGCGTGGCGACACTGTATACAGGAGACTCCAGCTTTTTCTCCAATGCCTCCAGCATCGTTTCTTTCCCGGTCCCAGACCTTTCCCTGCGGTCCAGCGCAATGAGCACTGCTATGGGTTGGCCTTGATTGGCACGAATCAATTCAAATGCTTCCAACTTGGACGCTCCATCTGTGACGACATCGTCGACGATCAGCACTCGCTTCGAATCCATTGAGGCACCAACAACGTTTCCGCGCTCGCCGTGCTTCTTGACTTCTTTTCGATCGAAGGCAATTTCCACGTCGATTCCCATGCTTGACAGTGACATTGCCGTTGCGGTTGCTATCGGTATGCCTTTGTAGGCCGGTCCAAATAGCACATCGGGTTTCAGATTTAGCTCTGCGATTCTCTTCGCATAAACGTAACCCAATTTATTCAACGCCGGCCCTGAAGAAATGTTTCCCAAGTTGAAGAAGTATGGGCTCTTCAAACCGGACTTGAGCGTGAACTCCCCGAATTGCAGTACACCTTCCTGCACCATGTCAGAGATGAATGCGGCGGGAGCGAGCATTAGGAAGTCTTGGCGAGGCGTTGCTTTTCAAAGAGTTCGTCAATGCCTTTTTGGGAGAGTTTCAGCATCGTATCCAGATCTGCTTGTGGAAACGGTGCTCCTTCCGCAGTGCCCTGAATCTCTACATAGCCCTTGTGCTCCATGCAAACTACATTCAAGTCCGTATCGGCCTGCGAGTCCTCCACGTATTCGAGGTCTAGCCTGATTTCGCCTTGAATTACACCCACACTAACCGCAGCAATCAAACCAAGGAATGCGTTTGAATTCAGCTTGTCAAGTGCATCCCGCAAGGCAACACAGCTGCCCGTGATCGCAGCGGTCCGTGTTCCTCCATCGGCTTGGATCACGTCGCAGTCCACGCGAATCGTACGCTCCCCGATTCGATCCAAATCGACGGCTTGACGTAGCGACCTACCTATAAGCCGCTGAATTTCCACCGTGCGTCCCGACTGCTTGCCCCTGGTCGCTTCACGATCAGTTCTTGTATTTGTGGAGCCCGGTAGCATTCCGTACTCTGCATTCAACCAACCGGTTCCCCGATTGCGAAGGAACGGGGGAACTCCACTCTCGATGTTTACCGTGCAAAGCACCTTCGTATCACCAAATCCAACGAGAACGGAACCGTCTGAATTCTTCGATACGCCGCGACGCAACTCTACCAATCGAAGTTCGTCGCATTGTCTACTGTTTGGTCTCGGAAGGGGTTTCAATCGCAAACCGTGGCGTTTGGGCGGCGCAAGATTATACGAAGGCTAGAATCTCCACATGATGAAATCCATGACTGCATTTGCGTATGTGGAATGCAAGAACCATCTTTGGGAAATTCGATCCTTAAACCACCGAGGGCTCGACGTGCGTGTGAAGTTGCCGCATGCGCTCTTGGAGCTGGAGTCCGAAGTCCTCGAGACGGTTCGCAGCAGTGTATTTCGCGGGAAAATCGACGTAAACTTCAGAGCCAATGCAGCCGATTCCAAAGCGTCGCGTGGAGCGCAACTCGATGTCAAGAACCTCAGCGAGCAGCTAAACGAGATCCTGGCTGAGCTACCGTCTACCGTGGTTCCTTCCGTGGAACTTCTCAGCCTTTTGCGGTTTTCGCAAACCCAATTGGAACAGCTTCCAATGCAAGAGTTCGATGTAGCGCAAGTTCGTGCCAGCTTTCAGGAAGCTCTCGCGAAGTTTCATGCGGACCGAGAACGCGAAGGTAAATCACTATATCAACTCGTACTCGAGAAGGTTGGCAATTGCAGGGTATGTGTCGCCGAGATTCGAGTTAGGAGCAGCGACCAGGCTCGATTGGTCCAGGAAAACCTCAATGAACGGCTCAAAACCCTGAATGCCAGTGTCGATGCAACGAGACTGGCACAGGAAGTTGCACTTATTGCGCAAAAGTCTGACTTTTCCGAAGAATTGGATCGATTGCTTATACATCTCGACGAAGTCGAGATGAGAGTGGCGGATGACGCCCCTTCGGGCCGCCGTCTAAATTTCCTGGCACAGGAACTCGCCCGCGAGGCAAACACCCTTGCTACAAAAGCTTACAGCCCTGAGGCGGCTAAGCGCAGCATCGACTTGAAAGTCTACATCGATCAAATGCGCGAGCAGATTCAAAACATCGAATGAACCGCCGGTCTGCTGCGCCCGACGTAGAAGGTCGCTTGTTCGTTTTTTCCTCACCATCCGGGGGTGGAAAGACCATGTTGGTCAAGAGGCTGCTCGAGGACGATCCAAAACTCGTTGTGTCGGTCTCTTCCACTACTCGACCTGCCCGAGAAGGCGAACAACCAGGAATTGACTACGATTTCGTTTCAGAGGAGGAATTTTCGTCTCTAGTGGATTCAGGCGAGTTCCTAGAACACGCCGAGGTCTTTGGTTCAAAGTACGGCACCCGGCGCAATTTCGTAGAGGAAAAGTTGCGTCACGGATTCGACGTGCTGTTCGATATCGACTGGCAGGGAGCTCGGAGCATCAAGCGTCAATTCCCAAACAGCACAAGCTTTTTCATTGTGCCGCCTTCAACCAACGAATTGCGTCGGAGACTCGTAGCACGTGGACAGGATTCAGAGGCAGTCATTGCATACCGCATGTCTCAGGCAAGGGCGGAAATGTCTCACTACAATGAGTTCGACCACGTAGTTGTAAACACAGATGCCGACTTGGCCTACAGAGCCATTCGTGATGCCATCGAAGCAGTCCGAAAGAGCCGACCCGTGCAGCTGGAGTGCGCTTCCCACGTTGTGAAACGGATGCTTGAAAGCGTTCATTAAGATTCTTTCAGTGCCTAACCAACGCTCGCGAAACGAGACCTAGGAGCCAATATGCCCAACAATCCACTACCCCTGGCAAAACCAAGAGAACTCGGATTTGATGAGGGCAGACTATCTGAAATTGGCCCAGCGATGCAGCGGTTTGTCGACGAGCGTAAGGTTCCGAACCTCATAACGCTGTTGGCAAGACATGGGAAGATTGCTCACTTCGAATCACGAGGGGTTCTAGATTTCGACACAGAGGCCCCCGCTCCGAAAGACACTCTTTGCCGAATGTTCTCGAACACAAAGCCGATTGCTGGCGTGGCAACTCTGATTCTTTACGAACGCGGAATCCTCACGCCCGACGATCCGGTTGCAAAGTTTCTCCCTGAATGGTCTGATCTGCGCGTGTACTCGGCAAACGAGCCAATGTTCCCACGACGAGCCAGACGGCAATTGACAATCAGGGATCTCCTCACCAATACCACTGGATTGATGAATCCGGCATTCGCCCCAAGCTACTTTCGGACGCAGTATCGAGAAACTCTGGAGAAACTTGGTTGGATCGACTCGCAAGACAATAAACGTGAAAGATTGCCCAATCGCGAGCGTGTACGTGCTTTGGCCGAATTGCCTCTAAACGCCCATCCCGGAGAGCAGTTCGTCTACCACGCAGGCTATCCCGTGCTGAGCGCGGTATTGGAGGAAGCTGCCGGGCAAGATCTTGAGCAATTCTTTGGCGAGAACATATTTGAGCCCTTGAGGATGAGCGACACTGCGTTCTACTTGAAGGAAGGTTCCTTGCCGCGCTTCACTGCAATGTATACGCCGAGAGAAGTTGATGGCGCAATGCAATTGGTTGAGATTGACAAAGCAGAAACTAGCGAAAAGCATGTCGGTCCGCGAGTTGAATTCGGTAGCGGAGGAGATGCCGGAGGGGTGCTGTCCACGGCAGGAGACTATGCGAGATTCGGACAAATGCTGCTAAACGGCGGTGAGCTGGATGGCGTACGTATCCTAGGTCGCAAGACCGTCGATCTAATGATCGGCAATCACACCGGCGACATGAAAATACCCATGACTGGACCGGGATTTCATTGGGGACTAGGGGTTGCCACCTATCACGGACGAGGCAATTTTCCACTTATTCGATCAGTCGGCACCTACGGGTGGGGCGGAGCCGCTGGAACCAACTACTTTGCGGATCCCGTGGAGGGACTGCTTGGAGTTGTACTCACTCAAGTGACGAACCATGGCGCGATGCCTGGCAACAACTATCAGGAAACGTTTCAGCGAATCGCCTATCAATCGTTAGCTTGAAATGGCTGCATGACCCTATTGAGAGTTAGCGGACGGAGTTAGCGGACGATCGCTTGTAACGCAATAGCGCCACTCCTCCTCAAATGGTTGCGTGTGGCAGGTTGGATAGATTCAGGATTCCCTCGTTGATCGGAGCCAGCGACACACAATTGAGCACAGGAATGCAATGCCACTCCGGGAGTCGGTCATAGGATCTATGTAGTGAGTTCTCCAAACCGTCATCACATAACCATAAATGGCGTAGACATCTGCTATTTCCAATGGAACGAAGCTGCTAGCTGCAATGTCTTGCTTGTCCACGCAACCGGCTTTCACGCACGCTGCTGGAATGCCACTGTGGCGGAGCTTGGTTCTGAATATCGAGTAACAGCGATCGACATGCGCGGTCACGGGCGGTCTGAGAGGAAGACTCCCTACGACTGGCCAACATTTGGCAAAGACCTTGCGCAGTTTGCAGAGGAACTCGATTTGCGTGACACCATTGGAGTGGGACACTCAATGGGTGGACACAGTCTGATTCAAGCTTGCGCCGCCCATCCCGATCGATTCAAGGGGCTGGTGCTAGTCGATCCGGTAATCTTCCCGTCCGACTCGTATGCAACTCCACCAACGGCGCAACTCAATTCTGTGGACTTGCATCCAATATCTCGTCGACGCAACGAGTGGAAGTCGCCACAAGAAATGTTCGAAAGTTTCGAATTTCGGCATCCATTCAATCTCTGGAGAAAGGAATGTCTACGCGACTACTGCTCTTGGGGATTGATTTCTGCCGCTGCAGACCAATACGAGCTGGCTTGCCCACCGCGAGTTGAAGCATCCATTTACATGGGGTCGCGCAGTATGGACATCAGCCAGCTTTGCAAGACGATTCAACAACCTGTCGTCGTTATGCGGGCGCAAGTTCGAGACCCCGATTCCCAAGAGCTTGACTTCTCGAAATCACCTACGCGGTCCGATCTTCATCTTTTGTTCACCAATGGAGACGATAGATTCCTGCCCCACCTCTCGCACTTCATACCCATGCAAAGTCCGGATCTAGTAGCTCACGAGATCACTCGGCTAGCCCAACTTCGATAACCCACGGCCGAATCGGACTGGTAGTTCCACACCCCGGAAAATTTCCATCCCCAAACAAACAGAACGAGCGACAGAACAACACCTGGCACAAGACCAACCAACGGACTTGTCCAATCAATGAGGTGACCTAGTGCAAGAGACGAAATAGGCGACGCGAGCATGAAACTGAGAAGCAATAGGGACAGGATCTGAGCTCTGTGTTGTTCAGGGGCAAGCTCTTGAACACAACTCCTCATCAACGTGGTCGTTACTCCCATGTTGAGACCCCAACACCCGATCAGTGCCAAGAATACCCACTCAACTGGGTGAAGAATCAAGCACACTAGCAGGAGCATTCGAGTGAACTGCAACAAAACGTAGATCTGTCCAGGACGCTTAAACGGCATGAATAGCAACAGCAGGAAATTGGACGCGACGCTTCCGAGCAAAAAGACGAGACTCACCGATGCAAGAAACGCAGGACCACCACCGTAGACATTGGTGGCAATGATCTGCACACCAACGATATAGCCTCCCGCATTGAAAATTGACGATACAAAATTCATGGCCAGCAAATCGCGCACCAAGGGAATCTTCAATGCTGCTGCAAAGCCCGCTGCTAACTCCAATTTCGGCCGTTTCACGGGCGGCATTCTCGGCAGCCCAATCAGAGCAAATCCAGAGAGCGCGAAAATGGAGCTTAGTGTGACAAGCACCCACATTAGTCCCTTGGACTCCAAGTGAGCAAAAAGCGACATGCTCACCATGCTCAATAAGCTCGGTACGATGGCTATGACCGCAATCGTGCGTTGAATGTCAGCGCGAGTGATTCGATTTACTGCTGCTTGCCGTGCTGGCTCGCCCATGGCGTTTAGCATCGCTACGGCTATCCCAAACGCGATCACATGCCACACCAATAGACCGTCGAGAAAAGCAATCAAGACCAGCGGCACGCATGCTGTTACTAGCGTTATTGCGATGAGATAAAGCCGCGATTCCACTCGATCAGCAACTAGTCCACCAACCAGAAGAACCACAAGCGGCACACTACTGATCAAAGCGCGGGCATTTCCGTAAATGGCAGCGGATTCCTTTAGGACACCGAGAAAAATCCAAGTCACCATCAGGATTTCGAGGCTCAAAGCCGAAACCCACAAACTCGAACTCGCAAGATATGACGGAAACGCAATATGTGGTGGTTTTGTACTCTTTTGCGAGTCGTCTGTGTCTAGCGCCACGTGCGATGATCTCCGTTGGGGCTACCGTCTAACAGCGTCCAGGTATTCCTTTGCTGAATCAAGGTGGTCTCTGACAGTCAAGTTGCCAGCATTGTGGGTTGCGATCGCCAGATGCGTACAACCAAGCTCATTCCAACGCTCTGCATGCCGTTGCCACCTGTCCGGGGTACCCCCACGATATTGGGCTTGCGCCTGAATCCCAAACCCCTCCCACGGCAATCCATGGTCTTCGCGGTGTTGGCGTAGGGTCGCAATTGCCATTGCAGACTGCTCGTTAGGAACGCCCAACGGGATCCATCCGTCGCCCAACACTGCGCAACGCCGAAGCAGGGGCGGAGCCAATCCACCAAACCATATGGGGATTCGCTGCTGCGGACGAGGCAGTATTGAAGCATGAGTTATGGTGTGAAAACGTCCGTTGAACAGCAGGCTGTCTTCACTCCACAGCTCTCTCATCAACCCGACTTGCTCAGCTTGACGTGAGCCGCGACGCTCAAAGGGAACGCCAAGGGCTTCATACTCGACCTCGTTCCACCCCGATCCAATCCCTAGACGAAATCTATTGTTGGAGAGCAAAGACAGCTCGGCTGCTTGCTTGGCGACCAACGCTGTTTGACGTTGTGGCAAGATTAGAACGCATGTGGCAAACTCGATGGTTCGTGTGACGGCAGCCATGAAAGCAAAGACCACAAACGGTTCATGAAACGCTACGTCCTTGTCATATGCTCCACGCCACCCTCCGGGACGATTGGGATCGACCCCAAGCACATGATCGTAAATGAGCATGTGGTCTGCCCCCAATTCTTGCTCGACACCTATCGCATATTCCTTTATGGCTTCTGGATCTGTGCCGATCTCGTTGTGGGGAAGGACAACGCCGAATTTCATGGGGGTTTGGCTATTGGGGTGAGGCTTGCCGATTATGCACACCTCCGCAAAACGCAAGGCGCTAGCAGTTGCCGACTAGGATTTTCGATTTAAAATAGCGGCGGCTGCCACTTCCCGCAATTCAATTGTCGCCAGGTGCGCAATAGATAAGTAATGGGAAAGACACGCCAATAGTTCCCGAATTCTTCCAAAAGGCGAGACAGAGCTAGGTTATAGAAGTGGAAATAGGTGATTGGAAATCCGCTGGTGCGGTGGCTCCTCTCTATGCGGAGCTTCGACAGATCGGTCTGGAAACCAACTTGGCAGAACTGGACGCTTTTGGGTTCACCGTGGTGCCGCCGGAAAAGGTAGGACCAACTGAGTTTTGCCAAGCCGTTCGGGAAGCTCTTGAGCGAACCATGATTCGCCGCTATGGCGAGGATGGGTTGGCCGTAAAACGTTGGACAAATGTCAACGATATTCAAAGGTTCATGCTTTGGGAGGACCCAGTTTTCGAGCAGCTATCCTACAACCCGGCTGGATTGGGATTGGCTCAATACCTACTTGGTACGGACTGCGTTTTGAGTCTTTGTGCTGCGTGGGTCAAGGGTCCAGGTGAGGTAAGAACAGGAATTCACGGCGACTATCTCGATCCGGCGATTCAGGCACAACCCGAAAAAGTCATCAATTGCAACATGCACTTCATGCTGACTGATTATTCGAAGGACGATGGAGCAATTTCGTTTGTTCCAGGCAGCCACAAATGGCGTCGTCAGATTACACCTGCGGAAGCAGAAAAATGGAAAGATGAAGCAGTGCCTGTGGAAGCCCCCGCTGGCTCAATGGTTGTATGGGGCAACCACACCTGGCACGGCTCGTACCCCAAGAAGACACCTGGACTACGGATGACTCTGCAGTGCGAATACATGCGCAGACGTCATCAACCTGAGGAAGCCTATCGCGAGACGGTGACTCAGGAAGCATTGGACAGGAACCCAATTCGATTTGCAGGCCTAATGGACGTCTACAGCCTGTTTCCCTTCGGGAAGAACGATTGGGATCTTGATCGGCTAGCGGACGCAGAACCGGGCGCAAGAGGCGGCCAATCCATTAACCAATACCGCAGTCTTTTCGACATGGAGCCGGCGAACGGCCGCACCACGATCAGGCCAAGATACGACTATATGAACCACGACGGCAAAATGACCTCGCAACGCAACCAGGAGCGAAGTGAAGTGCGTAAGGCGAGAGAACAAAGAAAGGAGTCCGCAATCTAAGTCAAAGCCCCATGCCTTGACTAGGGAATCTCTTGGCGTGCAAGTGAGCATTCCGAAAATGCCGTACTACCAATAGAAAAGGAGAGATTGGAATATGCCAGCCATAGCAGCCCACGACGGACCCGTTGCAGTTACCGGATGCTCTGGGTTTACCGGGGGACACATGGTTAGAGAACTTGTGCTTCACGGCTACCAAGTTCGTGCTTGCATACGCGATGCCTCGTCGTGGCGAGGGAAAGACTGTGTTCAATATCTGAAACGTTTGCCCAATGTAGAAATTCGAGATGGTTGCGACCTATTCACACCGCATTCCTACGACGATGCGTTCAGAGGTTGCAGCGCTATCTTTCACGTCGCGGCGGTGCTCGGAAATTCAGCAGACGGCAACAGCCAGCCCTTGGGATCGGGTGATGTGTCGCAAGATGTCTATGACGGCGGCATCGTGGGTACGCAAAATGTGATCGACTCAGTGAACGCTAGTGGATCTGTCCGTCGTCTGGTCTACACTAGCTCGATGGCCGCCGTCTCTGGCGCCAAAGGTGCGCGGCTACCCAAAGGATACGAATGGACAGAGGAAGATTGGGCATCGGATGAAGTGGATCCAGAGCGCTGGAACCATCCGCTAAATTCCTATTCGCGTAGCAAGGTTGATACAGAACATCTAATCAATAGTGCAGCCGACGCGAGTGGTGGAAAGTGGGATGCCATCACTATGAATCCAGCCATGATTTGTGGGCCTATTCTGTTCAAAGCTCAAGTTGGTCAATGGATCGAGCAGATTGGCAGAATCGCCAACGGGGAAGCACCAAACTGGCCACGGCCCTACGACATGAATTACAACATCATCGATGTTCGCGACCTTGTCAAAGCTCATCGGCTTGCGGCGGAATCTAACGTCGATCACCGTAAATCCAAAGGTGGACCACGATACGTAATGCATGGTAGTGGCGGACGTTCCTCGCTGCAGCTTAGCACGGAGCTCAAAGACATCATTCGGGAGGAATTTCCTTCGTTTGAGCTGGGGTCGCCCGTCACGACTCGATCGGATGGCGATCCAATCGTCGTCGAGTCGAACACGGTTAATGACTGCAAGAAGGCAAAAGAGCTTTTGGGAGCTACTATCCGACCAGTGGAGGACACTGTTCGATCAGTCGTTGAGACATCGATCGAACTAGGGATTATTCAACCCAAGATTGCTTTGAGCTAGCCCAGCTCGCTCACGAAGAACTCCCTCGATGCACTCGCGAGTGCATCGCTCCACAGCTCACATTGAGCAATTGCAATTTAAGGCCATGTCAAATTCACAAGAAGATCGACCCGCATTTTCCTTTCCAGAAATGGAAAGTGAAATTCTTGAGGTGTGGGAACAGAACAGAACATTCGAGGAGTCGCTTTCTCGAAGGAAGGACGGCAAGCAGTACGTATTCTTCGACGGACCACCATTCGCTACGGGACTACCACATCACGGAAATCTCCTTGCTTCTGTAATCAAGGACATCATTCCTCGCTACTGGACCATGAAAGGTCGCTACGTGGAGCGTCGGTTCGGCTGGGATTGCCATGGGCTACCCATCGAGCACGAAATAGACAAGAAGCTTGGCATGTCGGCGCATGAGGCTGTCGCCGAACTTGGCGTGGCAGGCTACAACCAAGAGTGTCGGGGAATCGTTGAACGATACGTAAAGGAGTGGCGCTCGATCGTTACACGATTGGGACGCTGGGTCGATTTCGATAACGACTACAAGACCATGGACGCAGATTTCATGGAATCCGTGTGGTGGGTGGTCAAATCGCTTTGGGATCGTGAAATGATCTATAGAGGAAACAAAGTCATGCCGGTCTCGACAGCACTTGCCACGCCACTCTCCAATTTTGAAGCAAGCTCGAATTATCAAGACGTTCAGGACCCATCCATCACTGTCCTGTTCAAACTGCTAGACGAAGAGGCCTTTGTCAGCGCGTGGACTACAACACCTTGGACATTACCTTCAAACCTCGCACTCTGTGTTGGCACTGATATCGCCTACGTGAAGGTGCGCGATACTCAGACGCAAAAACGAATTTACATGGCAGAGGCACGACTGCCCGCTTATCAGACTCGACATGATTTTGTCGTCGAAGAGCGAGTCGACGCAGCCAATCTGATCGGCAGACGGTACGAGCCACTCTTCCCATACTTCGCACATCTATCGTCAAAGGGAGCTTTTCGTGTTGTTGGAGACAACTACGTCACGGACGAAGATGGAACTGGAGTTGTCCAACAAGCACCCGCATTCGGCGAGGATGACTATCGCATTGCGCAGGAGCAAGGAATCGATGCCTTCGTGTGCCCAGTTTCTATGTCTGGAGTTTTCGAGAGCGAGGTTACCGACTTCGCAGGCCAGTTTGTAAAGGATGCCGATGCCAACATCATCGACTGGCTAAAGCAACGCAACTCCGTACTTGAGCACGATGTAATTCAGCACAGCTACCCCTATTGCTATCGATCGAATTCTCCATTGATCTATCGAGCTGTGCCGTCCTGGTTTGTTCGCATAGCAGACATACGCGATTCGTTGCGGGAATCCAATCAGGCCATTCGGTGGGTACCGGACCATATTCAAGACGGCCGCATGGGCAATTGGCTAGAAAATGCCATTGATTGGTGCATTTCTCGAAACCGAGTGTGGGGCACTCCCATCCCAATCTGGGAAAACGATCAGTCAGGTTCGTTCGTCTGTATTGGTTCACGCCAGGAACTTGAAGCATTGACAGGGAAGAATCCTGACGACCTGCATCGTGAGAGCGTTGATGGCTTAACGTTTCAACGCCCGGATGAGCCGGGAACATATCGGCGTATTCCCGAGGTGCTGGACTGCTGGTTCGAGTCCGGCTCAATGCCCTATGCACAAAAGCACTATCCCTTCGAGAACAAACAAGTGTTCGAACGCGGATTTCCCGCAGACTTCATCGCCGAGGGACTAGATCAAACCCGCGGTTGGTTCTATACGCTCATCGCTCTCAGCACGGCTCTGTTCAACAAGCCAGCATTCAAAAATGTAATCGTTAATGGATTGGTCTTGGCGGCGGACGGCAAGAAAATGTCAAAGAGCATCGGAAATTACACCGACCCTGAAGTGCTCATGCGCAAACACGGTGCCGACGCATTCCGCCTCTACCTGATCAACTCGGGATTGGTACGCGGTGAGGAGCAGCGATTCCTGGATTCCGGAGTTAGAGAAATGACCCGACGTGCATTGCTTCCCTGGCGCAATGCTCATTCCTTCCTGGACCTCTACGCAAAGATCGATGGATGGACTACGAGTCAAACAAGCTTTGAACACGCTACGATCTTGGATCGTTGGATTCTGTCTCGATTGCAAACACTAAAGACATCGATTGCCGCGGAGATGGAGAGATATCGCTTGGACAACGTTGTCCCCAAACTCTTCGAGTTCATTGAGGAATTGACGAACTGGTATATACGGCTGAATAGGTCGAGATACTGGGGCGAGGGACTCACGCACGACAAGATCTCCGCATATAGCACTCTCTACTCCGCAGTTTGCGATTTGACGTTGGCGATGTCGCCTTGCGCTCCCTTCTTCTCCGAGCATGTGTATCAACGACTTGGCGATCTAAACGATCGCAAGACTTGGCCACACTCTGTTCACCTCTGTGACTACCCCGAGCCCGATGTAAGTTTGCGAGACACCACCCTCGAAGCAACCGTTTCAAGAATGCAGCAAATCGTATTGTTGGGTCGAAAGCAGCGAGAATCGAAGAAAGTCTCTCTGAGAGTCCCTCTTTCCCGCCTTGTCGTAATACATCGAGACAGCAAAATCCTCGACGATATCCGTTC
Source organism: Candidatus Azotimanducaceae bacterium (assembly GCA_965205545.1). Lineage (GTDB taxonomy): Bacteria > Pseudomonadota > Gammaproteobacteria > Pseudomonadales > Azotimanducaceae > Bin55. The sequence continues at coordinate 2,468,423 of OZ242170.1, read as the reverse complement.
GCTTGAGAGCTACATCAAAACAGAACTGAATGTCAAGGAGGTCACCTACGACACTGACGAAGGCAAGTACATCAAGTGGTATGCGAAACCGAACTTTCCTGTACTGGGAAAGCGTCTGGGCAAGCGTATGAAAGAGATCCAAGCCTGCATTCAAGCGCTCGACTCAGAAGAATTGGAAAGATTCCAAAACGAAGGCTCAGTCGAATTGGCTGGAGAAGTGTTTACTCTGGATGAGATTCACGTCTTTCGTGAAGCGCATGCAGATTCCTCGGTAATCTCCGATAGTTTGATTTCCATCGACCTCGATTTCACTCTTAATCAGCAATTGAAAGACGAAGGCATCGCTCGAGAAATCGTGCATAGGATTCAACTAACTCGAAAAGAGCTGGACTTCAACGTCACTGACCGCATAAAGCTCTACTACCAATCGACCGATCGTCTTGAGAAGCTAGTTCTCGAACATCGAGAGTACATATGCAGTGAAATCCTTGCAGTGCAGATGCAACCTAGTACTGAATTACTTCATTGCATCGAATTGGAAGGTCAGCAATTCCGCTACGGAATCGAACCGGTCTAGCCAATTAGCCGCCATCAGTTGTCTAGTCGCCCGTAAACGACGGAGTCGATCCATCTAGATAGGCACGGATCGCGGTCCTTCGGTCCTGAGTAGTTGCATTCAGCAGGTTTTGGTCCACGTCCATGTGCATGACAGAAGCATCGTGTGCAGAAACGATGGCGTTGACGCTTTGCTTGATCATTTGCTGGGGAATGGGTGGCATGCGGGCATAGCGTTTCGCCCACTCCATTGCGGCGTTCATTAGATCATCGCTTTGGACCACTCTATCCAGAATGCCCCAGGAGAGCAGTTCTTCCGCGTGGATCCTCTCGCCGCCCGCCACCAGACGCTTGGCTCGTGCTGGACCCGCCAGATGGACGAGTAGCGGTAGGCTCTTCCACATGAGATTCACGCCAATTTCCACTTCTGGATATTGCATGAAGCAATCGGATGCACCGATACGAAAATCCATTGCCGTGGCCAAGCACGCTCCGCCGCCCATGGCAGCGCCATTCCAGGCTGCAATGGTCACCTGATCAATGTTGAAAATGGCACGAACCGCTCTCTCGCCAATTCGTGCGCGACGTCGTCGCAGCACCAACGTCGCTTGCTGGTCGACGGGATTGGGAGAAGGCGATAGATCCGCCCCGGAGGAAAAGTGCTTGCCCTTGCCAGTGAATATGATCACTCTCGTTTGAGGATCGTCGCCAAACGAATGCGCAACCTGTTCAATCTCCTCTAGATGCTCGCGATCAAGCGCATTGGCCTTGCGAGGCCTGTTGAATGCTACGACCGCAATTTCGTTTTGCTTTTCGACCGTCAAGTTTCTGTAATTGAGTTGCTCCATCAGCAGTACCCGCCTGAAGCCATTCTTGCAGGGAATTCTATTTGACGCGATCCAAAACGATCTGGGAGGGTTTGCAGGTCGAGGCGGTGGGGTTGGGAGGGATAGAGGCCGCCTCAACCTGCGGAGCGAGCAGCAACTTCTTCAACGGCAAATGTTTTGAGGGCGCCGTTTTAGAGATTCCAAAAAAGCAATCCAAAGTTATCTGCACAGTTATGTTACCAAAAGTAACACTTTTTGCAAAAGGGCGCACTTGAGTCCTCTTCATCCTAGAGCAAATTTGATTCACTTAGAACAATCGCGACAATTCGCAGCTTCAAGTCGACGCCAAGCCTCGACCAACCCGAACAACGCAGGCGCTACCCAAACGTTAGCCCTTGACGCAGAGGACTTGCCTCAATGTGTGGACTGGTTCCACCAAGTCACGCTGCGCCTCCATCACCGCGTCAATGTCCTTGTATGCGGATGGAGTCTCATCCAACGTACTTGCGTCTTTGCGACATTCGACTTTGCGCAGCGCTTGTTCGTGACTATCAACACTGACAGTCTTTCGGGCGCGGTTTCGGGACATTCGCCTACCTGCTCCATGAGAGCACGACTCGAACGATTCGCTGTTGCCCTTGCCACGAACTATGTACGAGCGGGTTCCCATGCTGCCCGGAATGATTCCCAACTGGCCCTTGCCTGCGCGAATCGCTCCTTTGCGGGTGACCCAACACTCCATGCCAAAGTGACTTTCGCGTTGGACGTAGTTGTGGTGACAATTCACGGCACGCTCGACCACCTCAAACGAGGGGAATCGGTTCATTCGTCGCACGGTTTGAATCGCCCGATCCATCATCAATTGCCTATTGATGCGCGCGAAGGTTTGCGCCCACTCGACCGCCGCAACATATTCCGAAAAGGCGTCCATTCCCGATCGGTCGTCGACTAGGTAGGCCAGATCCGCATCAGGCAGGCTTCCCAGCCGTTCACCCATCAATTCCTTTGCCTTTGCTATGTAGAAGTTCCCGATGGCCGCACCAATGCCACGTGAACCACTGTGCAACATGAACCACACGCGGTCTCGCTCGTCAAAGCAAATTTCTAGAAAGTGATTGCCCGTTCCCATTGTTCCCAAGTGATGGATGGAGTTCGCATTACCCAGCTTGGGCTGACGCGACACAACATTCTCGAAACCTTCGGCCAAATGCGCGTTCCAGGCGTCTACTACGAACCTAGGGGGCTCGCCCCAGGCACCTCGGTCGTGCCTTCGTCGCCCTCCCGAAGTGCGTCCATGAGGAATTCTCTTTTCAAGATGCAAACGAGTCTCGTGGAGGTTGTCGGGAAGATCAGCAGCGTCCATCGTAGTGCGCTGAGCAATCATCCCGCAGCCAATGTCAACGCCAACAGCCGCAGGAATAATGGCATCAGTACGAGTGGCAATAACGGAGCCAACAGTTGCTCCCTTGCCAAAGTGTGCATCTGGCATCAGTGCAACGTGGTGCATCACAACGTCAAGTTGCGAGGCGTTGCGCGCTTGCTGTAGCGCTTGCTCTTCAATTGCCACTCCCTCGTCCCAGACCTTCAGCTTCGACGAGTCGCTAGCGAACCCATTCATGTCTTCGGTTCTTTTACACAAACTTCAGAGGTCGAATATGACAATGCCAATGCCCAATCGTTCATTAAATCTCAGGAATAACTAACCTCAATGGCAATTGTGAGTCAAGCACATCCGTTGACAATTACAGCTTTCCCTAGCAACCACAACCCCAAACGGGTTTAATGTTCCCCCGCCATTTTGGTTCGGACCACCCATCCTATGGCCAGGCCACTCTTATCTGAAACAGTTACCCTTCAATTCTTGACCGATCATGCCGCGAACAGGGGAATCGGTACATCCGGCGACCCAAGTTCTGGTCAAGAGTCTCTGGCAAGAGAGTACGGGTTTGAGGATTGGAACGAACTGATGCAATACGCTCGCAATTGTTGCGTTTTGCTCAACGCAAGCACATTGGCGTTTACCAGAAATCTGAGAGTCGATTTGCCCACTGCGTGGAAATTCATCTCAGTTGCTGAGGAATTGAGCACCTGGATGTTCGATACTAAATTGGAACTGCGAGTTGGCGGGAGGTTTGAGTTTCCAACCTGGGGTGGAGTGATCGAGAAGCTAGAAAACTTCAGTTGCATTCGATTTCGCGCCGATGAAGGCGGCTACTCAGAATTCCAAATTGAGTCCGCAGGCCAACAGCAGACCTTGGCCCGAATAATTGACTACTTGCCTGACCATCTTGAAGTCCCCGGCCATGTCAAAACTGAATTAGACGAGATAGGGAGTCAGCAACCAGGTGGACCGGGCACACATTGGGCAGGGGTTCTTGCAGGATGGCACAGCGGCTCAGACAGCCTGGAAGCCTATGCGCGGGACGAACAACCAAAAGCGAGGTACGGTCCCTTAGTCCGAATGTACTCGGACCTCGTAGTCGCGTTTCACGAAAAGAGCAACGGCTGAACTCGCTCAATATCGGCATCCAATAAGTCAAATTTCATTCCGCGCCAGTGAACAAGAAGCGACTGCAACCTCAAAGCCCTACAACACACACATACTTTTCGCAGCGTCTGCGATTGCAATACATCGATTGGGGCAACGATCATCTTCCCCATGTGCTGCTCATCCATGGCATACGCGACCACAGCCGTTCCTGGGACCGCGTTGCGCAAGCTTTTCAAAGAGACTTTCACGTTGTGGTTCCCGATCTTCGTGGGCATGGCGACTCAGATTGGTCCACCGGCAGCACCTATTCCCTCCTAGAGTACGTTTGCGATATAGAGCAGCTGGTGCGACAAGCCAATCTCGACAACGCAAACATCGTTGCTCACTCGATGGGCGGAACAATTGCCGCGTTGTTTGCAGGGATCTACCCGGATCGCGTCGGTCGCTTGGCCATGATCGAGCCAATTGGACTGTACCCTGATCCGTTCAAGGACAGGCCTCGAGAACGACTGTCCCACTGGATCGCGAGTAACCGCGATTTGGCCGGTCGCATTCCCAAGAGATACAAGAGCGTCGAGGACGCCTACCAGCGAATGCAAACCGCCAATCCACATCTCGAACCGGAACAGGCAAGATACTTGACAATTCACGGAAGCAACCAGAACGAAGACGGGACCTATTCCTGGAAATTCGACAACTACACTCGATCAGCTAGCCCCTACGACGTGACACACGAAGATTCCATGTCGCTTTGGAAGCTCATTTCTTGTCCGGTCTTAATCGTCAACTCTCGACATGGGTATCCGCATCGGATTGGACAAGACGATACTCTTCGCCATTTTCGAGATGTTGAGCTATCTGTGGTGGAAAATGCTGGCCATTGGACACACCACGATCAATTGAACGAAGTCATTCGGCTACTGGGCGATTTCCTAAAGAAATAGCCCGGCCGTCTTACCAACAGCAGTCACAGGATTGCCTTAGTCTGATCGATCTCTTGGATGGACACACTTATGAAGACCACTACCGACGTGCTTTACGAAGTAAATAACTACGTCGCTGAAATCACAATCAATCGCGAACAATACAGAAACGCGCAAAGCCGGCAAGTTCTTGAGCAACTTGACGAACTTTTCCTAGAAGCGTCTGAAGATCAAGACGTACATGTTGTAGCGATCTTTGGCGCAGGCGAGCATTTTTCCAGTGGACACGACTTGGGTACACCGGACGAGTTACAAGACCGCAAGAGCCGGCCAATCCCTCAAGGGCTGCGAGGACGCTATCAACACTCACGCGAAAACTACGTGGACAAGACCACTCGTTGGCGGAACGTGCCCAAACCCACCATCGCGGGCGTCACCGGCTACTGCATCTTCGGAGGCTGGATGGTCGCGAGCGCCATGGACGTCGTATATGCAGGGGAGTCGGCAATGTTTCTTGGCAGCAATTTCCAGTACTTCAGCATTCCGTGGGACGTGCACGTTCGTCAGGTAAAGGAGTTGCTTTTCGAAGGAAGGTTTGTAGATGCGTACGAAGCGCAACGAATGGGATTCGTCAATCGCGTTATGCCTGACAGCGATTTGAGAGAAAGTGTGTTGAACTACGCTCGACGCGTGGCGCGCAACGACCCCTTTCAACTTCGCATGGCGAAATTGGCAGTCAACCACATGCAGGATGTGCAGGGATTTAATTCGCACATTTCCTCAGCCCATCTCATGCACATGCTTTCGGTTGAAGCAGAGCAAGATGAAGACTTTGCACTTCGCCACTACAGTGGTAAAGGACGCCCCATGGTTCAACGAGCTCTGGAAAACTACCGTGAACGCTAGGCTCCGTTCAAGAGTCAATGAATACCGTAGTTTCTCTCTAGGTACGACCTTACCGCCGATTCGTTTCCCTCAAATTCGATTCGTGAAGTCTTGTTGGCTAGTTGATAGTCGTACATCGGATCGTAGTAGTAATCGAGCAACAATCCAATCCATTTGTGGTGGTCCTGCTCGTTGCCCTGTTGCAATGCCATCTCGAGGTAAGAAAGAACCTCCTTGTAGCGAACGTCGCCAAGACGCTTCCGAATCTTGCTCAAATTCGCGCGAAGCTCGTCGCCTGGAGTACCCGCTACATACGATTCGTAGGTGAGCATTACGCGTTTTTCGCGTGAGACTGTTAGCAATGCGATTGGTGCCTTGGACATTCCCGAAACTATGGATTGCGGAACACGCAGCCTGCCAATCATTGGACTTTCGTCCTCAATCAAGATTGCCCTACTAGCATCCATGTTCAACAACAGGTTGGCCAGTGCGAACTCAAAGGAGATTGGCTTCGGCTGAGGTGAAGACAAAGCGCCGAACGCAGAACCCCTGTGATTAGCTAGTCCTTCAAGATCTAATGTGTGATTTAGTGACCGCAGCAAGCTCGTCTTTCCGCTTCCGGTACGGCCCGCCAATACCACAAATTTTCGAGATTGAGCTTCTTCAAGAACTTGTAGACAACACTGTCTAAGCGCTTTAGTTCCTCCTGCAACCCGTGGAACATGCATTCCCGCTTCCGCCAACCACGCTTGTGCCAGCTGTGACCTCATGCCACCTCTCCAGCAACACAAGACAGCGTTAGGATGCTCCGCAACGAATTCCTGCCAACGAGCGATGCGTTCAGTCTTGACCCCTCCGTGAACCAGCTGGTTTCCCTTTGTAACGGCAGCATCGCGCCCGTTGTGCTTGTAGGCCAACCCAACGCTTTCTCGTTCGGCATCGTCGAGAATTGGAATGTTTACCGCAGACGCTATTGCGCCTTGGTCGAATTCGGCTGGCGCACGCACGTCGACGATTGGTGTCTCATCGCGCAGCAACGACAGAAGGTCGCTGGTTTCGTCCTGGTTCAATGGCGAATCAACAAGTTCAGGGTATGGGTTTTAGAACGGCCTCACCTTTGCTGAAACTTTCCAAATGCTCCTTTATGGCTTCAAGGTGTTCCTGCGGCAACGTACGATTCGATTGGGCCACTCGCAGAGCTTGATTCTGCAATTCGACCGCCTTCTCGAAATCGCCCGTTGCTGCGTAGGCTGCTGCCCATGTGTCGAGAAATTCCGGTTGTTGGCGGGCCGATTCGCTGTTCTCCATCATTTGGTCCATGATGCGGCGCGCATAACGGGGACTCCGCAAAGAATCTATGTGGGAAACGGTCATAGTCCAGGCAACTTCGTTGACGACATTGGGGTTTTCCGACGCCGCTCTCACCGCTCGGCGATACCAAGACTTTGCTTTCCTGTAGTTAGGTTTTTCCAAGCATCCACGAGCATGGCAATTGCCAATCTCGATCATGGCTTCGGCGCTTCCTGAGTCAGCAGCTTCTTCTAGCCAATCTAACGACTGACGTGTGGCTCCTAGTCCAGTGTTTGCATCGGTGAGAAAACGAAAGTACTCGACTCGCACAGGCGGGTCACCGATTCGTGCTGCCTTTTCATAGAACGTCGCAGCACGTTCGAAGTCCGGCTTGCCTTGGAATTGCCCGCCGTAAGCCATTCTCGCCAATGAGATCAAGGCGGGAACGTCGTGTTGTTGTGCCGCTCGTTCCAAGTAGGCAATGCCTTCTTCAACAGCCTTGTCACCAAAATCGCCTTGAATAAGAAGCCTGCCCAGCTCGCGCAATGCAGGGTCCAAACCAGCTTCCACAGCACTGTTGTAATGACCGTGTGCCCACGTCAAAAACGTGGATCTGCTTGATTCTCGCCCACGACTCGCTCTTGCCACGTACATTCGAGCAGATATCAAATGGGCATACGCGTTGCCTCCGCGTATTGCAGCGTTCAGCCACCGTCGCGCTTCCTGAGTGCGTCCTAACTGCGCAAGCAACGAGCCCATACTGGCTTGTGCCGCTGAATCGCCTTGGCTAGCCAGAAAGTACATTACGTAGTTACGTCTATCAGCTTCGTCCGACTCTTCCGGCACGTTAACCAGCGAGGCGAGTTCGTCAAAAGTCGCGCTGAAATCAAAGTACACCGTATCGGATTTAGTACTGTCCTTCGCAACAAGAACCGCAAGCAGCAGGGGAGTCTCAGGCACGCTGTCATAGTACGAGCCGATGAGACGACCGCCCCCGCTTTCAACAAAGGCTTCAGATTGCGGTTTTGTAAACGCTCTGTAGGGGTCTTCTCGCGTACCTTCGCGATCCTCGGCAATATATCGCTTGATAGAGGTGATCCAATCGCGATGCATGGTCGCCTGTTTTTCGCCAAGATACTCGTAGAACTCGGCCATTGCCGTGTGCCCGACCAAGCTTATGTAGCAACGATCAAGTATGGCCGTACCCAAGGGTCCAAGAGGCAACTTCCGATCGCTGAAGGCGCGAGTTTCGAGCTCAAACTGTGCAAGTTCCTGGAGGAGTTCTGCACTCATTTGCTCCTCTATGAACGAGTCTGCTAACGCGGCAACATCAACGACGTCCTCGGTCTTAGCCCGCAGGACTTGCTCCGGATACGCAAGTGGTGGAATCTCGGTTACTGTAGTGCAGCCCGCGAGAACAAAGGCGGCAACAATGGAAACGCTACAAATCTTCGCCATTGATACAGTGTAGCCTATACCCCCTTGGGAATGGTTCTAAAATATTCAGCACCAAAGAGTGAGTAGAAAAGATGTTCAAGCTCAAAATGCCCACATCGTCGGAGGTGCTCCCTGACCGCAATGAACCCATGCACGTTCCGGCTCGACATTTCGTAAATGGCAATCCCTTGGAAGGCCCGTTTCCCAGTTACATGCAGCAAGTAGTTGTAGGAATGGGATGCTTCTGGGGTGCAGAACGAAAATATTGGATGTTGGACGGTGTGTATAGCACGTCCGTGGGCTACATGGGCGGATTGACAAAGAACCCAACATACGAAGATGTCTGTTCTGGGAGAACCGGGCATGTCGAAGTCGTCAAGGTGGTCTGGGATCCCAAAGTGCTCTCCTACCCAGACATTCTAAGGACGTTCTGGGAGGGTCACGATCCTACTCAAGGCATGCGTCAAGGAAACGACGTAGGAACGCAGTATCGCTCCGCAATCTACTGCACAGACGACGAGCAGCGCTCGCTGGCAACGGCCTCAAGCGAATTGTTTCAAAAGAGGCTAGACGAGGCCGGATACGGAAAAATAACTACCGAAATCGAATCTGCCGCGCATTATTACTTTGCCGAACACTATCACCAACAGTACTTAGCTAAGGTCCCCAATGGTTATTGTGGGCTTGGGGGTACGGGTGTGAGTTGCGACATCGCACCACTAGCTCGAATGGCGAGTCAATGAAGGAGTGTTTCAAACTCCTGTGGTCGTGGATCCCCATCGTGTCCAATGGACTGATTGTGCACGCCTTCCTCGGCTAGACCCGTGGTAGTTAGATTGGATCGTCAGGTACTTGGTAGTGCGGGTCTAGGACAGAAAAGAATTCTTGAAGCGTGCGGTAGGTAAGCCCCCAGACAAACCTGTCGCTTCCCAATCGATAGCCGTTGAAGATTGCCGAGGAAGCCGCGAACGAACGGGCTTCGGTTGCGTGCAACGACCCGTCCATCATTTGCGGCAAAGATCCCCAAACGACGGCTTCGACTTCGTGATTGGTTTGTATTTCTGGATCTCCCAGGACTCCAAATACAAATGGCATCACGAACAACTGTTGACCGCCAGTACGACTTGCCGGGCGTTGATGATTCAATCGGCCCAGGTACTGATTCTCGGATAGTCGAACCCCGGTTTCTTCAAAAGTCTCCCGCATTGCCGCTACCAGCAAAGACTCATCATGGGGTTCCAAATGACCACCAGGAAATGCCATTTGACCGGACCAAGGGTCGCCTCCCGCCATTGCTCGCTTTATGAACAGCACATCCAGCGTATCGGTGAATTCCCGGACTATGACAGCCACAGCGGCTTGTCTGATGTTTGGTCCGAACTGTGTTTCTTCCGGAGCATGCTTGATCAGCTGATCTCGAATGAAGCGAAATTTAGTTGAATGCATATCATTAGCGACGCTGCTCATCGTGTTTCCTAAGGTTGTCGCGTGTTGCTGGAATCGTCAGCAAATCGTTGCTTTGTGTGCGGTCCTTCCAATGAATCAGGTTTGAAGGTTCGTTTTCGCTTGGACCACAATGACGTTTGTCGTGCCGAGTGGACCTCGTCAAAGGAATTCATGGGATATGACGGTGTAACGCATGGCGGCATCCTATTCTGTCTACTAGATGACGTCATGGCAAACCTGCTGTTTCTCCGCGGCGAGGTCTGCGTGACCGCCAAGGCGGATGTTCGTTTTCATTCGCCCCTCGGAATGAACGAAAAGGTGCTGTTGAGTGGCCGACTTGTCAAGCGAAGAGGCAGCTTGGCAATCATCGAGGGAGACGCTAGGAGAGAATCCGACAATGAGCTGATCGCTTCCTCAACCGCTCGATTCGTTGTACAAGCTAAGCTAGAAACGTGACCCAGCAGCTCGCGCTCTGAGAAGACAAAGTAATTTCCATTGACACAGCCTAATTCCTTCGATGTAGACGATCTTCGCCATGCGATGAGTCAGTTTGCAACTGGCGTAGTCGTTGTCACAGGGGTGGAGCGCAGCATGTTGGTGGGGTTTTCCGCACAGTCTTTCGTTTCTCTGTCACTCAGTCCGCCGTTAGTGCTCTTCTGCCCTCAGAAAACCAGCACAAGCTGGCCTCGCATTCGTTCGATAGGGCATTATGGAATCAATATTCTAGGTGCCGAGCACGATGTCCTAAGTGATGCGTTCGCAGAAATCGGTTCGGTTCCAGATGTCGAATGGCATGCGTCTCCGAATAGTGGCGCACCCATCCTCGAAAACAACATAGCTTTCCTCGACTGTTCACTGAGAACCGAACACGACGCCGGAGACCACACGATTGTCGTATCGAACGTGAACGACTTGCGCGTATGCCGAGAGAGTGACAAACCGCTCGTCTACATGCGTGGCAAATACGGGACATTTCTGGAACGTCCCAACGACGAAGAGTGATTTCTCAGCCTACGCCAATCCCTCGACGGGAAGAGCGGCGCCGTGAATCGGGTCCGCTGCGCTCGACGCCAAAAACAACACGACTCGTGCCATCGCTGACGTCGAAACCCAACTGCTGAAATCCGCCTTGGGCATGTCCTCGCGATTGCGCGGTGTATCGATGATGCTTGGCAATATGCAATTGACGTTGATGTTGTCGTGCTTCAGTTCCTCAGCCAAACTCTCCGTGAGACGAATGACAGCACTCTTCGACGCCGAGTATGCAGCCATGTTGCCTACCCCGCGCAATCCATTGCGAGCACCAATGTTCACGATCTTGCCACCTCGATTGGATTGCATCACCGGCACCACGGCTCGCGTCATGTTGAGCACCGTTCGTACATTGAGATTCATCATGAAGTCCCAAGTATCGTCGGACGTGGTCGCGACTGTGTCGCCCATGGTAAAGCCTCCCGCGATGTTTGCCAGCACATCGATTCGTCCTATTTCTGCGACCGTTTCCTTTGCTCTCTCGAAGTCGATCAGATCGCAGGTTAACGTCTTGAAATCGGCATGGGTCTCCAATATGTCTACGCCAACAACACGAGCTCCTTCTCTATGAAAGGCGGCTGCCACGGCTTGCCCCAGTGCCCCGGCAACACCTGTAACAACAACGGACTTGTCTTGAAATTCAGTCATTTCGCTCATTCTCTACAACTAAAGCCTAGATTGGGCTAGCGCATCACTGGCATTGAAGTCTAGATTCGGCCGACTCAATCCGAACGCTCCTGCACAATGGGGTGAAGGCCACTCGAAAAGAGGCCTACTCTCCTATAAATTTCCCTGGTCTACGCTCCGCCACCGCACGTATGCCTTCTTCAGCATCTCGTGTGCCCCGCAACCTTTGTTGTTCCTTGAGTTCGTGTGAAGTCGCCTTCTCAACTGCTTCTGCAAGACCCAGCCTCGTGGTTGCTCGCACAGACAAGATCGCCAGAGGCGCATTCTCAGCAATTTCAGCTGCAAACGAGCGTGCTTCCTCGAGCAGTCTTTCCAGCGGAACCAATCTGTCCACCAATCCCATCTCCAACGCTTCCTCTCCCTTGACTCGTCTTCCCGTGAAGAACAACTCGTTCGCTTTCTGTGAACCAATGAGTCGTGGAAGCGTTTCCGTCAGGCCGAATCCGGGATGTATGCCCAACTTCACGAAGTTAGCGGCAAATCGCGCCTCGGGAGCGGCGACACGAAAGTCGGCAACGAGCGAAAGCCCCAGTCCACCTCCAATTGCCGCACCTTGAATTGCAGCTACGATGGGCTTCTTCGATCGAAAAAGGCGAACCCCTTCTTCGTAGAGGGAGCCAGTGCGGTGGCGAAATCCACTCTCTGTGAACTCCTCCCTATTGGAAGAGTCGTCACCGCTTCCCGACCCAAAATTCGCACCCGCACAAAAGGACTTACCCTCCGACTGGAGAACGACAACACGACAATCGGGTTCTTCGTCGAACATGCTCAGGGCGTTCGCAATCTGCTCTATGAGACTAACATCGAAGAAGTTGTGTGGAGGACGCCGAATCTCAATAGATCCAATAAACCGGTCAAGCTCAACTGCTATGTCTTCATACTTGACTTCCGCCATGTCCATATCCTCCTCTTTCACCAGACCGAGCTCATTGGCACTCTCGACCATTGGTGTGCCAATTCGCTTGCACAACGATGTTAATGCCTAGTAAGGCAAGTACATGTAGGAATCACTCGTGCAATCCTACACCACGAATTCAAGTAGTCGCTCCCGTCTATTGACACGCTTCCGAACAAAGAAGCTTGCTACGCCACTCAAAGTGGCTAACACCAAGATTGAAGCACCAAATCCGACTAGCTGATCAGTACAGAGAGGAATCAAGAAGCTACAAACGCTTGCAAGAAACATACTGACGAACACGGTCGCGAATTGTGCAAGGAACTTTCCCAGTGCTTCAGGTCCCTGCGAAAAGGGCACATTAACCTCAATACCACCCTTTACCTTCAATACCAGGTCCAGGAACAGCCCAAACACCACGACCTGCTTAAAGGCATCAAACCACGAAGATGTGAGGCTGTAGATGCAACAAACAATAAACAATACCACTACATAGGGAATCGCGACAAAATAACGAATCAATCGATCAGAAAAAGCGTGTAGATCCTTTAGCCGCGCTGGCGCCGTGAACAACGCCCATGACGCCCGATACTCCGAACTGAGCAAGAGTCCTTTCGTCATCATAAGGCAGCAAGCCATCAGCAACATATAAGGCAATCTCAAACTGCCAGAGAAAGATCCAGCATCCGGAGCACTCACAAAAATCGTGTACAGTGGCGCTACGAAGAGGAGCACCAGAATGAACGCTAGGCTAAATATCGTTGTGCGGAACTTTCTGTTCGCACGCAAATGTGACCAAAATAGAATCCACATTGGATGATTCCGTAGAAACGCTGCCGGTAGCCTCGACAAATCCCAATCCATCGATTTCTTCGGCCTCGCATAATCACTATCTGTAGCGGCCTCGTCACGGTTCGCCTGTACGCTCACCAAGAGATCCAATTTCGAATACCTCATAAAGTAGATATAGGTCACTACCGTTGCCGTCGCAGCCAAAAGCGATCCAATCACCGTTGACGTAGAAATTGAACCATGAAATACCGCAGGTATTGATGCATACCAAGCAAAGGGATTAATAATCTCTGCCCAGATAGGTACTTCTGTTGGAAACTGCATGGTGTTAATTATTGGCAAAAAGTAGAACCAGAAAGTAGGAATCATCATTCCAAACGCGACTACTCCACCAATAATGCCAATTTTGGGATCTTTTCCCTTGGCGATAGCCCTATTGGCAATGTGCATAAACCCAGTCAGCGCCAATAACGTAACGCATGTTTGCAAGAAAAAACTTGAGGCTAGATATCCAAAACACTCAATTGGTTTAATATCAATAAGTAACGCTAACGTCGGAGGTATACACATGATTGCAGCAACAATGTATAAATGTATGATTATCGCTGTTAGCTTGGATAGGAAATATGTTCTACTGTCGATTGGACGAAAGCTCAAATTGTTGTAATCGTCATTTGAAACAAAAAGTTCATTGAATACTTGGGATATCGTCACCAAAACGAACATTGAAGTTATTTGACACGTAATCAGTGTAGAAGTAATTGGAAAAAGCTCAAATCCCTGCATTAATCCTGTGGTTAGAAAGTAGGTATTCACTGACATCAACGCCATAACCACATAGAAGAATACAGTTGTGCCCGAACGTTTTCGCGTACGTCCCATTCCGCGAGTCATCCAAGCATTTACCCCAGTTGCAGCTTGCTTTCGAGCTAGCGAATGCAATACTCGCCAATGCTCGTAGTTGCCTCCAAGGGCTCTAATTGCGAACTTCATGCCTTGGCACAACAATGCAATACGGTCCCCCGTTGCTGAATCTGGTTGGATCCATCGTGAGTGCGCGACTACCTTAAAGCACTCATGATGTCGCTGGATACCGAGGCCGGATCTGAAATCCCGGTTATCTTGGCGAATGCCTCTTCTAGCGTCTTCGCATTTTCGTTCTCGCGTATCTCCTCACTGGTTCCTTGTGTGATCTTCCGTCCATGATCGATGATTACTATTCGAGTGCAAAGTCGCTCGACCACCTCGAGAATGTGAGAGCAAAACAATATCGTCCTACCGTCATTCGCCAGCGAACGGAGCAGTTCCTTTACAACGCTTACGGTATTCGCGTCCAATCCGTTAAGTGGTTCGTCAAGCAATAGAACTTCTGGCTCTGTGACCAACGCAGAACACAGCAGTACCTTCTGCTTCATACCTTTGGAAAAATCGAACATCTGCTGTTCCGATTGATCGCTAAGTCCAAAGAGTCGCAGAAGTTCCGTGGATCTTGCTCGTGCCCGGTCTCGATTGATGTCGTGAAGGGTTGCAATCAAGTCTAGATACTCATTCGGCGTTGTTACTTCGTAGATGGCGCCGCTCTCCGGTACAAAGCCAACCTTTCGCTTTGCCTCAAGTGAGTCTTCCACTACGTCGTGACCGCAAATTCTTGCAGAACCGGACGAGGGTTTGAGCATGCCGGTCAATATCTTGACCGTGGTGCTCTTTCCAGCGCCGTTGGGGCCTAAGAAACCAAGGATCTCGCCTGGCTGCACGGTCAGGTCAAGTTCCTCAACGGCGACCTTGCGGCCAAAGCGCTTTGAGAGCTTTTCAATCTCTACCATGGATTTGCTTCTGGCATTGCTGACTCTTGTTACTACTCTCTGGCTTAGCCTGCTAACTAGAAAGTTTTGCAGCGGACACTATTCAAAACCTGTAGGAATTATCCATATAGCTACAAGAAACGATTGGTCGTTGCTTGGCTCGCTCAATGCAGCCTCGTTCCATATGCGCAGGACTGTGGTTGCCATTCGGGTTACTGATGCACCAAAGCAAGTCTTGAGCCAACGCCACTGCATCTACCATTACAATCGGGAAGACCGATGGCGTGCTTGTGGCACGGCAAGCATGCGCGTTCGAAGTTTGCTCCCACTCTCCATTCTCGAGGAGGTCTTAGAAGCATGAGCCAACCGCAACCGGCCCAAAACTCAGGAATTCACTACGAAGCTTCCGAGAATCCTCCAACGCCACTGGTCATTGGTCTGGGGCTGCAATTGGCCGTGCTATGCATTGCCGGGATCGTTCTCACCCCTGCGATCGTTATCCGCGCTGCAGGGGGTTCGCCAGAGTTCTTGACTTGGGCCGTGTTCGTGGCCGTGCTAATAAGCGGCATTACAACCATGCTGCAAGCAATACGCGTCGGACGCATAGGAGCTGGATACGTCCTGCTCATGGGCACATCAGGCGCTTTCATTGCCGTTTGCATTACTGCTCTGCAAAAGGGCGGACCCGCAATGCTATGCACACTCATTGTCATTTCGTCTCTGTTTCAGTTCGCGCTTTCAGCGCGCCTCGCGTTTTTTCGAAAGATCTTCACTCCAGCCGTGTCTGGAACGGTGATTATGTTGATCGCTGTGACAGTCATGCCGATTGTCTTCGACATGCTGAAAGACGTGCCCGAGGATGTAAGTAGCGCACAGGCGGCACTAGTGGCACTTGTGACTATCGTCGTCATGGTTGCCATCGCGCTCAAAGCCAAAGGTCAGTTGCGCCTTTGGGCTCCCGTTATTGGAATTGTCGCGGGATCTGGGCTCTCAATCGCATTCGGGATGTTCGACTTTCAGGGTGTCGCAGAGGCCGGTTGGTTTGGATGGCCAAGTCTTGCATGGCCAGGATTGGACCTGTCTTTCAACGGCACTTTCTGGGTATTGCTTCCTTCATTCATCTTAGTCACGATCGTCGGTGCAATCGAAACGATAGGAGACTCGATTGCCATTCAACGCGTGTCTTGGCGCAATGAACGGGCCGTAGACTACCGAGCCGTGCAAGGAGCTGTGAACACGGACGGTGTAGGAAATCTACTTGCTGGAATATTTGGAACGGTTCCCAACACCACCTACTCGACTAGCGTTTCCGTCACCGAGCTCACCGGCGTTGCCTCGCGACGTGTGGGAATAGCCATCGGCGTTGTATTCATAGCCTTTGCGTTGTTCCCGAAATTTCTTGCAACCATACTCGCAATTCCGGGTCCTGTCGTGTCGGCCTACATCACAGTCCTGCTCTCCATGCTCTTTGTAATGGGCATGCGGATCGCCACGCAAGACATCGACGACTATCGAAAGGCGGTTGTGATCGGAGTTTCGTTCTGGCTTGGTGTTGGATTCCAAGGTGGTGTGATTTTTCCCGAGTTCTTCTCTGTGTTTGCGGGTGGACTGTTCCAAAACGGCATGACCGCAGGGGGCTTGGCAGCGATTCTCATGACTGGACTCCTGAATCTCGCCAAATCAAGGCAGCACCGCATTACGTTGCCCTTTTCGGTTGCGGCGTTGCCTGAAATGCAAGCTTTCTTAGCAAAGTTTGCGAGCACAAGCAAATGGGATGAGAGTGTCGGAACACGACTGCACGCGGCGGCCGAGGAAACGCTTCTATCAATGCTTGACAACGCCGATGAGGAAGAAAGCGAATCGACGAAGAGAGTCTTCGAACTTGCCGTTCGGAAGGAGGACAGCGGCGTGGTGATGGAGTTTCGGACTACAGGAGTAGAGGAGAATCTCCAAGATCAGGTGGCACTTCTTAGAGAACAATCCACATTTGGCAGCATAGAGAAGGAAGTCTCACTGCGTTTGCTCAAGCAACTAGCTCAATCGGTAAAGCACCAGCAATATCACGATACGCAATTGGTTACGCTAGAGGTCGCACTCCAACCCAAGAGCGACACCCATCATCATTGATTGGACCGAAACAGAACTAGGACACAATTTTTGTCAGCAACCCCCATGCGGTCTAATTGGTTCTCACTTGACGCCTAATTGCCGTTGAGGAAATGTCCATTCGAAATTGCTCTTCGGTGAATCCATGACACAAACGCCTCAATTCCTCAGGGATTTCTAAGTCGTCGAGCGTGGCAAACTGCATGTTGCCATCGACCCTACCGAATACAAGCAGCTTGTCGATGCGCTCCGCCATGGTTTGAATGGAAGCTCTCATTTGTTCAGCGTTTCCGTAATAGCTTGCGTCTGCTATACGTTTCAATGTATCTATGCCTAGAACAAATGTTGCGCCGCCATCTGGTATAAGCAACCGCGCCTTGTCCGAGAATCTTGGCACGTTTGTAATCACGCAATCTTCATCCGAGAGCCGGAGTCGTCGTTGCTCGAGCTCAATGAAATCCAGGTGTGGTTTGTCGAAGTTTCTTACGCAAAGCTCGTATTGACATTGGTTGTTGCAGATTTCTTCGGCCAACTCCTTCATGCGTCGATGGCCATCATGCAAAGGATTGAATGCCCCAGGCAAAAAAATGGAGCCGGGTTCCCCGATGTACCGGGGTTCGTCATGAAGAAGGGCTTGCACGTCATTCGATGCGACTGAAGCATGATCCGTGCTTGGACTCAATGCACCCGCAGTGAGTCCCAATCCGATTCCAAGCTTCTGAAGAGCGATTTCCGCCAGTTCTCTCTCCTGAGCCCCTCGCGATTGCGAATTCGGGAAGCAAATCTCTGAGACTTGCGTTCGAGAAGCGGTCTGCACGGCCACGTGAGCTCTCAATTGCCCTCGCTTGGCACGGTTCGTTGCCAAACTGGCAGTGACACCGAGTCCAAAGAGATGTGGACCATCATCCAATGCGCAGGCGTTTGAATAGGCCTTCATCGCGAGCATTCGAGCAGCGAGCGAAGAACAAGCCTGCTCCGGTTTGGTGCCCAATAGGTCTTCCAAAGCCGCTTCCGCATACGGAACTCGTGCATCCAAAACGGTCCGAGATGCGCCTGGCGCGGAAAGCAAATTGGACAGCAGGAGACTGCCGCCCCCTGTGACGTAGAAAGCGCCCCGCCAGGTGGAGTCATGGAGCATCTCAATGTTCACGATTCAATCTAAGGTAGCCAACTAACGTAGGAGCAATTGCAGACGTCGCATTTCCACGTTGTCTTGGAACAAAGTCATCACGGTCCAGACCAACGCTCTGGACAAACCTATGCGTTGTCACCCCCCAGAAATCCTTGAACCGTGGAGAGGAATATGTCCAGCTGATCGTGGTGGCACCAATGCCCGGCATTAGGAATGGACTCGACACGAACATTGGCGAACGGATTGGCCCGGCCATCCTTAAGCGGGTTGCGAGCCCACGACTCCTCGCCATAGATCAGAAGTGTGGGACAGCTTATGCGTTCATAGAGATTCTTGGTCTCATCGAAATTCAAACCAAGCGGCGCGAAAATCCTCACGTAATTGTCGAACTTCCAGCTATAGGTACCGTCTTCGTTTTGGTTGCTGCCATGGATAGTCAAATGCCTGGCTTGGTCGGCAGTCAAATGTGGATTTTCCGTTTGCATTCGATGAAACGCATCTTGCAGAGTTGCGTAGCGCCTTGGAATTCGGCCAGACAATTGGCGAAGGTTGTCCACCCAATGCTGCAGCTTTCCGTGAACCTCCTGTTGTCCTTCGCGAAATCGATAGGAACCCATCCCTTCGATGGATATAAGCTTTGTGACGGAATCCGGGTACAAGCCCGTATACATCAACGACACTGAACCTCCCAATGAATGCCCCATTACGGTCACTGGTTCAATCTTGGTTTGGCGCACCAACTGCGCTATGTCGTATACATAGTCAATGATCGAGTAAGCGCCACCGATCATCCACTGCGAGTCCCCATGCCCTCGCAGATCAGGAGCAATAATGTGGAAGTCGTCGCGTAGACGTTCAGCAACCCAATCCCAATTCCTACAGTGGTCCCTGCCACCATGAATCAAGAGCAGCGGCGGCGCAGAATCGTTACCCCAATCAACATAGTGGAGACGCAATCGCTGCGAAAAATAGATGTGGGAAGTCGGTGAAGCCTTGAACATACTGCTAGGGAAAAGTAGCGGCGAACTTTAGGATTAAGGTACAGTGCATTCGGCTGATCCTTGCCGTAGCGACGGTTGAGCAAATACACAATCCATTTTTGATTTTATAGAAGTAGGCTCGGCCAAACCGCACATATTTCGGTAATTCCAATGCGAGGTTTAGGTACGAAATACAGCTCAGTACCGAGTCTCTCACGAATCTAACCCTCTTGTAGATACTGTTACAATCGCCAATTCCCTACGTGCAAGTTGCAACTTCATCATTCAGCAACGGGAGGAAATGCCAACATGCGAGATGTAGTAGTAGTAGACAGTGTGCGAACAGGTTTAGCGAAGTCGTTCCGGGGAAGTTTTAACCTCACGAGGTCGGACGACATGCTGGCACACCTGATCGATGCTTTGATCGACCGAAACCCCAATGTTTCACCCGACGACGTCGAAGATGTTGTCGTGGGTGCCGCAAGCCATGCGGGTGAACAAGATGGCAACCTAGCCCGGCTAGCAGTAGTGCTGTCGAAGCTGCCGATTACCACGGCTGGCATGACCATCAACCGCTTCTGTTCGTCTGGCTTGCAATCCATCGCCATTGCTGCGAATCAAATTGCTTCGGGGCAATCTGAAATTGCCATGGCAGGCGGGGCCGATTCCATTTCGATGCGCAATCGGCAGACTCCGGGCAAAGCTCAGCAGAACAAACGTCTACTAGAAGAAAAACCAGAAATCTTCATGGCGATGGGCAACACTGCCGAAGTCGTTGCTCGACGCTATCAAGTTACCCGACAAATGCAAGACGAATATGCGCTGCAGAGCCAGCTTCGCTATGCAAGCGCTCAGAATTCAGGCTTTATGGACGAGGAAATCGTTCCCATGGACGTGGAAATGCTTCACGTCGACAGGGAAACCAAAGAGGAAAGTCATCGCAATGTAACCGTTACTGCCGACGAATGCAATCGTCCGACAACGACAATCGACGGACTCTCGGGGCTGCCTCCCGCATTTGAGGAAGACGGCACAGTCACAGCTGGAAACGCCTCGCAGCTATCCGATGGAGCGTCCATGACTCTTCTGATGAGCGCAGAGCGCGCAAATCAGCTCAACATAGATCCAATGGGGGTCTATCGAGGTTTCACAGTGGCCGCCTGCGAACCGGATGAGATGGGAATCGGACCCGTGTTTGCCATCCCTCGTCTACTCCAAAACGCAGGAGTCGATCAAGACGATGTTGACTTGTGGGAGCTCAATGAGGCTTTCGCCAGCCAGTGCGTCTACTGTCGCGATGAACTTCGCCTTGACAATGAGAAATACAACGTCAATGGCGGAAGCATCGCCATTGGTCATCCCTTTGGCATGACCGGGTCTCGGTTGACGGGCACTATCTTGCGAGAACTCCATCGTCGAAACAAGCGCTACGGTGTCGTAACCATGTGCATTGGCGGTGGTCAAGGCGCAGCAGGACTCTTTGAGCGAGCATAGTCGGCTAATTCGAAGAAAGAATTTTTCAATGCGGCGTGACACAAGTTGCGCCGCATTGTGTAATATGCGCATTGGCGAACGTCTTTGACGGGTTGTCAGGCTTTTTCGATCAACCAGCGACAACCATTGCGGAACAAGACGAATTCGCACCGGCTAAACAAGAACATCGCCGGCATGCAAGGTCACCGACAGGGAGGTTGGGACTCAATGACTAGTTACTCATGCGAGGGATTCGCCGCAGTGTCAATGCGAAGACATTTGTTTACTGTTGCTCTAGCGGCCATCGCCTCACTCCTCGCAATTTCAGGACTTTCACAAGAATCGAAACTAGCGCCAACAGATCAGGCGCCAGTAGAAGCGACACCCGAAAGCAAGTACACCAAGGACTCAGTTAGGGAACTTACGACCGAAGAATTGGCCGACCTGATTGGAGATTGCGGCGACGCAAAACTATCTGAGCCGGATTGTGTATTGCTGCGAAACGAGAATTCTCGTCGAATGCAAGAGAATGATCGACCTGTCGACTTGGCTAGTATCAAGAAACCAGAGAGACCCTTCGGCAGCGGGAATCAAAGCGAAACCAACCCGGATGAAATGCCTGAATTGGTGGATATTCCCCAGACGCCTCCAAACTCAATGGCCGGTGCGACGAACATCGACAATGTTGTCACATCAGATCCCAGGGATGTAAGAGACGGCGACCGCACAAAGCCGCCAGCAAGCATTCCAACGTTGGACCGACCAGATTCCCAAAAGGACGAGCGGTCCTCTTCCCCATCTAGCAACGACTAGATCCCTGCTTTTGTCTGCAAGGGTTGAGCGACGAATCAACACGAATTCTGGTAGTCGATGACGATCCAGACATTCGCGAACTGCTCGCGGAGTACATATCTAAGCAAGGATTGATCGTCACGGCCGTGGAGGATGGTGTCGCGATGGACCAAGCGCTTGCGCACGGTTCGTTCGATCTCGTCGTTCTTGACCTCATGATGCCTGGCGAAGATGGACTATCCATTGCAAGGCGTTTGAAGCGCACCACGCAATTGCCAATCATCATGCTAACCGCGCTTCGAGAGAGCGTCGATACCGTTGTGGGGCTTGAACTTGGCGCGGACGACTATGTGGGCAAACCATTCAATCCAAGAGTTTTGCTCGCCAGAATCAGAGCTGTCTTGCGTCGTCGTGGTCCAGTCGAACATGCGACATCCTTTGATGCCGCAACAATTCTTGTCGTAGACGATGACGACGAAATTCGAACATTGCTCACCGAATACCTGTCGCAGCAGGGATTCACCGTCGTAACGGCTGAAGACGGCGCACAAATGGATCTCGAACTCGCAAGGCATTCCATCAATTTGGTGCTGCTTGATCTGCGAATGCAAGGGGAAGACGGACTGCAGATCGCCCACAGGCTAAAGCAAACCAGCGAACTGCCAATCATCATCATGACCGCAATTGGGGATGAAGTGGAACAGGTCGTAGGGCTTGAACTGGGAGCGGACGACTACGTCAACAAACCTTTCGAACCTAGAGAATTGCTAGCGCGCGTGAAGGCTGTACTCAGGCGCAGCTCAACCGATCACGCCACGCATCCTGGAGATGGAGTATTTCGGTTTGGCGGCTACCGCCTCGAGACGCAATCCATACGACTTACGAAAGATGACGGAACTGTGGTCCCTTTGACGTCGGGCGAATTCGAACTGCTGCATGTATTAGCGCAACATCCGTTTCAAATCATGGATCGCGACCGCATTCTGGACTTGCTCTCGGGAGATGAACGTTCCAGCTTTGATCGAAGCATCGATGTGCGTGTAACCCGTCTTAGGAGCAAGATTGAAAGAGATCCCACAGAACCGGAGATTATTCGAACGGTGTGGGGCAAGGGGTACATGTTCTGTCCGGACTCCGACTGATTCCGCGTACGGGATCCATTCTGGCGCGTACCAGCGCCATAATCGTTGTATCGTCTCTTGTCGTAGCCGCCACAGCGTTGGTCTCGCTCAACCTGCTCGCGTTAGTTCCACTGACCAAGCAAAGCGCGGCAGACAAAGCGGACCTCATCACCATGACTGCAAAAATGTGGGCAGAGATTCCCTCCTCCAACCGGCGGGCCGCCTATGTGCACGACGCCTACGTTATACACGAGCTCAATCTTGCCGAGGAGCAATCCGATTTGCCCGAGCTGACTTCTCGCCACTACTACTACGACCTGCTTAAGAAAGAAATCGAGAAAATTGTCGGAAGTCCGGTGGTAATCAAGCAAGACGATAGCAACATTCTTTGGGTTGATATACCCTTTGAAAGCGGGGACTCTCTGCAAGTCGGGTTCATGCCAGACCTGCCTCACGGCCAGCAAGTCTTCGTTGGGCTTTCATTAATTGCCGTTTTAGTGGCAATCATGCTGATAATTGCGTTCCTCGTAGTTAGAAGAATTAGCCGTCCACTCACGGAGGTTGCCGAGGCTGCGTCGACCTTTCGCGGAATTGGGGGGTTTACTCCGCTACCAGAAACAGGCATGGATGAATTCGTTCTGCTTGCCCGAAGCTTCAACACCATGGCCGCTGAAATCGAAACTCTGATAGCCAATCGCACGACTCTTTCTGCAGGGATTTCACATGATCTCCGTACGCCGCTAACCAGAATGACTTTGGCGTTGGAACTGCTTCCCGACGACATAGACCCCAAGTTGGTGCAAAGATTCCGCAGCAATCTTGCATCCATGGACGCGTTGATTACGGATGCCGCGTACTTTGCCCGCGGTGAACCCGAAAAGGCAACCAAAGCAGATGCCGTACGACTAATACGTGGGATCGTCCAGTCCATTGACGACAGCACGGAAATCACTTGGAGCAAACAACCAACCAAGAGAGTCCCCCTAGCGACAAGCGCCTTGGAACGATGCTTGCGAAACTTGGTGGAGAATGCACAGCGACATGCGAAAGCGGTTCGAATTCATGTGTCCTCGAGCGAAGACGCGCTAGAAATCCATGTCTTGGATGACGGTCCTGGAATACCTGAACAGGATCGACTTCGCGTCTTACAGCCCTTCGTTCGCTTAGAGGAATCGCGAAACACTAAGACTGGTGGCAGCGGACTCGGTCTTGCAATCGTCGCACAACTGTGCCAAATCCAGAGTTGGGAAATTGAGCTCGGTGACAGTCCCAGCGGCGGCACGGATGCCAAATTGACCATATCTTTGGATAAGAGAGAGTCGCAGAAGGCGCGAAGATAGACGCAAGGGACCCACGTGACTCTCCACGCGGAATACCGAGCACGTTACGCAAAATTCCAATTCCATTCAACAAGAGATGCCTACTCTTGATTAAAAGGAACTGCAACTATGAAAGTCACCAGCGTTGACACGATAGTCGTCGACAACATCAAACCCTACAGAGGTGGCGCCAAATGGCTCTTTCTGCGACTCTACACAGACGAAGGGATTGTGGGATTGGGCGAGAAACCAACCGGACACGCGCGAGATCTTCGGTCGCAAATCCATCTCATACACACCTTGTGCGATCAGTTCCTCATTGGAAACGATCCCACACAGATCGAGAAGATCTGGCAGGAGGCATACGGGTCACGCCATGACTTCCGTCATCCAGGGCTGGATATGACTCCAGCGCTGAGTGCAATTGAAATGGCATGCTGGGACATTGTTGGAAAGGCGGCAAACCAACCTATCTACAACTTATTGGGGGGAAGATGCCACGAAAAGTTGAGAGCGTACGCCTACATGCCCTACAACGCTGCCACAGAGTCTCCAGAGCGCGCAGGCGAAGTGGCTCAACAGCTTGTCGAAGAAGGCAACAGCGCATGCAAGCTTGACCCGTTCATTCCATTCTTTCCCGCTCCACAAGATTACTCTCTAAAGCGCATTCGCCATGTTGGACGCATATTCGAATGCATCCGCAACGCGGTAGGCGACGAGCTCGAAGTTGGAATCGGGACGCATGGTCAATTCAGCACATCGGGCGCGATTCGCGTTGCAAAGGCTCTAGAGCAGTATGACCCCTATTGGTTTGAAGAACCTGTCTCTCCCGAAAACATCGATGAAATGGCCCGCGTTGCCGCGCACACAAGCATTCCCATCGCATCTGGTGAACGGCTAGTCACTAAGTTTGAGTTTGCACAGCTACTGATGAAGCAGGCTGCTCAAATCATTCAGTTGGACGTTGCACAATGCGGCGGAATTCTAGAATCCAAGAAAATCGCTGGCATCGCCGAAGCGCACTATGCCATGATTGCACCGCACATGTACGTCGGACCAATCGCGGCTGCGGCAGCAGTCCAACTGGACACGTGCTCGCCAAACTTCCTGATTCAGGAATACAACGGCGACCGACTCCACCGCGACATCTTCGTGGACCCGATTACATTCGAGAATGGATTCATTACGCCTCCCACAGGACCCGGCTTGGGAGTCGAATTGAACGAAGAGGTGTTGAATAAGCACCGAAGCAACGACTAAGTTGCCTAAGTGCAAACCATATCGACGATGCGCACGCAAATGGAGAACAAGCAGGAATGAGTTTCACGCAAATCCTCTATGAGACGAGAGGCCCGCTCGCGCTAATCACAATCAACCGTCCTGAGAAACACAATGCAATCTCTCTGACGACACTGGATGAATTGCAACAGGCGGTTCGTGTTGCAGAGTCCGCAGAGCCTGTAAAAGTCCTTTGCATCACTGGTGCGGGAGATCGGGCGTTTGCCAGCGGGTCTGATCTTGCTGAGGTTGTGCACCGCGACTTTGGCAAGGCACTAGAGCCCATTGTGCAAGGTCTGGCTGATCAGCTTGAAAGATTGCCAAAGCCGACCATCGCGGCGATTGATGGGATCTGCATGGGAGGCGGATTGGAAATTGCTCTTGGATGCGATCTTCGAGTCGCCACTCCCGAATCGCGTTTTGCCACGCCGGAAGGAAAGCTGGGAATTATTCCCGGCGGTGGCGCAACGGCGAGGCTGCCTAGGATCGTTGGTCGTGGTTGGGGCATGGAAATGCTACTAATGGGAGAGCCAATCGACGCTGAACGTGCCTTGTCGATTGGTCTAATCACACGAATCGTGTCTCGTGACGAATTGATGAACGAAGTCGAACGCATGGCCGAGCACTTGGCTTCTTTCGCACCGTTCGTTCCGCGGACAATGAAAATGATGATCAACTTTGGAATGGAAGCCAGCACAGCAGCAGCTCTCATGCTTGAGAAATACGCACAAGGTGCGTTGGTACAGACGGAAGACAAGGCCGAAGGAATCGCGGCTTTTCTTGAAAAGAGAAAACCCAACTTCAAAGGCCGCTGATCCCAATCACCATAATTGGCAAGTCAATTTTCTTTGATACCTGCACAGGAGAATCGCGATGGCCGTCGAAAAATTTCCAATCGAAGCCAGCCATATCATGATGTTCGCCCGGTCAATTGGCGACGATAACAAGATTTACTACGACGCTGACTACGCGCAAGGAACCGAGCCGGGCGGCGTAATCGCACCTCCTACATTCGTTCAAGCTAGTGCTCAGTTCAACTCCAACTACGGGCTCCGTCCAAGAATCGATGGTCAAGGCTGGATGGGTTCGGGAAGCAAACCTACTAGCGTTCAACGCGAACCCAAACCCAGCAGCCCATCCTCAGAGCAAGCCTCCGATTCCAAGGGCTCGCGTCGATCCAGTGGTGGAGTGTTGCACGCTGAGCAACGCTACGTCTATCACCGTCATCCACAGGTTGGCGATGTACTGACTTCAACGACAAAGCCTGGCAACACGTGGGAACGAGAGGGCAGGCGGTCGGGCAAGCTCGTCTTCAGCGAATCCGTCACGGAGTACCGCGATCAAGACGGAGAGTTGGTAGTAACAGCCACAAGCGTCGGAGTGCGAACAGAACGCCCGGTCGAGCAGAACTAGGAGGAGGAAAATGGCACTGCGAGCAAGTGAAATTAAGGTGGGCGACACATACACGGAACGAGTCGTCGAAGACCTAAAACGCACGCAAATCGTGATGTATGCAGGCGCATCCGGAGACTACAACCCGGTCCATACTGACGAAGTCTTCACAACCAAAGTTGCCGGTTACCCGTCGGTGTTTGCGCACGGAATGCTCACTATGGGGATGACTGGACACATGCTGACGAACTTCGTAGGAGACGGACGTCTAATTGAGTTTGGCGTTAGGTTCACGAGCCAGGTTTTTCCCGGTGACACCTTGGACGCCACGGCAACCATCAGTGGCATTCAGAACGATGTAGTCGAGATTGAGGTCTCCACCGTAAATCAAAACGGTGTGGTAGTTGCCAAGGGTTCAGCGAAAGCTCGCGCGGACTAGTCTCGCTAAACTCACGCGCTGGCTCAGCTGGTCCTTTGAGTCGCTTGGGCCATCAATTCCATAGGTGTCTATTGAGCATGTAGCAAGCTTGATCCATCGCCTTGCGAGTATCGGGAATCACGTCCGTTTCTCCGAAGAACCCATGGATAAAGCCGTCATAGCGAATCACCTCAGCGTCGACTCCTTCTGCGTTTAGCCGTTCGCCGTATGCTTCTCCCTCGTCTCGAAGCACGTCATATTCTGCAGTCATGACTAGTGCGGGCGGCAGATTTTTCAAAGTGTCTGCATGTATGGGCGACGCGTAGGGGTTTGTGCGATCCGACTTGTCCGTGTATTGATCCCAAAACCACTTCATGTCGTCGCGACTAAGCCCAAACCCTATGGCATTCTCAACATAGGAACTCGTGTCGAAATTCGTTCCATCGATCACAGGATAGACAAGCAACTGACAAACTATGGGTGGACCCTCTCGGTCTCGGCTCATTTGCGCCACAACGGCAGCGAGATTGCCGCCCGCACTGTCTCCAGCCACTGCAATTCGCGAAGCGTCACCACCGAAGTCTCCAATTGATTCGCTTGCCCAACTAAGCGCTGCATAGCAATCTTCGGCTGCAGCGGGGAACCGATGCTCTGGTGCAAGGCGATAATCGACGGCGACAACAATCGCTCCAGTACCCGCACATACGTGTCTGCACTGTCCATCTACCGTGGTCAGATCTCCAATCACCCACCCACCCCCGTGATACATCAGTACAACTGGCATTTTCGTCCCTATGGATGGCAGGTATAGACGAACCGGCACTTGATGTGAATTCGTTGAAATCAGCATATCCTTGACTTCCGCAACCTTCACTTCGTATCTTTCGGGCTGCATTGTTCTAAACGTCTCGCGGATGAGGTCTACGGGTACCTTTCTCAATGGCGGCGAGTTCATTGCATTGAGTTCTTTCAGCTTTTCGAAGTAGGCGGGAATCAAAGGCATTTCGCGATCCTAAGTGGCCGATTCATTTACAGAGGATACTGTTTGCGAAAATAACCAACTCTGTGCAGCGCAAATTAAGGACATACAAGTCATGCCGTCTAATGATCTATCTAAAACTCGCTTGGATGAGTCTCCGAAAAAAACAGAAAATGGAGACGAGGATCGACGTTGGCCTGCACCACTCAACACGCTATACAGAAATCGAGTTCTGACACTATTCGGTGAAATCGACAAAGATGCGTGCCAGAGAACAATTCAGCAGTTGCTGGCTCTGTCATTGGACAACGACGATCCAATTACCCTATTTGTCGGCTCTCCCGGTGGCCACGTCGAATCGGGCGACACCATCCACGACGTAATACGCTACATCAATGCTCCCGTTCGCACCGTGGGCACGGGATGGGTAGGCAGCATTGCAACGCACATCTACTTGGCTGCCGAGCTGGAAAATCGCTTCTGTTTGCCAAACACACGATTTCTCATCCATCAGCCTTCCGGAGGATTCGGCGGCGACGCGTCCGACATATACATTCAGGCTCGTGAAATCGTCAAGACGCGTGAACGAATCAACAAAATCATCGCCGAACGCACTGGCAGGTCGTTGGATCAAGTAAACAAGGACACAGACAGGGACTATTGGATGAGCGCTGAAGAGTCGAAGGAATACGGTTTAGTCGGCAAGATTATCAATTCTTCCAAGGAGCTAGAGACATGAGCCAGGAGTTGAAGTCAACGCGTCTCAAGTTTGACGACTTTGATGTTGGCGCCCTCTACAAACCGGCGGAGAACTCCAATGCCACGATTGTCTTTGGACATGGGGCGGGCGCGGGCATGCACCACAGCACGCTAGAACAAATCACCGATGCATTCGCAGAGGTTGGAATTGCCAGTCTTCGCTACAACTTTCCCTACATGGAGGCAGGCAAGAACCGAGTTGACGCGCAAGCAGTTTCAACGAGCACCGTTCGAGCCGCATTCGAGCACGCACGGCAACACTATGAAGGTCCCCTACTTCTCGGTGGGCACAGCTTTGGCGGGCGCATGTCGTCCCACGCCGTTGTCGAGCATGAACTGGACGTGGCGGGGCTGATCTTCTGCTCGTTTCCTCTGCATAATCCCGCCAAACCCTCGCTGGATCGAGGCGCGCACCTAGAGCAGATCACATGTCCCATGCTGTTCTTGTCGGGTTCTCGCGACGGAATGGCTGATCGAAAACTTATGAACAAGATGGTGCGAAATCTTCCAGCCACAATCAAGTGGCTCGACACCGCAGACCACGGCTACAAGGTTCTCAAGAGGACCCGAAAGCGTAAAGACGATGTATTTCACGAAATGGCTGGGCACGCAAAGCGATTCGTAGCATCGATCGTTTGATATCTGGCTTCGCCTAGCTCCCGTTCCGTATGCAATCGTCGCCGGACACATCGATTCAGCGTGACAGTTCGATAGTGCGGTGAGCGCTGGCCGAAAATCCGTTCTCGTCGTCGGGGGAGGCATTGCCGGATTTTCGTTAGCCATGCATGCTTGCAAGGAATTCGACGTCACTGTCATTGAAGCTGAGTTCCAACCTGGCTACCACAGCTCTGGACGTTCAGCAGCCGTGTTTCACATCGCCTTCGAAAACGACATCGTCCATAGACTTTCTCTAGACTCTGAGGCGTTCTTTCTTCAGCCTCCAAGTGGATTTGGAGCCATCGCTTCTACGCTAGAGCACATGCTGATCGCCAAGACTCCGGAGAAGTCTCGAGTTGATGAGTTTCTTGAGACCTGGTCTCAGCGATGTCCATGGCTACGACGCATTTCGAGATCTGAAATCGTTGATCGCATACCGCTTCTTTCCGACGAATACACGATTGGAGCACTCGATGTTCGCTCACTTTCAATAGACGTACATACGCTATTGGACTGCTATCGCAGAAACGTCGTCGAATGCGGCGGAACGGTCACTACACAGAGACGGCTAATCTCCTTGGACGACTCGAATGGACAATGGACAGCTGCCTTTGCACAAGGTGAGTCCATCAAGGCCGATATTGTCGTCAACGCAGCGGGCGCGTGGGCCGACGAAATAGCAAAATTGGCTGGAGTTGCCCCGATAGGTCTCGTGCCAAAGCGACGAACAGGCTTACGAGTGCATTTGGACACTAACATCCGCGATTGGCCAATGTGCTATACCGCTTCCCACAGCCTCTATTTCAAACCCGAGGGAAACGCACTCATGCTCTCGCCCGTTGACGCAACGGAGTCACCGCCTTGCGATGCGCAACCCGAAATGTACGACGTCGCTGTCGCCTTGGATCGATTGCGGCAATGCTTGGGTGTACAGATAGATCGTCCATCAGAAACTTGGGCTGGGTTACGGAACTTTGTCGACGACGGCGCTCCGGTCATTGGATTTGCTTCCGACCATCCCCGCTTCTTCTGGCATAGTGCCTTTGGAGGATTTGGTGTCCAGACCTCACCAGCCTGCGGCAAGCTGGGAGCAGAGCTGCTGGGATCCGATCGCGATTCGGTGTCGGTCAATGTCTCCGCACAGGAGATTGGGCCAAAGAGACTTGATTAGCGCCTGAATTCATTGAGGTGCTTCGCAATATTGACCAATCGTTTCGGCATGTGTCGTCTGCGACGATTGCCAGCAGCGAGTCTAAACGCCTCGGACCGAGTCGGATATACATGAAGAGTCGACAGCACCCTGTTCAATCCGTATCCATGGGTCATTGAATCTATGCAGCCTTGGATGAGATCCCCTGCATGAGCACCTACTAAGCAAGCGCCAAGCAACTGATCGGATCTCTTCTTGGTAAAGAGTTTGACGAATCCTGATGTATGTCCCTCCGCTATTGCCCTATCTGAGTCGGCGAATTCGTACCTAGTGACCTCGTAGGGGATTCCGCCATCAACCAATTGCTGCTCGTCTAGGCCGGCTCTTGCCACCTCTGGGTCGGTGAAGATCGCCCAAGGAGCGATTCGCGAATCCAGCTTGAATCTCCAAAACGGCCGCAGTAATGCGTTCATGGCGGCATACCATCCCTGTTGAGCAGCCATGTGAGTGAACTGGTGCGGACCTACAACGTCCCCACAGGCGTATATTGACTTTATGTTGGTCTGCATGTAGTCGTTGACGGCGATTGATTGATTCGGATGAAGTTCTACCCCCACGTCTTCGAATCCCATGTCGTTCCCGCGAGGCTTTCTGCCCGTCGCAACCAGCACCCGGTCAAATTCAACTTCTCTGCTGCCATCGCCGTTGTCTATGGTCAGCCGTCCGTTGTGACACGACTTTGCCGAGAAACCGGTTTGCACATCGATTCCTTCCGCACCAAATACCTGCTCAATCAAGGCGGAAGCCTCTTGATCTTCTCCAGGAAGCAGTCGGTCCAATTGTTCGACGAGCGTGACTGCCAAGTCTGGAGAAAGCTTGCGCAAGTTCACATCCAATTGGCCCACCTCCTATCACGGCAAGTGTGTTTGGCAGCTCCTCCAAATCCCAAACGTTCTCCGACGTTAGTGGATCGGATTCGCTCAAACCAGGAATGGGCGGCAAGTGCGGCTCTGCGCCTATGGCAAGAACGATGCTCGTAGAGGAGATTTCCTTGCCGTCGACTAGGACGCAATGGGGATCCACTAGCCTGGCGTGGCCCCTCAAGCAATCCACGCCCATCCGTGTGTAGCGTTCCACGGAGTCGTTGGGTTCAATTCTCGCTATAGCGTCTCGTATGCGTTCCCTAATTTTGGCGAAATCCACTTCAAAATCTTCGGTAGAGAACCCATATTCGCGGGACTGGCGTATAGTTTGCGCCACGTTCGCCGAAGCAATGAGAGTCTTGCTCGGAACGCATCCCGTATTCAGGCAGTCGCCTCCCATTTGATGCGACTCAATCAACGTCACCTTTGCTCTGGCGTTTGCGCCGATCAGGGCTGCGATTAGACCTGCACTGCCTGCACCAACAACGACTAGGTTGCAATCACGCTTCGACATGGCTGCCTAGATCAATCTAGAACGCCTATTAAATCAATCCAATTGCCGAAGCAGTTTTTGATTCCATCTTTCATAGACGTTGACGGCCTACTTTGTCCAACAACCTCGGTGCGAGCCACGCCCTCTGCCCATAGCAGGACAGTATTGGGGGTATGCGAAAATACAGAAGATTTTGATGGCGATTTCGCCAAAACTGGACTTCCAACCGACAAACCCATGCAACCCGAGTTTCCGCACACGCGACTACGTCGAAACCGTTCCCACGACTTCATTCGACGACTCGTGCGCGAGAATGAGCTCACGCTCAACGATTTGATCTATCCCATTTTCGTAGTTGAAGGATCCAAAACTCGCCAACCAATACGATCCATGCCGGGCATAGACCGGTTGTCGCTAGACGAGCTTGAGTCTGAAGCACTGCATCTTCAAGATGTGGGACTGCCAGCAATAGCGTTATTTCCCTACATTGACACACGTCTCAAAGACCCACAGGGATCGGAAGCGATAAATCCAGATGGGCTCATCCCTCGCGCAATAGCCACGGTCAAGAATTGTGCTCCAAAGTTGGGCGTGATAACCGATGCAGCGTTGGATCCCTATACCTCGCACGGCCAAGATGGCGTAATCGATTCACACGGCTATGTGTTAAACGATGCCTCAATTGAGATATTGCAAGAGCAGGCCCGAGTATGCGCGGACGCCGGTTCGGACGTAATTGCCCCATCAGACATGATGGACGGAAGAATCGGAGCCATACGAAAAACACTGGAACAAGGAGGGTTCGTCAATACCAAGATCATGGCGTACTCGGCCAAGTACGCCTCCGCCTACTACGGTCCGTTCCGAGACGCCGTTGGTTCGAGTTCCACCCTTGGCGCAGCGAACAAGTACACCTATCAAATGGATGCGGCCAATAGCGACGAAGCACTGCGGGAAATTGCGATGGACATCCAAGAGGGAGCGGACATGGTCATGGTAAAGCCAGGCATGCCCTACCTAGATGTCGTGAGGCGAGTGAAGGACGGATTTGGGACACCAACGTTTGCCTACCAAGTCAGTGGCGAATACTCGATGCACATGGCGGCACTTCTCCAGGGATGGCTGGACGAGAAAGTCATTATGGAAGGACTGCTGTGCTTCAAGCGAGCTGGCGCCGATGGAATCCTCACCTACTTTGGCAAGAGAGTTGCCGAGCAAATCGTGGCAAACTCCTAGGTATTAGCCTAAATTCGTGTACGTGCCTCTGCAATTGCTGCGCGAACCGCTTCTGGAGAGGTGCCCCCGGTTTGCCTACGGGCAGCAAC
Source organism: Candidatus Azotimanducaceae bacterium (assembly GCA_965205545.1). Taxonomy (GTDB): domain Bacteria; phylum Pseudomonadota; class Gammaproteobacteria; order Pseudomonadales; family Azotimanducaceae; genus Bin55. Next base: position 2,435,064 of record OZ242170.1, on the reverse strand, counting down.
GGAACCTTCAATTGAAAGCACGGAAAACACTTCTTCATCAAATCGTTCGCTGAATTCCTGCAATTCCGGCAGAGAAAGCTCATGTAGCTGCATGCCACGGTTCTCGGCCTCTGCCACAACTCTTCCGACGATTTCGTGAGCCTCACGAAAAGCTACGCCTCGTCGCACTAGCCAATCTGCCATATCGGTTGCTGTCGTATAACCCTTACTCGCGGCATTGAACATGCGCTCTACATTGGGTTCCAATTTCGGAATCAAGTCGCTTAGGATTCGGAGACAATCGGACAGAGTGTCCACTGCATCAAATAGTCTCTGCTTGTCCTCTTGATTGTCCCGGTTGTACGCAAGCGGCTGACTCTTGACCAGCGTAAGCAGTGCCACCAGATCGCCCAGTACACGCCCCGACTTTCCACGTATGATCTCTGGAACGTCAGGGTTCTTCTTCTGAGGCATGATGCTTGAGCCGGTGCAGTATTCATCTGGCAACTTCACAAATCCGATGAGATCAGAACTCCAATACACGAGCTCTTCGCACCACCGGCTCTGGTGAACAGCCGCCACGCTCGCCACAAAGGCAAATTCAATCGCGAAGTCTCGATCACTAACAGCATCAAGCGAGTTCCTGCATACCTCCTCAAATCCTAGTTCTGACGCCGTGTTTTCGCGCGAAATCGGAAAGCTCGTGCCAGCTAGAGCTGCCGCACCAAGGGGAGAGTGATTTACTCGATCACGACACTCGCGCAGTCTGGCTCGATCGCGATGCAGCATTTCGAACCAAGCCATCATGTGGTGTCCAAAGGTAACTGGCTGGGCATTCTGCATATGCGTCAATCCGGGCATGATTGCATCCGCATGCCTTTCCGCCAGGCCCGCCAAATCTGAAAGCAGCGTAGTCATTTGAGCGTCTATCTGGTCGATATGGTGACGCAGCCAAAGTCTAAGATCGGTAGCGACCTGATCGTTTCTCGATCTGCCTGCATGAAGTTTCTTTCCCACTTCGCCTACGATCTCAACGAGCCTATTCTCGATATTGGTATGAACGTCTTCATGAACAATTAACCAGCTGAAGCTGCCAGCTTCAATTTCCTCTCGGATTTGATCGAGTCCCCCGACGATGGCATCTCGTTCATCCTCTGCAATGACGCCAGCTTTAGCCAAGCCATTCGCGTGAGCTACTGACGCTAGAATGTCGAAGTGATAGAGTCGCCGGTCGAAACTAACCGACTCGGTAAATTGTTCGACGAACTCATCGGTTGCAGCGGAAAATCGTCCGCTCCACCGCTTGCCCGTTTTCTGCACCATGATGCTGCACACCAACGAAATCTTGCACTCGCCTGGTACCTTTTTCGCTGTTGCAACAGCTTGCCATTGCTCGTACGTCAGTACCAAGTAGCTCCACTATACCAACCAAGGATCTCACACTTGCTACAACGATCCGCTGAAGAGCACCACTCTCCTTCTCCGTTGCGCTTTAATTCAGCACATACTCGCCATGCGATCAATCGGTTAACAGAACATGAAATGGCGTTAGCGCTCCTGTTTCTGGACGATTCGCGCGGGAAATTGTAGAAATGGGTCACACGATACGACTTGCAACCCGCCGCAGCCCGCTGGCGCTCGCACAGGCCAATCATGTTCGTTCACTTCTGCTCGAAAGAAATCCAGATGTCGGTGTCGAAATCGTTGGCATGACAACAACTGGCGACCGCTCAGCTACCTCTCCGTCTCAAGCGCTTTCCGGAAAGGGCGATTTCCTCAAGGAATTGGAGTTGGCGTTGCTTGACCAATCCGCTGATCTGGCCGTGCATAGCATGAAAGACGTGCCCAGCTCAACTCCCAAAGGTCTCCGGATTAGCGCAATAGGTAATCGGGCGGATGCAAGAGATGCTTTGATTGGAGTGAAATCGTTGAGCGAATTGAGTGTGGATTCGTGCATCGGCACATCCAGCGCACGACGGAGCGCTCTGCTGAAACACGTAACGAACCGATCAAACATCAAGCCGATACGTGGAAATGTCGATACTCGACTCGCAAAGCTAGACAATCGGGAGGTTGATGCCTTGGTTCTTGCTTGCGCAGGTCTGAGCCGCCTTGGGTTGGAGCAAAGAATCGGCTGCTTTCTCGATCCCTCGATCTTTGTGCCAGCAGCCGGGCAAGGGTGTCTAGCTGTCGAGTTTCGTGCAGGCGACGAAGCAGTCAAGCGCATTTTGGATCCTTTGATCTCTCAAGCCGCCTCTGCGGTCGCTGATTGCGAGCGCGCGGTCGTACGAGAATTGCAAGCAGATTGCAATGCTCCTATGGGTGTCTACTGCGCACATAAGGGCAGCATCTACCACCTATACGGAGTTGTGCTGGACCCAAATGGCGATCATTCAGTGAGAGTAAGCCTAGCCGATGAATCTACGTCCACCCTCGCGGATCGGGCGGCCGAGCAACTCATTGCTATGGGCGCTTTGGACTTGATTAAGAGCGCATGACTAGAGTTTGGATAACTCGCACGGAGCCTGGTGCTTCCCGCCTTGGCTCGTTTCTCAAATCCAAGGGGTATACCCCCGTCGTTGCTCCCGTCATGGAAATCCATGCAACTAACGAGCCACGCCCATCCAAATGGATGGATTTATGGGTTTTCGTCTCAACGCATGCAGTTAGCCATGCCGTGTCTTCGGGATGGAGCGCTTCAGGAACGTGTGTTGCCGTGGGTTCTGCGACAGCTGAAGTCCTAAAAGATCATGTCTCAGACGTGGTCGTTCCAAAGGTTCAATCAACCGAGGGATTGCTTGAATTGATACTGCACGAATTCGCTCCTAGCACCTCTGTGTGCATTGTGGCTGGCAGGGACGGTCGCCCGGATTTAGAAACAGGTCTGAGCGAGAGCGGCTACGATGTGAACACTTGGTTGGCATACAGGCGATGCCCTACACAATTCAACGTCGACTTAGAAGGTATCGATGCCGTACTGATCGGTAGCGGGGCAGCAATTTCGCCCGTAATCGAATCGTTGAGAGCAAGCCAAATTCCTTTGGCCAAATGGCCTCACATTGTTGTGCCGTCTGAGAGAGTCGCCAATTTCGCCAGGAATCGAGGACTTGGCAACGTCTTCGTCGCGCAAGGTGCGTCCAAGGAAGCCGTCTTGCACGCCTTGTCAGCATTGGAGGTTTAATTTTCGGCCAACTTCAGTCGAAGATGGACGTCGAACCCTCCCCCGTTCACACGTTCCCCCGTTCCTCCATGTCCGTTTGCTGGGTCGAATTCGGCTCGGTGCAAACTGGCAATCCGCCACAGAGTTGTTTGTCTAGAATTACCAACGGGCTAAATTCAATGACATCGGGGCTAATGCACCACGTTCTGTGTGCACTGTTTCGAACCCAAGAGGCTAGAGCATCGATGTGCCAAGAAAAGGCTAGGGGATCCACAAAGGTACTCAATCATGACGACGTATGAAACCATCCTGTATGAGGTAGAGGGAAGTCTGGCAACCGTAACGCTCAATCGTCCCGACAACTTCAACGGCATCACCAACACCCTTATGCGGGAGCTCTATGAATGCTTGAACCGCGTCGCGCTCGAATCAGAAGTGCGAGTCGTGATATTCACGGGCGCGGGTCGAGCCTTTTGTCCTGGAGTGGACCTGAAGGCGTCCACTAGCGGTCAAACCCAAGAACCAAATCGTAGGGAGTATTTCCACATCACCACTCTTCTGCATGAAATGCCAAAGGTAACGATTGCTGCTGTCAATGGAGCATGTGCTGGCGCGGGATTTGGATGGGCTTGCGCGTGCGACCTTCGCTACGCGTCTGAGCGAGCGATGTTCAACTCCGCTTTCTTGGGAGTTGGAATCTCGGGCGACATGGCAGGTCCTTGGTTGCTCCCTCGAATAGTTGGAGCCACTAAAGCTCGCGAGCTGTTCTTCATGTCTGAGAAGTTCAATGCCTCCGAAGCTGAGCGGATTGGATTGGTCCTCAAGGTCTTCCCAGACGAATCTCTGCGAGACGAGGTCAAATCCATTGGACTGCGATTGTCCAAGTCCGCGCCCCTAGCCATAGGCGAAATGAAAAAGAATTTCATTAACGCCGAGAACATGCCGCTACGCGACTACATAGAGCTCGAGACCGAGAGACACAGCCGTACTGGAGCTAGCCAAGACTCGAGAGAGGCAATGCGAGCGTTTGTTGAAAAGCGTGAACCTAAATTTGTTGGGCGCTAGCCAACATTCGCATTAGCTTTGTGGGACACCGCGTCGTCGCGAGGTCGGCGCGGTGGTGAGTGGGAGTTGCTACTAACCTTTCTTTAGTGCATCCACAGACTTCATGGAATTAAAGAATTCCGAGTTCGTCTTGGTGTTTTTGAGCCTATCGACTAGGAACTCGATGGCGTCGATGTCGTCCATGTCGTGTAGCAATCTTCGCAGAATCCATGCACGCTGAAGTTCCTCCTCGTTCATGAGCAGTTCTTCATGACGAGTGCCGGAGCGTCGTATGTTTATGGCAGGATAGATTCGTTTTTCGGCAATGTGGCGTTCAAGCTGCAATTCCTGATTGCCCCGGCCCTTGAATTCCTCGTAAATGACTTCATCCATGCGGGAACCCGTTTCCACCAACGCCGTGGCGATAATTGACAGGCTGCCCCCTTCCACAAAGTTCCGAGCCGCGCCAAAGAACCTCTTTGGTCGTTCCAGCGCATTGGCATCCACTCCACCTGTCAGCACCTTCCCGCTCGAAGGGACCGTATTGTTGAATGCACGGGCCAGTCGGGTAATGGAATCCAGCAAAATCACAACGTCGCGCTTTTGCTCCACCATCCGCTTTGCTTTCTCAATGACCATTTCCGAAACTTGCACGTGCCTTGTGGAAGGTTCGTCGAACGTACTTGCCACGACTTCGCCACGCACCAATCGTCTCATTTCGGTGACTTCTTCAGGTCGCTCATCGATCAACAGAACGATCAATTCGACATTCGGATGGTTCGCGGCGAGCGACTGCGCAATTGCTTGAAGCATAAGAGTCTTGCCCGCCTTCGGCGGAGACACAATCAATGCTCGCTGACCCTTTCCTATGGGAGCGACCAAGTCCACGATGCGGCCGGACAAGTCTTCTGTGCTGCCGTTGCCTCGCTCCAATGAATATCTGTAGTTGGGGAAAACGGCGGTGAGGTTTTCGAAAAGAATCTGACGCCGCTTGCTCTCAAAGTCTGCCGGGCTGTGGTTGACCTCGTCAATCTTGAGCAAAGCGAAGTATCGTTCGCCGTTCCTCGGTGCGCGAACCTTGCCTGATATGTTGTCGCCAGTCCTCAGACTAAATCGGCGAATCTGAGTTTGGGAGACGTAGATGTCGTCTGGTCCCGCTAGGTAACTTGCGTATGGAGATCTCAGGAATCCAAAACCGTCCTGCAGGACTTCAAGGGTTCCATCTCCGAATATTTCCACGCCGTTCTTCGACTGCTTTCGCAGTATCTGCGTGATGATTTCTTGTTTGCGAGCCCTCCCAATATTCTCAATTCCAATGCCTTCAGCTATTTCTACTAGCTCCGGCGTGGGGCATCGCTTTAAATCGGATAGGTTCATAGATTCAGTTTGCTCTACAGCAGCAGTTTGAGCGGTCATAGGTATGTACTTAGGTTGAAGAAGGGGATCTCCCTGTGAGGATACGCAGGGAGATGCGAAGGAATTTCATGTGCAATTTAGCACGAATCAATGCATTCGTCCAATTTGTTTGTTGATAGTTCCCAAAGATCGAAACGGTGAATTCCGCAATAGCAACAAGCTCAGACTGCAAAACCGTTCACGATTCCACACTAGGTCTAATGGTTGAACGCAATGCCCAACCCCATCCCAATTCAGTGCAGATCAAGAATTGGGCATGTGAAACATCTGGCTAAATGTTGCTGTCGATGAAGGCAGCAAGCTGAGACTTGGAAAGCGCGCCAACTTTGGTCGCTTCCACCTGACCGCCGCGGAACAGCATCAAGGTGGGAATGCCTCTTACGCCATACTTGGACGGAGTCTGCATGTTGTCATCGATGTCTATTTTGCAAATCTTCACGCGATCAGCGTACTCGTTTGCAATCTCCTCCAAGATTGGCGCAATCATCTTGCATGGTCCACACCATTCCGCCCAATAGTCGACAAGTACAGGCGTCTCCGCCTCAAGCACATCGGCACTCCAAGACTCGTCGGTGACGTGATGAATGTTCTCGCTCTCGCTCATGTGAACCTCCAATACCTGAATCTAATTATAAAAAATGCGGTATGCGGAATCTCCAAGATTGGAAGTGCTCCTGTCCGGCAACTGGCGAATCTGAACCTAGAATTGTCGTCCGCAATATGGCAAGTCCCTGTCCAATCCAACGGCTTGGCCAAGTCTGGAGGTAGTGAGCGATGTATCTGTCCCCAGGCAATGCGTCCATGACAGACTGTGCCTTGGATATACTCCGACCGCCTCTCTCAGACTAAACTGTGCCCTCATGCGAAAGGCAGTGCTATTTCTAATTCTTGTTGCCCTTTGTGGGTGCGGATTCAAGGGTCCACTTGAATGGCCTCCACCCGATCCAGAGGATCAAGCTCCCCAAGATGAACCTGCGCCGAATTGACGACATTCTGCACGTCGACGAAGTTCCTCTGAACGAACTGGCTCGATTTGCAGGCACGCCCGTCTACGTCTACTCGTGGAAGTCGATCCTCAATCGACTCAATCATTTTGAAGAGAGCTTCGCTGGCATCAGACATCAGACCTTCTTTGCCGTCAAAGCAAACTCCAACCTCGCAATATTGAAGCGGCTAGCAAACTGCGGATGCGGGTTCGATGTCGTGTCAGGAGGAGAGCTTGAACGTGTGTTGCGAGCGGGCGGCAATCCATCCAGCATTGTTTTCTCCGGTGTGGGGAAGTCAGAAGAGGAACTCTCCTTCGCTCTAAAGTCGGACATTGGCTGTATCAATTTGGAGAGCGTCTCCGAGTACAAGAGTTTGGTACGCATGGCAACCACTTTGAATGTACGTCCAGATGTTGCCATTCGATTTAACCCAGAAGTCGACACAGGCACCCACCCATACATCGCAACGGCTCTTAAGACCAGCAAGTTTGGCGTGAGCACTCAGGAAGCTCTGAACCTAGCCGTGCAAATTGCCGACGACGACAGGGTGAACCTAATCGGAGTAGCCTGCCACCTTGGGTCGCAAATCCCCGATGTTGCTCCCTACGAATCGGCTCTAAGAGCAATGCTGAACCTGGTTGAGCGCCTGGACAAAATCGGAATTTCGGTAGCCCATCTAAATGTCGGCGGCGGGTTCGGAATCCGCTATGTGGAAGAGAGTGAAATGCAGCTCGATAGCCTTGCCAATGTACTTGCGACTCATATTGCAGGCCGAGATTTGACTATAGGCTTGGAGCCTGGCAGATTTCTAGTTGGGCCATCTGGCCTGCTCCTTACAACAGTACGCTACACAAAGATCGACGAACAAGAGAAATACCCAAACTTTGCAGTCGTCGATGCCGCCATGAACGACCTTCTGCGACCTGCACTCTATGATGCTCATCACGAAATCGAAGTCGTTGATATCTCGGAATCCGAGACTCGCACATGGAATGTCGTTGGCCCCATTTGCGAGTCGGGAGACTTTCTCGGTCTCGATCGCACGCTCGCCTTGGCAGAAGGCGACTTGCTGGCCATCCGCGACGTAGGAGCTTACGGATTTGTCCTAAGCTCAAACTACAACTCGCGCGCCCGCTGTGCCGAGGTACTTGTAGACGGTTCGGACATGCACATCATCCGCTCACGAGAGACCATGGATGACTTGCTGAGATTGGAACGGTTTGCGTGAAATGAGCGGTCCAACCACATTCTTCAAAATGCACGTTTGTGGCAACGACTTCATGGTGGTCGACGCAACTTCAGCCAAGCTGGAGTTCAACATTGAAGAAGTTCGTCTTTGGTCCGACAGAAGGAAGGGCATCGGCTTCGATCAGCTGCTGGTGCTTGATCGCCGTATGCCAGGAAAGCATGACTTCGATCTGCAAATCTACAACAGCGATGGCAGCACGGCAGAACAATGCGGCAATGGATGCGCCGCCGTGTTTGCTGTGGCTCGCAAGCTCAAATTGACCCACAGTGAGAGTATTACTTTGGACACCCCAGGTGGTACGGTAGCCTGCAAGTTGGGATCGATGCATCCAATGCGTATAACCGTCCGAATGCGTCCTCCCACGCCGCAAACTGCACAAGCGCCATTCAAAAATTGCGATGATGACTACTTGCACTCAATCGATCTACCGCCTCCTTTGGACAGATCAGTTGACGCGTATGTTCTGTCGTTGGGGAATCCTCATGTAGTCGTGTTGGTCGATAGCATTGAAAATTTCGACTTGGAGTGTCTTGGAAATGCACTGCAAAACCACAAATTGTTCCCAAGCTCAACAAATGTGGAGATCCTGCAACCAAGCGGCGTGTCCAACGGAAATTTGCGCATATTTGAACGTGGCGCGGGTGAAACGCTTGCGTGTGGGAGTGGTGCATGCGCCGCAGTTGTTGCCGGAAGGTTGGCTGGAGTGTTCGATAGCCGCGTGGATATCCAAATGCCTGGAGGTAGAGTCAGCGTTGAGTGGTACGGCCCAAACGAACCCATTACTCTGGAATGTCAGCCTGAGTTTGTCTACCAAGGAACCTTGTCTGGCTAGGGAGTGATCCACTACGCCAATTGTTAGTTCGCCAATTCCTTGATTTTTCTTAGAATGTACGTGGTGTTGGACAGGAAGTCCGATCGACCAGAATCGATGGAACGCATTGGAAGCATTGAACGCCATGACCTCACTTACTGCAATACGCATTTCGTCTCTTGAAGAAACCAATAGGCGAATTCAGCGACAAATTGACTCAATTCTCGAAACGGGCAAGCGAAACGAAGAGAAATTTCTCTGGCTCCGAGATCTGGTTCTCACGCTCATGGATGTCTGCGACATGGAGCAGCTTGACGAAGTGCTCGGCTGCGACCTGATTGTTCGCAAAGAAATCGATGAGACTCGACTGTTCCTATGGGATGTCAATCTAGACCACTCCTACAAGCACATTCGTCCCGCCGAGGAACTAGGCTCCATGGAACGACGCGTCTGCAATTTAGTGCAGCCTGTGTGCGAGACCATTCGTCTTAGCGAATACGAGCTTCTCTTCAACAAGAGTATGTCTGAACCCACTTCTGTGGCACTCGTACCCGTTGCAGATTCGGGAGTCCAAGGTCTATTGACGATTGGGTCAGAAGATCCAATGTACTTCAGGCTTGATATGAGCACCCTCTTCCTAGACTTCCTCGGAAGGGTTGTAGGCCGTACCGTCGCGAGATTCTGTCACTGATTTCAGTCGTGTCTCGCATGCGTGCAGCAAAACAGAACGTCGATGATTTGACACCTACAGAGTCAGTAGCTTGGACTGAGGTCATTGACGAGTTTCTACGCCACCTCGACGTCGAACGTCGCCTTTCACCAAGGACGCTGGCTTCCTATCGCCAATCAATTTCGCGATTTGCCAGAGTATCAGCTCCGCCAGACCTAGAAAATGTGAGTGTGCAGCATCTGCGAGACCATGTCCTGCATTTGAGACAGCAGCAACTGTCCCCCGTCTCTATTGCACAAAACCTCTCCGCCATACGAAGCTTCCTGAATTTTCAAGTCCGGCAAGGGCGGATCAAGCACAATCCGGCCAACAGCGTGAAGGCACCTAAGGCTCCGCGCAAACTCCCAAATGTTCTGGATGTGGATGCAGCAGCTCGACTGGTCAGCGAATCCGAACAGGGTCCCATGGCGCTTCGCAACAGAGCTTTGCTTGAGCTTATCTATTCAAGTGGACTGCGCTTGGCAGAAGTTGTCGCTCTGGACATCGGAAATCTGGACTTGCGATCAGGTCAGGCAACCGTAGTTGGCAAAGGCAACAAGACTCGACTAGTGCCCATTGGATCCCACGCCCGGAAAGCCCTCAAACAGTGGCTCGACTCACGTGTTGGCTGTCTGCCCCAACACCCTGTGTTCACGGGTCGGAACAACAATAGAATCGCAAGGAGGACCGTGCAGGACATCATCAAGAAAGCAGGCTTGAGAGCCCTTGCCAATGATGGGGTTCATCCGCACCTACTGCGACATTGCTTCGCCAGCCATTTGTTGGAGAGCAGCAGCGATCTTCGCGCGGTTCAAGAACTTTTGGGACATGAAAGCTTGGACACTACACAAATCTACACACATATTGATTTTCAGCAACTAGCCAAGGTCTACGACCGTAGTCATCCCCGCGCACATCGCAAAGACACCGAAGCCTCGTGACCATCAAGCTCGTCACGTTCGACTTGGACGACACTCTTTGGGATAACCTTCCCATAATCTCCGAAGCTGAAGCCGACATGGTGCAGTGGCTCCAGAGTCGTGTACCAGGGTTTCAAGATTCGTATCGACAATCCGGTTCAAGCACTCGTTCACAAGTACTGGAAGAAAGGCCGCAGATTCGCTACGACCTAAACAAGGTTCGCATCGCCGTTCTCGAGAGAATCTTGACCAATTGCAAGGTGGAGCCAGTCGCTGCTCATGAGCTTGCCGTGTCTGGACTCGGAATTTTCCATGGGCGCCGCAATCGATTTCGATTGTTCGATAACGCTGAGGAGGTGCTGGGGACGCTAGGTCAAAAATATGCACTTGCTTCAGTTACGAACGGCACGTCGGACGTGAGGAAATCGCCATTGGGGAAGTACTTCGATATCTCCATTTCAGCCTCCCATGTGCTTGCTTCCAAACCGAATCCGAGCATGTTCATGGTAGTTCTCTCGCAAGTTGGCGCTCTGGCTAAAGAGGCTGTGCACGTCGGCGATCATCCTGTTGACGACATCGAGTGTGCCAACAGCGTTGGGATGCATACGATTCAGATACAAATCCATGATCGCGGTCGAAAGCGAGAGGTTTCCCAGCTCGCCACGCGAGTAGTTGAGCACCTTGAGCAAGTTCCCACTGTCGTGGAGGAACTAGACCAAATCTAGGAACTCTCCAGTTCTTTCACGATATGGTCGCGCACGTTGGCCTCGTTCGGAGGTAGAACGACCTTTCGGGCATTCGCTTTATCGAGTTCCATCAAGAAGGGATGAGTAGGCGGCGAGCTGCCTGTCGCTTGTGCAATTGCGTCGGGAAACTTTCCTGGATGAGCCGTTGCCAAGCATACCGTCGGCGAAGTTAATCCAACTGAACGCGCGGCCGCTACGCCGACCGCAGAATGGGGATCGAGAACGTAGCCTGACTCTTGCCAAACTTGCCTGATCGTCTGTAGGCACGTACGAGTATCGATTCTCCGTGCAGTGACAGTTTCGTCATGCGCCTGGCTCCCATCTAATGCGGCACGACCAGTCTTCAAGAAGCAATCCATGAACCGATTCAACTCAACACTGTCTCCCTGCAATTGCAGGTATACGTAGCGCTCTAGATTGCTTGCCACTTGAATGTCCATTGACGGACTTAGAGTGGGATGGACTTGTCCTCGCTCATACACACCCGTGCAAAAGAAATTGAACAATACGTCGTTTTCATTGGTTCCCAATACAAAGGTGTCAATAGGGGCTCCCATTCTTTTCGCGATCATCCCTGACAGTATGTTTCCAAAATTGCCCGTCGGAACTGCGAAGGAAACCGGCTCATCGAATCTTAGGGACGCGAAGTAGTAGTAGACGATCTGAATCATGAGGCGTGCCCAGTTTATGGAGTTCACGGCACCAAGACGATGGCGAGTCTTGAACTCTACATCGTCGAATATCGATTTCATGATTCGTTGACAGTCGTCGAAGCTGCCACGAATGCCAATGCAATGGACATTCGAGCTCTGAACCGTTGTCATTTGGAGCTCTTGAAGCAATGACGTGCGCCCCTCCGGAAACATCACGAAAATGTTGAGTCGTTCCCGGTCCTTGACGCCCGCTATCGCGGCGCTTCCCGTGTCCCCACTCGTCGCTCCCAGAATATTCAGATACGAATCGTCTTCTTCGAGTACCAGTTCAAACAATCTCCCCAAAACCTGCAAGGCAACGTCCTTGAATGCAAGTGTGGGACCATGGAAGAGTTCCAAAACAAAGCAATCATTCAATTCGCGTAAGGGAGCTACATCCTGGGAGGAAAACGACGAAAATGCGTCGTTCATGAGTTGCGACATTCGGTCGCGAGGAATATCAGGAGCGTAGAGACCAGCAATTTCTATTGCTAGATCAGCAAACCCGAGGTTCCGCCAAGTATCGTTGCGGTCCGCAACTTTTGGGATTTTGGCGGGCATCAATAATCCGCCATCATTGGCTTGCCCTAGCATTACCGCATCACGAAATGAGACCGGAGCGCTACCGCCCCGGGTTGAGACGTATTTCACAGTTTGCACGGAATATCGACGTGGAGGAATGCTTGCCTGTGCATTCTCAGTTTGCTTAGCTTTAGAGCGCTAGTGTTGCCTTCACGGGCTCAATTGCCAATGTATTGAATCCGCAACCGACTGTCGGTCGACTAGGAAGCCATGAAACAATGACGAGCCTAGCGGAAAGAAATAGCACTTGCCACTATTCGTACTATAGCGCGTCGGTGCCGGTCTCTCCCGTGCGAATTCGAACAACGTCACCCAGGTCGACGACCCAGATCTTTCCGTCGCCCACTTTGCCTGTGTTCGCTGTTTCGCAGATCGCGTCGATGCATTGATCGACGAGTTCGTCGCCTACGGCTACCTCTATCTTGACCTTGGGCAAGAAGTCAACAACATACTCCGCTCCACGGTAGAGTTCGGTATGACCCTTCTGGCGACCAAATCCCTTGACCTCCGTCACGGTCATTCCCGCAACGCCGACCTTCGACAACGCTTCCCTAACGTCGTCTAGTTTGAAGGGTTTTACGATTGCGGTGATCAGTTTCATGTATGTTCTCCTCTACGAATTCTGCGGTGCATTTCCAAGGAATGAGCCTGGGGTCTTATCTCATTGCAGAAAGGTCGATTCAGACGGAACCAAAATTCTTGATGCGTTTAAAAGGTATAGTACAACTGGGCTGCGGGAAGCGTCATGGACTGTTCACAAGAGACCCAAATTCGATATGCCAGTCCTGAATCCAAACAACACCGGACTATCGGTCATGTCGCGGCGTAGCATCTGGATCTATGGAAACGCCTTTCCTTCTTCGTCCCCAGTCACCATGTAGTCAATTGCGGCTCTCAATTCGTCATCCGTGCAATCCAAGCAATTGCCCTTTGCTGGCATGAGTTCATTGAAGCCTTGCTTTGTGTTTGCAAATACGACTGCTTCGCCTTTCGCTATTCGTTCGTCCCAAGCATCGCTTGCTACCAGCGGGGCTTCGTTTAGACCGGTTTCATGGCAAGCAGAGCAATACTTGTCATATACGCCCTTGCCGGACAATCCAACTCCGAACTCGGTAGGCGTGGGAGCCGCTGAACCGCAATCTTGACCATCCAAACAAGACTTGCCGAAAGGCTTTAGGCGTTCAGCGATGGCTTCGCGAGAATCTTCTGCCTCGTCTCCGACCAAGAGGGGTGCCATCAGGGCAATGCCCAGGACCATAAGGAAACGTCGAAACAATGTAGGCTCTGCGAATGAACTGGTTAGGGAGCGCAGATTATAGTCAACAACTTTGCAAACCTAGGCTACGCTAAGGGATTCCTTGGGAGCTAATACGATGGTCAGCGCCTTGTCCAATTCTGCAATCCGCTGGCTAACTCGATTCCACGATTCTTCCTTCACATGACCGAAACCACGCACTTCGCCATAGCAGTGGATCAATTCGAGCGCAACGTGCAGATTGTCGTCTGTCAAGTGTTCGCAAAGGTTCAGCATCTTCTCTTCGAAATCGCTTCGTAGGAACCGTTCAAATTTCCTTTCTGCAGAGTATTTGAAGACATCAATTGGCGTCCCTCTGAGCCACTTGAACTTCGATAGAAACTTGAGAGGAACTGCTAGCCACGCACCGAATCGCACCTTCGACTTCGTAGTTCCCGGCAGCCAAGTAGGTGCGAGCGCGAACGATTTGCGTCGAATATTGACGAAGCGATGAGACAGGAAGCTCTTGAAGCGTTGATGAGTCAGCAAACGAGCAACTTCGTACTCGTCCTTTGTGGCCAAAAGCTTGAAATAAACCTCGACTGCACTGGTCGCCAATCGATTGTCGTTTGACTGCGTGCCGCTTTCTGCTTTTTGAATGGCATCGGCAAAAACCTGCAACTTGTTCGCGTACCTTGCATCTTGGTACGTAGTAAGGTCTTGAACTCGATCGTCAATTAGCTCCTGCAGGCTGCGTTTCTTTAGTGGGAACATTGCCTCGTCAGGCTTGTCCGCGAATCCCATGAACGAAGAATCCATTGCAAACTTGCGCCCGCACCGAAAAGCAAGGATGTTGTCCTCCACCATTGTTCCATTCAATTCAAGCGTTCGCTCGATGCTCTCCGCTTGCAGAGGAATCAATCCGTGCTGCCAAGCAAACCCAAGCAGTGCCATATTGGCCGTTGTGCTTGACCCACAAACACGAGCAGCCAACCGGTCTGCGTCTATCGTCTTTAAAGACCTCGTGCACGCATTCAGATTGTCAAGCAAGTCCGATCCAATAAAGTCCCGCTCACGTTCCAGAACAAATTTGGAAGTCGGAATCTGGTGAGTGTTCACGACGCAGTTCGTACGTTCATTACTCAAGAGGGCCACTGACTCCTTCGATGCAGATGTGACAGCGTCAGAAGCCAGGAGCACATCCGCCGAACGCATGGGAATTTGCGTTCTCAATACAGGTTCCGTGTCAATGCGAACATGAGCGAAGACGGCACCGCCTTTCTGTGCCAGACCAGTCATGTCCAACGTAGCGGCGTATTTGCCTTCCATGTGCGCCGCCGTTCCGAGCACTTGGCTGAGAGTCACAATTCCCGTTCCGCCAACGCCAGCAACAAGAACGTTTGCCTGCTGGGGCAGAGGCCATGTGGGACTGGGTAGTTCGCCTAAATCAACGGGTTCGCGCTCTGGCGCGAGGATGTCGGCGTCGATTTCCATCATTGCGGGACAGTAGCCTTTCATGCAGCTCATGTCCTGGTTACAAGCTGTTTGATTGATACGTCGCTTTATGCCGTAATCCGTAACGACTGGTTCAATCGCGCTGCACATCGAGGCTCGAGTGCAGTCCCCGCAACCTTCACAGACGGCATCGTTAATCACAACGCGCTTCGTCTTGGCTGGCGCTCGTCCACGCTTGCGACGGCGTCGCTCTTCGTTGGCGCAAACTTGATCGTAGATCAAAATGGAACATCCAGGGACTTCGCGCAGACGTTCCTGAACATCGTTCAATTCGTCGCGATGGGAGACGCGATAGGGCTTACCCTCATATCGGTCCGGATCGTCCGCCACTATGTGGATTTCCTCCACGTTCTCAGCGCTCAGCTGCCGAACCACGTCATCGACAGTCAGTTTCCCTTCAACCTGCTGCCCGCCCGTCATAGCAACAGCATCGTTGTAAAGCAGCTTGTACGTAACATTCACGCCAGCCGCGACAGCCGCCCTGATGGCCATCAATCCTGAGTGAAAGTAGGTGCCGTCCCCGAGGTTTACGAAAATGTGCTTCTCGTCAGTGAATGGCGCTTGGCCAATCCAGTTGACCCCTTCTCCGCCCATGTGCGTGAAGGTGTAGGTGTTGCGGTCCATCCACTGAACCATGTAGTGGCACCCGATCCCCGCCAACGCTCGGCTTCCTTCCGGAATCTGAGTGGAAACACTATGAGGGCAACCAGGGCAAAATAGTGGCTTGCGTGATTCGTTCGCCGATTCTGGCGGCTCGATATCAGGCTCAGCGTAGCGAAGGTCCAAGTCAATCGCCGTGGGCAAAGAGATGCCATGCTGATCCAAGTAGCCGACCAGTGCCTTCAATATGTCGTCGCTGTTTGGTTCGCCAATTGTTGGCAAGAGGCAGCTGTCCCCTGCATCCGACTTGCCATGAATTGCTGGTGCATTTGGACCGTAGAGAACGTTCTTGAGGCTCTCCTCTAGAAAATTGCCCTTGCCTTCCACCACGAGGATCTTGCCGACATTCTTCAAGACTTCGCGAAGGTGAGCCTCTTCAAGAGGCCAGACCATTCCCATCTTGACTACTCTAATCCCTGCTTTGGCAATCGCGTCGTCGTTGCCAAAGCCGAGATTTCGTAGCGCTTGCCGCATATCCGTGTAGGCCTTGCCTGCGCCCACCAAAGCGATGCGGGGCGACGGAGTGTCTACGACAATCTCATTTATGTTGTTTGCCGACCCGAATCGCGAGGCCAAGGCAATTTTTTCCAACATTCGAGATTCCTGCTCACGCGGGGTGTCAATCAGTCGAATATGCGGGTCGAAATCGTGAGCAGGTTGCACGTAGTTTGACCTCAATTCGTCGATGGGAACCGATGCCGCACTGTCCATTACGGCTGTTACAGCCGTCAATGCGGCCCAGCAACCCGAATAGCGCGAAAGTGCCCATCCGGCAAGTCCCAGCCGAATGAGGTCCCCAACATCCGAGGGAACAAGAATGGGAACTTGAAACTCGCGAAGCGCGCCTGCGCTCGCAGAAGGGAGAGTTGATGACTTGCATGCCGGGTCGTCCCCGACGATGGCGACTACACCGCCATGCGGCGTTGTGCCTGCATTGTTCGCGTGTCGGAACACATCTCCTGAACGGTCGAGCCCAGGCGATTTGCCGTACCACAGTCCAAAGACCCCATCATAGCGAGCATCTGGATAGAGGTTTGTTTGCTGGGTACCCCATACGGCTGTAGCAGCCAAGTCCTCGTTGACTCCAGGCTCAAAGTGAATGTTGGCCGCTTCTAGAAATTTCTTCTCTCTTTCAAGCGTCTGGTCTACGCCACCAAGAGGAGACCCCCTGTAGCCGCTTACAAA
The DNA here is from genome assembly GCA_965205545.1 of Candidatus Azotimanducaceae bacterium. Taxonomy (GTDB): domain Bacteria; phylum Pseudomonadota; class Gammaproteobacteria; order Pseudomonadales; family Azotimanducaceae; genus Bin55. The sequence continues at coordinate 2,418,176 of OZ242170.1, read as the reverse complement.
GCCGGCGGTTCGAAGACCGTTTTCGGAATCAATACTGCTTTGCTCAAGCAACAATCGGACGATGCCCTGCACGCCACCGATCCAGATCGAGCCTTCCGTCTTGGTGTACTTGTCGGTTAGCTCCATACTTGAGCACTCGTTTTCAAAGTGCGAATTCCTCGATTTTGTACGTCAAGCTATCTTAATCCCTTTTTAGCCAGTGGCTTTCGATTTCGCAGAGGAAATAGTTCACTGCGCTTTGAATGCAGTTCACGGGTGCAACCGACGGACAACGACTATGCGCTGCAGATCGCTAAATCAGTCGACGAAGTCGTCGTGCCCTGTGGCATCAGTTCCGCCTGATGCAATCAGCTGTCGCCTCAGGCTAGACCTAATTCACATGCTTTTCGAAAATGAAACGACAAGTCTTGGTTCAGTGTCTGGTGTGTCGTCAAGATTGGTCCCAACGATTGCACCAGAAACGTCAATTCCATGAAATGATCGTGTAAGAGAAGCACTGAAGTCAATGTAGCTGTCATTGCCATCGCCGAAGAAATCGTCTTCGTCAACCATGCTCATACCCACGTGTAGATCGAGAGTGACTTCGTCGTTCAATTCCTTCGAGTAATCGACATAGGGATATTGAAACGAGGGTCCCTCGTCTCCCAAGTACGATGGAGAGAACATCAAGCCAGCTGTTAATGACATGTAGGAAACGCTACCTCCAAACTCCATATAGTCAAAAGCTTCTCCTTCACTCGGATACTCAAATCGAATAACCGACACGCTCCAACTGACGTCGTCGTTGAAAGACGACGAATACCCCGCGTACAAGTCCCACTCCATCGTCGTACTTGAGCCGAAGTTGACATTTGAGGCCCAAGTGCCTAGGGAAAATCCCTCCTCGAACTCGATGTCGAATCCACCTTGGATCGCTGGGTCGCGAGTAGTCTGTGACCATCCTCGGAACGAGTAGTCGGAGGTCAGCGTTACATTTGCCGATATCTCGATTTCATCGGCGTTGGCGTGAGGCATCCATGCAAACAACCATACCAAGACCAATAGACCAAAAGACTTTTTCATGATTTTTCCAATGCGTGCCGTGTTAAACCGTCCGTGCAATTTTATAGATTGTTTCGGCGTCGATGTCATAGACGCTGCACGGTGGTGTGAAGCGAAATACCCTCAAAGAATCCGACTTCTACATTCGGAAGATTCCGAATCTCGATTCCCTTGAAGTGGGCTTTGTGTCGGCGCACTGCAGCGCAACGCTGAGAACATGCCGTGTGTCGATTGGATCGATCACCCCATCGTCCCAAATTCGAGCACTGGCAAAGTACGGGTGTCCCTCAGTCTCGTATTGATCCCGAATCTCGTTCTTGAAGGTTAGTTCGTCGTCCATAGACCACTCAATGCCTCTGGCGCTCGAACTGTCTCGTCGAACGGTGGCCAAGACCTGAGCAGCCTGCTCGCCGCCCATTACGGATATCCGAGCGTTCGGCCAACTGAATAACATTCGCGCGCCGTAGGCTCTGCCGCACATCGCGTAATTGCCTGCTCCAAACGAGCCTCCGATCATGATCGTGAATTTGGGTACGCTGGCGCAAGCAACGGCCGTAACCATTTTTGCTCCATCCTTGGCGATGCCGGCATTCTCGTATTCCTTGCCGACCATGAATCCGCTAATGTTCTGCAAGAACACCAAGGGAATCCCTCGACGATCCGCCAATTGGATGAAATGCGCTGCCTTGAGAGCCGTTTCGGAAAAGAGAATGCCATTGTTGGCCAGTATTGCTATGGGTCGCCCACACAGATAGGCGAACGCACAAACCAAGGTATCGCCGTACCTAGGCTTGAACTCGCTGAATTCGGATCCGTCGACGATTCGAGCCACAACCTCTCGGACGTCGTAGGGGACTCTCGAGTCCGTCGGCAAAATGCCGTAGATTTCCGCAGGATCGTAGATGGGCTCCTTGAACGATGGAGCAACACTGGAAGTCGACTCCTCAATATTGCTGTCCGCCACTATTCGCCGAACCATGCCCAGCGCGTGCTCGTCGTTCTCCGCCAAGTAGTCAGCGACGCCAGAAACGCGAGTATGTATGTCGCCGCCTCCCAATTCCTCAGGATCCACTTCCTCTCCCGTAGCCGCCTTCACTAACGGGGGACCTCCAAGAAATATCGTTCCTTGTTCCTTGACAATGACGGTTTGGTCGCACATTGCTGGTACATAGGCTCCGCCGGCGGTACACGAACCCATAACTACGGCAATCTGCGGGATTGCAGCAGCGGACATCGTTGCCTGGTTGTAGAAAATGCGACCAAAGTGCTCTCGGTCGGGAAAAACTTCCGACTGTAGAGGCAGAAACGCGCCTCCAGAATCTACAAGATAGATGCAAGGCAGTCTGTTCTCGGATGCAACTTCCTGGGCACGAAGGTGCTTCTTGACCGTGATCGGAAAGTAGGTTCCGCCCTTCACGGTAGCATCGTTTGCAATCACCACGCACGGTGATCCACCAACGTAGCCGATGCCAGAAATCAACCCACCTCCGGGCACTTCGTCCTCGTACAGCTGATACCCTGCCAGGGGCGAAAATTCGACAAACGGTGTGTCAGGATCGAGCAACGCTTTTACTCGTTCCCGCGGCAGCAATTTGCCCCGCTGAACATGCCGTTGCCGAGATCGCTCATCTCCTCCGAGCGAGAGAGTTTCAAGCAATTCGCTCAATTCACAGCTCAGTTTGCGGTTGGCCTGAAAGTTCGCCTGGAAATCCGAGTCGCTCGTATTTATTCGAGACGGGAAAACTTGCATGTATGCTCCTCTTAACCCATAGCCGCCAGCTAATCGATACAACTCAATCACATGAGCATCGCTTCGGTGCATTGCCAATATGGCTACACTAACCACCAAAGTCTGGCGAACCTCGTCGCCGAAAGTCGGGACGAGACTCAATCCAGCTCGGCAGCTAAAGACTAACGCAAATTATGGACTTGCCTGAACGCACCCCTGTATTGGTTGGCGTTGGACAAATTCTCAACCGCATCGAAGGACTCGACGATGCCTTGGAGCCACTCGAAATGATGTGGCAGGCGACCCGAGCGGCTGCTCGCGATTGCGGCATTGAAGGTCATCTCCACGAAGTCCAATCCGTTCGAGTAATTCGAGGGATTTGGCCATATCAAAACCCCGCGGCAGCTCTGGCTCAACAGATGGGCGCAGTTGGCGCTGAAACTGTCGGGACTCTCATTGGTGGAAACCAGAATCAAGCGATGATCAATGAGACATCTCTCGAAGTGCTGCACAACGGTCTCGACCTGGTGTTGATAACCGGAGCGGAAAATGGAAACTCTTCTTCCAAAGCCAGAAGAAACGGCATCCCGCTTCAATATTCCGAAGCTAGAGGAAAGTACGACAAGGTTGTGGGAGCTGAACAGCAACCCGAACACCACCAGTACGAAGTCGCCAAGGGGATTAACCGTGCCATTCAGGTCTACCCCATGTACGACAACGCTATTAGGCATCACAGAGGCGAGAGCATGGATGCACACATTACTCGCGTTTCGGAGCTGTGGTCCCGATTCAATGATGTCGCTCAAACCAACCCAAATGCTTGGGTACATCACAATATGACGGCGGAGGAAATCCGCACGCCTAGCACGTCCAATCGACCCATTAGCTTTCCCTACACGAAATTCATGAACGCAAACATGTCCGTAAACATGGGAGCATCGCTGCTGATGGCTTCGGCGAAGAAAGCCAATGAATTGGGTATCCCTCGCGAGAAGTGGGTCTACCCATTGGCCGGGGTGAAGGGCTACGACCACTTCTCAGCATCTGTTCGAGAGGAGTTCTATACGTCCCCAGGAATTCGCAGGGTTGGCCAGAAACTGCTCGAAATGACCGACACAGAAGTCGACGACCTTAACTACGTGGATCTCTACAGTTGCTTTCCTTCTGCAGTGCAGGTTGCAGCTGCGGAGTATGGGTTGTCCGAAGAGCGTCCCCTGACCGTAACGGGCGGGTTGACTTTCGGTGGCGGGCCACTCAACAACTATGTGATGCACAGCATCGCCCGCACCGTGGAGCTGCTCAGAGAGACTCCCACCGGCAAGGGGCTCGTCACGGCAAACGGCGGCAACATCTACAAGCACGTTCACGGGCTTTACGGGAGCGAACCTCCTGCACGTCCATTTGGTTTCGCCAGCGTTCAGGATGAAATTGACACACTTCCGTCAAGAACTGTCCTAGACAGCTATTCCGGCGATGGGTGGATAGAAGGCTATACCGTCATGTATGACGGATTTGAGCCGGCGATAGGACATATCGCCTGCCGCACGCTGGATGACGACCGAACCTGGGCAAACATTACTGATCCAGACACTTTGCAAGGAATGACAAAGGAAGAATTCTGCGGTAGACCCATACGATTGAAATCCGACGGTCAAGTGAGAGTTCTAGCTTGAGTCAAAAACGAGGAAACCCCATGAGATTGCTAATATCCTGCCTGCTCATTGCAGGTTCAATTTCAACAATGGCTGATTTGTACGAAACGGTAGAGCACAAATACGCGAAACACTACGACGTGAGCATCCACTACGTTGTAACGGGTCCCGAGGAAGGTCCGTTAGTAGTCATGATCCACGGCTTTCCCGACTTTTGGTACACGTGGCGGTCTCAAATGGAAGCTTTGCAGTCTGAGTATCGCGTCGCTGCGGTAGATCTTCGAGGCTACAACCGTTCCGACCAGCCGGAAGGCGTGGAAGCCTATTCCATGCCTCTGCTTGTCGGAGACATTCGGGCCGTCATTCAATCGGAGGAACGCGATTCCGCGATTGTCGTGGGCCACGATTGGGGAGGCGCGATTGCATGGAACATTGCAATGACGCAACCCGAAGCCGTTGACTTGCTCGTTATTCTGAACCTACCGCATCCGGCAGGCCTGGCACGAGAAATCGCCAACAATCCGCAACAACGCGAAAACAGCACCTATGCATTTGATTTTCAAAAGCCCAACGCTCACGCCAATTTCACATCTCAAGTCCTTGCTGGGTGGGTTCAAGACCAAAACGCGCGCAAAAGGTACATTGAGGCGTTCGATAGATCGAACTTCGAATCAATGCTCAACTACTACAAGGCAAACTATCCTCGAGCAGACGAACCGAGCCGCCAAAGCATACTGCCGGAATCCATGCCCAATGTGAAATGTCCCGTTCTGATGTTCCACGGTTTGGACGATACTGCACTGCTCCCGGGTGCATTGAACGACACCTGGAAGTGGTTGGAGCAAGACTTGACCTTAGTCACAATTCCTGGCGCAGGACACTTTGTTCAACAGGATCGGCCAAAGAAGATCAACGGAGTGCTGGTTGATTGGCTCGCTAGACAGCTCGCGGAAAACGAAGAGTAATCCTCTACGATCAGGGATCCACTAAGACTCCTGGATTGAGAACACCCTGTGGGTCAAGCTCCTTCTTGATTGCCCGCAACACTTGGTCGTAGCCGGAAGGAGTCTGCTTCGTCCATCCCGACTTGTGCATTCTTCCAACTGCATGGTGGTGCGTGATCGTTCCACCGGCAGCCACGACCGCGTCATTTGCGGCATCCTTGATGAGTTTCCAGTGCTTGAATTCCTCTCCAATTGGAACAGGGCCGCTGAATGAGTAGTAAGGTGCCGGTCCATCTGGATAGACATGAGTAAACCGACAGGCCAAGGTCGAGGTTTCGCCCAACACCTCACGCAAGACTGAACCCACTTTGTCTCGAATGTAGGCGTCGAAGTTCGGCCACTGGTCCCACGTGATGGCTGTTTCAAACGTGTCGGAAAGCAAACCAAGCCCCAAACCTACGCCAGCATTGACACCGATGAAGGATTGACGCCAAGCGCCAACCGTACCAGCTCGCCCAGTTGCCCGACCAGTGCCATCTGCAATGAGAATGTCTTCCTGTTCGAATTCGCCGCCGTAATCACGAACGATTTCCGCTGCTGTTTCGATTGAAAACTGTTGGGAAACGTCTGCCGATTCAAAACCGAGGATCAACAGCGACTTGGTTCCATCCAATCCCGCGTTTATTCCCGCTTCCACTGGATCGAGAATGCGCAGATTTGCCGGCCAAAGCTTGGCTTGGACCACCGCTCGGACTGCTTCTGTTCCTTTCTCCCACTCAGAGAATGTGGCACCCAGCGATGCCCTGTAGACAGGTCGCTTCTGCAATCGCAGCCAAGCATCGGAAATGATCCCAAAAATTCCCTCAGATCCAAGAATCAGTCGATCAGGGCTAGGCCCAGCGCCGCTGCCGGGCAAGCGGCGAGACTCGAACCATCCCTTTGGGCTCAGCATGGTCACACTTTCCACAAAGTCGTCGATGTGGGTGTGGTTCGTTGCATAGTGACCCCCAGAACGGGTCGCAATCCACCCGCCTACCGTAGACCAGGGAAAGCTCTGCGGAAAGTGCCGCAATGTGAGTCCATAAGGCCGCAGTGCATCTTCCAAATGCGGACCCAGAATTCCAGCTTCAACTTTCGCCGCCCGACTGATTTGGTCGATTTCGAGCACTCCGCTCATGCAATCCATGTCGATAGATACAGCGGAGTCACACTTGTCGGGGACATTCAAGCCCCAGACAACGCTCGTTCCACCGCCGTACGGTATTGCACAAATGTCATTTGTAGAACACCACTCCAAAACGGCTTCTAGTTCGTTGCGGCTGCGAGGATGTGCGACTGCGTCCGGTGGACTAGGGAAATGTCCGCGAATTGCGGCAAGAAGTTCGGTGGAGTGCCCTCCGTAGGTGTGAGTGATACGTTCCGAGTGCTCCGACGTCACGAACTCCCCTAGTCTTGAAGGGACATCCAATCGCGGGACACGCAGTTTTATTTCTTCAATGTTCGGAACGCTGGGAGGCGAAATCTCCCTGCCGAGCCGTTGGGACACCAGCTTCGCAGCTCTAGCGCGCTCTTCGTCCGACGGCTCGTCGGAAACGTAGCCCCAAGTCCAGAAGCTTCTTCTCTCAGTTGGTCTAGGCATTCAGAATCTACTCCTTTCCGTGAGAGATTGCCAGTTCAAGAGTGCTTCTTGCAATGGAATGTCCGCAAGAAAAGGCAACTCAACCCAACGTGAGGAGATTGGCTTCTATCTTGTGTCCATCCAAATCACGCACGAAGGCTCCGTAATAGTTAGGTCCATACATGGGTCGCGGACCAGGTTCGCCATCGCCCGTCCCTCCTGAGGCGATAGCCGCGTCATAAAACGCATGAACTTCTTCCTTCGACGTTGCGTGAAATGAATAGTGGCCGCCATTGGCGCAAGTAGCCTCTTGTCCGTCAAGTGGACGTTGCACCCAGAACTCGGGAAACCGCTTCCCATATGCCACAGCAATGTTTGGAATGTCCAGTTGGCGTGTTGCGCCGATCGTTGCCATCACCGCATCATAGAACTCTAATGCCTTGGCCAAGTCGTTGGTGCCAATGGAGATGTGGTTGAGAATCGTTGGTATTGATTGCGCCATGTCAATCCTTGTTTATCAGCCTGTTTAATTCTATTAGCCAAGTTACTCGGTTGCGGTTTACCCAATTTTCTATGAGAGTAGGCCCATAAAGTCCATTCGACTCAACACAACCCGTGCTAGCTATTGGGCAATTCAAGCAAATGTCGTCTGACTGTCTAACTTGCTCACGATTGACATTGCACGGGCATTCGCATCTTTACAAGATCTTGTTCGGGGCTCGCCTGCGTCGAAGTGGTTTTAGACCAACGCTCACCCGGTTAGGCGCCAGTCGCTCCTAGAATCAATTGGAGTCCGTGTTGTGAGCATCCCTGTCCTCGCGCAACTTTGACTCGATACGGCACGGATACCAGTAATAACTATTCCATCGACGTGTATCAAATGTGCCGTCCGGCAAGACTCCATCTTCGTGCCAACGTTCCAACGGCTCGTTGGTTGCGAACGGGTCGACGGTCTCGCGTCCCGGCGTCCGACCTTCCACGGCTTCGAAGGACCTTTCCAACTCATTGGGATTAGTGACCTTGATGCCTGTGTCCTTGAGATGTGAATTCAAGGTCTCCAATACCCCATGAATGTTGCCGACGCGAATGTACTCGGGTACGTACTCTAGATTCAAGTAGACGTAGCCGTCGCGTATGTCAAGTCTGCGAAGGCTCTCGAACACAAACGAACGCACCTCGGGACTCTCAATGACTTCGCTTGTCTGAGCCCACATTTCGGTTGGGATTGATTCTTGGGCCCCCGCGGCAAAGGAGCTTCCTAGCCACATTGTTGTCTGGATGGCTTGCATCCGGATGTGCCCAGTAATCGAAATACTCAGGCAATGCAATTCGGAAAATCTCCGTATTTGACTCGATGGGATTTCCCCGCAAATCCACCCATTCCAATTTCGTGGACGTGGCCCACTGTGGAACGAGACCCGTAATTCGATTGTTGGAGAGATTCAAGTGTCTCAGCAACTTTAGTTCGTTAAGTTCCTCAGGAATCGAACCGGTCAGCTCGTTGTTGTTAAGAATCAGGCGTCGCAAGGATTCCAACCCGCCCAATTCAGCCGGCAACGTTCCCTCTAGATTGTTGTGGTGCAACGCCAAGGCTTGCAGCTTGTCCAGGGCTCCCAATTCTTTGGGGATGTCTCCCACAAACTTATTGTGAGACAGATCCAGACGCTCTAGCCCTTGAATATTCCCAATCCATACCGGTATCTCGCCGATGAATTGATTGTCGGTTAGCAAAAGCTCCTTCACGCTCTCAAGCTTGCTGAAATCGGGCAACTGGCCAGAAAGCGAATTCCAACGAAGGTCTAATGATCGAAGACTTGTCAAACGTAGAAGTTCCGCGGGAAGGTGGCCGGATAGGTTGTTGTTCGACAGGTTCAACGACTGAACTCGCCCAAGGCTTGCTTTCACACCGTGCCACTCGTCTAACGGTGCACTAGACACCCATCCGTCGTTTCGAGTCCACGACTCTCCACCTGTAGCTTGGTAGAGGGCTATCAGGGCTTCTCTGTCATTCTGTTCTTTATGCAAACTGGCGTTATAGTCAAGGACTTCAACAGGATCTGGTACATCTCCAACAAGGCAACCAATTGCTGCGGAATTCCAGCTCACTAGTGCATAGACGCACGCTAATTTGGCAATTCGATTCATGGGCGTCTGCTATTTCTCACTTCTAGCCAATTCACAAATTTTCTCATCGTTAGAGGAATTTTGAAGCAGCAGATTAGCCAAATGTACACGCAAGTGTGTGCTTACGATCCCTATAGGAGTGCAACACCTACGAGCGGTTTCGATTCACAGCACTGAGTTCAAAGAGAACCGTAAACCCTTTGTGGCAACCATGTAACAATCTCGTCGAAAAAGAAAATCAGAAGAAGCCCAATCAGTTGCAGGGCAATGAAAGGTACGACTCCCTTGTAGATCGTCGTTGCCTTGATGTCCGTCGGTGCGACACCTTTCAAATAGAAAATCGCAAAACCCACCGGTGGTGTTAGAAAGCTCGTTTGAAGACACACGCCGAATAGAACCGTGAACCAAATCGGGTCGAATCCGAGAGACGCGACCACGGGTGCCACCAGCGGCAAGATTATGAGAGTGAGTTCTATCCAATCTAGGAAGAAACCCATGATGAAGGTCATCAAAAGAATCATGGCAATGATTCCCATTGGTCCAAACGGCAACCCGAGCAATGTCCTTTCGATTAATTCGTCCCCGCCCAATCCGCGCAATACCAGCGAATAAGCAGTTGCTCCAATCAGAATGGCGAAGATGAATCCTGTAGTCTTGGTTGTCTCGCGGATCACATCGCGCAGCACTTCTCGGGTCAGGTTCCCTTTCAAGAACGTTAGCAGCAAAGCCCCCGCTGCACCTACTCCCGCGGCTTCAGTAGGAGTCGCAACTCCAAAGAAAATGCTGCCCAATACCGCAAAGATCAACAGCGCCGGAGGAACTATCGCGACAGCCAAGTCATAGATCTCCCGCAGTCCGATCTTGTCTTCGGTGGCGGCTTTGGGTGCAGATGCGGGATCCAGAATTCCTTTGATGGTGATGTAAGCGATGTACATTCCACCCAAGAGCAAACCCGGAAATACAGCGCCAAGGAACAGATCTCCAACTGGCAACGTCATTCGATCCGCCATGAGCACCAGCATGATGCTGGGTGGAATGAGAATGCCAAGGGTTCCCACTGCACATACAACTCCTGTCGATAGGGATTGCGCATACCCATGCCTGAGCATCACAGGAAGACCCAGCAGAGCTAGCAAGACGACCGAGGCGCCAATGATTCCCGTTGTAGCTGCAAGCAGCACACCGATGATGGCAATGGATATTGCCAACCCACCGTTGATCCTGCCGAACATTCTGGCCAGACTCGTCATGAGCTGATTGGCGATCCCTGACTTGTCGAGCAAGAAGCCCATGAATATGAACATGGGCAATGCAACCAAGACCCAGCTCTCCATGACGCTGTAGACGCGTTCGATGGTGATGGATGTATACGCCCAATCGACGCTCACGGGAATTTGAAAATCCACCTGAAAAATGATCGCGATTGCTGTGAACGCAATGGCTAGCCCAGCCAGGATCCACGCGACTGGAATCCCCGTGAAGACCAACCCAATGAATGCGATGAGCATCGCGAGGGCAAGGCACTCGCTAACTGGCATTGCGAACCAAGTAGGCTGCTAAACGAGTGATTCGGGAAATCGTCGCTATTCCCACAAGAGCGAAGCCAGCAACCAGCATTGACTTGATGATCCACCGAAACGGCAAACCGCCGGGAGACGCCGATACTTCGTTGCGTTGGAAGCTGTCTTCAACGAACGGAATGCCAAAGACCAACATCAGCGCAACAAACGGCAACACGAAGAGAACATTGCTATAGAGATCGATCCAAACTTGAACTCTCTCAGGAAATCGTTCGTGAAGAACATCCACTCGTATATGCGAGTCGGTCGACACGCAATAGCTAATCGCCAGCAGAAACCCTGTGGCGTACAGGTGCCATTGCAGCTCTTCAAATTCGATACGTCCCTCACCAAAGATGTAGCGAGCGCAGACATTTACAACAATGACCAACATCAGAACAACCCAAATCCAAGATATGGAATTGCCGATGGCGTCAATTACTGGATCGACGACTCGCGAGACGCGCGTTTGAGGAAGATTCAACTAGAAGTCCCTAGGAAGGTACGCGAGCCGCTTCCATTTCTCGTAGTCTGCCCGAAAGTTCTTCTGCGACTCGTAGACTCGTGCAAACCACTCATTCTTTTCCGCTTCTTCGTCCATGACTTCCAACGCGACTCGCTGGAGTTCACGCAGAATGCTTTCCGGCAGCCTATTGGCCTTTATGCCATTCTCTTCGAATGTATCCAGCACAGGACCCTGAACTGCTTCCGCGTGTGCAAAGTTTCTTGTAACGCCAGCAGTGCAAGACACTTCGAGCGCGTTCTGATACTGTGCTGGCAATCCCTCCCACGAATCAAGATTGACGAGCATGTGGACCGATGTAAAGACTTGGTGCCACCCCGGAAAGTAGTTCAATTTCGCCACTCGATCAAATCCCAGCGCGGCGTCAATATTGGGCAGCGAGTACTCCGTCGCATCTATGGCGCCCTTTTCCAGCGCTTGAAAAATCTCTGATCCCGCAAGCATGGTCACCGATGCTCCCACGCGCTCGATGACTTTCCCACCGAGTCCCGCAAAACGGATTTTCAATCCTACGAGGTCATCTAGAGACTCTATGGGTGTTCGGAACCATCCAGCCGTTTCCGGTCCAAGCATCCCGCACAGCAATACCTTCAGGTTCTCCTCTCGATAGAGCTCCTCGGCAAGCTCCCTACCGCCCCCGTTAAACCACCAAGACGAAAACTCCCATGGCTCCATCCCGAAGGGGACTGCGCCAAAAAGCGGAGAAGCAGGGATCTTTCCTTGATCGTATCCTAGCCATGTATAGCCTATCGGCACCTTGCCAGTCCGAACCGCGCCGGAAATCTCCAGGGGTGGAACTATCTCGTTTGGCTCATAGATCTGCAGCTGAAACTGGCCACCTGTGAGGTCTGACACTGCTCCCTGAATGTAGACAATGTTGTCGCCAAGGACTTCCAGACTGGTCTGAAACGAAACCGGCAATTGCCAGGAGATCGCTTCCAAGGGCTCAATGGAGGTAGTTCCCGTTTCCACGACCTCAGAGGACTGATGTGTAGGAGGTCTGATTGCCAAGGTGGCGACGCCACCGACTAGGAAGGCAGCAATGACCGCGATTAACGTTGCTCGCGCCGACACGACGTCACCTCGATGATTTCAATCGAGAATACAGCATAGCGGAATGAACGCGGTTAATCGGAAGGCTTGGTGGTCTCAAGCAAGTACATAGCAAACGCACCAGCAAAAAAAATTCGAGCGCTTGCTACATACCCTAGATTCTGTGACGGCAGGTACGTTCCCGTATTGTTCCGCCTTTGGTTAAGGTGAGCCTGTCGGGGCTAACAGAAATCTGAATAAAAGGCGACTCGCTCCTTTGTGCAGCTTTAAAGGTGTGACGGTGAGTTGCTAGACCTCAATCGAAGAGACCTAGTTCTTTAGCAACACTCTCAAACTGTTCAAGTGCCTGCAACTCATCCTTTTGGTCCACATCCAGCTTTCGCTTAAGTCTCGCAATCACCGCCTGACATGTCGTAGGTCCTTCTGTTTCCGCATGTTTGCAGAAACCGCGGACAAGGATGTTCCAGTCAAAATCAAACCCTGTCTCCTGCAGCGAAACCGCCACAGAGAGTCCATTTAGCATGCGTTCTTCCGCGTCTTGGGCCGCGTCTTGCGGTCCTTCGAAGATCTCCAGGGTACCGAAGAAATCCTCCAGGGTACTCGGACCAAAGGGCAGATCGGATTTCCATGGCCACACCTTGCGAACGTGCTCATCCCAAGATCTCCCTGAAGCCTTAGACAGTGATGGGAAGTAATACAAAGCCGACACCTCATCACCCAATCGCGCGGCGATTGCTTTGAGAACGAATGTTTCCGGCGCATTGGAGCTACTCACCCAAGGTTCTCCCAATCGCGAAGCTGCTGCACGGAGTGTCTCATACGCTGTCGGTTCTCTGTGTGCGGAGAATCGTAATACGGACGGTTTGTACTCTGCACACTTGTCGCCGAACCATCTTGCCTCGAGAAATCGAACGATTCCATATTGCACGCGCTCTTCGTGGCGTTGGGGGTCTTCTGCAAGTTGCGCATTGTCAATCAAGTTAACTAGAGCTTCTTCTCGATCTTGAATGTCGGGCCGTTCATCGCAAGCCCACTGCAGGACGGACAGATTCGCGAATGCATCAGCATGACAGGAGTCCTTCAAGTCCCAACGAACTGTGGGATCACCCTTCAACAGGCATTCCTCTTGGTTCAATGCCTTGAGAACACGTTTCCGATCGCCAGCTGGATTTTCAAAGGCCCTCCCATAGGTCAGTCGATTTGGTATCGAGATCCATGTTGTGTCGGAGAATTCCAGGGGCACATCCGAAAAATAGTCGGCCATCGCACTCTTACACTCCTCCGAAATCTCCTCGTGTGGTTTCGGACAGTGTTCGACCAGATCGAGAATGCCGTGATGAATTTTCGAGTTCTTGTACTACGGTTCGACCACTATTCGAGATGTGGCATGAATGATTTGCCATGACAAGAACGATAGAAGTAGAAAAAAAAGCACGCGTATCGGGCCGCGATTCACAAATTCGAGCCGAGGTAGAGTTAACGACATTGGGTGACCCGCAATTCGGGAACTCGTTAGTTCGTTGATCAGTTGAGGCCTAACACAGCGTGGGGATTGTGCTGCCGCTCTTTCACAAAGTGATCATTTCATTCGATTAAGCCTACGCTTTATCGTTTCCGGGGGAAGGAACACTGACTAGCTATTGCCAATCGTGTTCGGAGAAGTCAAGGATCTCGAATTCACGAATTGGAAGCGGCACGATCCAACTGAATGGTAGGCAAAATAGCACCTTCAACAGGTCCCCTTTTCGCAAATCTATTAGAGACGAGGCGTCGGCTACGGCTAGCCTCAATTGAATACTGGGCCGCTAAGTTGCTGCTCAACGTAGGAGAGAGGTTTGGACTAACAATCTGCACGCCTCTTGTCAAGGCAAGGACTCAATCAAAGAGTGGAGCTACCTCAAATCCACTTTGACATAATGATTGTCTAGGCTCAGTCCTCGCTCAATCGCTTATGAGCCACATACTCGATGCCCTCTTCAAGTACACACGCAGTTCGAATCGCATCCGAGGCTTTTGCGGGTTGGCTGGGGTGCGAATTGGTCGAAAGTGAGGATGACAGGGCCGTAGTTAAGCTTCCCTACGGAGAGCATTTGGGTCAAGGAAGGATCCATGGTGGAGCAATCAGCGCTTTGATTGATGTTGCCGCTACAGCTGCCTTTTGGTCCAGCCCGCTGGTTTCCCGTGAATCGCGAGGTGCAACGGTAGCCATTTCCATCAATTTCCTAAAGCTTGCAGTGGCTACAGACCTTTACGCAACCGCAACAGTACGAAGACGCGGTGGCACTTTGTGCACTGGAAATGTAGTGGTGGCAGATAAAGACGACAGAGAAATTGCCATTGCGGTGGTAACCTACAAGTTGCAGCATGGATCCTAGAATCCGTTAGGTAAGCACCAATCGACCACGAATTGGGATAACAATGGCATGACATTTCATTCTAGAGAAGTACACCTCACTCAAGCGCCTTCAGGACTGCCAACCCCTGCAAACTTCGAGGTGGTTGAGCGCCAAGTCGAGGAGCCGCAAGACGGACAGTTGGTAGTTCGCAATCGGTATATGTCGGTGGATCCGGCAATGAGACCACGTTTATCCAACGGACAGCAGCGGGTGGGCTCAGTAATGTCAGGCGGCGCGCTCGGCACAGTTGTCGCGTCCCGCAATTCGCGGTTCAAGGAAGGCGACACAGTTCTAAACGGCATGGGCTTTCGAGAGTACTTCGTATCAGATGGTTCCGGCATCAATGTTTTGGATCCGGCGGGTTATCCCGAGACTCTCTACATGCACGTATTGGGAACGACTGGGTTTACAGCCTGGGGAGGCATGCTTGTTGTGGGCGAACTCAAAGAAGGCGAAAACGTCTTCGTCTCCACTGCTGCTGGCGCAGTCGGTTCCGTTGCAGCCCAGATAGCCAAGATCAAGAACTGCTATGTGATTGGAAGCACCAGCTCGGACGAAAAGTGCGACTGGCTTCTGAACACACTCGGATTGGACGTGGCGATCAACTACAACAAGGGCGTTCTGCGGAAGAATCTCAAAGCCGCAGCGCCCAATGGCATCGACGTCTACTTTGACAACGTAGGAGGTTCCCATCTCGATGCAGCACTGCCCCGCATGAACGTTCTAGGCCGCATACCGGTCTGCGGGATGATTTCGGCGTACAACAATTTTGGAGCGATCTCCGAGGGAGTTACCACGCTCGCCAATATGATCTACCAACGAGTGACTTTGCGAGGATTCGTCGTATACGACTACGAGGACAAGCGGGAACAGTTTCTTGACGACATGCGAGGTTGGCTGTCCAATGGTCAAATGAAGTACAAAGAGACAATTTTCGATGGAATTGAGAAAGCCAGCGATGCCTTGATAGGATTGTTTACAAGCGAGAACATCGGAAAGATGCTGGTCAAGCTAGACTAGCCGTTAGCGGTACCGAATTCGACGGACAACAAGAAACAAACGGCAATTGAAATAGAGGTTTTGGAAAGTGAAATTTGGAAAATTCAAAAGTACAAAAGGGCTCAATCGGACTTTCAACCGAATTCGAGAGTTGGGTATCGAGTCCAACATCACAGAACTGAACACGTACGGGTTCACAGTGGTTCCTCCTGAGAAGGTTGCCGACAAGGAGTTCTTTGACCGAATTCGTGAAACTGTTCTACGTCTATGCTCTGAACGTACCGGCGTGGAATTCTCGGTCGAGAAAAATGGCGACTTCGGACAATACAAAGCACAACCCCAGTCCGAGGGTCAGTTCCTCTTGTTCTACCTCTTGATGGCTGATCGGGTCTTTGAAGAATGGATATTGAATCCCACTCTCTACACGATAATCGACTACTTGATGGGTGGACAGCAGCAACTGTCCAGTCTGACCTCATTCGTCAAGTGGAAAGGCAAGAGAGACAATCTCGGTTTACACAGCGATTCTCCGCCAGATCGTGACGGTCATCTTCCCGCTTGCTCAGATGTTGCCAACGCAACGTACTGCCTGACCGACTACACTCTGGAAAACGGCGCGATCGCCATGGTTCCTGGCAGCCATCGATACTGTCGCCAACCTCGTCCAGGCGAAGGCGAAGAGCAGGCTATACCCGTCGAAGCGGAAGCTGGCTCACTCATTGCATGGCATGGCAATACCTGGCATGGAGCCTATCCAAAGAACACGGATGGCTTGCGACTCAACGTAACGAGCTACCACTGTCATCGACGTTTGAAGACGCAAGAGGCATACCAGTGGCGAGTCTCTCAAGAGATGCTGGATAGAAATCCACCGGAATTTGCTCGACTCGTAGCAGCGGACGATCACATGGGATGGGATGAAGGTGGTCCAGACTACGCCCGATCTCTTAGGTACCTACCTGAAGACGCCAAGAAACGCTTGGCAGCCGCTAGAAAAAGCAAAGCGCGCGAGGCTGCGGCGGCTGGCTAATTGACGGAGGCTGGCTCTGGCTCCTCCGGCGTTTCTGTCTCAGAGGACTCCTCCTGGTGCTGCTTGCGCCAGTCCCACGGAGCAACTGGTTCGATCTCTCTCCACAACCCCAATTTGCGTTCCTTGGCGTAGTCTTCCGCCAAGTCGTACTCCAAGGCATCCATGTCGTTCTTTGCGGTAGACCAAGCATGTCCCTCCATGAGCAGGTGCACGTTGAGATTCGACGGTTCTGCGCCTACCACGAATAGTTTCGCAATTTTCTTACCTGAATCCTCGGTTTCCTTGACTTCAAGGATGACAACCTTGGATTTGACAACGCTTTCCAGATAGTCCTTGGCTTTTTCAGCATGAAATTGCTTGAGCGGCTGCATTTCTGGCGCGTCGATACCCCAGAGATCCACTTCGAATTGTTCGCTGGACTTGCATTCCTCGTCTATTTTGGGACAAAAAGAAACCGTGTCGCCATCGCGGATTTCCGCCACTCTACCGTTGATCAACTCCGGTTCCTCTGAGTGCAGGCATGGCGCAACGAGAGCAATCCCAACGACCAATGAGACGAAGAGTCCGGACAGCCTTGCCGATCGAGGGATATTTGATTTCTTGGTGCAACTCATTTTCAGATTATGCCCGTTTCACCAGCTTCAATCTGCCTTCAAAAACACTACCCAAGCTCTAGACCGGTGAAGTCGGCTACGAGCTCTCGGATTGCTTTCGAAAATCCGGAATTCTCGTTCGCATCGTTGCTGCACAGTTCAATCGCCAAATCAATGACATCCCCTTTCTTGAACCCCAGTTTCGCTCGGAAGTTTGCTCCAAATTCCAGCAACACGCGAGCCACATCGATCTCACCAGTGCTCAGAACACCCGCTAGAGCTGTTCCATTGCTCTCGTCTCGTCGAGCATCGACATCGCAACCTGCCACAAGAAGCACACGCGCAGTCTTGTGTGCGTTAGGTCGATTTCCGGGGTAGTCGATAAGCCGAATGAGCAAAGTTGCGCTTGTCTCATCTCGTTTGGTGGCAAGCTTGGGATGCTTCATCAGCAAGACCCGCAGCGAGTGGTAGTCTCCCGTTTCCACCAACTTCACTGCGTGTTGGAAGTGCTTGTCGAGATTGTCGCTAGTGTCGTTCATTCTTGCAAAGCGTATTCAACAGCAGTGGCATAGCCTTGTCCACATCAATTGACTGAGCGACTTCCGTGTTTGGAGAATCGCGGCGACGTGTCGTTCGTTGATCGCAAACTGTCATGCCCCGCGTCAAAGTTCCCGCTAATTCAATCCGAACCGACAAGTTCTCAAATTCGAACAATTGAGGGTGCGTAGCAGCCAGTACGGCACAGGGATCGTGCAAGGCTGCGGATCTTCGGCCAGTCAGCTCTTCCATTCTCCCGAGCAGAAACCTCAACATCGGCTCCGCGAATTGCGCAAGGTCCCCTTCGGCCTGCGCCAGCGCTTGTAGAAACACTTCCGTGACCTGGAATTGGTGAGTGAGGTTCAGACCACACATCCGAATGCGTGCTCCGGATTCGAATACGCGAGCCGCCGCTTCTGGATCGGAATAGATGTTGAACTCTGCTGCTGCAGTAACGTTTCCATAGCCTGTGCTGCCTCCCATGATGGAAATGCCCTTGATGCGATTCACCCAAGTGGGGTCTCGTTCAATTGCTTGTGCCAAGTTGGTCAACGGTCCGATCGCCACGATCCAGTCGTCGCGCGTGGGAGTCTCGAGAAGAAAATCCACTGCATCCACGTGGGACAGAGATCTCGTATTCTTCAACAGCCCCGCCCCGCCAAGGCCATCAGTTCCATGAACATGATTGGAGTGCACAGGAGGATTCTTCAATGGTCGTGCGGCTCCTTTGCAGACTGGAATGTCTGCATCGAGCAACGCAATCACCTGCAACGCGTTTCGGGTGGTCGCCTCTATTGGCACATTGCCGCTGACCGTAGTTACGCCCTTTAGGATTGCCAGATCGTGGGCAAGTATTATCGCTATGGCGTCGTCGACACCTGGGTCGCAATCAACGATCATGGATTCCATAGGGACTTAGCCTCTCTAGCCTTGGTAAAGCGCTCGCATAATCAACTCATCTACGACAAAGAATCTTCCGGATACCACATATGTCAAGTCGCACGCTTACTCTAAACGAATCCATCTACGACTACTTGCTTTCCAACATTCGACCAGAATCCGACGCGATGCGAGAACTGAGGGAAGTCACTCATGCAACACTACGGATGCATGTTATGCAGGTCTCGCCGGAACAGGCAGCTTTCATGTCGCTTCTTTGTCGAATTATGAATGCGAGAAACACATTGGAGGTTGGCACATTCACCGGCTACAGCGCACTTGCCGTAGCTGAAGCCCTACCGGACAATGGAAGGATAGTCGCGTGCGACCTATCCAAGGAATGGACCGACATCGGCAGAAAATATTGGGAACAAGCAGGAGTAGCGCACAAGATTGATCTTCGACTGGCGCCGGCGGGCGAGACTCTCTCGCAATTGATCGATGAGGGTCAACAGGGCAGTTTCGACTTCGCCTTTATCGACGCGGACAAGTCCAACTACGACGACTACTACGAAAAGTGCCTGATACTTCTGCGGGAAGGCGGCCTCATAGCCGTGGACAATGTGCTGTGGGGAGGCCGAACTGCGGACCCATCGGTAATTGATGTCGACACTGTTGCCTTGCGAGAGCTAAACAAGAAAACATCGGACGACAATCGGGTGTTCTCCACGATGCTTCCGGTAGGTGATGGACTCACACTGGCTCAAAAACTCTAGACGGTCCCGAAGTACAACTCGATTGCCAGCTTCAATACACGTTCTCGATGGCTGACTCCACAAACCGAACGCTACAGTTGCTTGTCGGGACTACCTTAGTCTTAGCTTTCTGCGTCGTGGTACTTGGCGCATACACCCGGCTCGTCGATGCGGGACTGGGATGTCCCGATTGGCCGGGGTGCTACGGTCACCTTACCGTTCCCGACACCGAAGAAGAGCGGCAACGCGCAGAGGAACTCTATCCGGACTTCCCTATCGATGAGGCAAAAGCTTGGACCGAAATGGTCCACAGATACCTTGCCACCCTCCTCGGAATAATGGTGATCGCAATTGTTGCCGTTGCGTGGTTCAAACGACAATCGTTGAGGTTCCCGCTTGTGCTACTGGCCCTTGTCGTTCTGCAGGGGGCGTTCGGAGCCTGGACGGTGACACTCAAGCTTTGGCCCCAAGTCGTGACAGCGCATCTGCTTGGCGGATTTGCAACCTTGGCATTGCTTTGGTGGTATTTGCTAAAGCTTGATCCGTTTCCCCTGCCACAAGTTGCGTCAAATTTGCGCGTCCATATTCATGTGCTTCTTGTGCTTGTGGTGCTTCAAGTCGCGCTTGGCGGTTGGACAAGCTCGAACTACGCGGCACTAGCTTGCCCGGATTTTCCACTGTGTCATGGAGAGCTGTTTCCGGATATGGATTTCGCGTCTGGTTTCAATGTGATGCAGGACATCGGACCCAACTATCTAGGCGGAGAATTGTCGAACGAAGCTCGCATTGCAATACAGACAACACATCGTTGGGGTGCATATGTAGTCATGGTCGTCGGCATCGCGCTGCTGTTTCGCTTGGAACTAGGATTCCGAGTTCTGTTGGGAACGGCTCTCGTGGTTCAGTTTGGTCTAGGCATTGCCAATGTCCTACTTTCGCTGCCTCTATTCGTCGCGGTCTGTCACAACGCGGTTGCAGCCTTGCTTCTGCTCGCACTCTTGACGATTATGTTCGGTTCGCGAGCTCCACCGGTTCCCCAGGAGGCCATCAAAGCGGAACAATAGAAGAATCGACCAAGGTCGAATAAAGTGTCGACCGTAATAGAGCCCTAATGCGCCCGTAGCTCAGCTGGATAGAGCGTTGGCCTCCGGAGCCAAAGGCCACAGGTTCGAATCCTGTCGGGCGCGCCAATCAACACACATTCGCTTGGGCCAACCATAGAAGAATCCAAATTACGGGGATTAAGATGCGTCAACGGCTCATAGCCAATACTCCAGCAATCTGAGCCATGGGTTAATAGCAGTTGGTTCCGTTAAGAAGTCTCAAGATTGGGCGGCAAGACGCTAGAGGCCCTTAAGTAAGAAACTGGAAGGAATCTACCGCTTAATCACTCGTTATCGAATTGAGAGGGAAGTTGGATGTTGTATTCGGTGTTTCCTTGCACAACAACATCGACTTGATCTACTGGGGTTGACGTTGCGGTACTGGAACTGGTGCCGTCGTCGTACATGACAGTGACCTCCTTTGTTTCCCACGTGTGCAGTGTGTATTCGCCATCATCCAAACCATTGATCTCATACATGCCGTCGTCAGTGATCTCGCATGAATTCGACGTCTTCCCACTCTGTTTGGGAATTGCCTCGACTTGACCAATTGGGAAAGTGCCATCGGGAAACCTTAATGATCCGTATAGTCGAGAGTTTCCGGCGAAATTCAACTCAATTGATGCTTCGCTGCTTTCTTCGCTCAACTCGAAAGGCAATTCTTGCTCGCGCTCCCAGCTCGACGAAGCATTGAGTGTGAATTCGCCGAACCCGATCCCGTAAATGTCAAACTCGCCATTGACAACTTGGTAGATGTTCCGAACATCGGATCCTAACGATTCGGAAAAAACCGACAGAGAGACCGTCTCGCCATCCCAGAGGCCGGCAACCTTGACTAAAACGCGACCCTTTGACTCGACAATCAACGTAATTTCCTTAATCTCGTCCTCATTCACATCAACCAGCACGAGATCTGAGTTGCCTTGTTCAGTGATCGCAATCGCTTCATAGGTACCCGGGTCTAATGGATGGTCGAAGTGTCCATCGTCAGGAACATGCAAACCCGAATATCCCCCGTCGAAAAGAAATTTAACGCTACCGCCAACAGGCTCCCCAGCCGCATTTTCAACTCTTCCTCGAATTCTCGTCTCTTTCGACTTCCAGGACACCATTGGAATGTCGAACTCCGTGGTGATTTCGTCGACAAGAAACTCTTCTGGCCCATATTCCCATCCGAATACGCGTACATGCACCGCCTGCGAAGGCAATGGACTCAGCACATAGCCTCCCTCTTTGTCTGTTATCGACTCGACAGACTGTCTTATAAAGCTGATTATTAGGTTGCCCCAAACAGGATCCGTATTTTCATCCCAACTGTATTCGGGAACGAGTGAGACTGTCGCTTGGACCACTGGCTCGTTCGTTGTCGCGTCGTATACCTGGCCGGTCAGCTCCCTCCCGCGTTGCAGCGCAATAACTCCAATATCGAATTCGTCGATCGATGTCAGTTCTAGTTCCGTTATGAAGTGGGCGATGTACACATCCGAATGCACGACCAACGCTGTGGTCTCTCGGGGGACCAAACTAGAAACCTCTCCCTTTGACTCAACGTACCGATACTCTCGACTCTCATCAGCACCAACGGCCACTAAAGTGAAATCGTCGATCAGTTCACCTGTCGACGCGTCAATTGTGGTTCCAATCACATGAACCATGCTTGCTAGAACCAGCTCCACTCCGTGCTCACCCGCCGTTGTCCGGAGATTCTTCGACGTACCTTGCTCGATGTGATGCGCGGACAACCAAATTTCCGTATTTCTTTCGAAAGGTCCAAACCGAAACTCTCCTTCGGCGTTGGAAGTGGTTGTTGCTCTCCATTCTTGTGGAAGAGTGAACCTGAACCGTACTGTTGCATCTGGAACAGGATCCTCATCGGAATTCATTACACGTCCCATCACAAAGTACGAGTCAGAAAGGGAAAAGTCGCGGAGATATTCGCCGTTTTCCGGCATTCTGACTTCGAATTTGTCGTCTTGAACAAACGGCAATTCAGTGTGAATTTCGAATCTCTCATTCGCAGAAAGACCAGAAATTTGGAATCTTCCCTCGGCATCGCTGGACCACAAAAACCTGATGTCGTCCGGAATCAATACATTTAGCAAGTGGGTGCGTTCCACTGTCAATCGAGCATCCGCGACCGGAATACCGTCCGTAGAAAGGAGAGTGCCCTCCAAGGTCATTCCTTCTTGAAATTCAAGAACGAATTGCTCTTCCGCCGTTTCTGAACGAATTCGTTGCACGAGCGGCAGAGAGTCCTTGCGCAAAGCCACAAGCTGAATTTCCCCCACGCGTGGAACGTTTAACGTGAATTCTGTGGATTCAACTTGGGTCCAACTCCAAGCCTCCTCACCACGTCGCATCGGCAATTCGAATACGCCGATCCATACATTGGGGGAGTCGATATCGCTGGTGGCAAGGCGACCATGCAGTGTGATCGTGTCTTCGCCTTGGAGCTGCGACACCAGAAGAAGTAGGAATACAGACAGTAGAGAGTCAAGCCGCTTCATATTTGCTACATCCCTAGAGGAAGTGGTACAGCAATACGACTATGGCGATGCAAGATCGATATTCAACTCGGTATCCCCAGCCACTGCGGCTTCATAGCGATCTTTGTCTGTCGTTTTGCCAATGGCAATTCCCGATCCTCTTTCTTCACCAATTTCAATCCAATATTCGCCATCGCTGAGTCCTCGAATCTCGAACGAGCCGTCATCGAGAATGCCGCTCCAACCCGATATGGCTCCCTTGTCTTTCGCGATCGCTCGTACCTGAAGGTAGGGGTTGCGATCAACAAGCGACAGTATTTTTCCGTAGAGTCGTGAATCTCCGCTAAAGGAAAACTCCAAATAGGCTTCCTCCGTTACCTTGGTTAATTCGAACGACAACGCGAGTTGGCGGTTCATGGTCGTCCAAGCCTTGGCCATAAAGGGACCAGTCCCGATGCCTTCGATCAGAAAGTCCTCTCCGTCGGCAATTCTTGAAGTGCCTCGCACCGCACGATTGCCAGAAATGACCGAAACGTAAGCCAATTCCGCTCCTTCAAGCCCATTAATCGTCCCTGCAAGTCGACCAAAGGGATCAACAACTAGCACAACATCCTCTGTTGCGCCCTCGCTAACTCTGAGTTCAATTGTCTCGGATCGTCCTCGATCTGTACTAGCGTAGATCTGGTGCGTTCCGCCACGAGTTGTGTGCTCAAACGTGCCGTCTTCCTCGGTTCGATAACCCATACCACTGTTGTTCTCGACGTGGTAGATGTTGATTTGGCCCGCAATTGGATCCCCGTTAGTTGTCTGAATCCGACCATTTATGCGGGTCGTGCCCACGTCTACTGCAGCCAAGCCAATGTCTAGTTCCGCGGACTGACCGTCGACGAAAATTTCCTCAGCTCTGTAGCCTCCTGCGGATGCGACAAGAACAGATTCGCCTGATGGCAATGGCCCGATCGAATATTTGCCTTCTGCGTCGCTAGTGGCGTTAACTTTCATTTGCATGTATCGAACAATGAAAGTAGTTCTACCAGTTGGAAGTTCGCCGCCGAACCCCTTTCCCCAGCTTGCAATGGACGCACCTTCAATGGGTTGCCGACTTGTCGAATCGTAGACAAGACCTGTCACCTGAATGCCAGCTTCCAAATGTACCTCTCCCATGTCATATTCGTCCAACGTGCTCAAGTCCGAGTCGGTATCGAAATGCGGTGTGTAGCTAGGTGATTCGATGACTAGAGCCCAGGCAAGAGAATCGATCGTCGCAAAGATTTCTCCATTTGCTTCTTTGTGAGGATATTGGCGCGTCCACCCATTGCCGAATGCTCTAAGTGTGAACTCATCTAGCGGCGTTCCGGTCTCAGCATCCACGACTGTTCCTACAACATCTACGAGTTTCGAGAGCACTAGGTTCACGTCGTGATTTCCCGAAAACACATCGTTGCTTTGCGTGGAACCACCTTCAGTATGCGTGGCGGACAGGCTCACGACTTGACCGTAAACAAATGGTCCAAACTGAAACTCCCCAGATGAATCGCTTGGGACGGTCTGTCTAAATCCAGAATCCTGAAAGCTTACATAGGCATACATTCCTACGTCCGCGCCTACAGTTGGATTCCGATCATGGTCGAGGACACGGCCCCTTACGAAATGCGCGTTATCAAGCACTAAGTCTTCCTCAGCATCTTTACCGTCGTTGATTTGAATGTCGAAGGTCTCTGTAGGGATGTAAGGCAAATCAACGTGCAACTCGTACTTGCCAGCGACAAGACCTTCAATTGAAAAGGTGCCATCTGCGGCGCTGGTCCACTCAGACTTTGCCTGACTTGGAATCTGCTGCGAAGGCAAGTCCTGTCGTTCAACAGAAACGACCGCGTCTGCTACTTCGATTCCATCCGTCGACAGTATCGTGCCCGAAAATCGCTTGCCTGGATTGAAATCTAGCTCGATGCCGGAATTGCGCAACTCTTGTGTCACTAGCACAAGGATCGGCGCCGAGAACCCGCGCAGCGCTATTAGCGCTACTTCCTCTTCAGTCTGCGGAATTTCCAGCGTGAATTCCTCGGACTCCGTCGATGTCCAGCTCCAGTCCGCGGTTCCTGAACGAATCGGCCCCACACGCACCCCAATCCACACTTCCGCAACATCGGTATGTTGCGAGACAATGCGAAACTTGACGTCGGTTGTCTCATCGCCGCAGACTGTCCATGCCATGAACGCCAGAGATGGAACGATCAACCTAGCAAGACTTTTCACTTTTCCTCCTAAAGTTGCGACTCCAATCTACATGCTCCGTCTGTAAATTCAGGGCGATGCGAGATCGATGTTCAACTCGGTTTCGCCTGCAATTTCGACCTCAATACGCTTGTACACGTTGCTCTCGCTATCAATCGCAACACCCCACAATTGAGGGTCAGCCACTTCGATCCAATACTCGCCGTCGCTGAGTCCACGAATTTCGAACGAGCCGTCGTCGAGAATGTCGCACCTACCCGATATGGAACTGCTCTCCTTTGCGATGGCTCGCACTTGGCGGAAGGAGCTGGGATCCCCGAGCGACAATACACTGCCGTAGAGTCGAGAATCGCCGGCAAATGAAAACTCCACATAGACGTTTCCTGAATTTTCGGTCACTTCAAACGACTTTGTGAGCTGGCGGTCCGAGGTCGTAACTGCTCGTGCTATGAAAGAGCCAGCGCCTAGGCCAACGATTCGAAATTCCTCACCGTTGGAAATTCCACCAACGCTCCCCACCCTACTATCGTCAGAGAAAACCATGACATGAGCTCTCTCAGCACCCTTTAACCCGCTGACCGTTCCCTCGAGCTGGCCGAAAGGGTCGACAACCAAGACTACCTCTTCTGTTATACCCTCATAGACAGTGACCTCAATTGTCTCGGACCGGCCGAGGTCTGTGTTTGCGTAGACTTGGTGGATTCCCGGCCGAGTCGCGTACTCGAAGCTGCCGTCTTCCTCTGTTTGGAATCCAACGCCGCTGGCGTTCTCGACGTGGTAGAAATTGACCTGTCCCGCTACAGCTACTCCATGGTTGGACTCAATTCGACCGACAATGCGTGTGGGTCGCACATCACTAGGTGTGAGTTCGATATTTATTCGTGCAGACTGTCCATCGAAAGGGATTTGCTCCCATTTGTAGTCCTTCGCAAATACCTGCAACACAGAATCACCTGACGGCAGTGGTCCAAGTGAGAACTCACCATCCGCATCGCTAGTTGCGTTAACGTTCCTATTCATGTAGTGTGCGAGCCGAATGGAACTTTCTGTGAGATCTTCTCTGTCAATTCCTTTGCCTATACTCGATATTTCAGCTCCCTCAATGGGCTGTCGGCTAATGGAGTCGTTAACCAACCCCGATACATGAACACCGGGGTCCAATTCAACTGTTCCCAAGTCATACACATCCATAGTTCCTGGGCTGAATTCAGTATGAAAGTAGGGAATGTAGTTGGGGGCTTCTATGACTAGTCCATGGGCGTCGGAGTCGACCTTCGCAGAAATCGTTCCGTTCGTCCCTGAGTGTGGCAACTCGCGCGCCAAATATCCATGCTCTTTCAATGTAAATTCCTCTACCGGTGCGCGGGTTACAGCATCTATTACAGTTCCGACAACTTCTACCAGTTTTGAGAGAATTAGCTGGACCTCGTGATTGCCCGCGTACACACTATTGAAGAAGGTTGATCCATGTTCCACATGTGACGCCGACAGATGCACAGCTTGCCCCTTGACAAAGGGACCCATTTGAAACTCGCCAGCCGAATCTGTCAGCACGCTCGGCCTAACGGAGGAATCCACACCATCAATATCGACAGACGCAGATACGTCCGCCCCGGAAACTTGGTTCCGGTCGTGGTCGAGAACGAAGCCCCTCACGAAATGGGCGTTGCCAAGCACCAAGTCTTCTTGGGTGTCTTCCCCCTCATTGATTTGTATGTCGAAGATCTCAGTAGGAATGTAAGGCAATTCAACGTGCAGTTCGTACTTTCCTGGGACGAGGCCACCGATTGAAACCGTGCCGTCCACGGCGCTAATCCACTCCAACTTCGCCTGACTTGGGATCTGCGGTGAAGGTAGATCTTGTCTTTCGATGGAAAGAGCAGCATCTGCCACTTCGATGCCATCCGTCGACACTATCGTGCCCAGAAATTGGTGGCCAGGCTTGAAATCCAGGTCGATTCCTGAACTGCGTAAATCGTCAGTGATCCGCACAGTGATCGGTACGGAATTCCTGCGCAGTGCCAATACCAGCACTTCTTCGTCAGTCTGTGGAATCTCCAGCATGAATTCATCGGACTCGGCCGAAGTCCAACTCAACGCTTCCGTATCAGAATTCACAGGACCAACGAACACACCCAGCCAAACAGCTTCGGCATCCGTATGCTGAGACACGATGCGAAATTCAACGCTAGATGTTTGATTGGCGTATAACGGCCACGCCGTGAGTAGAAACCCACATAGCATCAAGATGATGAGACGTTTCATCCCCGCTCCAAACGATGAACACTCAACTACTTGGACAGTCAAGCAGTTATTACTATCCGTTAACTTCTATGTCATTACTACTGCTTAATTGATCGCTACGAAGCAAATTGCTTGGTAACAAGACACCAATTTTGTTGGTGCAATGTAATCTGTGGTTGCTGCTGGGAAGCCGAAGACACGGCTACGCGAATACTAGCGCATTACCTCAGCGTCAGCAGATTGTGCACTAGCATCGACTAAGTTAGCCCCGTCGCTGAACGTGATCTCCAATCCTTCAATACGAGCACGGTATGGACGAAGAACCCGTGGGCTAACGACGAAGTTTAAGCCGTTTTGGTAGCGTTTCCTGAAATTCGCGAGAGTCTTGACAGAAATACGATCAACATCAATCTTGCACTCTACTGTGTGGTGTTCGTCCCTTTTGGTTCTTACTATGAAATCGATCTCTCTGTTGGACTTATCCTTCCAGTACAAGATATTCTCTGACGGAAATTGCGCATAGAGCGCGTCGATCACCAAATGCTCCCAAAGAAGCCCTCGATCTTCGGACCGAAGCACATCCCAACCTTTTTCGTACGTTACGAATCCAGTGTCAAACGCATAGCATTTTGGCTGTTTGACTATTTCCCGCTTGCCGCCTCCATTCATGGGGCGGACCAATCGAATCAAATGCGATAGTTGCAAAGACTCGAGATAGCTATAAGCAGTCGGTCGACTAATTCGCGATACTTGGGCAAGTTTTGTAATGTCGAGCAGACCACCGCTTTGACGCAGCAGCAACCCAATGAGACTCAGGTAGCCTGTGCGGTTTCTCACTCCAAACAATTCTTGAATGTCTCGAGCGTATACGCTATCCAACCATTCAGCAAAAAAATCTGAGTCCTTGCGTGTAGACAAAAGCGGCTCTGGCAGCCCGCCATGTAGCAATCGTCTATCCAAGTCTCCTATTCCAAAATCAGATTGACACTCTTGCCAAAGGACTGGAGTTAGAAGGACAACCTGCTTGCGACCAGTTAGCGAATCCCGAAACTTGCTGGATGCAGCGAGCGTTGACGAACCTGTTGCTATGACTCGTAGGCTAGGAAACTCGTCTGCAGCAATTTTGAGCAACAAGCTCGGATCATTTAGACGATGCACTTCATCGAAGGCGACTACGGCCCCCTTCGGCAAAGACCGGAGAAAAAACTCTGGATCTTCAAGCTCTCGATGCACCGACGGAAGATCGCAGTTCCTATAGGTCACCTCGGTCGTGTCGAGCATTTTCACGAGTGTTGTCTTGCCCACTCGGCGCACGCCGGCGAGCCAAACAATAGCACGCTTTGACCAAGCGTCTTCGATCTTCTGCAGCCACAATGGCCTACCTATCATAAATATACTTTACATATAGACGTCTAAATGTAAAGTATATTATACAAATGGTGCGGAACGTTTGTACAGAATTTCAAGGGGCAATTATGATTTCGATACTTTGTTCCTCTTTCTTGTCGTCATCAGTCAAATATCCCCTTAGCACTGTCTCGTCGCTCTGGGAGAGATTTTTTCTTGCCTTCCCATTCTCTATGGCCCACAGAGCTGCTCGAGACCGCAAATCCGCAGATTGGATTTTTGCAACTGTCTCTACAACACTTCCACCAACGCTATGACCGACAAGATCGAAGCGGACCCGGACAACGCCGTCGTAGAAGCTTGAGCGTTGAGGTTTAGGCAATCGACTTCCGAACTTCCCTGCGACTTCCAATCTTCCCTCTAGCCCCAACCGCCCACCAACACGTTGAATAGCCGCATTTCTTGTCTTTTCATTGCGAATAAACGGAAGTAGGTCAATGGCTGCATTCACGTCCGAGTAAACCAAATACATAACGACGTCTGCTTCTAGTCCCACTTCGTTTTCATCCAACGATTGATCCAAAATTCGCTCGAAAACCAACTCGGCGTCGATTGCGCTCAGGTCACTCAACATTGTGTCGATCAAAGTATTTCCAACGCGATGGCCATACGACCAGAATCCAGGTGCAACGTAGCCATCTGGCAGACTGAAATTCTCCTTCGATATCTCCGAACCCACTACGCGTGACGTGTGCGACAAGTGCGACAATTCAACGTACGACATAACCCAATCAAGGGCCTCTTCAAACGCATAGTCCTTCCAATTACTCAAAATCTCCCGAATTGATGAGGATCGATTGTTTTGAGGCAATTCTTCAACCAACTGAGTGACTTCTTGAGCAGAGAGGTCTCGGATTTTTGAGAACGCCGTACGTTGAGCACTAACGCGCAAGTTCTTTGGCAGCAATTCGAGATTGCGTAGAAGCTCTCGGGGCTCGTAGTCCGACCAAGAAGCGACGACTTTGCTATATAGCTCTTTCTGCAGCCGGCTCGATTCAAGACTGGATATTGCACTTAGCGCATTCTCTGGTTCGCATTGAACCCACTGCTCTAAAGCATCCATGACAAGATAGGAATCAGTTTCTCGAAATGAACCCAGCGCGAATTCAAAGGTGGCCTTAGGATCAGATCTAGCTGCCCATTTGATGGATTCACGAAGCACGCCTCGCCGTGTTCTCCAATCAGTTAAGGACTTACCAATTTCTGCAATGGCGCGCAATCCCCCTGCCTCAATCCGTCTTTGCGCCAGCCGGACAAGCAGTGAATACTTGAGGCGGTACCGTTGGTCGCTGATCAGCGTCGCGTTCCAAATTTCTTCGTGGTTCTTGGTTGCGGAAATATCATGAATGTTTACAACATCCTGCATTGCAACGTACGTTAGTTCTAGATGGCGAGCAATCTGTTGTGTCTCACTTGTCGTCAGATCCTCCCGAACTTCAAGCATCGCGCCATACGCAATCTGACGAAGGGCGTATGGTTCTAAAGTTCTCGCGTGCTCTCTCGCGGAGTCTAGGTCTGTACTTGACCACTCTTGGAATACAACCCCAAGCAACCGTTCCTGCTCAAGCCGGGACCTGCCTTTGAGCAGGTCCAACGCCTGAACTGGGACAGTTGTCGCGAACCGGCGAAGAAGCTCCTCCTGCACGGTCTCGCGAGCACGGGTTGGCGCAATCGACTTTGTTTGAACGAATAGTTGTTTTAGAAGATTCGCGTCAGCTTGAACAAGGTAGCTGTCCAACGCAATGGCTCGCTCAAACCCACTCTGAATAGAGCCAAATTCAACGAGCATTGCCGACGGAATCGACTTCCCTAATGCTGGTCGATTGGCTTGTCGAGATTGCATAGCTTCATCCGATGAAGCAGTAGAGTCTTCGTTTGCGTTTGAACCTTCATTGGTAACTGCCGGGCTGACGAAGAAAAATACACCTGCCGCCACCAGACAGGAAATGGCAAAGCCGCCTACAAACTGGACGAAATGTCTGCGAGTTCGCTTGGTTCGGGAATTGCCTCTCATGGCGAACTCGTAATGACTATCGTTTCAAAATCGTCGCGCAGCGAATCTCGGCCCGTTAGCGTTTTGACATGTTCGCGTTGATCTTCGTTTAGTGTTTCCGGGTATTCAGCCAACGCGTTTGCGGCGAGACGTTTCGTTTCCAAGTCTGGCAGATTGTCCATCGAGAGATACAGCCCTTGCGCGTCGTTGGACGCCCATCCCCTCATCACACTTCTCAAATATGTGTCGCGTCGCGAAGCGCTCAACTGTTCCCCTAATTCCAGTGCTTGGTTTATGTTTTTATTGAGTGCCAGATTGAGCCCCACTAGATAGAACGCATCGACTTGGCTGGAACCCTCTCGCACACGAGGCAATAGCGCGAGCGACTCCTCAATCTTGTTGTCCGAAATCAGCAACCGAACGACTTGGTACTCCAGACTGCGATATGAAGAGCGCACAGGTCGGTCGAGCGCAAGTTGCATAGCTGCTTCCGGGTCCGTTCGAACTAGCACTCGAAAAACCTCGACCAGCAGATCGTCTTGATAGTTCTGAACAATCGGATCGGTTTGAATCCAATCCACGACTTCCTGCACATTCTTCATAGCCCATCGGTAAGCCAACTGCTCAGCAACACTTTTCGTCTCGTCTGAGGGAAGCTGTGCGAGAGCTTTGGTCGCGTTCCGAGGCGAGGTATTGGCAATTTCGCCAATCGCTATGCGTCGTGCGTTAACTTGTGCTTTGTTGGGAAAGTCAGCAATGTTTTGCAGCAAGGCGAGAGGATCTACTTGCGCCCACCGGTCTGCGACTGTTGTCTGCATCTTCAGGCGCAGTGCTTTGTCGTCCAATTCCGTTACCGCCTTAAATGCGGAGTAGGGGTCATTGGCAGTCCACCAAAACAAGCTAGCTCGAAAGATTGAGTCGTCGGTTTGATCGTACAAAGATCTGGCATAGTCGAACGCTTCAGGTGCGTCTTGAGCTGGAAATTGACCAAGAAGAATCCGAATCACCTGGGTTCGGGTGCGATGATTGGGGATGGACTCGGCAATCTGATAGAGCACATCACGTCCCTCTGCCTTTATCCAAGCATCTGCAACATCCACTAGCGACATTACCTGGCTGTAGTCCCTCCAAGGGTCTTCGAGAATCTGATTCCAGGAATCTTTTGGATTTCGGCTTGCCGACTTGACCAGCAGATCTTCCTTGAGTCGTGTCGCCATTCCACCATAGCCCAGATCGTGCGCAATCTGGCTCAATCTTGTCGTGGAGAGATCTTCCCTTGTTCGAAAAATCGTCCTTAGGACTGCCAGTCGTTCTTTGTCCTCAAGAGTCGCGGCATGCGATAGTGCCTCGTCCAGGCTTGACACGGACCACTCTTCGAACACGACCTCGAGTAACTGATTGCGGTGTTGCATTGGAAGGTTTTGTGTATGGTCAAGCGCCATTGAGGGATCTATCGAGGCTAGCTTCTGGACTATCTGCACCTGCAGTCGAAGTCTCAGTTTGGGCTGGGCTACTGCCACTGTTTGGTCAAGAAGCTCCAGGGTGCCCTTTTCGTCAGTGTTTGCCAGCATTTGACGAAGGGTCACCGCTCTCGCGTACTCGCTTTCCAACTCAACAAGCTCGGCGATAGTCCTTTGTGGTGCTTTGGCAACTAGAGTGTTTCCGTCAACCGGCTCCTCAGCGTGATCTTCTAGTGCATATTGAGATTGACTAGTCGCATCTGGGTCGATGCTTGGAGTAGTATCGGCGTCGCTGGGAGACCGGAATACAGTAAGGGCTACAACCCCAAAAAGCACACAAGCTGTTACGGCTCCAGCGAATGCAGGAGTCGCCGACTTCAATCTCTGGAGGATGTGGACAGCCATTGTGCCGAAGAGACGAACAACGTTCATCTAAAGAACCGTGTCTCAATTATCTGGTCTTGCTTCGAAAGCGTCAACCAGCGACGCCAATGCAGAGCCTAGATCGCACAGACCCACGAATTAAGTCCAGTTGCGAAAAGAGATCGTCTATTTGAAGGGAAGACGCTTATCGCACTTCAGGGCAATAGGTGGGCACACCCACGTACCCTTTTGTCTAGTCAATTCGGGTTGAAAAGTTGACCAAAACTGCATTCACTCAGATTCGGACTTTGTCGGAAGCTGTACGTCTCGTTGGGTGTCCCCTTTAATCAATACATCGAACTGACCCACGCCGTCTGTCCAAGCTGACGACCAACTTCTGTTTTCCAGACTTAGGCTAAGCCTTACTAATCGATGGACGTAAACTGTGTATTCGCCATCGTCCAGACCGATAATCTCATAGGTGCCGTCTGTGTTGATGAACCCCGTGCCGCCTGTCTTGCCCAGTTGCTTTGGCGTTGCAGTTAATTGTCCGCTGCTAACCGACCCATCAGGCATTGTTAGGGACCCGAAGATGCGCGAATTGCCACTGAAGTTGAATTGGACAAGAGCCTCTTCACCGCTTGCACTCACTTGAAACGAATTCACCTGTGTGCGCTTTCGATTCGACCGTGCCCTAATCCTGAACTCACCAATCCCTAATCCCACAACGACAACTTCGCCGTTCCCATTTGTCTCCACCAACCGTACGCCGACCCCGCTGGGTTCGGAAGAAATGATTAGCTGCACGATCTCTCCATCCCATAGACCGTCAATGGAGACTGTCAGGCGACCCCTCGAATCAACAACAAGCGTGACTTCCCGGGTTTCATCTTCAACAACGTCAACAATTTCGATGTTCGACATTCCTTGGTCCGTTCTTGCCCACACCGTGTACTTATTTGGGCTCAGCACATGGTCGAACAATCCATCGCTTTGAGCCTGAGCGATCGAGGCCCCGGTTCCGGTTGCGAAGTACACTTCGCCTGCCAGAGGATCTCCCACCAAGGACTCAATTCTCCCTCTGACTCTTGACCTGGTCGACTTCTTCACTAAAGCAACGTCAAACACGGTGGTGCCACCATCAATTTGATGCATTTGGTATTGATAGTCTTCGGCAGACACCTCCAACTGGATTGAGTCTCCAGATACTCCCTCTAGCAGGTACTCTCCCTTTTCGTTGGTGGCCGAATGAGCCGTCTCGCCCAAATATTTGCTGATGAAGATGCCCCAACTGACTCCAACATTCTCAGTCAAACTGCTATCCGAATGCGAAACTGTGGCCCCCACAACGGGTTCTCGGCTTGCTGCATCATAGACTTGACCCGTCAATTGTCTTGATCGATTCAGAGCAATCTCGCCTAGGTCGTACTCATTGATCGATTCCAACGTGATCCCCGTACTGACGTGAACGCTGTACTCCGAGGAATCCACAATAAACCCCACTGTCTTTGGATCCACCATGCTTGAAACTTCCCCTTTCGAGTCAGCGTATGAGTACTTGCGACTCCCATCGCCGCGAACTGCAAACAATGTGAAGTCGTCGATGGGTTCACCAGTGGCTGCATCAAGCACACGTCCAATCACACGAACCATGCCGGAGAGAACCAACTCCACGTCGTGCTCCCCTGAAGCGACTTGCAGCACACTCGAGGAACCCAGTTCCTCGTGTCGAGCAACTAAAGTTAGCTTCCTATCTCGCTGGAGTGGTCCAATTGCAAACTCTCCGTTGGCGTCAGTAGCGGTCGATGGACTCCGCTCATCTGGACCAAATGGAGGGCGGAGAAAAAATTCGCTCTCTTGTTCAACAAGCAGAAAGCTAACTCTTGCCTCTTGAACACTGTCTTGGTCAAGGTCTACAACTCTGCCCATCACGAAATAGGCGTCAGACAGACGCAGATCGAGGACCGGATTGCTCTCCGAAACCCGAACAGAAAACATCTCTGTTTCGCCAAAGGGCGGGGCGACCTCTATTTCGTAGGTGGTACTCGCAGACAAGCCACCAATCTTGAATCGACCGTCAGCATCGCTCTCCCAGGAAGACTTGACGTAGGTAGGAATCTGGACGTTTGGCAAGTCGTTGCGGCCCAAAACCAGCCGTGTGTTCGCAACGGGGATGCCGTCGGTTGAAAGGACATTTCCGTCGAGTGTCAATCCCTCTTCAAACTCAAGCTCGATTGTTGCGTCGACAGAGCCTGGATGAATTCGCTGCACCACGGGCAAGGAATCTTTCCGCAGCGCCACCAACTGGATCTCCTCGACGTCAGGTACGTTCAATGTGAATTCTGTGGACTCAATTCGAGTCCAACTCCATGCTTCCGCTTCGGGCCGCATCGGCAATTCAAACACCCCTACAAATACAGTGTGGGATTGTTGTCCATTCGCGACAATGTGCCCATTCAGAGTAACGGTATCGTCGCTTTGGATCTGCACAGCGCCGACAAACAGGAACAGACTAAGGATCAGCCGAAGAGGATTCATAGTTGGGGAATCTCCGCTGTGCCAGTCAACATAACACACGAATATGCGCTATTCGACCAAGTGTGGAATCTTGGTCAGGATCCATAACAGTGTTCACAAGCCCTGAGAGTGCGTGTAGAAGAGAACCCTCAAAGCCTGAGTCGCAGGACATCGGTTAGGCAACGAGGTCTTGAAGTAATTAGCGTCCGACATCCGCCACCCACTAGTTTCCTTGCGACGCCCAAACTATTCTCGTATGGGGAATGCGCATTGAGCAGTACTGACCAGAGAGGGAATGCGTATATTTGATGAGCCTTTTCTCCAACCATGCAGATCAATACTTGGGCTATGCAAGTGCTACTCAAGTCTCACCAGTTTGGATCGAGCAGTCAAGCAAAGAATGCATTCACTCAGACTCGGAATTTGTCGGAAGCTGTATGTCTAGTTGGGTGTCGCCATTGACAGATACGTCGAACTGACCGACGGCGACGCTCCTAGTTCCCGACCAACCGCTGTCTTCCAGCTTTAGGCTTAGCCGTTTGAATTGATCGACATGAACTGTGTATTCCCCATCGTCCAATCCTCTAATCTCAAAGGTGCCGTCCGTATTGATCGCACCCGAGCCACCTGTTTTGCCTAGTTGCTTTGCGGTTGCAGTCAACTCGCCGCTACCCACAGACCCATCAGGCATTGTTATGGATCCGAAAATCCGCGAGGTGCCACTGAAATCTAGGTGAACAAAAGCCTCTTGGCTACTTGCACTCACTTCAATCGATTTCATCTGTCCGCGGCCCCTACTCGACCAGGCGCTAATTTCGCGCTCACCGAAGCCCACTCCGGAAACGACAAAATCGCCATTCCCTTCTCTATGTAATGTTCGTATGCTGACTCCGCTAGATTCAGAAAAAATGTCTAGACGCACGCTCTCTCCATCCCAAAGGCCGTCAATGGAGACTGTCAATTGACCCCTAGAATCCACGACAAGAGTGACCTCCTGGGTTTCATCTTCAACAACGTCAACTACTTCGACGTTCGACACACCTTGGTCGGTTCTCGCATACACCCTGTATTTGTTCGGGCTCAACACATGGTCGAACAATCCATCCCGTTGAGCCTGCGCGATAAATGTTCCATATCCGTCATTGAAAAACGCTTCGCCGACTAGAGGATCCCCCGCCAAAGACTCAATTCTCCCTCTGACTCTTGAACCGGTCAATTTCTTCTTCACTAACGCTACATCAAACACGGCGACGCCGTCATCAACTTGAAGCTTTTGGTTTTGATAGTCGTCGGCAGACACGCTCAACTGGGTTGAGTCTCCAGATACCCGGTTTAACAAGTACTCGCCCTTTTCGTTGGTGACCGAATGAGCGGTCTCGCTTAGATATCTTTCGATGAGATCGTCCCAAAGTCGACCGACGTTCTCGGTCAATCGATTATCCGAATGCGATACTGTAGCCCCCACAACGGGTCTTTTGCTCGCTGCATCGTAGACTTGACCTGTCATTTGTCTTGATTGTTTCAAAGCAATCTCGCCTAGGTCGTATTCATCGACCGATTCCAACGTGATACCCGTACTAAAGTAGACGCTGTATCCCGATGAATCCACAATAAGCCCCACCGTTTTCGGGTCCACCAAGCTCGAAATGTTCCCCTTAGAGTCGGCGTATAAATATGTGCGACTCCCATCTTCCCGAATCGCAAACAATGTGAAATCGCTGATGGGTTCACCCGTGGCTGCATCTAGCACACTTCCAATCACACGAACCATGCCGGAGAGAACCAACTCCACGTCGTGCTCCCCTGAAGCGACTTGCAGCACACTCGAGGAACCCAGTTCCTCGTGTCGAGCAACTAGAGTCAGTTTCCTATCCCGCTGGAAAGGTCCAATTGCAAACTCTCCGTTGGTGTCCGTATTGGTAAATGGACTCCACTCATTTGGACCTAATTGAGGGGGAAGAAAATAGAGAGATCTGCTTTTTTCTTCAACACGCAGGAAGCTAACTCTTGCCTCTTGAACACGGTCGTGGTCTAGGTCCACTACTTTGCCTAGCACGTAATACCCATTTGAGAGACGCAACTCTCTGTGTTCGTTGCTCTCCGAAATTCTCACCGGAAGTGTTTCACTTGCTCCCGACCGGAGTGAAACCTCGATTTCGTACCAGTCATTCGCTACCAATCCGCCTATCTCGAATCGACCGTCAGCATCGCTCTCCCAGGAAGACTTGACGTAGGTAGGAATCTGGACGTTAGGCAAGTCGTTGCGGCCCAAAATCAGCCGTGTGTTCGCAACGGGGATGCCGTCGGTTGAAAGGACATTTCCGTCGAGTGTCAATCCCTCTTCAAACTCAAGCTCGATTGTTACGTCGGCAGAGCCTGGATGAATTCGCTGCACCACGGGCAAGGAGTCGTTCAGCAGCGCCACCAACTGGATTTCCTTGGCCTCCGGAACGTTTAGCGTAAATTCTGTAGATTCAACTCGAGTCCAACTCCAAGCTTCCGCTTCAGGTCGCATCGGCAATTCAAACACCCCTACAAATACAGTATGGGATTGGAGTCCATTCGCGACAATGTGCCCATTCAGCGTAACGGTATTCTCGCCGTTACTGTGCACTGCGACGCTAATCAGGAACAGACTAAGGATTAGGCGCAGAGGATTCATAGCTGGGGAATCTGCACGGTGCCAGTCAAGATAACACACAAAAATGCGCTTTTGGACCAAGTGTGGAATCTGGGTCAGGATCCATCACAGTGTTCACAAGTCCTAGGGCGCCTGTAGAAGAAATCCCTCAAGGCACGTGCCGATGGACATTCGTTACGCAACGAGTTTTTGGAATCATCAGGGTCCAACGTCCGCCACTCACTAGCTTCCTTGCAACAGCAAAACCATACTCGAATGCTGGAACGCACATTGAGCAGAACAAGCCACAGAGGGAATCCGTTTATGCGAAGAACTCTTTCAACGAAGCGGACAAGTGCTTGAGCCATGCAAGTGTTACTAAAGTCTCACCAATTAGGATCAAGCAGTCAAACGAAAAATGCATTCACTCAGAATTGAACTGCTTCGGTACCTGCAGGTCTAGTTCTGTATCTCCCTTTATGAGTGTATCGAATCGACCAACTGGGACTGTCCCGCCTCCTCCAAAACCTCGTCTCCAGCAACGTCGACAACTAAAGTGTCAGACCTTCCTATCGCAGTTGTCGCATATACCTCATACTTGTCAGGGCCTAGTGCATAGTCGAAACGTCCGTCGCTCTGGACATCAACGCTTAACCTTCGATTGCGCCTTTAAATTGCACGTCGCCGGCAAGAGATTCCCCCGAGGCAGACTCAATTCTCCCTCTGATTCTTGAGCTAGCGGACTCTTTCACTAAAGCTACATCCATTACCGTGGTGCCACCCCCATCCAGATGGACTTGGCTAATTAGTCTCCCGTAGACGACTACTCCAACAAGGATTGCAATGCTGGATATTGAGTTAGCACCTTCGAATCTCGAACTTGGGACAAGATCGAAACCTTGGATCTCTTGACCCACTCACCAGTTACCGCCATTTCTTGACTCGCAACGCTTAGATAGAGCAAGGTTCTGATTGAATTGGCTTTTTGCAAGCAATTGTCTCCTTCATGGGTAAGTGTGTCGTACGGCAAAGAAACACATTGGTTCCCCAGAGGATACGGAGTTCAGCGAATCACAACTAGCAACCTCGTGGCATGGCTGGCTACACCGTCCAAGATATCTTTTGGGAACAGTTCAAGATCATTCTCTCTAACGTTAAGACGATACTGGGGAGACGGCCGACTAACCAGAATGTGTTCTAGACTCCTGTAGCCAGAGCATGCACTAACCGGCTATCCATCCTCGATGCGCGACTGTTCAAGGTGGCTGGCAACCGGGTCCACAAAGTAACCGATCCGGAAAGTCAAGCATCTATTGAAATAGGAGGTGGGATCGATTTCGACTGGATAATTTGAGTCTTCGATGGCTCGAACGCAACTCGAGCCATCCAATAGGTAGAAGTCCACGGGATTATCGTTAAGATTCAGATACTAGGGATTGCTTGAGGTTCGAAAAATGAAACCACCATTGCGCATAACCTACTGCGTTCAAGAAAAAAGGTAATTCGCCGAGTCAGCCCATCTCAAGTTTCGTAACGTTAGTTCTTACGATGACAAGACATTTAGAATAGCTCTCGATGCTTGGATGAAGTTCATCGTGGCCAAGTCTAGATACCTCATATCCGTTGCGATCGCTCTTGTTGCATTGGCTATTTTTCTCTGTTCCTGTACGCATCAGATGGTCATACCGACCGAACCAGCTGCAGGTTGCGATCATGTTCCACTAGACGAGATCCTCCCGGGTATCGGAAGCGATAATCCACTAAAACCATACAGGCGTGAGCAATATCGAAACGACAAGCAGTTCATTCGTGGACAAAAGGCGTCCAATTTCACTCTAGCTGATTTGGAAGGCAACAATGTGTCGCTATTCGATGTACTTGATGAGAACGACACTGTACTTGTCGACTTTTGGACGGTTTCATGTGGCCCTTGCATAGCGAGCTTCCCCAAGTTGAAGGAGCTGCGTGCCAAGTACAAGCAACAGGGGTTTGAAGTCGTCTCAATATCCATAGATCTAGTCAGAGAAGATTGGATCAGTGGATCGGAAGAGTATGAACTGCCATGGATCAATCTTGGCGAGCTTGAATCTTTTTATGGAGAAGTTGCAACCAAGTACGGCGTTCGGTTCATTCCAAAGAGCTACCTAATCGACAAGG
Organism: Candidatus Azotimanducaceae bacterium; assembly: GCA_965205545.1. Classification (GTDB taxonomy): domain Bacteria; phylum Pseudomonadota; class Gammaproteobacteria; order Pseudomonadales; family Azotimanducaceae; genus Bin55. The sequence continues at coordinate 2,378,159 of OZ242170.1, read as the reverse complement.
AAGGTTGCTTGCTTCAGAAAGACCTAACAACCGAATTGCTGGAAGAGGTGCTTATCAGCCAGTATGACAAATGACTTCCACTAGCACTCAAGTCTGGATTGTTGGGAATTAGCAAGGGTTTTGGAGATATCACACTACGGAGTCTTCATTTCCACAAAGTATCGAATCTCACAGGAACGACGATAATAGACACAGTCGCTCAATACTCGACGATTCCTGGGTTCTTGTCCAAGTTGTCTCGATCTTCGTCAGTCAAGAACTCTCTCGCCGCATTAATCTGATCATCAGTCAGTGCTTTTCGGAACTGATTGAGTGCAATGAGAGCAGAAGCTGCTCGTGACTTTACTTCTAGAGTCGGCAGATCAGCCAATTTTCCATACAGATCCTCCGGTTCGGATAAAGCCCAAGTGTGCGCCAATCCAATTTCCGGCCAAAATTTACGACCCAAAACGAGCTCTTCTTGCACGTCATTCTGGGTTCATCGCCGTAGTCGACGAGTCCATCTTGAGTCTAGAGAGTCTCTTGAATCGAACCAAAGCTGTTCTAGGACCAAGAGGAGGAGAACAGTTCTACATGTGCCATAAAATCGACTAGGTTCCCATTGGGTTCAAGAATGCTATGAGTACGGATCGCCAGCTACATCAAATAGGAATAGCCGTTAGCGACATGGATGCTGCAGTAACTTTCTACAGAGACTTGCTTTGTTTACCGCTGATACATCGATTTACTGCGGGAGTGCGTCTTGCTTTCTTTGACATGGGGGGACCGAGACTCATGATCGAGGAGAGCAACGAGACGACTTCTCAGTCGCTGTTCTACCTATATTTTGATAACTTAGAGCGGAAAATGCAGGAATTAAAGACGGCCGGAGTCGAAATTGTTGAGGATATTCGACGCGTATACGAGGACGAATCAGGTCTTTTCGGACACGCGGGCCAATCCGAGTATTTGGCTTTTGTTCACGATCCAAGCGGAAATAAGGTTGGATTAATGAACCGCAAGTAAACACGGTTCAAACAGTCGTTGAAACTTCCATGTCTCTTGGATTGAAAACTATGTTGAAAGGAAGTCTGAAGAGAAAAAACGACCACCAACTGAATTCGCGCCTGGCCTTGGCCTCAATGTGCCCATTCAGCGCGACTGTATCATCGCTTTTGCCATTCGCCCGCGACGAGAATCAGGAACAGACAAAGCAATTGTCGAAGTGGACTCATAGCTGGGTTACTTCCACTGTGCCAATCGAGATAACATACGCAAATGCGCTTTCCGACCAAGTGTGGAAAGTGGGTCAGGATCCATCACAGTGTTCACAAGTTCTAAGGTGTCGGTCGAAGAAAACCCTCAAAGCATGAGTCGCTGGACACTCGCGACGCAACGAAGTTTTGGAATCATCAGTGTCCAACGTCCGCCACCTACTAGTTTCCCTGCAACAGCCAATCTATTCTCGAATGGGGGAACGCGCATTGAGCAGTGTTCGCCAGAGAGGGAATCCGTTTATCCGATAAGCCTTGTTCTCTAACCATGCAGATCAATACTTGGGCCAAGCAAGTGTTACTAACGTCTCACCAATTAGGATCAAGCAGTCAACAAGTATTCCAATCACTCGGAATTGAACTGCTTCGGTACCTGCAGGTCTAGTTCTGTATCTCCCTTTATCAGTGCATCGAATCGACCAACTGGGACCGTCCAGCCTCCCCCAAAACCTCCGTCTTCACGCTTAAGGCTCAGACTCTTCATTTGATAGACGTGAACGGTATATTCGCCATCGTCCAACCCCCTAATCTCATAGGTACCATCGACATTAATGGAACCCGAACCTCCGGTTTTGCCCTGTAGTTTCGGGACTGCATTCAAGTGGCCACTGCGTATCGAGCCACCAGGAAAGCTCAAGGACCCAAATATCCGCGAAGTTCCGTGAAAATTCAGTTCAACAAGAGCCTCTTGGGTATCTGTACTCACTTCAGTCGAATTTACCTGCGTGCGGTCCCTATTCGACCGTGCACTAATTCTGAGCTCGCCGAGACCCACTCCCACGACCTCAAAATTGCCGTTCCCTAATTCGCGAAGTGAACCTACATAGACTTCGTCAGTCTTCGAGTAAATGCTTACGTACACCGTTTCTCCGTCCCAAAGGCCATCGACAGTGCCGATTAGACGGCCCTTGGAATCAACAACCAGCGTGATTTCTTGAACCTCGTCTTCAGCAACGTCGACTTCTAGAGTGTCAGATCTTCCTTGATTAGTTTTCGCATTTACCTCATATTTGTCAGGGGCTAGCGCATAATCGAAACGTCCGTCGCTCTGGGCACCAACGCGATGTCTTTCGCTTGCACCTACAAATTCCACGTCCCCGGCAAGAGGTTCCCCCGAGTCAGACTCAATTCTCCCTCTGATTCTTGCACTGGTCGACTTCTTCACCAGAGCAACATCAAACTCCGTGGTGCCACCATCAATTTGATGCACTTGGGTCAGATACCCGGCGGCAGTTACCGTCAGTTGGGTTGAGTCCCCCGCAACCTTGGTTAACAAGAACTCTCCTACTTCGTTGGTGGTTGAGTTTGTAGTCTCGCTCAAGTAAGCAGGGATGAAGTTCAGCCAATGGTTCTCTACATTTTCAATCAACCGGTTATCAAAGTGCGAAACAGCGGCTCCCGCAAGCGGTTCTCTGCTTGCTGAATCGTAGACCATACCTGCTAATTGCCTTGCACGATTCAAAGCAATTACGCCCATGTCGTACTCGTCGACCGATTCCATTGAAATATTCATGCCAAAGTGAACGCTGTATTCTGGAGAATCCACAACGAGCCCCACAGTCTTCGGTTCCACCAAGCTGGAAATTTCCCCCTTAGAGTCAGCGAACGAATATTTTTGACTCCCATCTGCGCGGATTGCGAATAACGTGAATTCATCGATGGGTTCACCAGTAGAGGCGTCAACCACACTACCAAACACACGCACCATACCCTTGAGAACCAACTCCGCCCTGTGTTCTCCTGAATCGACCTTCAATACATTGGATGGACCATGTTCTGTGTGCCTAGCAATTAGCCATATCTTCTTTCCACGCTCGAATGGCCCAATTCCAAATTCGCCTTTGTCATCGGTAGTAGTCGTAGGACTCCATGCATCCGGACCGAACTGATCTGAACTAAAGAAATCTCTTGTTTCCGGTACGGGCTCGAAGCTAACTGTTGAGCCTTGAACGAGGTCTTGGTCAAGATCTATTACCCTGCCCCGCACGAAATATGCGTCAGAGAGTCGCAGCTCGTGGACCGGATTGTCCTCTGAAATTCTCAATGAAAATGTCTCATTTGCGCCGTAAGGTAGGGCAACCTCTATTTCGTAGCTGTTTTCTGCGGCCAAGCCGCCAATCTTGAATCGGCCGTCTGCATCGCTCTCCCAGGAAGACTTGACGTAGGTCGGAATTTGAACGTTTGGCAAATCAGGGCGATATAAGATCAGCCAAATGTCGGCAACCGGTATGCCGTCGGTTGAAAGGACATTTCCTTCCAGTGTTAATCCCTCTTTAAACTCAAGCTCGATTCTTGCGTCGGCAGAGCCTGGATGAATCCGTTGCACAACGGGCAAAGAGTCTTTCCGCAACGCCACCAACTGGATTTCCTTGGCGTCGGGAACGTTCAAGGTGAATTCTGTGGAATCAAGCTGAGTCCAACTCCAGGCTTCCGCTTCGGGTCGCATTGGCAATTCAAATATCCCAATCCAAACAGAATGGGACTGGTGTCCGGTCGCAACAATACGCCCATTCAGCGTGAGGGGATCGTCGTGGACCTGCATTGCGCCGACGATCAGGATTAGACAGGACTAACCGAAGAGGATTCTAGTTGGGGAATCTCCACTACGCGAATCAAGATAGCGGGAATTTGCACTATCGGATCAAGATTGGAACCTTGAATCATGGCTAAATTGCATGGGCCAAGTTCCCGGAATGCCTGCCCCGGATGACAAATCAATATGCAAAACTCGCTCGAAAACCCACAGGCGATTGGGTGAATTTATCGCTCAGTGCAAACTTGGAGACAAACCACCATAGCGACCGTTGGTCTCACGTCAGGTTGGACGCAATCGCGCACAATCAGTCATCTTCAGACGGAAACTGTAGTCGGAAGACCTCCATTCACCGGTTCCTCGACTACTGGAGGGAATTTCCCTGCTCACCAAAGCTAAGCGTCTTGGACTTCATGACATCAGTGTGTACTCGCCATCATCTAAACCCTTGATCGTAGGTGCCGTCAGGATTGATGTAGCCCGAACAACTTGCCTCTTTCCTTCGCAATTGCCCTTATCTCGCCATTTGTCGGAAATTGTAAAACTTTGAGATCACTGAAGTTCAATTCAATAGTCGCTTCTGGAGTGCTCAATTCCAGCGACTCTGTCTGAAACTAGTCAGACGCCCAAAGCTTCAACTTCCCAAGCCCCACTTTCGAGGACATGTTCACCATTTCCAATGTCCCCGTCGGACAGAGCCTGGATTTCTCGAATCCGTCCCTGCAACTCTTATGAGTCGGGCTAAGGAAACTCATCCTCATCAAGGTCTTTCCGCATGCGCCAGTTGCATAATCAACCGTGGATTTACTTTGGCGTCGGGAACGTTCAAGGTGAATTCTGTGGATCATCAAGACTGCTAGTCCAACTCCAGGCTTCCGCTTCGGGTCGCATTGCAGTCTGAATTCAAACTACCTTCATTCTCATCATCATCCTCATATTCAGTCATACTCATAGATTGAAACAGTTGCGCCTGTATGGGCCATTTTCGCGTCGAAGACTTGCCCCGTCAATTGCTACCGATCTCCAATGCAACCACTCCTAGGTCGTAGACTTTGGCGGAATCCAATGACTCATCCATTCTGAATTGCGCGACGTGTTCCTTCGAGCTCACAACTCGTCGCCATCGACTTGGCAAGAGATTTCTCCCTCCGCCCCTACGTGGGGGTAGTCGCGATTTCCATCAGTTCCGATTTACTATGAAATCGTCTATAGGTTTGCCAGAAGACGCATCGACCACCGTCCAACGACCTGTACCAAGGGTGTGATCACCAACACCACACCACGCTCACCTGACGTTGCGAGAAGCCTCTCCGAAGTGCCCCGTTCATCGTGTCGTGCCCTCAGCCACACCTTTTCACTTCGAACGAAAGGTCCAACTTGAAACTCGCCATTGGCATCGGTGGCGGTATTGAGTGTGCTTCGTCGCTCCCTCAGAAGTCTAAAAGCGACAGTTGCATCACTAACACGAGCTTGTTCAAAGTCTTCAACATGTCCTTGAACGAAATGCGCATCAGAGAGACGCAGCTCCAGGCGTCGGAGTTTTCTATTCGAAATCTTGGCGGCGAATGTCTCGTTCGGCACATATGACAGCTCCACCTCAATAGCATGTTCGGTTCTTGGAGCTAGACCGCCGATCTTGAATCGGCCTTCTGCATCGCTATTCCACACCGTCTGGACATGTTTTGGAATAGGCATGTTTGGCAAATCCGCTCGATCCAACCGTAAGATAGCCATTGAGACAGGAAAACCGTCCGTCGAAAGAACGACTCCTTCCACCGAGTTCCCGTCTTGAAACTTGAGATCGATTTGCCTATCTATCGACGCTGGTCGAATGCTGCGCACAATAGGCAGAGAGTCTTTCCGCAAAGCCACCAATTGGACTTTTTCAGCGCTCGGAATATTAAGAGTGAATTTTGAGGATTCAACTCTAGTCCAGCTCACAGCATCCCCATCTGGACGCAGTGGCATCTCGAACACTCCAATCCACACGTGAGGGGATTGGTTCGCGTTGGTGTCTATGCGCCCATTCAGTGTGACAGCATTCTCGCCTTGAACCTGGGATCCAACGAGAATGAGGATCAGACAAAGAAACTGACGAAGTGGAATCATGACTGTGATAATTCCCCTGACACAATCAAGATAGCACACAAAATAGCGAGTTCGAACCAAGAGCGAGGCGCAAAATCACAAACCAACACAACGTGCACGTTCCCTTATGTACGCGTTCAAGAAAACCTCGATGAATCGATGAACAAACCGCAATCCAAGTTGGTCAAAGGGGGTTCGTTATCCATCGTTTGTGCTCGTCTAGGGCCGTACTCAACCGCTACACTACGCCAATGAGGCAGTGGTTGTAAGCGTCGTTGCCAAGCTGACTACAAAGTGAATTCTCAATCAAATCGCACCGAAAGTTGTCCCACTCGGACAGAAGAACAGCCCTTCTCTGTACCTAAAGACTCAGTAGACGAAGCCGTTGACTTGATTCGAAGTCACGGATTCGTCGTTCTTAGGGATGCCATTCCCAAGCAGCCCTTGGCGCTGTTACGCCGCCGAATGGATCAGGACACAAAGGAATTGCAAGAATATTGCACATCCATTGGCGGAAACCCTCGCGAGAGAGGCCATCTGCAACAGGGACCTCCTCCCTCGCGCGAATTCGTGTTCCGAGACGTGGTGATGAATTACTTCGTAATGGATGTCTGCATACAGTTGCTTGGTCCGAGTCCAACGCTAACGTTCTACAACGGCAACACCAACTGTCCCCGAAGTGGGACTCAACACCTACATATGGATAGTGGTCATCGGACCTCCCCTCCTAGCCCCGTCGAACCAACATTCTCCGTAGTAGTGAATATTCCTCCTGGACCCATGAATTCAGCGAACGGAGCCATCGAGCTTTGGCCTGGCACTCATCTTGTCAGGACCACCGACGGGAAGCGAGCCGTCAATTCCGACCAGATGGCGGAGCGCATGGAAAATCATCCCCCAATCCAGCCATCCACGGAGATTGGAGATGTGTTGATTCGTGACATCCGCCTTTGGCATAGAGGTGTTCCCAATCGTTCCAAACGACCACGACACATGATTGCGTTGGTCTATGTGGACGAAAGTTCAGAGGTTCGAGGTCGACTACGATTCGAGAGGGGATGCGAGTCCGAACTTGAGGGAGGCGCCGTCAATCCCAACGCCGACTACACTGACGAGCCAATCGACTACCTGATTGCGCCCACTCGGCGCCTATACGACTACCAGCGTCAACAGCGAAAGTTGAGAGCGAAAATCGATCCAGTTTGAATAGGAAAGATGCGTCGATGTTCGCATTTCGAAACGTGTACTCAACTCTGATTGCACACGCGACAAAGGTGCGAATCCTCTAGCCGATACGCAACGACCCCACTATTTATTAGGTGATTCTCGAGTAGTCATCGATTTCCTCCACTCGAGGAATCCCCAGATCGCCATGAAAATGTAGGCGAAATACAGCACCCCGTAGAACCAGAGTCCCTGACTCACGTAGACAGCTACAGATATCACGTTGACTAGGAACCAAATGGCCCAGTTCTCTATTTTCTTGTGGGCAGTCAGATACATTGCACCGAAACTCATCATGAATATCCCGTTGTCCAGATAGGGCAACGCGGCGTCGGTATAGGTATTGAACAGAAATCCGAAGGCAAGTCCTCCGACTACGCATATGGCCGCAAGAACAGCCAGTAGTGTCCATTTGCTCCGAGTGACTGGCAGATCATCCCGCTGCTCTCCCCCAAACAACCAGACATACCAGCCATAGAGATTTAGCGGCAAGAAGCCCAACACGTGAAGGGCTAGATTGGCGTAGAGCTTGGCCTCGAGAAGCACTGTGATCGAAACGAAAACGTAGAAGACCCCCAAAGGCCAAGCCCAGAGGTTCTGACGAATCAAACACAGGACAATCAATACTCCAAGGATGAGTCCAATCGGTTCGTCGACAAAAAGCCAAAATTCCCACACGGCACTCCAGTTCACAGCTACCTCCACCCTCTAAGTCCACTCCTCTCAAGGCTACCATTTAACCGAATTGATTGCGTTAATACTCGGTCTGTTGAATCAAACCCAGCAAAAATAGCTAGCAACCTAACCTAGTCAAAACCAGACTTGAACCAGCAGAAACATTCCAGAATTGCCTGTTGGCAACCTACAGCAACAGATCGCTCCAAGCTTGTCTTGGCCGATGTCGGTTTTCAGATTCTCGAAAATAGGCCTTCGAGTCGTTACAGGCAAAGCCGTCCAGATGATCAATGGACACACTTGTAAGTCTTTAGTAGGATTTCCGTAATGGTATTTGCGAATTGAAGCGGCAATCAAGAATGGACAAGATGGTGGAAACCCTTGCCCGAAGGCTGAACCTTAATTCAGTCGATGAAATCTGGAGGTTCTTCGGGTGCTGGTTATTCATGCTGTGGGTCTTGCCTTGTGTCGTGCTTGTGGCGCTCCTTGATGGCATAGCATTGATTGTTGTAGTCGGTGTAGCGGTCATAGGTCTCATCAAGATTTCTCTGTTTTCTCGCATCGTCCGAAAGCATCTGGTATTGAGGGGAGCAAAGAAGAGCCAACTAGATGCAATTTCAAAAGTAATGGGACGAGCATTTGCCGTTACACTGATAGTTGCCATCCCAATAATGCTGGCAGTTTTCTTCGCTATTGAGTTTTCTGCCAAGCTGATTGGCGTGTGGGATAGGATCGATGAAGTGAACTTCCTCGGCAGAGTTGCCACTGTCCTAATCTTATTCGGTCTAGCAAACTATCTTGGCTGGGTAGTGTGGGGCAAAAAGGTATACAACCGGCGCGCCAGCCAACTAGAGACCTCATCCACTTCAGCACGCTAAGTTTTAACAGGAAGCGGCAAATCCCTGATGGCGTTTCTTGCGCCTACTCCGCTGCTCGCGGGTAATCCGCCACCTGTGATTTGGACTGGTGCACCACACGCACTTTGACCGAATGCTCTAGTGATTTAGAGGAATATGGGAGCCTTGCAAGTAGTGTTTAGCGCTATGAGCCAGACACTGTCTTTTGCCTCAAAGACAAAGGAGCTAACCCGTATGCACTAAAGAGCCCGACAAGAAGTATTGACTGCAAGTGCGCAGGCTCAGTCGCATAGATTCAGTTCTTGCAAAACGCCTTTGAATTTGTCGCTGGCTCGAAACTCTGAGAAAGCACCAAGACTTTCTCCTCTTTGTTTCCATCCGCTACCATGCGGTTCATTTCGTTTCTCTACTGAAAGCATGAGCAACACTGTGAATCGACGACCTATACAAATTGCTCTCATTTGCCTGCTGACCTGCCTAGGAGCAACCGCTGTGAAATCTGAAGAACTAGCCCTATCCAACATTTCCGACGAAGAATTTCGCCAGATTGGCGAATTGATGCGGGAGCTCCGCAACATCAAGAAAGACGCTTTGTTCGTACCCGTGGCGCGGCTGCAACTTCTCTACCTCGACAACCAGATTGAGCAAATGAAGGACAGCGATCCGAAACAGCAAACAAGACTCGGAAATTCGCGCGTGGCGTGGCTTACAACATCGCCGCGTTCACTTGGCCCGGATGGGGAGACACCGGGCCAATCTCGCCCGAAGCTCAGGAACTTGGTTTCTCCGCCGCACGAGTCGGATTGGAGTACTCGAAGGCGGCAGACGACATCACATCGAACATACTGTGGATAAACGGCGCCCACGCGCTGTCTGCCAAGAATTACAAGCTTGCGATTGAACATTTCGAGGGAGCACACGAAATGTCCGAAACTGAGATTGACAAGCTCATGCAGGGTGGCTGGATCGCACTGACTCATTTGCTAGAAGATCCTACCGATCAGACTGAAAAGGAGTTTGAGTCCGCGTTCAACATGCTCAATTCAGCAGACCACGAATACGCCGAATTCTTCGCGTCCCAACTCACGACGGCTCGCGAAATCTTCACTGCTGAACCGACTGACACCTAGACCCCGTCGGGCGTTTGCCGCTTCTCACGCATTCGGCGGCAACGAATGAATGGACATTTTTGGCATCATTAACAACTGATCTTCTTGAGGGAGTTCCACGAAATGGCACACGATCTTGTTGTACGAAACGGCCTCGTCGTAGACGGCACAGGCACTGAACCCTTTGTCGGGGATGTAGGAATCGACGGAAATACGATTACACACGTCGGAACGGACTGCTCCAAGGGAAGACAAGAGATTGACGCGGAAGGCAAAACGGTCACTCCGGGATTTGTCGATCTGCACACCCATCTTGATGCCCAAATCGGTTGGGACACCAAGCTGACCTCAATCACCTGGCATGGAGTCACAACGGCATTGCTTGGGAATTGTGGCGTTACCTTTGCTCCCTGCAGGAAAGGAGATCGAGAGTTTCTTGCCGGCATGATGGAGACGGTCGAGGACATTCCAAAGTTCGCGATCCTGACGGGATTGCCATGGGACTGGGAAACCTATGGGGAGTACCTGGACTCGATCGAACGCCTGAACCCAATGATCAATGTAACCGGACTCGTGGGGCACAGCGCCACACGCTTCTTTGTGATGGGTGAGAGAGCCATCGACGAACAACCCACCGAGGAAGAGATTCAGCAAATCGCCGAACTCGCAGGTCGATCCGTAAAGGAAGGAGCAATCGGATTCTCGGTCAATCGCCATCCAGGTCATGTTCTGCCCGACAGAAGGCCGATTCCAGGCACGTTCGCAACACGAGAGGAGCTGCTAGCAATTTCTAAAGCTGTTGCGTCCAACGGCGGATTGATGCAGACGGTTCCGCACTTCGGCGACCTGGAAAACGAAATGGATCTGCTAGCGGAAGAAGCCCAGAACGGTCGGGTGTTGTTCAGTGCCATCTCCGAACACGCGGCTTTGCTGGATGAACGCGTCGGCAAGATGCGAGACGATGGTCTCGACGTAACCGCCGTCACCGTTCCGCGTAGCGGCGGCGGTGTCACTGGCTTGTCGACAAACAACTTCTGGCGCACCAAGTCGTGGAACGAACTACGAGAGATGAACCTAGAGCAACGGCTAGATGCCATCCGCAATGCCGAGTTTCGTTCGAAGCTCGTACAAGAAGTCAAGGATCATCCTCAATACGAGAACTTGCTCAAAGCCATGAAACGCCAGTACTACATGGGAGACAAAGCAAGACCAAACTACACGCACACGCGATATGAGAGCTTGTACGACATTGCCGAACAGAACGGCGAGCACCCTGTCGAGTCATGGTTGCGAATCTCACTGGAAACCAATGGCAAAGCGCTATTCCATGCACGAGGGTTCAACGTGAATCTCGAGCACCTGCAGCGAATGATCTCGACCGAATGGGCTATGCCTGGACTCGGCGATGCAGGCGCACACGTCAGTCAGATGATCGATTCAGGCTGGTCGACCTTTGTGTTGTCGCACTGGCACCGGGATGCCGAACTCTACTCGCTGCAGGAGGCTGTACGCCGCATCAGTTCCGAACCAGCTCGCGTATTGGGATTCCATGATCGGGGTTCGTTGCAAGTCGGCAAAAAAGCCGATGTCAATGTGATCGACCTAGAGCGTCTCGAGGAGCGCCAGCCTGAAATCGTCAATGATTTCCCAGGTGGCGCACCGAGATTCATCCAGCGTGCGGCCGGATATTCAGCAACGATCTGCAATGGAACGGTGATACTGCGCGATGACGAACACACAGGCGAAAGCGCTGGGGAGGTTCTTAGGAATCCCGCAAACTGAATTCGGCCGACATCTATTCGCATGGAACGGTATCGAGTAGAAGTGTGAATTCAGACACCTAATTCAGGTGCTGCAGCAACAAATGGGAGTACGTTTAGAAACGTTATGTAGCTGAGCTATTGATCAAGACCTACTTGATTGATCCAAGTCGACCAAGCATCGACATCGTTTCCAAAGTCCTGTTCGCTTAATGTTGTGAGAAAGGCTATTGCCGCTTCCCGGGTTTTTTCATGCTCTGCTCCTATGTGGGCAATTAGAAGCGCAGGCCTTTCCTGAGCTAGCTCGAGTCCAAAGGCGGGATCAATCTTGGTTGCAACCAATGCTTCTTAATTGCCATGAAGTTGGCCATTAATCCTCCAAGTCCTTGATGCGTTCGTGCAGTTTCTCCATCAGCTCGTAGTGATCTCCGGATAGCTTCAGCACGTCCTCAAGCACTTTCTCGATTCGCTCAAGATACGAGTAGGTCAAGCGGACGTCCTCGTCGATCAAAGCTAACTTCTCGTCAACCTTTTCCATGAGCGCTTCATTTTCGCGCTCGAGTTCCGCGACTCTTTGCTCTAGCTGTTCGAGTCTGTCCACCCTCTCTTCCAGGTGTTCGGTGCGCGACGAGCATCCAGTCGCGAGAGCCAGCGCCAACGCGGCCAGCAACAATGTCATTTTCATCTATTCAGCCTCCTCCAACCCGATGCCGTAATTCCTCAATATTTGCGTTCCGCAGTGAGGAAAGCGAAACGATACCTGACTCCGAAAGAAGCCAGGAGAGTGTCTTTTACCCCTGTCCGACTTATAGCTGCCTCGCTTTCAGATTGCGCTAGACCAAGGATTGGTTTGCCTGAGTTGTCCTTTATTCGCTGCGCTTGGTCGATCAAGGAATTGTGCAATACTGTGGTGCGTGGTGACGAAACCGTGAACTATAACCGCTAGCAATAGTCGGTTCTTCATGATGCCAAATGGTTTGCCTATTTGGTAATAGGGGGGTACGAGAGGACACACTGGCACGGTGCGTATCCATGTAATTGAACTGATTCTAAATCGAGGTGATTTCCACGAAAGAGATCCAAAGCTCGCAGCTACCTTGGTTGGGTTTAGGAGCTGAATCAGACGGTGCCAAGGCATAGATCATCGCTGTTTACCCAGCTAACTTGTCGATTGTCGTTAAAAAAAGAGAGTCATTGAGTCTATGATTGGTAAACACGCACCAAAAACACGGGAAATTGTGGGAGTAGAAGTGCGCTTGTGTAACCTGCCAGGCAATTGCAACAATCTGCCGATTAGCACCAACATCTGACATGGAAATTTCGCTACCCTACGGCAGGTCGTCGCTTACCGTGCGATTCCCTCCCGAATGCGATGTCACAGTCATTCGCAAGCCGGAAATGCCCGTGCTGCGCATTCCATCCGAAGCTGTTCGATCGGCATTGGCAAATGCGCAGGGGTCACAGCCTCTAAGTGAAGTAGCTCAAACGGCCGCGACTGCGTGCATCCTAGTTTGCGACGTAACTCGCCCCGTGCCCAACGATATTTTGCTGGGTCCCATCGTCAGGTGCTTGACAGACGCAAAAATACCACCTCAAAACATATTGATATTGGTTGCAACCGGTCTCCACAGACCCAACGAGGATGCAGAACTAGAAGCGCTCATTGGCGACAGGAGAGTTCTAGACACAATCACCATCGCCAATCACATAGCGCAGGACGATCACGCCCACATCAATTTGGGCACCACTACCCGAGGAACGCCCGTGCTTCTGGATCGCCGATTCGTAGAAGCGGATTTGAAAATAGTCACGGGTCTAGTGGAACCGCACTTTATGGCTGGCTACTCCGGAGGGCGCAAGGTCGTTGCTCCCGGTATAGCCCACGCTGACACTATTGGTGTACTCCATAGCGCGGGAATCCTTGACGATCCAAATTGCGCGGCCTGCAACATCGAGGGAAATCCACTGCATCTAGAGCAGTTGGAAATTTTGAACATGCTTCGAGCTCATACTGGATCTGGAGTGTATGCCGTCAACACGGTGATCGACGAAGATCGCAACCTTGCCTTCGTAAATTTTGGAGAGATCGAGTCGAGCCACCAGGCGGCCATGGATTTCGCCGCTCGCTACTGCACGGTCCAACTGCCCTTCAAGTTTGAAACGATAGTCACTTCGGCTGCAGGCTACCCGCTGGATCAGACCTACTACCAAGCAGTGAAGGGAATGGTCACCCCATTGAGCATTCTCGAAAAGAACGGGACCCTTGTACTTGCCGCCGAATGCAAGGAAGGACTCGGTTCGGACGCATACCGTAAATCGCAGCGCGATCTGATCAATGAGGGAACCAAAGCCTTTCTAAAGCGGATTTCTTACAAGTCGAAAGCCGACATTGACGAGTGGGAGACGCAAATGCAGGCTAACGCACAGGAAGATTTCGAGTTTTGTCTCGTCAGCGATGGTCTTTCCGATGAGGATCGAGAACTAACCGCTGTTCGCATGGCAGAATCCCTCGACGAAGGCATCAAGTTCGCGTTGAGTCGAGCGAATTCAACCAATGTAGCAGTAATCCCCGAAGGCCCTTACGTCGTGCCGCAAATCGCGTAGCGGCTACAGTAAGCTGCGCCCGGGCTCAGATCTGAATGAGATCCTTCTCAATGCAAGAACGCATTTCCTCGGGTAACACTTTGTCTGTAACCAAGTCTACCTCTAGACCCAACAGATCTTCGACGTAGAACTGTGTACCGAAGTACCCCTTGAACGTCGAAGGTGCTTTGAACTGAACCAGGATGTCGAGGTCGCTCTCACTCGTGGCTTCATCCCGGGCATAGGATCCAAAAATTGCTAGTTCAGTGACTCCGAAGCGTTCCGCCAGCACTTTTTTGTGGATCCGAAGGACACTGAGCACTTCATCTCGATTCATAGCCCTTCCAATTGGTTTCTATCAACTACGGCAGGTAGCATCTGTCCAACAGAGATGAGCATTCCGAAGCGACAAGCTAAGTGGAGAGGAAAAAAGATCCATCTCCATGAATACACATGCCCGATACCCTAATACCGACTCATAGATTTGCGACATTGGTTTGGACATATAGCCTGATTGGATAGCGAACTCGACGAATCGTTCCCAACCAAAACTTTCAACTATTCAAGCGCCTAAACGATGGTGTTGTGTGATTGCTATCAGATGGATAAAATGAAAGCATTGAAATCATAAATGCGTTTTGCTGATGGCTACACTCACCATACGCAACCTTCCAGAAGAGGTTCACCGAGCGCTGCGTGTTCGTGCTGCTCTTAGAGGCCGTAGTACCGAAGCTGAAGTACGCGCCATTTTGAGGGACTCAGTAATGCCAGAGGGGCGAATCGAACTTGGCACTCTACTCACCATTATTGGTCGGCGCGCTAAGTTGACGGAGGAAGAATTCGCAATTTTTGAACAGCGCGAATCGACTCGACACCAACCTCTCAATCTTGAATGATCCTGTTGGACACCAATGTCGTGTCGGAGCCGATGCGAAATGATCCTGAACCTCTCGTTTCAGCATGGCTCGACGCTCAAGCCTTGGAAACACTGTTCCTGTCTGCCATTACCGTCGCGGAGCTACGATACGGAGTCATGTGTCTACCAAAAGGGCGTCGCCGCGACCGCCTAGACCAAGACCTCGAGAATCTAATCCTTCCAATGTTCGCGGGACGAGTATTGGCGTTTGATCTTTCCTCTTCGCAAGCTTATGCCCAGCTCATGTCGACGGCAAGGGTCGCAGGACAGGCCATATCGGCAGCCGATGGCTACATCGCCGCGACCGCGTCGGCTAATGCTATGGTAGTAGCGTCTCGCGACACGGCTCCCTTCGAGGCAGCGGGATTGACGACAGTAAATCCTTGGGTCGCTTAGATATCGCTGCTTTGCTGCACATCTACATCACACGACTTATCCGCCTCTCGACACTGTGGGAGAGTCGCGATTGACAATCCAACCTAACTTGAAGCACGAATCTATAGGCTGTTGAATAGTCCATAGCAATTGGATCTATACGTGATGAATTGCATTTCTTTTCTCGTATGCTCAGGATTCAGCTTCAATCGTCGCATTCACAAACAATCGCCAAGTCTTCGAACGCGGCGCGGCGCTGGATGCTAGGCCCGGAACGAGGCTTGTTGAGTTCCTGGCATGTCGTTTGACGTGCTTCCTTAAGGGCAAAGTTTTTTCTCCGGCTCCCACATATTCCAATAAGTAGCCCAGACGCTGAGCCCAGATAATCGAAGCCGATCGTGCAGCTTCTACTAGCTGCTCGGGATCTATGGCGTCTGCTAGTTCCGCCAATGCACCTGCGACTCTGTCCAGGCCTCCAGAGCGATGCATGTAGCCGACTAGATCAACTGCGGTTGCCTCCACACTAGAGACCAAGATTGTTCCCCGAGGATTGTTGAACCCTTGCACGGGCACTTCAGCGATATTCTTGCGAGCAACAAACGACACCTTGACAGACCCGCACCGAATTGGCGGTCGATTTCTAACGAGCATGACCTGAAATTCCTGAGGTCGATGGTGCGCTGCGCCGTGATACTGCGCTGCAGAGAGGAGACCGGCGTAGTAACTTTCATTGCGGAGCTCCATCAGTGCAGGAATGAATTGGTCCGCTGGCAAGCATCCAATGCTGCGGTACTGTGGCGGAAGGATGACATAGAATCCACGCGCAACGCTTGCGATTTCCTTCTTGGCCACCAGGCGACTCAGTGCCTGACGTGCTGCCGACTCGCTTACATTTAGAGTCATGCGAAAATCAGACGAAGTAAACTGGTAACGTCCTCGAGCTGCCCACGCGTCGATGACGTCGCGAGCACGCGGACGAGCCGATGCACACATCACTATCATAAAGTAACTATATTCGTTACTTTATGATAGTGAAATAGTAAATTCTCTTAATCAACCTTCAGGTCGCACCCTAATGCTAGATTCGTCGTAATCGACGATAGAATTCGAGTCGCTGCCACATTCTGTTTACCTGATTGCACGCGTCGCGTGTAGGTCGAGCCGAGCTATCTCCCCGGCAACTACACTCACGATTTTCTTAGATGTTGAAAAAGCAAATCGCGATTCGATTGAACTTCGATGTTTTGAGGCTGATTTGAGCAGATCCGTGTACATCGAACAACCCAAGCTCCATTAGCTCGATTGATTCCTGAGCAAACTTGCCACATAATTCGAAAAAGTCGTCGAGCTTTGAAAATGACTGACTCGGAAACCCCAACAAACGACACCATACCAGTCGAATGGAGTAAGGAATCGAAGAAGCTCGCAACCAGAGCGCACCGTTCATTGATGTTGCGCACCGTTCATTGGGCTTTCTGATAGCTGGCGTATTCTCTCCTCAATTCTTGATGTTGGGTGTGTTGTCGCACGTCTGGAACGGAACAGCCTCGCAACTCCCTTGGCGGATACCCCAGATGGTTGCGTTCCTCGCACTAGCGTTCGTGGGGCTCCACTTCTATAGCCGTTACTCGGTCAATGCGTATAGTAGTAAGCATACGGTGAGTCAATTCGCCAAGCTTCATTCGAGAATGCTTCAACGAGGCATGCTTGATCTTCCGTACCCAATTCACTTGATCCTCTTGTTACTGGGAGCGAATGCGGCTGGGTGGGTTGCCGGTGCTGCAATTCACCTCTTGCGCAATGCTGCGCCTTACTCGCTACTCGATCTAAGTCTAGGAATTCTTTTGGCGTTGTGTGTGACCGTGGTGCTTAGCTATCCGATCTTTGCAGTTGTCAAACGCATGCACACACGTTCATTAGAGAAGATTGGCGTGTAGTTAGCTTACTCTTCGCGGACATACATCTATGTTCCGCATTGTTGTGGTTTGCTAGCTGTCGCTACTGTACGTCGTTAACTGTTCCCAATAGTCATCGAACGGGTCGCTAGGATCAGCCGAGCGTGCCTCTAGCGCAGCTTCAGCCGACGTGCGGATCGCAGGGTCCGAAATGTCGTCTAACGAGTCCTGCAATCCATCTGCATCATCCCACGCCCAATGAGACAGCAATTCTGCAACGTATTCCTCACCTTCCCACTCTACCAGTTCTCTCGCGAGCTCAAGGGCTTCAATACCCCGCGATGCGTGGACCAATGCGCACCCTACTGCAATGTAGCATTGGCGTTTAGTTTTGCCGTCGCGCGTATGTGGCAGCATCTCTTTGGCAAGCTCCAAATCTGTCTGCAAAACGCGTCCTATGACTATCCCCTCCCAACCAAGTTCGCCCTTTTCGACGGGCTGTTCGAGCGCTCGTTGCAGGGCAAGATCAGGATTCTTGTCGGTTAGGTTCATCATAGTCACCCGGATTGTCACTTGACTAATCTCATAGAGATCTCTATGGTCCAAAATCCAATTGAGAGCCGCATTTGGCTCGCGGCTTGACCAGGCCCAAACAATAGTGCGGAGCAATTGCGACCGTACGCCTGCATGTTCTTGGTCGTTCATCGCCCATGAAAGTGCTGCCTGAGCGTCTTGTTCTGCCCATATGGAAGCGATTGTTCTAATCAGACTCTCTCTCGTGTCTTCACGTTCAATGTCAAGAGATCGAACCAACGAAATCGCCTCTCTAGGATCGCCTTGTGCAATTGCGGTTAGGGCATACATACGGGCAATTGCTTGAAAATCCTTCGGAATCCGATCAAGATCATCAAGAATGGATCGAGGAATGTTGTTTGCCCATGTGTATATCACCATGCTCTGCAGTCGGTCGCGCAGAAAGGACGATTCGACTTCACTAGCCGCGTCAAGCGCTGATTCTGGATCCAATCGCGTCCAATGCCCGACTATAGAGCTCATCAACCTTGTTTTTGAGTCCCTACCCGCATCAATTTCCAGTGCCTTAGAAAATATGTCCTCAATGTCTACCCACTGAGATGCAGCAACAAGCACCGACGCTAGAACATACTCGCGAGCCTGGAAGTTCCCTAAGCTTGCGCTGATTTCGTCGACTACTTCAAGACCGTCTTGTCGAACCCATTCAGCCCCTGCCGATACTAGAGTGAGTATGTAATCGTTGTCGTTGCCGTTGTCGTAGGCGTCGTCGCGCAACGCTTCGTTCCAGGCCTGTTCGGGGTCTCTCTGGGCCTCCGAGACTTGCTGCTCCGACGCGATGCCGGCAGCTAGGTCTTCAAGGCCAAGTTCTCGAGCAATTTCTTCTCTTTGCTCCGCGGAGTACTCAGAGTAAGGAGACAGCACTCCCCACGTGGCCGCTTCACGTGGCGGACCTTCAAGCGACTTCACACGTGCAATAGCATCTTCCAAGTCCCTTTCTGACCAATCCAAGAATAGAAATTGAACCAATGCGGTGTGAAAGCTATCGACGTGAGACAAGGCCAACTCTGGGTTGATCTCATAGAGCCTGTCTACCAATACCCTTTGAAATTCAAACTGAAACCGAAGTGGAAGGCTCTCGGTCTGTTCAATCAGATCGAGAAAGTCGGCCTCGTCGACGCCCAGAGCAAAGTTGTAGAGAGCCAAGATTCTCGAGAACTGGCTGTCGATGAGAGTAAGTTCTTCGAGTGTGCTTGGGTCAGTCTGATTGGGTTCAACTGTTGAGTCGTGAGATTGCCCAATAGGGTCACTGCTCCCAGTATTCGCGAGAGACCACCCCATCCACACACAAGCTATTGCAGCACAGCCAAATACAAAAGCAGCGCAAATTCCGTGGACGCCGAACCGTTTGCCAGCAAGAGACTTCACAACAAACACCTGCTTGAATGTCCAATTGCGGGATTGCCACTTCCAGTATATGGCAGGCTAGGTCTCTCTATGAGCTACAGCCGACGAGCTTCACTAGATTGGATTGCTTGTCAAGAGTGTTCGATTCCTCCGAAGCGGGAATTAGCGCCCTAACTTCGGGGGATTGACTAAGTGAAATTGAGCGCTGCCGTAAGCGAATCGAATAGTCAACTCGTTACAGTTGCGCTTTCCCTATGAATGAACTAGCACTCTTACTGTGGCAAGCTACGGTTGATGATTATTTCTTCGTCGTCCTCGCTTTTGAATTGCCTAACGTACTCAATCTGCTCGTCCGTCAGGATGTCCGTGGAATTGTTTCGAGTGATAAGAGCGTCAGCTGCCGACGACTGAATCTTAGAGTTGGAAATGCTGCTCAATGCGTCAAGCAATCCAACTGCATCGTACGACGCCCATTGCCAAAAAATTCTTTCGAGATAACCGGCGCGATCAGATTCTGCTAGGTTATCTGCAAGTTCAAGGGCTTCGATGCCACGCGAAGCTCGCACCATCGCCAAACCCACTGCAGCGTAGGAGTTGCTTCTAGTCTGCCCCTCGCGCGCATGTTGCAGCATTTCTCTGGCAAGCTGCAAATCACTCTGTGCAATGCGGCTAATAACTGTGTGCTCGAGACCAAGCCAGTCATCCCGAATTGGCTGTTCGAGTGCTCGTTGCAAAGCAAGTTCAGGATCACTGTCAGCAAGATTTCTCAAAATCGCGTGTATGACGTCTTGCCGAATCTCCGGCAAATCCCTCTGGTCCAAAATCCAGTTGAGAGCCGCATTTGGATCGCGACTTGACCAGCTTGTAATAACGGTAGAGAGCAACCGAGTGCGGCTACCAGCATATTCCTGATCACTCATTGCCCAGGCTAGCGCTGCGTGAGGGTCTTGTTCCGCCCAGGAGGAAGCAATGTCTGACACAAGTGACGCCCTAGCGGCACTAGGTGCCAATGCTCGGGCATGAGACAACGCTCCTACAGGGTCGTTGCGAGCCATTGCCTGAATTGCCGATCCTTGCGCAGTCGATTGCATTTCTTCGGGGATTCTTTCAAGTTGGTCGAGCAGGGCTTGAGGGTCAGCATATGCCCAGTTGTGAACCGCCGTCAGCTGCAAATCTCTACGCAACGACGGCAGCTCAACTTCATCGAGTGCCTCGAAAACTGCCATTGGTGCGCGCCGCGTCGCGGAACCGACTAAGACCATGAGCATGCGTTTATCCGGAGTGCTATCCAACTCCCGAGCTTTCCTAAAAACTTCAATGAAGTCTATCGATTGAGTTGACGTGACTAGCGCAGAAGTCAATACTTGCTCACGGACTTGCGGGTCATCTAAGGATGTGCGTATCTCGTCGATGACCTCTAGTCCACTGTGGCTAATCCAGACAGTAGCCGCCATCATGAGAGTCTGCAGCTGATCACTGTCGTGTCCGTCCTCGCGTAATGCTTCGCTCCACGCATTCTCGGGGTTTCTTTGCATTTCAGCGAACTGTTGCCCTAAAGAGAGGCCCGATGAGAGTTGCTCTCTCCCAAGTTCACGCGCAATTTCCGACCTTTGCTCTGCAGAGATTTCAGATTGCGGAGACAACAATCCCAATGTGGCCGCTTCGCGTGTCGCGCCTTCAAGAGATTTGGCACGTGCAATTGCACCGGTTAAGTCCCTTCGCGCCAGATCCTGGTACAGGAGTTGAACTAAACCAGTATGAAAGTCTTCGACGTGAGACAAGGCCAACTCTGGGTTGATCTCATAGAGCCTTTGTACTAACACCCTTTGAAATTCATACTGAAATCGGGGCGGAAGATTCTTGGTTTGGGCAATCAGATCAAGAATCTCTGTCTCATCCACGTTCAGAGCAAAGTTGTAGAGTGCCAAGATTCTCGAAAACTCGCTGTCGATTAGAGTTAATTCTTCGAAGTGTGGTCGCCTGCGTTCCAGCAAGAGCAGAAGAAGCCAACTCTCTATCCACCTCGGCTAACTCGTGTGATTCGGTCCGATCGGATTCATCTGCTAAATCGCGAGGAACCTCACTTAGGTCTCCGCTTTCAGGATTCCAGAGTGACCACGCAAACCACACAACGCCCAACGTGCATAGCCCCATTGCGAAGGCAACACAGTAGCCTAGGAGGCCAGACCGATTGCTAGCGGTGGATTTCACAACACTCAGCCGATTGAACTCTCATTACCGACGAATCAATCTTGAGTATACGGCAAGACAATTCGTCAAGTAAGTAGCTTTTTGCGAGGGGTGTGCAGCACGCAAAAATTCATGCATTGAAGCTGCTTCGATCTCTTGGGATTAGTCTACGTTCGAGGAATCAAGCACCGCGTTCGGCGATAGCAAAATGAAGCGTGCGGTTGATTTGCTAACTCGAAAAGAGGTCGGCGTGCGTGCCAGTACGAACTAGATACAACTCGCCGGCATGAATCTTGTAGATCAGTAGCCAGTCAGGTTCGATGTGTGCCTCCCTGTAGCCGCTCCAGATCCCGCGAAGCTGGTGGTCCCGAAAGTGCGGAGGCAATGGCTCCTCATCAATCAACGTATTCAAAAGCATCCGAAGCTTGGCTAGATCCTTTCCTCGCAACTTCGCCCGTTTAACGTCGCGTTTGAACTGCGACGAACGAACTAGTGTTAACACATCAAATTTCTAAATCTCGAAATAGTTCTTTCGCATTGGCAAATCGTTGACCACCTCCTTCGTCTAGTTCCTTCATAGCTGCAATGGTCGTAGGGTTGGGTACTTGGACATTGAACGGCAGTTGCTTTTCCTCCGCTACGCGGATTAACAAATGACGTACTGCGTCGGACAGGGACAAACCCATAGCTTTAAGTGCTACGGTGGCCTGCTCTTTAGTTTCACTGTCGATCCGTGCTCGTACAACTGAGTCTTGTCTCATCATGGAAAGTACTTTGGGAAGTAGCTACATTGTAGCTACTTCTTGTCATTTGGCCAAGAGCAGAATCACTCACTGCATTGTGCTCACAATGGTTTGAATTCAATCTGGCAATGCTGTTAATCCCTAGTGGACCTAAGGTAAAGCCCGGAATCTCAATTCGAAGCCTGCCCGAACTCGACGAAATGCTCAGATCATGTGAAATCTCGGATCCAAGGCTGGAAGCAATCCTCAATGACCTAGAATCTCCCATTTCTCGGCGTCGATCAATCGAACCTATCGATCTCCACTTCGCTATTGCTCGATTTCTTTAGGACATGCAGGACATGGCAAAGGCTTTTGAGAACATTCGCGTACTAGATCTATCGGATCGCCTTTCCGGAGCGTGGGCAGCCCGTCTCTTTGGGAATTTTGGAGCGGATGTAATTCTCGTAGAAGACGAGCGAGGCCATCCATTGCGCCATGAACCACCATTCCTCAACGATGAGCCAGGTGATAGAGAACTCTCTCCTGCATGCATACGTAAATTCAAACAAGCGTTCTGTTCGTGCAGACGATGGTGACCTTCGAGAATTAATTGAGTCTTCAGATGTAGTGGTTACGTCTTGCATCGATCTCCCAGACGAGATCGAGTTTCTACCTTCAAGCTCCATTCATCTTTCCATTACGCCTCACGGAATCGATGGACCCATTGCGCATTTGCCAGGCAACAATCTCACAGCTTGTGCAAAGTCAGGATGGTGCGCCATCAATCAGTGCATTGACCATGAACCCTTGCAATTGCCCCACAACCAGAGTGGCTACATATCGGGGATTGCTGGATTTGTTGGTGCTTCAGCTGCTCTGTTTCGCAGTCTGCGAACTGGTCAAGGAGAGCTTGTCGACGTCAGCGAGGACGAAGCCATGGCGAACACCTGTGCTCCATGGGCAGAGGTGGGACTGTTCATAGGAGGCAACAATCGAATGACACGGGGACCCAATGGACCGAGAACGAGAGATCGTTCTGGACCATTGTGGCGAGCCAAGAATGGACACATAAACTTCGGCTATGGGGACTGGGCTCAGTGGACAAACGCATTCCATTTCCTAGGACTCCCCGCCATAGCCGAGAACCCCGACTTCATTTCCACGTTCGGCCGTCACCAGAAGGATACGAGACCGGTTCGCGATGGACTTGAGGAGACCATGGCAAAGCGGGACAAGTGGGAGGTGTTCCATGGATTGGCAAAAGTCCGGTGCATTTCTGGAGTTGTACAGAACTCAAAGGAACTAGCCGAGAACGACCACCTGAACGCTAGAGGATTTCTCGTTGATAGCAGTGTGAACGGCAGGAATCTAGCCGCACCCGGTCCGTTCGCCCAGCTTTCAGCTACTCCGTGGACCAAGAATTGCGATGCCCCTCGTATTGGGGAGAACTCACTCGAACAAATAGCTCAACCAAAGAAAGAAACGAAAGTCAGACAGACCTCGGGTGAAAACTCATTGCCGCTTCAAGGCATACGCGTGCTTTGCTTTACAGGTGCATGGTCCGGCACATTCGCCATGCAACTGCTTTCTCTGCTAGGAGCTGACGTAGTTCAAGTGGAGTCACGCAAGCGACCCGACGTTTGGAGAGGAGCTGGCGCACCTGTGCCTCCTGGCGTTCGAGACCCAGACATTCCACAGGACCGACTCAACACCAATGGAATGTACAACACTGTCAATCTGAACAAGCGCGCAATAACTCTGGATGTAGCGCAACCGGAAGGCATGGACATCTTCTGGCGACTCATTCCAAAATTCGACATCCTCGCTGACAACTTCAGCCCCCATGTCATGACAAAGTGGGGTGTGACACTGGATACTTTGCGCGAGAAGCGACCGGACGTCATTTTCGCTTCGCTATCTGGGTACGGTCGCACAGGTCCGCTGGCCGAGTACCCGGCCAACGGCGCAACGACTGAACCCATGGCGGGTCTTGCGTCCATTCACGGCTACGAGGGAGACGAAGCCCAAAACACCGGCGGGCTGATTCCCGACCCAATCTCCGGGTACTACTTTGCGGGAGCCATTTTGGCGGCTCTTAACCACCGAGAGAGAACTGGCGAGGGACAACGCATCGACCTGTCAATGATCGAGTCCGTGGCGGTCCACATGGGCGACGCAATTCTGGAATACAGCGGAAACGGGAACATTCGTCGTCCTTCCGGCAACAAGCATCCTCGCACTGCTCCGCATGGCATTTACCCAACAGCTGACGACCAATGGATAGTCATAGCCATCGACGATGATGCTGTGTTTTCTAAATTTGCTGAGGAAGTGGGAATCACAGATGAACGATTCTCGACTGCGGCGTCTCGCAAGCACCACGAGTCCGATCTCGATGAAGTGATCAAGAATTGGACTTCGGAATCGCGAACCATGGATGCAGTCTCCTTACTACACAAGATTGGAGCAACGACCTGCAAGGTACCCGAGTTTCTGGATGTCTATAGGAATCCCAGCGCTCAATTCGCACACCGAGGATTCCTCGTGCCCGTAACTCATCCCGAATCGGGCACGCACTTCATGCCCACGAATCCCTGGGTCTACAGGTCTGTAGGCAAGGGCGAGATTCGGCACTCGCCGTGCTTCGGCCAGGATTCCTTTGAGGTGCTGCACCAAGAGCTTGGCATTTCCGAAGCCGAGTATCGCGAATTGGAGAGAAAAGGTATCACGGGCACCACTAAATTATAAAGATTTAGTTCCTATTCGCTGTAAACACACGCGTAGTGCATAGAAGCAGCGAAAAAGTTTGCAATGAACGCATTATTCATTTTCGTACAGTGAGTGAAGCAATTCTGCTTGTGGCTTTTTCCTTATTCCTCAACCACAAGAAATAGTTTCCGTTATGCACCATAGCAACATTCACAATTCCAAAAGGCAGGAACAATTGTGGATGGTGGGGAAGCACTTTGATCGCTCGTATTTCAAACTGATTAGACAATGGCTCACTTCAGCGTAAATCCACATTACTTGTGAGTCCACTGTGCCTCGGACATAAGCCGTCGGTATAGCGCCGAGACTCCCGAACTGCCAGGTATAAATTTCTCACGCGTGAACTCATTGTCTTCAATGTCAATCTCATTGAATACCTCCTGACACGATTCAACTGACAAGATTTCTCCTTCTTTGCAGAACTTGAGGTACACGGGAAGAAGGAACCGCATTAATGCAGCGTATCCGGTAGTTCTATTTAGAATTAAGCCGGGTCGATTGTCTGAGTTATCCCAAGGCTCTGGCCATCGAGCCTTCACAGCACTAAAATAGTTACTCAAACATAAGAACATTCCACTATCATCCTCTCTATCGTAAAATGGCTGAAAAATGTGTTTTCGCCACGCGTCTGGCGATCTTCTGAGCCGAAATATCCCGCGATAGCGCTTGTTCCTCTCATCCTCGGGGTCAGCAGAGATGTAATCGACTATAGGTTTTACGACGGTAGCCTGAGCCAGCGTTTGCACATGTCCCTTGCCAGGCTCCGCTTTGCCCAATCGCTTCACTTTGTCGTAAAAAGGTCCTTCTTCATCGCTATTCATGGCTAGGACCACTTCATGCGCAAACTTTACAGGTCCGCGCTCGTCGAAATAGGACGCTAAGTCAACCACCAAACTCTGATTGACCTTCGTTTGTGCTTGATTGACCCTCGCAAAAATCTCAGCTTTATCCGCGTCTGACGCTCCCACGAATATAGAAACATTCACATCAAAACCCTTGCCTTTTTCTAACCCTTCGAGTCCAGCAACGCGATGTTGTCCATCGATAATGAACGCAATCTTTTCAAGAGGAATGTAGTCGTCGTCCTGCGGATTTCCAAACGGAGTTAGCTCAAGGATGTAAAAATCCTCAAATTCATCCGAAAGGGCTTCGATCTCGGCACATTCAGGTTCCACAGCTATGATGATCGAAGTGGGAAATGTGGCGTAATCAAGATTCACGTATTGCTTAATCTGTCTGATACGACCTTCAGACCTTTCTCTTTGAATGCCGGCAATCGTATCTTGTGTTCCACTATCAAATCGTCGAATCTCGGTGTATGCGATGGAGATTAGTTCACGGGCGTTCATCCTACCTACATAAAAGTCTCCAATGGGCTGTGCTACCCTCGCAACCGGCAACCTAATGGGAACTTTGGTGTCTTTAGCCACGTCCGGCGGCTTCATCCTTAATCTTGTTGACACGAACTCCCTCCGCAATGGCGGTTTCTTCGATGGTTGGAACAACTGGTTTTGAAACGAGAACTAAGAACCACAATAAGTGCAAAATCCAATAGAACACCCACAACCATGTGAGGATGGCTGAACTCAACTCACCGGGAACAAATCCCGGGTTAAATCCAATGATTATCGCCGTCGCAACGGTGGGCACTATAAGAAAAACGTAGAGAATCAATGCCAAGATCGGGTTTTTGGCACTTTGTCTTCGCATTAATGCGACAAAGATAATTCCTGATACAGACAAAATCGGCAAGCTAATTTGTCCAGCACGAAAATACTGAAGGAACGATGTATAAGCGTCCACGTCAGATTGTTGTTCTGAGACAAAGAAAGCGATCACGAACACGATTCCTATTGTTCCGACAATTGACGCGCTTACATCAGCTAGAGCTGTTGTCCAATTTGCCTTGATTCGTGCGCAAATTGTCTTCATCTGGACCGCAATCTGTCTAACCCACATCTGCTGCGATATTCTGATCTCTTAAACTGCTGCTGTTTTGATAGTGGCATTGGAATCAAGCCGCTCTTGCTTTAGTCTTTGAAGTTCTCCATGTACCTCTAGTATCTGATGTGGAACACAGTTAGGCGCACTGTACTCCAATGGTAGCCTTTGCTCATTTCTAGCTAGCGGTGGATGAATGTGGGTGCTGGGAAGCAGACCTTTAAGGACAGCTAGTAGTAGAGCAAAAATTTGAAGCCTCTCCCGTCCAACAACCGGACTCAGTCCAATACAGTCGCAGAATTATGCGCATATGTTGGCCAATTCGGAACGTAGTCTGGATGCGCCTGGTTTCCCCAGAGGGTCCAACCATCGCGTGTGCCTCGCCCAAAGAGTTCCAAATACGGTCCCCGTGAACAGCTTTCGATGATCTCGTATTGTTCATCTGGTTTTCGCGAATGTTCGCGCTTGCGCGACGCTATCAAATTGACTTGTCGGCGGCCCGCTTCTAGTGTTCGAGCCTCTTTTCCCCGCACGCCAAAGAGGATCAACTCAGTGACGTTCCGGAAATAGAACCCCACACCTCGACCATCCGAACCTCCATCTTTCCTGATTTTGTGCCAGACTAGATTCGTCTTGTATTTGAAATCCCAAGAATCGAGAACTTTCAGGCCCGCAGGTAACAGAGCATTAGGCACCCACAGGTAGCAATGGGCTACATCTCGGACGTAGTCACCTATTGGAAGACCTGCAATCTCGTCGACGGATAGCGTTTTGTAACGAGAGAGGTGTACATGTTCTGGCGCCACCTTGCCAGTACGATTTTGAAACCGCCAGGGAGGATCGGCAAGAATGGTGCCGAACTTCCGACCTTTTAACGCTCTTGCGAAATTGCTCGTGGTGTTCATCTAGCCTCTTGTTGACTCTTGTTCAGTCGCGTAAATCAGGTAGACAACCGATGTGGCTCACGATGGGCCAACCATCTGATGCTTTAACTTGATCTCCTCCTGCGCTCATAGTGACTACGGAAAGATTGCCTCTGTACCGTTAGGTCAGTCAGAATGTGCCATCACGATACACGAAAGGATTCACCTATAGTACATTCCGTCAAGCTCTATGTCTTTCACGAGATAGAAGTGTCTTGCTATCGAAATAGCGGGAATTTTTCGGTGTAGGGAAATTTCATGGTTCATGGCTATGCGGCCTTCCGTTCCAGAGCTGCCTGCTTCAGTTTCCTTTTCGCCGCCCGCGCCCATTTCTGCCACTTGGGTGTGACGACCGCCAGGCCATCCTCGCAAATGTGCAATATCACTAGGATTCAGTTCCTTCTCAAAAAAAATATTGTTGTGGCGAAAGCAGATGAATGCCATTGCGTGAATGAATCCAGCAGAAGCACAAAGTTCGCCAAGTTCGCCAAAAACTCCCTTCTCTGAAGGTATCCGTGTAGTTCGTATTCTTGAGAGTAATCTTCTGAAAGTCGTCAAGAGTCTGCGACATGTAGCGCAGCCAATTGATGCTAGGAACCTAGGAAAGCAAGATGATGCTCTCAATTTGCCATAGGACGGAGTAGTTTGCATTAGAGGATTCGCGAAGAGTCGTTCAATCCTTTTCGCCCACATATGCACCGAAAAAGAGCCCACACGTCCCAGTCGAAATCGAAACAGTACCAAATCCACTCGTTTACTCTAGTAAGTCCCAAAACTGTGAACTTGTCTGTAGTTCGGGAGCACATTCACTTTCAAAGCTATGTCAGGCCATAAGATTTCTGCGATCTAACCGACATTTCGATAAATTTCAACCTACCTCAAAACGTCTTCCGCACAATCCATACTTCCTCGGTTGGCCAAGATTGCGCCCAATTCGCATCCGCCCACACATACTGGCTCTTGCCATCGGGAGGTGCACCGAGTTCGTGCAATTCTTCAATTTCGAACCCGCAAGAACGCAGAAGCTCTATCCACTTGCCGTGGGGAAGCTGAAATTCAACGGTTGGAGGATCTGACCAATGCAGTTCATACATACCCAAGTAAGGTCGCAGAAGTGCTGTTCCATTGCGTAGATCGGGTTGTTCGGGACAGCACAGTTGGGATATTGGATGGCAAGTCATGAAGACAAGCTGAGCGCTAGGCTTTAAGACGCGAGCTGCTTCCGGCACCCATTGAAAGGGATCCGCCCATAGAGACGCTCCATACTCCGATATTGCGAAATCGAAGGACTCGTCTGGAAATGGCAATTGCTCGCCAAATGCTTCAACCAATACGACGCGGCGATCATGTTCAACCCTTAATCGAGCTGCTGTATTTAGTTGGTTTCGAGTTGGATCTATGGCAAAGGTCTCGCCTCCTCTCATAGCCATCCATGAAGCCACATACGCTGTTCCACAACCTATCTCCAGACACCGTTTGCCCTTGAGACTTTCTGGAAGCATGGCAATGCTCTCGTTGGGAATCTGCCAAATTCCCCAGACGGGATCTGGCGAATCCCACTTGAGTTCGGCAGGATCTGCGTATTCCTCAGCCTTCATGCTCCAAGCATCGCGATTTAGTTGTTGATGGTTCCGCTTCGACGATCGCACGTTTCTTTCGTTCCTTTTGGTCCTGTGAGCGAGTATTCTCCACGACACCAATCGCTCTCGCCGATTCAACCGGGAATTTGGTCGCCAACTACCCGCAAGGTACGATATTCGGACCGGAATAGAAGTAGGTCAATCCCATGTCGGAAGATCATCCCATTCTTACTGAAAGAAGAGGCGAAACAGACGGAATCTTGTGGCTCACGCTAAATCGCCCCCACAAACTCAATGCCTTGACTTTTCCTCTACTAGAGGAAATGCGAGAGATTCTCTTCCAGGCAAGATTCGACCGAACCGTGCGCTGCATAGTGATCACGGGTGCGGGACGTGGATTCTGCGCCGGAATGGATTTCAGTGGAGCAGCCAATCCGAACCCAGATCCCAAACCTGAAGGACTGGAAGAGGCTGGAACGGCAGATATCGAGGGATATCGGCTCAATTTTCGGCACGAAAGCGAGACCTACATCGCCCTACGACGGATGGAAGTGCCAATCATTGCCATGGTGAACGGACCCTGCGTCGGTGCTGGATTTGATTTAGCCAGCCATTGCGACCTAGCTGTTATCTCGACAGCTGCACGATTCCAAGTCGCTTATGTAAAGCGAGGACTCTATGCAGACTTGGGCGGATTCTGGTCGCTGCCCAAAGTTGTCGGTTGGCGTAAAGCAATGGAACTCATGATGACCGGACGTTTCATGAGCGCAGAAGAAGCGCACGAAGCCGGGTTCTCGAACTATCTCGTCGATCCCGAACAACTCGAAAGCCGCACAATGGAATTGGCTCTTGAAATCGAAGCAGGTCCGCCGATCGGACAGAAAATTGGCAAGCTTTTGGCTGTAAGAACAGCAAATATGGATTTCGACACGGCAATGCAGTGGTCAGAATCCGCGATTCCGCTCGTGGGAATGTCTTGGGATGGTCGTGAGGGAGCACAGGCATTTCGCGAGAAGCGCGATGCTAAATTCAAAGGGTTCTAAAGCGCTTCAAATCCTCAAGCACAAGAAGAGACTCTCGTATTCGTTTGCTGCCTTGGCGATGAAATCGACACAGGGCGATTTGGTCGTCGTCTCTTTCTCCAAAGGCAAGAATTGCTTCTTGGACGATGTTGTCGGAGAGTGAGGACTCACAATCCAATGTACACGATTGCAATAAGTTTGAAACGGGTCCAACGACTGCGGGTTCGTAGTTGAAGGGTCATTGCGACCAATTCGTAGAGCGAGGGATGCGAACCTACAAACACATTCGCCAGTATTGGATTCGGCATCGAGTTGCGCTTGTCTTTAGGGATTGAGCTCAACGGCTCAGGCGTTGACGATGGCTACTGTTGGCCAAGTCAGAAAATGCCAATTCTTAATGAAGCCCTAGTGCGCCCTGAACTCTCTGAACTTGACGGTTCAAGGGCGAGCAAACGTTGGTGAAGCGACTCGATCCCTGTTAACTCTACATTTGATTGGACAAATGCTCGTTTATCTCTGATGCAATTGCTGTACTGATTCAAAGTAACATTTCGCTACTACAGACTCTAGAGACGCGCACAATTTGATGAAGCTAAATGGATTAATAGACGAGCAATTCAGAGAGTATCCGCTTCTCTCAATGTTGATTTGGACACTCGTTGGCGTGCTGGCGACCTATTGCTTAGCACTGCTATTGCATTGTGATTCGGCGGCTAGCTTTGTTAAAAGCAGCTTCCTGTTGCTCACTCTAACGGTAGTTGCCACTGGTTATCCGTTGGCGAAGTTTCAATCATTCCGCAAACTAAATGGTGGTGTTGCTGCTTTCACTTCGAGCCAATGCAAGACAATGCTTACAGTATACGGGGGATGCATTCTCTGCTTGTTCCTGCTCACATGGATGCAAATGCATCTGGCGTCATCTTAAAGTTACAAGAAGCACACGACCTTACGCTGACTCCATCACGAACACGCCGCGAAAATGCAGTGAGAAGGACCGATAGCACAAAGTCGGATGGTCGAGTCGAAGGGCCAACGCACCGAATGAAAGTGAGCTGGCTAGATTACTATTGATGTAATGCAATCAATCGCGAGAAACTACACGAAAAGACAAATAGCCGCCCTGTTTTCATTCAAGAAACAGTACCTAGAAATCTCATGGGTAGGCACTTGTTGTAGTCTTGTGCCCTGTCGCCAAAAAAGATGACGCGAATCGTCCTAATGCACTCGATCAGAACTCGCTAGAGTCAACTTGGAGAGTAGAGGACGGTTGGGGCGAAAATCACTGGAAAAGCTCTGATTCGATCTTCTGCATGTACTTGTTGGTGTAGTAAATGTCGGGATCTTGTTTCCTTGGACGCACTCGGATCTCAAATCTTGGGTCGTCGGGCTGATCTGCGTGGAAAAGGACAAATCCCAATCCAAATACCTGGCAAAGAGAGTCGAGTCTCGACAGATCATCTTTCGATGCCCTCGCTGGAACAACCAAGTATGATCTGTGGCTGAAAAGACAATATGCACAGGCTTGGCCAAATGCCGTGATCAGGTGGTTAGTATTCGTTTTGATCTCAGCAGAAACGATCTCCATTGGCGGTTTCACGATGTCGCTCGCCCTTGAATCTCGTTTCCCTATTACATCAGGCGTTCCCCACTTATCCTTGAACCGACTTCCGCCAAGCGGGATTGCCTTGGTCACATCTTCAACGTCGTTCTTCAGCCAGTCCGCGAACGATGCGTAGAACTTTTCTTCCGGAACGGCTGTAGGACCTAGTGGGTAAACGACGGGAGCGTCTTTGTCCCCCGATATGATCCGGTACAGGCCACGACTAGGTTTCTCAACACTGGATATGCGAACGTCAAGATCATACAAAGTCCCAGTTACAGTATTCAATTTAAACGAGCTATCTGTTTGTTGGATCTGTCGGCGCAATTCCGAGTATCGTATCCCGTTTGGGTTCTCTCTAATTATCCTTAGAGCTACTTCTCGGATGCGATCCTTTATTGGCTGAACCATATCAATCTCCTTCTACACTCATAGTGCGCCTGATACCGTGCCGCCAATGGGTCTTAGGCACCCTCCTAACTGAATTAGTAGTGTTCATGCCGGGCAAACATCGTTCCCTGCATAAAGTGAGCACTTCTATCTGTGACTTCAGTGTATACACCTAAACAATCCATAGACTGCCACGTCGACCAAACCATAATTTAGTAGACAACAACTGTTCTCGAAGAGAGACCTTCATTCACGAATAGTTGTAAATCCAAATCTCCCCATCCATCTACAAAAATGCGACTATCCGTATACTTTATTAGGGTCTCTACAGATGTTGATGAAACTACAAAAGTGTCTCCGCCAACGTTATATACTTTGCCCTGTAATATTGAATGAAACGATTCATCCAGCGTATACCCCGCTGAACAAATCAAATTGAACAAAACATCCAAATACGAACTCCTCTCACTCCGGATTTGCACAAACAGTCCTCCGGTCGAACTCTCCCGTTGAACAAACGGCCTAAGCACTAATTTAAACACTCTGAAACCCACGTCCGTATTACAAGCATAAGGTTCCTTAGATTTTTTTATTGCCCCGCCACTAGCCCTTAATCTCCCCAGCGTAATGCTAGAAATGTCTTTCGATTTTCTCTTTGTCTCACAGTACGCCACCGACCTCGGGGATTTACTCTTGAGAATCTTTTCATCCAGTTGAACGAGTACAAATCTACGAGACCCTCCATCTTCCGCATTCAATTGCATAACCGCTTCTCCTGTGGTGCCCGTACCAGCGAAGAAATCCATTACAATGTCATCACCACCATCTCGTGTGCCCAACTGGATTAGGCGCTTTATAAGAGCGGTGGGCTTAGGACGAAACTCATTCCCCAATCCATCCATCCCAAGCAACTTATCAAGCTCTTTGCTCCCCTCCGTCGTGGTACCCACCTCTAATATGGAGGAGCTATTAACCGAACGTTTCTCCGACAAGAAGATCTTTATTCGCGGAACTGCATCCCCCTTAATGCCCCACCAAATCCTCTTGTCTTTGTCCAGTTTCGCGAATTCCGATTCACTTACATCAAATTGCCTTCTGAATGTTTTCCCAGACGGAGATGTGACTTCATAGAAGTTTACATGGGTTGCTTGAGAATCATGTTCTACCCTTGACATGCTTCCAGCTTCATATGGTCCTCGAGGATCATTATCTCGATTTGGATACTCTTTATCCCATTTCGGATACTCCATCGCCTTATTCAAATAATTAACGTGCTTGAACATAACCAACAAATACTCATGATCCTTACGAAACGTATTTGTATTTTTCATCTTTCCATCACGGCCACTCCCACTTTTCCTCCACACAAAACAATCTATATTCTTATCCCCGAATAATTCCTTACAGATCACATAGAGATTCGGTAATTCGACATCATCAATCGAAATAAACATAACGCCATCGTCGCTAAGTAAATCCCGTGCCACCTTTAAGCGCGAGTACATAAACGCTAACCATCCACTGTGAGTTTGGGCCGCAAATGTATTGACGATAAATTCAGCCTCCGTTTCATCACAATCAAACCTAGATGACAATTCTTCTGCAGTCAATTGAAACTGGTCTGAATACACAAAACCATCCGATTCTCTGTTATATGGTGGATCTATATAAATCATTTTCACTTTATTAAAATAATTTTGTCGAAGAACTTTCAATGCTTGCAGATTGTCGCCAATAATTAGGGTATTTGCAGTATCTCGAAAATCTGCACTGAGTTTTCGGTTGGGCTTTAATTCGTAAGATCTTTTAGTGTCTGCTTCATAAATTGCCGTATTCTTTCCCACAAACTGAAGTTCATACCCCACCAGCCCTCCGCGCGACGAATCCGCGTTCATAATGGTAGACAATCGCCCGATATCCAAATCGCCATTCTCAGTCAACAGCGATGGATCAATTTTGGCCACGCCCTCTATTAACCGATCTCTAATTCCATTACCTTTTAGAGAATCGTCAACCATGGTACCCGCCATAGCCTGCGCGTCTTCTGGCTTTATCATGCCTATTCTGCCCCTATAATCAGTTGTCTCAATGATTGATTGTTCAAACGCGTTTTAAACATGACTTCGAATGTTGGCAAAGCAAGTTGTAGAGAGGCAAAGAATCTCTCGGCATACCTAATTTTCAAATACTCCATTGTAGAAATACTCCCCATATTGTCGTAACCCTTGGTCTCAACTACTAAGACTAGGGGTTTGAGCCTATCCCTTTCAATAAAATATGCAAAGTCAGGGCTATAGTTTCCTTTTGGCGTGGGGATACGTAAGCGCGGCAACTTTCCAAAGGCTCTAACAGAATTTTTGTCCACTGCGCATGGGTCGGTCAGTATTGCTTCCAATTCAATTGAAGAGTCGTATACCGCGTGATCAAATAGGTAGTGATCGGGCGGCGACTTATCTCCCACAAATCTACCCAGCTTTGTAAATGGCATACTAGCTATTAATTTTCCGTTTCTATCCTGCATTTCATTAGGCAATCTTGGCTTGTTGTCGAAAGAATATTTCACAGATTCAATGGCCAAAGTATAGATAGCGCATAAAATGTCTTGGCTCAATACCTCGAAGACACGCCTAATGTTGGTAGCCATTCTTGATGTGTCTAATAAGTTAATCAGACCTGCTATAAATGGCACTGGAAGATTAAGCTCTTCCGACAAATTCTGAACGAGCACACTGATTAGATCTATAGACGTAGTCTCCTCGATTTTTTCGGTCCGCTGTTCGCTTTCTCTAACGATCAGGTCCCTCAAGGTGTCG
This sequence comes from Candidatus Azotimanducaceae bacterium, assembly GCA_965205545.1. GTDB lineage: Bacteria > Pseudomonadota > Gammaproteobacteria > Pseudomonadales > Azotimanducaceae > Bin55. Next base: position 2,343,000 of record OZ242170.1, on the reverse strand, counting down.
TAATGTGATGTCTCAATTACACTCTCTCCAGAGCCAAAAACCCGCAACTCATAGAGGCTCTTGACTTCAGCCGCAACCCTCTCATAGCTCAACTTGCCAATACTCATACTAACCGTACGATTTATGCTAGTCCACAATGGGCGAAAGTCGCGCCATCGTGACACTCTAACGCCAACACGTTTGTTAGTCTCATCCGTAGAGACGACCGGCTTTGTCCCGGACGATTCCAAAATACCCACGAGTTTGTCAAATCGATCTGAAGCAATCTGTGCGAAAAGAGCGCGGTTATCCTTCATCCACGGGGCTATTGGTTGCACGATAGCACCCTCGTCCGTAATTACGCCATGCTGAGTAAGTATTATCCACACTAGTGCAGCTTCTGTATCCTCCAATCCTACTCCAACCAATTCCTCCAACGAAATCACTTCACCCACGAAACTAAAGCTGGCCGCCTTTATCTCGGATTGTATCTGCGATATGAAATCTTTTTCATGCCCCGACACAACAACATTCAATGTATTGACATCGAAAAACCGTTCCTCGTCCCCACCCATAATATCCATAGATAGTCTTTGACCGTATCTATTAACGGCCAATCGCAATCCCCTTCCAATTTGCTGCCTTCTACTTATTTCGTTACCCGTCGATCTCAATTTACAAAGTGTAAATATATTGGGGTTATCCCAACCTTCCTGCAGTGCCCACACAGAAAAGACAAAGCGTAGTGATGTCGAAAAGGACAACAATTTTTCCTTGTCGTTTAAAATCAAATCTACCCCTTTAGCTTCCTTTTTTTCCTTGGTGCCCTTATCTCCCGAAAAATATCCCTGATGTACCTGAAGTTCGCGTTTCGAATTATAGTCCCTTTTAAGATATTCCCTATACCCACCGTCTAACTTTCGTCTAAGCACAGATTTTCTAACTTGCGCATAAATTCGCTCGAACAAGAGTTTTATTCTTGGATTTGATCCGCGATAATCAGATATGGCTGGTATAAAAAATAGTGCTAACGCCTTAACTCCAATTTTGAAGAGTTTCTCTTCCCGATCAAAATGTTTCTGAATTGCAATTCGTATTAGACTTTCCATTTCACTATCTTTCAACTCATAATTAAAGATGCTTCGATACCAACTCTCACCATTGCTTAATCGTACATTGCTCTTGTTTATGCGCAAAGCCGTTACTCCAGCCAGCCGATTCTGATTAAGTTTTGCGCCCAGGTCTTCTCCCAATCTTATTGTGCTACTTCTTACTATCGCGCCCACATTGTGATCGACACGAAATGACTTACCAGGTACAATAGAGTGGATAAGTCTCTGCCTCCGACTGTTCTCGTCGATTATGGTAGTTACCGCGACCCTTTTTACAAGAAACTTATTAAACGCCGAAATACTATCGAGTGCGTACGCCACGTTAGACAATACTTCGGGTCCTTCGACTGGATACGTTGCTCCGAAACGTATAATCGTGGAGTTATTAAGTTTTGCCACTCCCTTCCTAGTGTGATTTCCCTTTAACAAGTGGGGCTCATCAATAATCACGATTGGTGACATTTTCGCAATTGATGCCCATACTGTAGGTTCCATATAGGAATATTCGACAGTTTGATTAATGACATTTGACTGGGAATTGAATGCTGCATTTGTTGTTACGAGTACGTCGATACCGGTTCCCCTGATATATCGAGTTTGGACTTTGTCGATACCTTCTTCTGGATATACAACAACGTTCAAGTATTCGTTGTACTTTTGGTGGAAGTAGTTGCTTGTTAATTTGATATTTTGTACTGTTCCTAACTTAATTGCTGTGCGTGGCAATATTATTATAAACTTTTTTTTGTTTAAATTCTTTGCAATCTCGTGAATTAGCTGAAGATAAGTAAACGTCTTTCCTGTCCCGGTTTCCATTATTACATCTAGTCTACTTATAGGAAGGATGGGGAATCTCTTGGTATAGTTGCTTGGAGGGGCTACATTTAGGTATTCTGAGATTTCCTTACTTTTTATTGTAGAGTTTAAGTCAAATTTTTTCAAACATGTTAAGAGTGAATTTATGCACTGTTGCTGGTGAATTTGTTGCTCGAAAATCATAGTTGATGCTCTCTTTCGGTCGTGTTGCGGATATTACTTACGTTTCAGTTGGTTTTACTATGTGTCTTGGCGTTACTCGGTCTGGGGCTGAATCTGGGTGTTCAAAGATCATTTTGAGTACGATTGTGTTAGTTTCTGGATTCGGCGTTGTTTGATTAGTTCCCGTTACTAGGTATTGCTGTTTGGTAGAACTGGATTGTTGGCTGCTTATTTTCTTATTGCTAGTCACCTATAGGGCGTTTTCGATTTTGTGATTGTGCGTCGGATTTTTGGTATCTAAATCGGCATCCTTTTTATGCTTCATATTAGGGAATTTTTGTGCTTTTGCAATTTAGTCTGGGTTTGGACGTACATGTGAGTCAAGGTATTGAGTCTCACCAGTCTTTAGCGTGCGCGCACATTGGTGTTCGAATGAGCGCGACGAGGTGATACTTACTGGGATGGTAGGGTAGCTTTTTGCACTGGATGCACTGGTTGATTCGAGGGTTGTCTATCGCAATCCCTATCCCTGGGTTGAATAGGGGACATGTATTGCGCTCGTGGGCTAAAGCTGTTAAGGCTTGGGGAGAGTTAGCAGTCAACTGTATAGTCCCACATTTGTGAGGGTGTTTAGGTTATCAGAGCGATTTGTCGAATTCAAGTGGGAGCAGCTGGGTCGACAACTTTTGTTCATTTTAATTTAAAGCCTACAAACACTATATTGTTCGATACCGCGCTTGAACCACACTGCCAATGCCAAACACTATCACCTGAATGTTCATTGCTGGTGCGGTCGTGTTTGAATCGCTAGAGATGTCTGACCATGCGAGTTGCTTGTGCTACTTATCGATTCTTCTATAGCACACTTCTCCAACGTACCGATCGATACTTAGCACCCAACACAGCGACAGGTTTTTCCGCTGTATACGGGTACGCAAGAATTCCGTGGCCGTTTAGGAATTCGCGTGCCTCTTCAACCTCAACATCCCCAACAAGCGAGCACACCACAGGCTTGTCAATTCCATCCTCTCGAGCCCTACCGACTGCATCAGCCAATAGTTCGGCAAAGACCATGGGCGGAGTGATGATCGTGTGCCAATACCCGAGGATCAGAGAGTGAATTCGTTCTTCGCGCAGGGCAAGATCGATAGTCGCTGAGTAGGTGCTCGGCGGTTCTCCACCAGTGATATCGACAGGATTCCCAGCCGCCCCAAATGGAGGAATGAACTCGCGAAACGCTGCGTCCAAGTCCTCGGGCATGTCCATGAGCTTCAATCCATGATCCACACATGCGTCGGACAGCAACACACCCGACCCACCCGCTCCGGTCAGGATCAGGACATTCTCGCCCTTAGGTTCGGGCAGCACCGCCAAACCCCTTGCGTACTCCAGCATGTCATTGAGAGAGTGAACTCGAATCACGCCGCTCTGTCGTAGCACGGCATCGTAAACTCGATCGTTTCCAGCTAGTGCGCCGGTGTGGGAGCTGGCTGCGCGCGCCCCTTGTTGGGTTCGGCCAGCTTTCAAAACGACCACCGGCTTTTTCCTCGAGACTCGAGATGCCACTTCGGCAAAAGCTCGTCCGTCTTTCAGGTCCTCCACATGCATCGCAACGACCTGCGTATTGGGATCCTCTTCAAAGAACGTCAACAGATCGTCTTCATCGATGTCCGCTTTGTTCCCAAGACCCACAATCGCCGACACGCCCATTTTCGCGCTGCGGCTGAAGCCAATGATGGCCATGCCCACTCCGCCGCTCTGCGAAGAGAGCGCTACAGGACCGCGTTCTGTATAGGGCGTGCAGAAAGTCGCGCAAAGGTCGTGATGGGTGTAGTAGAACCCATAGATGTTGGGACCCATCAGGCGAACGTTGTGCTTGCGAGCCGCTTCGACGACTTCGTTCTGTAGCTCGTGCTCTCCTATTTCCGCAAATCCGGAAGGAATGAGAATTGCACCTGCAATGTTCTTCTCGCCGCATTCGGCGATCACCGAAGCCACAAACCGTGCGGGAATGCAGAAGATCGCGATGTCCACTTCTGTGGGAATGTCGAGAACTGAGGCATAGCACTTCTTGCCAAGGATTTCCTCGGCACGAGGATGGACCGGATACAAGTGCCCCTTGTAGCCACCGTCAATGAGATTCTTCATGACGGAATTGCCGATCTTTCCTTCTTCTGCCGAAGCGCCGATCACGGCAACAGCTGACGGTCGCATGATTCTCGACATGGCAGCCAGGATTTCCTCTTGGGATGGCCGTGGACGCTGAACTGGATCTTCGAAGTCCAATAGCACGCGCACGTCGACGGCACAAACTCCGTCTGCAGTCGCGATTACGGGATTGAGGTCGATTTCGCTGATTTGCGGAACATCGGCAATGAGCTGGCTGACGGAAGCAATGAGATGGGCAATGCCGTCTCTATCCACTGCTGGCTTGCCTCTTACTCCATCCAGCATTTCGCTGCCAGAGATTTCATCCAGCATCTCATGGGCTTCCTCCGCTGTGGCCGGCGCTAAGCGGAAAGTCACGTCCTGCAGAACTTCAACCATGATCCCGCCCAAACCAAAGGCAACCAGCTTTCCAAACACAGGATCCGTCGTGCCGCCAACAATGACCTCGAGCCCGGTTTCCGCTTGATCTTGAACGAGCACACCTTCAATGCTTGCATCGGGATTGCTGCTCTTCGCGTTCGACACAACATTCTCGTATACGTCGCGTGCTGCATCTGTGCTGACAACGCCTGTGACCACTGCTCCAGCATCCGTCTTATGGACGATGTCGTTGGAGACAACCTTGAATACCTGCGGCCCCTTCCTGGATTCCACGATGGTTGCAGCTTCCTCTGCAGATTTCGCAATCTGCTGCGCGGGAACCGATATTTGGTAGGCATTTGCTACAGCCAGAGCCTCATCAGGCGTGAGCATTGTTCGTCCTTCCGACTTTGCTCCTTCGATTACTGCGCGTACGTGTTGAGTGTCAAAAGTCATGGCTAGTACCGTTGTTCAACTGACATTGTTGAACCGCTCTTGGGCTTGGGTCAAGTACCATACGGCTCAAGGTTGTATTGTTTCGGTGTTGGTATGCAGCCCACCAATGTGGGTTTATTCTGCACATCACACGGCATCTAAATCGAGGGAGAGGAAGTATGGCAACCGTCAGTGGTGCCACATTGATGGCTCGCAGCTTGAAGCAGCAAGGCGTGGATTACATGTTTGGAATCGTCGGATTCCCCGTTCAGGGAGTTGCGTCGGAGGCGCAGCAAGCCGGCATCGAGTTCATTGGCATGCGCAACGAACAAGCGGCAAGCTATGCCGCCCATGCGGCTGGCTATCTCACGGGACGACCCCAAGCCTGCCTGACCGTATCGGGACCTGGCGTCATTCACGCGTTTGCAGGGCTTGCAAACGCCCAGCAGAACTGCTGGCCGATGATCCTCATCGGAGGTGCATCGCCCGTCTACCAGAACGGGATGGGTGCTTTCCAGGAAGAACGTCAGGTGGAACTCGCCAAACCCTATTGCAAGTACGCCCACGCCATCGAGCATGCGGAACGCATTCCCTTCTACGTCGCCGAAGCAGTACGCCACTCACTCTATGGACGTCCAGGCGCAGCCTACTTGGACTTTCCCGATGACATCATTCGTGCCGAAGTAGAAGAAACCGAAGAGACAGTGGCGCGAGTCCAAGATCCTCCGCGATCCTTCGCCGACCCTCAAGCAGTAGAGGAAGCGCTTTCCGTGCTGGAATCTGCTGAACGACCGCTAGTCGTAGTAGGCAAAGGCATGGCGTGGTCACGCGCCGAGGATGAAGTGCGCGCGTTCATCGAGCGCACTCAACTTCCTTTCCTTGCCTCTCCAATGGGCAAGGGAATCCTCCCTGACGACGATCCCCTCTCCGTTGGAGCTGCGCGAAGCACTGCTCTACGCGAAGCCGACGTAGTCTTCCTCATGGGAGCTCGACTGAATTGGATCATGCACTTTGGTCTTCCTCCAAGATTTGCCGAAAACGTACGCGTAATACAACTCGACATATCGACCGAGGAAATTGGTCGCAATGTTCCGACTGAAGTTGCTCTCGTTGGAGATGGGAAAGCCATAACTCAGCAAATCAACACAGCTCTGACACAACGACAGTGGTTCTACCCAGCTGAAACGGATTGGCGATCAACCTTGCAAGCAAAAGCCAACGAAAATGCAGAAATGGTGAAGGGCATGGCCGAAGACGACTCAACGCCCATGAACTACTACCGCGCATTTCGTGACATTGAGGATTGGCTCCCTGAAGAAGCAATCATCATTGGCGAAGGCGCAAGCACCATGGATATAGGCCGAACGCAAATGATGAATCGTCTGGCTAGACACCGACTTGATGCAGGAACCTACGGCACCATGGGCGTAGGTCTGGGATTTGCCATAGCTGCTGCTGTGACAAATCCTGGTAAGCCAGTCGTATCTGTGCAGGGCGATTCAGCGTTTGGCTTTTCCGGAATGGAAATCGAAACCATAGTCCGCTACAACCTGCCCATAAAGCTGATCGTGCTAAACAACGGAGGAATCGGTGGGGGAATTGGCCCGCTCGAGAAAGGTAGGCGCGTGCCACCAAACATTCTCACTTATGGTGCACGATACGACGGAATGCTGGAAGCCCTAGGCGGAAAAGGCATGTACGTCTCCGATCCAGCAGATTTGCGGTCAGCTTTAAATGAAATCATGGAATTTGATGGTCCAGCAATGATTAATGTACCGCTGAATCCACGTGCCGGCCGCAAACCCCAGAAGTTTGGGTGGCTTACAACATAGCGTCTCACGGCATCAATTGTATCTGTTAGTCCCCACGGTCACAAAGTGTGCCAATAGACCCCAAGGTTTTCTGTTTCTATGTCCAGCATCTGAGCTTGTTTTTCGCTACTGAAATTGAAGAGTGTCCTGTAGGCGAGTGCATTCCAGATTGGTGTCGTCGCTGCTACAGAGAGCTTTACATGCAGCGACCTCAAGTTAGCCAAACCACGTGAACGAGTTCAAGATATGGGAGTCTGATAGGGAACAAAGTACCTCCAGCAACACGAACCCATACTTATGCGTTTTCGATTCACCGAGAATATCGGGGACGTACAAAATCTCAATCGATCACAGTAGAAATTTGCACTATCGTTGCCAACAACTCAGCAGCGAAGAGGCCAAACGTCTGAAGGAACGACTAGCGACAGCCTTGATAGACCGTATGGCTGAAGGAGAGCAGGAGCCATTGATTGACCTGAGAATGATCGACCGCATCGTAGAATTCTCCAAGCCTCTTCCTGCTGCAAAACGCGCTCGGCGCCTATTGAGGTTCATGGCAAGTCCTGTCTTTCGGGTTCATGAATCGCTCAACTTTACATCACATGGACCACTAATCGAAGCTGCACTAGGAGTGAGCGAGTCTACAAGTGTGCAGGAACTCTACTACTTTCTCTCGTACTTGGTAGAGTCAGGGCTTGCCAAAGATAACACCGCAATTGACGGTGGATATGTTGCGACTGTTCGAGGGCACGAATCAATCGAGCAAGAATCCATTGCTGAAAGTTCAAGCAACGTGTTTGTTGCGATGTGGTTCACACCAGAGATGGACGATGTATGGATTGCGATTAAGAAAGCCGTTGAGTGTGCGGGATATAAACCTGTGCGCGTCGATCTCGAGAAATTTGATGGCCTAATTGACGACAAAATCGCAGCGGATATCCGACATTCCAAGTTCGTTATCGCGGATCTAACCCATGGAATCGATGGTCACCGAGGTAGTGTCTACTATGAGGCAGGTTTTGCACGGGGATTGAGCAAGTACGTCATACAGACGGTGCGAAAAGACCACTTAGATCCGAAAACGCTCGATTTTGGAATTGCGTTCGACTTAAATCACTATCCAGTCATCACTTGGAGTTCAGAATGCCTCGATGAGTTTAGAGATGACCTTCTGAACCGAATTAGATCTCGCTTTAGTAGGTCCTAAGCCAGGACAAACAACTGAACAATGTGCCAGATGCTTGAAAAACACAATTCACAGGAACAACCACTAATACGGCGATCTCGGCCTCTCATCTAATCGATTTAGAGTCAAGAATCACCCATCTTGCGACAACTAAATATCGTTCAAACAGGGCAAACACAACCGCAGATCCAAATTGAACTGTACAAATCATCATAGTGTGCTGCAGGCGTTCTGAAGGCCAACCATCGATGATGTCTAGCTAAGGAAGTTGGTACCGTTCTTGCCATTCGATGGGTCCTATCGAGAGCGTTGCTCGCGCAATACTGCATGGTCGACTTCCACAACAGAATTTCATTGTTGTGAAGTGGACGGGGGTTGACTGAGTTGGACCGGTTCGTAGTAGATGTTGTGAAAGTCGGGTGCCGCACTCCGCTACGCAGGATAAGCTCTATGAGCATCGTTCGTCGAGCGATTCGAAAAACTCGACTACACGGAATGCCGGCTTGATGTTCCGGGGATCAATGCGACCCAACCTGAAAACTGCAAGTCAGTCAATCCTCAGACATCTGAGGCGGCGAGAATGGTTGTTCAAGAAGATCGTCGTGCCATCTCCGATGCGAGACATCCGCTGATATCGCTAACGCCAATAGGAGCGGACTCAAATGTTCTGTGCGGAAACCGGATTGGATTGCCTGATAAAACTCGCTGACTGCTTTTTCAACCCTCTTGTCTCCAGCGAACACTACAACGATCTCATTTAGAGCTGTATACACAGGACTCGAGGATTGTTCCTGTCCTTCTGCGAGATGCCAACGATAGCCCATTAATCTTCTAAGGACATCTCGTTTCAAGTCCAGACTTTCACGAGTCCGGTTAAAGAAGTGTGTCAAAGCAGCACCAATAGCGGCACCGACTAGAGCTGCGAATGCTGATAGTGCTCCCGAGTAAATTGTGTACGACTGCATTCAATTTTTCCTTAAATTAATGATTTTAAAGCCAATTCAGCGCAAGGGCGGCAATTGGGGAGACTGCAAGAGAGGAATAGTCTTAATCGTCAATTCCTAATGAAGATCGAAGTTCGGAGCTCCCATTTGTCCATCAACTATCGTAGACCTCCCTCCACATCTACAATGAGCACGTGTCAATTGAAGAAAACCTCCGTGCAGATTGCGTACGACCGAAACTAGATTTGGCACATGTCCGTCGCAATAGCAGAAATTGGGACCGCAGCCTATCCTGACCGACTTTGTGTAGGTCCAACCCGTACACCGTAACTGTGGAAAGGTACATGTATGGCCGAGTCTTTTGCGCAACAGAAGTAATCGTTGCACAACGCAAAGTGAGAATAGATTACGATACTGCGCATCTCTTACGGATCTTACCTATTTGAGGACACGGAATCCAACCTCAAGTACTGTCCCTTGGCCGATCTTTTCCCGTCGTGCTCGCACCGAGTCGCTTGCACTCGGACCGGAAGGTCAAAAACCATCCAAAGAGGTTTTCCTTGCGGTTTCATCCAACTTGGCCATTGAGCGTGTTCGACTCGCTCGGACTCTTTAGGAGACATTAGGATGAACCGAGGTAGAGCAATGCCAGAATAGTTCAAGCCATCCTCATCACCAAAAATTGCTCTTAGCCGCTCAGCTTTCGAGCGCAACTGCTCGTTGTTCCATCCCGTAAATGCTTTCGCCTCAATCATGATCAAATAGGTCAACTTGTTGCCATTAACTAGTGCGTCAAAGGCAATCAATATATCTATGTCTTGCTGGTTTGCATTAATCTGTTGTGCAGTGGGATGCTTGAATGGACGACGCATGGAAATTCCTGGGTCAGAAGTGCATAGTAGTGCCAATTCAATCCAGTCCAGGTGATAGTCGATACCTAACATCACTTTAGTTGGTACGATTGGGTCTCCGTCAAGAGCAACTTGGATACTTTCGGCAAAGGCTTTGCTAAGGTCGACCGAGTTGGATTCGTAGTTGAGCACATTCTGTAACACAACAGATCGTTCTTTACGGTCGAAGCTCTGCAAGTGATCTATTAAATGAGACATGTTTGATTCGCGGATGCACCTCGTATTGGCGCCCTTAGATTCACAGTCGTAGCTGCGCGATACAACTAGTCTATGCCAATCCGTTAGTGCTGTTTCGGCGCGAGTTGTTCAAGTTTCGGATTGAACTAATACTCCGTCCGCCAAATACAACTTTCCATGACGATAGAGATTCCATTCTACTCTTGCGGTACGCGTATAACCGCAATAGCGCACACAGCACACCAAGGACTCAATTGGAGACAATCAACCCATAGCACAGGACAGCAACACTGATTCTGTCGATCGCTTCAACCCCCTTCAGACAATAATCGCCATTGATCTAGAACCGTGGTCCACCACAAGCCGGCGCGGAATCAACACCAATAATGTCTTAACTGGCTTCTCATCTCAAAACACTATCGAGCGTTAGATCCATGAATTCTGTTAGCTAACTTCCCACCGCCCGCTATTCGCTGAACGCAATTGTCCAGAAAGTGCCGTAATTCAGCTCTTAGGATTACACTTGGTGCGTTATTCCGTCTTCTGCCAGCACAGAAAATCGGAAGAAAACATCGAGCTCCGAATCCTCTCCAAAAAGAAAATTGACTTTGTTCACGTTGTTCACTATACTCACATGATGGATGTGAGTATAGTGAACATATGCGAATCAGGTTGCGAGCGATTGCAGAAGACGAAATTCTGGCGGGCGCTAGCTCAGGCCGCAACATTTTGGGCTTGATGATAGATCGAGTTTCAACAGCGGAACAACATTCTGGGCTTGTTTACTTGGACTTCGAACATGTTGAAGTCGCCACCGCAAGTTTTCTCAGAGAGTCAGTTTTGGAGTTTAAGAATTTGGTTCGGCGACGCTGGGCCAATTGTTACCCAGTCGTTGCAAACGTCAATCAATCGATCCTGGAAGAGCTGATGGTTCTCGTTAGGACGAATCGGGACGTGCTCGTCTACTGCACACTAGACTCAAACGATAGACCGAAGGACCAAAGGGTTCTTGGCGAATTGGAGGCCAAGCAGCAAATAGCATTCGACCTTATCACTCGGGAAAAAGAAGCCGATGCGTCTGAATTGATGGAACTGGCAAGTACAGAGAGCGTGTCGAAAAATGCCTGGAATAACCGGCTCGCCACACTTTGCAGAATTGGCCTTGTGATGCAATGCGCCCAAGGCAGAAGCAAGCGCTATCAGCGACTACCTATAGGAGATTGACAATGGGGATCGACTTTATTCAAAAGACAAAGAAGTCATTCTTGAAGAGTTTGGACAGACAACGCGCAAGACGCAACACGCCCGATCTATTCATACAAGATCCTAGTGAGTCTCCTCGGAGTTACTTACTGAACCTGAAGCATGGACATCAACTTAAGAAGGACGACCAAGTCTTGGTTTGTCTAGGTCCTGACAATCAAGTTCTGGCGATGGATGGATCGAATGAAATTGGCGAATTTCAAAAGCCACCTGACGAGCTTAGAGAAGCACTACAAGAATTTGATGCATGTGGAACTGTGGCAATCGTGTATGAAGATCAATTCATGGCGGAAATTACGGTGTGTTAGACGAGTTTGACAAACTACCGTTGTTGAAATCCAACGGGACTGCAAAAGCTGCCTCAAACGAGAGACGGACTCGCGAAAGAAAGCTTTGGCATGACGAACGGGAGTATCCGACGTCACTTGGTTGTTTCGCTTGCCGCTACGCAGACATCTGTGGAGGGCTCAGTGTCAAGAGCTCTCCGTGGGACTGCTTAGATTTTTGTTGTGGCAAAGACAAATCATGCAACGTGGTGTGTCCTAACAGACCGTTCGATTTCGTACAGCGAGCGAGAGAAGTGGGTGGTTTTCGGTTGGGAAACGTTCCACGTGCGTCAAAGTTGCTGACTAGTCCACTGCCAAACGCGATACCAATTCTCTACCACGGTTCTAATCGCATTCAATCGTTTCGTCAGCCAGTTGTGTGTCTTCCCCTCGCTGGTTTCCTCTCTCGTACTACCAGCGGCCTTCGCTTTTCAAATCGAAACGAAGTTGTAGATTTCTTTAAGTTGGACACAAATACTCGAATTGTCTTGACTGGTATTGACCAAGACTCCTCTGTCGAGAGATGGTGGGGAATCGGCGATGGCCGAATTGAGTTAATTAAAGGACTGCGTAGCCTTGGGGTTGAGATGGTAACGACACCAAACTTCAGCTTGATTGCCGATCGTCCTCGGATGAATGACTTGCACAGCATGAACAGGATTGCGATCACGCACGAAGAGTTTTTGCGAGAAGGCATGCGAGCCGCGCTCCACGTGAACGCAAGGACGCAACAAGATTGGAGGAATTGGACATCCTACGTAAGCCTTCGTGAAGAAGTTTGCGACATAGCGTTTGAATTTGCTACTGGCGCCGGAAGGAGTCGGCGCAAAGAGTGGTACTTGAGACAACTGATTAGACTAGCGCGCATTTGCCCTCACGAATTGCACCTAATCGTTCGTGCGGTTTCATACGATGACCTGGCGACGTTAGCGAAAGCATTTTCGGGTGTTACGCTACTTGAAACCAGCACGTTTTTAAAAACCATGCACCGCCAGAAAGCGTTTATCAACAAGAGCGCTAAGCTGAACTGGTTGCCTCAGAGAACAGCTCCAGGTGAACCGTTGGACGATCTCTTGGAATCAAATTGGTGTGTGGTGAACGCCTGCATAGCTAGGACCTTGCAACAGCCCAATCGAGTTCGCGAATCGTCGCAGATTCATCGTGAAAGCGTTGCAATTTGAACATGTCGACGCACTGAGTCTGATCGCTTCAAGAGGTCGGAAGGCTTTGGCAGCAGACTCATTTGACGCACAGCTTCTCGGTCCTTTGATGGAAATCGCGCATCACAACGCGAGCGGTTTACTTTCGTTGCAGCAAACCCAGCAAATCTTGTCAGAGCACGCGTTGTGTTTTGTGGACAGAGTTCGGAATGAAAGCGAATTCTGGTCTGGTCCAAATGAGTCTGAAGAGTTTGGGATGGCACGTACAGACGTTGTTGGTGCTGACTATGAAAGCCGATTGGCATTACTTTTTCTTAGGGCAAGAACTGCAGGGCAAAAGGTGTCCGGTCTATCGGAGAGTGTGTCGAGTCAATTGGTTGCCGCTATGCGAGAGTTGGAAAGTAACATTTCTGAGCATTCGAACGCGCACGCTTCAGGAGTAATTGCCTTTAGAGCCGGACCGTGTTCATTTGAATTCGTAGTGGCCGACCTTGGAATCGGGGTGCTTCAAAGTCTTCGAAGCAGTGAAATGTACCCAAGTATTGGTGACGAAGGAGCCGCACTCCGTGCAGCTCTTTCTGAAGGGGTCTCTCGCTACGGCCCTGGGTCCGGGCGAGGTTTGGGATTCAGGCCGCTGTTCTTGGGACTCATGAACAATGAAGGAGAGTTACGATTTAGATCTGGGGACCATGCGCTTACGATGGTCGGAGTTGGACCAGATGTAGCTACAGCAAGAGTCGCTCAGAAGGCCCCATTGCAGGGATTCTTTGCTAGCATACGCTGCCTCAAAACTCCTAATGCCAGAGCAGGCATTACTGTAACGTAGCTGTACTCTGAATCATAAATCTGCAAATGTGCTCGTGCCAAATGCACTCTCTAGAATTTGTGTGCACAGTGGCCTCACCGCCAATACAACCCGTACCTTTCACACTATCAGACTTGCATCCCCCGATTAGAAATCTGCAAGCTAGTATTTGGAAGTTGCAATTGGAGTTCTCGTCCAATTTGAGGCGTATCGCCTGATACAAGTACACACTCATTCAATAGTGCCTTTATGAAATCGACTTTGCGCGCATTGGACAAGTTTCGGAATATTCGATAGCCATTTTCTGACATCGAGGAATAGTACTTCTTTCGATTTGTTATGGACTCGTAGTCTGTTTCCGTAATCCAAGCCGAATATCGGCTCGTACCTGGTAGGGGCTTTTTGATTCGATTGTAGTAGTCCTGTTCTCCCCTGTTGTGCTGTGTTGCACAGTAACGAACAATGGCAAACAAGAGACCAGTAGCGTTTGGGAACGTCTCCCACTGCCCGTTGGGGTGTTGCAGGACGCAGGCTTTGCCAAGAGGCGGACCGACCGGCGGCTTTGGAGTTCTTGGGTCCGGAGGAGTTAGGCGTTTGATCGGACTTGGCGGTCTGTCACCGGACAGATCACGCATTGCGCGCTTCCAACCACGTTTGCATTGTTCTAGACGAGCTCTCCCCGAACCTGATTCCCCTATCTCCTTCAAAAGCACTCTGGCAAGTGCATCTGAAGGTTTTTTTAGTGAGTCGACAATCCACTTCTTGATTCGTGAAGTCAAGAACAAGGTCCTTGCAGCGTTGAGCAATTCATTGACCGTCGCTCGTTGCTTCAAACCCGACGTCCATTCAATGGCGCTTTCGTCTTGTGAACCAGTTAGGGCATCCACGTCGAGAAATAGAACTGGTTCGACTCGATTGTGTTGCTTGTAGTACCACAACCATCGCTGTCCATCTGTAAGAGCTCCAAATTTGACAGTCTCCGAATCCAACATATAGCTGCGCAATTGCTTGTTCATGTGTGTATTGCTAGCGACATCCTTGTGAGCTAAGCTCTTTGCTTCCACAAAAACAAACGGGCTACTCCCATCCATAAGTGCGTAGTCGACACGGTCCGCAGCTCTTACCGTTGCGGTTTGATATTCCACGCGTACTTGGTGAACGTCACTCGGGTCGAACCCCAGTAGCTTTATGTAAGGCTCGACTAAACTGTTCTTGGTTTGCTGTTCATTGTTCTTGCATAGACGAATTACCTCTTTAGCGTCTCGTGCAAACTCCAACAGCTCGTCTTTGAACGAATCGTTCCTATCCCCCATTACCCCATTTCCTCTTCTTTTGCCACGCTCAGATGAACCCTCGAACTTGCCCCAAGGTCGATTGTCTGATATCCAGCCTGTAAACCCGAGGCATAAATCTTATCAACATGGATGAAAACGCATGGTTCGCCTCATCGCAAGACGTTCAGGATGTCTCACGTGGTTCAGCTTTCGGAGGCCAAGCTAAAGCTATAGAGGAATCGACCCTGACTAATAGACGGTTCAATCCACGTGCTGGGCGCAAACCACAGAAGGTTCAACGGCTTTCCTCGTAACCAGAAGGTCCGATAGATACGATAGTTAAATTGGTTTTCTTGGTTCGGACAATGTAACTAGTGGTCGAGAGGAAGAATTGACCCAATAGCCTGAACGTTCGTCCTGCTCGAGTGATGCACGCTCAATCAAAGAGGCCAAGCTCGATAGAGACCGTCTCGAACTTGTCTAGCGCTTGCAGCTCGTCTTTGCGGTCCCAATCCAGCGAACCTCTCAACTCTGTAATTGTCTCCTGACAGGTTGGTTCATCTGGTTTTTCGCGTTTGCAGACTTTGCCAACCAGAAAGTTCCAGTCGAAATCTAGCTCGGAGCTCTGCAGTGACACGGCAATAGAGACACCCAATCGCAGTCTTCTGGCAGTTTTCGGTCCATCGACAATGGAATATATTCCCTCTCCCTCGATCTCTCGTAGAGTCTTTCGCCATGGCCATACTTTGTTGATGTGTTTCTCCCAAGAATCGTCTTTAGCCCGATGATTTGAAGGCCCGCGGTATTGCAGCGCTGCCGCTTCATCGCCTAGGCGTGCAGCAAGCGCTTTGAGAACGAACGTTTCTGGCACATGGGGAGGTCGACCCCAAATTTCGCCAAAACGGATTGCCGTCGCTTTAAGCAATTCATGCAGTTCTTTGTCTCGACGTTTGTCGAACCGCAAATCCGACACTTGGTAGTTGTCACACTTGTCATCGATCCAACGAGCTCGGAGCAACCAAATGATTGAGAATTGCAGATTTGATTTCCAGCGTTGAGAGTTCGTAGATTCTTGATGTGCCTTTTCGCTGTCGTCGACTACATCCTTATAGAGTTTCTGTAAATCTCTCGGTTCATTGCATGCCCACAAGAACACAGACAAGTTTGCAAATGCATCGGCGTGACAGGAATCCTTCAAATCCCACCGTGCGCTTTCGCCACTTTCCAAACGGCACTCCTCCCGCCGCAGTGCTTCAACAATACGTGCTCTATCTCCAATAGGATCTCGCAATGCTCTACCAAGAGTTAGACGATTGGGGAGAGAAATCCACGTTGAGTCCGGGAATTCCAGAGGCCAGTCGCTAAAGCGGATGTCCATAGCGCTCAAGCACTCCTCCGATACATTCTCGTAGGGATCGGGACACGCTTCAATCAGATCGAGACTCTGCTCCGTGTAATTTGATTCGATCCACGGATCGATTCGAACTATCGTCCAAGCCTGAACGACCTGGCTCCCACAGATCATTAGGAAGAGAAGAATTGTGGTAGACAACACGACACGCATTGCTGCTACATCCCAAATCGCCAAATCTGAATTAGGTGTCCCAAAATCCTATCGAATTTCCCAACAACGCGTTTCGGAATATAGCACAGCTTTTGGGCGCCAGAGGCGATTGACTATGCATGGCCAAGAATTTCAGCCGCGACCCACAGAGTGGATTATGTTAAATGTGAGAATCAGCTAGCAGAGAATCTGGAATGTGCAGGCGCGACGGTGGATCAGCGACTGCCCCATGTCTCTCCGCCACTAGTGTGGTGCAGGTAGAAGATATAGAAGAAAGACTGCAATATATGGTGAAATCGCTTGACGCCGTTCCACCGTCTACTTGCTCCAGCCAATTGGCCAACGTTGTCCTCCGATAGAACAACGGACCGCAGACTGGAAATTCCGTGGAAGATGACCTCTTTGTCGACCAAAAGTAACGAGTAAAACCCTTGAGTCCGTCAGGCCTATTGGTACTACACGAACCGGTTTGCCTAGACCGGGAGGTTAGTTGGGGCTAGATTTCTCGTCGACCCAAGTCGACAAGTAATCTTCAAGCTCGTCTGGATTCAAGTCCTTTTGAAGAATGTAGCCTTCCCCATCAATCAGGTAGCTCTTTGGAACGAACTGAACGCCATATGCAGTCGCCGTCTCTCCGTCCCATCCGCTCATCTCGCCAACATCTATCCATGGCAGGTCCTGTTCTTCCGACGCTTGCTCCCAGTGATGGGAATCGCTGTCGATTGAAACGGACACGATCTCGAATCCGCTCTTGCTGTAAGCGGCATGCAAGTCTTTCAACATCGGAAACGCAGCAATGCACGGCCCACACCATGATGCCCAGAATTCGACGAGTACCAGCTCGTTGTCTGCAAGCACGTCGTAGAGAATAGTTTCCTTCTCTTCTAGGTCCGCAAGAGTGAAATCAGGCACTTTCTGTCCAGGAACAAGGTCGGCATCGTTCTGTTCGCTCTTGATTTGCGAGACAAGCTGCTCCCGTGCTGGAGTCACTCTTTGCGCCACAAGCTCGGCGTCCAACACTTCAGCAAGCTTGTCATAGACCTGAAACGCTTCACTGCGATTTTCGGAAGTAAGTGAATATGCTCCCATTTCCACAGCCAAAAGAGCATCAAGCGGATCGTCCGCATTCGTAGCAATGGATTGCAATTTGCCACTACGTATTTCAGCCAGCTGTCGTTCAAGAGCCAGGTGTTCGTGGCTCTCATCGCCGACGTAGTCATTCAGCTCTTTGATGGCCGCATTCACCGCGCTCCAAAGTGCCGCCTGCTTGTCTTCAAACTCCGCTTCCGCTACGGCAAACCTATCCTCAAGTTCAAGATATTCGCTGCTTTGCCGCCAGCTTTCGATGATCTTGGCGTGCCTGCCTGCTCCGGAAGTGGCCACAAGCTCGTCGTGTTCTCCCTGCGAATGAATCAAGATCTCGGCGCCAGGTTCCACAATGGCGCTCGTTTGATCGAAAAATGAATCTAAATCTGAAACACCTGAAACACCGAGGGTTGATACTGTGATTTGAACTACGGTTGGATGCTGGGCTTCACCTTCGAACAGGAATTTGCCATTGAGGGGAAGCATATTGCCTGAACTGATTGCTTTCGTAGAACTGCGATTGTCGCCGACTTCTAGTACTAAGATATGAGCTTGCGACAGGTCTTTGTCAATCAAGCGGAGGTCGCCCGAAATAGTGAACTTTCTTTGGGGATTCTTGACTTTTTTCGAAACGCCGACCAATGCAAGACGTACATAACGCGCGTCCTCAGCGTCCACTAGCGCAAAGCCAATCTCTCCACCACCCGGAGTGATCGTGGTGTAGACCCACTTGCGTTGATCTTCCAGCTCTTTAATCGATATTCGTACGTCCTTGGGTTCATCAATCTCTCCCTCGAATACGACTCTTCCATCGACAAATCGGTCTGAAGCCAATTCCACGGTTTCAGAATCACCGTTCTCCGATGGGACTTCGTAGGTGATCCTGATCTCCGCCGTGGACAAGTCCAGATTGACAGGACTCGCCGATGCCGGAGCACTCTGCCCTTCTCCTAATTCGGCTTCACTGCCAATGTATTCGCCGACAATTCTGTAGGAGTTCGAAGTCTCCTCACTGGCTCCCAAAAATACCGGAGCGATGACTGCAAGGCAGAGTGAGCAAATTGACGCTTTCATCTTGTATTCCCTCTGTTTTTTTCTCTGGGGGCTCTTGTCGATGTCCTCTTGGGGAAGCATTTATACACAATCGGCAACCGTGGCTCACAGCATGAACCAACAGCATGCTCGTATACCGAAAATTTGCAGGTTAATTGGGCGGTTGCAGAGAATACGACGGGAGCCAAATTGGCCTCGCTAAACTGTTGAATAGCGCACCGACTAGTGCTTGATGGGACGTTGCTGGCACGACTTAATGATCCGACCCATGGATCCATAAGGCTCGACGCGAGAGACTGCCGAGACTACGACGTCGAGAGTCTCCAGACGAGCATAAGCGTCGTTTTCCAGAATTTTGCGAGATTCGACATCTCTGCTGCGGACAATATTGGCAGCGGCGATGTGGTACATGCAGAAAACCGTGAGAGAATCATCGATGCTGCGCAAAAGGACAGAGCGGAAGAGATGGTTAATGGACTTCCTCTGGACTACAACACGATCTCGGGTGGCAAATGGCAGAACTTGGCAATTGCCTGCGCTTTCACGAGTGAACCTCAAAGTATCTTTCTTGACCAACCGACCTCCGCATTGGACGCATTTGGAGACGCAGCCCTCCATGCCCGGTTTGCACTCCTGACCGAAACAAGACCGTGATATTCATTTCTCACCGATTTTCAACGGTACGCATGGCGGATACGATCGTTGTCCTCGAGGTCGGGAGAATCATCGAACAGGGAGATCACGAAACACCGATGAACCTCAACGGCAAGTGCAAATTGATGCTCAACACTCAAGCTGCATGCCACGTATAGGTGAACTCGTTGCTCCAGAATGTCGACGGGGCTTCCGACAGGTAACTGCAAGAAGACGATTTCACGGGGACCAGGGCCTCGTGAATTCCCGTACCTTCCTCCCCCACGAGGGACGCTGTTCTCTCAATTCAATGGACCGAATATTGATACGGATTGCCCAAGACGAACTTGCGGCGTTTGGATTGACGACAATGCCAAAGCTGAGAACTCGTTGACAGATCGAGACCTTTCTATTAGTTCGTTAGCTAATGAATGAAATGCTACGGATAGAGCCGACAGGAGTGGGCTTATACTTGTGCTCGCCTTAAGCAATTAGCCGATCGAAGCCACTAGGCGATGCGGAGCCTTAGCGTTAGTCTCATAGGAATAGGAATTCTCGCCCTGCTTGCGGTGTGCGAGACCATAGCGAATGAGGGAGAAGAGAATGTGAGCCCACTTACATCGACAGAACTACGGTGGTATCTGCCAACTGAAGATGATTGTGTGCTCTTCGTTAGAGAGTTTGGCAAAGGAAGTCCTGTGGTTGTGTTGCATGGAGGTCCGGGACACAGTCACGATGTGCTTCTTGGTGCTTTCGATACCCACTATTCACAAAATCGATTTGTCTTCTACGACCAAAGAGGGACACTGTATTCTCCTTGCGATGCGGAGAAAGTTTCGTTCGAGTCAAATGTTCAAGACTTGGAAGCGCTGAGAGAGGAGCTCAACGTCAAGAAATTGACCCTCATTGCTTATTCTGCCGGTGCCCTCTTGGCAATGGGTTACATAGACAAGTATCCAGATCAAGTCAAAAACGCAATACTTGTAGGAGCACCAGCTTTTCGCCACCCCGGTAACGATGAGCTAGAGCTGGGCGATCCGGTGATTCAAGATTCGGAAATCGACGAATTGATTCGTCAGAAAGCGTTTCGTCAAATGAAAATTGAGGGACTCTCCGATGTAACAGATTTTGAATCTTTGAGAGCTCTTCCGGCAAGAGAGAGATCGATGGCAGCCAACATATTCTTCGCGGCAAACTTTCTTCACGATGTCAGACGTTGGCGTAGTCTTAGAGGAGGCGGAATCTTCCACAATCCTGAAACCGAGAGCAAAATTGCGGAGACGCTCCCAGAAAAATGGGATTTTTCAAACGCACTCAAGAAATTCGATGGTCGATTGACGGTGATCAACGGTAAGAGCGAGCATCGGGTAAATCTCCAACTCTGGCACGGCATCCATCGCGAGATTCCAGACCTCGTGTACCGTGAAATAGATGATGCGGGACACGCTTTGTGGATCGATCAGCCAAGGCAATTTGACGACGCGATTCGTAAAGCACTCGATCCTGTCGAATAGTCGATTCTCAGCACTTCGCGGTACGGTCACCAACACTGACTGTGAACGTATCTTGATGTTGTTAGAATCCAAAATCGCAGACTTACCACATCGTCTCTTTGCGGCATATGCGGACTAATTGCCAAGAATCTACGTTGTGAGTCTCGATTGTTAGAGATACCGGGGCGTATAGAGAAACATGGAAGGAAATCAACCGATAGGAAGAATCGACCACATAGGAATTGCCGTCAAGAGCATTGATGAGGCCCGCGAGTTCTACGAAGATCAACTGGGCGCAAAGTTCGTCCGCACATCGATTCATCACTCGGGAGAATTCAAGCTTGGCATTTTCGATCTCGATGGCTTTTGCTTGGAACTACTCGAACCCATCGATCCCGAGGGTTTTCTCGCTCGCTTTATCGAGAAACGAGGCGAAGGAGTGCATCACATCACACTGCAATCTCCCAATCTTGAACAGACTGTCGCTCAGCTTGAAGAAAAGGGAGTACGGGTCGTCGACAAGAACTACGACATAGCAAAAGGTGGAGTCGATGCATTCATTTCTCCAAGAAGCACGAACGGAGTGCTTATTCAGCTTGGGCAGAACATAGGCCCTCTCAATACCCCTCCGTATTGGGAAGAGGGCAACGAATAGCTACCGGTCAGCTGCGACGCAACGCGACTAGCAGTCTTGCTGACCACAACCAGCTTACGCCCGTAATCCGAGTGAGTAGTCAAGCCATCGGCGAAGTGAAATTCGTGCTATTGCACCACGACGGCTGCAAGCGTAGCAACTTCCACTATCGCATTGAACCGAACGGAGAGGTGCTCCGCCTTGCTGCGACTAGCATCCGCGGTCAACACCCAAAAAGCTTGGGAATAGTTCTCACCGGGGAGTTTGACACGGAAACACCTTCCGACAAACAGATTTCAGCACTCAAGAGCCTGCTCGTAGACTTGAAGCTACGGTTTCCCTCAATTGCAGTCGGAGCTCACCGCCAAGTGCGAGGCGACTCGAAAACAACTTGCCCCGGCACCAAGTTTCCCATGACGGACCTGTCTTCGTGGACGACCAACGAGCTCATCGAGATCCGAGATGAAAGGATTCGGACGGACATCGAGTCGCAATATGGGCCCTAGAGTGCTTGTTTCGATGGAGTGGTTTACTATTCACTCCAACCTTCCGTGATCCTCAATACTCATGCAGAACGAACTAGCTTCAATCCTGCTAGGCCAACTCACACTTGGATTCACTCATTCTGAAAAACCTGGCCTTTCTCCAACGAACCACGACATTCACTTGACAGACACGCTCGATTAAGCCGAACCGGCCGTACATTAAGGTTGAATCGGTACAAGACTCGGAGAGCCGGATGACTGCCCCTGCGTCAATTTGCAAATGAAACTCGAACCCTCGCCAAGTACCCCAACAATACTCAATCCACTCGTCGGTATTCCAGCGCTAGTCGGACTACTATTGGTAGGTGGATGTGCCCTATTGGCACCCGCGCCAAAAATTACGCATCATTTAGATAACTTAGTAGTAATGGATATACCGGAAATACGCAACTACGAAAGCTCCTATTGGGGGCAAATTAGAATATGTCGAACTTTTTACCAGTCATACAATGATGATTTCGATATTGTCCTAATAATTTCAAACATTCCATGGGGTAGTCATGAAAAAAGTAGACTAACCATTGATGGGTTTCTGAAGTTAGTGAGAAACTCAGTGCAAGGCACAGGTATAAGAAGATTCGATTCAGGAAATCTTTTCGGTTCCCCCAGTAAGCTCAAGGGTGTGTTGTGGCTTCCCGCCCATCATAGTCTTCTCTTGGGATATTCTCTTCATGAAATTTTGCATTTGTGGGCGGTGAACTATAGAGTAATTCCGACCTCTTATAAGCACCATTGGGGTTTCAGTAGTGTACATGGGTCGCTAGGAGGATTTGATTTAACTTCTCTGGTCGAATTGGGGGATAGCAAGTTTTCAGCCGCTCCATTTAGTCTCAATCATGCGTACCCGCACGGAAACATGAAACCCTACAGTGAATTGGAACTTTACCTGGCGGGATTTATTCCAATAGAGGAGGTACCCGACATTTGGGTTGCCGAAGATGGCGAGTTTTCTTATGATTCACCCGGTTCTATTGAGACGGATGAAAACGGCAATTATATTTTTCATTCAAAGAAAATCTCTACTTGGTCGGGCGAAAAGATTGTCGAGAAATTGGGTCCCAGGATTCCCAATCACGTAGAGTCTCAAAAATCTTTTCGAGCAGCGGTGATTGTAATCAATAACACCAAACATCCGATTGACGAGATCAATATTAAATATATGTCTAAGGCAATAGAACTGTTTACGAAACGTGAAAGTATTTTGGATATCGATAAGATAACCGTAGAAAGCGATGGAAAAAGACCCAATTGGACCTTCGAATCTGGTCAATACAATTTTTGGGAGGCAACTGGTGGACGCGGCACGCTAGATGCCGACATTGCGAGTTCAAGAAAGGAGACTCAAGAGGCAGTTCCTAGCTCGGCAAACTAAGGGGTTAATCAAGCCTCTTGCGTCAACGGCTGTTGACTCCTGAAGTAAGCTAGGAATGTTTGGGGCGACTTTCCCTAACAGACAGCTCCGCGACGGGACAATTGGCGTTCCTAGGATCGTCAAGAAATATGGCAACGCCGTTGAATCTCACGAATCGCAATACGAATTTTGGCGTGCTTGGTCTAGTGGAGTGGTTTATTATTCGCTCTTAGCCACCGTGTTTGCTCAATAGCCATGCACAACGACATCGCCTCCTACGAAGCCTGCCCAAACTTGGATCCTCTCATGCGCGATCTTGATGAGCACGGTCTCATCAAGCATGCCTTGGAACTGGACGCCTACGGATTGACGGTGATTCCACCGGAGATCATGGGCACAGACAACGATTTTCCAGATCGACTGAGGGAAGCGATACTCAGGACCTGCGAGAGGCGCAATGAGATTGAAATCGGCGACCACACGACCGCAAGTCCCGAACAGGCCAAGATTGCCTTCAAGAATTCGTGGTACTTGTTGCAAGAGGATGATGTCTTTGCCGAGGCCGCAACTAACCCGCGTGTGCTGACCATTGCACGATGGCTTTTGGGACAAAGCGCAATGCTCACGGGGCACACCTGGATCATCAAGCCCGAATCAGCTGGTGGATTGGGATTGCATAGCGACGCACATGGCATACCACCGGGCGGCGGACATATCGCACACGTCGCGAATCTCTCCTGGCTATGCACCGACTACGCGGGCGCCGACGATGGTCCGACCGTCTTCGTGCCAGGGTCGCATCGCTACGGAAGGGCGACGCTTCCCCACGAGTCGTCTCTCACGGATACTCCCTTCAAGGTCGTGCCGCTGCATGGAAAAGCTGGGTCGCTTGCCGTGTGGCACGGTTCGACATGGCATGGATCCACGCCGAGAAAGAATCCCGGTTTGCGAGTCACGCTGGTCCAAGTGTTCATGCGCATGCACATGAGACCGATCCATCAATGGAATCGCGACGAAATCGACCCCGAGCTGCTAAAGCGTTTTCCGGAGCTGGAGCGTGTTTTGGGTCTTGAGTCGCTCTACCCCTATCGGGAACACAACGATCATCCCGAAAGAGTGGGTCCCTTCATGAAGACTGGCACAGATCCATTTGCGTAGATCTGCCTAGTTAAAACAAAAACACCAAGGCTTGCATATGGATTTTGAAGTTGTCGATCCACGGTTCAATGATGTCGTCGACACATCTCAGCAAAGAAAAACGCTAGCGGAAGGGTTTCAGTTCACCGAAGGACCGATATGGCATCCCTATGATCGCCACGTCACCTTTAGCGACATTCCAGCCGACTCCATGCATCGCTGGTCACCGGAAGATGGAGTCTCTGCCTACCGTTCGCCAAGCCACAATGCCAATGGCAATACCTACGACAAGCAAGGCTCGAATCCTCACCTGCGAGCACGCCACAAGTCGAGTGGTTCGGGAGGAACACGATGGTTCCATTTCGATTCTGGCGTCGCATTGGGACGGAAAGGAACTCAACAGCCCCAACGACATCGTCGTGCGATCAAATGGCGACATTTTCTTTACGGATCCGACATTTGGGCGTGGACCAGGAGTCGGCATCGAGCGTCCATTGGATCTCGACTTCAGAGGTGTCTACAAGATCGATGGGGCGACGGGCGAGCTATCGCTCCTCGCAAAAGACTTCGTTCAACCCAATGGATTGGCTTTCAGTGTGGACGAGTCGGTGCTTTTGGTTGCCGATACTCCCCAAATGCATATACGCAAATTCGCCTGTGCCGAAGATGGCAGCTTGAGCGGCGGCGAAGTTTTCGCACAGCAAACCAGCGGCAAGCCTGGTGCGCCCGATGGGCTCAAGGTTGCATCTACGGGTCATGTCTTCTGTGCCGGACCGGGCGGGGTGCATGTGTACGAACCAGAATCGGGTGAATTGCTTGGCATCATTCTTACGCCAAAGTTCTGCGCGAATTTCACATGGGGCGGCACCGACATGAAGACCTTCTTCTTGACGTCGACGAACCATCTTTATTGCGTTCAGACCAAGGTCGCCGGCGTTCCTCTGTTCTAGCCGCTGCTTTCCGATCTGGACTCACTCTCGGAGTCGGTTTCTCTGGGAATGCCCGACTCCTGCATCTCACGCCGTATTCGATATGCCTTGAGCGTCTCAGGTATGAAAACCAAAGCCAATATCGCTCCAAGGCAACCCAAAGCTCCCGAGGACATGCATGCAACCAGCATGGACGTCGCCTGAGCCAGCGAACCTATTGCAAACGGGCTGACAACCCCGCCAAAATCTCCCATGAATCGCCAAACGCCAAGGAACTCGCTCCGGCCATACCTTGGCGCGAAGTCCCCACCCAAAGTCATGAAGATCCCGGTTCCAAATCCGTTGCCCAGCCCTGCAAGCATTGCCACTAATAGAAATGTGAGAAAACTGCTAGTCAGTGGCAGAAGTGCCGTCGCAAAACTGAGAAGCAACAAACATGCGATTAGATTCGTCTTCCTTCCAATGTGATCAAGAATCATTCCCGCTGGCAGGAACATTGCCATGTCGATGGCAGAAGAGAGACTAACGACCAACCCTATCTCACCGGGACTCAAGCCAATAGTCGCTCCCCACACGGGAAGCAGAAACATTCTCGCGTTGCGAAGGTAGGAAAGAAAGAGCATCACCGATCCACCCTTGAGCAAGGTGTCTCGAAAGCGGACAACGACTTGAATGACGCTCAGAGTCTTACGGGATTCTCTTCGCACATGCGCCCTGCTTGTCTTCCACAGAACCACCACAAGAGCGATAAGGAATAGAACGCCGACAGCCACGAAGACCCATGTATAGCCAAGGGATTGGATTGCAACGCCTGCCAGTACCGGACCGACAAGTGAGCCGCTCCTCTCAATGCCCGCTAGCACGGAGATCACTCGCCCGCGCTGTTCGAGGCGTACTGTTTCGGTAATGTGCAATAGACGAGCCATGATCCAGGATCCGCTGCCAACCCCAAGAACAAACGACGAGACGAGCAGAGTCAGCGCCGATGCGAATCCGCTCAAGAGGCCAAGGGCAGCAACAAGGATTGCGAGACCAGCCAGCATCACAACCTTGTCGCCGAACTTTGAAGCAAAGAAGCCGGACGGCAAGTTAGCCGCCATCGTTCCAGCAGCGCGCAGCCCCACTACTCCCGCTGCTAGCGCAGGTCCACCACCTATTTCGAGGGCAAAGAGTGGTAGTGCTATGAGAGCTCCGCCTCTAGCGATGGCCGCAAGAACCGACGGCGCATAGATCGGTACGATCAGACCGCGAATCGTACCTGTGATGGAGGATTGAACATACGGCATCGACTCCTCGCCTTACCCTTCTAGCTCTCTTCGTAGCAGACGTTGGGTCACCGTGTATTGCAGCAGCAATGGAACTCGGAATTAGTCATATGTTCAGTATTTCCAGCGGAAATTAGGCAGGAGTTCTCGCCCATGCATCGGAAATGCCGGCGTCATTGTACTTCAGTGTCGAATCGCTGACGTGACTCGTTGTGAATCGTTAACTCTTTGAATTAACGTACAAAAACTAGGTAAGAGATTGACTGAAGGGTTAGTAGTGCAAGTGCAAAGACTCGGCAACTAGGCGATCAGGCACCCATTCGGCTGATTGATGAGCGGTTGCTTTCTGACAACCCTCTTCAAAAGTCACTGAGATTCAGACTCTTCATTGGGAAGGTACTTTCTGAGCTCTTCGATTTGCTATTCGGTAAAAGCTCGCTGGGGCTCGTTCAAGATTATTAGCAGATTTGCCGCGTACTCTTTAATGTGGTCAGATGGCAATGTATCCATGTTCGCGTACAGGCTCTCTGCATTATTTGCAGCCCAACCTAGGACAACGTTCTCGTAATACTTTTCGCGCGACGCCTCTTTTAAGTTTTCCGCCCAATCCATCGCTCGTTTGTACTGCCCCCGGTTTCTAATTTCTGCACCGATTGACATAAGCATGTAGTCACGCGTTTTTTCATCCCGAGCGTGGTCGATCAATTCAAGTGCAGCATCGATATCCCTTTGTGCGACAGTCCACACCACGGAAACTTCCCAACCAACACCATCGTAATACTCATCAGTGGGTAGCTCAAGCGCAAAGCGCATGGCTTGCTGCGGATCCTGCTTTGTCAGATTCTCTATGACATCGTCAAGTACGTGTCCATACCACGGTTTAGCTTCCGGTTCCGACTGCAACCACTCGAAAACGGCCATCGGATCCTTGCGCGCCCAATTCAAGCCGAGATTGATCACCACGATTTCCATTTGCGTTTTGTCAGTGATCGTGGGTATGAACGGTGGGACTTCCTCGGGCAGTGTCTTCACCATGCTCATCAAAGCAGACTGTTCAATCCATGGCTTGAAACTGAGAGGCAATCCATCTCGAGCTTCGAGCACTGCTTTCGGGTCAGCCTGTATCCAGGCTCGTATTGCCGCGCGTTGGAGCACTACTTGATTGCTGCTGCCTTCCATCATGACAGCAATCTCAAACGCTTTTTCCGGATGTCGTGCTGCCAAGTTCGCTAGAGCCTTCCTGACAATTGAACGAACTTCCTCGCTCATGCTTGAGGCTGCTTCCACAACCAACGTGGGATCGTCAGCTATAAGATCCTCCAAAACGAACTCTACCAATGAAATGCTACTGCCGTAATCGGCCAGTGACATACTCATTCCTTGGACCACGTCAACAAAACCATCGCGGCCAATCCACGCGAGTGCTATGTTCACAAGCAGACTTCGTTGGTCGGGACTCAGCCCTTCAAAGTCAGATCCATGCACTGTCAGGAAATCGCCCCAGGCTGAGAGAGGATCGTCAATGGCTTCTTGGCCTTTGATTCTTGCCCATTGATCGAGAATCAATTGCTCATTTCCGAGCTGTCTCGCAATCTCCCAGCGAGCGGTCTCCGAGAGGTCTATTCTTGAACGAAGTATTCCTTCGAGTGCCGCCGTCTGATGGCCGTTCTGCAATTCCACGGCAAACCCTATTGCCTTCTCCAAATCCACCACTGACCATTCTTGAAAAACGATTCCGATTAGGTGGTTCCTTCGCACTTCGGGAAGTGCGTCAATGTGGTTCAAAGTGGCCTTGGGGTCAAGCTGAGATAGCTGTCGAACCAGAGCTCTTTGTATATCGTCTCGCTGACTTGCCTTAGGGAGGTCGTCAGCATGTGCAAACAGTGCTACGAGCACTTCTGGTCGCGCATCGCTAATTGCGTGCTGTAGAGTCGCCGCACGTTCAAACGAGCTTTGCTGTTGGATGAGTTCCTGAAGGTGTTGGAGTTCAACCACCAACTCCGATCGCTTGATATCCCCTGATTTTCTCTCTAGTTGATCAAAGCTGGCAGCCGCTGAGTCCTGCATATGCATGTCAAGACCTGATCTGTTCACATAGAAAAGAGCTCCAACTCCCGCTACGACAACTCCAATGAGCAACCCCAGGAACAACGCTGGCATGTTTCTAGATTTTGGAGGAACAGACCGTGGTTCCATAGTCACCTGCAAATTTTTCCTGATCTATAGCTATGCAAACACTCACAACTGACTATTTGTGGATAGGGCAAACGGCTGCGTAATGCATTGCCATTGAAGTGGGAAATTGTGTGCCTACAGAGCCAAGAAAATCGACCAGTCACTCGAACTCTCGCTGGAACCACGGGGGCAGGTATTCCTTAAGCGAACGCAGTTGTTCTTTTGTGAACCAGTGATGCATTTGGTTTTCAGTGTACAAAGAGTGCGCTAACGTCTCTTTCAATTCTTGCGAGGGCAGGCTTGCAAATCGCTCCATGGCAGTATCTGGTTCAGCCCGAACCCAGTTGGCGGCGACTTGGGTTGCATATACGCCCTGCAATCTCTCGGGGAGTTTCTCCAGCAATTCCCATGCTTCGCCACTCTTGCCACGCCGAATTAGCTCATTGCCGATCCAAACGTACGACCATTCCCGATTGTGTATGTCCCGTGCTCGCGCCGCCAGCCTAATAGCATCCCCAAACTTCCCTTGACTAGCCAAAAAATTTATGACCCATTGCTCCAAGCCCTCTCCCTGGCGACGTTCGAGCACAGGCTCTTCAAGTGCCCACTCGAAGGCTTTTTCTGGATTTACTTTGGAAACTTCCATGACAACTCTGTACATCAATCCCCATTGAAGGTCCTTCAATTCAGGGTCAGAGTGCACCCAATCACGCGCAGCTTCAGGATCCAATTTTGCCCAATTCGTGGCTATATCCCGAGCAGCAAGACTCTTGGTGTCGCTGTCCGAGATTATCGACAGCCGCTTTACTGCTTCGGATGGCGTCGAAACTGAGACGGCAACTAGTGCTTCTTTCTTGCTCCAATCCTGCAATTCGTCTGGGATCAATGCCATCCCGTCAAGAACAGCCTGTGGGTTTAATTTGACCCACGCGGAGACAATGGCCTCTTGCATTCTTCTACGCGTTTCTTCATTATCAATCCCCAAGGTTGCGCTGAGGGCGATCGAAGGATCGGACTCTACCCAAGTTTCCAGCAGCAATTGAATAGCTGAATCAGTATGCCCATCACTGTCCAGTGACAAATTGACGGCGTTGGCCAATTCGCCACTGTCACCGCGGTCCACCCAGGAATCCAATATGTGGTTTAGCAGAACGCGCTGAGCCGAGCTCAGCGTCTCCACGTCGCCTCCATGAACCGCGAGAAATTCGCTCCACGCTTTATGTGGATCGTCTATTGCCTCCCCCGCCAACGAAAGCGATTGTCTGTCAGCCAGGGTCTGCTCACCACCTAATCGGCGGATTACATCGTTAAGCAAGCTGCCCGACAAATCGGTTCTCGAAAGAAGAATTCCTTCCAATGCGAATCGTCGATCTTCTTCTTGAAGCCCACTCGCCTGATCTATTGCCTCATCCAAGTCCTCTACCGACCACTCTTGAAAAACTACGCTCGTCAACGAGTTGCGGACGGAAGAAACCGCATTTGCGGCTTCGCTCAGCGCTTTTTGAGGATCGAGCTGAGCTAGCCTTCGGATAGCGGCCTCTTGGGCTTCCCGTCGCAAGCTGGACGGAACAATGCTCTCGGTTTGTTCAAGGAAGCTAGCAACATGGTCGACGTCGGCGTTCGAGAGATGGCTGTGAACTGCTGTTGCACGACTAAAGTGGCTCTGATACAGAAGGCTTTCAAAGTCAAGCTGCACATTGCTCGAATCTTGGTGGGCAACGCCACTCGATTGGTCGTCTACAGCGGGATCGATCGTTATTTCGGTCCTGGCAACCTCTTCGGCTACAGGAGCTTGTTGATCGGGAACAGAGTAGCTCTGCAAAACAGACACGCTGATTGCCACCAGTGCAATGCCGATCACTAAACCCGCGAGCACATAGGGTGCTTTCCGTACCCAAGGCGTGTCCATGGCTCTTATGCTCTGAAGTGGTATTCCGAAGACACTCGTTGTCGACTCATGATATAGCCGTTCTTGCAGACCTGCGTCACCGGGATCTCCGTAGCCCGAAATTCTTGGTGTCAGGCAGTCCAATGATGCCTGGAAAAGAGGTTTGCAAGATCGTCGTTACCTAAGTAGAGATCGCACAGCAGCCAATGGTTACGTGTGCTCTATGTAGCGTCTCACTTCCCAACAGCTTCCCTCGTTTCTCTGCAAAGCACCCTCAACTCTGTCTTCATGGCCAAACTTGGCGATCCTACGGCTAAAATATCTGTGCTTTGCGTTCAACTCTCGACGCAATTTGTCTCCACTTAGTCGTAAGAACGGCTTTCTCTATTTCGCTCGCGTTGCAGCGACTCGCAATTGCCGTTCCTACCTTCGTGCAGACAAGCGCGTTGGATTACTAGATGAGTTCTACAACCTACGATCCTGAAGAGCTGCTTCGTCTAAAGACGATACGCGAGTTAATTCGACTATTTCCTCGCGTAGTCAAATTGATTTGGCACGTCTCGCCATTGACAGTCTGTTCCTTGCTTGCCGTTTCCACAATCACGGCTTTTGTCTCTCCCGCCGTAATTTGGATGACAAAGATCATTGTGGATCGAGTCGTAGCAAGCATTGGTTCACCTATCGATTGGGCATTCTTGATGATTCCCGTCGGAATCGTGCTTGCGATTTGGGTGGGAAACGCGGTCATCCAAGCTGTGCAAAGCCTAGTGAGTCAAGTGTTGTCGGAACATGTGTACACAGCAGCTAGCGAGAAGCTGATCAGCAAATCAGCCTCGCTCGACATGGCGTATTTTGAAGCTCCAAAGTTCTACGACCAGTTGAAGCAGGCCAATGACAACAAATGGCAGGTCGAATCCCTGATGTGGGATACCACTAGTTTGTTCCAGCAACTGTTGTCGTTGACCGCCATGATCGGCCTGCTGTCGACCCTGCACCCGTTAGCCGTCCTTGTGTTGTTCGGAACCGTGCTTCCGCGAATCTTCTTGGAGGCACAGCTGGCGCGCCGACGATTCCAGCTTGAATCCGAGTTGTCCCGCAACTGGAGAATGTCGCACTACCAGGACTCGCTGCTGACCGAACGTGAAAACGTAAAGGAAATTCGAATCTTCGGGTTGGCCGAAACTTTCAGGAATCGCTTCTTGGAATTTAGGGAGACTTACATACAAGCTTGGCTTTCTCTTTTGAAGAAGTTCTTGAAGTGGGAAATGAGCCTGGAGAGTCTGTCGACGCTTGGCATTAGCGCCGTGGCGATCTATGCCGTCGTTCAAGCGGCGACCGGCGCAATCACAATTGGGGATCTCACCCTCGTCTTCTCTTCGAGCCAGCAGATCACCACTTTGATTACGGGCATTATCGGTTCAGCGGGCTACACCTACCAGTCGAGCCTCGAGACTTCGCGATTCTTCGAGGTTCTAGACCTGGATCCGGCTAAAGTATCGGGTTCTCTCGAACCGTCCCGCTCCACAACGCCTCTTGTTGCTCCCCGGCGAATGAAGTCTGGAATTGAGTTTGAGAACGTAACGTTTTCCTATCCGGGCAACGACGAGGTAATCCTCAAGGACGTTTCCTTCTTCATTCCTGCCCGAGCCAAAGTCGCTTTGGTCGGCAAGAACGGCGCTGGGAAGACAACTGTGATCAAGCTTCTTGCGCGATTCTATGATCCGACGGGAGGATCCATACGACTTGACGGGCACGACTACCGCGACTATGACCTTGAGAGTCTCCAGACCAGCATGAGCGTTGTCTTTCAGGACTTTGCGAGATTCGACATCTCGGCGGCCGACAACATAGGAATTGGCAGTGTTGATCATGTAGAGGACCGAGAAAGAATCGTAGATGCTGCGCGGAAAGGCGGAGCAGAAGAGGTGGTGAACGGACTTCCTCATGGCTACGACACGGTTTTGGGAAGAACGCTTGACGAAGGAGTAGACCTCTCGGGTGGAGAGTGGCAGCACTTGTCCATCGCTCGTGCGTTCATGAGCAGCGCGCAATTCTTCATTCTCGATGAACCAACGGCCGCTCTTGACGCGCTACGAGAACGCGAACTGTACGAACGAATTACGCGCCTATCCGAAGACAAGACGGTGGTTTTCATCTCACATCGTTTTTCCACTGTGAGAATGGCGGATCTGATCGTCGTTATCGACGATGGCAGGGCTGTGGAAGTCGGCAGTCATGAGGAACTGATAGCACGTGGAGGCATGTATAGGCTCATGTTTGAAACTCAGGCGCAGCGCTACCGATGAACGACCTGAATCCTTTGCTCGGTTTAGCGCTTCACTCCTTGTGTGGAGGTTGAGAACAAGAGATCTCTAATCCGCTATGGCTAGCTCGACCTTCAACATTTTCGACACACTGAAAACCAAGTCGGTGCTCGAGGTTTTTGCGCTCATACCTCGAGTCTTTGGCTTCATGTGGCGTTCCGCTCCGCTTCTAGTGGCGGGAACGAGCGCGCTGCGCATTGTTGAAGCCGTGACACCTGCCCTCACTCTATGGCTCATGAAGGTAGTTGTGGATCGCATAGTGGCAAGCTTGGGAAGCCCCGTCGATTGGTCCTATGTTCTCATGCCAATCCTGGTCGTCACAGCGTTGCGATTGGGCAATTCGCTTGTATCCCAAATTAACAACATTTGGGGACATATTCTGACCGAGCGAGTCTACTCTGCAGCACATTCGCAGCTATTGGCAAAGGCTGCCAGTCTGGACATTGCCTTTTTCGAAGCCCCGCAATTCTATGATCGGCTGACCCAGGCAAAACGCAACGTCAACCGAATTCAGTCCGTTGTATGGGGTGTTCCTAGTTTCCTGCAGCAGTTTCTATCGCTTTCCGCTGTGTTTGGGCTGTTGACAATTCTCCACCCGCTAGCCGTAGTGCTGCTGATCTGTGCAACACTTCCGCGCATTTATTACGAAGGGTTCACTGCTCGTCGACGGTTTGATATGGAAACTGAGATGATGCGCAACTACAGGTCAAGCGACTACTACGGGGATCTGCCAACACAGCGCGAGAAAATCAAGGAAATTCGAGTTTTTGGATTGAGGCAGTTTCTCGTAGATCGGTTCTACAAGTTCCGCGACACCATTGTTCGCGCGATTATCAAACTCAATGTCAGGTTCTTGAAATTAGATATAAGCATCAATAACTTACCAACAATTGCAATTGCGTTGGTCTGGGCGTATGCAGTCTATCGAACGGCCTTGGGAGAAGTTACCGTTGGAACCTTGACAATGGTCGTAGCCGCGGCTCAAACGGCTGTCAGTTCGTTGCAGGGCTTGATTTCGAGCGGAGGCAACTTGTTTCAAAATACGCTCTTCATCACGCGCTTCTTCGAATTGCTGGATCTCGATCCAAAGTCGGTCAGAGGATCGTTGGAACCTCCTCGATCCAAGAGTCCAGCTAAGGTTCCTTCACCCATCAGAAGTGGATTGGAGCTGAGGAATGTTTCGTTTACCTACCCCGGCACAACCATTGAAATCCTCAAAGATGTTTCATTTTCCATCCCAGTAGGTACCAAACTGGCGATAGTGGGAGAGAACGGTGCAGGAAAGACCACTCTTATCAAGCTGCTGGTAAGGTTCTACGACCCTAACTCGGGAAGAATCGAACTCGACCGAACAGACTATCGAGACTACGATCTGCGTGATATTCGAGCAAATGTCAGTGCTGTATTCCAAGATTTCGTTCGTTACCAGATATCTGCATCAGACAACATAGGTGTAGGAAATGTCGGACATCTCGCCAATCGGGATGCCATCGTGGAAGCAGCGAAAAAAGCTGGCGCGGACGAATTTGTAACGAAGCTTCCCAAAGGCTATGAAACGATTTTGGGCAAGACATTCGACGAGGGCGTCGACTTGTCTGGAGGAGAGTGGCAGAACTTGGCAATTGCCCGTGCCTTCATGAGCGAGTCTCAGATTCTCTTTCTCGATGAACCGACCGCTGCATTGGATGCATTTGGGGAAGCTGCACTCTACGAGCGTTTTGCACGGCTCACCGAGAACAAGACCGTGATCTTCATCTCTCACCGATTCTCAACGGTTCGCATGGCGGATACGATCGTGGTCCTGGAGAACGGGAGGGTTATCGAACAGGGTGACCACGAGACTCTGATGAAGCTTGACGGAAAGTACCGTCTGATGTTCAGCACGCAAGCCGCTCGCTACGCATAGCGGTGTTAACCTTGCCAAAAGTTGTTCGCTTCCAAAGATGAACGTGCGCCAAACTCTTGTTCAGGCTATGTCCACACGATCCAATGTAGCTGTTTTTGCGCTCGCCTGCGTGTCGGTGTTTATCTCGCCAGCTCTAGCCGAGGAAGCCGCACCTCAAGTCGAGGAGATCATCGTCACGGCGGAGAAGAGAATCGAGCCACTGAACGAAGTCTCACAATCCATTTCTGTGTTTGACACAGACCAGCTGGGAGACCTTCATGCCGATACGTTGGTGGACCTGAACGCATTGGCACCTGGCGTGAATATAGCCAAAAATGAGGGATTTAGGACGGTAGTCACCATTCGCGGTGTCGGAAACGAAGCGAACCAGAACACAATTGCGAATCCCTCGGTCTCCTTCCATTTGGATGGCATCTACATGGCGTCGCCGTTTACGCTTCAAACCGACTTGCTCGACATTGAGCGGGCCGAAGTGATCCGCGGTCCTCAGGGAGCGCTTTTTGGCCAGAACTCGACTGGCGGGGCGATAAATGTCGTGTCGGTATCCCCAGTTCTCGGAGAGGTTTCGAGCGCAGTCTCGGGCACACTGGGCACGTTTGGCCGAGTCAAGACGTTCGGTGCAGTGAACTTGCCCGTTGGATCCAGTGTTGCGGTTCGAGCATCTGCAACCGTGAATCGACATGACGGCTTCAGCAGAAACGTCGTTCTCGATCAGGAATTGGACGAAAACGATAGTGCCATAGGACGAGTTCGTCTGTTGTGGGAAGCAACCGCATCGACCCGAATCGAGGTGTCAGCGCAAGTCTACTCCGAAGACACCAACGGCTCTGCCCAAAAGGGAATTTTCGACCGAACACCAAATCCTAGGAGACTTGCCCAGGATTTTCCATCAAGTCATTCGCTCGACACTGCCATGCTTGGTCTTGTGATTACTCGAGATCTTTTCAATTCGACTGTGAAGTACCTTTTCAGTGTCCAAGAGGATCACATTGTGTCCTATCGGGACAACGACAGATCCGATTTGGTGTCGGTGGAATCTGGTGCGTTCTTGCCTGCAGCCGTTGCGCCGGAAGACGATACCCAGTCCACGACGACCCATGAAATTCAATGGATTTCCAAAGTTGATTCAACTCGGGACTTTTCATGGATTGCGGGTGTTTTTGTTCTCGATACCTCCTTCGAAGTTCGCTTTAGAGAAAAGATCGACTTTGGCCGCGATGGTGTGTTCGATCCCGTTTCAATCGATCAAGTCCGTAGTTTTGCACCTGGCGACTATGGATTCATTTCAGATGCCATCACCGAGCGTGAATCTGTGTCGGTGTACTTCCAAGGAGACAACCCGATTTCCGATCAGCTGAATCTTGTAAGCGGGGTGCGCTTAACCGACGGCAACGTGGATGGAAGGGTCACAAATTTCTACGCTCGGAGCGGCACCGATCTACTCTCGATTTCCGGTACCCGTCTGACCGGACGCACTGCACTCGAGTACACAACAACACAGGGCGCGTTGATTTATGGCTCCTACACTCGCGGGTTCAAACCGGGAGGCAGCAACTTGACCTACGGGCGCGAGGAACAAATCGCTCCCACATTGGTGAAGCCAACTTTTGTCGATGAGGTTGTTGATGCGTTGGAGCTGGGAGTCAAGGGTCGCATCTTCGAAAACAGGGTCCAAGTGTGGGCATCTGCCTACATCTACGACTACAAGAACATGCAGTACCAAGCAACTGACCCCGAAGTGTTTGAAGGCGGTGTAACAAATATTCCTGATTCGTCGATCAGGGGACTTGAAGTAGAACTCTTCGGGACAATCAACAGTAGCCTTCAATGGGAGGCAAGAGCATCGTGGTTGAAATCTGAAATAACCGAGAGCCACCTAGTACTGGACAACGTGGAATCGGATGAAGTGACCAATGCGCTAGTCGCCCAGGGATTTCCTTTGTTCGGACCAGAAATCCAGCGAGCTCGAGCCGAGAGCGTCAAGGACGTCAGGAACAACCAACTGGCAAAAGCTCCCAGCTTTACAGCCAATGCCTCGCTCACTCACTCCGCAACCACTGCTCTCGGAGAGTTGCGCACCAATATTCAGTATGTATATAGAGGCGAGTATTACCACCGCATATTCAACAATGACACAACTGATCTCGTCGATGGCTATTCGGTTCTGAATGCCTCGTCAAATCTGGTAGCCTCTGCCAGTCCGTGGATCTTGACTCTTTCCGTGCTCAATATCACGGATGAACCGGGTGTAAATTCCAAATTTACGGATGCCTTCGGCGTAGG
This sequence comes from Candidatus Azotimanducaceae bacterium, assembly GCA_965205545.1. Lineage (GTDB taxonomy): Bacteria > Pseudomonadota > Gammaproteobacteria > Pseudomonadales > Azotimanducaceae > Bin55. Next base: position 2,305,844 of record OZ242170.1, on the reverse strand, counting down.
CGCCACTTCAGTTGAATTAATTCCGCCTCGACAGTTCCTTGTGCGGATACAACGTCAGTTCGATTAGAGAATGGGGTCGAGGATCAGCCATGATTGTTGTGAGCAGGCACCGACCATGCCTGTAACGTCTCGACGACGAGGATGTACCGCGTTCGCCGACACGTTAGTCAAATGACTAGCCCATCACGCTAGAAGCCGCCTCCGGAAACAAGAGCTAGACAATATCAGTGATGCTCCGCATTCCCGGTAATTCAATCGCGTTTGCGATTAGAGAACTTAGCGGCAACCTAGGCAACCCACCTTTGTGCTATTAGATATTGAATCGATTCAGTACAGGTGTTGCTGAGCGCAACTTAGTTGGTCTCTTCAGTTGGATTCTCTTCAATCACGTAGCCTTCCAATCTTCCAATCTGTGCATCGGTGAGGGTCACAGTCGCATAGTCTTTCGTCGACAACACCTTTTTCGCTATCTCCGATCTCACACGATCTGAAGGCATGGTTGAAATCTTGTCCACCAAGTCTAAGGGGTTGCTTGTCAGCCATGCATAAACAAGAGATTCAAAGTAGTCCACTTGCGCCTCTTCTGAAAGTCGATCCGCAAGTTGAATCGCATCGGTCGATTTGCGTGCTCTGATGAATGCTGTTCCCAAGTGATACATTGACATTGAAAGCGATGGCTCTCGAACTCGATCCAGCATTTCAATCGCTTGTTCCAATTCTCCCTGATAGACCATTGATTCAATGACGTACATCTCAAGACCGCTGCCTGAGTTCCAGGAATGTGGCTTTTCAGCCAGTGCCATAGTCATTGCCTCTTCAGGGTTGGACTGTGCTAGCGCATACACGATTCGCTGCATCACCCGAGCGCGAACTCGGCTTCCCACATCGTACGATTCCTTTGCCCACTTGCTGGCTGCGATAGGATCAACTTCGACCCATGCACGGATGACCGCAAAAACGGACTCCTCGTCTATGTCCCCCAATGCCAACTTCATGAGTTGCAGCTGCTCAGCTGCCTGCATTGGAGATTTGCGAGCAATGGAACCCAGCGCACGCAGGACTATGTCTTGTCGCAATTGCTGTGGAAAATCAAGGATCCTGTCTAGCAGCTCCTGAGGGGTTTGTTCGGCCCATTCTTGGAGCACAGCCCATTGAGCACTGTTTCGATTCCAAATCGTCGGCAATTGGCCAATGAGTTCAAAAGCCGCTTTTGGATCATCTCTTGCGATTGTCCTCAACAACCCAGTGGCTGCCTCCCTTTGTTTTTCTATTGGCATCGAAAGTACAAACTCCCAAGCTCCTTGAGGGTCAAGCTCCACGACTAGCGCTTCTATTTGTTGCCGCAGTGGGAAACTCGTTGTGAATGGTTCTAGTGGACCATCACGATAAACACGATTTAGTACATCCAAACTCCCTTCCTGCAGCCACCTGTCCGCAATCTTGAGCAGCAGTTCCTCTTGGTAATGGTCACGCACGTTGTCTCGAACTACTTGCTCCCATGCCTCCGCTGGAGTACTTATCAACTCAAGTGCCTTGTCTTCGGCAATGCGGTGCGCCGCGATAGTCTTAGCGTCGTCGGCAAGGTCCTGCTCCGATATTTCTCCCATCTCGTCGAGTATTGCGTGAATGGCGGATTCACGCAATGTGCCAGTTAATTCACTAGCACGTTCTAGTGCGACTTGAGGACTCAGCACCGCCCACTCACTGAAGACAACATTGATCAATTTGGACCATCTTGAGGCCGGAAACGTCCATGCTTTTTCAAGTGCCTGTTCGGGATCGAACTGAGCGAGTTTCGCTAGCAATGCCTCTTGGATCTCAAAGGCTAAGCTGTCTTGTTTTAATTCGACAGATTGGTCAATAAGTCCAATCAGCTTGTCTCTGCTAATACCGTCGACATGAAGGTCAAGAACGTTGGCTAGCTGTGACGCGTTGCTTGCACCGAACAAAGCATGCAAGTCTTGCAGCTCAGTCTTATTCGTAGTGTCGCCTAGACTGCTGCGATTCGAATCTCCACTCGTCGGTGCGACTATTCCTGCCTCTCGTCCTTCGTAAAGCAAAGCGGACGTCGCGAAGTACGCCAGCGTCCCTACACAAGCACCAATTAGGAACCCAACAAGCAATGGGACAAGAAAGTGCCCACGTCTGGTCGATTTGGATCCTGCTCCTTCCATTCAGCTCATTGCCAAGGTGGCAACCTCACGAGTGGTGTGATCGTGGAGTGCAAGGAATCTATGCATCCTCCTCAGCTGATTTCAACAGTGCCTCTACTTTTTCGATTTGCTCAGCGGTCAGTGTCTTGTCAAATTGGTGTCGTCTTAGGATTATCCGAGCCACCGCTGCCTGCTCGCTTTTGCCAGGTAGACGTTCCAACCAATCGACCAATTGAACCGGATTTGAGCTATACCAGCTGCCCGCAAGGTCCGCAAAATAGCTCTCTCTGGCGGCGACAGGGAGTTTGAGAGCCAACTGAACAGCCTCATTCGGTAGGTCGAATTCGATGAAATTCCTGCCCACGCTCCAAAACGCGTAGTCTCGTCTAGGCTCCCGCACTTGCTCTAAGAACTCAAGTGCTTCATCAAAACGCCCGTTAGCGGCCAATGCACCTATCACACTATCCTCCAATCCCGATACATTGTCGGATTCGTCGAGTGTTTGAGAGAACGCAAGTTCCATGGCTCTACGCGGTTCTTCGAGGGCAATTCTCTGCAGAATGCGACTCAATTGACCTACGAGGGGATAGCGGCTCGCTTCGGGATTTCTTACCAACCACATTGCTGCCGCTTCCGCGTCAATGAACATCCAAACCCCAACCAGGGCTTCTATGCCGCGCTTCGTATCGTGCCCTTGTTGCTCCATCCGTTCCAGCTGCTCAAGCGCAGTCTCTACCGATGTTTGGCGAGCAATTTGTCCAATCGCGTAACCGATTGCGCCTGCTTGGTTCTCTTGGGGAAAAGACGCCACGTGATCCAATAGGCTGTAGGGCGCAGTTCTTGCCCAAATGTTCAGTACCGAAGATCGGCTCTGCGTTAGCTCTCGATCGGCGAGTTGGGAGACCGCATCGAAAGCCTCCATGGGGTCGACCTCGACCCAAGCTCCGAGTACAGATTCGTAATTACGCAGTTGCACGTCGGAAGGCAACGAAAGCAGAGCATCCCATGCAGCCTTTGGATCGAACTCCGCGGCTTGCTGAACTACAAGGCGTAATGAACCAAGTCCTCTCCATTCATCGTAGATGGCATCCATTGCTTGAATAATCGGAGCGAATGCGTTTGTTCCTTCCCGCCTAACCCAAATATCCGCAATTTCAAGGAGTAGATCCAGTTGCTCGTTATCTTCTACTGAATCAGAAAGCACCATTTGAAACGCCTCGGAAGGCTGGTCCATGAGCAGTCGAACCCTTGCTTCGCTCACAACTTGCTGGACCATCGGTTCGATTTCGTAATCGTTGGCTAACGCCAAGAGTTCACCTTCGGACAAACCTGCTCTGTTCGAAACGACCGCCATCATGGCGGTCTCTCGAAGCAGTCCTTTTAACTCACTCGCAGCGCCAAGGGCGCCTTCCACTTCAATCGTTGACCATTCGCCAAACACGGTTGCGATCAATTCGGTCCAGAGTGAGCTATCCAATCTCCAGACTCTCTCTAGCGCTCGATTTGGATCTGCTCGGGTTAGTTCCGCAAACATTGGTTTGAGGGCTGACTGAAGTTTCCGACCCTCAAGAAGCTCGGTAGACTCGGTGATAAAGGCTTCAACCTGTTCTGCTGTAAGCCCGTCAAGCAGAAAAGACAACTTCGTCTTGCGTTCCGAGGGGCTGCTGATCTGAACAACCTCCTGGAGATTGAGAGGGACCGCGGCTTTAGCCATCTCGGAACGATGTAACTCTGGTGACTCTTGCTCTACCTGGGCTTCCGCAATCGTGGGCGACTCTTCAAGCACAAAGTGAGATGCAATTGCCCAACACACGAGCACGCTAGCGCACACTCCCAAAATTAGCCCAACTGCAAATTGGGGTTTGGGCCGGACGACTTGGGAAAGATCTCTCACAGGCAGGGTCTTGTGCAGAACTAAGAATCGCTTAGATATCTATCAAATCCAGGCGCATCTCTTCCCAGATAGAGTGCCCGTACGCCTTTTGCAAGTCGAACCAAATACCAAATAAAGAATGCTAAAGTAAACAAAACTATCAATACTATGAATATTACGAGACCTGAAGAGAAATTGATGCCACTTTCGCTTAACATATTGAAACTAGTACCGAATAGGTTTAGATTGAATGAAGTTAATGAAGAACCCGACGACCCCAAGGAATAAAAACTATTAAAAGATGCAAGAAATACAACGGAAACTACTACAAAAAATGCAACATATATTGCAAAAGCAATCCAGAAAGTGCGAATCAAGTAACCAAAATGAGATCGCAAATAACCTTGCGCATCCTTTCGTAGAAAATATGCAAGTACTACACCTACTATTGGCAGAATGGCGCTAAGTAGTCCAGCGAAAAATAGGCCATAGATGATGATTGGACCTGCTACACCAAACTTCAGTTTATCTTCCAATGTTGACGTCGAATCCGACATACTCATTGCTGGCTTACCTCAAGCTCGAAAACGGGCTGCATTGTGTGAGTGGGGTGACCTGCAGGTCACCGAGAACTGCACACAGTTGATTCTATGAAAAATATGTGCCGTGTAACTAGAGTTCGGATCCAATGTCGCTAGCGGTGTTCTGTTCAGAGCCCAGCAGCCGGGCATGCGGACGCGCGTCCCCCAAACGACAAGAAGCAACTCGGCTCGTTTTGTCTAACCAGCCAACCCATCTTCACCTGCCACCCTAAGGTGGTTGCGTCCTTTGGCGACGGGCCGTTCCGAGTCGCTGGCTAGCGCTTATTCGGTGCCCTCTCGCACTTAGTTGAGACTTCGAACCCGCGAGTTTCGAGGCATCGATTGTGCAAGAATCAGCTACACAAAAAAGAAAAATTAGAATGGTTTAGTGCAAACAAGCCTCTGGCCTGCACGTGAATTTGCTTTGGACATCTGAATTTGAGCAAACAACGCGAGCAATCCGACAATCCCTACCGAGCACCATCTTCCAATCTCACCGACGAACGCAATGCTTCTGCGGAGTGGTCTGACACGTTCGTTGACGGAGCAGAGAAATTCATTCGGTGCTATCTACTTGGCTTGAGTATCTCACTCTTGTTTTCGATATTTGCAATGGTTGCCTTGGACTTCTATTTCCAAGGGTGGGAAGACGCTCTATTTGACGATATGGAGTACGCCCTCTTCTTGCCAATTGCCTGCTTCGTCCTGCTCGCTCTTACAGTTCCGATCAGTAAGATCTACGTCCGGCGAATGAAACAAAAGCATACTGTTCAAAGATTCATTACATCGCAAAGACAAGCCCTCTTGAAGTGGTACAACCGGACGATTTCCATTACCCTTGTGGTTTTGATCGCTAGCGCAGTGTTATGGCTTTACTTTGCAATTCTTGACGATTTCTTAGGATTCAACTTGACATCGCTCCAAGCGAGAAGTCGTGCATTGTTAGCTTTGCCAGTTATTTCGCCCGTAGTATTTGTTGTGGTAAGAGCAACCCATCGCAAAGCAAGAGACATTATTGATCAAATGTCGTCCAAAATGGATTGAGCGGCACGTAATTTCTGTCGAATGAGTTGTGTAATGAGACACTTCTTGTACTCGGCAGATCGAGCTAACACCCTGCAAAACCGAGATCAAACATCGGGTTAGTGTCGAGTGCTTGCTTCGCGAATCCAGCAAGTTGTCGCTGTAGTCTACGACCTTGACGAGCCACAATTAATTCGACTAGACAATGCAGGAATGTACTCTCCGTGGACTGGCGCATGCTAATTTCGCAGACTGGTACGAATCCTGCTGCGTGAGACACGTCGTTTCAGGAAAGCCAACACACCAATTTAGGTGCGTCTCTTGAACCCATAGAGATGGATTTACCTTCCAGATCTCGATTGAGGAACGGCATGCAATGCGCCGAAAGAACTTCTCGCGCCTATCAGGCGAGACGAAAGAGTCATTGGAGTAGCGTCGTCAAACGAGCAACTGGCAATTTAGGAGAGTGCCTCTAACGCAATCGGTTGCAGCGCCGCGAGCACAATGGTTGGCGTGACGATTGCCAAACTGGTCAATAGGCTCTTTTGAGTCCAACTCATGATCCCATTGACGGCAATGTAGAGTGTCCAAACCAAAGAAAAGGGAATCCAATAGACTTCGAAATGCGTTGTCCCGAACCAACCTATCATCCCCGGAAGTGAAGAGAATGTGATGGGAGGATTGGGACCCCCGAGTTTAGCGACAAACAAGTCTGCGACCGAACCCAATATTCCCGGAACAGCGGTCCAGCAAGCAAATCCAAACCAGTTCCGCCAACCAACGTCGACTCTGAGCACCTTCCCTGCGACCCAGTAATAGCTTGCCCAAACCAGCAACAGGCAAACCGACAAGATCGAACTCCAAGCCCACACGACAACTGCCCCCGTACCCAGAAAAAATACTAGTTGAGGGTCCACTTCGCGCATCACGGTGCCGTCGTCCTGCAAGACTCCCGCTGTCACATCGTCATAGTTGACGAATATCAGCAACAGGCAGACAAAGGCGACAATGAGGATCGACCACAACGGTAAAGCAAAGGTCGCTTTGTCTCGCATCCCGTCGAGGACTTGACGCGGAGAGACCAATATCCTAGCCAGACGGATCATCTGCGGGCTTTAGGTACTCATGTGTTTTCGGCAGTCATACGCTACCACATTCTGTGGAAGTTAGGCCACACAAGCAATCAAATTGAAGAACAGTACATCCCTGATGGGTGCTCGGTGCTAACAAGCGCTCTAGGACCTGTCAGACACTGTGTGCGCCCGCCTGTTTCGTACGACTTAAACACTTGACTTTCCACCCGTCACTCGCTAACTTATGCCGACTTCTCCCCACGGTTGATCCAGCTCCCGCATGCATGTTGTTGCCACCCGAGAATCGTCGATTGGCGAACTTCGTGCGGCTCTTGTTCCCGATAGCGTAGAGCAGCTTGTTAGCGACGGCTTTGAAGTAAGCGTTCAATCGGGAATTGGCAGCAGCGCTGGCTTCTCTGATCAAGCGTACGCCGATGCCGGAGCTACTTTAGAAGACGAGGCTCCCACGCTACTGAACCGAGCGGATATAGCATTGCATGTTCGCCGTCCTGAAGCTGAAACGATAGCCGATTTGAGGGAGGGAGCCGTTCATATCAGCTTCTTGGATCCATTCCAGGAAACTGAGCTTGTTGGAGCCATGGCGCGCCGGGGAGTGATGGCGGTCTCTCTGGAAATGGTTCCCCGGTCCACACGCGCCCAAAAAATGGACGCTCTCTCGTCGCAAGCAAGCCTTGCTGGTTACGCTGCCACGGTTACTGCAGCTCACCATCTGCCACGCATCTTTCCAATGATGATGACGCCCGCAGGTACTATCTCGCCCGCCCGCGTCTTTGTGATAGGGGCAGGCGTTGCAGGGCTTCAAGCGATAGCCACGGCACATCGTCTTGGAGCTCGCATAGAAGCTTTTGACACGCGACCGGTGGTCGCAGAGGAGGTCCGATCGCTCGGCGCAAAATTCGTCGATATCGATATCGGCGAAACCAAACAAACCGAACAGGGCTACGCACGAGAGCTCACTCCCGAGCAAATTGAGATGCAGCAGCAAGGCATGGCAGCAGTCATAGCGAGGTCGGATGTCGTGATCACCACGGCGCAAGTGTTCGGCAGACCTGCTCCGCGCATTGTGACGCGGGACATGGTGAAGGCGATGGACGCTACCAGCGTAGTTGTGGACATGGCGGTCGAATCGGGAGGAAATGTCGAAGGATCCGTTATCAACAAAGTGGTCGATATCGACGGAGTTCGCGTGATTGGCTTTGGTAATCTGCCCTCCCATGTGGCGACCCACGCAAGCGAAATGTATTCATCCAATCTGCTCCATTTCATTAGGGAGTTTCGTGTCGAAGACACCAACACATTCAATCTTGACCCTGAAAACGATATTGTCAAGGCATGCGTGATTACACGAGACGGGCAAGTTCTTCACAAACCACAGTAAAGGAGCGCAGTTAGCCAGTGGAAGTCATATTTCTCGCACTTATTCTCGTTCTGTCCATCTTTTTGGGATTCGAACTGATCTCAAAGGTACCTTCGACTCTCCACACACCCCTGATGTCTGGAGCAAACGCCATTTCGGGCATAACCTTGGTCGGAGCTTTGCTTGCAGCAGGTGCAGGTGCGGGCTCGCCCCTCTTGGCAACAGTGTTGGGAGTGATAGCCGTCGCCTTCGCGACCACAAACGTCGTGGGAGGCTACCTCGTTACCGACCGCATGCTGGGAATGTTCAAGAAACGAGGAGCGAAGAAATAAACCCTCCCAATCCAATCAATCTCCGACTGCTAGCAGACTAGGACCAACATCTTGCTGGGCAACGTCTACATAAACGCCGCGTACATTTTCGCCGCAGCGTTCTTCGTGCTTGGCTTGAAGCTGCTGGGCAAGCCATCAACAGCTCGAAGGGGCAATTTGCTGTCCGCTATTGGAATGCTCATTGCAATCGTGGCCACGCTTCTGTCCTACGACATCGTTTCCTGGAATTGGATTCTGGTGGGAGCCGCAATTGGAATAGTCGTGGGGCTAGCTGCATCCAGACTAATCGCCATGACGGCGATGCCAGAGATGGTCGCCGTATTCAACGGCTTGGGCGGAGGTGCGAGCCTTTTGGTCGGATGGGTAGCCCTCTTCGGCTCTGTAGAACTCTTTATTTCGATAACCGCCATGATTTCCATGGTGATTGGAGGAATGACCTTCTCCGGCAGCGCGATCGCTTGGGGCAAGCTATCGGAATCCATCACAAGCCGAGCTCTTGTATTTGCGGGACAGCGATTCGTCAATTCGGCAATCCTCATCGCTCTCGTCGTTTGCGTGGTGATGTTCGTGCTCGAACCGGCGAGCGACTCGCCCTATCTGTACGCTGTCATTGGCTTGGCTCTGCTGCTGGGAATCATGGCTGTCATACCCATTGGCGGTGCCGACATGCCGGTTGTCATTTCGCTGCTCAACAGCTACTCGGGACTAGCCGCATGCGCCGCCGGGTTCGCCATCAACAATGTCATATTGATTGTCTCGGGTTCCCTGGTCGGAGCAGCGGGACTCATTCTTACGAACATCATGTGCAAGGCCATGAACCGGTCGCTGCCGAATGTGCTTTTCAGCGGGTTTGGTGCGGCGAAATCGACAACCAAGGTTGATGGCGAAGTCAACCCCATTTCAGCCGAAGACGCTACGCTGATACTAGAAGCAGCTTCATCGGTTGCTTTCGTTCCCGGGTACGGAATGGCTGTCGCTCAAGCGCAGCATGTACTCTGCGAACTTGGAGAATTGCTTGAGGACCACGGAACGGAAGTGTCCTATGCCATTCACCCCGTTGCTGGACGCATGCCTGGACATATGAACGTACTGCTGGCAGAAGCCAACGTATCCTATGACCAGCTCATAGAAATGGACGACATCAATCCACGGCTGGAATCCATCGATGTGGCCGTTGTGATTGGGGCCAACGACGTGGTGAATCCAGCTGCCAGAACCGACGAGAACAGTCCAATTTACGGGATGCCCATCATCAATGTCGATCGGGCGAAGACAGTGTTCGTGCTCAAGAGGACCATGGCGTCTGGGTTCGCGGGAATCGACAATCCGCTATTCTTTGGCTCCAATACCCGCATGTTGTTCGGCGACGCCAAGGCATCCATATCCTCCATGATCTCCGAGTTCAAAGGCTAGCAAGCCACCTCCTATGGACTGGCCCACCGCTAGCGCAGGAATTCAATAATGTCTAAAGGACTGCTTGAACGCAATCCCCTCCATTGGTTCTACGGTTCAGCGTCCATTGCCTTCGGCATCAAGAACTATGCCTTCAGTTACCTGCTGCTAGTCTTTGCCACGCGCGTTCTTGGCATTCCCGCTGCCAGCGCTGCAATGGCCATTGGCATAGCAGTTTTGTGGGACGCTGCGTCTGACTTAATTCTCGGCCATTGGTCGGACAAGACTAAATCGCGTCTCGGGCGACGCCATCCCTTCATGTATGCGTCGCTTCTCATTTTCCCCCTTTCTTTCTGGCTAGTCTTCAATCCTCCGATCGAGATCAACGAATCCAATGGGTTTTGGTATCTCCTCGTGCTAGCCATCGTGATTCGCACTGGCACTACGCTGGTCGAAGTTCCATCCGTGGCGCAACTTCCCGAACTTGAATCCGACTACGACAGAAGGAGCAGGTGGCTGGCTCTGCGTCAAACACTGGGCTGGTACGGCGGAAACGGCATTCACTGCATCAATTTCCTGTTTTGGGTGGGCGTGTACGGATTGGATTCCCATACGGGCTACAAGATCTTCTCCACGGTAGGGGCAGTAGCCATCGCGTTGACCATCATCATTTCGTCTTTGGGAACGCAACGGTACGCGATGACCTTGCCTCAGCCTAGCGAGAGCTTCCGCGTGTCCGAAATCTGGCGCGAATTCCAGCAGATGATTCAGTCGTTGCGCAATCGAAACTTCGCGACGTTGTTTGGCTACGGATTGGTAAGCGGCATTGCAGGAGGACTCAGTACGGCTCTATACATCTACAACACGAGGTTCTTTTTCGGATTCAACGAGGTGCAGATCGGCATTACAGCCATTGCGGTGCTTATCGCTCCAATCCTCGCCTATTTTCTCGGGCCGCTATTGGGCAGGAAACTTGAGAAGAAACGTGCCGCAATCTACACGACACTTACCTACATAGCGCTCTTTCCAATTCCCTACATCCTGCTTCTCACGGGCTATTGGCCGCCACTTGGAAGCGGTCTGTCGCTCGCAATTTACACCACGTTCATCGTGGTCGAAGTCGCTTGCATCATTGTCGGAGCCATGATGATGGACTCCATGATGGCCGATGTCGTGGAGGACAGTGAAATCAGCACTACACGCCGATCGGAAGGACTGTTCTTTGCAACACGGGCATTTGGTTCAAAGGCCATTTCGGCAGGAGGAATTCTCTCTGCCGGACTAATCTTGACCTTCGTTGGGATGGATACGGTGGTATCCGCAGCAGACATGACCATTGCTCACCGCGTGAATCTCGCTATGCTCTTTCTTCCGCTTTGGTGCGGACTGAATCTAGTGGCAATAGTGCTGGTTTGGTTGTATCGGATCGGCCGAAGGGATCACACCACCAATTTGGAGCAATTGGCCCTACGAAAGGAAAGTAGCGCAGCCGCGGAATAAAAAATTCCTCCATTGCGATGGGAATTCTAAGTAATCCCACAAACCCAACTTTCCGCTTGATATGCTCCGCACTGATGTCGAACCAGCTTTTGAACTAGAACGAAGGGAAATCTCCTGACATGGACCTTTACGAAGCAATGCGAACCACCTTCGCTGCCCGCGAATTTACAACCGACGATGTGCCAGACGAGGTTCTTGCTCGCATACTGGACAATGCGCGATTTGCTCCCAGTGGAGGCAACAGGCAGGGCTGGAAGGTCATAGTGATACGAGACGAGGCCAAGCGGCAAGACTTGGTTCCTTTCATCACGGCTGTCATGAGTCGCTACCGTGCACAGGTCGCGGCCGGAGAGAATCCGTTTAACACAATCCATCCAAGTCAGGTTACCCAAGCACAAATTGACGCCGCCAATCTTGCCCCGTCCTATGTGACACAGCTCGTCGAAGCGCCCGTTCTCTTGCTGGTTCTAGTGGATTTGACCGTAGTTGCATCCATGGACAGCGACCTCGACCGAGTGGGAGTGGTGTCCGGCGCATCGATCTATCCATTCGCGTGGAACATCCTGCTTGCGGCGAGAAGCGAAGGCTATGGCGGGACTTTGACAACATTCCTGGCGCCGCACGAGCCGGAAATCAAGGAGTTGTTCAACATTCCCGATCAATATGCAGTTTCCGCTCTTCTTCCCATCGGCAAGCCTGTCAAGCAGCTAACCAAGCTGAGGCGGAATCCAGTCTCGAGCTTCACTGCTGTGGACAGTTTCGACGGCAGCAAGTTTGGGTAGGTTTTTTCAACATTGCTGGACTGCAATTCTCCGCTCTACGATGGTTCGTATTTGCGTGCAGGCGTTATCATGGTAGATGGACCAAATGATCCATAAGATCAAGGGATCGATCTGGTCGTGGTCCCAAGAATTCAATGTGCGGACGCCTCCAACTAGACTAGGGAAGGAGACCTCTTGGAACTTCAGGGCGAAGCGGACATCCCCGCACCTCTAGAGGAGGTGTGGAATGCATTGCAGGATCCTGACGTGCTCAAGGAGTGCATAGATGGTTGCCAGGAAATGTCTCGCTCTACACCGACCGATTACGTAGCCAAGATCCGAGCGCACGTGGGACCAGTTCGCGCAAACTTCTCCGCCAACATTCGCATGGTGGATGTTGTCGAACTAAGTGGCTACACGCTTGAAGTCAGCGCCACAGGCGGCGCGGCCGGCTTCGGCAAAGGAGTCGCGCACATATCATTGCAGGAGGAGGAATCCTCTACAAAGCTGTCGTATGAGGTCTCAGGAATTGTGGGAGGCAAGCTCGCCCAGATCGGTTCGAGACTCATAAACGGGGTGACCAACAAAATGGCTGCGCAGTTCTTCGCGAAGTTCGTTGAACGATGGACTGAAAATGCATAGATCAATCCAAGGAGAATCTAATGGTTGACCTAACACTGAGGGTTAACGGAAAGAAACACTCACTTTCCGTGGAGGACTCTTCGCTACTTTCCGAGACCTTGCGGGATCAGTTGAATCTGACAGGTACCCACATAGGCTGCGACACCAGCCAATGTGGCTCTTGCACCATTCACATGGACCGTAAAGCGGTGAAGGCTTGCACCGTGCTGACGGCTCAAGCGGAAGGCTGCGAAATAACCACAATCGAGGGAATTGGCGAACCTGGAGATCTGCATCCTATGCAGGAGGCTTTCCGGGAACATCACGCTCTTCAGTGCGGCTTTTGCACTCCAGGCATGATCATGGCAGCCATCGGGCTAGTCAATGAATCCGATGAACTTGATGGCGAGCAGGTGAGAAGGGGCTTGGATGGAAACTTCTGCCGCTGCACGGGCTACCACAACATCGTCAAGGCTGTGCTAGACGCCAAGCAGAGGATGTAGGAGGAGAAAATGGCAGAACAAACCGGAATTGGGGCATCTGTAAAGAGAAAGGAAGATGCCCGATTCATTACCGGCACCGGCCGGTACACCGATGACATCAATCTTCCCGGTCAAACCTACTGTGCGTTTGTCCGATCACCGCACCCGCGAGCGACCATCAGAAGCATTGACACTTCCCAAGCAAGAGAGATGGAAGGAGTCGTCGACGTTTTCGTGGGCGCTGATCTTGCAAAGGATGAAATTGGCGATCTCCCCTGTGGCTGGCTTGTCAAGTCGAAGGATGGATCGGACATGATCGCTCCTCCGCATCCGCCTGTTGCAACGCAGAGCGTCAACTACGTTGGCGAGCCCTACGCACTTGTGATCGGCGAAACTCCCGAAGCTGCAAAGAGTGGTGCAGAGAGTGTTAGTGCGGACTTCGAGCTGCAAACGCCTGTAACGGACGTGGCCACTGCCACTCAGAGTGAGCAAATCCACGAGAGTGTTCCGTCAAATCGTTCGTACGATTGGGAACTTGGGGACAAGGAGGCCACCGACGGGGCATTTGCGCGAGCTGCTCACGTTACGAGCATCGACATCGTCAACAATCGGCTGATTCCCAACGCGATCGAGCCTCGTGCTGCTCTGGGTTCCTTTGACCCGGCGTCGGAGTCCTATACGCTCTATACAACGTCGCAGAATCCGCACTTGGAGCGCCTTGTTCTGGCGGCATTTGTGAATGTAGCACCGGAAGCGAAATTGCACGTCATTTCACCCGACGTCGGCGGCGGATTCGGTTCGAAGATCTTCGTGTACGCGGAGGAAACAGCGGTGATCTGGGCATCTGCCAAAGTCGGCCGCCCCGTGAAGTGGACCGCCGAACGCTCCGAGTCGTTCTTGGCCGACGCCCATGGTCGAGACCACGTCACCCATGCTGAGTTGGCGCTTTCGGAAGATGGCGAATTTCTTGGTCTGCGAGTCCAGACCATCGCCAACATGGGGGCGTACCTCTCGACGTTTGCGTCGAGTGTTCCAACCTATCTCTACGGAACACTCATGGCTGGCCAATACAAGACGCCAGCCATTCATGTCGAGGTACAAGCGGTGTTCACGAACACTGCACCCGTGGACGCCTATCGGGGAGCAGGAAGACCCGAAGCGACCTATGTCGTCGAACGCATCGTCGAGACAGCAGCTCGAGAGCTGAACATGGATCCCAGCGAGCTCCGACGCCGCAATTTCATTAGACCAGATGACTTTCCCTATGAAACTCCCGTTGCCTTGACCTATGACACAGGCAACTACGAAGCTAGCCTGGATCGAGCGCTCGATCTTGCTGGTTATTCAGGATTCGCGGCAAGGAAAGCCCAATCGGAGGCAGAAGGCAAGCGTCGTGGAATGGGATTCTCCTGCTACATCGAAGCTTGTGGGTTGGCACCATCCCAAGTGGCATTGTCGCTGGGGGCCGGTGTCGGTCTGTTCGAGTCTGCGGAAGTCAGAGTCGACGTCACGGGCTCTGTAACCGTCATGACAGGCGCCCACAGCCATGGACAAGGGCACGAGACAACGTTTGCGCAACTCGTATCCGACAAGTTGGGAATTCCGTTCGAAAACGTATCTGTAGTGCACGGGGATACGCGTAGGTCCGATTACGGATTAGGTACGTATGGGTCCAGATCGATAGCCGTCGGTGGGTCAGCAATCGCCACTGCTACCGACAAGATCATTACCAAGGGCAAAAAGATTGCCGCTCACATGTTGCAGAGCGAAGAAGAAAACGTTTCGTTCGACGACGGAATATTCACCATTCCCGATTCCAACGAATCTCTGGCTTTCGGCGAAGTGGCATTCTCGGCATACGTTCCCGGAAACTTCCCGCTCGATGAACTTGAACCAGGGTTATCGGAAAAGGCTTTCTACGATCCCGCGAACTTCACCTACCCTGCGGGCACCCACATTTGCGAGGTCGAAATCGATCCCGAAACAGGTTGCACTGAGATCGTCTCGTTCGTTGCAGTGGATGACTTCGGAAACGTCATAAATCCAATGATTGTGGAAGGTCAAGTGCACGGCGGCCTAGCCCAGGGAATTGGCCAGGCTCTCTTGGAGCATGGCATCTACGATTCAGACGGTCAGTTGGTCACGGGCTCATACATGGACTACACGATGCCTCGCGCTGACGACTTGCCCGACTTCATTGTCGACACGACAGTTACGCCCTGCACTCACAATCCTCTCGGTGTGAAGGGATGCGGAGAAGCCGGCGCGATCGGAGCGACTGCGGCAGTGATGAACGCAATCACCGATGCGCTTGGAGTAAAGGAGCTGGCAATGCCGGCAAATCCAGAAACCGTGTGGCGAGCTGCTCAAGGAGGATAGAAAGATGTACTCATTCAACTACCACCGAGCCCAATCCATCGACGAAGCAAGGGACATGTACTCCTCCGGCCAAGATCCCGTATATCTGGCGGGGGGCATGACGCTCATTCCGTCAATCAAGCAAAGACTGTCTTCGCCCAATGAAGTGATCGACCTCGGGGCGATCGACAGCATGAAGGGGACTCTGACATCCGGCACTTCCATCAGAATTGGCGGACTGACCACCCACAGCGAAGTGGCTTCGACATCGACGATTGCTGCTCTGGCCGCACTGGCTGGAGGGATCGGGGATCCTCAAGTTCGAAACCGTGGGACGATCGGCGGATCGATCGCCAACAACGATCCAGCCGCCGATTATCCGGCCGCGTTGGTGGGGCTGGGTGCAACGGTCTTTACAAATGACCGTTCGATACCCGCTGACGACTTTTTCACCGGAATGTTCGAAACAGCCCTAGCCGAAGGAGAAATCGTCACATCTGTTGAGTTTCCCATGCCGACTCGGGCAGCGTATGTCAAGTTTCCAAATCCCGCCTCCCGCTATGCCATTGTTGGGGTGATGGTTGCGGAAACTGGAGGTGAGGTGCGAGTTGCTGTTACCGGTGCCGGGCCCTGCGCTTTCCGTATGGCAGAAATGGAATCTGCACTTTCCAGCAACTTCGCTCCGAGTGCCGTTGCCGATTCGCCAGTCGACCACTCAGACTTCAATGTGGACCTTCATGCGTCAAGCGAGTACCGCGCCCATATAGTTAGAACGATGGCCCAACGTGCAGTTGCTCAAATCGCTTAGTGGTGAAGATACGGACGTATCGGTGCCATGAGCTGCAGGACGACATAGGCAGCATTTCTCTCGACGAAGTCGATCTGCCCGCGCCTAGACCAAATGAGGTTCAGGTGCGGGTCATGGCTTGCTCCGTCAATTTTCCCGATCTTCTCATGATTCAGGGAAAGTATCAGCACAGGCCGGAACTCCCTTTCGCGCCGGGAGGCGAAGGTGCCGGCGACATTGTTGCCATTGGTCGCGATGTATCCAACGTCAGAACAGGAGATGCGGTCGTTTTCGGATGCAGATCGGGAGGTTTCGCGGAAGCCATCAACCTGCCTGCCTCTACGGTTCGCCCATTGCCGCCCACGATGAACTATGCCAAAGGGGCTAGTTATGGCACGGCATACCAAACAGCTTGGGTTGCCTTGTCTCACCGAGGCGAACTGCAATCTGGAGAGTGGTTGCTTGTTCACGGAGCAACAGGGGGAGTGGGATTGGCGACGGTCGATGTCGGCAAGTTGTTGGGAGCCAAGGTCATTGCGACTGGAGGCCGGGACGACAAGTTGGCTGTAGTCAAGGCTCGCGGAGCAGATGAAGTGATCAACTACACAATGCCTGACGGATCCTTGGGCGGATTCCGCCAAAAGGTGAAGGAAATCACCGGCACGGGCGGTGCGGATGTGATCTTGGATCCTGTCGGCGGCGATGTCTTCGACGAATCCATGCGATGCATCAACCATGGAGGCAGACTACTGACCGTGGGATTCACCAGCGGTCGTTGGCCACAGGCCGCCGTGAATTTGATTCTCATCAAGGAGCTTTCAGTTCTCGGCGTTCGAGCAGGAGAGGTTGGCAGAAGGAATCCAGAATTGGGAAGGAAACTCACTGCACAACTGCGTGACTTGGCTTACTCCGGAGCAATTGACCCTCACGTCTGCGCGGGATTTCCGCTCGAAAACGCTGTCGATGCGTTGCGCATGCTTGAACAACGGAACGTTGTCGGCAAGTGCGTGGTTACCATGAATGGGTACGAATTCGAGCCAGATCAATAATGGTTGCATCAAGAGCAAAGAAGGACATCAGTCGTCCCGGCGGGTCTAGCGCATAGTCGCGAATTGCTTCCATGGCGATCGTTTGTCACCCACAATCACCTTCACACTTGGAGACTCCATCATGAAATACTCCGCAATTTTGACGGAAACTCAGGAAAGAGTGGGAATCATTCGTCTCAACCGACCGCAAAAGCTAAATGCGTGGAATTCCACGATGTCAGAGGAAATCGTTTCCCAAATGACCGACTGGAACAATGATCCGGCTATTGGAGCAATCCTCATGACCGGCGAGGGACGTGCGTTCTGTGCCGGAGCTGATATTGATGGATTTGCTGAACGAGCGAAAGCCAACGCTCAGTCAAGCGGTGGTGAGCCCATACGCCGCGGTGGAGCTTCTCTCACGCACTTCATTCGAGAATCCAAGCCTACGATTGCAGCAGTCAATGGTTATGCAGTAGGGGTTGGATTGACAATGATTCTTCCCTTCGACATTCGAATTGCTTCGACGAATGCCCTTCTGAGCATTCGGTTCATCAAGATGGGACTCATGCCCGAACTTGGCTCCACGCGATTGCTTGCGGATCTCATCGGATTGGGACCAGCTACGGACATGTGCCTCACCGGGCGAATGGTACCCGCAGACGAAGCGCTGGCAATGGGACTAGTGACAGCAGTCACCGATCCCGATGAACTCGAAGCTACAGCTCTGGCCAAAGCCAATGAAATTGCCAACAATCCAACGCAAGCTGTAATGATGATCAAGGAATTGTTGCGCCGCAATCCAACAGACCCCGATCTAGAAGCTGTAATGGAGCGGGAGAACATACGCGATCAAATCGCGCGCCGTCTGCCTGATCACAAGGAGGCAATTACGGCATTCAAGGAAAAGCGGCAGCCCAACTTCAACGCATAGCGTCAAATACAATGAAGTTGGCGCTCTTACCTACTTTCTGAGCGGGCGTCGTATAACGGTTATTACCCCAGCTTCCCAAGCTGGAGACGAGGGTTCGACACCCTTCGCCCGCTCCAGCCGGCTATTGATCGAACATTATGACGTTGCGGGCAACCTCGCCCGTTTCGAGCTGAGTAAATCCATCGTTGACGCCATGGAGTTGCATGTGGCCGGAAATCATGTCGTCCAAATGGAGCTTGCCGGCCAAGTAGAAATCTACTAGTCGCGGCATGTCGACGCGGAATCTATTCGAACCCATGTTCGAGCCCTGTATTTTCTTCTCTCGCAAGAGTTCAGGGCCGTGGATTTCAATCTGTGTGCCGACCGGAATCATGCCTATTACCGTGGCCGTGCCGCCCGCCCGAAGCATTTTCCACGCCTGTTCGGTCGTCACCTTCAATCCGATGGCTTCAAACGAATAATGTACGCCACCGTGAGTTAGCTCCCGCACAGCTTCGACAGGATCCACTTCGCTCGCGTCGACAATGTCGGTCGCGCCGAATTTCTTCGCCAATTCCAGCTTGCTAGCCAACGTATCGATGGCTATGATCCGGCCCGCTCCCGCCAATTCTGCGCCGTTGATGCTAGACAGGCCAACCCCGCCACACCCTATTACGGCTACTGTGGAACCAGGCTCTACCTTGGCTGTGTGAATCACCGCGCCAACGCCAGTCGTGACACCGCAACCGATAAGAGCGGCGCGGTCCAATGGCATGTCCTGGCGGATCTTTGCCAATGCGTGCTCGTGGATGAGCATATGCTCGGCAAAGGAAGAGAGATTCAAGAATTGCGCGATTGGCTTGCCGTTCTGTGAAATTCGAGGTTCTTCAGACATTCCTCTTTGAAGTTCCGGTTCCTGACAGAGCGACATATGTCCAGTCAGGCAAAACTCGCAATGGCCGCAGAAGGCTGAGAGGCATGTGATTACATGGTCACCAGGTTTGACATAGGTGACATCGGAACCGACAGCTTCCACCACGCCAGCAGACTCATGTCCAAGAATAGTTGGAAGAAAATAAGGGTAGGCTCCGTTCTGGAAGTGCAAGTCGGAGTGGCAAATTCCAGCCGCAACCGTGCGCACCAACACTTCTCTGGCAAGCGGCTTGCTTATGGAGACATCTTCGATTTCCAGTGGCTTGGATACTTCATGCAGGACAGCAGCTTTCACAATAGATTCCCGTTGTGTTGTACCGGAATTTTAATGTAGCGTTTCAAACCACTCAATCGTCGGCAAAGGCACGGTTCGCAAAATCTCCGCCTAATTCAACGAGCAGGGAAACCCAGATCGGCTAGCGTCAATTCTTGAGGCGAATTCAATCCTGGTTGGTAGGACCAACGACATTGCGGAAGGAAAAATTGACACGAGGACCAACATCTCTGCTAGTCTTCGGCAGCTCATGCAACCAGTAGTCTTGCATGGGTGCACACATCATCAGCAGGCTGTTGTGTTCTAAGGTCACCGACAATCTCAAGTCTCGGCGGGACCTGTGGCGTAGCCGCAATTTGCGGTTCGCACCCAAACTGAAAGAAGCTATGTTTACTTCCGAGCCCAGCTCAGGTTCATTGTCTGCGTGCCATCCTACGCTGTACTGGCCGTTCTCATACAAATTGGCAAGAACCGAATTGAAGCGATATCCCGTTTGATCTTCCAATTGCTGCCGAATGGTTTCCAGAAAATCGGGAAATTCTTGCGGTTCATGCACGATGTTTGAGTAGGTGTAGGAATGGCCGTTGCAACTGAACCACGCTGAACGGCGTGGCACATCGAGCCTTCTACCATAGACAACGATGCGTTCCTGCCTCCATGGAATGGTCGTGACAGCACTGAGAAAGGCTTTGTCCGCCAAGTTCGAGTACAAGAAGCTAGGGCAGTAGTCCGCCTGCCCGTCGACATCGATTAGGCGTCGACGACTATCCAGAGGATCTCGAGCAATCGCGTCCAATGGATAGGTTACTGGCACTCACCCGCTAAGCAGCCGTTCTCTGCGGTTTCCACGCAAGAAAGCCAGACTGATAATCATGATTATCACTAGGGCCATGCCGATTCGGTTCTGCAGAGTTTGCGCAAGAATTGTGCGAAAACTCTCGTTGTCGATCGCATAGGGATTAAAGAAGGGAGTCCACACGTGTTGTGTTGAACCGAATCCCGTAAACACCAGGTTGAGTCCTAGCGCCGCGACTGCCACAATCGCACCGGAAACCTCGCTACGGAACAGTGTGGAGAATCCCAAAGACACAACCATATAGAAGACTCCGATTTGAAATGCGCCATACAACGATTCGAGGGGAAACGGAGTGAACATGAACCACGAGTACACAGCTATGATGAGCTGCGTAGGCAATAGGATCATAGCTGCTGCAAGCAACTTGATGCGCCATACCTTGTCTGCTCCCCCAGGAACTGTATAGACGATTTCCAAGGTGCGCGCGTTGATCTCGCCGGCAATAATCCTCAATCCAAGGTAGATGCCCACGCACGCCAACGGAAATCCCATCATGCGCACTTGAATGCCGCTCGGTTGAACTGGTTGGGTCCAGCCCATGGCCAAGAAAAAGGACTGCGGTCCAAGCCAAATTATCGGTACCAATACGGGAATTAGCCAGAATCTGTGCCCGGCATTGGCGATGGAGGCATGTTTCAGCAAGTCTAGCTGACTAGCAAGTTTTGTCCTAAAGCGCGCGAAGCTCATGTCGTTGACAGCAGCCATAGGTATCCGTCTTCGGGACGAGCCGTCAACGGCGTGGCATCCTCAGTCGGTTGCTGATTCCAAATGATTCGCTGAACGGTTGTGCCCTGGGCATCTGGCGCCTCCTCCGCAAGGATTGCTCCTTCCGGCAGCGACGTGTCTTGGCCTTCATCGATACGTCGTTCCCAAACACATCCTTCGGCATTGAGTGCGAGGTCCGAAGGCGTGCCGTCATAGCGCAGGCGACTCTTTGCGATTACTAAAACTCGTTCGCAAGATATGGCTACGTCTTCAACAACATGGGTCGAAAACAGCACAATTCTCGACTCCGCCAACCGAGCTAGCAGATTACGGAATCGAATTCGTTCCCTTGGGTCAAGCCCCACGGTGGGTTCGTCCACAATGATGATCGCCGGCAGGCGCAATAGCGTTCGAGCTACCGCAACGCGTTGCCTCATGCCGCCAGACAGCGAACCAATCTTGTCGTCGATCTTCTCGGCTAAGCCGACCTCCGCAATTAGATCAGCAACCCGTTCGTGTCGAACTTCCGGTGGAATGTCATATAGAGCTGCATAGTACTGCAAGTACTCTCTTGGTGTTAATCCCACTGGAAGTCCGGAATCCTGTGGCAGGTAGCCGACCCAACGGGCAAGAACCTTCTGTATTGACTTCAATGGGACGCCGCCCACCTTTATCGCACCACTGGTCGGATCAATAATGCCCGCGAGCTGCCTCAACAACGTGGTCTTGCCAGCTCCATTCGGACCGAGTATTCCGATCATTCCTCGTTTCGCTGTGAAACTCACGGACCAAAGCGCCTGTATTTCATCCGCAGGCAAATCGAATCCCGCAATGCGCTTGCTCATCCGACGCCACCAGGTGCGAGGATACTTCATGAACCCGCGAGTCACACGTCCTACAAGCTCTCCACTGTCCTGGCGAACTGCGCTGCTCCGCATTAGTTGACCAACGCCAAGCACAATCGTCGCCACGATGGGCCAAAAAAGACTGGCTTCTGGATCTTCCTGATTCAGCAAAGGTCGGGCAAAGGTGAAGTAGACGAACCCAGCAATTGTGGCCCACGGCAAGAGCACCGCAGCGGCGCCTTCAATGCCTCCTCTCTTGGTTCGGCCGTCGTCAGTAACCAAACCGCGGAACTTCCTTGCCTCCAAGAAAATTCGTGAAACGAATGCCGCAGCGATCAACCAGAAGATCAAACTCCATCCAAACTCTGGAGTCAGCCAACCCAGTCCAACAGCGCCCGCGGCTAGTATGAGAAAAATGAGCGATTTTTCGAACGTGCCACGGCGCGTGAATACTTTTCCGCCTGCCCTGACCACTTTAGTTGCAAATTCTCGGTGCGAAGTCAATGTCCTGCGAATGGATCCCGGCAATCCGTAGACCTTACTCAAGTAGCTGACTTCTAGCTCGGGCGGACCATCGTCAGTATGCGGTTCTGGAATGGAAACTCGACGGAATACAAACACAATGATCGCCAGCAGGAAGCCGCCAACTAACAGACCACAAACAACCTGCCAGAACAATCCGCTCAAACCAGCGAAGACAATCAGAACAAACATGATTGCGGTCAGTGAAGCCATCCATCCAACAACGAGCCAGGGTCCTACTCGCCCAAAGAGAAGATCGAGTCGCCTCAAGAGAACGTACCCTACAGGTACGATTACCAAGGTCAACAGCGCCGATGTGGCCAATCCCGACATGACGACGATTGCAAACGGCGGCCACAACTCGAACTCAGCGCCCGTAGTTATTGAAAGAGGCCATAGCGCAGCAATTGTTGTAGCAGTGGTCAAGAGAATAGGCCGTGTCCGCTCCTTGACTGCCGCGAAGGCGGCAGCGCCCGATGAGTAGCCAATACGCATGAATTGCTGCATGCGATCAATCAGCAATATTGCGGGGTTTACCAACAGCCCAATGAGAACTAGCACTCCCGCCCAGACCATGGGGGCTCCTAGCGATGTTCCGGTGAGTGCTAATCCCCACATCGATCCAATCACAGCTAATGGAACGGCGATGATGATCAGGAAGGGCAATGTCAGCGACTCGAATATGATTGCCAGGACTAGGATTAGCAGCCCTAGAGCCACCAATGCCAAACGCTGACCCATGTTGACATTTTGTTCCTGGGCGTCCCCCGGTATATCAATAACATACCCGGGCGGACGTGGCGTCGCTCGAATATGATCATGAATTTGCTTCTCAATAGCCTCTCGATCTGAACCTGAGTCTGGCACCGAGTTTGACAGTGAGTAACTCACCTTCATTTCTCTGCGCCCGTTCTTGTGGACTATAGCTGCAGGTGGTGGCATTTCCGTAATGCGAGTAAATGCCGAAATCGGTATCACCCCATTCGATGTCTTGACTCTCAGGCGTTGCAGATCTTGTCGCGACGCTTTCCGCTCACGAACACCTTCGCGCTCGATAACCACTGGGATCTCTCGACCACTTGAAAGCAAATAGCTGCCGCCCTGCATGGTTCGTCCCATAGAACCCGAAATGTCCAAGAGAGATGGCAAAGTGTCCGCAGACGTAATGCCAAATGCTTGCATAGCTTCGTCTTCCGGCTGCACCCATAGCTCACGACCAATGTTTCGGATCGTAACGCGGGCTCCCCGAACGTATCCAATGGTGTCCAGCCTGTTCACGATGTCGTTGCCGATCTCAATCAACTTGCTCGGATCAGGACCCGTGATGACAACCTCGTTCCCGCCTCCGCCACCCATATAAGCTGAATAGTCATATCGCTGAGTTGACCCTCTGTACTCCAACTCCCCCTGCCGTCCGACGTCGATTCGTAAGTTATATGCCTCCCGTGCCGCCACCTCACGGACTCGCTCAATGCTGAAATGTTGGGGTCGCAATTCCACATCCACAAAGTGAATGGTGATGCGCCCCATCCCTGTGTCGGGGTCGTCTATGCCTACTTCGACAAAGTCGACTCCTTCAATTTGTTTGATGGCTTGCGAGAAGTGCGATGCAGTTGCCATGGCGCTCTCTATGTCACTGTTAGCGACATTAGGTAGGCGCATGTCGAGAACTATCGAACTGCTCTGCTGAGGGTCGTCAGGAGGACGATTAAGTGCTGCCATGGGTCCCGCTATCGCCACCGTGGCAACAACCGCAATGAGCGTACCCGCCAGCCAAGAAGGTGGTTGGCGCAATGCATTGACTACGAACCCCTTCAGCAACAGACGCGCACGATCCGGAATCAACATGCCCGCTCTTTCAGCGCGTTTCTGTTGTTGTTCGTGCACTCGTTGAAGCGCGGCAGGCGCAGCTAGACGGTGTGCCAGCAATGGGACCAACCCAATCGCCACAATCAACGAAGCTAGGATAGGCATGATTACCGCAATGCTCAATACCTCCAGCATTGATCGAAAGGTAGCATTGTCGATCTCAATGAGAAGCAATGGGAAAAACACCATTGCCGTAGTAATGCTTGCACCGACGATTGCTCTAGCGGTTTTCCTCAATCCCTCGCGCGCCGCAGCTGATGGTGTCATGCCTCGTTCAATGCCACGCAAAATGGCTTCATAGACTACGACGCTGTTGTCGACAAGCAACCCGACCGCCATCGCCAATCCAAATAGTGTTAGAAGGTTTATGGAGTGGCCCAGCAAATAAAGCGATGCCAAAGCCGTCATCAAGCTAACGGGAACCGCTATGCCCACGACTGCAACTGCGCGCCACTGCCTCAGAAAGAGAAACAGCATGAGAAGGGCTAGAGCAAAGCCCGTCGCTCCCAATCGGACAAGCCGCTGAATTTGGTCGTCCAGCGGCTCCGCATTATCCATGGCAATTCGCAAATCCAAGCCGAGCGGCCGAATCTCCTCTCTCAGTTCGTCAAGGCGACCGCGAACTTCCCGGCCTATTTCAACAATGTTCGTGCCCTGTTCCTGAGTCAGCACCACCCCCACGACTGGTTGTCCATCGATGAGATAAACACTTTGGGTGCGAGCGTAGCCGATGTAGATTTCGGCGACATGCTCCAGCGTCAGCGGGCTTCCAGGGGAGATTTGTGTCCTCCTCAAGGTGCCTAGAGAATCCAACGATCCATCCGTTAAGACGACAATACGGCCGTCTCCGGATTCGATATTCCCCACATACTGAACGCGACCCATTCGGCTTCGAATCGCACCGGTGACTTGCTCAATGGTCGCCCCTAGATTCGCCACTTTGTCGGGATCGACCGACACGATCACTTGTCTCCCGCCACCTCCCGTTGGAATCACACGCGCAACGCCCGGAATCGCCGCCAATCGTGGCACGACTCTTTCGACGACCAAGTCGTAGAGGATGTCGGTATTCCGTCCCTCCCCTAAGACATTCATGGTCATAAAAGGTATGGCCATCTCGCCTGCGCCAAACTCAGCAGTGGTCACATTTATTGTCGTGTTGGCTATAGTCGACTCGCGTTGTAACCTGGACGCGATACGACGCAATTCGTACTCGCGCACCTTTAAGTCAGTTCCACGATCAAAAGTGATTTGCAGACTCCCTCTGGCTCCGTAAATCTGCCCGAGTGTCTCCTTTACGCCACCGAGTCCCTTTACTCGCGAAGTAAGTGGTATGAGGATCTCGCGTTCCACCAGATCAGCCGTGCTGCCCGGTCTCTCAAAGGTGATCCTCAAAGTATCCACAGGGAGTCGCGGCATAAGTTCTACGGGCATGCGGTCTAAGCCAACTATCCCAAACAGCACGACGGCTAGAAACAGCATCGACACCGCCACCGGCCGCAGAACTGGCAAACTCAATAAGCCGCGAAATTGCGGCTTGCCTGCTTCAGCTATTTCCGCCAAAGTCGTAGAACCTTAGATTGCACTGTATGGTTGCTAAGAATATCGCATCCGCTCTCGGGTGCGCCTAATTCTTGAGCTTTGTTAACACATTCCGTACCTTTCGGCCGACGCAAGAATTCGTGCAACAAACACGAAGGATTGCGCTAATATTCCTGCAGGGGTGACAGCTACCTGCTGTCAATAAAGTTTGTATCGATAGTTGCGCGAGGGACACTATGGATTTCGATTTCATGCCATTCTTTGACTATCTAATGCGATGGGGACACATCGTCTTCGGCATCGCATGGATCGGTTTGCTCTACTACTTCAACTTCGTGCAGGGAGCCTTCATGGCCTCAGCTTCGAACGATACGAAAGTGGAAGCATTCACCGCCCTTGTGCCAAGAGCGCTTTGGTGGTTCCGATGGGCCGCCGCCTTTACGTTCCTGACGGGCCTCTACTTGCTGTACGTGGTCATGAAGCAGGGCACTTTGACGGAGGACACTCTCGTCGCCGGTCTATTGGCGACTTTCATGGCGGCCAATGTGTGGTTCATCATATGGCCCAACCAGAAGGTTGTGATCGCTTCAAATGAAGCCGTCAAAGCAGGAGGCGACGCGGACCCGAACCAAGCCGACGCAGCGGCAACAGCTCTGCTTGCAAGCAGAACCAACACGCTGTTCTCGTTGGCTATGGTGTTTACCATGGTTTCTAGTGCGCATCATGTCCACGGTGCAGACGTGGGATCGTCCGGCGCGTGGGCAAGTGCATGGGGCTTCTATGCCGTGGCTGCAATCGCAGTTCTAATTGAGCTGAACGCGATTTTCGGCAAGATGAACCCTCTCATTGAAAGCACGAAGGCTGTAATTACCTCCAGCGTTGTACTCACCGCCGTTGTTTGGGTGCTGCTCTATTTCCTATAGAAATACCGCGAACACAGCTAGGATTCGTTGAACTCAAGGGGGCTGACACGCTGCCTCCTTGAGTAAAATTCGGTGGTTCCTCCTACCTTGCTTGGCTTGAGTTCTTCATGAGCGATCGTCCCATCATAGTTACCGACCCCGATGCAACCACCAACGAACGATCGACCCGTCGAATTCGGAATCCTTCCGGCGGTTCCCCAAACATCGTCGTAACCCTTTTATTGATTGTTGCCGTAACGGCATCTGTAGTGTTGGGTTACTTTGTCTGGACTCTCTACTCCCTTCTGCATGAGACCAATGCCACACTGGGCGAAGCGGCAAATCGCATCGAGCTGCTTGAGAACCAAGCGGCGCAAACTGTCAGCAACCTCACGGAAAGCGGCAGAGACACAGAGGAATCCTTGAGTTATTGGGAATCGGAAACACGCAAACTTTGGGAAAAGTCCTACAAGTTCGACGGGCAGTTCAGAGACCAAGGCGAGGACATTACCGCTCTCGAGCAGAGATTTGGTAGTGTCCAAGGCAGCATGACGGACCTGGAGAACTCGATCACAACGCTCTCGAGGCAACAGCAGGACTTGATTGACAGCATAAACACTTCGAACCAAATCACGGCATCGCTGACGCAAAAGGTTGATGCGCACATCCGCAAGACCGACGATGCCATAAACGCTCACGATCAGTCTCGAATTTCCAATAGCAGCCGTTTGGTGGATATGGACCGACGAATAAGAGCTCTCGAATCCGCAAATTAGCAATGCGGCACGTTGTTTAAGTCGCAGACAACTCAGCAGGCGCAGAAAGAAAAGGGGATTGACATGACAGAACAGCAAATTGCCAACGGCAGATACACGTGGGAACTCCGATATCGTCACCTTCGAGGAGACGAAGGATTGTCGGTTCGACTCCTTGGCCCGGTTGAAAATGAAACCCAGGAATTGGCCCGATTCGACTGCTTCAAGGAATCGCCTCACTACCATACCGCGGTGTATGACCACAACACCATACGACCCATTGAGGAAACCGATCCGGTGGCTTGGTTCTTGAACCACGTTGGGCAGGACTTGGCCGGATTGGTCGCGAGTTCAGGAGGCGATGCGCCCACCGAACAAGAGTCGCAGAACCACGCCAATGTCGTGAGTTCTGTGGCTAGCCATTCAAAGAATTTAATCGCTGAGGCAACAGCTGCCGCGACTTAGTCGCATCCGCCGCTTACGGAACGCGGATATGTTCCGGGTGGACTCGTTTGAAGTCTTATCGAACAGGCCTCGATCAGCTCCCGTAGATGCTGGATTGCCAGCTATTGGCAGTCAACGCTCTTGTATCTGTGAGGTCTAGCGTCGCATGCGTGCAATCATTGAGGGTCGCGCGTCAATTCATGTAGCAACGAAACAAGAGTGCAATTCTTGTGTTGTGTCGTCAAGCACGCCAATCCTCCCATCCCTACTCGTGCGAACGAAATCGGGAGATTTCAGCATCTTTATGCTTCCATAGCTCAATCACGCTAGTCTTGAGATCGCTCTTGAATTCGTCGTTAACTTCAATTGTGCGGACGGAGAGCGACACTTTGCGGCAACGACCGCATAGCAACTCCCAGAATCCCGGCACTGTTCCCTCGTAGTTCAGCGTGAGATCCACAATCGTCGATGCCTTTGAACCTAGAGCATCGAGGACGAATGCGAGCCCTCCCGTGCGAGGATTGAGCAGGTGATTGAACGGTGACTGCTGTTCCTTGTGCTTAACCATAGTGAATCGAGTGCCTTCCAGAAACGTCAGCACCGAAATGGGGCGCTGAAGAAACTGTTGGGCTGCGCGATCCATAGCGCGTCTGTTCTTGTCTAAAAGAGATCGGTCTTGACGCGCCGCTTCGCGGGAGAAGCGACGAACGTAGGGAAAACGTAGCAACCACATGGCCAGCCCAACAAAGGGCACCCAAATGAGCTCTCGTTTCGTAACGAATTTGATAGGTGGGGCTAGCCGCAGCAGGGCAACTTGGATCGCAATGACGTCCGACCAGCTTTGGTGATTGCTTACGACCACCCACCAATGGTCTCGATCGCTTAAGGACCCGTCGACATCAATTTCGATCTCGATGAGTCGCAATGTATCCAGCAGCCAAGAATTGACCCCAACCCATGCGGAAATGACGCCATCCATGAATCCCGTAAGCACATCGCGAAGCTTGCGTAGAGGAGAAATCAGTCGAAAAAGCGCCGCGACATAAATCGCAAGACAGCAAAGAATGGTGGAGGGAACAATTGCGCAAAGAGCTGTGCAGCCCTTAAGAACATGCCCTCTCGCATGGCTCTCGTTCCCTTCTGACATTGCAAATCCGCACCACTTTCGAGAATGTCCGCTGCGGCTCTAGCGAAAGTAGAAATAGCAAAGCGTGGAAATTATGGCAACTCCAATCAGATTCAACACAAACCCCTCTCTAACCATCCTGCTCACAGGGAATCTTCCGGTAGAGAACACAACCACATTGGGTGGAGTCGCAACGGGGAGCATGAACGCGCAACTTGCGCTCATTGCCGCGGCAACCATGAAGAGTCGCGGATCCACCGCAATCCCAGCCGCGACGGCGGCCAAGATCGGCATGAGAAGATTCGTCGTAGCTGTATTGCTGGTCGTCTCAGTGAGAAAGGTCACTCCAAAGCAAATGACAGCAATCATGACAAATGTTGGTAGTGCTGCAAGACCCGACATTTGGTCAGCGAGCGCATCGCTTAATCCCGACTGTGTGAACGCTACCGCAATTGACAACCCCGCACCGAATAAAACCAGCATTCCCCAGGGAATTTTTGTAGCCGTTTCCCAATCGAGCAGGCGTTTCCCTTCGCCATCGGGTATCAGAAACAACAGCAGGACTCCCGCAAATGCCACGATGTAGTCATTTGAATAGGGCACGTTGAACCATGCAGTCCAGCCACCCAACGGTGTAGTCCTGAGTACCCAGGCAAGAGCCGTGAACGCAAAGACACTCAGCACCCGGATTTCTGCCTTAGTCCACTTTCCGACTTCCGGCAGCTGGATGTTGGTCTTGTAGTTCAAGTTTCGTGTCAACCACAGCGCCATGAGGGGAATGAATACAAATACAACCGGAACTCCCCACATCATCCATTCGAAGAACCCTACTGAAACACCGGTAGTCTCCTGGTAAACGGCGCTAAAAACTATATTTGGCGGAGTCCCAATTAACGTTCCGATTCCGCCAACGCTTGCTGCGTGGGCAACACCCAAAAGCAACGGCACTGCGATCCGTTCGTCTTTAGCCTGATCGATAAGGGCAATTGCGACTGGCAGGAGCATTAGTGTTGTAGCGGTGTTGCTAATCCACATCGAGAGCAGTGCGGCTGTAGCCATGAATCCAAGCACAAGTCGTCGTGCACTTGTTCCACCAAAGAAGCGCAGCATCCTGTAAGCAATGCGACGATGCGCACCGCTCTTTTCCATTGCTGTGGAAAGAATGAACCCGCCTAGGAGCAATAAGATGAGAGGGTGGCCATAGGACCGAGACACATCTGTAATTGGTAATACTTGCAACATGGGGAATAATGCAAGCGGGATCAGGGAAGTAACGGGAATGGGAATTGGCTCGAACATCCACCACACAACAACCAGTGTGGTAATTGCACCCGTCAGGATCGCCGCTTTCTCGAATCCTCCTTGGTAAAGCAGCAGTCCAACCAAAAGACCCAGAACAGGCCCCAAAATCAACCCTAGCGTACGAAAATTCAACGTCATTGTGACTCTGTGAAGCCTTACAGCCCTAGAACCCCGATCTCCCAAGCTTCATTCTATTGGTACGACCTCGAGACGACTGGGACCAACCCCAAGCGTGACCGAATAATTCAGTTTGCAGGGCAGCGAACCGACGAGGATCTAGAACCTATCGGTGATCCATGGACGCGGTTTGTGAAGGTGCCTCCCGAAGTGCTGATCCAACCTGATGCAGCTCTGATTACGGGATTGGGCCCTAAGGTCTTGAAGAAGGAAGGAATTGAGGAGTGGGAGCTGTTTAGAGACCTTTCTGAGCAGTTTCAGCAGCCTAGAACCTGCCTGATTGGCTTCAACAACATTTCATTCGACGACGAGTTTCTTCGGTATGGCATGTACAGAAACCTGCGTCCTGCCTATGACCATGAGTGGAGAAGTGGCAATAGTCGTCTGGACCTGCTGGGCATTGCTCAACTGACCTGTGCGTTGCGCCCCGAAGGTATCGAATGGCCAATCAAGGATGGAGTTCCATCATTCAAGCTGGAAGATCTTGCAGAAGCGAACAATTTTGACGCGTCCGGAGCCCACGATGCCCTCACCGATGTTGAATTGACCATGGGGCTAGCGCGAGCAATCAAGCGTGCGAAACCACGGCTTTGGGAATTCGCCTTGTCTCTTCGGTCGAGGGACATTTTGCGCAAGCACGTATCGCTGGGCAGCTTGAAGCCCATAGTTCACGTTTCGAAGAACTACTCAAACGCACGCTTCTGCGTTGCGCCCGTTCTTCCCATTGCGGAACATCCACGAAATCGAAATCAAATCATCGTTGTGGATCTACTTAGCGACCTCAAAATGCTCTTGGAAAGTTCAGCTGAGGAAATTCGCTCGGATCTCTTTGCACATCGCACGGAACGAGAACCCGACGAACCAAGACCCGGTATTCATACCATTGCATTAAACAGGGTCCCGATAGTGTCTCCGATAGCAGTATTGGGGGATAAGGAAGCCAAGCGCTTGAACATCGACAAAGGAATCATTGATTCTGCACTTACCGCAATTTCCGCTTGTCCCTCTCTGCCTAAGAGGCTCAGAGAGGTTTACTTGTCCGCGCCGGAATACGACCCGCCTTCTGCCGCAGAAGAAGCGCTTTATGAAGGGCTCGTTCCGGATGCCGATGCCGATACGTGCAGCAAGTTCTGGCGTAGCCGTGTGCGAGGGACCCTATGGCAAGACGTAGAATTTAGCGATTCGCGGCTCAATGACTTGGCAGATCGGTTAAAGACTCGGATGGCCCCCGATCTAATGAGCGAAAGTGAGAAGCGTAGCTACTTCAGTTTCGTCCGCGATCGCCTGACTCAGGGAGAGGAAAACCTACCCGCTTTGCGTCTGGAAGTGCAGGAACTGCTTTCAAAGACCCATGAACCACCGAAGAGAGAAGTCCTGGCCGAACTAGAGACTCACATGAAGGAATTGGCAAATCAATATGGAATCTGAGAGCGTCGTATCCTTCCAAGATGCCGGCAAGCGATTCGGCGAGAATTGGGTGTTCCGCAGCCTGAGCCTCGATTTGCCCTCTTCGCAAATCGTCGCGATCGTCGGCGAGAGCGGCAGCGGCAAAACCACGCTTTTGCAGCTGATCAATGGCGTATTGCGAGCCGACGAAGGTGCGGTTCACGTGATGGGCTCGCCAGTGCCCAGCAGTGGCCTTCACAGTTTTCGTCGGGGGATTGGCTATGCAGTCCAAGGGGGCGGACTCTTCCCCCACATGACTGTCTATCGCAACGTGACAGTCTTGGCTCGACTGGAAGGTTGGGACCAAGCACGATGCCGATATCGCTTTCAAGAGCTCTTGTCTCTGATGGGACTGGATCACTTGGAACTCCAAGATCGATATCCCTACCAAATCTCAGGAGGACAGCAGCACCGCATCAGTCTCTGCCGTGCATTGATGCTTAAGCCACAAATACTCTTGCTGGACGAGCCCTTCTCTGCAATCGATCCAATGAGTCGAGGGGAAATTCATCGTGAGTTCCTTGCCATTCAAGAAAAAGAGCAAGTCAGTGCGCTTCTAGTCACCCACGACTTGCGCGAGGCGGTGGCTCTGAGCAAGTATCTCGTTGTGATGGCTCAAGGAACAATAGTCCAACACGGCGCGACGGAACAGGTGATCAAGGAACCGGAACGAGACTACGTTGCCAAGCTTCTGGAGACCTACCTATGAGACGGTCAATCCTGAAGTGCTCTCTACTCATGTGTCTAGCGAGCTCCTTGCTATCGCCAACTGCCATAGCTAGTGAAGGCACCGAAGAGGATCCCGTGGTAGTCGCGTCGAAGACGTTTCCGGAGTCCTACGTTCTTGCCGAACTCCTCTCGCAACTGCTTGAAGCTGACGGATTCGTCGTGGATCGCAAGTTTGGTTTGACCGGGACTAACGTCTGCTATGAAGGGCTAATCAATGATGAGATCGACGTATATCCCGAATATACAGGAACACTTGCTCAAGCGGTACTCAAGCTGGATGAACGGCTCGACTATGAACAGATCAACACTCGCATCGCACA
The DNA here is from genome assembly GCA_965205545.1 of Candidatus Azotimanducaceae bacterium. Lineage (GTDB taxonomy): Bacteria > Pseudomonadota > Gammaproteobacteria > Pseudomonadales > Azotimanducaceae > Bin55. The sequence goes on along the minus strand of OZ242170.1, from coordinate 2,272,842 downwards.
TTTGGGCATCGAGGGATTGGAACCCTTTGGATTCAACAACACCTATGCGATGGCGCTGCGCAGGGAACTGTCGACCGAACTCGGGCTGACGAAAGTCTCGCAGTTGATCGACCATCCCGACTTGAAGGTCGCTGTTACTCACGAGTTTCTGGAGCGCGAAGACGGATGGCCGCACTTGCAACGCATCTACGGTTTGACCGCTGTGCCCCAAGGCATCGAGCACGCTCTAGCTCTGCGAGCCATCGCGGATGGATCCATAGACATCACCGATGGTTATTCCACGGATGCTGAATTGGACGAGTACGACCTAGTTGTGTTGGAGGATGACAGAGGCGCGTTCCCTCTATATCACGCGTTGCCGTTGATTCGATCAGATCTATCCCCCGCGATTCGCCGAGCACTTGATCGGCTTGGCTCCAAGATAGACGAACCAATCATGCTACGTTTAAATCGAGACGTGGTCGTCGACAACAAGACGTTTGCTGAAGTAGCAAATTCGTTTCTTGTCGAACTAGGTCTTGCTAGCAAAGCAACGAACTTAGCAACGGGACGCGGCGGCAAACTCACAGCGAATGTCATACGCCATCTCCAACTGACAGGTATCGCGCTACTATCCGCAACGCTGCTCGGACTATTGGTATCTCTCGCCGTCTATCGAGTGGGATGGCTGTCTCGAGGTGTCGTCTACATTTGCGGCCTCATGCAGACTATTCCGTCAATTGCGCTCTTGGCGCTAATGATCCCGTTATTGGGAATTGGCATGAAGCCAGCTATTGCAGCTTTGTTCCTGTATTCGCTATTGCCCATCGTTCGGAACACTGTGACCTCGCTTTCTACCACAGATCCCATGCTGGTTCGTGTCGCGGAGGCAATGGGGATGTCTCAGCTTGAGCGACTCCGCTATGTTCTTGTTCCCTTGGCCATGCCTTCCGTGTTTGCCGGAATTCGAACGTCAGCGGTGATTTGCATCGGCACGGCAACCCTAGCTGCATTCATTGGCGCAGGTGGACTGGGAGATCCCATCGTAACGGGACTTGCCCTTAACGATACCGGATTGATACTTCAAGGAGCCATACCTGCTGCCCTGCTAGCCGTCGCCACAGAACTGATCTTCGAAGGATTGGAACGCCTCGTGATTCCCGGTCATCTCAAGGTATTTGGAGCAAAGCAAGCAGAACAAGGAACATAGGGCGCCGCGTGTCCGATTCCCGCGCCAAACCGGTTCGCAAAGCAGCAACGATCATGCTCGTTCGATCGGCCTCGAACGGCGTCGAAGTCTTCATGCTGCAACGTCCAGGCCGCGGAGCATTTCCAGACTTGCACGTCTTCCCCGGTGGAAAGGTTGAAACAGGCGACGAAGGGTTTGAAAGCCTTTGTGACTCTCTGTCTGATGCTGTCGCGTCAAAAATACTCTCGGTTTGCAGCAACGGCTTGAGCTATTGGATAGCAGCAATTCGAGAGTGCTTCGAGGAGTGCGGCGTCCTGTTGGCCAATCAATGTGATCAAGAATTTGCGTTTCGCAACTCTGAACATATAAAGGAATTCGACGAAGCACGGCATGCGCTTGCCAGCAATGAGCTGGATTTCAAGCAATTCCTAGCCGAGAACGGATTGAAACTCGCGACATCCCGAGTGCATTACTTTAGTCATTGGATCACGCCGAAATTCGCTCCGGCAAGATTCAACACTCGGTTCTTTCTTGCCGAAATGCCTGGAAACCAATTGGCAGTCGAACATGCGACCGAGCTAGTGTCGGGAACCTGGATAACGCCCAAGCACGCATTGGAATTGCATGCCAAAGGCGAGTGGCAAATGATCGTTCCAACTCTGACCAGCCTTCGAATGCTGTGCGGGTACGAATCCACTCGCTCATTAATCGACACCGTGCGCACAGGTGGTCACAAAATCCCCGTCACGCCGTCTCTGCACGTGCAGGGCATTCAGTACGATCCCAATCGGTGGTCATCCAGCTCGACAACGTAGGCAAACGGTTCACCGACGGCAATTCGGACCGGTGGGTGCTTGAGAACCTGTCATTCTCAATAGCTGAAGCCGAGTCGGTGGCGGTCATTGGACCCAGCGGTTGCGGCAAGACTACATTGCTGAATTTGCTGTCTGGACAGCTTGCTATCGATGCCGGCACCGTGGAAGTCTGCTTTCCCGGCAAAGCGGCTTTTCGCCTCAACGAAATGAACGGGAAGGCACTACTGCACTATCGGCGTTCCGACATCGGCTTCGTGTATCAATTCTTCAACTTGATACCAACGCTAACTCTCAAAGAAAACGTACTGCTACCCGTCGAACTCACAAAGAGAAAACACCTCCGCGATCAAGCATTGAGCCGCATAGCCACATTGGGTCTAAGCGACCGAATCGATGCATTTCCGGAAGAGCTGTCAGGAGGTGAACAGCAACGAGCGGCGATTGCTCGGGCGTTGGCGCATGAACCTCACATAATCTTTGCTGACGAGCCCACCGGGAACCTTGACGCCGACAATTCGAACATCGTGGCAGATCTGCTATGGCAGGAAGTCACCAAATCCAATGCCACACTGGTCGTCGCAACGCACAGCGACGCGATTCTAAGTCGTGCGAATCGAGTGATTGACCTGTAGTTGAAGACCCTGATTCTTAGCCAAATGCGTGACTTGCGTCGCCATTGGCTGGTAACGCTCTGCGTAGTTTCTAGCCTCGCCCTCGCGGCGATGGGCATTGCTGTAGTCCACATTGCAAGTGTTGAGACCGTTCGCAACTTGGAAAGCATGGGCATTCGGACGAGCTATCAGTACGTAGTTCCCATTGCTACAAATGAGGAAAAGCACTACTTTGAATTGCGCCGGCACTGGCGCAATGGTGCATTGCCGACCATTGAAGGCATGGTTCCAGTCTTGGAAGGCACAACCGAGGCAGAAGGAAGGCTGATACAGGTTCTCGGAATCGATGTGCTAGCCGACACAAGTGGAAGTTTCGATGACAGCTTGAACTTTCAAGATTCAGGATTCTTGACAAGAAACACTCTGATCGCGATCGGGTCTGATTGGACCGTCGGCGACGATGTCAATGGTTCTACGGTTATCGCTACCACGCCATCAAGATACAGCCTACTCATTGCTGACTTGCCTACAGCACAAAGTCTTTTGGTTCGTCCACGCCAGATTGATGCCGTATGGATGCGCAGGAAAGGAGCGGAGAACTTCTCACTCGTTGAACGGATTTGGCCTGGATTGCTGACTGGCCTCGGCTATCGCGCTCCCCCTCTTGAAGTTGCGGGATTTCAGATTCAAAGCATGTCAAACTGGAATCCCCTGCACTCGTTTTCAGGATCCATCGCTTTCAATCTCAGCCTTCTGGGTGCGCTTGCCATACTGGTCTCAGGTTTTATCGCCTACGAAGCCTGCTCAAACAACGTGAGGAGGAGACGGCTAGAAATGGATCGCCTCGGCGCACTAGGAGTCGATCAGTGGCAGCTCCGCGGCACGTTCCTCATTGAAGCGCTTTTAATCGGTGCCGTAGGCTCCGCACTGGGGATCGGCATCGCTATCTCTTTCCTTCATTTGCTTGAACTTGTCGATGTATCAAGCAATTTTGATGTAGTACTCATTGCATCGCTAAAGGCAGTTACCGTCTGCGTTGGAACTCTTCTGATTGCCATCTACCTAGCGACCTCGAGGTCGAACAAAGGGATTCGTAGATCCCTTTATGGACTTCTAATTGCCTTCTGCTTGGGCTTGTTGATTTGGGGAGCATTGCCGATTTCTGGTCTCATTGGCGCTTTCGTAGTGATGGTAGGAATGTGCATATTGCAAGTCTTGATCGTGGTTCCCGCGTTTGTTGGTCTCGTCACCCGCATTGGTTCGGCGATGTCTCTCACCAGACTGACTTGGCTAATGGTTCTTAGGCAAGCAATCAAACAGTTTCAGTCCTTTCGAGTGCCAGTAAGTGCGTTTTCGATAGCAATCGCAACCGCAATTGGGATAAGTTTGATGGTTACGTCATTCAGAACCAACTTCGAAGACTTGCTGGACCTGCGGTTGCGTCCGGGCTTACACCTTGAGAACGCCGCCGCATTTGATACGAGCGGAGTAAGTGAATGGGACGCTGTTGAAAACGTCCGCAGCTATTACCGAACCGTAGGACGGTTGGCCAATGGTCCCGTAACCCTCACAGCGACCATTTTGGATACGTGGGAGACTGCGCGCTACGGCTACGATTCAGCTATTGAGCGCGGCACAATGATCAATCGTCAGCTCGCTATACAACACAATCTCAACATTGGCGACACGCTTGACATACAACTGCCGCGCAACCGGCAGCTGTCGATTCCTGTTGTCCATGTGTTCAATTCCTATGGAAGCAACGAAGGTCGAGCTATCGTCGATGTTGGCGCGATTGATATCACAGGATGGACCCGAGATCGAGTAACAATCCAGCCGGCTGCTGGAAGACAGGCAGAGATTCGACGAAGAATCGCTGGATCTTCACCAGACGTCATTGTCTCGGACAACTCTGAGCGACGGACAGTCGCGTTGAGAGTGTTTGATCAAACGTTCATTCTGACCAACGCAATCGCACTTGTTGCTGTGATAGTCGCGGTTGTGGGTCTGCTCTCTGCGGCATTGGCAATGTACGGAGCGCAGAAGCAGGAATTCAAGCTCTTGCGGACGGTTGGTATTGGGGATCGAACTTTAGTCGTGTCCACATTGCTGCAATCGGGGTTGTTTGGGTTGTTGGCTTGCGTCATTGCGCTACCCCTAGGAATATCCATCGCATGGGTTCTCTGTGAAATGGTTAACCCGCGTGCCTTTCAATGGACCATCGACTTGCACTTGGATCCATGGGTTGTTCTCCGCCCTAGCTTGCTCGCGTTTGGGGCCGCAGTAGCTGCTTGCATGATTCCGTTTCTTCTGCAGAGAAAACATCCGTGAGCATTCTTTGGGAGGGAACAGCGAAGCCTACCAATAGACTGGCTCGCATAGCCACAATTCTCTGCATTGCACAGGTTTGTTTATTCACTGGCTGCGAGAGTCGGAAGAACGAACCTAATGTCGATTTTGGCGAGTGGCTGGGAGAGTCAGTAAATGCGGAAAACTATGCGCAAGTCGACGGTTCCTACAAACTGGAATTTCCTCGCGACCATTGGCCACACACCGAGTTTCTTACTGAATGGTGGTATGTGACATCCACTTTGGCTACTGACGACGGGCGACGATTCGGAGTGCAGTTCACCTTGTTTCGTCGATCGTTAGCTGAAAGCATTGAGGAACCAAATCCTTGGCGCACCGGACAGATCTACATGGCGCATGTTGCTCTGTCGGACGTAAAGAACAAGAAGCACTTTGATTTTGAACGGTATAGTCGCGAGCACATGGAGCTAGCCGGAGTTGAAACGGAGCCCTTCCGCGCATTCTTGGAGAACTGGTCTCTCGAGTCGACATCCACCGACTTCTTTCCGTTGGCACTCCGCATCAAGACAAATGCTTTCGACGTGGACCTTCAGTTGTCTCAGACAAAACCCATCGTCCTGCAGGGCGATGAAGGCTACTCAAAGAAGAGCCCCAATCATGCCTCGTACTACTATTCGATTCCGCGAATGGTCACTACAGGCAAGCTTTCCGTTGGGTCGCGCACTTTCGATGTGAGTGGTACATCTTGGATGGACCGCGAATGGAGTAGCGGCCTCCTGGGTCGTCAATATGAAGGATGGTATTGGTTTGCGATTTCCTTTAGCGACGGCAGAGACCTTGTGGTCTTTTCATTGCGCGATCGGGATACCGGTCTCGATGACCACAGAGTCGCCCTTTGGGTCCAAAGCGACGGTTCCACTACACCCATAGGCAAGGATTTGTGGTCCATGGAACCCTTACGAAAATGGAAGCAATGGCCCGTGGAGTGGAAGCTGTCCATCGAGCACGAACAATTCCTCGTGTCCGCATTGTTCGACAACCAAGAAATGAACACTAGCATTCCCTATTGGGAAGGCATGGTCGATGTCCTAGAACGAGATACCTCCGTTGGATCTGGCTATATGGAACTGACTGGCTATTCCTCGAGGAACTGACCTACGACGCAACTTTTTGGGGTGCGGCCCTTGACATTGGAGAGCGAAAAACATGTGCAGGGAATATTTGAAGTGGGATCGTAGTCGCTCCGAGTATGGGGAGGACTTGGCGATTCTCCAAGTACGCCACGACTGGTTGCGCCATCCGCGAACTGGCAAGACCTTGAAGAGGCTCGTTCTCGAATCCGTTGATTGGGTGAACGTCGTCGCGATTACTCCAGAAGGAAAATCGGTAATGATTCGTCAGTATCGATTTGGCGTCGAGAAATGCACACTTGAGCCTGCGGGAGGCATGGTAGATCCAGGAGAATCTCCACTGCAGGCGGGCCAACGGGAACTTCTTGAAGAAACTGGATATGGTGGCGGGAATTGGTCTTCGTTGGGATCGGTTCAACCGAACCCCGCGTTCCATCCGAACCTTTGCCACCACTTTCTTGCCCAAGGAGTCCAACGACTGAGTGATCCCTCGCCCGGCGAAGGAGAGGAAATAGAAGTCGAACTGTGCACACTTGAAGAAATCAAGAAGGAAATTCGCGACGGCAATCTATTGCATTCGCTAGCGTTGTCGGCACTGTCTCGCGTCTTTCCGCTTTGGGGTCTTCCCTACGTTCAGAACTAATGTGCTCTTGGAAAATCGAATCAAGACTGGATTCCAGCAGCTGCCTGGCTGCTTTGGACTCAACTATGATTAGCATCGTCATTTGGCTTGCAATCATCGCTGGCAGCGCCGATTTCAATCAATAGGAAAACAAGAATGTCCGGTTTTACAACCAAGATCGTTCACTCCGACCGCAGCGACCGGATCGAACACGGTTCGTTGCACAAGCCGATTCACGCCAACGTAGCTTTCGAATACGAAGACGCCAATGACCTGGTCGACGTTTTTCAAGGAAAGCAGTCTGGCTACTCATACGGAAGGCAAATCAATCCTACGGTGTCAGCGCTCGAAGCAAAAATCTCAAAAATGGAGAACGGATCGGAAACCGTGTGTCTTGCGACCGGCATGGCGGCTATCGGCACGACGATCATCGCTTTGCTGAGGGAAGGCGATCATTTGGTGTCGAGCTCCTATCTGTTCGGCAACACCAACAGTCTGTTCAATACCTTTGCAAAGTGGGGGATTGACGTATCTTTCGTGGACGCAACCTCTGCGGCAAATGTGGAAGAGGCTTTGCGAGACAACACTAGGATGGTGTTTGTAGAGACCATTGCCAATCCAAGAACGCAGGTCTCCGACCTGGAGAGCATTGGCAGGCTTTGCGACGGGCGGAACATCGTGTATGTCGTTGATAACACCATGACGTCGCCATACCTCTACCAACCAAAGAATAGCCTCGCCAGCCTAGTCGTGAATAGCCTCACCAAATACATCGGTGGACATGGAAACGCATTGGGCGGCGCGGTTACCGAAAGCGGTTGCTTCGACTGGTCGACTTTCCCGAACATCGATGACGCCTACAAGAATTTCCCCTCTGCCCGTTGGGGAATAATGCAGATTCGCAAGAAGGGACTTCGGGACTTCGGAGCATCTCTTGCGCCGGAAGCGGCTCACCATGTGGCAATCGGCGCCGAAACTCTCGCATTGCGCATGGATCGGGAATGTAATTCGGCACAACGCTTGGCAGAGTTCCTAGACGAGCATCCCCACGTGTCGCGCGTGTACTACCCCGGACTCCGAAGCCATCCCCAGTTTGAACTCGCACAATCACTTTTTCGCCGGCCTGGAGCTTTGTTCTCGTTTGAACTTGCAGATGGCATAGACCCCATCGAGTTCATCAATAGACTTGAAATCGTCGTAAGTTCGACCAATCTGGGAGACAATCGAACCTTGGCCATACCCGTCGCCCACACCATCTATCACGAGATGGGACCAGAGGGACGCAAGAGTATGGGCATAGCTGATTCCCTGCTCCGAATTTCTGTCGGAATCGAGGATTGCGAGGACCTTATTCGGGATTTTCGCAACGCCCTTGAGCAATAAGCAGTAAACTTCCTACTTTTTTGCATCGACCACTGTGGAATCTCCAAGAATGGACAGCTATCGTCTTGGCGGCAAAACTGCCATCGTCACGGGAGCTGCGGGCGGAATCGGGTTCGCCGTTGCAAAGCTGTTCGTCAGAAACGGCTGCAACGTCCTAGCTGTCGACGTGAACGAATCCTCACTGCGGGATCAAGTCGAATCAAGCGGATCCAACCAACTCAGCTATTGCACTGCCGATGTGACAAGCACGGAAGACAACGCAAGGATGGTCGAACTTGCATCTGAACGCTATGGTGGAATCGACATCCTTGTTGCAAACGCCGGTATCGAAGGTCAGATCAGGTCCATCATGGATTATGAAGACGAAGCGTTCGATCGAGTAATGGCTGTCAACGTCAAGGGAGTGTGGAACGGGATTCGTGCTGTGGTTCCGTCAATGATCGAACGCGGACGAGGAAGCATCGTCATAACTTCAAGCGTCGCAGGACTACGTGGAGGCGCGATGCTTGCACCCTATTGCACTAGCAAGCACGCCATAATCGGACTAATGCGTTCTGCGGCTAAAGAATTCGCTGGCGCAAGCATTCGTGTGAACACAGTCAATCCATCTCCCGTAGAAACAAGAATGATGCGTAGTCTCGAACAAGGCATGAACCCTCAAGATGCAACTGCTGCAAAGGAGCGTATTGCCTCCACAATTCCGCTGCAGCGCTACGCCGAACCAGAGGAAGTTGCCAATTTGATGCTGTTTCTTGCGAGTGACGAGTCGTCTTTCATCACTGGAGCCGTCTACGCCGTGGACGGCGGGAACACCGCTTAGCTAGGACCATGACCAATACCGTTACTGAAACACACCTAAACCTTCCCAATCGACGCCAAGGAAAGGTCCGAGATCTCTATGACACGATCCTTCCGGATGGCGAACCCGGCCTCCTCATCGTAGCGACGGATCGAATCAGCGCTTTTGATGTGGTTCTTGATACGGGCCTTCCAAACAAGGGCGTCGTTCTTACCCAAATTTCGAGCTTTTGGTTTGACTTCTTTAGCGACCGAATACAGCACCATCTGATCAGCACGGATGCTGCCGATGTACCTGGTTTGAACGACCATGAACGCGAGCTACTTCGTGGACGAATAATGCTCTGTCGCCGTACTTCAGTGCTCCCAGTTGAATGCATAGTTCGGGGCTACATTACCGGAAGTGGCTACAAAGACTACTTGCGGTCGGGAATGGTATGCGGGATTGATCTCCCTGAGGGTCTGCAGAATAGCGACAAGCTGAGTGAGCCGCTATTCACTCCCTCAACCAAGGCGGAAGCAGGACTTCACGATGAGAACATTAGCTTCGACCAAGGAGCGGAAATCGTTGGACTGGAAACCATGGCGTGGCTGCGAGACACCACATTGGAACTCTACACTCAGGCAAGCGAGTATGCGAGATCCAAGGGGATCATCTTGGCTGACACAAAGTTCGAATTCGGCGTGATCGATGGTCAGCCGCATCCATTGCTAATCGATGAGATATTCACTCCTGACAGCTCCCGTTTCTGGCCCGCGAGCGAGTGGGAGCCAGGTCGGGAGCAAAACAGCTTCGACAAGCAGATTGTTCGCAACTACTTGGAGACTGTCGTCACTGCCGGCGAATGGGACAAGACTCCGCCTGGACCCAAACTTCCCGATCATGTGGTGGAAGCGGCATCCAATCGCTACCTGGAAGCCTACGAATTGCTTACTGGATCGACTCTATCGCCTAGTTCCTAAACCGACTCTGAGTTGCTATGGAGTGGGGTGAATACAAGAAACTTTGTGATCAGCCCAACGTGCTTTCGCGATGGATGCTCGAGCAGACTGCAGCAGTGTGCGATTCCACCACGAGCAACCAACTTCAGGCGATTGCCGACACCAAACCTATCGCAAGACCCACCGATCACAAAGGCGGCCCTGTTGTCGACATGTTCCTCACGAACTTTTCTCTAAGCGAGGTTGATGGGATTATCCAGCGAGTCGCCGAGGCCGAATCTACAGGAGCCAAGACCTCAGGTCTGCTTGTACGGAACTATTCCGGAATCCTGAAAGCCTGGCAGGAATACGGACGCATGTTGAATAAATCAGACTCTGATTAAATCGAAAGCTAGTAGGGTCGACGATTGCACCGCTTGTTACTCTTGGATTCTTGTTATGGAGACAGCAAGGCGGAGCTTGAACTAACAGCGATTTGGTGACTGCTAGCCTATGAAAGTTGTGTTCAGTCGGAAAGGATTCGACAGCTCAAGTGGGGGCGGTCCTTCGCCGCTGATTGGGGGTGGACCAGTGAGCATTCCCATTCCAACACAACACAGATCGGAAACAACGTACGGGGAATTAGGTCTGGGAGGCATCGTTGAAAGTATGTCCAAAGGTAGCTACACGAAGAACAGCCTCTGCCACTACGATCCGATGTTCAGCGACGATCGCTGCGCTTTCGGGCAAACCGGTGCGGCCCAAGGGCATCTGACGAACCAAGACGTAGGTGTTGGAGACGTCTTTCTCTTCTTTGGCCTTTTTGCAAATCTGGACCGAACCGATCCGCACCATCGAATTTTCGGCTACTTGAAGGTAGAGCGTGTGGTCTGTCTCGGATCAAAACCGAAGCTAAGCGACCAACCAGACGGCTTTAAGCATAGACATCCGCACACGATTGACGATTGGAACGACAACAACACTCTCTACTTAGGCACCGGCCGAACCGCAATGGCGACCAATCCTCAGTTGCGGCTTACGGCTGTCGGAGAATCCGTTAGCACTTGGAAGGTACCGTCCTGGCTTAGAAGAACGAGACTCACATATCACAGCAAAGCAAATCGCTGGAAAGAGCAGAATATCCTTCAATCGGCGAGCAGAGGTCAGGAGTTTGTGACAGACATATCCGGAGACACCGATGCGAACCGTTGGCTAATGAACGTACTCGAAACGATCTAGGACAATGTCCACCAATAAGCCTACGAGCGACTTTCCCCGTCGAGCAAGTATTGAGAAATTTCTGTTAGATATTGCCCATGACCGCAGCTTTGCATCCTCCATTCTGACATGTTTCGTAGAGTTCTAGTCGCCAACCGCGGTGCCATAGCCCGTAGAGTCATTCGAGCTTGTAGAAAGCTGAATATCGAAAGCGTCTGCTGCTATTCGGACATTGATGCTCAAACGCCCGCGGTCGATGAAGCTGATGACGCTGTGCGACTGCCAGGCTACCGCGCGAAAGACACGTACTTGAATGCACAAGCGATACTAGATGCAGCAAAAAGGTGCCATACGGACTCGATCCATCCTGGTTATGGCTTTCTTGCCGAATCGATCCCTTTCGCTGACCAGGTCGAAAAGGCTGGACTAGTGTTCGTAGGCCCTTCCTCAAAGTGGATCGAGCGAATGAGCGAAAAGACACGAGCCAGAGCGGCAATGCGCGATTGCGGGGTTCCCATCCATAAAGGCAGCGACCCAATAAGGCAAACTCGCGAGCTGCGTGAATTTGTCGACGAGGCTGGCCTCCCCATAGTCCTCAAGCCTGCTGCCGGTGGGGGTGGGATCGGCATGTTCGTCGTAGAAGAATCCGATCAACTCGAAGCAAAGTTCATGCAAGCTAAGGCACTGGCGAAGGCAAGTTTTTCGGACGATTCCATATACGCTGAGAAGTACCTCACACAACCTCGTCACATCGAGTTTCAATTAATTGGAGACGGAACAGATTGTCTCTTTGTAGGCGAGCGCGAGTGCTCTGTTCAACGTCGTCACCAGAAGCTGATCGAGGAGACTCCAGCACCCGGAATCCAAACGACCAAGCTCGACGAAATCCAACAGCGACTACTAGCAGCAGTTACAGGCTACGACAGCGTGGGTACCGTGGAATGCCTCTACGCAAACGAAGAATTTGGGTTTCTCGAAATGAATACGCGCCTTCAGGTCGAACATGGAGTGACAGAGGAAGCCACCGGCATCGACTTGGTAGAAATTCAATTGCGCATTGCAGGCGGAGAGTCGCTTAGTTCATTGGATTGCAAACCAACTTTGCAGCGGCGATATGCGGTGGAGGCTCGTCTATATGCCGAAGACTCGACAAAAATGCTTCCATCGGCAGGAAAATTGAATGCGTTTCAACCCGTTCAATTCGAGGGTGTTCGAATCGAAACTGCCTATCGCGCAGGGAACCATGTCACACCATACTACGACCCTCTGCTAGCTAAAATCATTGGGTCGGGTTCAACGCGAGAGCAGGCAATCGCCCGCACGGCTCTTGCTCTCAAAGCGTTTGAAATAGAGGGCGTAGCCACGAATTCATCGCTGCTGCAGAATGTTCTAGGCAGCGAAGCGTTCATACTGGGAAGAGTCCACACCCAATTGGTGTCGGACCTCGCCTATAACTAGAAAATACAAAGATCTGCGAATGGCACTAGTCGAAGTCGAAAGCGAGGTAACGGGAAAGATCTGGAAAGTCCAAGCCGAGGTCGGCGACGCCGTGGCAGAAGGCGAAGTGCTAGTGATCGTGGAATCCATGAAGATGGAAATTCCCGTTGAGAGTCCTGTTTCTGGCACACTTAAGGAACTGCTGGTGACACAGGACGACAAGGTCGACGAGGATCAAGTAATTGCGTTGATCGAGGAATAGAGCAAAGTCCGTCCGTCAACTAGTATCGCCTATCTGCCACCAGGAAACCAAACCATCCTATTGGAAAGCAACTATGGAATCTCTCGTCTCAATCGAAATAGTCAATGACTGCATAGCAGACGTTCGCTTGAATCGGCCCGAAAAGTACAACGCTTTGTCCCCCGCAATGTTTCAATCTCTTGTCGCAGCAGGAGAAAGCCTGATGAGTCGCACTGATGTGCGTGCGGTGGTGCTGTCGGGCAACGGTCGTGGTTTCTGTGCAGGTCTCGATATGGGGAGTTTCAGCAATATGGCGGAGGGACCTCGCCGGAGCAGCGGTGAGACCGCAGCTGGCTTCGCGTCCGAGGACGACCGACCGGAGAATGCTGCTCAGCGCGCTGCGTACATTTGGAAGAAATTGCCCATGCCGGTCATTGCTGCATTGCACGGTGTCGCCTACGGTGGAGGCTGCCAAATTGCTCTTGCCGCAGACATTAGATTTGCTGCGCCAGAAGCCAAACTCTCCGTATTGGAAATCAAGTGGGGACTGATACCTGACATGTCACTCACTCAAACCCTCCGCGACCTTGTTCCTATGGACGTGGCGAAAGAGTTGACCTTTACAGGCAGAATGCTGTCCGCCGAGCAAGCACACAAGCTGGGACTCGTGACCCACGTCGTAGACGACCCTCACGCCGCAGCTCTGGAACTGGCCCAGGAAATTGCCACTAAAAGCCCGGATGCAATTCGAGCCGGCAAGCTACTTTGGGAGCGAGCTTGGCACGGCGACGAGCGAACGGGCTTAGGGTTGGAAGCAAGGCTGCAGGGAACGTTGATTGGTTCACCGAACCAAGTGGAAGCAATCAAAGCGAATATGGAACAGCGAGCTCCCGCGTTCAAGGATGTAGCGGAAGGCAATTGAGATGAGCTGGGCCGACGAGGTCAAGGAACTCCGTCGCCGTCGGAAGCTGGCCAAGCTACAAGGGGGCGACGATGGCGTTGCAAAGCAGCACGCTCGCGGTCGTCTCACCATTCGTGAACGCATCGACAAGCTTCTGGATCCGGGTTCGTTCCAAGAACAGGGTCTTGCTACAGCCGTTCCCGACTATGACGACGAGGACAACTTCGTTGGATTTGTGCCAGCCAACTATGTATTGGGCTTTGGGCGCATCGACAATCGTAGAGTCGTTGTCGGCGGCGAAGATTTCACCCTTAAAGGCGGTTCCCCAAATTCGGCTGGACTGAGAAAAAGCATTTACGCCGAACACCTCGCCGTGCAGTACAAGATTCCGCTGGTTCGCATGCTTGAGGGTGGCGGCGGCAGTGTAAAGGGCGGTGGAAAACGCCGGGGAGGAGGCGGAGGCGATTCCGTCTTTTCCGAGCCGCGTTTCAAGATCATCGCCGATGCAATGGGCGAGGTGCCTGTATTGTCCATGGCGGGTGGCGCAGTTGCTGGATTTCCAGCCGGACGTATGGCAGCGTCCCACTTTTCCGTAATGACCAAGTACACGGCTCAGATTCTCATCGGTGGGCCAAAGCTGGTGGAACGTGCTTTAGGTGTGTCTCTTACCAAGGACGAATTGGGAGGTGCACACATACATGCACGCAGTGGGTTAGTCGACAATGTCGCGGAAGACGAAGAAGCTGCGCTAGTGCAATGCAGACGATTCTTGAGCTATCTGCCAAGCAGCGTTTACGAACGCGCGCCGCGAATACAGTCGAACGATGATCCCAGCCGATCGGAAGAGGAACTGCTAACCATCGTGCCGCGGGACTCCAACGCGGGATTCGATGTGAGAGAAATGGTGTCCATGATCATGGATATCGATTCGTTCTTCGAGATTGGTCGAGATTATGGATCCAGCCAAGTTGTGGGGCTTGCGCGATTGGATGGGCAGCCGGTTGGAGTGCTTGCCAATGACTGTAGGGTGTACGCGGGCGCCATGACAGCGGAAGCAGCTCAGAAATACCGTAGGTTCGTCGAGTTGTGCGATACCTTTCACATTCCCGTTGTGAACTTCATTGATCAACCTGGATTCATGATCGGCCCAGAAGCAGAGCGAAAAGGAACGATACGCTATGGAATGGCAGCAGTCGCAGCCGCAGCGCAAGCCACCATTCCATGGGCGTCTGTGCAGATTCACAAGGGATTTGGCGTGGCGACCGCAGCGCACTACGCCCCTAACGCCTACGTCCTCGCGTGGCCTTCCGTGGAGACCGGCGCTTTGCCGTTAGAGGGCGGGGTTGCTGTGGCGTACCATCGAGAGATTGAATCGGCTGAAGACCCCGTGGCCAAGCGCAGTGAAATCGAGGCGCGATTGCGGGATGCTCGGTCACCGTTTCCACGGGCCGAGTCGTTTTCAGTCCACGAGTTGATCGACCCTCGAGAAACACGACCTATGTTGTGCAATTGGATCGAGTGGATTCAACCTCAATTGGATACACTGAAAGGACCTGTCAAGTTTTGCATGAGGCCATAGACCTCATACTTCCATCAACCTTGAGGAAAATTCCATGCCTGCTTTGGTTCTCTCCCTGACTGGTGCACTCGTCCTCGGGGGCATTCTGTGGGTGATTATCGGAACACGGTTCAAGTTCGCCAAAGACTCGACCCAAAACGACATCCTTAATTTCTTGGTCTACTTCGTCGCATCATTGGCGGTCATGTTGCCCGTGGTGATATTCATAATCGCCTGATCCCTCTCCGCGAAGGTCGTGCTAGTGTCTCGTTGCTACGCACGATTCTGGTTCTGATTCTTCCCTCGATCCATGGCAACTAGATTCGCTCAACGTTGTCATAGAATATGAAATGCTATGAATTTCATTCACGGGTTTTGGCTTTCTGGTTGAATTATGCTCACAAACAAAATTGAAATGAGACACCTGCGCACGCTCCGTGCATTGCGAGATACAGGAACTCTTCTCGATGCATCTGAACGTGTGTGCCTTACGCAATCTGCTCTCTCCCACCAGATCAAGAATCTGGAGGATCGCATTGGTAGCCCCATTCTCTCGCGCCGCAATCGACCGGTTCAATTCACGGCCGTAGGGAATCGCTTGCTTGAACTCGCCGACGAAGTCATGCCGCTAGTGCGCAATGCAATGATCGATGTGGCTCGGCTGGCAAAAGGGAACACAGGGCGACTTAACCTTGCTGTCGAGTGCCACAGCTGCTTCGATTGGCTGCTACCGACAATTTCTGCCTATCGCGAGGAATGGGCCGACGTTGATTTGGACGTCTCAAGTGGTTTTCACTTCCAACCGTTGCCTGCGCTGGCCCGTGGAGACCTAGACCTTGTTATCACGTCCGATCCCATTGAGGACTTGGGGCTGATTTACGAACCCCTGTTTAGATACGAAGCCAAGTTGGGTATATCCACATCGCACCCGCTTACCAAGAGCAAGCGACGCTACATCGAACCCAATGAACTCGAAAGCGAAACCATCGTTACCTATCCAATTGAGCGCCATCGTCTTGACATATTCAAGAACTTCCTAGACCCATCAGGAGTCGAGCCAGAGCAGACTCGCCACTGCGAACTCACCACCATGATTATTCATGTTGTCGCCAGCGGTCGCGGTGTCACCTCGCTACCGAACTGGGCTCTAGAGGAATACCTGGAAAAGAACTACCTTGCGACCAAATCTCTTGGAAAGAAAGGGCTTTGGTCCACTTTGTACGCGGCTATGCGAGAGGATCGAGCGCATTTGAGCTACATGCAGGCATTCTGCGATGTTGCTCGGACCACATGCTTCAAGACTCTCTCAGGGATTAAGCCCGTCATCGAATTGTCTGCGGCTTAGAGTGCGCCGCTGATTTTGTCTTGCCGAACTAGCTCGCACTGCTACGGCACTAGCTGAAAGACCCGCCACGAGCTGCCGTCTAGAACGTACTTCTTTCGATCATGCACATGGTCGGGTTGATCAAGTGCAAGGCGTTCTATGGAAAGTATCGGGTCAAAGTAGAACCCCGTAGCTGACGGAGGGGCCTGGTCCGGATCATCCATACTGGACAGTCGGTTAAGCAATGCCGTGCGGCTCTCGACCGTGGAACTCTGAGGACTGCTCGAATACAACCAGTCCATTTTCTTGGACGCTTGAGGTCGGTTCATCCAGAACTGCTTTACCGTCTCAACGTCCATCTTCGTCAATTCTGTATGCATTCGATACTGAACCGCTATGGATGGAAAATGCATTAGAACGGTGATCGCCGAGGAGTTGCCAATCTCCCGAAACTTTGGACTTGACGCATTCATGAAGACACCGATTCTGCCCTTGATCTCACGGATCACAAGCGTCCGGACAGTGGGATCTCCAGCATCGGTGATGGTTGCGAGGTAGCACACGTTAGCAGAAGGATCCTCCCGGGAAGCCGCGAGAGAGCGATCTTGCTTGAACAGTTGAATTGGATCTGAATGTGTCCCACTCATGGTCGATCCTGTTCTTTCAATCGTCGAGTCGTAGCTGAGACTCTGTGCTCAGTTCCGTTGGGAATCCAGCTGTAGTCGTGCTCGCTCACCTCGTAGGTCTCGCAATTGTTGGACCACTATCGAAATGATCGAGGAATCATGAAATCTCGAACCACCGTTGATTTGAAACTGAAGCTTTGCCACGGTCCTATGTATTCAAGACAGGCCATGCCAAGCGTAGGAAAGAAATCGACCTGTTTGCGGTTCTTGCTTGCCCAGAGGCACCTTTCGATGGTTGGCAGATGGGTAACGATCGCGACGCTAGTTGTCTCCTCGTCGAGACCCCACATCAGACTTTCGACATCAGACGAATTCGCAGAATAGAGTTCCGGAACAAGCTCAACTTCAGCCTGCAACTCTGCATTGACCAATTCAGCGGTCAGAGTGGTTCGAAGCGCATCGCTGACCAGCAGTTTCTCAGGTGCATGATCAGCATTGGCAAGTTGCTTCGACATTACAACGCCATCTCGCTCTCCACGATCATTGAGTGGCCGGTGCATGTCGTCAACGCCAAAGGGTCGTGCCGATTTTGCATGGCGAATAATCCAAAGATATTTCTCTTGGCCAGACATGGTCATTGGACAGTTCAATGTTCGTACAACCAACGCGCTTCTCACGCGGCTTGGCGACAATGGTAGCCTTATAGGCAATCTGCAGAGTAGTAGAGTACATGGGATTGAGAGGGGATGCTGCCATTGTCGGCTTTGCCGAATGGCCGCACGTCCGGCGTTATACGGACGAAAAGCAGTTCACCATCGACCAATGGGCGGAATTGACCAGACTTGCACTTGAAGATGCCGGTTTGTCGATCCAAGACGTCAACGGCATTGTCTGCAGTGAGATTCGCGAAGCTGACATGTTTACTCCCGCGACTATCGTGGAGTACTTGGGTCGTCCCGTGAACTTTGCGGAGCGAGTGGACCTAGGAGGAGCCAATCCGGTAGGAATGGTTTGGAGGGCTGCAGCCGCTATTGAGCTTGGCATAGCCGATGTGGTCGCATGCACCACTCCTGGTCGTCCAATACCATCCAATCCCAATCGAGGACCTGTCGATCCGCGGCGCTACTTTCAATCGTCGAGCCACAAATGGGGATCCCCGCAAGCCGAGTTTGAAATCCCCTATGGCAACCTCGCACAGAATTGCGGATACGCAATGATCGCGCAGCGCTATGCAGCCGAATACGACTACAAGCCAGAGGCATTGGCGAAGCTTGTTGCACACCAGCGGAACAGTGCGGCATTGAACCCGTTGGCTGCGTTCTACCAGAAGCCTGTCTCCGCAGACGATGTTCTGAACAGTCGAATGATCGCCGATCCGTTGCGCATGCTTGAAATCGTCATGCCGGTCGCAGGTGGCGGAGCAATAATCGTGGCCAGTAAAGAGGTTGCGAACCGTTGCAATCACTCTCCCGCATCGATCACGGGATTTGGAGAGCATCTGACAATGAAGACTCCCACATTCGCGAAGGATCTTTGCCAATCCCCCGTTGGTCCTGCTTCCGATACAGCATTTGACATGGCAGGAATCGCGAGACACGAAATCGACGCATGTCAAATCTACGACTGTTACTCGATAACTGTACTCATGACTCTTGAGGATGCTGGATTTTGCGAGAAGGGCAAGGGTATGGACTTTCTGTTGGATCGCGATCTTGGCTTTGACGGGGACTTTCCGGTCAACACGCACGGAGGACAGCTTGGCATGGGTCAGGCTGGAGCCGCAGGAGGCATGACGCAGGTGATCGAATCCGCTCGCCAGATCATGGGAAGAGCCGGGGAACGGCAAGTGCCGCATTGCAAAAACGTCTACGTATCCGGAACCGGCGGGATCATGAGCGAGCAGGCAGCAATGATAATGCAGGGTGGCGGAAATGGAATTTGAGAAGCCACTGCCACTTCAGACTCCGGCGTCGCAGCCTTATTGGGAAGGTCTCAAGAATTGCAAGGTTTGCATCCAGCAGTGTGACGACTGTGCAACTTGGATCTTCTACCCGCGAAACCATTGCACGGAGTGCCTCGGCAATTCACTTAGTTGGAAGGAAGTATCCGGAGAGGCCACACTCTATAGCTACACGATAGCTCGACAGCCAACGGCTCCGCATTTTGCCGATGAAGTCCCGCAATTGCTTGCTATTGTCGAATTAGATCAAGGCGTTCGAATGACTTCAACTTTGGTTGATGCAAATCCAAGCGATTTGCGAGTCGGCATGCGTCTTCGTCCGCATTTTGATCATATGACCGATGAAGTCACACTCTTGCGATTTGCGCCACAATTGGCAAAAAGCGAATAGATGAGAGCCCAAAATCTCTAGCGGCGAAGTGTAAAGACCGGCGACTTGGGTTTGAGAAGATAGATCAGGCCAGCTCCCGCAACAAAGCCTCCAATGTGAGCCCAGAACGCAACGCCACCCTCGCTCGCCGCTCCAAGCTGAGGCAGTCCTGAGATTAGTTGGGACAAGAACCAAATGCCCAGAATTACTAGGGCGGGAACTTCAATCACTGTAATGAAGAAGAGAAGGAACAACAGCGATTTCACTCTGGCTCTTGGATGCAAAACGATGTATGCACCCATGATGCCTCCAATGGCTCCAGATGCCCCAACCATGGGCACAACGCTCTGCGCATCCGTGGCAATCTGCGTAGCTGAAGCTGCAAGACCGCACACCAGATAGAAGATCACGAACTTTACACGTCCCAGCGCATTCTCGACGTTGTCGCCAAAAATCCACAGAAACCACATGTTGCCGATCAAGTGCAGCCAATTGCCATGCATGAACATGGATGTGATCAACGTGTGAAAGTCGGGCGAACCATCGAATCGACACAAATATGTTCTAGACAACCAGACTCCATCTATATCCGGAATGCTCCCCAACAAATTGCCGCTGATCAGCCCAAACTTGCAAATGGACTCCGTGAACATGGGGTTTATGCCCATTCCTTGCAGACCCAACCAGGCGAGAACATTCAAACCTATTAGTCCGTAGGTGACGACCGGAGTTTTGTCGACCGGATTGTGGTCGTACAAAGGGATTAGCATGCGTTCCTATCGAAACCTCGATTCACTAGGTCTAGGATAACGCCTCAGTCCTTCAACACAATGCTACGTTCGAATCGGTAGGTCGATGGACCCACTACTAATCCGAGTCGTCTGACGACGAAACCGACTTGTCCGCCTTGACCTGATTGTTCCGTGGAACGCCAGGTTCGAGCAAATGTGCAATCCACTCGGTGGATTTGGACGTATCAAACGCAATCTTCGCCGTCATGGTCAGGGGCACTGAAAGCAACATGCCAACCGGCCCGAACATCCAACCCCAAAAAATCAAGGAAAGAAACACTACCAGGGTTGACAGGCCCAAGGTTCGACCCAGAAAACGAGGCTCAATTCCCGCGCCAATCCCTACATTGATGACTACGTACCCAATTACCACAATGAGCGCTCGTGCAATTTCGAATTCGAACTGCACCAATGTGACCAAGACAGCTGGAATCGCGGCAATGAAACTGCCAATATTCGGGATGTAGTTAAGCAGGAACGCGAGCAGCCCCCACAATATCGCAAAATCGACGCCCAAAACGGTAAGAAAAATTGTTACCAGCGTTCCCGTCAGGAGACTTGTGGTTGTCTTAATCGCAATGTAACGATTCAGCGTCGTACTAAATTGATTCAACCATTCAATTTCTAACTCTCGATCAGACAAGAACGTCTTGAGTTTCTTGGGCCATTCAGTCGCCTCGGCAAGAATGAAGATTACGATTAAGAAGACTAAAAAGGACCTCTGTATTAGGTTGCCAACAGCGTTCAGCGTATTAGTGGTAAATTCCAACGCACTACCGGGACTAAAAACCTCCTTCCAGGTCTCTTCTGAGACTGGCAGTCCAATGGATTGCAATCCTTCATACACCTGATTTGCGCGTTTCGCTAGCTCTGACCTGTAATCCGCCTCTTGATTCGTGAACTCATTAACTGTTTGAACAATGACCATGCCCAAGCCCGTTACAACCAAGATCAAGACTACTAGCACTAAAGTTACGGCCAGCCAATTGGGTACGCGACGCCGCGTTAGCCAACCAATAGGTGTACTAGCAATGATGGCGATAAACACGGCGAGCAGAACGGGCACTAGCAGAGTTTGGGCCGCTTTCAATCCCGCAAGCACTATGACGATTGCAGCAAGTACGAACAACGTGCTTGATCGCCCATGCGAAGATTGGTGTTCGTTCATTGCCACGTTCCTCTGTTCTGCAAACTGGGGAGTTCGCTTCTAATTCGGTGCACTTCGCCGGGGTTCAGATCCGCGACGACTACATCATCCTGATCTGTCTCGCACTCTACGACAATCTTGCCCCATGGGTCAACAACTAGCGAATGTCCGAAGGACTTTCTACCTCGATGATTGTGGTCTCCATGCTGCGCGGCGGCGATCACATACGACTGGCACTCGATAGCGCGTGCACGCAGCAAGACATGCCAGTGAGCTCGTCCCGTTGACTTCATGAATGCCGCAGGAATGGCCAGCGCTACGGCTCCTTGATCTACCAATGACTGATACAGCGAAGGAAACCGGACGTCGTAGCACACGCTCAAACCCAATCCACCAAAAGGCATTTCCGTGGTGACCAAGCTATGTCCTGGCGACGTACCGCGAGATTCCATCATGCGGGTGCCGTCCGACAGATCTACGTCGAAAAGGTGGATCTTGCGATAGCGCGCAATGACTTCGCCTAAAGGGTCTACGTGAAAGCACGTGTTGTGAGCTCTACCATCGTCTGCGGCCTCAGGGAAGCCTCCTGCGACTAGGTGTAGATTGCCTTGTCGCGCCATTTCGACACAAGCTGTCAGTATGGGACCAGGGCTCGCGAAGGACTCCACATGACTCCTCAATTCCCGATCCGACCCAATAAACGCGAAGGATTCTGGAAGAAACACAACCTCAGCACCCAGGTCTGACGCGCGTTCCACCAACGTTCTGCAAGTCGCAAGATTTGCTCTCACGTCCTGGGCAGCGCACATCTGCACGAGCCCTACTCGAGTAGGTTTCGGCATACGCCACTTACTCCATCAGCGAGAAAATTGAATACAGCATGTCTATTGGGTTAGTCATATCTGTTCGCGTATGGTTCTAGGTGGCCTGAACCCGATTCAGGCCATGCCTACATAAACTGCACATTGTTCTAAGTCTAAGCTAATCCCACGTCGCGACTGAAATTGGGTAGCATCGTTAGGACTCGATGTCGCGGGCGGCCGCTAGCCGTACACAAACTCCCAATATTTCGATCGCAGCCACAACTTCCTCTAGAGTAGCGAAGGTAGGCGCGATGCGAATGTTGGAATCGTTGGGATCGTTGCCGTAGGGGAATGTTGCACCAGCGGGTGTCAAGGACAGTCCCGCCTGTTGTGCCAGATCCACAACCTTAGATGCAAGACCGGGGTTCACATCAAGCGACACGAAATAACCTCCAGTGGGCTGTGTCCACTTGGCAATTCCTCTGTTGCCCAATTCTCGTGTCAAGCCCTGCTGCACGGCTTCGAATTTGGGTTTCAAGATGCGAGCATGCTTGGACATGTGCGCACGAAGCCCGGCTTCGTCGCGAAGGAATCGAGCATGTCTCAATTGATTCACCTTGTCGAATCCGACCGTCGCTGCCGATAGGTATTTCTCGAATCCATCAAGTACGGCGTCCGATCCGCCCATGAACGCAACGCCGCCGCCTGCAAACGTCATTTTCGATGTCGATCCAAATTGCACTATGCGATCTTGAGTCCCATGGACTCGACTGCGTTCATAAATGGACTCTAGCTCGGTAGTGTCCGCGAAGTCGTGCAAAGCGTAGGCGTTATCCCAGAGTACGTAGAACGACGCATGCGGATCATCATTGCGGATTGCCGGCAAAGCGGCAATCCGATCCACCGTTGACGGACTGTAGATGCACCCAGTCGGATTGGAATGCTTCGGCACACACCACATGAAGCTCGTTGAGAGATCGTTTCGCACCAGTTCTTCCACTTCATCCATGTTGGGCCCGTCATCGGTCATGGACACGTTCACCATTTCAATGCCCAATCTTTCTGTGAGCGTAAAGTGCCGATCGTAGCCCGGTACGGGACAAATCGCTGTGATGCTTTGCTTAGAACGCATCGGCGGTCCAGCCAGTCCCTGACTGGTCAATTGATCCACAACGTAATACATCAGTTGCAAGCTTGAATTTCCTGCGGCAATGACGTTGCTTGGATCAATGCCCAAGATATGTCCCCCAATCTCCCGGATTTCCGGGATGCCTCTTATGCCACCATAGTTGCGAGTGTCTCCGCCATCATCGGATTGATAGTTGCCCTCCAGAATTCCGTCAAGGTCGTCACTCAAATCCAACTGCTCGGCGCCAGGCTTCCCGCGGGTGAGATTCAAGGACAAACCCTGTGCCCGAAGGTCTTCGTACCTCTGTTGCAGTTGCTCCAATTCACTCATGATTCCAATCCCGTTTCTTCAGGTAGACCAAGCATTAGGTTTAAGTTTTGCACAGCTGCTAGCGCGGCGCCTTTTCCAAGGTTGTCCAAACGTGCGATGACCGTAACTTGATGCTCGTGACCAAACGCAAACAACTCAACACGATTTGATCCATTGCACTCCTGTGGCGAAAGGAAACCGTTGTCAAGAACATCCGGGTGTTCTGACGAGCAAATCTTCACGAAAGGCTCTGTCTCATACTTTCGACGAAAGGCATCCAACACGCTTTCAGGGCCACTATAGCCCTTCAATTCCTGTGCGAACAATGGTGTCTGAACCAGCATGCCCTTGTAGAAGCCACCCACCATTGGCTCAAACAACGGGGGATTGTCTAGACCAGAATACGCGTGCATCTCGGCAACGTGTTTGTGTTGGAGACCTAATGCATAAGGTCGTCCTTCTGTCTGGTGTGATCCCTTCTCCTCATATCTCCCAATCAACTTCTTTCCGCCACCCGAGTAGCCCGAGATCGCGTGGGTACGAACAAGTGCGCTGCACGGCAGCAATCCTTCGTCAATCAGTGGCCGTATGGATAGGAGGAAACCCGTTGGATAACAACCAGGATTGCTTACGCACCGAGCCCGTGCGATTTTGTCGCGTTGGCCTGCTCCCAGTTCCGGAAGTCCGTAGACCCAGCCCTCTTTGACTCGATGCGCTGTACTTGCATCGAGATACTTAGTCTCCGCGGTTAACGAGACCGCTTCCTTGGCTGCTGGATCCGGCAAACAGAGGACAACTACATCAGCTTGTCGAAAAATGTCCTTCTTGGCAATAGGGTCCTTTCGCGATGCTGGATCAATGGACAGAAGGTCGATATCACTCCGACTTGCAAGTTCTTTGTGTAGCAAGAGACCTGTAGTGCCTTCGTGACCATCGATGTAGACTTGGGCGGACATGTTGCGCTCGGTCGCTCGCGTGTGGAACGGGATTTTATGCAACTCTTTGGTTCGACCTAGTGGCAACTTCACGACGCGACGATGATTGCACTAGCGGTTGTTGTCTATCACATGCGCACACAATCCAAGAAGCTAGTCGCGCATAAAGTTTGCATTTGAGGGGGATCGTTGTAAAATCCCCGCCCCACGCAAGAGGATGCCGAATGCCCTCGGTCAAAGTTAGAGACAACGAGCCCTTCGATCTGGCGCTTCGCCGCTTCAAGCGCGCTTGCGAAAAAGCAGGCGTGTTGTCGGAAGCGCGGCGCCGAGAATACTACGAGAAACCGACAACCGTGCGCAAACGAAAAAATGCGGCGGCCGTGAAGCGTCACCTGAAGAAATTACAACGAGAAGCTCGTCGCTTCGAGCGACTTCACTGAACTACTTCCGTCTCAACTAGCACGTTGAGATCACAAGACCAGACATTCCATGGCATCTAGTTTGCAGGATCGCATATCCGAATCTACGCGCATGGCAGTGCGCTCGCGCGAGCGCAAGCAACTTGCCGTCCTGCGACTAATCAACGCTGAAATCAAGCAAGCCCAAATTGCTAGCACCGATGACTTGACTGATTCGGACGTCCTGGCTGTCTTGAACCGCATGATCAAGCAGCGCAAATCGTCGGCTGAACAGTACGCGCAAGCTAATCGAAACGATCTTGCTCAGCAAGAGGAATACGAGATTGAAGTCATCGAAACGTTTACCCCGCAGCAACTGGACGATGCAGAGATAAGGAACCAGATTGACAAGGCATGTGGCGAATTAGGTGCAAGTGACATGAAACAAATGGGGCAAATCATGCGAAAATTAACCGAGACTTTGGCTGGTCGCGCTGACATGTCTCGAGTCAGTGCATTGGTTCGCGAGAAGCTGGCCGGCTGATTTCAACACGTCTGCAATTCAGCATGGTCCAATTCACCCAGCAATTCCTCGACGATCTAAGAGTGCGTGTCGATGCCGTGCATTTGGTCGGCGATCGAGTCTCTTTGGAACGCGCGGGCAAGTCCTACAAGGGCAAGTGTCCCTTTCATCAAGAAAAGACTCCTTCGTTTCACGTCTATCCGGACGACGGAACGTACCACTGCTTCGGCTGCAATGCTCACGGGTCCATGATCGACTTCGTAATGAACACGAGAAACATGACCTTTCCTGAAGCGGTAGAAGAACTAGCTCGCATTACCGGCATGAAGATGCCTGTTGATCGAAGTAGCCGGATGTCCGACGAGCAACTGGCGCGCTACAACTCCATGTATTCCGCAATGGAGCAGGCTGAGACGTTCTTTCGAGAGTCATTGCGTTCCAGCAAATCAACCAAGGAATACCTGATCTCCCGTGGACTTCAGGAAGAAACCATTGATCTCTATCGCATCGGTTTCGCTCCCGATTCATTCGGCGCGTTGAAGTCGCATCTCTCCCACATTAAGGAGGACGTTCTCGTCAGTTGCGGTTTGCTCGTGAAGAAGGACGACAGACCTCCTTTCGATCTGTTTCGAAATCGCGTAATGTTTCCCATCCGAAACACTCGAGGTCGAGTCATTGGGTTCGGTGGTCGTGTTCTTGATCGGGACTCCATTCCCAAGTACATAAATTCTCCCCAGTCTCCCTTGTACAAGAAGGGACGCGAACTCTACGGTCTGCATGAAGCCAAGAAGGCGAATCAGCGACTGACCAGATTGCTCGTTGTGGAAGGCTATATGGATGTGGTCACCCTTGCGCAACATGGATTTCCCTATGCCATCGCACCTCTCGGCACTGCGCTAACCGAAGATCAATTCCTCGTCGCTAGACGATACGCGCCGGAAATCGTTTGCTGCTTTGATGGAGACGAAGCCGGAAGAAAGGCTGCGTGGCGGGCCGTGACCACGGGATTCTCCTGCCTTAGGAAGGGAATGACCATTCGAATAGTCCTTCTGCCAGAAAATCACGATCCCGATTCATTCGTTCGGCAACATGGCGCTGAGGAATTTCAAGCACTGCTGGACAAAGCCGAACCCGCCTCTGACTACTTTTTCCGCGAATTGACAGAAGGCGTGGATGTAAGCGGCGTGGAGGCCCGAGTTCAGGTAGTGGAACAAGCACTGCCACACATTCGTGCCATATCCTACGAAACATATCAGCAGGCAATGTTCAGTCGCCTCTCCGACATAGTCAAGATGTCGATCAAGGACATCCACGGAGTTGGCTATTCGAAACGATTCAACAACCGACGAACCGATGACCGAAGTCGAGAATCCGCTCGGCGCAACGACATCAGGTTGACTAGAGGTGAACGAAATGTCTTCACGGTTCTCGCCCACGACTTTGCATTTGTCCGAAGGATTCCAGACGACTTGCTGGCTACCTGCAGAGCATGGCGCAAGGAGTCGTTCTTGTGTGAAGTCGTATGCAGAATCCGTGATGATGAATTGGGGAACTTTTCGGAGGTTTTGGCATCATATTCTGGTTCAAGAGAGCAAGATGTCCTCTCCAAGTTTGCGGCCGAGCCGCGACCGGATATTCGAGGGGAAGCATTGGGAGACGGACCTATCGACGCTCTCGGAGCCATTGTTTACAGGCTCGAAACCAACGAACGTCGCAAGCGCGTGCCTACGGAAACCACGCCGGAGGCCGGCAAAGTCTACAAAGACATACTCAAGGAGGGCAACGCGTCCGACGTCGATCACTCCCGGCCAAGTGTGGAGTGACATGGCCGCTTGGCGGCCGAAATCAAAATCTGCCATGGCGTTTTTAGCGCCGTGATGACTAGCAACTATTGAGCATGGAGTGTTATGCAGACCGTAACCACTGAAATTCAGCAAACTCGCGTCACCGAACTCATCGACAAAGGGCGAGAACAGGGGTACTTGACCTTTGCCGAAATCATCGACCATCTGCCCGATGATTCTGCGGAAGATGAGCGAATTGAAGAAATCATCTCCTATCTGCTTGATCTCGGAATCCGTGTGGGAGACACTCCTCCCGACGCGGAGGATCTGCTGACAAGCAGCGAAAGCACGACTGACGATCTGGAAGCCGATGAAGCCGCGGCTGCACTTGCAGCAGTTGAATCGGAAGCGGGACGAACAACAGACCCCGCCCGCATCTATATGCGCGAAATGGGAAGCGTCGAACTTCTGAATCGCGAGCAGGAGATCGAAATTGCCAAGAAAATTGAAGAAGGAATGCGAGACGTCTTGTCCGCGGTTGCGTATTTTCCCGGCACAGTCGACCTTCTTCTCGATGCCTATGACAATGCAACTGAAATTGGTCGGCTCGAGACCTTGCTTGTCGGTTATCTCGACCCCACGGAGCAGGTTCCCCGAGCACCTGTGATCGACGCAACTAAGACCAACGGCACAACTACAACCAAAAGCAAAGGACCTGACGTAGTTCAAGCCAAGAAACGCTTCAATGCACTGAAGCGAGCCAGAAACAAGTACCGACGAATAGTCAAAGAGGAAGGAAATCGACGCACTCGAGCCTCCCAGGATCAACTTGAAACGCTGGCAGACGTGTTTTCACGCTTCAAGCTCGTTCCGGTCCACCACGAGCGACTAGTAGCCAAGCCGCGGGAAGCGATGGACATCGTTGGAACCCAGGAAAGACTGATTGTCAGGCACTGCCGACAGATCGGAATGCCCTTGGAAGAGCTGGACAAGGATTTTGAGCGAAAACGAATATCGATCGCGTGGATCGACCGTTTGATCAAGGCGAACCGACCCTACAGTCGCAAGCTCGTGCGTCGACGACCGGAAATCCTTCGAGCTCAGAGAAAGATCAAAGCCATTCTGAGCGCGACCGGCTTGACAGTTGCCGAATTGAAGGACATTGATCGAAGAATCACCTTGGGTGAAGCCAAGACCAGGCATGCGAAAAAGGAAATGGTTGAAGCCAACCTTCGTTTGGTCATCTCCATTGCCAAGAAATACAACAATCGCGGACTGCAGTTCCTTGATCTGATCCAGGAGGGAAACATTGGGTTGATGAAAGCTGTCGACAAGTTCGAATACCGTCGCGGCTACAAGTTTTCGACCTATGCGACTTGGTGGATCCGCCAAGCGATAACCCGTTCAATTTCCGACCAATCCCGCACCATTCGAATTCCGGTGCACATGTTTGATTTGGTCAACAAGCTAAATCGGATCTATCGTCAGATGCTCCAGGAGCTCGGACGCGATCCAACGCCAGAAGAACTCGCGGTGCGCATGAGCATAACAAGCGACAAGGTACGGCACATTCAAGGAATCAGCATCCAGCCCGTGTCGACGGACTCGCCCATTGGCGAAGACGAGGACAGCAACATTGGCGACTTCCTCAAGGACCAAGACAAAGCATCTCCCATGGATTCAACCGAGGACGACAAGCTGAAGGAAGACATCGATGCCAAGTTGGGAATCCTCACGGTTAGAGAGGCCAAAGTGCTGCGAATGAGATTCGGCATAGGCCAGAACAGCGAGTTCACACTGGAGGAAGTGGGTCGTGTGCTAAACGTCACCCGCGAACGAATACGCCAAATCGAAGCCAAAGCGCTTCGCAAGCTGCGCGTTCACCTAAAGGTGTGGGACTCCTAGCTGCAAATCTCTAGATAGCAATTGCTATTCAAGGAAAAGCCGACGTTTTAGCGTCGGCTTTTCCGTATTGGCGTCTGGTGGGCCCACCAGGACTCGAACCTGGGACCTATGGATTCACGGTCCAACCGAAATTGGACTTTCCGATGGTTTCCCATCGGCGCGGACTATCTCACCACCCTTACCTACCGAGTGCGGTCGGTAGGGGTGCGGGACGCTCTAGCCTGTAATTAAGAACGCTCGGACTGACTCGTAGACAATCCAGTTCTCAGGTAGTCTCTGCACCTTTCAGCGGTGTACCGCTGACTTGGCTCAGGGTTGCCGTGGCTGCTCGTCGCTGCGACAGGTTTCCCTGAATTCATCCCGTTCATCTTCGCGATTTCGCGCGAAGCGCACCATTTGATGAGTCCACTGCTCTAACCAACTGAGCTATGGGCCCTGTAGCAGGAATTTTAGCGTATCAAGAGTGGCGGACTGGATCGGGAAGCGATGAAATGGTTCGCAAATTTCGTCAGCGATCTCGCCCCCAATCTCGCAAAATCCATTGTGCTAAGATACCAAAGTAATGGCAATGCCAATTTGCCGAGCGTGACCGCATGCACACAACGGATTACAACATCCACCAGGCGCGCATCAAGGAACTGATCGCCAAGGGTCGCTCTCAAGGTTTCCTCTCGTTCGAAGACATAAACGACCACCTTCCCACCGAGAGTGTGGACCAAGATCAATTCATGGAGATCGTCGGCATCTTGGACGACAACGGCATCGTCGTCAGCGACCTAGCTCCCGAGACTGAAGATCTTCTGCCGGCAACTGACCAGACTGCCGAAGACCTCGATCCAGATGAGCTTGCCGCCGCTCTCGCCGCAGTGGATTCCGATGTCGGCGGCACGACCGACCCGGCACGCCTCTACATGAGTGCCATGGGACACTTTGGCCTCTTGACGCGCGACGCTGAAGTTGAAATCGCCAAGCGCCTTGAAGAAGGATTGCAGGATGTGCTTCGAGCTGTGGCTTGTTTTCCAGGGACCGTGGATTTCGTCATCGACGAATTCGATCGATTGCACAACGAGGACCGTCTGGAAAAAATGCTCGCTGGATACCTGGAACCTATGGAAAACGTTAAGCCAGGCAAGCAAATCACCGTTGGTGAACCTAACAAAAATCCTTCGCCCATTACTAGAAAGAGAATCGATAGGAAATTAGCGAAACAGAAGTTCGCTGTCTTGAAACGCGCTCGCACTCGCTACCAAAACTTGCTTGCCAAAGGCTCCAAGGCACGGTCCAAGGAATGTCAGGATGCCTTGAATCTATTGGCGGATACGCTGGCTCGGTTCAAACTCACGCCCGATTATCAGGAAGCCGTAGTCGATATTCCCAGAGAGGCGCTGGAGACAATACGCCATCAAGAAAAAGTGATCCTCGACCTATGTCTCCATGCAGGACTATCCAGGTCATTGTTTCTGCAGGAATTTCCGCGACACGAAACGTCGATGGCGTGGATCAATCGGCAGATCAAAGCGCATCACAATTACAGCAAACGGCTGGAGCGAGCTAAGCCCGACTTGGAGCGTGCGCAAAAGAAACTAAAGCTCATCCTCGCCAAGTCCAATCTCAACGTGGATGAGATCAGGAAACTGAATCTACGCATCGACGAGGGGAAAGAGAAAATCCGCATTGCAAAGAATGCGATGGTTCAGGCGAATCTTCGACTCGTGATATCCATTGCCAAGAAGTACAGCAATCGCGGACTTCAGTTTCTCGACCTGATTCAAGAAGGCAACATCGGTTTGATGAAGGCGGTGGACAAGTTCGAATACCGCCGCGGGTACAAGTTTTCTACCTATGCGACTTGGTGGATTCGTCAAGCCATTACTCGCTCGATAGCGGATCAGGCACGAACCATCCGTATACCCGTCCACATGATCGAGACGATCAACAAGCTCAACCGCATCGAAAGGCAGATGCGCCAAGAATTGGGCAGGGAGCCCACGGCTTCCGAACTTGGCAAACGCATGGAGATGCCCGAGTACAAGGTGCTCCGCGTGCAAAAAATCGCGAAACAACCCGTTTCAACCGAGGACTCGGTCGGCAACGACGACGAAGCCCATGTGGGCGATTTCATCAAGGATCAAATCGAAGCGCCACCAAACGAAATGGCCGAACGAGATGCACTCAAAGCAGCCGTGGGCGAGGTTCTTGCCGAATTGACGGTGCGCGAGGCGAAAGTGCTAAGGATGCGCTTCGGGATCGGAATGAACAGCGACCATACTTTGGAGGAGGTGGGCCAGCGATTTGATGTGACGCGAGAGAGAATTCGCCAAATCGAGGCCAAGGCTCTTCGCAAGCTGCGCAAGAAGCCAACTAGGCACTTGCGAGAGTACCTCCAGGACGATTCGGAGCCCAGTTAGCACCTACACTCGTATTGCTGACAAAATGTAGCTCGGCAATTCCGTCCGATCAATACGCACCTGGTTCATAGAATCCCGGTCTCGAACGGTGACGGTGCCGTCTTCCAGGGATTGAAAGTCGACCGTAGCACACATCGGAGTTCCCGCCTCATCGTGTTTCCGATAGCTCTTGCCAATGTTTCCCGTGTTCTCGAGAGTCATGCGACCCAATCCAAGTGCTTGAAGCTCGGAGACTAGCTCTCTGGCGATGGCAACGATTTCTGCATGGTTGCGTTTGAGAGGCATTACCGCCACTTTGATGGGGGCTAGATGCGGAGGAAGGTGCAGCACCGTTCTCTCCTTGCCGTCGTCAAGTTGCTCGACCTCGTAGGATTCATTGAGCACCGCCAGCACTCCGCGGTCCACTCCAGCCGAAGGTTCAATGACAAACGGAACAAACCACTTGTTGGTCGCGAGATTCTGCATTGCCAATCGAACGGTGGTGTCTGGATTCCGCTTGACGGTCGCTGTGAGGTTCAATTTGTCTTGCTGCTTGGTGTGGGAACCGAGATCAAAGTCCGTACGGTTCGCAATACCCTCCAGTTCGTCCGAGCCATGCGGAAACCTATACATCAAATCGCAGGTTGCTTTCGAATAGTGGGCAAGTTCGTCCGGCGGGACGTGGTAGAGCTTTATTGAGTTGCGGTTCACTCCTTGACGTTCCCACCAATCGAGGCGCATGTCAATCCACTTCTGGTGCCACTCTTCGTCAGTTCCAGGCTCCACAAAAAACTCCAACTCCATGTGTTCGAACTCGCGAACACGGAATATGAAGTTGCGGGGAGTGATCTCATTTCGAAATGCCTTTCCGATTTGGGCAATTCCGAATGGCACGGTTCGCGAGGTCGAATCCAGAACATTCTTGAAGTTTGTGAAGATGTGCTGCGCGGACTCGGGGCGCAAGTATGCGAAGTTCTCGGCATCCTCGACTGGTCCGACACCCGTCTTGAACATCAGATTGAACGGTCGAGGCTCCGTGAGCTCGGTAGATCCGCAATGCGGACACTTCCCATCCAACACGTGATCCGCCCGGCTTCGCTTCTTGCATGAACGGCAGTCAACGAGAGGATCCGTGAACGTCTCTTCGTGCCCCGAATAGTGCAGGACTTTCGGATGAGTCAAAATTGCTGCATCGAGGCCTTCAACGTCATCCCGTTCATAGACCATTGATCGCCACCAGGCAGCTTTCAGGTTGTTCTTTAGCTCGACTCCGAGCGGACCGTAGTCGTAGACCCCTTGAAGGCCCCCGTATACCTCACTCGATTGGAAGACGAACCCGCGACGCTTGCACAGGCTAGTTAATTCCTCCATGCTCTTTGCAGTCATTGCCTTCTTCTATTGGTCAGTCCCGAATAAACCAGCCGTTCAGTCGATACAGCCCCGTGGTTGAGGGCGCGTATTATGCATTAGCCTAACATTTGCGAACGTTGCTGCTACGCCTCGTTCGTGCTATACGCAGAGCGACAACGAGACCGTCTCTAAACGTCTCGCTATCATACATTTGACAAGAGAAACTCTGCTTCGCCGGCGGACTTCTCAGCAATTCATAACTAAGCTCTAGGAAAGCACCACTTTGAGTACGTTGGACACTCACATTACTGAATTGAGCGCGCTTTTGGGGGAAAACGGTGTGCTCGTCGGCGAGGATGTCTCCGGTCGTTCGGCTCGCATCTGGACTGACGAAACGGTTCAAGCTACCGCGATTGTAAGACCACGCAACACGAATGAAGTCAGCGAGGTCTTAAGGTATTGCCATGCCGCAAACCAGCCTATCGTCGTTCATGGAGGTTTGACCGGACTGGTGGATGGAGCACGTACGACGCCGTCCGATATCGTTCTCTCAACGGAATTGATGAACAAGATCGAATCCATCGACAAGACAGGGCGAACCATGACAGTACAGGCTGGGGTAAAGCTGCAGCACGTACAAGAGGCCGCGGAAAGCAAGGGTTTGCTTTTCCCGCTCGACTTGGGTGCGCGGGGTTCTTGCACCATCGGCGGCAACATCGCGACTAACGCGGGTGGAAATCGCGTCATTCGATACGGCATGACGAGAGACATGGTTCTTGGAGCCGAAGTTGTCCTCGCAGACGGCACCATCGTGTCGTCCATGAACGACATGATCAAGAACAATGCCGGGTACGACCTGAAGCAGGTCTTCATAGGAACTGAAGGAAGCCTTGGAGTGGTTGCACGGGCAGTGCTCCGTCTCAGAGAACAACCTGTGACGGACGAGTCAGTCTTCATGGGAGTTGATGAATTTGACAAGCTTCCCGCGGTGCTCAAGCAGATGGATCAAAGACTGGGAGGAACGCTCACTTCGTTCGAAGTCATGTGGAACGACTTCTATTCGCTCATGTGCGGACCAGACTCGAACCACCAACCACCAATCCCGCTGGACTTTCCCTACTACATACTGGCTGAAGCCTGGGGAGGAGATGCCGACACCGACCGTCAGCGGATGGAGTCCGCTGTGGAGTCACTGTACCAAGACGGATTGATAGGCAATGCGGCGATTGCTCAAAGCGTCGCTCAGCGCAACGCTTTCTGGGCAATACGAGACGATGTCGAGAGGTGCATGACTGTGCACCCGACGTTCGTGTTCGACGTGAGCCTACGAATAGGCGACATGGAGAGCTATGTAGAGGAGGTGAACCAGCGTCTAACGAGAGAATTTGGAACTTACCGCATTTACACTTTCGGTCACCTTGGCGACGGGAATCTGCATTTCGCCATCAACACGGGAACCGATCCGAATGATCAGCATCCCGTGGAACGCTGCGTGTACGAACCTCTACGTGCAATAAAAGGCTCCATCTCAGCAGAACACGGCATTGGATTGGAAAAGAAGCAGTACCTCGACATATCACGCAGCGAAATTGAAGTCGACTTCATGCGCACACTCAAAAAATCGCTCGATCCCAAGGGGATTCTCAATCCAGGAAAGATCTTCGAACTCAACTGCTAGAGGCGGATTCCTCGACGGGCCAAAGCCTGTCCATGCTCTCGTTCAGTCCGTCAATCCTGCTTTGGATCATTTGCCTGGACGACGTTCCATCGGTGAAAATGTAAAGTTCGTTAGATTGAATAGCGCTTAGAACCTTCTCGCCAACAAAAACTGGCGGCAATGCGTGGCGCATCAGCCCCATCTGCTTTTTCCGGCGCTCAATCCCTTCAGTATCCAAGTCGTCCAAATCCGGATAGAAGATCGGCGTGTCAACTATGAAAGGACACAGTACCGATACACCAATCGATGACTCCTGCAATTCGGCTCTCATGCACTCGCTGATTGCAACGACGGCAAACTTCGTCGCACAGTAGGGACCAGATCCTCGTGCAGTGTAGAGTCCCATGATCGACGCTGTGTTGACAATGTGACCGCCTTCGCCATGGCTCTGAATTCGCGGGGTGAACACGTGACATCCATGAATCACTCCCCACAGATTCACGTTCACAACCCTATGCCACTGGTCCATTGAGGCTGAATGAACCAACCCCCCTACGCCGATGCCTGCGTTGTTGCAGACAATATGCACTTTGCCGAAGTGAGATTCCACCTGGTCTGCCGCGTGGTTGAGAGACCCCAAATCCGTTACATCCGCCTCGATGGCCAAAAAACTTGATTCCGAACCGGCAAACGTCTCTTTCGCTCGATCCAGCCGATCCGCACGTACGTCCGCAATGGCCACCTTCAAGTCCGCGGCTAAGAACGCTTTTGCCATTCCTAGCCCAATTCCGCTACCACCGCCTGTAATGAATGCAACCTTTCCTTTGGTATCCACGCAGACCTCTTAAGTCCAACAATCGAACTGCAACATTGAAGCACAAGCCGCTATTCCAAGCAATCGTAAAATTCTTTGGAGCGTGGTTTTGGCTAATTCGAATGCAAGTTGTAACAGGAATCGGCGGCGCACCTGAATCTGTAGGTGCTCAAGCAATACGAGCAGAACAAGCTGGATTTGACATCGCCACCTGCGGAGAATTGGCGCACGATTCAATCGTGACCATGACACTAGCGGCGGCTGCGACCGAACGAATCGGGCTGCAAACCTCCGTGACGATCGCATTTCCTCGCAGTCCGATGGTGCTGGCAATGGAGGCATGGGACATTCAACGGCTATCCAAGGGTCGTTTCACGGTCGGGTTGGGCAGCCAAGTCAAGGGGCACAACGAGCGAAGATTTGGGGGAACATGGACTGCTCCCGCTCCACGCATGAGCGAGTACATTCAGATGATGCGTGGCATTTGGGAGAGTTGGCAGGAAGGAACCAAGGCCGAATTTCTTGGCAAGCACTATAGATATACCCTCATGACTCCCGCCTTCAATCCGGGTCCGATCGAATTTCCGCATCCAAAAATCGGCCTCGCCATGGTTGGCACTGGCATGGCAGCAGTTGCGGGAGAGTTTGCAGACGTGGCGATGCCTCACGGCGGAATAATGTCTGACAAATACATGCGCCAAGCCTTGCTGCCCGCGATTCGCAGGGGCTTGCTCCGCGCTGGACGTTCATGGACGGACATCGAAATCGCCGAAAGCGGCTATTTAGTGCTCGCCGACTCAGACGAAGAATTGGAGCTTAAGCTCAGCGCCATGCGACAGCCACTTTCCTTCTACGGGTCGACTCGCACCTACCATGCCGTTCTCGAAATGCACGGATTGGGAGAGCTCGGTCAGAAACTACATGCGCTGTCCGTCCAAGGAAAGTGGACCGAAATGGTATCGACCGTCACAAACGACGACATACTCAAACTGGCGGACACGTGTCGCTACGACGAGTATCCAAGATTCCTTCGTGAAAAACGCGAGTACGCTAGCCGAACATCGTTTTCGATGCCGCGCGATACGCCGCAACAGGAGGAACGCTATCAGCACATATTCAACGAGATTCAGCGCCTCGAATGCCGTGCCATACCGTATGGGTTGGAAATCTAGGATCGCATCAATCGGATCGGCAGGAGCCTATTCTTCCGATTCTCCCGACTCTTCGGCCTCCTCCGAGTCTTTAACGGCTTCAAGCATCTTGCCAATTGCTTCGCGACTTGAGGTCAATTCCTCTTCACTCTTGAGAGTGATCCCGATTAGCGAAGCAACGTAATCGGTTTCCCCGTAGCTAAGTGTGAGCATGTCCATGGTGGTCGAGCCCTGATAATCAGCGATGGTTGGATCAGCTCCAGCATCTATCAGTACTTTTGCAGCTTCATCGAGACCCAGAAACGCGGCGGCCAGAAGGGCAGTCGCTCCCGTAGTTGGATGGCGAGTGTCCAGCTCTGCGCCCGCATCCACCAAGAACTTCGCAATGTCCACGTTGTTCGAAACCGTTGCGGCCATAAGTAGCGGCGTGCCTCCCGCATCAGCGGTGTTTACGTCTACTCCCTTCTTGATGTGTTCCATTACCAAATCCGCATCACCTATTTCCACAGCGATAGCAACGTTCGTCTTTGCCAACCCACGGCGTATTTCCGTGCGTCCTTCATTGACAGCTTCCTGCTCAAGTCCGACTCCCAGCATGTCGTTGGCAATGTAGTTTGTAATTTCCCAAGCCACTTCCAACATTTCCATAGCGCTTTGCCCGTCATAGTTCTGAAGGGTCATATCCGCGCCCGAATCCACCAATTGCTGAAACATCTTTGGAAACCCAAAGAAGGCTGCAGAAATTATCGCTGTGTTCCCGTTGATATCGCGTTTATTGACATCGGCGCCGTTTTCGGCCAGCCACTTGATCGTCTCAGCCTGGCGTTCCCGTACGGCGACCATCAATGGCAGTTCCGTCTCCGTGGTTGAGCGTGCCGAGTTCAAGTCGGCGCCCGCCTCAACCAACGCCTTCAGAGTCTCAATATCGCCTTCGGCAGCCGCTGTCCAAACATCGGCTTCAGACGACTGTTCTTCTGCCTCTTCTTGCGCAAACATGCAAGCACAAAGCGTCAGACAGACTGCTACTAATCCTATTCGGAGTTCAGTTCTCATCGCGCACCTCCTTAATCGTGGCTCGCAAATTATTACACCAATTGACAGCAACGGACTCTTGCTTACAGATTTTCGAACTCTCGCGCGCTCGAGATCCCAAAGCCGTTGCTACGCGTCGAATCGGCAAACTCCCTGATCTAGTACGGTGTCGCCTCTGTCGTTTTGCGTCCTAAACAACGCTTGATTTCCGTCTACCCACATCGATACGGTCAGACTGTCGCCTGGAATCACCGGCCGGGAGAAACGACCGGTCATGCTGCGGAATCGAGAGGGGTCACCCCCGCAAAGCGTGTGCAGCAGTGCTCTTCCTGTGAATCCATAGGTGCATAGACCGTGCAAGATGGGCTTGTCAAATCCGCCCATGGACGCAAACGCTGGATCAGTATGCAGTGGGTTGCGATCTCCCGACAGGCGATAGGTCAAGGCTTGATCCTCTCGCGTAGCGTAGGAGACCTCGTGGGTAGGTTCGGCATCAGGGAAGACAACTTTTTCCCCGGATCCCCTTTCTCCGCCCCATCCTCCTTCTCCTCGAATGAACATGGAAGATTTGCTCTTGAACAGCGGATTTCCCGTGGCGGTGTTAACAGATTCGGATTCCATTTCAACGACTGCGGCATTTCCCTTGTCCCAAATTGCCGCAATCCTTCCCCTGCTCTCAACTTCACCATCCACCGGAATTTCGTCGAAGAGCTCGATGGCTTGCTCGCCATGAACCAAGAGCGCGGGATTGAAGCTGCCTATGGCGTTCATGGGAACTCCTCCCCCTCCGATGATCACAGCGAACGTAGGCAGTACGCGCTGCTCCATCCCGCGAGTGTTCTCGGTGGTGAATTGCAGTTCGTTAGTGTCAGCCCCAACTCCGACTGCGTACAACAATGCATCCTTGGAGCTCCAGGTTCGTGTGACCGGGCCACCTGTAGTGCCCACTGCATTGGGATCAATTGGCATGACTATCGATTCCGTAAAATCCACAATTCTATCGAGATGCTGTGGCCCGTGGGTCAATTACCCACCCAATAAGCAGCGTCTTAAAGTGGGAGGCACGTAACGATGGAGAGAACCGTTCGAGGCAAGGTCGCCGTCGTAGGTGTGGGGGAAACTCCCTACTACAAACGGGGACAAGCCCCAGACGCGGAATTCAAGCTTGCTCTCAAAGCCATAATTTCGGCTTGCAAGGACGCAGGAATCTCTCCCAAGAGAGTAGACGGATTCGCTTCCTTCTCGAACGATCGCAGCGACCCCTCAAGGCTCGCGAACGCGCTGGGATGCGACGATTTGCGATTCTCCAACATGCAATGGGGAGGCGGTGGTGGAGGCGGCTCGGGCGCAATTGCCAACGCAGCCGCGGCGATTGCGACTGGCATGGCGGAATGCGTTGTCGTATTTCGAGCTCTGGCCCAGGGCCAATTCGGACGCTTCGGACAGGGACCTCGGAGCAATGCCGTTGCTGGCGCTGGAGCTCTGACGGTACCTTACGGACTGATGTCCCCAGCGCAGTCGTTCGCCATGAAGGTCAATCGCTTCATGCACGAACACGACGTCAAGCAGGAAGCCCTGCGAGCGATTTCGCTTGCTTCATACCATCATGCTCAAAACAATCCTCGAGCGGTCATGCATGGGCGTCCGCTGGACGAAGAGAAATACGATGCGTCGCGTTGGATCGTCGAACCTTTTCATTTGTTTGACTGCTGTCAGGAAAACGATGGGGCAGCCGCCATGGTGCTGGTGTCCGCCGAACGAGCAAGAGATTTCCCGCATCCACCCACTTATATTCTCAGTGCGGTCTCTGGCTCGCACTACCGTGCCGGTGCATCCGCACACAACACGCCGGACTATGCGACGTCAACTTTCAAGACTACCGTTCCACGACTCTACGACATGGCGCAATTAGGGCCGAGCGATGTTGATGTCGCGCAAGTCTACGAGAACTTCACTGGAGGCGTGCTAATGAGCATCGTCGAGCACCAATTCTGCGAGCCCGACGAATGCAACACGTTCTTCACCAAAGAAAACCTAATCGCTCCGAACGGACGCATGCCAATCAATACTAGCGGCGGAAACTTGGCTGAGTGCTACATGCACGGGCTGGGATTAAACATTGAAGCAGTGCGGCAATTGCGGGGAGAGTCCACGAATCAAGTGCCCAATGTCGACGTTTCGCTTGTCGCATCCGGTCCCATGGTCACACCAGTAAGCTCGTCGATATTTGGATCCGAGGCGACGCTATGAGCTATCTGAATCCTGGCTTGCCTCGACCTGTACCGTCACCTGACGGGCTCGATGCCCCGTATTGGAAGGCCGCGACCGAGAATAGGCTAGTACTTCAGAGATGTTCTGACTGTGGAACATACCAATGGGGTCCCGAGTGGACGTGCCACAACTGCTGCAGCGAAAACCTTGTGTTTGAGGAAATTCCTCCTCACGGTCGCATCTACAGCTATGAACGAGTTTGGCACCCCGTGCACCCAGCACTGGCCGAACAAGGTCCCTACATTGTTGTATTGGTCGAGTTTCCCAATCACGACAGCGCTCGTATGGTGGGCAACCTTCTAGGAGATCCGCTACAGGAAGTGAAGATCGGCGGATCGGTCGAGGCGGTGTTTGAACACCACGCCGACGGTGAAAATCCCTACACACTAGTGCAGTGGAGGGTCCGCGAACAGCATTAGAGGAAGCTACAGACTA
This sequence comes from Candidatus Azotimanducaceae bacterium, assembly GCA_965205545.1. GTDB lineage: Bacteria > Pseudomonadota > Gammaproteobacteria > Pseudomonadales > Azotimanducaceae > Bin55. The sequence goes on along the minus strand of OZ242170.1, from coordinate 2,232,628 downwards.
TGCCGATTGAAGAACAATTTGCCGAGAAGGTTACGAAGTTCGAACATCCCGAACGCTTCTTCTACTTCTTGGAGTTTGAGGATGGAGCGTACTTAGGCGTAAACGAAGATGGCGAATTGTGCATTTCCTGCGTTGGCGACGACCAAATTGTCTGGGAATCACTCGAGGATGGACGGAAGTTTCGTCATGTGACAAGCGGGGAGACCCTCACATTAGCTCCGTGCGCGTCGGGGAAGGTCAACGCAACCCATCGCGGCGAACTCGTTACACAAGATGACGATCCTAGCGGCAAAGCATATGAACTGAGTGTCATTAGAGGTCCGGATCAGCTGCCATCCTCATACCTTAGTCACATGCACGATCACGGGTGGGTCTGCATGTCCTCAATCCTTAGACCCGAGGTAGTCGATGGACTCGAGAGGGTCTCGGGAACCGAAAAGTACGAAGGACAGGGCTTGCCCAACCGGCACAACCCCATTTCGCAGCACGTAGCCGTCGGTCAAACTGCCGCGGAACCGGTATCGCTGTGGGTCACCCGACAATATATGGGAACAAACCAGATTAGATTCGCTCATTCCCCGAGTCTTGCAATCCTGCCGCCAGACGACGGCGAGCGAGATGTGCAGGGCTGGCACTCGGACTTCCCCTATCTTTGGGGAATTGCTAGAGGGGAAACTGGCGGGCGAATCCCCGTGCATGAAGCGCCGGAGCTTGTTCTTGGCGTCCAGCGAAACATCTGCATTTCTCCATTCACTAAAGAAGGAGGTGCAACAGCATTCAAATTGGGTTCCAGCAAGCTCCACCGCGGACCGCCTTCGGAATGGGGCACCGGCACAATGTATTTCCCGCGTGGCTATCGCAAGGAAAACGGTTTACCGTACAACGGTCCTGAAGCAGACATCGTTGACGCCCCGGCCGGAAGCATAATTCTCTACGATGCCAGAACCTGGCACCGCGCAGGAGTGAATCGTTCGAACAAGCTGCGAGGAGCGATGCTGCAGGCGATCATTCCGCACTTCATGATGCCGTTCTTCGACACAACAGCTTCCTATCGACAATACTTGAAGAGCTCGGTCGTCGACCAGCTGTCCCAGCGAGAGTTCTACGAAATCGAAAGCTTGATGCTGAACCGAATTGGAAACACGGTAATTGCTGCAGATAAGGAATTGACGGATGCAGTCAATCCCCAAGGCAACCAGCAGTCGTCGGGCTACTAGACACTTATTCGGCTATCGGAACGAGCTGAGCACCTCGTCGGCGACATAGGAAAACTGCTCGACGTTGTCCGTGGGTAGGCCCCCAATCATGATTTCGTGTGCACCAGCTTCGACAATCTCTCCGATGCGGTCAATCACGAAGTTCTTGGAGCCCGCGGCCGTACCCTCACCCAATCTTCTGCCCTGAATGAAAGAGCGAATGCTCGCTTTGTCGTCGGACACCATGGTTGGCATGAGCACGGTGTGCCGTATGTCTCCAGGATCTCTCCCGAATCGCTCGCAATGCCCGTTCAGTACACCAACTTTGTGATGAAAGTACTGGGCCGTCATTGGTCCTCCAGCCCAGCCATCTAGGTTCATCACGTCGCCATACATCGCCAGCGTCCTCAATGTGCGCCTCTCGCCAGTTCCGCCTACGAGAATGGGGATAGCTGGATCTTGAAAGCTGCTCGGAGATAGTGGTGCGTCGTCCAGCGCGTAATATCGTCCCTGGTGGGTAATTGGGCTCTCCGAGTAGAACATTTGACGAAGGAGAGAGCAAGCCTCCTCTAGTCGGTCTTGTCGTTCTCGCATGGATGGGAATCTCCACCCGTAAGCTTCGTGTTCTCGCTTAAACCAAGACGCTCCTATGCCCAGAACAAATCGACCATTTGAAATCTGGTCGATGGTTGTTGCCATCTTGGCGACCAAAGCAGGATTGCGATAGGTATTGCCCAATACGAGGTGGCCCAATTTCAATCGATTGGTGATGCCAGCTACCGCAGAAATCAAAGTAAACCCCTCATGCGCAGCAAGATGCTCTTCTTCCTTTCGTCCAGGCGGCGGCAGAAAGTGGTCAGGAAACCAAATGCTCTCCCATGGCCCTTGCTCCAATACATTCACGACCTGGCGAATGCTCTCCCAAGTGTTCCGATAGCAGGTAACCTGTGCGCCAAACTTCATCGTTCTGCAATCCTCAAACCGTCTCTTATGCAATTGCGTGTGGTATCCGTAGCTGCGACAACTCTCTTCATAGAGTTTCGGCGACCACCTATCCCTCTTTCAGTAACTTGCGCACTGTCTTTGCAAGCGTTGTGTGGGCATTGAAAGAGCGTAGGATCCCGCGGCGATCCACCACGAATATGGTAGGAATCCCGGTTATGCGCCATTTCTCGTGGATTTTCCAATCGAGAAGTATGGGCCAATCCATTCCGTGTTTTGCTGCACATTCCGCTACCATCGCTTCCACCTTCCGGCGTTGTTCCTCTGATGCTTGGTCGCCGATTTCAGCATCGTCACTCGATATGCCGATTACTGTCACATCATTGGAGTAGCGTGACACAATCTTCTTCATGTAGGGAACAAAAGCGAGGCAAGGTTGGCACCATGTAGCCCAGAAATCTAGGATTACGACCTTTCCTCGATAGTCTCGAATGTTGACGCTATCCCCGCTCACCACATCCTTGAACTCTAGCTCAAATGGTTCCTCGAATGAATTGAATTTGTAGTCGTACTTTGCGATCTCCTCATTGCCTGGAAACATGTCGGATATCTTGTTGAGCAGTGCAGATTGGGCACTTCTGCCTCTCGGCTCCAATGCGTCAACGGCACGAGTCAGAAAATGCACAGATTGAATCGAACCGAAATCGTAATATCCATCATACGGCTCAATCGAGGTGTGTTTCCTGTGTCCAAGCTTCACGTACTTCTCAACCGTCTGTGTGAGTTCCTCAATCAATGACTCGATTTTCTTGATATTGCCGCCCCGTGTTTCTAGAAGCTTCATTCCGTGCTTTCTGATCACGTGGTTATATGCCCATTCTGCTAAACCAAGATCAGGATACTTTGACAAGATTTCGGCAGCTCTCGCGTCTTGTCGCTCACGAATCGGTTTCGTCGCTTGCCTCCACTTCTGAATGTATTTCTCGTCATTGAAATCAAATCGTCTGTATAACCCCGACACTTCGAACTCAGTTGCATTCAAGTCGTCATGTATTTTTGCGAATAGAAACGATTGTTCCATTTCCAGCTCAGCATGTTGTTCTATACACGAGAGTGCGGCTTCGTGATCGGGATGGCGCTCGTAGACATGTCTAAATTGAATGGCCTTTTCTCTAGCCCAGAGTTCGTTCTCGTCGTCACTATCGTGTGGGCCCTCAAAGTTCAGTGGCGGTTTGAAATTGATTGGTCCGATCTTCTTCAGAATTGCTTCAAGTAATTCTTCCGCGGTTTGGCTTTGAATATCGTTCATTGAGCGCCCTCTACGTCGACTGGAAAAGTAGCCAATGAATCAAACTTCCCTTGTTATCAATGCAGTCTATCTCTAACTTAGCAACCCAAAGTTCTTCAATTCATTCATGCAACTACCACAATTCTGACAATCTCGGGGTTGCCACGCGAAAATCTCAAGCTGGAGACAGGCTGTCGAATTTCATTCCTGCAGCAATTTGTCCACTGTCTTTGCGAGCGTGGCACGAGCATTGAGCGAGCGCAGAATCCCGTGTTTGTCAATGACAAATATTGTTGGAATCCTCTTAATGTGCAACCTATCATGAAGCCTGTGATCGAGAAGTATTGGCCAATCAATGCCATGTCTTGCTGCACACTCCACTACGATTGATTCCACTTTGCGGCGTTGCTCCAAAGTCGCTTGAGCACCGATTCGTCTGTCGTCATTTGAAATGCCGATCACCTTGACGTCGTTGGCATGACTCGACAGGACCTTCTTGATATAGGGAACGAAGGTGAGGCAAGGCCGGCACCATGTGGCCCAGAAATCCACGATCACGATTTTCCCCCTGTAATCTCGAATGTCGACGTTTTCCCCGCTCACCAGATCCTTGAACTCTAGCTCAAATGGTTCATTGAGGGAATTGAACTTAAACGTATAGTTTGCAATGCTGAGATGCCCGGGAAACATGCTAGATATTCTCCTTAGCAGTGTCGATTGGGCGCTCCTGCCGTTCGGTTCCAATGCATCAACAGCAAGTATCAGCGACTCTACGGATAGAACGCGACCGAAACTGTAGTAGCTATTTGATGGCTCAATTGAGGGAGGTCTCTTTTGTCCATACGACAAATATTGCTCTACAGTCTGTATGAGATCCTCTACTAGTAACTCGATTTCCCTAATATAGCGCGGTAGATCTCTTAGTAGCCTAAATCGGTATCGATTGAGTGAGTGGTGATATGCCCACTCTGCAATGCCAAGATCAGGGTACTTTGACAAGATTTCAGCAGCTCTCTTGTCGTGTCGCTCATATATGGGTTCCGAATCTCGTCTCCACTCCTGTAGGTGGTCTTCGCTATCGAAATTCCACTGTCTATATAGCCCTGTTAGCTTGAATTCTTTCGCATTCAAATCATCATGTATCTCTGCAAAGAGAATTGGCTGTTCCAATTCCAGTTCTGCGTGCTGATCTAGACACGAAAGTGCGGCTTCGTGGTCGGGATAGCGCTCGTAAACATGTCTCAATTGAATGGCCTTTTGCCTAGCCCAAACTTCGTTTTCGTCGTTACCGTCGTATGGTCCGTCCCAATCCCGAAAGCCATTGACTTTGATTGGCCCGATTTTTTTCAAAATTGATTCGAGTGTCTCCTCGGTGGATTGAGATTGAAATTCAGTCATAGAGAGGGCTATTCTTAGACTGGCAAAGGAAGGGTTGCTATTGTCATTATCGGATGCCAATCGAGCGGCATAGGCTAGACTTCAAGCCCACAGCGGTCTTCCGCTTGGCCAACTCAACAATGAACAGCAAGTTCGAACGCGTCATTTGTACCCTTAGTTTACGCAATGGATTTCTGATTCGGATGCTGTAGACAAAGTCCAACTGCACTCTCCAAGAGGCCGAACGGTCTACAGTCACTCGCCCGCCATTGCCAACTTAAGTGGGTATGGATGTACTCCACAAACCTATTTGTTTATAGAAAGCTAGCATCGTGCAGGCAATGGATCCAATTCAAACTAGAGCGCCCTTCGTATTGCAGCGCTGAGGTGGAAATGCACGTATCCATCATTTAATACGGAGCGCCGCCACCGGTTCGCCTCGTACTCCAGTCCTACTTGGACAATCCACAATTCCTCAAGTCAACCATGCGATCTACCACCAAGTCCGACCGACTTGCTTTCTCAACTCGAAACTCGTCATCTCGCAGCAAGACTGCCGGACCTCATTCCGTCAACAATTCCTGCACCGTTTTTGCGAGCGTTGCACGAGCATTGAGCGACCGAATAATTCCCTGTTTGTCAACTACAAACACGGTGGGTATCGACATAATTTGCAGCTTGTCATGAAGTTCGTGACTGAGATAGATTGGCCAATCCATACCGTGTTTGGCTGCACATTCGACAACCTTAGTTTCCAAATAACGCCGTTGTTCTGAGGTCGCTTGCTCACCAATCCCCAGGTCGTCACTCGAGACGCCAATCACCTTTACGTCGTCCCGATATTCTCGCAGGATTTTTTTCAATTGGGGAACGAAGGCGAGGCAGGGTTTGCACCACGTAGCCCAGAAATCTACGATAACGACTTTGCCTAAATAGTCTCGAATACTAACGCTCTTGCCGCTCACAAGATCCTTGAACTCTAGCTCCCATGGATTGTTGAACAAATTGAACTTGAATGCATAGTTTGCGACTTCTTCATCATCTGGAAACATATCAGATATTCTGTTGAGCAGTACAGATTGGGCACTTCTCCCTTTCGGCTCAAATGCGTCAACCGCATGAAGCAAGAACTGTACGGATTGACGAGTACCAAAACTGTAGTAGTCGTCAGCCGGCTCAATTGAATTACGTTCAATCTGACTGTATTCCAAGTGACCCTCCACTGTCTGCAACAATTCCTCGACAATCACTTCGATTTCTTTGATGTCGTCTCCAGTAATCCCTAGTACTTTCGTGCCGTGTCGGCTGATCCAATGCTGATATGCCCACTCAGCTATACCAAAATTGGGGTAAAGAGACAGAATGTTGTTGGCCCTTACGTCGTGCTGTTCAAGAATTGATATTGACGCTAGTCTGAATTCATCTAGATATTCCTTGTCGTTTGGATCAAATCGTGGATTAAATTTTCGGTAGAGACCTGTTAGCGTGAAGTCCTTCGCGCTCAATTCATCCTTCGTCTCCGCGAACAGAAAAGGCTGGCTACGCTCGAGTTGACTGTGTTGATAGAGACAGGACAACGCTGCTTCGTGTTGCGGGTAGCACTCGTATACATGTCTCAGCAGTATGGCTCTTTCTCTTACCCAAACTTCGTTCTCGTCGTCATCGTCAGTGGGTCCGGTAATCGGGTAGGGCGGTTCGAACTTGATTGATCCGATTCTCTTCAAAATTGATTCGAGTGCTGCTTCAGTGGATTGGTTTTGGATTTCTGTCATTGAATGCTCAACTGTGGTCTGATAAACCTATGCCTGCGAGAGTTTTCGACAGTTTGCGTTACGGAGCAATGGCTAAACTTTAAATGTAAGTCGCACATTGTTAAACCGACGACTCCAATACCAGCCAATGTCGACAATACACCATAAAGCCGTAGCCCGCACAACGGTTACAGCTGCAGGTATTGGTAGAGGGCGTGCAATGAAAATCGCTCCCCGAGGTGGAATCGCCTACGCTAACACGCCAACAAATGCCAATCCGCTCCGTGTGTGGATGTCGTCCGCATTCTGATTAGATGTTAACAAGCGATGGAGGTGTGCGCAATGAACCCATTCCGGCTCAATGCAGCACCATCAATGCAGCAATACCGAGGAGATGCACGCACTACTGTGGCACGTCAACGTACATCTGGACAGTAAGTCCTCGATCACTCTAAATCAGGCAATCTTAAGCTCGTATAGCAAATCCATCACTCGAACTCGAGGACGAATAGTCCATTATCAATGTCGCTGACTAGGATCACACCCGATGGCAAGTAGGGATAGACGCTCCAGGCTCCAACAAACGTAGAGTTGTCGTGATCCGGATAGGTGTCGAATGACGCAATTGTCTTCAGGTCTTGTTCGGAGAGATCAGTGAACTCCAATACTTGCAGACCCACGCTGTAGTTTGCTTCGAAAACTCGACTGCCCACGATATACAAGTTGTGATCTGTAGCCTTAGTGTCATGCTCGTATGCGTAAACATAAAGCGGGGCCTCAAGGTCAGATACATCAAACACATGAGTTCGAGTATTGAACCCGTAGGTGCTTTCGTCAAATTCGTCGCCCAAGAGAAAGAACCGATGATCCTCCGTCAACCAGCCTTGATGAACAATGCCTAGATCGTCATAGGTAGAAGAGCTGAGCACGATGGGCGACGACTTGCTGCTGACATCAACGATATCGAGTTCTCCGTAGTTTGAGCTGAAGCAAATCTCCTTGCTCTGATAGCGTGTGTCGGGGCCGTCGTAGACAACACATTGCGTATCGTGAGTATGGCCGACCGTATGGCATCCCATGAACATTGGATTGATTGGCATTCTCAAATCAATCATGTGCAATCCACCAGCACATGTATTGGTGCCGACGGCATACGCGAAACCTGACTTCTCATTGATCGCAAGATTGTGTGCGTTTTCAAACTCTACGTAAACATGATCGGCAAGAAACTCTTGCGCTGCATCTTGGTCACGCAAGCGAGTAAGATCGAAGACTTGCATTCCATGGGCACCAGCGCTGTCAGCGACTACGTACGCATGGTCGTTGTAGACCTTGATGTCTCGCCAAGTCGAGCTGCGTGTTTGCGTAGGCAAACGCCCGAGAAAAACTGGGTATTCGGGTTCAGTCACATCTACGAATGCTGTGCCGTTGTCCATGCCCATCAAGGCATATTCACGATCCGTCACCGGATCGACCCATCCCCAGAGGTCGTTTCCGAATGCACCCTCCATCGTGTCCAGCGAAATTCGACTTAGCAACGCAATGCCTTCACAAGCGAAATCTCCTGCTTCTCCATCGTTACATGCACTTGCAGCTGTGGTCAATCCCGTTGGCTGCTGGGGTGGCGCCAACCCAGAAGGAGGCTCGCTTGGGGCAGGATCGGGAGGCGCAGAATCGCCACCGCCACAAGCTGCAAGTCCCAGCACGAATAGCAAGCAAAATCCAATTGCGCAGTTCTTCATGATTACCGCAAGTCGATTCGGTAGCGTGCCACTTGAGATGACTTAGACCGCCGCATTTCCATAGCTGGATTCACCCAATAGACGCATTCGCCGTGGTAACACAAACGGTTTGACACGAATGAACCTATGTCGGTTCGTGAGGCGATAGACATAGGTCTTTTGATCAGGCTAACGCTCGCGATGAAGCAAATAGCCACCAAACAAGGAAATGCAAACTACCACGACAAGAGAATTCTCATAGGGAAACGTGCAAGACACTAGTCCAAATCGGAGCAAAGCGTTGTGTTGAGCTAGCAAATGAGTTGAACCTCGTAGAGACCTATCGCACTGAAGCCTTTCGCATTGCCGAAGAATCGCCGGTGTATACCACCCCTAGTTTAGCCGGGGCGCTTGCATTTCGCTATGTGCTAAAGTCTCGACTTGGAACTCGACACTACTAGGACTCATCTATGCCTACGACGACTAGATCTGACGGACCCGTCGCTGTTACTGGCGCGGCAGGCTACATTGGCTGCCATACGGTGCATTCATTCTTGGAGCGAGGCTACACCGTCCGCGCCTGCGTAACCGATCCAAGCATTCCAGAAAAAGTTGACCACCTCCATGCCATGAACGAGGAAGGGCTGCCCGGGACTGTCGAAGTCGTTAAGGGAAATATTCTGGAAGAGGGGAGCTACGATGAGCCGTTCGCCGATTGCTGCGCAGTGTTGCACGTGGGTACGCCTATGTTGTACGGAGGCAAAATTACACCCAGAGAATGCTACGACGGTATGGTCGAAGGCATCAAGAACGTTCTCGGATCCGCGACCAAGGCTGGTACAGTCAAACGATTCGTCTACACCAGTTCATTCGCCGCAATAGGCCATCCCGCCCCCTCCGGGTACGTTTACACGGAAGACGACTGGGCAGACTCGCACCGAGAACGTGATCGCTCCTGGAATCCTGACAGCATTGACACCAATGGAGGCATCGCGTATGCCTGGGCGAAAGTGAACACCGAGCGATTCATCAACAGCTACGCAAAAGACGACCCGAGCTTTGATGCTGTGTCAATCTGTCCATGCGTGGTACTTGGACCACTATTGAGCACGGCTCACGAAGGACTGGGGTCCTGGCAATGGGCACTGGCTCGAATGATGGAAGGTAAACCATGCCCACGAGGTTGGCAAGCGCTATGGAACATCGTTGATGTACGTGATGTGGCGGAAGCTCATGCGCTGGTGTGTGAGAGTGGCAATGTACAGCCAGGCAGTCGCTACCAGCTCACGGCGACCGACAAAAGCGGCGAATTGAATGTCGATCAGCTTCAACAACACCTGCAAACTCTCTTTCCTGATCTGAAGATCGGGGGACGCCCACCGGAAATGGCGGAATTCCTGGAAAAACGCTCAATTCATGATGGTCCACGTGCTTACTGCACGAAAGCAATCAACGAACTTGGACTCACCACCCGTCCAATCGAAGATACGCTGCGAACCACTGGAACTACGATGATGGAATTGGGACTATGCAGTCCCTAGGAGACTTACGAAGAGTCTAACCTCGCAGCCGCAATCTGCTACGTTCGGGAGCCGTTGCTAAAGGTCCTTAGACGAATTCATTCCGTGGGAACCTGGAACCGTCACGTCATAGTTCTCTCGCAGCGCATACCGGGGAGGCAGGCAATCGGCGAAGTAGTTCAGCGCGCCTGCGGGTTGGCTGTAGCCAATCAGTCTGCGCATATCGTCTGAGAGCGTCCGTGCAATTTCCGGGGGACATGCCAAGAACTGATTCTCTTCTTGAGAGAGGAAGGAGAGACTGTAGTCAATGTTCATTCCCACACGCCGAGAATCCGTGGTGTTCGCTCCCGCTCCGTGAAGCGTCCAGCCAGTCCAGACTAGAACGCTGCCCGCTTTCATAGTTGCCCTGACGGTCTTAAAGGAGGACTTTTCATACCACGTCATGGTGCGTTCCGCATTGGTGTCGGTTACGTCGGACCACCGATGACTGCCAAGCACCACGTGCGTTGCTCCATTTTCCTCCGTGAAATCGGTGAGCGCCCACATAGTCTCGATCTGGAGTTCGAGTTTGTGACCGGCGAAATTGTGAACCCATAGGCCGTTTCCTCGATGGAGTCCTTGTAGCTCCTGGCCTGGACCCACATCGATGATTTGCGTCAATCCGAGTCGCCAAGGGTATCTGCCTTGACCACGTTCCCTTTGAATGATTCGAACCTCATTTCCGAATCGATACTGCGCTCCCAAGGCAGCATCGCAAAGTGCAAGAACAGCGCGATGTGCAATGGCATTGTGCGACGCCCTCGATCTTGCGACAAGAGCTCCAACTCTGCGCGACTTCTCTAGACCATGCAACCCATGTGGGGTCGAGTCGATGAACGGTCTCATCTCCTCGACAATTGCTTCCGCCTCCTCGCTGCTTAGAGCGTTCTCAATGACTACAGCCCCGTCCAGATCGAAAGCCGCGAGAAGCTGCTCGACAAAATGCTCTTCGTCATGGACTGTTGCCCAATCAAATTTCTGGAGGTCGCGTGGCGACCTTTGATCTTGGCTCACTAGTCTGTAGATGCGAAGTTCTTCACAAGCGTCGATCCGGCAGAACACGCACTCTGGTCATTGAAGAACATCATTGGAATTAATGATCGGCGAGATCCGCGACGACCGGCACATGGTCCGATGGTGTCATGTCTTCTTTTCGCTCCCGATACTCTCGATCAATGCTTACAGATCGAGTTCGCGCTCGTATTTGTGGTGTGCCGTAAATCATGTCGATACGCAACCCCTGACTCCGTTCAAACGCGCCCCCGCGATAGTCCCACCAACTGTGCTGTGCCGAGCCGGGATTGAGCTCTCTGAAAAGATCATGCAAGTTTAAATCTACGAATTTCCGAAGACGGTCGCGCTCGCTTGCAGTATGGAACATTTCTCCATCGCCTTCCTTGCCTCTCCATGAGTCGCGACCCGCCGGAACGATGTTGAAGTCGCCTCCAATAGCTGAGGCAGGGTATTCCGCGATCAGCTTTGACCAGTATTCCCCGAGAGCGTCGAACCACTCGAGCTTCATTTGAAAGTCTGCATGCTCCGGATTTTTGCCATTTGGGCAGTAGACCGAGGTATAGGTGACGTCGCCGAAAAGAGCTGTAATAAGACGAGCGCCATTGCTTTCCTGACCTGGCAATCCGCGCTGCAAAATCTTTAGCTCGAGGTCTTGACGCACGGCGATCGCCACGCCATTCCAACTCTTCTGGCCGTGAGTGTGAACCTCATAGCCTAGGTCGGCAAAGAAATTGTGGGGAAAGGAATCGTCTTCGGATTTCAATTCCTGAAATCCCACTACATCCGGTTCCCGTTCCTTCAGCCAAAGCGACACGAAATCCAACCTCGCACGAATGCCGTTAATGTTCCATGTCGCTAGACGCATGGCTATGTCTCCAATGCAATTAATCGATGGTAGAAGAGAAAGCGCTGTAGTTGGAGTTTTGCATAGTTTCAGGTGCCAATCTCTGCTCTAAGTCAAATGCAGCCACTAGGTTCAACGCACGGAGATCAGTGTCCAAAATCCATTTCCCAAAGCCTGTTTGGCACCAATCGCTCTGAAGATGAGATCGCCAGTTTCCGTGTCACGACCCCGATTCCCGCGTAAGGATTGGGGGGATGGCGGCGACGACGCGCCCACAACCGGTAGTTGCGTTTAAGTGGCGCCGACAACATACTCACCTGAAAGGTGCGCACTGGAGGCTCGTCGCATGGTAGCTACAAATCCGTTGGCATCTGGGCCAAAATTCCCAAATTCTGGCAATGAAAAATCGTTAAGCGGGATAAAGGCTTCTTGGTACCAAGATCAGTCAGCGAGTGAACTTTAAAACTTCCACTTGTAAGCGCCATGGATTCCAGTTGCTTCCGCGTCGTCGCTGAAAACGTGAGACAAAGTAACGACGAGTTCGGTTCTCCAAGTCATCGAATACCCAAATCCGAACTCAATGTGGGGAGCACGGGACGTATTCGTCTCTGTTGTGTTACCTCCCTTGATATTGAAATATACTCGCTGACGGATGGACGACCAACCCAGTTTGCCCACAAGTGCCAGTCTTTCCTGAACCGGGTATGAGAATGTCGCAAAGGCAGTCGTGTACCAATTGGAAGCGGAGCGATCGATACCGTAGCTCACTATGTCGGTGTCCGTGTCGTCCCCAATAAAGGCGTTGAGGTCCTCTGGATCAATTGGTGGAGTGCCGCACACCGCGAGTTCAATTCCGAAGTTCTCGTTGATTTGTGCGCCAAAGCCCAAACTGGTTCCTAGGCCCTCACCGACTGCATGGTCGACGTTCTCGGCATACAACGATGCCCCAACCAGAATGTACCAGTGAGAAGTATTCTGCGCCAGTCCATTAACGGAGAAAACGCAAAGGAGAATGATGACTAGTGACTTCATGCTGACCCTCCAGAAATCACGCTTCAGAACCCGTTTGTGATGGCGGGTCGGCGGTTACACAATCCACTTGATTTAAGCAATTTCCCAGCACTTTGTCAAAAGCTGGTGCATGAATCAGGCAATCCGCCGGAGCTCGCGGCGTGGGCCGAGCTCAAGGTGCACGTCAATGCACACGTGCAGTTCGAGAAGTGCCAGTACCCGGTGCCGTTCCGGCTGGTGGAGCGGTCGCTGTGGCTCCCTCGTGCTCGCCCGGCCACAGGCCCAGCACGTCCTTGTGGCCTGTCACACGACAACAAAATTCCCCACTTGGGCGACAGGTAAATTCCCCACTTTTTTCCGCTGGGAATTGGAGTGAGGCCGTAGGCCGAACGGAGATTCCCAGCGGACCGTTTGGCAAGTCCATCACGATGGATTTCCCGATTCGAGCGCACGATTGGAAGGCGGCACCGCTCCCGAGCGGCGTTTCTCGTGAAGCCGGTCGCTGTCGCCCTGGATCGTGACGACCTCGCTATGATGCAGCAAGCGGTCGAGAATCGCCGTGGCCACGATGTCGCCGAAACATGGACGGAAAGGAGGCGAGAAATGACGACGACTGGAGCGAAGGAACGCATCTCGGAAGCGATGCTGGCTCAGATGCTCGAGGAAGAGGAACTCACAGCAGCGATGGAAGAAAGGAAACATTCCGGGACCGGGAGAACCCGTTTTAGACTAGGAGTTCGAAGCTCGCAAGTTAGATTCGGACCCGGTCCTCGGATACCATCGGGGCCAGAGCGGCAATCGCCGGCTCGCAGACAGGTCGAATCGAAGTGCGCGAAGTCCGTCTTCTCAACGTTGCTGTCAACATGGACTTGAAATGGAGCAATCAAATGAACTGATTTAAACTGACGTCATGGAAGGCATCCATAGAAGTCTAAAGGCAAGGAATATGCGTACTAGGACGCCATTTCAACTGTGACGCCCTGTTCTACCAATGACGTGTCTATGGCGCGCAGCCCAATGCGTTCTGCATCGACCTCGAGTCTCTCAAGAATTTCATTGTCGACCGAAACAGCCAAACCAATGTCGCCGCCGCCTGCTCCCGAGGGCTTGTAGAGTACTCCTTCTCGATTGGCCAAAGACTTCATTGCGCGATGCTGCGGCCCCCAAATGCCGAGTCCAGAGCCATTGTCGATCAGCTCTTGAACTTCCACGAAGTACCGAAGGGCATCGAGAAATTCCTCCGCGCTTCCAGTCGATTCGACAACGCCTTCAGATGCTGTGCAGAATCGATCAACCGTACTTGCTGGCTGAGAGGCTATCCAGCTTCGGAATGCCACTACCCGGTCGCTGGTGGACGTGCTCGCTCCTGCATAGAAGACTTTCAACTCCAAGCCATGAGGTAGCTGCGTTGGTCTAGCACGCCGCTCACGGAACTCTATGACTCCTCCGTGATAAGACGCCGCAACATCCAGTCCACTTCCGGAGCCACGCACCTGCGAATGCAAGTCCAACGCACCTTCAACTGTGTGCTCCAAATCGCCCAAGATGCAGATCGCAACATACAGAGAAACTAGGGTTGCAGCACTCGACCCCATTCCTATCTTTTTGCCAAATTGGAAAAGCGACCGCGTGTCCATTGCCAATCGAGCATGCTCCGGCAACTCGACAACGGCGCTGAGGCATTGAAGCGCGTAGGCAACTCGATCTCGAGGAGTTATTTCCTTCAAGGATTCCAAGGTGAGATCGGCGTTCCAAAAAGGGGGCTGAGAGCGAATTGACCAGTTGTCAATCCTTCGGATCTCCAACGAGCACTTGGCGTAACGATCTACAGCTGCAACTAAAGCGGGAGCTCCCAATAGAACCGCGTACTCGCCAGAAAGTACAACCTTGCCGGGGGCGGAGGTTTGAATTAGCCTAGTGGACGGAGGGGCCATCGCCGATCCCGCAGTTGATCGTGTGATCCACTCCGGGAGTGACCTGCAATTTTTCTTGAACGATATCAGCCACCTCCGGAACGCAAAACGCCTTCACCTGAGGTCCAGCATCGATCGTAAAGAAAACGTCAAAACCGGCTTCCTGGAGCTTGCCAACGGTCTCTATTGCTGCCATAGTTCCTGGCTTCCAATACAGCAACGGCGGTTTGCTGGACAGCATTAGAGCGTGCATCTTGCAGCAATTGCTTTCGGCAACCTTGCTCAAACGAGGAAAATCTCGATCGGCCAATGCTGCCATGCATTCACGATAGTCATTGCCCGTGTCGGTAATCCAGCTGTTGTAGTAGGAAGATGTAGAGGCGCTACGTTCCATTCCTGATGTCGAGGAAACTCGCTTCTGTGTCGGATCGATCACCGCCACCACGATCCGCAGCGCCCAATGATCCCCAGAATACAGCTGTTCCACCATTTGCTCGTGAGAAGAAGGATCCAACTTTACGAACCCGCCCAACATCGAGCGAGCAGCAGAAACCGACCCCATCCGAGCCAGCTCGCATAGAGCAGAGAAATCGAGATCAAGACCAAATGCCTCATTCGCTGCAACGGCAAGAGCGGCGAATCCTGAAGCGGAAGATGCCAAACCGCTGCTTGCGGGAAAGTTGCTTTCCGTGGCTATGGAAATGCTTGGCAATCCGTACTTGGTTCTAGCCTGAGCGATCCAATTAGCAATCTTGGCATCATGCACGTCAACCCCTTCTAGCGTTACGCGATCCTCATTCGCCTCTCGAACCGTCGTTGTAGTCGTGAGTGTGTCGAGAGTGGCTGAAACCGACGGGGTTATGGGCAACCACGGGTCGTCGGGGTTCTTCCCCCAATACTTCACCAACGCAATATTGGGGTGTGCGCTTACAGTGGCTTCAGTCAACGATACTTCGGCGGAGCAGTGAAAGAAAAGCCCTCTCGCTCCAGGACCTTGGCCACTTCAATGGTGATGAAGTCGCCGAATTCTGGTCCTATGATCTGCACGCCGATAGGCAGTCCGTTCGCGTCTGGTCCCGTAGGTATTACCGTGGAAGGCAGGAAGGCGTTGACTGCAAGACCGGCCCAGAACAACTGTGTGAAATAGCCTTGTTCCTGTCCATTTACCATGATCGAACGTTCCCACATCGGGCGGTGGTCGTGCTCGAATGCTGAAGTCGCCATTATTGGCGCAATGACCACATCGTACGTCTCGAAGAATTCGTGCCACTTCCATCTAACATGCGTACGCTCTTCGTTATAGCGCGTCCAATCTTTGAACCTGGCTACCTGCGAGCGTCGTACTTGATTCGATCGGGCATCCTCGCCATCTGACTCCTGAAACTCGACGCGTTCAACCAGCTGCTGGTAGTCGTCGTCGGGTAGTCGGCACGTCATTGTGGCGTTCAACAAGCATTGGTAGGTTGCGTGTACCTGATCAGCCGCAAAAGTGGGACGGCCTTCAAAATTTACGTTGGATCCCAAGCCTCTGAGTGCCTCCGCAACTGACACCACACGCGCTTCCACTTCACTATCCACGGGCGCGACGTCGTCGTTCTGCCACACCGCCACATTCCACTCGCTTGGCTTCTTGCCAGACGGCTGCAGGTTCAAATTGAGACCCCTGGATTGAATCTCATCCGGTCCCGCCATCGTATTTACCGCAATCTCAAGATCTTCCGCTGAACGAGCCATGGGGCCAATGACCGAAAGATCGGACGGAGAAAGAATTCCTGGCGTGGCATGTCCTCGCGGAGGCAGCAAATTCCACGTTGGCTTGTGCCCGAATATCCCGCAAAAGTGGGCTGGATTGCGAATTGATCCGCCAATATCCGATCCCGAGTCGATTCCTGTTAATCCAGCTGCCAGCGAAGCGGCTGAACCACCCGATGAACCTCCGGGAATGCGCGAGACATCCCACGGATTGTTCGTCGTTCCGTAGATGTCGTTGTAGCTTTGGAAGTCCGATAGCCGTAAGGGAACATTCGTCTTTCCGAAGAGCACAACACCGGCTTTCTTTAGCCTCTTGACGGAAAGGGCATCCACGGAAGGAAAATTATCTTTCAGTTCAGGCACACCCCAAGTACTTGGCGTGCCCACGACATCGTAGGATTCCTTGATAGTCATGGGAACACCGTGCAACGTGCCTAAAGAGTCCTTAGCGGCCAGCCTTTCATCGGCTTGCTTGGCAGCATCCATGGCCTCGTCGCGCAATTGCCAAATGATCGCGTTCAGTCCTGGGTTGTACTCGTCCACACGGTGCAGATAGAACTCCAGCAACTCAACGCTTGATATTTCCTTTTCCCGAATCATTTGCGCCAACTTGGTAGCCGACGCGAAGGCCAATTCACTCATTGCTCATGAAGTTTCCTGTGTTGAGTTGCGTATATTAGTTGGGTACGCTCGTCGTTTCGAGGCTACGTCAACTCTCCGCGCAGTTAAGTGCATTCAGTACCTGCTCGTGCAGCCTTTCGGAGCTGGTGGCAACTGCGCGGTCACCCATGCAGGGATCGTTACCATCCCAAGTCGTAATGCAGCCTCCCGCTCCCCTGACAATGGGGATTAGAGCCTGGATGTCCCACGGATTAAGCGAGTTCTCAATGACAACGTCAATGAACCCCATGGCCACAAGTCCGTACTGATAGCAATCGCCACCGTACCGGCAAAGCCGCACTTTGTTTTCCACACTTAGAAACGCTTTAGACTCCGCGGGATCCTTAAATAGGCGAGGATCCGTAGTAGACAATGTGGCTTTCGAAATATCAGAGCAATCGCTAGTCTGAAGACGCCGCGTCTGTCCTCGGTGCGAAACATGTGACTCTGCCTCGGTTCCCCAATAGAGTTCCTCTACATACGGTTGATACATGACGCCTAGCAGAACATTCCGCCCATCGTAAAGCGAAAGCAAGACACCCCAGTGCAGAAGGCCACTCACGAACGCGCGCGTCCCATCAATAGGATCCATTACCCACGTTAGACCGTTTCCTTGACGATAGCCGAATTCCTCGCCCAACACTCCGTGTTGCGGCCAATGCCTATTGATCGCGGTTCTTATCAGCTTTTCGCCTTCGCGATCCGAGGCGGTTACGGGGTCGAATTCTGAACCGCCGGATTTGTCGGAAACCTCGCGGCGCACCCTAAAGCCATTCAAGGTGACTTTCCCTGCCCGAATCACAGTTCCCTTGGCAAACTCCAAATATGTTTCCAACTCTTGCTGGGAAACATCTCGATCAAATGTCGGTAATTGCATAGTCTCAATCAAATAAAGTTCGATTACTCTTAGTTTGCATCGTCACATCGAGATTCAGCGCAGCTCACAGAATTCAAGGAACTAGCTTGATTGATCGAATTACATCTCGCGACGAATGGCGATACATGATGCTATTGCATCAGGCTCATTTGTCACTTGCCGTCGCGTGGTGGCTGCTTCTAATTGGCCGAGGTTTGCTTCCCGCCCTGTTGGCTGTCGCCATGGGAACGCTGATAGGCGCTGTCGAAAGGCAATCCGATCTGCTTGAGCCGCTGATTCTACTCGGATCATTCTTCGTGCTAGTTCAGGTCCTGCCACCCCTTCATTTGGTCGTAAGCAAGAACTTGGGTGATCATGTTGGATGTCTGCTCTATGATCGACTGAGCGAAACGTGCGTTCGCCCCGAAGGTATGGGGCATCTTGAGAATCCTGAAGTCACCAACGATCTTGCCATGGCACGCGACTTTGACCTTGGCATATCAGGGCCGCCGCTGTCGATCTCAATGGACTTCATCGCATCCGGGCTTGTGGAACTGTGCGCCGGCTTGGTCGCATGCGCGATCCTTGCAGCGTATGCATGGTGGGCGCCGCTTGTGCTCGGTGGTGCGTGGATCTCCACTCACTATTTGCTACGAGAGAGCGGAGTGTGGAGAGACCGGAACACCGAAACAGTTCGCAACGCACAGCGACACGCCGACTACGCATACAAGATTGCTGTCAATCCACCAGCCTCCAAGGAGATTCGCCTGTTTGGACTGGCTACTTGGATCGTCGAACGGTTTCGCTCGCACAGGCGACGGCTCCACGACCTTCGTTGGGAAGCCACTCGATTGCGGGAACAACCGGTCATCTGGAGCTTGCTTTTGGTACTGGCGGCAAACGCAATCGTCTTCACTTTCATGGCTATCGATGTGGCATCCGATGAACTGGGTTTGGATCGAATGGTCACGTTTGCAAGCCTGGCATTCACTACGAGCATGATTGCCTTTGGCGGTCTCTCGTGGGCATTGGATAGCGCTGCTGCTCCCGCTGGCGCGACCATGCGACTGGGCAGTTCAATGCTCGACATCGGATCACTTCAGAATGGCACTCATGCATCGGACACGCAACCCAAGAGGGGCATATGCTTCCGAAACGTCAGCTTCAAGTATCCCACGGGCGACAAGATCATACTTGAAGACCTTGACCTCTCTATCCCCGCCGGCTCGTCCCTCGCGATCGTGGGACAAAACGGTGCGGGCAAGACTACGTTGGCGAAGCTCTTGTGCAGGCTCTACGACCCCACCCAGGGATCCATTGAGATCGATGGGATGGATCTTTGCGACTGGGATCTTACAACTTGGAGAAGTCGAATAACTGCTGTCTTTCAGGACTTCGTGCGCTATGAGCTTACGCTGCGCGACAACGTCGACCCTGGTGGGCAAGCCTCTGACGAAACCATCCTTCGCGCATTAGAGCAGGCCGGTGCAAGCAACTTGGCCAGCCTCGACACAACATTGAGCAAAGCTTACTCCAACGGAATCGACTTGTCGGGAGGCCAATGGCAAAGAATCGCTCTAGCTCGAGCACTCTGTGCAACGTATTGTGGAGCTGGAATAGTGCTGCTAGACGAACCAACCGCTCAATTGGACGTCAGAGGCGAACGGGAGATTTTTGGTCGCATCCTGCAAGAAACGCGTGACATTACGACCATATTGATTTCCCATAGGTTCTCTACAGTACGCCAAGTGGACCGCATTTGCGTTCTTGAGCATGGGCGCGTCATTGAAGAGGGATCCCACGACGCGCTAATGCAACAAAACGGACGCTACCGAACAATGTTCGACCTCCAAGCTTCCCGTTTTACTGAAGAAGAACCAGGTGTCAAATTCGATGTCCTCGATTGAAGCGATGCCGGCGGCATTACCGTCGATGTGGAGGGCCGTCAAGCGAGGCTACACCGCGGAGCCTTGGCTTCTGCTCATTGCTTTTGCTCTGACGATTTGCGCCGCATTGCCGGACGCGCTATTTGCACTATGGCTGATGCTGCTCGCCAATGGCTTGCTTCAGGACAATTCGGTCTACATATGGGTTGGGGCATTGGGACTTGGACTGTCCGCCACCTTGACCTGGGCGTTGCGTGTCGTCAGCGACCGCACGCAACGCAGATTCCGCGATCGCGTGTCCATCGCTCTCGAATCGCACGTCGCGCATCTGCAGGCCAGCGTGTCGACCATAGCTCACCATGAGCGTCCGGAGTACCTTGACCGGCTTACGGTTCTCCGCGACCAGGTGTTCACGTTGGACCATATGTACCACTCGATGTTTGCCACTGCTGGGTGGTTCATCCGATTGGGTATTACGGGCGCATTGCTTTGTTCTGTTCATCCGTCCCTACTGCTTTTGGCGGTAGCGGCGCTGCCTACGGTTGTTTCCTCTACGACTCGGCCAGGAGTGGAACGCCGAATCGAGGAGCAGAACGCCCCCGCGTCGCGCCTGTCCAAACACCTCTTTGACATTGCAACAACAGCCTCTCCCGGCAAAGAAGTGCGCTTGTCCAATATTGGCGATCGGATAATTCACGACCGTCACGGGGCTTGGCGACGATGGTATCGACCCATTGCCCGCGCCCGATGGCACACAGCAGGCATTTCCGTGGTGGCTTGGGCTATTTTTGGTGCGGGCTACGTCGGCGCAGTCGTTTTCACAGTCTACGTTTTGGCCGCACCTCCGGGCGCTGCGTTGCTAGTTCTCGCCGCAGGTTCACGTCTGGCGGCATACATTAGCGCGACCGTGGGCGAACTGGGGTTTCTACGTGGCATATGGATGGACGGAGCAAAGCGGCTTGCTTGGCTCGAGGACTATGCCGAAGCGATGACAAAGCAGCGCCAAGATCCCGTACCAGCTGACTTGAAACGAGGCATAACCTTCGACGACGTCACTTTCTGCTATCCGGGAATGGATAGCCCGGCACTTGCGAACGTCAGTTTCCACATAGATGCGGGCGCGGTAGTTGCGCTTGTGGGAGAGAACGGTGCCGGAAAGACAACGATTGTGAAGCTGCTTGCTGGCATGTACGAACCCACATCCGGACGGATTCTGGTAGACGGCAAGGATCTTGGTCAGATGAATCCAATTGCATGGCGAGAACGACTGTCCGGCGCATTCCAGGACTTCTTCCGTTTCGAATTGGTGGCCGATCAAACTGTGGGGCTTGGCGATCAACCGCGCATCGATATCCGTCCGGCCGTCGAGACCGCCGTGACCAGAGCCGGCGCGGAAGACGTGATGGATCAACTTCCGTCAGGCCTCGACACACAACTTGGGCCCACTTGGCAGAATGGAGTTGAAGTGAGCTTTGGTCAGTGGCAGAAGCTGTCGTTGGCGCGGGGCTTCATGCGCGACGAACCGTTGCTCCTCATGCTGGATGAGCCGACAGCCGCCCTTGACGCAGAGACGGAACATGCTCTCTTCGAACGCTACGCGAAAGCCGCGCAGCAAAACGACAATTCGCAAATCGCTTCGACAACTGGCCGAATTACATTGCTGGTCTCACACCGATTCAGCACTGTGAGAATGGCGGACCAGATAATCGTGATGGAAGGATCTCGAGTAGTCGAGTGTGGATCCCACGAAGAGCTGATGATGTCAGCCGGGCAATATGCTGAACTCTACGAAATCCAAGCTAGTTCATATCGCTAATATCAGCTTGCTGCTCAGTTTAAACCACTGAACTTTTTGCACCAAGAATAGAAGCGAATCTACCTATTCATTCCGGACGAGGAGCGCTTTGGCTCCTTTCCGATCCGCTGTCCTGAACCTATTTCGGTGACACGCACTTCGCCAATTGTGGAGCTTTGTGCATGTCAAACAACCCGGCCTGTGCTCTGGAAAATCGCATTCTCCAGGCAATCAGCATAGACATCAATGGCAATAACGAGAGCTAGCCCAGTGGCTTGAATGAATTCAGGCTGATGGGTCCCGTTCTCCCTGAATCTTTCCAACTAGGAAATCCACGACAGCGAACATCTTGCTCGCTTCGCCGTCGGACATTTCCGCATCAACGAGATATCTGCCGCCAACCACTACGCAGGGTACGCCAGTAATACGCCAATCGCGCAGTGTTTTCTTGCTCTCTTTGACTCTTTCGTGAATCTCGCTCGACCAGAACTTGTCGCTGAACGTCTTGCTGTCCACGTCGGCAAGTCTCTTGAACATGCGCTGCAAGTCGTCTTCCCGGTAAGGCTGGAGCTCGTACACATGAATCGCCCTGAACAATGCGTCATGCGTCTTCGGCAATATCTTGAGATCCTCGGCGATGTAGTAGGCGCGCGCAAGATTTTCCAGCGCTGCACCACTTGCCATGTGTTCGCGCCTAAACGCAACGGAGTCGTCCTTGGTTTTTAGCCATTCCGCAACAGTCGACTCGTATTTGTAGCAAAAAGGACAGGCATAAGAAAACACAGCTACGACTTCGACGGAATCGGTATTCGTCTCTTCCGGGGTTTCGTCTCCAATCCTGATTCGCGTCGGCAACAGAGAATAATCCTTGCCTTCACGATAAGTAACAACCTCGTCCTCTGTGTCTTGGTTCTGCGCTCCAGAGTGCAGAGCGCAAAGGAGGAGCACTACGCTGGCTAGACGGAATGAAACGTTGATGTTTGGCATCGCAATACCCCCAAAACTGCACGAACAATGATATGTAGGACTCGTGCTTGGCTCTCTATCAGTTTGACAATTTTGTCTGCAATTTGCTTGCTGCTTGCGCCAATCTTCGTCAAATGCAGGCTCCCACACGAATGATTCATTCGGTTTCGCTTGGGGACAGATGTGCCGAAGCGTCTTGTTCCTCTCTAATCTTGTCGACGAGATAGTCCACTATGGGAAACATGGCGCCGTGGCCTCCAGCCGTTTCAGTATCAATCAAGTACTTGCCGCCAACCACAAGCGACGGTGTACCGCTTGTTGCAATGCGCCATACACGAGTTTTCGTATTGCAGTCTTGAATTCGTTCCGCTACAGCCGAGGAGTTGAACATTTCATCGAATGTCTCTGGTTCAATTTCAGCCCCGTTGTCGAACAACATTGACAATCTATCGCCACGAGTCATGCTCAATCTATGGTCATGTATTGCCTTGAACATCGGAGTATGGACTTTCGGCAAGACCTCGAGCTCGACCGCTGCATAGTAGGCTTTCGCCAATAGTGTCTGAGTATTGTTCCAACTCACGTGTTCGCGATTAAACGACACATCGTCCGCTTTAGTCTTGAGCCAATCGGCAATGTGCGCTTCAAATTGGTAGCAGAACTTACAGTTGTAGGCAAAGAACTCAATCACTTCGATCGTAGCGTCCGATTCGTCCGACGTTTGCTCTGTGGACGTCTCAAACCGAGTCGGGAGGACCAGATAGTGTTCTCCTTCCACGTACTCCTCGTCTTGTGCGAAGACTGCGAAGGGAGCCAATAGCAAGCAGAGGAATCCTATACGCAACAGAAGCTTGAAGAGACGCATAGCTTATTCACCTTAGGAAACCGGCTCGTTGACAAATTTCAGTAACGCAACCACACAACTCGTTTTTATTGCGAGATACGCCCAGACTGGCAGCGTGTACAAGGGTTCGACCATTATCTGCTCGATTTGTTTCTCTAGCTCGCATTAGTGATTTGCAGCAATGAGGCATGAGCCTGTCATGGGTTGCCAGTCGAGAAACCAACAAATTGAACGAGCGTGCTGTGCCAGTCGCAAGTGAAGTCAGGTCTTGGGTACTTGGGAACTCTTTTCCTGGCGAATCTGATCGACTAAGAAGTCAACGACCTTGAAGATTTTTCTTGGGTCGCCGTCTGTCGTTCTCGTATTGACTAGATACTTGCCGTCCACGACCAGACTGGGAGTACTTATGACTCTCCAATCGCTAGCCTTCCTTACGGCAGTCTTGATCTTTTCCTTCGTTTCTGTGGACCAATACTTTTCCTCGAAAGTTTCTGCATCAACTTCAGCTACGCTCTTGAAGACCCTCTTGAGCAGTTCATCGCTACTCAGGTTAATCCCTTTGTCATGAATGTACTGAAACAAGCGGTCGTGAACCTTCGGAAGGACCTTGAGTTCTTCGGCAACATAATAGGCACGAGCTAGTGGGACCCAACTTGCGTCATAGACGAGGTGTTCCCGCGTGAAGGTGACATCTTCGCCCTTTTTCTTCATCCAGTTCTTGATGTAGCGCTCGAACCTGTAGCAATGAATGCAGCTGTATGCAAAGAACTCCAGAACCTCAATAGTTCCTTCCGCTTTTTCGGATGTCTCTTCGCCGTCTGCTTCGACTCTGGTGGGAACGACCAAATAGTCTTTGCCAGCTTCGTACTTCTCTTGGGCGTTTAGGAAAAGGGTGACTAGAAGAATCGTGGCGAAGCCGAGCCAAACTTGCACTTTAGTTTGATTCATGTCAACACCGCTCCACATTGAGAACCGACAGTGTTTATCAATATAGCCCTGTCATGTAGTTGGCAAGTGCGTCTATCTCAGAATCTGTCAGTTTAGCGGCTATATCGCGCATCATGCCGCCGTAGTCCTCGTCAGTTGTTCGCTCCTGTTCCCGGTAGGCTTTGAGTTGCGCCACAGTGTATTCAACTGTCTGACCAGAGACTCGAGGAAATCCAGCGAGCATGTTCCCATTTCCGTTGGGTGCGTGGCACGCCGTGCAAGCTGCAACCTGCTTTTCCAGAATGCCGCCGCGATAGATGGCTTCGCCTTCCTCCAGTCCTTCCGGATTTGACTGTCCAATCCTCCCCGGGAGCGATGCGTAGTAGGCTGCAATGTTGCGAAGATCCCCTTCATCAAACTCGTTCAGCAGGCCTTTCATTACAACGATTTCACGTTCGCCGGACTGAATCATTTCCAATTGACGGAACAGATACTTTTCGTTCTGTCCTGCAAGGTTGGAGTTTTCGGCTTGCAGCGCATTGCCATCCGTACCATGGCAAGCAGTACACGAAACGGAAAGAGTTCGGCCGACTTCCGTATCGATTACGTCAGCAACAACTGCGTCGCCAAGTGCTTCGTCCCCAACCTGTGCGACTTCGTCAATTTCGACAACAATTGTCTCGTCGACTTCAGGCTGCTCGGTATCTGCCTGCATCGTCCAAACGGTCAGGATCAGGCCGGCCGCAATTACGACAATCGCCAGCCTCATTTGCGACTTTGAAAGCCTTTGAGCCATCAATTCTCCTAGGGTGGACTCATACGGTGTGCGAAGTGCGCCTTGAAATAAATAGGCACAACCGTGGCGTGGATTATAGCAACGCGTCTACGTTTTCAATGTTCGTCGCCCTGCCGTCGGAGTGTCACCGAATTGAGCGTGTAGTCACTACTTCGTAAACTGTATTGCTGCACTTATAAATCGATTTCCCTTGAATTTCAGCTGCGAACCCATCGAAGCAGTTTTCCTCAAAAGCGCACTTCAAATGCGCGACTGCCCCCGCGACGATATTCCAGAAGTCGCGTTCGCGGGACGGTCGAACGCCGGCAAGTCGAGCGCCATAAACCGCATTGCGGGCTCAACCGCGCTTGCCAGAGTAAGCAAGACGCCCGGTCGAACTCAACTCATAAATTTCTTTGAGTCCAGTGAAGGGCGACTCGTGGATCTTCCGGGCTTTGGCTATGCCAAGGCAAGCCGCCGCAAGCAAGTGGAATGGCAGGATGCAGTCAATCGCTATCTAGTGCGCCGAACGAATCTTGTAGGGGTAGTCCTCATTATGGACTCGCGCCATCCGCTTCAACCGTTCGATGTCGACATGATCCAGTGGAGCATTCAGCGTCAAATCAGGCTTGTCGCGTTGCTCAGCAAGTCAGATAAGTTGAAGCAGGGTGAGCGTAGCGCTTGCCTGAGAAACGTGAATGAAGCCGTATCAGGCTGCGAGAACCCTGTAACTGTCATGTTCTCTTCGCTAAAGGGAACAGGTGTAGATGAGGCGCGGCAATCAATCCGCTCGATGTGGCACGAAGCAGGGGACCCAATCAGTGAGCCAAGCTCCAGTTAGCTCCGAATCCCACGTCCACAACCAATTCAACCGAAAGCTCAGCAGCAGTTTCCATCGCTTGAACAACTCCGCCCTGCAATTCCTCGGCCGCATCCTCGGCTACTTCAAAAACTATCTCGTCGTGCACATGCAACACCATCTTGGCATCGACGCCACTAGAGACCAAGAACTTAGCAGCGCTAGTCGTCGCCAGCTTGATTATGTCGGCGGCAGTTCCCTGCATTGGAGCATTGATGGCCTGTCGTTCAGCTCCCTGGCGGCGCGGAACGTGCTGACTATTGATCTCATCCAGGTAGATGCGTCTGCCGTATAAGGTTTCAACGTACCCCAAATCGTGCGCTTTCGACTTGATCGTATCCATGTATTCTCGGACACCCGGATAGTGGTCAAAGTAGGTTTCAATGAACTCTCGGGCCTCTCCGCGCGGAATGTCCAAGCGCCTCGCTAGTCCATACGCTCCCATGCCATAGATGAGACCAAAGTTGATGGTCTTTGCTTTGTCTCTCATCGAAGCATCTACAGAATCGTACTCAGTGGAAAAAATGTCGCTTGCTGTAGCTCGGTGAATGTCCAAGCCTTCGTTGAACGCCTGTTGAAGCGAATTGTCCTCAGACAGATGCGCCATGATGCGAAGCTCGATTTGCGAATAGTCCGCAGACATGAAGACGTAACCTGACGGAGCGATGAATGCTTCTCGGATTCGTCTTCCGTCCCCAGTTCGAACTGGAATGTTCTGCAGGTTTGGACCTACAGATGAAAGCCGGCCAGTGGCCGCATTCGCTTGATCGTAGGTAGTGTGCACTCGCCCAGTAGCGGAATTTATGTAGTGTGCCAGCTGATCTGAGTAGGTGGACTTCAGCTTGGTAGCCCCCCTATAGCCAAGAACGATGTTCGGCAGGGGATGTAGAGGGGCTAGTTCCCTCAATACGTCCTCCGACGTGGAGCGACTTCCTGTACGTGTCTTGCGCGGTGAGGGCAGTTCGAGCTTGTCGTACAAGACCTCTGACAGTTGCTTTGGGGAGCCCAATCCAAAGCTAACACCAGCGGATTCGTAGGCCTCGCGCGTCAATCGGGAGATCCTCTCCTCGAGCTCATCGCTCAGTTCTCGGAGCACAGATGGATCTACTGTTACGCCATCGAGCTCCATTCGTGCCAAGACTTTCGTGACCGGCTCCTCGATGTCCTCGTAGACTTTCAGCATTCTCTCGTCTGATTGCAGTTCCTTTTGCAACACTGGAACCACCCGTGCGTTGACTAGGGCTAATTCAGCCATCGGAAACGCAAGTTCGGGTATCCCGATTTCTTCAGGCGAAATGCGATTTGCACCCGAACCGGTTAAGGTTTGCCAGTCAAATGTGGTGTACTCCAAATGGCGGGACGCAAGTGCTGCTGTGTGGTGGCCTCCAGAAGCCTGGCTGTTCAGGACATACGACATCAGTCTTGTGTCCAATAGAGGTCCTTCGATTGTTATTCCATGCCGGCTGAAGAACTTGTAGGCATGTTTCAGGTCGTTCCCAATGGTCGAAATGGACTCGTCTTCCAAAATCCCCTTGAGACAGCTACAAACCACCTCGATGCTCAGTTGCCTAAATTCTTCGTCCTTGTGTCCGATCGGCACGTACGCAGCACGGTCCGTTCCAGCACATAGCGCAACGCCGAGACATTCGGAGCCGTATCCGCCGGTCGTCCTGAGCGCAATCGACACTTGCTTGGCCGCTCGAATTTCTTCCGCCCACGCTTGCAGCGTTACCGGGTCGCCAATGAACTGATAGTCGGCAGTTTCCTCCTGCTTTGGAGTAGGTTCATGATCTTCGGAAATCTGTCGAAGCAACGTTCGGAACTCAAAGCGATTGAACCAATCCGTAAGTGCCTCCATGTCCATCTCTTTGACGTGCAAATTCTCTAGATTCCATTCGAGTTCCACGTCGCACTTGATGGTTGCCAGCTCCCTGGACAAAGGCAGCATGTCTGCGCTTGCCACGAGATTCTCGCCAACTTTCCCCCGAATTTCCTCCTTGTGCTCCAATACCGAATCCAAACTGCCAAACTGATTTAGCCACTTGGCCGCCGTCTTTGGTCCAACCTTGGGCACGCCCGGTATGTTGTCCGAGGTATCGCCCATCAATGCAAGGTAGTCGATGATCAGTTCCGGTGGGACGCCAAACTTCTCCTTGACGCCTTCCGTATCCATGGTCTGATCCTTCATAGTGTCCAACAAAGTCACGTGCTCATTGACAAGCTGCGCCATATCCTTGTCGGATGTCGAGATGATCGTCTCGCGGCCCGCGGCGGTCGCTTGGGTAGCCAAGGTTCCGATGATGTCGTCGGCTTCGAAGCCGTCCTTCTTGAGCAGCGGCAGGCCCAGACACTCGATGACCTGATGCAGAGGTTCGATCTGTTGTGCCATTTCATCCTGCATGGGGGGTCGAGTTGCCTTGTACTCGGAGAAAATCTCGTGACGAAATGTCAAAGAAGCAGTGTCGAAGACAACGGCAATGGTGCTGCCGGGATAGTCGTTCATGAGCTTCAGCAACATGGACACTACGCCACGAATAGCTCCGGTGTACAGTCCAGTCGAGGTTCTTAAGTCAGGAAGCGCGTAGAAGGCTCTGAATAGATACGTCGACCCATCGACGAGAATTAGGGGTTTTGTGTCTTGCATGGTAAATTCTCCCGTATGCAAATTAACACAATCGATTGCATGAGACGAAGGTTCAACATGATTCAGGTTCGCATATTGGCATTTTGCATAGGCGCTTGCTGCCTGCTTGCCTCACCCGCTTTCGCAGCCGAAAGCACCAAGAAAAAGAAGGAAAAAGTCAAGGGACCGGACGTCGTACTCATAGAGTCCAAAAGCCGTTCAATTCAGGAATACAGACAAAATGGACGATTGACCTCCATTAAGGTCGTTCCCAAAAAAGGCAAGCCCTACTATATGGTTCCCGAAGATCCCACCAAACACTTCGGCGACCTTGAACGAGCCGACCGACTAGTACCAAGATGGACCATTAAAGAGTTTTAAGCCACCACATGGCAGTTATCACTCGCCTGCGCCGTTCCGCACTTGAGGATGTGCTCCACAAGTATGAGGTGGGAGTTCTTGGAGACTATTCTCCAGCTTCGGAAGGCATTGAAAATACTAACTACCTACTCACCACAACCAACGGCTCGACGGGCGAGACTTCGAACGCTGAGTATGTGCTTACCATTATTGAAGACGATCGCGTGGCGCAACGCGAACTCATGGTGCAAGTGTTGGCTCGCTGTCACGAGTACGGACTGCCGGTAGCTCCCGTTGTACGTACGCGACGAGACGAAGCCATTACCAGTGTGCACGACAAGGCTGCTGTCCTTTGCCCGCGCCTCAAGGGAAGGCACTTAGTCGTTCCACTACGAGAACATTGCGGAGCAATTGGAAGGTTCCTTGCACGAATGCACCTAGCCACCCAGACTTTGGATGGAACAGACTTTCCCTATATCAGGGACTCACACTGGCTAGTCACACACGCATCTAGAGTAGCGGAGCACCTAGAGTCCCATGATCGCCACCTGCTGCTCAGATCTGTCGAGTCCATCAAGTCTGCTTTGAGTCGAACCGATGTTCAAACACTGCCTCAAGGGATCATTCATGGCGACCTCTTTCGTGACAATGCTCTATTCAACGAGTATGGACTGACTGGGGTTGTCGACTTCCACCATGCCTCTCATGGATTTTGGCTTTACGATTTGGCAGTGGCGGTCAACGACTGGTGCGTAACGAAGGATGCATTAGACAAGGAGCGAGCTTTTGCCCTGCTTCGTGAGTACAACGCTATACGTCCGCTACATGACGAGGAGTACTGGTTTTTTCCAATGTTTTTGCTATACGCCTCGGTTGCTTTTTGGCTGTCGCGTTTAGCAGTGACAACTCAATCCGATCTACACCCAGATCGTCCAGTTAGGGACCCGGCGGAAATGGCTCGCCTCGCACAGCGCCATATTTCGCGACCATTCCGATTGCACGCTTTGGCGATAGCTAAATAAGGGCTAATCGAGACAACATTAGTGCTTCCACGCCGAGTCTGTTCTATCTGAACAAACATGCGTTGTGTGGCTTCAAAAATTGGGGAAACTAAGCTGTAACGATAAGCCAAGAGATGAACCAGCATCCACGCTGCGTGCTAGACAACGAGGGGATCGATCGTAAAGTAACTACCCCTACGTGGGCAGACTGGTGTCAAGCTACAAAATCGTCAGGAACGTCGTTCCATTCCAGACCATGAAGCGAACGGCCACTGACCTTTCGCGGATACCTACCCATCGCTTGAGAAAAACCGTCGCTCACTATCTGTCTAGGAGCATGCCCAACTATCGAATCAACCGGTGCCCAGTTTCCCCATTGCTTGAAATGAAACGGAGTGTCGTATGTCGTGCATTGGTCCCGAAGAATGTAAAACCACCTAGGCTCGGTTGGCCTTGCACTGTGACCACTCTCACCACCTGCTATGACCCATCCGATTTCGGCTGAAGCCAACCAGCTCTCGAGCCTGATCTGACCCAGCAGTGGTTCGCATGATACAAAGCGGTTCCGAGTGGGAAGGTCAACCAGCCAAGGCAACCTCTTGTCTGCCCATTTCTGATTCTCGGCGGTTGTACCAATCCAAACATTCGTAGGCCAATCGTCTCCCCAGGGAACCATTCGCCTTGCCAAATGCGGACGCTTAGACAAGAGCAACCAAATGAGCGATGGCGTGGATTCGATGAGTTCCCACAATTTGATTCGTTCCTGAGCAAGTCCCTTCTTCCATTCGAAAACGTCGGACATCGATGCACAGAAGACTCGTTCCTTAGTTCCCGCCTGTGCCGCCTTTTGGTTCCACTTCAAGGGCAATCGCCAGTTCGCTTCACTAAGGAAGCGACGGTCGGTTCCATGGCTCCAAATGTCTAATCCAAGTCTCTTGGCAAATGCTTCGGCATAGCAGTTGTCGCATGCTGGAGATACTTTGGTGCATCCCCACCATGGATTGAACGTGTGGTCGGTCCATTCAATTGCAGACTCATATCCCATGCTATTCGCGAGCCACGACGTAGCGAAAAAATACGTTTGCAATCAATACTTTAACAATCTTGGTCTATTCACAATTGTGCAAGCGAATGCCAGAACTGACATGGCTAACGACTCGGAGAGATCCGTTTTGCTAAACACTTACAAAAGCATGCATTGTTGATTTCGGAGTGGGAAGCAAATTCCAATCTAAAGCCGCGCCACACGGATTCTGCATCGGTATGATCGAATCCGAGACGCCGTGATCGTTGAAGCTCGCCGAGACAAGTGTTTTGCCGACCAGAAATTTGGTTGTCCGCTAGGGCGAGTGTCGCAACAGGGCAACCATGAACCAATCCTTCCTGTCTGTCCAAATGGCCTCACAATCGAACGCTGCTCTGGTGGCAATCTCTTCGAGTTCTTCCGGTGAATACTTGAAGGAATTCTCCGTGTGTATGGACTCTCCCTCGCGAAAGGTGAACGAGTCATCGCCTATTGATACTTCATGCTCCGCATTGCATACCAAGTGCATTTGCAGACATCCCTCCTCTTCGTCGTAGACGGCTCGATGCTCAAAATGGGTCAATTGAAAATCTGACCCAATCTCGTTGTTGAGATGCTGCAGAATGTTCTTGTTGAACATTGCCGTCACGCATCTCGAATCGTTGTAGGCCGGTTCGATTATGTTTGCTGATTTTCGTGTGTCTACTCCCAAGATCATCACACCGTTTTCGCCCACTACTCGCGCCGCTGTCTTAAGAAATTCTTCTGCTTCGTCACGCGTGAAGTTGCCAATGCTGGATCCCGGAAAGAACACCGCGCGACGTGCGTTTGGTATCTCCGCGGGTAGTTCAAAGTTCTTTGTATAGTCCGCGCAAACGGGATAGACGGCAAGGCCTATGAATTCCCGATGGATCTGTTGTGCGGACTCGACCAAATGGGTCGAAGAGATATCAACTGGAACATATGCAGCGGGATTGGTCGTCTCCAGCACGATACGGGATTTTCTGCCACTTCCAGCTCCGTATTCCAGCAAGCAAGAATCTCGTTCGATCATATGCGACATTTCGCGTCGATGTTCGAGCAGAATGCCGACTTCTACCCGTGTCAGGTAGTACTCAGGGAGGCCAGTAATCGTCTCGAAGAGAAGTGAACCGCGTCGGTCGTAGAGATATTTGGGAGAAATGGCCTTTTGCTCGAGACTCAGCCCCTCGCAAATCTCTTGGCGTATGTCAGGCACTGGTGGTTTGAGATCGTAGAAAACGAACTCTCCACCGCTGGAATCGCTAGGCATCTTGCGCCAACCGAATTCCTGTAAACTGCCAACGATCGCGTGCGTAGAAGAAGTTCCGATAGGACCTTCGAATGTGCTCTGGGGGAGTCGCGCAGGAGCCTCCACGCAGCACGAATTGATTGGCCATGAACTTCCCGTTGTACTCGCCTAACGCACCATTGAGTGGCTTGAAACCAGGATAGGGCGAGTAGCTCGACGAGGTCCATTCCCAGCAGTCACCGAGCATTTGCGATGCGTGTCCATTCCCTTGTGCCACCGAGGGATGAAAAGAGTCGCGCTGAGCCAGATTCAACGTCGTAGGGAGACTCCAATTGGCTGCAGCGTGCTCCCACTCGAACTCAGTTGCCAAGCGGGCGCCGGCCCACCGAGCAAAGGCGTCGGCCTCGTACAAACTAATGTGCGTAACAGGGTGCGACGGTTCCAATTCAGTTTCGCCGCCCAACGTGTACTCCAACCACTGTCCGTCCCTCCATTCCCAGTATTCTGGAGCGCGCCAATTATTCTTGTTCTTCTCGGACCAACCGTCGGAAAGCCATAGGCTCGGTTGATCGTAACCTCCGTCTTGGATGAATTCTCTGAACTCCCCGTTGGTTATAACACGGTTTGCAAGCGAATAGGGAGAGAGAAATACCTTGTGCCTAGGGGACTCGTTGTCGAAAAGGAAGTCGGCATCACCTAGATTTGCGCCTACATCCACAACTCCCCCTGAAAAATTTGAATAGGAGAGCGACCCCATTTCCGAGGAGCGGGGCGTGGGCAGGGCGTCCACATAACTGGGCCGCAATGGATTCTTTCCCAAAATGTATTTGAGATCTGTAACGATCAACTCTTGATGCTGTTGTTCGTGGTTCAGTCCAAGTCGAAGCCGCGAATCAATGTCCCTAGTCGTTCGATCTGTTAGAACCTCTGTCATTGCCTCATCGACGTATGATCGGTACGCATAGACTTCCTTGACCAGCGGTCTTGTCAGCGATCCTCGGTCTTCACGTGGAAAGTAGGGGCCAATCGTGTCGTAGTAAGAGTTGAACAGATAGTTGAATTTACTATCGAAAACACGATAGCCAGCGTGGTAAGGCTGCAAAATGAAGGTTTCAAAGAACCATGTGGTATGCGCCAAGTGCCACTTGGGAGGGCTGACGCTGGGAATTGGCTGGGCGCAGTAGTCCTCAACTTCCAACGGAGCGCAAAGATCTTCGCTACGTTTTCGGATGGTGGAATAGGCCTCTAGGAGACCTAGGGATGTGCTGTGGCTACTGGCTGTGACGAGTTCCTGCAACTAGGCCTCACGGACATGCGACCTGACCTAGCATACCCTATTCGGTGGACGCCGTCGAACTAGGAGGCGCTAGCGGCGCGTCTTCCCTGCCGTTCCAAATGTAGAAAAATGCGGACAAGCTGGGTTGTGTCATGCTCTGGCTTTATATAGCCGTAGCAGTGCCCATCTGGGGAAAATACCACGATGTGTCCTTGGTGCTCCACCAGATACTCGAGCCTGGAGTCGCTAGAACCGATTCGCGTATAGCCCACTGCAACCTTGCCCGCAAGTTCGCTTATCTCCTCTTCCGTTCCTGTTACTCCAAGGAAGTTCGGCGAGAAGTTGGCGATGAATTCCTTGACGGTTGCAGCATCGTCGCGCACAGGGTCCACTGTTACGAAGACGCCCTGAAATGCCGTGGCAATAACAGGGTCGACGGTTTCGTTCAATCGCTGCTCAACCTGTTTCAGCAGAGACATTGTGAGGGGGCATATGTCAGGGCAGTGCGTATATCCGAAGAATGCGTAGGTCCACCTTCCCTGTAGAGCAGATCCATCGAAGGGATTTCCGTCTTGGTCGACCAGCTTAAGCACGCCGACGTCCGTGCGTTCCAGGAGCTCGACCAATCCAAGTGCTTTGAGTTGCTTTGCCGTCATGCCCACTTTGTCCGAGTGAACTGACAGCCAGTAGAGTGCGCCGACGATTGCGATCAGCGCTACCAATGCCCCAATTTTCAGTTTCATGGCTTCCTACGAGTCCTCGTCAGGCCTCCTCAGCGCAAAGTACCAATAGCCAAGAACTATGATCGCTCCTATTACTAGCCATTGAAGTGCGTAGCTCCAATGAGTGCTTGCTCCTTGCTCAAATGTTAGGTGGATTGGAGTCAACACTGCTTTGCTATCTGGAAGCAATCGAACCTCGTCGCCAAACGCCGAAGTAACCTCGGCCATCCTTGAGACATTCTGTCGATTTACTCGCTTTGGCCATGTGTCTCCATCGTACCCAACTGTCGAGCGCTGAGGGAGATTGGGCCATACAACACCAAGAAGCTTCAGCTGCTCGGATGGCGTTTCCACGGCAGGCGTATGGAACCAAGTTCTATCCATGGCAATCCACCCGCGATTTACAAGAAATGTTCCGAATTCAGTTTCAAAGGGCGTGATCACCCAAAATCCAGGCACTCCCAGATGTCTCTTGTAGGCAACAACGAAACTCCGCTGCTGGTCGAACCGTCCCACCAGTTCGATTTTTTTGTAAAAGCTGTCCCCTTCGACGAATTCCTGCATTGCTATCGGCTCAGAGGCCAGACGGTCAACATAGAGGTCGCGCAATTCGGACTTCTCAAGTCCTCGAGAAACTTGCCATGTGCTAAGGCCCAGAGTCGTTAACACAGCGATTGCCACTTGAATGGCCAACGCCCATCCCCCGCGAGGTCGGCTCAACGGTAGACTGAATCTGCCCTTAATGTCTGACATAGATGCGTTCATTACACAATGAATGGTAGATCAGACAAAGCGTCGAACACATGAATTCTGCCACAAGCGGAGGTCAGGAATCTCATGATCCGCGCAGACTCTCGAGCACGCTAATCGCATCAGGATCAACTCCACGCCACAACTTGAAAGCACATGCTGCCTGAAACACCAGCATGCCCAGTCCGTCTTGAGCATCCATAGCTCCATGTCGCCTGGCTTTGTCGACAAATGGTGTGGTTCTATCCCGACTATATGCCAAATCGTAGCACCGAGCGTCTGAGAACATTTGAGGATCTACATGCAATTCAGTGGACTGTAAATGGGCCGATGTTGCATTGATGACGATGTCCCAATCGTCGCGAACGTCAGCTAGAGGCAATGTTGCGATCTTAGGAAATTGCACTTTGAGCTCGGTGAGCCTCTTTTGGGTCCGATTCGCTACCGTTGGGAGGCCACCTTCTGCAATCAGTGGCCTAATGATGCCCCTAACGGCGCCTCCTGCTCCGAGCACGAGCACCCTCTTTCCCCTAATCGGCCATCCAAGCCGCACAAAGTCCTTCAAGAGACCAATTCCATCCGTGTTGAAACCCTTGGTGGCATCGCCACTCATCGATATCGCATTCACGGCGCCAGACTCTCGAGCGAATTCATCCAATTCGTTCACCCATTGAAAGGCATCGCCTTTGAATGGTGATGTGACGCTTAGACCACAACCCCCTTCATGAAGAAAATCCCTCGCAATGGACTCGAACCCATCGAGCGGAGCTTCAAGCCTCGTGTATGTGAGACGCTGGTTGGTCTGGCGGGCAAATTCTTCGTGGATTTGCGGGGATAGACTGTGCGCTACCGGATTGCCGACCACAGCGTAGCGATCGAGGCTCATCGCAAGCGTTCGTTGTCGATGGCGCTTCTGATTTCACTTGGACCGAGTGCGTCACCGATTGAACCCGGCAGAACGAAGTCCACCTGAGAACCCACAGATTCACGTACCTCCGATTCTCTAAGGGCCGGAAGTTCCGAACTTACGTTGGCGGACGTCGAAACTAGGGCGTTTCCGTATGCCTCGCAGAGATCCCGCGCTTGCTCGTGATCGGGAACCCTAGCTGCTATTGTCGTGCGTCCACCTGTAACGGACAGCGGGAATCTTTGCGTGGGCAGGATCCAAGTTACATGCCCTGGCCAACTTTGCTCGACGAGGCATCTGCGCGATGCGTCCACCATCTCAAGTTCAGGTTCAAAAACCGCAGAGCTGTGCCCGATCACAATGAGCCCTTTGGAGGCGTTGCGCTTCTTTATCTCCAAAATGCGATTAACGGCTGGTTCGCACCAAGGATTGCAGGCCAATCCCCACACTCCTTCGCAGGCATGCGCAATCACGCCCCCGTTCTGCAGGATTGATGCTGCGTGTTCGAGCTGATCCCTTTCCAAGTACAGTCCCGTTCGTCAATCCTGTATGGCTTGGTTCTGCTCCTCCACGTTGCGCACGCTCGCCGTACGATCCTCTGCCAGTCGTTCCGCCAAATCGCTGTTTGACAACGCCAGGACCTGTACGGCCAAGTAAGCGGCATTCTTAGCGCCGGCCTTGCCTATTGCCACGGTGGCCACAGGCACTCCACCCGGCATCTGCACAGTGGAGAGCAATGCATCGAATCCAGACAGAGGTCCACCATCCATGGGGACGCCGATAACAGGTTTGGTCGTCTTGGCGGCGACCGCACCAGCCAAGTGAGCAGCAAGCCCCGCTGCGCAAATGAACACTTCGCATCCCCGTTCGACGGCTTCGCTTACATACTCCGCCGTCTGACTGGGAGTGCGGTGGGCGGATGTTACTTTGGCTTCGTACTCAACCCCAAAATCTGACAGCACTTCCGTTGTAGATTGCATCGTGGGCCAATCGGACTTTGAGCCCATTAACACTGCCACCCAACTCATTCGCTATTTCCTCCTTGATCACCAGAAGTTGGCATGCGAGTCACCAACTCTTTGATTACTTCGAACCTAATGGCACGCCGTTGACCGGCAATTCAATGCTGGATCCAGTTTCGCGTCATCGGCAACGACGTTACGAGCGTCGCTGTTCATTCGTAAAAGCAGCGAATGCGCTAATGTCGCCCGCTGCAAAATTCTACTAGCCCAAATGCTAAGGATTCAAGATTGATGTCAGCGAGATAACGCTGCAGTGGCTTGGGCTTCGGCTACTTCTTGAGCAGCATGTTCAGCGGGGGCGCCGCCACCAAGGGAGCGCCTCGGATCGAACGCGTCGCGCACACCTTCACTTATGAAAATCAGCAAGACCAGCATGATCGCCATTGTGAAGAAACCCGTCAACCCAAGCCAAGGCGACTGAATGTTGGCCTTGCCCTGAGCAAGCAGTTCGCCAATTGATGGTGAGCCAGCAGGCAATCCAAATCCTAAGAAGTCAAGCGCGGTGAGCATGGTCACCGCGCCACACAGTATGAATGGCACATTGGTCAGCGTAGCGACCATCGCGTTCGGCAAAACGTGCCTACGCATGATCGTGCGATTGGACACCCCAAGAGCTCGTGCAGCTCTCACGAAATCGAAGTTTCTCGTCCGTAGAAATTCGGCTCGAACAACGGCGACGAGCGTCATCCAGCTGAAGCACGTCAGGAGAATCAATAGCCAAATCACATTGGGTTCAATCACGCTGGCCAATATGATCAATATCAGCAGAACCGGCAATCCGGACCAGATCTCCACCAGCCGTTGACCCAATAAATCCACCAGCCCGCCAAAGTATCCTTGAACAGCTCCTATGGCCACGCCAATAAGAGAACTGAGCAATGTCAGCGTTATGCCGAAGACGACGGACAGCCTGAATCCGTAGATCAGACGCGCGAGCGTGTCCTTTGCGCGATCATCGGTTCCCAACCAATGCTGACCTGAAGGGGGAGCGGGAGTCGACTGCTCAACCCAAAAGTCCACTGTGTCGTAGCTATAGGGGATTGGCGGAAAGATCGCCCAACCGTTGGCTTCCTCGATCAGCTCCTTGACGTAGGGATCGGTGTAGTCTGCTTCGATTTCCAGTTCTCCACCAAGATCTGTCTCCGCAACAAAAGTGAAAGCGGGAAAGAAGAGCTTGCCGTTCATGAAAAGAACGATGGGCTTGTCGTTGGCGACGAGCTCCGCCATCAGCGAGACCGCAAAGAGTATCCCGAAAATCCACAGCGAGTAGTAGCCCCGCTTGTTTGCTTTGAAACTCGCTATTCCGCGTCGAACCAGTGGGCTCATTCTCGCGTCTCAAAGTCAATTCGCGGATCTACAAACACATAGCACAAATCGCCTACCAAGTGCATCACCAGCGAAATCAAGGTGAACACGTAAAGTGTTCCAAACAGAATGGGGTAGTCTCGCTTCACGACTGCTTCATAGCTGAGCAGACCAATGCCCTCAAGCGAGAAAATCACTTCGATCAGCACGGATCCTGTGAAAAGAATCCCTACGAATGCGGCAGGAAATCCCGCTATCACGATCAGCATGGCATTGCGAAAAACATGCCCAAATAGAACCCGACGTTCCGACAGACCCTTTGCCCGGGCTGTCAGAACGAACTGCTTGCTAATTTCCTCCAGGAAGGAATTCTTCGTGAGCATCGACAGGTAGGCGAAGCCTCCAATCGTCAACGAGAGGACCGGTAGAGCGATGTGCCAGAAGTAATCCTTGATTTGGCCGAACCATCCCATCTCCTCGAATCCCTCAGAGTGAAATCCTCGCATGGGAAACACCTCCCAATAGCTTCCACCCGCAAACAGGACGATTAGCAGTATTGCAAACAGAAATCCCGGTATGGCATAACCCACAAATATGACCGAACTCGTCCAGAAGTCGAATCGCGTGCCATCCTTGACCGCCTTGCGAACACCAAGGGGTATCGATATGGCATAGATCAGCAACAGGGACCAGAGTCCTAGCGAAATCGAAACAGGGAGTCGTTCAATCACGAGTTCTCTCACTGGGCGATCTTGAAAGTAGCTCGTTCCAAAATCGAATATCAGGTAGCTGGTGATCATGTTCCAGAACCGAAGATAGACAGGCTCGTCGAATCCAAACTGCTCATTCAGGTGATCAACGAGCTCTGGGTCCAGTCCATAGGACGCAAGATTGTGGGAACTTCCTGCCGCCTGAATCGCCTCCGACGACATGCCTGTATCACCGCCTCCGCTGATCCTTTGGGTCGAGGAGACTTGTCCGATGGTTACTTGCGCGATGATCTGTTCTACAGGACCTCCAGGCGCGAATTGCACGATCACGAAGTTGATCAAAATGATCCCGAACAGAGTTGGCGGTATCAGCAATAAGCGCTTGAGGATGTATCGGAGCACGTCTTGTTTTCCCCGCTACCTACTCCGATCCCGCACTCTCGGCCGAATCTGTGGTCGACGGCTGGTCGGAGTCGCTCAATGCCGCAATGCCGGCTTCGACTCTTTGCGCTTTGGCCTCGTCCCACCACCAAGCGTCGATGGCGGGAACTCGCGAAAGCGGACCAGAAACCGATGGGGCGACTTCTCCGAATTTGTCCCATGACACCAATCGAAATCCTGGCTGTCCCATGCCCGGCACCATGTAGAAGTTCCACAATAGCACTCGATCCAGGGCGCGAGTTGCCGCGTACAGGTCTTGCGCCGTACGCGCTTTGATTACATGCTCGATTAGATAGTCGACAACGGGGCTCTTGATCCCCGCCCAGTTCAGTCCATAGTCCTGGTCAGCCGCTTCGCTGCCGAATCGATTCCGCAGATCGAATCCTGGCATGTTGCCCGGTATCCAGATGTAGCCCCCTCCGTCGAATTTTCCTGTACGCATTCGATGTTGCCAATTGGACACTTCCGGCGCGAGCGCCGAAGTTGAAATGCCCGCCTGGTTTAGCCTGCGAATGTAGGGCGACTTGGCCCGCAGCAACATGGCGGACACGAACACGAATTCGATGTGGAACTGCTCATTCGTTTCTTTATGTCGCAACTTGCCTCGCTTCAATTGCCATCCGGCCTCGTTGAATAATTCAAGTGCTCGCTTCATGCTCTCGCGATTCGAGCCATATCCTGTCGACGGCGGATGCTTGAATTCTTGGGTATAGACTCGTTCGGGAATCTGGTCTCGAAACGGCTCCAATAGACGAATCTCGTCTTCCGACGGTAGACCGCTCTGTGCCATGGGCGAGTTATAGAAGTAGCTATCACCGTAGTCGTAGAAGCCGAACAGAATTACTCTGTTGATCCACTTGAAGTCGTACAGCAAAAATAGCGCTTCGCGTATTCGTATGTCTTGAAACTTCGGGTTGCGCACATTCCAGAAAGCCGGCCACCACATGCCCCACGCGCGCTTGAGGTAGCGCAGCTCCTTCCTGAAAAGTCCTGCGTGCAGAGCATCAAAGTCGTAGCCCGTCGTCCAGTTTTTCGATACCGTCTCTTCGCGCATGTCGTAGACATGTGCCTTGTGCGCTTCGAGCATCACGGTTTCGTCGAGAAAGTAGTCGAACTTGACCTTTTCAAAGTTGTAGCGACCGCTATTCACTGGCAAATCGCGCCCCCAGTAGTCAGGAACACGTTCGTAGTAAATGTTCTTGCCAAACGCCAAATCTCCAGCCTTGTAAGGTCCGCTACCAAGCGGCGGCTCCTGGGTGGTCTTGGTGATGTCGTGATCCTTCCAATAGTGTTCGGGAAGAATGGCCAGTCCACCGTAGGTGAAGGGAATGTTTGGGCTGACTTCCACATCTTTCTTGGTTACAAAGCAAACCTCCTGATCTCCGAATTCGAAGACTCGATCAAGTTCCTGCAATCCGGTCCTCAGCGTGAGAGAACCTTCCGTCAGGTAGGTGTTGAAAGTCCAAACCACGTCGCTCGCATCAAGCAGCGTTCCGTCGTGCCAATACGCATTCTTGCGCAATTTGAACGCGACCCAAGCAAAGTTCTCCTCCACTGCAATGCCTTCCGCCAGTCGGCCATAGGCGCTAGCGTTTTCGTCCGCAGATCCCTCAAGCAGCCGATCGTAGACGAGCGCATTCGCTCCACCAAGGTCGTAGCCCGCAACCAATCGACCCTTGTTGAGAATGCCGTTGAAGTTGTCCCAAGTCCCCAGTGCAGGGAAGCGGATCATTCCTCCCTTGGGCGCTTCAGGATTAGCGTAGGAGAAGTGTTCGAAATCTGCGTCGTACTTGAGAGGATCGACGTAGCTTATGCCATGCCGATAGTCTGGATCGCTGCATGGTGCTTCGGTTTGATCCTGCCCCATTGTGTATGTTGCAGACAAGACCAGAAAGATCGAAAGACGTCTCACAGAAGAATTGCGGAACATTTCAGCCACATATCGTAATCGCTTAAGCGATTTGCTCTTACATTACGATAGTCAGCTTGTCGAGTTCACAACCAATTCAAGGAACCACCATGAGTGTACAAACGGACTTGTTTGATCTATCGGGTCGCGTCGCATTGCTGACTGGCGCATCCAAAGGCATGGGCCTCAGCATGGCCGAAGGTCTCGCCGAGCACGGAGCGCGCGTCGTGGTTTCCAGCCGCAAATTGGATCAGTGCGAAGCTGCTTGCGAACACATAAACAGCGTTTGCGGTGACCAGCGCGCAATCGCGATTGCATGCAACATCGGCTACAAGGAGCAATTGCAGAATCTTGTAGATGAAACGCACAGCCGGCTAGGCGCAATCGACATCTTGGTGAGCAATGCTGGCGTGAACCCTTTCTACGGCCCCATGTCCGAGATTCCAGATTCCGCATACGACAAGATCATGAACTCAAACGTCAGGTCCAACCACTGGCTCTGTCAGATGGTCGCTCCCGACATGGTTGCCAAGAAAAGAGGAAGCATGATGATCACCGCAAGCACTGGCGCGTTTGGCGGCTCCCTCACACTTGGCACCTACAACATTTCGAAACTGGCCGACATTGCGCTGGTACGCAATGTCGCGTTGGAATACGGTCCGCACGGAATTCGGGTCAATGCTATTTGTCCAGGTCTGATCAAGACGGACTTTGCGAAGGCTTTGTGGGACAACGAACTTGCCAAGCGAAACGCTGAAACCAACACTCCGCTGCGTCGTCTCGGCGAAGCTAGT
This sequence comes from Candidatus Azotimanducaceae bacterium, assembly GCA_965205545.1. Taxonomy (GTDB): domain Bacteria; phylum Pseudomonadota; class Gammaproteobacteria; order Pseudomonadales; family Azotimanducaceae; genus Bin55. The sequence goes on along the minus strand of OZ242170.1, from coordinate 2,190,578 downwards.
GACCTCAAAGGCATCGCCGTCTTTCTCGCATCCGACGCAAGCGAGTACATCACGGGTCAAGCAATTGCGGTTTGCGGCGGCACCAATATGTGGAGATAGTCGAGTCTTCGGAGCCCCATGACAACACAACGCCACCTGGGATTTCTCTATCAAACCGGCTACCGAGTCGAAAATGGCGTTGCGGTAATCCACATCGGCGGCCGTCTCGAGGACGGTAGATCATTTCTCGTACGGGAAACCCGCCAAACTCCCTGCTTCTACGTGAGAGACAAGGATGTCGGCCATCCAGCTTTGCGGAAATTCAACATAGTCGAGTCCGAGCACGACACATTGGATGGGTTTCCCGCTGCGAAAGTCGTGTGTAATCTGCCTGCTGACCTGCTTCCGGTCCGTGACCGACTGCATGCCGAGAATGTTCCCACCTACGAAGCTGATCTGCGATTTCCAGTTTCCTTTCTCATTGGCAAGAACATCCGGGGAGGAATTTCCATTGAAGGCGAACCCGACCTCGGTAAATCCGACGCGGATCTAGTGTTTACCAACCCGCAAATTGAGCCAGCTCAAGTCTCCTTTGCTCCCACTGTTCTGTCGTTCGACATAGAAACAGATCCCAAAGCGCGACAACTCCTGGCAATCGCTCTCTACAGTCCCTCCATCAATGAGGTGCTCGTCGTCGATCCTGACAAGCGAAGGCTTCCCGCCGATTCAGTGGGGTTCGCGACAGCAAGGGATGCAATCGAAGCATTCAAGAGTAGAGTTGCGGATCTGGATCCGGATGTCCTCACTGGATGGAACGTGATCGATTTTGATCTTGCTGTCCTCTCGCGCATCGCACGTCATTGCAAGACAAACCTAGCTCTTGGTCGTTCCCCGTCCGGTGTGCAGCTCCGTGAGGCCAGAGGCTACTTCGGAAGTAGCCAAGCCATAGTCCATGGGAGGACTGTATTGGACGGAATCGCATTGATCCGAGGTGCATTTGTAACTTTCAACGACTATTCACTTGACGCGGTTGCGCAGGAAGTATTGGGTGAAGGGAAAGCTGTGGAGGGCGATGTCAAAGATCGAGCCGCCGAGATACTAGAACGCTACAACAGCGACCTCCCTGGGTTCATTCACTATGCCCGGACGGACGCGAGATTGGCGTTTCAAATAGTCGAAAAATTGAAACTCCTGCCTTTGGCTGTGAAACGCAGCACCCTGACGGGCATGACCGTGGACCGAGTCGCTGCAAGTGTTGCGTCGTTCGACTTCGTCTACCTCTCGCAGCTCCGGGAAAAGAAAATTGTCGCGCCCTCCGTGCGTTCAAGTCCAGTCCACGCACGTGAACCGCACTCCGGCGGGCTCGTATTAGAGCCCTCTCCTGGCATGTATAGCACCGTTTGGTCTTTCGACTACAAGAGCTTGTATCCGAGTGTCATAAGGACATTCAACATAGATCCGTTTAGCCACATGCAAGCCGAGGATTCCAGTGATTTCATTGAAACCACCAATAGTGCACGCTTCTCGCGCGACCCCGCCATACTCCCATCCATACTCGATCGGTTGTTCGCTGAACGAGAGGATGCAAAGAGACTCGGCGACCCAGTGGCGTCCCAGGCAATAAAAATCCTTATGAACTCCTTCTATGGCGTGCTAGCCACGCCTGTTTGCCGGTTTCACAACGCCAAACTTGCCAATGCGGTTACCTCACTTGGACGATACTTCTTGAGGTATGCAAAGGACTGGTTCGAGAACCTCGGCTACGTCGTTCTCTACGGGGACACCGACAGCGTGTTCGTTAAATCGGGTCTCGAATCACAAGAGGAGGCGTTCACGATTGGCACTGCGTTGGTTTCACAATTCAATGCTGCAGTTGCAGCGCATGTAGAAGAAAAATGGAGTGTCACCAGCAAGCTGACTCTCGAATTCGAGCATCTCTATTCCAAGTTTTTCTTGCCAGCAATGCGACGTTCTCGAACTGGTGCTCGCAAGAGATATGCGGGGCTCGAGTATCCATCGGGCGTGCTTGAATTTACAGGGATGGAAGTTGTGCGTCGCGACTGGACCGAGCTGGCAAAGGAAGTTCAGCGAGAATTGTTTAGGAAGTTGTTTTCAGAGGAACCGGTTGACGATTACTTAAAAAATTATGTCCGGGCACTACGAGAAGGAGAAATGGACGAAAAGCTCGTATATCGGAAGGGGCTGCGCAAACCACTGTCACAATACACCCGCGTGGTGCCCCCGCACGTCGCAGCTGGTAGAAAAATGGCGCGACCGGGGCGAATCATTGAATACGTGATAACAACGGAGGGACCGGAGCCGCTGGAAAACCTGCAGCATCCTCCGGATAGAGAGCACTATCTTCAACGCCAGATACGACCAGTAGCCGAACCCGTACTAGCAGCGTTGGGCTTGAATTTCGATGAAATAGCGGAGCGATATCATCAGCAGGATTTGCTTGCGTCCATTGACGACTAGAACTGCCCCTAACGCCACAGGGCATAATCTACGCGTCAAATTTGCTGCTCGCCGGATCTAGATCACATGCCCCGCGACACCGCATTACGCGCCTACCGGAATTTCTTTTCCGGCTTCAATACACGCGATCCGCATGAATTCTCGATGGCGTTGCACTATCCTCACGTCCGCATCACTTGGCGCAGTCAACCTCGAGTGATTGCGGATGCTGAAGCCCACGCGCTGAACATCACATGGCAGCCTTTCATCGAACAAGGATGGGACCACACCAATGGCCATGAACCTCAAGTCGTGCACACCTCGACGGACAAGTGGCATATTGCGGGAGGATGGACACGTGTGCGAAATGACGATTCACCAATTTTGACCAACTTTGTTACTTACATAGTCACTCGAATCGATGACCTTTGGGGAATTCAATGTCGCTATGGAATTGACCCCGAACCTGAAGGTAAGAAAGTTGAATCCGAAATTCCTTTGCGAGTCGTGGATTCGTTCCGTCGAGCAATAGGCCGAAGAACTCTCGACGATGCATGGAACGCCTGTGGTCCCACTGTGTATGCGATTGATGTGGGCTCCGTCAGGAAGATCACTTCACCGGAGGAGCTTCCATTGCGTGAGATCACTGGCGGCAACGTTGAATTGATTCAAAGCGGTCTACACTCGGCAACCTTCGCCGTAACCGGAAATCTCAATAGCGCACTGCTCTATCTCACAGACGAAAACGGTTGGAGGATACGAGCCGTCTCATGGATCTGAAGAAACAACTACTGGGCAATACTCGCGTTGAGGTCAGCGAACTCGGTTTTGGCGGGGCGCCGATAGGTGCAGTGGGTTCTCGCATCACCGACGAACTGGCAGGTCGCATCGTCGAGTCGGCTTGGAAAGGAGGCATACGCTATTTTGACACTGCGCCTCTCTACGGGCATGGTCTATCAGAAAAGAGACTAGGACACAGTCTCAGCAGCTATCCCAGAGAAGAATTCGCCCTGTCAACTAAGATTGGCCGCCTTCTAGTTTCTCGGGATCGCGGGACCCGATTCCAGGGCATGCTCGACGACGAGCCAGTGGCCATTCAATATGACTACTCGAGCGATGCTGTTCGAAAGTCCATTGAGTCCAGCCTCGAGCGTCTTGGACTTGACCGAGTTGACATCCTGCTGTGCCACGACATAGACGCGTGGACGCACGGCGATGACCAGCCGCAAATCTACGAGGCCGCAGCCAAAGGAGCATTGCCTGCATTGCATCGCCTCCGGGAGGAAGGGGTTGTTCAGGCAATTGGACTCGGTGTCAACGAGTCCGCCGTCTGCTCTCGCGTCATGCGCGAGTTCGACCCGAATTGCTTTCTGCTGGCTGGGCGATTCACACTGCTCGAACAAGAACCTCTGGACGAAATGCTTCCACTGTGCCTTGCCAAGAACGTGTCTGTAGTCATCGGCGGACCCTACAATTCTGGCCTGTTGGCGAACGTCGAACGCCGGCGAGCAACCTACGACTACAAGCCGGCACCCGACGAATTGTGGGAAAAGGCGCAACGCATACGCGGTGTTTGCGATTCTCACGGCGTGGACATGCGCGCTGCCGCTCTGCAATACCCTCTGAGGCACAAGGCTGTCGCGTCAGTCATTCCAGGAATGTGGTCGCTCGAGGAAGTAGCAATGAATCTCAGTTTCGTACAAGAAGCCATTCCGGACTCTCTATGGTCCGACTTAGCTGCAGAAGGACTCTCCCGCTCCTGGTAGAAAGCCTCTACCGGAGCACGCGCAAGAGTTCAGGAGCATCCAGTTGCCTCAATCCACAGCACACCCTGCAATCCTGATCGATAATTGATGCTGCAACGCCGAACCAGCTACGACTTGGACCTTTGGTACATGGCTTCGCCAGTGTCGTTGCTGTTCTTTCTTGGAAAAACACTTCGTGCGACGTTCAATCGTTTCAAGGACGTAGTCCTACCCAACACTTTCATCTTGGCGTGGTTCGCCGCCAGAGAAAATTGGATTTTCCTGTTTGCGCTGGTAGCGATTTGGATTGTCGCGATCGTTGTGATTGCGATCATTCGCTATCGCAGATTCAGGTTCAAGCTTTCGGAGTCAGGCGTATCGGTGCGAGAGGGCGTGCTCAAGGAGCAGCACATCGACCTGCAGTTCGAGCGCATCCGAGCCGTGAACCTAGAACGCGGGATCGTAGATCGGCTACTGGGGCTTACAGGTATTAGTTTCGACACGGCCGGCAGCGGATCAGCGGAAGCTACGATTCCGGCAGTTCCCATGGAGTTCGCGACGTCGCTCCGGTCCACAATTGACGAGCGACGAAATAGCGTCGCTGCAGAGGATGCAGATCCTGCCACCGCCATTCGGGACGAGCATCAGGCAGAAGAGGCGATTGTCACCTACCGGTGGCCACAAGTCGTGCGTATCGGATTGTGCTCCGGCAACATTGCGCTCGCGATTCCCTTCGTCGCGGTTATCGTCGGAACACTGGTCCAAATGTCCGGGCAAATGATGGAAGATTCGGAAGGCCGAAATCGCGTATATCAATTTGTTGAGTCCATTGTCGATTTTCATGCTCAGTTTTTGCCAAATGCAAGCTACGCACTTGCCGTGACGATTCTCATTGTGGCAGCGATTGTCTTGATGCTACTGGGTACTCTACTGTTTCAAGTCGCGTCCGCCTTCTTCAAGTGGCACAATTTTCGTCTCATTCCCACCGAGGATTCAGTCAAATCAGTAGCCGGACTCAAGACGGTGCATGAAGTAAGGCTCGATATCCCCAAGATTCAATCGGTTAGCGTGCTGCAAAACTTGCGAAGCCGCTGGTTCGGTTTCTTCACCATCAACGTGTTTCAATCGACTAGCGACGAACGGCATCGGCTGACGATTCCCTACTCGACAACACGCATGAATTCCGAACTCTGCGAGCGTCTGATGCCAGAGTCTGTGCGCGACTTGCAGTTTGACCCGCAATCGAAGAGTTTCCTACCTATATCCAGTGCGTACTTCTGGGTTCCATTTGCAAAGGGTGGCTTGATTCCTGCTGCAATAGGTACTGGGGTTGCTATTTTTCTGTTCAAAAGCGTGTTTGCGCTTCTAGTCCTCGCTTGGCTGATTCCCGTTGGCTTAGTCTGCTACCTGAATTGGAGCAAGGCTGGTTATTTGTTCAACGAGAACGCAATTGTGTATCGAAGGGGAGCACTTAGCTATGCCATGATTTCCATGAAGTATGAGAAGATTCAATCAGTGGAAGTTGTCAGGAGTTTCGTTCAAGAGTGGACGCGCAAATCATCCTTGACCATCAAGGCGGCAACTGCGCAGATAACGATTCCCTATCTGGAATTGGAGCGTGCGCAAGCGTTCAGGGACTACATACTGTATGTGATCGAATCCAGCAATGAGGAATGGCAATGACCGAGCTATTCGAGAATCCCACTGTTCCGATGGATCGGATTCCCAATGCCACCGAGATTTCCTGGACACGAGTGGAGATTCGATTGAGGTCCTTGATTCTCGTGAGGAATTTAATCTCCTCATTGCTACTAATTCCACTCGCACTTGGATTCGTGTTTATCTACTTGATAGAGCGCGAACTAATGTCCGAATACGATTACTGGATGTGGAGCGCACTCGCTTGGATGGCCAGGATAGTTCTCTCACTATTAGTCGTCTTTTTGCTAACGTCGTGGTTTGTTTTCCCGTTCTTCGAAGTGCCGCGGCGTCGGTATGCAGTACGGGAGGAGGACATCAACTACCATCGCGGATTGTTTCGTACTAGGACCTCAAGCACTCCCTTCAAGCGCATGCAACATGCCACCACAGTACGGGGTGTATTCGATCGCATGTTCGATCTTGCGACACTAAACATCTTTACGGCTGCCGGTCAGGCTTTCAGTATTCAAGGACTAAGTCCCGACACTGCCGAGAAACTCCGTCACCACGTTTTGGAGCAAATATCGAGGCATCAGCAAGTCGAGTCTCCAACCGACCAAGCTATGCCTTCAGATGAATTGGAGGAGTGAACTCCAAGCCAATGAACCCTGTGATTTGGGAGTGGCCTCTCAGGATTTGGCATTGGCTTCTAGCGATTTGCGCATCGACCGCCCTGCTCACCGGTCTGATCAAGGAATGGGATGCGATGGACCTCCACCGCTGGGCAGGAATGGCAGTAGTGGCCTTGTTGGTGTTTCGTCTCTTGTGGGGGTTGTGGGGTGGAACCTATGTTCGGTTCACTCACTACTTCACGACGCCGTCACGTGTCTTTCTCTACTTCACAGGACGATTGGAACCTCAGCCGCATACGCCGCCCGGCGTGGCATTGGCAGTCTGCTTGTTCGCGGCACTTGGGCTTCAGGCCACTGCAGGCCTCTTCACAACGGACGACGTGTTCATAGAGGGACCTTTCGTTCGATTCGCCCCCGACGAACTAGTAGAAACAGCTACTGACCTACACCATCAAGTTTGGTGGTTCATCGTTGCCCTAATAGGAACCCATTTAGCTGCCCACGCAGTCTATGGAATTTTCCTGCGGAGCACGATTCCGTTATCCATGTTCACTGGTCGAAAGCCAGTGCATGCAGATTCCACACAGTTTTCGCTATGGCGAGCTATTGTTAGCCTTGCTCTGGCGATTGCGGTCTTTGGGATTTTGCTCGGCTACTCGCGATAGGAGTCATGGCATCCCTTGCACGCCCCGCCTACCGCTCGAAAGGCTGATGAGACTTCGCCTTCTTCTCCATCGTTGTCCACAACTTTTTTGAATTCCGCTGTAGCGTCCTTGAAGTTTTCCACCGCCTCGCTGAACTTCTCGGGCTCGTCCCATATCTTGTCAAGGGCTTCGCCGCCTTCGGAACCTTCAGCGAACAGGGAAGCCATGATCTCCCCATAGTCTGCAAGAGCGTCGGCGTGCATTGACAGGTGCGACTCGAACGGCACATCTCCTCTGACAATCTTCAATACAGATTGGAAATGGCCCCCAATTGCTTCCATCGATTCATGTCTGTAATCGGCAATTTCTTCGCTCGCAGCCAAGCTGGCAACAACCAAAACAGCAACGGCCGCATGGAGCAACTTTCTAGGTCTCGTGGACATGGTGGACTCGCAAATCTACATTTGGCTTGGATTATAGGGTCTGCAATTTTGCTGCTTAGCTAGGCTGCTTGAGGAGCTTCCCTTGCGCCGGTTGGCAGTTCGCACAAGGAAATTTCGTTGCCCACAACATCTCGAGCAATTTCGACCAAGTGGCGATGGTGGGTAAAGAACAACACCTGGCACTTGCGAGAGAGATCATGGAGAACTCGAAGCCCCGCTGAGGCGCGTTCGTCGTCAAAATTGGTGAATAGATCGTCAACCACTAGAGGTAGCGACGAGTCTGTATCAGCGACGTGCTTTTCGATGGCCGCAATTCGCAACGCCAGATAGAGCTGATCAACGGTTCCCTCGCTGAGACCGTCCAGCTCGACCGCTTCACCGCTGGCTCGGTAGGCTACGAGCGTTGGGCCCTTGCTGCCCATCTGGGTTTCGAGCTGAGAAAACGAGCCAAGCGTTAGAGTCTCGAATATCTCGCCCGCGCGTTTTACCAACGGTCCCTGCCGCTCCTTTCGAAATCGATCAATTGCCCAGTCGAGAACCAGGGCCGCTGCCCGAATGGGAATGAAGTCCTCGATGGCGTTCTTCATGTCCGCCAATGCGAATTGCCTGTCGAGTTCGGCCTGTGCAGCATCGTCGGCTCCCGCCGTTTCCTCTAGTCGTTGCTGTGCCGTAGTGTGTTCGCGCAGCACTACTTGCTGCTTCTCCCGAAGATCTGCAAGTTGTTTGTCCAACTCCAGCTCCTCACTGCGAGCGGCATCGAGATCTTGAACTGTTTCACACTCTTCGCGCAATTCCTGTATTGCAAAACCATCGCCATCGTTCTCCAAATCCTCTTTCAGACGGTTTAGCTCCTTCTCAAGCTTCCTGCGCTCATCTGACCTTTTGATGCTTTCACGCAGCGCGTCGATGTCTTCTGCATTGGCCTGACTTCGAAACTCGTCAAGCTCCGCATCTATCTCATTGCGAGACAGCACGGCTTCCTCTTGCTTTTTCTTGAGGTCCGCCGCCCTCTTGTCTAGATTCTCCAGTTCCACCTTGCGGTCTTGCGCGAAACGCAACTTCTCAACTAGCAGACGGACTTTGTCGAAAGGCGTCCCTTCTTCAATTTCGTCATAGGAAATCGAAGTCTGGCGTTCAACGCGGTCTTGGAAGTCAGCCAGATCTGCTTTGATGGGATTAATGCTTTTTTCTACAAGCTCTTCAATACCGTCGGCGGTCTCGCGAAGATCGTCGAATACGACTAGGATTTCAGCCACTTTTTCGAGGTTCTCGGTTGTCGACAGCCCAGTGCCTTCAAGGGCGTCTTGCCATCTGGACTCCCACTCGCTTTCCTGTCCTTCGATACCTTGCAGCGTTTGCTGTTGCTTTTCTTTGTCGGCCATCGCCGCTCTTTGCTGCTCACGCAATCCCTTGCTTTGGGCGTTGCGCCCTTTGATCTCGCCATCGTAGTTGCGTGCAAACGCGATCGCTTCCGCTAAAGACGCAAACTCCAATTGACGAGATTTGTTCTGCAACTTCAGCAAGACATCACGAAGTCGTGCCTGTGCAGCGCTCTCGCGGTCCGCTAGCTGCTCGACTTCACGTTCTGTGTCGTTGCGTTGGGCGATGACGGAACGCAACGATTCGCACGTTTCGACCCAAACAAGCATGGTTTCGGGATCCGCCGCCTCGAACGGCACGCTACTCCACTGCTTTCGCCAGCGACCACTAAAGTCTTCAATTTCGCTAACGATTGCTTGCAGCGATTTCTCAGCACTGTCTTTTTCGCGTCGCAAACTCTCGCAATTCAACTGCATTTCGTTGAAACGAGCTTCGGATTCAGCGTTCTCAATCCTCTTGTCCGCCGCCCCATCGGCAGCCGAGACTTCCTGTTCGTAATTCGCTGCCCGGGCACTGAAGTCGCTTGCCGATTCCTCGTTGAATTCTCCGGCAGATCGACTTTCGAAGTATCGCTCTTTTAGGGACAACCAGTGTTCGTCCCTAACTTCGCGGTGATCCGACAGCTTCTCCGCGGTCACAAAGTGCTTGGTTCTGACGTAGCTGTCGATGTCTGCTTGCGCCTTGGCCACGCGGGAATCAAGCTCAAGCACCTTCTGGTTGCCCAATCGCTGGTCCTCTTCAAGCCTCTGGAGTTCGTTATGTGCAGTTTGGATTACCTTGCGAGGAGGAGTCTTCAACGATTCGAGAGCCTGCGCGTCGACAGCAGGAAACAGAGAACGCTCAATCTGCTCGACTTGCTCGTTCTGCGACTCGAGAGTCAGTCGAAGCCGAGGCAGATTCGCCACCTCATCCGACTCCTTCTGCGAGTACTCCATCGCCGCATGGAGCTCACCAAGATCAACGATCGATCCAACAAGCTCCACCTCCTCGCTCAATTCCCGCTCTCTTGTTTCGGCATTCAGATACTGCTCGCTTGCGCTTTTCTTAGCATTCAAGCGCATGCGCTGCTCATCCACCAAACCTCTGAGGGCACGATTGCGCTGCCTTGATGGAACTCGCTGCGATATCACCTCAAATGAATCAGACTCCCAACCGAGCGTTTGGGCAAGAGACCGATGGCTAGCCTGCTTGTGGTTCAACTCTTGCTGCCTCCGAACCAACTCGCGCTCCGACTGTTCCATCTTGGCTCTCAGCTCGTTGAGCTCTTCGATCTCACTTGCATGGCTGATGACCCGCTCATCGTAGGTTGTGGCTTTAGCGTCCGCTTCTAGTTGCTTTGCTTCTTCCGCAAACAGATCGATCTTGTCGTTGACTGAATTGTGCTTTGCCAACATCTCGCTGAGGTGTTCTTCAGCGTCCTCCCGGAGTCGTGGACAGTCTTTCATCTTGTCCAATTGAAGAGCAGTCTCGTAGTACTGGGTGACCTTTGCTTTCACCCTGCGAATGCGGGCCAGCTTTCTCCGCCGCGGTTCCATCTGCTGTATCTGATCACCCAGTTGGCCAAACAACCCCGCAAGTCGTTCAACCTCCATGCGGCAGCTCTCCCAATCGACCGCTTTGGTTGAGAGTTCTGCCACTCTCTTCTTGGCGTCGTCAAGTCGGTCGCGAGCGCTGTAGTACTTGCGGTTCTTGCTTTTGGTCGGGGCCCACAGCTGGTTCGCTTCGCCCTTCCAACCTTCCAAGACATCCTGCAACCCAACCAGTCCCGCAGTGGCTGAGAACAATGCTCGACCCACGTCGTCACTGGCATCAAGTATTGCTCTCGCTCCCTGTCGAAGACGCTCGTGATCTAGGCTAAACATGCAATTGAAGAACTCTAAGCTATTGTTGTTTAGGGCTCTGCGCAAGGCGGCTTCACCATCCGCAAGCGCCTCGTTCGTATGGCGATCCCGTAGAGTGTTGGAGGTGCCTTTTCGCCTTATGGCTACGAAACCTCCGTGCGAAGTTTCAATCTGCGCACCAATCTGCAGATTGGCATTGCCATGTTTGAACCCAATGGTGGACCTTCTGGGAACTCCAAACAGAAAATCCTCCAATGCCATTCTTGTTGTGGACTTGCCCGCTTCGTTAGGTCCGTAAACCAGATGGAAGTCTGGGGTTCCGTCTTCCTTAGAAAACTGTAGCTCCGTGTCTTCCAAGTGTCCGTAGCGCAACAGTTCAAGTTTCTTAACTCTCATCTTTTCTCTCGCCTGCAAGCTGATAGCTCACTCGTTCAAGGACCCGCTCCAGGAGCTCACCGTGTTGGTGCTCCATCACTAGTTGCGAGTAGCTTCCATCACTTGACTCCATTTCGGATTTCACATCAATGTGAAGCTTCGACACCATGTCGGAGAACTCATTGCTCATAAGCTCGAATAGCTCTGGGTCTGTTGCGCTTGCGCCCAAGAGCTGTGCAAGATCTGCAATCGTCTCCTGTGTGTCAGGGTCTAGCTTTGGCGATTCTGGCGGACGGGTCCGTACTTCCACCTTTTCAATCCACAACGCATCTCCCCCAATGTCCAGCGAAAGCGCTTGGATGTTCTCCTTGTGCGCATCCGTCGAGGAAATGAGTCTCCCGTGCAAAGATGTAGAACCGTTCAGTTGAACACGCACCGCAGTGACGCGACTCCGTTCGCAATCGGCTAGCACTTCCGTCAGGCCCTCTCCGACTGCGGTAGTGACCTGGTCGTAGCTATCAAAACCATCGACGGATACGGCGAGCCGCTGCCATCGCACGACGTCGCACTCCCACTCTTCAACGTCCTCAACCCTTCCGTTCTCAACCGTTACCAACGAAGCACTTCTTGGGCCGTCTTCGTTGATGTGTCTCCCTTGAAGGTTGCCGGGGAATACAACATGGGGATGTTCGTTCAAGATCTGGCGAGTATGAACGTGCCCAAGCGCCCAGTAGTCGTAGCCCTTATTAACTAATTCCTCAAGTCCGCAAGGCGCGTAGTTTGCATGTCCAACCATGCCGCCGAGACCCGTATGCAAGACCCCTATGTTGAACTTGCTCTTAACAGGAGCGGGATAGTCTCGGCTCAAATTCTCATTGACGTCCCGTTTCGGATAGCTCTGTCCGTGCAGAGCAACGTTGTGCTCATTCAAAAAGTGCGTTTGTGCCTTGCTATGGCTGAACTCATGAACGTTGTCCGGTAGCACTAGCCGTTTCGTGATTTGGCTATGTGCGTCATGATTGCCGTAGAGCACATAGGCGCCGATGTTCTTGAGGCGCAATTTTCGCATTTGGTCCACAAAGAACAAACCGGTATTGAAATCGTTCCAGTCACCGTCATACAGATCTCCGGCAATGATCACGAAGCTAGGGCAAGCATCGACAACTCTGTCGATCAACTCAGCAAACGCATCCCTGGTTGCCGTACGAATGCGATCTACGGACACACCTTCGTATTGAGCCAGACCTCGCATGGGGCTGTCTAAGTGGATATCTGCTGTATGTAGAAACTGAAAAGTGCTTTCTGATGAATTTGGCAATTTAGTAAGTAACTCCTTTTAGCTTAAGTTGTAGAAATGATTACGAATTGATTCAATCGATCGTCAATCCTCCGCCATCATAAATGTTGAGTTGCAAATGTGAATACTGCTAGCCATCGCTCCATTGACCCGTCTGATGGAGGCCGGAAAAGAGTGCGCGACTGCCGAAGAAAGTTCTTGCCATCAAGCGAGGGGTCGTTCCCACGTTTTCTGCTATGGAATGGAGCAAGCGTCCGTCGAGGATCACAACATCTCTGGCGGCTCCTGTCAATTCCGTTACTTCGACCTCAACACCTTCGACAATTGCCTTTGCACCACGGAGATCGGCAGGTCGGTCTGGAGACTTCGAATATAGAACCTGGAAGAATTCGTGGCGTTTTAGCTTTCTCTTGAACTGCCGCGAACTTACACGCTCGCGTTCATCGCGGTACAGTAGGTGCGATCCAGCAATGACTACGGTTCCGCCTCCTTTTGGTCCGACGTCCGACAAGTAGTTCAGGACTACGACGCCGGGCGCCTTAGATTCAGGCAATCTCGGACAATCCGTGTGCCAGATGGTTCTCGGCACTTCCCAGACTTTGTTGGGATAGCGAGATGGAAGGTGCGGGAAGGTAATCAGCCATTGCGCCGACCATTCAATCAATGAGTCCTCTCCAACTAATACCTGAGCCAACTCCCGTAAGCGTGCTGTGTATAGAACACTCAAGTTGGTGCGCTTGAGCGCGTTCTTCAACGGCCTGAATTCGAAAGCTGGATTTCCTGTGAAGGTCCACGTGGATTGGTCGTCCCCTAATACCCCGTATCGGCTTATGGCATCCCAAAAAGTGTCGACTAGCTGATTGCAGATCTCTGAACTGTGGAAGTCCCGCAGTCGGAGGACCCCTCGATTGCGGAATTCATGAATTTGGCTTGGGCTTACGAGACGGTCGGATTCTAAGGTGTTTTCTGCAAGTGGTTTTTCCGCAGATTCCGTGGCTAACATGCCATATGACAGCAACAAAACATACTGTACATTTTATCATAAAGGATGGCAGTCTCCGCCATACGCAATCAGGAACCGTGAATCGTTGATTGATCATAGAGTAAGTGCTAGAAGCCACACCGATAGCATGTCCTCGAAGCGCTCAATATCTAAGCAAAATATAGTAAGACGAGGACGTTCTACCTTGGCCTCGTTCCGGGACAAAAGGCACCGCCAATTACCCTTGCCACCTGCAAAAGCAGGAAGTTTCGGTCTACGACGTTTTTGACCAAAACGACATTGTCTACCTTCAGTTTTGGGACCCACCCTTTTGGAGCTGGAATGTCTCGCAATTGCGAGAACTACACAATGCATGCGGCGATCTAGGATGGCAGATCGTCACGATATCTTTCTAACCGGATAGGGAGGCTTGGGACGCAGCTAGCGATAGGGAAGACTTTCCTTGGTTGAATCGAGGAGATTTGAGCGATGATGCGCCAATCGGTGCAGTCGCCGTGGCTCACGGAGTACAACGATTCAACAAGAACTATCTTATAGACAGCGAAGGTTGCATCGTACGTAAAGCCCCGTATGTCGATCAACTCAAAAGCTTTTTGGTGGAAGAGTACGCAGAAATCGCAACCAAAAACTGAGACATTCAGCTCGAATCTTCACCTAACGCGCATTGTCACTTGCAGCAACTTGGTCTTTCCGCGACAGGCGTTTTGTACCTCGTGAAGGGGTCTAACCGATCACGCTGGGTCTGCAGTAACAGGCTAGGAACTGACGGGTTTTTCGCCGCAATTGCTCTACAGAGAATTCCGATCGGAAAATCTGTGCCGGTAGAGACTCAGTTTCACGGAAGTCGCCTTGGTTTCTTCCTGGCGAAAGGCGTTCATCGCACACCCAAAATTCTTGCCAATAGCTTCTTACCGCTAGTCCTGAATCAACCGAAAATTTCGTCGCACAACGACTCAAAGTGAGCAACGCGTGGTTCCAATGCGGCAACCGTGGCACGCCAAAAATCTCGTTGCGAAATGTCTGCGTCCAAGTGTCTGGTAGCCAGCTCTTCCGCGCTAATTCGTCCTGTGTCTCGCAATAGTCCCTTGTAACGGACAAAGAAGTCTTCGCCCATACTTTCGCGCCTTTGATACACGCTTTGGCTGAACAGATAGCCAAACAGGTAGGGAAAGTTGTAGAAGCTAGTGCCAGAAATGTAGAAATGGAGCTTGTTTATCCAAAACAGATCATCTGGCTCTGACAACGAGTCTCCGTACCACTCTTGCCAAGCGCTTGCCATCAAGGACCGCAATTCTCTGGGAAGCAAGGGTTTTTCTGCACGCGCTTCGTGGAAATTCTTCTCGAATTCGAACCTTGTTGGGATGTTTAGGAGAAACGCAGCGATGGCTGATAGCTCCTCCCACGCTACCGCTAGGCTCATTTGGGGGCTCTCCGAGCGACTCAACAAGGAATCACGAACCAAGGTCTCACCGAACGTGCTCGCCGTCTCGGCCAGCGACATGCCGTAGGACTTCTGAGAGTCAGGTAGGTCTCGCATCGCCCAGTGGTGATATGCATGGCCCAGTTCATGGGCTAGGATTGTGACATCTGTCATGGAACCTGAATACGTCATGTAGACTCTCGGGGTATTGCTCTTCGCAAATGAGGTGCAGTAAGCTCCTGGTCGTTTGCTCGGCCCAACGGTTCCCTCGATCCACCGGTTCTCGTCCATCATGCGGACGAAATCTCCCATCGATCCGTCCACTTGGCCGTACGCGTCGGCCACGATGTTCAAACCTTCGTCAAAAGGAATCGTGGCATCTTGTCCTGGCAGTTCCGGGGCGGGTGCACGCTGATCCCAGGGACCGATCTTGCTTTTGCTGTATGCACGCGCGAGAGCCTTGGCAGCTCGTTGTGACAGATCTTTTGATTCCTTCGCAACACCAATCACTGAGTCCAGAGTCTCCCTTCCAATGTGACTGGAATGAGCGGGAGCATCGAGAAAATGAACTGGTTTCCCATTCGAACGTCTCTTGCACATCTCAATGCGCCATCCTGCAAGCGCGTTGATTGCTGCTGCACATGTTTCCTCGTGCGAAGACCACGCAACGTTGATCGCCCTCCACGCGTCTTCGCGTGTTCGGTCGTCTGTAGACTGCATAAGCGATGCCGCTTCGGCGACGCCCACCGCGCGCTGTTCATTGCCGTCTGCAACCTGACACTTGAGTTGTCCCGCTAGTCGGTCATACAACCTGCTCCAAGCGTGGATTCCGTTCTGACCAAGTGCGCTGACAAGATTCTCCTCCTGCAGACTCAGCAACTCATGTCGACGCAATCGTGAATGTCGCACTTGGAACTCAGCATCAGCAACGCGTTCATCCTGTAGATACTCATCGATGACAGCGTCCGGTGCCATGTTCAGAAACTGATTCGAGGGCTGGGCCAGCTCATTGAATCGGAGCCGGTACTGTATGAGAGATCCTTCTAGGACTTTTGCCTGCTCGTCGTCCCCGTCTACAGACAAGAGGCAGTTGGCAAATGTCGATGGATTGCGCAACAGCTTGGCTGCATCCTCGATCAGATTGTGCAATTCACATGCAGAATCTATGGCTGCGCTCTTCTCCTCAGCCGACATGTTGTCGATGTGATCCAGTACATCAGTTAGGCTCTTATTCCTATCCTCGATGCGATCCAACATGGATGTCAATTCGTCCAAGTCGGCTTGAATTTGAGGATCGGTGGGTGACTCGTATTCTTGAGAGAGATCCCACGATGGGCCAGTTAGATCCGTCATGTTGTGCAGTCCGTTAGTGAGGAAAGTGCAGATTCTGTCATGTTTTGACCTGCACAGTTTATTTCATTTGTCTCCAGTGGTTCACAAAGCAGCGTCCGTTTCGAATCGAAGGAGCGACATGGATGTGGAAATGGACCATTGGGACTCTGTCATGCGTGGGTTGGCTACCACAGAACGGTACTGCTTCAACGGGCTTGCCTCAGTCTACAAGCGTGATTCGTTCCTCTTGCGAGGCGTCCACATAGAATCTTCGAGGGTTCCCAGCATGCATCCATGTCGCTCGATCCGGGTTCGGTTCTCCTTCGAGTGAGTTGTTCGTTTCGGTCAGGCGACGGTTTGGTTCGTGGCCTCAAGCTGGTTCATGGCGTGATTGCCGATGTCCCACACGTAGCCTGCAAGGGATCGAGCCACGGCGACGGCGACGGTCTTCGTGCTCTTGCCTCGTTCCACCATCCTGCGATAGCGATGGCACAGGTCCTTCTGCGCCGCCCAGGCTCTCTCCCTGGCGAAGCGAGAGGCCAAGTTCGCCTTGCGCTGCAGATGCAGCGTCTCGCGCGGCGAGAATCGATAGGTCCATGCGCTTTCCACCATGAGTCGGCGCAACAGGGAGTTGCCCGTCTTGGTGATGCCTCCCGTTTTGCGACGCCCGCCGCTGCTGTGCTCGCTCGGGGTCAGACCCAGGTAGGACATGAACGCGCCCGCGGAGGGAAAACGCCTCAAGTCGCCCACCTCCGCCAGCAAGGACACCGCGACGACCTTGCCGACGCCCCGCAGGGCGCAGAGCTCGTCGACCAGCGTTTTCAGCTCCGAAGCATCCACTTCGCGCGCGAGGTCGCGCTCCAGGTCCTCGAATCTTCGTTCCAAATCTTCCAGCACGTCGAGGTGGCACCGCAGCGCCTTCTGAGCCGCCGGAGTCTCCAGCTTGAGGTCCTTGAGCCAGGACCGATACGTCCGAGTCCAGGTCGAGCCTCCTTGCGGCGGCTGCAGGTTCCGGCGCAGCGTGAAGTGTCGAATGCGCCTCCTCGCCCTTCCTATCTGATCCTTGAGGACCATGCGACAGCGCACCAGATCGCGCAGCGACTCCTGCTCCGGGTCCGGGATCCATATCGGCGTCAGAAGTCCCGTGAGACTCAAGCGCGCCAACTCGCGCGCATCGCGACGATCCGTCTTCACCCGATTGCCGCTGCGCTTCGGTATCAGCGTCGGAGCCGCCACCGTGCAGCCATGTCCCATGGTCACCAGCTGGCGATGCAGAGCGAATCCGCAGGGCCCCGCCTCGTAGGCGAAGCTCAGCCGGTCGCCGTAGCGCCTCGACAAGCCGCTCGCCAATCGCGCCACCTGATCCGCTCGATTGGAAACGACTCCCACATCGTCCACGCGCAACTCTCCCGTCACCGCCACATGCCATGCCACGGCCACCGAAATGGTGTCCTTGTGAACATCCAGCCCGACGTGCCCCTCTCGTCTGGAAGTGGGCGTGTCTTTCGTAGTAATATCCATATGACCTGTTCTCCTTGTTCTTCAAACATGGATCAGGATACCTTTCCTGTCCATGTCGAGAGCAGGTCAAAACATACCGTCTACAAATGGTGTGATTGTTTCTGGTTACAGGAGATAACCGAACACGCTGCTCAGCCGAGGACTCCTTGTAGTGGATCCCGCAAGGCGGCGAACTTAGCCAGTGTGTTAAACGTGACGGGACTCGGGAATGTTCGTCGTTTGTTGTCCAACGCCGCCAGATCACCTGGTCAACAGATCGACAACATCACACTTGCGATACTTGCGGGCGACCTCCAGAGGCGTTCTTCCCTCGTCATCGAGCTTAGTCGGGTCTGCGCCCGCGTCAAGCAGCAGCTGGCAAAGAGTGGGATCGCCACCGCGAGCCGCATAGTGCAGCGCAGTTCTGCCTTGAGGTCCAACGGCGTTCACTTCAGCCCCAAGCTCAACCATTAGCTGGACCCTTGCAACGTTGAGCGACTTGTCGGCACGACACGCATACATGAGCGGGTGCAGTCCGTGATAGGGTCTCTGGTTTGACGACAATCCGGATTTCACCAGCAGTCGCAAGTTTTCCATGTGATTTGTAGCCATCCATAGGGTCGCATCGGAAAATAAGGGAGAAACGCCCTTTTCTAGCAGGTAGGATAAGACTTCTGAATCCCCAATGTGAGCGGCGATAAAGAGAAGCTGGGCATCGTAGTTCTGCAGACTTGCGCCACGGTCGACAAGGTTTCTCAAGAGCTTCAATTGCCCTCCTGCCACGCAAAAGCTAACCAGTGGCGAGTAGTAGATTTCGTCGTTGGGATC
Organism: Candidatus Azotimanducaceae bacterium; assembly: GCA_965205545.1. Classification (GTDB taxonomy): domain Bacteria; phylum Pseudomonadota; class Gammaproteobacteria; order Pseudomonadales; family Azotimanducaceae; genus Bin55. The sequence goes on along the minus strand of OZ242170.1, from coordinate 2,172,061 downwards.
TTCGGCGTTCAGCAAACTTGGGTCGTCGCCGAGGAAACCCTCTACGGCTCCTTCGTCTCCAATGAATGCCGCCCGAAAAACGTCCCTGCTTGCGCCGAATCGAACCAGCGGCTCGATTAGTTGCTCGCGACGATAAAACGAAGCCGCCGTTATGGGATCCAGTTGCACGATCGATTCCGAGTTGTAGCAGCCAGTTAGATGAACATCCGCACCTTGTTCCAGCAGCCACAATACTGTCTCTAGCCGGTTCTTACGCACTGCTTCAAACAAAAACGTCCGTCCGTGACTGCCTCGCTTGTTCAAGAGGGAGGGATCATCTCCAATAAGCTGCTTTAGCTGATCCAGCTTTCCTCTTATGGCTAGATCCCGCAGTTTCCCGGAAAGCTGCCTTTTCCAGTGGCCCGGAGGAACATCTAGTGGGCGTACCCAACGTCCCGTCAGATCGGATTCAGAGAGTGTGGATTGCGGTTGGCTCAATTACTTTACGGAGTTGTTTCAAACGGTCACGACGGATTGGATGAGAGAGTCGCGACTGCTCCGGTTTCAATCAATTCCTCAATGGAGTGCTGATCGTACCCAAGTTCCTTGAGGATCTCCTTCGAGTGCTCTCCCAGACCAGGTGAAGCTGTAGTAGGTACGTGCTCAACGCCACTAATTTGCACGGGATGATTGAGGAGCAGAGGCACGCCGACGGAATTCTCGTCCGGCACTATCGCTATTCGGTTCTCGAGCACTTGCGCATCCGTCGCAGACTCTTCGACGATAGCCATCAGATTCACCGGCAGTTCAGCTTCGTCAAAGAGCTCCATCCATTCTTCAGACGTGCGAGTCTCAATGATGGCTTGAATTGCCTCTCCGGCCTCGCGTCTATTCCTATACATGTCGCGCATGGATGCGAATCTCGGATCCACCAAGAGATCCTCTGCACCCATTACGGTAAACAGCATCGAGAGCATTTGTTCGGTTCGAATCATGTTGAGTTGCAACCAACGACCGTCCTTAGCTTGGTAGCCTTGCATGGTGACCCCGGGAACCTCAGTCGCATCTCGGTAACGTTCCATGTCCGCGCCCGCCATCGCACCTTGGGCAATCGCAGCATTTGACCAGAGTCCATTGGCCAACAGCGAAGTTTGTACAAGCGATCCCTCGCCGGTTCGTTCCCGCTTCAAAAGCGCTGTCACGATGCCCGCGTAGATGGCCACCGCGGTAGGGTGGTCGCCCATGCCTGGCAGCCCTTGTGTAGGTTTGGTTCCGGGTTCTCGCATTAGGTCCATGAGTCCGCTTCGAGCCCAGTACGCCAATTGATCAAAAGCCTTGCGGTCTCGCTCCTCGCCCAATTCGCCGTATGCAGTCAATGACGCGTAGATGATCGTTGGATTGGTGACTTTGAGATCCTCATATGTGGCATTGAATTCAATGCGAGACGGATACGGCATGTTGGTAATGAACACATCGCACCAATCCGCCAGTTCGTGAAGGATCTGCTTGCCCTGTTCCGTTTTGAGATTGAGCGCAATACTGCGCTTGTTGCGACCGTCCATATCCCACATGTAGTTGCGGCATTCTTCTGGTGTGCCCGGCATGTTGGACAAAATGCGGAGCATGTCACCGCGGCCCGGTTTCTCGATCTTGATGACGTCGGCGCCAAAGTCGGCCAGCATCATCGCTGCGGCCGGAGCCGCGATGACCGAAGCCGCATCGACCACCTTGAGTCCCGCGAATAGGGGTTCGGACATTGCACAAACGATTAGTAAATTTTCGCAATGTTAATTAAGTTGAACTTTCAAACGCCTTGTGCAATTCCATAGATTCGCAAGTGCTACTATCGAACCTGCTCAAGTAGCGAACGGGCGTGCAAAACCCACTCGTGCTTTTGTGAAGGAGTAGAACTATGGCAGACCGAGCGAAATTTGAAGCCGCATATCCATTTCAAGACGACGTACTTGCTCTACCCGTGGCCGACCGCGATGCGGCCGCCTCATGGTACGGAGAGAAATTTGCAATGGCAGAGGTGGTGCGCAAGGAAGTCCCCCATCCCACCGTGATCATGGAACGCGACGGAACACGTATGGGATTTTCCGAAAACGGCGGAGACTCTACGAATGACGGCGGGGCCATCTTAATAGACGACGCAGCTCGAATGAAGGAAGAACTCGAAAGCCGAGGCGTAGATACTGGCAATTGGAGAATCGATGAACGAGACGGAGAGAAATACCAGGTTTTTTTCGTTGTTGCTCCCGACGGACTGTGCTTCTACTTTCATCAACTGATCAAGTCCGACTAGATTTGACACGTTCAGCGTCAATGCCAATTCTCATTTGAGAAATTCGTGCAGGAAGTTGCCATGCCTTACGCAAAGCAATCGTCGCGAGTTGGAAATTCAAAGAACCTGCCTCCATCGGCTAATAAAAGTTTGCCTCACTGCGCTTTGGGATAAGCATGCCAGTAACACTAATTTGCGCGTACTGCTCGCCACCCGCATTGTGGCGAATTCCTAGATTCATTTGATTTCTAAGGGATACTTGGATTGACGGCTAAAATCAGTAGCCCGCGAGGCGTCGCTGAATGTTTCGGGAAACGTGCCAAAACGGGCACTTGCGTCCAATGCACTCTGCGGTGATTTGCTCAATTGGTGATCGCTTGGGCGGTGGCAAAATCGGATTTCAATCAAGAGCATGGCGAAGAACCCTAGTGTTTGATGCTAGTTGAAGAAGAGACAAATGCGTAGAGAAGAAAAACAGAGAGTTCTGTCAATTTTGCGGAAGGGTTGGCAGAATGACGAGTCTCACGATGCGGGCGGCATCATGCGGTGCCCTGTATCAGACTATACCTGCCCCGAATTGCTTGCTAAAGAACAACGAACTTTCTTTCGAGAGTCTCCGTTGCTCATGGGCTTGTCTAGCGACCTTCCGGAACCAAACAGCTACTGGGTGGATAACGCTTCCGGTGTCTCAATTCTCATGGTTCGAGACTCCGAGGGAGCGTTTAGAGCGTTCGGCAACGTTTGCCGTCACCGAGGTGCGCGTGTGGTCCCTGAAGGACGCGGAAATGCGTTGCAGTTTTCGTGCCCATTCCACGCTTGGACCTACAACAATCACGGAAATTTGATTGCCATCAATCGAGAGCGTAAGTTTGGGTCGATTTGCAAGGAGGAGCATTCCCTCATCGAGCTTCCCTGCGAGGAGAAATTTGGAATGCTCTGGGTGAAGCCCACTCCGGGAGGTACGGTCAATGTCGAGAACTGCCTTGGTGGCATGGAAGACGACATGTCGCATTGGGACTTCACCTCAAAGAGCCATGGAGCTTCCCAAGTGATTCCCGCCGATGCAAACTGGAAAATGGCAATCGACACATTCGGTGAAAACTACCACTTTGACGTGCTCCATCGAGATTCGCTGTCGCCGGAGATCAAGGGCAACTTGCAAACTCACGACATCTATGGTCTCAATTACCGGATGGTGTTTGCAAGGCGCAACCTTCTCGAGGCTTACGAATCCGTTGAGAGTCCCAACGACCTTCCGTTTCGACTTGTCACCCTTTGCGTCTACTTCATCTATCCAAACACCATTCTGCTCATCGACCAATATGCTGTGGACATTCTCCGAATGTTTCCAGCGGACAACTCTACGAGCAAGTCAAACACGCACCACAGTTGGTATGTGTTCAGCGACTCAAAGCACTACTTTGAGGAGGGTCCTCACAGCTACGAAGAACGCTTCGTCGGTTTCAATAGCGTCATAGTCAATGAGGACTACAACGTAGCCTCCCAATCACAGGCCGGAGCCGAATCCGAGCTGTACTCGCACATAGTCTTTGGCCGCAACGAACCTGCGCTGCACCACTACCACAACGCTCACAGGATCGGATTGGGCCGCGAACAGTTGGAGCTTGAAACCGCCTAGCTCCAAACTCCAATCAAACTAGCAATGTTGCTACGCCGCGACGTTGGGATTCCGTAAAACTCGTCCTGCTCGTTCGCCGGTGTGTTCGTTGTCTTCGAGTATCACAGCTCCATTGCACACCGTGGCGCGATAGCCCTTGGCCCGTTGTATCAGTCTAGGAGCTGAATCCGGGAAGTCGTGCACCAGCTGGGGTTGCCGCTCGGAAACCTTGTCCAGATCGATGACATTGACGTCGGCCTTCATGCCTTTCGCCAAGGTTCCTCGGTCGTTGAATCCAATCACGCGTGCTTGAGCACTGGTCAATTTTCGAATTGCATCCTGAATCGAGAATGAACCTTTGTCGCGCACCCAGTGCGACAGCATGAATGAGGTCCACCCGGAGTCCATGATCTGACTGACGTGCGCACCCGCGTCGCCAATTCCCGGCAAGATCCAGTCAGCTTTGAGAAACGGTTCCAAGGCCTTGAGGTCATTGTTGAAGAACCGAATGTGGAAGAAGCCTTTTCCATCCGACTCATTCATGAAACGCAACCACGTCTCAACTGGATGTTCGCTTGCTCGTTCGGCGATACTCGCCAAGCTCTCAGAGGCATCCTTCACGTAATTTGGTCGGTCCGCATCGCTAATCCAATACCAGCCGCGAGTTGTTTCCGCCAGTCGGCGTTTATGCTCCGAATTTTCAATGTCCTCAATCAGTTTTGCCCTTGTTTCCGGATCACGAATTGCCCGCAATCGTTCTTCGAATTTCATGCTGCGCAACTTGTCCCAATGCGGGCCGGGAAACATGATCATCGATTTCAAACTTGAGAGAAACCCGCCGCTTCTCGGTAAAGTCAATCCGGTGACGTCCAGGCCTTCATCCTGCATGTCCTTGATATACGAGTCGTAGGCAGAAACACCTCCGTCTGAATCTGGAGTGTGCGGAGCGCTAAACAGCAGGCGTGCGCCCGATTCTCGCATTTGACTTCGCAGGATTTCAAGCTCTTCATTGAGTTTGCTGTAGTTGAGAACGCTCTGAAGAATGCCGCCGTTCTCCGCAACCGCCTTGGAAATTGCGACAAGTTCCTTGGGCTCGGCAAACGTGCCCGGTATGGAACGGCCATCGGGCAGCGTGTGTCCAGGAAGTCGATTTGTCGAAAACCCTACAGCACCCTCCTTTACGGACCTCCCAATCAATGACGCAATCTGTTCGATTTCGTCGTCCGTTGCGTTATCAGTGATAGAACGCTCTCCCATCACGTAGAACCTCGAGGCGCAATGACCTACAAGCCCCGTGATGTTTATGGCTGGATTTAGCGACTCGATCGAATCGAGATACTCCCCGTAGGACTCCCAATTCCAAGGCAATCCTGTCAGGATGGCGTTCTTGGGTATGTCTTCGACGGTTTCCATCATGCCAGCGAGAAACTCTCGATCTTGTTCCTTGCATGGCGCGAAGGTCACTCCGCAGTTCCCAAACAGCGCGGTTGTGACGCCGTGCCAGGAAACTGGCGTGAGGAGGGGATCCCACCCCGCCTGTGCGTCGAAGTGTGTATGCAAATCCACAAATCCGGGAGTCACGTAGTGGCCCTCCGCGTCAATGGTTTGCCTAGCCCCTTCGTTTACAGTCCCAACGTCGCTAATCGAGTCGCCGTCGATGGCGACATCCGCCTCGAACGGCTCAGATCCGGTACCGTCCACAACGAGCCCGTTCTTGATTACTAAATCGTGTGCCATTTGTTGTTCTACTCCTCCAATCGGTTAATTTTGTTTCGAGCTCAAGCCTTCGCGCTGGATCGACTGCTTACTTCGTCGTACCACCTTTTGATGTTGCTGCATTGATCTGGAAAGGGTATTCGAGCCGCCGTCGTAGCAAAATCGATGGTACACAGCGCCGTGATGTCCGCCACACTGAAATCGTCTCCAGCAACATAGCGGGATTCTGCCAATTCCTCGTCCAATCTGTGAAAGAAGCGGTCGACCATTGTCTTTCCGCGTTCTGCCAGTTCGGGAATCGCGTCGATTTCACCCACATTTCCTCCAACCCCACGTTTCTTGAAACCTGGATAGGAGTTGCGAAATGCTTCTGCTGTCGGCAGCAATCCATCGAATTCCATGTGACGCTGCCTCGCCTCAATTCTCGCTTTGCTCAACGCATCTGAGCCAAACAGCGCGGGATCTGGTTGAACTTCTTCCAGGTACCGACATATTGCGACTGATTCGTCAAGCACAGTTCCATCGTCCAGCACCAGAGTTGGCAGACGTCCTCGTGGATTGACTTCCAAGAAGTCGCTGCTGAGGTTTTCTCCGGCAACGATATTGACTTGAACGACTTCGCACTCAATGCCTTTTTCTGCCATGAAAATGCGCAGACGACGTGGATTTGGTGCAAATTGCTGATCGTAGAGTTTCATTTGAATTTCCTCTGGGCGTCCCAAACTACTGGACGAAAAAGGTTATTTGGCGCGGACATTCGAAGATTGCAATGTTACACCGTTGTGAGAAACTGCGTTCACATTCGTGAACTTTCCGATTTCAAACTGCCGATTGTTTTCGGGGTGGGTAAAACATGACAGAATAGAGAATTTCGCGACTCCCTATGTCCGGCACGAAATTTGGAGTAAAGATATGCAACGTCCAAGCGCAATGCGCAGTTCAGCTCGGATTCTTCCATTCGTGTGCAGCTCTCTGCTAGTTCTCATTGCAGTCAAGAGTTGGGCGTGCAAGTGCGACCCTATCACTGTGGAAGATGACTATAAGACATCGGACATCGTGTTCTATGGGGAAGTGCTGCAAAAGGGGGAATCGGCAACAAGCCTGCCAAGGCAGTTACTGATTGAAGTTGAGTTTGAAGTGGAAGACATGTGGAAGGGTGAGAAAACGAGCAGGATTGAGGTGTCCACCGAGCCCTATTCTGCGAGTTGCGGCTACAAGTTTGAAGTTGGCACTAGCTACTTGGTTTTCGTAGATCGCCGAGAGTCGCAGACGAACGAAGAGAGCGATGCGGTCGAGTACCTCTATACGGGATGGTGCTCTGCCAACCAGCCGCGACATGACTCGCTGGTATCGATCGCTCTCACCAAACAATTAGAGGAGCTTAGACTCAAGGACCAGGGAGAAACTACTGACGAGAGTTACATAAGTGAGACCTTGTCCGATTTCCTGTGGTCATCAGAAGAACTGGAAGCGTCGTCCGAAGAGAATGAAGACGATTCGAGAAGCAACGAGGAATCACAGGCACACGAGTGACAGTAACTCGAAATCGGCGCATACTTCGGGCAACACAATCCCAATTTTGACCAGTTGACTTGGCATTTGCTTGCAGCAAAGCCTAGAAACCCACTTCTCCACACTGCCGATTAATCTCGTCAATGATTTCACAGACTCGGACAGATTCTGCTCGAGTGAACTGTGGCATCTCTCTCAAGCCAGCAGCCATGCAACGATGCACTGCCTGCGCCTGATACAGAAATCCATGTTGATTGCCGCCGCTCCACGTCCAACCCTTGTAGCGAACTAGGCGCTCTCCGTTCCATCTTGCGCCAGCTGGTTGCCCACGCGTGATTGGTGCTGGAGTTGGCATCGGATATTCAAATCGCTCGACGTGATTGAACGGCCCGTTCGTGGGATTTCTGTCCTGATTCCAATGAGTCTCCAGCCAATCTCCCGTCCATCCTTTAGAAGGATCTAGCTCTAGTGTGGGCTTTCCTTCCTGTTTGCGGGTTCCCTGACGAGCGGGACGGCCAGTCCGAATCGTAATTGCCGTCGGATGGTGCGAGGGAGTCTCGATGGTGATGCGGCCCTTCGTCCCGACGAACTGCGTCTCTTCCTGGAACCTCCCCGAGGCAAACGTAATTACGGCAATGCCACGCTGTTGGGAGTATTGCAAAATTGCCGCGCTCGGTGGAGCTCCGTGAGCAGAAGGCACATCATTGGCATACGGCTGTCCCCGCGATTTCCTGCCCGCTGCCGCAATCAAAGGCGTTTCGTCGCTGCCGAATCCCAAAATCGCTGGATTGAGCGCATAGACTCGATCTGGGTAGTCAGCTTGTACGATTTGCAGATCTCCAATGTCTCCGCGCTCAAGCACTGCTCGTGCGTGCTCAATTGCGGGGAAAAACCGCAACCACATTCCTTCCTGACAAAACACACCTGCTTCGTCTGCTGCAGCGTATACCTCTTTGGCTTGTTCCGCTGTGTCAGTGAATGGCTTCTCGCATAGGACATGTTTGCCCGCCGCGATTGCAGTCATCAGATCGCGATGATGATCCCACGTCTTTGAGGCAATGTAGACGATGTCAACGTTTGGATCGTTGCACAGCTCTTCATAGGAGCCATAAGCAGAGGGAATTTCATGCGCATTGGCATACAACTCCGCTCGCGACTTGTCTCGGGCTGCAACGGCTGTGATTTGTGCCCCGGGCACCTCTTGCAGCGACTTGATCCAGTCAGATGCAATGGCCGATGCACTGATGATTCCCCATCGCAACGGGAATTGAATGCCGTCTTCATCTGTAACGCCTCGGCGAACATCTAGAGGCGTGTTTATGGGCCACCCGTCGATTTGAGTCGGGTCCTCTACGTACTCATTGGTCATAGGTTTCTCCTAGATTTGTCACGGTCCATGCACGATCTGCCTGCGTACCATACATTACCCATTGCGACATCTTGGTGGGAAACGTGTAGCGGAGACCATGTCAAGGGCACGGGGAAGTTCTCTCATGGCCTCGAGACGGACTGGCTTCTACACTCGCTTAGACCGTCTTGCCCGTCTCAATCAGCGCCAGGCATTTTCGTAAACCTTTGATAAAAAAGACAAATACTGTTTCCTTTCTATACTTCTTTCAATAGAGCAGATTTTTGAGACGTGGGTGCTGAGGAACAATTGTTCTGATTGAGGAACTAAAAAAGTAACAGCCGTTCTTTGCAGCTAACACGATGTGTCCAAGCATGTCGTCAAAACATCCATGCCACGTGGCGAATCTCAATACGACCAACTTGGTGAGAGTGCTAGAAGTCATTTCCTCTGAGTTGTTCATCGCCTGAAGAGGCTCAAATTGTGCTAAATTCAACGAGTCCAACTCGCGACTTTATCGGCTTCACCAAAGACTAATGGCAACAACGATTCGACACCTATCGTTCCTCGCAATTCTTGGCATTTGCGTACAAGTGATGGGGCAAGAGGAAGACACTCAGCTTCGAGTTGTCCATGTAACTCCCTCTGGTGACGAAGTGCCCGTCACCAGAGGCGAAATCATCATCGAGTTCAACAAGAACATGGCCGCATTCGGTCAAACAGACCAAGACCTGAGCGATGTGCCAGTGGAAATCAAACCTGAACTCGAATGCACCTGGCGGTGGACCAGTGTCAATCAGCTGACGTGCGTGCATGAATCTCTGAGATACACGACTTCATACGTCATTTCGATCGGGACTTCATTGCAAGCTCTCGATGGCTCCATGCTCGATTCAACGCATGAAGTGTCATTCCGAACTGCTTCCTTAGGGGTGTTTGGCACAAACTCCCTTTGGCGAAGTCCTACACGCCCCATATTCGAAATCAGCTTCTCGCAGCCAATGGCCCTCGGTACGATTTTGGAAAAGGTCCATATACGCGACCTGAAGACATCGGAATTGCATGAGGTCAAGGTCATGCACGCAGTTAGCTTGCCGAGGTGGAGGCAAATCACATCCACTTTCTTTCACCAGAACGAAGAGGGCGAGTGGATTCGGGCAAGCGATGCTGAGAGCGCAGAATATTTGCTTGCGCTTAGGGACGGGGGGATTGATCCTGAGAACTACGCTGAAGTAAAGCGAGAGTTCGCAACAAGAAGCTGGATGGTGGAACCACTGGCTCCCTTAAAGCCCGATACGCCCTATGACCTAGAAGTTGCGTCCAACGCCAAATCAATTTTCGCTTCTGAGCCGACCAAGCTGCCAATGCACATATCGCGATTCGAGGTCTATCCAGCTTTCGAATTTCTTGGTCTGGAGTGTCTGGACACGAAGGGGTCGTTCAAACAGCACTTAATCGACTCGTCGGACAACATGGGGACGCGCTTAACCGACTGCGATCCAGACCGAGGCATTACTTTGCTATTTACTGCTCCAGCAAAAGCCCATGACGTCAAATACAGGTCTCTCATATCGCCCAAGCCCGAAGATGACAGAAACTATGCCCGCGCTAGGTTCTACACGATGCAACAAGGGGTGCTGGCATACATTTCTCGAATTGAACTTCCAGGAGACAATCAAGACTTCGCGTCTGACGATGACCTGAGCAAGGTCAATATTGGGTATCAACTTACGGGAAACACAACCTACGAATTGAAAGTAGGCGATGCACCGCTTTTTGACGTTTTTGCCAGATATTTAACAAGGCGTACAACCGTTGAATTTCGTACCGGTCCGTTGAAGCCAAGACTCAATTTGTTGCTTCCGTGGTTGGTCATGGGCGTTGAGTCCAACTTGGATGTTCCCGTCGATGTTGCCAATCTGAGTGATCTGCGCGTCAGGCTAGCCGCGAGAACCGGATCCAATCAACGATGGTCCGTAAGCAGGAAACGGCAAAGCTATGAAATTCCGCCCGACCAGATCGTTCCCGCTACTTTGGACTTCAAGAATTGGTTGCCGTCAAGAACTCTGCAGTTCGTGGCCGCCATTGAACCAATTGCAGATCCACAATATGGCGAAAATCCAACTACCACATGCATTTATGGACAAGTCACCCCGTATGACGTACAGGCTCGCATTGGGCACACCTCTTCCATCGCGTGGGTTACAGACCTTCAAACAGGTCAGGTTGTTCCGGATGCCTCAGTTTCTCTCGTGGAGATACGACAAGCTCGTGGTTCCGTTGTGGCAGAAGCTACCACAAACAAGCAGGGAATTGCCTCACTTCCCGGTAAATCGGTTTTTTCCGCGGGTGAGCGAGAGAGGAGATGGCAAGTGCCATCTGATGTATTCGACGATGAAAATTGTCTAAATCCCTTTCCAGCTACGCATGCGTTGTACATCGAAGGCCCAAATGGCAATTCAACTCTGCCTCTTTCCCAAACACTTCTCGCAAGAAGCGACTACGCAAGCTCCGTGCCGGTTCCTCACCTTTCTGTGTGGGGGCATACGGCTCAAGGACTATATCGACCTGGCCAAGTTGTCCAATACAAGATTTTCGTACGGGAGCAAACCGACAAAGGATTGCGATCAGATGAGACACGTCGCTTTCGGCTTGTCGTAACGCAAGGCTACGGCGAGCTAGTTCACCATGAGAACGCCATCGAACCAAACCAGTTTGGATCGTTTCACGGAGAATTCACGATACCGAAATCGGTCAGAACAGACAGGAACTTGCGGTTCCTCGTAATGATCGACAAAGGAGAGAGCTTCTCTTCCATTTGGAACGCTGAGGACGATTCGCTGAATTATTCAGAGGTTGAATACTGGGAAGCGTTTGAGGTTGAAGTCCTCGATTTCGACCCGGCAACGATCTATGTAGAAGTCTCTCTCGACGAGACCGAATATGAGCTCGGGGACACACTGAATGCCAGTGGAAGAGCAGACCTCATATCAGGTGGACAATATTCCAATGCTCCGATCACAATCGAAACTCGCCTGAGATCTAAAGGATTCGTATCACAACACCCTGAAACGAAGGAGTTTTCCTTCGTGTTAGCTTCCGATCAATACCACAACTGGACTCTAAGGGATTTTCAGACAGACAGCACGTCTACGAATAGTGAAGGCGTTTTCAACGCTTCTCTCTTGCTAGACATTGCTGACGTCGACTACGGATTTTTGACGCTTTCTCTAGGCGTACAAGAAGATAGCGGAAACATCATATGGGAGAACACACGGGCCACTTACTTTGGCACTGACAGATTTGTCGGCGTTCGCCACAAAGAAAAGCAAGCTCAAGTAGGTGAAACGGTAACGGTAGATACTGTTGTAGTGGACCAACACGGCGAACCATTGAATGACTTACCGGTCAACCTCAGTTTCTTCCGGGTCTTATCGCATTTCAACAATAACGAACTGCAAGAAAAATTGGTTCACACCTGTGAAATAGCCCCTGACCTCGCTTCCAGGTCTTGCTCCGTGGCACCGTCTGAAGCGGGACAGCTTCGCGTTGTAGCGACGATCAACACCGCGGAAGGTCGCAGCCAAGAGGCGATTCAATTTATTTACGTTCAGGGACGCGTTGTTGCTGACAAGCGTGAGCAATGGGACAACGTGCGCATAGCAAATGCAAGAGAGCTGAGAGATCGTGCATTCAATGTCGGCGAGTTTGCATCGCTAGTAGTTGAGCACTCTGTGCCGGGTTCTATGGCTCTAGTAACCGTTGAAAGACTTGGCATTCTTGACCATTGGGTGACCGAATTGGAAGGAACCCACGACGTCATTGATATACCCATACGACAACACTATGCGCCTATCGTTAGAGCGACAGTTACAGTTACGACCACCAACTCGGTCACCAAGCCCAGAAGTTTCGTAGCTGCTGTCGACCAGGAGGTATTCCCTAATTCTTGGACGCGAACCGTTGATCTGCGGGTCAAGGATGCCACGCGATTGCTTGACTTGCAGATTATCACTGACAAGGAAGTGTACGTGCCGGGAGAAAAAGTGAGGGTTGAGATTGCTGTAGATCGCAGCGCATTTCAAGGCAGTAAGCCAACCGCCGAATTGGCGGTTGCCGTGGTTGATCAAGGCGTGCTAGAAATGTCCCGAGCAGGGATTGGGCATTACGACCCGGTCAAGGGACTATTGGAGGGCATGAACATCGATGTAGATGGCTACTGGCTGCTTTCGCAAGGTATTACCGTTGCGAGTATGAGTCGTCTTGGGGCCGATTTTGATACGACCCCAAGATCAAACGAAGACCTAACAAGTCTATGGATGCCCAACCTTGAGACAAGTAGCGATGGCACAGCAAGCTTTGAGTTTGAAATTGGAGATCGCCTGACGGAATGGCGGATCATCGTTGTCGCTGCCTCCACCACCGAACATTTCGGATTGGGTCAGAAATCCATCAGAACAAACTTGGGAGTTGAGGTGCGACCAGCATTGCCGAACCAAGTTACCGATGGAGACATCTTCGACGCAACCTTCTCGGTACTGAATCGGTCGGACACCAAGCGCGATGTCGATGTCACCATTGAGGCAGATGGCGACGGCACAGTATCTACGCACACCGAACCCATTGCATTGGAACCATTTGAACGAAAGCTGGTGTCTGCAACGATTCAGGCACGATTGGACCAAAACGGAAAACCCTTGACAGGTTCGATTCGGCTTATAGCCAAAGCTTCCGCCGGGAGCGATTCCGATGCGCTAGTGCAGAAAGTTCCAGTGCATCCGCGCAAGCGGGATTTTGTCAGTTCGATCTACGGCACATCGATCGACCGAGTGGTCGCTGAGTCAGTTGAATTCCCAACGGACATTGCCGACGGAACCGGTTCGCTGGAAGTCCAAGTTGCGCCCTCGCTGATCAATGCAGTGGAAGACCGCGTAGCGCAAGTGCGCGACTATCCGTACCAATGCTGGGAGCAACGACTTAGCTCCGCAGTCGTTGCGGCACAGTTCTCCAAGTTGAGCGAGCGAATGAGCATCGACTGGGAGGACACAAGTCAATATATTCAGGATGTGCTGGAATCCGCCAGCGAATTTCAGTCTGCTAATTCGGGCGGATTCGGCTACTGGAGCGGTGAATCCATTCACCCAGATCTTTACCTATCGGCCTATACAGCTTTGGCGTTTCGATGGCTAGTGGATGCTGGCTTCGAGGTGCCGCCAGTTGTGCTGCAGAACCTGCTCGAGTACCTCGAAGACTACACAGTGTATCGGCTGCCCGATTACCTGAGCATCGACGACTTTGCGACGTCTTCGCTGAGACTGATGCTGGCAAACGCTCTTGTTCAACATGGAAAAGGGGATTTGGAATTGGTGGGCAAGCTCTACGAAGAGAATAAGAAACCCAACCTGTTTTCGATTGCACAGACTCTTGAGGCGACCATATCCTTGGATGCGAAGAGCGACATGTTGGCGCCTTTGGCAACGAAACTGACGAACGGCATTGGCGTGACGGGGGATCGAGCGTTGATCCAGCATGGCGCAGTCAGCAGGCGCAACTACATGCTCTCGAGCCAGCTGAAGACCACGTGCAGCGCCATCTCCGCCTTTGTCCGCGCCAGCGACCGGGGCGTGCCGCTAGTGTCCCAGGAGAGGCTGGCGGAACTGGTCCGAGGCGTGATGTTCGAATGGAACCGACGGAAGTTCGGTGCCACGCCCCACGAGTCCTCGTTCTGCCTGAGCGCAATCGTGGAGTACGCCGAGAGCATGGAGACCGTGGATGAGGACTTCAAGGTGGACGTGGAGCTGGTGATGGACGATCACCTGAGCCCGCCCCGATTCGAGACCAACGGCTCGGCGCACTCGCTCGTCTACACGACTCCGCTGAAGCCCGACCACGTCGGGGCGCCCGCCGAGCTGCGGCTGAGCCAAGCCGGCGACTCGAGGTTCTACTACAAGGCGACGCTTCGCTACGAGCCCGCCGAGGAGCAGTCCGACCGGGAGAACTTCGGGATCGACATCCGCAAGGCCTACTGGGTCAGGAGCGGAGATCAATGGGTGGAGCTGGACGACGCCCACGAGCTGAACCGGGGAGACGTGGTTCACGTGGGGCTCTATCTCGACATACGCGACCAGCGCGACTTCGTGATCGTCGACGATCCCGTGCCGGGATTCCTCCAGCCCATCAATCTGCGGCTAGCAAAGACAAATGCGCGCGAGGCGCTTGTGTCATCAGTCCGCTCGCCCGCATTCTCAATCGACCAGTTGTTTGCAAACGCGAATGATCGAACCGACGAGCTAATCCCAGCCGATTTGGTAGGGGAATGGAGTGTTTTTGGCTCGTCCAGGTGGGGTTTCTACAGCCGCCAGTTGCGCAATGACAGCGTTCGGTTCGCGAGCGACTTCTTGCCATCGGGACGCTATCGGCTGTATTGGTCGGGACGCGTGATCTCGACAGGCGAGTTCTTGGCTCGGCCCGCTCACGCCGAAGCAATGTACTCCCCGGAAGTCTATGGCAACTCGCGACCTCGCAGAATAGCAACACACACAAACTAACCCCTGAGGGCCTCTGCCTTCGCACTCAATTGAGTCTGATCGAATGCTTGTGTAGCCGACCAGTTGTGCTACATTCAAAACCAGCCCAGATCTTGGTTTTTCTTGGGGGAAGGCTGTTGACTGTCAAGCTTCAATTGGTGTTTTTGCTTTCGCTACTTCTTTGCGTTTGCGGAATCCATTCTCTGGAGGATGAAGAAGACAAGAAGCTTGTAGTAGTTGGCGTTACACCATTTGGCAACGAAGTGCCTGTCACTAGAGGCGAAGTCATCATCGAATTCAACAAGAGAATGGTTTCCCTTGGTCAGATTGACAAGGAGTTATCTGATGATCCCGTGGAAATCAAACCGTCTCTCTGGTGCAAATGGCGTTGGACGAGTCCAAAGCAACTGACTTGCACACATAGCGATTACTTGAGGGACACGACGACATACGTCATTTCAATGGGTACTTCATTTGAGTCCCTCGATGGCTCAAAGCTTGCCGATGACGTTGAACTTACTTTTCGGACTGCATCTCTAGGAGTCCATGCAACCTACGATACTTGGCGAAGCCCAACCCAACCGATTTTCGACGTGATATTCACGCAGCCCATGTCTCTGACTACAGTGCTCAATAGCTTGCAGATCAGAAACGTCCAAAATTCCGAAATACAGCGAATCAAGGTACTGATGTCCCCAGGCTCACGATACCCTTGGGCATCCGATGGGCGCCTCTTCCGTCAAAATGAAGATCGCTCGTGGAGACCTGCCAGTCCAAATGAAGAGGAGGAGCTACTTCGATTTCTGGGCGGTGAAGGCACCGACATGGAACATCACAAGGCAGGAATGGCAGAGTTCGCATCCAAGGAATGGGCAGTTGAAGCGATGAACCCACTGGAGGTCGGTGCAACTTACGATCTGGAAGTTGCACCGGGTGCAAAGTCGATATTCGCTTCCGAGCCTACAGCTGACACCCAGCGAGTTGCTAGCGTCGAAGCATTCGGAAGTTTTGAATTCGTTGGTCTGGAATGTATCAATAAGAAGGGGAAGTTCGAGAAGCACATTGTCAAAAGCGAAAAGTACAAATCGAGACCTTTGCGCGACTGCGATCCCGATGCTGGGATCTCCTTGTTGTTTTCATCGCCGGCAAGTCAGAGTGATGCCCGGACCGGTGTGTCCATATCGCCGAAGCCCGAAGTTTTTGGCAAGTACCCGGTGCACGTCCAATCTAGGTTCTACGCCAGCCCACTAAACTTTTTGCAGCGAGATGGATTGGTCCGTATAGCAGGAACCGAAGAACTGTGGCTCCGAGACACTTTTGACCTCGATGATAGCTTTAGCAAGATCAATCTTGGCTATCGGTTCGATGGAAATACTACCTACAAGGTTGAAATTGAGCCCGAGACAATTAGAGATGTGTTTGGTCGCACTATTGAAGCCCCCATAGAGATTGAATTCCGCACGAGTGCGCTTAAACCAAGGCTATTCGTTGATAGTCCAGTAGTTATTGGCCCACAAGTAAGTCCTGAAGTGCCCATGAGGGTAGCGAATCTTCGCGACTTGAGTGTTCAGGTTGCCACCCAGCTCCCAACCGAACTTGGCTGGTCGGTGAAGACCAATCGACATCGGCTTGCTACGGCCACAGATCAAGTCATTCCCATCAGATTGAATCTCAGAGATTGGCTAGGCGAATCTAAAAATCCATTTGTGGCGTTGGTCACCCCGTCGGCAATTCCTCGTTTTGGCGACGATCCTAGCGCGAGATGCATTGTAGGGCAGGCCACTCTCTACAACGTATGGGCTCGGATAGGCTATACCTCCTCCCTAGTTTGGGTAACAGACCTTGTGTCTGGCCAAGTGGCGCAAAATGTGCCCGTATCGCTAGTAGATTCGTTGGACAATTCTCAATCGCCAATTAAGAGAGTGCTGACGGGCAGCGATGGCGTCGCGAAGCTCCCTGGCAGATTTGAACTGCCACAAGGTAGTAAGGAAGATCGGCGTTGGGAACTGCCTGACGAGTTCAACGACTTGAGTTGCTTGAATTACTTCGATTCCGATCATTTCTTGAGAATCGAGGAACCTGATGGATCTACTATTGTTCCGTTGAACGAATTCACTCGAGACCGAGATTGGGAGTTTGGAGGTCGCTCACGAGATCTACATCTGTCAGTATGGGGGCACACGGCACAGGGAATCTACCGCCCCGAACAAACTGTGGAATACAAGGTATTCGTACGTGAAGCAACCGATGAAGGATTGCGAACGAACAAGAATCGCCGCTATCACCTCATGGCACTTCAACACGATGAATTGGTTTTTCACCGAGGCGGCATCGAACTCAATGATATTGGTGCCTTCCATGGTGAATTCCAAATTCCGAAGACCGTTGTCGGAACCTTGGATTTCGTCGTTGTAGTCGACAACGGAGAGGAGCTAGGAACGCTATGGAACTACGATTATGGGCGGATGCTTTTTGGGATCGAAACTTGGCACGCCTTTGACATCGAAGTACTGGATTTCAATCCAGCGACAATCCTCGTAAAGAACAAACTCAATAAAGACGATTACATGTATGGGGACGAGCTAGAGATCGAGAGCCAATCAAATCTCATTTCCGGTGGCCCCTATACAAACGCTCCAGTAGCGATCGAAGCTTCTCTACGGTCGGAGAGATTTGAGTCACAACACCCACAAACCGACAAATTCCTGTTTTGGTCGGAATATGGTTGGCGGGAGTACTGGAAATCAGAGGACTTTCTAACTCCTAGCAGCACAACTAGCGCTAGCGGTAAATTCTCGGCATCTCTCAAATTGGACTCCAGATCTGTCGTATACGGTGAATTGACTGTTTCGTTGGGTGTACAGGAAGATAGTGGAGATGTCATCTGGGATTTTGACCGCGTAAAGTATCGTAGTGCGAACAGGTTCGTGGGCGTTTACCACGACGGAACTTCTGCTCGTGTGGGCGAGTCAGTTACCGTGGAAGCTGTTGTGGTCGCGCCAAACGGCGAGCCAAAGAATGATCTGCCCATAATTCTGCAGTTCTTTCGAGTCACCTACCAAGGCATTGCCAGTTCGAGAGGCAAAAAGTTGGTCCATGTCTGCGAACTAGCCGTGAATGACATCGCCAAGTCTTGCACGATGATTCCCAAGAAATCGGGCTTGTATTACGCGGTCGCAACCATCCAAACTAGTGACAATGTTGATCAGGAGGCCTTCACGACAATATACGTCAGCGGCCACACACATACCGTTGCGAACGAGCAACTCGAGTTCATGCGCATCGCAAACAGGGACGAGTTGGAGAGTCGCGAGTTTAAGGCTGGAGAAGTTGCCTCGATTGCGATCGAACACTCATTTCCAGGATCGCAAGCACTACTTACGGTCGAGCAGCTTGGCATATTGGAACACAGGGTAGTTGAGTTGACGGGAAACCTCCACCTTGTTGATATTCCCGTATCAAGCGCTTTTGCACCCTCTGTCCGCGTCAGGGTAACTGTGGCGACCGTCGATTCACAAGAAAAACCACCGGTATTGGTGGCAGCTCAAAACCAAGAAAAATTCCCCAACTCCTGGGCTCGTTCCGTACGCCTTGATGTGCGAAACCCATTCAAGCCCCTCGACTTGGAAATTACTACGGATAAGAAAGTCTACGAGCCTGGAGACTTAGTTGAGGTAGGCGTTGCGGTACGCGATGGCTCCGTATCTGGAATGTCGTCACGTCCAGAATTGTCTGTGGCCGTTGTAGATGGAGGCGTATTGGAGATGTCACGGACGGGAATCAAGCACTATGACCCGATTCAAGGGTTGCTGCAAGAAACGAACATCGACGTTCTAGGACATTGGCTACTGTCAGACGAATGGCGTTACAGCTATATGTCTGTGGCCGACTCCGAGGATTTTGATGAACCGACTCCACGGGCGAACCAGGATCTTACAAGCTTGTGGTTGCCGAATGTCGAAGTTGATAACGACGGAACAGCAAGCTTCGAGTTTGAGGTAGGCGACAGGCTGACTGAGTGGCGGATAGTTGTCGTGGCCGCAACCGCGACGGACAGGTTTGGCTTAGGCGTGAAGTCCATAAAGACCAATCTGGGCATTGAAGTGCGACCAGTGCTACCAAATCAGGTGACAGATCGGGATGTGTTCACCGCTAGCTTTTCCGTACTGAATCGCGGAGATAGCAACCGGAAAGTTACAGTAGAAGTCGAGGCCGAAGGCGATGTTGAGCCGTATTTTCACACAGAATCCTTAGTGCTGGCTCCATTTGAAAGACGACTCGTTTCTCCGAAAACTCAAGCACAATTGAACAGAAATAGAAACGTGTCAACTGGAATTATCCGGCTTATAGCCAAAGCTTCCTCCGGGAGCGATACCGATGCGCTGGTGCAGGAAGTTCCCGTGCATCCGCGCAAGCGGCATTTTGTCAGTTCGGTCTACGGCACATCGATCGATCAAGTGGTCGCTGAGCCAGTTGAATTCCCAGCGGATATTGCCGAAGGAACCGGTTCGCTGGAAGTCCAGGTTGCGCCCTCGCTGATCAATGCATTGGAAGACCGCATAGCGCAGGTGCGCGACTATCCGTACCAATGCTGGGAGCAGCGTCTCAGCTCTGCGGTAGTTGCGGCACAGTTCTCCAAGTTGAGCGAGCGGATGAGCATCGACTGGGAGGACGCAAGTCAATATATCGAGGATGTGCTGCAATCCGCAATTGAGTTTCAGGCTGAATCGGGCGCGTTTGGCTATTGGAATGGAGAGGAACGAAATACAGATCTCTACCTTTCGGCATATACGGCGCTGGTATTCTCGTGGTTGTCAGATGCGGGCTACCACACACCAGTTACCGTGTTGGAGAAATTGCTTGAATTCCTAACCGACCAGGGCATGTATAGGCTTCCAGACCATATCAGATGGGACAAAACGGCAGACTCCTCATTGAGGCTAATGTTGGCAAATGCGTTGGTGCGGCACCAAAAGGGAAGTTGGGGACTGGTGTCCAGAATATACGCGGAGAACGCCGATTCCAGCCTCTTTGCTATAGCGCAGTCTCTCGAGGCCGCCATCGAGTTGGGTCAGCAGGCAGATGTACTCACTCGTCTGGCAACGAGACTGATGAACGGCATAGGAGTGACTGGCGATCGAGCGTTGATCCAGCACGGCGCAGTCAGCAGGCGCAACTACATGCTCTCGAGCCAGCTGAAGACCACGTGCAGCGCCATCTCCGCCTTTGTCCGCGCCAGCGACCGGGGCGTGCCGCTAGTGTCCCAGGAGAGGCTGGCGGAACTGGTCCGAGGCGTGATGTTCGAATGGAACCGACGGAAGTTCGGTGCCACGCCCCACGAGTCCTCGTTCTGCCTGAGCGCAATCGTGGAGTACGCCGAGAGCATGGAGACCGTGGATGAGGACTTCAAGGTGGACGTGGAGCTGGTGATGGACGATCACCTGAGCCCGCCCCGATTCGAGACCAACGGCTCGGCGCACTCGCTCGTCTACACGACTCCGCTGAAGCCCGACCACGTCGGGGCGCCCGCCGAGCTGCGGCTGAGCCAAGCCGGCGACTCGAGGTTCTACTACAAGGCGACGCTTCGCTACGAGCCCGCCGAGGAGCAGTCCGACCGGGAGAACTTCGGGATCGACATCCGCAAGGCCTACTGGGTCAGGAGCGGAGATCAATGGGTGGAGCTGGACGACGCCCACGAGCTGAACCGGGGAGACGTGGTTCACGTGGGGCTCTATCTCGACATACGCGACCAGCGCGACTTCGTGATCGTCGACGATCCCGTGCCGGGATTCCTCCAGCCCATCAATCTGCGGCTAGCAAAGACAAATGCGCGCGAGGCGCTTGTGTCATCAGTCCGCTCGCCCGCATTCTCAATCGACCAGTTGTTTGCAAACGCGAATGATCGAACCGACGAGCTAATCCCAGCCGATTTGGTAGGGGAATGGAGTGTTTTTGGCTCGTCCAGGTGGGGTTTCTACAGCCGCCAGTTGCGCAATGACAGCGTTCGGTTCGCGAGCGACTTCTTGCCATCGGGACGCTATCGGCTGTATTGGTCGGGACGCGTGATCTCGACAGGCGAGTTCTTGGCTCGGCCCGCTCACGCCGAAGCAATGTACTCCCCGGAAGTCTATGGCAACTCGCGACCTCGCAGAATAGCAACACACACACACTAACCCCTGAGGGCCTCTGCCTTCGCACTCAATTGAGTCTGATCGAATGCTTGTGTAGCCGACCAATTGTGCTACATTCAACGAGTCCAACTCGCGACTTTCTTGGCTTAACCAAAGCCTAATGGCAACAACCATTCGACAACTAGCGTTCCTCGCAATTCTTGGCATTGGCGTTCAGGTGTCAGGGCAAAAGGACGACGACCAGCTTCAAGTCGTCAGTGTTACTCCCTCTGGTGACGAAGTGCCCATCACCAGAGGCGAAATCGCCATAGAGTTCAACAAGAACATGGTCGAATTCGGTCAAACAGACCAAGACCTGACCGATGTGCCGGTAGTAATTGAACCTGTACTCGAATGCACCTGGCGGCGGACCAGTGTCAATCAGCTGCCATTCGTGCATGAAGCTTTGAGATACACGACTTCATACGTAGTTTCGATTGGGACTTCATTGCCAGCGCTCGATTGCAAAATCGGAGCGTCAACCTAGCTCTAACTAATAGTGTTACTCGTTCACTGACTACAGCTGATTTGAATTTGGATTGACAGTTTCAAAAAAAAGTACTCGTCAACTATCACCAAGGGCTGGTATATTGCATGGAACTGCAAGACTACCTTTGCCAAGAGGGGTGAGTAGTCTCACATGGTGATTCACGAAACTCGAATGGACCAATGCAATAGCCAACCAAAAACAATTCGACTTTTGCGGTCCACACTTCCAGCTCGCCTCCCCAAATTTCGTTCGTGACCACTCAAACATTAGCTCCGAATCAGGTTTACGAGTTTCTAGACCTGGGATATCTCACCCTAGGACTTCACGATGCAGCACTAGGAACAGACTTTGCCAAGCGAATGTTTGCGAGAGCACGCAAAGCCTACATCAAATTTGATCTCGAAACAGTGCAGCGCCACCGACTTAGGCACATAGCCGATGAGACTGTCGACTGTATGCCAGACGTCAATCGACTACTTTCTAGCCGCGAACTCAATGGTGCACTGACATCATTGCTTGGCGAGAGTTTCTACAGATATCGGCACTCGTTTATTCACCGAGCGGATCGATACGATCAGTCGTTTCACAAGGATTCGCCCTTACCCTGGGGAACAAAGGGCGGGATTCGCTCCCACAAACTTGAATGGGCAATGGTGTTCTACTATCCGCAAGACACCACTTTGGAGTTGGGTCCCACCGAAATCCTGCCTGGTTCGCAATATTGGAACGTAGATCGGCTCGGAACAGGCAACACTCGAGGAGAGGATCGTCTTGGGTTGGACTTTGAGGGAAAAAACGTTGGTTCGTCAGCTGACTTAGAACTTCGAGATAAGCATCTGACATCTCAATGGCGGTCGTTGGATCCGCACACGCAGCCTGTGAAAATCGAGGTGTCTGCCGGCTCACTTGTGCTGATTCACTTTGACCTCTTTCATCGGGCGACACGGATGTCCTACGACGGCGAACGCTACATGTTCAAGTTTTGGTATATACGAACGTCGGCACCAACAACCAAACACGAACAAAACGTTGACAGCTATCGGTGCAAAGATGCTCGTCGCCAACCCATTGTTAACGCGATAGGTTCCTGGATGAAACTGGCCCGTTATTCGGCCCAATCGCAAAGAGCACTCGGCCCATTGCCACCAAGTTCCCTAGTTGAAGGCGAACCCCAACGCATGTGCAATGCTTACTTGAAAGCAGAGCAAAACAACCACCAGCTTGTTGACGAAGTGTGCTCAGGAATTGAGTCGGTTAGACGAGCCGCCACTTATGCGCTAGCTTCGCAACCCAAATTGGCCCAGGATGCAGCAGTTCGCCTTGTACCATCAAATGATCTACACGAACGACAGTGTGGGGCGTTTCTCGTTGGAGAGTGTTGTCCAATTGATGACCCCATGGTCAACAGGCTGACTGAGCTGGTGGGTGACCAAGAACCGGATGTCTCGAGGGCTGCAATCATCGCGTTGGGTCGGGTCAAGAGGCGGCAGACGCATCCCATGGGGATACCAGCTCACGATAAACTCGTCGAAGGGTTGCTCAAAGTGCTTCAACCAGACAACTTCGACCCCTCGCAACGCCAGCTTGCTTGCCTCAGTCTATTGAACTATGCCTCGCATAACCAAAACCCACTTACGCCCAATCAAATTATGAGATTGGAGCGTGCGGCAAATAAAGAGACAAACAAGTATGCAAGGAGCACATGCAACGAGGTGCTCCTTCGCGCAGCTCGAACGAGCAACTTTCTAGACCACAGCATTCAAACTAAACGCAGAACGATTAAGCATCACCAATAAGAAGTTCGACGGCAATCTCACGAGAAAGTGTAGTCTTGACACACTCGGTGAAGCGTGAGCATCTACAAGCATTCAGGCCTAGGTTCAAAATCTTGGGATCTTCACTACTGTGAAACAATTGTTGAGCAAGCGCTCTAATGGTGTGGGCGTTAAAGAACCCTTCAGGAATGTCGGAAACTCGTAACCGTCACAGAGGTGGTGTGTTAGACGAAATGACGTCAATGAATCTACAGGGAATATTGCACAAATTGATTGAGGTGGGCATTCATGTCGTATGAGCGGTCAAGACCAGTTGCACATTTGACTATTGCGTTAGGAGTCTTGATTGCCTGCACATTGGCAACTTCAGTCTCGACACAACAGCAATCTATAGAGATGTCTTCGACGGAAGAGAGCGAGGGCATGGAGGAGATGCTCGCGGAGCTCAAAATAGTAATGTCGGGTCCTCAGCCTACGGGTATCAATGATCCGTCTCGTACCAATGCGGAAATCAACGAGTATGTTGCGGAATCACTATTCTCGAAGGATACAGAGAAAGTTGAGAAGATGTTGGATGAGCTGTTTTACTTCTGTGTATTCGTCAGGCATAACCATGAACTTCAAGGATTACCCCTTGTGCAACGTGCGCTACACGAAATTCCCGGTCTCAAGGCGTTCCTCCTACTTCGCTGGCGAAACGTAGTCGAAGAGATTGGCGATTTAGGTAGGGGAGTGTGGCATTCAGACCAAGTCGAACCAGGCAAGCATATTGAAACGATTAGGGCATCAATTAAGAGGAAAACCATTCCAACAATTCTTGCTGTCATTTTTCCAGGAGACGACGATACGCTTGCAACGATTTGGGAATCTCACGACCCAATTCATCCAGGCTCGACTATTGGACTGCTTGACCTAGGTGGATTTAACACGCCTGAGTCAGTGGCGTTGAGAATCGAAACACTAATGGCTGAGAATGCAACAGTGCCATATCTCAGATCCGCGGCGATCGGACTAGGAAAGTGTCGTACCGACGCAGGACTCGAGGCGCTGGTAGTGAAGCTGGGCGACCCAGACATTGGCATTGCACTTAGGTCAGTAGTGATCGAAGCCATTGTTGCCCATGGTCCCAAGGCATTGACCCATGCAGAAGAACTACGCAACGGCGGGTTGAGGTACGGTATAACGACCAAAACAGTTTTGCCTCGTCCAGAACCCCCCAATATCGTCACAACTCTTAGCGAAGAGTGGTCTCGCTACAGAATCTATACCGCACTCAGAAACCTAGAGCGATTGGAGAGTGTGGGTTTTGAATAGGCGAATAGTGGATGTAGAGAACCTGACAATTGCGTAGGTGCTCTGAACGGGGGAGTACACAGTCCCATCGGAATTTTCTGCCGCGCAGGGAACCCATCTGAATGGCAGTACATTGGCAAAATTGCTCTTGGGGGTTCTGGAGATTTTAGTTGGCAACGAAATTCACCCAGAAAATTTTTCCCCAGAATAATTCCTGCATTTGTTGCCTTGTCGCCTCTGGGCGGCACGAACAAATTCCCACACGAACACTTTGTGCAAACGCGTGCTTGCACAGAGACCGAAGGAACCAAATAGCACAAGAGAACAAGACCTCGAACAGGCCGGAAAACTCCAGGTGATCGCCTAAGGTGTTAGTAACGGTCTATCACTTACTCGCCGCCATCCTAAAATGTCGCGTTCGACCTACACCCTGGATCAATAATGTCTGCAATCAATGTATATCTGACTTTCAACGGAGACTGCCGTGAGGCAATGGAGTTCTACAGTTCGGTGTTCGGAGCGACAATCGACTCCATCCAAACGTTTGCAGAAGGTCCCGAATCCAGTTCCGAAGTCGATGGTGACCGCATCATGCACGCATCAATGTCATTCGAAAATGGATCTCTTATGGCGAGCGACACTCCTCAGGATTCGTCCGACTTGGTCATAGGTGGAAATTTCTCGCTCACCCTCGAAACGAAGAGTCCCGAACAAACCGACGATTGGTTGGAGCAACTTTCCAGCGACGGAGGAGCCCTGACGATGCCTGCCGAAAAAACCTTCTGGGGATCATACTTTGGCATGTGCCGAGACAGATTCGGCATCAATTGGATGGTTATGTGCGATGACTAATGCAAATTTGAGTTGAAGGATTCCGAAACGTTAATAGGCAACGAGTTCTCTCCAATCGTCTTTTGGTGCATAAGGAGAGAAGCGGCTCCTCAACAAACAGGAACCTGCCAAGTTTCTTAGGGAGCAAGCCACTCTAGAGAGGCTTAATTCCCGCTTAGGACAAATACGCGCTCCACACCATCGTTCCAATTGGATTCGAGTTCGAGTTCGAGCAATCGTGCATCTACGTCGATGCCATGTGCGCCCTGAGAATCTCCCACGAGAGTAGCAACCGTCGTCACTTTATGACCGTCGGCATCGACAATGTCTTGCAGACTTGCTTTTTCGTTGTCAGTGAATACCCCCGTTCTATTCGCTTCCAACAGGTTGTATGCAGCTTGCGCTTTAGCAGCTGAAGACGGTAGTTGGTCCAAAGACTTATACAACCGCCCAGGATCGGATCTTGCCCAACGGCTAAATACCGCACTGAAGTAATTCGACTGGTGATCATGGGGTAACCCAGTCCCCAGCTCGAGTGCACGTTCAAATTCCCCGTCCGCAGCTAGAGCTCTTCCTACGGATCGGTAGGAAGCAGCCTTTGTCACACCATCTCGGACATTTGACAACATCGCTATGGCCTTTTCAGTGTTCGTCTGTGCAACCTTCGAAACGACATAGGGTTCTAAACCATGCCCAAACCTCCCTATCGGTTCATTCAACGCGGACTGCATGGCAAGATTGGGATCTTCGACGGCAAGATTTCTCAATACCTTGGTTAGGAGTTTACGTTGCGGGCGCTGGTTTGCCACGCCAGGAAACGGAATCGACGTCACCCACTCTAACGCAGCGTAGGGATCATTTCGCGACCAATGCTCAGCAATTTCATAGGCGAGGTCATACCGTCGGTCGTCGTTAGGGTCATCGGGCAGCCTCGATAGGAATTCGACGGCGTCGGGCGGCGTGGTACGAGCAACACCAAGCATTGCCTGTTGTTCAGCTGTGTTCCGCAATATTTCGGGCAAGTAAGCGAGACTATCCAGAAGGCTCTTTGGATCGCTTTCGGTCCATGCATCGACAAGAGTCTCCTGCAACCCTCTCAGCAATCCGCCCAAATTGGCGGAATTCAATGCCTCCAGCGTCGCAATGGGATCTGCTTTCGCCCACATTCTGACAACCGACACAAGTGCGTCGTCGCGCGACTGAGGCGACAATGACAACGCACCTTGAAAAGCCGCGGTCGGGTCGGTTTGTACTGCGTCGTGCAATAAGGAGAGTACAACAACGTCAGCGACAGCACTGTCGCCAAGGGACTCTCGGACTCGATCCACTATCGAAAGCCCATCGTTTTTTGCCCATGCAGAGGCGATATCCAAAAATGCATCCACCTGCTCAATGTCCGATTGGCCATCGTTAAGAAGGGCGTCCCAGTTCCTTTTGGGATCAACGATCCGTGAATCGACCTCTCCTTCGGCAGGTGATTTCGGTGTTTCAGCATCATCCGATTTCAGGACTGGAGAATCGGCCGCGCCTCCTGCGTTTACGGCAAGCACTGCTCGGTCAATGGGATCCGATTGGCTCGACGCAGCAATCTCAGCCGATTTGTTTTGGCCGCTTACGTTCCAATATACAACCGCACCAAGCACTCCCACCGCAATTCCCGCCACTACCAGGAGGAGTCCGAAAGTGACCTGTTTGGGTGTTACCTCTCCCATCACGGCATCCACTTATTCAAGTTAGAAGCCGATTGTAGTTGGGGCCTTGGGTTGGTCGAACACTCTTTGGTTTGTAAGGCAATGCTCAAAGCGCTGCATCCTATTACGTCTTGCTCGCTATACGAGTGGAACTTTGCCGTACTACCAAACATCGACCAAAGGAGATCGTATTTGTGGCTCCTGGACTAGCGGCGCACCCGCTTTCATACCCGCAACAATCCACTTCCTGGTGTCTGCGGGATCGATCACATCGTCAATTTCAAACACGTGACCCGCATTGAGCCCCTTGCCGCGATCATAGGCGGCTTGCACCATTCGCTCGTAGGCGGCCTGCCGTTCCTTAAGATCCTCGATGGCTTCCAACCGCGCACGCTGTCCCAGCTTCACCTGCCCTTCCAGACCCATTCCTCCAAACTCGCTAGTTGGCCAAGCTACTACAAAGGCTGGCAGCCTGTGATTGCCTCCGCCCATGGCTTGACCGCCTAGTCCGTAGGACTTGCGCAAAATGACCATGTAGGACGGAACGCGTATGTTTGCTCCAATGACGAACATGCGAGCTGAATGACGCACAAGACCTGTTTTTTCCACTTCGGGTCCAACCATGATTCCAGGGCAGTCACATAGCAGAAGCAGGGGAATCTGAAATGCATCACATAGCTTCATGAAACGCGCTGCCTTGTCTGCCGCCGGACTGTCGATGGCACCGGAGATCACAGCGGGATTGTTGGCGATTACCCCCATTGGTCTTCCTTCGATACGAATGAGGGAAGTGACCATCGCCGTGCCAAAGTGAGGCCTCAGCTCCAAGACGGAGTCCTTGTCCGCGAGGATTCGAATGAGCTCGCGAATGTCGTAGACGCGAAGACGATTCTCCGGAATCACATGGCGAAGAAGTCGCTGATCGTTCGTCTCCCACTCGTCCAATGTTCCCTGAAAGTAGGACAGGTACTTCTTGGTAGCCGCAACGGCCTCCTGCTCATCGCTTACTGCAATGTCGACAACTCCACTGGGAATCTGTACGGACATCGGGCCGACTTCCTCGGGGCTGTAGACTCCCAATCCCCCACCTTCGATCATGGCCGGCCCGCCGATACCGATGCTTGAGTTTTCGGTCGCAATGATTACGTCGCAGCAGCCCAGCAAAACGGCGTTTCCGGCAAAGCAAAACCCGGCGTTCACCCCCACTATCGGCGACCTGCCGTGGAGACGGCTAAGCAACGTCCACGACGGTGTGTTGAGTCCACCGCCCCCTGTTATCGCTCGGGAGCCACCACGCCCCGGGCGCGCGGCGCGGCTACCGCCACCGGCTCTTCCACCTCCGCCTTCCGTAAAGAGAACTAACGGCGACTGCAGTTTTTCAGCAGTTTGGAACATGCGATCCATCATCTTGTGGTTCATGCCGCCCTGAGACCCAGCAAGCACCGAGTAGTCGTAGGACATAAGCACGCAGCGCGATCGCGATTCTTTGAATTTGTCGCCGTTGACATGTCCCAATCCCATGACGAGCCCGTCCGAAGGGGCATAGTCAAGAAGCTCGTCGATGCTTCCATGCAGTCCTTGGCCAACGGCTAATGAACCGTACTGAACAAAGGTTCCCTCGTCGGCGAGGTCGTAGATGTTCTCCCTAGCTGTTCTCCCTCCCTGACCGTGGCGCTTTTCCGTTTGACGCTCGCGGGATTCGTCAGTGGTGAGCGCGCGTCGACCAATTACCTCTGCCAAGTCCGGCCGTGGGGAATCCAGGTCCAGACGATCCTCTTCAGCCTGACCCTTCTCTTCAACCTGACCTTCCTCTATCACCACCAGTACTGAGTTCTCTGGAACCGTGTCGCTGGACGAAACGTTGATCTCCCGAACTGTGCCGCTCGTTGGAGCTTTCACTACATGCTCCATCTTCATCGCATTCAGCAGCATGACTTCTTGGTCCTGTCGGACCTCGTCGCCCACTTCCACGGACACCGTCAGGATTGTGGACTGCATTGCAGCTCGAACCGGAACCATTCCCCGTGCGTACATTACGTCTTGCTGAGTCTGCGACCTTTCGAGTTCTCTCTTTTGACGTCCCTCGGTCAATACGGCAAGAGGATCGTTTGCGTCCACCTTGGCTCCAGCAAGCATCAGTTGACTTCGCCTCGATCCGGCCTTGGCGGCGATCCTCGGCGCTTTGAGAAGTTCGGCAATGTTGCTCTCGATGAATCGTGTGCGCATGTTGCACGACTGCACTTCTGGGTGGTCTATGAGGTTCGCCAACATCAAGAGATTGGTGTCTACGCCTGTGATGTTGAACTCCGACAGGGCTCGCTGCGCACGACGAACCAGGGGCAGGAATTCGTTTTGACCGACGTGGACGATGAGTTTTGCGATTAGGGAGTCGTAGAGGGTGCTGGACTGGTAGCCAACATAGCCAAAGGAATCCACTCGTACACCAAGACCGGTCGGTGGTTCGTATTCGGTAATGGTTCCCGTCTTTGGAATCACGAAACCATCTTCTTGAAGTTGTTCCAAGTTGATTCTCATCTGCATCGAACAGCCTCGTGGAACTGGCTTGCCCTCCAAGTGAAGTCCCAACTCCTCTAGCGACGCACCGCTTGCAAGTTCGATCTGGGTTTGCACAAGGTCTACGTTGGTTACTTCTTCAGTGACCGTGTGTTCCACCTGCAGTCTGGCATTGGCTTCGATGAAATAAAACGGGGCGTCGTCTCCCAATTGCGAACCATCGACGAGGAATTCGAACGTGCCGATATGGTCGTAGCCAGCTGCATCGGCCAGCGAGATTGCCGCAGCAATGATTTTCTGCCGCAGCATGTCGGAAATTTGAGGCGACGGCGCGATTTCGATGATCTTCTGATGGCGCCGCTGCAGGCTGCAGTCCCGTTCTCCAAGGTGCGAGACATTGCCATGCTGATCGCAGACGACTTGCACTTCAATGTGCAACGCATCGCTCAAGAACTTCTCGGCGTAGAGCTCTCCCGATCCAAATGCGGCCTTCGCCTCCGCTGACCCGCGCTGGAAAGCCGACTCAATCTCGTCGCGACCTTCAACAACTCGCATGCCCCTGCCGCCACCTCCGAAGGCGGCTTTCAGCACCATGGAAGCTCCAGGTTCCAACGAATCGAAGAAATCACACGCAGCGGCAACGTTCTTCAGCGATTTGGAAGCCGGAAGAACCGGAACACTGCTGTGTTCAGCCAACTCTCGCGCCTTGATCTTATCGCCGAATCGTTGAAGAGATCCGACTCCTGGACCTACCAAGATCAAATCGGATTTCAAGCATGCTTCGGCGAACTCGGAACTTTCCGCGAGAAACCCATAGCCTGGATGCACCGCATCGCAATTCCCCTCGGTGGCCACTTTTACGATCTGATCGATATCTAAATACGCCGCGGGTCCGCTGCCGGAAAGTTCGAATAATTCATCCGCTGTCAAAGCGTGAAGCGAACTCAGATCGTCTGGTGGAGAGATTCCGACGGTATGGATTCCCATTTCCGAAGCGGTGCGGTGGATTCGCACGGCGATCTCTCCTCGATTTGCAATGAGCAGTTTTCGAATTGGTGCGGTCTTTGGCATCGTGTTGCAGAATGATTGAAAGTGCTTGGCGCAATACTAACGAATGTAGAGACCTGTCTCGATGTGCGACTAGGCCACGGTGTCCGGAAGGAACGGAGCGATGCTAGAGGGTATGCTTAATGGTTCATCAAAGGAGTAGTTCGCACCATGGCGATTGATTTCACTTATCCACCTGATGTCGAAGACGCCCGGCTGTTGGCGCGAAAATTCTTCGAGGACACCGTTCGCCCTCGCGTAGAAAACACCCGGCGCGACGGAGGCGAGGACTATTGGACCGCGATCAAGGGGCTGCGCGATGTTGCCAAGGAGCAGGGGCTGTGGTGTCCCCACATGCCTGAAGAATGGGGCGGCATGGGACTTGGAATCACTGCCGTCGCTGCAATGTCCGCGGAAGCTGTCAAGTTTCCCATGGGTCCATACATCATCAACTGTCAGGCGCCCGACGAAGGGAACATGCACACATTGCTGCATTTCGGTACCGACGAGCAGAAGGACAAGTGGCTGAAGCCATTGATCGAAGGCACCATGCGCTCCTGCTTCTCAATGACGGAACCCGATACTGCAGGATCGGATCCCACGCAAATCAAGACTTCCGCAACAGAAGACGGCGACGAATGGGTTATCAATGGTCATAAGTGGTTCACCTCGGGTGCTCATGGGGCAAAGTTCGCAATCGTCATTGCGAAGACTGATCCAGACGCTGAAATCGCTCAGGCGCGCAACAGCGCGTTCATCGTTCCCACGGACTCTCCTGGATTTGAAATGGTGCGCGACATTAGGACTATGGGCGGCGGAGGCGGGCACGCCGAAATCCGCTACAACGATGTGCGAGTGCCTAGGGAGAACATGCTTGGCGAACGCGGCGGTGGTCATAAGTTAGGCCAGGTGCGGCTGGGTCCCGCACGCCTCGCTCACTGCATGCGCTGGATCGGTCAGATTGAACAGGCGTTGGAGCTGCTAATCGACCGTGCACAGAAGCGCTTTGCTCATGGCTCACTTCTCTCTGAAAAACAGGGCATCCAATGGATGATGTCCGAAAGTGCAATAGACCTATATGCGTCGAAGCTCATGGTGCTGCACTGCGCCTACAAGATCGAGAACGGCATGGACTTTCGAGCCGAAGTGTCCATGGCTAAGCATCATGTAGCCAATACTCTCTGGAAGGTCACGGACCGCGCATTGCAAGTTCACGGAGCATTGGGATATTCGAACGACTCTCCTCTAGCACAGATGCTGATTAGCGCAAGGTGGTCGCGCATCGCCGATGGTTCCGATGAAGTGCACTTGATGAGAATCGCCGACATGGTCATGCGCTCGTACAACGAGACCGGCTCCGTAAATCACGCCACTGGCGACCTTCCGCTATAGAAGGCCCGGCATAAACCAACGAGAGCATTTTCATGATTTACAACAACGTGGTCATCAACGTGCTGGACCCTGGGGATACGGATACCGTCTGCCAGCTACTCAAAGAGGTTGCTGATCTTTCTCGCGAGGAGCCTGGCTGCGCCCGATTTGAGGTGTACCAGTCCCAATCAGACCCCCAGCAATTCTTTCTCATCGAACGCTGGGAAACCCAACAGCAACTGGATGCACATCGCGAAGCACATGCCTTCAAGAACATCTATGCTCCTAGGGTTCTACCATTGGTGAACCGGACTCCTCATCCGTCCGATCTCGTTGGATAACCAAACCAGAAAACAGAGCGCTTGGCAGCTACCAACACTCTGTTTTTTTGACTGGTACAAACAACATGCTGTTTGATACCATTTGACAAGCAGTTTTGCGGGTAGTATGACGTCGTGCGCTTCACGCGGAACATCAACTTTTGGAATAGGTGGCTAAATCTATGATCAAAGTCTCTAGGCAATGTGCGCTCTTCGCACTTACATTCGGTTTGCTGTCGCTCCCAACTGGAGTTTTGGCACAAACGGATCAGGCAGGTGACGATGAGGACGTTGAGGAAATTGTGGTTACTGCACAGAGGGTCGTGGAGAACCTCCAGGACGTTCCTCTGTCGGTGAGTGCATTCACCGACTCAATGCTGGAAGAACAGCAAATCATTACGCCTTCCGACATTCAAATGAACACTCCAGGTGTGTCGTATACAGCTACAAACTTTGGGGGATTCAGTTTCAGTGTGCGAGGAATCGGAAGCTTGGTTGTGGGGTCGGCGTCCGAACCTGGGGTATCGGCACACTTCAATGAAGTGCCGCTGCCGCGCAACTTGAACACCATGGAATTCTTTGACCTGGAGCGCGTCGAGATTCTGCGTGGCCCCCAAGGAACTTTGTTTGGCAAGAACGCCACGGGCGGCGCAGTGAATTTCGTAACGAAAAAGCCCAACTTCGACATTGTCGACGGATTTGCTGCCTACGAATTCGGTTCCGATGCGCATAGTCGCTTCACAGGAATGTTCAATGTGCCGCTATCAGAAGCGTTTGCCGCAAGAGTTGCCGTAATGACATTGGAACGCGACGGCTACACCGAGAATCTTGCAGACGGTTTGGGCCTATGGAACGTTGACGACGATATCGACGGTAGGGATCAGTACTCCGTTCGTCTGACGCTGCAGTGGAAGTTCTTTGAGGACTCAACGATTCGACTGACCTATTCGCGCTTTGAGGAAGACAGCGACCGCGCAAGAATTACAAACCAAGTGTGTGAGCGCAACGACATTCCCACGACAGGGTGCACTCCGAACGGTTTCGGATTTGAAACCCCACATCTTGGCGCTACGACGGGAGGCATCTTTGGCGGGGCTGTGGGTGCAATTCCCTTTGGCGTAAGTGGAGATCCTTCCGAAGGCATCGTGGACTATCGATTCCCCCGGCCAGAAGGCGTGGGATTTCGTGCCGTGCACACGGACTTCGAACCGGTCTTTGAAGAAACCGGCGAGACTTTTGCGATTGCCGCCTACCACGATTGGGAAGATTTCAACTTCTCCTTGCTAGGAGCAATCAGCACTTCCGAATACAAGAGCAATCAAGACTACATTGTCGATGTGGGGGCCACGCTCGGGCCAACGGCACTGAATCCAGCGGGAATTTGGCCCACATCGCGTCCTAGCGGCGGAGCTGGGGAGGATTGGGCACCGGACGGCGAGTGCCGAATCAACGGTGGTACTGCAGGCCTCTTCGGCCGTTGCATACTTGACGAAGTCGACGGCACGAGAATATTCACCTTAGATCAGTCTGATGGCTACGGCGAATATTGGGCTTTAGAAGCCAAGGTGCGCACGCATTTTGACGGAGAGTTTAATTTTCTTGGAGGCATAAGCTCCTATGGAAGAGAACGAGCTACTGACTACTACGTGCTATCCAATACATTGGATCTCGTCTCAGTATATGGCGCGCCCGCCCTTGGGCTTCCACCTCTCTATCCTGGATTCTTCCTGAACACTGCGGCTCCCGACGGCAACCCGGGAAGGTTTGACGACGGAAATTCGATCTTTGGAGAAATCTACTACACGATCAGTGATGACATGGAGCTCACTCTCGGATTGCGCTACAACGAAGATCAGAAGGAAACCAACGATACAAGTGTATTGTTCAATTCCATCAATCACGTGCCTCTTCTTCAAGCTTCGGTTTATCCGGGGATTGTCGGGTTTGTTGCCGCGCAATTGGGCGTACCGCCAGAGTTCATTCCGCTTCAGTTCGCACTGCAGGCTGCGTACCAGTTCGGATTGCTTGATCCGAATCACCTGCTCAACATGAATGCTGCCTCCGGCGTTCACTGGTCTCGAACGCTGAACTTGCTGCTAGGGCCCTTCGCATCTGGCGCCCCCGAAGTGGAGCTGGCTCGTTACTATGGCGTTTCGCAGGAAGAAATCGATGCGGCCCTCCTGACGCCTGCTTACAGCTTGGCAAGAATTGCCATCAGCAATCAAGTGCCCCTGGTTCCTCAATTTGGCGAATCGAGAGCTCTTACTGGCAGCCCCTCGGATGGATCGTGGACTGCCTTAACTGGTCGTGCGGCTATCGACTACCAAGTAAACGATGACGTATTGGTCTACGGCATCTTTAGCACCGGATACAAGCCCGGTGGGCTAAATGCGGCAATTCCAGTGCAATTCCAAGGAACCAGTGGATTCACCTTCGACCGCGAGGACATTGTCGCTTTCGAAGTGGGAACCAAGAGCTACCTGCTGGATCGTCAACTGAAGCTAAATGGGTCGTTCTACCTCTACCGCTACAACGATCTGCAAGTCACACGAATCAAGAACAACAGCGCCATACAGGAGAATATTGACGCGAACGTATGGGGGCTTGATGTTGAGGGCACCTACAGAGTACCCACGATTCCGAACTTGTCGATGAACTACGCGTACGGCTATCTGAGCACAGCTGTTGACGGAACGAGTTCGCTCGACCCCATCGACCGAACAGCGGGAAGTACGGATTGGGTTCTACTCAACAACGTCGATCCCGGTGCGTTGACAGGAATCAACTATGTTGCTCGGAAGGCTCATATCACACAGGCCGTAGTCGATGCAGCACTCGCCACTCCTGGAGCCACCGCGGATCTTCGAAACGGCCTCACGCCAATATCGGTTTCCTATCCGGACAACGAATTTGGAGTATCCGTTCCAGTGTATTTCTCGCGAAATTTCTTGAACGCATTGGGCGTGGAGACTTCAGATGGGCTTCTTACCAACCTTGACGGAAATGCGCTGCCGAATTCCCCCGAACACACGCTGAAACTGGGATTCGATTACGCAATCCCCGTTAATTTCCTAGACGGAAATGTCATTCTGCGGTGGGATTACTATTGGCAAAGCGAATCCTACGCTCGCGAATTCAACACCCCCGGCGACGAAATCGATGCGTGGACGCAGCACAATCTGAGTGCAGTCTTCACTAGTGGAGATGGCAAGATTTCGGTTCGTGGATGGATTCGAAACGTTGAGGACAAGGACAATGTCACCGGCAAGTACCTGACATCCGATACGTCAGGATTCTTCCGCAACTACTTCCTCACGGAACCTCGAGTGATGGGAATCTCTTTCCGCTACTCAATGAACTAGTCAGCTAATCGCTGCATTCAAGGGCCTCGATCGCCTGCGGCGGCCGAGGCCCTTTTCTTTGCCTGCTCGAAGTCGACGGCATGAATTACCGCCTCGAATCGACCGGCTACCGTTTCGTCTAGTCCGCTGGTTGTCGGTTCAAGCGTGCAAGTGCGTTCATATGCCCGTGTGCACGAAACATCGCGCCCACACCCATGATTTCCAGGTCGGTGTTCAGCGTTTCTTTCATGGTCAGAAATCCCGGTCCTCCGGGTGCCATGATCTCCTGGGAGATTGACTGGACTTCATTTTCGAGATCGTCCTTGGGAACGGCAACACTGACCAATCCAATCCGAGCAGCTTCTTCACCACTTACCTTCCGACCCGTCATGAGCATATAGCGTGCCCGCTTCGGACCCATGAGCACTTGCCACAGTGGCATGCTGGTCACACCATTCAATGCACCTTGGCCAAAGGTCTCGGGTGACATGTGACCAATGACTGCGTCCTCCGCCGCAACGGATATGTCGCACACCAATTGAATGTAGCACCCTCCCGCCAAGCAATAGCCATGTATTTGAGCGATGGTCACTTTTGGACAATTCCAGATGCGCATGTAGCGATCCTCGATGCCGCGCAAACGCATAAGTGCGGTGCGTGCAGTCCACCCTTCCTCCGGTGGCGTGATGTAGTACGAGCCACCTCGGTCATAGCCCGAGCAGAAGGATCGTCCCGCACCTGAAAGCACGATCACATAAACATCGTCGTCATTTTCAGCCTTTGTGAAGGCAGCATCCAAATCGTCGAGCAACTGAAAATCCAACGCATTGTGTCGCTCGGGCCTATTCATCTGAATGGATGCCACATGGTTGTCCACGCGGTAGTTGACTGTCTCCATACTTAATTCCTCGGGGTTCGTTGGATGTCGGCTGTTCTATGAGTCCTTGGCCAGCTCGTCAGCACTTTTTTCGACGCAATGCTCTTGGGGAGGTAAATTGATGGCGGGATTGCGGTCGAAGAAACCATCGGGTTTCAAAGTGAATCCACAATACTCGACCGGCATGACAGGCCAATCCTCAGGTCTCGGAAGGTGAGTGGAACCGAAGGTGTGCCAGACCACGATGTCTTGATCCACGATGGATCTATCCTGCTCCGCCCACCTAGCCAATCCGTCTCCACCCGGATGAAGGTTAGGGTAGTCGCCAGCGGCACACAGCTTGTCCTCCTCGAAGGGTGTAACCCAGAAGTTGTACTGTGCGAATCCAGCGCGTTGTGCTACTTTCGACTTCTTCGAAGCCAATGAGGCCGCCGTTGCACTAGGCACGAGCTTGTATCCAACCGGCTTTCCCAGTCGATTTAGGCTATTGGGATTGACCACTTTCCAGACACGAGAACTTGACGCTTTGACATTGCGACGAGCCTGCATTTCGGATTGAAGCAGAGCGGACTTGGCGAAAAATGCCGTGCCATCTGGATTCTCGTCCGACATCGGCTCCGCTTCGACATTGACTTCGTAGACGCGATTGGTCGGTCCATCCACTTCGAAGTCCAGACGAAAGCAAAACAGGTGCTGATGAATGGGAGAAGCCACGTTTGGGGCGACCAATGGAGCAAACTCTGGCCGTTCCCCGCCATCGTTCACAGCAGAAACACCCACTATTCCAGTTAGCTTTACCTCCATTTCGATCGTGCCATCCAGGTAGAGATACCAGTAGAAGCCGTACTCGTAATTGCCCACTGTGTAGAACGAACTCACGACAAGACGTCTGGAGCGACGAACTTCTGTTGTCCGAGAAAGTCCATCGTGGTGCTTCCAGAGAATGCCGTAATCTTCTTCATGAATGCAAATGGCACGTTCGATTTTTCGCGCCGATCCATCCGGTTTGATGGCGTGATGATCCAAGTAGCAAATCTCCCCAACGCAGTCGCATCCCAGTTTCAAAGAATTCACGCAGTTGCCTAGGCTTGCCTCGCCGGCATCCAAGACGTGTTTCCAAACATGCATGGGGTCGGTGTCTCCGTAGGGCACCACCATATCGGAAAGTGCCGCGCGGTGCAGAACGGGTCTGAGCCTGCGTTCGTCTCGAAAGCCCAATCGGTGCAAGACAAGCCCATTGACAGGGTGAATGGACACGCCGAATTCCCAGCTTCGCCACTCAATCCGGTTTCCCTCTACCTGAAATCCAGGTCCTTGCGATTGATGGATTTCCAGAGCAGAAAGAGAAGGTTGAAGATTTGGTTGGTGCTCCGCCGAATAACGCGCTGACTCCGGCGGAAGAGGAACGACCCCGTGATCTTCCAAATGCGCAACCTTTCCTTCGGTCAGATCCACGTGTGCAATCAGGCCGTGAACGGGTCTTGCGTAGCCGTTGTCTTTGGCATCTTCGCGAACGAAGCTGATGGCACGATGCGCTCGATGTTCCAGGGGAATGCTGGAGTGCTGGTAGCCGCCCGCGGGCCAAGGGTCGATTTGGACAAGCTCGAATTCGGACACGCCACGCTTTCGCATGGCATCCTGCCATCCCGCATCAGCCTTGGTGATTTGAATCGCCCGAACCACATCTGCGAAGCCAATGGGTGCCTGACCGTTAGCTATCCGCTTCAGCTGCACTTCCTCCGTGTCCAAGTCCACGGTTGCCTCAAAGCCACCATCCACATTGGAAGATTCGTACTCGTAGCCGTTCAGTCGCAATTGCCGTGAACCATGCCCTACAGAGCGACCTGCCGGCGACTGCAAGGACTTTGCAGGTTCGACAAGGGCAACGGAGCAAAAGGCCGCGCTATCGTCAAGCTTCCCCTTCACGAGCGAGGATGCTCGCTCAATTTCCTTAGAGGTCAGAGGGTCGTATGTGTATTGGAATGTCTCTTGTTCCATGTCAATGCCATGAGTTGTAGATCGTCGAATCCCACTTCGAATGGTTGTTCCGGGATTTATGAAGAAGTTGACGCGGGATCTGTGGGACGTCCACGATAGCGTGCATTGGGTGGCTCCAAAATTGCCAGTTTGCGGTCATCGATATCGGGGTATTTCCGAAAGTCGTCTGGGGCGAAATAGTCGCCCGACCATGTTGTGCCATGGGGCGAAAACTTATAGAACACCGTTTGTCGTGGAGCATCGGCATTCCAAGGTAGAGTGCCATGCGTCAACGCCTCGGTGAAGACGATGGCATCGCCGGGAACAGCCGGAACTCTCGTTACGCACGATGGAATTCCCTCACGCAGTTTTCTCCAATGATCGGGAAAATGAACGTTGGACTTGTGGGATCCAGGTATGCAGCAAAATCCCCCATCGTTGGGATGCGTGTCGTAGAGTTCAAAAGTCACGGCAACAAGCCCGTTGTAGAAGCGACCGTCGTGATAGCGGGAGTACTGTGAGCCTCCGCTCCATTTCCAACCGCCGTGCAAGTCGGCGCCTGGAAAGCCTTTTGCAACGTGAGTATGAACGTTTATGTGGTCGATGCGAAACGTAGGGATGGGAGGGCGATTTGACCGTTCCAAAGCATGGCGTCCGGCATGATTGCCAATTATTTCCTCAAGCACCGGACTCAAGGCTGGAAGATCCAGTAGATCTCGCCATACCTTTCCCCAATGTAGGGGACCGGACTCTTGCTCAACTGGGTCGAATTGCTCCGTTGCTTGACGCAACGTTGACCGCATATCCAGAATCTGCTCGTGGGACACTATGTCGTGCAGGACAACATACCCGAATGTGTCGAACAGATAGCGCTGTTCCTCGTTCAGACCTAGATTGCTTTGTCTTGCCTCAGCCACTACGCTTCCGCAGCATTTTCTGATTGAACTAAGCCGGCAGTGAAGAGCCTTCTCTCAGCTTCGGTTGCACGTTGGCTACAGTCAGCAGTGACTCGACACAATCGCGAAGCGACTCATCGAAGGGACGAAATTCTACGTCTGTTACGGCCCGTATACGATCGTTGCGCAGATCGCATCCCGCCCAAATGTCGCGCAACTCCTTTTCGCGAGCCTTCACCCGGTCTGGTTGGTTATCAGTAACCCCAGGTGTGTCGTGCCCAAGCTCTGGAAGCAGCCGGTCGATGCTGGCACAGATCTCTTCCACTGTCGGAGTGTCCGTCGACCACGCTATGTAACGTTCGCCGTTCTCTATCAACACGCTTTCGAGCAAACCAATGTGGCAAAGTGCGTCATCTCTCACATCAACGGTCATCCAGGGACGGTAACCGCCATTTTGGTGATTGGTGCCCAACAGCATCAATTCCACAAGGTGCTGCCAAGGTCCCATGTTCTTTTGGTGGGGCGACAGGATTGGTCCCACATTGTCCGCCGGACAGCAGGTAATTGCATCCCAATCGCCATTTTTCTCTGCTGCGTCGGAGAAAGCTCTTTGGGCGAGCACCTTGCCCATGGAGTAGCCTTGTCGATCAGGGGTGCGGCGTGGATTCTCCTCGTCGGGGTAGCGATCCTCGTAGAGCGTCGGTCGGCGTTTGAGCTCGTTAATGTCGACTTCCGAAATTACCGCGGCAATGCTGGAGGTCACAATTACTCTTCCCACTGTGCCCGATTGATTGATGCTGTTGACCATGCTGTCGCAGACCCGCTTCATGTATTCGTGATCGCGATAGTCGGTCACATGCGCCACATGAGCGACACCGTGACATCCCTTGAAGATCTCGTCGAACGCACCGTCGTCGTCGAGATTGGCCGAGTGAATCGTCAGACGGCGTGACAAATAACCCGGCATTGCGCGAAGAAAATCGCAGCGTTCGGCATCGTTTGCGTTCTTGACGCAGGCGCGAACCCTATATCCCTTGTCCAACAGCAGCTTCACAACCCAACTCCCAATGAAGCCTGCTGCCCCCGTAACTGCAACAGTTCCTTCTTTCGGTATCGCGGGCATAGATCCTCCTCCCCGAGTGCCTCATGAATGACGCGCCGATATTACTAAATGTCTCCCTCTACGCTACGAATCGCTGGCGAGTGATCTCCGTCAGCAAATTCATGGCATGCAGGGAGTCTTGCCTATCGTACTGCGGGCAAACCAGCAACCCTGCTCCAAGGCACCGGTGCACGGCTTCCGCTTGATATAAGAATCCATGCTGATTGGGAAACGGCCGAGGAATGGAGACGCCCCATGGCAATGGATACACGTGGAGTCGCACTGGAGCAGGCGCGCCTTGGGTGCGATATCGCGATGGCACGCCATTCGCCGGAGGCACGCGGATGGTCAGATCAGTTGGGCAGTGCCCTGGTTGGCCGAGAGTCAATCTACCTTTCGTTCCAATTATGTCGGTTGTCTCCGCTAGTTCACAGTTGAAGGGAGGAAATGTCAATACCGCACACTTGCCCTCCCCGTACTCGATGATCGCCGCTCCCGACCGCTTTCCCGATGCGGTGATCTTCGATGGTTTCGATTCCTTGCCAAACGCTAATGGCACAGCTTGTATGGTGTAAATCGGGTCGAAGAAATCGGCCTGCACGAGTTGCACGTCGCCCACAATCCCGGTCTCAATTGCATGGCGCGCATGCTCGACTGCAGGGAAAAATCTCGTCCACATGCCATCCTGGAGCATGACCCCTTTTTCATCCGCTGCACGATACATTTCATCGGCATCGCCGACGTTTTCCGCGAGAGGCTTCTCACACAGGACATGTTTGCCAGCAGCAATGCACAACAGACTGTGTTGCTTGTGAAGTCGCGTGATGGTACCCACGTACACGATGTCGACATTGGGAGAATTCGCCATCTCCTCGTAGTTTCCGAACGCTTCCGGTATCGAATGGCGGTCAGCGAATTGCTGAGCACGTTCGCGATCTCGTGCTGCCACTGCTGAGACTTCCGCGCCGGGGCACGCCTGCAAGCTCATTACCCACTGAGAAGAGATGTTTCCTGCCCCCAGTATCCCCCATCGAAGGCGATGCGAGACATCCTTAGGATCGGTCAAGCCCAAACGAACGTCTAATGGAGTCGATGGGTCAAGTATTTCCTGAATTGGCATGTCTATTCCTTGAAGTCCAATGCTCCGGCATGCGGCGCTAGAGCAGGATTTGCCATTTATTGAGAGGTCTTCGAGCGAGCGACAAAGTGAAACGCAATCCAACATAGTATGGCACCGACGAATTGCGCACCGACGAACATGGGCGCGTCCATCGGTGCAATACCGGAAAAGGTGTCGGTGAGGCTACGCGCTATGGTGACTGCAGGATTCGCGAACGAAGTCGACGCAGTGAACCAATATGCCGCCGCTATATATAGCCCCACCATTGGACCCACCCAACGAGGGGACGCACGCAGGCAGCCAAGTATCGTGGCCAGCAAACCAAACGTCGCTATCACTTCTGCCAATGCTTGAGCTCCGCCGCTACGTGAAGTCGACGAAGTCTGGATCAAATCGAGTTCAAACATAGCGTGGGCCAGCCAGGTTCCACAGACGCCACCGGAAATTTGCACCGCAATGTAGCCCAACGCCATCCAGACTCCTATTTCACGACGCATCAAGAACACAACCGTAACTGCCGGATTGAAATGTGCACCCGACAGGGGTCCGATTACTACGATTAGGACAGCGAGGATCGCTCCTGTGGCCACTGTGTTGGCGAGCAGCGCAATTGCAGCGTTTCCGTCGGCCAAGTTCTCTGCCATGATGCCCGAACCAACCACACCTGCGAGGAGGAACAGCGTACCTAGAAATTCGGCAGCCAATCGAATGGGTTTGGACATGAACAAGCTAATCCGTACTAAGGCTCAAGTCAGGCCAGCTTTGCATGTGCATGTGAACAAAGCATTTCACCTGCACGCTTGCTACTGCGTTTCCTCAGTCGCGTCTTCTTGCGGATGCTGCCCTACGAAGAACTTCAAGTGCCACGAAATTAGCTCACCAGACTCGCCTTCCAAAGCATCTACAACCTTGATCGTCCATGTTCCTTCTGGTCTCTCACCGTAGAACGAGTTGGTTAGAAAGTGAAACTCGTCAGATTCGTCGATGGCTCGGGCGAATGCGTTGTTGAAGACTGGATTAATGATGCTCTCAGTGCCGCTAGGCGATGTCAGCTGAATTGCGAGATCACTCATGCGCGGATGGTCTGCAACAAAACGAAGCTGGACTCCCTCAATGTGCACCGCCACCTCGGAGGCCGGATCGTCGGGATTGTCCGGATCCACTTCTGCTTCGAGTTCTCCAGGTTCTATGCAATGTCGTTCCGTGGATTCGTCGTTGCAATACAGATATGCCAAAGGCAGGGCTACATCCAGCGATAGATTCAATCCGGCGCCACTACCATCGGGAATCTCAATTCCGACGTTAGGTTCATCGGGATTGATGTTCGGCGGCGTGCTCCCCGTCCACGCTGTCACCGCAAACAGGCCGAGGCTGTCAGGTTCGTAGTTCTCTGCCATGTCCACGGCGGCGTCCACGTCGACACCACCAAACCCGTACCAATTGTGGAAGTGATAGCCAGCCGCGTTGGTTGTCCAACCGTGCTGAAGGATGAAGGGCGACTGACCGACGGCAACTCGAACTCGGTCGAGTTCAGGTTCGATCATTCGCGCCGTCTTGGCGAGAATGTGCTTTACATCGCGAAAGGTAAGTTCTGGCTCAATGCCCAGCAAAATCGCCACCGCTCCCGACATTGCCGCAGCCGCAGCTGAAGTTCCCGATAGCAGACCTGTATAGTCGCCGTCGGGATTAGCGGACGCATCCCGTGTCAGCGGCTCCTGCGCACCGGCGAGGACGCCATACCCGCGATCCAATCCAAACTGGTCTGTAGAAATCAACGCCGCAGCAACCGATCCGTACTGCCCAGCTGGAGCGGAAATCCACAGATTGCTGCCCGCGCTCGAGTAGCTTGAGCGTTGGTCTTGAGCGTTGAACGCTCCCACCACCAAGATAAATGGCAAGTTGTTGGAGTAGTCGGCGATTGAACTATTGCATCCAATTTCCAAATGAATGTCATGGGACAATGCACCGCACGATTCGAAGCTGTTGCCTGCAGACTTGATGAACAGCATCCCCTTGCCCGCACGAGTCCATCTCGTGAACCAACCGAATAGATCGTAGGTGGCGAAGTTGTAGTCGCTTCTCAAGATCGAACCGAAGCTCATGTTTACGATGTCCACAGTGTTTTCCGATGCATCGGTGCCACCTAACGACGTAATCAAATTGATGGTCGAGAAGTCCTTGAGCAGATTGAAGGCTCGCAGTGTTGCCTTTGGAGCAACGCCACGGCCTCCCAGACCGTTGTCTGCCACTGCCGCGACCGCGCCAGCGATTGTCGTACCGTGATCACCAGTTGTCCCCGGATTGAAGGGATCGTCCGGCTGCGATCCGAACCAATGGGAATCCGATTCCGAATCGGCAATGAAGTTGACGGAGCTTTCTATGTCAACATTGTCGGCCAAGTCGGGATGGCATGTTTCCAAGCCATCGTCAGCTATGGAAACTACTACATTCTCTCCCTCGTGGCCCAACGTCATGGATCCAGTCATGCGCATGTCGGCTCCCACTGTGCCGGCTACAAATGCCAAGGATGACTGACCCGTGTTGTTCAAGTGCCACTGATGCTCAAAGAGCGGGTCTGTTTGTCCAGGAGCATCAAGGCGTCCGGGATCCTCACACGTCACAACAGGCAAGTTAAATGAATCAATGGCGAAGCCGAATGCCCCAACGTCGTTTGCGTTGTTCAGTTCATTGCTAGTGTTGGACGTTACGACATTAACGATCCCTATGAATGTAGTGTCGGCATCTAAGTCAGCTAGATCGATTTCCCATACATAGAGAAAGTTGCTTGGAAAGTCCTGCACGGGAGGCAGATATGTGTCTACCCGAAGCACTTCGCCGCCGGCGACGAGGTTGCTCTCGTCGAACAGCCGAATCACAAGCGTTGCTGGATCGGATGTC
This sequence comes from Candidatus Azotimanducaceae bacterium, assembly GCA_965205545.1. GTDB lineage: Bacteria > Pseudomonadota > Gammaproteobacteria > Pseudomonadales > Azotimanducaceae > Bin55. The sequence goes on along the minus strand of OZ242170.1, from coordinate 2,127,364 downwards.
TCAGATCCAAGGTTGTAAACCCGAACCGTTACATCGACATACGAAGCGCTACCAGTCGTTGTGATGTACGGAAAGAGGTCCGATCCCGATTCTGGCTCGGTCTCCTCTTCACTCTCCTCGAAGCTATCCTCGATAGTCAACGAGACCCCGGAACCGTCTTGGGATAAATCTGAATTGGCTTCAGTGTCGACATTGATGTCCACGGTCTCCGCCCCTTCCTTGTCCCAATCACGTATTGGCACCAGCTCGGTCGTGCCTGATGTCTCACCGGCTTCGATGGTAAGGGAGCCAAGGTCGTAGTCGGCGCCTTCAGTGGCGCTGCCCGAAGTTTCCAAGTCTACGGTCAGGTCACTGGACTGCGACTGCGTTATGGAAGCTGTGATAGTCGCTGAAACCTTGTCGTGTTCCTCAATCGATTCGCTATCAATGGAAAGTGACACGGACTGGGCGTACGCTGTTGCCGTAATGCATGCAAGGCACCAGCATATTAGGTGCCGAAAAAAAATGTATCTCACACTATGCTTCGCGACCTAAATCCTGTCAGTCGGTGGACTCCTCAACAATAGGTTGGGTGCACGCCGTGCCGAAAAGTTCAGGATAAAGCTCTGGATAGTTGGATTCGCAGAACGCGATGGCTTCTTTGGTCACGGCGATAACATAGCGCTGGATATCTTCGGAATCGGACTCGTTCAGCACATCCGAGAATCCAGGCATGCCAAGACCACTCATAATCCCGTTTATCACAACAGTGTTCCACCTTGCGTGCGTTGCTGAGGGCAGATACTTCAAGTCGGTAATTTGACTGCTGCTTGTTACTCCAGCACCGTGGCACGTGCTGCAGTAGCGGCTATAGAGATAGCGTCCGTTCTCGAGCTGTTCAGGCGTGGCTTCGATATCCGGAGGAACCGGAATGTTGACGTAGGTTATCTCTGGCTCCGGCATTTCGGTCTCCCCGTTCAGCTTGAACACTAGAACTCGCCCTTCCTCAAGCACATTGCCCTTGTGTCTCGGCACTCCCGACGTTGTGGCGAACGCGCCTCCCCAACCCGCCACGATGGCTACATATTGCTCTCCATCGACTTCGTATGTCACCGGTGCGGCAATGATTCCCGTATGTGCTTCGGTTTCCCATAGCAGATCGCCGGTGCCCGAGGAGTATGCCGCAAACATTCCGTCGCTTCTGCCTTGAAAAACCAATCCCCCGGCCGTTGAGAGCAGTCCTCCATTCCACGTACCCGCGTGGTCCACTCGCCATGCTTCCTGTTGCGTGACGGGGTCCCAGGCAAGCAGGTGCCCGCGCACCGAACGCAGCCCCTGAACTTGCTGCTCAACCGTTGGAGGGGGAGGAGGCTCGTCAGGACGACCACCAATTCCTAGATTCCAACGGCCAGGCTCGTATTCGAATGAAGCGTCCTGGCCATAGGTAAAGCTCATGTCCATAGCGGGTATGTAGACCAGTCCCGTCAGCGGGCTGTATGTCATGGGGTGCCAATTGTGCCCGCCCAATGGACCGGGGAACACATTCTTTGGTTCGCTCACGTACTCGCCGTCCTGAGAGAACACCGGTCTGCCTGTCTCCTGATCCACATGAGAAGCCCAAGTCACCGTGACATAGGGCTCAGCGGAAATTAGCTGGCCATCGGTTCGATCCAGCACATAGAAGAAGCCGTTCTTGGGGGCTTGAACCAGCACCTTGCGCTCCACCCCGTCGATTTCCATATCGGCCAAAATGATGTGCTGGGTCGCGGTGTAGTCCCAACTGTCTCCGGGCGTAGTCTGGTAGTGCCAGATCAAGGACCCCCTATCAGGATTGATCGCCAGGATCGAGGAGAGATACAGATTGTCACCGCCTCCGGGACTTCTGATGTGGCGATTCCATGGTGAGCCATTCCCCACGCCCACGTAGAGGAGGTTCAATTCGGGATCGTAGGCCATCGAATCCCAGACGGTGCCACCTCCGCCAACCTCCCACCATTCTCCGCTCCAAGTCTCTGCCGCCACTTCCATCTCGCGAGATTCGAACGGTTGTGAAGGATCTCCAGGTACGGTGTAGAAACGCCATTTCTGTTCGCCGGTGGCTTGGTCGTAGGCTGTTATGTAGCCTCGCACACCAAGTTCCGCGCCGCCGTTGCCGATGATCACCATATCCTTCACAATTCGCGGTGCACCAGTGATCGTGTAGGGTCGTTCCGCATCGATAGTCAGAACTTCCCATTCCGGTTCGCCGGTGGCCGCGTTTAGCGCGATCAGGCGACCATCCAATGCACCAACGTACACCCGACCCTTCCATACGGCAACTCCGCGATTGACGACGTCGCAACACGCGTATTGACCCCATGCCTTGGGAACTCTTGGATCGTAGTCCCACAAGGTCTCGCCCGTCTTGGCATCGTACGCATGCACCGTGCTCCATGCTCCGGTCGTAAACATGTAGCCGTCGACGACGATTGGGGTTGCTTCAAGTCCTCGCTTTGACCCTGTGTCTCTCCACCAGGCAAGTCCTAGACTTGCAACGTTTTCCTCATTGATGGCGTCAAGGGGAGAGAATCGCTGTTCGTCGTAGGTACGTCCATGCGCTAACCAATTGTGAGGCTCTGCATCTGCATTGGCTATGCGCACCCCGTCCAAGCTTGACGTTGCCGCCAGAACTTTGCTCTGCAACGCTTTGGTATCGGCCTGTTCGTCTTCTACATTCTCGGACGGCCCGCGTTGACAAGCTGTCAACATGCAGGCTAGCGCTGCAATCCCAATTACTCCCCTAAACACCTTGTGCCCTCTCAACGACATGTCTCGCTACCGCCCTCTCTCTTCAACATCGATTCCCAGCGCGTTCAACCCGATATGGATTAGGAAGGCGCAAATGACTCTGTTGACCGCCTTCACGCATTACCATTATCCTAGCAATGGATATGACAGACAACGGCTTCCGATGCTCACACCGACCAACACCATGACGCAGTGCCAGTGAGCGATGGCTAGCTCACATCAGACCGATTCGGATTGGGAGGCGGAACAGCGCGAATGGGTTGAAGCTCTGGACTCCGTTGTCGCAGAACACGGGGAAGAGGGAGTCAAGTCGCTTCTATCGCGGCTTCAGCTCGAACTCTCCAAACGAGGAATGCTCCTGGACGACAGGGCTCTCAACACTCCGTACATCAACACTATTCCCCTTCACGCCGAACCTGCCTATCCTGGCGACATCGAACTCGAAAACCGCATCGAGAACATCATTCGGTGGAACGCTGTGGCGATGGTGTTGCAGGCATACGACAGTGGCTCGGGCGTGGGAGGCCACATTGCAACCTACACGTCGGCTTCCACCATGATGGAAGTGGGCTTCAACCACTTTTTCCGCGCCGCTTCGGAAGACTACGGAGGCGACCAAGTTCACTTTCAAGCCCATGCCGCTCCGGGTGTCTACGCCCGCGCCTGGCTCGAAGGAAGAATCACAACCAAAATGCTGCAGAACTTTAGGCGCGAATTGGGCGAGGGAGGGGGACTGCCCTCGTATCCACACCCACGACGAATGCCTTCCTTCTGGCAAATGCCCACGGCAAGCATGGGTCTGTCCACGCCGTGCGCAATCTATCAGGCACGCTTTGCCAAGTACTTGGAGAGTCGTGGATTGAAACCGAAAAACGGTGGCAAGATCTGGCTCTTTGTCGGAGATGGAGAGTCTGACGAGCCGGAAGTGCTGGGCACGATCAATATGGCGTCCCGGGAACATCTGGACAATCTGGTACTTGTGATCAACTGCAACTTGCAACGGCTCGATGGCCCGGTGCGCGGCAATGGCAAGATCATTCAGGAATTGGAACGCACGTTCAGGGGTGCCGACTGGCATGTCGTAAAAGTGATTTGGGGAGGAGGCTGGGATCCCATTCTTCAACGAGATACCGAAGGCATCCTCCAAGCCCGCATGGAACAGGCAGTAGACGGCGACTACCAGATGTACACCGTGTCACCCGGCAACGTCGTGCGCGAACACTGGGTGGAAAACTCCCCGCAGCTGATCGAGCTCATGAAAACGCTATCGGACGAGGAAATACAGACCATCAAGCGTGGGGGACACGACCACCGCAAGCTATATGCCGCATACCACCACGCGTTGTCCGTAGAGGGCAAACCTTGTGTAATCCTTGCCAAGACCGTCAAGGGCGACGGACTGGGCCTCACCGTTGCGGGACGAAACACAGTGCATCAGAAAAAGCACCTGACTCCCGCCGAAAGGCATGACTTGGCAAAGCGCTTTGAAATTCCGCTGGCCGGTGACGCCATTGAGCGAGCCGATTTTTACAAACCTCCCGAAGACAGTCCCGAAATAGAATTCGTAATGTCTCGCCGCGCCCGACTTGGCGGACCCATTCCTCAGCGTGAGGTGCGATGCGCGCCGCTGAAACCGCCGGAACTGAATTTCTTTCAGGACATGATCAAGGGTACGGGAGACCGCGCTGTCTCCACGACGATGTCAGTTGTGCGCATGCTACAGCGATTGCTTCGTCACAAGGAAATCGGCAAATACATCGTGCCCATCGTGCCGGACGAGGCCCGGACCTTCGGCATGGATGGCTTGTTTCCGCAAGCGGGAATCTATTCGCCTGCAGGTCAGGTCTATCAGCCAGTGGATGCCGGAACCATCGCGCCCTACCGAGAAGCAGAAGACGGGCAGATATTGCAGGAAGGGATTTGTGAAGCCGGTGCGATGGCATCGTTTCTTGCGGCAGGCACCGCGTACGCCAACCATGGATTGCCCATGATTCCCTTCTACATCTTCTATTCGATCTTCGGTTTTCAACGCGTCGGAGACATGATTTGGGCATGCGGTGACATGATGTGCAAAGGGTTCTTGCTAGGCGGCACATCTGGACGCACCACACTAAACGGCGAGGGCGTGCAGCACCAAGATGGTCATTCGCACGTCATGGCGTCTACAGTGCCGAATTTGGTCAGCTACGATCCTGCATTCGCGTACGAAATAGCCGTCATTGTGCGCGATGGAATCGAAAGAATGTACTCAAGACAGGAGGACATCTTCTACTACCTAACGCTAACCAATCAGAACTATCCCATGCCGCAAATGCCGGACAACGCGGTCGACGGAATAGCAAAAGGCATGTACGCATACGAACACACGCCCAACGCTGAAGTCAATCTGCTTGGGAGCGGTGCAATCATGGTCGAAGTATTGCGAGCAGCAGAAGCCCTTCGTTCAATGGGTAAGTCAGTCAGCGTATGGAGCGTCACAAGCTACTCGGAGTTGAGTCGCCAGGCATTGAAGTGCGAACGAGAACAGCTTCTTGCGGTGGGTGGTTCAAGCGCCAAGCCCTACGTCGATGAGTTGCTGGCCGGTGAACCAGGAGTGTTCATAGCTGCCAGCGACTACCAAAAAGCCCTTCCTCTACTCATCACACGTTGGATTCCAGGCGAATACGTGGTATTGGGAACCGACGGATTTGGCTTGTCGGAATCGCGAGAAGTGCTTCGCGATTACTTCGAGGTATCAGCCGACTGGATTGTTTTTGCGGCACTGTCTGCATTGGCTCAGACCAACCGCGAAAAACGTGACGCGGCAATGGCATTCGCCGCGGACGCAGCGCTCGATTTGCAGAAAGATCCTCCCTTCTGATCGCTTGAATCCATACTCCAGGCCATGCTACATCTCGATCACCATGCCGACCTAATCTCGACAAGAGCGCAATAGCACCTCAGTGGCTCTTCTTCGTCGAATCTTCGGCACGCCAAAGCTAGCCCGCACCGAAAAGAGAAGCCTAAAGCGAGAGCAACTCAACGACCTAACGGTCCCCGTGGCCTTGGCAATGCTGGAAGGCGGGTTTGTTGGCGTGATTGCCGACAAGATCTACACCGTGCCGGCTGGCGTATTAGCTTTGCTGACATCCGCTGCATTCATCGGGAACCTATCAAGTTACTTCTGGACACGGATTTCTAGCGCACGCGCCAAGGTCCCTGTGATCGTGGGAATGCAGATCTTGACGATGCTTTGTCTGCTTCTCATTGTGACAGCTCCTTGAACAGCTTGGGCACAGTAATGTTGATCGTTAGTGTGGTATGCGCGAGATGTTTGACCGCCGGCACGGTCACTTTGCGAAGTGTCGTATGGAGCCTGAACTATCCCCGGTCGATACGCGCGCGAACAACCGGAAGACTCCACGTATTCACCAGCATCGTCATGGTCGCGACCACGTTGGTAGCCGGTCCAATCCTCGATGCCAATCCCCTTTCGTTCCGATGGATGTACGTCGTCGGCATATTGATCGCCCTAATTGGAACCTGGTCGTATTCGCGAGTGCAAGTTGCCGGGGAACTACGGCATCGAGTCTTTGAACGTCAGCTCAGGTCTCAATCCAACCTCGAGGGGCAAAGAATAGGTTTCCTTCAAATCCTAAAAAGCGATCGGAATTTCGCGCGCTACGAGATCTACCAGTTTCTAAGCGGCGTATCGAACATGATTTTGGAAGCTCCTCTGGTCTACCTTGTTTCGAGACAGCTTCAGGCTAGCTATACCGTCAGCATTGCAGTCATAATGGCAATTCCGTTCCTCGCTCGAACCGTTTCCGTGCCGCTTTGGGCTCGCTATTTCGATGTCGTGCACGTGGCAAAATTTCGAACGCGCCTCAGCGGCGTGTGGGTTCTATCCCAGCTCATTCTCTGGATTGGCGCAATCCTAGGATCGGTGGTCGTACTGGGAATTGCTCAAGCCATATCCGGAATCGGTCGTGGTGGCGGAACCATTGCCTGGCAGTTGGGACACAATGACTTTGCGCCTCGAGAGAAATTGTCCGCCTATATGTCCGTACATGTAACTCTCACCGGGATTAGGGGTGTGTTGTCGGCGCTACTTGGAATCACTTTGTTCGTGGGGTGGTCGAACATTTCTTGGCTGCCCGATTTTCCGGGAATTGGCGGACACCTCTTCCTTGTAGCTGCAGCCATAGGCACGTGGTCGTGGATCGGGTTCATCCTGCTGCATAGAGACTTGCGACCAAGCTATTCCCAGGAGAGCACAAGCACCTAGCCCAGACTCTCCGATTTCTATCGTTGACGGGGCTTGGCGTTCGACATGTCCATAAGCTCTTCTATGCGCGGCAGTAAATCCTCATATGTGCCTGTCGAGCCAAGTGAAACGGGTTCGTTGACATAAATGACGCTTCTTGAGTACCTCCCTCCAGAAGCATGTATCACACAACCGTTGGGTGCTTCCTCACTGCACATGTAGAGAACCGCGGGACTTACAAGATTCGGTGAGCGTGCCGGATCCACGTTGGCCAAGTCCTCGTTCCTGCCAGGGACCGTATTGGTCATACGCGTCGCGGCTCCGGGACCAAGGCAATTGACATGTACATTGCGGGGACCTCCTTCTAGAGCCAAGACGTTGGCCAAGCCAAGCATTCCCATTTTTGCCGCCCCGTAGTTCGACTGTCCGTAGTTTCCGAATATGCCGGAGCCAGAACTCGTGAACACAATCCGCCCGTAGCGCTGCTCGTACATGTGCGGCCATGCGGCGTGCGTCACATACGCCGTGCCCATGAGGTGCACCTGAACGACGAGATCGAAATCCTCCAAAGTCATCTTCTTGAACGTCTTGTCCCGCAGGATTCCCGCATTGTTTACCAAAATGTCAATGCGGCCAAAGGCATTCAAGGCATCTTCCACTATGCTTTTCGCGCTGTTCTTGTCGGCCACTGACGCCCTGTTGGCTATGGCGTCGCCGCCCAAATCGCGTATTTCCTCAACAACACGATCGGCGGTATTCCCTTGGCCCACTCCATGAACGTCTCCACCCAAGTCGTTCACCACGACCTTCGCGCCGCGTTTGGCGAATTCCAATGCGTGGCTTCGACCAATTCCGCCACCTGCACCTGTAATCACGGCTACGCGACCGTCGAATTCACTGCCTTTTTGTTGCGCGTCCATTTTGCGCTCCGCCCAATGTCTACATGCGCCTAGTGTATTCAACAGGGTTGGCTACTAGACGGTTGCCTACAAAGGGGGACTAGGAAATTCAAGTCGTCTATTATTGACGGACCCAGAGGAACATGCACAATCAAGCGAACTCCTGCTGCCTTGGCAAGGTGGCATAACGGGAGTCGATCAAACGAGGCCCGGCAAACCAATGCCATGATGAAGCTGCGCGAAATGACGCCTCCACAACGGCAATTTGTGCTGTGGCACTTTCTGTTGTTCTTGCTAGTTGCGATCCTTCCTTGTGCCATTTACTGGATATTGGTTGTCAACCAAGACGTTGACGTGGTCATTCGCTGGCTACCTCTTGGCTATCTGTGTGTTTCATGGCCTTGCCTATTGGCCTACGCCATTCACCAGTTCAGGAAATACGAAGACTTGCTTTCACAGGGCACGGAATTTTCCGCTTCCCCGACCAAACAGCACAGAATATTGGCGATAAAGGAAGTGATTTACTTCACGTTGTGGCTAGTGCCTTGCACAATTGGCGCAGTAATGCTGACTATGTCGTTGGCAGTGTTGATTAAGCAAGTAGCAAATGGGTCCGTTGATGTTGGCATCGCTGTTTTTGCGGTGTCCTTCGCTGCTGGATTGACCGCATGCACCACTTTTTACTTGTTTGCAAGGCGAAGGCTTAGCCGCGAATGGAAGAGATTGGCTTAGCAAACAGGTAGACAAACAATTGCTGACATTGCGGACAATTCTGGGTTTCACCCCCATCCATTGAACTGGGACGATTGAAGTAAGTGGGCATCCCAAATCCCAGATCTTTAAACACCTCGGCGAGAACATGGGGGCTAGGGTTCCTTGCCTTGCTTGTCAGCGTATGCGGACACGCCCACGATAGCGAAGAAGATTTGGCCTCCGCGGAAATTCAAGATTTTTCCCTAGACTGCGACTTGTCCCAATATCAGTTGCAACCTCGGAGCGACCGCGAAGATCTCAACCACAAGGCTGCGGAGGTTGTGCAACTGCTCGAATCTGTAGAACACGAACAACTGCCCCGGTTCAACTATTGCGTGGGCGACGCGGAAATGTACTCGTGGACCAACGTACCTGGGCGTCGTTCGGGTGGCATTCGGCTTGGGGACCTAAGTGATGTGTCCCGCGAACGTGCCTGGGACGCTTTGCGCGCACTTCTCAGCGAAAACGGATTTGCGAAGGTGGAGCTCCTTGCAACAGACATTGAGAGGGCTTCAGGAGCTGGAACCGTAGCGGACTACACGATCGCCGTGTTTGGAAATCCGCGCATCGATTCGGCGTGGGGACTTCAATTCGACGGTCACCACATTGCGCTCAATTTTCTTGCACATGGCAACAATCTGATCCTGGCGCCCTTGTTCCTTGGCGCACAACCGTTGACCACCAATGGCCAGACGCCTCTGAGCGATGAGATTCACTATGGTAGAAAGCTTTTCCATTCGCTATCCGAGGAACAACGAAATGCCGCGCTGAAAGAAGGCTTGGTTCGCAGAGACGTAATGGCCGGATCGGGGAGCGGTCATGTCGATCGGGGGAAGGACTTTTCGGTCGAGGAGTTCGCTAATGTAGGAATTCCGTTGTCTGAACTCTCTGATCCGCAAATGGACCTCGCAAGGGATTTGCTGGAAGTCTATCTATCCAACTTGGCTTCGCCCCATGCCGAGGAGGTTCACGACGCAATCGAACCAAAGATTACGAGCGGTTTCTTCACCTTCAGCCGTCTCGGCGACCGCGTGTACTACCGAATCTACATCCCCGACGCACTATTGATCGAGTATGACGATGTAGCCAGCGATCATTTGCACACAGTAATGCGCTTGCTTGACGAGCAGCATCTCAATGACTACGGACCCTTCGCGTCGAATGCTTCTCAGAACACGACCCCCCTACTGACGCTCGTGCAGCATTACGTGCACGACAGAGACCACAAAGACAGCACAATCTTCGCAGAAAGAGTATCGGGCGCGCCTACTGACCGCTGAGAGCAGGCTCCATACGCTTCATCACCACTCGTCGCAGGGTCGGTAGAATGTCGGCCAGTCACTGTTCAGATTCTTGCGAATAAGGAATATCCATGCTATTTGGCGCCCAGCTGGTCAACTATCTTTGTACTTGGGACGATACCCTAGCCACCATCCACACCATTGAGAACGGTAGCTGGAACAGCCTTTGGTGGTCCGACCACTTTTTGGTCCCGGCTCCGGGTTCACCTGTCGTGAATCGTGAAGCGCTGGAGGGATGGACATTGGTAACCGCCGCTGCGGGCGTTACCAAGAGAGTGGAACTGGGATTGCTGGTCTCCGGCAATACCTACAGAAATCCGGCTCTGTTGGCCAAGATGTCTTCCACCATCGACCACATCTCTCATGGGCGCTACATCCTGGGAATCGGCGCGGCGTGGTATAGGCAGGAACACGATGCGTACGGTTGGCGATTTCCAGGACTAAAGGAACGATGCGACCGTCTCGAGGAAGCACTAGATGTGATCAAGCTGCTTTTCACGGCTGGCGAAGGCACGGTGAACTACGACGGCAGGTACTACAACCTCAAGGACTGTCCGCTTTCACCGCAATGCGTGCAGCAGCCGCACCTTCCCATCCTCGTCGGCGGCAATGGAGAGAAACGAACTCTCAAGACTTGCGCAAAGTACGCGGACATTTGCAATATAGATTTCAACAATCCCGGTGGTCCCGACGTCTTCAAGCACAAGATTTCAGTGCTTGAAAGGCACTGCGAAGACATTCAGCGCGATCCAGCAGAAATCAAGAAGACCGTGCTCATTCCAATGCGGCTCGACGATGATCAGGAGCGCGCTAAGCAGGAATTGAGCCGCAGACCGTGGATCGTTTGCGGAAACGCCAATTACTGCATCGACTTGCTTGGTCAATACATAGACGCGGGCGCCGAGGAAATCATGTTCTCTAGCGTTCCAACCAAGCCGGAGCTGTTCGAACGCATCGACAAGGAAGTTCTCTCAGCCTTCGCTTGAGCCACAGCCGCGAGGTCTGAGCCGACCAATTCCCTAAAGCACGAGAGCCGCTCGGAATCAATGCCGAGCGGCTCTCCTTTCTTAAGTTGAGATCCTAGAGATCCAATCGTATTCCGAATCGAATCTGGTACACCGAACGAGGACCATTCGGAAATCCCAGCGTGTATGGACGGAACGAATTGAATCGATACAAACAGTCTCCTGCCTGCTGGCATTCGGTTCGAGGAGCATCGCCCTTAAGCGCCGTAGCTCCCGCGACTCCATTTGCCGCTACATCGCTTGCGGACACAAGGTCGGCGCGAACGATGGGCGCCTGCCCAAAGCTTGGACCATACTCGAAGACTCCCCATTCGTCGTTCAGTAGGTTCAGTACGTTTTCGATGTCAAGAACGAACTTGACCGAGTTCTCACCGAAGTACTGGTTGAACGAACGGAGACCTGGCACTGACACTTGGAACCGAAGATCCCATTGGTTGTTCCATCCGGTTTCAGCCGAATAGGGCTTGTGGATTCCCGACGGAACGTTGTTTTCCGCTATGTATGCTTGAAATGCGCTTCTGTCGAAGCCCGGTCCGTACACAACGCGCGGATCGCTGTCGCCTTGAGGAATGTACAAGGGATTGTTGTCGTACGGACTCTCTCCGGCGCCAGCGCGTCCGAACAGAGAGTTGTCCCAATTGGTGTCGAACGTGAAGGTGAACTGAGACTCTGTGTAGACACGTCCAAAGAGATCGGCTCGTGCCAAAATGCCGCTGGCGATCTCGCGCTGATAGCCCACATTGAATTTGTAGGAATGCTCCTTCGCATAGGGTGAACTTCGCGGCGATGGGTCGTTGCGGTCCACATCAAGGATCCCTCGCCAGTTGGAGATGCCGCGCGAGGATCCGCCCTCGGTGACCATGTTGACGTTCTGCCATGCATAGCTGACACTTGTGTCCAATCCAAACTCGTACTCCTTTTCCAGCGATACAGAAAAAGTCTGGCTGGAACCGCCAGAGAAGTTTCGCAGTTGAGTCAAGTTGAGAATTCTCAGATTGTCCAGGTCGGCATAAATGATGCGACCATCTGGTGCAGTGCCGGTAGGCTGCGTTTCGCTCAGTTCCGTTTGCGCGAGATTGCGCCATTGGAAGCCATTGTTCGTCGTTGTGCGCAAATACTGTACGGCAAGCCTAAAGTCGTCGCCCAGATCCAGATCTCCTAACACAACGTCGAATGTGTGGTCCACACGCAAAGATAGTTTCCAATCCGAAGGAATCTCGAAATCGTGAGAGATAACATCGATGGGCACACCGGTCGAAGCGGCGCCCACTCGCGCCACAAGCTCGCTAGGCACGGTCAATGGAGAGACGTTTTGAGCATTGTTGAGACGGGCGAAGACAGTGGGAACTTGAAAAGCATTCGATGTCCAAACTTTCGGATCTCCCCCAGAGAACAATCCAAATCCTCCTGAGAAAACCGTGTTCGTTAATCCGGTCCAACGCACGCTTGCGCGAGGCAGAAACGCTGAGCGTCCATCAAGATTGGTTTCGCTTCGGACACCGTAGTCTTGTAGCAGTTCACGGCTCGATGCAGGTCGGTCGTCCTGGGTGTAGCGTTCGAGGCGAGCACCAAGTGAGAGCTCGATGTCCGGCCACGGCTCGAAGATGTCCTGCGCAAAGAACGTCTGCTTCGTATAACCCCACGCCGCTGCGCCATCTTCGGCATTATTGGTCACTGTGTTGACGTAGTCGACACGGGCTGTCTGTGATGCCAATCCCGTGTAGCCAAAGAAACGGAATCGCCCTGCCGAACTGGGAACGAAAAGGTTGTAAAGATCAAAAGTTTCGACTTCGAACCCAAACTTCAGAATGTGATCTTGAAATAGGTAGTCCATTGCCGCATAGAGCTGCACCCGTTCGTCGTTGTATGCATTTGCATGGCGGAATCTGTCGCATCCGGCATTTATGCTGACGCGTCCTGTGAGCAGACCTTCCAACGGAGTTCCTGCGAGCTCGCTATCTCTGATGTTGCTGATCTCCATGGCGCCAACCCCTGGACCAGCCCGGCAATTCTGACCCCGTGCAAAGTTCTTCATGTTGAAACGAAGGGTTGTCGAAATCAAATCCGACCAATCGGAGAAGAGCTGTAAGGTTGTTGAATCCAAATCGACGGGAATGTCAATCCAGTTGGAAGAGAGCTGAGAAGCTCCTACTGATGTACTCGACTCTTTTGTTATTTGGTGAGTTACAGAAAACCTGTGAAATTCGTTGACATTCCAGTCGAACTTGATCAGTGTGCGTTCGGAAGTAACTGGCGTCGACGCCACGGAAGGTCTAGTACCCGGATCGTAGCCATAGATATCTTGAATAACTCCTCGCAAAGCGTCGAAGAAACCAGCTTGGATGCCGTTGTTGGCATCGTACCTACCAAAATCAACGCTTTCCGTGGATTCGAACTTATCTATGGAAACAAAAAAGAACATGGTGTCCTCGACGATAGGTCCACCAAGGGTGATTCCCAATTCCTTTTCGTCGAAAGATCCGGGGCTGTAACTACGATTGCCGTCATATGTGTCCCCAATATGTTCATCGTTTTGAAAATAGTAGAAAGCTGATCCGTCCCACTCGTTCGCACCTGACTTTGTGGTGATGTTCACAAGTCCGCCAGTAAAACCAGACGCACTTGCCGAGTAGTCTGACGAAACAAGCGAGACCGACTCGATCGCATCCAAATTTACGGGAGACCGTTCTGTGGCATAGGTGTTTGAGCCCAATCCGAAATCGTCCTGTTGCAGGGAACCGTCGATGGCCAGTCCATTGAATCTTGGATTGACTCCCGCTACAGACAGATTTCCTTCGCCTGACGAGTGAGCCAATGGATCGCGCAGCAAGGTCTTGATTGCGTCCCGTGCACCAGAAGGCTGGTTTTGCAAGTCCTCAGATGTATAGGCGGAACCAACACCGTTGTTCAGCAATGTGCCTTCATCGAGTCGGCGCGCGGTGACGACGATTTCCTCCATCTCGGTGTCAGACACTAACTCGATAGGTGGCGCAGCCTGATTGCCGGGCTTTAGGTAACCCGCAGAGACTTCCACCGCTTCGTGGCCTGGTGCCTCCACGTGAATCCTAAAGGGCCCACCAACCCGAAGGCCGCTTTGATAGAAAGCGCCATTGGTACCGGATTTGGCCGACGCTATGGTGCCCGAGGGTTCGTGTTCAATTGTGATCGTCGCGCCGCTGACGGGCGCTCCTTTCGAATCCTTCACGTATCCGTTCACGGACGCGGATGTGGCGGCGTGAATGGCTTGAGAAGCAAGCAGCATGCCGATGACTGCAAGTACTAATGATCCACTATTGCGGATCGCCTGAATAGACTCCATTGGTTCCTCTCAAATGGGGCTGGGGGATTGCGGAATTTGTGAAGTATACGAATGAACCTTGCGATAATTTTCTATGGCAAAGCAAAAACTGAACCTCATGCGTCACGTCCGCAACGGCTCCCAAATTGCGCTGCGGTTGCGACGCCTACCGTCCTCGACATTGTCGGGGAGAACGACTACTAGAAGTGTCGCTCTCCCCGATTCTCTAGTTCATATGCTATGCGGCTTCCGTACTTTGGGGAGCTGAACCAGGCCGGCGAATCTCTTCCAGATCCTCTCCCTCGCTGCTCGCAACCATAGCCGTGATGCAGAGATCGCTTGTAACGTTCGTGGACGTACGGCACATGTCCAGAATCCGATCTACTGCCAGAATGATTGCCAACCATTCAGCGGGCAACCCAACGGCAGGCAGAATGATCGCGATCGCCACAAGGCTCGCAGACGGAATGCCCGCAACACCAATGGATGTGAGCAAGGCCAAAAGCACAACAGCAAGCTGCTGGCCAATGCCGAAATCGGCACCCGTTGTCGCCGCGTATATCTGCGCGATAAAGATGACCACGACACACTCGTACAACGCGGTCCCGTCCATGTTTACGGTAGCACCTAGAGGCAGCACGAAGCTTGTGATGCGCTTCGGCACTCCGGCGTCTTCCGCGCTCTTGATCGTCACAGGTAGCGTGGCCGCAGACGAAGCCGTCGAGAATGCTGTCAGTTGCGCCTTCACCACTTTGCTGTAGTAGGTGACTGGATTGACATTGCCGACGAACCAAAGCAGCAGTGGGAGCCACACGAAGAAGTGCAACACAAGAGCCAGGAACACGGTTAGGAAGAACCAGAACAACACCTGGAATATCGCCAATCCTGACATGATCAATACTTTCGAAACTAGCGCAAACACTCCTATCGGCGCGAATCTCATGATCCACATCGTGACCATGATCATCACATCGTAGACGCCGTTCCACAGGTTGTTCATCGTCTGACGGGCGTCTCCTTGAAGCCGGGCCATGAAGAAACCAAACACCGCCCCAAAGAAGATAATTGCGAGCAGATTCCTCTCGTTTGATGCTGCCGCTATGATGTTTGGCGGGATTGCACGCTTGATGATCTCTACCAAGCTCAGCGTGTCGTCAACCCCAGTATCTGCCTGAGCGTCGGCAATTCTCCCTTGCATGTTGGTCGATTCTTGGGTTCCTTCGATACTTGCAACCAACGCTTGTGCCTGATCCGGCTGCATATTGCCCGGCTGAAGAATGTTCACGAGCAGCAAACCGGTGAATATCGCGATGAATCCAGTCAGCACATAGAAGCCAACCGTTTTGGCGCCGATGCGACCGAATGAATCCTGGCCAGCCATGTTCGCAACACCCACGATTACCGCGGCAAGGATCAACGGCACAACAATCATTTTCAGCGCGGCGACAAACAAGTCACCGAAGAAATCGAATACGTCCGTCAACAAGACGCCAAAGAATGCTGTGTCCTTCGTTGTAATCAACGCGACAACGCACGCAAGGACCAGCGCCACCAAGATCTGCCAATGCAGGTTCTTAGCGCTGAAAAACTCTTTAAGGAAATCCATCGTCAATTCTCCCTTCTCTTTCGTTGTCGCCCGTGGATGAGAATCTAGGGCGACACTTAGATACCCAAATTTAAGCGTACAACAATATGAGGCAATTTGTCATAACTATTGCGACTCTTCACCTGATGCAAAACAGTGCCCCGGGTCGAATGCCTCGACCCGGGGCCGTTTGCTGTCAAGAAGACAGTGTGCTTAGAAGAAAGATGGTCGCCAGTAGATCTGCACCCCAATCTCCCTCTCATCGGTCAGCCAGCCGGAATTGAACGCGAATTCCATGACTCCAATCTCATCGAGAATGTTCTGCACGAACCCTATGACGGTCCATTCGTTGTCAGGCGACTCCCAAGTCACTCGCGCATCCCACCTAGAGTAGGCGGGTAGCAGCTGATAGGCCAGATTGCCTACGTCGGGCCAACGATCGCCGGTGTGGCTCCACGTCGATGCTAGAACCAAGGAGCCCCGGTCTTCGAGTTCCATGAAGTAGAACCCGGAGATCGAAGCCTTGTGGTTGGGCTGCTGGGGCAGCTGATTGCCCGTGTTGTCCCGAGGCTGGTTGACTTGCGTGGTAATCGTTTCTCCCGTTGCCAGATCGAGATAGGTGTGTTCGATGGTTCCAAGTTCCGTCGCAGCATCGCGATCAACCCAGAATATCGATTGGTGAAAGCCAATCGCGGAATCCAAGTAGTTGTAGTAGCCCGATATTCTCCAATCAGGACCTGCAAGCGACGCTTCGAACTCCATGCCCCAAATCTCGGTTCCATCGATGTTTTGAGTGTATTCCTTGAAGGGAAAGGATTCCGTTCCAACTCGTTCGTCAGGCACCCAATTCAGCGCGTTGAAGTGAAAGTCGTTGTAGTCTTGGAAGTATGCACCTGCCATGAGTACAAGCCTGTCCTCGAAGAACTTGCCCTTGGCGCCGACTTCATAGTTCACCAATGTCTCCGAGTCGAAATTTGGCGGTACTACGTTATTTGCCAAATCCGCAGCAGAGGTGCCTCCCGAAAGAGGATTGAAGCCGCCTGCTCGATAGCCTTGTGAAATGCGACCGTAATACATCCGCGAATCGTCCGGCATCCATTCAACGCTGATATGTCCAACCGTAGCTCCCCAGCTGTCTCCCCGCGGAGGGTTTTGCGACTCGTAAATGATTGGGACGCCAAGAATGCTGGTCAACGTCTTGAATCCATTGAACCCCGATAGTTCCTTGTCATCCTCGGTCCAGCGCAATCCCCCTCCGACGCGCCACTCTTCGGATATGACGTAGTCCGCGGACACGAATGCAGCGAACGTCGAACTTGTCGCGCCGCTAGACGAGCCAAACTTGTAAAGGTGATTGTCGCCCTCGGGACACGCAGCGAAGTTCTCTGGGTTCTGTCCAAATTCTCCCCAAACCACTGTCTGCAAGAACTCATCGCAAGTTGAGAAATCGGGCTGACCATTTTCGTCACGGTCGACCGCTTGCACCGCGACGTCTGCGTCGGTGTACATCAGTGGATTCGCGAAGTTGTTGCCGGAATTCGTCCATGACGCCTCGTTTTCGTATGCGTAGATACCACCGATGAAATTCAATGGCCCGTCAAAGCTTGAAAAAATCTGGACCTCGTGCGAGGACTCGTCGTGGTTCCATAGATACGCGGTCTGGCTATCGTTGAAGGTTACCGCCTGGCACGTGGCCATGTCGTATTTCTCGAGACAGTCCGCAGGAATTGTCGGATCCACTGAGCTGGCTACCCTGTCGGTTCCATCGCCATCGTTCGTTTCGAACGTGTCCGTCATATTGGCACCAAAGGTATAGCGAATGCTGTAGTCGTCATTGATCTGATAGTCGACGTTGAACGCAAACCGGTCCAGCTGATTGTCCTTTGTGTTCTCGCGATTGCTCAAGACTTTGTTCTGCAAGTCATCGCAAATGCCGCCGAAGTCTCTGAACTGGCCAGGAGGGCAATTGGATATCGAGGGAATTGGAGTCTCGTAGAGATACCAAGCATTGGGCGTGCCCCAATCGCCGGTGGGGCTTTCGCGGTCCGCCTCGGTAAATCGTATGCTTGCCCGTGCACGGCCTTTGTCAATTGTCCGCTGATAGCGAACGTTCACATCCAGATCGTCTTGTCGGTACCGGAGAGCTGGGGCAATATTGAATTCGTCGGGTGCATCGAAATCTTCGGCTATGCCAACGTTTTCCTGCAAGCCGTCGCCTGTGAAGTAGCCGCCGTTGATGCGGAAGCTCCATTGGTCATTGATCGGTCCGCCGAACGCAACGTTGTAACGTTGACTGAACTGGTTCGTGAACTCCGAAAGCAGCTTGAAGTCCCATTCGTTAGTTGGTCTTCGGTTGATGAAGCTAACCGATCCGGCTATCGAGTTCCGCCCGTGCAGGGTTCCTTGTGGTCCCCTGCCCACTTCAACTCTCTCGATATCGAACATATTTGGAGCAATTCCATAGATGTTCACGGTATATACGCCGTCCACGTAAAAGGCGACTGCTAAGTCGTCGTGGTGTTGCACCGCCTTTTGAGTTCCGATTCCTCGAATCGCAATGCCGTTTCCTTCCGAATCGTAGGCAAACTGCAGCCCTGGCACGAGCTGCTCCAAATCACGTTCGTTCGTAACGCCAAGCTCCTCAAGCAGCTGCTCGTTGAGCGCTGACATCGTCAACGGAACATCGAGAATGTTTTCTTCGCGTTTCTCCGCAGTGACAACTATTTCCTCCATGGGAACATTGGCGTCTTCTTCCTCAGAGTCCTGGGTTGCCTGAGCGATCAGGTTTCCGCCGCAAATGACCAGGCCCGTTGCCAAAAAACCAGCGAGAGCCTCCCGCCAATGGGCAAGTGGCCAGCGCGACGATCTCTTATGTCGCAAATTCATAGGTAATTTCTCCCAAAGTGCATCGTTTTCAATCCAATCTTCTTTGGATTCTATATCAACTCAATCGCTTATAAACGAGTTCGTAAGCTCTATTTACAGCTTCTTAAATCAGTATTTGGCTTGAGAACTGCACCCAGGCAAATACGAGTTCATTCAACTATTCTTGCTTCTCGTGGCGAGACCGGAAAGCAATCGCAACAAGTACAAGCTAGATGCAGTTTCCCAAATTAGATGCCGTTAACGCAAGACTCTACTTTGCCGTCTGCAATTCTTGGTATGCGGTTATACGCTGGATATTATGCTCTTGGCTCAGTCTTCCCCATGCTCTCAACATTTGCTAGTGCTGCTATTGATGTGCGTATTGTTCAGAATCGTCGTTGATGCAAGGTCGGCTATTGCGCTATCGGCATTGATGGCAAGCATTCCATTGATTTCAGAACTGGATGAAACCAGCCAACGATCCCCCGTATTCAACGAGATCTCGGCATCGGTTGGACTGCATTTCGTTCACTCCTCCGGCATACAGGAAAAATATCGGTTTCCCGAAATCATGGGTTCTGGGGCTGCCGTGTTTGACTACGACGACGACGGTCTACTCGACATCTACTTGATCAACAGCGGTGATCTCGACAAAAGTTCCCCACAGGACGCCAATCGTCTTTTCCGCCAACTGGCCAACGGACGATTCGTTGATACAACCGAAGCATCTGGATTGGGGGATGTCGGTTACGGAATGGGAGTTGCTATCGGTGATGCAGACAACGATGGCAAGCTCGACGTGTACGTTACCAATCTGAAACAAGATCGCTTGTTTCGCAACTTGGGAGACGGCCGTTTTCAGGATGTGACCGCCCATTCCGGCATTGCAGTCAGCGACTGGTCGACATCGGCAACGTTCTGTGATGTCAATGCTGACGGACTGCTGGATCTGTATGTCGGTACCTATGTAGTTGATGATGCCGACCGAGAGTGTCGAACCGCTGCTGGCGAGTCTGACTATTGCGCACCCAACGTCTTCGCCGCGGTCACAGATCGACTGTTCCTGAATCAAGGGGGGCTAAGATTCACAGAAGGAACTCTGGGCAGTTCCAATGCACCCAAAAGAAATCGAGCCTTGGGAGTGATGTGTGCCGACTTCAACAACGACACCCATCCTGACGTTTTTGTAGCCAATGACGGCGAAAGGAACTTTCTGTGGATAAACGATGGGAATGGCGGGTTCAGTGACAACGGGATCGCGATGGGTGTCGCGGTAAACATGTTCGGCGAGTCCGAAGCAAGCATGGGCGTGGACATTGCTGATCTGAATCGCGACGGCCGCATGGACATCTTTGTGACCCATCTCGATGGTGAAACGGATACTGCTTATCTATCGGAAGGAAATCTATTCCTAGATTCAACAGCAGAGTTGGGTATAGCGCTACCAACTTTCAAGGACTCAGCGTTCGGCGCAGCGTTTGCCGATTTCAACCACGATGGCAATTTGGACTTGCTCGTTGTCAATGGAAACGTTCGAAAATCAAGGCGAGCCCAATCGGATTCCTGGTCAGAGATGAATCCGTCGCTAGCCGCGTTCCACAGCAACTACGCCGGAACCAACCGACTATTGCTCGGTGCAGAGAACGGACGTTTCGTTGAGGTGGACGACACGATCTTTGGGATCGAAGACTCTTCCAGAGTGAGCCGAAGCCTAGTCACGGCTGACATCGACGGTGACGGCGATCTCGACGCTCTGGTGACCAACTCCAACAGTTCCGTGCAACTCTACCGCAACGAGATTGACGATCGTCGGCACTGGGTGAAGTTTCGCGTGCTGGATTCGTCGACCAATAGAGATGCTCTGGGTGCCGTAGTCGAGGTGGACTTGGGAACTCGCAATATCCTTCGACCGGTTGTTCACACCCGAGGGTATCTTTCGAGTCAGGATGCCACTGTCCACTTCGGCCTGGGAGACATAGGAGTCATTGAACAGGTGCGGGTGCATTGGCAAGACGGCACGACCGAGGAATTCGGTCCAATTGAGTCCAACGGAATCCACACGCTGATCAAGTCGACAAGCAGGTCTGAGAACTGAATCTCCTATTGCGAATTCTGTTGTTCGCGTTGCCACTCAACGCAGCACCTGTCTCCAGCAATGCTCACTCCCATGACGGTGCCGGCTTTGAGCTGCCGGTTGCCGTAGCGGTCGCCAATGCCACCCGTCGAGTTAGCGAGAGTCCAGAGAATCCAGATCATTGGGGGCATCTGGGCAAGCTGTTGCACGCACACGAAGAACTTGACCGAGCCGTTTCGGCCTATGACAAAGCATTTGCGCTGCAACCCGATAATCTCACTTGGCGCTACCTGTCAGCCACAGCGTTGCAGAGCCTCGAGCCCAGTCAAGCAATCGAGCGATTTCAGGAGTGTATTCAGCAAGGGTTTGATCGACCGTTTGTTCGTCTCCGGTTAGCTAGAGAACTGGAGCGCGCTGGGGAGCTCGACGCTGCCAAGATGTATTACACGTCGGTATTGGAGTCCGATTCTAGGTCGGTGCATGCTCTAATTGGACTGTCGAGACTCAACCTGCGCGCGAACCAGTGGGATTCTGCCGTCGCACGATTGGAGAGTGCTAGAGAGATCGCCCCATCGCACGGACCCATATATCCATTGCTCGTCCAAATCTACCGAAAATTGAATCGAAAGGACGGTTCGCGAATCGCTGAGATTTTGACTTACACCTACACCCAAGCGATACCCATTCCTGATCCAATTCTCTCTGGAGTCGAGTCGCTGGGAATTAGCTCCAATGCACTTTCGAAACGTGGCCTCAGTTTTGCGTCTCAGGGCCGGATGCAGGAAGCCGAGGAAATATTCCGGCTTGTGCTCGAATTGCGCAAAGGCCAAGTGCGCGACGCAATCAATTTAGGCGTCGCTCTAGCAAGGCAAGGTCGGCTCGACGAAGCAATTGACGTTTTCACAGAGGCGCGACGAGATGCGCCCGACCATGCCCGATTGTTGACGAATCTTGGACAAGCTTTGGCTGAGAACGGCTCGCTGCCCGAAGCCAAGGCCGCGCTTGAACGTGCTTTACGACTGGATCCACATCAGCCTGAAGCGTTGTACAACATGGCGAACTTGCACCTTCAGGAGAGACGTCTTGAAGCAGCAATTCCTTTGCTTTCGCAAGCTCTCGATACAAACCCTGGCATGCTGCAGGCACGCTACAACCTGGCGAGCGCTTTCGCTGCGATCGGCAAACTTGACAATGCAATCCAGCAATGGGAGCTGCTAGCCAAATTGAGACCTAGCGACGGCAATGTCTTATTCCTCCTTGGGTCGGCTTACGTTCAAACGCAACAATACGACGAAGCCATGGACCGCTTCTCCAAAGGGCGTGACGCCCACCCCAAAGATGAAAGATTCCAACGGGCTCTAGACGCTCTGAGCCCAGGGAACAATCCTGTTAGCGATTAGCGGTTACTGCACAATTCGCGTCTGAAGCTCCACGAATTGCCGATAGGGACTGTCGGGTGCGGCCATCAATTCGTCGTGGCTTCCCACATCGAGCACTTTTCCACCGTCCAGAAACACGATTTTGTCCGCCTCCTGAATGGTGGACAGTCTATGGGCGACGATCACTACAAGCCTGTCCTTTCGAATCGATCGCAACGACTCCACCAGGGCCTGCTCAGTTTGCGGATCAAGAGCAGCTGTAGGTTCGTCAAGAATAATGACCGGTGTATTGCGGATAAGTCCACGCGCAATGCACAGCCTCTGCTTCTGACCGACCGAAAGAGTGTCGCCAGAACGTCCCAGAACCGTGTCCAATCCCCGCGGCAGGGAATCTACGAATTGCAGCGCACCCGCCACACGCAGCGCTTCCCGCATTTCCTCCTCCGTTGCTGAGGAGTTGACCAACGACAAATTAGAACGTATGGACTCAGAAAGCAGCATGTGCTCCTGAAACACATACGCAACTTTCTCGCGAATGGTTTCGACATCTACCTCGGCAATGTCTTGGCTATCGAAGAGTACCTTTCCCGTGGTTGGACGAACAAAGGCTGGAATTAGGTAAGCGAGTGTGGTCTTGCCTGCACCTGTGGGTCCAACGATTGCGACCATTTCACCCTTGTTGAAGTGCAAGTCCACATGGTGCAGGGCTTGTCTTCCGTCAGGATAAGCGAAGGAAACGTTCTCCAATTCGATGGAGTTGCGGAAGTGTGCGGAGCGCACTGAGCTCCGATGTTCAGTCTCCATTTCAATGAAGAAATTGACCCTTCGGACAGCGGCGGCGTTCGCCTGCATGTCGATCCAAAATCGGGACAGCGCCAAGGTCGTACCCCCAAGTTGCCCCCATATCCCAAAAAGCACTGCCCAATCGCCCGGCGTTAGGCTTCCTTCGATAACGTCGTTCGAGATCCAGACCGCCACGCCGAGGGTTGTCAGCCAATATGCGGCTTGCACAGAAAAATTGACGATGATCGCGATGATTTTCGTTACTCGATATCTGCGGAACGACTCCTTGCTCTGTGTCGCGAATCGGTCGCGCTCTCGGCTCATGGTCCCGAGACTTTGTACCGCCGCGATGTTGCCGAGGCTCTCCTCCATCGCGTTTGTCGTTGCTGTTCCTGAAGCGCGGCTGTTTTGCTGGACCCTTCTTGTGATGGCCGAGAACGGCACGGTCACCATCAATCCGATAGGGATAAGAAGGGTAGCCAGCCAAACCAACTCGGGTGCCGCGTTGCCGTATGAGAAAAACACTAACCAAAGCTGAATGGCCGCTCCAATGACAAGGAACAAGGGCTCCAAGGTCAGCTGATAGCTCAACCCGGGCAGCATGGGAGCGTCGTACATGACACGGTAGATTGCATCCCCGATCCTGTGGTCATCCAGGGTGGTCATGGGGAGTCGCGCCATTTGTTGGAATGCCTTTGTCCGAAGTGCATTGGTAATCCGTTGCGACAAACGCACTTGCACCATCAAGTCCAGGAAACCTACGACACCTGACGTATCGCTGCCGCCCTGGTTCATTGCGTTCTCAGCTTGCGTCGCGCTATCCTCGCCCTGAGCGACTTGCTGCCAAGAACCTCGACCAAATCCCCAGACAAACAACAGGAAGACAAAGATCGCGATCAGCACGGCGAGAATCTCGAGTGGCGAGGAGTTGCCCAGTGCATCGACGATCGGTTGTATTTGGGGGGGCATTCTCACGTCGGAATCAGTGAATGGCTGTTGCAACAATACTTGATCAACAAAGATCTTCATCAGCCAAGTGATGTAGAGACCTGGAACAAGTGACAGCAAAGACAAGCAGACCTTCGCAACAAAAAGCCTATGCTCGGAAAAAAGGAACCGAATGGAACCGAGCATGATGCCCAAAACCTGCAGGAAACCAATCCTCGGCGCCGTGTCAATCCGATCATCGAACCTGGCGTCGCGACGACTATTCAATTGTTGACTGTCAGACATGGTTAGGCCTATGCACGACGCTGACTTTCACGGATTTCGCTTGCGAAAAACGCACGATAACGAGTGTCCGCTATAGACATCAACTCTTCATGACTACCGTCGCTCACAATCGTTCTGTTGTCCAGCAAAACTATGCGGTCGGCTTGCTGAATGGTTGAAAACCTGTGTGTTATGAGAAACACGATGCGATCACTTGCCCATTGCAGGAGGTTCTCCATGATTCGGTGCTCCGTCACCGCATCAAGTGATGAAGTGGGTTCGTCGAGAATGAGAATGGGAGTATCACGCACCAGAGCACGAGCTATAGAAAGTCTCTGCCGTTGGCCTGTCGAGAGCTTGCTGCCACGCTCCCCCAGTTCGGTTTCATAGCCACGCTCCATTTGTTCAATGAATTCATGTGCGCACGCAATCTTCGCAGCTTCTTCAATCTGGTCTTGCGTAACGTTAGCAGCGCCGTAGGCGATGTTCTCTGCGATGGTCGAGGCAAACAGCGTGTTTTGCTGAAGTGCAATTGCGATGTTGGAACGTACGCTCTCTACCTTGAGATCCCGCAAATCGACTCCGCCAATTCTTATCTCACCTTCGTCCGGGTCGTAAAGGCGCAGCAACAGCGACATCATCGTGGATTTTCCGCAACCGGTGCCGCCGACGATTGCTGTCAGCGTGCCTTTAGACACTTTGAGATCGACGTCTTCCAGCACTCGATTATCTTTGTCGTAGCCAAAAGAGACCTTGTTGAACTCAATGTCTGAAATCGGGCGCCCAACAGGTTTGGCTCCAGGTCTATCCTCGATATCTGGCTTTAGGTCCAACAGGAAAAACGCGCGGTCTAGACCGACGATCATGTCTTGCAGCACGCTCCAGACGCGAATCAAGTCGTTTACGTTCCAAACGTATTCGGACATACGGCCGTTGGCTGCTTGCCACGCGCCCCAATTCCATCGAGCAAATCCGACGAGAGCGATCACTCCGAACAGGAAAGTTGTTTCGTTGCCGATTACCCACCTGGCGGAGAGATACTGCGTCACGACGATCATGGCGCCAAAAATCAATGCGACGAGGGTTCGCATTAGCAACAATTCCGCCCGCAACATGAACGCAGCGTTCAGTGCGTCGTAGGAGTCTTTGTTGAACCTTGTGTCCATGACACCCAGCGCAAGATTGGCTTTGATCACGCGTATGGCCTGAAAACCTTCCTGTATGCGCGAGGTCAGAGCGCTATTGGTCAATCTGGCCAATCTTGACCTCAGCTGCAGACGTGGCGTGTACCAAGCGACCAGCCACAGTATTGGAATCATGCCTATTGCGCCGATCAATCCGAGGGTCAGACTGAAGCTGACAATGACGAACAGGCTAAACGTCAAAGTGAATATGGCGATCGCAGGCTGCAACACCAGATAGTCCATCAAGTTCGTGATCATGGCGCTATCCTGATAGACGCGGTAGATCAAGTCACCCGTTCTCGCGGTGTCGTGATAACGCAAAGACAAGTGCTCTGCGCGCTCCACCATTGTTATGCGCAACGATTGATTTACACGCTGCAAAATCCAAGTTTTGTAGTAGTCCACAATGGGCGCAAGCAGAAAAATGATTGACCCAGCGACAACGCAAAGTATGAGAAATCTATTGCGAACCACCTTTCGCTGAGCTTCGTTCAATTGAGAAAACTCGAAGTCTTCGAGTTCTTCCCCTGACTCTTCCACATTCCGTTTCATTGCAAGTTCGTCGGGTGGCAGTACGTAGGAGTCATCGAGAAACAGGTAGGAAGCCTGCATTGGCTCGAGCATATCGCCGACAAGCACCTTGTTGCTCCAAACGTCGTAGGAAACGAGAATTGCACCCGTCCAAATCAACTCGATCAACATGCGCATGGCCACCAGCAGCACAAGATGCGGCCACTGCGGGTAGAGATACGGCCAAGTGCGGAGAATGAGGTGACCGAATTGCCGAGCGGACAGTCCTTTCAGTCTGCCACCCTCCTCCTTTTGCAACTTCAGGGCTTCACGTAGCTTGGGAACGTCGTCACTCATTGCAATAAAGAATTGGTCGGCACTTGAAATCAAGCATGAACGTGCCTGATGCAGGATCGGTCTACATGTTCATGCGCATTTCCGCGTCGGGGAGAAATGCTCAGTCCATAGGGCGCAGGTCTAGTTACTATACCCTAACGATGTTGTAGCTAACTGTGTCTTGTCAATCCAGAATCGGTCAATTGTTCACGAGCCAATGCTCTGCCGCCTTGTTGCTCCAAATCGTTCTTGCGCTTCGTGAAGTCAATAGGCAACTACGGCTGGACACAGGATCTTGCCCAAGAGATCCGCAAAGAAGAACTGGACTCTGGCCATGTGCCGGCTAGGGTAGTCGCTGAGCACCGCCAAGGGATCGTCGTCCACGACGGGAGCAAAGAGCATGCTCTCCCAAATTTGGGACGATGGCTGCATGGAGCCCGCGAAGAGCGTCCGCTTGTCGGAGATTGGGTTCTGCTTTCTGAACCCTATCCTCACGTGCAGCGATTGCTCAAAAGAAGGAACGCCTTGCAACGTGCTAGCAAAGGCATGTCTAAGACCCAAAGCATTGCTGCGAATGTCGACATCGTCCTTCCGGTGTTTTCCTGCAACGACGACTTCAACGAGTCCAGATTGGAGCGCTACTTGGCTCTGGCCGAGATTGCGAATGCTGAATCCATGATCGTGCTGACGAAAACCGATCTCTACCCGGAATATCGTTTGTTTTTGGAAAGGGCGAAGAGTGTGGCGGGGGAAACTCAGGTGCTGGCTGTCAATGCTCATGTACGTAGCCAACTCCACGGCATAGCGAATAGTCTAAGCCCTACTCGCACCGGAATATTCGTCGGATCATCCGGCGTCGGCAAGTCGACTCTCGTGAACACTCTTGCGCAAACTCACCTGCAACTTACAAAGGAAGTGCGGGAGAGCGACTCTAAAGGACGACATGCCACTGTCTCGCGCGCGATGTTCCGTTTGCCTTTTGGGGGCTTGGTTGTGGATGTGCCAGGCACACGCGAACTCGCCCCTGCCATGCGAGTCAATGAACTGCCACGTACATTTCCGGAAATTGAAGAGTGGATTCGCCAATGCCAGTTTTCCAACTGCAGTCATGTCTCCGAAACAGGGTGCAAAATCCTCGAAGCCTTGGAAAAAGGGGAACTGGACCAAAGACGATTCCGGAATTATCAAATGCTTGTAAGCTAATCAAGCCTTACCGGCACCCAGGTGATAAGCAAATCTACACCTCAAACTAAAATCGCCACATTAACGCTCAAACCACTTTCAAATCCATGTTGACGTCGGCACAAGTTGACTCCTTTCAAAGAACGGGGTTTCTGAAACTGCCTGAGTTCTTTGAGCCTGCCACGGGAAGGGAATTGACGGAAATGGCGTGGATGGAACTGGCCAAGTACGGTGTGTTGAAGGACTCGCGGGACACTTGGCCGTCTGGCCCAGCAATTCGCGGCCCGCAACTAAAGACTGTGCGCAGTTTTGCGACTCCGTTAGATGTTCTCACTGGAGAACGACTGCGATCATGCGTTGCAGAGCTGACTGAATATCCGCTAACTCACATTGACGACAACACACTCTTGCTGTCTTTCCCGGCAGACGACGCAGACTCCAAGCCATGGAATGTGCCTGCCTCGGGGTGGCACCAGGATTTCAATATTCGGGAGGGTGTCGGAAGTCCGTTCATCATCGTGTTTTTCATTCTCAGCGACGTAGAGCACAGAGGAGGCGGCACCGTATTCCTGTCTGGATTCCATCGACTCGAGGACGGACAAACCCAACACCATGCATCGAAGATCTACAAGAGCTTGAGATCGAAGTCCGACTTCTTCAATCGGTTGTTGGACATGAAATCTGAACTGCCGAATTGGGATATTGGCGCCACGACGAGCATTGGTGATGTTGAAGTAGAGCTCGTGGAAATGACTGGAGATGCAGGAGACATCTACATTGTGGACTCGCTGCTGTTCCACACGATCACGCCCAACCACTCAGCTGCCCCGAGATTCATGGCGAAGGCGTACTACAAAAAGATTGCATGAGTCCCCACTCGCGTGCGACACGCTACAAGCGGTAGGGGCGCGTCGGCAATCCAAGTTGAGTTTGAAGAACCCGTTGCGCATCTCGCACGAATTCGCAAGCGTAATGCCTTGTTTCGCGAGGATCAATAATGTCTTGCCCCGTAGCCTCGGCAGTTCGAAACGGCGATGCAACAGCATTGAGGCGAGCTTCGATTTCTTCAAGCTTGGCTTCCGGATCCGGTGCTGACTCGATCTCTCGACGATACGCGGCAGACGCACCTCCGCTAATGTGCATGGAGCCCCAAGATGCCGATGGCCATGCATAGCGCCGAAACATTCCCGTCGGCCTGTGATGGCACTGACCGGCCACTCCGTAAACGCGACCCGTAACGATCGTCAGCCACGGCATGCGGCTCCGGCAGGTAGCGGCAACCAATGCTGCGCCAGCTCGCTCAATCCCCGCTTTCTCGGATTCCAGACCAACCATGAAGCCCGGTTCGTCGGCAAAACTGACAATCGGGAGATGGAAGAGATCGCACAATTCGAGCAGACGAATCACCTTGTTTCCGGCGGCGACATCCGTCGCACCTCCACTGAACTTGGGATTGTTCGCCATTACGCCGACGGGATAGCCGCCCAGTCGTCCTAGTCCTACGACTCGTGCGCGGCCATATCTTGGGGAAATCTCAAATAACGAGCCCTTGTCAAGCACGGCGGCGACTAGGGCGTGGGTGCTGTAGACCCGGCGCCTGTCGCGCGGAATGATCTCGAGCAGTTGCTCTTCAGTCCGATTAACCGGGTCGTCGCAAGGAATATGCGGTGCCATTTCATGCACATTCGATGGCAAGTAGCTGAGAAAACGACGTATTTGCTCGAAGGCGTCTTCTTCTGATTGAGCGAGGTTGTCCACAGAGCCGCTGATTCGCGTGTGAATGTGCGGACCTCCGAGGTCTTCCTTGGTTATGTCGTAGCCAAGCGCGGCCTTGACTACGGGGGGACCTCCAGGAAACAACTGCGATGTGTCCTTGACCATCACGTTGAAGTGCGCCATGCAAGCGTTCACTGCAGGCAGGCCCGCAACGGAGCCCATCACAGCTGACACTACGGGCACGAGCGAAAGCAACTCCACGTCGATCGTTGAGCCGTGGTTGCCATCTGGCAAGTAGGTTCGGCCCATTTCCTGGAAGCTCCGCACACTGCCGCCCGCAGCGTCGAGCAGTCGCACGAACGGCAGCATCCACTGACGTGCGCGCTCATTGGCGGGAAGTTCTCCACCCATTCCACCCGATCCGCCTCCTGAGCCTCCGCGCACGGTGAAATCGCCTGCGGTGATGACGACTTTGCGGCCATCGATCAGCGCCATCCCGTCTACTGAGCCTCGTGGCATGAAAGATACAAGCTTGTTGTCGTCTCCATACCGAGCGGCTCCGGCCAGCGAGTGAAACTCCTCAAATCCTTCGGTGTCCACGAATGAATCGATGCGCTCGCGGACTGTCAGCTTTCCACGTCGACGCTGTCGCTCAATTCCTTCCGGCCCGCCCATTTGCTTGCGCAGTTCACGACGATGCGCTATTTCTCTTACTTCCTTTTCCCAGCTCATCGAATCCCTCATTGTCTAGGCGGTCAACCTGTTGGTTGGGCTTCCGGCCAACCCTAAGCCAAGGTGGACTATGGTAGTCCAGTACCTTACCCTACATGCAGGAACCTTAACACGGCATTGCGCTCTAACCCTAGCTTTGAAATTTAGACCAATGCAACCGAAATGAACTCATTGACTCTGGGCAGTGTCGTGGTACCAGCTAGTTCACTCACCTGGAAATTTCACCTTTCTTCTGGTCCAGGTGGCCAGAATGCGGCGAAAGTCTCAACTGCAGCAGAATTGCGGTTCAGCCTCAAAGAAGCCCAACTCGAGGCTCGAGTCGACTCTCGTCTTAGAGAAATCGCGGGAAATCGAATCAACTCGCAGGACGAGCTAGTGATCAATGCTCGCGCACATCGAACACAGGAAAGGAATCGACGCGACGCGATGGAACGACTGACCAAGCTGCTCGAACAAGCCCAACGCCAGCCCAAGATCCGGAAAGCCACGCGTCCAACACACGCATCGAAAAGGGCACGTCTAGACCTCAAACGGCGCATTTCAGAGAAGAAACGCAACAGACGCTACTCTCCCTCCGACGCCGACTAGGCATTCCTCAGGTCCCTTTCTAGCTTTTGAATAATGGACCAAAACTCACCATCGATTAGTCGACGTTTTGTCGCGGGAGGAACCATGATCGAAGGGATGTCCGAGGACCGGTTGCAGCGCATCGGGAAGCATCTAGACCAGTACGTGGAGCAGGGACGCATTCCTTGTGCTGTATGCCTAGTGAACCGGCGTGGACAAGAAACATACTTCCATTCCACAGGGCACAGCGATGTGGAAAACAAGAGAGAAGTGCAAAGAGACACTATCTTTCGAATTTACTCCATGACAAAGCCCATTACGAGCGTCGCGCTAATGATCCTATACGAACAGGGCAGGTTTCAACTTGACGATCCCGTAGCCAAGTTCGTGCCTAGCTGGAAGGATCTGAAAGTCTATGAGTCCGGGTCTGGCTCAGACATCATCACGCAGCCGGTCAAGAATGCAATGACGATCAAGCATTTGCTGACGCACACGGCGGGATTGACCTACGGTTTCATGAATAACCATCCCGTTGATGCTCTATACCGCGAGCTCAACGTCGAAGGTGGCGGCAGCAAGAACACCCTTGACGACATGATCGAAAAACTGTCGAAAGTTCCTTTGCTATACGACCCTGGGTCGTTGTGGAGCTACAGTTTTGCGACTGACGTTTGCGGATATTTGGTTCAGCTTTTCGGCAACCGCGATCTGGATGAATTCATTGGGGAAGAAATTTGCTCCCCATTGGGAATGGTGGACACTGGCTTCCATGTACCAGAGCCCGCGGCGGACAGACTGGCGGCGTGCTATCAACACTCAAGCGATGGATTCACGCTTCAGGATGCTGCCAAGACCTCGCGCTACCTGCGCCGACCAACTTTTTTCTCAGGTGGTGGAGGAATGGTCTCCACGATTGACGATTACCAGCGGTTTGTGGAAATGCTACTCAACAAGGGCAGCTTCAATGGAGTGCAGATTCTTGGCCGCAAGACGGTGGAATACATGGCTTCCAACCACTTGCCTGGCAACGTGGATCTGGCAGCGATGGGCCAACCAGTATTTTCCGAGACGAGCTTCTCCGGAGTCGGATTTGGATTGGGGTTTTCCGTTGTCTTGGATCCACCGTCCGCTTCGGTCTTGGACTCCATTGGCGAGTTTGCGTGGGGAGGCGCCGCAAGCACCTATTTCTGGATCGATCCCGTAGAGGAGCTTACGGTTGTGTTTATGACTCAACTCCTCCCTTCGTCAACCTGGCCAATCCGGCGGGAACTGAAGACTCTTGTGTACCAGTCGCTAACCGACTAGCCGCTGGGAGATGCATTCATCGTGGTCTCTTTCCAAAGCCCTGCTTTAGCTCTTGAGCCATGGGGCACGGCGATCTGCCAGATGGTGTGATCGGCATTCAACTAATGAAATGCGGCCAATGTCAGCCGTTAGTCGACACTGTGTCCGTCCGTCGTTGACTCGCCATCTGTTCCTTGTGCTATGTCTCCACCAAATCGGTCGGCTAAATGGACCTCAAGTTCATCCATGGTGATCTCTCGATCAAAGATTTCGCCATCGGGGCCGACTAGAAATTCCGTGGGTACCCACTGGATTCCGTAATCCACGCACGTGTCCGCATAAAACCCGTGAAGGTCTCCCACATTTACCCATGGGAGCTCTTGCCTTTCCGATTCGCCCTTCCATTCGTCAAAGGTGTCGTCAATTGAAACAAATACGATCTCGAATCCGTCGTCCTTGTAAGTTGAATGCAGTTCTTTTAGCTTGGGAATGGTTGCGATGCATGGTCCGCACCACGAAGCCCAGAAATCTATGAGAACAACCTTGCTCTCGTCAAGCACGTCGTACAGCTCGATCTCCTCACCTTCCAAGTTCGCAAGGGCGAATTCAGGGGCAAAATTTCCTGGAACTATGATCTCTGCGTTGCGAGCCAACTGAATTTGCTTCACGAGAGTCGAGCGCCGCGGCAAGACCCGACGTACAACCAAATCCTCGTCAAGCGCATTGGCAAGCCTGTCCCACGCTCCCAGATCACGGCTCTCCGGCGTTCCAATTTCCATAGCGAGCAACGCAGCCATAGGTTCATCTAGACGTTGAACGATAGCCGACAATGTAGCGTTCCTGACTGCTTCCATTTCCCTATAAACTCCATAGGGATCCGGATCCTCAACTTCCGCATCGTCTGCCGATTCCGAGGATGCCTTCACAGACGACTTGTCGATCGCACTAGCGTATTCATTAAGTTTCTCTAAGTAATCAGGAGAATTCTGCCAACTCTCCACTACCTTGGCGTGCATACTCCCTTCTGCCTCCGAGTTTGCAAGCAATTCGGATTTGAAGTTCGGGTTGAAGGAACCTGACGACGGGCTGGGCGTAACTTCGATTCGAGCACCAGGCTCGGCAACCAAATAGGCCATTCCCCTATATTCAAGGTCGGGTCTTCGCACGTCCACGACGAAAAGTAGTGGCTCAATTGCGGTACCCTCGAACAGGAACTTGCCATGGTCAAGCAGCACATAGGCGGATGTGAAGTCAAGGCTTCCTTGTTGCGACCCGCTTGACTGGATTTCGACTTTGGCGATAGCTACCGACAAGTCTTTGTCGGTGATGGCGCTAAGATCTCCCCGTACAGTGAATTTCGCATCGGAATCCTCGACCAATCTTGACTGTCCAACCGGTAGCAGCAGGTCTTCCCGACGCGGAGACGCATAGTCCAAGACAGCAAATGAGAGACTCGCTCCCGGAGAGGCAACTACGCTCAGAGTCAAAGGTTCATTGGCAACTCCTTCAACGGCAATTACTACCTCGGTTCGTGCATTGATCGCTCCTTCGAGCACGACCTTTCCCTCAGCAAAGGAACCGGAGGCAACCTCGTTGCTTACTGTAGTGCCGTCGACATTGGAGACGGACTTCGATACAGTGACCAAAGGTGTTGGCTGGCCTCCCGCACTCTTCTCCTCCGAAGTAGGATCTGCTGGGGGTCCATCGGCTACCTTCAAGTCCAAACCGACATGAATCAATTCGCCCGAAAGCGTGAAAGTTTGGGAATCGTCAGCGGTGCTCGTCAGCACGAGTGCGGCACTAAGGAATAATGCAGCACTTCCTAGCGGTATCTGTAGTCGTCTCATTTTGTTTGTGAATTGGCCCAATTTGTCAGGTGAAACGGATTGATTGCGCTGAAGTCGGGAATCCTGCGACGCGCTGTGCTCGGGCGGAGTCAGCGTTCAATTGAGATCCGTCCAACACATGGTACTACGCGTCGAAGTGGACTGAACTCTCCTGGCCACGCAGACCCAAGTATCGCAATGCCACTTTACGCGGTTTAAACCTACCACCTGCGGACTAATTCAGTATCATACGCACCGGCGAATGCCCTGTGCGTACTTCGCCACCATTTCTATTCCCTAACAAGCGCTGAGCTTGGGATTCAAGTCCGTTACGCCTAAGGCAATACACAGGAGAATGCTTGAAAATGAAATCGAAACTTGAGTACATTTGGCTCGATGGTTACTTTCCGACGCAGAGCTTGCGAAGCAAGACGCGAGTCGAAGAAGATTTTGACGGCCAATTGGAATCCTGCCCGATGTGGGCGTTTGATGGCAGTTCCACAGCGCAAGCGGAAGGCACCACATCCGACTTGCTGCTCAAACCCGTGGCGATTTATCCAGATCCTGCGCGAAAAAACGGCTTCCTCGTCATGACCGAGGTTCTCAATGCAGACGGTGAACCCCATGATTCGAACGGAAGAGCACAAATTGACGACGACGACGACGACTTCTGGTTTGGATTCGAACAAGAATACTTCCTGTGGGACATTGAGACTTCGCTGCCTCCTGGATTTCCTGAGAAAGGATTTCCTCGTCCCCAGGGTCCCTACTATTGTTCCGTGGGCGCCGAAAACAACTTTGGCCGCGACTGCATCGAACAGCATCTCGATTTGTGCCTAGAAGCCGGCATAAATCTAGAAGGCATCAATGCTGAAGTAGCTGCAGGACAGTGGGAGTTTCAATTATTCGCGAAGGGCGCGAAGCGAGCCGGGGACGAAACGTGGATTGCACGGTACCTGGCTGAACGCAATGCTGAGGAATTCGGCTATGGAATCAATTGGCATCCGAAACCTCTCGGACAGACCGACTGGAACGGTTCTGGCATGCATGCGAACTTCTCGAACACTCCAATGCGCAATGCTGGCGACGAATCCGTCTTCATCAAGATTTGCGAGGAATTCGGTTCAAACATAAGACGGCACATCGATGTCTACGGAGCTGACAACGAACAGCGGCTGACCGGGCTACACGAAACTCAGTCAATCAGCACGTTTTCCTACGGGCTATATGACCGCGGCGCATCCATACGTATTCCCGTGGCGACAGTTGAAGCGGGCTGGAAGGGTCGACTCGAAGACCGCCGCCCCGCCTCGAATGCCGACCCATACAAGGTCGCTTCGGTGATCATCCGCACGACCAAGGACGCGCTCGCAAACTAAAAGGTATTTCTGCCAAGGAACGATCACTTGAGATTGTTCCTTGGCATTGCGGATCAGTCGTCTAAGTAATCCCCGTACGTTTCACGCAGGGCGCGTATGGGCCCAGTGTCCACCCCCACTCTTGATGCTTCAGCCAGCAAGCGTTGATAAGCCTGATTGAAACGCATGGATTTCGACGCCTCCTGGCTCAACCACGCGTTGAATTGCGGCTGACGCTTTTCCCGAAACGCGGTGCCGCCTTCGCGGGCATCAGGATGGTGATCAGTCACCGCTGTCTTGGCCGCAATTTCATCCATCGACTGCTCAAATGAAAGGTCATAGGCGTTGTAGATGGACCGTTTGAGAAATCTCATGGCAACCTGAGGTCCGTTGGCGAAGCTCGTAGCGACATCCATTGTTCTCGTCTCCAAGTCATCGGGATCCACGACTTCATGCAGCATGCCAAGATCGTAGGCTTCCTCGGCTTTCACAATTCTCTTGTTCATCAAAAAGTCCATGGTTTTCGCCACGCCTATGGTTTGAACAAGCAAGTACTGGCCCCCTTCATCCGGCAAGAGCCCGAATCTCAACGTCGCGCTGCCCAGTCTCGCTCCCTTTGCAGCAATGCGAAAATCGCATGCGAGAGCTAGCGAAAGTCCAGTTTGGACCGCCACGCCATTGATCGCGGCAATCGAAATCTTGTCGCAGTTGCGTACCGCGAGATTCACAGTCTGCGAAAGGTGCCTCAGTCCTTCGTAGGTGCCAATGTCGCTGTCGTGCCCAGGGGGAATGGGAGGAACCAGAGCTTCGCCCCCCACAGGCCTGCGCTGACCGGAGATGTCGTCTCCAGCGCAGAACGCTCGGCCCTCGCCAGTAAACACCAGCACTCGCACCGCGTTGTCCATTTGCGCCTGGACAATGGTTTCGACCAGATCACGCTTGATTGGCTGCGTTAGTCCGTTGAGGCGTTCAGGAGTATTGAACTTAATCCATGCAATGCCTGTGTCGCGAAGCTCGACTTCAAACCCAGTGAACGATCCCGTGCGCATGCGATCTCTCCTTGATTGCCTTGGGTCGAATGATAGCCAACCGGCTACTATTGCACACCTGAATTCCAAGTGTAAGCCGAGTAAAGACTAAGTGTCCGACACATCTGAACAGTCCCCTCCAAAAAAGTCCATCTTCAGCCTGCTGTTCAAGGTGCTGACCTGGTTACTGTCGCTTGGGTGCTTTTACTTGGTCTACAGTCGAATCGATGCGGCAGCAGAGAATCAAGGAATCTCAGCCTGGAAATACCTGTTGGATTTCTTCGCAGAAGTCAATTGGGGGCTGTGGCTTGCAGTGATGATCCCCTATTCGATTTTCTTCTTTTTCGTCGACACTCACGTCACATGGCGAGCCATTCGCTGGTTCAACGCCCCCCACCTTGGATTTACGAAGATACTCCCCATTCGAGCGAGTGCATACATTCTCGCCCTTGTGAACGAACAGGTGGGGAAGGGGGCGATGTCGTTGTACTTGCTCAAGACCTATCAGGTTCCCGGTTGGAAGGCGTTGTCCACGATGATTTTCATAGGGGTCGTCGAAATCTACCAGCTCTTGATGTTCTCATCCATGGGTTTGATCTTTCGATTCGACCAGGTCCAGCAAGCTTCGTCCATGCTGCCTCTCGACATCATTCTGCCCAGCGTTTTCGCAGCAGCGTTCCTTTACTTTCCGTTTCACGTTGCGTACTTTCGAGGATTTCTCTTTAAGCGTTCAAAGCTTCGCGACATCAGCGTGCTGCATGCTTTGCGCAACGCGAAAATTTGGCACTACGCCCTTGCTGTCCTCTTCAAGGCGCCAAATTTGATTGGGGCTGTTGTGGTCTACACCATAGCACTCGGTTTGTTTCAAGTGGAAGCGAGCGTTGGACAGATGTTGATTTTTCTTCCCTTGATCTTCTTGGCCGCGGCGCTCCCCCTGCCGTTCCATGCCGGAGCGCTGCTACTCTGGACGGTGCTGTTTCCAGACTATCCAGAAGTCGGAGCGTTTAGTCTTGTAATGCACACCTTCTTCGTTGTGTTCAACGCGCTCATCGGTGTGGTCTTCCTTCCGCGCGCGAACAGCGAGCTTTTTGGATGATTGCTCTCAAGAGCCGTCGCTACGCGATCGCCTGAAGAGCAGGGACACTCGATTCAGCATTGAGAATGCTGTCATGGCACACATCGCCCATCCGGCTATGTGGATGTGGTAGTCGCTAATCCATTGAAATTTCAATGAGTTTTGGACAATGGGGATGGCGACCAGCACGAAATACGCTATCCCGTTCCATCGCCCCAGCTTGCTGGGTACCAACCCCTTCTTCTTGAGAACCCCAGAGTCCAATACATACTGAACGAATGCGGCTGCCACCAACGCGCTCAGCTGCCACGGAACAATTTCATGGGTGCTCAGAGCGTAGAGTGCGCATACCACGAAGAGGCAGTCTGTCGCATGATCGAACAGTCCTCCAAGATTTGAAACACTTCCTTGGCTACGAGCAATTCTGCCGTCCATTACATCCGTAACCACAGCTGTCACGAATAGGCAGAGACTCAAGAAATAGCGTTGCTGGGAAATGCTCCAGAAGATTACTGGCGCAATTAGGAAGCGGACAAGAGTCAGGCTGTTGGCGGCGGAGAGCAGACTGGTTTTGATCTAGGCACCCTTAGATCCTAATCTGGCTAAGTCTAATTGATTTGAGACCTAAACCATGGGTAGGGTTGCCACTAAACAGCCACGTTTGCGCGCAAGCAGGTCAATTGGCCGCAAGTCCGTGACTTGTGGCTGATAATGTGATTTGTTTTCTCTCCGCATGCAAGCGAAACCCCGCCGAAGGCAAGTACATGCGGTCAAGTTTCCTATTTGGATCGCCCAGCTAGATTAATTTGCATCCTTTCGAAACGCCAAGCTCAACAACGTTGTCTAAGCCGCTTGCTTCTTTCTTTCACGGGCAAGTTCCCAAGCTGCCTGCAACCGCATCCAAAAGGATGCATTGCTCCAACCCATTCGTTCAAGAGCCAAAGCCATGGATGGTGAAATTCCGGAACGGCCATTAAGTAGTCGCGACAGTGCTTGACGACCTATACCGAGCCTTCTTGCCGCTTCAGTAACGGTCCAACCGCTTGCTTCGACGTTGTCCCTCACAAGACCCCCCGGATGAGGCGGGCTTAACATGGAGATTCCCGTATCTTCGTCGCTCATTGTCTTCCTCGTCTACTTCGACTAATGGTAGTCCACAAAGTCGACATCCACTACTTCCGTTCCTTCAAACCGAAACACGATTCGCCAAATACCAGAAACCTTCACGCTCCAGTATCCCTGCACTTACCTCTTAGTGGATGCATCCCTAGACTAGCTATGGTCGCCAGATCGCTAGGTCCCGTCGCTACTTCCAAAGCTGCGAGAACTGTTCGAATTCGTGGAACTAGTTGTGAAGGCAGTCCGGTGGAGTTATCTTTCGCCGCTAATCTTCTGAGGCTTTTGTAGCCTAACTTCATGGTTTTTGTCGCGTGTCATGCGACAGGTACCATGAAATTCGATGCATGCAGAGCGTATTTCTCCCTTCTAATTGTGCTGTTGTCCCGGCGGTTGTAGGTGTCCACAATCAACGCTCTGTGGAAATAGTTCTCTAAGTAGCGTGACGCGCGGTTAGATTGAATACACAATCCTCTCATCCGAACAACTGTCGACTAGCCCATTTGGGTGAGAGAGTCCTTTGATGTGAATCAAACATGGAGCAAGCTGTCCGCTCGATGATGGATCTTACGCCAACAGGTATCTACCAGCACTTGCTGAGCCAAATAACGAACACCTATCAGACCATTGACTATCATGATGATCCACGTGCCTTCCGTTGATTGTCATATTGTCGCAGCATCCTTGTGGATGAACGTTCAAGAATTCTCTTTGGGCCGAACAAGGGAAGAGTCTCGATGCTGTTTAAATGGCTGAGTGACACCGAATGGTCAATTTTGCCGAGAGCAATCGACCAACTGTTGTGTTCGATCGCCTCGAGAAAAGGATATAATTCCTTATTAGACTCGTGATTTATCGCACCTAGGATTTGATGCTAACGGTTTGGTCTACCGCAACGCCAAACACTCTGAAATGCCGACGCTGCTGCCAATTTTGGTGTATCCACATCCCAATCTTCGTAGGGTAGCTAGCCCGGTACAAGAAGTCACGCCGGAAGTGGTCTCCCTTGTTGACAACATGATCCACACCATGTACGCATCCAATGGCATTGGGCTGGCTGCGGTCCAAGTGGATCAACCCCTGCGAATTATCGTGCTGGACATATCAGAAGCTAAGGATTCACCTCACGTTTTCATCAATCCAGAAATCGAAATTATCGGAGGCAAGCAAACATCAGAAGAGGGGTGTCTATCAGTTCCCGGTTTCTACGAATCCGTTGAACGCGCCGAGGTGATTCAAGTGTCGGCCCTCGACCGAGATGGATCTCAATTCGAGACAGAAGCAGATGGATTGAAGTCCATCTGCATCCAGCACGAAGTGGACCATTTAGATGGCAAGGTTTTCGTTGATTACTTGTCGCGATTGAAGCAATCGCGAATTCGCAAGAAACTGCTCAAGACGAGGGCGGCCGCGTAAGCGAAAGGCCGATGCAAATTGGTTTTGCGGGCAGCCCTCAACTTGCTGCCACCACCCTTGAGGCATTGTTGGAGTCCGGACGCAGGCCTGACAT
The DNA here is from genome assembly GCA_965205545.1 of Candidatus Azotimanducaceae bacterium. Taxonomy (GTDB): domain Bacteria; phylum Pseudomonadota; class Gammaproteobacteria; order Pseudomonadales; family Azotimanducaceae; genus Bin55. The sequence goes on along the minus strand of OZ242170.1, from coordinate 2,087,754 downwards.
TGTTCTAACTCAACCACCACGACGATCAGGACGCCGCAGAGCCATTCAACGCACCCCAGTCCACGAGCTGGCGGATGCAAATGGGCTCGAAGTCGTCACACCAGTTCGATTGAAGGGCTGCGACCACTTAGTAGACACACTTGACCTGCTCGTCGTTGCCGCTTATGGGTTGATATTGCCTCGATCAATACTTGAAGCGCCACGTTTGGGTTGCATCAATGTACATCCTTCGTTGCTGCCGCGGTGGCGAGGCGCCTCCCCTGTCGAGCATGCCATTTTGCATGGCGACACCATTACCGGCGTATCCATCATGCGTGTCCAACCAGCTCTGGATTCAGGACCCGTCTACGCCACCTCCACCTACGAGATGAAGGGAAATGAAACTACGGCTTCGCTAACCTTGAGCCTAGCGAGAATTGGTGCAAAGCTCCTCCTGGAAGTGATGGGCGGACTTGACGATGGGTCATTGCCTTGCCCAACTCCCCAGGACTCCTCAATGGCAACGTATGCTCGGCAACTCAGGCCGGAACAAGCAAGAATGGACTGGTCCAAACCGGCTACAATTCTCGAACGACATGTTAGGGCTTTCTTGGGGCGATCTCCCGCTTTTACCACAAAAGGCGACATTCGTTTGCGAATCCTGTGTTCAAGAGTCGTTGAGGGGTTCTATACGCCCGGATCCATCTATCGACAAGATAAGTCCGTCATAGTGGGTTGCGGCCAGGGAGGATTGGAGTTAAACACAGTGCAGCTCAATAGGGGCAAAGGGACGCCGCTCTCCATTGCGTCTGCCCTCAACGGCTATGGCGAGGTTTTCGCAGGTGCGTTCGCGTAGCTACAATCCCAACGCATTGGCCGCCCGCGTGCTCAAGCGCGTATTGGAAGGGCAGTCTCTCGAGAGTGCTTTGCAACGCTATCGAGACAAGGAGTTTCGGGCAGAAATCTTCAACGTCTGCTATCAGGGCATGCGGCATTACTTCTCTCTATCAGAGCGGCTGCACAATGTGCTTAACCGCCCTCGCGAGCGACTGGATATGGAAGTGTGGTGTGTGTTGCTTGCGGGAGCTTGCCAGCTGGAGTATTCGCGAACCCCTCCGCATGCCGTCGTCTCGAACGCCGTGGAGGCTACGCGAAAGATTGGCAAGTCTTCTGCGTCTTCATTGGTCAATGCAGTCTTGCGCAACTACAAGACCGACACTGAGCTCAAGTCGACCGAAGCGAAGTACGAACTGCCGGAATGGCTGCACGACTGCATCAAGACCCACTACACCGAAATGACTACCGAGCTAGCTCACGCATTGATCAGCCGTGCCCCCTTGACACTTAGAGTCAATTCCCATAGGCTATCTTTTGAGGACTACTGTTCGCTCCTGGACGCCGCGGAAATCGAGTACTCCGTTCCGGCAACTCCAAATTCTGTGACGCTTGACGAACCAAGATCGATGTCCAGCATTCCAGGGTACGACGAGGGCTACTTTGCCGTGCAGGACCTTTCCTCTCAGTTGGTCGTTCCTCTGCTTGAGCCGAACTCCAGCGACCGCATCCTTGATGCATGCTCGGCTCCAGGCGTCAAGACGGCTCAAATCGTGGATTTGTATCCTGATAATCGCGTGGTCTCGGTTGACACAAAATCTCAATGTTCCACGTGGAACATGTTGCCGAAACCCCAGCTACGACCGAAACTTGAGACCGTTCAAGGCGATCTGAGAACGACAAGCTGGTGGGACAATGTGCCCTACCAGCGGATACTGCTGGATGCTCCCTGCAGCGGCACCGGCACTATTCGAAGGCACCCGGATCTCAAAGTGGTACGTCAGCCTTCGGACGTGCTCGAACTTACGGAATTGCAAGGAATTCTTCTTTCTTCGGTATGGAGCGCACTTGCCGATGATGGTCTGCTTGTATACAGCACTTGCTCCTTTCTCCCTGAGGAGAACGACGAAACCATAGAGCGTTTTGTTTCCAAACACTCCGATGCCATCGTCGACCGATTTTCTTTGCCATACGGCAGCGCAACAAAATTCGGCTGGCAGATTCTGCCCACCCTCGGCGGAGGTGATGGGTTCTACTATGCCCGACTACGCAAATCAGAGGAGGCATCGTGCACATTGTCATCCTAGGAGCGGGCCAAGTCGGCGGAACGCTCGCCGAATTGCTCAATGACGGCACCAACAGCCTCTCTGTGGTCGACATCGACAACGATCTGATCCGAAATCTTGAAGAGCGGCTCGAGGGAATTCATACCACTGTGGGCAACGCAGCATTGCCTAGCACTCTCGCGCAAGCCAACATGGCCTCTGCAGACATGCTAGTTGCCGTTACCGGTTCAGATGAAATCAACATTGTGGCAGCACAAGTCGCTCGTTCCGCATTTGGAACGCAAAAGGTCATTGCTCGCATCCGCGCCGCTGAATACCCCGCCAACTCCGCCTTTAGCGACGATTTCCTGCAGCAAATCCGGATTATCAATCCCGAGGCAGAGGTGACCCGGCAAATCGAGCAATTGCTGCTCCACCAGAATGCGCTGCAAGTCCATTCGTTCGCCGACGATCTTGTCTCGTGCGTAAGCTTCAAAGCGGTTGCGGGGAAAGAGCCTACAGGACAAACGCTTGATGAGCTCTTCAGCTATAGGCCGCTGCCCAATGTTCGCTTTCTAGCGGTCTACCGAGGCTATGAACCAGTATCTGCAACCTCAGACATCGTGCATGAGGGAGACGAGCTGTTCGCAATGACGCCTAGCCAGAACATAGACGCGACATTGCAACTGTGTACCGAAAACCCCACTCCTTCGAGAAAGATCTGCATCGCGGGAGGTGGACACATAGGCGCGGCATTGGCTGAGCAGCTGCAGGAGTCTCACATTGTGAGGGTCATCGAGTACTCCAAGTCTAGGGCGGAAGAGGCGGCCAGAATGCTCAAGGACGGAGTTGTGTATGTGGGGGATGCAACGGACGTCAACAAGCTCACGGAATGCGAAATCAGCGATACGGACCTGTTCTGTTCGGTTACCAACGACGATGAAATCAACGTGATGTCTTGTCTTTTGGCCAAACAGCATGGTACGAGGAGAACGGTCGCATTGCTCAGCAAGGACTCCTACCTCCGACTCATTCACGGGACCACCATCGACGCAGGAATTTCTCCTCAGCGCAGTACGGTGAGTTCCATTCTCACCCATGTACGCGAACAGAATGTCAAATCGGCCCATCGCTTGAGAATCGGGGATGCAGAGATCCTGGAAATCGAAATCGCAGGGGAGAAGGGCGAGAATCGCGTCGTTGGAAAGAGTGTCAGTCAAATCAAGCTGCCCAAGGATGCACAAGTGGCTGCAGTGGTCCGGAACAAATCCGTACTTGACCTCGACTCCAATCCACAGCTGGAAATGGAGGATCACGTCGTGATCTTTGTGGGTCATAGCGGACAGGTGCCCAGCGCGCTCAAACCGTTTCGCGCAAGCCAATTCCTTTTCCTTTAATGCAACCCCGAGCTGTCTTCGGAATCCTGGGCGCGCTGCTGCTTATTTCGAGCACGACTTTTCTGTGCGGGCTGATCACGGCATTTGTCTATGAGGAGCAGACAATCCTGCCGTTTGCGGCATGCCTTTTGTTTTCGCTAGCTGCGGGCGTAGGATTCTGGCTGGCTCGGGATCCCTCCCGAGAATTGCGTTCTCGCGACGCGTTCCTTGTCGTGGGGCTATCCTATGCCACGATTGGACTGGTGGGGGCCGTTCCTTTCCTCCTCATCCCTAACGTTGCCTCAAGCATTCCTGATGCCGTGTTCGAATCGGTATCTGGATTCACGACTACGGGCGCAACGGTACTGTCGGGTCTCGATGATTATCCCAAATCGGTTTTGCTCTATAGGCAGCTTCTGCAGTGGGTGGGAGGCATGGGGATCATCGTTCTTGCTGTTGCGATATTGCCTTTGCTAGGTGTGGGTGGAGTCCAACTTTACAAAGCCGAAGCACCCGGCAGCGAGCGAGAACTGTCCATGCCGCTCCGCGTAAAAGAAACGGCAAAGGCGTTGTGGATGATCTACGTGGGGCTAACTGCAGCTTGCTCTATCTCCTATGCATTTGCCGGCATGTCTGTGTTCGATGCCATTTGCCATGCGTTGTCAACTGTTGCCATCGGCGGGTTTTCAACGCACGATGCCAGCATCGGCTACTTCAATAGTGGCGTAATCGAGTCAGTAGCCATCGTGTTCATGTTGATTTCCGGCATCAACTTCATGATCCACTACATCGCATTTCATGGTCGTCGAGGTGAAAGTTGGATCGGACATGTTGTGCGGTCCTACGCCAACGACAGCGAAATTCGACTCTACCTGGCAGTAATTCTCGTCGTGACTACAGTGGTCACAATTCGGCTGATTGGCGCCACTGACCTAAGTATGCAATCCATTCGCGACGGTATCTTCCAATCTGTATCATTCGCGACAACCACAGGGTTCACAACGGCCAACTACGAAGCCTGGCCGCTTGTTTGTCCTGCTTTGCTGCTATTTGCAAGCTTCATTGGAGGATGCACGGGGTCAACAGCTGGAGGCATCAAAGTCTACCGCATTCTTCTGCTCGCGCACCAAGGCATTAGGGAAATCCGACGACTGATTCAACCCGGTGCGATCTTCAATGTCTTGGTGGATGGTCGACAGGTGAACGATAGAGTACTGGAAACTGCTTGGGGGTTTTTGGCTGTCTACGCCGCCAGTTTTGTAATTCTTGTCAGCGCAATGCTTATGCTCGGCGACTTGGACTTCAAATCTGCCTTTGCAGCTGTGGCTGCGAGCTTGAACAACCTAGGGCCAGGGCTTGGAGAAGTTTCGGTGAATTATCAATCGCTAACAGGTGGTGAGAAATGGGTGCTGATGTTCGCAATGGTGCTCGGAAGGCTTGAAATCTTGACCGTTCTCGTTCTATTCGCTCCCCGCTACTGGCGACGCTAGTTCGATGCGACGCTTTATAGGCTCCATTTCCTTCTATCTGGGACTAGCTGTCTCTACGATTCTATGGGGCAGTTTCGCTACGCTGACCGGAAAACTGGTTCCGTACACCAAGCGATTTTCCTACGTGATCGTAACGTGGACCAACTTCGTGCTTTGGTGGCTTCGGGTGACCTGTGGCATTGCACACTCGATCGAAGGCGCCGAGCACTTGGCTCGCGGTCCTGGGATTCTGCTGATCAAGCACCAGAGCACATGGGACGCGCTCTTCTCGCAAACGCTTGTGGCGCCTCAATCTACCGTCATCAAGCGAACGCTTCTCTACATTCCTTTCTTCGGTTGGGCATTTTGGGTGACGAACCCCATTGCCATCAATCGATCGAGAAAAGTGGCGGCCATCCGTCAACTCGTGGCCATTGGACGGAAGAAATTTCAAGAAGGATTCTGGATAACTCTGTTTCCTGAAGGCACCCGCGTGGAGACTGGCCATGTGGGTCGGTTTCAGAGCGGCGCAAGCGTTCTCGCCTCCGCATTGGAAGCTCCCATTTTTGTGGTGGCTCACAACGGCGGCTACTTCTGGCGAAGGCGAGGCTGGCTGAAGAATCCAGGGGTCATTCGCGTGAAGATCTCGCCGCCCATACCTACTGTGGGTAAATCGTCGAGCGAAGTGCGCGACGAGGCCGAGGCCTGGATGCGAACTGCTATGGCGGAGATTGATCCCGCATCGCAGAACGTCTAGAGGTCCAGCTCCTCCATGGAGATCGTCAAGGCTCTTTCTTGAATGAATCTCTTGCGAGGTTCGACGTCTTCTCCCATCAGTTCGGAGAAGATCTGGTTTGCATCCCCTGCATCTTTGACTGTCACCTGGGACATCCGACGTACATCGGGATCCATTGTCGTTTCCCAGAGCTGATCCGGATTCATCTCTCCCAGACCTTTGTAGCGCTGCAACCTCACGCCGTTTCGAGCGCGAGCCATTAGCCAGTCATAGGCTTCGCCAAAGGTTGAAATGGACAGTTCCGCATTGCCATGCGCAACTCGTGCGCCAGGCTCTATGAGTCCCTTGATCTCGTTGGCCAAACGCGTGACATCGTCATGAGTGCCGGATTCCAAAAAGTTCACACCGAGCTCAAACTCACTTTCAGTGCCTCGCAGCCGCCTATGGATTAGCGGAAGGTAGACACGGTGCTCGACATCGAAATGCGAGCTCACACGATGCTGCCCCTCGCTGCTTTCCAGCGCGTTGGCTAGTTCTTCGCACCAATTGCCCATGGCATCTTGATCTGCCAAACGATCCGGAGTCAAAGGCTCCAATTCAATAAGTTTCTTCGTGATGTAAGCCGGGTAGACGCGATCCATGGCGTCCAATCGCTTGTATAGCTTGAAATATCGATGTGCCAATTCCCCAACCGGTTCCGTGCCCAGCGGGGGAGCGTCCACGCTAGGATAGACGAGCGCCCCGTCAATGGCAGTCTGAAAGTAATACTCCTCCAGTTCGTCGTCGTCTTTGAGATATCGTTCCGATCTTCCTCGTCCCGCCTTGTATAGGGGCGACAGCGCTATGTAGACATGGCCTCGTTCAATCAGCTCCACCATGTGCCGATAGAAGAATGTCAGAAGCAACGTTCGTATATGGGAACCATCAATGTCCGCATCGGTCATGATGATAACTCGGTGATAACGCAGCTTTTCCACATCGAATTCCGCGCCGGAATTGCCGATTCCTATCCCGCAACCAAGAGCGGTCACCAGAGTTACTACTTCATTGGAAGACAGCAGCTTGTGGTCTGTGGCTTTCTCGACATTGAGTATCTTTCCGCGCAGCGGCAGCACGGCTTGAGTCTTCGGGTCTCGGCCCTGCTTCGCCGAACCCCCAGCTGAGTCGCCCTCGACAACATAGAGCTCGCACAGGGCAGGGTCCTTCTCCTGGCAGTCGGCAAGCTTGCCGGGCAATCCTGTTCCATCCAGAAGCCCTTTGCGACGGGTGATTTCCCGCGCTTTGCGAGCGGCTTCCCTAGCTCTGGCCGCGTCCAGCATACGCCCGGCGATCCGTTTGGCTTCGTTGGGGTGTTCTTCCAGGTACTCGCGAAATCGTTTGTGCATGACGTCGTAGACTGCAGCATTCGCTTCGCTGGACACCAGCTTGTCTTTGGTTTGCGACGAGAACTTCGGATCCGCCAGCTTCACTGACACGATGGCGGTCAATCCTTCCCTTGCATCTTCGCCCGTCGTCTGCACTTGGGCGTTTTTCGCCAACCCCTCTCTCTCGATGTAGCCGTTCAAAGTGCTGGTCAGCGCTCTGCGAAAACCGGCCAAGTGGGTTCCTCCATCGGATTGACGGATGTTGTTGCAGTATGCCCACACGTTTTCCTGGTAGCCGTCGTTCCATTGCATGGCGACTTCAACACCAACTTCATTGTCGTGCGTAAAGTGAACGACGTCATGCAGAGTGGTCTTTCCCCTGCTCAAATGTGTGACAAACGAAACCAGTCCGCCTTCGTAGCAGTAGGAGTCCTCCGTGCCCGTGCGTTCATCCTTGATGTTCAAACGCACGCCGGAATTCAGGAACGCCAGCTCGCGCAGCTTTGAGGCGATCGTGTCGTAGCGGAACTCTATGTTTCCAAAGGTATTGGCCGAAGGTTCGAAGTAGCAGGTTGTGCCCTTGCGGGAGGTGTCTCCCACAATGGCAAGGTCGGCGCTAGGGAACCCGTCGCGGTAGATTTGCTCGTAGACTTTGCCATCTCGGCGGATGGTGAGCCTGAACAGCGACGACAAGGCGTTTACAACGGACAGTCCGACACCGTGCAGGCCGCCCGAAACCTTGTAGCTCTCGTTGTCGAACTTTCCTCCAGCATGGAGAGTGGTCATGATGACTTCAGCAGCAGAGCGGTTTTCCTCTTCATGCATGTCGACAGGGATGCCGCGACCGTTGTCCTCCACGGTCACCCCGTTGCTGGCATGGATCACGACCGAAATCTCGTCGCAGTGCCCGGCAAGAGACTCGTCTATGGCGTTGTCTACGAGCTCCTGTACCATGTGGTGCAGGCCCGTGCCATCCTCGGTGTCGCCAATGTACATTCCGGGGCGCTTCCGCACAGCTTCAAGGCCCTTTAGAACCTTAATGTCCTGTGCCGTATAGTCGTTCGTAGATTGTTCTGACATGGAGATTTCTTGAAATAGACCGTGTGGCAGGTCCCGACCTATAGGGGTCTTTCAGTCCAATGTTCCACGTGGAACATCGGGTCATTGCCTATGCTTCGGCCAACCTTCCCTTGTTCATTCTGACAATGAGGGGGACGGTTGGGGAAATGTCCCTCCACATTGTAATTATATCACTTTCTTGTGTTGTTGTCGCAATGACCTGCGATCCTGTTCGAAGCAACGCCTCAAAGAATCGGCGACCATATTCCTGGTCGAATTCCGACGCCACATCGTCAATCAGCACCACCGATGGAATCGAACGGCTATTCAAGTACCTGACCTGCGCAAGCTTCATGGCGCACGCGACCGCTTTCGCCTGTCCTCTGGACAAGGATCGGGCGGACGCTCCAACGTCTTGGCCTGTTGCCGAGTCGAGGGTTCGAATCCTTACTTCGGAGCGATGCGGACCCAACCGCGTCATCCCGTATTTTAACTCAAGAGGATGGTCTTTTGCAAGCCCTTCAAGCAGACTCCCTCCCTGCCATCCTCGAACATAATCCAAATTAATCCGTATGTTAGGCGCGAGTTCGCACAGCAATTGATTGAAGTCACCGTTGACGTCTGCAAAAATTTTTTCTCGGGCTTTCGTGACATCGTCTGCATGTTCGACCAATTGAACTGTCCAGCTGTTCAAATCGGGAGCTCGGTTCTTCAAAGCTGCATTTCGCTGGCGAAGCACGCGCTGAAACGAGCGCAGCACATGCATGTATCCAGGGTTGGCATGGAACACAACCCAATCCAGCCAAAGCCTTCTCCCGGCTGGAGGTCCAAACACTAGGTCCGACACGTCCGGCAGAAAAACCTGCAACGGAACTGCAGAGGCAATTTGAGAGATCTGGCGTACATCCGTCTCGTTCATTCGCATCCGCACTTTCGCGTTGCGCAACTTCCGCAAGCCAATCCTCAACGCGCGTTCTTCATGCCGGCCATAGGCTGTGGCAAGCAGTTCGGCTTCGCCGAATGTAATCAGCGAATCAAGACCGCCCGACCTGAACGAACGTCCCCTGACAAGCAAGTGAATGGCCTCGAGCAGTGTCGTTTTGCCCGCGCCATTGGCGCCGGTTATTAGATTGGAGTGGGGACTTAGTCGCAGCTCCGCGTGTCTGACGTTTCGTACGTTATGTACGTCGAGTCGATCAAGAATCACCCTCGGATGGGAGACACAATGAACATGAGGTCGAGCTGCTCCGTCGAATCCACTCGGATGGACTGCGTAGGAGACGGAATGTGGAAGCGCACTTCATCGCATTCGAAGGTGCCCAGCACATTTTGCAATCGATCGTGCCGAAAAATCACGTTAGTGGTGTTGTCCCCGAAGTCCACGGGAATTACGACCTCGGCGCGATCTCCCACCTCAGTGTTCGCCGTGATCTTCATCAAGTCCTTGTCTACCTCGAAAAACACCTTCAGCCCTTCGTCCGACAGCGTCGCGGCCTGAGATATCCCGCGAACCAAAGTCGACCTGTCGCAACTAAACCGTATCTCGTTCTCCGGGGGTATTACCTTTTGATAGGCAGGAAACTTGGTTTCTATCAGATTCGTCGTCAACGCCCGTTGTTCACCTTCCACGCTTAGCGCATTGCCTCCTATGGAAACCGAGACCGAACCGTTCTGGCCGGTGAATCCCCGAACGATTTCATGAACCGCTTTGCGAGGAATCAGCGCAGTAATCGTCGAGTCCGTCTCCACAGCGATGTCTTTCTTAGTGCAAATGCACATGATCATCCCATCCGTAGCCACTGTACGAACATGTGCTGATGTCAGTTCAAACAAGGCAGCATTCAAGTGCTGCCTGACATCGTTCTGCGCCATAGAAGAGGTTGCGGCTCGAAGCAGATAGAGGAAGTCGTCCACGTCGAGAGTGGTCGTGACAGGATCCACGATCTTGACGTCCGGCGGAAACTCGTTAGCTGGCATTGTTGCCAGCACGAACTCAGAGCGACCAATCGTCAGCTTCACTCCGGACGAAATTGTCGAAACTTCCACAATGCTGCCGTCTGCGCCGACAGAATTCACGACGTCCAAGCTACGCCTTCCTGGAACCGTCGTCGCGCCAGGTTCCACGACCTCCAATGCCTCGACCTGCGCCATCAATGACATGTTGTGGTCTGTTGCTCGCAGCACAACCACGCCATCCGCATTCACTTCAATCAACACATTCGTGAGAATCGGATACGTGAATTTGCGTTCGATGACACCTGTGACGTACTGCAACGCATCGCCCAGCTGTTTTAAGTCAACATTAAACTTCATGCCGGTCTCCCTTCACGATTCCCCAGAGGCCAGTCTTACGACGTGAGCGCTCGGGCCAATCGCATGTAGTCCTCCTCGATTTGCGTATCCGTTTCCCGCAGTTCCTTAATGCGCCGGATTGCGTTCAGAACCGTCGTATGGTCCTTCCCGAAATGCTGTCCTATGGACTGCAACGGCATGTCGGTCAATTCGTGCGCCAGCGCCATAGCCATCTGCCTGGGGCGCACAATCTTGTGCACTCGCGTGGGAATATGCAAATCTGCCAACCGGATATGATAGTAGTCGGCGACTTCCTTCTGAATCTTGTCGATGCTAACCGCTCTACGATGAATTGCGAACAGGTCGCGTAGCGTTTCCTTCACCATATCGATGCTGATACGCACACCACCAAATTGCGCAGCAAGAAGCACTTGTCGCAATGCTCCCTCGAGTTCCCGAACGTTGCTCTTCACACGCTGGGCAATGTGCAACGCTACGTCCAAATCCAGCGTCACGCCTTGTTCGGTCGCTTTCTGCACGAGTATCGCCGCTCGCGTCTCCAAGTCAGGAGGCTTGACCTCCGCCGTTATGCCCATCACGAAACGAGAACGCAGGCGCGCATCCAATCCATTGATTTCGCTGGGATACTGATCGCTAGACAATACGATCTGGGTGCGCTCCATGGCAATCAGAGCGTTGAAAACATGAAAAAACTCTTCCTGGCACTTGTCCTTCGCAGCGAAGAACTGAATGTCGTCGACGAGCAGAACGTCTGCAGCGTGGAAGGGCTCGGTAAATCGACGCACCTGTTCCGAACTGTTTGGCTTTGTCAGCGCCTTGACCATTTCGGACACGAACGTCTGCGCGTGCATATAGGTGACTTCGTTCTGCGGAGTGTGTGACTTGATGTAGTTTCCGACGGCCTGCATAAGGTGCGTCTTGCCCAAACCCACCCCTCCATAGATGAAGAAGGGATTGAACTTGGTTGCTGGGCTGGCGGCAACCTCGAGGGCGACGTTTCTCACCCAGCTATTCGATCCACCTTCCACAAATCTGTCGAACGTGAAATCCACTTTGAGCGTTGATCCGTTGCGAATGACGGGTGCACGGGCAGGAATCGCAGCTCGCCGATCCACATCGCCTACGCGAAGTCGAACATCCAGAATCGGATAGCCGGGATCGCCAAATTGATTGCACAGCTCTCTTATGCGTTCAAGATAATTCTTGGTCACAGTGCGGCACACATATTGGTTGTGGGCCACTAACGTCAATTCACTCCCGTCATTGAACGCCTGCAGCGGTCTAATCCACTGATTGAAGTCCCTGGTCGACGTTTCTTCCTCCAGTTGCTCTAAACACTTTCTCCATACTTCCGATTCCATTAATAGTTGCGCCCTCTAATTCGTTTGGTTCTGACCAATCCCGTTTCTAAGATTGTAAATAGATGGAGAGACTGCCAAAGATCCCCCAACAAAGAACCCAAATGCGAGAAATTGGCCAAAATTGTTGCACTACCGAGACATTTCCCACCTGTCACGATTTCTCATGGTTAATCATCCTGAATGTGGAGCCATCCTTGAATGCAATTTCCTCGAAAAAAGTCGCAGAACCGACCATTGGCAACTCACCGTTCGATGTGCATAAATTGTTATTAACTTGTGGATAACTCTGGAAACAATCTAATGCCGAGATTTATACAAACTGATCCACAACGCTAAGCTGAGCTTATCCACTGAAATTCATTGCACGCAAACCGCAGAAATTCCGGCGCTTAGATAGCATATGCACCAACTCATAAGCTCCCAACAACCACAACAACATCCTTTCTTCCTCCATATTTCCCATCGGCCTCGCTCTGCAGAATTGTGCATTACCTTAGTCAGGCAAACATATTGTGTTGTTGTTTGTTGCTATGCATTGCAGACGCGAAAATCTCCACGTTCCGCAGAAGAGGGTTCGTGCTGTGCCCGATTGACACGTGCAGACGGGAGGCTAAAATGAGCGACCATTCAATTCCGCCCAACGTCAGGCAGCATGAAACGTACCTTCCAGCCAAGCAATGTATCGAGAAAGCGAACTCACGGCTTTCGCAAGAGAATGTCGACGAAGAACGGGCGAAAGGTCATCAACGCACGTAGAGCGAAGGGTCGGAAGCGCGTTGCGGTCTAGTCGTTGAACGAACAGTTCGCTACGCCGCAGTGTAAGTTTGGACCCCATCAAAGACTTACCAAATCGAGCGAATACGAACCGGTGCTAAAACATCCAGACGGAGTGTTTCGATCCGGACCAATTCGAATCTTGATAAAGAGCTCTGCACAAGGTAACGCACGACTGGGATTGGTGGTTCCGAAGCGCGTGGTACGAAAGTCGACGGAACGCAATGGTATAAAGCGCATCGTCAGGGAATGGTTTCGCACGAATAGTCGTGAGTTTCCATCGATAGATGCAGTGGTGATCATTAGATCTCGACCGACGGACACCAGAAATACCAGCCAATTGATTCGGTCGGCCTTGGATAGATGGAAGCGCTCAATTGGGTCAAGCTAGCTCACTACAAAACAGCTCCGAAAAGAAAGAGTTGTCGCTTGCAGCTCGTTTTGCATCGGGCATTATTCGGTTCTACCAGATCGCACTTTCGCCACTGCTTGGACCGACTTGTCGCTTCTACCCGACATGTTCGCACTATGCGCTCGAAGCGATAAGAGAACACGGATTCTTTAAAGGAAGTTGGCTGGCAATTTGTCGCATTGGCAAATGCCACCCCTTGCATCCAGGCGGGGTGGACTTTGTTCCACCGGCTGACAGCGTAAAAAAAGAGGATGCACATGACGCTGCCTGACATTCAGCGCATCCTTCTACTGGTCGGAATTGCCATATGTGCTTACTTGTTGGTTCAAGCTTGGGTTAGCGACGCGGAGAAAAGAGCGCAGGAATCCGACGCCGGAACCGTTCAATCATCTCCTCTTTCGCACGATGAAGTGTCTAGCCCGGTTACGACAGCCGACTCTACCGATGTGCAGGAAGACCTGGGCGATTCAGCTGTGGGATCGGAAAGCGATGTTCCGGACTCCACACTGATCCAAACATCCGATGGGACCATTGTTGCGCAGGACACACAATCTCCGGATCGAGCGTTGATTCAGGTGACAACGCCTCTGTATTACGTCTGGATTGATCCGGTGGGAGGCGACATCGTTGGTGTCAAACTGATCCAGTATCCCGTAAGTCTTCGAGAGCCTGATACTCCGATGACGTTGTTGGATAGACGATTTGACCGTACCTACGTCGCACAAAGCGGCCTAACCGGCGCCGACGGTTTCGATCAATCGCAAAGTCGCCCTACCTACCGCGTGTCGAAGACGGAGTGGGTGCTGACTCAGGAGACTTTGGAAGTGCCGCTGACATACGAGCAGGACGGCGTTCAAGTAACAAAGACGTTCACGTTTCACGAAAACGAGTATCACGTGAACGTTGATTACGTAGTGCGAAACGGCATGGATCGCGACTTCTCCGCCATTTTCTTCGCTCAGCTGAAACGTGATGGTGGTCCGGTCGATGGAGAACGGGGAGGATTCATTCGGCCCCCAGCGTACGTTGGTGGTGCGGCCACTACAAATGAAAAGCGCTACAAGAGGCTGAAGTTCAAGGACTTGGAGAAGAGTCCGTTCCGAGAACCGGTCACAGGAGGGTGGGTTGCCATCGTGCAGCACTACTTTCTCTCAGCTTGGATCCCCGAGCAGGGCGCGAACAATCTATTGTTCGCTAATCGAGATCGACAAGGAAACTATCGGATCGGATTCACTGCTCCCGCTCAAGTCGTTCCAGCCGGAGCAAGCGGCAACTACGGAGCGACATTCTACGTGGGACCCAAGCATCAACGCACTCTGGAAGCCCTTGCATCGCATCTTTCTCTGACCGTTGACTACGGCTTCTTCTGGTGGCTGTCGATGCCAATGTTCAAAGTTCTGGAATGGATTCAATCGATTGTCCATAACTGGGGACTGTCGATTATTTTGATGACAATTCTCATTAAGACTGCGCTTTTTCCGCTGTCTCAGATGAGCTACAAGTCGATGGCTAAGATGCGCAAGCTGTCTCCTCAAATAAAACGCATACAAGAGAGATTCGGAAGCGATCGTCAACGAGTTGGCCAGGAAATGATGGCGCTTTATCAGAAGGAGAAGACAAACCCGTTGGCAGGTTGCCTGCCGATGCTGTTGCAGATGCCAGTATTCTTCGCGTTGTACTGGGTGCTGATCGAAAGCGTGGAACTCCGACAGGCGCCATTCATGCTATGGATACGAGATCTCAGCACTATGGATCCGCTGTTTGTGCTTCCGATCTTGAACGCGGGCGCAATGTTTCTCATGCAGCGGCTAAATCCCCCGATGCCGGATCCCATGCAGCAGCGGGTCATGATGATGATGCCGATCATGTTTGGATTCATTTGTGTTTTCATGCCAGCTGGGCTAGTACTCTACTGGGTTGTGAACAGTCTGTACTCGATGGCCCATCACTATTGGGCACTAAAGCGGGCGGGGGCCGCGCACGCTACCACCTAAGCGATATTCAACGCATCACCTAGGGCACGCTCCTCCTTGAACGAGACAATATGCGCCATTGCAACTCCGCCCGGCACCGGAGGGATAGGCATTGTTCGCATCTCGGGACCCGACACGCGACGGATTGCCGAAGAGGTGTTCGGCCAGTGCCCGTCGCCACGGCGAGCATCGTTCGGCCAGTTTCTGGATGCGAATGGAGAGCCGATAGATTCGGGAATCGCGTTGTTTTTCGCCGCCCCCCACTCGTTTTCAGGCGAAGATGTACTTGAGTTGCAGGGCCATGGGGGTCCTGTTGTGCTGCGCTTGCTGTGCGAGAGGGTTCAGGAGCTCGGCGCGAGATTGGCGCGACCGGGTGAGTTCACGGAGCGGGCGTTTCTCAATGACCGAATGGACTTGGCCCAAGCGGAAGCAGTCGCAGATCTCATTGGGTCGACAACAGCGCAAGCCGCCAAAGCGTCCGCAAGGTCATTGACGGGTCAATTCTCTCGAGAGGTGTTGGCTATCGACAAGGAGGTTCTCGATCTGCGAGTGTTCGTGGAGGGTGCCATCGACTTTGCGGAAGAGGAAATTGATTTTCTGGAGGAGGAGTCGCTGATTCGCAAAGCGGACTCAATCCGTGCAAGGCTCGAGGAACTGCTTCGCCGGACGGAGCTTGGAGTCTCCATGCAGCAGGGACTTCAGGTGGTCATAGCAGGCGAGCCAAATGTAGGCAAGTCAAGTTTGCTGAATGCCTTGCTAAATGCGGAAAGAGCGATAGTCACCGAGGTCGCGGGAACAACGAGAGACACACTGGAAGGCACCATTCATCTAGATGGATTGCCAGTGCATCTTACCGACACCGCGGGAATCCACGAAAGCGACGATCCAATCGAGGAAGCGGGCATGATTCGTGCTCGCGAGGCCATGGACAAAGCGGATCTCGTGCTTTGGGTGGTTGATGATCGCGAGACGCGGGAGAGTGCCGTTTTGCCGTACGAGCATATTTTTGTGCGGAACAAGTGCGATTTGACAAATCGCCCATATGGAAGTGTCGACGATCGCACCGTGCGAACCAGTGCACTCCAAGGGGAAGGCTTGGACGCACTGCGGCAGTGCTTGAAGCAAATTGCCGGGTTTCAGCCCAGCGACGATGCTTTCGCGGGAAGACCTCGTCATGTAGCATCGCTGAAACACGCAATGCAAAGTGTGGCTAGAGTTGTGATCGAGTTGAAGCACAAGTCTGGAGAAGTGGCTGCAGAGGAACTTCGTAGTGTGCACAGGTGTCTGGGAGAAGTGGTTGGTGAGACAACCACAGACGATCTGCTTGGCGAAATTTTTTCAAGGTTTTGCATTGGCAAGTGAGAGACCGGGCATTTGCAGTGCAGAGAAACTCGCCTCGCTTGTGCCCTCGAGCGTCTCCAAAGAGGCAAAACTCCATCTTTGGTTCCCATGTAGCCTTATATAATGCTGTATTAAATGCCAATTACACTGAACGAAACCCCAGCATTTCGTCGCGCTTTTTGTTTCATTTACACCTCTAAATTGTGAAACCGTGAAATATCCAGATCAATTCGATGTCGTTGTCGTAGGCGGAGGCCACGCGGGAACGGAAGCTGCTCTCGCATCCGCCCGCATTGGCGCAAGGACGCTCTTGGTGACCCAGGCAATTGAGACACTGGGCCAGATGTCGTGCAATCCCGCCATAGGAGGAATAGGAAAGAGCCACCTCGTGCGAGAGATTGATGCCTTGGGTGGTGCAATGGCACTGGCTACCGACGCAGCAGGAATCCAATTCCGTACGCTGAACGCAAGCAAAGGACCAGCCGTACGAGCCCTGCGCGCACAGGCGGACCGAAGCCTCTACAGAGCCGCAATTCGCAAGGCGGTCGAGTCGCAGCCCAATCTCTCCGTATTTCAGGACAGTGTCGTCGACCTAGACATAGCGCATGACAGAGTCCGGAGTGTACGGTGCGGAATAGGTGTTGAGATCCAAACCGGATCGGTTGTCCTTACAACGGGCACTTTCCTGGGCGGTCGCATTTTCATTGGCAAACACAATCGTTCAGGCGGTCGCGCTGGCGACTCGGCATCCACAACTCTGGCGCAGAAACTTCGAGCGATGCCGTTCCGTGTAGGACGCCTGAAGACGGGTACCCCGCCGAGGATCGATGGGAATACCGTGGACTATTCAGAACTGCAAATACAGCCCGGCGACGATCCAACACCAGCAATGTCCTTTTTGGGTTCCGTAAGCATGCACCCACGCCAAGTGCCCTGCCACATTACCCACACTAACGAGCGAACGCACGACATCATTCGCATGGGCCTGAAGGACTCGCCAATGTTTTCGGGTGAAATAGCGGGTGTTGGGCCTCGTTATTGTCCCTCCATTGAGGACAAGGTCGTGCGGTTTGCAGACCGTCCGCAGCATCAGATTTTCGTTGAGCCCGAAGGCTTGGACACGAGCGAACTCTATCCGAATGGCATTTCCACGAGCCTGCCCTTCGATGTTCAAATCGCTGCGGTCAAGTCGATCAAGGGATTCGAAAACGCGTTTGTGACTCGGCCTGGATATGCCATAGAGTATGACTTCTTCGATCCCCGCGATTTGGAGCCAACCCTTGAAACAAAAGCTATAGAGCGCCTCTTCTTTGCAGGGCAGATCAACGGAACCACAGGTTACGAAGAAGCCGCATCTCAAGGGTTGCTCGCCGGCATCAACGCTGCTCGAAAGGTTGCGGGGGAGAGCCAGTGGTACCCCCGACGGCACGAAGCTTACTTGGGTGTTCTCATTGATGATCTCACATCACAGGGAACCAATGAACCGTATCGCATGTTCACAAGTCGAGCGGAGTTTCGTCTGCGATTGCGACAGGACAATGCAGATATGCGACTCACAGAAGTCGGCCACGACCTCGGAGTGGTGTCTGATGAACGATGGGTGGCGTATCGCGCAAAGCAAAAATCGATTAAAGACTGCAAGGCTGCATTGCGAAGCACCAACGCATTCCCCAACGACTCTAGGTCACATGCGCTGGAACGTGCCACACGTTCAAGAATTGAAAGAGACCTTAAGCTCTACGAGATTCTCAAGCGACCCGAGGTGGATGCAAGAGCGATTCACGAATCTGGATGGCTCCCCGACATTTCTGCGGATGTCTTGGAGCAAGCGGCTATCGACATCAAGTACGAAGGCTATGTTGCTCGCCAGCAAAAGGAAATAGACAGCGTCAATGCCAAGGAACGCCTAACGATACCCGATAGTCTCGACTACGCAAGCATTGATGGCCTCTCAAACGAATTGCGCCAGAAGTTGAGTGAAAGCAGACCACGAACGATGGCCAGCGCATCGAGAATCCCGGGCATTACGCCAGCAGCTCTATCGTTGATTGCGATACACTCCAAACGAGGACATCATCAACGCAAGATCGCGTGAACTTTGCTACTACGGGGACAGAATGGCACTCCAATCCTCGTGCGCAAGCCTACTTGGAGCTCGTACGCAAATGGAATCGCCTGTATTCTCTCGTCTCACAGCGGGACCTCTCGGACCTGTACCGAAGGCACGTGGAGAATAGCCTGGACTTGCTTCCTTATATTGAACAGTCCTCCAGCCACTTGGACATTGGATCGGGAGGCGGATTCCCCGGTATTCCCCTAGCCATAGCGAAGCCGACAATGACGGTCGTCCTCAATGACCGGAGTCAAAAGAAGTGCCGTTTTCTTCGGCAAGTCAAGCTGGAACTGGGACTCCAGAACGCGGAAATTCTTGAATTGAACATAGGACCTTGCTCCGGCTATCAGCAGCGATTCGATAGCGTGACGGCTCGTGCAGTTGGGTCACCCGAAAAAGCATGGTCGTTGGGCCGGCAATTTCTTGACCGAAACGGAGTGGTATTGCTTCAGACCGCAAACGCAATACAACAATCAGTTGTGCCCGGCGGCGTTCTACTTGCCAGCTCCTCATTGCGGCGCGGCTGGGTCTCCGTTGTTGCGAGGAGTCGCGACTCTCAATGAAGCGGGTAATCGCGGTAGCCAACCAAAAGGGCGGAGTGGGCAAGACGACGACGGCAGTCAACTTGGCAGCCGCGCTTGCTTGCTCTGATCGTTCGGTCCTGCTGATAGATTTGGACCCACAAGGGAATGCGTCCACCCACGTGGGAATCGCCAACACTAGTCGATCTGCCACTTCGTGGGATTGGTTTGAAGGTGCCATCTCGCTTTCCGATTTGGTCAAAAAGGTCCCGCCAGGAATGGATGTGGTCCCTTCAAACTCCGATCTGACTGCGGTCGAGGTGCGATTGCTCAACGCTGAAGATCGAGTGCTTCGGTTGCGAAACTTGCTCAACGCCCAGAACACTTACGACTACGTGATCGTAGACTGTCCGCCGACCCTGAACGTGCTGACCGTCAATGCCTTGATGGCGGCGAGTGACGTGCTAATCCCCATGCAATGCGAATATTTTGCGCTTGAGGGACTCACAGCACTCCTGCGAACTATTGGTGCCGTCCGAGAGAAAGGGAATCCGGATTTGAACATAGACGGCATAATTCGAACAATGTACGATCCTCGAAACAAACTCACGCGCGCAGTGTCCCGACAACTATTCGACCACTTCCAATCTCGCGTGTATAGGACGGTGATACCGAGAAACATAAGAGTCGCTGAAGCACCAAGCTACGGACAGCCGGTTAACCTCTACGACAAGCGGTCACGTGGCGCTGTTGCGCATCTGGCTCTCGCACAGGAAATGCTGCGTCGACATGAACGGGCAGAAGAGAGACATGGCTAGAACCCCTCTGGGCAAAGGGCTTGACGAGTTGCTCAAGTCGCATGGAGTGCTGGGTGAAACAGGTGAACTAGCTGCCGAATTAGGCAAGGTCATTGAAGTCTCAATAGAGCGGATCGAGCCCAATCCGCTGCAACCTCGGTCTCGCTTCAATCAGGAAACTTTGGAGGAGCTTGCTGCATCCATTAGGGAATCTGGCGTGCTGCAGCCGCTGATCGTGCGCCCTGCGGCCGATGGCAGGTATCAGTTGATAGCGGGAGAACGCCGCTGGCGCGCGGCTGGACTTGCGCAGTTGGAAACGGTTCCAACTGTTGTTCGAGATGTTTCAGATGAACAAGCTGTAGCCTTTGCGCTCATCGAGAACATACAGCGGGAAGATCTCAATGTCGTTGACGAAGCCCAAGCCTATGGACGTCTAAACGAGGAGTTTGGGCTTACTCACGAGGAAATAGGCCAGATGCTAGGAAAAGCTCGCGCCACTATCACCAATCGAATGCGATTGCGAGAGCTGATACCAGAAGTCTTGAATGCTTTGCGCATCGGAGACATCGAGATGGGACACGCGCGCGCGCTGTTAGCGCTCGAGCCGCACGAACAAGCCCAAGTCAAGGACGCAATCATTCAGCGCCATATTTCTGTGCGCAACACGGAACACTTGATTAAGCGTCTCAGGAAACGAAAAACGGCGAAACCCAAGGTTTCCCCCGACACGCTAAGATTGGAAAGGGAACTATCGGACAAGATCGGTGCGCCGCTCGCCATTCGCATGAGCGGTCGTAGCACTAAGAAGGGTTCTGTCGTGATCAAGTTCACCACGCTGGACGAACTGGACGGAATACTTGACCATCTGAGAAGAAAGTAGGAAGAATAGTTAAATCCCTGATAAAACCCTGGGGTTCAATGCGGTCACCACAACCGATTTTTGCAGTGTGAGCTTGTGAGTTTCGATGCATCCAAGCAAGAATCTTAAGTCTTGACTTGGATGCATCACGGGCTTGGTCTTGGTTATTCTAGAGTCGCAATAGCCGTTAACTCTTCTTTTGATACGGCTCTGGTCCCTTCAGGCAGGTGATCTTCTACATATCGCAAGAGATCTAGTTCCAAGCTACCTACCGATCTGCATTGCTCCTTGACGAAAAGGCTGGTCCAGCCACCTCTTCGGTCGACATAGACTCTCGTGAAAACTGGTTTGAACATCAAGTGCGTAAGGCCATCGTCCTGCACTTTGACATCTAGGTCAAAGTCAAGCTTGTCTTGTAGGGGAATCATTGTCTGGATCAATGGACATTCTGCCCAGCCGTGCCAAAATTCTGTTTTGTACGAATTCGGGTCGGCTAATTCAATTTGGTGAACTTCCAAATGCTGGTTTCTTGGTTCAATTACCGCCAGAAACAGGTGATTTTCGTTCAAAAAGTTCAGTGCTTCCGTCCACACTACGTCTGTGTCCGCAGTGAACGCCTGATCCGTCATCGAGGTTTTCGACAACGTCGCACAGCCCGCTATACACGCAATTAGCGCCATGGGGGTAAGTAGTCGTAAGAACTTCATGGTATGAATCCTAACTCCTATGTACATAGAGTTAGATACCTTTAGAGAGTTATTGGTTTCAATTGAAACAATAATTTTTTTGCAATTTCATGAGCCAATGTCTACTTCGCCGAAGCCTAATTCTTGGATGCGATTGTTGAATCAAACTAGCAATCTTCTTGACCTAGCAGTGTGTGCGTATAATTCGCCCGCACGGGTTAGTTCAGCTCGCTCTAGAAGTTGCGCGGATCCGGTTGTGTGCTTCCTGGTCGTGCCGACGGTAGATTCACTTGGCCAAGGAAAAAAGGGACCACGCTCACCTTGCTGCGGTTGTGTTTCAAGGGGTTGCAGTGTTCCTAGTCGGATTGGGCATAAGTCTACGGGCGCCGGAAATTGCTGAGGCAGTGCTTGTGAGCGGCGGCGTGATGGTGCTGGCAAACGTGTGGTTTGCGTGGACGGTGCGAAGGATCAACGATCCGCAGCGGATTCTCGCGTTGCATCTGATCCGATTTGCACTATACGGCATAGGTGTCGCGGGCGTCATCGTTTGGAGAGAACTGAATCCACTTGCATGCATTGTGACAATGATTGGTGCCCACGTCGTCTACGTGGTCGCCAGTTTTCTAATTAGCTTGGTCGAAGAAGGAAAAGCGAAGGAATCGAGGGAGTAACCCAAATACCGCCCTCGGACTGTTGATTGAGCATGGCTTCAGAAGCGAAGGAATTCAGTTCACAAGAATACGTCAGTCACCATTTGACGAACCTCACATTCGGTAGGCTGCCCGACGGATCCTGGGGAGTTGCGCATTCTGCCGAAGAAGCTGCGCAGATGGGTTTGCTCAGCGTTCACCTAGATTCGTTGCTCTGGTCTCTCGGTCTTGGGATCGTCTTTCTACTGGTTTTCGGCATCGCGGCACGCCGAGCCACTGCGGGCATTCCAGGAGCCTTTCAGAATTTTGTCGAAATAATTGTCGAGTTCATCGACACCACAGTTGGAGAGATTTTCACCCACACCAACAAGATGGTCGCTCCCATGGCGTTGACAATTTTCGTCTGGGTTTTTCTCATGAACTTGATGGATCTGGTTCCCGTGGACTTGGTTCCGAAAACCATGTCGCTAGCGGGTGTGGAGTACCAAAAGATCGTTCCGACCACGAATGTAAACATCACCATGGGCATGGCGGCGGCGGTTTTTCTGCTCGTTCTCTACTACAGTTTCAGGAGAAAGGGAGCGGGAGGATTTCTTGGAGAGCTAGCCTTTCATCCATTTCCAAAAGTATTCGCGCCCATTAATTTCATTCTTGAAGGAGTTACGCTTCTTGCGAAGCCAATTTCGCTTGGTCTTCGCCTGTTCGGCAACCTGTACGCAGGCGAGATGGTATTCATTCTGATCGCTCTGATGTACACCGGGGGAATTCTGCTGGCGGGTTTTGGCGGAGTTCTTCACATTGCCTGGGCGCTTTTTCACGTACTAATCATCACATTGCAGGCGTTCATCTTTGCCGTGTTGAGCGTGGTTTATCTCGCGCAAGCGCACGATGTGCCAGATGAGCACTGAGATTCTCTAATACAGGAGCATTCATGGAATCAGTCGAATTGTTGTACATAGCCGCGGCCCTGATGCTGGGGCTCGCCGCCGTTGGCGCCGCCGTTGGCGTCGGCAGCTTGGGAGGCAAGTTTCTGGAAGGCATTGCCAGGCAGCCGGAAATGCTGCCAATGCTACGTACGCAACTGTTCATTGTGTTGGGCTTAGTTGACGCCGTGCCGATGATTGCCGTGGGCATTGGTTTCTACGTCATGTTCGCCGTGGCCGGAGGCGGCTGATCTAAGCCATGTTCAACTTAGGCACCTTTGTACTTCAGCTTGTTTTCTTCTTCGCATTCGTAGGCATTTGCGTCAAATTTATCTGGCCGCCTGCCATCAACGCGATGCGGGCAAGACAACAGCGCATCGCTGAAGGCCTGGAGAACGCGGAAAAGGCCGATGCTGCTCTCGCGGAGTCGCAGCAGGAGGCAGAAAAGATTCTGCATGAAGCGCGGACCGAAGGGCAGAAAATAATCGATCAAGCCCGCAAGCAAGTGTCGAGCATGATTGAAGATGCCAAGACCGAAGCTCGTTCGGAGGGAGAACGAATTCTTGAGGCGGCTCGTGCCGAGGTCGCTCAAGAATCCAATCGCGCTCGCGAGATCCTTCGCAACGATGTCGCAACGCTCGCCGTAGTCGGTGCGGAACGCATATTGGCAGTCGACATCGATCGGGGCAAGCACTCCGAGATGCTTGAGGAATTGGTGCAGGAACTCTAGATCGTGGCTGAACTGGCTACGCTTGCTCGACCCTATGCAAGCGCCGTTTTCGACATTGCGAAGGAAGAGGGGCAATTGGATCGCTGGGCACGCACATTGGAGTTGCTCACCAACGCGCTGGAGACCCGCGAACTCAATCCTCTGATCGCCTCGCCGACGCATTCTCCGGCGCGCAAGGCCATCGCGTTGACTGATCTTCTTGGGGAGCAGCTGAATGAATCTATGCGAAGGTTTGTTCACGTGCTGTCTGAGAATCGACGGTTGGAGCTGCTGCCCCACATTCGGGATGGGTTTGTCGCGAAGCTAGCCGAGGAGCAGAGAACCGTGGGCGTCGAGGTTACAACCGCTGTTGAGCTGACGGAAGAAGAAAGGAAACACTTTGAGGACGCGTTGAAGAGTCGATTCGAGCGTGAAATCAGCCTCGAGACGGTGGTGGACGCTACAGTTCTCGGCGGAGCACTGATCCGCGCTGGGGACACGGTGTTGGACGGAACGGTTCGCGGCAAACTGGACAAGCTGCGCAACCAGCTGCAGCGCACATAACTAGGCAGGGAAATGCAATCACTTAATCCATCGGAAATCAGCGATCTAATCAAGGATCGCATTGCCAAACTTGACATCGACGTTCAACCGCAGAACGAAGGCACCATCGTTTCGGTTTCAGACGGCATTGTTCGGATTCATGGACTGGCTGAAGCCCAATATGGGGAAATGGTGGAGTTTCCCGGTGGCGTCTTTGGAATGGCGATGAACTTGGAGCGCGACTCGGTCGGAGCGGTCGTGCTGGGCGACTATCGCGATTTGACTGAAGGCATGACCGCGCGATGCACCAAGCGCATCGCTGAGGTGCCAACTGGACCGGAGATGCTGGGACGCGTGGTGAACGCGTTGGGAGAACCCATAGACGGCAAGGGTCCCATTCAGGCAAGCTCCAATTCGCCGATCGAGAAAGTTGCTCCGGGAGTGATTGCACGGCAAAACGTAAGCGAACCTGTCCAGATTGGGATCAAGTGCATCGACTCCATGATTCCCATTGGCCGCGGTCAGCGCGAATTGATTATTGGGGATCGCCAGATTGGCAAGACCGCGATTGCCGTTGACGCAGTAATCAATCAGAGAGGCACAGGCATCAAGTGCGTCTACGTGGCCATCGGTCAGAAAATGTCCACCATCGCGAACATCGTGCGCACCCTGGAAGAAAGCGGCGCGATGGAGCACACCATTGTCGTGGCCGCATCAGCCTCTGAACCCGCACCGTTGCAATTCATCGCTGCTTATTCAGGCTGCAGCATGGGCGAGTATTTTCGAGATCGTGGCGAGGACGCACTGATCATCTACGACGATCTAACCAAGCAGGCGTGGGCCTATAGGCAGATTTCCCTTCTGCTGCGTCGACCGCCGGGTCGCGAAGCGTATCCGGGCGATATTTTCTACTTGCACTCTCGCTTGCTTGAACGAGCTGCCCGAGTCAATGCGGACTATGTGGAGCAATTCACGAACGGCGAAGTCAAGGGTCAGACAGGCTCGCTGACGGCGTTGCCGATTATCGAAACTCAAGCAGGAGACGTGTCCGCATTCGTGCCGACCAATGTGATCTCAATTACCGATGGACAAATCTATCTGGAGACTGATCGATTCAACGCCGGCATAAGGCCAGCAATGAGTCCTGGAATTTCGGTGTCTCGGGTGGGCGGAGATGCCCAGGTTGACTTCATGAGGAAGCTGGCGGGGGGAGTAAAGCTTGCTCTAGCCCAGTATCGCGAACTCGCCGCATTTTCGCAGTTCGCATCAGACTTGGACGAAGCGACAAGACGACAGTTGGAGCACGGGCAGCGAGTCGAGGAATTGATGAAGCAGCCGCAATTCTCTCCCATGACGGTCGCTGAAATGGGTGTTTCTCTGTTTGCCGCGAACGAAGGCTATTTGGAGAACGTCCCTGTAAGCAAGGTGCTCGACTTCGAGCGGGATCTACTGAGCTACATGAACTCGGAACATAGCGAGTGGATGACCGAGATCACCAGAACTGGTGACTACAACGATGAAATCGTCGAGTACATGAAGAAGGCGCTTGACGACTTTGCCGCGACGCACGACTATGGAGAGTCGTAAGTGACGGTTGGCCGCGAAATCAAGAAAAAGATTGGCAGCGTCGAGAACACGAAGAAAGTCACAAGCGCTATGCAGATGGTCGCGGCCAGCAAGATGCGGCGTACGCAGGACCGGATGAATCACGCTCGTCCGTATGCCTTGAGGATTCGTAACCTGATCGGGCATTTAGCCAACTCCAGCCCCGAATATCGACACCAGTTCATGACCGAGCGGGAAGTGAAGCGCATTGGATTCATCGTCGTTTCAACGGACAAGGGTCAATGCGGCGGCCTCAATACCAATATGTTTCGAGAGTTGGTGCGGGAGCTTCAGCGGAAGCGAGAGCAAGGCATCGAGTCCGATCTTGCTCTGATTGGAAACAAGGCTGCGGCGTTTTTTCGAGCCGTGGGCGGGAATGTAGTAGCCGCAATCAACGGCGTGGGAGAGGTACCTGAAGTCGAATCGCTAGTCGGCAGTCTGAAGATCATGCTGGACAGCTTTTCGGATGGGACTATTGATCGGCTGGACCTCGTATCCAACGAGTTTATAAGCAGCATGCAGCAGCGACCTCTCATACGTCAGTTGCTTCCTCTCGTGCAGTCGGAAGAAACGGAAATGAAACACCGGTGGGACTATATCTATGAACCCGATGCACGCGATTTGATCGACGGACTCGTGCAGCGGCATATCGAATCCCAGGTCTACCAGGCGGTTGTGGAAAACACGGCTTGCGAGCAAGCCGCGCGAATGGTCGCGATGAAGAACGCGACGGACAACGCCGAGAACATGATTGAGGAACTCGCCTTGCTCTACAACAATGCGCGACAGGCGGCGATCACACAGGAAATAGCAGAAATCGTGGGCGGGGCCGCTGCGCTGTAGGACTTTCTGCGCAGGAGCTTTGCACGTCATTCAAGGAGAACTATGAGCAACGGAAAAATCGTTCAGGTCATTGGCGCCGTAATCGACGTCGAATTTGATCGAGAAGCTGTACCGCAAGTATTCGACGCCCTCACTGTGACGGCTACAGGACTGACACTTGAGGTTCAGCAGCAGCTCGGGGACGGAGTGGTACGCACCATCGCTCTAGGTTCGTCGGAAGGCTTGTCACGCGGCTTGGATGTTGTGAACACTGGCCAACCCATCGCGATTCCCGTTGGCGAGGAGACGTTGGGACGCATTATGGACGTGCTCGGCAATGCGATCGACGAAAAAGGCGAAGTCAACGCTCGAGAAAAGAAACCCATCCATCGACCAGCTCCAACCTACGAGGATCAGAAGGGAGGAAACGAGTTGCTCGAAACCGGCATCAAGGTCATTGACCTGATGTGTCCATTTGCGCGGGGTGGCAAGGTTGGATTGTTCGGTGGCGCGGGCGTGGGCAAGACAGTGACGATGCTCGAGCTCATCAGGAACATTGCCATTGAGCATTCGGGACTGTCCGTGTTTGCGGGAGTGGGCGAACGTACGCGTGAAGGCAACAGCTTCTACTACGAAATGATGGAAGCAGGGGTTCTAGACAAGATTTCCCTAGTTTTCGGACAAATGAACGAACCCCCTGGCAACCGCCTGAGAGTAGCTCTGTCGGGCGTGACACTTGCAGAGCAATTCCGGGACGAAGGTCGGGACGTATTGCTTTTCATCGACAACATTTACCGCTACACGCTGGCCGGCGTAGAGGTTTCAGCCTTGCTCGGACGCATGCCTTCCGCCGTCGGGTATCAGCCCAATCTCGCCGAGGACATGGGAATATTGCAGGAAAGGATCACCACGACAAAGACGGGATCGATTACATCCGTTCAAGCCATTTATGTGCCCGCAGACGACTTGACAGACCCATCGCCAGCGACAACCTTCGCGCATTTGGACTCCACGGTCACATTGAATCGCGCCATTACGGACCTAGGCATTTATCCTGCAGTTGATCCCTTGGACTCCACCTCGCGGCAACTGGATCCCAACGTCGTTGGGCAGGAGCACTACAGCGTAGCACGGCAAGGGCAGGAAGTGCTGCAGCGCTATCAGGAGCTGAAGGACATAATCGCAATATTGGGCATGGACGAATTGACCGAAGAGGACAAAGCTTTGGTATATCGCGCCCGCAAGCTGCAGCAGTTCTTCTCGCAGCCAATGTTCGTTGCCGAGCAGTTCACGGGTCGTGAAGGTCAGTATGTTTCTCGTGAAGACACGGTGCGCAGCGTCAAGGCAATTCTTGACGGCGATGTCGACGATTTGCCAGAACAGGCGTTCAGCATGGTGGGCGACATTGAGTCTGCGCGAGAAAAAGCGGCGACATTGGAGGTGGAAGCATAGCAATGGTCTCGCTCACACACTGCGACATCGTGAGCGCCGAGCAGGAAATCTTCTCGGGCGACGTGAAAATGGTTGTCGCAGTGGGCACTCTTGGTCAGCTAGGCATAATGCCGGGTCATGCGCCGCTGCTCACAGGGCTGAAACCCGGCCCGGTCACGCTGAGGTTTGAGGATGATTCAGAAGAGGTCTACTTCGCATCGGGGGGCTACCTCGAGGTTCAGCCTGGTCATGTGATCATCTTGGCGGATACGGCCTTGAGGGCTGACGACATTGACGAGGCTGCAGCCGCAGAAGCAGAAGCGGAGGCAAAACGCGCCATGACCGAGCAAGCCGGAGACTTGGACTTCTCGATGGCCACCTCCATGCTAGCCGATGCAACCGCGCGTCAGCGAACGCTTGAGGAGTTGCGCAAGCGCAGACGCTAGAAAAGCAGAACCTAGTCGAGTACGATTTCGATTGCAAAGTCTGCGATGCAATCCAACCAGTGTTGCTGTTCATAGCCAAACAGCGTTTTTGGCGTCAAACGTTGAGCAATTGCCAAGACCCTGCTGCGAGTGTGTTGACCAAAAGTTGGAAGGGTTAGTGCAAGTTATGCAAGGTTCGTTCAATCGACGAACGATCCTCTGCAGTCAGTTCCCTAGTCAAGAAGTCTTTGGCAATAACGGTGGCTTCGCTTGTATTCCCAGTAGTGTGGAGTAGGTGTATCAAAGTATTTGCAAATGTCGCATTGTTTGGTTCAAAGCCTAACGCCTTGCGCGCTTGGCCAACATTCCCCTTTAGGGGTCTACCAGATTCGATTCCTGCAGAAGCCAATGCATGATATGTTGCAGCTTCGTCTAGCAAATCTACGAGTTTCCCTTCGACGTACGTCGCGTCCTCCTGGTTATTAGTTGCCAATAGAATCTTGTAGAGGTTTGAAATATGTTTCCTATAGAAGTTATCTACCGATTTCGCCAATGCCTCGCGATGCGATTCCCTCAGTTTCCAGTCGAGAAATCCGTTTAGTCTCTTGTATGAAGCAATGCTCGAATTGACCTCGTGCCGCATGTCTACATGTTTAACAATCACTTCAAACAGCTCATGTTGATCAAACGTCTCGAGATTTCTAGATACAAAGACCCCTAATGTTCTCGCGCGGTTTGCGGTCCGATCACCTTCGAGATGATCGAAGACCGAGAGTATGAAGTCGTCGTCGTCCGTGTATTGTGCGAGAGCGGCAAAATCATCGTCGATTTCCCTTCTGTTGCTTACGTAGTCAGAGGTGTTGTTCAGAATGGCTTGATAGAGTGCGTCGCGACGGTCGACCAACGCATCCATTGCAGGTGCGTAGACTTTTGCCAGCTCATGGATGTAACTGAGCAGAAAGGAGATTCGAACCGCACTGTAGGAACTGTTGATGGCATGTTTTGGCCCCTCGTCAAAACTCCACAGATACTGATCGAGTGCTTCTTTGTGCAATCCTGCCATTTGGTAAGCGCGGCCGAGATCCGATCTCAAATCTGCATCGTTGGGATTCCCTTTTTCAAAGGCTACTTTCATCCACTCGAGATGCTCCAGTGCGTCATTGTTTGCTCCTGAATTTTCGGATGACTCAACACTAGTCTTCAAACTGCCCTTGCCATCGCCCATTGCAGGATTGGCTTGAAGGGAAACGTTTAATGTGCACAGGACAAGCAACGAAGTTACGCCAATAACTCCATTTAGGGGCGGACACGAGACAACGCCAACTAATCTGCGGAAGAAGCCCAAAGTGGAGTCCTGCAATCTGAAGGGGATTCGCTGAGCATTTCTCATAGTGATTCCATTGTTTGATCGACTTTGTTCTTGAAGCTCAAATTGGGTTTTTATTGTCTACGTG
This sequence comes from Candidatus Azotimanducaceae bacterium, assembly GCA_965205545.1. Lineage (GTDB taxonomy): Bacteria > Pseudomonadota > Gammaproteobacteria > Pseudomonadales > Azotimanducaceae > Bin55. The sequence continues at coordinate 2,057,960 of OZ242170.1, read as the reverse complement.
CTTGGGAGTTCGAGCTTTTAGCCTTACGACCGTTAACCTTTCAGATAACAAATTTTTCAAGCACTGAGAACGAGCCTCGTCTAGGGAACCTGTAGACGCAACACCAATTTCAACAGCGTCGGTGTCTGGCGCAACGGAACCTGACCTGTCAACTGAAAAAGTTGCCGTTGCCTTTGCCATGCATTGGAAATAGGTTTCCCACTCTTCGCTGGCGATCATGCTGTCGACCGAGACGATGGGGAGGAGCACAACACTTTGAGACCAGTAAAGGTCGTCTTCATTGCCCTCTTCCGACAGAGACGTGGGGCCGATGCTATTGCTGTAGTCCTTACTTTCGTCGCTGTGAAAAGCCAGGAAATATCCAAGTCCCCCGCACGCAGACACTACTAGGCATGCAGCGACAACTAGGCTTTGCACTCGTCTGATTCGACCTTTGCGGCGCTGTAAGGATTCCGTTATTCGTTCCCAAACATGTGGATCCGGAGCCAGTTGGCGCATCTCTGGCATCTCTGCGGAAACTTGATTCAGCTTGTCGTTCACTGTGCCTCGCAAGCTCTGGTCGGAGTCGAGGAAAGATGGCCATGTTCGATTGGCATGTGGCCGCCAGAATTCGAATGGCGGAGCTTAGCTAACGCTCGACTCAGTTGCGATTTGGAAAAGCTTTGCGATTTATCAAACAGGTTTCCAATCTCCGCATGGGTGTAACCTTCGACCACGTAGAGCCATACAACCATTCTTGTTGTGGGCGGCAGCCCTTGCAGAGCTCGTTCCAAATCTATGGCTCCTTCGTGATCAACCGCGGTTGAGTGCTCTACCAGAGTCTGTTCGTCCGCGGGAACTGCATGCTTGTACGAACTGGATCGCAGCACCATAAAGCAATGGTTCACGGCAATCCTTCGAATCCAGACCGAGAACGACGCAGGGTCTCTCAGCTTAGGCGATTTCGTGAACACAGCGACAAAGGTATCGTGGGTAACGTCTTCGGCCAGCTGCACGTTTTGAAGAATTTGAAATGCCATCGTGTATACAGGTTTGGAAAAATCCCTGTAAATTGATTCCTGTGCGTCTCGGCTGCCTTTGGCGACGGCACGCACCACTTCAGGACGAACGACTACGCCAGCGAATCCAGCCATATATAGAAGATGCGCAACTCAATCGCAGGGTCGCATTCACAATTGAGGTTCAATATTGGAGGCGACAATTCCAGGCGTTTAGTTGGCCAATGAAACAAACCGATCGAGTGCGCCGATGCAAATGGGAACATCTTGGATGTTCAAGCCTTGGAGGGAAGTGGTGTACGGTTAACAGACCAATAGCGGTACCATGAACCGTAGATCCAACACTGGCTGATGGCAAATGGTGTCTCGGCTGCGGCGTGCACTCTCGATTGGGGGATTGGGCTACCGGAGATAATGGCTTGGTCGCCGATTGAAGACAAACGGGGTGTCGGGGTCTCGGTCAAGGATTTCACTTGGCACTGGTCCTTCCCAGTCCCGCGGCACGTCTTGATTCGTCCGAAAGTACCAACCTAGCAACACGGTGCGACGTACGCAAGACTGATTGGGACGAGTGCTGTGAAGAAGTCTCGCGTCCGCTATGACCAAATCGCCCGTCTTGACCGGTACATCGACAGCAAGCGGATGATCGTAGAACATCCATTCGTTGGTTTCCTCGACGTCGTACCCTCCTCCCTCATGGGGAGGCACAAGGTGTTCGTGAATGTCCAGTCGTTTGAGATGACTTCCCGGGATGGCGCGCAAGCATCCGTTCTCTACCGTTGTGGACGAGAGGTACCAATTCAAGAATATTTGCTGTGGCCAGGGGGACATGCTTAGTGGATCATCCCATCTTGCCCAGTCCTGATGCCAATAGAGCGCGGGAGCACCGGGCGGCTTGGATATGATCTGGAAGGCTCCTCCCGACTTAAAGTCGCCCAAGCCCATTTCTTGCAGAGTGTCTCTGGGGTGCTCGATCAGGAAGTCAACCACCTCGTCCTTCGGATAGTTCTCGTAGCGTTTCGCGGGATTGCGGACTCCTATGACATGAATATCCGATCCTTGATATTTCCAGCGGGCCGGACGATCCATGGACTCCAGCCATTTGTCGGACCAATCGCTTAGAAATTCAATCTTCCCTTCGGGAAGACGCCCATCAACCACGCAAAAGCCCTGCTCCAGCAAATGGGTGCGAGCGTGGGCTACAGTAGCCCGAGTTGGGATTTCTGCAACGCCTTTCATGGATCTCTTAGGATTCGTTGGACATGGACGCCATGCGTTCGGAGATTTCCTCTTCGGTCAATTGTTCAACTACGGCGCAAATTGTCCACCCGTTTCCTCCAGCATCCTCGATAGAAGCCGTGCGATAACCGTAGAACTGATCTACTGGTTCCACTCTTGATATGGCTCCCGCATCCAGCGCTTTCTCGTAGAGAGCATCAACTTTGTCGGCGGAGTCAACGTAGTAGGACAGCAAGGCCGGATAGGACTTTTCCCCTTCAGCCGGAGTGCCGAGCATGAGCGCGCAGTCGTCGATCATGATTTCTGCATGCATGCAGGTGCCGTCGGGCGCATCGTAGCGTTCGATGATCTTGCCGCCGAAGACGGTTTCTATGAATGCAAGCACCTCGGCAACGTGGGGCACTGATGCACCAGGCGTAATCGTGTGGTGTCCTTCGGGCGGTGGAAATGCCATTGGAGATCCTAGTTGGAATTCGGAACAAGGGATTTTAGCGTTGGATACCAGTTCGGCATTCAGTGTGCCCCTCTTGGCAATTGCAGCTGCTAGATCCATGGTTGCGGTGTTTGGCCCGCACACTGGTGAAGAGGTGTGCTAAAGCAAGGGTCATATGACGAATTTATAATGTCAACACGTTGAGGAGTTGGGTTTGCTCATGCCGCTGGAAGTTGTCGTTCTTGCAGCTAGCCACGGCAATGGGATGCATTCGCGTACGCCAAAAGTCTTCCATGAGGTGCTTGGCAAACCTATGTTGGCTCACGTGCTCGAGACAGTGCGTAACATTGGGGCGGAACGGGTCCATGTGGTCCTTCTGCCCGATATGCAAGACCGGGCCACTAAGCTTCTTGGTGACGACGTCAGCTGGGTGCATCAAACGGAACCTAGAGGAACAGGGCATGCCGTGCAGCAGGCTCTGCCTCACATTGCGACCGATTCGCGAGTGTTGGTAATCCGCGGCGATACACCGCTGTACACCGAACAAACACTTGCGCGAACCTTGGCGGAAGACCCTCAATCGCTCGTCATGGTCACTACCGAACTAGAGAATCCAACAGGCTACGACTGTATTTCCAGAGATGAGCAGAATCGAGTCTGCGGAGTTTTCAAGGATTGCGATTCGAATCTCAGTCAGAATTGCAATTCAGAAGTAAACGGAGGCGTAGTTGCAGCACCCGTACAACTATTAAAGGACTTGCTGGGCAAGTTAGAGTCCCGGAATTCTCAGGACGAGCTTCATTTGACGGACATTGTGGCTCTTGCGGCGGGAGAAGGAGTGTGTGTCAATACCGTCCCTGCCTCTCATTCAAACGAAGTAGCTGCAATAAGCGATCGCGTCCAGTTGGCTCGAAGCGAACGAATAATGGCACTCCAGAGAGCGGACGAGCTCATGGCTAGCGGTGTCACCCTAAGAGATCCTACAAGGTTTGACTTGAGAGGATCTCTGAAGACAGGAATGGACTGCTGCATCGACATCAACGTGATCATTGAAGGCGATGTCGTGTTGGGTGACGATGTGCAAATTGGCCCAGGCTGCGTCTTGCGCGACGTCAAGATTGGTGATGGAGTTCAAGTGAACGAGCACTGCGTCGTGGAATCCGCAACTATTGGCGATAGATGCATTATTGGACCGTTGGCGCGTATCCGTCCCGATTCAATCCTAGAAGATGACGTTCGAATCGGAAATTTCGTAGAAGTCAAAGCATCTAGAATTGGACGCGGATCAAAAGCTGGTCATTTGGCGTACGTTGGCGATGCTGACGTTGGACAGGAGGTCAACGTCGGAGCGGGCGCCATCACGTGCAACTTCGACGGAGCATCGAAGCATCGAACGATTATTGGCGACAATGTCTTCATAGGTACGAACTGCACGATGGTTGCTCCCCTGAAGATAGAGTCAGGTGCTTTTCTTGCCGCAGGATCCACTATTACCAGCAATGTGACGGGAGACGTTTTGGCTGTCGGTCGGGCGCGGCAGAGAATTATTTCTCGTTGGATTTCACCAAGAAAAAGGAAAAAAGCCTGATCCATGTGTGGGATCGTGGGAGCAACGGCCAGCCGGCAGGTCAGTGGCATTCTTATAGAGGGACTGCTGCGACTTGAGTATCGGGGCTACGACTCGGCGGGCATTGCAACCCAGGAATTTGAAAGCAAGAATTTCAAGCGCATCCGGGTATCTGGAAAGGTCCGCGACCTTGTTGTAGCGCTCTCTGAGCAACCCATAAGGGGAACAACTGGTCTGGCTCACACACGCTGGGCTACGCATGGAGCTCCGAGCGAACGCAACGCTCATCCTCACATCGCCAATGGACGAGTCGCTCTTGTACACAACGGCACCATCGAAAACTTCGTTCCCTTGCGTAATGAATTGGAGGACTCAGGCAGAAAGCTTGAATCACAAACTGATTCTGAAGTCGTGGCTCAACTTGTGGACGTTGGCATTGAGTCCGGTTCTACGTTTCTGGAAGCTGTTCAACAGACTGTTGCACGACTTGAAGGAGCTTTTGCGCTGGGATTGATGTGCAGCACCGAACCTGGAACGATCATTGCGGTACGTAAGGGATGTCCTTTGGTTGTTGGATTGGGACCAGGCGAGCATTTCATTGCATCGGATGTACTTGCACTCAGATCGGTCACGAATCAGTTCATCTTTCTAAACGAAGGGGATATTGCCGTCATGAGTTCGGAGTCCCTGCAGATTTTCGACGAGCAGGGACAACCCGTCCAGCGAGATTCGGTTCGTGTTTCAGACCAGGGAGAGAGTGTAGACAAGGGAAACTACCGCCACTACTTGGAAAAGGAGATCCACGATCAACCGCAGGCAATTCGCAGCACGCTTGAAGGGCGCATAACAGACCAACACGTAAGCGAACCTGGACTAGGTCGATGCGTGTCCAAGATCTTCGACAAAACCTCAGCGATGTCGATTGTGGGATGCGGAACTAGCTACTACGCGGCGTATGTAGCCAAGTATTGGATAGAGGACATGGCACAGATTCCGTGCAGTGCGGAAATTGCGTCGGAATTTCGCTACCGGAACGCGGCGGTGCTAGACGGCAGTCTGTTTCTGTCACTGTCGCAATCAGGAGAGTCGGCAGACACTATCGCAGCCCTGCGTTTGGCTGAACAGCGCAACTACATGCACACCATGAACATCGGAAACGTTCCGACCAGCACTCTCATGCGTGAATCCGCTACAGCCATAGCCATGCGGGCAGGGGTTGAAGTGAGCGTAGCGTCGACGAAGTCGTTCACCACAATGCTCGTGGATCTGCTTTTGGTTGCACTACTCTTGGCTAGACGGCGCGGGTTTCCTCCGGAACGAGAGCACGAGATCGTGAGGGCTCTTCATAGCCTCGATGAGGCAGTGGAGCGCGCGTTGCTGCTTGATGATCGAATCAGACAATTGGCGGAAGAGTTTTTGCTTACCCAGCACGCGTTGTTTTTGGGACGGGGAGTGCACTACCCCGTTGCCTTGGAAGGAGCCTTGAAGCTCAAGGAGATTTCCTATATGCATGCGGAAGGCTACCCTGCGGGGGAGCTCAAGCATGGCCCATTGGCGCTTGTGGACGCCGACATGCCGGTCGTTGCAGTGGCGCCCAACAACGAGCTTCTAAGGAAAGTGCAACTGAATCTTCAGGAAGTGCGTGCGCGGGGCGGGCGCCTGTATGTGTTTACCGACGAAGCCGCCGATTTCGATCATCAAAACGATGTAGTAGTAATCGAAGTGCCCAAGGTGCATCGGGCGCTGTCACCCATTGTGTTCACAATTCCGCTTCAATTGTTGGCGTATCACGTAGCGACGCTTCGCGGGACGGACATAGACCAGCCGAGGAACATCGCGAAGTCCGTGACCGTCGAATAGTAGCTATTGGGTTTTGCGCCTTCGACGCGCGCAGAATGAGACCTGTCGTACATCAATATCGCTCACGTTAGTCGTTAGGGAACCATCAGACTGCACGTGAGATTGGGCTAACAACGAGGGTATTACCGTATAAATCCCTTCTGCTTTCTCTCGATTTCCTCCCGTTCCATGCGCTCTTGCCGCGCCTGTTGAATGCATTCGGACAATGCGCTCGTAACATTTGTCGATGTCTCCGCGTCCTGAGTTCGCCAAGGAAACTGGGCGCTCTCAGGGATTACGTCGTTGTTTTGAATGATGTCCTGCTCTGGAATGCACGAGAGCACATCATCGATTTCCGAGGGTCTGATGCTTCGAAAGTTGTCCACGATGAATTCTCTAAGACCAGGGTACCAACTCCCCCGCGCCTGCCGGTCGAATTCGTACGCTTGAGCAGCGTGCCAAACCTCTTCAAGGATGTCGGTTGCCGACCAAGCCAGCATTCGGTGCACCAGTGCAGGATTCAATTCGAATAGAGATTGCAGGTAAGCAGAATTATCTTGATTGAAAGCTATTCTTCTGCTGTATATTGCCCACATGTCTCCAACATTTGCCGCAATGCTAAGGGCAGCCTCGTAACCGGTTCTCTCAGCTTCTACATTTTCATCCGACAATGCTGCGCCAACAGAACTGTCCTGAGCGGAAATTGGCCGAAGATCACTGTCCACGGCAACAACTTGCGGTGTCCCACACTTGTTAGACAGCCAAGCTGCTTCCAGCTTCGCTTCGATGAGACGCTCCTGGGTAGCAGAACTATTGAGAAGGCTGAATCTTTCGTTCGCGGTCCTGCATGCGTCTAGGTAAGCGGCGTACTTGAATAGTTCTCTTGCTCGGCACCGTTCGCGGAGATCAATGCGTAGCGGACCAGTGTGGAAAGCCAGTTCCGCACAGACTTGGTCTTCAAAAACACCTAGGACCATATCGGCTCGCGATGTCTCATCGCCATCGAAAATGTCTTGCCAGCGGGGAGCACCTTGAACCAATCTCGCGCTTCTCCCTCTCCACGACACCGGTAGGTGACGGCTAAAGATCGAACTGTGAAATTCCCGCCGTCCTGCGAAGCCAAAGTAGACTACATTCGAATGCCTCCACGAGTTTCGCGGTAGGAAGTATTCGTCCATGGCCGAAAGACAACGATCATCGAGACCGTCGACAATACGTTCAATTGAATTGAGGTCAGTGCATTGTTCTAATACTCGGTCCAGCGGGTGTTCGGAACTCTCGTTGAACAGGACAGATTCGGGCTCTTCTGCGAGTGTTGACCCGAAAACTAAGGCCACAATTGCATGGGCCAAGGCAATTTTCATGGGCATCCTCACTGCTCGCAATAGTTTTTTGGATAGGCTCAAGAATGATTCGGCAAATGGTTTGACAGTCTTCGCAGTCAATCAAACTTAACATTTATTTTGCATGCGAAGCGCTATCGATGTCGCGAAAGTAACCCTTTGAAACGATTGGTGCAGAACCTCATAGTTTGCCTTTTTGTTTGTTCCCAGAGGGGATTTAGACGGCAAAAAACAGCCTTTATACCCATTTGTTAAACTATCGGATTCACTAAGTAATCGCTTAACAACTCCTCTCGATACATAGCCCATTGACGCTGCATACAACCGAGCAATCCAACGCATCGTCGGAACCCATACTCCAGCATTTGAACGATGCCCAACTTGAGGCGGTAAGCGCGCCTCCGTCTAACATGCTAGTGTTGGCAGGAGCCGGGTCCGGCAAGACTCGTGTGCTGGTGCATCGCATTGCATGGCTTGTAGAGCGTTGCGGCGTATCGCCATTCGAGGTGCTCGCTGTCACCTTCACGAACAAAGCGTCAACTGAGATGCGAAACCGCACGGAAAAGCTGCTGGACTTTCCCATACGGTCGATGTGGATTGGAACGTTTCATGGGCTAGCCAATCGCTTGCTGCGCATACACTGGAGGGAGGCAGGCCTACCGCAGTCGTTCGAGGTGATCGATTCGCCAGACCAAGTTCGTCTTGTCAAGAGAATCGTGAAGGAAGCCAATCTGGATGAAGGAGATTTCTCGGCTAGAGACGTTGCGCATGCCATAAACAAGTGGAAAGACGAAGGTAAACGATCACACCACATCGTTGTCGACGACAACTCACCAAGGCAGCAAACGTTCTTGGAGCTCTATCAGCGATACGAAGGATTGACGCAGGAGAACGGACTTGTGGACTTTGCGGAACTGTTGCTGAGGTCGCACGAGTTGTGGCTGGAGGACTCGAATCTGCTGTCACGCTACCGTCGTAGGTTTCGACACATATTGGTGGACGAATTTCAAGACACTAACAGCATTCAGTTCGCCTGGGTCAAGATGCTGGCAGGAGACGAAAATTTTGTCATGGCAGTTGGCGATGACGACCAATCGATCTACGGTTGGCGTGGAGCACAGGTTTCAAATATCTGGGGATTTCAGAAGCACTACGACAATGTGCAAGTTCTGAGGTTGGAACAGAACTACCGGTCGACCCAGACAATCTTGAACGCTGCCAACACTCTCATAAAGAACAATCCTTCAAGACTTGAGAAGACCTTGTGGACTCAGGCTGGAGCGGGCGAACCCATTCGAATTTTCAATGCCCATACCGAATTCGAGGAAGCGAACTATGTCGCTGAAAAGTGCCAAGATTGGCTAGACGAACAAGCTTTCAGTCCCAATGAAATCGCCATTCTCTACCGAAACAATGCTCAATCTCGCGTATTGGAGCAGATCTTTAGCGAGAAATCCCTTCCCTACCGCATCTATGGCGGACCGCGCTTCTACGAGCGAACTGAGATTCGCAATGCACTGGCTTACATGAAGCTCATTCACGACCCTCATTCGGATGTAGCAGTGGAGCGAGTCGTGAATACTCCGGCTCGTGGCATTGGCGCAAAGACTATGGAATTGGTCAGAGAATCTGCCGAGAGGAATGATTCGACTCTTTGGCAGGCCGTACAGGAGGAATTGTCCGCTGAAACCTTGAGTGGCCGGGCGAAGAATTCTCTTCAATCATTTGTGGATCTTGTGAAAAGCATGTCGAAGGCTTCTCATGAACGGTCTTTGGAGGAAGTGGCAAGAATCGCCATAAAGGATTCAGGTCTTTGGGACCACCACGGCAGGGAAAAAGGAGAATCAGGTCGTGCCCGCCAAGAAAATCTCGACGAATTGGTCAACGCATGTGCACAGTTTCAAGGTCCGACCGTTCTTCCGCTCGACAGGGGTGGCAATGCGACGGTCAAGACCGATGAACAGAAGCTCCAAGACTTTTTGGATCAGGCAATGCTGGACGCTGGAGAGTACCAGTCCTCCGATCAGGAAGCCGTAAACATGATGACTCTCCACTCTGCCAAGGGTCTGGAGTTTCCGGTAGTGTTCATCGTTGGACTTGAGGAGGACCTCTTTCCGCACGTTTCCGCGTTCAACGACAAAAATGCCGAAGAGGAGGAGCGCAGATTGGCCTATGTTGGCATTACTCGTTCGATGCAGCAGCTGTACCTTACTCATTCCTCTTCGCGAGCGCGATTTGGAGTGCAAAGAGAAAAACGCTTGCCTTCGCGTTTTCTCACGGAGCTGCCAAAGGAAGGTACGACTTTTGTTCGTCGATTTCTGCATGACCGACCCACGTCCCTCAGTGCGGGCGGCGTCTTTGGGAGATCGAGTCATACGTTGCCGTCGAAGGCACCAACGAGAGCCAACAAGCCTTCATTGAGGTCGACTCCGAGCGAAGCCGGTCCATGGGGGTTGGGAATGGAAGTTGAGCACAGCAAGTTCGGCACGGGTACCATTGTGGATACTCGGGGCGGGGGCAGCGGCCTTCAGCTGCAAATTGAATTCAGGGAGGTGGGAAGCAAGTGGTTCATGGCAAACACGCCGCACTTGCGAATGGGAGCTCAATCATGAAATACTCCATCATTGCGACATTGCTAACGTGCATGACGCTCGTTGGGTGCGCAAGACAGTCCGATTCCGGTAACGTCGTAGCCAACGAACCGTCCACCCTGCAATCGTTCGATTGGAAGCTCATTACTACTTGGCCGAAGAATCTGCCCGCCATCGGCACGGCGCCCGAACGCCTCGCCGTGCTCGTGGACGAAATGTCAAATGGGCGACTGAAAATCAAAGTCTACGGCGCAGGCGAACTTGCTGGAGCCACGGAGGTATTCGATGCAGTTTCCCTCGGTACTGCCGAAATGGGGCACGGAGCTGCCTACTATTGGGTTGGCAAGGTGCCGGCTGCTGTTGCTTTCACCACTTTGCCGTTTGGAATGACGGCGCAGGAGATGAATGCATGGCTGCATTTTGGGGGCGGATTAGAGTTGTGGCAGGAACTCTACGAGCCGTTCAATCTGATCCCTATGGCGGCTGGGAACAGCGGCGTGCAGATGGCCGGTTGGTTCAACAAGGAAATCAACTCGCTTGACGATCTCAAAGGACTGAAAATGCGAATTCCCGGAATTGGTGCGGAAGTAATGCGGAGAGCGGGCGCCGCAGCTGTCTACTTGCCTGGTGGGGAGATTTTCACTTCGCTTCAGACGGGAGTCATTGACGCAACGGAATGGGTTGGACCTCTAAATGATCGCACCTTGGGTCTGCATGAAGTTGCCAAGTACTACTACTACCCCGGTTGGCACGAACCGAGCGCCACGATCGAGCTAATCGTCAACAAGGATGCCTTCGACTCGCTTTCCCCCGACTTGCAGCGCATTGTCGAAGTGGCAGCTCGGGCAATCAATCAGGACATGTTGGATGAATTCATGGCGCAGAACTTCATTGCTCTCAAGGCCTTGCTGGAATCCAATGATGTGGAGCTTCGAAGACTTCCCGACGATGTGATAGACAAGCTGCGAGAACTTACCGAAGAGGTGCTTGCCGAAGTGGCAGCCGAAAGTCCAGAGGCGCAACGCGTGTTTGAGTCTTACAAGAGCTTTCAAGAGGAAGTTCAAGCTTGGAGTGAGATCTCGGAGTATGCCTACTACAAGGCTCGGTACGAGTCAAACGAATAGTCGTTTTCCCTAAAACCTCTCTTGACGACGTAGTGAATCGAGCGCGTCAGAGAGCCGACGGCAACCACGTCGCCAATTGGGGGAAGGCGACCAACACAAGCAAGAGCAGCACCTGCAATCCAATGAAGGGCACGACTCCGCGATACATATCAATAGTCTGTACCTCCGGTGGCGCCACACCCCGCAGATAGAACAGGGCAAATCCAAACGGCGGCGTGAGAAACGAAGTCTGCAGATTCACTGCCACCATCACTCCAAGCCAAACTGGATCAATGCCCATAGCTAACAGAATGGGCCCGACAATAGGCAACACCACATAAGTGATTTCTATGAAGTCAAGAACAAACCCCAGCAGGAAGATTGTGATCATGACAATGGCCATAGCCGAGGCCGCTCCGCCGGGAAGGCTGGTGAAGAATGCGTGAACCAGGTCGTCTCCACCATAGCCTCGGAACACAAGCGAGAAGATCGAAGCCCCGATGAGAATGAAGAAAACCATTGCCGTCGTCTTGATGGTAGACAGCACGATCTCGTTCAAGATCTTCAAGTTTAGTGCGCCATAGACGACCGACATTGCCAGAGCGCCGAGGGCTCCCACCGCTGAAGCTTCGGTAGGAGTTGCGACACCGGCGAGGATTGTTCCCAGCACGGCGACGATCAACACTATTGGTGGTACCAGACTTGCAAGGAGCTTGCGGACTTCAAGCTTTTCTTCGTCCTTGGACGGTGGGGCGAACTCGGGTTGAAGCCAGGCTCGAATTAGCACGTAAGCGCCATAGAGCGCTACTAGCAACAACCCAGGGATTAGTGCTCCGGCGAAGAGATCGCCTACAGAAACGGTCTTCGGCGCGAAGACACCTTGAGTGAGTTGTGCTTGCTGGTAGGCGTTCCCCAGGACGTGGCCTACAAGCACCAGTGCAATCGAAGGCGGTATGATTTGACCCAGTGTTCCCGTGGCTGAGATGGTGCCGGTTGCGAAACCGTGGTTGTAGCCCTGCTTGATCATGACCGGCAGCGAGAGCAGACCCATAGTGACTACGGTTGCCCCGACAATTCCCGTGCTGGCTGCCATCAGCATGCCCACCAGCACTACAGCTAGACCCAATCCACCCCGCATGCGACCAACGAGCTGCGACATCGAACTGAGCAACGACCTCGCTATGTTGGTGCGTTCAAGCGTGACCCCCATCAAGATGAAAAGGGGCACCGCCATCAGGGTCTGATTGGTCATTAGTGAATAGAGCCGATTGGGCAGGAATCCCAAGTCTTTTGCGTCGAAGACGCCGAGAACGATTCCCACAAGGGCGAAAATCAGGCCGACTCCCGCAAGGGTTGCTCCAACCGAGTAACCCGATAGGAGCACAAGAAACAACGCTGCAAACATCAGCAGCGGTATGAATTCAATCATGCGCGGCGTATGTCTTGTATGCAGCGAACAATTTCGACCGCGGATTGAAGAAGGAGCAGTATTGCGGCCACGGGAATGACGGTCTTGAGCAGGTAGACTGCGGGAATTCCGCCTACCTCCTGAGAGTCTTCCAGAATGCGCCAGGAGGCCGCCACGTAGTCGAAGCTGTAGCCGACAATCATGAGAGACATCGGCACGAGAAAAACCAGGTGTCCAATCAAGTTGACTATGGCTTTGCGGCGCGGAGGGAACCGACTGTAGAGCAAATCGACTCGAACATGGGCGTCATGCTTCATCGCATAGGACAAGCCAATCATGAATAGGAGAGCGTGCATGTAGACAACTGCTTCCTGCAGGTAGATGGCGTCTAACTGAAAGACATAGCGTCGTACCACAACGAAGACCATGCAAATTGTCATAGCCAAGACCAGCCAAGCCACACAACGCCCAGTCCATTCAACAATGAGCTGCGGCAGACGTTTCATTGCGGCATGCTTGATGTAAGAAAACTCAAAGCCACGCCCGCGAAGAGGAAGAATCCCACAACCGTGTTGTTTCGGAATGCCTGAAAGCAAGCGTCTCTTTCGCGATTTCGAGTCAAGAAGGCTTGATATCCGAACAAGCCTGCGATGATCGCCACGCCTGCCACATATGCGTAATTGAGATTAGCGATCAAGGCAAGATTGAGAAGCACCGCGATCACAACCAACTGGAGTGCTGCGATCACATAGACGTCAAGCTTTCCTAGAAGGATTGCCGTCGACCTTATGCCGATTCGTTCATCGTCTTCGCGATCCACCATGGCGTATTGGGTGTCGTACGCAACGATCCAGCAGAAGCTTGCCCAGAAAAGCAGCCAGATCTCCATCGAAATCGACTCGGTCACCGCGGTGCTCGCCATGGGGATTCCCCAGCTGAACGCAATTCCCAATCCCAGTTGAGGCAAGTGGGTAAACCTTTTCATGAACGGATACACAACGGCGACTAGCAGCCCGACCAGTGCCATCCAACGCGTAATCGGATTTAGTGTGAACACTATTGCCATTCCGATCGTCAGCAAGATTGCTAGACATATCAGGGCTTGCAGTACGGTGAGCCTGCCATCTGCTAGTGGTCGCGTGCGTGTGCGAGCCACATGAGGGTCGAAGTCGCGGTCGGCAATGTCATTGACAACGCACCCTGCCGCGCGCATGACGAAACACCCAAGCGTGAACGCGATGAGGGTTCCAATTGGAGGAAAGCCCTGCGACGCTAGCCAAAGAGCCGCCAAGGTGGGCCAAAGCAATAGGAACGTGCCAACCGGACGGTCAAGTCGCATCAGTTCCCAGTAGGGGCGAAGGCGAAGCAGCACGAAGAAATCTCTAAGAAGTGCAGGATATGGAAGACCAACTTAATTGTAGTCCGCGTGTCGGGACCAGCGATGCGCGTCGTACTGCTTCAGTCGAGGGGAGAGCGGTCGTTGCTGGAACGACGCAAACCTTTAATCCACAATCCCAATCCTTTGCTAAGCGCAGCTAAAACCTGTATTGAAAATCGAGCTTCAGAGCAGAAGCGAATTCACTACCAATTCCGAAGTACTTCTGGTAGGACATTCTCGTGGATACATTGCCAAACAGCAGGAAGGGCCTTCGCACGCCGGCCGCAAGGAAAAAGTGAGTGTCGCTTCTGTCGAAAGGCGGGTTCGCTGCCGTATGTGCGAATGCTCCTGGTTCAAGCGACCGCAGCGATGTCTTTGCATCGCGTTGTGCATGAACAATGCCAAGCTTTCCATGGATCCACGTGGAACGGGGAAGTGGTAGTTCGAACATGGGAGAAAAGGAGAATACGTGTGTTTTGAGCGTCGTCTTTTTTACAAATCCTAGAGGCACTTGCTGCTCATCCGGTAACAATATGCTGTGCGCTGGTCCTATAAACAAGGTAATGTCTGGGGCGGGACTATAGGTAGCCTCTAGGCTCCATCGTTCATTTAGGGAATAGCCGAATCCAATTTCATACCCTGCGTTGCTCTCGTAGATTCCTAGTGCACGCGGATTGCCTTTTGCCGTAGCGGAAGGAAATCCAATAGAGGGAACATCTCGCCAATTTACAGCTCCCACCTGCAAGTAAATGTCAGAGGCCAAAAGGCCGGTTGATGGGAAAAGAGCTAGAACTGTACCTAGCACGACTCTGCGCGCAAACAATCTGTTGAACATGGCGGGAAATTCGAAATTTGATCCCTTGGTCGCAGGGCGCCGAACCGTGTTGCACGGTGGGAGTCGGGCTCTCTAGTATACGCCCGCAAATTGGCTTGCAGTTGCTATCATGCGCCCGATTGGCAATCACCCCGCACACCGAAAAGAACGATTCATGCGAAAGTGGCAATGCATAGTCTGTGGCTGGATTTACGACGAAGCCGAGGGATGTATTGAGGAAGACATTGCTCCTGGGACTAGCTGGAGCGATGTGCCGGAAGATTTTTTCTGTCCCGAGTGCGGCGTAGGCAAAGAAGACTTCGAGATGATTGAGATTTAGAGGTCTCAAGTAGTTGGCAAGGTTAGACTGCGGCGTAGTCGCTTGTCGAAGGAGTCCACGTATCAATGATGTTTGAGGCCAAGTCGGGATTGGAATTGATGAGTTCCCGTGCCCGCTGGCGCGCTTCCTGCAGCAGATTGGAATCTAGTGTCAAGTTTGCAATGCGAAAGTTTTCCACTCCTGACTGGGCTGTTCCGAAGACTTCTCCTGGACCTCTAATTTCGAGGTCGAGCTTCGCTAGTTCGAACCCATCTGTGCAGCGCCTGAGAGCATCCAGGCGTTGCCGCGAGTTCTCCGAAATGGGTGGATCAAACACCAGCATGCAGTAGCTCTTTTCGGCGCCCCTGCCAACGCGACCCCTCAATTGATGCAATTGAGCCATGCCAAAGCGATCGGCGTCGTCGATGACCATGAGTGTGGCGTTTGGCACGTCAATGCCCACCTCGACCACCGTTGTCGCGACTAGGAGCTGCACATCGCGCTGTCGAAACTGCTCCATGGTCTTGCGTTTTTCGTCGGTCTTCATCCGTCCGTGCAAATGGGCAATTCGAACTCCGGGCAGTCGCTCTCCAAGTTCCTGAAGAACATCCTGAGTTCCTCGAAAGTCGCCATCTTCGGGATCACGCTGGTCGATTGCAACACAAACCCAAAACACCTGTTGACCCGACTCCAGGAGTCTGCTCACCGCCGATATGACCTGGTCGCGACGTTTTGCGCTGTGTATTGTCGTTTCGACGGGTTGGCGACCGGGAGGCAATTCATCAATAGTCGATACATCCATGTCCGCGAACAGATACATGGCTAGAGTGCGAGGTATGGGTGTTGCCGTCATGATCAATTGATGCGGTAAGCGACCCTTGTCGCGAAGCAACATGCGTTGATGCACACCAAATCGATGCTGTTCGTCAATGATCGCCAGACCCAGAGACTTGAACCTTGTGGTTGTTTGAAATAGTGCGTGGGTGCCGACGGCGACCATGTCCTCACCCCGTGCGATTGCATCCTGACGCGTGCGGCGCACGGGCGCCGCCATGCGACCCGTAAGCAGACCGACCTGAATGCCGAGCGGAGTCAACCAGCGAGAAAGGGTTTCATGATGCTGCTCGGCCAGGATTTCAGTTGGGGCCATGAATGCAGTCTGCATGTTGTTTTCGGCAGCTCGGACAATAGCCAATGCGGCAACCACTGTCTTTCCAGACCCAACGTCTCCTTGAACTAATCGAAGCATGGGCGTGGGTTGTGCGAGATCGTCCAGTATTTCCTGAACTACCCTATCCTGTGCTGGCGTAAGGGTGAAGCCAAGTGAGTCGAGCAACTGGTCCTTTAGATTGGCCGACTGATCCAATGGGAACGTGGTGTAGGTGCGTTGTTGAACATGTCTGCGAGACTGAAGCAAGGTAAACGCCAACAACTCATCAAACGCCACTCGCTTTCGAGCTGTGTTGAGACCTTCAATTCCCCGCTTTGGGTCAGGTTCATGCAGCAAACGGATGGACTCGCCCAACGTGAAACCCTGGTGTCGAAAACTCGGCAGATACGCCACTTCGTCAAGAGCCTGACGAATGAGACTGCCAAGCCGTGCGCTGCTCAGCCCCTGTGTCCTGCGATAGACCGGGACGAATTCTGGAGGCGGAGCACCAGGGTCCGAATGAAACGTCCTGTATTCAGGATGCACCATTTCGAGACCCTTGCGGCCCAAACGCACGACACCATATAGTCGTAACCACATGCCTTCAGAAAGCTGGCCTACCTGGCGCGGGCTGTAATGCAGCAGACGCATGTTTAAACGCTTGCCGCCATCGTCGCCTATAGCGACATAGACGCTAGGTCGAGGGCCTCCAGAGTTTTCGATGCCAAGTATTCGACCTTGAACATAGTGCTCGCCGCCAGATGTAAGTTGCGAAAGTGGTGTGACGCGTGTGCGGTCCTGATAGCGATAGGGCAAGTGAAGGATCAAGTCCAGCTTTGTGCGGATGTTGAGCCTTTGAAGGCGCTTTGCGAGAGTAGGCCCGACTCCCCGGAGATTGGTGACAGGTTCCGACGGCATTGCTTGTGCCGACTGCTAGTCTTCCAGGAGTGCGATGGTCTCGATTTCTATGGAGGCACCACGTGGGAGCGCACTGACTCCTACCGCGACGCGTGCAGGAAAGGGGAACTGCAGCGTTTCGCTCATAACTGCGTTTACGGTATCGAAATTGCTAAGATCCGTGAGGTAAACCGTCATCTTCACGACATCCTTCAGAGACCCGCCTGCGGCCGTCAGAACTGACTCAATGTTTGCAAAGACTTGCTTGGTTTCCTTGCGGAACGAGTCTGTGACTAATTCCATGGTAGAGGGATCCAAAGCGATTTGGCCGGATAGATAGAGGATGTTGCCCGCTCGCATCGCGTGCGAGTAGGGACCGATAGCGTCTGGTGCACTCTCGGCAGTTATGGCTTCTCTTTTCATTGTTCCCACGTCAGGTCAATTGCCTTTGGACGCTTGTGGTGTCTGCTCTGGCGTTCAAGCTCTTCATGATTCGGCGCAAATGCTTGAGGTTAGCCACTGCCAATCGCATTTGCACGATGGACAATTCAGGTGTTCGCTCAGACACATCCAGCATGCTGATTCCCGCGCCAAGTGAATTTACAGATTCCGCCAACGAAGCCAAGACACCCAGATGCGGAGCAATGTCAATGCGCAATTGTGTGAGGAATTCGCCTTGCGGATTGTCCGTCCAGCTCACGGGCATGATTGTGCTCTTGGATCGAATGGATTTGATGTTCTTGCAGCTTGAACGATGGACTACAAGGCCTTCGCCTTGAGAGATGTGTCCTATGACCTCGTCACCGGGCACCGGACCACAGCATCTTCCATATCGCACACCCATGTGTTCGCCACCTTGCACATAGATAGGGGCGCCATGTTCGATGTTGGCCGTGTCGTGGTCGGCGACATCTTCGTCAAGCAGCCGTTGAGCGACTTGGTAGGCAAGAAGGTTGCCACGACCCACCTCCTCGAACAGTTCATTCCGTTTTCTCACATTGAACTCTCGAAAGACCTTGCGTAATCGACGAAAGTCTAGTTGCTCGAGGGAAGTATTGGCGTTGGCCAAGGAACGATTCAACAACGTTTTGCCTAGAACGACCGATTCGTCTTGGCTCCGCGACCGCAGATGATTGCGGATTGCCGACCGAGCCTTGGCAGTTTGTACGAAATTTAGCCATACTGGATCGGGATGCGCGGCCGAAGCGCGTACTATGGACACCGTTTGGCCCGATTCCAAGACTGTCGATAGGGGAGCGATCTGGTCGTCGATTCGACAGGCAACGCATTGATTTCCGACATCTGTGTGCACAGCGTAGGCGAAATCCACCGCGCAGGAACCGACGGGAAGAGCCAGGATGTCGCCCTGTGGTGTAAAGACGTACACATCATCAGGGAATAGGTCGGTCTTCAGGTTCTCGATGAATTGAACAGCATCCCCCCGGTCCTGAAGATTCAAGAGATTGCTGATCCACTCGTGAACGCCGCTGGCCGCAGGATCCTCGTCCGAATCCTCGGAATCCTTTCCTTCATGCTTGATCCATCCCGCCACCAGGCCGTAGCTGGCTATGTCTTCCATGTTCTTGTTGCGGATCAACAGATTGATCGACTTGGCGCCAGGTCCAATCAAGGTCACATGCAACGACTGGTAGCCATTTGATTTTGGAATTGCAATGTAGTCGCGAAATTCCCGGATCTTGGGCTTGTAGAGGTTGTGGGCCAAGCCCATCGCTCGGTAGCAATCGTCCGTATTGTTGACTACGACACTGTAGGTGAATGTATCCATGAACGCTTCGAACGAACGTTCGTGATCTCGCAGCGAGCGGTAGATTGAGTAAAGTTCAGTCTCGACATACTCTATCTTTGCCTCGAGACCTGCCTCGGCAAAGCCCGACTTGAGCTTGCGAGTGACCGACTTGATCTGGTCCTTTGCAGTGCGCCGAACCCGCGTCACCAGGCGTTGCAGCCGGTCGGCGCGTAGCGGGTAGAGCGCTTCAAAGGAAAGACGCTCAAGCTCTTGCTTTATGACGTAGATTCCCATGCGGTTAGCCAATGGAACAAAAAGATCCATCGTTTCTCGGGCAATTCTCTTGCGGCTGTCTCGTGTCATCACGCCAATCGTGCGCATGTTGTGCAGACGATCGGCAAGCTTCACGAGAATGACTCGAATGTCTCGAGACATGCTTAGCGTCATTTTGTAGAAGTTCTGTGCTTGAGCTTCTGCGTGACTATCGACAAGGTGGGAGAGTTTCGACACGCCATCCACGATGTCGGCAACTGTTTCGCCGAAGACTTTCGCCAATGAGGTCTTGCTGACGCTTGTGTCCTCGAGAACGTCGTGCAGCAGTGCGGCACAGATGGTTTCGGGGTCAAGCTTGAAACTTGCCAGAATGTTGGCTACAGCTAGCGGGTGCGTGATGTAGGAATGACCTGTCCTGCGTCGCTGGCCGGAATGAGCCTTTTCGGCGTATTTGAAGGCGCTGGCGACCAGTCCGATTTGGACAGGTGTAAGGTAGTCTAGTCGACGGTCAAGTTCGCTACCGAGTAGGGGTGCGGCAAGTTCATCACGACGTGCGCGCTTCTCAAGTTCAGTCTGAAAGTATGACTCAGAAGTCGCTGGAGGACTCATCTCCTCTATCTAGCCGAGTAACAGGGTTCACTTCTTCGGTCAAGTCGTTGGCTGAGTCGGACAGAACCTCGTCGGTTACCAATCCTTCCGCAATTTCTCGCAGGGCAATCACTGTGTGCTTGTCGTTTTCTTCTGGCACAAGGGGCTCGCCGTCGAACAACTGCAATTGTCGAGCGCGTTCCGATGCGAGTCTAACTAACTCGAAGCGGTTTTCGACGTGTTCGAGGCAATCTTCTACTGTTACTCGTGCCATTTCAGAGCGCTCTACGGAGTCTGGAATTCGCTGCGCATTCTACACGAAAATAGCTAATCGGGCAGTCCCAGCACGCGCTTGGCGATTATGTTCAATTGGATTTCATTGCTGCCGCCTGCGATGGATCCTGCCTTGCCGGCGAGCCAGTCTCTCGTGATCGCACGTGCTGATTGCATGCCTGGTTCTAACTCGCCATTTGAGGCGACGGCCTGAGATCCTAGCATAGAAACTTGCAGCTCTGACCGCTCCTTTCTGAGATTGGCTCCGTAGTACTTGAAGATTGAAGTTTGTGGCCCGGGAGTCGAGCCCTGCGACTCCTCGACGGTTCGCCTTTGGGTCAGGCGAAATGCTTCGGCGTCTACGGAGTGCCGAAGAATCCTTGAACGCATGACGGGGTCTTGGAGGCGCCCGTTTCGAGTCCCCATTGTTTCTTTGGCAAGTTCTTCAAGCGATGGTCCTGTCTCACGATTTCTACCGGAAGCTAGGGCGCTAATGCCTGAACGTTCATGTTGCAGTAGACGCTTGGCTACTGTCCATCCCTTGTTCAGCCCGCCAACAAGATCCTCCTTGGCCGCTACGGCGTTGTCGAAGAAGGTCTCACAAAATGGCGACGCACCTGAAATCAATCGTATCGGCCGTACCGTTACGCCCGGCTGATGCATCGAAAACAACAAAAAACTAATGCCTTCGTGCTTAGGTGCATTTGGGTCGGTTCTGACCAAGCAAAAGATCCAGTCGGCAAATTGAGCTCCCGATGTCCAAATTTTTTGGCCATTGACAATGTAGTGATCGCCCTGTTCCACGGCGCGTGTCTGCAACGAAGCCAAGTCGGAACCTGATCCGGGTTCGGAATACCCTTGACACCATCGAACTTCGCCGCGAGCTATGGGTGGCAAGTGCCGGGCCTTTTGGTCGTCGTTGCCGTATTCGAGCAGCGTCGGTCCCAGCATGACTACACCCATGCCTCCCAAAGGCGAAGGAGCACCTAGTTTTCTCATCTCGTCAAGGAGTACGAGATACTGATCCTTCGACAATTCAGCGCCACCATACTGCTTTGGCCACGTGGGGACTGTGAAGCCTCTTTCTGCAGAGCGTTCCAACCACTTCTTACGGTCCCCGGCCAAGGGTGTACGCCACCCGGACTCCGGATTTCCTTCCGATCGCAGCAAGCTCTCGGGACAGGAGGTTTCAAGCCATTCACGCACTTCTTGTCGAAAATTCATGGAGCTAAGGCAGGTCTCACAATAACAAGATGCTCGAACGAATGATAACCAAATTTTTCACCCACTATTTGATGCAAAGTGACTTGGCTAGGTATGACCTCCTCGAGAGGTTCCACAGGGTGTTGCTTGGGAAATACGACGTGGCAATACTAGAGCAGGGCAATAGGATTGCCCGTTGTCTGGCAGAAAAAGGGAGGGATTACGTATTGGATGCTCGAAAACTCACCATTGCATCAGCTAAATCATTGAATTTGAAACAACCTAGAACGTTTCTGTAATCCCAAAGTTTATGGGCTTAGCTCTGCGGTAAGTCGTTGGGGGCGGCAAGACTTGCGCATGGTGCCCCGATAATTCAAAAGCGTAGACTCGCGTACACGATGAACTGACTACTACCATGAGATTGGCACAGTAATCAAGAGAAGCGAGCGCAACCAGTCAGCATTCCAAACCAGAAAAAGCTACCGGTTGCTCCAATTTCTTGCGAATAGACTCTACGCGTCTCGGCGAAAAGCTTGCAGGGCATTTCTCTGCCGCTACGTTCAATAGCTCCAGCAAATCCAAAATGTCGGCGCCATTCTTAGCTCCAAGCCTTTCTGCATACGAGCCATTTCGCAGCACGCTTCGCACAGACTGAATCCAATATGTATCTGTATTTCCAAGGTGCTCTAAATCTAACAACTTGTCATACCTGTCAAGGAATAGAGCGACAACATCGCGTTCCTCTTGCGTCATACTTGCGATGCGTTGGCATTGGTTTTTGGTGGTTTTTCGCATGAACCAATCTTCAAGACTCTTGGCAAACTCAACCGTATTGAGTTCCTCTGGCGTCCCTTGGGTCGCTGCGAGCGGGGGCTGCTCTCTTGAATAGGTGACCCAATCAGCGATGCTACCTACGTGAGGCGGATAGCTTCGTAAGGTTCCCAATATGGAATCTCCGAGATCGTTTGCGCTCGAGTTGTCTTCCAAGATCAACGAAATAAATGAGGGCAAGTAGTAAAGATAGCCTTGGATTGACATTACACAAAGTCGGTCTCCCTGACTGTGGAACGGGTGGGACTCAAAGGTTTGAATATCGAAATCTCTTGCCGCTACGGGGTTAAAGCCGCACTTGTAGTATTTGTAGTCCCAATGGTCTACATCCCAAATTTCCAAAGGTACGTGCCGCCAAGAAAATGTCTCGAAAACGCGTTCCACAAATCTCAACCGTTCGCCTTCGGTTCCTAACCTTTCAGTACTCATGGTGTTTGAATATAACCAACCGGCAGTAGTACATCTAGCTGGTCCTAGAAAAACATGAATGCGGCAACAGCACCTTCCCGCAGCGAATTCAACAAGCTGCTCTCATCCATGGCTCTCAACCCAATTCCGATACAACAATGGTAGGTTGCTCGGTTACCCAAGAGGCCCAACTGGCAAAGCCGTTGAGTTGCACCCTGTTTGTGGCACGGTTCTGCACATCCCATCGGAAGCTGCGCATTCACATATCGCGAGAGCAACAACCCGAATCCGATGCTTACGATATCCCTTTGTCATTGCTGGCTTTTTCAAAGTTCCTGCCTTTCGGTTGTCAATGCTTACACAAAGGCTCTAAACGGAAATGTACAAATTGGACGTATAAGAACATACACAATATGAACAACAAGAGCAATACATCTCTGGCACACCATTCCTTGCACTCTTGCTGATCGGAAATTCCTAGGAATTTGATGCCAATTCATCGACTAGCCAGTGCAATGTAAAGGGACTTTGCTACGGCGTTGTCGGCTCTTGGCCTCTGATAAAATCTCCGCAAAATCTCAGGTGTCCCTATGAAACGTTTCCTCTTCGCGATTCCTCTGGCGTGTCTTTGTATGGCGGCCAATGGAGCAGACATTCTTGAAGTGTACGAGAAAGCCTACACCAACGATACGACCTTCAGGTTGGCGCAAATCGGCAATCGAATTCAAAAACTTAACAATTATTCTGCCCACACCCAATTGCTTCCCAGCCTAAGCTTCAATCTTCCAAGAGGTGGAAGTACGAACAGGAACCGAGTCACCTATCCCAACGAGATGTTGGCTGATCCAAACTATCGTTTTTTCGTCTCTCCGGAGACCAACGGGGTATGGGAAGAAAGAGAGAGTGAGACTCTTGGTTGGAGCGTTGGGGCCCAACAGACCATATTCAGCATTCCGACATTTATCAATGTCATCAATTCACGCAGACAGACCACTTCAAGTGCCCATAACTTGGTCAGTGCCGAGCAAGCGCTTATTGTTCGAGTCGTCGAAGCATATTTCAATGTGTTGAGAACGCGGGATGCACTGGAAAACTCGATCAAGTCAGAAGAAGCCATTCAGCGGCAATTGGAACAAGCCGAACAACGGTACGAGGTTGGGTTGACGGCTAGCACGGACGTCTTGAACGCACAGGCTTCCTTCGACAATGCCATCGTTGATCGAATCCAGGCAATAGGGAATTTGGAAGTAGTGTTTGAAGCTCTTCGTGTTCTTACCGGCGAGTCGATTGGGGAACTCTCGCGCCTTTCAGACGACTTTGAGATTGCAGATCCAGTACCTAACTCGGAGGAAGATTGGGTCGCCACAGCGATGAGGAACAATCCACAAATACTCGCACAAGAAAAGTCCTTTGAAATTCAAAAGCTCAATCATTGGGGTCAATTGTTGAACAACGTTCCGCAGGTTTCCATTTCGGGAAACTACAACAGATCGGAAAGGCCCTTTCAACTGGGAGAAATTGTTGCTCCCTACGACATCACTTACGAAAGTCGTGGATTTAGCTGGAGTCTCTCGTTCAACATCCAATTTCAAAACGGTAGAGGATGGGTGCAGGACCGGGTCAGCGCATTGAACAAGGAACAGACTCGGCTCCAATTGATTCAACAGAGACTGAACGTGGAGGATCAGGTTCGACGTCAGTTTCGTACGGTCGTTATCGACGTACAGAGAGCAAGCGCTCGGAAGCGGGCCATTCAATCAAGTGAAGCATCTCTTCAAGCAACGGTAACGGGATACGAGGTTGGTACGAGGAACATAGTCGAGGTATTGAACGCGCAGAGAGCGTCATTCGGCGCTGAATTGGCATACGAGAACGCCAAGTACGACTACATCACTGGATTCTTGAGACTAAAGCAAAGCGCAGGTGTCCTCAGCGTAGCGGAGATTGAAGCACTCAATGCCTTCATGGACAATGAAGACACGGTCACTCGTGTCACGTCGCTTTCGGGGAATTAGTATCGATTGACAACCAAGCTGAGATAGTGGATTTGAGGCGATTTAGCGCGCCTTGATTTTCATGCACGACTTTGCGAGATTCTTGGGATTGCCGCTCCCACTCCTCGTGATCGTTTAGAAGTCGTGTAACCGTTCTAGCAAGGTCTTCCGCGTTGCCGACATCGTTCAGGCATCGGCTACGCGCAAATCGGTTGCAGACTTCCTCGAAGTTGCGTCGGTCCGGTCCCATTGCAATGGGAACTCCCTGCAGTGCCGCTTCGATTGGGTTGTGTCCCCCCGTGCCCTCCAAACTGCCACCAATGAATGCGACCTTGGCAAGTCCATAAAGCCCAAACAGAACACCCATCTGATCAACAATCAGAACTTCTGGCTCTTCGTCGGCAATGCCGATCATGGAGGCTCTGAAACCGTAGCGTTTGCATAGAGCTAGGACCTCCGAGCAGCGGTTGATGTGTCTTGGCGCTAGGACAAGAATCGCATCTGGTATCGAAGTTCGAATTTGTACGTGAGCGGCAAGCACGACTTCCTCTTCGGTTGGATGGGTGCTCCCTGCAATCCACAGATTGTTGGTCTTGGTGCAGAGTAGATCCATGGCTTCCTTTACCCCCTTCGGCAACGAAGGCGGAGATCCCACATCGAACTTTATGCTTCCTGTTGTACAGATTTTGTCGGGGGTTACTCCGAGCTCTCTGAAGCGTTGCGCCGAGTCGTCGTATTGGCAAGCGATTCCACTAACCTGTTCAAGAGTGGCGGATGTCAGATCTCTCAATCGGGAATATCCTCGTGCTGATTTATCTGAAAGGCGCGCATTGATCAAATAGATGGGGGCACTCATGCGGGCGGTCGCACGAATTAGATTCGGCCAAAGCTCGGTTTCCATTAGGAAAAGCGCCCGAGGTCTCGTGTGTGATAGAAAACGACGCACCGACCAGGGAATGTCGTAGGGAGCATAGCAATGGCTCACTCGGTCTGCGAATCGACGGACGATTTCCTTGGATCCGGCGGGTGTAGTAGTCGTTATGAGGAGGGTGGTATCGGAATAGGCTTCGAGCAGGAACTCAATGACTGGGATGGCGGCGATTGCTTCGCCAGCCGAGACCGTGTGTACCCAAATGCAGCCATGGGGAATTCGTTTTGAAACGAATCCAAACCTTTCGCGTCGCCTTTCCCGATAGCTTGCGTCGAATAGGCCTCGAATCAGCAAATGAGCAAAAACAAAAGGAAGGCAAATCCGTGAAAGGACTGCGTAAATCGCTCGAATCATCAGCCTAAAGGAGTATTTTCACTTTTTTTGGTCATAGCCCTTGAAATTTTCGATAGCGTTCCCATTTATCAAAGAGAACAAGCGAAAGCTTGAAAAATATCATCCAGAGGAGAACGAATATGAAACTCATTGAACGATATCCAGTTTGGTCTCCTGCGAGCAATTTGCAGCGAGATTTCGAAGACAACTTTTGGAGCCTATTTCCAAGAGTCGCTGGCCAGATGGCTCGCCAATCCTCGGATTGGACGCCCGCAACGGACATCCATGACGATGGGGACCGCTTCGTGCTTAGATCGGATCTGCCAGGATTGCGAGCAGACGACATTGAAATTACCGTCGAGGACGGGACCTTGTCAATCAAAGGTGAGCGCAAGTTCGAACGCGAGGAGGAAAATGGCAACTTCCGCCGATTCGAGCGAGTTGAAGGATCCTTCGAGCGTAACTTCAGCTTGCCCGAAACTGCCGATCCGGAGCAAATTTCTGCTTCAAGCAAGGACGGTGTTCTTGAGGTTGTAATTCAGAAGCGAGCAACTTCTCAGCCCAAGCGCATTACCGTGCAAGCTTAAGCCAAGAATCCAAAGACAGTTAGGAGCGGGCGCATTGGAATATGCGTCCGCTCTTTTCTTTGTCTGTATCAACCCAAACTTCTAGAGCCCATCCGGCCCGCAGTCCTCTGCTAGAAAACGCAACATGGCCGAGTAGAACGTTTCGCGATGGCGGTAATTCAATGTATTGTAGAAGTGCGATGCGTTGGGAAGCTCGATGTACTCGTAGATTTTTTCGTGCTTGTCCAGCTCGCGGCGATATTGCGTCACATGGTCAATGGAAACGCGGGGATCGACATTCCCATGCACCAGTAGCATGGGCACATTGACCTTTTCGGCTTCATCCGTTGGGGAAACGGCGGTGAGCCAAGTTCCAATTTGTTCCTTTTCTTGGGCACCCGTAAGGCGATCTCGGTAGTTGTTCAGCTGCATGACAGGGTCCGCCACGGCTGCGCCCGCTATCACACATTGGTAGATTTGCGGGTCTCGCGTCGCGGCGATCAGCGCGGCGTACCCGCCATAGGACCATCCGGCCATAGCCATACGGCTAGGGTCGGCGAGACCTTGCTCGACTAGGTACAGCGCGCCGGCATCTTTGTCGGCCTGCATCAGGCGACCGGCTTGGCTCCGAGGAGTGAAGCTGGCCTTGTAGAAAGCAATGCCGTAGTTCTGTGAACCTCGGTACTGAGGCTGAAGGACGAGATACCCATGGTTTGCCAGCATTTGCGCCCATGGATCGTAAGTAATGGTCTCAGCCACATGGGGGCCACCGTGGGGAAACACTACAAGCGGAAATGGCGGCTCTCCTTGGGGAACAGTCACATAGGCCGGAATCTCAAGCTCGTCTTCGGACTTGTACTTGATGTACCGAACCTCTGCTAATCGTGCACTGTCAATGTCTGGCGCAACACTACCCAACACGGTTAACTTTCCGTTGTTTATTACAAAGTAGGTGCCCGGATCTCGAGGACTGGAGTTGTAGATCACCATTACGCTCCCGTCCTTGGATTGGCTCGTTATGTCTACGGAACCAGCGTTGGGAATGATATTCTGCAGTTGGGCATTTATGCCCTCCTCTCGTTCATCCAGATAGACTCGATGGCGTCTATCGGTGAAGTACTGAATTCCCGCAACCTCGCCCATGTGATTCCACGTGTTCGTGTGGAAGATCGGCGCGAGTCGGTCAGCGTCCGGCCGTCGATAGAGTACTTCGGCAAACTTCTTGCTCGCCATGTCGTAGGACCAGAATCCAGCCATATCTTCGCCATTGTGGGCGATTACAAAAACATGGTCCTTGGCGGCGGGATCCGTTCCAACGGGCTGAAACCGTTCGAATGAGTCCTCGCCGATTCGATAGTACTCCTTCCAATTGTTGGAATCCTCAGGTCGATAGTAGAAGACGGTTTCCTTGGTATTGTCGTCAAATCCCGTCGACCGCACCGCATTCCCCAATCTATCGAACGTAATGGAGTATTGGGCAAGCTTTGCGCGCATGAGCAGCTTTTTGTTGCCCGTTTCGAGGTCGAGTTCATAGTAGGCTGCCGGTCGGTAGGCAGAAGCCATTCTGCTTCGATAGGCTTCGCCCTCTTGAACCGAGGTCATGATCTTATTGGGTTTTTCTGGGAGAATGTGCACCAATCCTCCTGAACCAGCCCCAAAATCCTTGATTGTTTTCTCAGCGACGTCGACCAAGGCGACTTGGAACTCAAAGACACCGCGGTTGAATCCTTCCACTTGGCGTCGAACCTGCTGCCTCAGACTCATGACAAAGGTGGAATCGCTGACCCAGGAGTAGCCTTGAATGTGCATTGGATCGGACCGCTGACGATGCACGAGTTCCATGCCTTCTGATCCGGATATGTCGAACACTTCGATGAACGGACTGGACAGCCGTCGCGGGTCCTCGAAACGCAACATGCTCAGGTATTTGCCGTTTGGCGAAACACGAACGGTGCGAATGTTCGGGTTCGCCGCCCAGACTTCCGGTGGATAGGGCTCGAAAGACTCGTCAGAGTTGTCGGCTTCTTGGGCGCTCGCCACTGCAGCGGAAGATGCAAGAAGCAGCACAACGAATAAATGAATGAATTTCAGGTTTTTCATTGAAGGTAAGGTGTCAATACAGAACTAAATGTCAGAGATAGAAAAGCGGCTCTCCGCAGGACTGTCGTCGAGACAGGAGAGCCGCTTTTATTTCATCTCAATCGTTCCGATCAGACCCTACAGTCCAGATCCGAGACGATAGGTGAAGCTTGCGTAGACCGCTCGACCCATGAGGTCATAGCCAGCGCCCAATGGAGTATTGCTCCACGAGAACACTTCGGACTCGTCAACAAATGGCGGATCCTCATCGGTGAAGTTTCGTATGCCTGCGGTCGCTCTCCAGGTTGGACGCGCCATGGTGAAGGAAAGTGTGTGCGTGTAGTAGACGCTATCCGATTCGCCTATGTCACGACAAAGTACATCGCCCTCATCGGGTCCTAGACAGGTGTCTGATTGGAAGCTGGGCACTGAACCGAACACATCCTCGAAGCGATCATCTTGATCTTGGCGACCTAGAACCCTTGTGCTCAACTGGACTCGCATTTGATTGAACTGGGCGGACGCTACCAGCCTATGTCGGAATCGATTGAAGGCCCATTCCGATACGAACTCCTCGCGATCTTCAAACTCGGTAATGGTTATGGTGGATCGTTCCAGCAACTTGTGGCCGATGTAGTCGAGAGACACCAAGAACGATCGGTCGAAGATAGTTATGGTGTCTGAGAATGCAATGTTGAAATCGATGCCACGCACGGTTTCATTGTCTCTATTGATGAATCCTTGATGTACGTAAGTGATTCGAGGGTCGTTGGGATCCGTCGAACGAGTGATCCTCTGGCAATAGGGACTGTTCAGCGATTGAGAGTTATAGCAGTCGCTGATTATGAAGCTTGCGCTTGGCTCGATAATCGTGTCATCGACCTCGATCTTGTATATGTTCGCGCCCATTGCAAGATTGAAAGCATTCGTGAACGGCTGTTCGAAACTAAAGCCATAGGTCTCGGAGACCGCTGTCTCGGGAAGCAGATCGAGCGCGCCGCCACTCGCGACTTCAACGTTGTAGACCGCGAAATTGGTCAGTACATAGGGGTCTGCGCCATTGTTGCGGCAATTTTGAAGCACATGGTCTTCCCGTTGATCCTGCTCGGGGATGTAGTCGCCGGTAATGGGATCAATCGCTGCAGAAGGAATAACGCAAGGATCGAATACGTTCAGGAATCCCGTCTGAGCCTTCAGGAACAAGTTTCTGAGGTTGGGTCCTCGGAACGAGGTGCCTTTGGTCGCTCGAATCAAGAACGACGAGACAGGCCGATAGGCCAATTTACCTGACCAGGTCCAGGCACGGCCTGAGAACTCATCGTCAGTGTGTCGTGCCGATAGGTTCAATGTCAGCTCGTCAGCGAACTTCATGTTTCCCATCATTGGAAGCTCGATCTCGGCAAAAGCCTCCTTGATAGATTTCTCGCCTTCAGCACCTTGGTCGGCGGAAAAGCCCCAGAACCTACCTTCAGCCGCCACCTTATTTGGAATGGAGGCAATGGAATCCTTGCGGTATTCGACGCCGAGGCCTGCCGCGACAGGACCACCTTGGAGATCAAAGACGTCGCCAGTCATGTAGTAGGACAAAACGGTTTGTTCAATCTGTGTGTCGAATGCGCGAACGCCGAAGAGATAGTCTCGTTCCTGCTGCGTTGCAAAGCTGCCCTGCATGTCTGGTGAGAGGACGCTAGGAGCGAATAGATTGACAGGCACGCATCCTGCAAAGTCCTTGGGATCGCTGACGATGCCGAAGTCGTCTTGGCAAGGAACGCCGAACTGCGAGTAGTTGCCAAGGGAGAGCTCAAACCTGTCTTCCAGTACGCCTTCCCGATGAGTCTCACCGGATCCATCGGAAAACGCCAAGTAGAGTTCCCCGCTCCAATTGCTTCTGGATCGGCTATTCAGGAAAGGAATATCGAAGCGCACCCCGCCGACGTACCGCCATTGGGCGACGTCCACGTGAGTGATGTTGCGGTCACCTTCAATCACGACAACCGGTTGCACTGGCCACGGACCGAGTGGGGGTACAGTCTGATCGCAAGTTCCTCCAGGCCCCGGATCGCAACCAAACCTAGCGAATACCGCATCGCGGAAGGACTGCTTTGCAAGAAACTCGTTAAACGCCAAGCCGCAATCGACTCCTATGAGCCCGAACGGATTGCAAATGTTGTACGGGCTCAATGGATGCAGGATGGGAAACAGCTGGTAGCCGCCGCCGTTGTGCACAGTGGACCGTTTGCCATAGAGTATTTCATAAAACGGCGTAATGTTCGCTTCACCTTCGAACGTGTACTCGCCGTAGGACATGAAGTTCACTCGGTGGAACTGCGGATAGAGAGTTCGAAACTGCTCATTGGCGTCTCGAATGTAGGGTCGCCACGACACGTCATTGAAGTCGTCGCCGTCCTCGTCCGTCCAGAACCACTGCCCTCCTAGCCGAATACGCGACATGGAAAAATCATTCCACCCGCCATTTGATTGACCTGGGGTGGAGAACAGCAAACCGGCGTAGGGAACTCTTGTCACCCAATTCCCATGCAAACCAGGGTAGCCGCACTCGTCCCATTCCATTCCATACCAATACTCGAACCACAGGCTCTTTGTTCGAACTTCGCCATCCTTCGTGATTTCAGCTTCTTGCGTGCACCCTGCCGTGTGAGGAGCGTCGGCTGCGGTGACTTCTTGGCTGAAGTTATACGTTGCACCCATGCCGAAGAAGCCTCGGTCATAGTTCTGTCCCCACATGAAAGCGACATTTCTGCCTGTTGTACCGGCATAGTTGTCGCGATCCGCAAAGAGATCTATTTCAAGCCCGTCGAAGTCCTTGCGCAAAATTATGTTTGCAACCCCCGCAATAGCATCGGAACCATAGACTGAAGATGCTCCATCTAGAAGCAGCTCGTATTGCTGAACGAGAATTCCCGGAACAAGATTCAAATCGGGGTTGCTGGGCGCTCCTTCGACCCCAGCCGGAGCCAAACGTCGTCCATTGACTAGAACGAGAGTACGTTCGGGGTCCAATCCGCGCAAGGCTACAGTGGATGCAGCTGGCCCATCGTCGAGGACGTAGCCTGTAAACGTTAAGTCGATTTGAAGCCCGCTAGTTTGGGTCGACTTCTGCAATATTTCGGAAGATTCGACCAGACCTGCTTCTCGTTCCACTTCAGCGGTAATAATCTGAAGGGGAGAAATGTTGGTATACGTCGTTCGCTTCAGTCTTGAACCGGTGACGATCATGACTTCCATGTCCCCGTCAGCTTCTGCAGCCTCCGAGGTTTCCCCTTGCGTCTCCTCGACGTCGTCGTCGTCCTCGTCTTCATCAGTCTCTTGTGCCCAGGTGACGAGCGACACAGAGAGAACAAGCGACATGAGCAACCACGCAATGGTGGATGTTCTAAGGAATCTTCTAAACATAGTGTTCTGCCTCAGTTTCAGCTTCGCGCTTGGTCAGGAGATGTAGCGACAAACTCCTTGCCGCAGGCGCACTTCTCCTACACGCGAGATTTCCATGTGGACACTTTATCAAAAATTGAACGATTAGTGGGATTTTTGGGTTGAATTTCGCGACTCGAGACCTTGAATTTAGATGCAATTCAAAGGCGGACGGAGGATTTCTTTGCGACAGTCGTTCAGACCCGACTTGGCGACGAAATTGGTTGTGTTGCAACAACTACTCGATTCCCATGAGCTCGCACTTGCGTTTGACGTTCCCCTTTATGTCCTCGCGGTGACAGGGAATCAGGTGGGCGTCTTGGATAGGGCCACGCGGACCGTCAAGTCGATAGCCCTCTGTCAGCCAAGTTTCCACATGGATCACGGTAATCGTGTCGTCCTTTCGAAACCTGAGGTTTGCCGGGCTGATGTACTCAAAGAGCTTGTCATCGTCCAACAGCACGAGATGGACGTTTCGATCGATACGCCCCGTGCGAACTACAACGGCATCATAGGACGTGGACCCCCGTGATTCTTCGTCAGGGTCCATTTGTTTGTCTTCGTCGATTTCGGGATTGCCGTTCCTGTTGTCGGACCCAGTAGGAAGCACTGCGCGAATTGGAGAGGTTACCGCTCTTGCTAGCCTTCCAAAGAGTCCCCTTCTCCTTTTCGGCTCATTCGCGGATTCCGAATCATCCTCTTGCGAACTGTCGGCTACTTCATGTGGTGCCAGTTGCGTTTCCCCTACATGATCGTCGCTCTCAGCGTTGCTCTCCTCCTCGATTTCTCCCAAGATCTCCTCGATGTCGCGATCCGAGAAGTCCTCGTCCTCAGAATCATCTAATGCGAGTTCGTAGCATCGTTGACGAGTTTCTTCGTCCTCAATCTTCTCGCATGCTGAGAGCAACTCAAGCAAGGTGGTTTGCTCGTCGGACAGTGTATCCGGGTCCTCTTCTGAGGCCCAAACCAAGTTGCCACAAGCCAGACAGGTTAGGATCGTCGCAAAATTGCGAGCAAACCATTGGTCACGACTAGCGTTCACAGTCAGCAACGAAGCCCTCGATTGAATCACTTCAAGTATATGGAGACAGTGGACGGCATAGGAAAATTTGCTGCACCCTTACCTTCGCGAGCTGCTGGAACTGGATAGAGCGTAGTTATACACAAAAGGCACATTCCTGGTCCGCACCGATTCCCCGTCCCTGAATGCCGGTCGATATTTGGCCCTTTCTGCTATGACTCTCACCCGGTACTCCATCCGATTGTCCGGCGATGTCGAAACCGTCCTGCGGCCAACAACGGTTCCACGGTTGTTGACGTGTAGCGACAAACGCACCACTCCAATGCGCGGCTGTTCACTTGCCATCCTCTCTGGACTGACCCATGATCTCGTCACGTTCATGTGGATGAGATGAGGTTGCGCAAATGCCTGCTCCAGCCGCTCGGGAGTGGATTCCAGCAACTCCCACGCTTCGCGATATAGCTGAATTCCCTTGTGGGGCCGATTGAACAGCACATGCCAATCGGCAACATCCAACAGAGCCGACGCCCGCTCTTCATCGGTAGCCACTGGATTGGTCAGAACTATATGACCGATGCTTTCCAATTCCTCCTTGCCAAGTTCGTAGTTGCTCATGCGTCTACGAAAAGATCTGGGCTCCCAACCCGGCACTTGCCATCGAAACCTCGGTGCAGCTTTAGTCGTGGGCGTAGGAAAGCTGGTTTCGCGCAACGCGCGAACATAGCCGCGCCGCACTGCAAGGGCGAACGAATGGGCTGGAGGATAGAACTGCTGCACATGGGTACGAAGTTTGTCGTACACAACTAGGGCAGCGCGAAATTTGCTCGTTGACTCGTACCAATCCACGAGTCGAATATGTCCTTGTATCCGTCGAGGGTCAGACTCGTCCTCATACTCGCGCAACACTATGCTGTAGGCGTATTCGTGCCGATCGTTGGCCGACTGCCATGCTCCAATTCGAGTCAGCATATTGGCCTCGCGATAGGCAATACTGATTTGAGAGGGTGAATATAGCCCATTGGCGATTCTTGAAATGTCGGCCGCTTGACGATAGGCAATCAGGGCATCCCGGTATTGGTCTAGGCGATAGTAGGCGTCGCCAATCACCACGTACATGTCGACGAGCCTCTCGTCGTATGGGCTTGACTCGTTTTCGACGTACTTAATTTTGTCTTCAACGATTGTGATCACCTCGCGTGCTTCGCCAGCGTTGATGCGAACACGCAAGTCGGCCAGCTCGAGCCCGTGTTGAGACTGAAATTTGATTTCTTCGTGTTCGCTACCCTCGGATTGGCTTGCACACACTTGCCATTGAGCAAGCGCAATGCCAGTCGCGAGGACCAATTTACAAACCTGAGCAGTCTTAGGCTTAAAAGGAATACGTAGAGCCACGGGATGATTTTGGGTCTTTACGTTAGTGTGCGAACCGTAGTTCCATGATACCGCCGTGACGGACAATCGTTTTAGTCTGGTGCAATAGTAGAGGTTGAGTTGGTTAGGTACCCAATTAGGCGTAGTTGCAAGTGTCCTGTCTAATCGAGAAGCTCTGCAGCGCCCGTTCTAGGCGCATAGGTTTGTCTGACGCGCCTAGAGCCCAGCAATGTCATGCAACATGCATTGCGGAACGCGAAATCCGGACTTCAACCGCATCTGCATCCCGTTGGGCTAGTCGTAGACCACTCTAAACCCTATGGTCTCCGTCCGGTGATTGAGGGGAACCTTGCGTCCAAAGGTTGTACGCGCGGTGTCTTCGCCGGGAAGCATCCAATTTCCTCCTTGAGCCCACATTACCACGGTTCCAGAGTCCAAGGATACCGATCGAGTCCACTCTGAGACATTGCCTGCCAAATGACGAATTCCCTCGCGGGTCACATCCTTGATGTTGGCATCGCAAGGCACAAGCCTGCCTGCTGCATCGTCACCCGTCGCCGCTGCCGCGGGATCGTAGGAATCGCCCCATGGAAAAATGCGTTTCTCTGTGCCAGATGCTATGGCGCGCCATTCGTCTGCAGATGGCAAGCGGCCTCCGGACCATCGTGCGAAGGCATCGGCCGACCACCAGCTAACGCCAGTCACAGGCAGTTCGAGTCTTTCCTTCTGCCGCGTCCAATCCAGTGGTTCGTAGGAGTGTCCGGCGGGCTCGTTGTCGTTGCCATATAGTCCGGCATTGACTAGTGGATCGTTGAGAAACTTGCTGTAGTCTTCCCTGCTAACCTCGCAACGGTCGGCGCGCAGACGCAGCTTTTGGGTTTCTGACGCGAGCAGCAAGCGTGTTAGCGAGATGTCGCTGTCGGAAGGTAGTGAAGTTACAAAGTTCGCAACGCGAGCCTGATTGGGAATGCCCACTGTGTAGCTTCCGCCTTGCATGGAGATGGTAGTGCCCGCAGGGGTGCCCCACGGCAGAACGGGAGGAGGCGGCAACTCATAGACACATCGGAAGCCAAGATGGTGACTCTGCACGTCCTGACTTATGGGAAGCCACGCAGCACTCAACGCGTAAAGATCGCGCGCATTGGTCCGCACGGGCGGTGCGCCAACCACCGGTCGTTGATCTGGACGGGGCAACAACATGGGATCCATAGTTCCAGCAGTCCATTCCATCACGTTGTTGGCAAGGTCCTGCACTCCAGATGGTGTGCTCGCTGCAGGATGACGTCCGCACTCTTGCTGGGCGTTGCGATCAGGCTCTTTGTAGGGCCAGTGGTCAGGTTCGAACTCGTTTCCCCAAGGGTAGAGGCGTCCTTGGCTGCCCCTCGCGACTGCCTCCAGTTCCTCGACCATCGGCAATCTGCCGCCGACTGCTTGGCAATACAAAGTCGCGCCACGCTGGCTAACGCCGCTGGCGGGCGAATTCAACCTGCCTGCGGTTCGGTGGCCTGTGGACAAGGATCGAAGCCAATCTGGCGGCTCTTCATCTGAGTTGCTTGAACGAGCCATCGTCCAATCGACAAATCGCTCGTAGTCTCGCTGAGAAACTTCGCACTCGTCCACTTGGAACGGCGCAAGCAAAACATTGCGCTCTCTCTTGTCGAGCCTGAGTCTCAATTCGCTGTTGAGTTGACCCCGTTCCAAGGCTTGCAAGACGCCATCGTCGACCGTTCGAGCTCTGGCGTTGGGAGCTTCCCAAGCTCCAAGCTGGACTTGGATGGCATCTATGTTCGTTCGGCCAACGTTCAACCAAGTAATGAGAACGGCGGCTAGGAGCAGTAGAAGCAGAATGATGGTTGGTTTTCGCCAGCTCATTCCGTCCTACGCATGCCAGGTCTCCAAAACAGCACAAGCACAATCACCATGGCCGCCAGCACGCAATAGAGCATGACAAGCCACGTTTTGACTCCGAAAAATGCAACGTCGGCTCTAACCGCTATGGACTGGCCATCGATGCTAACGCGATTGCTCTCGGCGAGCACCGAGAGGATTCCATCCTCGTCGACGGTTGAGTAGACAAACCCCACAACGATGTCGTCGAAATTCGGAGTGATGTGGGCAACTGCGCGCCATTGAGGCAGCGAGTCGGGTTCTTCGACGGGAGGCATGAGAACTACGGAACCCTGGTGAAGCGTGATTTGCAAGCCCTTCCAAATGTCTGGAAATCTGTTCAAGCTCAACTTGGGAACAACGTAGTCGAAACCTACTGGTGGATTTTGGGGATCTACGATTGCCTCGACGTCGAACATGATCCTATTGGGAAGCAACTTCAAGATCGCTTGCTCCAATTGTTCCACTGTGGTCACCTCCAAGGAAACGGACCTGATAGGAGCGTATCCATCGTCAATTTGGCTCGACAGGCTCAATGCGTCGTACAAGTCCTGCACGACGGCCAACTGCTCGGGGGTGAGTTCCGTCAGTCGCTCCGTGTTCTCGGCTATGACTAGAAGAAAATCGGCAAGAAGTTCCGTAGGGGGCTGCTTCGCATCCAACGAGACTTGCAGATCGTTCAGATACAGCATCAAGGCGCCCATCAGTTCAAGCATGTCCGTTATGGATGGAGCGAGGCTAGAGTTGTCCCCCATAAGACTGGGATCGGCCAGACGCAGCTGTATCGAGTCCTGGTTTGGTTCCCCATCGCCGTCCAAAGCGCCCGTTTGGGATCCGTCCCCTAACGTGCCGGACTGCCCTCCCGACGGAGACCCCATTCCAGGTACTCCCCGCTGACGGGCATCGGGAAAGCTTCCAAATGTGCTGGGATCGCTAGGTTGGCCCATGCCCAGCGCGGAACCCTCGGGAATGTCTGAACCTTCCAATCCCGTATCGCAATCCATTCCAGGCGGACAATCTTCCATCGCAAATGGAGGCCAGGCTCCTTCACCAAATTCATCGTTTGACTGCTCGTCTTCCAAGTCGAACAACCCGCCGAGATCCGGCAGACCAGGAAGTTGTTCGGTTGTCGCGCCCAGTTGTCCCTGGCAATCCTTGAAGCTGACTCCAGGCGGGCAATCTCCGATCGATCCCGCATCGGAGCCGAGGCCACGTCCACCCATGAAGTGCCAATGCCAGATCCTAATCCCGTGATCTCTAAGAATCGACATCAGCAAATAGTAGGTTCCCACGTCGTAAATGTCGCCTCTGATGTTCTCTCGGGATGAGGGGAGCATGTCTATTAGAAACTCATCCAGAGTATTGGGCGACTGCAGCAATTCGCTGCGCGACCACACAGTTCCCGAGTACGGGTCGCGCACGGCATTGCGGTGGAACTCGAGCACCGGCATTACAACCGGATGCCACACTTGGTCAATGTGAGAATTTTCATAGTCGTGCAAGAGCGCCGGCTGAGTAGCCGCCATGCGATTCAACACCAAGGAGGTGCTAAATTCGCGTGTCATGACTACGCCTATTTCTTGGACTTTCTCCGTGTAGCGTTCTTCCTGTTCCGCACGCGCGGCAATGCTGAGCACTATGACAATGACTAGCACAGCGACGCCGTTCGCAAGAATGTCGACAAGTGCGACTCCGGCGAAATTTGGAATGCGCGAAGCGGCTGAACTCATGGCATGTCGTCCACGTGATCCCTAATGTACTCAGGAATATCGTCGAGCATCACGGACTTAAGAAACTCATTGTCCGCGATTATCCAGCTTATGTGCCTCTCTTGACCTGGCCACATTTCGCGAATGCAGTCTCGTGCCTCCGCCATGGTTGACACGCTTCCTTCCAATAGAAAGAACAGGAGTTGGTCGTCCTCGTTCTCGTAGATGCGTTGCGCGTATCGCCGGTACGCGCTTCCAGGACTGCAAATTTCGCCTCGAGCGACACCCTCAGCGGTCTCGACAATACGAAGCATTTCGGGAAAAACGATAATCGAATAGCCGGAGCCGCCATCCATACGCTCAATCCGATAGTCGCCGTTGTCGGCCGATTCCTTGAGTCGTTCCTGAATTGCCGCTTCCGATACCACATTTACGACGACGAGAAAGACCAGCATCAGGGCGAACATTCCCCCGAAGACGGCCATCATCGGGGCGCTGTTCTCCTCCTGTTGGGAAATTCCTGCCGTGCTGCCACGGCTAGTGGAGTTCTTTCCGTCAATAAACACGTACGTTATCGCGTAAGTATCGTTCCAGTGTTGACAAGGTACGTTCCTCGCCCCGTTGCACGAGCGCAAGCAGCAACGCCAAAGCTATGCTGAGAGACAAGGCAATGAGAGTGGTGTCAAACGCAATTCCCAGTGGCGAGATTGCTGCCCCGAGTTCGCTGCTCAAGCCACTCAGGCCAGACTCCGACGAAATGATCCCCCGTATCCCGTCTGCTGCTAGGGATATGCCCAGGACTGTTCCAATAAAGCCAAGCACTGGGGTGGCGAAGCTGATGTAGCGAGGAACCAGATACGACTCGTCGTGTCGTCGCCAAAGAAACTGCAATTGGTTTTCCAGAGTATCAGGATTGCGGGCTACGTTGCGCACGCGATCCAAGTTCGAGTTGGTGCTCGCGACCGCGTCATTCTCCCATCGATTCATCGACAGACGAAGGTAGAAGGCGTTCCACCACTTGCTGAGCAACATGAGAACGCCCCAAAAAAAGATGAAAACGGTCAGTGGAGGAATGATGCCGCGGGCGAGAAAGCGCTGCGTAATTCCTGCAGCAGCCTCCGCCGTGCCTTCGAGCCACTCCAGCGCTAGCAATGTGCCGGCGCAGAGGATTAGTGCAGTGACCATCGTCAGATAGAGATTAGGACCACCGAGAAACTTGGCTAGCCACTCGAGCGCGTCCGACTGGCGCATGGAGGCTGCCTCGATCCATAGTCCGGAAACATAGAGAGCGATGGCAACTACGAACAACGGCACGAGTCGCGAAGTCCACGAGCCGCTTTCACCGTAAAAGACCACTTCGAACGCGGGCAGCGTAAATGTGAGAGCGACCGCGGACAGTCCTACCATTCCCGCATACCCGAGAGAGAGCAAGAGAATTCGTCGTGTGTGCCTCCAAGTGTACATCGCACCCACAAAGATAATGGCAATGATTATCGGAATTGCGGCGAAGGCTATTGACCAATTGAACGCTTGAATGACATTCACTGAGACAAGGCTCAGCAGAAGCAAATAGAGGATTGCGGCTACGACCACCAGTGATCCTTAAGGCTAGGTTTAGGGATTAGCACAGTTTGAGATTGAAATGGTATCGCATTTGATGAAAGCGAATTTGAGGCACTCAACTTGCCTTAGAGTCAACAATCTTCTCGGCGTTCCGGCAAGTCACAATTTTGGGTAAGATTGCGCTTGTGGCAATTTGCTAACGACGACCAATGTTGGAAGAAACAGTGATGAGTGCGCCAAAAACCGAATCTTGGAGATGTGTGGGATCGCGGAGACTACCTAGATGGCTAGCTGGGGCAAGTAGCGTTTTGATGCTTTCGGCTCTCGTGGCATCGAGTCAGGAAGCGGAACAAGATTTGCAGCCCGCACTAGCTAAGACATCCTATGGGGTCGTGCAGGGCCTATCGTTGAGTAGCACCGTGGATGTTTTCAAAGGAATTCCATACGCGAAGGCTCCTGTAGGAGATTTGCGATGGCGGTTGCCGCAACCTCTGGATGCGTGGGAAGGGATTCGTAACGGGGAAGTGTTTGGCCCCGATTGCGTGCAGCCTCGAGCTCCCGACGCGGAAGGTCCGGAAATGTCGGAAGATTGCCTATACCTCAACATCTGGCGCCCTGCGGGTTCAAGCGGGCCGTTTCCTGTGATGGTGTGGATCCATGGTGGCGCGTTCCAATTCGGCAGCGGATCAAGCGATTACTACGATGGTAAGCAGTTTGCGGAGTCTGGCGTAGTCTTGGTAACCATCAACTATCGATTGAATCTCGCAGGTTTCTTCGCACACCCCGCATTGAGCGAGGAGAATGAACACGGTGTTTCGGGAAATCAAGGCATTCATGATCAACTTGCCGCTCTGAAGTGGATTCAAGACAACATCGGTGCATTCAATGGCGATTCTGACAACGTTACGATTTTCGGTGAATCGGCCGGATCGATGAGCGTGTGCTATCTCGTGGCGACACCACTGTCCAAGGGGTTGTTCCACAAGGCAATTGGCCAGTCGGGAGGATGTTTCAACAAGCATCCGGCATTGGATGACCCATTGGAAAATCCCGAGAGTACAGAGGGAGAAATATCTGGCGGCGGACATGCTGTTGGCGAGTCTGTTGCGAAACTTTTGGGCGCAACCAAGTCCGGTGCAGAAGGACTTGCTGAGTTGAGGGCCAAGAGCCCAATGCAGCTTGGAGCG
Source organism: Candidatus Azotimanducaceae bacterium (assembly GCA_965205545.1). Classification (GTDB taxonomy): domain Bacteria; phylum Pseudomonadota; class Gammaproteobacteria; order Pseudomonadales; family Azotimanducaceae; genus Bin55. The sequence continues at coordinate 2,017,485 of OZ242170.1, read as the reverse complement.
TCTCTTGGAGGGAGTGGTCGGTCCATGTCGTGGCGTTCAATATATGTGGATGGATACCTTTTTCCTGACCAGATGCGCAATCTAGTCGCTTCTGGCAGAGGCAATGTGGTCCCGACGCTAGTTGGATCCAACACTGACGAAGGCACGACTCTGTACTACAACCTGCCCGAAAACGAACTTGAGGACTGGAAAGAGAACATTAGAGCGAACATGGGCGAGAATGCCGAACGATTCATAGATCTCTATTTGAAGGATGCCATGGAGTCCACCAGGACGGCGTCGCAACAGATGATTTCGGATACAACGTTTGCCTGGGAGATGCGCACTTGGGCGCGGCTCGTGGCGCAACATGACATAGGCGCCTACCTCTACGTGTTCAGCCATGCGGCTCCTTTGGCACTACCCAACGCTGAACCTACTCGAACATTCGGCGCCTTTCACGCGGCAGAGATCCCCTATGTGTTCCACAATGCCAACGAAGGAGTCTGGAACGACGACGACAACAAGGTTGCTAACCTCATGCACTCTTATTGGGTGAACTTCGCCAAGACGGGGAATCCAAATGGGCCTGGATTGCCTGCATGGTCCTTGTATGATCGCGAAAGTGACAATTCCATGGATTTAAGCGTAGAACCCAAGATGATCGAGGGATTTCGAATGGCCAAGCTGGATGCCTGGGAGGATGTCAACTCTCTTGGACCTGTCGTTGCACCGCAGGAGTAACTGGTTAACTCCGAGTCAAAACAGTAGATTCCATAGAGTGGATCAATTGAACGAAGGTCGAAACTTTACTGCTAGAAGAAGCTGTTTGCTACGATTGGCGTCTTGTAGTTTTCGCCGACCGTCGTGAAGTACCCCAAACGGCCTGACGCGTATCCAAACGTCTTCAAGAAGGAGACGGATGCGCAATTGCCATCAAAACCGGACAATCGCACACGCTACATGTACTTCAAGCCAGTGGCAAAGGGCGGCAAGTGCGTTATCAGCAGTTGCAAGGATCTTCACTTGCGAAGAACGGTCTGCTACAAGACATTGCGGCCGGAGATCGCGTCGAATCCAGCAGAACAAGCTCGCTTTTTGCGAGAAGCTCGCGTTACTGCGATGCTGCAACATCCCAACACTGTTCCAACGTACGAGCTGGGGCGGGACATCGCAGGCAAGTACTACTTCACTATGAAATTGGTTCATGGATTGACGTTACGCGAGATCATCGACCAGCGCAAGCAGCGCCGTCGTAGAGATTCGGAGAGCATCAACCTCACACGCTTGATTGAAATATTGGTTCAAGTGTGCCATGCCATGCATTACGCGCACATTCATGGAGTTGTTCACCGGGACATCAAACCGGAGAACATTCTTGTAGGTGACTTCGGCGAGGTCATGCTTCTGGATTGGGGTACCGCGAAGGTCTGGGACGACACTTCAATGACCAATGCGCACGAAGACAAGAATTCGCCGGGCTACAAGCTCGCAAAAATTGACATTTCGGACGCGAGCATTGACTTGACTCGGCGCGCGCCACTCGACGGCACGCCTCCACATATGTCTACAGAGCAACTTCAAGATCCTCTTGACGTTGACCATAGGACCGACATACACAGCCTGGGAACGGTGTTGTATGAAATACTGACATTGGATCGGATGTTTCAAGGCGATGACGTGGAAACCGTACTGGAACGCATTCAATCTCAAGACTTTGTTCCGCCTCGAGAGCGACGGCCCGACTTGGACATTCCCGAGGAGCTCGAGGAAATATGCTTGCGCTGCACTCTGGCTGACCGCGATCAACGATACCAGTCTGGAGACTCATTGATTGTCGATCTCGAGCGGTGGGTTTACTCTGCGAAAGTAACTGAGACCTCGCCAATTGAGGCGTAGCAATCCACTATGCGAACGCACGGATTTGCTATGATGGTGCTGTCTGTGTGATACCCGACCGAAATCGCAATATGGACGTAAAGATTACCTACTGCAATTCTTGAGGCTACAAACCCAAAGCGGCCAGTTTGGCTGCAAAGTTGGAAAGTGAATTTCAAGCCAGCGTCGAACTGATTGCTGGCGGGGGTGGCATCTTCGATGTAGACGTGAACGGTGCCGTAGTCTACTCAAAGCATCAAACGGGAGAGTTTCCCAACGAGGACAGCCTAGTCGCTGAATTGCGGGCTTAGAGTTCTTCTTCAGGACTTTCATTTTTCCTCAATATTGGCCGCTGTAGTCGCGGCTTCATACGTGCGAAGGCGCAATTGCGCCGTACGATGCAGTCTGCTCACGGATACCACGCTGGAATATCTAGAACTATCTCGTCTAGGATTCCTGCACTCTTGAGTCCGCTTGCCAGAATGGCTGATCCAAGACTGGCGTCGATGCGTGAGCCGTGTCGCTGGGGGCCATGGGTCCTGCCAGGTACGCTAAACGCCCTGCTTTGACGGCATGGGACATGGCAGTCGACATGGCAACGGGATCGTCTGCGGTCGCTACCGCAGTGTTAACCAACACTCCATCGAAACCCAACTCCATAGCCATGGCTGCGTGAGATGGCAAGCCAATACCCGCATCGACCAGCAAGGTAGCATTGGACATCCTGTCGCGTAGCGTCTCCAAGGCATAGCGATTGATCAAACCCTTGCCGCTACCGATTGGTGATCCCCAAGGCATGATGACCTCACATCCGAGGCTATGAAGCCGCTGGCAGACAACCAGGTCGTCCGTCGTGTAAGCGAAGACCTTGAACCCATTGGCAAGCAATTGTTCCGTTGCTTCGATGAGTTCGTACGGATCAGGTTGAAGGTTGTAGTCGTCGCCGGTGACCTCTAGCTTGATCCAATCGGTTTCGAAAATCTCGCGACTCATTTGGGCTAGCAGCAGAACTTCCTTGCTGGATCGGCATCCAGCCGTGTTGGGAAGAACATTGCAGCCCAGCTTGGCGATGCGTTCCCAAATTGTTCGCCCGCCCTTGGATTCTGGTGATTGACGGCGAAGGCTCGTAGTCACCACCTCTGCACCAGATTGCCTTATTGCCTCTTCCATAATTGCAGGCGACGGATAACGTGCAGTGCCAAGAAACAGTCTGCTCGAAAGATTGACTCCATATACGCTCCAAAGATCGGCCATGGTTCAACCACCCTCTACAGGAGAAAGCACATCTAGCGTATCGCCTGCCGACACGCGGAAATCGTCCCATTTCTCCTTCGCAACAAACTCTTGATTCACAGCGACGACCACTTTGTGGCACTGGTACCCCAATTTCTCAACTATCGCCTTTAATTCGTTGGACGCTGTTTCCACGTCTTGGCCATTAACCACAATGTTCATTTGCAGAACGCCTTCTCGGTTGCGGCATTGACAACTGCCGGTGCAATGAGATAGCCGTGTCGGTAGAGACCATTGACGCTCAGTACTTCGTCACGCCACTCCACTCGTGGACAATTGTCGGGAAATGCGGGGCGCAATCCCGCACTCAACTCAACAATTTCCGCCTCTTCAAAGCCTTCGTGAATCGTATACGCGACTGAGAGAAGCTCCAAGGCACTTCGAACCGTCATGCCTCCGTGATAGTTGCTCTCGAGTTGAGTTGCACCGATGACGTAGTGATCGCTATCGCGCGGCGCCACGTAGAGACTGTATTTGGGATGTAGCAGTCGAACGGGATGAGATAGATCCACGCCCGGCGCATGTAGACGAACTACTTCTCCTCGCACGCCTCGAATTTCTGGATGGTCCGATCCCGCTCCTCGACAATCCACTACAAGATCGGCTTGTAGTTCAAAGGGGTCCACTTGCGTCTCGAAGCAAATGCGTCCACATCGGGACTCTAAAGCCCGAAGTAAGGCTCGATTGTCAATCCATCCTTCGTCTTGCAAGTAGAGGGCGCGATTGAATCGATGCGACAGTCCAGGCTCAATTTCCTGCATTTCTTTCTTCTGCAATGTCCTGAATGCGGTGATCCCATGTCGTTGGAGACTCAGCTCAAACTTGCGCAGCAAGGTCTCGTCATTCGGATGCGCCACCACAATAGAGCCGTCCATCCCGTAGGGTACTGACAGCTCATGCAGCCAGTCCGGCCATATGCGAAGACTGTCCTGTGCCAGCTGCCATATGGTTTCATTCGACTCGGGACGCTCGCTTTGTGCGGCTAGCATGGAAGCCGCAACATATGCTGCACTGGTCTGTCGGTCGTGTCGGTCGCGTTCGTAGATCGTGACCCCATGCTCCTGCTGTGTGAGGCGCCAGCCAAGCAAGCGTCCAATGAGGCCCGCCCCGGCGACCTTGATTTCCAAAACCTATACCTTGGAATAGATCTCGCTGCCTGCCTCTCGAAACTCGCGCGCCTTTTCCGCCAGTTCCGCTTCGACATCTATGAGCTGCACAGTATCTTCTACTACACCAGCGGCTTCCCGGATTTCCTGGCTAATCTTCATCGAGCAAAATTTGGGACCGCACATTGAGCAGAAGTGCGCAAGTTTTGCCGATTGCTTGGGCAAGGTTTCGTCGTGAAACTCCTGTGCCTTGTTTGGATCGAGCCCGAGGTTGAACTGATCCTGCCAGCGAAACTCGAATCGGGCCTTGGACAAGGCATTGTCACGGATCTGCGCGCCAGGATGGCCCTTCGCCAAGTCCGCAGCGTGGGCGGCAATCTTGTAGGCGATGATGCCTTCGCGTACATCTTCCTTGTCAGGCAGTCCAAGATGCTCCTTCGGAGTGACGTAGCAAAGCATGGCGCATCCGTACCACCCAATCATGGCAGCGCCGATGGCGGATGTAATGTGGTCGTAGCCCGGCGCAATATCAGTTGTCAAGGGGCCAAGCGTGTAGAACGGGGCCTCGTCGCAGGCATCGAGTTGCTTGTCCATGTTTTGCTTGATCAATTGCATGGGTACATGTCCCGGACCCTCGATCATGGTTTGCACGTCGTGCTTCCAGGCGATTTGGGTTAGTTCGCCGAGTGTTTCCAATTCCGCGAATTGGGCTTCGTCGTTAGCGTCCGCGATAGACCCAGGACGCAAGCCATCTCCTAGCGAAAAGGAGATGTCGTAGGCTTTCATGATCTCGCAGATATCTTCGAAATGCTCGTAGAGAAAGCTCTCCTTGTGGTGTGCGAGACACCACTTGGCCATGATTGATCCACCACGACTCACAATGCCAGTGGTTCGTTTTGCCGTTAGGGGTATGAAAGGCAGTCGCACTCCAGCGTGTATCGTGAAGTAGTCGACTCCTTGTTCAGCTTGTTCGATGAGAGTGTCACTGAACAGGTCCCAGGTCAAGTCCTCTGCGATGCCGTTCGTCTTCTCAAGAGCTTGGTAGATTGGTACGGTGCCAATGGGCACCGGCGAATTGCGAATGATCCACTCACGAGTCTCGTGGATGTTCTTGCCGGTTGAGAGATCCATGACCGTGTCCGCGCCCCATCTAGTGGCCCAGATCATCTTGGCGACTTCCTCTTCGATGCTTGAGGTAACGGCCGAGTTTCCGATGTTTCCGTTGATCTTCACCAGAAAATTCCTGCCGATGATCATGGGTTCGGTTTCCGGATGATTGACGTTGCAGGGAATGATGGCGCGACCCCGTGCGACCTCGGACCTTACAAATTCAGGAGTTATTTCCTTTGGTATGTTTGCTCCGAAGTCCCTTCCCGGGTGCTGTTCCTCTAGGTAGTCAGGATTAGCCCGTGCCAAATTCTCGCGTATTGCGATGTATTCCATTTCTGGTGTGACAATTCCCTGTCGGGCATAGTGGAGCTGGGTGACATTTGCACCTGGCTTCGCGCGACGGGGTCTTGGGGGGCGTCCATAGCGAAGGGATGAGTATTTGGCGTCCCGGTTGCGCGCACGACTGAATACCGAGGTGAAGTCTTCCAATACCTGGGTGTCGTCTCTCGCCTCTATCCACCTATCGCGAAATCTTGGCAACCCGTGCCGAACATTGGTCTCGACCTCTGGATCGGTATAAGGACCCGAAGTGTCGTAGACGCGTACCGGCGGATTGCGTTCTAAGTGGGACGTGTTGTCGCCTGGCGTTCCTTGAGCTGGTGTCGGCGTGACAAGGATTTCCCGCATTGCAACACGCATTCCGCCATTGCCGTTGACGTGGATCTTTCTGGACCCTGGCAATGGTTGCAGTGCATCTTCACCTATGCCTGCGGCATTCGGCAGATTGGAGTTCTCTGACATGATGTAGCCCCGTTCCTGGAGAGGTCGGGGTTCGTTTCCTACGCCGGTGTTAACCGGATCAGGTTCAACGGGTTCGCGTTTCGCGTCTCAACCAAAGGTACCCCGACAGTCGACTTAGTATATAGCGAGACGTGTTGTCGTTTAAGTATTTGCAACTGCAGCAACGCACGACCGGCGAGGCAGCAAGCAAGTTTGCGAGAATGTACGAGGCGTGCAAACTCCATTTGCTAGATTTAGGGAGAGAGAACATCATGCAGGATCGCGGCAATCTGTATGTGGCATCGGCTGGGCGAGTGATTTGCCTTCGCAAGAGCGACGGCAAGGAACTTTGGAGAACCAAGTTGCCGAAGTTGTTCAAGGACATAACCACGATTCTTGTTGAGGACGAAACCATCTTCGCGGCAACTCAGGGCGAACTCTTTGCTCTGAATCCCAGGACAGGCAACGTCGACTGGCAAATGCCCCTAAAGGCGGGAGCAGGTGTATGCATTCTTGGCAGCGATACTCCTTCGGCCTAGTCGGTCAGATGTATAGACCTCGACATCGGCAGGCAAAGAAACATGCAAGATAGAGGCAATCTCTTTGCCGGAATAGGTCGGTGGGTCATATGCGTTGGCAAGCACGATGGCAAGGAACTCTGGAGAACTAAGTTGTCCAAGCGTTCCCATATAACTACGATTCTGGTCGAGAAAGAATCAGTCTTTGCCGCCGCGGCAGGTATAGTCTACGCTCTGGATCCCCGGTCCGGCGATATAAAGTGGCAAAGTCCACTAAAAGCTGGTCGTGGCGTTTGCATTCTCGGAAACGAGTCGCAAACCGGTATAGCGACAGCTATCCAGGCCACACAAGCCGCACAGGCTGCTGCAACAAGCGCTGCTGCTGCGACCGCAGCTGCCGCGGGCGCAGTGGTCGTGACAACGTCAACCTAGTTTGTGCAGTTGCGAGATGACCTTGTGTTGGTGAAATTGGACCCGCGACTATTGCTTCTGCGCTCTCGGCAGCGGAATCTGAAAGCGTCCGAGCGTGGATTCCATCGTCGGCTTGCCTAGGCGGATGCGCTCGTTGCTGAGAAGCATCGAGAAGATAAAGCCGAGGCTGAGAAACAGCACGCCAATCAAGAAGCAGTAGATCACTACGCGATTGGGATAGTTGTCCTTAAGGTAACCCACATAGAGCGGGCCAATGATTCCCGCAAAAGACCACGCGGTCAGTATTAGTCCGTATAGAGTGGACATCTTCTTCTGTCCGAACACGTCTAGCACAAAGGAGGGCATGGTCGCAAACCCGCCTCCGAAACACAGCATGATGTAGCACACAAGAGCGGAGAAAATCCATGGATCCCGCTCGGTCATGAGAATTCCAAAGACAACCGTTTGGCTGGCCAGCAGAATTCGAAAAACCATGACTCGGCCGATATGGTCGGACAGTAGACCCCAAAGCAGACGTCCAACACCGTTGCAGACCGAGCTGACTGCGATTAGGTTCGCGCCATAAATTGCTAGCACCTCTGGTTCAACTGTGGCATCCGTCAGTTTCCAAACGTCCTGAAGCAAGGGCGATTGAAAGCTGATCACGGAAATGCCCGCCGCAATGTTGAAGAAGAAGATGAGCCACATGATGATGAATTCGTACGAGCTCACGCATCTGCGCACGTAGTCGGGGCGGTCTTCCTCAGTTGCTGGGGCGCTGGCTTGCTCCAGCGGCGTTTTGCGGGTCGCCTCCACGCGAGGCGGGTTGGTAACAAAGAGGCTCGATGGCAGCAGAATGCACGCGAACAGGACCCCAAGCAGCAGGAACACCTGCGGCAAGTTCTCTTCAGTGTGCACCAGAAGAGCAGGAGCCAACAGCTTGCTGAGGAACAGCGCGCCCAAGCCAAATCCCATTACAACCAGGCCCGTCGAAAGACCCTTGTGCTCGGGAAACCAATTGGCAACCGTAGCGACAGGCACGACGTAGCCAAACCCCAGTCCCGTGCCGCCAACGAATCCATAGCCAAACAGGAACATCGCCAAGTTGTCGTTGTGCAGTGCCCAGCTCGCAATGAAGTACCCGGAACAGAAGAGAATGCTGCCTGCAACCGCAAGCTTCCGCGGACCCAGTTTCGGAAGCATCATGCCCGCCCACGCAGCAGACAAACCGAGCGAAAAGATTGTCAGGCCGAACGAGATAGATGTGTCTGTGAAGGACCAGTCGAGGTGGTCGACAAGCAAGACTTGGAAGAAGCTCCATGCATAGACAGTGCCAAAGCACAAGTGAAGAAGAATGCAGAGCATTCCTCGACCAATGCGCGAGATTGAGAAAGCCAGTGTGTCCGCAGAAGCCACGCAGGTCTACCTATTTACGCCGTTGGAGATCCTGACGGCTCGCCGAGTTTGCTTGGATCAGAGACTGCCGCAAAGTATTGGTATAGGCGAGCCATGTCTCCGGCTTCGTCCTTGCGTTCCAGCAGTCTTCGATACTTTTCCTGATCGACGGGTTCGTTTTTCGCCAAGTCCACTGCGTAGGACTGCAGCATCTCGATGGGCTTTGATGCGAAATTCACAAACCAAATCGCTGCGAATATCCCGATGAAGAAGACGATGGCGATCAGATACACCTGCGCGCCAATGGCTGCCTGGATTTTCATCGAAACCGATTTGAGATCCATTCCAATGTGCACGGCTCCCGCAACGCCCGCGAGTATGGGACTTGCAACCTCTACAAAGTCTCCCATCCCCCGAATGGTGCGCTGTACAGTATCAGTCTTGGTGACATCGCTGTCGATGATCGACTGCGGAATGCCTGGCACGAAGGTATGGGCTAAGAATTCACCGTTCTCGTTGGTGATGTAGATGTAGCTGATCCCTTCATTCCCAACGAACTGATCGATCAAAGATTGAAGCGTAGACAGGTCACGGTTGAGAATGATGTCAACACTGGAATTGGCTATGGTCCGGGCATTGCCCTTGCTATTCGACTCGTACTCCCTGTAAAGATGATTGTCCACAGCGTTGATACTGAGCACCGAAGTGGCTATGCCAATAAGCCCAAAGAGTGCGATGATCCCGAACACGGTTCTTTGAAATAGTTTGGTGATTTTCATTATGAAAACGAGCCCTTCCAATTTCTTAACGGCACGAAGACGCCATCTTCGACAACGGTGTAGTAAACCCTGTCAAGTCCTTGACGTCGATTGGCACTAAAGGAGACTGTCTCCCCAATGCCAAGGTCGAATTCCTCGATGGAGAACACGGCAGATTCCAAATCGGCACGAGTGGGCTTGGATCCGACGCGACGGAGAATTTCTGTCATGAGCTTGGCGTTGCAAAACCCTTCCAAGCTCACGAAGCTTCGGTCGAAGGTCGCGTATTGATCGTCGTCAAATTGATCCGGCACTTTTGGGGCGTATTGCTCCATGAACGAATCGTACTCGACGACACCGGGGAGACTGTCGTCCGTATAGCTAGGCACGACCTGCGAGTTGACTAGGAATCTTGTGTAGTTTTGGCTATCCTCCTGAGAGTCTTCTATCAACTTTAGAAGATTCTCGCTGCCCACAAACGAGACGTTTGCAATGGGAACCTGCAGTTCTCGATCGATGGCGTCGCGCAGAAAAGCCGCGCATGCCGCATATGCGCCAATGCAGATAATCGCCTTGGGTTGAGAGGCCTTGAGAATCTCAACCTGGTCGCGCAAATTCGACGTGAATTTTGTCCCCCGCGTATAAGTTGCTTCGCCGACTATGTTTAGGTCGTATTTGGCAAGCGCATTGCGTACTCCTTCCCATCCGCTTCTCCCGTAGGCGTCAGCCTGATAGAACACGCCGATTCTTTCTCGACCAATTTCGACAAAGTTGTCGACGAGTCCCTCAGTTTCTTGTCGATAGGAAGCACGAAGGTTGAATGCGAAATCGCCGTAGGGGAATTCTCTTTGCGGTTGTGCTCCGGTAAAAGGGAACATGAGCATGAACTTGCGATCTTGAAATTTCTTCAGCAGCGGCAATACGCGTGTTACCGTTGGCGTGCCCACATATCCGAACAATGCGAAAACATCGTCCTCGACCATTAGACGAGTTGTGTTGGTCACCGCGGGGTCGGGTTGATAGCTGTCGTCGTAGAGCTTGAGGACTATCTTTCGACCAAACAATCCGCCCTGTTCGTTGATATGGGAGAAGTAGGCCATCGATCCTCGATATAGTTCAATTCCCAGCCCTCGAGAGGGACCGGTGAAAGCGGCAGAGGTGCCCAAAATAATCTCGTTGTCGCTTACTCCTTCCAAGTGAGATGATTGGCCTAGGAGCTTGCGACCCATGAACGGGGCGACAGCGGCGGCAGCAATAGCGGAATTGACGAAGCTGCGTCGGGAGAAAGGTCTTGTCCGGTTGGTGGTTGTCATTCGAAATTAGTCTGCTTCATCGGACGAGAAGCCCTGCGTTCTCTTTCGTCGTATTTCAACGCAGTTGCCTATCTAATGGTTTGCTCCAAGAATTCGCAATAAATGATATGCGTAACGGAACACGTGGGTTTTCTCCTCGTCAAATCAACTGCGTAATATTTGCACTCAAGAGCTGACTTTCGCTATTGCGCCGCGAATCGTTCTGGCGCTCTCGAGTCTTCCGCACGCGTCTGCACATCGATCAAAACGGTTTTTCCTTCCTTGTTGAGAATCTTCGCTCGTTGCAGAGCTGGAGCCATTTCTTCTGCTTGTGACACTCGAATCCCTTCAGCTCCCATTGCAACGGCCAGACCAGCGTAGTCGCCGTTCATGTGGGAAACGCCGAATTTCTCGCGAGCGGTTGGAAAGCCACCTGGATAGGTTGCCATGATGCCGTTGTTCAAAACTACGGTTGTGATGGGAATCTCTGCTCGCGCGGAGGTTTCGATGTCGAGTCCCGACATTCCAAATGCGCCGTCCCCCATGAGATTAACGCACATGCGATCCGGCATTCCCATCTTTGCGCCGATCATGAGAGGTATCGAGAACCCCAAGTGAGTCGACTTTCCCCAACCTATATAGCTATGCGGTGTCGTTGCTTGATAGAAGGGCACGATCTGATCTCGCGGGGCTCCCGCGTCGTGGGTGACGATTGAATTTTCACTATCGAGATTCTCATTCATCTCGTGTATCACACGATAGGGAGAAAGAGGTCCGTCGTTGTTGGTGAGATACGGTTGCCACTTGGCCATCCAAGCGCTCTTGATGTCGTGGATGCGTGATGCTGTACCGCGGTTGCGATTGCTCTCTCCGATGATGCCTCTAAGTTGGTCGATCAGGGATTCCAACGTCAGCTTGGCGTCGCCAACCAACGCGATGTCGGCAAAAACGTCCTTGTTGACCTCCTCGTGGTCGATCACCGAATGGATGACGAATTTGTCTGATCCGACTCGCTGAGCATAGGGAGAAGATGTGAGCGAAGCTCCAATCGCAAGTACAACATCGCATTCACGCAACCAGTAACGAGCTGGTCCCGTAGTTGTAGATCCTCCTGCACCCACAGACAGAGGATGCCGTTCGTCAATTGCCGACTTGCCTGGCATGGTGGTGAATACGGGGGCATCTAGCAGCTCTGCGAGCGCTTGCAATTCGTGCGTAGCACGTGCGCTCAAGACGCCAGCCCCAGCCCAAATGATTGGATCATTGGCTTCAGCGAGTTTCGCGGCCGCGTCCTTTATCGCACCGGCGGACGGCATGTAGTTTGCTGGAACGGGTGGGTTGTAAGGCGGTGCGCTACCGGGAATTTCCTGGGAGCACACATCTGCGGGCATTTCGGCGACAACCGGCGCGGGTCTTCCGGTACGCAACGCATGAAAGGCACGTCGCATCACTGTATTCGTTTGATCGGGCCGCGTTATGAGTTCCGCGTGCTTGACTACGGCTTCCCATGTCCTGCTTGCAACAAAGTTGGGACGTACGAAGAGCATGCTTAGCGGGTTTCCTCCTGGAAGCACCAAGATCGGCACATTGTCTGCATTGGCTTGAGCGAGGCCGCCAACCGAATTCTCCGCGCCCGCCTGCGATTGCATCAAGACCGTGCCGAATTTCTGGCGATCGGAAACCCTAGAATAGCCGTCCGCGGCCATTACTGCACCACGTTCGTGTCGAAAGGCAACGGGACGGATACCCTGTTTGGCAACAGCTTCAATCAGAGGATTTGATGGATAGCAGGAGACCCACTCGATTCCCTCCTGCTTCAGGATCTCGGCGATTCGATCATTGCAATTCATGCACCGCCCCTAGCTGGATGCTCGTTGAAGCATTGTAAGCAGTGGGTCTGCTACATTCATGGCTTCACAATCGAGGACTAGAGCATTGACTTCTCGGATTCCTTTATTGATAGACACGGATGCAAACAACGAGCTCGATGACCAACATGCCCTCGCATACGCTTTCTTTAATAGGGACCTATTCGACATCGTCGGAGTCACCGTGAACAACACTCCTCTTGGCGATGGCATTGAAGGTCAATACAGTGAGGCGCGACGCATCATGCACCTATGCGATTGCCTTGATAAGATCCCTCTTGCGCGAGGTGCCGAAGGTAATTTGAACGAAGTCTTGCCGACTGTTGGAGAGAGTGAACACGATGGTTTTGCCGGCGTGGACTTTATCGTCGATTGTGCGCGGCGCTCCGGCGAGGAAACACTCGTTCTTGTGGCCATCGGGAAGCTTACCAACGTGGCACTGGCATTGGCCAAGGCTCCCGACATTGCTTCCCGCATACGCTTGGTTTGGCTAGGCAGCAACTATCCCTACCCTGGCGAATACAACTTATGGTCGGATCCTGAAGCCGTGAGCTACTTGCTTGCCTCTACGATCAGTTTTGAGATTGTGACTGTTCGCTATCGCGAGACAAATGGCGCAACCGCCGTAAGTGTGGAGGGCACAGAAATCGCGAGACGTATGAAAGGAGCCGGACCAAAAGTTGCCGCTATCGAGGGTCGGCACGGGGGAATGTTCTCAACGTTCGGGGACTACAGCATTTCGCTGTTCGAACATGTGAACTTGGCGCGACGACCGCTGTTCGACGTCGTTGCGGTTGCCGTTGTCAAGGAACCGAAATGGGGCCGCTACACGACCATCCCGGTTCCAAAGCTCGAAAATCTTGAATGGGTTGAGAATCGGAATGCATCTCGCCACATTGGGATTTGGGAGAGTTTTGACCGAGACGCCATCATTGAAGATTTCTTTGAGTCGTGCCGGATTCCCAAACTGGGGTGAATGCCGCAGTCCCTATCGCTAGGACTTGCAGCTAACGACGCGAAACGCTGTTCAGGAACAGTTCTATTGCTGAGGCTGCATCGGCGGCGCCCATGACGCCAGACAGGGTGGCAATTCCATGCGCGCCCGCAGCGAGGCACGAACCGCTATTTGCAGGCGTTATGCCCCCGAGAGCGAAAACTGGAACGCTGCTTGCATTGCAAAGCGAACGCAAGCTCTCCAATCCGATTCCCCTCGATGCTTTCCAAGACGGATTGAAGACTGGCGAACACACTGCGGCCGTAATCGGCAACTCTTGAGCGCGACTGAGTTCTGATATGTTGTGTACTGCTGCGGAAAGGAAACTTAGGTTGCCCCTTGAAGTTTCCTCGTTCTGAACGTTTCGCTGAGGCAGGTGGGCTCCCCAGTATCCGAGCTCTTGAGCATGACGCGAGCTTCCGTTCAGGATTGTTCTGCAATTGGGTCCTAGGGCATCCAGTGCTTGTTGCGCAAGAGACAAATATTGAGATTCATCGCAGTTCTTGATTCGTACTTGCACTGCTAGGTGATTGCCTTCGGAACAAGAGGCAATCTGGTGCAAGATTTCGATCCATTTTCGCTGGTTACCGACAAATCCAAAGTCCGCTACGACAATGAGCACAGGCAGTTCATTACAGTTCAACACCTTTCAAGCTCTCGCACGAATTCCGCAGTGCGTTGACCGGGATCATCAGAACACACGATGGCGGACAGAATTGCTACTCCCGCCGCTCCCGCTTCAATCACTTCGGCGACATTGTGAAGTTGAATGTTGCCTATTGCGATTACGGGATCGGGGCTTGCAGCGCATATTCTCGAGAGGTTTTGCAGACCCAGCACTGCGGCTGGATTAGATTTGGAGGATGTTCCATAGACGGGACCAACGCCTAGATAGTCAATGGATTCATGCCAAACCTCCTCGGCTTCCTTTAGAGAATTGGCGGTGGCTCCAATGCATGCTGCCGATCCAAGAATTTCTCGGGCATAGAAAACAGGAAGATCCAGCCTGCCCAAATGGATAGCGGAGGCACCGACGGCGTAAGCAACATCAACCCGATCATTGACGACTAGCTTGGAATGGCCCGAGAGGCCACAGAGGTCGTGCATCTCGTCCGCCACACGGCAGAGTTCCACAGTAGACACCGCTCTCTTCTCACGGTACTGAATGTAGTCTGCCCCATTTGTTGAAGTGCGGCGAGTCAACTCACAATGCGTGAAATTCGTTTGTAGGGTTTCGTCAGTTATGACGTGGAGCAACGGACGCATGTCGAATCAGTTGGTGTGACTAGCTTGATGATTCAGCGACCAGTATCCGGGGGCGAGTTCTTGCGCGCTTGCAATTGCCTTGGTCACGTAACGCTTGGCTCGAATCACAGCGTCGCGAACTTCCCAACCTTTGGCAAGTCTACAGGCTATCGCGGATGCCAGGGCACATCCTGTTCCATGAACGTCCCGATCAGGATAGTACTCGCTACTCTCGATGACTTCGGCATTGGTGGAGTCGTAGCGCCCAATCAGCACGTCATTGCCAGGAAAGTCAGCCAAATGACCTCCCTTTACAAGCACGAATTGGCTTCCATATTGCAGAATCGAACGTGCGGCGTCAATGGAATCTTCAAGTGACGAAATCGTCCGCCCCGATAGAATCTGAGCTTCTGCAACATTAGGTGTCACGAGCGTTGCCAGGGGAAAAAGCATGTCGATCATTGACTTGACGGATCCCGGCTCCACTAGATTCGATCCAGATGTTGTAGATAACACTGGATCGAGCACATAGGGCGCGTCGACTTCATAAGCCAAGACTGTGTTGCAAACGTGTGTAATGGATTCTCGATTGGGGATCATGCCGGTTTTGACGGCGTGCACTTTTAGTTCGGTGAAAATGCTCTCTAGCTGAAATGCCATGCTGGATGGGCTTGCATGCTCTACGTGGTGTAACCCAGTACTGTTTTGCGCGGTAGTCGATGTCACGACTGACAACGCGTTGTGTCCGTGCGCCGTGATGGTCTTGATGTCGCATTGCATCCCAGCGCCGCCGGAACTGTCAGAGCCCGAGATTGCGAGAACGTTAAGCATTGATTGCTAGGAACAAGAGTGGAAATTTCAAGGGTCTTCGAGGACTCCATCCAATGAGAACTTTCTTAATTATCTATAGCCTTCGCCGTTTCACCACTCGGCACAACGGCGGAAATAGTGGGAGCCAACTATGCGCATTCGTGGGCATTCCGGTCCATGCCTGCTATGCTTGTTGCAGGTCTAGTGCCATACAGAGCTAAGGAGCCGACATCTGAAATTCATGATGCCAAGGTCCGAAGAGGAAGGTCGCGCATGGGCAGCGATATCTTCTCTAGATGACAACCTATTGAAGCGGCTGCTGAGGTTTGCACCAGTCTTTACCGGCGTGATGCTTGTACTGGCAGTAGTTTTAGGCGTGGTAATCACACTTGTCGAAGGTCCGATTGGCGGCTGGGGTTGGTTCTTTCTCCTGCTTGGTATCGTTGGCTGGAGTTCTCTTGCATTTGTGTCAAAAAGCGTGCGCCGAAGAGGTGCTGATTACTTGTTTGACGAAGAACATCAGGAACCACTGAAATTGTTGTCGGCGACGGAGAGAAATGAATATCGAGCGTTCAGTTGGACTGCTGTTGGGATTGCTGCAACTATGGCAGTGGTTCTTTTGCTTGCGGTGTTCCTGCACTCTACAGGAGGGCTAAGCCTTGGTGTTCCTGCCTGGTTGGCTATTTCGGCAGGTTGTCTCTTAGCTGTTTGCATGGTCCTCTTGTTCGTTCAACGGACCCGCCGATTGGTAAGAAAACTGACCACGAAACTTGCCGACGAGCACGCCTCTGCACCAGCAAGAGAGACCTAACTTCATCCTAAGCCGAGGGCTTAGTAAAACGGCGTTGCACAACTCTATATCTGGTCCCCGCCCTTGAGTCATTGGCAATGACAAGTGGAGAGCCCAATTAGCTCGCAACCACCAAAGATCCTCTACCGGATCAGTCTATGGGGCACCATGTTTGGCGTAGTCGCGCTTCTAGTATTGGTGGTTGCAGGAATCTTTGGCTTGCTGGCGATGAGCTTCTTGACCTGGGTTGGCGTTGTGGCATTACTACTGGGAACGGTGGTGTTGGGAACTGCATGGATGCAGTATTCGCACAGTCGCAACGAGGCACCGCGTAGCTAGATTCTGGCTTCTGAAGTCAAGCTCTTGGATTATGTCGAAATCAGCAGGCTTCCACTGCTCGGCGACGAATCCCCAAGCAGTGGATAGGGCTGTGCTTCAACCGAGTGTCACTGCCGACCAGTGAGATGCCTTAATTCCTCAAGTGTCGGGGTGCTGTATTGGCACCAGTTGATTACTGATACCAAGAAATGGCGCTCGTCAACTGGAGTTCCGTCCAAGTCTGCTTCACTCTTCGCCAAATCCAGCATTCCCAATGCCTCTTGGCTGATCGCCTCGAGCGGCAATTCGGTAACCGGATCCTCGCTTTTCCGAGCTTTGTTCATGCGACTGCCATAGGCTAAGAATTTGTGAAATAAGCTTCCACCGGAATTTATCCCCAGAATGACAAGGACGTCCTCCTTCCAGTGTTCTGTGTTGACTCGCAGTTGCGAAAACCAGTCCGACACGGGAGGGGGCAGGCGCAGATACGCAAGTACTAGGTGAAACTGATCGCAGGTGAGGTCACCTCGATTTCGCACTTCTGCCTCTGCTTGTGCTAGAAACGACTGTAGCCAAGGATGCTCTACTACCCATTCGGGCCATAGGTTTGGTTGAAGGTGTTGTGCAACAACGGTTGTGGGATTTTCATATTCTTGCGTGATCATCGATGAATCCTCTGCAACTTGGAAGTGTTGACGAGCCGCAGAATAGGATTCACCAGTCTTGTTCATGCGAGAACGGATCTGGCGCTTTAGTGTGTTGCGCGATGTCATCATACCCTCCATCTCTCCAAACATGGCCCCTCGGCGACCTGCCTAGAGCAGGAAGGACAATGACGCTTCAAGGACGAGAGCCCCTTTTGCCTCGATGGTGACCTTGCCGAGGAAGATCATTGAGGTTGCGCGGGAAGCAAGCGTTTTGTCATGGTAGCAAATTCTTCGCATCACGGCTAACATAACCTTCAATCTGGTTGAAGGGCACGCCGGTTAGCACAAATCGAGCTGGCCTTTTGGTCTTTAGGCAGTACGCAATCCCTCCAACGGCAACCTGAGCAATGGCCAATCTTCTTCACAACGAAATGGCTCCCGACTCCATTGAGAGTCGCGACCTGCAAAACCTCTTTCATCCTTGTACCAATTTGGCCGATTTGCACCAACGCGGACCAGCTGTGCGTAGCAAGGCGCAGGGAGTCTATCTTTGGGACAACCACGGGAAGCAGTATCTGGAAGGAATGGCGGGACTCTGGTGCACGGCGTTAGGCTACGGAGTCCCGGAACTGGCGGATGTTGCCTATGAGCAAATGCGCAAGTTGTCGTATTCCCAACTCTTTGCAAGCGCAACCAACGAGCCTAGTGTTCTCTTGGCGGAGAAACTGATGTCTATGGTGCCGATGGACGCTGGCCGGGTGTTTTTCGGTCTTTCAGGGTCCGACGCGAACGACACACAAATCAAGCTGATGTGGCACTACCACAATCTCGTTGGCAAGCCAGATCGCAAGAAAATAATCTCCCGCAGGAATGGCTACCACGGAGTGACAATAGGATCGGGCAGCTTGACGGGATTGCCGCCCTTCCACCAGAACTTCGATCTCCCCATACCGGGAATACTTCACACCGACGCGCCCTACTTCTACCGTAATGCACTGGAGGGCGAATCCGAGGAAGAGTTTGCAACGCGACTTGCATCGAATCTCGAGGAGCTCATTCTTGCCGAAGGACCCGAAACCATTGCCGCTTTCGTTGCCGAACCGGTGATGGGGGCGGGAGGAGTCATAGTTCCGACAGTCGATTACTACAAGAAGATTCAGCAAGTACTCGACAAGTACGAAATCCTGTTCATTGACGACGAGGTTATCTGTGGATTCGGCCGTACTGGGAATCCCTTTGGCTGCCAGACCATGGAAATCGAGCCGACAACCATGAGCTTTGCCAAAGCGCTGTCAAGCGCTTATTTGCCGATAAGCGGGGTTGTAGTTCCAGAATGGCTGTACGAACCGATACGTGAAGCCACAAAGGACAGCCGGCTGTTCGGTCACGGATTCACGTACTCCGGCCATCCTGTATGCGCTGCTGTGGCACTGCGCAACTTGGAACTAATGGACGAGTGGTCGATTTTTGAACAAGCTGCAAGTACCAGCGTAGAGTTTCAAGAGAGACTCAACTTGCTGGGAAGCCACCCTCTTGTGGGGGATGTGCGAGGAATTGGGCTAGTCGGTGCATTGGAGCTCGTAAAGGACAAAGCCACCAAGGAAGCCTTTCCGAAGGAGACAGGCGTAGGTCCACATTGCATGGACCGATGCGCGGATCATGGGCTAATAGTGCGCTCGATAGGAGACAACATTGCCATTTGTCCTCCTTTGGTAATTACCGATGAGCAAGTCGATGAGCTATTTGGCAAGCTTGCTCGAGGACTCAACGATACCTTGGAGTGGATTCGGAAAGCCGGATAACTAGTCGGAGAAGCTCTCGATTTCAAGGAATCCGAGATCGAGTTACCAAATGCGATTCACTCCGAAGGAGTCGAATATCTTGTCGACTGAAAGGAACGCCAGATTCCTCGATAGGGCTTGTGTGGCAAGCATGCGGTCGAAAGGATCTCGATGTGGTCCAGGCAATCGTCCAGCGCTCCACGCATCCTCCATGCTAATTGGCAGTTCCAAGAATCCTTGCATTGCGACATGGCACATGATGTCGACCACTGAAGACTCGCCTTGAGCGAGTCTCCCAATGCAATTCTTGCTGAGACTTCCTAAGCAGAAACCGCGTTCACCGAATTCTCGTTGACATCAATTTCGCAAACCCTATTTGGATAATCGATGGTTAACGGAGAGCCACCACAAGACGACATGAGTATCTAACAACACAGGCACGTCTACCGACCTTCCCAGGCGTCAAGCTGATCGTCCGATAGCGGATCAAAAAAGCTATCTGGTACTTCGAGGGCACCCTTAAGGACATCGGGTTGTTTCGCGACGGTTGGATTGAACCGAACAAGGCGAGCAACCTGCTTTCCACGACGTGCGATCACTACCTCCTCTCCAGACTCGACCAGCGCAAGTAGACGGGAAAGCTCAGCCTTTGCTTGGCGCACATTGACGATGTACATTCTGATGCACCTCTTGGAATGAACTTAGCAAGGATCCTAGCTAAGAAAGCGGAAAATGCTGTTGATGGAAGATAGCTAATTGCAGGGCATGCTCCTAGGAAACTTGGAGCAGCTTAGCTGCCAATTGTTCTTGGCGAATCCCATGCTAGACGTATTGGTAGGCTCAGGCTTTCAATACGTCATCCAACGATTAGCGAGACAGGTCTGAACAGCCCATCGCTGATCTATTTCAACTTGGGACTGGTAGGCGTCCTAAAGAAGGTGGCTGAAGGAGGCCTTCAGCCACCGAAGACCATCTAACTTCTACCCGGTTTCTTCCGTATCGGACACTTCTTCTGCGTACATTTCTTGGTCCGGCATAAGCACGAACTCAGGATATGCCTCAATGCCGAGTTCCGCGGTATCCTGGCCTAGTTCCTCAGTCCTTGCGGAGATTCGCAATCCAAGGAGTTGATCGACAGCGAACCAGACTATCCAAGATGTGACACACACGAATGCACCAACGATAACGATTCCAATGAATTGTCCCCAGATTGTCGCGTCGGAATTCGTAAAGCAGACAGCCATTGTGCCCCAGACACCGGCAACCAGATGTGCGGGGATTGCGGATACGACATCGTCAATCCTCCAAATCTCGAAGAGTCGGATTGAGAATGTGCAGAGCGCGCCGCCAACAGCGCCTATTAGGAGGGCCAGCCAGATTTGCTCGTGAAAATCAGGAGCTGCTGTAATGGAAACCAATCCTGCAATGGCCCCGTTGAGGACCACCATGAGGCTTGTCCTGTGAAACACGAACCCAGATAGCACGAGCGCAGAAATGACTCCGGCGGCGGCGGCCAGGCAGGTGTTGGAAATTACGTTGCTCATGATTACCGCTGAATTAGCTGAGCCGAGTGCAAGAACGGAACCGCCATTGAACCCCAGCCAACCCAGCCAAAGAATCAGAACGCCCAATGTAACGATGGGAACATTGGAGGGCGGCGTGGGATGAACACTGCCGTCTTTGCGGAACTTGCCAATTCGAGGACCGACGACCAACACTCCCATGAGAGCGGCCCATCCGCCCGTTGAGTGCACAATGGTCGATCCGGCGAAATCGATGAAACCAAACTGTTCCGTTAACAATCCGCCTCCCCACGTCATGGCTCCAACCATCGGATAAATGATCGCAGTAAGGCAAAAGATGAACGCGAGGAACGACCAAAGTCGAACTCGTTCGGCAAGTGCGCCCGAAACAATGGAGGCCGTTGTTGCGACAAAGACCATTTGGAAGAACCACTCGGACATTTTCGAAAAGCCCTGGTCCACTACGGCATTCGTTGCGGCGGTAGCGTTTGCGCCGTCCGCAATGCTGAGCATGGCTACTTCTTCAGGAGACGGGGTCTTGCCGAAGGTGGCCCAATCAGGAATGCCAATTACCCACTGTACGTTGTTGTACATGAAGTCGAACCCCACGACGTAGTAGGTAATGCAGGCAATGGAGAATAGCCCGATGTTCTTCAAGCAAATTACGGAAGCGTTCTTAGTTCTAACCGTGCCGGATTCCAACATGGTGAAGCCAGCACACATCCAAAGCACTAGCGCACCCCACACTAGAAAACCCAGTGAATCGAGTACGAAGCTTGTTTCCGCACTAACCGATGCCAATGCAGGCAAACCCATCAGACAAAGAAAGGCCGCGCCGAGGAAGATGTTTCGATTGCGCCTAGAAGGTGGTATCGGGTTCTTCATGATTGCTGGTTCCCCTAATGCAACGCTGTCGTTAAGACGGAATACTCTAGACTGTCGTTTCAATTACGAGTCTTTCGAGCGCGTCCCCCCAAACGATTTTAGCTAAAGCTGAGCTGACTAAACTCGGGTTGCAGAAAGTAAATTTCGCAACGACAACAGCCAACGGCGATGAGGTTGCTCTATACAATGCCCGGATCGCAATTGAAGAATTGGAACGCGTGGCAAGAGCCCAGTAGGACTAACGCCGTGTTGTCAATCATTTCTGTAGATTGCACACGAGAATTCGCGTAGCTAGGTTGTGAGGAAAGTCTGATGGTGAGTACTCTGGAGAAGTCCGGGACCGTTCTCTTGTTTTGCCTAATGCTCGGACTATCTATGCCTGCCGTATCCACTTCGGGAACCATGGAAGAAGATTTATCGCTACTTCTAGAAAGTGCACGAATCGAGATGGAGTTGCCGGGCTTGCGAGCCGCAGTTCGGTTTGGCAGTGGTGAAGTTGCAAGAGCGACTGTCGGTCTAGCAGACCGCGAAGCGGGAACACCTTTGGACAACTTGGCGCCAATGCCTGGAGGAAGCACCGGTAAGACTTTCGTTGCGGTTGTTGCCATGTTGCTTATAGAAGAAGAAGCACTGGCACTTGACGATTTAGCATCGAGATGGCTCAAGGACGCTGAGTGGTTTGAGGATCTACCCAACGCGGAGGAAATCCAAGTAAAGCATCTTCTATCGCACAGCTCAGGCTTGTCCGACTATCCAGGAACTCGCGGCTATACGTGGGGTTCGATTTGGCGCGCACTACGCACCGGCTCAATACATTTCGAACCCGAAGAACTGATCAGGTTCACATTGAAGAAGAAGCCTTTGTTTCCTGTTGGGCAAGGGTACAGCTATACGGATATCGGATACTTGGTGCTTGGGAAGTTGATTGAAGAGGCAACAGGGAAAAAGTACTACGATCTCGTCAAGGAGAAAATACTGATACCCCATGGATTGAATGAGATAGTCCTGCAAGATCGCTCCATATTGCCTGGTGTAGTTACAGGCTACATGCGCGGCGCCCCCAATCTTCGGGAAGATGGCACTATGAAGATGGATCCCTCTTCCGAATGGACTGGCGGTGGGTTGGCCACCAACCCCACGATGCTAGTCAAATTTCTTGGGTTGCTTGCACAGGGGGACATCGTTAGTCAAGACAGTCTGGATCAAATGATCAACTCCGGGTGGCATAATCCGGAAACTCCCGACGAACACTACGGTTTGGGTCTGTTTGTATACAACGAAGGCAGAGCCTTTGGACATGCTGGTCTGTGGCCGGGTTATCGCACCGACATGCTGCATTACGGCGACTCGAACACAACGATTGCTATTCAAACGAATCGCGACGGCAGCGTAGACACAGGCGAATTGATTCGACGAATCGCCAAATTGGTGGGCGCTGACGAACCAAAACAGGAAGAAACGCTCTAGCTACTCCAATTTCCCACAAAGCTAACGGATTCGCGCGAGTTCCCTAAGATCCCCTGCAACCTTACAGCCACGTCCACAATCGTGGCTGTTCTACAATCAACCGAAATCAAAGCTGGTTGGGTTGGGGAGTTAGTCTTTTTGCGAGACTGAGAGAACTCACCAGTAGTTCCATAACAACAGAGAATTGGGAATGAAACACGCAATTGCATTTCTGCTGCTTCTGGCTTGGTCCGCATGGGCTATCGCCAGTGAGCTAAAGCATGGTGAACCTGAGAGCGCGGGCATGTCTAGCGAGCGACTCGAGCGCGTTACGGATGTCATGCAAGGTTATTTGGACCGTGACGTGTTAGCTGGAATTCACGTATTGGTGGCTCGACGAGGCGTTATCGTCTACGACAATGCGATCGGCAATCGGGGTGCAGACGACGATCGACCCCTGCAGAAAGACGCGCTATACCGCATCTATTCCATGACGAAGCCCATTACCGCCGTTGCAGCCATGCAGTTGTACGAACAAGGGAAGTTCGAGCTTACTGATCCAGTCGCAGAGCACATTCCCGAGTTCGCAGAAATCAAGGTGTATTCCGAAGATGGCGAGCACAAGCCTCCAGCACGGGCCATGGACATGCGACACCTGCTTACGCACACTACGGGACTTGGATACGGTTTGGGCCGGTGGCATCCCGTCGACAGAATTTTTCAGGAAAAGCGAGTGTTCCAATCCGCGAATCTTGACGAAATGACCGAGAAGATCGCGTCGATTCCCTTGAAGTTCAATCCTGGCGAGCGGTGGGCTTACAGCATTGCGGTGGATGTGACTGGTTTGGTTGTGGAGCGGCTTAGCGGTCAGAGTTTTGACCAATACTTGGACGAGCACATTTTCCAGCCACTAGGGATGGTCGATACCTTCTTCCAGATACCCGAGGAAAAACACGATCGGCTGCTTCCCGTACACAACTGGGACCGTGGCCAGAACAAACTCATTATGCGTCCTGTAGATCCAAACGCCTATCGCGAAGTCAGCTTGTACTCCGGTGGCGGAGGATTGATCTCCACCGGTATTGATTACTTGAGGTTTGCTGAAGCGCTGCGAGCCGGCGGCGAGTTGGATGGCGCCCGAATAATCGGTCGCAAGACAATCGACTACATGACACAGAATCATCTGCCAGCCGCCACGCCCGGTGCCGGTGCGGGAGACACGCCGACTCAAGCGGCGACCCGTGAGCAAGTAAGCAGTTTTGGGTTTGGCTTGGGATTTGGGGTTAACACCAATCCAATTGCGGCTGGTCACCTCTCATCTCAAGGGGAGTACAACTGGGGCGGCGCGGCCGGCACAGTGTTTTGGGTCGATCCCGTAGAAGAGCTGGTTGTGGTTGGAATGATCCAGCTTATGGGTGCAAGTGGATTGCTATCGACGGACTTGAAGATTGCAGTGCTTCAAGCCATCGTTGATTGATTGCTGCACGGTTGAAGACAGGTCGCGTTGTGTCTGATCAGCTCAAATCGTCTGAAGAAGAGCCCATGCAGGTATGGCAATACCAATTGCGCCTTCAATTGGCAGACGGCCCGGCATCAGCGGCCAGGGAACAGAAGGACGCCCCGATGCTGCAAGCACTCAATGAAGTGCTACGAGCGCACGATGCTGAGCTAGTCTGTCAATATGACGCGTTTGCTGGATATTGCGAGCAGGCTGAACGTCTCGGTCAAGACGACCTTCCTCTATACAAATGGACCAAGGCGACCATCGACAATCCGCAAAAGAAAGCGAAATACATCAAGATCTTCACTCTCTATGTCCAAGGAGAAGAGGTCTACGCAAAGGAGTCTGCAGAAGCGTTGGAGCGCGACCTCGAGCCGATGGTCGGCGGTCCAGTAATCGAAAAACTCTCGAAGTACGATTCCAACCCGGAGAACAATCCCCAAGTTCCAGAAAGATATCGCTCTTGATCAATCAGAAAGCAGTCGGCTTGGCGCTCTATGGTCTGGCAGAAATCGCATCAATCCTCTTTTTGAGGAACTGATTGCAGATCTAGCACTCTAAATCTTTGAGTGCTAAAATGCATGTGACAACTTGATTCTTGATTGGGTCAGGGAGTGTGTGAATGAGTACAAGCTTAGTTTCAATTACCAGTTTGTCGCCCGGAGGCGACCTCTCTTCCTATATCAATACGGTCAATGCACACCCAGTGCTCACTGCCGATGAGGAAAGGGAGCTGGCGTTTCGTTTCTACGACGAAGGCGATTTGGATGCTGCCCGAGAATTGATCATGAGCCATCTGCGGTTTGTGGTCTATCTGGCTCGTACCTATAGAGGCTATGGGCTTCCCGAGGCGGACATCATTCAGGAAGGAAATGTCGGCCTGATGAAGGCCGTCAAGAGATTCGATCCGAACGTTGGAGTCCGTCTGGTCTCGTTTGCTGTTCACTGGATCCGCGCCGAAATTCACGAGTTCATCATTCGCAACTGGCGAATCGTCAAGATTGCCACTACGAAAGCGCAACGCAAGCTCTTCTTCAAGTTGCGGGAACGCAAGAAAGATGTGGGCTGGCTAACGCAAAGCGAGACGCAAGATATCGCGCGCGACCTCGGTGTTCGGCCTGTCGACGTGACTCATATGGAAGGGCGATTGTCGTCTGCTGACCTTGCCTTCGACGTATCTGACGATGATGAGGAAGATGGCGCCAGTTGGGCTCCAGCCCACTCGCTCGTCGACGATAGCCCCACTGCTCTGGAAGTAATAGAAGAGGAAGAATGGGCGGACTATAGACAACAACAGTTGTATGAAGCCATTCAAACTCTTGACGAGCGAAGCCGATTGATATTGAGTTCTCGATGGTTATCCGAGTCCAAATCAACTTTGCAGGAACTTGCGGCCCAGTTCGGCGTTTCCGCGGAACGGATTAGGCAGATCGAGAATTCTGCAATGGACCAAATCAAGGAGCACTTGGTCGCAGCCTAGGAGTTCTTTTGCGTTCAGCGTGCGGCGCTGATTTAGCATAACTCTCACTCACCACCTCAGCTACTTGCCGAGCAATGCGACAGTTGTACGTTCGACGCGGCTCTCGCATGACAGCCGCGCAAGCTAAAGCCTACGCGCTACTCGACGATTTCAGATTAACTCTGGAAGACGCGACGCGCATTGCTGAATTTCTGCAGGGCAATCGCAAAGTGCTTGTGGAAATCGGATTTGGGAACGGTGATGCACTTGCTCGATTCGCCTTGGATCATCCTGAGTGGCAATGCATAGGCATTGAGGTATTTCGACCGGGAATCGGTTCATTGATTCGAAGGTGCCAGAGGGACGAAATGGAAAACGTTCGAATCGCCGAAACTGATGCGCTGTCTCTGCTTGAGGCGTTACCGGACTCGATCATTGATTTACTGCTCGTGTTTTTTCCTGATCCTTGGCCAAAGCGGCGTCACCATCGGCGTCGCCTTGTGAATGAGGAATTTTCCGAAATTGCCAGCCGCAAGCTCGTACCGCAAGGGTCGTTGGTGCTAGCAACCGACTGGGAAGACTATGCCGTACAAATCCAAGAGGTGCTGAGTCGCAACAAGACTTTGGAAGGTGGTCCCATTCCGCGCTACGAGGCACGCCCAAAGACCAGATTCGAGGAGCGAGGCGAAAAACTAGGTCACAACGTCTGGGACTTTCAATATACGCGCGTCAGCACCACCAAGTAAACGCCAAGTGCAAGATCGCTAAATCAGTCGCTGGTGAATTACGACTTGCCTAGCCAATCTGTGGGAATCGTTCGTCGTTGACGTTGTAGCCAAAGTCCACTTCGTCGAGCATCTTTAGAGGATCGCGCAGATCAACCATGCCGGGACCTACGAAGTTCAGTCCGTGCTGATAGCCGACTAGCTTGCGCAGTCTTTCCGGCATTTTCGGCAATTGGTCCCGTGGTATCCCAATGAATTGATTTTCCTGCTGCCTCAAGTAGGAGAGATTGAAGTTGATGTCTATGGCCAGTCGACTGCGGTCCGATTGGTTTGCGCCACCACCGTGCCACAGGGCTCCCGTCCAGATAAGCATTGATCCAGCAGGCATTTCCACCTGAATGGGATCTACGTGCGGCGGCTGCTGGACCGGCCTGTCGTGCCATTTGTGTGATTCAGGAACCAGCGTTGTCGCTCCGTTTTCGACCGTGAAGTCATCGACCGCAATCACCGCATTTGCCACAAACGGAGGATGTGGTCGTGGAATGGGCCACAAGCCATCGTCTTGGTGAAGTCCCTGCGCTTTTGCTCCGGGCAGCAGATCGAACATGGCAACTACCGACACTTGCACATGAGGACCTAACATGCCGTGAACTACGGCGAGAAGCCGCGGGTCGCAAACCAAGTCGTCAACACATCGTGTCTTGCCGAGAAGATTGTGTGCTCGAACAGTAGTTTTGTCGGGGGGCATCAGTTCAACGATGGGGCGAACTTCGTTGACAAGATCCCCTCTCAGTTTGGCGACGCGTTGTTCCGACAGCCAATTTGGAAAAACGGCGTAGCCGACTTCTGAGATATTGTGAAGCGCATCATCGAGACTTGGCACTACGACCTCTTCGCCAAACACGATACCTGAGTTCGGTTTGCGGTGTGTTTCTTTTTCTGCAGAGGGCATTGATTGAGAACCGGACGTCAGTGCAAAGGCAATATATGTGATCTATCGCTTGAATACAGGTTGCCGTTTTTCGAGGAATGCTGCTACAGCTTCATGATGTTCATCGGATTCGTACGCCTGCGCGAGAACTCTGCCTTCCCGTTCGTGTACTTTCTTGATGTCGGTTTCTGATCCGTTTTCGGTTAGCAGCTGCTTGACCCATCGTAGTTGGCGTGATGGGTTCGCAGCAATTTCCATCGCAAGTTCGCGAGCAGTCGGAAGGAGGTCGTCCGGCTTTACTATGCGGTCCGCCAGCCTCTTGTCGAATGCTTCCTCGCCGGTATAAAGCCGGCCAGTCAAACACATTTCATTCGCAGCTCCGAATCCCACACGCTGCACCAGAAAGTGGGAACTTGCTAACTCTGGAGTAACTCCCATCTTTACGAACAACATTCCAAACTTCGCCTCCGTGGAAGCAATGATCACATCCATGGGCAAGATCATTGTCGCTCCCACCCCTACGCAAGCCCCATTGACAGCAGCGATCATGGGCTTGGAGGAACGAACCAACTCAATCCAATCGCCGCCGCCGGTCTGCCGTTCCCCGTCGAGGCGGGCTTTGAAGTTGTCGCGTATGTCGGCACCCGAGCAAAATCCTCGGCCAGCTCCCGTGAAAACTATAGTGCCGACGTTCGGGTTTTCATTGCATGCATGTATGGCGTCTTGCAGCTCCATGCTCATTTCGTGCGTCCATGCGTTGAGTCGTTCCGGGCGATTCAGCGTGATGGTCGTTACAGCGTCCGCAGTGTCTACAAGTATGGTCGAGTAGTTTTTCATTGAATGCCGTTCAGTCTTGGGAGAAAATTATTTTAGAGATCATATGCATGGACATTTTTGCGAAGTGGATTGCAGGCCTATAGCAATGGTTCCAACGTCGAATGTCAATGCGGATACAAATCACAGCAAATTCACTTGATGGCAATGGGATCTATCAACGCAAGCAGATGAATCGTCGAGCGGCTAGAGCCTTGGAGAAGCGGAATGAACCCCCGGGTTTAGGTTTCAGAGGAAACAAGCACGGTTGATTGCTGCATGGCACTTTGTTGTCTCTCGATGAAACTTGAGATTTCGCTGCGCAGCGGTACAGGGATGTCATGTTCACGCGCTAGTGGTACCCACTTCGTTAACGCCTCGGCGACTTGCTGCAATACTCGCTGAACATCTCGCTTTGGGACGGACGCACGCTTGGCGACCTCCCAGATATCCACTTCCGAAATGTCCTTGGTGCGACCATTGATTGAAGATGCATGTCCTGTCGAGCGATTGACGGTCCAAGCGACGTCATAGGCTGGGGTGCATGACCATTCCTTGCGCTCAGTCAACATAAACGAGAAGTTTCTTGTGTGATCGTTTAGATTCCCGGCCATGGCATTGAAGATCATTTGCTTGAACAGGTAGAGCTTATAGGTGTAGTTGCGCGTCAATACATCAGACAATTTGAAGAGATCGAGATAGTCAATGCGGTCAGTTCGGCAGTCCAAATTAAGCAAACTAGCCGCGCTCTGGACATGGATTCGTCTGCCGTTCCCTTTCCTGTCGAAACGACGAGTCATGAAGTAGCCGGCGCCGTGGTCTCCGCGAAAGAGCCGTACCGGCGACATGTGAATTCCTGCTTCGGCCGCCATCTTGGCGAACAAGTACTCGATGGTCCCCTCGGGATTTTCCTGTGAATTTGCATGCTGCGGAAGTTTGACAATCCAATGCGAGTAACCATCGGGAAGCTTCGCTGCTCCCTCGACGGCGTGGTTTCCGTCAAAGCCTACCAGCAGCTTCGGAGTGGTGCCGGCCAACGGCGTTCCATTGACCACGTGGCGATCGCCAACATTGAATACGGTGCCATCGACGAGATGCAACGCTTCCTCCCACAGAGAGTCTAGTTTGATCTCTTGGCCGATATTTGCCGATGAGACCAAACTGTGCATAGGTGAGTATGACAACGCGCCCATTCCGCGATCGGCAATGTAGCTCAATCTCTCAATGGGCGTAGTTGCTTCGAAAGAAATGCCGTTTTGCTCGAACATCCGGTTCATGAGAAACAATCCCCAGCCATCAGGCAGGGATTCATGGAAGAGTCCGTGCAGGCCATTGAAGATTGAGGAGTTCGCTTCCTGCAGCTCCAACGAAAATTTCAATCCGAACGGCGAGGGGTTGATTCCATGCTCCAGAAATTCGCGTGCGAATTGAAACCACGACTTTCTGTCGTGCCACGCTAGCGCGCCCATGTGATGGGCCCGCAATCGCCCAGGCCGTGAAACGTGACATCGATTTGATTCACGAGCCTGATGCGTCGTTGGCGAGTTCGTCAATTGAGCTTGGCGAGCGAGTTGACAGAACGACGTGTGCCCGATCAAGATTTCCGTAGGTTCCACATAGGATTAGAAACTGTCGCAGAGAGATTTCCCCGGAATCTTCAAAGCGTCGAATCGTAGGCTCAGGTACGCCTGTACGAGCGCTGGCTTCCTTACGGCTGTGCTTGGATGCCTTGCGGGTGGCTCGAAATGCATGTGCCAGTTGCATTTGCGTCTCGAACGGAGTCAATATGTCTGAGAGTATAATATCCAAAATATCTAATACTAAGGAAATATTGATATCATATTATCAAATAATAGACATTTTGCCGTGGAATTCGTCGTGCAATGCAAATTCGGAGCTAGCTCAATCAAAGTCGAAACGTCGTGTGGCGAAGGTCGTTTCTCGAATTGGGCTTAGCGTTTTTGAGGTGATATGGCGGGATACATGACCTCTCCCCAATCATGGCCCGGTTGCTCCAACATGATTAAAACGAACTGGGGCACCAAATAGTGAAGTATGCTGGAGCCATCCCTGACCTGATCGCGGTTCACCGAACCTTGATATGTGGCGGAGCCGTGTATGAGCTGGTTTCGTAGCGTGTAGAGGCGATCGAACACGATGGACAACAATTCACTTGTTCGGTTTTTGTTTACCAGCGCGGTCATTGCGGTTATTTCAGATTTCTTCAGTGCAGTTTCCCAATCCACCTCATGGTCACGGCCCAATGTGTAGTCCCAATAGGGTGTAAACACATACTGATTCTTCACCAATGTGCGAATCGAATCAGAAAATCGTTCCCAGAGAGTTTCGTAAATGGAGTCGCTCTGATCAAAACCGAGAAGCTTGTCAAAGAATTCTGTCATTTGTGCTGTATCGGATGGAATCCTACCGGTTCCAGGTTCAACAGCGTACATGGCATTGAAGGAGATCCAGAAGAAAATGAATGCTCCGTCATAGTCGTGGCTCTCGTGAAGTGGCTGTGCCTTTGTTAGCCAACTGATGGCTCTGCGCATCCGTATAGAAAACGAATCGGACAGGTCTGCCCTGATTTTTTCGTAAGCTTCCTCAAGTTGCGTTGCGGAAGTCGGACTGTCGTGGCTTACGATTGTCATGGGAGAGTCCTCGATTAGGAATTCAAAAACTGCGCGACAACGCCATTCAGTTGCCGCAGTCCATCGGATGACAGTTGAAGCCGATTTGAATGCATGAGCTTCCATGAACGAAGTCGTTCCACCGTCTCACGTATGGCATCAATTTCCAACCCCGTTTTCGTGGAGAAAGCACTTTCGTCCACACCATCCAACAACCTCAACGCGTTCATCATAAATTCCGCTGGCAAGTCTTCGTCTCGCACTCGATTGAACGATCCTTCGGTACCACTGAGATACGATCTTGGTTGGCGAACTTTCTTTGTTCGAAATATGCCCTCTTGCGTGGTTTTCTTGCCATGTGCTCCTGCGCCCACTCCGATGTAGTCGCCGAAGGTCCAGTAGTTGAGATTGTGACGGCACTCTTGTCCGCTACGAGCGTAGGCTGAGACTTCATATCGTCGATAGCCGTGATCCGAAAGCAATTCGACTCCTGCTTGTTCCATGTCTGCCCGGTAGTCGATAGACGAGAGGGGAGGAGGAGTCTTTGCGAATACCGTGTTGGGTTCAATGGTAAGTTCGTACCACGAAATGTGTTCCGGCTGGTAGTTGATGGCTACTTCCAAGTCCTTAAGAGCCTGCGATATCGACTGGTGGGGGAGTCCGTACATCAAATCCAAGTTAACGGAGTCGAATCCCGCCACCATGGCTTTCTCAATTGCATGCTGAGCTTCGTTCGGTCCATGAATGCGACCTAGAATTTCAAGGTGGCTGGAATCGAATGATTGAATGCCAATTGACAGTCGAGTAATTCCCGCTTCTTTGTAAAGTTTGAAATCCGAGTACTCCGTTGTACCAGGGTTTGCTTCCATGGTCACTTCCTCGAGTGATGCCGGTTCTAATCTCTCCAAGATTTGGGCAAATGAGTCGGGCGCGAAGAGACTGGGCGTTCCGCCGCCGAAATAGACTGTGCCAATGTCGGATTGCCCACTGCTTAATTCGGTTTCCAGATCTTCGTTCAGTCGATCAACATAGGCGGACTCGTCGAATTCATTCCGCATTTCATGCGAATTGAAATCGCAGTAGGGGCATTTGCGAATACACCATGGAATATGAACATACAACCCAGTCATTCAGGTATTCATTCTTTCCTGTAGCAGTTGAACAAACTGCACTGTGGCATGGCCACGATGACTCAATCTGTTTTTTGTGCTTGCGTCGAGCTCAGCTGCTGTGCATGTCAGGCCTTTGGGTTGGAATATGGGATCGTATCCAAATCCGTTGGATCCTCTAGCCTGTTCGACTATGCGGCCATGCCAAGTTCCTGTGGAGATCACTGGAGTTGGATCTTCGGGGTTGTCCAAGTAGACAAGTGATGCACAAAAATAGGCTCGGCAGTCGTCGAACGTCTCGTGCTTTTCCGCGAGGTTTCTTAGCACGAGACTATAGTTTTCTGCGTCCGACGCACCTTCGCCGGCGTAGCGAGCTGAACGAACACCGGGTTCGCCGTTCAATAGTGGTATCACTAAACCTGAGTCGTCCGCTATGGCCGGAAGTTGGGTCAAGGTACAGGCATGACGAGCCTTGATCAGAGCGTTTTCAACGAAAGTCGATCCCGTTTCAGCTGGCGACGGAACATGCCATCGAGATTGGGGAACGAGTTCAATGGGCAATTTCTGCAGGAGGGCTGCCAACTCCCTTAACTTGTGCTGGTTGTTGCTGGAAAGAACAACCTGCTTCGGCTTTGACATTTTTCGTGACCAATAGGAATAAGCTAATTGTTGTAGGTGGTCAGCATGCGAAATCCACAGTGCAATGCCTTAGCTGCTAATGCGCCTTCTTGCCCAAAGTCGGAGATTGCCTGCAGTCGTTCCTAGTCGGTATCGTCGAGACGCGAGTACACCTCTTGCTCAAACTTGACAGTTTCCTCTTGCTCTTCGAATTCAACATCAATCTCAAACTTCAGCTTTTCGCCATCCGTGAACTTGAAGCTAGCGAGAAAGTAGATCGCATCGGATTCTTTGATGGTCTTGAAGTTAAGCTTGAGATCCTGACCCATCAAGTTCTTGTAGCCGCCTGAGACCTTCGCTTCGTACGAATTCCCGTCCGGGTCGACAACCGAAATGTTGCACACCGCGCGGTCTTTGCCGCGAACGATTTTGTGCTTCTCCGCGACCTCCTTGGAGATGAAGGTGGACGGTATTACGCTGTAGTGGACAGTCCAGTCGTCGAATTCGACAGACTGTTCAGCGAATGTGGCAACTGCGACCAAGAGGAAGGCAACTAGGGAAAGCCACTTTTTCATTGGGGGCGACCCAGCACGTAGAATCCAGTTGTGCCGAACAGATTGGAAAGTCCGCTCTTCCTGGATACCTTGCGGTATTGAGGATCCACAACGCTCCGCTCTACTACCTGCAGTCCCTCAGAGCGGCACAGCTCGTCAAAGTCTCTAAACGTGCACAAATGAATGTTGGGAGTGTCATACCACTGATGCGGTAGGTGTTCTGCAACCGGCATGCGCCCTCGAAACAGCAATTGGAACCGACATCGCCAATGACCGAAATTTGGAAACGAAACAATGCACCGATTCGCGATTCGCAACAGCTCTCTGAGTAGCGTTCGCGGCGACTCGAGAGCCTGCAAAGTCTCTGTCATTACAACAATGTCGAAACTGTCGTCGGGAAATCGATCCAACCCCAAGTTGAGATCGTGCTCTATGACATTGACTCCTCGCCGGATGCACTCCTCAATGGCTTCTTGGTCCTTCTCGATGCCATAGCCCTTGATATTCTTCGTTTCCAGCAAATGCGCCAGGAGTTCGCCGTCGCCGCATCCCAGATCCAGTACTCGCGAATTCTCTTCGACAAAGTCCGCAACGTGCTGCAGATCAACTCTCATGCGCCCACTTCGCTCGCCACGCTGTCGAGATAGGCCCCCAACACACTGAAGTATCTTGGAATTTCCATCAGAAAGGAGTCGTGTCCCATGCTGCTTATTATGTTCGCACTTGCTGTATTTTTTCCCGCGGCCACCAGAGCATCAATAATTTCGTTCGATCGCTCAGGCGAAAATCTCCAATCGCTTGTGAACGAAATTACAAGGAATTTCGCCGTTGCTCGCCTTAGGGTTTCCACTAGGTTCCCATCGTGTTCGATGGCTGGATCGAAATAGTCCAATGCACGGGTAACCAGTACGTAGGTGTTGGGGTCGAAAGCTTGAGCGAACTTCGAACCTTGATAGTGAAGATAGCTCTCAACTTGAAACTGAACGTTTCGACCTTGCTCGATATCGCCGGTCTTGACCTCCCGACCAAATTTCGTTCCCATCGAGTCGTCCGACAGGTAGGTAACGTGTCCAATCATTCGTGCCAATCCAAGCCCCGGCATTGCCTCAGGCGCGATGTCAAGCGGACTATCCATTTTGATGGCTAAGCGAGCAATTTCATTGAAGGCGATGTTCTGTGCAGAGAGCTTTGATGCGCAAGCGATCAGTACGGCGTTCGCCACACGGTCAGGGTAGTCAATGCTCCACTGAAGAGCTTGCATCCCGCCTAGGCTGCCACCGACAATTGCGGCGAACCGTTCTATCCCCAGTTCATCCGCCAGCATTGCCTGGGTTCGTACCCAGTCCTTTACTGTGATTGTCGGAAAACCTGCGCCATATGGCATACCTGTTTGTGGGTTGTTCGAGCGAGGCCCAGTGGAACCGTGGCAGCCGCCAAGATTATTGAGCGATACGACATGGAATCGATTGGTGTCGATTGGCTTCCCGGGGCCAATGCAGTTGTCCCACCACCCGGGTCGATCCTCGTCATCTTTGTGATATCCCGCCGCGTGGTGGTGCCCTGAAAGGGCGTGGCATACCAGCACCGCATTGGTGCGTTCTGGGTTCAGTTCACCGTAGGTTTCGTAGATGAGGTCGAAGATTGGCAGGTGTTCGCCGCATTGCAATGTTATGCCTTGGTTGAAGGACAACTTCTGGGGCGAGACAATGCCCACGGAGCCTGGGTTGTCGCGGGAGTTCGGTTGCATCGACACGATCCATTACGTTGGAAGTGAAGTCGACGGCAAGAATCTTAGGTAGGGGATCACGTACGACAGCACGGCGAGCAGGATGAACATGGCAATCATTGGCGAGAAGTCGAAACCGGCCATGGGCGGCAGAAACTTACGTATGGGCGCGAGAAATGGATCCGCCAATTGGCGCGCAAGCTCGGCGGCTGGAGAGTAGACATTTGGTGCAATCCAACTCATGATCACCGAGATCAAGATGGCAACGAGATAGATCCATATCGAAAACTTTACCGATTCAACGGCGCCGTTCCAAGGAAACGCCCATATTGGCAGCGAACCAAGCGCGTCGCTTCCCATGCGCAGAAAGATCAGATACTCGGAAAGCGAAAAAAGAACGAGCACCGCAATGAGAGAAGCCAGATCTATTTGGCCAGAGGTCGGCAGGAATTTGCGAAGCGGCTGCAGAACAGGATCCGTTATCCGCTTGATCGATTCCACAATGGGACTGTAGAAATTGGCTTTTGCTAGCTGCAATAGAAATCTAAGCAGACAGAACAGTGCAAAGACGTTTACTGCGAAGCTAAGTATTAGAAGCAGAGGGTTGGGCACGGGAATTACAAACTCGCGGTTAGTTCGGTAGATCGTGTAAAAGCGGCCTTGACCGCGTCAATGATGGATTCTCGGACTCCACTTGCGTCCAGTGTCTCCAATGCACGTTCAGTGGTGCCTCCTGGAGAGGCGACTTCATTGCGCAATGTCGCAGGTGCTTTGGGTGAATCCACTGCCAAGCTCGACGCTCCAACTGCCGTTCTAGTAGCCAGTGTTCGAGCGACTGCTGCATCCATTCCCAATTCGGTCGCTGCTTGAATCATCGCATCCATCAAATAGAAGAAGTAGGCCGGGCCGCTGCCCGATACTGCCGTTACGATGTCGATATGGCGGTCGTCCTCAATCCACACAGTGTCGCCCACTGCTTTGAATATGCGGTCCGCTAGAGTCTTCTGGTCACTCGACACGAACGGATTGGCAATGATAGCGGTGACTCCCTCGCAAACGGCTGCGGGCAAATTGGGCATGCAATGAATGATCGGGGTTAATGGCTTTAACCATGATTCCAAGTGTCCCATCGGCACGCCTGCGGCGATTGAAATCACCAGTTTTTTCGTTAGTGTTTCAGCATATTCGACTATCACGGACTTAATCACTTGCGGTTTGACCGCAAGGACAACGACGTTCGACTGAGAAATAGCTTCGTTATTGTCAGTTGTTGTGCTTATGTTGTGCTGCTGATAGCGGGCGAGCCGATTCGCCATCGGGTCTGCAACTACAATCTCGGCGTCCAAGTCGACGCAACTAGCAATGCCAGCTGCGAGAGCACGCCCCATGTGGCCGCCGCCGATGATCGCGATCTTTAACTTCATACTCGGGGGCCGAATATCGCAGTGCCTAGGCGCACCATGGTAGAACCTTCCTCAATGGCAATTCGATAGTCGCTTGTCATTCCCATGGATAGCGTGTCCCACCAGTCAGACCCTTTCGGCTTCAAACTTTGAAACAAGTCGTAAAGATTACTAAATGCTGATCGGGATTTCTCTGGATTGGTTTGCATGCGCGGAATAGCCATCAATCCTCGCAATCGAAGATAGGGCAATTCTTGTATGCGTTGCATTAGATCGGGAAGCAGTCCAATCGAAACACCAGACTTCGTCGATTCGTCGTCAATGTTTACCTGAATGCACACATTCAGCGGCCTTTCGGCGTCGCAATTGCGTCGCGCTTCATTCAATCTCCGAGCGATGTGCTCCCGGTCCACCGACTGAACCCAGTCGAAATGTTCGGCGATCGGTTTTGTCTTGTTTGACTGCACTGTTCCAATGAAATGCCAATTCAACGTGTGTGCGTGAAGGCCAAGAACCTTTGGAGTTGCTTCGGAAACGTAGTTTTCACCGAAGTCGCGGTGACCTAGCTGGGCCAGCGCGCCAATCTCGTCCGTCAAGCGCGTCTTGCTTACAGCGAGCAGCGTTACACTCGTTGAATTCCTGCCGGTGCTAGCGCAAGCGCTTTGGACTGAGTCCACGACTCCTTTGTAGCGGTCCTGCAGGCTATTTGAAACTCGCTCCTGCACACTGACGGGACGCGTCAAGAGCTACCACTTCGAAAGCTGTTGTTGACGATTTGCTCATGCAGCCAAGTTTCGCCTATGGCACATGCGGCGATGGCGTGATCCGGTCGAGAATCGCCTGTTCTCTCCCGTGCATCCAATGTCGTAAGACGTTCATCGACGAAGTGCACAGGTAGCGAGAATCGCCTCTCCAGGTACTTGCCGAACTTGCGTGACGCTTTGGACATCGCAGATTCGCTGTCATCCATGTTCAGAGGCAGTCCCACGATAAGTTCCGTAGGCTTCCACGTGTTCACAAGGAAATCCAGTTGATCTGTGTTGGGTCGTCCTTTTTTGGCCTTTATGGTTCCCGTTGGTTGGATGGATCGGGTGGCGATTTCGATTATGGCCACACCGATGTGCGACATACCGAAATCGAAGGATATTGCTCCCACGTGCGTAGAACTTCCTATGCCATACCGCCTTGGGGCGAGAATTTGCTGAAGTCCACACCGATGATGGACGAGACGCATTGGACCTTCGATTGATGAGGTTCCTCAAACAGAATCTGTCGATCCGCCGGGCAAGTCAACCAGGCATTTTCCTTGAGCTCACCCTCCAATTGTCCGGGCGACCAACCTGCATAGCCCAATACGAACATGTATTGCGTTGGTCCGCTGCCTTCGGCGATTGCCTTTAAAGTTGCGTATATTCCAGCTCCAGATGGTTCGGTTGTGAGACCTATGCCCTCAGCGACTTCCACGGTGCTGTCGGTGCTGAAATCAGCGGAATGGATGATCGAAGGATGCGTAGGGCTGACTGGACCGCCTTCCCACAGGTGCGAGTCCTCGCCCGATATCGGGTCTAGGTTGGCTTCCTTGAGCAGCTCTGCCAACTTAATGGGCATGGGCCGGTTCACAATGAATCCCATCGCTCCTTCGTCGCTGTGTCGAACGAGGAAGGTCAACGTGTCCTCGAAATAGGTGCCGATTTGGTTCGGCAGAGCCAGCAGAAAATGATTGACGAGAGACTGTTCGGTCATTCCGTTATGGTAATCGCTAACAATGCTAGCTTAGAGGATTTAGTCCTCGTCTTCCGATGGTGGGTCGGTGGTATAGGTACCTTTGCGAAATTCCCATTCTCGAACGATCTCAAGCAATTCGGTGTCTTGCGCAATGGAAGCCGGAAATGGCGCAAATGGAGCTGCAAGCTTGACAATGTCCACGGCAGCTTTGTCTAGGACTTCGTGGCCGGACGATTCCAATACCCGTGTCTCGACCAGCGATCCGTCCGGAGCAATCGAGACATACAGGCTCAGCGTTCCGTAGAGTTTCTTTTCGACAGCTTCGCTGGGATAGTTCATCTGGCCAACACGACGCACTTTTCGGAGCCAGGCTCTCAAGTAGAAGGTCTCTTCAATGGATGAGGTCCCATCGCCCGCAAGCCTGCGAATTCGTTTTTGTCTTCGTCTTGGGAGTTTGCCGCAGCGATGTCCGCAATGGATTGGACCATGTCTTGGACTGACATGTGGGTGATCGGATTGGTGCTTGTGCCCGTCTCCGCCTCCATCGATTGGGGTTCCTCAATTTGCATGTCGAAATCGGTCAGAAAGTCTTCCGGGAACAGCATGTTCTCGAAATTCAATGCGCTGTCGATTACTGGATCGACGTCCTCAAAGACGGGATCTGCAGGAGCGGCTATGCTCGACGCAGGTTCCGATGGCGTAACTTCTTCGCTTGGAAGCGGACCGACCGGTTTCACCAATCGCATGTTGAGCACGATTGGGTCGTTTGGAAGGGGTCTAAATTCAAGCTTGACGAACAATACGAAAGCTAAGTGAAGAACTAGCGACACGCCTAGAGCAATCCATAGCGGGCGATTGCCGATTTGAGCTTCCATTTTGTCAACAATATTCGAAAAACGTTAGCCTTTGGATTGTAGTCGACTATAGCTTGACGAATGGCACTGGACCACGGTCCAACGGCCCTTGTCTCTTCTCCTGCTTTCTTGGATTGCAAAGTGGGAATCAAGCGACGATGTCCCTATAGGGTAGACCGTTAGAAAGCACATTCGTTGTGAATCGAGTAGTAGCTGGCAAGTGCGTTTAACCACGTGATTATCTAGTAGTCAGATGTGTTTGCACTGAGTCCATCAATTGTCCTGCAATGTCGATTCCACGATCTTTGTCGATTTCGCGAATGCAAGTCGGACAGGTCACATTGATCTCTGTAAGGTAATCTCCGATAACGTCTATGCCGACGAACAGCAGTCCGCGCTTGACAAGAGCGGGCCCCAACTCCTGGGCAATCTCTCTATCTCGAGCGGATAGCGGGCGCACTTCGCCCGCGGCGCCCGCCGCGAGATTGCCACGCGTTTCACCCTTCTTTGGAATCCGCGCTAGGAGATAGGGAACAGGTTCGCCGTCCACAATCAGCACGCGTTTGTCGCCGTCTTCAATTTCCGGTACGAATTTTTGCGCCATGATGGGGTTCGACTCGTTGTCCGTGAGCGTTTCGATCACCACATTGAGGTTTGGGTCATCCTCGCGCATTCGGAAAATGCTTGTGCCACCCATGCCGTCGAGTTTTTTGTAGACGACATCGCGATGTTCGACGTGAAATTCTCGCAATTTGTCCGCACGTTGCGACACCACCATTGGGGGCGCAATTGCAGCAAACTCTGTCGTGTAGAACTTCTCGTTGCAGTCGCGCAGGCTTTGCGCCTTGTTCACAACTAAGGTGCCACTGCGTTCGGCATGGTCCAGCATGTACGTTGCATAGATGTAATTCATGTCGAAAGGAGGATCCTTGCGCATGAAGATCACATTGAAATCCGATAGAGCAGTGAATTCCTCACTCTCGGCGAGGTACCAGGGCTCGCCTTCGCCAAGCAATTCGGCATCCAATGTCGAGGCGAATGCAGCGGTTAGAGTAACGCGCTGGGAGTATGCGAAGGCGCTCTCGCGAATCCAGCAGAGATTCTTCGGATAGACGACGTGCACAGCCCAATCACGGAGCTGTGCCGCGCGCATCATGGCGATGGTCGAGTCTTTCTTGACGTTGAGCGCGTCGAGGGGATCGATGACGAAAGCAACGCGGAGCATGTCCGAATTATAGGATTGGCAATTCAGCAGGAAGCCATTGGCTGGAACGAATTCTAGTCGTAGAGTCTTCATGGCTTCAACTAAATTTGCCCAACTGTGCAAAATTCAAAGGGCCTATGACGCATCACTGTGGCATTGGAGTCGATGCGTGTAATTCGCATTTGAGGAGGGGTTGAGTTTGAGCCTAATTGCCTGGTCTTGGGTTTTCCTAGTCGTCTACACCATCGGGATGCTCGCTTTCGGAGTTTGGGGGCAACGGCGAGTCAAGCATGCGGATGACTACGCAACCGCCAGAGGGGCCTACGGACCCACTTTTTTGGCATTCGCCTTTGCTGCGACCACCGCAAGTGGTGCGACATTCCTCGGAGGTCCCGGTCTTGCCTATGTGTTGGGATTCTCTTCGATTTGGGGAAATTTCCTATATCCGATTGGAGTCTACATTGGGGTTCTCATTTGCATGCGCCTCGTAGCTACAGCCGGCAATCGATTTGGCAACAGGAGCATACCGGAATACCTAGGCGACAGGTATCAGTCGGAAGGCATACGAATCGTTGTATCGATTCTGTCTCTAGTCCTGTTTTTCTATATTGCGGGGCAGCTCGTTTCCGGGTTGGTAATGTTCGAGACAATGCTTGGCTTAGACCCCGTTTGGGCGCTTGTCATTACTACCGTAGTCTTGGGAATTTACGTAGTAATGGGCGGTGCTCACGCCGACATACTCACGGACGGCGTGCAAGGCATCATGATGATAATTCTCGCAGTCATCGTCATAGTCATTTTCTTGGTTGGAGTTGGAGTCGACGGCGGAATTGGAAGTATCGCCCAATCGTTGCATGAACAGGACCCGAACCTAACAAAGCCATTGAATCCCACGAATCCACTGACGCATTCCCCGTGGTCGGTAATTGCAATACTCTTGGCGCACATTCCTCTTGGTCTGCTTCCACACCTCGGAAACAAGCTGTGGGCACTCAAGTCCGTAAAGCAACAGCATTCTTTTGTTCGACTGGCGTTTCTCTGTGGGCTAACGCTTGGAATGATGGGACTTGGCGGACTGCTGGCCCGAGCAGTGATCGGAGACGACCTGCTCATGACTCAGAGCCACAACGCGTCATTGCCGTTGCTTTTCATCGAGCTATTTCCAACATGGCTGGCTGCTTTGATAGGCGTAGGCATTCTCGCAGCAATAATGTCCACAGCCGATGGGCTTGTAGTTTCCTCGTCTCAAGTAATTGCCAACGACCTCTATCGTAGAACGGTAGCTCCACGATTTCAGAAACACTTGACTGAGAAACAGTTGGATCGGCGAGTCTTGTTGATCAGTCGCGTCAGTACAGTGCTGGTATTGGTTCTATGTGCAGGGATGGCGTGGGCTCTACAGAAAACCAACATTGCGTTGATCGTGTTCATAGGGATTGGCGGAATGATGGCTGCATTTGCAGGACCACTAGTAGTGGGCGCACTCTGGCGAGGCGTTACCCGTTCCGGTGCGTATGCCGGAATAATTTCAGGATTTGTCGTTTTTGTTGTCCTCCATGCTCAGTTACTCGATCCCGCTTGGTTTGGCAGTGGGATTCCATTCAAGGTCGTGTCATGGCTGCATGGAGAAGCTCCCAATCCATTCTCCTGTGCAGCAATGGGAGAGATTGTCTCGGTGATCTCAACGGTTGTTGTCTCAAAGATGACCAAGCGATTGCCGGAAAGCCACATTCAGGAGATGTTTGGAAAGGATCCGGTACCCGATGTCACTGATATGCAAGAACCCGCGCCACGCGGTTGATCTGAAATCTTAGTTTGATCCAGTTAGTTCAGGCTACTAAAATCAAATTCCTCGCAATCGGGGCTCAGAAGAATTCAGATGACAGAAGCGACTTGGGAGGAGTATGCTGCGACGGGAGTCGCACGCGCAAATTCTTTAGGTAATCGGGGACCCATCCGTCTCGACGACGATGGTCATCTCCTGCCAGAGATTCTCGCCGCGTATCGTCGAACAGGATTCTACGTCTTCACAGACGTTCTAGACGACCAAGAACTCCGCGAATTGACAGGCGAGTTCGACGCTCTTCTCGACAACGCTCCAACGACATTGGGTGGGGATACTGACCAGCACGGTCGGCCTTCGCCATTCAGCGGCTATTTCACCATGGTCGAGGATGAAGAGGATCCTGACGCAGCGGCCCGTGTCTACCTACTGTCCCATCCGTTCATCTATATGGAGTCGACGCTTCGCCTGTATGCACACCCGAAGATTCTCACTATCGCAGAGAGTTTGTATGGACCGGACTTCGTGCCGTTTCATGAGGCAATCTTCTACAAGGCGCCCCACGATGGTTTCCCCACTCGTTGGCATCAGGACGGTCGCACTCATTGGACCGAAGAGGGCGTAAGTCTTGAACAGCCAGACGGCTCCGGCAAGTGCCATGGCTACAACATGAGCATGGCGTTATCGCATTGCACAGCCGACAACTGCTTGTGGGTTGTGCCAGGCAGCCATCGCAATTGGTTGCGGGCAAACGGCGGACAGTTTCCGCCTATCACTGAACGCTTGCCCAACGCCGTGCCTGTATTGCTCGCACCTGGAGACTGCGGCATCGTCAGTCGCAGCTCATTGCATGGTTCATTTCCCAATCGGTCGACCGAACGCCGCGTAACGGTGTTGCTGGGCTTTCACAAGCGCGATTCCGCCATCGGGGCGACCACGACCAACGTACATGCTTTCAAGATTCCGGGAGCCGAGACGAAAAAAATCACGTATACGGAGGACTACGTGCTCAGGCGCGCTCGAATGATCCCATTGGCCATTGACGCGCGGCGTCAGAATCGTCCAGACGAGATTCCCTTCAGCTATAAGGGGAGTTTCATCGGCGAATCGAATTGGAATGAATGTACACGTGCCGAAATCAGTCGCGACGGGTATGAATACTGGCAGAGAGACATCACGCTATAGAGCTTAGAAGATCGATCTGTGGCACGCGTAGCTCTTGCTGTGGTTTATTGCTTGGCTGTCGAGAAGTCTAGGAATTCCCTCTCCAAGATGTTCAATTCAAGCGAACGACAATCGCTCTAGGAACTGATTACACCCTACTATGTCCAAACAACCGACCATTAATTGTTCTACTCAATGCAAGGTTTTAGTGGGTAGACGGTCAGTGGTTTTGGTCCACTTTTGAGGCCTCGCGCAAACACTTTGTAGGCACGTCCACCGTAAGTCGGTCCCGCTGACCCAACACCTTGCCTAACCTTCGCCGGTTGTAGAGGTGATTTGCAAGGAGAGACTATTGACCTTACGCAATACGACACGCCCCAATTTGCACGTCGGTGCTCAGATATTCGCAATTGCTCTAGTGCTTGGGATTGCCACCTGCTGGGCGAATGCAAATGGTGAGTCCGAAGGAGAAAGCATTGATTCCGAAGGCGAGGAGTCAGGCACTCAATACCAAATTGACGAGACGTTCGATGAGACTAGAAACGGCGCCCGCCTAGTTTTGAAGTACGACCCGAAAATCCAAAACTTCACTGGTCATGTAGAGAACACCACCAACGCGAAATTGACTAACGTTCGCGTCGAGGTGCACCTCTCCAACGGTACTGAACTGGGACCAACGAAACCGCAGGATCTCGAGCCAAATCAGAAGATGTCGGTGACACTGCCAGCAAACGACCAGAAATTCGAAACGTGGGGAGCTCACCCCGAAGTAGGGAAACAGGGCTCAGGTGAACACGGCGGTGCGGAAGGAGACGGCGAACATAGCGGCAGGGAATCGGGAGAGCATGGCGCCGAGTCCGAGCGCGGCGAACATAGCTAAACAAACGCATTTTTATTGGAAAGAGGGTTTAACCTAACATGTACCTTTGCTGCCACATGTGCCTTGGGTAACGAACGGACGTGCCCGCAAGAATTGATCAGCGATCAGAACAGACAACAAAGGAGACCAGGAACATGACTGGAATTCGCACACGTAACACATTTACATCGACGAAACCGAGGGAGACAACCATGAAATTGCTAATAGCCCCAATATTGGCGTTACTAACATTCGCATTACCGTTATCCGCGGACCAACTGGTTCTCGGCGCCTACTCCCATGCGACCGTTGACG
This sequence comes from Candidatus Azotimanducaceae bacterium, assembly GCA_965205545.1. Classification (GTDB taxonomy): domain Bacteria; phylum Pseudomonadota; class Gammaproteobacteria; order Pseudomonadales; family Azotimanducaceae; genus Bin55. Next base: position 1,973,285 of record OZ242170.1, on the reverse strand, counting down.
ATGAGGAAGCCAGCATCGACTTTGAAGTGGGCGGACTGAATTTCATGTATGCCAATTTTGAGGGTGACCTTTTTTGGGCCATAGGCGCTGGTGGGGCCAGAGGCGAAGACGAACTCTGCCAACTGGATTTCTGCATCGACTTCGAGACTCAATCTAGAACGCTTGACTTATCTCTAGGGTTCAACTTCAACAATTGGTTGACTCCCTTTGTGAGGCTAGCTCGAACAAACACAGACATTGACTGGGGCGTCACAGGTCTAGGATTGGCAGATGCATCCGATAGCGAGTCGTCGATAGATGCAGGATTGTGGATTGGCCGTAAAGATCGACGGATCCAAGTAGCGGCGCTGGGAGTCGATGACGAATATCGTGCAGTATCAATTGGGGGCTATACGGTGCTGAACAATGGGTTGGCATTGGCAGCGTTCTTCTCCAAGTCTATTGAAGGCGAAGGAGATGCGACAGGAATTTCCGTGGGATTGGGCTGGAGTTTCTAAAGCACTCTAAATCGCTCTCAACGCCCACAGCACGTCAAGAGCTCATAGCGGTAAGTTTGCGGTCACGCTTCATGCGTGACCGTCCGCTATAGGGTATGACGCAGGGAGAGCTTGAACCCTTGGCTCTTCAATCTTCCACGAGTCAAGTCCAAATCAAGGAGCAAGGGTTCCCGACTACCGCTTCGCCAGGCAACTTGTCCGACGTCGCGGGCTGTTCGAATCTCCCCGAGATTCGTGTATCGCCACGTCAAGTCCAACATTGTCCGTTGTCGGTTCAAAGCGAATGACAAACCCATTGCAAGAACACCAGCAAAATTCGTTCGTGCGTCTCCAGGGACGGTTGTGATCGTTCTGGGAAAGTCCATACGCATGTCGCTGCATTCATTTCGGACTAATCCGAATCCAACTCCCACAAACGGCGTGATCCCGCCGAAGCGTGAGCTCGTTCGATCTGTCAAATCCATATGAACGACCAGGAGACCTAGAGTCGATTCGACTGACGCAACGACATCTTGTTGCTCTCCCGGTTGAAGGAAATTTGCCAATCCGACGAATTCGCTCTGACGCCGCTTCTCTGCGACGATCTCTGCTCGAAATCGCGGAGTTGCAGAGTATCCCAGACCAAGTTCGAAAGCTGATGCTGATTTGAATCCACCGTCGGAGCGGTAGGGATGCCCGTCTCCGCCGGTTCCACACCCGTATAGTGCGTACGGGTATAGATTTAGGCAGTTGCGGTCTGTGAACACTGTGTCGCTAGCTTGGTCCAGAGCCACTCCGAATCGCACGAAGTAATCTCCAGCGAGCACCGGTAGAGAAACAAGCACCATACCGATGGCGGCAAGGGCTTTTGTTGCCTGAATGTGGAATGATCTATGAGTCGCCTTCATGCCTTTCTTGCCTTAGTTCTTCTTGTTCGTTCTAACCAAAAGCTCACAAAGCGGTCGACATGTTAGCAGGTGAGAACGTCAGACTCTTAGACTTCCGGGCGTCCTCGGCTGACGCAGTTTCTTTGGACTGGTCAGGATCGTAAAGTGCCATGTCGCAACGGAAGCCGCAACTTCATTGTGAGTTCAATGAATCGTCACGGTCGCCCGGACATGAGTTGATGTGCACTTTGTGCTCAACGCTGGTCAATCCACTCCACGAGAGCTTTGTTTGGGTCCGATAGTTCATCAAGAGATGAGAAGCAGTATCGTTCCCATCCCACTTTTGGTAGTCCGGTGAACAGCATTAGATTGAGGGGATAGTCCTCGCAAGGAGTGCAGGTGCGAGTGTCATCCCGAAAGAGAAATATGGCCTTTCCCCAAGCGGTGGCGAGTCCAAGCTCGAAAACGACACCCTCGTCCGGCGGAACCCCGTTCACTACGGCAACAATCCCGTCAGCGTTCCTTACGTCGGAAACATCTGCTTGGCCGATGTGGTAAGCCCATCCGTTTGTGCTTCTGTCAATTTGATTGTTGCGCTCGAATGGTTCGTATACGACCAAACCCAAAGACTGAAGTCTTGCTACCAGCTTATTCAGCGTTTCCCTATCCAGTGGCGAGAAACCGTAGGCGTTGGCAAGGTATACGGACTTGCTCATCAAACTTGCGTCTCCTTGTATTGGTTAATCGTGGGTAAATCCAGGCTGCTGTTGACGATATAGCTTCGATTTCAAATCGACGAAAGAAGCCATCCTATTGAACGTTTCTACGATCGCAACAGTCTCTCTTAAGTATAGATTGGAGCATTGATCTCAACTCGAGTGTCTAGCACCGATTTGTTGCAGTAGGCACTGCATGAGCGGATTGCTTCAACCTCACGAATAAGCGCAAGTCAACATCCAGCACCTCTGTTGTTCCCGCTCATCCGCAAGAGATTCTGATCGCGACTAGCTGTTAGGTCGAATACCGACTTGGGCAATATTGCGGAGTAGATCAAGTACCTTGGTGCGCAGATAAGCTTGCAGCATTGCAGATGATTGCGCAAGCCCGAGAAAATTGCTCGACCGCGATCAGTTGCAATTCTTCAAGCGGCTTAACGCGGTTTGGCAAGCATGGATTTCAAGAGATTAATCGCGTCAAGGCATTGGTTGTTGACCGGGTGGCTGGCGAAATCGATTGGGGACGATATGCATAGATCATTTGGACTCTACAGTTTCAACTTCGTTGGTGAAGGAAGTTGGACAATTTAGTCAATCTTCTCCTTACAGATCCGAAAGTTTGCGACCAACGAGGTCCGATCGGAGACTTGGAATGACGACGCACTCTCGGTCTAAAGAAACAGACTTTTGGAATAGTTGTTTGAGAACGAACGTCCGCTGAGGTCGCTATTTGTGCCGCTTGGCGTGTCTTGCTGGCTCGTTGCCGAATGAGGGGCGCGACCCATTTCTGGAACCGTATGTAGTCAACAATGCCATCAGACGACCACCGCTGGTAACTCTATCTAGTTTGAACGAAACTTAGCGATCACTGGTAGTATCTAACTGCGGAACAGTGGCATCAGTTCGGGCGGACATTCAATGAATTCATCTAAACGAAGCACTGCAGCTCGTGCAGTCGGGCTGGTCGTAATTGGAATGGTTGCGGGCGCAGGTGCCGTGATTGGGTTCTCGTTGCTCTCCGATCAGGAGCAGGTTCTAGACAAGGCGAATGCAATAGAAAGCGATGGACTAACAAATCGTGCACCAAAAGACCCTCAAAGTCAAGGTGACTCTAATTCATCGGATTTGTTAGTGGAAAACAAAAATTCTGGCTTGAAAGGATTATCGCGACTAGCAGGAGACTTTGCCGGGACGGTGGCTTTTCACAATTTGCTGCTTAACGCGAGAGAAGAAAATCTTCAGTCATTTTTGGAGCAATCCCAGAAGATCGACTCACCGCACCGCCGAAGCAGCGCCGAACAGTCAATCTTCCAGCGATGGGGTGCATTGAACCCCAAGCGAGCGCTTTCGCAGATCTCTGCGTTGCCCGACTACCGGCACGATGCGATGGTCGCGATTGTTTTTGGAGAGTGGTCGATAGCCGACTTGGATAGTGCAGTGAGACATGCAAAGTCTCTAGAGAACCAATACCGGTTTGCTGCATTGCAGGGCATTCTTCGAACGCGAGACGATCTGTCTGATGACTTTCAACGGCAGATCGCCAAGCAACTGGGTAACGAACAATACGCTTTGGATCTGAACGACAAATTAATCGAAGCTGAACCTAGTCAAAGTCCGGATCAGTCATGGCAAGAGCTCGTCAATGATGACCAAGACAATGTGTCCCAACTCGCCACGCTGATCGAGATTGCAGAGTCCTTGGTGGAACAGCAAGGGATCCAAGCGATCGCTTTAATCAACGAGTCGCTGTCTGATCGAAATGTACGCTCGGCTATTGTCAGATCAGCATTGCACAGAATCGCACGATCAAACCCACAGGAGACTTTCCATCAGGCAATGATGTTGCCTCGTGATTTGCGCGAGACAGCGCTGCGCACGATCGTTGAAGCTTGGGCCCAATCGGATCCCATGGGCGCCATGGATCGCATCGGGTCGCTCAAGGCGAACAGCATGCAACGTACCCTGCAGGAACGAGCTTTGCGAGCATGGGCCAATCGAGATCCCCAAAATCTCTTTGAGAACCTTGAGCGTCTACCCAAGAATCTGCAATCATCTGCTGAGCAAGAGGCCATGCTTGGAGTGGCGCGTTCCTCGCCAGCTGAAGCAGTCAAGTACCTGTCAGATCTGACAGACTCGAAGAGGAAATCCGAACTAGCAATCGCAATCGCGTCCAGCTGGGCAAGGAAGGATGTCTATCTTGCTCTAGACTGGGCATTGTCTGTCGAACTCTCCGACGTTGCTCAGCATCGCAACGTACTTTCGCGTGTATTGCGCGAGGTTGTGCAGATCGATCCGGATCTCGCCATGGAAACGGCGATGAACCTGCCGCTTTACAACTCTAGATATGGGCTGGAATCCGTGATAATTGTTGACTTGGCTCAAGTGGATTTGGAAAAGGCCGTAGCGCTTCTCTCGAAAGTTCGTGAAGGAAGAACCAAGACAAGCGCATACAGCAGCGTCGGTAAAGCGCTTGTGGAGAATGGTGAGTTCGACCGAGCGCTTAGGCTGAGCGGGCAGTTGCCGGAGAATAGTCGTTCGAGCTATTTGATCTCTATATTCGGACATTGGGCGCAACAGGATCCCCACTCGCTGTTTGAATCGCTTGATCGCTTGTCCGATGGTGGCTCAAAAGAGCTTGCCGCTCTCCAACTTGTGGTCCACAATTCTCATGCAAGAGTGTTAGACGCGAATCAACTTGACCATTTGACGAGCCTCTTCGGCGATTCAATCCCAGTACACGGAAGCTTTGAAGTCTCCATTGACGCACCAGCTCAACGTGCAATGAAACTCGATGTCGTTCGCATGACACTCGAACAGTCGATGGCTGAACTACAGCTGAAGAAAGCCTTGAAGTCGGACTCCGAGTGATACGGTAACGGCCACACTTCTCAACCACTATCGATCCATGCTCTCTCTTGCACCGTTGCCGGAATAGCTTGAGGCCGTATTAGCGGGGCGTACTCCTCGAATATCTCCATTGGACATGCACTGTTGTTTAGGTGGTTGGCTGGTAAGTCCAAGCACTTGACGTAAACCAATTGGAGCGTTTCATTGGGCGTATGGCCAGTCTCCATAATGTGGAACGGTGTGAGTTCTTCGGGCCGATGGGTTTGAAATCGATCAAGTAGTAGATTTGGCAATTGCTTCAACAGTCTCCGGTGCAGCGGCAACAAGTGAAGGTTAGCTGAATCGGAACGATCGAATCCTACTTCTGCAAGACGCAACGTAGAACCGCGCTTGCTCTCTTGCTCCATAGGTCTGGGCGCCGATGGGGCTTTGAGTTCAAGTGCACAGATGTGCCCCGAACTACCAAATCGATACCGATAGCACTCAAAGATTTGCATCTCAAGCATCTCTGGATCGTCTATCCTGGTGATCAGAGGTATCCCTTGACCGAATCTATTGCTGCGCTACCATTGGGTGAGATAGGGCTCGTTGAACTAACATCCAACGAATTAGTCAGTAAATCCAGCGACTAACGGGCGAAAAAAGTACTACAAGAGTCATTAAGAAGATGGTTAGTAGAGCAAGGAAGACCGAAGAACGTCGGGAGAATCTGATTCAAGCTGCCGTAGCGGAAGTGGTTGGGGAGACCGAAGCGAAACGTCTCATGCGTTGTCTGCAAAACACACCCCATCCAATGGAACGGGACCCAGAAACCCTGAACGCGTACTGGAAAATCGAACGTCTCTCCCTTACAGCAAGCGGCAGAGAGCAATTGACCAAAATCAAGCAATGGAGCGACTTGGAGAGCATTTGACATGCAAGTGCAAGGCGTTACGTTTGATTCCAGCGTCGTAGTTGCTCCAACTGATCGACGGTTTGTCTTATGCAGCTTAGAGCGACTGGGGGCAAAAGTTCCCATAGTCCCAGCTGTGGCTCGAGAGATGTTTGGACAGCTGCCCACCAATGAGACTGCACATTGGGCAAGAGTTCTCGATGGAGAAGAATCCAGGAAGAGTGCAAGTTACACCGCCCTTGCTCGCGCGAACATTTATGAGGCGGTAGCTGAGGCGACAAGGATGTGGGTTCGCAACGAACTTGACGCACAAATTGCAAACCCGAACACTTCGCCCGAGAGTGGCCTGAGCGTTGTCAAAATGACGGCTGAGCAAATCGTTGAAGCGCAACGTATCAGCATGGACATCCCTGAGAAATGCTTTAGATCTCTCACACCGAGCAGGCAGCTAGGAGACAGAAATGTCATGTCACAGGCAGCTGTACTCGGCTTTTCGGTTCTAGCGTCCCACAACAGACACTCCATCTTGAGACCAGAAGTCAACAAATGGATGAAAGAGGAAATCGGATTGAATCATGACTTGGTTCAGGAAGCAGACCAAGTCATCTACGAGATCTACGAAGGGGAAGGACTCGACCCTGCCATTGAACAGCTAAAGGCGGTCCTCTTGGCTTGTCTCCCTAGTGCTGTACGTGCACCGATGCGACAAAAAGAAATCATTGACCAATTCCTGAGTCGCATGGAGAGAGGATCCTTTCGCGATTGCGCTGCTCGGAGTGCACGAGCATTGAGTTCGGACGAGTTCACCCAGTATGTTGAAGAGATCAGAGGTGAGTTGGCGTCTTCAATAGCAAGAAGAACTGAAGATCGGAGAATTTCGCTAGTGAGAGATGCAGCTCGTGGTGCCGGATGGAGCGGGTGAGAGCAATCGTAACCTATCGTCAACGGATTTGCATCTATGGTTGTAAGCACCTGAGAACTCCTGTGGTGATGCAGACATTCCATCCATCAGAACAGCTTCCACGAGTATTCGAAATGGAGTGTAGCTGGCATGATTTCCACTAGTCTGCAAAAAACGATTAGTGCACTAACGGGGCTAGTAGTTGGCATTGCGTTGGTGGGCGCGGGCGTATTTGTTTACACGAACTATTTGGGCCCTGCTGGAGACGCTCCTTCAACAGAGACGATTACTACGTCAGAACTTCAGCCAAACAAGACCACGGAGAATCTAGGTAGCGAATCCGATGAGCAGCAAACGAACGCACAGGAACTGAATTTCGAGGACCTATTGAGACGTAGCAAGTCCAGTCGCGACGTGTTGCTCTACAACCATCTCGCGAATGGCAATGCTGATTTTGCTGCCCGGCTCTTCGGTCAATCTCAGACGGTAGAGCCGTGGAGTTTGCGTCACGAAGTTCAGGAAGCGGCCGTTCGACGGCTTGCTCAGCTTGCTCCCGAACGGGCACTGAGAGAAATTGGTCGAATTTCGGGACCTCATCGCCATTCCTTGACTTCAGCAGTGTTTGAGGAGTGGTCGGTGGCGAACCTGGATGCAGCAATGGACGAGGCACTCGGCCTCGACAAAGAAACTCAACGCTATGCATTGGAAGGCGTGCTCATTTCGCGACACGACCTATCGGAAAGGCAGCAGATTGAACTGGCACGCAAGCTTGGGCTTGAGACAGTTTTCGCAGACAACCTGGCCATTTCGTTAGCTGTCGAGCCAATCGAGGACCCAGAGAAGGGCTGGATGAAGTTTCTAGAGGATCACGGCGGCGATGTCGCAAGTTTGACCGATGCACAGTCCGCATTGCTACAACACATCGTCGACTCTTGGATGGAGCGGGGCGAGACTGAAGAGCTGGCAAGGGCGGTCGACGTGGCATTGCAAACTAGTAGCAATAGTCCAGCCGTTCAATTACTGCTCGAATCCTGGGCAAAAACCGACCCGTTGATGGCATTCAATGCTACGGCCACGATCGGGGACCCAGATATTCGAACTCAAATGCACCAAGCTATCGTGTCTGCTTGGGTGGGGTCGGACCCTGTCGCCGTTTTAGACTCCATTGAGTCAATTCCCATGGACATCCAAGATTGGAGCAAGCAACAAGCGCTTGAGGCTCTGTCTGAAACATTCCCGGCAGAGGCGGCAATGCGGTTGGGCATTCTCTCCGATGCTAGCAAGGGATCCGTGGCAGGAACTATCGTTACCAATTGGGCAACTATGGATCCTCAAGCTGCCCGCGATTGGATTCATTCTGCTCCCGAGGTCGAGGACATGCGTTGGGGGCTTATGTATCGGCTGGTCAATGCAGTCGCTTTAGATGACTCTGAACTGGCTATGGAATGGGCTCTCGAAGAACCCGTAAATGTGCAATGGCGTGGTCGCGCACTAGAAGTGAATGTAATCCAAAGCGTGGCACAAAACGGAAACATAGAGCGTGCCATGTCACTGGCAGCGCAAGCGCGCGACGTAGAAAACAAGCAGTGGTCCTACGTAGGAATTGGTAATGTTTTGGCGCACAGAGGAAGGATCGATGACGCGTTGAGCATGATGGAGGAAATTCCCGAACGCTTTCACAACATCTACCAAGAACAGGTCATTATGAACTGGGTATATGCGGAGCCCGATATCGCGTTGGAGCGAATCGACAGTCTTGAATCTGAAGGCGTGAGACAGACCGTAGCAAATTCACTGGCTTCTCAAAATTCCATGTCGCACATGTTCTCGAGCAAGCAGTTGCAGCCCATCAAGAAGCACCTCCATGAAATGTACCAGCATCTAGTCGAGTAGTCGAAGCGTCTGATGGTTCAACACTCACCCAGAATTGTTCCAAAGGTTTTTTGAAGCTTGATTCTGAATGCAGTAGAGAGTCAAAGGCGGTAGTCTTCCCATGGTCAATAGCCCGTGTCTCCAAGAGGTATTGAGATGAATTCACAATCGTCCACCAATCCTCCAAAGTCCGGGAATCCGCCAGCATTCTTGGTGGGTCTACTAGTTGGATCGGTGGCTGCTGGAATTGGTGCGGTTTTCTTCGCGGATAGACCACGCGATGACTCGATGTCGTCCGCGCAAACATCTGTCAGTTTCGAGCAGTCGGAGGTGGGAGCGAACGGGACCGAATCTCCTAGTCAGATTACCGATGTAGCAGATCTTGAAGCACTACTCACCCAAAAGAGCTCCTATGGAAGAGCCATGTCACTACAACGGATTACGGCTAGTGCCGGGAAACAAGAGCTCAATCGATTGTTTCTGCTTGCTGAAGACCTTAGCTCAAGTAGTCTGCGCGAAGAGACACAAAGTGCCGTAGCTCAGAGACTTGGGCGAATCGATCCAAAGAACACGCTACAAGAGATCGACTCTCTCGCAAAAATTCGGCGGAATCGCCTAATTGGTAGCGTGTTTCAAGAGTGGTCTGCAACTGATTTGGAAGGATCGATCGAATTTGCGAAAGACATGTCGGACGACAGAAAAACAGCTGCACTTGCAGGCATCCTTCGTTCAAGAATCGATCTTAGGGACAGCGCTCGCCGGGAAATCGCCATTCAGTTGGGAAACGAGCAGTTCATTCTGGATCAGTTGGCGAATTTGAGCGGCCACGGGGCTATCGATGATCCCACATTAGCGTGGCGTGAATTCGCAACGCTTCACGGCACTGACATCGAGAAACTAAGTCCTGATCAGCGCGCTCTGCTTGGAAGAATTGCTCTCTCGTGGACTAGCCGCGACGGATTTGGCAACATGCTGCAGGCGATGAGTGTGTCGCTTGCTGACTACGACGCTAGCGTGGCCATAGTTGGACTTCTATTCGACGAAGTTGTAGCGGCGGATCCTCGCATTGTGCTGGACGCAGCAGTGGGAATGGATCCAGAGATCCGTGCCATTATCGTGAACGCTCTAGAGAATCTGGCCACAACAAATCCCGCAGTCGCTCTGGAGATTGCCGCAATTATGGAATCAGGTAGCACAGTAGTGTCGTTGCAGCGTGCCGTAATCGGTTCATGGATGGAAGCGGATCCAAAAACTGTGCTTGATGCTCGGAACAGCATGGCTGCGAAATTTCGTGAATGGATTGAACAGTCCGCGCTTATGAGTATGGTTAGGACTCTTCCGGAGGAAGTCCCTCCATATATACCCACAATCAAGAACGAGACGGCGAAGGAAATCGTCGCCATCAATCTCTCGTTGAATTGGGCACGAAAGGATCCTATGGCGGTATTCGAATGGCTGCAATCGGAACCTGAAGTTAAGCCATGGTATGGGCATATATTTTCTGACGTACTGGAAAATCTTACAAACCGCGATCCAGAGGAGGCGATGCGTTTCGCGTTGGGGCAACCGCCTCGAGAATACGATGGCATCGGTTGGGAATCCACAGTAGTTTGGAAAGTTGCTCAATCTGACATGGAGGCGGCGCTTGGCATGACAGACCGTGCTCGAGACGAGCAAACACGAGACTCCATGATGAGGTCTCTTGGCCAGGTTCTCATCAACCAAGCCCAATTCGAAAAGGCTATGGATTGGGCTGACAAACTGAAGGAAGAGCAGCGGGATGAGTACATGGAACGGGTTGTTACTAGTTGGGTATGGGGAAACCCTGAGCAACTGTACGAGAAAATGGATGAACTGCCCACGGACAATCTCAGAGAGATTGCTGCCGATTGGCTCATCGACGCAGATGAGCACCAGAAAGCTTTCACAGCAGAGCAGATTGAGGAACTTAAGAAGTACCTGCCCGAGGAAGACTCGGATACTGAATAGAAAGCCAAGTGAAATTTCCAAGACACTTAGTCACTAGGCATTTCGGTGTGCTTTGGAGAGTGGAAAAGTCAACAGTGACCGCACAGAGAAAGCACGAAGGGGCGATATGCAGCAATACACCGAATTCTTCGCAAACCTTGCCACTGCATCGACACAACACGCAGGAAGGAACAGGAACTAGACCGTCGCCACGCCCACCGGTTCAATGTGTTCGACTACCTCAGAACTGATGAATTAGGACTCTCGCGGATCATTGCAGATTTGCTTGATCCTGAGGGTGCTCACGGTCAACGAACGCTCTTTCTCGAGCGATTTCTCTGTTCGTTGGGGAAGTCTGTAGACCTTGGTTCACGCTTCTTTTTGGAGAGCCCACATATATCGGTTCAAGCCGAAGCTGGTATAACGGACAAGCAACGGATTGATGTGCTTGTCCAATTCGACAATGTGAAGGAATCCCATGCTTTAGCTATCGAAAACAAGCCTTATGCAGACGACGGACATGGTCAAATTCGACACTACCTTAACTATCTCGATGAGCGGTTTGGTCGCAATTTTCTGCTCGTTTACCTTTCGCCCACTGGAACTCCTCCGTCGGACATATCTGTTTGCATCGGGGAGCTCACTGCAAGATGGACTAATCGATTCGGAATTCTCCCCTATAGGCACCAAAAAGGATTGCAAGCACGCGACCCGTATGATGACTTTCGCATTTCGAAGTTCTCACTTGCGGATTGGCTGCAAACTTGCAAAAGAGACTGCGAAGTTGATCGCCTTAGATTGTTTCTGGGAGACATGGCCGACTTCTGTCAACGGAAATTTAGCGAGTAGTCAGTGTCCGCCCAAGCTGAAATCGATGCTGTGCAAGATTTCTTGCTCTTAAACTCCGAGAACTTGGATGTGGCGATGGCAGTAAATGCCGCGTGGCCAAAAATCGTAGACGAAGTGTGTCATCGGTTCTTGAAGAGACTGTGCAACCAAATTAGGCAGTCAAAGCGATTGCCTTCACATTGGTCTGACACACAAACTGGATTTTCCTATGGCGGAAACAAGCCTCTCGCAAACTGGATTTGGATTTATCGTAAAGCCTGGAAACCATACGGGAAGGACTCCGAAGCCAAGAGTCCCGCAACTGGAAATCGCATAGCTATTGTTCTAGCAGCGGACGCCAAAGGTCCAAATAGCTGGTTTGTAGCTGTGCGTACTCCACTACTTTTGAAGGACATGAGCGAGTCGCAGGCGTCGCGACGGTTCGATTTGCAACAGGTACTGGAGAGTGAATTAGGAAGTGGCGACGGTCAGAACACCACATGGTATCCGTGGTGGAGGTATCTTCGCGGCTATGTCAAACACTGGGAATCCCTCATTCCCGATCTCCATAGAGAATGCGAAAGTGTTGAGATGGGGCGAATCACTCGTTGCGTAGTCGACGATTTTTTGGACGTTGCGACCCAAGCGATTCCAGTAGTCGATAAGATTGAGAGTCGCTAACGCCCAAGTTACGATCTAGCGTGTATTCGAGTCGCCGGGAGCGTGCCACTCACTTCAGGCCTGATCGATTCTCCACCTTTAACGAGTAGTTAATGGCAAGCATCAGGTTCGCCGACTTTCACTGTACCTAACCCCCTAGTCTTCTTGGATTCTAGCACCCAATAAGCTTTTTGTTAGTGAGTACTTTCCTCAAATTGAGGCAAGAACTCGCCAGACCTCAAAAGCTCTTCTCAGACATGCTTGTTACGAACACTTTTATTAATGGCAATAGCACGGTTCGTGCGGTGTCCGACAGAGTGTCACGTTGCTGTCGTCGAAGCGTTTAGAGCACATAGTCTTGCTGATGTGGCGGTTCCGGAGACATCTTGATCGTTAAAAAACCTAAGCGGTTCAATGCAATTTCAGAGCGTAAGCCATCTCGGAATGCTCAAAGGCAGAAGTGTATCTAGTGCAATCACGATTGGTCATTCCTGCCCGCATGCACCAGCGTCTCCATTTTCCAGCAATGGTCTGCGCCATCGAACGTGCCAACGATTTTGCATCGATTTCGTCGATTTCAAACGAAGGGCTTGCCTCGATGGCTGCTTCTATTGATGCATCGAAGCCGCTTGACTCGGATATGCCTGTCTTTAGCTGAGAGTGGCGAAATGGTTGGGGATTGATGTCGAAGGCTGGCGAGAGTTGCCATCTCTCGTTGCCTAAGTACAAGAAGCCGTGGTTCTTCAAGTGATCGTCAGTATTTGAAACTAGTATGGTGAACAGCACCCGACGATACAGTTCACTCAATTCTGCAAGAGTTTGTTGGCCATTTCCGCAATGCTGTCTCATGGCGTATGCCAAGTCCGTGTAGTACGCAACGTCTCGGTTTCCCTGCAATCCCAAGAAGCTCTTTGCAGAGACATAGTGCACGCGATCTGTCCCACATCTGTCGAATCTACGTATGATCGCTACGGGAAGCGCTGAGCTGGCAAGTTCCAGACGTGCTGTGGGTGCTCTAATCCCAACTTCTCTAGCAAGGTTAAGGGTGGCGACTTCCATGCGTTCAACAGGTAGAGTGTCCCTCTCGGAAGTGTACTTGGCTATCGACAAGTGGTCATCGTCGAAAATCGCTGATTTGGGTCTCGCACCTCCTAAGCTGCCTCCTGTTCCTTGAAGTTGGCGTGCCAGCGTCGCAAGATCGCCATCCCCGCGTTCAAACACGATATTCAAACGTCTGAGATCGGATAAAGATGCCATTCTTGGAACAGAACTTGCTGAGGTTGACATGATCGAACCTTCCTCATCAACAAACCTCAGTGCCCCCATTCGCGTAGCGTCGTTAGCTGCCAAAAGCACTTCAATCTCACGTAATCGACGCCCAGCTGCGGTTTGAAGTACGTTTCGGCCCCAATTGTCCGGTCCTGCGTCACTTAGTGGCCCTGGCAGAGATTCTCGTTCGCTTCCACTAAAGAAATACCACTCGTCAGTCAGACCCATGCTTGGAGCAATAGCGAATGCAACCGGGTTTTCCAGCCAATCGTCTACATATCGAAAAGCCGAGCTTTGTCGATTACTTTTCTCTTCGAAAATGAGCTCGCCAACGTGATGTTTCGCAACGCCCAGAACGACGTTAATCCGTCTTTTCTGTTCCATTAGAAAGAGACGACATCCTCGGGTCTCCCGCTATCGTCCAAGATGACATTTTGTTTGGGATTGGCATGTCTGGCCGACCGAATTCTCTTGGGGAGATGGAAGAAATCTGCTACGAGCCCAAGTTCATCTGTTGAAGGGTCTAAAGCATTTTCAATTTGGCTCTGGCAACCAAACAAGTGAAAAAACATGACTATAGTCCCGATGGCTATTCCAGGATCTCCCGACTCGGTTCTTTGAACGGTCCCAATTGATACCCCAGCTTTCAACGCGAGGTCCTTTTGAGACCACCGGCGCCTGAGGCGTGCAACTCGCAGGTCTTCTCCTAGTTTCTTTGTTACTCTTTTGATTGCGTGAATTGCCATTCGGTATGATGCTGAGAGTCGCTATTTCTTTATAATACTCTAAATAAGCTATTAATTATATTTTACATATTAAATTTAAGGTATTAAATGGTTAGATCCCGACCACTCATACTACCACTTGAGGTCGTATTGCGATTTCACAACTTCATTTGCTAGAACTCTGCTCGGCACTAACCACGTATGATCGAAAAGAGAGTGCAACTTTAAACGAGCGGTTCACCTATCCGGATCTGAAGCATTTGCCGCAGGTGCCAAAAGTCACCGACTTGGCAGAACATCATACTCGTGCGAAGAAGCATGCCAATTCGTTGAGGCAAGGTTCAACACTAACGTCTACTGATCGCCAGACATCGGTCAATTGCGACATATTTCGTCGTTAGTCTTGCTATCGTGACGCTAGAGGAAATACACCAGAATTCTGTTGGGGGCATACTAGAGCCAATCCCGTGGAAAGAACAAACATTGATTTGAGAGCATCAAGCCACAAACCCTATCTGTCGAAGTCTCGATTCATGTCGGGCATGCAATGCCAATTGCGACTTTGGCATGAGGTATACAACCGAGATCTAATGCAGGAACCCGACGCAGCGACCCAATACAGATTCGACATGGGAACGGAAGTTGGGGAGTTAGCTCGAAAACGTTATCCAAAAGGACGACTCATAGGTCACGATCCTGAGCATTTTCGCGAGGCAATCAAGGAGACACAGGAGCTCATTGAGGACTCGTCGATTCCAGCGCTGTTTGAGCCTGCATTTCAATTTAGGCGCGTTCGGTGTCGGGTCGACGTGTTGCAAAGACTATCCAATGGCGGTTGGCGTATTGTTGAGGTCAAGTCGACCACAAGACCAAAACCGGAGCACATCGAAGATTTGGCCCTTCAATTCTGGGTGCTGCGAGGATGCAAGATTGACGTGCGTGATGCTTGCGTACTCACGCTCAATCGAGACTACATTCGAGGCAAGTCGCTAAATGTACGCAAGCTATTCAAGGAACATCCTCAATGGCAGGAAGTTCAGGATTTTGTGGGATCTGTCGGTGCCGAAGTTGAATTCATGAAACGCACTCTTGCCGACGAAAGCCCTCCGGACGTAGCCATGGGCGCCCACTGCACGCACCCCTACGATTGTCCATTCATCGGTCACTGTGCGGGCAAGATACCGGAACTTGACCATCCCCTAAGTGAGTTTTGGAAATTCACGCAAGAGACTGAACTAATCGAGTATGGCATCGAGGAAATTCGAGACGTGCCAGACGACTATCCACTCAATGAAATCAATACACAAATCCGGAAGAGCGTCATAAACAATAGGGCTAGATGGAGAAGACAGAGTGACTTGGAAGACAAAGTATCCAGCCTCACTACGCCCATACGCCATTTGGATTTCGAGACGATTGTTCCCGCCGTTCCGCTATTTGAAGGTACTCGTCCCTACCAGGCAATTCCGTTCACGTTCTCCGTGCACAAAGAATCTAGAGACGGTTCTCTTAAACATAGCGACTATTTGCACGAAGATCTCACGGACCCTCGACGTGCCGTTGCTGAGCAACTTATTGAGCAATTGGGCAGAAACGGATCGATAACGATGTATACGGCATACGAGAAGACGCAAATCGAAAATCTAGCGATCGAGTTTTCAGATCTTGAGTCGCCACTCCTAGGGATTCGAGATCGACTCGTAGACATCGCTCCATTTGTTCGCCACCACTACTACCACCCAGAATTTCGGGGATCCTTTTCCTTGAAGAGCGTCTTTCCAGTTATGGGCAGGTCCGACTACTCCGACCTAGAAATTGACGACGGTACCTTGGCATCTATCGCCTACCTATACGCAATGAATGCCGAGGATGAAGTCGAACGGCAGGAGGTTTTTCAAAATCTCAGAGAGTATTGCAAGCGAGACACATTGGCAACGTTCAAAATCCTTGAGCGCTTAAGACGCAGAGTGGGATTTAAGTGAGAAATATCGAAAAATTCTCCGTTTGTCTATACTTTTTTGGTGAACGACTCGACACGGTCTGAAATAGTCTCAAGCGAAGACGAGCCTCTGATCCTCGTTGACGCTGAGGACCGACAAATTGGAACTCTCGACAAAGCCGCCTGTCATGATGGAGACGGTAGGTTGCATCGTGCGTTCTCGCTTTTCGTCTTCAATCCGCAGGGCGAAACCCTAATTCAACGTAGGCATCCGGACAAACGACTGTGGCCGGGGTATTGGTCGAATGGTTGCTGCTCCCATCCGCGAAACGGCGAAATTATCGAAAATGCCGTTGTTCGCCGCGCTAAAGAGGAGTTGGGACTCTCCGTTATTCCGGACTTTCTATTCAAATTTCGCTACAGGGCAACTTATTTAGCTTTGGGGTCGGAGTTTGAACTCTGTTCTGTATTCGTGAGTCAAACCACGCTTGAGCCGAACGTCAATGCAACTGAAATCGCAGAATGGCGGTGGATAGCTCCCCGCGACCTCGACAAAGAAATCAAGAACGACTCCGTGACCTACACTCCATGGTTGCAGATCGAATGGAAGCGGATGCGGACAGAATTTCGCAATCAAATCCAGTCTTTGAGAGCGGAATAGCAACACAAATCAATAGCTTATGCAGCCCGATACAACACGGCTGCAGATCAGTTCAAATTTCGATCAACCTAGTAGAATGTGCAACCAAACGGCGTGTTGACGGATTCCACCCAAGGACGAATACCAGCATGGCAGCAGATCCTGCATTTAATCAGAGCTCGCGCATCCCCAACTTCTTCAAGCTGGGAGTCAGCGCTCGAATTGAAGCGCTTCGTGCACACACCAACTTGACGGAGGAAGACCTCTTAGCTCTGGAACACGGCTCTCACACTCTGAAGTGCCACGTTGCTGACAAGATGATCGAGAACGTGGTTGGCGTTTTTGGCTTGCCGCTTGGTCTTGGGCTCAATTTTCTCGTCGATGGACGCGAAGTAATTGTTCCGCTCTCGGTCGAGGAACCTTCCATCGTTGCTGGTTTGTCTGGCGCCGCCCGGACAGCCCGTTTGTCAGGTGGCTACCGCACCGAAGTGTCGGACCCGGTACTAATTGGCCAAGTGCAGATTGTGGACCCAGACGACGTTGAGGCAGCGAAAACGGCGTTGCTCGATCATGAGGACGAAATTGTCAATCTAGCGAATAGCTTGCATCCTAAGATGGTGGCTAGAGGAGGCGGGGCACAGAGCATTGAAGTGTTTCACCATCGTGCCCCCGAAGGCGGCGCTGACGGTGCTCCCCAACGCGACATGCTGGTGCTGCATTTGCTCGTCGACACTAGAGATGCGATGGGTGCCAATATAGTCAACAGCATGTGCGAAGGAGTGGCGAGCTTCGTTGAGGGCATCGCAGGTGGCAGCGTCTTTCTGCGAATTCTTTCAAATTTGACCGATCGTGCTCTGGTTCGGGCGCGCGTCAACATTCCGGTCCAAAACCTCGCGATGAAGGGCTATTCTGGAGAAGAAGTACGCGACGGGATTGTGCTCGCCAACGACTTGGCCCTTGTCGATCCATACAGGGCTACCACGCACAACAAAGGCATCATGAATGGCGTAGACGCCATTGCAATTGCGACCGGCAATGACTTTCGAGCAATCGAGGCGGCGGCACACGCCTATGCGGCTAGAACCGGGCACTATCGCGCCTTGACACGCTGGTACGTAGCCGACGACGGTGACCTGAGTGGCGAAATTGAGATGCCCATGAAAGTGGGTACGGTTGGGGGCTCGCTCGAGACTAATCCATCGGTTGGTCTCAACCATCGCCTTCTGGGAAATCCAAATGCATCCGAGCTGGCCGGAATTATTGGGGCTGTCGGATTGGCACAGAACTACGCTGCGTTGCGGTCATTGACTACTGCGGGAATCCAGCAAAACCACATGACGTTGCATGCGCGCAGTGTTGCATCGACTGCAAACGTTCCAAGGGCAATTTTTGACGAGGTTGTTGATGCACTGATCGAAAGTGGCCAGATTAAAGTTTGGAATGCGGAAAGAATCGTTCGCCGAATGACGATGAAGCGAAGCGTTCAAATAGACGGGACCGAGCCTCGGAGTTCTGCGTGTGGAAAGGTGATTCTCTTGGGTGAGCACGCCGTTGTCTACGGACGTTCCGCGTTGGCGGCGCCGGTTCCCCTGGCTGTGGAGGCTCGCGTCGTCGATGCCAAAGACGGTGTTGAGCTCCTAATTCCGCGTTGGGGAGTCGAGCAGCGAATACCTCCTCTGAGCGAACATCCAGCAGGGGTAGCAGGCATCCTTGCGCTATTGCTGCAACGATTGGAACTCACCAATCGGTCGATGAAGATCGAAGTTTTTCCGAACGTGCCTCGAGCCGTCGGATTGGGCGGGTCTGCCGCTCTTGCCGTGAGCGTAATTCGAGCCTTTGACTCCCATTTCTCTTTGGGACTCGATGACCGTCGCGTCAACGAATTCGCCTTCGATTGCGAGCGGTCTGCCCACGGTACGCCTTCTGGTGTAGACAACACAGTGGCTACCTACGGGAAGCCGATTTTGTTTCGCGGTCCAGGCAATAATGGGCAGTCGTCGTTCGAGGATGTCTACTTGTCAAGACCTCTGCCGCTGGTGGTCGCCCAAACTGGCAAAGAAAGTCTTACTGCCCGAACCGTGGCACAAGTAGCCCGATCTTGGCGTAGCAACAAAGCACGCTACGAGAATATCTTCGATCAGATTGACTCGTTGACACTGGCAGCTGTGGAGGCTTCTCGAGACGGAGCGTTCAATGAACTTGGCGAACTAATGAACCTATCCCATGGCTTTCTCAACGCATTGCAGGTCTCGACGAGGGAGATTGAAGAAATCGTGGAAGTTGCACGCCGTCGCGGCGCAGTTGGCGCGAAGCTAACGGGCGGCGGCGGAGGCGGCTCGATAGTGGCGCTCTGCCCCGGTGGATCAGATTCGGTGGTCTCGGGCATCGAGGCGATGGGCTACGAGGCGTTCGCTTTTGAAGTCGGCTCTGACAATGCGGCTTAGGCTCGGCGTCGCCACAATTTACACGGGACTGAGCATCCGCAATTAGCGGCACGCGTGGCAAACGAAATCGATCAACGAAGAGATTCAGGTTTGGATACTCCAGAATCCTCTACTGCGCCAGTTCTTGTAACGGGATCGTCAGGTCATGTCGGTGCAAACCTCGTAAGTCGACTAATCCACGATGGAGTTCGCGTAAGAGTGCTCTTGCAGCCCGAATGCAAGAACGAAGCATTGGATGGACTTGACGTGGAAAGGGCCTATGCCGACATTCGGGATCTTGACTCAACTCGCCAAGCGCTAGAAGGATGTCAGACCGTCTACCATTGTGCGGCCAAGATTTCGACGATCGACGGCAATCACGCCCATAAGCGAGACGTGTATGAGTGCAATGTCCTTGGAACGCGCAATGTGCTCCAGGCAGCGCGCGAGACAAACGCGGGCAGGGTCGTGGTTACGGGATCGTTCAGTGCTGTCGGGTACGACCTGGATAATCCCTCTGCTCCGAGCGACGAAACCATGCAGTTCTACCCCATGGAGCGAACCATGCCCTACGAGCGCAGCAAGGTACTGGTAGAGCATGAGTGTCTCAGGGCAGTAGCGCTTGGTCAAGACGTCGTCATTGCGACGTGCTGCGCCGTAGTCGGCGGTGCCGACTATTTGCCATCGAGATTGGGCCGCACGCTCTGTCTGTACACCAGTGGAAAGGTGCGTGCGTACGTAGATGGCGGATTTGCGTTCGTCGCGGCGCGGGACATCGTCGAAGGTCACCTGCTGTGCATGGTTCGCGGCCGGACAGGCCAAAAATACATTTTTGCTAGCGAGTACAAGACAATATCGGACATTTTGGACCTTTACGAAGAAGTGTCCGGCATACCACGTCCGAGACGCCGCATTCCTACACCTATCATGTACGTTCTTTCCGAAGTGGCAAGCTTTTACTTGAGCCGATTTCATCCTGACTTTCCGCAACGATTCACTCCGGGTGCCATTCGGTTACTCAAGAAGTGCCGGCACGCCAACATCGACAAGGCAAAACGAGAACTCGGTTATCAACCAACCAGCATTCGCGAGGCTGTACAGGAAGCATATGCATTTCACTATGCTCGAGGCTCGATCACGAATCCGCGCGCGAAGCCGCCAGCGCCGCCACTCTCCGCAGTTCAGGAAGAACGCACCATGGATGCAATCCCGACACCATCATGAGCTTGAAATCGAATTCGCCACCCACATTTGAAGACGCCAAACGTTTGCGTCAGCAAGCGCGCGCTACGGGATTGGACCCGAATCACTGGTATGCCGTCGAAGAAGTGCGCAATGTCAAGCCGGAAACCGTCACCGAGATTGTCTTCTGGAAGCATTCCATTGCGCTCTTTCGTACAAAGAGCGGATCATTCCATGCAGTCGAGAACCGTTGTGCGCATAGGCAGATAAAGCTCTCGCTCGGCAGCGTCGACGATTGTCGCCTAGTGTGTGCATATCACGGATGGCAATACGACGGAGACGGTAAGTGCGTTGAGATTCCGCACGATCGATTCGGACGCGGATTTCCCAAACTGACATTGCGGAGATATCCGGTCAAGCTTCGCTACGGATTGGTCTGGCTGTTTCCAGGCGACCCCGACGAGGCGGAACGGCGACAGATTCCAGACATCCCAGAACTCGAAAGTCCGAAGCCTTGGGCTTGCGTGCCACTGGTTTTCACTTGGGCGGCACACCATTCGATGGTGATTGACAATGTCAGCGACTTCACGCATGCTCACTTGCACAGACGCTACAAACCATTCGAAGGCGCTGATCTAACAAGGTGCGAAACGATTGATGACAGTGTCCATGTCGCGTACGACTCACAGGTTGGTCGAGGCCGCATATCTGGCCGGTTTGTCGAACATGACAAGATAGACACCAGCCACATAGAGCTTTGCTACGAGTATCCATACCAGTGGTCCAACACAGACGACTGGATCAAGCACTGGCTATTTGTGCTTCCAATCGACGAAAGGACAACCCGCTGTTTCTTCCTGTTCTATTTCAAGTCGTTGAAGATTCCGCTGTTGCCAGTGCGAATTCCGCGTTTCGCGATGAAAATGGTCATGTCGGTTTCCAATCACTTTCTGATCGCCCCTCTGCTTGATCAGGATAGGTTCGCGGTCGAGGCGGAGCAGACGGCCTACGAGCAGCATTGGGATGCGCCGCCGGTAGAACTGAATCCCGCAGTAAATGCCTTCCAGACGCTAACTGTGCGAAAGTGGCGCGAATGCTTGGAGCGTGAAGAGAAGGCTGTAACGATCGCAAGATCCTGAGGCAAGTGAGCAATGCTAACTAGCAGCTCAATCCTCCAATCGCTGGCGGCATTGCTTGGGTTCGTCATTGCTCTCTTCATAGGATCCAAGTTACTACCTGGACGCAGAGTTGCGCTGAAGGACGATTCAGGTTCTCCAAGAATCTTCAAATTGAACGGCCTAGTTCTGTTTCTTATCACGATTCTCGTGGTAGGGATTGGCCAAATCATGGATTGGTTTTCGCTTGTGTTCCTCTACAACCACTTCGTCGCTCTGTTCATATGGGCCAACGTACTTGCCTTTGTTCTCACGGGCTGGCTGTATTGGCGAGGCTCACGCGGTTCTGGCGAGCCAAAAGGATTTTTGCACGGATTTTTCTTCGGTCGCGACCTCAATCCCGTGTGGCTGGGAGTTGATCTGAAGTTCTTTAGCTATCGCCCTTCATTGATCGCGCTTGCCTTATTCAACATCTCGTTCGCGGTCGTGCAATTCGAGGCTGACGGCCAGCTTTCGACTGCCATGCTGCTCTATCAGATTTTCACCTTCGTCTACATACTCAATTACTTTCAGTTCGAGTACGGGATGGTGCATACGTGGGACATTGTCAGCGAACGCTTCGGATGGATGCTGGTGTGGGGAAACTTTGTGCTGGTGCCGTTTTTCTACTGCATTGCCGGGTGGACATTGGTTCACGCGGAAGGAGATCTTTCGCTGCCTTTCGTAATAGCCCTAGTGGTACTGTATATGTTCGGTTTCTGGCTGTTCAGAGGCGCCAACGAGCAGAAGCATCGCTTCAAACAGGATAAGGGCGCGAAGATTTGGGGTCGGCCAGCAGAAACACTGGACGGGCGATTGCTGATATCGGGATTTTGGGGCATTGGCCGGCACCTCAACTACACAGGCGAGATTTGCGTGTATGTGGCGTTTGTTCTTACGATTGGTTTCGAATCCTGGATTCCCTACCTCTTACTGGTCTGGCTAATCGGGTTGCTAGTGCACAGGTCGTGGCGAGATGATCGAAGATGCCGCGCCAAGTATGGCGAGCTGTGGGATCGGTACGTGGAACGCGCACGATTTTCGATGATTCCCTTCGTCCATTGAGAAGAACGATGACGGATCAAATTCACGACATAAGCACCACGCATCCAATTGACGGAGATAAGGTTCCTGAATTGGCTGGTGGATTGCCGCTGCTTGGTCACCTGACCGAATTCCAAAAGGACCCAGTCGCTCTGCTGCTGCGCGGTTGCAGGGATCACGGCGACTTGTATCGCTTTCGAATTGGGCCGTGCGACTTTGTCCTATTCAGTGGTTTGGAAGCTCACGAGGCGTACTTCAAAGCTCCTGACGATCAACTTGATCCCAAATCCGTCTACCAGTTTACGGTTCCTATATTTGGGAAGGGAGTGGCATACGACGTCGCTCCGGAAATCATGACCGAGCAGCTGGGATTCCTGTTCCCAGCCCTGCGCGAATCCGCGATGCGGCGCTATGTCGCGATCATGTACGACGAAGCGAGTAGATTTGCAGATCGGATGGGCACAGAAGGCAAGCTCGATCTTCCCGTGGCGATGAATGAGCTAACCGTGAACATTGCGAGTCGCTGCTTCTTGGGAGAGGAAATTCGGCAAGAGGTGGACGCCGAGTTTGCCGAGGCGTATCACGAACTCCAAAATGGCATAAACACGATCGGCTTCTTCTTCCCCAGAATCCCGATTCCCGCACATAGGCGACGGGATAAGGCGCGAAGACAGATCACGGAGATCTTCACACGTGTCATGGCTGAGCATCGCGACATCGAGACCCAGTCCGAGAGCTTCATGCAAACGCTCATGAAAGCGCACTACAAAGATGGCCGGAAACTTACCGTTGACGAGATTACTGGCATCTTGGTTACAGCACTGTTTGCTGGTCAGCACACTAGCGCAGTGCTCGCCACGTGGACGGGTCTAGAGCTGGCAAGGGATGAAACCTACCTCAATCGGGTGAGGGAGGAGATGCAGGAAGTCTACAAGGCAGAAGGCGAGATGAGTCTCGCCGGTCTCAGACATCAGCAAGCACTGGAAAACGCCGTGCGAGAATGCGAACGGCTGCATCCCCCGTTGATACTTCTCATCCGCAAAGTGATGAGGCCACTGAAGTATCGCAACCTTGTCGTTCCCGAAAATACGATGGCGGTTGTTTCTCCCGCGGTATCGCATCGACTCGAGCACTTGTTTTCGGACTCGGATCGGTTCAATCCCGATCGATTCATGTCTCCCCTAAACGAAGACATGCAGGGATTGATCGGCTTCGGTGGTGGCAAGCACCGCTGCATGGGCAAGAACTTCGCCATTCTGCAGATCAAAGCGCTCTGGACCGCTCTGCTGGACCGGTTCGAATTCTCCCTCGACGCTCCATTTCCCTCTCCGAACTACGGCAGCTGGGTGACCGGGCCGAGATTGCCCTGCCTATTGCAATACCGCAGTCGTTCGCAGCAAAGCGTCTTTCATTGATCGACTCCCCATCTTCCAGCTACGATGTCGCCATCGTTGGCGCTGGGCCCGTCGGCAGCTTGTGCGCACTTGCACACGCTCGCAAGGGGGCTCGCGTTGCCCTGCTTGAAGCCAACCCGAAAGCTTCAACTCGTCTCGCAGGCGAGTGGCTGCATCCACCAGCAGTTCGCATGTTGGAGGAGAACGGAATCTCCCTGAAAGCTTGTTCCCATAGCAGTCCAGGCAACGGTTTCGTGGTATTTCCCGAAGATCGCTCGGAGCCGATTCTGCTTCCCTACCAGAATGGAGCCATAGGCAAGACGTGCGAGCACTCCGCGCTTGTATCCACGCTTCACAAAGCCTTGGAAGACGAGCTGGAAGTGGATTTCTACGAAGGCGCACGGGTGCGTGACGTCGAGAACGGAACTATTACCTTTTCTCTCGACGGCACACAGAATTCCCTTGCGACAGATAGGTTGATCGGCGCGGATGGCCGTGCGTCGATGGTTCGCAAATCATTAGGGCTTCCTGTGGAACGCGTGACATGCTCGAGGATGATTGGCGTCGTCGCAGAAGGTGTCAGTCTCCCCTACGAGGGCTACGGGCATGTGGTCCTCGGCGGACCAGGTCCCGTTCTCATATTCCAGCTGGGTGAGAACCGGGTCCGAGTTGTCGTCGACGTTCCACTGGACCACTGGACTCCGCGAGATCGGGTTGCGATGCTAACGGAATCCTACGCCCATCTCTTGCCAGATGCCGTACGCCGACCATTTGTATCAGAACTTCAAGCGGGAAGGTTCCAAGCTGCGGGGAATGAGCTACTGCCTCGCACAACCTATGGAAACTCTCGCCGAGTGCTCATAGGCGATGCGGCAGGACACTACCACCCCCTGACCGCTGTAGGGATAACTCTTGGTTTCGGCGATGCATTAACTTTAGCTGCCACTCCGGATTTTCGGGTGTTTGCTGCGAAGCGGTTGGAAGCCATACGAACTCCAGAACGTCTCGCGCTTGGACTCTACGAAGTCTTTGCCGACTACAGAGCCGAGGCTATTGCCGTCAGACAGGCAACCTACCGTCGATGGCGAGCTAGTCCCAAGGTTCGCAAGCAAACAATGGATCTTCTCGCGTGCGAAAACGTGTCGGTTACCCGTTTGGGGTTTACGTTTTTCGCAATCATGGCGCATGCCATCAAGAGCACTTTTCCAAGGTCACTTGGTTCGGACGCGTGGCGACGGGCACGGGAGGTTTCCCAGGCTCTAGTCAATCGTGTTGGGCACTTCCTGCGAAGTTTCCAATCGCTGAAGACCGAAGCCGTCAGCACAGCCCGCGAACAAAGCAAGCGTCTCTGGGATAGATGGTCACGCTCGTTGTTGACTTCCGTGCTACCGCACGCACACGAATCCCAAACAGCCAAACCAGAATTCTCTCTCGCCCCAGAAGGGACGGAGGAGTCACTGCGCCGCGCAACAGAGCGGCTTCTAGGTCTGCAGGCAAAAGACGGAAGCTGGGAAGGTGAGATGGTTTGGTGTCCAATGCTCACAGCGCAATATGTGCTTTTATGCTACATTTTGGAAGAGGAACTCGAACCTCAACGCGTACGTCTAGTGCTGCGAAACTTCGAGCGCACACAACTGGCAGATGGCTTGTGGGGACTCCACGAGCACTCGCACCCCTACCTTTTTGTCACGACCCTCGTCTACGTAGCTGCCCGGCTGCTAGGAGTCGACAAAGATGACCCGCTCATCGCAAGGGCAGGTCAATTCGTTCGATCAGAGGGCGTGCTTGGAATACCGAGCTGGGGAAAGTTCTGGCTGGCTCTCCTGAACCTGTTCGATTGGAAGGGACTACATCCCGTTTTGCCGGAATTGTGGGCTTTCCCCACCTGGCATCCTCTGCATCCGTCGAAATGGTACTGCCATACACGCCTCATTTACATGTCGCTGGCCGTTGTCTACTCGAGTCGGTTTCAGGTGCCAGTGACGCCCTTGATTTCGTCCCTGCGGAACGAACTTTTCGGAGATGACTTCGACGGAGTCGACTTTGCTTCTGCACGCAAGCAGCTGCGCAAAGAGGATGTCTTCGCGCTGCCGACGGCTCGACTGCAATGCGGCTACGCAATTGGTCGCGTTATCGACCGAATCCATGGGAAACGACTCCGACGCAAGTGTGTTCAATCCCTTGTCGAACGAATTCGTTGGGAATTGCACAGCTCCGATCACACGAGCATCTCTCCCGTCAGTGGGTTTCTCAACATTCTTGCGCTTTGGCTTCAAGATCCACAGGATGACGACCATCGCAGAGCATTTGCCCGGATTGAAGGATGGATCTGGGAGGACGAAGTTGATGGAACTCGCATAACAGGAGCGAGAAGCGTTTCTTGGGACACGGGATTTGCCCTGCAGGCTTTGGCGGAGGTATCGGAGTCCATCGAGGTCAACAAAGCCATCGATCTTGGAACGGATTTCTTGGCAAGCCAGCAGATACGTGAGAGTTTCGATGGCTACGAGTCCGCCTTCCGGAGCGATCCAAAAGGCGGTTGGTGCTTTGCTGGAATCTGGCACGGCTGGCCGGTTTCCGACTGCACGGCTGAAGCCTTGCTTGGCTTGCTTGCGACCCGACCGCAGTCTATCGATTCGGACGCGATCACGGAAGCAATTGGTTTCATGCTCCGAAGCCAGAACAAGGATGGAGGATTTGGAAGCTACGAAGCACGACGCTCGACGTTCACTCTCGAGTGGCTGAATCCAGCCGAGATGTTCGGCGAATCGATGACCGAAAAGTCCTACGTGGAATGTACAGCTTCGTGCATTGCAGCACTTGCGAGCGGGAAGGCACACCTCTCCAACATAGGTGACAGGCAGGTCGAGAGCGCAATAGCTCGAGGCGAGTCTTGGCTTCGACGGACTCAGCGAAGCGATGGATCTTGGCGAGGAGTTTGGGGAGTGCAATACATATACGGCACGCTATTCGGCATCAGGGGTCTTCGAGCCGCGGGCTGCAGCTCAAGCGACGCAGCTCTGCGATTGGGGTGCAGGTGGTTGCTGGAACGCCAGCGAGAAGACGGAGGTTGGGGCGAACACCACAGCGGCTGTCTGAGTGGTGAGTATGTTCCGCACATTGAGAGTCAAGTCATCCATACAGCTTGGGCACTTATCGCACTGCTCGAAGCGGGAGAATCCAACTGGCAAGCAATTTCTCGAGGCGCAAGATTCCTGGCCGACAGCCAGTTGGAAGATGGGACGTGGCCACGGCAAGACATGGCGGGCGTATTTTTCCGTACGGCGTTGTTGGACTACGAACTCTATCGACAGTACTTTCCGCTGCATGCTCTCGGCTTGTTCGAACAGCGACGGACCTCGCGCTGAGAAACACCTGCAACTAACGCAGGCACTTAGAAGACCTCTAACCAGTCAGCGAGGAAGCATCTGCGCTTGAGTGAAATCGCCTTTCTCCTCAATAAGAGGAGTGTGCGTCAACTTATAAACGAGGGGATTGTCTGGCGTGGGAACTACGCCAGTACGCTGTAGTTGCCATCCGCTATTAGACGAATGGAGGTGTAGAGCCCCAACAGTGGAAAGAGAACCCAAGGTGCATTGGTTCCCCATATATATAGGTACAAGTCCCTTCGCGGTATAGCCGCTTGGCGATTCACCACGAAGAAACTTACCCAATAGACGCTGGTCATGTAGACCCACTGCCAACAAAGCGCCAGTCCAATCATCCCAGTCACGTAGGCCGGGAGGAAGTTAACTGTGGTCGCGGCATATAGAAACAATGTTGGTAGCAACGTGAAGAAACCGTTGGAGATATCCACATTGAAACCGAAGGTGCGACGATCTGCGAACGACGGGTCATACTGTGCGTAGGTGGCCCAGACATCCGCCCACAGCGATGTTGAGAAGACTCGTGACACCGGGACTTTGGTGGAGAAAAACTCGACATGGGGCAATCGACCTGTCTCGGTTCGCCAATTGCGCCAATACTCGGTTCGTCTCTCGACGCGTCTCCTTTGGAGGTACAAACAAGCTTCCCAATAGCAAATTAGCACATTGATAGAAAAGAAGACGGAGAGAGCCCCATGGACAAGACCGAGGTTCCCTTGGAGGTAGTAGCGAGTTCCCAGACCGGCGCCAATCAAAACGCAGACGACTAGCGCAGCAAAGGACAACACCCGAATTTTCAGTTTGCTGCTGGAGTCGGTCTCCTGGGTTCCTTCCAAATCGAGATTAGCGTGCCTTGTTTGTCGGTTCACTTATGTGATTGGTGGATTCGTTTCTGGACTGCCGATTTACTTGGCATCGCTCGGTTGAACATCCAACGCAACGCGCAATTTGAACGGATAGCAACACTAACTGCAGCGACCAAGCTATACACCTGTCCACGCGAAATCTTCACTTCACTTCCATTGCGAAAATTGGGATTTGAGTGAATTCGGCGGTAAGTCAAGCACGCGAATGCAAGGGTCCATGCCAGGAACCGGCGAATGCCTGTTTCGCGGGATGGAATGACGTGGATGTACCGGAGACTCTTTTCTAGGCAACCTCGTACGACACCCAGAAGATGAACAACCTTCAATTCCGTAGATTCGGCTTCCTGCATTGAGGATGGAAGAGCCTCGGCCGGTCCGTAGGAAATTGTTCGAGGTAGCCAGCATTTGCCGTGGAGTATGTCCTCTCTGTGGTCTTTCAAGATGTTTATGAGTTGTAGTCCAAGACCGAACTCGGTCGCCAAAGTAAGGAGTTCGTCCCGGCGAGAGGCGATTTCCACGGAGTAGGTGCAGAGTACTTCGGTGAGCATTTCGCCCACAACGCCCGCCACAAAATAGCAATAACGCTCAACCTGAGCCACATCCTGGAGCCCATCGGGTCCGGTGCTGACGAACTCTGACATTCCCTTGCACATGATGTCGACGCATCTCTCGATCGGAGCGCGTTGGGAACTTGGCAATTGCCGATGAAAATCTACAACTAGACGCGTGTTCACCACGAGATCTCTCTCATCGCTGTTCGTCCCATCAGACAACTTTGGAACAAGGTCCTCTGCAAAGGAATCTGCCGACTCGTTGTGACCTACCACACGGGCAAATCTGCTTAGGAAAAGCCGTTTGGTGTGTATGTCGAGATCCGGCGAATCTTCAATTGTGTCCGCAATTCGACATAGCAGGTAGACGTTACCAATAACGAAGCGAACTTCTGGAGGCAGTTGTGGGATTGTCAATGCAAATGTCCGCGATACTCGGCTGAGTGCGTAAGTCTGGAACTCAAGCACTGAGTCATTCGCGGACTGATTGGACCGTGGGAATCGATCGCGCGATGTAGCTTTGTCAATCACGCTACACGACTTTCATTCGTTCCAAAGCATGCAAAGGAAACGACCCCCAACCTAACAAGCCCATTTGAAGTTGAAAATGGTACTACAACTACCGCACAAAATTCGACGACCGCGGTCTGACCTCCTTTCACTATTGGGGTCAGTAGAACTGCCACGAAAGCAAGTTGTCGGTGCAATTGGTGGGTGGGCCTAGAGAAGCTCCATTTCCATCCGGAACCGCCAAGCGAATTGCACTAGCGAATAGGATCAGCTGCACTCGGCGAATCGACCGGATTCGATCTGGCGAGATTTCCTATTGTGGCTTGCGAGCGTGGACCAGGAAACTTGGCGTAAAGATGCCCAGCTTGCCCGCTTCGACCAGGGCATCTGCTGCGGCATTCAAGAGTAGGGATGCCTCGGAGACGCCTGCGGGGACTACTTTTATCCCTTCCAACATGCCAGTAGTCTTCGCAATGACCGCCCGTCCCATTGGCGTGCGTGCAAACGAGGACAGAGAAATGTCTCTCCCTTGCAGTGCCATGTACCACGGAGTCGAAGGGTCACCTTCTACTGCTTGCTGGTCTTTTGCCTCAATGACCTCGAATCCCGCGGCTTGCACTGTTTCGATGTACTTTCCTGTAGTCGAAAGATCGGGTGTCGCGTTGTTGTGCTCGATTTGAGCTTTGATTTCGTTGTGCTTGCTGTTGGAGCCGTCGAAATCTTCTGTGAGAGTCCAGTCGATAATGGCGGCTTCGGCGCCAGGTTTCAGCAATCGAAAGAGTTCGCGAAACGCCATGTCCCTATCGGGTGCGTGGCAGATTGCTTCGATTGAATACATGGCATCAAATGTGGCTTCCTTGTACGGTACGTCCATAAAGTCTGCGTACAAGAAGGAACACGACTCAAGCAGTCCTGCTTTTCGCACCAAGTCTCTCCCTCGCCGAAGCTGCTGCATATTGATGTTGATTCCCACGATTCGGGCACCTGTAGACTTGGCGATATTGATTAGCGGCCCGCCAACTCCGCACCCGATGTCTGCCACTTCCATTTTTGGACCAAGACGCAGGAGTTTGCCGATTCCTTCGTTGTGACGGCGGAGAGACTTTGGCAGGCTCTCTCCTGGACGCCGAGGGGCGAAGTGAAATGTTGGACCCCATCCAAACTCGTAGAACGAAGTGACAGCGTCGTAGTAGCTGCTGACAAGCCGCGGCTGCTCACGAATCCGAATGGTGTCGTCGCTCGAAAGCTCTGTAACGTGCCGGAAGTCTCGGAAGTTTTGCACGGCCTCTTTTAACTTGTTTCCGCTCAATTTGGTTCCTGTTATCTAGTTCACGATTGGTCGAATTGGAAGTCGATTGTCTACATTGCCAATGGGAGCAGCTCGCTCAGAGAGAACGAATACACGAGACAATAGACTCCAAGAGGTTCAAGTTATGTCAATACTCTTCTGCAAATTGGAAATGCAAGAATTTTCGTTAGGCCTCGTTGAGATGGGGGCTACTTCCGGTTGTTGAATCCTCCACATCAGAATTCTCATCAAATTGTCCTGCAGATCGTTGAGTACCCAGCAGGAGAACGAAAACACCCACGATTCCTGCGATTGCAGACCCAATGAGAATTCCGAGCTTCGCGAGGTTGTAATAAGCGCCACCCGAGTGCTCAAAGGCAAGCCCCGCGATAAACAGGCTCATGGTGAAGCCAATTCCACAAATAAACGCGACTCCCGTCAAGTGCAGCCAATTGACTCCTTCGGGAAGTTTCACAATACGTAGAACCAGTCCTATGGCAGTGAAGAGCAGGATTCCGATTGGCTTGCCCAAAAGCAGTCCCAGAACTACCCCTAGTGTGACCGGGTGAGCCAAGTCCTGCAATCCGACGCCTGCCAATGACAGTCCCGCATTGGCAAATGCGAACAACGGCAGAATTACATAGGCAACGGGAGCATGCAGATCATTCTCCAGTTGCTTTAAAGGCGACGGTCCATCCGCACCCTTCATTGGTACACAAGCCGCGATGAGTACTCCCGCTAGCGTTGCGTGTACTCCAGATTTCAAGACTGCGACCCAAAGCACGATTCCAATCAAAACGTATACGGAAGTCTTCTTTACACCACGCAAATTCGCGACTACTGCACAACCAAATAAACCTGCAGCGATCGCTAGGTTCAATAGCGACAGGTCGCCGACGAAAAAGACAGCGATGATGGCAATCGCAGCCAAATCGTCGAAAATTGCGAGCGTCAAGAGAAAGATCTTTAGCGACGATGGAATGCGCTTTCCAAAGAGACTCAAGACCCCCAGCGCAAAGGCAATATCGGTTGCGCACGGAGCCGCCCAACCCGCCATGGCTACTGAGTCAGACCAGTTCAACCAACTGTAGATTGCAGCGGGTACGGCGATGGCTCCCACTGCGGCAACGCCGGGCAGAACGACCAGTTTGGGTGACGATAGCTCGCCTTCGAGAAACTCCCGCTTTACTTCCAAGCCAATTAGAAAGAAGAAAATGGCCATCAGCCCGTCGTTGACCCAAAGAATGAGCGGCTTGCTGATCGAAAATGCGCCAACCTGCATAGCCGCTGTCGTCTCCAACAAAGCTCCGTAGAAGCCAGAGAGCGGCGTGTTGGCAAGAATCAATCCCATCAAGGCGGCCACAAACAGCAAAATTCCCCCAGTGGCTTCGAGCCTAAGGAAATTCTTGATCATTTCTAGTGGTGCGGAACCATTGGGCGCGATCAATTTGGGGACCTCATTTGTCCAAACCTGACATTAATAACGCTCGACGCCGAAGCAAAAGCGAAGAGTCTTTGAATTGTTTTCACGTAGATCCGACAATTTTACGACCGGCAAATTGGACTAACAATTAGGGATATCAACACGCAATTCACCTGCCCAATAGATGTGCCCAGACACATATGCGGACCCCAAGAGTCAAGCCAATTGGCTGGATTGCCATGACTAAATCGCAACCCTAGAATGAATATCGAAATTTCGACTATGACGCGATTCCGTCTTATCGCCTTAATCGATCGGCGACGCATGGGCTCTGGTACTCTGGAGCCACGAGTTAGACGACGTCGGTCATGCCAAAGGTGGCGAACTAGAGCTTGTTCAGAGCGCAATGCCGAAAAATCCAACCTCGCGGCGAGTCATCGAAGACCTGCCAACACATCGCTGGACTCGACAATTGGCCTACACCAATCCTCTGCGCTCCTCAAGCTGTGCCCGGACTTCGTATGCCTTCGATTCGGTGATGCTGTAGCGAGCAATCAAGAGGATCGCCAAGAGCGACAGCACAACCGGAACCACTACGTCGTAAACACGCATCAAGAATAGCGTCTGCTCAGACTGATTGCCTGCGAGCGCGACATCAAACCCCGTTGCGTTTAGCAGGTAGCCACTTCCAAGCAGCGCCGCAGCCATTCCCAGCTTGACCATGAACCAAAAGATTGAACCGTACATGCCCTCGCGACGCTGTCCTGTGTTTAGCTCGTCAACGTCACACACATCTGCAATCATCGAAGCCATCAAGGTGAAGAGTGAGCCTAGGCCGAAAGCTATTAGAGGTGCGCAGATCAACAGGAGATACGGGTACTCTGGGTTGTAGAAAATCCATTTGAGTCCGTAGCCGATTGCCGAGATGGTTATGCAAATAGCGAAAGTCTTTCGCTTTCCTATCCGGGATCCGAGATAGGTTGTCAACGCGATTACGAGAAACGTCGAGATTGAAGAAATGACTCCAAAAATCAGTATCAAATTGGCTGCGGCATCGGTATCGCCTGCATATAGGTAGAAAACAGTGACATAAAACTGAAATGCTGCAATGAGTTGAAACCCGTTGAAGACGAGGAACGTCGCTCCGGCGAGCATTAGGAAATCCCGATTGGCGATCGTTGTGCCAAAGCCTCTCAGGAATCCAAAGATTTGATTGCGGATCGAAACTGACTTTTCGCTTGACGAATCACTGGAGCTTCCCTCTCCAAACCGTTCTCGCAACGCCAACGCTGGAACAACTCCGAACGCAACGCAACCAATCGCGACGACTATCGCCAAGATTGACGCCCCGTTGCCCAACCCTCCGAATTGATCGAGCTCCATAAACTTCAAGAAGGCAGGGGAGATTACGTAAGCCAACTGGCCGATGATGTTCTGCACGCCCATGAGTCGGGTTCGTTCGTGATAGTCCGGAGTCAGTTCATAGCCCAGCGCCACCCACGGAGTTGCGAACACGGTGTATGCCAAGTAGAAGAACAGCGATACGAAAAGGAAATACCAAAAGTAGTAGCCCTCTGATCGACCTTCCGGCAGCTGCCAGAGCACAATGAAGATCAGGCCTGCAGCGATTACCCCACCAAACATGTAGGGCCGACGACGCCCCCAGCGGGATCGCGTGTTGTCCGAGATGTAGCCCATGATGGGATCGGTCCAGGCGTCCATCAGACGCGGAATCCCGCTCAACCAACCAACAAGGGCCGGGTTCATTCCAAACGCGAGATTGAGAACCACCATCATGCTTCCGCTGGCAGCTGCAAGCATGTTGTTCGCAAATGCACCGCATCCGTATGCGATCTTCCTCTCAAACGGAATTCGGTCTGCCGGATTGGTTATGTGATGGCGTTCCGTCATTGCTGTCCATTCTCGACGAGCATCGGAGCATTTGCATGAGCGGCATTGCCTTGATCGTCATATGCGTAGACGAAGATCCGGTACTTGCCCGCCGTGGGTGGAGCTGTGAGTTTTGCGGTTGAATCGAAGCGATCCGCAATCAGGAAAGGAATGTCGTCAATTGATTCCTCAAAATCCCCACCTTCACCTGTCGAGTCGCTTTCCTTCTTCAGTGTCCACAAGAAGGTGACTGGATCCTCATCAGGATCTCGGACCTCAACTGTCACTTCGTACGTTTCTCCAACGGTCAGACTTATTCCGTCATAGGCGGTCTTGCCTCCCACAGTGACACGGCCAATAGTCGGGGCGCGGTTTTCAGGCCACTCGCCGTTCCATATGTGATACATCGCGTCCACAGCTTCGGTTGGCTCGCCACTTTCGAGAAACATGCTGTACCAGGTCGGAGTTCGTTCTTGCTTCTGTCCCCAAAAGAAAATGTAGGTTCCAAGCAGATTGCTGTCGTTGGGCTGTATCAAATCGTTGTAGGTATCGGCCAGCCTCTTTGCCTTCTCGCTACTTGTATGCTCGATAGGTGCATTCCAAGGTGTCATGGCGATTTCCCAATGTCCAAGAGGCCCCCACTCGGTGATCATGTATGGCACTTCGCTTAGCGAGGATTTGGCGTACTTGGGCAGATCGGCGATGGCTCCATAGAGTTGAATGCTAATAAAGTCCAAGTCCGGAGCGCGACGCTGCAAAATCCGAACGATGCTCCTATCCGCGCCAGCGACGGTAGTCGTAGTGGGGTGGAACGGATCGATTTCGTGGATGCGTTTGGATATGTCGTTGACCGCGTCGTAGACTCGCGGATTGCGCATGTTGTAGTTCAGTTCGTTGCCGACGATCCATGCAAGCAAAGCTGGGTGGTCCTTGTAGCGATGAACTATGGATTCGACGAGATCAAATTGCTCCTGAACTCGCACAGGATTGTTGTAGTCGAAGCCAAATCTTTCCGACACCACGGGAAGGCATAGCGCTACTGTCAGGCCGTGCCGATGGGCTGCGTCGAGCTTGTCGAGAGCCATGTCGACTCCCCAAGTGCGAATTGAATTGCCTCCATTCGCGGCAACCTTTCCATAGTCGGATCCGGTCGCTCCAGCACCCTTGACAAAGTAGGGCTTGCCATCGCGCAGCATCTGGTAGCCATTCTCGGTCTTGACCACTTCGACCTTGACGGGTCCTTCGATTTCCTCATCCGCTACGGAAAATGGACAGAATGCGAGCACTGCGAAAACGGCGATTACAGAAAGAGTTCGTAGCAAGACCATGGACTTATTCATAGATGCGAGTAGATGGTGGACCTTTCTTGTTTGACGCGAACTGGGTGGGTCGTCGAATCCGTTTCGTCCAGCCCAGGCATAGTTGGATTTACATCCCTGTATGTCAGCCCAAATCCGTAGGGAAACAAGGGATCGTAATTCGGGTCCCCGCGATTGACCCGCGTCTGATGTGGTGTGCGTGGCCAAGAAAAAGACAAGCGACCTTGAAAATCGTGCTGAATCGTTCCGTCTGGCCCTCGCAACAGCACATCTGCGATGCCTCCACCTTCCGTCCCGGGCAACCACGCGACGACAAAGGCATCGCACGCGTTCAGTTCGGGGTTGGTCCATCTTGGCCGACCAGTGAGGAATATGGCAATTACGGGAATGCCTCGAGATTTGAACTCCCGCATCAAATGGAGGGGTTCGGATGACTCTTTGGAGAAACTCAGATGGTTCAGGTCTCCATCCCCCTCGGCATAGGGGTCTTCGCCGAACACCACGATTCCCACATCAAACTCGTCGGAATCCCGCAAGGAATCCACAAGGACTATGGACCCTCCCGCTTCGCGGACAGCACTTTCAATCGTCGCGCAGATCGTCTGCCCCTGCGGAAAATCCTCGTTCGTGTTCTCATGGCCTTGCCAGGTAAGGGACCAGCCACCGCACTGCTTTGGAATGTTAGCCGCTCCATCGCCCGCAATGGCAATCCGAGCATTGCGCTGCAACGGAAGCAGGTTGTTCGCATTCTTGAGCAATACGAGCGACTTGCGAACGGCTTCTCTTGCCAAATCCCTATGTCTTCGGCTTCCCAAACGTTCGCAATCGAGAGACGACAAGCGTTTACCTGGTTCGGTCCGATCCGACAAACCCGCATGTTCCTTAACCCGAAGAATGCGTGTGACAGCTTCGTCAATCCGACCCTCAGAAATCCTCTCGCCGCGTGCGGCGTCGATGAGGTAGTCGAGCACGCTAGGCCAATCGCTGCTGACCATCAGCATGTCGATACCTGCGTTTACTGCCAATTCGCACGATCTTGCCGGATCATCGTCGAGCTGAAGGAATCCATCCCAATCACTTACTACGAACCCGCGAAACCCCAGTTGCTGCTTCAAGACACCATTCAGGAGGTAGGAACTGCCGTGCACTTTGCTGCCGCACCAGCTGTTGAACGCGGCCATCACCACCAGCGCGCCTGCTTCGATTCCCCGCAAGTGGCCGGGAGCGTGGACATGCAATAGCTCATACTCCGAGCACACAGTGTCGCCCTGATCTGTACCGCCTTCCGTTCCACCCTCGCCTATGAAGTGCTTGCAGGTTGCAAGAATCCTTCCATCCGACATGAAGGTCGAATCGCTAGGATCCCCCTGCAGCCCGAAAATCGCTCGGCTTGCATAGCTCTCAACAATATCGGGGTCCTCCGAGTAGCCTTCGTATGAACGTCCCCACCGATCATCCCTTACCACCGCAAGAGTCGGAGCGAATGTCCAATCAATTCCCGTGGCGTAGACTTCCCTTGCAGTAGCTTCCAGTACGCGCTCGACGAGGTCGGGGTCACGAGCGGCACCGAGGCCGATGTTGTGTGGAAAGATCGTGGCGCCAAAGACGTTGGAATGGCCGTGAACCGCGTCCGTCCCCCACAAAATGGGGATCGAGTGCCTACTGAATTCAGATGTCGCGTTGCGAAATTCCTGAGCCTTCTCTGCCCACTCGCCCGCATCGGCGTGCTTGTTGGCATTTGGGAAGATGCCGCCTCCATTTAGAATCGATCCAATGCCGTTCTTGCCCGCTTCCTGTGGAGTGATCGAGGCGAATTCTGCTTGGATCATTTGGGCGGCTTTCTCTTCGAGGCTAAGGTTCGAGAGAACCCTCGCTACCTTCGCTTCGATTTCACGAGACCGTTGAGGATTTCTCCCAAAAGGGTCTCGACACATGGGCCAACGGATGTCTTCCTTCCGTCTAGCTAGAGTCAATTACCGACTCCAATGCGCCGCCCCAAGGAATCACGTGCGACGATCTCACACCCAAACTCCAAGTTCATTTCTTGAGGTGGATTTCCAGCCAATGAATCAATCAACAGGGAAGCGGCCACTCTTGCCATCTCGAATATGGGCTGACGAACCGTTGTCAGGAATGGCCATGTTCGAGTCGCGGTTGGCGAATCGTCAAACCCGACAATGGACACGTCTTCAACAGGTTTCAGACCGGCTTGATTCAGCGCAACAATTGCTCCGGCAGCCATGTCGTCGTTGCTCGCGATGATCGCCGTTGGCTTTTCTTGCAGCTCCAGCAGCTCGCGAGCGGACGCGTTGCCCGATTCGAAATCGAACATCCCCGAGACGACCAGGTTTGGATCGGAGTCGAGAGCCAAGTCCCTCACGCAGCGCAAGAAACCACTTCTCCGTCGCTCGGTTGCGCCGTGTACCGGGTCTCCCTCGATAAATCCTATGCGCTCGTGGCCAAAAGAACTGACATACCTCGCAAGCTGGTAGGTAGCCTCTTCATCATTGGGTCGGACGGAAATCCAGTCGCTACGCACGTGTCGGGGCGATAGTTGCGCGAAGGGTGTGCCAAGGTCAAGAAGCGTATCTGTAATCTCAGTTCTATCTCCCATTGGAGCTGGGAGAACGATGCCGTCAACGCGGCTTTGACGTACAAACTTGGTGATTTCGTCGCGCGAGACACTCACTTCAGCTGGGCGAACCAGCAAGGTATAGTTCGACGACTCACATGCGGCGTATGCGCCTTCCACGACTCGTTTGAGGTAGGAGAATTCATGGGGATTCTCGAGGATCAGCCCGATGTTGTAGGACCGTCGGGAGGCCAGGCTGCGTGCAGAGGGATGCGGGACATAGTCCAGCGACGCTGCCGCGTCGAGCACACGCATCCGCATTGCTTCGCGAACGTACTTTTCTTGATTGAACACGCGGGAGACTGTCTTGATGGAGACTCCCGCGGTGTTCGCAACGTCCGTAATGGTTGAACGCTTCAATGCTCCGCCTGACTGCATTCAAAAGAGTGCTTGCAGCACTTCCTCAACTGCTATTTTCCTTCCTCAAAATGGTTTCAACCGAAAAGACTTTCTAGTTGAACGCTTTGCTGAAACGCAGTCCCATGGACCTCGGAGGGAAGAAGTTCGCCCGCCAGTAGCCTGGACCGGGGTCCGCCCATGATCGGATCACTTCGTCCGTCATGTTGTAGCCAAACGCAACTACGGCCCAGGCTTGACGCTCGTTGATGATCTTGAAATGCATGTTGACCGTCATGAAGCCTTCTTGCCCTGCGTGAAAAGGTCCATCGTCATAGTTGGTGTCGTTGAAGAACATCTCCGACTGCCAGTTCAGCGTCACTGAGGGACCATACTGGTAGCCATTGCCCGTCCACCAGGAGTGCTCGGCGGTCACAGAGAAGGACCACTCGGGCGACCACGGCAGTTTGTTTCCAGACAAGTCCGTCGGACGGCGAAATCCGCCGGCTTCCAGCGGTTGAGAGAGATCTTCAGCCGGACAAGCTTCGAGATTCAGATAGGCACGTTCGAAGCAGAACAGCCCATCATCTGCGCCGTCGAGCTTGCCGATCTCGGCATTGAGGTAGGAAGCCCATCCGAACAAGTGTCCGCCACGCCATGGCTCGAGCCAATCGAACTCCAATTCGATTCCGAAAATATCTGCCTCAGCCAGATTGGTGGTCAGCAAAGTGCCGATTTCTCGGTCGGTGTGCTGGGATCTGCCAACGATCACCCACGATGTTCGCTGCATGTTGGAGTAGTCGCTTAGGAACACGTTGCCAAGCAGGCGCATTTTCCTGTCGAGCACCTCAGCTTTCATTCCGAATTCGTAGGTCGTTACGTTTTCTGGATCGTAGGGGAAAGCCGTTACTTCTCCGCACTCGCAGACATCAACCTTGTCCCCAAATCCTCCTGCTTTAAAGCCCGTCGCAATGCTGCCGTAAACAAAAACCTCGTTGGTTACGAGGTAGTCAGCACCGATTCTCCAAGTTCCTTGGCTCCAATCTGCCGTATAGGTATTGTCAGTACCGGGAATTCGATCGGGAAAGTTTTCTGCCAAGGACCCCATTTCTGGAGTCAGCTTGTCGGCCTGATACCAAGCAGGATCTGCATGCCAGCCTGGCACAACTCCAATCAGACCCCACGATTCGAACCAGAAAGGCGCCGGCGATGGGTCGTAGAGGCCCGGGTTCACCCAATAACCGATGGTGGAGTGGTTGGAACCATTCTTGTCGAATTTTTCATCCCATGTCTGACGATACCCGACTGTTACGTTGGTATTTGGATCGATTGAGTAGTCGACCTGCGCGAATATGGCTTGGGTGTTAACACCTCGATCTGGCTGCACGAACGACTGCGCAAGTGGAATTCCGCCTCCGCAGCAGAATGGAAGTTCTACATCGAAGCGAATCTGGTTCTCTTCAGACATGAGGAACGCGCCCGCAATCCAGTTTAGGGGCCCTGACCCCGTCGACTTGAACTGCAGCTCGTGGACCATCGACTCGTATGTCGAATCTCTGGTGGTCAGCTGCAAGTCTTCAAACGGAAACTTGACCTGAAGGGCAAAGCCCAATCTTTCAAAAGCGGCGGCGTCGCGAACGAGCGGTGGAGCGCCACAGCAAAAGCGCACAATGCCGTAGCCCGGGTGTTCGGGATCTACAAAAGCACCACCATCGCCATCGTATTGCTGAAATCGGTCCTGGGTTGACGCGGCCATTCGATACTCGATGGTTACTTCATCGAAGTAGTCCGAGACGAATTCCAATCGGAATGTGTTGATTGTGAAGTCCAATTCGCCTGGAACATTGATTCGAGCATGCCAAAGGTCGTGATCGCACTCAAAGAAAGTGCCCTTTGCCTTTTCGCAGTCCTTGAGTGAAATTCCACCCGGACTCGCGTCGTTGTACATGTCGTACGTCAGCTTTACGTCGCCATACTCCATCATGTCTAACCGCAATGCGGCGCGAAATGCCCAACGATTGACTGCGAAATATGCGTCGCTGTCGTCAACGGGTCTATTGCGGCGCTGATCAGTGTTTGGAATGCCATCGGCAGGTATTTCGGGCACACCATCGCCATCGACGTCCATTTCCAGATCGAATTCGTCACTCACCTGATCAATAAAACTGTCTGCGCGTTCGAACATCGAGGATATGCGCAATGCTGCCGTCTCCCCAAGAGGCAAATTGAACCAGCCTCGACCGGCGATTTTGTTGAAATTCCCAACATCTAATTCGAATGATCCATCCGTTGCATCGGAAGAGGGGTTCGAGGTCACGATGTTGATGCTGCCCGACGTTGAATTGCGTCCGAAAAGCGTTCCCTGAGGACCTCGCATGATTTCGACCCGGTCGACGTCATGAAGCAATGCCAATCCAGCTTGAGGTCGAGGGGAGTACATGCCGTCCACGTGCATGGACACGGTCGGGTCGCCCAGTTCTGTGAAATTGTTCGAAGTGATGCCTCGCACGGTGACCTGAACCCCTGAATCGGAAGGGGATGTGCCGACTTGCATATTGGGAACCAAGTCGCCCAAATTGGTTACATCGGACACATTCTGTTCCGTAAGTCTTTGCTGTGACACTGCAGACACGGAAACCGGAGTTGTCATGAGATCTGTGGCGCGCTTCGTGGCGGTCACAATGATTTCTTCCATTTCGGATGATTGCGCCGATTCGCCTTCATCTGCGTCTTGCTGTCCATAAACAGTCTGTGCACAAAGCAAAAACACTCCGGTTGAGAGTAGGAATGCTCTGCACCACGAAGAAGTTGCGATTAGTGTTTCTCTTGCCATTTCCCTGTCAGACAAAGTGTTTGAAAAGGGGTTTATAACCATTTATGACAACGCTGTCAATTTATCCTATGCAATGCTCATCGAAGTTGGAAATTGGTAAGACGAGCAGGGCAGACAGCTGCTTTGTCAAAGTGTGCACCGTTGATGCAGATTTCCTGGGCTGTCCGAACTTAATTCAAGCAATGCCCATCAACAGTGGATCCTAAATGGCTCCTAGACCAGCTGCGAAAGAAAGGTCTTCGCGGGAACGCGGATTGGAGAATTAAAGTCGAAGCAATTTCGAGCTTCAAATGCAGTGTCGAATGAAATTTGGAACACCTGTTGCGCGCCGGTCTGCTCCTGAAAGTACCGCAATTGCGGTGACAAGGATGAGGAGGCACCAGCCTTAACTTCCACCAAGAACCATGGTTCGCTATTTTTTACCACTACGAAGTCGACTTCACGCTTTTGAGTGTCGCGCAGAAAATGAAGTGAGTAGACTCCCAATCCACTTTCAGTCCACCAATTCACAGACTTGAGCAATGCACTCGCAACAATGTTCTCCGCCCTTGCGTCGACGTCCTGCACCTGAGACCAATCCCACAAGTAGAACTTTGGTTCTTTGCGCAGAGATCTAGCTACGTTCTTGTACCAAGGAGTCACCCGGAAGCAGTAATACAGAGATTCCAGAATCGCGACCCACCGACGAATGCTGTCCACTGAAGCTTGCGTCGCGCGGGAAAGTCCCAGGTAATTCGACAGTTGGCCGACTCTGCTTCGAATCTGCAGAGCAAGCGACTCGATCTGACTTAATTCCCGCACTCGGGTCAGGTCACGGACTTCCTCACGAAGCACCTGCTCGTTCAAACCAAGTGTCCATCGATTGTGAAACCGCTGGTTTGCTCGATTAAACGGTTCTGGGAATCCTCCAAAACGCAAGAGTGCTTCCCATTGGTCGTCATCTATCTCTTGTGGGGCTGTTGCAATCTCTGATTCTCGATCTGGACTACGAACTAGCTCTCCGACTGAGAGAGGGTGCAATGTATAGTGGAAGTATCGTCCGCGAAGACTATCTCCTCCTCGACTGAAGACGTTCAACTGAGCGCTTCCAGTTACGATTGCCCGAAATATGGAGTACGAGTCGTGCAGACCCTTCAGAAAGTCTCGCCACCGACTGTATTTGTGCAGTTCGTCGAATAGGCAAACCAACGATTCCTCGGTAACTTGGTCAAGACCGATCTCAGACGCGAGGCCAGCTGTGTCTTGAAGAAATTGTTGTCGATGGGCGACGTTGTCCCAATTGAGGTAGTGAGAGCGAGGGAGACGATCGGAAATGTTCCGCACTGTCGTAGTCTTTCCCACCTGCCTTGGTCCCGACAAGAAGATCATTTGTCGGTACTCATCTAGGAGTGATAGGAACTCCCTTTCTACATACCTCTCGATAAGCATTTGAAGTATTATCATAAAAAAATCATGATAATTTTACGATAATACTTCAAAAATACACGTCGGGAGGTTGGAATGGCTTTGCGGATGCAGTTGTCCAAACACAGTCGGTCGCGGATGGCGACGGGCAATGGTGGGTGAGCGAATCTGCCCGTGTGCCTCGGTTTTGACTCGTCGTCTCCGTGTTTGCTCTATTCTGGGTGGGTTTCGATTCCCTAACCTGCTGCCTTTCTGAGACTAACGAAGCGCGACACGGTAATTTCATCTGCACGGGCACGCATCTTCGCAATGTCATAGCTATTTTGCATTCGCATGAGAGTATCCATCGACACATCGAACGCCTTTTCGATTCGCAATGCCATAGTTGGTGATAGACGAGTTCGCCCGTTTAGCACAGCCGACAATGCCGCACGGGTGACGCCAAGAACTTTCGCGGATTGGGTAACCGTGAGGTCGAGTGGATCAATGATCTCCCACTTGACAAACTCGCCTGGATGGACGGGCGCTTTCATTCGTATCCCACCTTCGGGATTCCGCTTGGATTCACTAAGAGTGTCAGGTGACATTGGATACTAGGAACACCGAGCTTGATTCCGGAGCGAAACCCAATCAGCGTGGAGGCGAGGCTCGATTGTCACTAGGATCATTCTTCAGTTCCGCAAACCGTCCTGTCGTTCTTCGAGTCAAACGACACAACCTACGAACTTCCGCTAACTGTTGAGTCTTGCATTGGCCGAGAATTTCGAGCCAATTTACGGACAAGCCAGCGACATCAGGATCGGTATGTCGCAAGCGAAACTCGGATCCATTGGGGCTCCCATCCTCCAATACCATGCTCGGTTTAACATAACGGACAATATGGTCATTTGCTGGGAGGCCATCACCTTTCATTCGTAGAGCATCGAAGTTAAGTCGAACGCGTCAATTTGACGTTTCACACCTTCTAATGTATCTCGCCCAGCAACTCTAGATACGTGCCTAGCGTTATGCCGTTGCTTGAAAATGACATATTGAATTTCGTTATTACCTAGGAACTGTAGTCCCAACTGCGAAACCTGCCTGTCCATCCACATCATTCGGAGATTTCCGTTGTCAATTATTACAACGCTGCCCTTTCGAATGTCGTGCTCTGTTCGTACGAAGAGCCAAAAATCGTCAACTGATCCTTGGTTAAGACTGTAGCCGTCGTCTACGGCGAAATTTTGAAGAGCCGATAGCCTTGCCTGATAGGCGTTTAACTTTTCCTCAAATGGGTGTTTACGATCATATGCTGTGATGGCGTTCCCATCACGCACGCCACTGGCTATACCAAGAGCCCCTTGGAGAGAGTAAATCGAACTACCCACGTCAATTGGATCGATTTCAAACCCAGGGAAGATTCTAATTCGCTGGGTCGCCAGACGTTCGTTTGGCTCAACAGATGTTGCGATTGTAGGTGGGAGCGACGGATCGTACTCTCGATCAAGGTCATCTACTATAGCGCTACTCATTGCAGGCACGTCCGCTAAGTGATTACATCCGTCAGCTTCCGGTGATTGCGCTGGATTTCCGTGCTCGTCATGCCGAGGAACCATTGAACAATTTTGCTGTGGGCGTCAGAAAACCAAGAGTCCGTTTTCGACTTGACAACAGAACCTTGGTGTCCGCGAGCACGAAGTTCAAAAAGCAACTTGTGCGTGTTGGGATCATCTCTAGATTCCACGGTTCGGATTGCAACATGGAGCAGCGAACCGGCCCAAGGCAACTCTTGTTAACTTTAATCGATAGCAGATCGTAGCTTGTAGCAATGCTCCAACGAATAATTCCGCATGCCTAAGACAGAATCCAGCGAACATTGTTCCCACTGAGCTAGCCCACACAATGGAAATGCACTGGGCACATGCCGTCCGATTGCTAACGAGGTCATGTCGCCAAGGCAATTTCGGATGAGTTCAGTTGGCTACTGCTGCACGACATCGATTAGTGCGGAATCCTCCATCGCACTTCCGAACCCAAATTCACTAGTCCTACAAGAAAGTAGGTAGTTAGGAAATTTTTCGGTGTCAGGATTTCGCGTCTCCACACGCTGCTAGCCCGTTCCAGTTTCAAGCATCTTGCGAAGCTTGTTGGGGTATTTGTTTTCCAATTGCAATCGTACATTCAGAGCTTGGGAATCTTTCTTGGTGGCACTCTGACAGTGCCTTTGCTAGTCGCGGACAACAGTAGGATTTCGACGCCTCCGCCGGCTTGGCCAAAGTTTGGAGCGGAGTTCCCGCATTGAATTTGGATACTTTGTGCCGGTCGAATTTCGTAGCAGATCCACGCCGGATAGGGATTGGGGAGTCCGAAACGACTGACCGCTGCTTGGCCAGAGTGCGCTATTCCGGCTTCACGTGCCGTTGTGATATAGGTGTTGGCAAGGATCGATCTATTTGCCATGTCGATGCGGCGATCTTTCATGAATGCGGTGTACCTGAGATAGCGCTCATGAGGACTAACACTTG
Organism: Candidatus Azotimanducaceae bacterium; assembly: GCA_965205545.1. Lineage (GTDB taxonomy): Bacteria > Pseudomonadota > Gammaproteobacteria > Pseudomonadales > Azotimanducaceae > Bin55. The sequence continues at coordinate 1,928,526 of OZ242170.1, read as the reverse complement.
AGAAATAGCTGCCATGAGTCAGGATTGCGGGCATTTCTTGGTGGGGGTATGAATCTAGGCTAGCAAGAAGTTCGTCTTGATCATTGGGCTCAGTCTCTTCAAAAAATACTTGGAACCACTCCGCCTTCTTTTGGAATACGGCACTCAGGCCAATAGACAAGCCCTCATCAGGAATGAGCACAGCTAGTTCTGCATTCAGGAAGACGACAGACTGATCCTGGGCTATTTGGTAGCCCATTCCCGACTCGGGTTGCCGTAGTAGGTAATTGCGTTGACCGTCGTCGAGCGAGTAGATCATTTGACATCAGCCAGCTGTGTAGCGATCATTGAGCCGATTGTAGTTGTGTCAATACTTATCCACATCGTTCGGATTGAACTGCTTTAGTACCGTACGAAGCAAATTGTCGATTGCTATCCGGAAATCGTGCGCATAGCGTGAAATTTCATAGCGGATACGCTATATTCATGCAATGAGCTGAACAGTCGAAATGGTCTCCCCCTGTTAATCCCGAAGTTGAGGAGTTGCCAGTAGCATTAGGTGCCCGATTAGTTAGACTTCTAGGGGTGTTGGATAAGGTGGGGCTAGAAGCTCTTCGCGTACGTCATTCCACGCATCTCGAGGGCAAGCTGTGCGAGCTACGGGTTCGAGCCGAAGGAGGAATAGCTCGAGGAATCTACGAGACAGGTGAGGGCAGACGTGTGGTGGTATTGCATGTTTTTCAGCAGAAATAGCAAAAAACGCCACGACAAGCGATTGCAAACGCCAAGATGCGCATGAAACAGGTAGTGACATGACCAAACTAAAAGACTTGAAAGAACGATTGATGCAAGACCCAGAGTTTCAAGAGGAATACGAACGCATCGACGAAGAGTACTCACTCATCGAGTCATTGGTTCGCGCGCGCGCCGAAGCGAATTTGACCCAGGAGCAACTGGCTGAGCGCCTTGGAACGACCCAGTCCGCGGTTGCGCGGATGGAAGGAGGCCGCGTATCGCCGTCCATAGCCACTATTCGTCGCTACGCACGGGCTACAGGCAAGCGATTGGAGATTGAACTCGTATCTGCCGAAGCCTGAAGACGTGCAGTGACTTGTCTCTGCTTGAACTGAACATTTGAGGTTCACGCTCAATCTGTTGGATTACATTCGATTCGAGGTATGGATTCCTAATGGCACACTGTCAGCTGAAGTGGCTTTGTAGAGCCGACCTTCGAAGGGCGAGTCGCCTGGGACTCGATCTCGATGTCCATTTCGAAGGATCGGAACCCGCACGCCTTCCATCCGTTGATGCGGATATGGAACTCGTTCCCGAGGCAATTGCGGAACCTGCGCCAGTGGGACCGTCCATATGATCCACGGATTTCACGGCGAAGAATCCAGAAGGTGTGTCGATGACCCCCTAACACACGACAACAAATTCTCCGCTTGGACGACCGGCAAATTCCCATCTCTTTTCTGGTGGCAATTGTCGATTGACAGCAGCGTGAGCAGCGAAGGCCTTCGCGTCATCGCAGGCGAGCAAAGGCTCCAAGACACTCAAACTCGATTCGAAGAGGTCGCGTCCAGTTTCGCAAGCTGGTCTCTGTCTTCTGCTTTACGACAATTTGTACTATATTTTTGTTCAGATGTTGTTAGAAAGCGCTGATTTTTCTGCAGGGGCGTAATTGTCAAATGTGATCTTCAGATATAGTGCTCCGCAGACACTGTAGACCTCTTCTCAAATGACTCTTGGTGGACCAACACAGTGGCCGTTTAGGCTCGAACTATTCTCATACAATACGGGTGATCTAGTGCCTACCAATCAGTCTATGCTTGCCTACCACGGCTGGGAACGCACATTTGGATGTCAGTTCGGAGATTGAGGCAATGTCGGATTCCGCAACAGAAACGAAGAACGTGCAAGAGTCGCCGAGATGGAAAGGTATTCTGCAGCTCACGATCATTGTCTTGGTTGTTGCTACAGCGATTTGGTTTGCCCGTGCACCAAGCCGAGAATTTCTCGAATTGGACATGGGTGGTGGATTAACAAGACTCGATCCTACAGCTGAAATCCTGCAGCCCGAACCGACGAATGCGGCTCACACCATCGCCCTGACCGGAACTGTCGGCACACTCGGAGAAGTTGTAGTTGTTCCCGAATCATCTGGAGACATTGTCTATGTGGCAGAGAATTTTCGCAATGGCGGAGAGTTCACTAAGGATGAAACTCTCGTTCAGATAGATAAGACAACGTACCAAATTGCCCTGGATAATGCGAACTTGGCATTGGAAGATGCAGAAGCACATCTGCGCGAAGTACTCGACAAGCATTCGCGGGGAGACCTCTCTCTTGCTCGTAACGACGACGGGGAGATCAATCTTTGGATGAACCTTGACGGCGAGATAGATCAAGCCAAGGCTCGAGTCGAGATGGCCAAGAACCGCATCAGGCTAAGGGAAATCGCACTAGATGAAACCAGAATCAGAATGTCGTTTGATGGGTACGTCATGGCAACTCAGATTTCCGTCGGGCAAGTTGTCACCAGTCATTCTTCTCGAATTGGTCAGGTATATGCGAAGAACGAACTGCGGGTTCGCGTTCCGATATCGTCGTTCGACCTCGACTCATTGCAACCAGTGATAGGCCGCGCTGCCAAAGTTATCGTTGATGGCCGGGCGTACCAAACGGAAGTGGAACGTGTCTCAAGACGTGTAGATGTCGAGACTCGACTAGGGTCTTTGTATCTGTTCGTGCTGGACCAGGAGAATACTGAGTATCTACCGCGCCCGGGATCTTTCGCGGACGTGATTATTGAAGGGCCGCAACGCGAGAACGTTTTTGTTCTGCCCGAAGCAAGCCTTCAAATCAATGGCTCGGTTTGGCTGGTGAATGACGGAGAGTTGGTTTCATTTACTCCGAAGTCGTTGGGTTACACGAACGATGGGTGGTTGGTGTCAGCGTTTGATCCGATGGACGGAGTTGTGGTGGGAAGCATATCGGGAGCGCGTGAAGGTCTAGCCGTGAATACGACCCTTGTGCAACAACCACAACCTGAATAGTCGAATCGCCTTCCGAACGGCGGCGCATTAGCACCTAGGAATAAATTATGGCCGAACCCGCGGATTCACAATCATCGGCATCGGCGAACAATCCTGGAGTCATCGATTGGTTTTGCCGTAATCCAGTTGCAGCCTACGTGCTGCTATTCATAGTTTTTGCCTGCGGCATCCTCGCATCCAGTCAGATTCCCGTCGAGACTTTTCCCAAATACGACCCGGGGATTATCCGCGTCACCGTTCCCTATCCAGGCGCCACTCCCGTTGAAGTCGAGGAAGACATCGTTTGGCACATCGAGGAGAGTCTTGTAGGTACGGTGGGCGTTGCCCATAGCATTGCAATCTCGGAGCAAGGCTTTGCCACCATCGACGTAGAACTCGATGGTTCAGCCGATTCCATTAGCACGCTCAACAACGTGCGCACAGCGGTGGAGCGAATCGAGGATTTCCCTCCCGTAAACGCTGATCAACCTGAAATAACAAAGCTTGAAGTGCAGCGCAATGTGCTGAGTATTGCGGTGAGCTCGGTCGCGTTGAATCCCGTTGAACTCCGAGACGTCGCGGAGATCTTGAGGAACCGTCTGCTACTGATACCGGGAATTTCGATAGTTGACCTTTTTGGAGTACCGGAGCAAGAAATTCATGTTGAGATTAGCGAGGAAGTTCTGCGCCGACACGGTCTTGCATTGCAGGACATCGTCGACGCAATTAGATTTTCCTCCGTGAATGTCACCGGCGGAGACCTTCGAACGGACTCGGGTGACATCGTAATGAGTACGCTCGCCAAGCGAGACTACGCGGAAGAGTTCGCCGACATCCCAATAATTTCAAAGCCGGATGGCTCCATTGTTCGATTGGGTGAGTTAGCAGAATTGACCGATGGACTCATTGAACAGAGGATTTCAGCAACATTAAACGGTTCGCCTACGATCTTCTTGCAGGTGAAGGTCGCTTCAGGACTTTCTGCTGAAGCAGCTAGTTCAAGGGTGCGAGAGTTCATCAGCAACTATCCCGCCCCCGATCATGTTGGCCTATCAATTTGGGAAGACGAATCGCTCGCGGTTGCCGACAGTATCAGCTTAGTCTTGCAGAACGGCGTTATTGGCCTGACGCTCGTGTTCCTGGTCTTGCTGCTTGTCTTTGATTTGCGAATCGCAACCTGGGTTGCGCTCGGCGTTCCTGTTGTCTTTGTGGGATCGCTAGTAACTTTTCCGTTTCTTGGCCTATCAATAAACGTCGTAACGCTTTTTGCGTTCTTCATATTGATCGCCCTGGTTGTGGATGACTCGATAATCGTTGCGGAGAGTATCGATGCTGCGCGGTCCGAAGGACTCGCAGGTGAACAAGCCGCGATTTCGGGCATTAGAAGGGTTCTATCGCCGATAACTCTAGCCGCCCTGACGACGATGGCGGCCTTTGCCACTCTGTTTCCGCTGCAGGGAGCAATCGGTCAAATGTTCTCTACGATTCCCTTTGTTGTCATTGTGGTGTTGGCGTTAGCACTTTTGGAGTCGGTTTTTGTTTTACCAGGCCATCTGGCGAAGTCGCGGCAGACTAGGACTTGGCCACTATCCCTGCTTCAGCAACGAGTACAGAATTCACTGCAAGGCCCCATTGAGTCGAGGATCGTACCGATGATTACATTTTCGGCACGGCGGCCAATTTGGCCGCTTGCCATCGTCGTGATACTGTTCCTCTTGAGTTGCTGCCTCATATCGTTCCAAGTTGTTCGCTTCAGTCCGACGCTCAACATCTTGGAAGACAACAGCATTCAAGCCGATCTTGTGCTTCCCCCAAACTCGCTAGAGCAAGATCTAATCGACGCCACTGATCTTGTAGTTGCGGCGGCTCAGGACGTCAGTGGCGAGTTAGGTGGAAATGCCATCATGGGCATTGTGGTGACTACTGGAGTTCAAATTCCAGTGGAAGCCTACGAAGGCGCAGACTACAGGAAATATCGAGGCAACGTTGCGTCAATCCAATTGAAACTTCGGGATGTTTCTTTACGGGATGTGTCAGTGGACGAATTTAGATATAGATGGCAGCAAAAACTAAAGGGTGGCACAGGGGCTGACTCGGTATCTTTTCCTACCCGCAGCAATCGGCCAACTGAGCGCGTCTCATATGCCCTGATACATGCTGACCATGAAGTCTTGAAAAGTGCGGTTTCCGAGGTGGAAAGCGCATGGGCAGATTTCCCGGGTGTCATTGAAGTGGAGAATTCCATGGATGCCGACAGCCGAACATTGAACGTGCAATTGAACGACGCAGGCCATGCGGCGGGGCTTTCTCCTGCTGCAGTAGCAACCCAGCTGAGAAATTCATTTTATGGTGCAGAAGCACAGCGCATTCAACGCGGACGGGAAGAAATCTTGGTTATGGTGCGCTATCCGGAAAAGCGCCGTGCCAGTTACGCGGAATTGCAAAATGAGCGCATCAATCTACCAAACAGCCGCAGGCAAACTCCCTTATATACCGTCGCCGAAACGGTGGAGAATGAAACTCCATCTAAGAGATTTCGTATCGACGGCCAAAATGCAGCAATAGTGACCGCCCATCTCGACTATAGAACTGCCCAGATCGGCGGCATCGCAGAGCGGTCGGATGCGCAGATTCTTCCCGCACTCCAAAGCCGCTTCCCGAATCTGCAAGTCCGTCGACATGGCATTTCGAAAGAACTGAAACGGATGAGCGACACTTTGCTGATCTCGGTGCCGCTCGCGATACTTTTGATCTATGGTTTGATCGCGTCGTTTCTTCGAAGCTTTATTCAGCCCTTGCTTGCGTTGGCCGGTGTGCCAATGGCATTCGTCGGAGCCGTTGCCGGACACTGGATTCTAGGCTATGAGCTAACCATCATCTCGATATTCGGGCTGATTGCCGTATCGGGCGTTATCGTTAACGACACGATATTGCTCATGCACCGGTATAACCTGATCCGTCGGCAGGGCGAGATTCCCGAAATTGCGGCTATTTCAGCTGCAGCACAACAAAGAGCCCGCGCGATTCTGATAACAAGCTTGACTACTGTGTTCGGACTGCTTCCCATCTTGTTCAGCGATGCGGAATCCATTCAGTTTCTGATTCCGCTCGTTGTCAGTTTGACGTTCGGGTTGATTTTTGCGGGCATTGGACTGCTCTTCTTTCTCCCCTCGGTATTGATGATGACTGAACTAGTAAAAGTCAGATTGTCATCTCTCCGAATTCAGCCGTGAACTCCAGCAGGCTAATCCTGCAATCAGAAGCGAAGTGAACAACGGAACTATTTCGACAACGACGTCGAGATCCTTGTTCGAATACATGGCAACAAATCCTATTGCCGTGTGGCTGACTACTGTTCTGCTATTGGGAGTTGGACTGTATGCGCTTTTGACGATAACCGTCGAGAGATTTCCGACGATAGATTTTCGCACTGTCATAGTAACGGTGCCGTACGACGGCGCGACGCCGCGAGAAGTCGAGGAAGACATCATTTGGCGCATTGAAGAGAGCCTCGTAGGCATCGATGGAGTGGAACGAATTACCGGTAATTCGTGGGAAGGATTGGGCGAAGTAGCCATTGAATTCGTGCAATGGCAGAACATGACAACCAAGCTCGAAGAGGTCAGAACAGCGATCGATGGCATCGAGGACTTTCCACCAATCGGAGCGGATGAAGCCGAAATAGCAAAGCACGAAGTCATGCGCCGAATAATGTCATTGGTCATTACCTCAGAAACCGCGACTGAGGACGAATTGAGACTTGCAGCGGATGAACTGCGTGAAGATTTGCTCTTGCTGCCCCGTGTAACTTTTGTCGATCTATTGGGAGCCAGAGACCGAGAAATCCAGATCTACCTCGATGAAACTCGCTTGCGCAGTCATCAGCTCAATATTGGCGAAGTTGTAGCTCGAGTTCGCGGTTCGTCCATCAACCTGTCTGGCGGACCTCTAAGAACCGAATCCGGAATTACGGTGTTGAGTTCCCTAGAGAAGCGTCAAACTGCGGCAGAGTTCGAGGACATCGTAATCCTCTCCAAACCAGATGGTTCGATTGTTCGGTTGGGCGATATCGGCACATTACGAGATGGCTTTAGTGAAGATCCGTTACTCAACACTGTCGATGGCGCCTCCGCCGTATTTCTTGAAGTCAGTGCCCCTAGCGGAATAAACCCACAGAAAGTACGGGATGAAGTCGAACGTCGGCTCGCGACCTATGAAATGCCGCCCGACATCGAGTTGGGCATATGGATGGACACCACGGTCTCAGTCACCAAACCATTGACCGCAGTGGCCGGCAGTGCAATCACTGGCATTGCACTGGTGTTCATTATTCTCATTCTGCTGTTGGATCTACGTATCGGCATTTGGGTGGCTATCGGCATACCCACGGCGATAATCGGGTCGTTCATTCTTCTTGTTCCCATGGGGCAGACGCTGCACATCATGTCGGTGATCGGCTTTGCGATAGTTGTCGGTATCGTTGTGGACGACGCCATCGTCGTTGGTGAGAACATTTCGCGTTATCGGGAAAGTGGCATGCCCGCTCGGCAAGCATCGATTATTGGCGCGCGGGAAGTCATGGCCCCTGTTGTCGTAGGTGTTCTGACAACTGTATTGATGTTCATGGCATTGATTCCGCTAGATGGTGCCATCGGACAGATGTTTTCAAAGATCGGCATTCTTGTATTCGCAGTGCTGGTTTTTTCTCTAATTGACGCCTTCTTCTTGTTGCCTGCACATGTTTCTGGAACTGGGCAACTGGCACTATGGCCGCTTCATCAAATACAAGGCGCAGCCCAAAGAGGATTCGACGGATTCATAGAAAAGAGAATGGCTCCAGCGATCGAGTACTCGATTAGTCGACCCATTCCGATGATTCTGATTTTCGCCGGTATTGCAGCGATTGCGGTCGGTCTTTTTCAAACTGATGTGCTTCGCTTCAACAGTGCTGGAAATCGACTGGATGAACAGCAATTGCAGCTGGATTTAACGCTGAATCCCGGCTCGACGTTCGAAGATTCATTGCAGGCTGCCGAGCAGATTGTTGAAGCAGCACGAACTGCCCATTCGATTACGGGCGGAACCGCCATCAACGCGATAAACACCATTGTTGGTCAACATAGACCCATGGAAACAACAGTTGGTTTGTCCAAGGCTGATCCCGGAACTAATCTTGCCAGCGTGCAACTTAGATTGAACACGTTTCCAGATCGCGAGGTGTCCGTTGCCGAACTTCGAAATGTTTGGCTCGAATCAATTGGTTCTATTCAGGGGGCGGAAAAGATTGCCTTCCCGCAGCCTACGGGGTATGCCTCCGCGGGTATCAGCCTGATCCTGCAACATCCAAATGATGAACACCTACTGGCGGCGGCAAGAGAACTTAAGCGGCGCTTGGTTGAACATGAACCAATCTACGAAATTACGGACACTCTCGACCAGGGCAAACTGCGTTATGAAGTTCAACTCACCGATTTGGGTGTTGCTTCTGGGTTGACTCCCGCTCTCTTGGCTGTGCAGCTTCGAAATCGCTTTTTTGGGTTCGAAGCCCAAAGAGTCGTTAGAAATCAGGACGAACTGAAGGTGATGGCCCGCTATCCGATCGAGAACCGTTTGAGTCCAGAGGACCTTCAAGATGAGCGGATAAATCTGCCCAACGGTGAACTGGCCGCATTTACTGATATTGCCAATATTGAAGAGTCGCAGGAGTTGGCACAACGCCAACGAGTGAATGGTCTTCCGTCTGTTTCGATAACCAGTAATTTCAATGTCGCGGCGACGAGTACAAGAGAGCTCGGGGGTCTGGTCCTAGGGAATTGGCTACCCGAGTTGCGGCAAACCTATCCGGGCCTTCGATTCATGCCAGACGGATCGACCCGGGATACGCGGAAAATTCTGAACATGCTCTCGGTCACGTTTCCCGCAGCACTGTTGCTAATGTTCGGCTTGATATCGATTCAACTCCGAAGCATCTTGCAACCCTTGTACATTCTGGTTTGCGTTCCCATGACTGTTGCTGGAGTCTTTTATCTTCATATCTTGCTTGGTTACGATTTTGGCCTGACATCGATATTCGGAACTGTCGCCGTAACAGGAATTGTTGTAAATGATGGTCTAGTGTTTCTCGACATGTACAACAAGATTCGGCAAAACAATCCTAGTTTGAGAGTTGAAAACGCTATTTTGCAAGCTGCGAGAATTAGGGCGCGTCCCATTCTTCTCACGACTATTACAACGATTGTCGGGCTGCTGCCCTTGCTCTACAATCGGGCGGAATCCGTTGATCCCTTCCTTGGTGTTGTGGTCAGCCTTGTTGGAGGATTGTCAATTGCAGGGATAAGCCTGCTCATACTCATGCCCGCGATCATGGTGCTGATAGAGCGCCGAATTGCATCCCCGCTGCCAGAAGCTAGTAATTGAGCCTCAATTCCAATCCCAAAACCCGTGGAGGTTCGTAGACCGCAACGGGAAAGATGGAGGTTTGTTGGTTTTTTCTCGGCGCGGCTTTGTCCGAAAGGTTTCGGCCGAAAAGAGAAATGCTGTTCCCGTCTTCGCCCCAAACGTACGTTACCGACCCATTGAACAAGGTCGTTGCCGGGCGGTAGTACAGTTCGTCATTACTTTCTCCGGAAGTGTTGTAGCGAGACTGAAATCGTGCATCCAATCGAAATTCCAGCGTACTCGCTCCCAAAGTGGCGTCGTAGCGGAGCGCACCATACGCACTCAGGTCGGGAGCCATCAGAATATCCAAGTGTGAATTGTCCGTGACGATACCGTCGTTGTTCAGGTCAACCATGAAACTCTCCCAAGCCGCAGACAACAAACCCATGGAGAAATCAAGGTTCAGGTTCGGCGTCACCAACCAAGTGGAGTCAAACTCAAAACCGTTGATGCCAACGTTACCGAGATTCTCGTACACGGGTTCGGTTCCTCGACCAGTGGAATTCGTGCGTCGTACCCACCCCACAAGGTCTTCGTAGTCCGCAATGAAAGCCGCCGCGGAAAGGCGCAGTCGGTTCTCAAATACATTGGCCTTTACTCCTGCTTCGTGATTCCTAACATACTCGGCTTCGTATGGACCAACATTTTCCGAGACAGTCGCCCGGCTGGTAAATCCGCCTGCCTTATAGCCCGTAGAAACCGTCGCATACCACATCAAAGATTCGGTACTTTCGTACTTTGCACCCAGTTTCCATGTGGGCTGATTCCAGGATGTAGTATTTTCCAAGATGATTGGTGGTCTTTGCGGAGCGGGCGGCGGAAGTCCGTAATTGCCGACGTTTGCGGTCTTCTCATCGTTAGTAAGTCTTCCGCCAGCCACCAAAGTGAACTGCTCGTTCAATCGAAAATCCGTCTGGGCGAATGCTGCGACACTTGCGGTTTTCTGCTTGGCTATCGTCGTCAGCACAGCATCTTTGAACTCCAACGTCGCCGAAAACGGAGGACCGATATTTTGGTAAAACAACCGACGCGATTTTTCGCGGAATACGAACATCCCTGCAACATAATCCCAGCGATCGCTGTGCGCGTCGTGAAACCGCACTTCCAAACTGTCCTGTGAGTGGTCTATATCAAATCCGATGTTGACTCTAAGATTTGGATTACGACCCGGTGCAGGCGGAGACGTCCCTGCGCGTCCATCAAGGTCTGTATAAAGCAAGAAATCGCTGTCGTGTGAGTTGGCCGCAATCGAGATGGTCCCGGTCCTTAGATCGATGTCCGACAACAATGTAATCCCTGTCTCGTTTGAGTCGTTGAATCCGTCGTTGTCCAGATCTATCAAATGGACATCCCCATCCATCCGCCCATAAGGGTCTTGTGTCAGGTTGGAGGTAGGAATACCGTACGTTTTTTCATCAACCTGATAGTAGGTCAATGTGGTATCGGCGTTAGTCATGCTATGACCAATCTTCAGGCGCAAAGAATTCGAGTCTTGTGCGCCCAACTGATTACCAGTGAACGAATTGGTTACATGCCCGTCGTAGTTCCGCGTTGAAAGGGTAAGGCGAGCCCGTATCGAATCGTCAAACATCTCACCCGAATCGGCCGAAAACACAATCTTGCCCAGTCCGTATTCACCTACTGCGAGCCGTGTCGATATGCCAGCATTTTCACGTGCATCCCTGGTAATTATGTTTACAGTACCTGCAAGACTGTTACGGCCGAACAGAGTTCCCTGCGGGCCACGCAGCACTTCGATTCTCTCGATATCAATCTGGTCGTGTCCTAGCCCTGTCACGCGAGCATGAGGTATGCCGTCGATCAATACCTGAGTTTTTTGGTCCGCAAATGGGTCCGTATCGAAAAAGCCAATTCCCCTGGTGGAAATATTGGCGGTATTGTGGACGAACGCCATGGCTTGGAATATCACGTTAGGGGACATGCCGTTCAAGTCGGAGATGTTGTTAGCGCCCGCTTCTTCGATGAAAGAACCTGCAACCACTGAAACGGATATTGGCACATCATGCAGGTTTTGCTCTACTTTTTGCGCAGTTACGATAATCTCCTCGAGACCGTCTTCCTCAGCGATCAACGGCAGGACAAGAAGTATGGCAAGTATGCGAAGACCAACGCCGGAAATTGGTGGTACTTTGCGGGTCAGGGCAAACACAGCTACCTCGTTACAACAATTGAATCCATGCACACTAGGATACAAGACTGCCACAAACCCTAGCGACCAGACCGAATCGGACTCCCGCGAAGAGACGAGCGACTCTGACGGCGCCAGTGAATCCGCTTCTCTGAACCTGGCTAAATTCCCGTCTATGACGATGTGATGGGTGCCTAGACAAGACTGTCCGATATGTTAATAAGTCCAATCGACTAGAGAAAATTTCATGCGCGGGGGCACTGGAACTCAGCCCCATGTTTGCCATTTAAACTAAGATAGGCATCATTCTTGCAAGGGTTTGTCCCTGGAAAAAAGGTTGAACAATGAAAAGGCTCCTAACCTCAACGTCAATATTGATTGCAACCGCCATGCTTGCGGTCCCTGTCTTTGGACAGATTCCCCCTCAGGGTGCGCCCCCCTCTCCAGAACAAATGGCAGAAATGCAAAGGCAAATGATGGAAATGGCGAAGTCGATGGCGGACAAAGCCTTCGAGAGTAGCGACGAGGATGACAATGATTCCCTCACCAAAGAAGAGCTGGTCGAGTTTGGCGTTGCAATGGCGTTGGCGCAGCAGGACGCCATGCGCGACCGCGGCATGGAGATTCCTGAACCGACGGAAGAAGAACTTAAACAAATGAGGGAGATGGGAGCAACCCAGGCCGAAATGCAGTTTCCAATGATCGATACGGACGAAAGCGGCGAAATCTCGAAAAAAGAACTGCTAACTGCAATGTTTGGCGCGGATTACACAGAAGACGAGGACAACGCGGACGAAAAGGAAGACGAAAATGGCGCAAGCGAGTCAGACTCCGGCGAAGAAGCCAGCGGTACTGACGATGCCAGTGAATCCGCGTCTGACTAAGCGTGAAAAAGCTTACCTGCATAAATTTTCGGTTGCGACCAAACTCCAAAATCGACTCTTGCACTGGGAGTGATTACTGCAATGCGCATGGTTGTTCGCGTGCGACACTCCCAGCAGTCATTGCGGCAATCCAAATGAAATTTTCTTGCAAAGTTGGGTTCGAAAGCTCCTCTACATCTCACTGACGAGAAGCCCAAGAGTGGCTTCTAACGACACACTTGTTGCTGTCATTCAATTACTGCTTGCACGTCCGTTCGCACTTAGTTGGTGTCAGCAAATCTCCCTAGGTGCTTTCATTTGAGCAAATGAAACCCCATGCTGCCTCAGTGTGGTTCGAACTCCATCCCCTCTCGCAGCCCGAACAGGATTCACTGGCTCTGCGCATAATCCTTTCGATACGGACATATCAATTACCTTTAAGCTATCCCACCGACATGCTAACGAGTTCAATCGATTAGTAAAAATTTCGAATGCGAACGCGCAGGGTAGTAACTACGCCTACGCGATCTAGATCAAGATAAGCGGTATTCTTGCGTAGGCTTGTCCGACGCATAAGGCTGAACAATGAAAAGGCTCTTCGCCGCAATGTCAATGTCTATTGCAGCAGCAATACTTGCTATCCCAATCTTCGGCCAAATTCCGACTCAGAGTCCGCCACCCTCTGCAGAACAAATGGCGAAATTTGAAGAAATGGCGAAGGAAATGAAGGAATTTAGAAAATCGATGTTAGACAAACTCTTTGAGAGAAGCGACGAGGACGACAACGGCTCTCTAAGTAAAGAAGAGCTAGTCGAGTTCGCAGTGGCGATGTCGTTGGCCGAATTAGAGGCCTTGCGCGGTCGCCTTAGCGGAGTTCCGGAACCAACGGAAGAAGAAATCAAGCAAGTGAAGGAGAGGGAACTATCCGACGCCGATAGGCTGTTTCCGATGATCGATACAGACAAGAGCGGAGGAATTTCGAAGAAAGAGCTACTTACTGGAATGTATGGGGAGGACTACTCAGACGACGAGGAGGACGACGACAAGAAGGAAGACGAAAGTGGCGCGAGCGAATTGGACTCCGGCGAAGAAGCCAGCGATTCGGACGATGTCAGTGGATCCGCTTCGGAAGAACCTTGAAACTCATCTGCGTGAATTGTCAATCATCTCCAAGTTACCAAGTCGTCCATTGAATAAAGGCTATCCGTAGTACCGTCGCACTCTCATCTTGGCCACCATGCGACGGGCGCGAATGCGGAAAATAAAAAAAAGTGTTTGTTCTAAAGACGAGGGAGTGCGTCGCTCACGGGACCAGAACGCTACGTTTGCCGAGTCTATTCCGGTATTTCGAGATAGCGCAAAGGCTGTTCGCAAGTGATATCCGTGAATGTGGTTGTTTCGGTTGAGGTGAACTTGCCAACAACAAGCGCAGAACCCGCCATGTCGAAGTTGCTTCTGCGTACTGCGTAGCCATCGCAGTCTTCTATGAAGGAAAAATGATGATCCATAACCATGGATGTGATCTTGAACAATAGACGCCGTCTAACGGTGTTCTCGAGTCTCAACATTACGTAGTGCTTTACGGATTCATCACTCTTGTCCACCGTGATTTCTCCAACAAACTTGCCTTTGCCGAAGAGGCCACCTACAGCCCGCATAGCGTCTGCCTCAGACATCGGTGCATCTTCGGCAACTTCCGAATCAAGACTGTCGGCAGTTTCTTCCATTGCCTTCGCACCTTCCGACATGTCTATATCCCAAACAAATGTAGCTTCAGTGTCAGTTTCGCTCGCCAGTTTTATCTTTTCAGCGTCTATTGCAAAGGCCATGCTGCCCTGAAATGGACTATTGGAAATTGCTCGTGCAAGGGTGTAATCGACCTGTTCGCCGTCGCGATGCACAACTCCTGACTCATTCACCATCCACGTGCTGGAATTTTCCTCAGATTCTTCCTCAGTTGAATCTTCGACACGCACGGTACGCGTGTAGGAACCCACTGGGATCCCCATGTAGACCTTGCTCAGAGCGTTGGCGAGCAATTCTTTGTGCTCTTGAGAAAGCGAAGATGGCTCGAGCAATTCAACGGTGGCTTCGCGTTGTTCTGCTCGATACTCTTCTCTGTCTTCGGTAGTGGCCAACACAGTAAATTCGTTGCTTGGAGCCGATTCGTCTTGCCCGACAGCACCGACAGAAACAGCGAGAACACAAGCCAAAGCAAACCAGCTTGCTTTGATTGGCATCTGCAGCTTAACGATCGGTTCCATTGGCTTTTCCATGAACGTGTGCAATTAGGGTCATTGAGAACGATTTGTTGATCATTCGGTAATTGCGTCCAAGGAATTGGTTTCGTCCGAGGATGACTCTTCGTGCGCTCCATACTGTGCCACCAGAAATTCCTCGAGCCTGTCCGGAAAGACATCTTTTCCAATGATGCATCCTTTTTTGTCCAAAACATAGCCCTTGGGGATAGTTTGGGCGCCGTATGTCTTGCTGACAGTTCCGTCTGCATCGGAATCGTCCCCGATTTGACCAAGGTTCAACCAGGGAATTTCATGGACGTCGGTGGCTTGCTGCCAATCTTCCATAGTGCTATCGATCGAGACGGCAAGAATCTCGAAACCATTGGCACGATAGTCTGCATATAGTTCCTTCAATTCAGGAAAAGCAGCGATGCACGGTCCGCACCAGGAAGCCCAGAAATCAACAAACACCACTTCGTTCTTCTCCAGCACTCCACTTAACGACACGTCTGTTCCGTCCAAATCAGGAAGAGTGAACTCGGGCGCCATTTGTCCCACCTGCAATAGCTGATTATTCTCGGCGGTTTCGATGCTGGCCAAGAGACTGGTTCTTTGTGTTGCTATCCTCCGCGCTACGACATCCTCGCTCAATTCGCTGGCTAGCTCGTCATAGATGGCCACCGCCTTGCGAGGTTCATCGCTAGATGGGCCATAAGCACCTAGTTCCAACGCGATCAGTCGTTTCATTGGGTCCTGATCGTTCAGAGCAGTGTTCTCCAATGAGGAAATCTGGATTTCGTTTCTCGCTGTGTATGACTCCCAATAGGGTGGGTACTTCATTCCCACAACCGTCAATGGTTGAATCACTTCCTCTGGCACGAGATGTTCGCATCCCTCCGCAAGCAAGTATTCCGCGGGTTTCCTTTCAACATTGGGTCGTGCATCCGTGCTGCCATATTCCATCAGCTGAGTTTGGTATTCCACAAACTCCTCGACAAACGCATCGGTAAGCTCACGATACTCAGGACTAGACTCATGCTTTCCGATCACTTCGGCGTGGGTTCCCGTACCTTCTATATGAAGGAGGTTTGCCGATCCGCCGTAGGGACGGACGGAGATTTCAGCTCCCGGTTCAACGATTGCATTTGCCATTGCATAGTAGGCGGGATCAGCTTGAATCATGACTCTTACCACTGTCGGTTCGGAAATCTCTGCTTCCAACTCGAACCTTCCATCTTGTATCAGTACTGTCCCGAAGTCCGAAAAGGTAAATTGGTCGCCTTGAAATTGACCTATGGCAACCGCACTGGCAGTGAAGGAAGTCAATTCCTGCTCCATGTCGCTGAAGTCACCCGATATCAAGAACTTTCTATCGGAATCCAACACCTGGCTTGATCGACCAAGAGTCATTAGCCTACCGATGGGCATTGGGACAGTTCGCGCCACCATGACAAATTCCAGGACGTCGTTCGGGGCGACGACCGATCTGATTGGTCGCGGCGGGAATCCCTCGACGTCGACTGAAATTTCGACCATCGTAGGAACATCAAAGCTCCCGCTCAATGTGACCTTGCCGTCTTCGAAATTTCCCGATGCGAATTCGACAAATTCGACATCCCCGTTCTCATTGGTCGTCTCATACTTGGCGACAACTCGAGAGTTGGCCAGATCAACGGTGTTCTCCTCAGATTGGTTCGCGCCGTCGGTGCCATAGGCTTGAACTGCGAACCCGGAATCAAGATCTGGCGTTGTTTCAATGTACTCGCCTGAAATGGTGATGGTGTTCGCTGGAGGCGAGGCGCAAGAAGCAGCGAAAACAATCACACCTATGAGGCAAATCAGTGCTCCAGTCTCTCTAATATTCATCAATGAGTCTCGTAGTGGTTACACGCCCTGTAAGACTAGACTATAGCAAAAATTTGCGACTGGCTCTTGGGGAATAGCGGTACTCATTAGCAGCTCGTGGTGCCATTGAGGGCTACATGAGACCTCGGTCACTCGTGCCAGATTTTTAGCAGCTGAGTCTGAAGTGTCTGCTGTCGTTAGAGCTACCGTGAGAACCTACTGCCAGGACAAATCGAGTCCTACCGCGCGAGCTTCCATGAGTTGGCGTTTTTCCCATTCGTGCGTGCGGCAACTTCTCTGCCTGCAGATTGGCATCGTTCTTGTGGTTGCGCGCCGACCCCTACAACCCGGTCAATACTACCTAAATCCCCATCTCAGCAGTCTCAACACGCAGAATACGAAATCAATTTGGTTCGACTTCGATATTCAGATCGTAGACCGAATCCTCTTCGCTGGATTCGTCTACATTCCCTTCTACATGGATGTAGTATCGGCCCTTGAGCAGACTGCCCGACATGCGAAAGTTGGAGTTGTCTTCGCTCTCGTCGTCATTGCTCATGTACTCGAACCCGGAGAAGTCCTGGACACTTCCACTTGTGTCTGTCTCCCCGTTGGTGTAGACGGAGACAACTGAGTCAAGAAAGAGCTCCAGCTCAAACACGTCAATATCGTTAGATTCCTCGATTGCTCCCGGCGTGGAGTAAGTCCAGGAACGAGAGCTTGACGAGACGTAGGTGGCTGAGCCTGCGCTGTCCCCATGATCGTCCAAAGCTTCAAAGACGACATGGAGTATGTAGTCTCCCGTTGCATCATCGAATCCGTCTACTTCTATATAGTAGGTCCCAGCTGGAACGACAACGTCCAGAGAGAAGTTGGATCCCGTGCCTGCATCGTCGTCGGACACGTCAATAGAACCGTCTTCATTGTGCAGCCGCCCGACGGTGTCGAGGCTCCCTGTCGTGTAAGCAGCGATCAGACCTTCCTCAGGCACCTGGATTGTGAAGTAGTCCACGTCGTCGGATGAGCCGATAGTTCCCTGCGTGGAGGATCCAGAATCCACAAGAGTCGCCTCGGCTGTCGTATCGCCATGGTCGTCGAGCGGTATGGGCGGTGTGACTGGACCATCGGGATCGAACCAGGTTTCAATGTGCGGATAGAAGTAGCGAAACTGGCTGAAGTAGCCCACATTATCTTCACACTCCTCATTCGATGCGGCATGGGTTCCCACCAATACGCTCTCAGTTGAACCCGCAAGGTAGAGTCGGACCCCCGACCCACTGGTGCCACCTTCCGACGCTCCCACCTCGATGGAAATCGGCACTGCATTGAATATGGTGAAACAATCGTCTTCATCGTCACACGCTTCAAGGGTCACGTCGTTTTCCGTAGTTCCCGAGTAGTACTTCTGGTGTCCTCCGTCAGCGTGATGAGCAGAAAACGCTGTCAGTCCCGATCCGACTTCGATTGTGGACCAACCCGAAAGAAAAGATCCCGTGGGGGCTCGAGCCCTCAACTGCAGGAGGGTCATGTCAGGGGACACGGTCGTGGCTAGCAGTTCGGCACCGCCCAAAATCGCTGTAAGGTCGGAGCTTGTGGCGCTTCCACCGCAGGTGGAGCTTTGGTAAGACCAATACCCCACGACGGACGACGCAGAGTCGTCCGTGGAAATGCAGTGTCCTGCGGTCAACACATAAGGTATGAAGACATCTTCGCCATCTTCCACGTTCATCAGGACGCCGGTACACACATACGAGCCTCCTGATTCTTCAAATGCTAGCAGCAACGTAGATTTCGAAGTGACTTCGTCAATTGAACCGTCGTCGAGACCGCACTGCGCATCCAGGTGATTTGAGCATGTAAGGGCTGGAGCTAGGTTGTCGTCGAGCCCGAAGGGAGCGTACCTATGGGCCACATTCAACAGCTCAAGGTGCAGATTCGCAATATCCTCACGTCTCTTCAATCGGATTTCGACACCGATCGTGTCGCCAAAGGCATCGGGTGACCAGTGGAGCTCTTCGATGCGAGGTTTGGTGTTAGTTGACACGCTATGGATCACCTTTGTCGTGCCATCATCTTCCAATTGGTAGAAAACGACTTGGGAATTTGCTGGCAATTCGAGCTTTGTGGAGAAACGAATGGAGCTGGCTCCGGAAGAGACGACCCGCATATAGGAGACTATCCCCTCGGAATAGCTGCGCCACCTCAATCTGTTCGCTAGGTTGCCGGACATGTGGTTGGGAATGTCTCTATGGATGCCGATGCGGAGCTTTCCTCCAATCCCGTGTTCAGCGATTCGGCGATTTTCCGCAGGAGACAGACGGGGCATCGTCATTGGCAGTTCCAAAAGCGTTGGATTGGGGTAGACGAGAGTGACTTCAGGCTCGATTTCAGCAGGGGCAGGCTGAAACGTTCCACCAACGCTGATTTCCTTTGAGTCTACGTTCTCACTGCAAGCTATTAGCACTAGCACCAGAATTGGGACACTGACAGGAGCGATTGTCTTCACAGCAGCTCAGTTGTTAGCAAGTCTTCCAGTCTGGTCTCTCGCAGAAACGAATCTCTTGGGAAATTCTATCGTTTGAGACGTCATTGTCTTGCTATCAAAAATAGCGGGAATTTTCGATAGTACGTAGAAATTGGACTTAAAGAGCGTCGAGTTTGCTTGTTGAGTCCTGTCAACGAGCTAGTTGAGCTCGGCAATTACAAGCTGGTTTACTGTCGTTTGGTGCCAATTGCTGGTATAGGCCCGGCTTAGGTCTTGACGGAGTCTGTGGCCCGCGTCACTCAGCAATCGTTCTAGCGAAATCAATCGATCTCGAAATCTTAATCGAATGCCACATCGCATGCTAGCTTTGTCTGGACTACACAACATCCAGTCATCTTTGCGGTTTCTTGCGTGGGCCCAAAGTGCAGCTTCTCCTCGATCTAGATGGATATCGGGCACGTCTAAACGCAGTTTCGCTAGGTTCAAGCTCTTCACCTCGTGTACTGTTTCCAATGATGCGCGCAAATCCCTTTCATGAACCGCAATTCTCTGTGTTCGCATTTGGAAACTCGGTTGTGTTTCAGTAACGCAGTCCTCCACGGTTTCGACGCTGTAGCCGTTGGCGAGGGCGTTCCACGAACCTGTTCTGTGACACTCCAAGATGACATTCGTATCTACCAATAGCGCTCCTTGGTGTCGCGACATTGCAATTAGAGTTCCAGACGATAATCCAGATCGTGAGCTTCAAACAGCTCATTCAGTTCATCGAGTGTCAACTCAAGCAACTTGGCCACTCGACGGGCAGACACCACACCTTGCTCGAGCGCTAGAGCAATCACCTGTGCGTAGGGCTGGGAAAGTTGATTGGGTTTGACGCCTTCATTGCTGCATCTTCCGTTATTTCTTAGAGCAGCTTCTGGCAGGGAGCGCACAACTGATTTTTTCAATTGACCTAGTCCGACGAGACGCCAAGAAAGAGCAGTCGAGGTAACGTGTAGCTCGTCGGCGACCGAATTGAGCTGCGAGGTTAGCTCGTTTACATTCGATATCTGCCAATCTTTGTGTTGGTTCAATGTAGTCGACGGCATGAGCAAAGCTCCAGCGAAATTGTCAGCAAGTTGTTCCGATCTGGTTCCACCAAAGTCACTGGAGTTTTCACTATAGTCTGGAGGCATTGCGTCCCACGTCAGAATGTGAAATAGCTCGTGTGCAAGATTAAAGTTGCGACGGCCTTCGACTTCATTCCGTGAGATCAAGACGGTGGCCAAGTCGGGCAACCTACATGCTGCACCAGACAGACCTCTACACGTTTCCACCATGAGAACAAGAATGTCCAAGTCTTGTTCCATACATTCAACAAGTCGTAACGCTGGGCGATCACCAAGATCAAACTCTTCGACAAACTGCTCGCCAGCGATCATGGCGTCCTCGTAGCTCGAACGCTTCGATAGTCCCAGTGACGGACGAATGAACGACCGCTTACGACCCAATTGACTAGCCAAGGTTCGATAAATGGCAATCCATCTGCCCGCACTTTTCTCATATTCACGGAGCGCGTCCTTAGAGACGCCCTGATGTCGCCACGAGAACTCGCCTTCGCCGATGAGTAGAAATGGATCACTGAAGTACTCTATGGACACTCCCAATTTGTCTATTGCAGTCATGAGCTCCTGGGCCGACATCCGCCGTACGCCGGTTTCGATAGCAGAAATTGTCTGCCGATCTTTGAAACCAAATATCGAACAGAGATCTTCCTGAGACATTCCACGCTCGATGCGAATGTGCTTGAGCCTGCTGCCTATTACTCCACTTTCCATATTGCACCATCCAATTTTCTTATCTTGCTTTCTATAATATGCAAGAATTATATACACTTATGGTTTCGCAATACACTAATCACAGGTTTGCCGTAGTGTTTTGGTGCTCCCAAGAAGCATTTAGTGCGCGAGTACTCATCTCTCAAAAATGGGCGATCCGAACAGACCACGTAAAGATTTGCTTTCGAACGCGAGTCCGCATTTGCAGGTTATGTCAGTACTCTTTTGAATTTTCTTCTCCTAGACGGAACCCCCGGGAATGGCGGGATCCAACGGGGCTGTCCCGTTTTTGGTTGAGAAGTGTCGCAGCGGCTTTTGTTGAGGCTGATTCAATCGTGCTGAAGCTTGTATAGAGAGCTCTTGAAGACTCGGGGACGAGCTCCGCATCCGCACCGACGGCTGGAGGGCGTAACGGGATCCTGTCGCTCGAGGAGGGCATCGAGGTCGAGTCCCAGGCCACCCCTCCCTCGAAGGTCGACGAGTGGCTGCCGAAGGTGCACACCGCCATCGCGAATCTCAAGCGCTTCCTGCTCCGCACGTTCCATGGAGTCCCCTTCCAAGCTGCAGAAGTATCTCGACGAGTTCGTGTACCACTGCAACCGGAGATTTTGGGAACCACAGCTGCCGCACCGTCTTCTGTCCGTGTGCGCCAATCACTTGCCGTCGCCGGCCAAGATTCTGTATGGCGAGCCCTTGCTGTCATAGATGCAGAAGCGTGAAGATTTATTGCCAAGATGGGCGTATACTCACAGTGGCGTTGCATGAGGTCGAGTCGTGCGCAGACAGAGTTCACATTTCGAAAACAATCTGCAAGCAAGCCTCTTGCTTTTCACTGCGACGATGCTGATTCCAGCTTGCACTACCCTATCCGAATCCGAACAACTGTCGGATTTACCAGCTCAAACAGGAAGTACTGAATCGCAATTGGATCCCGAAGCCGAATACGAAAAAGCCAAACAGGAATGCGCAGATGCAGGTGGGCAATGGGTTTGGTATATGCACGGTGATGGGCTTGAGTTCTATACCTACTCCAAGCGTTGCTGGGATAAGGATGATCCTCCACGTAAAGCGGGCAGTCCGCGTTGGAAAGAGCCGGCTCTATTGCCCTACGAGGTGTATGTCGTTCACTCTCGAGCAACCAATAGGGTAATTGAGTTTTCCCGGATTGATCCAGAAGCCAAAGAGGAACCCCAAGCTGCCGATAAAGACATTCAAAATCCAAACGAGTAGCTGGATACTAGGGAATCTGAGAAAGTTGCCCGAATTAATCTAAGGACCACAGTAGCGCATGCTAATCTGTTTGAGGAGTAAAGAAGCACGCATTTGCCTTGATTGGGAAATGCGCAAATATTAGCTAGTGCAAACCGAAGAAATGTCGGCTGGTCCTGTCGTCTTTTCTGCATTGGCTCGCAGCCGGTGTCGCACGGAATGGCTTCACATAAGAGGTAGATATGCAACGATTTGTAATCACTCTGTTCTTTCTTGGAACTTTGCCGCTGTTGGCGGATGTCGTTTCGAGTTCTGAGCAGACCGTGGTCTATTCGACTACCACGGCTCCCCATTCAGAAAGAGAACTCTTGGGATTCACAGTCCACGTGTCCGACAAAGCACTGGAAGACCATGAGACTGAAACCGAATCTGCCTATGACCTGTTGAGTGAACAGCTCATGACATTTATCAGGAGATTCCCTGTTAGGGTCGTTGAGGCATTGAGAGAGGCGGAAGTCGGCTTCATTCTCAATAATGAAGGTCTAAATCAAGAAGTGTGTCCCTTCGCCTGCTACTATCCCGATGCATGGTTCTCTGGGATGTACTCCAAAGCTGTTGCAATTAGGGACTTGAAGCAGTTTCACCAAAGCCAGTTAGAACAACCTGGCTTGCTAATACATGAGATTGCTCACGCATTCCACGAGCTAATAGTCCCATCGGGAGATTTAGACGGTAATGGCGACGGCTACGTGACTGGATTCGACAATAGCACGATTATTGAAGCATATGACCGAGCTAAGGAATCTGGCCAATTTGAGAGTGTCGCTCACATTTGGGGGGAAAGGCTCTTGACCGAAGGGCTTCCGATCAATCCCAAACACAATGCTCAGCACTACGGCATGACAAACGAGAAGGAGTTCTTCGCCACGTTTTCGGAAGCGCTGTGGTCAACGGATGACCAGTTTCCGTTCAACTTCCACGACGTCATATCGCATGACATACTCACCAATCAGACAAATCTCTACAACGAAGTTTGGTATGCGTGGTGGATTCACACCCAGCCGCACGCTGCCGAGGCAATTTGGTACTTTCAAACGTTGACGGATGATCAAGTAGAGTAGCCTGAAGGGCTTCAGTGATAGCCTCGAGTCAGACTTTCGATGACGCACCTAGTTCATTCTCGGTGCGTCATTTTCGTGGTGCCAAGCGACCTGTTATGGTAGAATATAGTGCGTAAGCAAATACTGTCTACACTGAACGAAAAGTAGGCAGTTAAAACATTGATATTAAAGAGTTATTCACTATGGATACACTGTTCGATAAGAGATTCAGACTAAAGCAGAACCAAAGCGACAAGAACAACGACGATATTTTGCAGAAAGTACCCGATGATTCCGCGACGCTTCCATTGCCGAACGGTTACAAAGTCATCGTTCAAGCGTTGCGAAATGCAATCTGGGTGCATAGGGTTCTGAGAAGCCGAAAACTCACGTAAATCCTGTTTTTCGTTCGAGATTGCCAATGCATGGACAGAACCGTGACACGGTGTCTAGAACCACAAACGTGGCGCCCACCACGATTGTAACGACGTAACAGACCTACAACGGCAAAGGTACTGCGGGCAAGACTCAATGCGCTAGCTTGTTGCGGGAGCGCAATCTAGAGTGTGCAACCAGTCTCATTTACAGTAGTGACTAGCAGGAACCGTAGGGGGTATTGCATAGGTGGCTGAACGACCGATGGGGAGAGCGTCGCGGCATTGCGAGTTGCAGCGGTGCAAAGTGAAATGACAAAGCTTTGCCCAGAATGCGGTGCCGAATTGACTGAGGACAACTCGAATAGCTCTTGGTTAGGTCTTACCTTCCGTGCCGTCGGAATTTTCGTAGTGGCTTTCGTCGTTTCAGTATCTCTGTTCGCGATACTCTTGCTCATTGTCATATCCGTTTGATTCCATGGCTCGATTCAACTCACTGAGGAACCAACGTAGTCTCTATCGGCAACAAGGTGGCGTGTGCAATGGCTGCAGGGAGCCCCTCAAACTCCGATACTTGGCCGTAGATCACGTTGTCCCAAGAAAAGAAAGGGGAACGCATGAATTGAGCAATTTACAGCTCTTGTGCGCTTCGTGCAATTCAGTAAAAGGCAAGCGTTCACATTCATACCTGACTCGCCGCTTGAAAGATCGGAATTGGACCAGCAGGCGACCAAGTGATTCACATATTCACGCATTGGTGTGGAATGGGTCGAGGTGGGTCGACGTTTTCGAGCTACTTCTCTACGTTGACGATCCAGACTCGTGTTCTACTAAATCAGACAAAGGCAAAACACGCCCCTTTTTCCAGACGACAAAATTCACGAGCTAGCATGGAAGGACATGCGCAAAGGCCTACTCGAATTGGTTGAGATGCTGGATTCGTGCGATACGTAACGGAGTGAGACTTGAGAATTGCGCGTCTCACAACCCATACACTGTCCTGCTATCTCACGCCGTGTGAATTTTTCTTATTGTAGCGGTTCGAAATCTAGCAATAGAAATTTGTCACGAAGTCAGATGGAATGTCTTGAGGTTTCACAGAGCCTCCGCCAAGTGTAGGAATTTCCTGCGTGACGCGCCTAACAAACCCAGTTCATGCTCTAGGAGTCGTTTCGGCACTAATTGTGTCGTGAGTCTCTTAAATTAAGTCCAAGTTGTGCTGGTATCTCCTAGATATGTCCAATCTCACAGCGTGTAGAGTTCCCTCTAAGTCCGTGAGATTTTTCGCTGTAGAAAAATGTTATAGCTACACGGAGTCAATTTGCAGTAGTGACGTTGAGGAAAGCAGCATGAAAGGCGAAAAAGGGACGGCCCAGTTGGAACCTGCCCTCGGGCCGGTTCCAACTGCAAGAGGAAAATGCAGAAGAGTATTGACATAACTTTGAAGGTTCCGCCTCAAGAATATCGAAGACATAACTTTCGTAGTGAATTTGTAGATCAACTTTGCTCTTGCAAGCAGGTCTCGATTGCGGCAGAGCAGCAACTATATAGTTGGTAGAGTTTTAATCGCGCTTAGTCGGGAATGTCGTGTGTGGGCGCTGAAATGCCAAACTCGGTTGCTCAATGACAATGTGCGGAACTGGCCCATGATTTGCCTCACGCGTCGAGTGGGCGTTTCCAGTTGTGTCGTATTGTTTCGGATTGGAGTACGCTTCAAGCTCAGCGGTGATTGAGCCCACGTGTCATGTTGTGGTATTCCAGTTCATGAAATTATTGGCTTGGTTGGCAACAGTTTTCGACGACGCTCGTTCAATTGGTCTCTCGCGCAAAGTGAGACGAAGCGACGAGTTGCTCGAAGCGAGGTACATGCTCTTTCAATCCAATCAGCAACGTAAATCGCGACTCAACTTCTACTTCTATATACGTTTCTTGCTGAAATCGGTAGGCTTCTTGAATCGATCGTGTCAATCGAGTTGTTTTGCACTCGCGATTGTCGGCTAGGTTTGGTTCATACGAACAACGGAACGCGGCCTCTATTAGCTACAGGCAATGTTTCTGACATTGATATTGGAACAGAACCCTATGCGTGCAACTACTGAGATTCGATCGGATTTCGCTGAGTCCCGATTGAAGGTACCGTCTTGTGATGCGGTTGTCTGCATGTGATACACGATGTGGGAGCCACACTCTTCCATGTAGAGATGGATTGTGTCGCAACAATGGCATTGTCTATCTACGTACTGATTGCTTCGCTTGCACACACATTTGCATGGAGTTGCTAACTGCAACAAGAACATCAAGCTAAAACGACTGTGCATTGATTCAAGCAAACACTCCTCTACTTCAGCTCTCCAGAACCTTCGCAATTGTGTAGAATCATTCTCGAAACGGGCAGGTTCGCCACGCGTCGCGCTAGGAGTGAGGCAATGGACGTGCGGCACAATCATTTCATCGATTGAAACGATTTGAAACAAATTGAAAAATAATTGACAAAAGGGGTTGACATTTCCTTTTCTGCTCGCTTACAATTCACTCAGCTTTGTAGGTCGCGAGGATCAGCGCGTGTTCTATAGTCTCTTAACGAGACTGTTTGCACTTGCAACAATCGCGGATGAAAAGTATTAGCAAGGGAGACTGTTGGAACGGGAGAACGCTATGATTCGAGCGAAGCTCGCAGCGCCTACCAGAGGCAGACGCCCTAGCCTAGGCTGCGCAGGAATGCGCCTTGGATTGGGCGGTACACGGCGGCCAACTTGGCAAATCAAGGAGGAAATCCATGAGTAAACTACATTCGGTTGGGAGAGCGAACAAAGGACTGTTCGGTTCTCTGCGACTTTTTGGACTGGCAAGCGTTGTTGCTGTGGCTGGATTGCTTACTGCACCTGCAATAGCCCAGACTTGTGAGTTCGACGATCCTACTGCGGCCGCCGATGGCAACGGCGGATGGAAGGAAGATTCGGGAAGCTTTGGCATTGAGTACTTGCTAGGCGGCACCAACGATACGACCGCTCTGCCAACCGTTTCCGCGACGAACGCTGCCCGCCTGTGCCGGCGAGGGCGACTTGTCCTACAAGTTGTACATGGCCGATGGCACGACAGCACTCACAGCAGCGGACGTAGGCGGGACGATGACGTTCGTCTTGCTGACGCTGGCCGACGGCATGCCGACAGCTGACCCACCCGTACCCTCCAGTACGATTTCAATTCCAGAGAACAGTGCCGATGCTGGCACCGTCACTGCAGGTGCGACTGTTTCCTACAACGTCGCAAGCAGCGATAGCGATTTCCATCGCATGGCACCCGGAAGCTATGTACTCAGAGCTGAGAAGGCATTCAGTGGCGGTGAGGGAGCTGACTTTGCGTTCACTGTTACGGTTCGACCGGTACCACACGCTGCTCCGACTGACGTTTTTGCTACATCGGAATCGTATAACAGCATCTACGTGGAGTGGACGGGTGATAGCAACAATTCGAATGCAACCGTAGGCAGCGAAGCTGATGACACTACGGCGACTAGCTATATGGTGACAGCAAGCTGGACACCGGAAGGTGCAATGGAGGCGTCTATGAGATCCGTAACCGTAATGGATACGGCCATGGGTACGTTGGCAGACGGCACATCGCCCACCAGCCCCCGACAGTCCGCGACCGTTACGGGATTGCCCGCGAACACTTCGTTCACGATATCTGTCATGGGTGTCAGTGGAGCGGGTTTTGCCGGAAACGAAGGAACTGCGGCGAGCCCCGCAGCAGCGGTCATGACTGCCGCTCTCATGTACACCAGTATGGAGCCCTACACCCTCTCGGTTGACGAAACGGTGGATTTGGACATATCTGATTTCATAAATCCGGACATCGACACCGATCCTGAGGACGTTACGGACGACACTTCCGGCGCAACTGACAATGAAAACGACAATATGGAACGTGCTGAAGGCACATCGTTCATGATCACGGCTACTGCTGGAAACACCGCAGTGCGAGTCGAGCACATCACCGACGACGACATGGACCACACCGACGACATCCTGCGTTTGCATGGATTGTCAGAAGGAACCTATACGGTTGTTCTCACAGCCACAGCCATGTTCGGTGGAATGGCGGGTGACGTCATTATGGCGAGCATTCCCGTCAAAGTCGTGGAAAACCACGAGCCCATGTTCCGAATTTCCGAAGCTACGGTTGACTGGGACATTGACAATGTTGGTGGTGCTTTCGTGATCAACGTGATGACGGACTTCGTCGACAAGGCGATCTTCGACATGGACCAGACGGCATGCGTGGACGAGGACGCGTCCAACGACATCAACTGCGACCACGACTTGACATTCACCTTGTCGGGTGGCGGTGGATATCTCCACATTACGGAAGAGAACGAAAAGACTGGAAAGATCACAGCGAGTTCGATTGGTGATCCCACGTTCGCGGCCGTCGAGGACGGACGTCAGTTCGAGTTGACAGTAACCGCTACCGACCAGTCAGGCGCCAAGGACACGATGAAGATCTTTGTCGACGTCATCGAAGGCAACGACACGCCGCAGAAGAAGTCGGCCCGTGCAGGCGGAACTGATGTATATCTTCAGCCTCTTGCATCGTCCAACGGTGGCGGATCGCGTTCGACGAACGTGGCTAGCAAGTTCACGGACCGCGAAGGCGACGACCTTTGCTACGAAATTACCGGCAGCAGCTTAACGGACGCAGATAACGATTCGATCGTTTTGGCCGAGGCCTCGTTGGCCGGCGCATCGACTTGCATGAACGGCCACCTCACCATCTCGATGAACTTGCCGTCCACCGATCCGGAAGACGACAACTTCGATCTTCTTGGTCGCTACGGCACCGATCGAGTTTCGGTGACTGTTGCTGCGTTCCAGCGCGGCGCGACGCCTAAGGTATTGACCGATGGCGTAACCGTCTATGTCGATCTCGTGTATGGACCGAACACTGGTCCGAATATTCGCACAGTAGCACTGATGGGCGATACGCATGTTACGTCCGGAGTGCCCAAGATCAATGAAGGCGATGACATCAACATCACCTTCACCGCGGACGACGCACAACCTTCGGGCGACAGGATTTGCTGGAGCAAGCAGGGCGCTTGCCGACCCTGCAATGGCGACGAGTTCGCTGGCAGCGACCGACGCAACTTCCTGTTTGGCTTTGTTACTGCAGAGGCTCGAGCGTCCAACAATGCGGCTACAGCCACTGTATCGCACGAATATCAAGTCAGGATTCCCGGCTACGTCGGATTCGGACAGTTCCGAAGAAACAACACCGACTATGAGAGCCGCGGCGGCGTGTACAGAATCAACCTGTGCGCAACCGACCTGGCGGGCGAAACCGATCGCATTACATTCGAAGTCATGATTGAGGACGTCGAAGAAGCTCCGACCATTGGCGATATCGATCCCATCTACATGCTCATTGGAGACTACTCGCAAGAGGTACGAATTCCAGCGAGAGACGGTGATGGAAACAGCGACATCGTCGAATATGGCGCCAACTGCATCGGCGGTTGCGGGCCCGTCTCGATATCGGAAGAGGACGGCGTTGTAACCGTCACTCCTTCTGAGAATGAAATCGGCGACGCGGACACTGTGGACAAGGTCGAGGTGGAAGTCGAAGTCTCTGCTACGGACTCGACTGGAAACACCGCATACGCGAGCTTCATGGTGCATGTCAAGGACAGCAACACCGCTCCTGGATTCGACGACGGATTGACTGGCGCGACGTTCTCGGTACCTGAAAACAGTCGTGCCGGAACTGGCGTTGGCTCCGCTCTGGCGGTTTCCGATGCCGATATGGGCGACACGGTCAGCGCGGCCGTGAGTGGAACCGACATGTTCCGAGCCAGCGTTGTGAGAACCAGCGACGCGGGTGACGAGGAAACCACCTACGGCGTGCAGATTAGCGTGGCCAAGTCAGGACTCGACTTCGAGGGCGATATCAGTTCCTACGATTTCGCGGTTTCGGTCGAGGACAAGTATGGAGGTGCGAACAGCATCGACGTGCGTGTCGACGTGACCGACGTGAACGAGAGACCCATGATCGTTGAAGACTCCGGTGACATTGAGGAACAGCGAATTCTGGTTGGCATTACACAATGCAACATAATGGCTAGCGACCACTTCATGGATCCCGATCACCGCGACCAGCAGGCCGGGTTGTTCATAGAAGCGTCTTCAACCAGACCTGGTGATGCATCAGTGAGCGTACAGGACAACAACTCCATCTGCATTACTGGCGAGAACGTGGGCAACGGCCCTGCACGTGTTCGAATTACAGCAACGGACCGCGACGACCTGTCGGTTTCAAAGACCTTCCGCGTGACGGTCGAAGCCAACATGCCTCCCATGGTGGTTGGCGACGGAATTCCCGACATGATGGCGGATGAAGGCGGACGTACCGATGACATCAGCCTGAACATGTACTTCGACGACGGCGACGCTGCCTACATGGAAACGTTGCACTACGAGTTCGAAGTAGACAATCCAGGCGTGGCTACAGGCGCGTTGATCGGCTACCACACTCTGCGCGTATACGGCGACGAGAAAGGCACGGCCATGGTTACCGTTACCGCAACGGACCAGAACGATCAATCCGTTTCCGACACCTTCGAGGTGGAAGTGACACGCAACGATCCACCCGTGGCGCATCCCGACTTCATTGACGATGTCTTCACGAGATTGGGAATTCAGGAAGATCCGATCGATGCAACTGGCGCGTTCACCGATGAGGGCGATACGCTGACCTACTCGGTATCGACGGACGATCCGGATGTTGCAACAACCGCCATCAAGTATGACGATGAAGGCGGCCCATGGATCGTGGTCCACTCGCATTCTGTTGGTACGACGACGTGTACGATGAAGGCTACCGACTCGGCCGGCAACTATGCCAAAGTGGAATTCACCATCGAGGTTGGTCCTCGCAACGACGCGCCGACAGTGGCCAATGCCATTGACGACGTAACCATGATGGTCGACGAGCGCCATGACGTTGAGCTTGACGATGTGTTCGACGACGAAGGCAGCTTGGACATCGATGTTTCCAACGAGGATGAAATGGTTGCTGACGTGGTTCACCGCCGAAGCCAGAACGAGATTCGCATCTACGCGAACGCAGTGGGCACGACGACTGTGACTGTTACGGCGACCGACAATATCGGTCAGTCAGTGCACGATCAGTTTGATGTAACTGTCGAAGCTGCACCCGAGGCGGTTGGCGTGATTGCCGACCAAACGCTGCAGATTGGTGGAGAGGACCTCGACTTGAACGTAAGTCCCTACTTCACGCATCGAGGTGGCGACGTCATGTCGTACACGGTATCGACGGATGGCTCCTCGGCAGCTACGATCACAAACGTAGGGTCCAACCTGAACATGGTGGCCTATACGCGCGGATCGACTGAAGTAACGGTTACCGCTACGGACTCCAAGGGACGCAGCGCCACGCAATCGTTCACGACGATCGTGAGCGACAGCGAACTCAGGACTGTGGCCGAAGCTGCGCTTGCGGGTCAAGGTCGAGCGTTCTTGAACACAATCTCGTCTGTAGTTGGCGCGCGACTGGAATCCAGTCGCTCCGATACGGGAATCAACATTGCGCAATACATGCCTACGGGCGATGCGACCTACCAGCCTGGCTCTGAATTCAGCGCCAATAAGGGAATGGTGGGCTTCACGCAAGCTGGATCCCAGCCGATTGCTTCTTCAGGAACATCCTGGAACAAGTCGGGTGGCACCGGAAATGCAATGAACCTGAACTCCGTCGTCAGCAGAAACTTCTCGCAGACGTTGAACGGAAAGGGTGGAATTGGTTCCTGGTCGCTCTGGAGCAGCACGGATACCCGCAACTTCGCCGGTGAAGGCTACAGTGGCAACACGACGTCCACGTTCATGGGTCTCGACCTGTTGGCGAACAAGCGCTGGCTTGTTGGTGTAACCGGTGCGCGCAATACGGGCCAAAGCACTTACAGCTGGGGCACCGCAACGCAATCCATGGATACCGAAATGTTGACCGTAATGCCTTACTTCAACTACGAGCCGAATTCCAAGACTACCGTCTGGGGTGTTTTCGGACTAGGTGCTGGCGATGTGATCTCGACGGTCGTGAACGCATCGTCGCAATCCAGCGACTTGTCGATGAACCTCGGCATGCTGGGTGGCAAGCACAAGTTTGGCAAGATTGGAAACATCGAGCTGGCATTGCGTGGTGACGCAGCGTTTGCCAACTTGGCAACCGATTCTGGCGATGGCGCCGTGGATGGTCTGACTGCGAACGTCCAGCGCATTCGAGCGGGAGTGGAAACTTCCACCTCATTCGACATGGGCAGAGCTGGCTCCATCAAGCCGTTTGGCGAGCTTGCATTCCGCAGCGATACCGGCGACGGCGTAACGGGAACTGGTGTCGAGGTTGGTGGTGGCGTACGTGTTCAAACGAACGTGATCACCTTCGAAGCTCGCGGTCACAGAATTGCGAATCACTCGGCAAGAGACTTCAGCGAAAGCGGGTTCACACTAAAAGCGGAACTTGCTCCGTCGACGGACGGCTCCGGCCTCAGAATGTCGATTGCTCCCACATGGGGCCAATCGTCGGTTGAAGGATCCAATGGAATCTTCGCGAATGCTGCACAAGGTCAAGCGCTTCCCTACGACGATGTACTTGGTGCACAGAAGGGAATGACGTTCGATACGAGCATTGGCTACGGCTTCCGATTTGGAAAGGATCGCTACCTGGTGTCTCCGTTTGTCGAGTCGCGAACGCTCGGTGCTAACGTAACGACTTCGCAAATTGGCGTGGAGCTCAAGCAGCTAGTCAAGATGCCGCGAACTTTCGACATGAAGTTCACAATCGGTCGTCTGGACACTGGCTTTGAATCCAGCCATCAAGTTGGAGCGAATGCTACGATTAAGTTCTAGACTACTCTAGACATCAACTACCTCACGTGCCGGTCTATCCGGCACGTGAGCCGATCAAGAGCTGGTGGATCTCATTGAGGTCCACCAGTTTTTTGTTAGCTTCAGTGCATTTACATTCAGTTCTCAATCAATGTACCAGTCGAACGGAGTTCGAGCTCGGAAAGCACCCATAGCCATTCCTTTTAGGGTGGACTGCTTGCGCGGCAACGTACCTGCCAGAGTGCCCTTACGGAATCCTGACGATTGGTGCTTCTAGTATCGAACAACACTGACTCGAGCAGCATTGAAACAAAATGAAACAAAATGAAAAATATCGTCATTAGGGGTTGACATTCCGCCCTTTGGTCGATTACACTTCACCCAAACTATTGATTGCGGAGTTTCTCGCTTGTAGTTGTTTCAATTGAAGCAACTACGAGTGTTTTATGCATATCCAAAATATGAAAAAAGAGCACGGGAACCGTATTGGCTTCAGGGGTTCACAATCTTGTGTCTGCGGTTCAACTGCTCCTGTGAACGGTCGGCAACAGGTCGAAGCTGTAGCTGTGCCGCACAAGGTGTCACACGGTTGCGAAATGACTTTGGCAATTAAAGGAAAGTCGCAAAGGGAGTTGGCAATAGGAGGAAATCCATGAGTAAACTACATTCGGTTGGGAGAGCGAACAAAGGATTGTTCGGTTCTCTGCGACTTTTCGCACTGGCAGGCTTTGTTGCTGCAGCTGGACTGGTCACAGCGCCGTTGTTTGCGCAGACATGCGAGTTTGACGATCCTACGGCTGCCGCCGATGGCAGCGGCGGATGGAAGGAAGACTCGGGCAGTTTCGGCATTGAGTACCTGTTCGGTGGCACCAACGAAACGACCGCACTGCCAACGGTTTCTGCGACGAACGCGCCCGCGTGTCCTGGCGAAGGCGACTTGTCCTACAAGCTGTACATGGCCGATGGCACGACAGCACTCACCGCGACTGACGTAGGCGGGACGATGACGTTCGTGCTGCTGACGCTGGCCGACGGCATGCCGACCGCTGACCCAGCCGTACCCTCGAGTACGATTTCAGTTCCAGAGAACAGTGCCGATGCTGGCACCGTCACTGCCGGTGCAACGGTTTCATACAACACTGCAAGCAGCGATAGTGATTTCCATCGCATGGCGCCTGGAAGCTACGTGCTCAAAGCCGAGAAGGCTTTCAGTGGAGGAGTTGGAGCAGAATTTGCGTTCACGGTTACGGTACGCCCGGTGCCGCACGCGGCTCCAACCGACGTATTTGCCGTTGCGGAATCAAATCACAGCGTTTATGTTGAATGGACCGGTGATGGCAACAATTCGACGGCTGGCCCCCCAGCGACTCCCGATACTAGCGCTACAAGCTATGTAGTAACAGCAACGTATACACCCATGGGCGCGATGATGCCCACGATGAGTTCCACTACGGTGATGGACTCCGCAATGACTGGGGAAGACGCAGCGACCGCCGGACGGCAGTCCGCCACGCTTACTGGATTGCCCGCGGGAGAATCGTTCACGATATCTGTCATGGGCGTCAGTGGAACGGGCTTTGGGCGAAACGAAGGAACGTCAGCGAGTCCCGCTGCAGCAGTTGCTACGGCAGCTCTGACTTATACCTCTGAAACTCCCTACAAGCTCTCTGTTGGCGAAACGGTAAATCTAGACGTAAGTGATTTCTTTACTCCAAGTATCGACGAAAGTGCCACGGACGTAACCGCCGACGATCCTACAAACACCGACGATCCAACAAACGACAACGTGCAGCGTCCCGTCGGAACGACGTTCATGGTTGGTGCAAGTACAGGCAACACAGCAGTTTCCGTGGAGCACATTACTGACGAGGACGGCGATCACACAGATGACATTCTGCGCATGACTGGATTGGCGGAAGGTACGTATACCGTGACGCTCACCGCCACCACGGGTACCGCACCAAACACCACTACATTGATGGCGAGGATTCCGGTATCTGTCATAGAGAACCACACGCCCGTATTCAAGATTTCGCAAGCGACGTTTGATTGGGATGTCGACAATGTCGGCATGGATTTCTATGTCAACGTCATGTCGGATTTCGTAGACGACCTGATTTTTGATGAAGACGAGAATGTAGCAGCGTGCATGGACGAAGACGCGTCCAACGACTACAACTGTGATCACGAAATCACGTTCACGCTGTCAGGCGGTCAAGGTGTTCTGGGAATAACGGAAGACAACGAGCAGACTGGTCGCATCACTGTAACTGCTATGGATCTTACCGCCGTTGAGAATGGCAGGCAGTTCGAGCTGACTGTTACGGCAACGGATCAGTCGGGCGCCAAGGACACGATGAAGATTTTCGTGGACGTAATCGAAGGCAACGACATTCCTGTCAAAAGGCGCACCGCGACGGATATTTTCCTCCAACCACTTGCTGCGGCTAGCGGCGGTGGTTCAAGATCTACCAACGTTGCGGGTAGCTTCTCGGACATAGAGGGAGACGACCTCTGTTTCGAGATTACAGGATCCGATTTAACGGGTATGGAAGATGGTCAAGAGGTCGCTCTTGCAACGGCGTCACTGTCTGGCGCTTCAACGTGCATGAACGGAAACCTAACCATCACGATGAACACTCCGTCAATCGATCCGGAAGATCCGAACTTCGTTCTTCTTGGTCGATACGGCACGGATCGAGTTTCTGTTACGGTAGCGGCGTTTCAGCGTGGTGCTACACCAAAGGTATTGACTGATGGCGTTACCGTCTACGTTGACCTTGTCTATGGTCCGAACACCGGCCCAAGCATTCGTACGGTCGCAAAGATGGGTGATGCTTTCTTCAGCACGGGCATACCGAAGATCATGGAAGGCGAATCCATTCGATTGACCTTCACAGCTGACGACGCGCAGCCGACTGGCGATCGCCTCTGCTGGAGCCAAGTAGGACGATGTACTCCTTGCCAGGGCGCTGAAAGCACCGAACGTCGCAACCCGCTGTTCGGCACTCTCCTGCAGGAACGACGTGGCACGACGAGAACGCCCGACAATGTTTCACACGAGTACGATCTTGTAGTGCCCGGTTCGCTTGGACTTGGAAGATTCCAACGAACTGTCACAGACTTCGAGACTACCGGTGGCGTATACACAATCAACTTGTGCGCTACGGACCTTTCCGGCGAGACCGACCGAGTGTCATTCCAAGTTCAAATTGAGGACGTGGAAGAGGCACCGTATTTCGCAGACGATTTTGACCATGTCTACATGGTGGTAGGCGACTACTCGCAGAATGTCAACATTTGGCAGAACGCCAGAGACGGCGACGGACGCGACGACATTGATGGATACGGCGCAAACTGCATAGGTGGATGCCAGGGAGCACTCACAATCACCGAGTCTGAAGGCGTGTTGACGATTACGCCAACTCAGAACGAAATGGGAGCGGCCGACAAGCTTGACGTTGTTGATGTTGAGATCGAGGTATCGGTAACGGACTCTACTGGCCGTACCGCATATAGCACCATCAATGCGACGGTCAAGGACCGCAACAATGCTCCATCCTTCACAGACGGGCTGACAGCTGCTTCGTATAGAGTTGCTGAGAACAGCAGCCCCGGAACTAGAGTTGGTGGACCATTGGCAGTTGGCGACGTCGACGAAGGCGACGCTATAACTGCGAGCGTCAGTGGCACGGACATGTTCCGCGCGGCCGTTGTCAGAACAAGCGATGCCGATGATGAGGAAGTCACCCACGGTGTGCAGATATCCGTTGCAAAGCCCGGACTGGACTTTGAAGGAAAAATCACGTCGTACGACTTTACAGTAACAGTCGAGGATAAGTATGGAGGTTCCGATACCGTCGATGTCCGTGTTGACTTGACCGACAGGAACGAAGCTCCAACCAAGACCGACGACGACATTCCTGATCAAAGAATCCTGGTGGGCCTCACACTGTGTCCCATTGATGCGGATGATCACTTCATGGATCCTGATCATCGAGACCAGCAAGCTGGATTGCTGATCGACGTTAGTTCGACTCGCCCCGGCGACGCCGAGGTTAGCGTTGGACCAGGCAATGAAATTTGCATCAAGGGTAGAAACGTTGGCAGCGGCCCGTCTCGAGTGCGTGTAACTGCAAGCGACCGCGAAGGTTTGTCGGTGTTCAAGACGTTCCTCGTGACCGTGGAGCACAACATGCCTCCTATGGTTGCAGGTGACGGAATTGCCGATCAAACCGCTCAGGAAGGCGGTCGCATGATGAACGATCTGCACTTGGACTACTTCTTTGACGACGGCGATGCGACGTATGACGAACACCTGACCTACTCTGTCAGTGTTGCCGATTCGACAATCGCTACTCCAGCGTTGAGAGGCACAGGGAATGTATTGCGTGTATATGGAGATACCAAGGGTCTCACGGACGTAACTGTGACGGCAACTGACCAGAATGGTCAATCTGTTTCCGATATGTTTGAGATCCAGGTTGTCCGCAATTACGCCCCGATGGCAGACAACGACGCAATTGGGATGCAGCAGCAATACATTGGCAAGGTATACGACCCAATAGATGCGACGATGTCGTTCATGGATGAAGGTGATGAACTTGACTATGCAATAACGACATCAGATCCTGATATCGCCACTGTCGCCATTAAGTACGACGAAATGGGCGGTCCGTGGATCGTAGCTCACCTGCACATGCCTGGAATGGTTTACGTCACTATGACTGCAACGGACAGCGCACGGCAATCAGCGGAGATAATGTTCGAACTACTGGTTCATGCCAGAAACGATCCGCCTACGATTGCTAACGCGATTGCGGACATGGAAATAATCGAGCTTCGCAGCATGGACGTGATGCTTGACGGCGTCTTTGAGGACGACTACGACATGCTTGAGATCGTGGTCGAAAACGAAGACGAAGGCGTAGCTGATGTTGTCCATCGAATGCGAGAAAACCTGATTCGCATTTACGCGAATGTGCCAGGCATGACGAAAGTAACTGTTACAGCTACTGACGACTTCCCGGCTGACCAGCCCCATGGTCCGCAGATGGTGGTAGATGAATTCACGATCACAGTGGTTCCAAACCATCCGCCTGTTGTGGCAAATCCAATTGCTGACCAATCAGTCATCGTCTACAAGTCGATCGATGTTTCGCTTGCAGGTGTGTTTACGGACGCCAATGACGATCCGCTGGACATTACCGCTGAATCGGCAAATGAAGACGTGGCGACGGTTGAGCTGATTGAAAACAATGGCGAAGGCGAAGGGGCAGATTCACATCCCGACGACTACACCTTGAGAATCACCGGTGTGTCGGTTGACTCCACGACGATCATTCTGACTGCGACGGATCCAGGCGATCTGTCAGTGCAGCACAAGTTTGAGATCGAAGTCGAAAGCGACAAGCCGTTTGTGGTTGAAGGAAACGAAATTCCCGATCAAATGCTTGACGTGACGATGCCGATCATGGTTTCTCTTGAAGGCGTCTTTGGCGATCCGGAAGACGAACCGCTGACCTACTCCGTTGAAACAGGCGACGAAGGCGTTGCAACGGCAATGGTTGACGAGTTGACTGTAACGATCACAGGTGTGATGGTGGGTGAAACCACAGGCACCGTTACGGCAACCGACCCGTATGGCAACACGGCGATGGATACATTCAACATCACCGTTATCAATGCTGGACCGATGGTTGTCGGCATGATCGAAGATCAGACTCTGACGGTTGTTGATCCAGCAATGGTCGATGTTGCAGACGCATTCTCCGATCCAGATGGCGACGAATTGACATTCAGCGCCTCCTCGTCGAACGAGGACGCAGCAACAGTCAGCGTTGAAGGATCTATGGTCACCGTAACCGGCGTGAAAGTTGGTGAAACCACGGTCACCGTCACAGCAATGGATCCTGCCGGCCTGTATGTAATGTCGACCTTCATGGCGACGGTAGAGAATGCCGCACCTATGGCTGTTGGCATGATTGAAGATCAAACCCTTACGGTTGTCGATCCTGTTAGCGTGTCCGTCATGGATGCATTCATGGATCCGGACGGCGACGAATTGACCTACAGTGCGATGTCTTCCAACGAAGATGCCGCAACGGTCAGCGTCGACGGCTACATGGTTACGGTAACTGGCGTGAAGCGTGGCGAGACCATGATCACGGTTACGGCTACCGATCCTGGCGGCCTCTATGCGATGACCACATTCATGGCCACGGTTGTGAACGCGGCTCCGATGGTTGCCAACGAGATTGCCGATCAGACTCTGACGGTTGTTGATCCTGCGATGGTTTCGATTGCGGATACCTTTATGGATCCGGACGGCGACGAAATGACCTATAGCGTCATGTCTTCGAACGAAGCAGCCGCGACGGCAATGTTGGACGGAACCGATCTTATGATCACTGGCGTCAAGGTAGGGTTTACCACGATCACAGTTACTGCTACTGACCCCGAGGGTCTCTACGTAATGACTTCATTTGAAGCCGAAGTGGAGAACGCCGCACCGCAGATGGTCGGCACCCTGGATGATCAAGTCGTAACACGAGGCGAGCCGATTACGGTATCGATCTCCGGCGTGTTCATGGACCCGGATGGCGATCCGCTTAGCTATGCAACGGCATCAGCCGATGCATCCATCGCTACGGCAAGCATTTCCGGCGAAAGCATGACCATCGACGGTCTTGCTCCGGGCACGACCTCGATAACGGTCACTGCCAGTGATCCGGATGGTCTCAGCGCAAGCGGATCCTATGAAGTCAGAGTGGAAACGATACCGGAGCCAGTCGGAAGCATCGCGGATGTTACGTTGCAGGTCGGTGGCGAATCCATGACCATGAGCATTGCTCAGTACTTCGAGGATGACGATGGCGACGCATTGACCTATGCGGTTTCAGCATCTGGTAGTGCTGCTACGGCATCCATCGCCGGTGCGGACCTGACTCTTGCTCCGCACACGAGAGGCTCGAGTGGCATAACCATAACGGCATCTGATCCCAAGGGACGCAGCGCTACTCAGTCGTTCACGGCTAACGTAAGCGACAGCGAGCTACAAGGCGTTGCCGAAATGGCCCTTGCGCATCATGGGCGCGCGATTCTTTCCGGCGTTTCCGCTGCGTTTGGCTCGCGTCTCGAGGGTGATCGGGCGAACTCTGGACTGTCCTTCGGACGGTTCTCGCAATACTTGCCTCTCAAGGCAGGCGAAGTTCCCACAGGTGGCAACACAGCGCTTTCTGCTGGAGGTTCAACCTATAGAGATGTCTCTGACATAAGTTGGACGGGCAGCAGCAATGGATTGCCGCAGCAGTCTGCCGGATTGGGATCGATACCGAATCTCGCGAGCTTCCTCGATCCACAGAACTTTAGGAGTTTCTCCCACACGCTCAATGGAAACGGAGGAGTAAACTCCTGGTCCGTCTGGGGTGGATTTGATACTCAGACCTTCGAAGGAGAAGGCTATGAAGGTGACGCAACGTCGTTGTTCCTCGGAGTGGATCTGCAGACCCATATCTGCTGGCTGTTCGGCGTAGCCATTGCCAGTAACACCGGCGAAAGCGATTACACCTGGGGATCCGCAACGCAGACGATGGAAACATCGCTGACGACGATTCTCCCGTATGTAAGGTACGAACCCACAACTGGCGACACTTCTGTTTGGGGTGTAGTTGGTAGCGGTTCCGGAGAAGCGGAATCCACAGTTGTCAATGCCGCCAACCAAACTAGCGACTTGTCGTTTACTTTGGGACTAGGCGGACTGCGTCACGACTTTGGCGAATCCGGCAACTTCAATCTTGCGGTTCGAGCCGACGTTGGGTTTGCCAATATCGAGACTGCAAGTGGCGACGGAGCCATTGATGGGCTGTCTGCTGGCGTGAATCGACTGCGTGCAGGAATCGAGGCCTCCATGGACGTTGATCCAGGCAATGGCGGTTCTCTAACTCCATTTGGCGAACTGGCGGTTCGGAATGACGGCGGCGACGGCGTCACTGGAACAGGACTTGAAGTCGCTGGCGGAATTCGATTCTCCCAGGACGCCTTCAGCTTCGAAGCTCGAGGTCGTGTAACCGCTACACATGGCGGCGAGGACTTCAGCGAGCAGGGCATCAGCGTTGTAGCTGCCTTCCGACCTGCAGCCGATGGATCGGGACTGTCTCTGTCCGTCGAGCCGCGGTGGGGCCAGACTACATCGGCTACCCAGAGCTTTGTCTGGAACGAGACTGCGACCATTGGTGTTGGTTCGGTAGCACCCGAAGCAAACGTGTTGCGAAACGACAATGGCAAGTCCATTGACACCGTCTTGGGATATGGATTCCGAGTAGGTGGCGATCGCTACATGCTCAGGCCGTTTGTGGATGTTCGTTCTGGTAGCTTGAATGGCAAGACAACGCTACTGGGCGCCGAGCTCAAGAATCTGGTTCCAGGTCCCTTTGCGATCGAGACAAGGTTTGTCTTCGGCAAGGCTGACATTGGATCAACCAAGCAGAATCAGATTGGATTGGACGCTAGGATAGTCTTCTAGTCAAAACTAACCGATAAGCACCTGCCGGCATTGCCGGCAGGTGCCTCAACCAACAAGGCGTTGGATTCGCAAGATCCAACGCCTTGCTCTTATTGGAGGAGAAAACAGATAGGAAATGAAGGACATAGAATTCTTGACAGGTAGCGACTACGGGGATGCCGTACGTGAGATATTGGAGTCAGACTCCGAAATTGATGTAGCGGTTGCTTATTGGAGCGAGCGAATATTGGACGAGCTACCAATGCTCGAATCGATAAGAAAATCCCACGAGCCTAGATTTCGAGTGATTTGTGATCTGTGGAACCAAGCATGTAGAGCAAGACCGATTAATGAACTCTTCAGCTGTAACTTACCCATTAGGAAACTAGAAGGTTTGCACGCAAAGGTGTGGATTGGACGATCCCAAGCCATTATTGGATCGGCGAACTCGTCACTGGCGGCACTACACTTGCCTCGATCAAGTAGCAGAAATGTAGAAGCAGGCATTCGAGTAAGCCACGATAGCATCGTTCTTAGTGCAAGAAGTTGGTTCGAAGACATTTGGAATAGAGCGAAACCAATCACTTCGGCGGAAGTCGCCTGTAAGGAAGAGTGCCACCCCTTGGCTGAGAATGGCGATATGGACCGCGTGCCAGACAATCGACCATTTGAAGACCTCGTAGGAGAATTGCCGGCAAGAAACTATCAGGAAAATCTGGAGTCATTGGGATTTAGCTTAGAGGGTGGATCGGGCAATCTTAGAATCCGGTTTGACCAGATCACAAACCTGGGCGTGTTTTCAAGTGGATTGAGTATGGCAATTGGACAACTAGTAGCTGAAGCGGAGGATGTTAACGCCTTCGAAATGAACGAAGTATTGGTTCCACACCACTTTCCTCGAGTAACTGGGGACCCGAACAGCATTTTGTACGACCGGATTGCAGACCTCGTAGAAGACGACGAGGGAAGAAGGCTAAAGCTAGAGCCAGGGGAAGCTCAAAATGCAGCGACATTCAGTCTGAGGATGTCAAGCACTCGACCAGGAAAGGGAAGCTATGCCATTTTGACGTTGCGCGCCAATAGATTGGACGCGATGCAAGACCGTCCTTCAAATCTTCCTGAGTGATGGTGCTAGCCTGCTAGATGAGAATTTTGATGTGCTAGTTACGCACGCACTGACTGCTGCGGTGTCAGGTAGCCGACTATTGCTGAATCTTGGGTACCGATAGGCTATCGAGATCAAGTACATCACTGTCGACATAATCTTGGGCTGTGATGTCATCTAGGAAACAAGCGGTGGCACTCTCCACAATAAAGCGGCCGGATTCGTCAAGTAGTGAAACCCAATGGTCTACTTGAGACACCAAATCCGGAGTATCGACCAATCGATCGCTGTCCATAATGAACCAGAAGGTCAGTCTCACGACATCGTGGTTCCAAGATGGCTCTGCACGAACACGAATCTCTTTGATTCCTCGCAAATGACTGCCTTCATCCGTCTGTTTATTGTGCTTTGCTTTTAGGTGGTTCTTAAGGGAATCGGCAGCTTCGACAAATTCGGTTGGAAACGCGAATCTTGATCTCTTTCGTGAGAGTGCTCTAGCGAAATCCCGTTGTTGTGCATCGGTGCGGCATCCTTGCGTTCTTTTTCCCAATCTCGCTAACACAGCCTTCTCGATTGTCATAACGCGATCCAGATCGGCAACCAAGTTTTTGTCAGCAACACCTGGAACATAAGCGAATGCAGGTCGCTGCAACCTACGAATCTGATCTATAGTCGAATCGTCGACCTTTACTAGCGGTGCAATCTCGATATAAGGGCGATCAAGGCTGGAACGGACAATATCACAGGTTTGAGTAAGCACTACTACGCCTTCTACTTCTTGAGCAACAACGGAGATTTCGCTTGCGTCGCGAAGGTCGGATGTTTGCACTTTAGTCGAAGCTGGACCGTGGGGATGGGAAAGGTTCGCAAGATGCATGAATTCCAATTTGGTCTCTATGGACACATCGCCCTGACGCCACGGTTGAA
This sequence comes from Candidatus Azotimanducaceae bacterium, assembly GCA_965205545.1. GTDB lineage: Bacteria > Pseudomonadota > Gammaproteobacteria > Pseudomonadales > Azotimanducaceae > Bin55. The sequence goes on along the minus strand of OZ242170.1, from coordinate 1,885,554 downwards.
TTTCTTCATCAATCCAATCAGTAAACGTTGCACATCCGTGCATTAACTTCACTTGCTTTTTCTTGCCGGGCGAATGACACGTGCATTCATTGCCGGAAGTTTGGGGCTTTCCTGAATTGCATCGAGCAGTAATTCGGGCCGGGTTGGACGACGGCGCGCTCTTTCATCTTCAGACAGAGGAGTTCGGATCCTTGGGTTAGTAACCGACGCTGATCCAGCTGCCAGTTGCATAACATCGCTATATCGATGATCGACGAGCAAATCGAACGGCGAAGTTCCATCTATGGTCGAGAGAAGTCGATCATGGGTTGAGCGTTGGCTTCCTTCGTCCAAATGTCGCACTGCTTCAAGCGTTTTGCGAATGCCCCTTTCGCGTTTTGAGGAAGGCTGCCTACCATTGGCCCAATGGTGAATTGTTCGTCGAGAAACATTAAACAGTTCGCTCAACAATTCCCATGTAAAGCCAGTTCTGCGCCTGATTTCCATAACGGCTTGGCCTGTAGATTGCTCAAACCGGAGTCTGATGACTTTAGGAGGGTTTGTTGAAGTTGTGTCTATTTCCTCTTTAGTTTGGGGATTAATGGATGTTCGTGTTTCTGCGAGCAGGCTCATCTGAATCGCGCGAGCAAAATCCCGTCGGTGATATCTTGGCTGAACGGCCCTAACAATTTTGTATCGGCGTTCAACCGCAGATGTTTCAGATGCATTCTCCCAGGTGGCTTCCACAGTCGTCATGGCGTACCCCCGTAGTATCTTAGAAACTCGTCGGTTACCATCAACCGAAAAACCGAATATATTCGCTTTGCAAACGTAGCCGCTGTAGAAACGAGTTCGTTCGAATTGAAAGGTAATATTTGCCTCGAAAACATATCCAAATCTAACACCCAACTCGCGTGTGGAATGGGCTGCAACGCATCCACATCGAATGTAGTATTCGCTGGCAGGGCACCCCACCGACCTTGAATCGCACCTTCTTCTGCCTCGAATTGCGCGTGGGTCATTGACCTAACGGTTGCCTGACGCAGTACGTCAAGCAGTCCTTCGTGGGGTTGCAATATTCCTAGCACCCTTGAATGCACTAATTCACTAACTTTTGATATTGCCTCGCCCTCTATACGGTCGACGTAACGCAAGCCGAGCCGTTGAGTTTCGGCCGGAGTAAAGCATGTCTCGACGCTTGCGAGTACCGTTGCGAGGCGATTGAGAAAGTCGGTACGACTGTGATAGCTCCATGTTTCAAGTGCAACAAAATCCAAACCAAGCGATACGCGCCATGTAGCGGAGTCTGATCGATCTGCAAAGCGCCATACGACGGCATCTGACACAATTGGTTCTCTATTGGGTTCAATCTCAATGTTTCTGATATTGTCCCTTTGTAAATGTGGATAGATTGCACGCAGCATTTCCTGAAAATCGGCAACTGCTTCAGCTTTGTTAACCGAGAGGATAGGGGGGAAACGAACTTGTGCAATTACACGTTCTAACGGCGCATTGGGGAGTGGAACTTCTGTCGGAATGGCGTTTGTAAGAGGAATCGTCTCACTGTTCATCAATATTTTTGCAATTTAATAGTTTACTGTGAATTATAGTGTGAACCCACTGCTTATACAACTATCGATTTTGCACTCACCATCGGGCAGTAGGGACGGTTAGTGAAACTAGATACCGATTACGAGGAAATGAGGATTTTAGTCGGTTGGAGTTAGTTTTTGGAACATGGATTCATATCGGCTCGTTAGTGCTCGACCCCAGTGAGCTTTCTTTCACGAATCTCTTATTGACATCCTCGAGTCCACTCCAAGAACTGAGTGAATAGAACTAAACGTAGTCTGACCTGTTTTGACTAGTGTTTGTTATCAATTTAGAGGTCGACATTCTCCATCCCGTAGCGAGAAACAAAGGCACTTGCACGGCATTGATAAATTTCCAAAACAGGAGATCATCTTTGCCTCCTGCGAGGTTTCCGACGAAATTGTGAAGGAACGCTAGAGCAAGCCCTACCGTAATGTAGAAAGCCGTGTTGGAGGCAATTCTCTCCCATGTGACCTCCTGATTTCCGCGAGATTGTTGCTTGTAACGAAGATTCGCGTAAACGCATACTGCAAATCCAACGAGCGAAAACCAATCCAATACAAACCAGACTTCCCGCGGCGTGATCGGTGCTGTTTCATAGGTCATCTCTAGGACGAATTGCGCGCCAATCGCGAGTGCCACACCAATAAGGTAGTATCCCGCGATGCGGGCCAGTTGCTTTGCCATTTTTGATCCTTGATTCCGTTATAGTGCGTCGCTGGAGTGTCTTCTGATTCGAGCAGTTCGTACAAAAACAGTCAGTTAGGACGATCCCTGCAAGATTGATTCTCACCTGACTGAGTCAAACGCACAAACTTGATCTCTAGCACGACCTTGCACAGTGTCGCCAATAATCCAAAGAGTACTTTATGCAATCCAGTTTTGGATGCAGAAATGAAGTGTTTTTTGTTCAATCCCTGCGGAATGGCGCAACGAGGATCTCTATGCCGAATGAAAGCAAAATTCACTTGGCGCGAAACACAAGCCTATAAGGACGACCTTTCCAACCACGTGTTCGTCGTCCCATACGACCGAGGTATAGAAGCATGAAATCCAGACTTGGACTATCGGTATTGGTGATTGTCGGACTTTCGATTGGCATTGGTGAACAGCACGGCTTTGCCGAAGAAGAACTGGAAGAGTTAGTCGTAACTGCACGAAAGCGAGTGGAGCAACTATCGGAGGTTCCCGTATCCATCTCTACATTCAACAGTGAGAGCATTTTGAATAAGGGAGTGACGGAACTCAATCAGTTGGAGAAGTTCGCTCCTAATACGGTGCAAACCAATTTTGGGCAGGGAAGCACGGGCCATGCCTCTGTATTCATGCGCGGAATTGGACTTCAAGATCACATCATCACTACTGATCCCGCTGTGGGGATTTACCTGGATGGCGTTTACTTGGGTCGCAACATGGGTGCAAACTTGGATCTGGTAAATCTTGAGCGTGTCGAGGTTGTGCGCGGTCCGCAAGGAACATTTTCCGGACGTAACACTTTAGGTGGCGCACTGAACATCATCACTAGGCAGCCAACAGGCGCAACCCATGTAGATCTGCAGGCGAAAGTGGGAACCCTGGGACGACTGAATGGACACATCTACGCCGAGACGCGGATGACCGACAATATAAGCATTTCATTTAGCGGAGGCTACAAGTCGAGAGACGGTGTTGGAAGGGCATTGAATATACGACACGCCGAAGCAGAGATTGGACAAATCAATCAGTTGTTTGGACGTGGTGTCGCAGTGTTTCAACCGTTCGACGGGCTAGAAATTGTGGGGTCGATGGACGTCGCTAAAGCGAGACAAGGCGTAAGCCCCCACACAGTGTTCGTATTCAATCCTGCCAACTCTTTTGGTCTAAGTCAAGCCGATCAACCACTCAATCCTGACGACACCTATTCGCTCAACAATGATCTCATGTCCACAGAGGACGAAACGGTTAGCCACTCCATAGTGACGAATTTGGAGTTGTCCGATCTCCTTTCCGTCAAGCTCATAGTTGCTAGGCGTTCCATGTGGTTTGAGGGTGGACTAGACAATGAGAAGGTCGCTCCCACGTTGATAGAGTTTCCGGAGCGTGGAGAGGCAGTGCAGCACATCCTGGAGCTGCAACTGAGTGGGGCCACTGGATCGATTGACTGGATTTCCGGGATATTTGGGTTCAGGGAAGATGGATTCAATGACAGTCCATTCGTGTTTCGTTCCAATGGACTTAATGATGGTAGACCGGCCCAAATCCCTCAAAGCGAATTCGACGGCAGACTATATCTGGAACAAGAGACGTCGAGTCTTGGCATTTTTGGCCACGTTGACATCAGCTTGAGGGAGAGGTGGACATTGGGAGTAGGCACGCGAACCACGTTCGACGACAAAGATGCCATCGGTTCGTTGCATTACTTCTCGCCACCTGAAGCGCAACGCAGTGATTCCTGGAGTGACATCACCGGAGATGTGTCGTTGCGGCACGAAATTGCCAATTCCTGGAATGTCTATGCAAGCTATGCGCGAGGCTATCAGGCTGGCGGATATCCTCCTCGCCCATTTGGCGGTCCGGACACGTTTGTAGCGTTTGACCCTACCTATGCTGATTCCTTTGAGTTTGGAATAAAGAGCGACTCCGGACAGTCATATGCAATGAGCATGTCCTTGTTTCATGTCAAGTACACGGACTTGGCAGTGCAGACCAACAATTTGGTTACAGATGGATTCCTGACACTGGTGCAGAATGCCGCTGAGTCACGAGCCACTGGACTGGAGTTGGAGGGTAGCTTGAGTTCAGCGAATGGCTTCGAGCTCGAATTCGCACTTGGGCTCATTGACTCTGAGATAACTGATGTGAACGAACGTGTGATAGGGATTCGGCCGGGCGACAAACCTGCACTTACACCGCAAACTACTATTTCGCTCATCCCGAGTTTTCGATGGCAGATCTCAGGCTACACAATGATCGCAAGAGTTCAGGCCTATCGTCGCGGCGAGATGTTCGGCCAAGTTATCAATCATGATCTGAACGTCATGCCCTCTGTTGAGCATGCAAGTGCCAGCTTGAGTCTCAAAGATGCAAACAGCGGCTGGGAGCTTCAGCTTTATGGACAGAACTTAACGGATGAAGTCTATCCGCTAGCAAGGCTAGATCTTGACCCTACGGTACTAAGCATCATGAGCAACGACAGAAGGGAATTTGGACTGAGGTTTTCGGTGTCTTTCGATGGGTCATAGCTTGGCGTTGATGGTCTACATGGACCTAAATTCAATATCGCATTCGAGCTACTTGCCACTGTCTAGGGTTTGGCTCTCCAAGTCTTGAAGTAATTCTGTTCTTGAGTCATTGTTGTGAGCTCCTCCTCGCCTTGAGGCCAATGTCTTGGTTTGGAAGAGGGTCACGACTAGGTGTGTTTCAATCTTTCCGCAAGATCGTCCTAGTGGATTCTGCGAGCGCCCTGGTTCGAGGAGCTGGAGGATCCGCATGCACCCTACTTCGAACGCTTCTGAGGGGTCCCATTGGAGGAACTTACGACTTACCGCTGATGCACGCCTTTCGCTATTGAATTTCATGCCATTCAGGTTGGAGTTGATCGTGGTCTCGAAAATAGGTTTTAGCACAGAGCTATCCAACGAGTACGAAATGGGATGAGGTCTCGGACGGCGCGTCCGGCGTTGGCTGGGCGTCGCATTACGTTGTAGAGTCTGCGATGTAGTCGTAGATGCGAATGACCGCCTACTGTGTTGAGGATTGGGTCAGCACAAGACGGGGACTGTTGCACGGGTGCAGATTTACAACTAGGCACGAGACTGCCGAGCAGATCGACTCATGTGTTCTGAGGATCTACAACCCGTTTGGCTGGAACCAAACGAGCAGGAACATGTTGCACAGATCGAGTAGAAGAACTAGAAACAAAGCTGGAGCGAAGTGACTTCGCTAAGCAAGAACTGTCTCTTAGAGCGCACGAAGTCCCGCCTGCAGTTCTCAACCTGCTGAACGGGACCCGAAAGCTGACATTTAAAATGGGGATAGGATTCTAAATGGAACTTGGCATGACCGACAACAAGGAACTCTACGACTCTGTCCTGCTTAGCTTGTATGAAGCCAACCCCAATGCTGAAAGTATGAATACCTTTGACCTTACGCATTTCAAGCAGCGGTGGAGTAAGGATTGGATGCACATACTGGATCAACTAGTGCAAGACAATCTCCTTTTCCTTCATAGGTACGAAGGTACTACTACGTACAAGCTGACTCCCAAGGGAGTGGAATATGCGAAGACTTTGATAAAGTTGAATTGATCCTTGTACCTTGGTGAACAGGGTGGACGAAACGAAAATTCTCCTCACCGAGGGAGTCCTGATACTAATATTCGGGCTGGTATTTGCAATAGTGCAGGTTTCCATCTTGTTTCATATGACACGTCTGCACACTAGGATAGGCGATGCTCTTGAGAAAGTGGTTGAGAGCAAAGAAACGAAGACAGTGGAGAGAGATTAGCTATATCTCCACGTTTGGTTGTCTCCGATCGATCGACCATCTATAGGTAGTCCGGCGCGTTCTCGCGTCAGTATGTCTTCGGAAACTTCTGAGGCAATGCGTTGGCACGCACGGTTGTCATAGAGGAAATGTGCGTTCGTGTCCAAGTGTAGAATTCTCGAATGGGCAATTCGCTTGTAATGAAGCAGAATTGATTCGTCGAGCTGTTAGAGTAATCTCCTAGTTCGGCATTGCGTCGATCCCATCAATCTCGACACTCGGAAAACTTTGGAATCGGCGGTTTCAAGTGTAGACACTGGATTCTCATCAAGTTGCGGTTCCAAAATCCACGTTTTCGGCGAGAAGAGGTGGTTTTGAAAACGGTCGATTTCTGTGCACACGCGTTCCTCCTGAGATCAAGTCATGAAGCTTGTTGGACTGTCCGAAGTAATCACTGACACGTCTCACCATGTTGCTGGATTCGATTCAGGCCACAATGCTCGTCTGAAGTGAATTCAAGACGCAATGAACGACTTTCGATGAACACCTGCCATTTCTGAACGAAACTATATTGGCTGGGTTAGCGAAGCATAAAATGGACTTTGCATCAGTAGTGGCCTGTAATGAGTAACCAAGATAAAGCCGGCAACGCTCGTTTCGCTTGGAAGACGTGGGCAGTTATCGGAGCTGTTGTTGTGTTGGCCGGCGTGTCGGCTTATATCGTGACCGTTTTTGTCATGCAGCAGAGCGGCTCGTTCGCAGACCCACACATGCATCACGATCATGAACACGATCATGATCATGATCATGATGAACCGACATCAAACGCCGAATCTCAGTTTCCACCGCGCAAGTTGCGCTATGCGTGGCACGAGACTGATCCGAACGACCAAGACGCTCCACGCTTACCTGAAGGAATGCCCGACGATTCCATCTATGTGACTCTTACCGGCGAGTACTCGCAATGGCTGCTCGGCACGCCCGTGGAAATCGCAATTCCGCAAATCGACAAGACGTACAAGTCCGTCGTGGATCGAATCGTGCCTGACGAATTCGGCAACACGTCCATTTACGCCAAGCCTGAAGCTGGCGAGAAGGAATTCCAGCAGCTCATTGTCACCTTTGGAAAAGCCCAGACGTTTGCGTATGTAGCTACCACCGAAGGCAGCTTCGAGTTTCATGGAACAGACGAGGCAGGATGGCTAACTCCAACAAGCAGCATGGGTCAGCACATCGACTACTCGAAGCCTGACGTCGCCGAAACTCGGCGTGACCGCCATGCCAATACCAAGTACGTCCCTCGTAGAGAGGATTGAAAATGCAATCAAGAACCCACTCGAGAAATATCACGCAATCCATGAAGAATCCTTTTAGAAAACGACAATTGGACGGTCGAAACTTGATGCAATGGTGCATTGCTACAAGTCTGCTGGTTTTTTCGTTCCTGTCCCTCAGTGCACAGCTTGAATGGGCACGCGTGGCAATCGATTGTCCCTGCACCCTTGAGAGTGAAGACGGCGAGACTGCCACTGTAAAGTTTGGATTGCGGAATTTCGAGGAAACTCCGACAGAGAACCTTTACGCCACTATCGCGGTGACAGGAACCTTCCACGACGAGGAGTATGCCGACGAGAAATCGTTGTTTTTAGGTACGACTCCTCTAGAGTTTGGATTGGCGCCGTTTGAAGAGGTCAAACCACAATCCTTTGAAGTGGAATTGGGGGTGTTGCCCAAGGGGGATGTCTATCTCGAGGTGTTGGTTCACGAAGGTCGGACTCTAACGTTCTTCTCCTTGCTCGATGCTGTGTGGTTCGCTGGCGAGACGGAAATGCCCTTTACGTCGTTGAGCAAACGCAACATGAATTTCCTCAAGGACACCGACGGAGATGGAGTGGACGACGAAAACGAAATCTTCATGAATACCGATCCCACGGATCCTAATGATGTGCCGGATAGCCCCACGATTGATGTCGTTGTCGTGTACGAGTCCTTCGTTAGCTTTGTGTTGCCGGGAAATGATCCAACCGTTCAAATCAGCCAAATCTTCGCTGTGACCAATTTCTTCTTCCAGCGTAGCGGGACCGACCTGAATTTCCGATTGGTGGGTTTGGTTGATGAAAGCGTCGTGCCCGAAATAAGCGAAGGTGGGTTTTTTGTTCCCGATGAAGTGAGAGACCAGTTGCAGAGTGACTACGGAGCGGATCTAGTTGTTGCGTTTCACCCTCTGAACCCCTTTTCTGGTCTTTGCGGCATTGCAGAGGATATCGGAGGTTGGCGCGGACGCGGGTTCATCCATGAGAAGGATCGTGCAGTGCTGACATCCGTATGGCTAGGCCCCGGGCTTTGTCCCACAAACGTCACCGCGCATGAAATTGGCCACCTAGTTGGTTTAGGGCACTCCTATGTTCAAGGCGCGGTTGGCACGTTCTACTGGTCTCGAGGACACGGAGTTCAGAACGAATTCGGTACGGTGATGACCTATGCCGGTTCCGCATACAACGCCATCGATGTCGACAAGTTCTCCAATCCGCACGAGGATTGCAACGGCAAGCCCTGTGGGATAGAGCACGCGCTACCCAATCATGAGGCGAGTGCAGACTCCGTTCGTTCAATAGACATCACGAAGTTCCAGGTTGCTTCTACGGGCACCCCATCGTCGACATTCGATTTCGACGGAGATGGATTCGCCGCAGACGTAGACGTCTATCCCGTGAATCCCAACGAGTGGGCGGACACGGATGGGGACGGCTATGGCGACAACACCGACTTGTTTCCGAATCTCGCAACCGAGTGGGCCGACTTCGACGGAGATGGCATAGGAGACAACTCCGATCCCGACATCGACAACGACGGGGTTCTCAACATTGACGACGTAGACCCGTTTGACCCGCTGGTTTCGGGTGCCAATATGCTCACCATGGAGAGCGAGGTTCCCAATGACGGGTTCGGATCAAAGATGGTGCGCACCAACGACTTCAATGGCGATGGATTTGATGGAATCGCAGTTGCTGCACCGCAAGCCAGCAACCATGCTGGACAAGCCGCTGGCGCGGTCTACCTGTTCTCAACTGCCGAACTCGACGGAGAATCCGGCACTGCGGGAGACCATGACGGCAATATTGGATTGCAGAGCCTGGCTGCTATTGACCGGACCTGGGTGATTCATGGCGCAGACCCGGGAGGCGCACTTGGAACACATATGGCATTCCTTGGCAATGTTTCCGATGTCGCTCGCAGTGGAAACCTTGTCGTTTCGTCGGGTCAGAGCGTGTATCTGGTGCAGCTGGATGACGCCTCTCTTAATGCGTTTGACCGCCTTGATGGATCCGAAGACCAACATGTGCATCTCCAGCACTGCCTGGAGAGCGCAGGATGCTGGAATGTAGGAATGAACTACGACCTAACTTTGATGGGGGTTGTACCAACGCATGATCGCGACGGCGACGGATTGGCCGATTTGGCTGTCCTGGGAACTCGCGCAGCTGAGGGTGACGACGTCAGTTTGTATTTGTTGACGAGCAGCGCATTTCACTCGTTCACTTCTCGAACAACGGACGCCATCAACGTCTTCGACGAGATCGTTGCCACTGCCGAGCTCTGCTTCCGCATACATTTCGACACCTACCGCAACGGTGCTTCACTAGCGAATCTTGGACATCTAACGGGTTACATCGGCCACGAATTGGGGATTGGACTCAATGGCTTTAGCTGGCTCGACGAAGGGGTGGTCTACATCCTCAACACCGAGCTGGTTCAGCTGTTCGACTGGATTGATGGCTCAACCGACGGCCAAGTTGTGGTAGAGGATTTCCTTTTTGAGGATGGCGGGTCATACCTAATTACTAGCTCGGCATTCACCGGCGGAAACCGCGTGGTGGAGGGCGTTGCAGACATCGATGGCGACGGTAGGGGAGAGGTCATGGTTTGGACCACTCTCGGTCCCCATTCCATGTTCACAGTTGAAGGGCTCAGAAATCTCGATGCCCAGAATGGTACGGAAGATGGCGGCCTGATAGATTTCACTTCCTCGTCCGCGGAGCAGACCGGTGTGTGGGACTTCTTTAGCGTCTTCTCATTCGATCCCGTTCCACACTCGGTTCTCAACTCCCCTGACGGGGAGCAGAACAGCCGCATTCTCATGGCCTATCAAGGACTTGTGCTTGATGTGGAATTGGACAACATCGATGCAATGGACAGCCCGTTTGGACAACCGTTGGACTCAACCATCGACCTTGTTCAATTGCTGAATCTGGGAAGGGCATCGGTGCTCATTCCGACTCCAGACGTAAGGGCAGGAGTCGGTCTCGGGGGGATGTACCCTTTGGGAGATCTGGATGCCGACGGCGGTCTGGACTACATGTTTGCATCGTCTACGACAAACGCGGATAGACAGAGTGCGAGCATTCTGAATGTCATGTATTCCGGTTCGTTCTCCGCGATCGACAAGTCCGACGGACAACTGGATGGAGCGCTTTATCTGCACAACAACTTGCAGGACACGGATGGAGATGGGTTGCTCAACATTGCGGACATGGACGACGACGGCGACGGCGTCAACGACTTGATTGACGCGTTTCCCTTGCACGCTGATGCAATCTATGATGCCGACGGCGACGGTACCGCGAATTTCATTGACGCTTTTCCGACTAATCCCTTCGAGGACTCGGACCTAGACATGGATGGCGTTGGTGACAACAGCGACTTCGATGCGGACGGCGATGGAATTTGGGATTTCTTCGATCCGTTCCCCTTCGACACCGATAACGACGGCGAGGTCAACTACGTTGACGCAGACGACGACGGTGATGGTGTGGACGACGTCCTGGACGCCTATCCGTTGGACCCAACTGAGCAATACGATAGCGACGGCGACGGATACGGCGACAACACCGACCTCTTCGTTCATGATCCCAACGAGTGGGTGGATTTCGACATGGATGGCATAGGAGACAACGGTGATCTTGACGACGACAACGACGGCTATGCCGATATCGATGATCACTTTCCCTTCGATCCAACGGAATGGCTGGACAGCGACGGCGATGGGTATGGCGATAACACTGATGCCTTCCCCAGCAATCCCTTCGAGTGGGAAGACCTGGATGGAGATGGTGTCGGCGACAATCTAGGAATCGGCAACGTAGCCTCCTATCGCGTCGAATCGGGGTGGAGTGAGCTTAATTTCTTCAGCCTTGCTCCGGCGACTACGCATCCATTGGGAGACTTCGACCTCTCGGGCGGACCCAAGATTTTGTTGCAGGGCGGCGACCCAAGCGACGAGCGTGGAGCGTTGCACATCTTGTCAAGCAGCGATCTTCAAATGCTCGATCCGCTTGATCGCCACGCCAATCAAACAATCCAAGTCGAAAACTTTGGCCAAGGTGAGCGCAGTTGGGAGCTCCGAGGAGAGCGCTCCTCGTTCGGCGTAATTTATCGAAGTCTTGGTGCGCTAACGGACATGGATCGAGATTCCGTAGGCGATGTGGTCGTAGGTGCCCCCACCGACGAGATTGAAGGTGGAGCCGTGTTTATTGTTTACGGAAGTCAATTTGCCGCTGCTGATGCACTTGACGGAACAGTGGATGGAAAGATCAACCATACCCAATGTTCGGTGCTAGGCACCTGCATTGCGATACGCAATCCCGCCACTGAAGATCTAACTGGCGGAGACCGATTTGGCAACAGCACAACCTCGCTCGAAGGTCTCTTTGGCGAAGCTACCTCAACAATAGTGGCGACCAACTACTTTTCCGATCCTTGGCCAGATGACGGAGAGTTTGGTCCGCCTATGGTCTACTTGCTCTCCGGCAATGCAATCTCGGCAGAAGTGGAGGAAAAGCAAGATGGGGCACTGTTGCTGGAACCGTTGCTTGAACGGGAAGAGACGCTGCAAATGTACTCGGAATTTTCACCGTTTGAAGCAATCCCCTATGCGTCGACCGTCTTTCAGGTTTCGGACTATGATGACGATGGTGCAGAAGACCTGATTGTTACGATGCCATTCAGTGGCATTACGTACTTTGCATCGTCTACGGACCTCCTAATGGCGGACGCGGCGGACGAGTCTACCGATGGCCGGATCAACATGATGCATGTTCGAGAAGGACCAAACAGCTACCGATTGGACGGGTTTATGCCGCTGGTGTCTTCTGCGCGCACGAGCGCGTTGGGAAGTGCGTCAGATGTTGCCCAGTTCGTGCCTGTGGAGAGCATTTTCTCGCGCGACGGCTACTATCTGCTGGACACGTCGGACCTGCAAAAGCACGACGAGGCGGACGGTGAAGCGGATGGAATCATTTCTAACCTGGAGAAATCCGACACGAACACTTGGAATATTCAGGGAGTAATCGGACTCGAGATCTGCAACGGTGGAATGGATCAACCCGAAACGCAATTGATCGCAGAGAAAGACACTTTCTTTGACACGAGCTTCTATCTGTTCAATGTAGGCGCAATGAAGGATGTTGCGGAGGCTTCGGGAGCCACTGACAATACAGTTGACATGGCGAATGCCAGATCGAGCGGCGTGCCAGGGATTTGGTCTATTGGTCTGGGCGACCTGAGCTTCAGTCTACTGTGGGTGCAGGCCTCGTGCATAGGACATTGGGACACGGATGAGACCGAAGATTTGGCGATTTCGATGTTGCACCTTGACTTTGACACGTTCGAAGTGAAGACATCGGTTTATCTGCTGATGACCGAAGACTTACCGACGCTGGATGGACTTGATGGGATTGTGGACAACGAAGTTGACATTTCGGTTCTTTGGCAGGCTCCGTAGAGAGATTCCATGGCGCAGAGCAATTGGGTATCGCGAAAATGATTCACTAACACGTCTTCACAATTCGCTCAATTAGGCCACTGATTCCAGGGCAAGTCTGTTCGAGGTGCGTATTCAACACGAATCAATGTTCTTGCCGATCACGTACACGAGTGAAGCGAGCAGTCACACGTAAACTTAACTAGCTAAGGAATCTTGTCGATTCCTGCTGATTTCAATATTCCATTGGCGGTGTGGCGATTCCCTAGCTTTGCCGGTACGGAAACCGAAATTTCCGAACCATTCTCTTTGGACCAGATTTCGTGGCTGCCACGCCCTTGGCGAATTCTTGACCACCCGTTCTTTGTTGGCAGCTTTTTTCCTGCCTGGCGTAGGCCGCCATTCAGCTCAAGCTGCAATCAATTGTTCAATGAAAATTCGTGGCTTTGAGCGTGGTGGTTTTGTTGGGCCTTCTTGGTCTCTAATCGATACCAGAATTCTCCGCCAAATCTCTTTCATCGATCTTTACATTGTTGACAATAAGCTCTGGTGCAATGTCTTCAATCGAATCCCTCATCTCACGCAAGTCATCCGTTTCAAGGAAGAGACCTGGAATATCTGACTCCCAAACGCACCACCTGTCTTGGTACTTTTGCACCCGTACATGGAAGGTTCTTTGAGCCAATTTAGGTTTTGCCTCTGTGCATTTCGATCATGCTAAGTATTGTGCATATTGGTGTGCGTGATGCGATTAAACAGCGGCTGTAGCAAGAGTCACGTGGAATCGTCGCCAGTCCTACCAAAATGACCGGTTGAATCTGGATAGCGCAACGATTAGCTCAGTCGGCAATCGATTAGTTTCAATAATGGTTTCAGGGTGGATTGTGCAAGCAAGTCTTAGCTGCCCCACACCGAGGATTGCTACAGGAAGTGCTGGTTTATCTGCAAGCCCTACCGAATTTGCCGGCAATTATTGCATTTGAAAGAACGGTTTCAGCAGTGCAGCAAGAGACTATAGGAGAAAATAGGGACTTACTGCTATCGCGCAAGCACTTACCGACAATCAAGCTCATTTTCTTGCCGATTCCTCGACTATCAGCGACCAATCTCAATGTGTATTTCTAGTTCTGGTCGCTTTCCTCCTGCATTACATTGCTCGAGTAATAGCCTTCCTCATCGTCGATCGTAAACCTACCTACTAGCCTGTATTCGCGACCATCATCCGGGTCATATGGGCAGAGACCGCCAGTTGTTCTTGTCGAGTCAATATTTGACCAATCACTTTCGGAGTCGTCCCGCACCTGCCATTTCGATTCGTGAACCGTGTAGGTGACGCCATTCACGCCTAGATTAGTAATTGCCGTGCAATCGGTCATCGTGAGCGCGTCAAGTTCTATCTCTCCGGGAGCCACCGTCAAGCTATCTAGGCGAACGTACTCTATTTCGCCGAAGAAATTACTTGCGAAATCAATAGTCTCTCCGTCCACCGTGAACGTTGCGACCATTCGAAATTCCTTGGATTCGGCAGGGGTATACGAGCACAGTTCCCGTGTCTTCTCCGTTCCTTCAATGTCTGACCAAGCGGAGTCTACCGTTCGTTGCTGCCATTTCGAATCCTCGACGGAATAGCTCACTTCGTCGACTACCCATTCATTCGCGGCGATGCACCCGTCGGTGGCCGTATCGCTGTCGAACTGAATTTGATTTCTTGAAGCTCGAAGCAGATCCAGTCGCGGCAATCTGGAAGTTGGGGTTGAAGTCAGATCTTGTATTTCATTCCCGAGTCGCTCAAAGATCAGGATCCCCTGGTTCAGTGTGGCCGCGTAGATATGCTTGCCGTCGGGGCTGGGTTCAATGGGGCCGGATTCCGCCAAGTCGTATTCCGGTAGCGCCCTCCCGTATGCATCGGGCACTACCCTGCTGAATGGGATAGTTGCAACATAGTCGCTCAGGGATGCATTGCCCGAATCAACGTCGTACTCGACCACGTACGCTCCGCCGCTGCACAATACGTCCAACGAGTTCGAACTCGTTCTTGGAATTGCGGCACTGCAATATGTAAGAAGGAGATCGTCGAATTGCGCTGCTATCGTTGAAGAGATTTCCCCAGTCGAGAAATCGATGGAAAGGGCTTCGAAGTTAGATTGGTACCAAGCAAATTGAGATACCGACAGGAAGTGTTCTTCACCGTGCGAGAACGCGCCAATCTCATCGTATGCGCGTTCGTTTTCCCAAGGCTTTGCAACCGCTCGAAAGAAGCCGGTGCCAAGCTCTCGAACCAGTAGCTGCTCATCGTGCCAATTCCACTTCCACCAGTGATTTCGGTCTGCGGATGGATAGACCGAATCAGTGCGGAGTGCATTTGAGCCCACTAGTTCCAAATTGCCCTGTGAGCCAAACGTGTAGATTGCTTGGATGAAGT
The DNA here is from genome assembly GCA_965205545.1 of Candidatus Azotimanducaceae bacterium. GTDB lineage: Bacteria > Pseudomonadota > Gammaproteobacteria > Pseudomonadales > Azotimanducaceae > Bin55. Next base: position 1,870,336 of record OZ242170.1, on the reverse strand, counting down.
CAGTCGATTTGTAGAGATAGTCTCCATTGTTCCCTAAAAAGAGAACTGGAGCTCCTGGACGCTTGTCTATTTGAGTACCAAGTCCGACGTTGTAGTCGACTCGATCAAGTTCTAAACGCGTTGCATCGCCGGCTTCTTGGCCGTATATCCACCAATTGTCAAGTTTGTTTGCATAGAGGCGATTTCGATGCGGATCCCAGATTAGACAGCTGCCCGCCGCAGGTTCACTGAGCTCTTGAATCAAGCTCAGATTTCCCGACTCGGTGTCGCGTCGAAATGTGCTAATCCCGGCATCGGTGGCGACAAAGAGGAGCGTGCCACCAGAGTTGAACGCCATGTCGGTTGGTTTGACCAACGAGATTACCTTCCCGGAATCATCCCTCCAACTGTCTGCGATGCGGCCACGATAGACTAGCCAGTTGGGTGGATCGGCATTCGACCAATTGAGCTCGAATTCTGAGTCCATGTGCGGACGAGCGGTTCCGACTCTCAATAGAACGCTCGCGCCTTCTTCAACGTACACAATAACCTCGACCCTTTCTCCAAGAATGGATGACGGTCGTGACTTCGCGATGAATTGCGGCTGAAGATTGGCTTCTTGAGGACGAAAACCAGACAAGATTGATGAGGAATTCGCGTTTTCTACCCAGAACCGGTACCAACCGGATTGCTCCGCCTTGTAGGTGTACCAAAGTGACGAATAACCCAAATGCCTACGGATCGCAGAGCTCGTTGTCGCAAATTGATTTGAACCAATGATGCTGCCTTCCATCCCGCTCAAGACAGTCGCGTCGCTGATCGTATTGTTCTCTGGAGTCTTTCCCCACCATAGATTCCTACTTCGTACAAGCGACGTATAGGTATAGGCTTGATAGCTGTCTGCGGTTCGTCCAAACGAGATTGCGTACTCCTCACCTTCTTCGGCTTCGAACACGAACTCGGTGCCACTGGCGACGACATCGTGCTTGATATCACTCAATTCGTCGACCGCATTCCCAGAAAACGGAGCCAAGTGATAGCTTGGTTGGTCCCAGTACCATGTATAGCGACCACTCGATGGAGCCACCCACTTCAGCCATCCCGTCTGAACGCCCGTGGATTGGTGTTCTCCAGGTTCAACCCCCATCCACTGTTCATGTTGATAGCGGGCGGTCCCGCTCTCAGACTCGCTCAGTTGTCTGCCAGATTCAAACCAGTTCCAACTGTTGCGTGAATCGTTGTGCCGGTTCCATGACAAATCGTTAAATTGCCAACCACCTGTTCGCGCGTTTGGGGATGCGACCATCACGTGGTAGGTCTCGTCCTCGACAGTAGCAACGGAGACTCGGTCGCCGGGTGCCGAGATTCCAGAGACCAACCTCAGTTTGTCAACGGTGTCACCGGTGAAGACTAATATGTGAACGAGCTGGGCATCCTCTATATGGAAACTCCAATTGCCTGTTGCCGGAGCAGTCCAACGGTACCAAATCGTCGATGAAAGCGTACCGTAGAATTCTCCGGGTTCGATCGTCGCGCCCATATTGTGGCCCGAGACCGTGCCGTATGATCCGGTCAAAGTAATCGCGTCATCGAAGTTGTCATTCGGTGGGCGCTCCCCAATCAGCCAATTCAAGACCAAAGGTATCGAAGCGTGAGCGCTGCCAACACGTATTCGGTACTCCTTTCCTTCCTCGGCGAAGAATTGCACGGACCAATCTGAGGAACCAATTAGATCATCGCTAGCTATGCCACAACAAGACTCTGACACTTGGAAGACATCAACGGAAGGATTGAGGTCACTCGAATAGCCCAAATACCAGTTTGGCAAGGTTCCTCGTGGATTCACAACAAACGATGTCAATCCTGAACTCTCCGCAATCCACCTGAACCAGATGGAGCGGGTTGGACGCTGAAGTGTGGCGCTTCGGATTGGCTCGCCAGGCTCGGATGTAGCCAGCAATGTGTCAATTTCAATGCTTCCTTCAGGATTTTCCAACAATAAGGGGTTTGTATAGGAGTCATTTGCAGGGGGGTTCGTTTCGTTGTCAGGATCGACATTCGACTCCGGTCCATTGAACACAACCGGGGTGCTGGCGCCATTTGCGTTCCACGATGTTGCAGTCAAGTAGATATTCAATGGCTCACTAGTCTCGGAGGCAAGCTGAAGGAGTACGCGTTGCTCCTCATCGTGTGCGACTTCACCCAAATACAGGCGATCGACATTGGTGCTATTGGTTCCGATACCGTCCTCACGTTGCACCAGCCCGCGAAATTTTCGACGGTACGTTAGATCATCGTCAGTTGCATACCCAAACGACGCACAAGGATCACCATCCTGAGTTCTGCAGTCCAAATGAAGCTCAGTCCCTGACGCCACATAGCCGTTGGTCGAAACCACCACTTCCACGCTGTGGTTGTGGGATTCGCCATCCTTGGTCGTGTACGTGTCCTGTTCCACGTAGACTTTCAGGGTCGGTGTTGAATCACCTCGAATCAAGGTCCAGGCGATTGCTGCACGAGGAGGGTCCGTGAAAATTCGTTCCCCAGCGATTTTGACTCGATAGGTGCCTGGTTCGGGGTCTGTAACGATCACCCACTCGACGTTGTCAATGGTCGATCGGGACGAATATTCTCCGCAAGATCCCGAACCACAGTCTGCGTCGAAGTCGACCCAGAGATCGAGGTTGTTCAGAACGCTGCTGGTTATCGTATCGGCTGGAGGCTCATCCCAAGTCATCGCAATGTCCAGCCTACGTGCTCCCTCAGGCACGACAATGTCCTGATACGCATACTCACCATCTTCCAATGTGACCGTGGCACCAGAGCTAATCCATCCTGCCGAAATGTCGTTGCTAGTGACGCTTGTTCGCGCGGACACCAGTCCCATGCCGTATTGGGCTTGTACGGACCCCGGACCGTTGGTGTTGTTTCGTGGGAAGGCTGACTCAGACTCAAACCAGACGTCTGGCTTTACTGAGCTGGCCATCAGGCGCGCTCTCACCAATGCGGGTTGCTCGCGGTGCTCAGGTGAAGCATCCATGAGTAGCGCGGCGACGCCTGCAACGCTTGGCGAGGACATGCTTGTTCCACTTGCTGGAAGATAGCCATCGTAGGATGCATTGCCTTCTGCTGAATAGACATTTGAGCCAGTTCCGACTATAGAGGGCAGCAATCGGCCGTCGACGGTGGGACCAACGCTGCTGGAAGCAACTGTGTCGCCATTGTCGTGCACATTGCCCACAGCCAACGAATTCTTGGCGGAGCCGTAGTTCGAATAGCCATAGATTCTTGCGTTCGCGTTCGAGACGACGTACAGTTGTTGGTGGGTCCAAACCATGGCGTCCAATTTTCGAGGACCCGTCGACCTCCCGTCGAATTCCAGACTTCTACTGGAAAGGCTCATGTTCACAATCAAGGGTTTTATCCGGTCCTCGGACCAGCCTTCCTCTGGGCACGCCGATGACTTGGCTAGAAAATCCATTCCTTGGATTACCGCGAAAGTGTTTCCAGTGCCGAAGGAATTCAAGACCTTTGCAAACCGAATATGCTCTATGCCGGGAGCCATTCCCGCGTAACGCGGCTGGAAGAAGCCGTTTCCAGCCATGGTCCCCGCTACGTGCGTGCCGTGACCGTATTCGTCAATCCAAAGGTCGTGGTCTTCGGTACTAATGAAGTTTGCGCCGCAAATACTCTTCCGCAAGGAGGAAATTGCGACATGGTTGGTATTGAGCCCGCTATCCATTACCCCAATTGGAGTGGTTACACCATAGGTGCCGGTAAACTCGCCGGATGTTGCTCCCACTTCACGAAGAGCATCCACGCCCAAAGCTGGCACAGCCGTATCATGCGTGGCCTCGACTACGGCAATGGGTTCGATGGACTGCACGAAGTCCAATCGTGCTAGTTGAGCTACCTGGTCGGATCTGATAGCCATCGGGAAAACCCGAATTGATGGATCGAAGTGCCCGACGATGAGCCCAAGCCTCTTGAACTCGTTACGGAACGCCTCCTCCATGTGCGAATCGACGACGGTTACAAAGACTGGTGTAAGAGATGACGGATTTGCACTGTATGCTATTTCTTTGATATTGCCCTGGAGTTTGAGTCGAGGCGGCAAGGCTGCAAGTCCAGACACCCAGGAGAGGGAATCTATGGACTCAAGACTCTTTCGATTCTTTTTTAGCTTTGCTCGAACCAAATCGCCGGTCGATCCAAGTACGCTGCTGCCGAATTGTCGAAGCTTCCCCTCAATGGCATCCGATTGAAGCGGGCGATTGATCTGAATCCAACCAAACGTCCAGTCTCTACCTGCCTCCTCGGCTTGAGCGATCAGCGAATTGATGCCTGAACTGGAGTCCAACCAAGCACGACCGCCGTTGTTTGGTGCTGATGGCGAAGAATGCGATTCCCGACGATCTAGGCTCCCTTTTTGCATTTCTTCGTCAACGGAAACCGTTGAGTAGTCATCGTTTGCGGAAATTGGAGTTGTCGGAATGTTCAATGCTGAACGCGCAGCGTGTTCGACTTGGGTCTTGGGTGCGCCAACGATTGCGGCTTCCTTGCTCCCATAGCGTCCGTATTGGCGGATTTGATCAATAACTGCTTGATTGACTTCATTTATTGGGCTAAGGACAGAAATTTCCTGAACGGCAGATTGTTTCCACGAACCCAAAAGCCCAGTCAGCGCGAATGTGGTCAATCCAACCAACAGTAATGTTAGAGCGACGTTGCTCCTGGAAACCTTCACAGCACGTACCTTTACCCGCAAATTCCGACTACTTCTAGAAATGGCTCTGGCAGAGAGGATTCTTTGTGCCCGATTTTAATGCGTCGCAAACCACCTACCGGTAGAGTGGAATGCTCAAAATTCCGATCAAAGAATCCAATCCCGCCATGCATCGCAACGCTATCCAAGCCAGCAAACTCCGCTGAGCCTACTCAAACGATTGTCCAGAAGTGCGGAGCAAAGGGAGCAGACTCGCAATCTCCAATACTGCACTAGCCTGCAATGGACTCAAGACATGCCACAATCGTGCATAATCTCAATCGCACTCTCCAATAGGCAAATATATGGCAGATGATCATCGCGAACGCGACGAAACCTTCAAATTCCAGCTCGGAGAAAAGCTTACCGACGTAGTGACTGGATTCGAAGGCTATTGCATTGGCAGAACGGACTGGTGGGGACGAACCAGCGAGTACAAGCTGCAGCCTCGAATGGATAGGGACCGTTTTGAGCTGCCCGAGGCGAAGTGGTTTGATGAACCGCGATTGGTTAGGAGCAAGCCAAGTCCCGCTGAGTACTTTAGAACATTGGCAGATGTGATGGAGGGAGAGAATTCTTCTGCCTAGCAACGCTCGTTTTGCTGCCTGGAATCAATGAGTTCAGGCTACGGAGCCAGTAGCTGCTCTACTCGTTCAATTCGCTCCAGATCCTCGCTACTCAGATAGAAGCGAGTTTTCGCTAACAGAGATTCTGACATTGTCGAAGACAATCCGAACATCAATGCCATTAGTGCAAACTTTGACTGGGATTCACTGTTCGGGAGGCCTTCAATGTGATCGGTTGGGTCGTCCAGCGATAACGAAAACCAATTAGGTACGATGCGCTTGAAGTAGTCCTTGCGTTCCGTAGTGGGAACCTCGCCTGCAAGTGTAATTGCTCGGTCCCATTCTTCGTACATCATCGAACGCAATCCTATTCTCGCACTTGCCTCGAATCTGGTCTCGGCATTCCGCACTGATGGAAGCCAGGCTATTGCTTTGTCGAAGTCGAATATGGCGAAGTAGTAGAGAACATCGGCTTCCAGCCCAATTTCATTCTGATTCAAGGGTTGTTCCAACGCCCTTTCGAAGGCAATTTCAGCGTCCATTGACGAGAGGTCGTTCAACACCACGTCAAGCCCTTCAGGTTTGCGGTGGCCCGGTCGATTGTTTGACAGCACCCAATCGAAAGCATCGTCAAAGGCATAGTCTTTCCATTTAGCCAGAATTGTTTCAAGTGCCGCATATATGCCTTCGGTATTGAATTGCTCCACTAGCTGCGTTACCTCTTCGGTCGAGTAGTCGGTCACGTTTGAAAGAGCATTGAGGCGAGCCTCTTCGCGCAGCTCTTCAGGCAACTCTTCCAGCCTCTCAAGAACAATTCTGGGTTCGAGACTCGCCCAAGCCGATACAGCTGCGGTGTAAAGTTCCATGTTTTGGCGATTGGGTTCAAGTTGCGAAATCGTGCTTATTGCATCTGTGGGGTCGATGCTTGCCCAATGCCTTGCCGCTTGTTCGACCAAAGGCCAGTCTGTGCCACTGAACAATTCCAGTGAATATTCAAACGTTGCTTTGGGGTCCCTTCCTACGGCGAAACTGACGACCCGTCTCAGAACTGCCCGTCGGAGCCTCCAATCTTCAATCGATTCGTTTATTTTGGCTATTGCCCCTAGTCCCTCGTTGTCAATCCACTTGTCACCCAAGCGAGTAAGCTTCATTAGAGAATTGGTTGAGGCGCCTCCTGTTTGTTTTGTCGCTTTGCGCCAAATGGATTCTATGCTCTCGAGGTTCTCCCAATTGCTGTTGTAGACGGTACCTTCCGCAATGTGCTGTTCGAGGCGGATCTTTTCTGCAAGAATCAACTTTTCGCTGTCGGAGAGGCCCTCAGCGATTTCCACTATTGCTTCAAACGCCACAGAACGATTTGGGGAGCGCTGCGCCGACAAATGCTCGATTAAGGAATCAAACTCGATGCTTGCCCACTCCTGAAATATTGCTGACCGCATGCGCCGTTGTTGATGGACCGGCACATTTGCAACCAGTTCAAGAGCCCGAATAGGGTTTAGCATTGCAAACCGGCGAAACACTGCGTCGCGCACTGTCAGTTGCATGCTGTGGGGAGTTATCGACGAGGATTGTCTGAGTAGTTCCGTGAGCTGGTGAGTGTCTGCGTGGAGTAGTACTTCGTCGAATGCAAGCGAACGATCAAATTCGCTCGCAAAGCCTTCGAGAGTTGCATAGCCTTGCAGCGATTTGGAAAAGGCGGGATCACTCATTACGAACAATTCAGCGTTACGGGATTCACTTTCTTCCTCGCCGATGGGCTCTTCGCCTGCTGCCCAAATCCCAAAGACCAACGCGAACACGACAATGCTGCGGCCAAAGAGAGATATCCGTGCGGGCCTTTTCTTAGCAACCAGAGTCATTTATCGATGCCTTTTTGTAGGCTGAATAGATCAATAACCATCGTCACACAAATTTCCACGATCGTTCTAAAGTAGGGACTCGACGTATTGAATTTGCTCTTCGCTTAGAGACTTATTGTTGTAGCGCAGCGCTTGGGCTGCTTGGAGTTTTAGCCCCTTATCCGACAAATCGTCCAAGGCTTCGTACATCCCCTGAGGGTCGTAGTGAGCCCAGGATTCAAGCACGGCTGAAAAAAAGTAGCGCCTATGTTCAGAATCTACGCGGTCACCCAATTCAAGCGCACGGTCGATGTCTTTGTTGACTATCAAATTGAGTGCTACATCCATGTGCGCAGCAAACTTGCCATGTCCTTCCTGCATTCGGGGCAAGAATTCCAAGGCCTGCTCGATTTCGTTCCCATTAACAATATAGCGTAGAACCTTGAACTCAAGGCCATCTTCGGTAGTATCGGTTGAGTGATCCTGCGCAAACTGCATGGCCGCTTCTAGGTCTTCCTCAAGAAGCTCATCCAACACTACGCGGAATAGGCGCTGCTGGTGTTGAATGACATTCGCATCCGTTTTGATCCAGTCAATTGCCTCCTGAACGTCTGTATCAGACAATCGTGTGGCGATTCGCACGGCAACGGATTCGATTTCACTTTGCGGAATTTCTGAGAGATATACCTTCGCCTCTTCTGGTGAAATCTTTGCGATTTGATCGATTGCATAGCTTCGCGCAGCCGACCGGGCAGTCGTAGAAAACTCGTCCAAATTCTGCGTCAGAAAATCTCTGGGGTCATTGCGCGCCCAGCTTGTTGCAATCGTATATTGCAACTTTAGCCGTTGCATGTGGCTGTCCAATTGGGAAACCGCTTCAAGCGCAGCGCGAGGGTCGCTCTTGGCCCACTCACGAACAGCGTCGTAAAATACTGAACCGTCGGTCTGCCCATAAAGATTCTTGGCATACCAAAACGCTTCTTCAGGATCCGTTTCGGCTATTTCGTCGATCAACCGCTCTATCAAATCCACGCGGGTAGCGTGGTTTTGAATTGAATCCGCGATTTCAAACAGAGCTTGCCTACCATCGGCATCAATCCACGCCCTTGCAATGTCAAGGAAGACAAACTTCTGGGTGCTGTCCAACCACGGATCTTCGCTGAGCGCATTCCACGAGCTCCTCGGGTCAATATAAGCGGATCTTTCGGTCAATTCTTCAACTAGCCCCCTAAATCTACCGCCGTGACCGAGATCGTCCGCGAATTTCTGTAGCTCGCTACTTGGGAGGTCATCGCGGATTTGAACGAGTGTCTTCAATGCAACTAGCCGCTCGCTGTAGTCGAGCGAGGAAGCAGTTTTGACCGCTTCGTCCAGATCAGATATGAACCACTCAATGAATACAGCCTCAACCAGTCGACTGCGGTTCAATGTTGGAACGTCCAGTGCGATATTGAGTGATTGTTGCGGGTCCAACGTCGTAAGCTTTTGAACGAGCGTTGTCTGAAGTCGTGAACGTAGATTGGGATGCGTTACTTTCTTTGCTTGGTCAAATAAGCGCACCACCCCCTGCACATCAGTATTGGCCAGCATTCGACGCAATACCACACTTCTCAAAAATTCACTCTTGATCTTAGTGAGTTCGTCAATGCCCTCGGGATTGGGTAACGTGAAGCTCCCCGAACCAAGGTTCGAATCCTGATACGGGTTAGTACCTAGACTTTCTTTGTTGTCAGCTGAACTTGTACTACCTTCTGCTAGTAGCTGGACACTAGCCAGAGCCCCGAATCCGCAGAACAGAATTGCTTTAGAAATGCTGCGCATTCTGGAATTGGCTATGTTCACTTGTTGTATGCCATTTGGATTCCATGTAGCGTTTGGCACTGGGGTGCCAATTGCCGACAGAACTTTTTCGCCCGTCAACCTCCCGACGCAACCAAGCTAATGCAGGCTGCTCTTGCTCGTGAATTGTATGCGCCTTAGGGCTAGTTTTTGGTGCAAGGTCCTATCCTTGCATTCTTCGTACGCAGGACAGAGGTCCTTGACGGGGAGAAAAAGAGACAACCCGCGTACCGCTAGGCGGTACGCGGGTCGTCCAGGGAGGGGTTCTAGGTCTAGGGGTACCTAGAACAGGAGCGTCGCGTTGATCTCAAGTTGGTTGTTGTCAGAATCGCTTGTTGAGCCAACGCGACCGACCGTTACGTTCATGTCAAACAGCGAGGATGACATGATTAGTTGCTTGACTTCCGTGCCCAAGAGTATTGAGCGGTTCCGCGCGCCGTCTTCGCCGTACTCGAGGTAGGGCGTCAACACATGGCGATCGCGGTTGATCAGGAAGCCGTAACCGATGTTCGCATTCATGGCGAACCCGTTGTGTGATCTGAATCCGGTATTGAACGGCAGAGAGCCCGCTGCGGAATCGGCCCACACGAGGCTTTGCGGCCTCGAGGTTTGACCCCAGCTCGGTGCGAGCGACATCGACAAGCCCGTCATTCCGTGCGATGGATTGAGCGTGGCCATCAGCGTCACGCCACTCTCCGAGAAGTCCTCCGCGCTATGCGCGGCGACTGTGTGGCCTCGAGCATCTAGCGAGAAGGCGTTCGTCATGATTCTCACGCCGCCCGCCAGCTCGATGCCAGAGCCAGTGACTCCGTCGCCACCGTCATATCGAAGATTGATTTCGCCGTAGGGCGTAACCGTGGATCCATCGGCCATTCCGTAGACATGCATGGCTTCTGCGCCGATTCGAAGCCGATTGACACCGGCATCCAAGCCGTCGGCAGCGCCGTTGCCATCTTCCGTGGCTAGACTGGCAAATGCCGCGTCGCCTCGGATACCAAACTGCGTTGCGCCTCTGCTGGCAAACCTTGCGCTCGCGCCAAACATTCCCAAGTTCATCGTTAGATCGCTGGACTCGGAATCGGTGGCGTTGTGCACCGTTGTGGTCGCTTCGCCTCCGCCTCGTCCTACAACGCCCCACACGATAGCGCGTGGATTCGGCTTGTAACTGACGTATGGCAGTACCGACGTAACTGTGGTCTCTAGGGTCTGCGTGGCGCTTCCATAGGTGTAATCGGTTTCGCTTCGGTTGTGTCCAACGGCCGCTCCAAGCAGCACGTAGGGACTTACCTTCACGTCTACACCGAGGAAGAAGGCAGATGCGTTTCCATCGTAGCCTTCACCTTCCAAGGTACGGAAATCAACCGTACCCCATCCAGAGAATGACCCCATTCCACCATTTCCATTAAGGAAATAGGAGAAGTTGTTGCCAAGCAGCGAGCTAATGTCGACTTTTCGGCTTGGGGACGAGTCCTGGAATTTGGATGGAACCATGCCCCAAGTGACGCCGCTGGAAGCCTTGCGGACCATCGGCGCTGAGGATCGTTGAGCCGGCTGCTGAGTTCGAGGTGCCGGTCCTACAGTTCCTGTATTGGCGCTGATGATGCCAGGCTGGGAGTCGACCCTTTGATAGTCGTCCCGTCCCCCGATGATCGGCAAGAATGACAATCCGGATGTATTGCCGCGGTTGCCTTCCAACCGACCGCCGATAGCGTTTGACGCACTTCCAATGACCGCTCGAGCAACGCCTGCTAATGCGTCATTCTCAACGGCCTTGATCTCGCCATCGTCCACAGTAACCGTGAATTCCTGAGTTGCCTGTCTTTGCTTCGGGTCGGATGCCATAACCGTGACGACAGACTGCCCTTTGGTGTACGGGGTAAGAGTCAACATTGCGCCACTAACGGCAGTCTCAACTGAATCGGTGTCCGTGCTTGCCTCATAGGTGAGTGCATCGCCGTCGCCGTCTGCGAAGTAGCCGCTCAAATCCATTTCCATGGCGTCGCCACCAACCTGAAGCATCATGTCGGCTATGCTGCCGACTGCTTCGGGAGCGGTCTCAACAACCACTTCGAAGGTACCCGACGCGCTTCTATCTTTGGGATCGGAAGCGGTGACAGTTATCGTCGCCATTCCAGCTGCCACTCCGTTGAGAGTCAGCTCTTCGCCCGACATGCTAACCGTGGCAATCGCGGTGTCGGAAGACATTGCCGAGAAGGTGAGCGTGTCGCCATCTTCGTCTGCGAAGTGGTTGGCAACCTGAAGCATCATTGGTTCGCCTGCGGTTACAACCTGGTTGTCAAACTCCATGACCAGCATGGGAGCGGTTTCGACAACCACGTCAAACTCACCGGACGCGCTTCGACCTTTCGGGTCGGCGGCTGTCACGGTGATCGTTGCTGTTCCCGCGCTCATGCCGTCGATTGTCAAATCGTCGCCGGTCACGCTGACCATCGCAATCGCGTCGTCGGAAGACATTGCCGAGAAGGTGAGCATGTCGCCGTCTTCATCAGCGAAATTGTCTTCGACCGAGAAGGTGTAAGGCATTCCTGCCGTCACAACTTTATCGTCGAACTCCATGACCAGCATCGGAGCGGTCTCAACGACCACGTCGAAGCTACCCGACGCGCTCCGACCTTTCGGGTCGGTCGCGGTCACGGTGATCATGGCGGTTCCAGCGCTCATGCCGTCAATAGTCAGGTCCATGCCAGCCACAGTGACCGTGGCGATCATGTCGTCAGACGAACTCGCCGAGAATGTCAGCGTGTCACCGTCGTCGTCCATGAAGTACTTGTCAACCGCGAAGGTGATAGGTTCTCCAGCAGTAACGACCTCGTCGTCGAATTCCTGCACCAACATGGGTGCTGTCTCGACGTCTACGCTGAACGTTCCGTTGGCACTGAGGCCACGTGGATCGGTTGCGGTAACCGTGATGGTTGCGGTTCCCGCGCTAACACCGTCAAGCGTCAAGTCCGCCTCGGAAACCGCTACAGTTGCGACTCCCGTGTCAGACGATGTAGCCGCAAAGGTCAAGTCATCGCCATCGGGATCGGTGAACGCATCAGCTACTGATACGGTTTCAGGCATTCCCAACGTCACAACCTGATCGTTGAGTGCTCCACTCAGCACTGGTGGCTCATTGGCTGGCTCGACATCGACTTGGAAGCTTGTTCTCGCAACCTGGCCGACGTCGTCAGTGGCCGTTACCGTGATGTTCGCCATGCCCACATCGAGTGCGAACACGCGTACTGAATTCGTGCTGACACGATAGACCGCATCGGCAATAGTGTCATCGTCAGTGGTCGCTGAGTAATCCAGCTCCCCCTCATCTTTGAATACGCCGTCAATCGATACGTCAAGGTGGGAGCCTGCTTCGACGGTGACATCGTCAATCGTCTTGGCAACGACGGGCGGATTGTTGGGAACTAGAACGGTAACCATGAAGGAATCGCTAGCGGTTTGCCCGCTTTCGTCTGTTGCGGTGACAGTGACCATTGCCGTTCCGATTGTGTCGCCGTAGACGCGAATCGAGTTGTTGCTTTGGCGATAAACGGCATGCGCTACGTCGTCGTCGTCCACTGTGACCGAGTAGGTCAGGGTGCCATCGTCCTCGAACACGCCATCGAGGGTCACATCTGCATTCTTGCCCATCTCCAGTGTCAGATCCTTGAACGGGATCGCAAGCATTGGAGGAACATCGGCAGGACCAACCGCTATGTCAAACATAACCTCGGCATAGAGTCCTTCGGCATCAGTGCCCCTAACAGTGATCGTTGCATTACCTTCGGAAACGCCGGTAATCTGAAGCGTGCTTCCCGAGACGTTTACAGTCGCGATCATCTCGTTGGACGAGCTGGCGCTGTACGTAAGTGCTCCGCCATCCGGATCTACGAAGACTCCATTGAGGGACACTTCTCTCACGCCGCCGGAATGTACTGATTGCGCTACTGGAACGGCGACAACTTCTGGGGCTGCGCCTTCGACGACGGTAACCGTGAACTCGTCCGTGGCGGTTTGTCCGATGTCGTCCGTAGCCGTTACGCTCACGAGAGTATCGCCAGTCTTGTAGCCGTATACCCGCAAGATATTGCTGATGGATCGATACACGACGTCCGCAACGTTGTCGTCTTCGATATCGACTTCAAAGGACAGACGTCCCTCGTCCTCAAAGACCTCGTCCAAATCGATGTCAACTCGTCCGTCAATCTCAACGGATAGGTCAGCAATTGGACTTGCCAACTTGGGCGGATCATTGCGTTCGCCAACGTCAATGTTGAACGACACGGTGGCAGTGTTTTGTGCTGTATCGACAGCAGTTATGGTTGCCCGCGTGCTGCCAATCGAATGCACATGCACCGTGATCCAAGGATTGTTGTCTGCGTCATACTCGACGGACAAAGTCGCCACGTCGGTGTTGTCCGTTCCAACTGATAGTGTGAACGAATCGCCTTCATCCGTGAATGCTTCGCCTGCATTGATCGGTGCAGGCGTCTGGCCTATGCGCGTTTGCACGTCGGCAATGGCGTTGGGATTAGCAACCGGCGCCTCATTTCCTACGACGGTTACGTCGAACGTTTGCGAGTGCGATTGATTGTTCTGATCGGTTGCAGTAACTGTGACCGTGGTCGTTCCGTCAAGGTTGCCGTAAATGCGCAGGTAATGACCGCGAACGACGACGGCTGTAGCGATATTGGCATCCCCGCTACTTACCGAGTACTCCATGGTCTCGTCGTAAGTATCGTCGCCGTCATCGAAATATTCATTTAGATCGATGTCTTCGCTGCGACCATCTCTTTGAACGTCAAGGTCCTCCAAACCACCAGATGCAGCGGTCATAGGCGGATTGTTCTGCTCTACTGTTACCTTGAAGCGCTTGTGTGCCGTGTGACCAGCACGATCGCGGGCTGTAACCGTGATTCTTGCAGGTCCAGTACCAACATTTCTACCCTCTATGCAGACATCGTCGTTGTTACTGATCGTTACGGCGACATCGCCAGGACGAGTCGTCGTTGCTTCGATCAGCAATCCCGAGGCCTGGTCGGACTCATCAGGATCCGAGAAGTGATCGCTTGCGCGAATTACGCACTCCGTCATGCCGAGAAGGATTCGTTGATCCTTGATTACTTCGTCTGTCGCCACTGGAGGTTCATTGACGTCGGTGACCGATACGGTTATGCGAAGGGTTGCGGCGCCGCCGTACCCATCGCTTGCCGTAAGAACAAGGTCATAGGGTTGGTTGCCTTGCTCGTAATCGAGTCCTGCTTTTCGAAGCACGAGCTGTGCGCCGTTGTTCGTCGTCGTGATGCCAAACATCGAAGACCCGCTCAACTCATAAGTAATGTCGTCACCTACATCTGGGTCGGTGGCTTCGATCGGTGTGCCGATTTTGGTTTGAGCGGGACTGTTTTCCGCCACAGCGTAGGAGACAGAACCGATGCCTCCCCTAAACGTAGGAGACCTGTTCGAGTTCTTTACGTTTGCCGTGAAATAACCATACGCTCGATAACCAGATGTATCTGTTGCGGAAACCTCGATTTCCACTTCGGCCTTTCGAGCCAAGGGCTGATCGGTGGGCGTGACAGTTACGACTCCATCGGACTCCGACACTTCGACTGCGGTGGTTGTACCGACGGTATTGGCCTCGTACCTGACAATGTCTCGCTCTCCGTCTCCATCTTGGATAAAGTCCGCAAGGTCGATGGATTTTCCATAGTCGCCCACGACGAAATACATGTCCTCGATGGGCTTGAACGTCGGTGGTTCTTCAACGTCCTCGATCATCACGGTAAATTGTGTCGTGTGGGTAGTACCGGACAAGTCAGTCGCACACAGGTCAATGACGTACCCGTTAGGATGCTTTTCGTAGTCCACCTTTGCGGCAGGAACCGTCAAATCGAACTCGTGGGAAACTCCATTGTTTACGATACGATCGCTCATCCGATTCTCTGGCCCCACGCAAGGCATGCACTTGCCGCTGTCGCTCCAACAAATGTCGTCGTGCGAAAGACGGGTGTTCGAGTTGCTTCTGCGAGGGTTGGGAAGCGGGTCGTCGGCCGTAAACGTTATGGTGAAGGCACTGTTTTCGTCAACCGTGTATCCGCCGCTTGCAATATGAACGGCACCAGCCCTTGCTACGGCGCGGATCGAAGGCGAGGCATTCGCACCGTACGCCAGTTTGATCTTTACTGTGACGGGATCGGATGTGTTAGTTGAGTCTCCTTCCTGGTATGCAGCCACGTCAACGTCAACCTCAACGACACCCAGAAGATTGAGCAAGGAAAAGTCGTCGCTAGATGGATTCGTGGAGGGCAAATTCATCGTTACCGTGAGCTGTGCATTCCTGCATTGAGAAGCTCCGGAAAGCCTAGTGTCGGCAACCACCATGGGGTTGCTCGATGTTCCTATGTCAGTTGTGTCGCCAGTTATGGAGAAACACAGACGCCCTCCATCTCGGTCTTCAAAATACTTGGATAGATTGACGACACGAGAGCCTCCTCCGTTGGCTTCAGAGAGCGGCTTGAGCCAAACGTCCATTGTTCCCGGTTTGAGGAACGGTGCATCGTCACCCTCAACGACATTCACGTATATGACTATGGAATCGGTGCCTTGATTGCCGTTTGTGGCGGTTACGGTAAGTTCGAACTCGTCGCCAGATTCGAGAGGCGACAAATTGATTCCAGCCGGAACGCTTATCACGCCCGTGTCTTCTGCGATTTCGAGATAGGTGACACCTCGATGCGTGCCACCAGTCATCGAGTACTCGATTGTGGCATCAGCCTCTGAAACAAAATCGCTCGCATCGAGCTCAAAATTCGCTGCTGTAGTTTCAAGGTCCCACCGCGTCGTGGCCGACGTAACCGAGAATATTTGTTCGGCGTTGGTACCGACTTTCACCGGAATTTCTGTTCGGAGTTCCGAGCCATCTGTTCCTTCGGCAGTGATAATTGCGTAGGAAGTCGCCTCGGCTAAGCCGGTCAGACGAATAACGTGGTCGGTGGTGGTGGCATCGCCATCATCAATGAACTCAACTCGGAGAGCTGAATTGTTACCTGACCGCGTACGGTAGGTAAACATTGTTCCGGTTGCATGGAACGCGTCACTATCGGTTACCGTTTCGCCGTCTATATGTGGAAATATCCAATCCATGGCATCGATGCTTACTGTCTGACCTGTCGCGATCCGAATGGGATTCATGTCGTTTATTGCAGCTGGTGGGGTGGCATCGTCCATTGGACTTTTCGTCGTATGCTCGTCCGCATCGAAAGTCGGCGTACTGAATGGGCTGTACGCATCGTCGTACATGTTGGTCATAGAGCCGGGGTTTACGGCTCTGACGGCCACCTCATATCCCGTACCAGCTTCCAATCCTTGGATCGAGTAGATGTGGGTAGTATCGCTTGCTGGTGTGTTTTCTGCTATTAGGCCGGACATGGTGTAGCTCGTCGTACCCGTCGTTCGCCATCCCACTTGGTAATGCGTTGCAGTACCAGCAACGTCGTCGCCGACCCAACGGACCACGATGCTCTCCGTTGATTCAGCCTTAAATACGACGCTCGTCGGTATCGTTAATCGCGTTGGCAAGACAGTCACTGTGAACGTAAATTCGTCCAGTACGTCTGTAAACGCCCTGGCTGCCTGGACCATGTATTCGACGGGAGCCGCTCCCCAAGCGGTATCTGTTCCGTCGTAGGTGATTGTGTGCCCGTTGCCCCAACCGTTGGTGTCATCCGTCGCGGTTACACCCACATCTGTGACGGTCACTCCCGTCACTCTTCGAAGCAACCTAATCACGTCATCGTCGGTGCCGTCGGTCAAATCAGTTATGTGCACGCCATTCTTGAACAGCCTGAAACTCGTAGCGCCAGACCCAACGCATCCAGTGTCGGTGAAATTGGGTATGGTTACGGAACCTGACGTTCCTTGATAGAAGACGAGCTGATTCTGGCCACCAACAACTTGCCAGTTTTCGCCAGCAGTGACTTCGTCAAATCCGCAGGTTGTGGTCTGTGCGAGTGCGTTCAGACTAAACGCACCCATTGTGAGAAGGGCTGTGGTTCTAACGAGGTTTAGAACGCTGAGACGTCTCGATACGTCAACGCGTCTTCGAACCATTGGCAAAGATTTCATGGAATTCCTCCTTGCGCCAATCCAGCAGCAACACGTCCAACAAATGAACGCCCGCAACGCAATGGCTTTGATAGCGGACCCCTACAACAGGCTTGTTGTTCCTTGGTCCCTTAGAAGTCATTCCCGCCTCCATGCGTAGGACTATCCTCTAGATTCTTCGAGTAGGGCACTCGTCTAGAAAATCCATCCTCCATAGGTTTGGCGAGACATAGCTTCAATCATTGAAGTGACTCTGATCAACCTAGTACATCCTTGTTCAGCTTCGCAAATGCAACACCTGTGGTACAGCGCGTTGCTTCCACGAAACACTTCACAGCGATTGTAACCCAATTGCATAACAAATATCAACCATGACGGAACAATTATTTTTGGGTCGATTTTCGGCATCGCAATTGACTCTTACTCCCTGCCATTGCTTGCAAATTGGAGGGATGCACAAATCGTTGCGGTGCTGGTCAGGACTTCGGATTGGTTTCCGCTCTCTTATTTCATCTCACTACGTTTGACAGCAAATGTTTCAATTTGTTTCAAAATAATGTCGAATTGTTTCAATTGCCCATCGAGGCGTCAAATTTGCCGGGTCGTGCGAGAAGTCGCAACTTGATCCTAGTCGATGTCATATTGTTGCTGCGACCCCATTTCCGATTTTCGAGTCTGCTTGCAACAAAGCTTGTTGCAGATGCGCAGGTGCCCCGATCGCTATTGATTCAGGATGGCGAAAAGTTTCAGTGCGCCAGTTTGCACAATAATGCTCAGCGTATTGGCTCGCAACGGGATCTTTACATGCCGAGAATCGCCAGCTGTTTTGTAGAAATCTGTAGCAACAGGGTTGTTGCCGCCTGTCTCTCAGTTTGCTTATTCCTTTCCGTATCAATCCCAGCAGATACTGACGAAGCTATAACCCTGCCTACATACAGTGGCTGCGAGTTTGAACAAGGAGATACCGACGAGATCATCATCGCTGGCAATCTCGTTCTCGGAGAAGTCGAGGTGACACAGGGTGCCGTTCTCATAGCAGACGGGAAAATCTCAAAGATGGGAACACTTGACGACATTCGCCTCGCGGCCCCCGATGCGAGTCTCTTCGACTGCAAGCACTCCTACATTTCCCCTGGCTTCATTAATCCGCATGAACATCTTTCCCATAGCGGAGGCATCCCCGATCCGGAGACTAAACCGATATACGAACATCGAGACGAGTGGCGCGGAGTATTTGGTGAAAAGTATGCGGTCGAATTCCATTCGGTAGAAGAACCCGAGCATGATATTTGGATCGAGCTTAGACATTTGCTTGCGGGTACCACAACTCTTGGATCAGGTGGTGGCGTCGAAGGTCTAGTGAAGAACGCCACCACCGAGACGACTGCAGATGGCTACCTCATCGACTACGAGATCTTTCCGTACGGCTGGATCTCCAAGTTTCACGAATTGGACTGCTCTGACGAACCGACCGATGTAGTTCCCCGCATGTCTGACGATGAAAACTTGTCAGGAGCTCCGTACGTCGCTCACATAGCCGAGGGAACAAATTGTGCCGCGATGTTGGAAGGCCGAGCCTTTCTAGACTATGTGGAACAAAATCCCAATCGGCGATATGCCTTGATACATGGAGTAGGACTCGATACTGAAAGCGTGGCGAGGCTCAAAGAATTGGACGTGACATTGATCTGGGCTCCTCGCTCCAACATCGCTCTTTACGACAAGACCATTGACGTTGTTAATGTCCTTAAGAGTGGTGCCCATGTCGCTTTGGGCTCTGATTGGTCGTTTTCAGGCTCCTACAACATGCTGGAGGAGATTCAGTGCGCGGATCGGATCGACAATGTTCGATGGAAGGATCAGCTGTCCGGCGAGGACTTCTGGATCATGGCAACCCGGGCAGCTGCATACTCGCTTGGAATTGAGAGCGTCACCGGCAGATTGGAGGAAGGCTATGCGGCTGACATTGTTGTTCTGAGGAATCGAACGGGCGACTTCTTTACGGATCTGCTGGCCTACGTCGTCTCCGATGTAATTGCCACATTTGTTGACGGTGAGTTGCGAAGTGGCTACGTTCCGGCATTCAACGGTACCGAGTTGCCTTTGCGGTGCCGAAAATTCATAGACCAGCATTTCGTGTGCGGGACATGGGCGGGCGAGCAATCGTCATTGGACGAGTTCGTTCGAATGAATCGCGAATTGGAAGACTTCGTGCCTTTGTTTGAACCGAAGTCTCAAGCAGCATGCTTGGACGAGGACTAGCTAAGCGGCTGCGACAGGATCGGATGCTAGTAGGGGATATGGGATGTAAAAGCAAAGGTTGTTTTGGCTTTCCATGATTCCTTCACTTTTCTTGGCGACTTTGTCTGATACACTTTAGAAGCTTGCACGCAAGCACCTGAATCGAAACAGCCGCGCCGCGCGGTTGGCTTGTTCCGAAATTCCAAATACGAAGCAAGTCAATGTAGACGTTGCGCTGAGCGAGTGTAACCATGGATGGACAGAAGATGAGCAACTATCAGGATGATGTTGGTTTCGATCCTGAAGAACGACAGATGAAGGAAAGCTTCACACTTTTGATCGTGGCACTTTCCTTTATGTCTTTGGCGGGCATTGTCTACCTGATGATTGTCTGACCAGGGCTAAACGCCCACGACCTCAAGACTCTAGCTATTCCCAGCCAAACCTGGCTGGGATTAAATGTTGACTTCCTTACTGAGCTGCAGCGGCTTGTTGGCTTCTGCGAGTTTCAATTAAAACAATCGAAAGGGAAGAGGTCGTCATTCTCGACGCGACGGATCGAGAAACTAGATTCAACGCCAGCGGTGCTACAACAACGCCTCACTCACACAACGAACTACCTGCCTTTTGCATCAAGAGACTGGAAAGTGAATCGGGGGTTTGTTCGGCTTAAGCAATGACGAAGCGTTCTCAATTGAACGCAGCTGAACGCTGAGTTTGTCCGATTCTAGGATTTGAGACTCGTGCTACAAATCGGTTTCGTAGCCTAAAACCGCCAAAAGAGATCCAGTTCGAGCGCTTGATCCATGCCTGCTACCGCATCGAAGTAACGGACGAATGAAGCTACCACAGCAACCGTCCCATCACGAAAGTTCAACTTTAGCGCCGTCGACGCAAACGCCTTTGTCTCGTTCAGGGAACTCGACTCTGTCCCAGCCTGTACGGGATTTCCCCCGGGAATTATTGGATTCAATGTGGTCGTTAAAGATTGTTTCCCCTGGATTCTTGCAACGCCTGCTTTAAGCTGCACAGAAATTGGTCGGAGGAGCGTGTACTCATAGACGGGATTGGCTCGAAAGACCGTAAATTCTCTTTTGGACTCGAAATCAACATTGAACGGTGTGCCTACAACCAGAGTCTGAGCTCCCGAAACCGACAAATTTTGTGTAGGACCGTTAAGGTAGCAGGCTTCGACGGACCACTCTTCGTTGAAGGAGAAGCCGACTCCAATGCGATAGCCATCATCTTTACTCGATGCACTGAACGATCCAAATTCGCTTTGGGGTACGCTAGGCGTTGCCGATGTCCAACTTACAAGACCTCCCGCAAGATAGAAGGGATAGAGGGTAGCGGCGAAACTCGAGGCGGCGCTGAACACGAGCACTGTGCCAATCAGCCGAGTCAGAAAATATGCCGTTTTGGTTCTCATCTGGATCCTCCTATCGAATTAGATGGTTAGTCAGCACAGTCTTAGCCAAGACGCCACGCGGAGTCCATTGCACCACCACACTATGTGCCCAAGTGCAATGTCCCGCATCACGGTGATTTTAGTCCAATCTTTTGTGGCGAAGCTCTTCAATCACACCATAGAGTACATCCTGCATGTTGAGATGTTCCATGCGCTGCTACTCCGGTCTTCTAACAGCATTGGAAGTGCCCAATTCGATTCACAACGTCTAGAAGTAGAGCCTTCCAGTTGCCACTAACTCGGGTAGACCCGATTGATGCGGGGAATCGGAGTCTTTCAACTGCAATTCCAGCGAACCCTTGGTGGTTCGCAGTGATTCGTATTCAAGACGTATTCCAACGGTCGCGTGCCTGGTTTGGTAGCTGTTGTAGCGCAATGTCGTTCTTGGGTTGACTCTGACTTGCCCATTCCAAATGTAAGAGGTATGGCCCAAACTGGTCTCCAATGCTCGTTGGTCGTTGCAGGAGTCCTGGAAATGAATGAATGAACGCGGGCTCTCCGGTCCCGCCGTTCCTATCCCACTGCTGGCACGAGGGCAACCAATGCTTGGAGCTACGGCAAAGGTAAAGCCAAGACCATCGTTGTTCTTGTCGTAAGTTGCCGAGACGGAGAGACTCCGCTCGTAGTGCTCATCCGTCTTAGGAACCTTGAACAAAACTCCCTGAGCTTCGAGTTTTAGAAAGGATGCGCTGTATCGCATGCCACCAGCGATTTCCCATCCGGTAGGGATAGGATTGTCCCCATCGTCGTATCTCAATCCGAATCGCCCGAAGGGAGTTATCGATTGCGAGGTGCCAATGTGCTTGGTGACTGATCCGCTCATTGCGACACGCAGTCTATGGGATCGAGACTGCAAACCACTTGAGGGTCCCGCACCCTTGGTTGCAAGGTCGAGACTGCCCACATCTCCCATTATTGCAACTTGATTGGATCGCGAATCTAGTAGCGTGCGGCGGACACCGATCATGCCGAACTTCATTAGCAATGGATTGCCTCCAATCTCTGTGCCTTGACTTGAAATAGTCGCGCGACCCTTGCCAAAGCCCAAGGCACCCCACACTTGGTAGTTCATTCCAATTTGATGGCGGAAGTAGGGCAAAACTGAGCTAACAGCTGTTTGGAGCTCCTCGGAAGCCGAACCATAGGTGTAGGTGTTGGCGCTGTTGCTCTTGAGCAATGCCACTCCCCAGTAGCCTGAACTTTGTGATTGGATGTCAAACCCGAGATAGCGATTGGTCGCCTCGCCATTGAAACCAATGCCGCCGTAGTTCGACGAGTCGGTCTTGCTCCAGAGTCCTATTCGCCTGCTGGTGCTTCCTCCTGAAGTATGAACGGAGTAGTTCGGAAGAGAGGCAATTGGAGATTTGGTGAAGGTTTGTCCGGGACCATCGCTTGAAGCATTCCATGGGTTGTCTGCCAATCCAGTCCCGGTCCGCAATGAGGAGCTGCGTAGCGGATTCGTCAAAGAGGAGGAACGATGCTGGCGAGAGAAATCGTTCCACACATTTCTCAGCGATTCACTCATGCTAGACGTGTGGTGCCTATCTTGATCTGCGATTGTGGCTGCGATGCTCGTCAATAGGCTGCGTCCGTAGCCGGAAAGGGCATTGCGCGCAACGTTCTTAATCGCTTCGTCGCTTACAACCACATTGAATCGACCCTCCGCAGAGTTTCCGTCGGGGTCTGTTGCTATCACGGTGACAACTGCTGCTCCTCTTTGTAAAGGATCGAGGGAAAGTGTTGCTTCTTCTATATACGCATTCGCAATATTGGTGTCTTGATCAGTGATCTTGAATGCCAATGGATCCCCGTCAGCGTCATAGAAGCTATCGTTCAAGTCGAGTGAAGTGCCAGCCCCACCAAGCTGCAATGTGATCTGCGCGACAGTCTGCGAAGCCACTGGAACGGTTTTGACAGTAACCTTGAAAGTGTCGGTTGCGGACTCTCCTGATGGGTCCGTTGCTTCTGTCGTGATAGTGGCTGTTCCAGCAGAAATGCCCTCGACTGTGAGCAAATTGGACTCGTCCACGCCAACAGTAGCTACATCTTCGTCGTCGGATTCGGCAGTAAATGTCAATTCGTCACCTTCGGCGTCAGTGTAGACGCTCGCCAGATCCAATTCGAGCTCTTCACCGACATCGATGGTGTGGTCCGCAATTGGCGCGCTTACCTCTGGTGGCGTGTTGATTTCTTCATCCAATATCGCCACATGAAAGTCAGTCGAGGTACTCTGGTCAACGTCATCGGTCGCCGTCACGGTGATTTCGAAATCACCGCGTTTCAAGGGATAAATCCGAATCTCAGTTCCATTGTTGCGCAGGATCACATCCGCATACTCTTCGGTGGAAGATTCGACGTCTATCGATAACTGATCGGGTTTTTCGTCGTCGAAAACTCCTTCGATGTCAACGTCGTAGCGTACATGCGACTCGAGCGAAAGTTCTATATCCTCGAGCTGTCGTGCAACGACCGGAGGATCGTTCTTCTCCAAGATCGTGATTGCGAAGTCCTCGCTGACCGATTCCCCTAAGGAATCCGTTGCGGTCACCGTGCATGTAGTTTCACCTTCGGCGAGTGCCGTAATGTGCAGAACGTTTAAATCTGACTGCAAATCGGCTTCGGCGAGATCTGAATCTTCGAGTTCGATCTCAAACGCTAGAGTGTCCCCTTCGTCCTGAAAGTATTCCAAGAGGGAAATCTCCACTACTCGACCTACCCGCGTCTTCAGGTCGGCGATTTCCTGAACCACAATAGGTTGCTGATTTTCGTTTACATGGACCCAAACGCGTGTTTGTGCTGCATTGTCTGCAGCGTCGGACACAGTAATCGTGACTTGGGCGGTGCCTTCGGACTTTCCGGTCAAAGTCAAGGTGCTTTCTTCAACGCGTGTATCGACTACGGAAGCATCCGATGAACTCGCGGAATAAGTGTGGATATCTCCGGCTTCGTCTTCGAACACGCCATCCAGTTCGACATCCTTGTCAGCATCCACAATTACGTTTATGTCGGCGATTGGCGCCCCCAATGTAGGCGCCTGGTTTTCCAGAACTTTGACGAGAAACGACTTCGAAGAGGTCAACGGAGGATCTCCGGTGTCTGTCGCTTCCACAGTAATTGTGGTTTCTCCTGGTTCAATTCCCTCGACGACAACGTAGCCGTCTGCGTCGATTTCCGCTGTGGCAACTTTGGACCGACTGCTGTAGGCAGTGACTGTGATGCTGTCTCCTGCGTCGGGGTCAGAGAAGTGGTCCGAGGCGAACAAATCGTTCTGGAGACCCAATCCGACGATGGTTTCGGTGTCGTCAATTACAACAGCGGTAGGAATTGGTGGTTCGTTGACGTCGGTTAATTCGACAGATATTTGCACGGAATCTGAACCGCCGAAGTCGTCTTCTGCATAGAGAGTGAGAAGGTAGGAAGCGGCCGTTTCGAAATCCAGGCGATCTAGAATCGTGATTAGTCCAGTATTGGCATCCGCGCCAAACGGCCAATCCGCGTCGGCTAGGCGAAAGCTAATTTCGTCGTCGTCAGAGTCGTATGCATGGGGTGCTTTGCTGAAGTATTGGGCAACCGGTAGGTCTTCCGCAATTGTGTAGCTTCGGGTGACTCGTTCGATGCGGGGCGGGCTGTTGTCTTGTCGCACATGGACGTCAAACCTCTCCCGCGTGGCAAATCCGTAGGAGTCCTCGGCCGTCACTGTCACGTAAGTGGACGCACGATTGCGGTCTAGAGTTCGGGTGGGCGTAAGGGTAAGTTCACCATTTGCTTCATAGACCTCCACAAGATCTACATTGCCGGAACTGACCTCAAAGGTGAGACTAGCTTCTTCGTCAGGCTCGTCATGCTCGAAGTAGTCGCTCAAGGTGTAGACCTCTGAGTCGTCTCCCGCCAGAAAATGAGCATCCGGCATGGGATTGCTGAAGAGTCCGGTCCAGATGTTGTCTGTTGTGATTTTGAAGTCTAGCGAGTCGGCGTAGCCGGAGAGATCTGTTGCGATGAGATCGAATGAGTAGTGCGGGTCAGACTTGCTACGCTCCAGCGCGCGCAACGACTGCACTCGAATTTGATGCGAGTAGTTCAGTGAGCCTAGCGTCGAGTTTGAGCCGTCCGAATCGCAATTGGTTAGCTGATTGGGATTGTCGACATCCACGATCTTGAATAAGTCGGCGTCTTCGCCTCCCAATGTGAAACACACTCTATCTAGCCGTGGCAATGTGTCCAAGGCTGTGAAAATCATGTCGAAACTCGACTCGGTGCCAGCATCGTAGGATTGCAGGTAGGCCGAGTTGGATCCTGCACTAGGCAGCTTGCCACCGAGAATTGATGGTTTGGTGTTCTCGCCGTAGACGATAGACACGGCAACGGTTGCTGAAACTGAACCGGGATCGTCTTCAACGTCCTCGGTAGCCGTGATCTCTACTTCGACTTCCTTGACTTCGTAGAGGCCGACCATGTCGACGCGACGCACTTGTATGTGAGGAAGGCCGCAACCAGATTGGCTGGATGAAACGCTCACTGTGGCGTAGCTCGACCCCTTGGAAATTTCAGCGTCAAAGCACAAGGGATCGTCGTCTGGGTCGTAGAAGTACTCGCGCACGTGGAAATTCACCCAATCCTCATCGAACCCCATGCTTTGATGTTCGAGGACTCCCATGTCGACAGCATCGGAAGGTCCCGTTGGCTCTTCGTCGACGTTCAGCACGTCGATTGTGATCTTGAGAATGTTGGATTCGGCTCCAACTGAATCGATGGCTGTTACGTGCAACACATGCTGCGTTGCCGTCTCGTAGTCGAGAACCTCGCCATCCTTGAGATCTATCGTTCCAGTGTCTGGATCAATCTCGAAAATCTCATCTTCTGGGCTGACGGTCTCGAGGCTGTAGGAGAGAGTGTGATCGTCGGCGTCGCTTAAGTTGAATCGATTTCCGATTTCAATTGGGTAGGGATCGTCTTCGGCCATTTCAAAAGTCGCAGCAGTCACACCAAAAACGGGTGCACGATTTCTGACAACTGTGAATACCACGTCCCGCTCGGCATTGATTGAAGAATCGGCTTTTGACGTTGCTGTCACGGTGGCGCGAGCCGTTGTCGATTCGGAATCCACGTAAGTGCCGATAATGCGAAACAGATCGTCCTCCACTCGTGAGTCGAAGTCGATGACGATGGAAAGTCTCGCCGCATTTGCTGGGCTGATTGTCGCGGTGTAGTCCCAAAGATGCGGGTTTGAAGGATTGGTCGTGTCGGACCCTCGCTCTGAGAGGAAAGTGAACAATCCTTCCAGAGAATCGCTGATAGCTTCGCTGTTGTCGCTGACAAGTCTGACGAACGGAATTCGAGCCTGCTTCTCAATGCCTGCCAGCACTGGGTCGGCAAGGTCGAAGTCTCCGTGCGTCTGGCGAGTGATTGCGGCGGAAGATTCGCCAAAACCGTAGTCGGTTTCAATCGTCGTAGTACCCGAGACATAAACAACGCCGCGCGCGGATAAAGACACGTCGTAGGAAGTGTTCGAACCCAATCCCGTAAGCGTCGCCGAACATCTAATGGGATATGTCGAAATATCCTCGCAGTTCGTGTCGTCGACTGTAACGTCGAGCGATTCCGAGTCTTGAGAGCCTGCGGCTTGCCAGGTAATGCGGGACTCGATGATTTCCTGATCGGTGACTCCCGAGTCCGTATCAACGGTCCATCGCAGAAAAATGCTAGTGGATGATTCGACAATGGCTTCTTCAACCACCGGAGCGGGCGGTGCGTTTGTTTGTTGCCCTGTTGCGTGCGCCGCTGCTAGAACCATCAGGACCAGAGTGGTCACTCCAAGTATGTGGAATTGACGACTTGGCTTGAATTTGTTGAAACGGGTTTGCATTAGGGGTATGACTCGTCTTGTGTACTACTTTCTTAGAGCAGCAGCGATTTTTAGATTCTAAGAAACTTAGAGGGTTACAGAGTTAAGAAATCCTCGTGTAGACGGGCAAATTCCTTCCAATTTTCTTGCCTAATATTCAACTGAAATTCCCGTTCGACTTTGCCCTGTAGCGCGAGCTTGAGATTCCCCAATTAAGCCAAGGCGGCTACGATGTTTGTCGTGTAACATGAGTGCGGTAGGACCTTGGAGTTGGATTCCGATGAATCGATATGCAGGACTCGTCTTTACTGTCTTGATTGCGCTCGTGCTTGGCTCTAGCACCGGTGCTCAGGATGCCAGGACCTTCATATCCCATGCGTTGACGTTGGAGGATGTTCCGAAATACCCAGCCGACTTCGAGCATCGTGAGTACGTGAATCCAAATGCGCCCAAGGGCGGCACATTGAGATTGTTTGCTATTGGTGGATTCGACACTTTCAATCCCTATATAGTCAAAGGCGACCCTGCGGTTGGTATGGGGAACATCTTTTTTGAGTCCCTCATAACAGAAACACAAGACGACTCATTGACAGGCTACGGACTGATCGCTGGTCGAATCGAGGTGGCTCACGACCTTTCCTTCGCCATCTACCATCTTCGCGACGAGGCAAAGTTCAACGATGGTTCGCAGATTACGGCCCATGATGTTGTTTTCAGTTTTGACACTTTGAAAGAAATGGGGCGCCCGTTCTTTCGTTACTACTATGGCAACGTCTCAGAAGCTATCGCCTTAGATTCTCAAACAGTTCGATTTTCCTTTTCGGGACCTCCCAATCGCGAGCTGCCACAGATCATTGGACAGTTGCCAATATTGTCAAAGGACTACTGGGAAGAGCGCGAGTTCGACAAGACAACCTTGGATCCTCCAGTCACTAGCGGTCCCTACAAGATCGTCGACCTTGAGCCCGGGCGCTACGTTGTATTCGAAAGAGATGAGGACTACTGGGGCGCTAACCTGCCGATCAATAGAGGCATGTACAACTTCGATAGGATTCGCTACGACTACGTGAGGGATGACGATGTGTCCATCGAGGCGTTTAAGTCGGGCGAGTACGACTACAGAGCAGAGAATTCGAGCAAGAAATGGGCAACTTCGTACGACTTTCCGGCTCTTCATGAGGGCTTGGTCAACAAGGAAATGTTGAGACACTATCGCGCGACCGGCATGCCGTCGTTCGTATTCAATCTGCGCAAGTCGATGTTTCAGGACAAGAGAGTTCGCAAAGCGCTAGGGCTGTGCTTCGATTTCGAGTGGTCCAACAAGAACCTTTTCTATGGCCAATACACTCGCAGCAGAAGCTTCTACGACAACTCCGATTTGGCATCCGAAGGTTTGCCGACCCCGGCTGAATTGGAACTATTGGAGCCTCACCGAGGCGACATTCCCGACGAAGTATTCACTGAAGTGTTTACAGTACCTGCGACTGATGGAACGGGGAATATTCGAGGCCGACTGCAAGAGGCTCTCACCCTTCTGACCGAGGCGGGCTGGGGAATTGAAAACAATCAGTTGGTACACACGGAAACTGGCGAAGCCATGGAGATTGAGTTCCTGCTGCAATCGCCTGAATTCGAGAGGATCGTCTCTCCGTTCTTCGAGAACTTGGAACGGTTGGGAATTCGCGGGAGTATCCGTACTGTCGAGCCCGCACAGTACCAAAATCGCGTCCGAGATTTCGATTACGACATGATCTCCATTGTGTTTGGGCAATCCCGATCGCCCGGAAATGAGCAACGAGACTACTGGGGATCGGAGGCTGCCGACGTTCCGGGCAGCCGCAATTACGCTGGCATAAAAGATCCTGCCATTGATGTACTGGTCGAGAATGTCATAGAAGCGAAAACACGGGAGGATCTAGTTGTCGCCACGCGCGCACTGGATAGAGTGCTGCAGTGGAATTACTTTGTCATTCCTACATGGCACATCAATACGGATCGTGTCATCTGGTGGGACAAGTTCGGCATTCCCGATGTGAAGCCGATCTACGGCGTTGGCTTGCTTTCATGGTGGGTCGATCCTGAGAAGAACGAAAGAGTTGAAGCCTATCGCAATTGAAGTGTGGAATCTTGTAGCTGCATCACGGGTTCACGCGGTGGACTGAGAGCCCTGCGAGTGGCAGCAAAGACAGCGGTTGAGCGCAAATGCTAGCGTACGTTATTCGTCGAATTTTGCTCATCATCCCAACGCTGTTTGGGATCATGGTGATCAATTTCATCGTCGTCCAGTTTGCGCCTGGTGGCCCGATCGAGCAGATCATCGCTGAACTCAACAACCCTGATTTGCAGGTGACGCAGCGCTTCACGGGTGGCGGCGGGGCTGAAGTCCAATCTGGTTCGCAGCCGACCTCGCGACCGGGCGGTTCCAGTGGGTTGCAGAGCAAATACAGAGGTGCGGAAGGCTTGGATCCCGAATTCCTCGCTGAACTGGAGGAGTACTTCGGGTTCGATAAGCCTTTGTGGCAACGATTCCTCATGATGATGGGGAACTACATCCGCTTTGACTTCGGGACTAGCTACTTCCGCGACCAGTCCGTCATTGATCTAGTAATGGACAAAATGCCGGTGTCCATATCCCTGGGCTTGTGGACAACACTGCTGGTGTATTTGATTTCCATTCCGCTTGGCGTTCGCAAGGCTGTCAAAGATGGAACAAAGTTCGATGTCTGGACCAGCGCCGTGGTCATTGTCGGCAACGCAATTCCAGGGTTTCTGTTTGCCGTCCTACTGGTGGTGCTCTTTGCGGGAGGAAGCTATTTTGAATGGTTTCCCCTGCGGGGGCTTGTATCGGAAAACTGGGCGGACATGAACTGGCTGCAGAAGACTCTCGACTACCTGTGGCACATGGTCCTTCCGGTGGCTGCATTGGTCATTGGCGGGTTCGCAACGTTGACGTTTCTTACAAAGAACTCGTTCCTTGATCAGATCAACCAGCAGTATGTTTTGACGGCGCGAGCGAAGGGCATTGCGGAAAATCGCATCCTCTATGGGCATGTCTTCAGGAATGCCATGCTCATCGTGATTGCGGGATTCCCTAGCGCTTTCGTGGGAATACTGTTTACTGGCGCACTGCTCATAGAGATCATCTTTTCGCTTGATGGACTCGGACTGCTTGGATTTGAAGCAGTGCTGAAGCGAGACTATCCTGTAATCTTCGCAACCCTCTATTTCTTCACACTCTTGGGTCTGGTAATGAATTTGATAGGCGATCTCACCTATACCTTCATCGATCCAAGAATCGACTTCGAGACTCGTGGTGGCTGAATCTACGTCACAGGCGGCTGAACCCCAAAGCGTCAGTTTTGACGTGTCGCGCCAGTCGTGGATCTCGCCTCTCATGGCAAGACGATTTGCGAATTTCAAGAAGAATCGCAGAGGCTACTGGTCGTTTTGGATCTTCTCGGTCTTGTTTGTCATTTCACTATTCGCCGAGTTCATTGCGAACGACAAACCCATACTTGTAGGATACGAGGGTAATCTCTACTTCCCGATCATTCAGGTATATCCAGAAACCACTTTCGGCGGCTTCTTTCCAACTGAAGCTGAGTATCGGGAGAAGGAAGTTCAGGAACTGATCAAAGAGGGCGATGGATGGATGATCTGGCCTCCAATTCGGTTCTCCTATAGAACAACCAACTACGATCTGACAACTCCTGCTCCATCTCCGCCGAATCCCGCTAACCTCTTGGGAACCGACGATCACCAAAGAGATGTGCTAGCGCGTGTGATCTACGGATTCCGCATATCGATTCTGTTCGGCCTCATACTTACCTTTCTATCGTCGATAGTTGGCATTGCGGCGGGAGCTGTTCAAGGCTATTTTGGTGGATGGACCGATCTGCTCTTTCAGCGATTCATCGAGATTTGGTCGGGGATGCCGAGGCTTTACATGCTCATCATTCTGGCCAGTGTGTTTATGCCTAGTTTTTGGTTACTCCTGTTCCTTCTACTGCTCTTCGAATGGATGTCTTTGGTGGGCGTGGTTCGTGCCGAGTTCCTTCGTACGAGAAACTTCGAATATGTACGGGCCGCACGCGCACTGGGAGTAAAGAACACCAAGATCATGCGTCGACATGTCCTACCGAATGCCATGACGGCAACGATCACATTTCTGCCGTTCGTCATGATCGGCTCCATAACCGCGTTGACGTCGTTGGATTTCCTAGGATTTGGGTTGCCACCCGGGTCTGCATCGCTCGGCGAGCTCCTAGCTCAGGGCAAAGCTAATTTGCACGCGCCTTGGCTGGGTTTGACCTCGTTCTTCGTGCTGGCCTTCATGTTGAGTCTGCTTATCTTCATCGGTGAAGCCGTCCGGGATGCCTTTGACCCCCGCAAGACGTTTGATGCCATGGCATCTGAAAGCGCGAAGGAAACACGGCTGAAACGACTTTTGTACCAGCGAAAGCCGCAGAAAGTTAAGTTCTCTCCGATGTAACAGGCTTCCGACGTTTAATTCCTCTCCCTTTCCAATTCTTCGACATCTCGTAGTGTGTCACTTTAAATGTAGCCCAGCTTCACGCTTTGTGTTTGGAGCATAAGCCGTTCTAATGCGCTGAATTCCTTTAGGATTGTCTTTTTTCCGTCGTCGACACGGGTCATGTAGTCATCGATCTTACCCCTCAGCGTGACTCAATGTAGACTCGCAATAGTGTTTGTACGTAGCGCTGAAAAGCGTAATTCTTATTATCGGCCAACGCCTTTATTTAGGATGCACACCTCTAGGCCACTACTTTGTAGTCGTGGCTTGGTTAGCATATACTAGGTATGTAGGGTGTGGAGAGTTGAGAGATCGCAACCAAGAAGCTGACTAACGATCAAGTTTGGAACGAAGTAGACAAGGTTATTGATGAGATGTACGCGCAATACCTTGAACTTAACGAGCTAGACATGCTCTCTTTAGCGAAGCAAGCCCCCGAAGTCCTAGATATGGAACGCAATTGGAACGTTCCCATGTCTATTGAGATTAGTGACTGAGTCGGATGCCGAATTGGTCAGAACTGCTAGATGAATTCAAGAAGCAAACGTCACCGGAAGACAAGTCAAACTGGCTAAACAACTATCTCGATTTACAACTGAATAGGATTGCGGACCGTAGAGGCACAAACGTCATTGCCTATTCGTCTGCTTTCCTGCAAAAGCCACAAGCTCCACTTTTCTCCACATCCATAAGCCGTGAAGACATCAATGGATTTATGGCTACCGTCAGTGGCTTGGACTTCAGCAAGGGGCTATCGCTAATTCTTCATACACCTGGAGGCGACATGGCAAGTACAGAGACCATTGTCGACTACTTGAGGAGCAAGTTCAGCTACGTTGAGTCTATCGTGCCTGTCTATGCGATGTCTGGAGGCACGATGATCGCACTCTGTTCCGAAAAAATCGTGATGGGGAGACAAAGCCAGTTGGGGCCGATCGATGCACAACTCTCCTTGGCGAGTGGATTTGTGCCAGCATCGAGCGTACTAAGGCAGTTTGCGCAAGCGCGTAGAGAAATTGAGGAGGAACGCAATAGCGCACTTGTTTGGGCTCCCATACTTCAAACTATGGGGCCCGCATTGCTGCAGAGAGCTCAAGATGCACTTGAATTGGGCCAAGAGATAGCTGAAATCCGTCTGCAAAATCACATGTTTCATGCAATGGAACGAGAGGATGCAATTCAAAAAGCCAGAGAAGTTGCAGCGTACTTCAATTCTAGCTCCGTGCATCTTGACCATGGTCGAAGAATTGGAATTGACGAAAGCATTGAGACGGGTCTAAACGTCGAGCGCCTTGAAGACAATCAGGCGTTTCAAGACGAAGTATTGACCATATATCACCTAATTACGATAATTTTTGAGCAGACCTCGACAGTAAAAATCATGCGAAATCACAATGGTCAAGCATGGAACAAGAGCTTTGTTGTTCCCCAGCCGTCTGATTCTTAGGAGACTGGGAACAGAAACCTAATTAAATGCAAAGTTGAGAAGTTACGGGACAAGCGAGACCAGTTGCGTTTATCGGGTTCGAGTATCTCGGACGGTTCGATAGCCTTCAGCGACTTGGAGCGCATCGTAAGCTCACTAACTAGCCTTGCTCAACGGGCAACACTACTGTCGTCAGGCTCGGTCAGTGAGTCTGGTGCGAATGTTTCTTCCTGGTTGGCAAAGGCAACTGAATTCAATTTGACCAGTCTTTACTCCGGATCAACTCAAATTTCTTTTGACGCGCCAACTTTGAGGTCGGCCGCACTGGAATAATTCGAGTACCCGGACCTGTTTGTTCCAGAAATCCAGTCTAATCTGGAAGATACTGCGGTTGACCTATCGAGCCGTGCGATCAAAGATGCGTTCGATGATAAATCCGATGACAATCGCTACGATGCAAGGTTCTGGAAGCGGCGATCGGCTTGGCCCGGATTGTTGAGCCGGTAGGTACATCGCTCTCTCTGGCGAGTGCCGCAGACGAAACTTTACAACTAACATTGGAGCGGGAGAGTCTTCTCTTACTCAAGGAACGACGGGAAAACCTTCCGCAGCCTTCTACCCAAATTGTAAGTGGCATTTTGGATCAGATAAAGCACTCGAGTCATAGCTTCGAGTTGCGAATCGACGAAAAGAGCAGTATTTCCGGCCGCTTGACCGACGAATTCGCTGACATGGAATCTCTCAGACCGCTGTGGGGCAAGAAGACAACGGTCGTGGGTCTTGTCCATTTCAAGCGCAATGGACAGGCAAAAGCAATTGTCGCCAGACAAATTTATTCTTTTCGCGAGGGAGATCAGTACTTCAACGAGATTCCCAATCCGCACCCTACGAGTAGATTAAGGAATCAAGGTGTTGCTGCAACTCCTTCAGCTATCCAGTTTGACCCAAAAAGACTTGCTGGAACTTGGCTAGGAGAGGAGAGCCTTACGGATCTTCTAGATGAATTGAGCCGACTGTGAACAGGCTGTGCATTTTGGACACTCGTAATTGGTTTGATTTTGATTGTGTGGAGCCACGCTCGGAAATTCTAGTAGCGCTACTCCGGCTGGGTCGACCTAATCCTAGACACGTAGCTCCCCCGTATCGCCACATACCCATTGATGGTCAACTCAACCGACCAAGACATTACAATTCGATTCCCAGCGCATTCATGCCAATATGAACACGCAGACCGAACTATCCACGCAGCAAAAACGCGATTTTTTCAGCGACGGCTTCATCATTCTTCGAGATATCGTTCCTCGAGAGCTGACTCACGCGGCTAAACGACGCATACACATCTTGCTTGGTCGAGAAGGTGGTCTATACCGACACTACAAGGATCTCTCTTCGGGTGCGGAGTTTCCACGACTCGTCAACGAATCTCCTCTGGGTGAATTGCTGCGAAACACTATGGGTGAGTTTGATGCTCCAGTGAAGGCTATGCCTACGGCGCTGAAGCCCTTCGACGCATCGACTGAATCTACCGTCTATGGAGTTCCAAGAACGGAAGTTCCAAATTTTGGCTTCGTTCCTCACTTGGACGGTTTGTGGGCGGGACGACTACCGCAAAACCGCAATGAAGTGGATAGTTGGACGTCGCCGCGTACGGAGCACTTTGGTACGGGAGACGCAACGAATCGCGGACAGAACAATACTCCGCTTTTTCAGGATCCCGCATGCTCGCTAGCGATTGGGAGCTTTACGGCGTTCGTAGGTGTTGCCCTCAACGACCAAACTGAATTTGGTCGAGGAAATCTCGCGCTTCTAGGGGGCGCGCACCATGCTGTGGAAGAATTCTTCAAGAAACAGCGCGAAAGTGGTGGCGTTGTTGGGCCTGAAGGTGCGGGATGGCCTAGACTAAGACCGGTTGGCGAAAACGGTGTAGCTCTTAACGCATTGCCGCAAGAAATTCGGGAGAAATTCTCGGGCGGTGCGGTGACCACTCCAGACGGAACCGTATGGCTTGAACCTACACCGATTCTGCTCGACGAAGGTGACGCCGTGATAGTTCTGCATGCCGTTCCCCATTGTGGAACCGAGAACCGTCTTGGCCATGAGCCTAGGATGAACGTCTACTTCAGATTGAGGAGACACCGACCCGGAGGTGCACGTGTGCTGGGCGATAGCGATCATCCCGATAGGGGATGGGATGGTGAGTTCTTGGACTATCCTGATGGCTATGATCCGTGGCAAGTTGCGATAGAAAAGCTCTGCGACCATTGGAGCGAATGGGATGGCATGCAAGAGGCAGTAGTTCAGCAGAGCGCCGCGTAAGGGTACGTTTCGACACTATTCGAAACTATCAACTGTCCAATTGGCTCGACCTGCTGCACAGGCACTCAAACTCACGATTCAATGTGGCGCGTGTCAGCAAATTTCGGTGCAATTTCAATGAATCCACTGCATCTCGAACCGACACTATTCGCAGCCGATTGGGTCTATACTTTAGTCCAAGAAAATTGCTGAGAAAGTTGTTTACGCCCTTCGAACTTGGAGGATCGCATTGAAGATTAAACGTTTGCAAGAGAGATTGAAAGCAAAGGTGAAAAACCTTGCGTTCAGTGGGAGGAACCCCAACAGTTTCTACAGAAACGCGATTCAGGTATTGGTAGTCTCCTGTTTACTGTGCCTTTGCACTGGCGTTTGGGCAAACGCAAATCGTCTCTATATTGATTGCCCGTGCACATTTGAGAGGACAGAGGACGGTAAGTTACAGATCACCGCGGGATTCACCAGTTTCAGAGAGCGCGACACGCAGTATTTGCGGTTTGACGTGTTTGCTACGACTGACCGAACCACAGGTAGGCGAACGTACATTGGAAATGTATTGGTTGATCAACTGGTTCCCGCGAACGATTCGAGTGAGGCAGCAACGTTTCAAGGCGACTTTGCACCTGGGATCGATGCCAACACAGCGCTACAAGGTGATCAATATCTCATCATCAATCTATACAGGAATTGGAATCGATCAGGAGGCTACCAGGACGTAATACTCGCCAAGGATGCTGTGAACCTTTTCGATTCGTTTTCGACTACCGAATTGGACTACCTCAAAGATTCGGATGGCGATGGTGTAGGCGACATCAACGAAGAAGAGCAAGGAACAGATCCGAATGATGCTGAGTCCACGCCGGAAGGGGCAACCATCGACGTTCTTGCCATGTACAGTCCCGGGTTTGCGGCAGCTCAACTCGACGGCGTCTACGCACGCATCCAGCATCTCATGACCACGACGAATTCGTATGTGGAAAACAGCGGGTTGATGTTTAGGTTTCGACTTGTTGGCATGATTCCAGTGGATGTCAATGACTACCAGAATTTCAGTGCTATCAACATTTTCGAAATGGCGGAGGAAGGCGATCGGCATGGTGCTGACATGGCCGTTGTCTTCAAGGGAGCGACCGATGCGCCTCAGTTCATATGTGGCTACACCTATATCAATGGATGGGGCTGGCGAGGTTACATGCCTCTGCGGGACGATCGCATCTATACCGCATACGTGCTGACAGGTTGTCCTGCCGATACCACGGCCCACGAGTTGGGACACATTCTCGGACTTGGACACTCCGAGTGGCAGGGCGAGATAGGATCGTGGAGATTCGCGCGTGGACATTCGGTTGCAGGCGAATTTCACACGATCATGTCGTATGGAAGAACGGGACAGAACAAGAGCACGGTGTTTTCCAATCCCGAGCTTGAGGGTTGCTACAACAACGATTGTGGCGTCGATATCGCAGACGAATTCGCCGCCAATGCAGTTCTTGCAATGAACACAGTGCAGTGGCAATTCGCAGCTCTCCGACCTTCTTTTCCAGACACGGATGGAGACGGATTTGTCGATCCCGTTGACGCTGTCCCTGACGATCCTGACGATTGGCTAGACACCGACGGCGATGGCATTGGCGACGGCGCGGATGCTGACGACGATGGAGATGGAATCATTGACGAACTAGATGCGTTTCCGCTCGATGCGACAGAGTTTCTCGATACAGACGAGGACGGCGTAGGAAACAATACAGATGCATTTCCTTTCGACGCCTCCGAACAATACGATAGTGATGGCGATGGCGTAGGTGACAATGCCGATCCGTTTCCATTTGACCCATCCGAATCCGCGGATACTGATGGCGACGGTGTGGGTGACAACACAGATGCATTTCCCGAAGACCCGGAGGAAGCCTATGACACTGACGGGGATGGCATTGGGGACAATGCAGACACCGACGACGACAACGACGGCACCGAAGACGACTTGGACGCATTTCCTCTTGACCCGAGCAAAACCGATTTGTCTTCTTGGCAGCTAGTGGGCGAAAACACTCTTGACGCTGCTGGAGGATTCATTTCGCAAATTGGCGATCTGGACGGTGATGGATTCATGGAGTTCATGGTGAGCGCACAGCTGTGGGATCAAGGAGATGTCGAAAATGTAGGGGCGGTTTACATTGTGTCTACAGAGGATCTACAAGATCTAGATGCTGCAGACGGGACCTCTGATCGCATCATTCAACTCGCGAATGTCTCTCAGGGCTCTCATTCTTGGAAGATCATTGGAGATCAAGAAGACGCTGTGATCGGAACTTCACTTGCCGTCGCGGATATCAATGACGATGGAACCCCAGAATTGCTGATCCCAAGTTTAGGGTACACGCATACGGTTGATGAGGAAGAAATTGAGTCCGGGGCCGTTTACATCCTCTATGCCAGTGAACTCACAGCTATGGATGCCAAGGATGGCACTTCGGATCGCGTCGTGAACGTAGCGAACTTTGACGCTGGCACACTCTCCGTGCAGCTTGTAGGCAGCAACAACAATGGAGCTATCGGTGTTGGCATTTCCGCGGGTGATGCCAATGGCAACGGCAAAGACGATTTGCTAATTGGCGCTAGTGGGATCGACAGCAATTCGGGAGCCGCGTACTTTATTCCCGACTCCCTGCTTACACCACAAGATGACGACGTCGAGCCTCCATACACAGTTCTAAACCTCGACGATGCACTCGATGAGGGATTGATCACAGCAATTCTTGGCGAGGAAGGAGATGCAATTGGCAGCAGCGTGTCCCTGGATGGGGATTTTGATGGCGATGGTACGCCGGAGCTCGCTATTGCGGGTCAAACCTATGGCGTAGATGGCAATGGTGCAATCTTCATCATTCCATTCAGTCAGTTGGAACAAGCTGACAAAGCGGACGGCGTTGTAGACCAAGAAATAGATCCAGCATCATTTCAGATTACCCCCGACACATGGACCATCGAAGGTGATTCAGTAAGCCAACCGATAAGCGGCATTGGATTGAGGTTTGTTGCGGACGGTGACATTGACGGGGATGGTCACTCCGATCTCATCGTACGCAGTGAACGACATTTTTGGGGGTTTGTGATATCTGGAAGAGACCTTCAGGCAAGCGATGATCACGACTACACAAGTGATTCACGCATCGCAATTGACAGTACGCGCTATCAACCCAATTCATTTCTGATTTATGGATTAGCTCACACAAGGGCCTGTTGCAACGTCGCTACGGCTGCGGTGGATGTGGACGGTGACGGCATAAACGAAGTGTTGTGGGGTGGCGATTTTTGGGAGACCGTGAGTTTTAACTGGGCCACTGGCTTGGGCGGCGCGCTTCATATGACGGCAGAGCAAATGCTGGAATCCTCCAACGCCCAGAGGGAGTTGCTTGGAGATTCCAATAATGAGCTTGCTGGTTGGGTAATTGCCGGCCTACATCCGCTACTGGAGGAACTTACGACTTTTAACCAGATTCTTGGGTCCGAGATGCCCGATGGCGTGGGTCTGTCGGTCGCATCCGTAGGTGATCTTGATGGAGACGGTGGCACGGAGGTCGCGATCGGCGCACCCCTAACAGGGCATGAGGAAACAAGCCCTGGGCATGTATACCTAGTCTATTCCAGTGAAATTACTCCCATTGATCGAGTCGACGGAAGTTACGATGGAGATTCAAGGCTAAACAATGTTGCTGGCGACTTCGATGGAGATGGAGTGCCCAATACATTCGACGACAACGATGACGACGATGGCTATGCGGACCATGCAGACGCATTGCCGTTGATTCCAACCGAGTGGGAGGATTCCGACTATGACGGTTGGGGAAACAATCTCGATGCATTTCCAGGAGATCAATCGGAATGGTTCGACTCGGATGAAGATGGAGTAGGCAATAACGAAGACGAGGATGACGACGCTGACGGCATCGCGGATGACGACGATGAATATCCCAGGGACACAGACAACGATGGGGTGATGAATCGTTTTGACGACGACGACGATGGAGACGGAGTAAACGATGATGAAGATGCGGAACCCTACAATCCTGAGGTCTCGTAGTTTCGTAAATGCCGACTACAGTCAGACGGGTGGAAATTGCATGACTTGGCATGAAAAGGGCAGCCGGGCATTGCTCATTGCACTTTTCCTAGTCCTGTTACCGATTTTCTCCGGTTGTGCTCACTCGGCTGCTCAGCTGAATAAGGAGGAAATCGCACCAACCATGACACAATCTGTTACTCCCTTTCTAATGTTTGAGGGAAAAGCCCAAGAGGCAATGGACTTCTACGTGGAGTTGATTCCCAACAGCCGCATTGTCGAGGTAGAGAAGTGGGGAGACTCCAATCCAGACGCGTCCGACTTGATCATGTTTGCCACAGTCAACATAGGTGGTCAAGACGTACGCATGAGCGACAGTCCCATCGAACATGCATTCACGTTTACCCCCTCCATTTCATTGTTTGTGGAGTGTGAATCGGAGAGCGAGATCACGAGATTGTCGACTGCGTTGAGCGAAGACGGCAACGTTCTCATGCCACTGGACAGCTATGAATGGGGGGAAAAGTTTGCCTGGGTCGAAGACCGGTTTGGTGTGTCGTGGCAATTGATCCTCAGGTAGGTGACTGCACAAAGGCAAATGTTGCGTTCCTCCCAGATTTTCAGCCATTGAATCGTGGCATTGGACACGTAGTCCCGTAGCCAAATGCTAGAGCAGGCGATCGGCACGGCTACAAAGCTGGCAACGTTCTTTTGGGACGTGATGCTTGAGC
The DNA here is from genome assembly GCA_965205545.1 of Candidatus Azotimanducaceae bacterium. Classification (GTDB taxonomy): domain Bacteria; phylum Pseudomonadota; class Gammaproteobacteria; order Pseudomonadales; family Azotimanducaceae; genus Bin55. The sequence goes on along the minus strand of OZ242170.1, from coordinate 1,830,631 downwards.
TTTCTCCTGTCCTTCTTCTGGGGCTATTCCTATCTGGGGTCATGCATGTCTTCATTTCCCGACAGGCAGTCATGCGGTGGCTGCAAAAGGACAACTTTGGCTCCATAGCGACTAGTGCCGCGGTCGGTGTTCCCATTCCCTTGTGCAGTTGCTCGGTACTGCCTGTTGTAGCCGAGATGCGCAACAAGGGAGCGTCACGTTCGGCCTGCATGTCGTTTCTTATCACGGCGCCTGAGACCGGCGCAGACTCAATCTTGATTACCAATGTTTTCTTTGGTTGGATCGCAGCTGTTACACGCCCCGTCGTCTCGTTTGTCACCGCAGTTGTAGCGGGCTTGTTTTGCGTTGGTTTCGCTAGAAAGGAGGAGAGAGTTGACAAGCCTGCAATGGTTGACGATTGTTGCGATGCTCCTGCTGTTGAAACTGATTGCTGCGAGGCCGTCGTTGCGACCGAGGATGATTGCTGCGCATTTGGGACTTCTTCCGAGCCATTTGGCACCGCACGTGATGCGAGCGGTCACGAATACCTAGTGCCGGATCAGGAAGATTGCTACGTTAGCCTAGCGCGATTGCGCGAGGCAACAACAAACTCGACGAACGGCTTCCTCAAAGCGTTGCGATCGTTGAGTCTTCTCCAAGTCTTGCGCCCTCAGGGAACCGCTACCCGTGAAGACCCCAAGGGTGTCGACGTCGTTAAGATTTTTGATGGCGGCGCTCAGCAAGAACCGTTGACATTGCGCAAAGTAGCGCGTCACGTCTTTCGCTATGGGTTCGTCAACATTGCTGACGATATCCTCTTTGCTCTGCTCGTAGGAGTGTTCCTAGGAGGAATCATTTTCCTGTTCGTGCCCAGCGGCATTGGCGACAGTGAGTTTGCACGGTGGATTTCCTACCCAGTCATGCTCTTGTTGGGAGTACCACTTTACATTTGTGCTAGTGCCAGCACGCCCATGGCGGCAGCAATGGTCGCTAAGGGAATCAGTCCCGGTGCTGCGCTGATTTTTCTAATGACTGGTCCGGCCACGAATACAGCAACAATTTCAGTAGTCCTGAGCCAATTTGGGCCGCGATTTGCCACGATTTACGTCGTTGTCGTCATGACTGTTACCGCAACTGTTGGAATAGGGATCGATTTCCTGCTGTTAGCTACGGGGTTTCAAATTTTTGCGAATCTCGAGCAGGAACACACTCACGCTGTACAGTACGTCCAATATGCTTCGGTTGGCGCTTTTGCTGCGCTTGTGATTTGGCGTTTTCGCGCTGGTGCATTGAAGAGAGGGTGGAACGACATGATGTCGAATTTTCGATCTATAGGACGCCACAGCGAAACTCAGAATTGATGTGGGTGTGTTGGAGGCCGCATCGATCCCGCAGGAGGAACAAAGTAGACGGCAGGGTTCACCTGTTCACATACAAGACGCACAAGGATGTAGTTAATTTCCTGCAGGTTCTCTGGAGTCTTAGTCTTGTGTTTCGCTAGTAGTCGTAGCGATTGAGCGATTGACGCAACGCGACATTTGCTTTTTTGCACCATGTTCGCTCAATGATTTCTGTGAAGTTGACCGCAAAGTGCCCAACGCATGAATGAGGACCCGCCTGGCACAGCCGCCGAAGAAGAAAGAAACGGGTTTCATCGCTTTCCCCGAAGTGGACTTGCGGTGGCAATTGGTGGCTATTTGGGCAACTGCTTTTTGATCGGATTGCTACTTCTGGCACTAAATTTTGGAACACGGTGGGAAGTGTTGCGAGGATTGCTGACTGCCATCCACTGGATACCGGTTCTCTTGGCTATCTTCTTGTGGTTCCTTGCAATTGTCATAGGTCGTCACTTTCGCCGAACCTACAAGCTGGATGCGCAAGGCTTGCATTATCGCTACGGTCTTCTCTGGCGAACCCACACCGTGATTCCTCGAAATAGAGTTCAGTTTGTAGATGTGTCGCGAGGCATGCTTCAACAAGCCTTTGAATTGGCAACTTTGAGAGTTCATACGGCAGGAGTACGAAGTCACCGGGTCTCCGTGCACAATCTCGACGAGGTGGAGGCAAATGCTCTCCGCAATGAATTGATTCCCCCAAATTCCAAGTGATCAAATGACCCATAGCGATGCGGGCTGGTGCAAATTGCACCCTTCTGCCATGCTGGGCAAAGCATCTATTGCATTTTTCATTCTTCTGGCCTCATTCATTGCAACGGTGCTTTCTGATGCCGAATCCCCTGGAATGACGACGTTCTTGCTAATAGGTCTAACCGGGGTGATTGTGGTAGGAATTGTTGTCTCGATTGTGTCTCTTGTCGTGCACAACTCGTTTCGCTACCAGTTCCTTGAAGATCGCGTGCTTGTTCGACAAGGGCTATTGGCGACGAACCACCGTTCGATTCTCTATCAACGGTTACACGGCATAGATACGAGTCAATCTCCGGTCCACCGACTCTTCGGCACCGTGAAACTCAGTCTTCAGACCTCAGGAGGGCATGGATCTGAAGCAGAACTCGAGGCTGTCAGGGCGGAGGTTGTCGAAGAACTGCGCAGTCTGGTCGCATCCTACAAAACGCGACAGCAACAGAGTCTTCCCCAGGGTTTGGTGGAATCAGCAGGTGAGGCAAAGAAATTTGCTCCCGATACATTCCTGCATAGCTTGAAGCTTCTGGACTGTTGCAAGCTGGCAACAGTGCGAACTCAAATCCCTGTCATAATCGCCGCGATTGTGGGTTTCGTGATGGGTCAATACGATCTTGTTGGTCCGATACTCAAAGCATTCCTTCCGCCAATCGACCCGACAAATTTAGTCAGCGTGTCTCTTGGCGAAGGATGGTTTCCATGGATTCGCATCAGCTTAAACGATCACATAAGAATTGCGGACTTGATTCTAAACGTCGCGATTCTTGGCGGTTTGGCCATTGCGCTGCTTTTAGTTTCGTCGCTGCTCTTTGCATTCGTTCTCTACTACAAGTTTCAACTGCAGATCGATGGCGACGTGTTGGCCGCTGAAAGCGGCTGGATTGTACGCGCACGACAAAACACTCCGCTCCACCGAATCCAAGCCGTCAAGGTCGTTAACAATCTTCGAACCCGTATATGGAGAAGGGAGTCAATTTGGTTTAGCACATCTGCTGCGGAACAGGGCCGAGTGAAATTTACCTCGCCATTGACCAGTTGGCTAGCACCACTTGTAAAGCCAGCTGAGACAATCACCATTCTCAAGAAAGCAATGCCTAAGGTGGATATTGAGAAGTCCGCCTGGGAGTCAATAGATGTTTCAAAGGCAACCCGACGTCGAGTCAAGCGAAATCTCCTCTACTTGATCCCCATCACGATTCTGGCGTTTCTCATTAGCCCTTGGTTGTTGCTTGTCACATTTGCTCTAGCGGCATGGGCTTACTATTCGGCCAAAAGACTCGTCCAGAGTCTGGCCCATCAGGTTCTCGACAACGCAATCATGTTTCGCAAGGGTTGGTTGCTCCGCACGTGGGCAATCGTTCCTTTCGACAAGGTTCAAGCAGTTAGAGTTACACAGAGTCCGTTTGATCGACGATTGAACATGGCAAATTTGTGTGTGGATACGGCTTCCTACCACTTGGGGTTGTCGCGTTGGCTAATTCGAATCCCTTATCTCGATACAAACCGAGCGCACGAGATTCGACGTTTGCTTGAAAGAGAGTCAGCTCTTCGCGAACTGGAGTGGTAGGGTTCGCATCAGCAGGTGATCTCTGGATGCCAAAATCTATTAACTGTCAGCCCTTTGAGCTAGAAGCTTTCGTGCGGTGGCTTCGTCTCCAGCAACTATGTAGTTTTCTCGTTCATCGCCGTGGCCGATCAAGCGGCCTTCGTCGTCAGTCCAGATGGAAATATCTCTACTTGTATAGGAACCCATTTCAATCTCAAACGTGTGACTGAGACCTGTTGGCAGCCCTTTACGTCCTGAGTACGTGCCCTTAGTTGAGAGTATTCCCCACTTTCTTCCTGAATGGAGCCGTTCAAAACAGAGAAGATTGATTGGACGTTCGATACCCTTCTCGGCACCTAGCTGGCAAATGTACAACGGCGAAAGGATGTCGGGCACAACGGCATGGTCATTTGGCGATTTGACAGTTGCAGGCGCGCTGCCATTGGACTGCACTCTAACTTGGGATTCTTCGTCGAGAAACAGCACCTGATCCTCACCGTAGTGCAATCCTTTATCAAGCATCATCGCAAGTGCATTTCCTGTCGCTCCTTCAGCTGATCTGTAGCGCGACCATTTGAATGAACATGCATCTTCCAAGGTCAGCTCGTTCTCGAACCAGAGAAGATCCGGAGCAGATTCTGGATGTGCGGGATCATACGAGTTCTCGGACAGGGGGAAGTCCAAGCGCCAACTTGTGAGGACGGTTCCGTCGTCATTCAGTTGGGCTTTAAATCGGCCCAATCCTTTACCCCCGGCAATCAGCCAAAGATCGTTCCATTTGTTTACAAATTTTGTGTGTTGGGTGAGAAGATTGTTGTTTTTGTTTGACATGACTGTCGTTTCTCCATTGGAATCCAATTCATTTGCCAAATCCAAGACGCCACGTTGAATTAGAGAGTCGCGAATTCGAGCAATGCCACGTGCCAAACGGGAAGCGACGGTGCCCGGACTGATTCGCAATATGTGCGAAATCTGTTTGTAGGTCAGATCCTCGAAGTAGCGTTTCAACAAGGTTTCCTTAAAGCAATCGTCCATTTGGCTGATCGCCTCGTGAATCCTCTCCAATAATTGGTCTCGAATCGCGCAATCCTCAATTCCTGGTGCAAACCACTCAGCAAGTTCGAATTCCACACTGGAATATTCCTTTTCATGTCGAGTGTATTTCTTGCGAAGTTGGTCCACAGCCACGGCTCCAATGATGGTGCTCCACCAACCCAGCGGATTGGCTACCGTGCCGCGAATTGGCTGTGCATCCATGAGATGAAGTACCGAAATCTGAACGATGTCCTCAGCTTCTTCAGGGTAATACCTACGAGCTTTGGACAACGCCCACTGCCTGTTTCGTTCGACGAAAACTTCGAGAGCTGAGTCATCATCCGCTTGATAGAAGCGCGCTAGTAGCTCTTGATCAGTTTTCTTCTTGTGCATCGTCGATCAGTTTTCGAGGACGTGGTGCCTTCCTGTCGGATTTGGAGCGGGGTTTCTTCCCGAATTTGGTAGATTTTTTTAAAAAGGATAATTTGTATCCAACTTTTTGGAGACCCAAGTCAGTTGCTGCAAAGCTCTTGAAGATCAATGCACGCTGCTGGGACAGTTGGGTGTTCCTGACTACTCGCGAACCTACCCGAGCAGCCTGCAACATTGCTGAACTACTCTAAAATCCTGAACGAAACCCTCAATCGATCTGGGCTATGGCACAGTCTAGCGATGTAGACAGAAATTTCTCTCGCTTGCAGAAGCGGCTGGGTTACCAGTTCAAGGACGATTCACTGTTGATTCACGCGCTCACTCATGCGAGCTTTGGACAGCCTGACAACGAAAGATTGGAGTTTCTCGGCGATGCTGTATTGAAGTTCGTGCTAAGCGACATTCTTTACGACCAATTGCCTGACCACGAGGAGGGAAATCTCACCCGTGGACGAGTTGCAATTGAAAACAACAATCAGCTGGCGTCTGTGGCGTCGGAGTTGGAAATCGGGCCCGAGATCAGGTTGGGAAAGGGTGCACGCAAAGATGGGGTAGTGGAAAACGACAGCGTATTGGCAGGAGCCCTTGAAGCAGTAATCGCGGCCATCTATCTAGATGGAAACATGCAAGACGTTGTGGATTTCGTGAATAGGCACTTCAAGTTAGTACCCAACCGAGAAGGCTCGTCCGAGGAACGCAGGGTTTTTCGGCATGCTGACTCGGCTCATCCGAAGACTATGTTGCAGGAACTGACCATTAAGCAGCATAAGGTGTATCCGACGTACTCCAGCGAAAAGCGCGAGAGCAAAGGGAAAGTACTCGGTTGGAAGGTGCTGTGCACAGTGCCTGGAACTTCCTTTTCAACTTACGGGGAATCCAAGAGTATCCAGGACGCTGAAACAGAAGCCGCGCAAAAGATGCTCGAACTGCTGCAGTCATGAGCGCGCCAACACGCTCCGGCTTTGTTGCCATCGTGGGTCGTCCCAATGTCGGCAAGTCGACATTGCTCAATCACATTCTTGGCGTCAAATTGAGCATTACATCCAGAAAGCCTCAAACTACCCGTCACCGACTACTGGGAATCCACACCCAGCGAGAAGTTCAGCTGATGTTTGTTGATACACCGGGGATGCATGCGCTGGAAGAGGGATCCGGCAATGCCATCAACCACTACATGAATCAACAGGCAGTTGGAGTGCTGTCGGACGTGGACATGTGCCTTCATGTTTTGGATGCGCGAGGTTGGCGAGCCGAGGACGAATTGGTGATGAACCATCTTGTGTCGTCGAGCAGCCAGGCAATCTGCGTCATGAACAAGGTGGACAAAGTGGATCCCAAGTCGAAGTTGCTGCCATTCATGCAACTAGTGAGCGAAAAATACCCCTATGAAGAGATCATTCCGATCTCGGCGTTGAAGAACGACGGACTTGACATATTGGTTGAGCAAATTGGCAGACGGATGCCGGAAGGTCCTCACTTGTACGCAGAAGACGAGATAACGGACCGACCGACGCGTTTTCTCGTTGCAGAAATGATCCGAGAAAAGGTGGTGCGACAGCTTGGCGACGAGCTTCCCTATCGCACAACAGTAGTCGTGGAGAGCTATAGGGAGGAAAGCAAGGTCACCGTTATCGATGCGATAATATATGTGGAGAAAGAGAGTCAGAAGGGAATCGTCATAGGAAAGGCGGGCAAACGCCTGAAATCCATCGGTCAATCCTCTCGCCAGTCCATAGAGAATTTCCTGCAAAATCAAGTCTTTCTCAATATCGTCGTACGGGTTCGTCGAGGCTGGACCAACGAAAGGCTAGCCATGGCTGCACTAGGTTACCGATGATCGCTTCCGGAATCACTGACCGTGGAGTATTGCTCCACAGACGGCCCTACACCGACTCGCGATGGCTCGTGGACTTCCTTACCGACCGAAATGGTCGCATTTCCGGCGTCCACCGATCGGGCTCAAAGCATCAAAGCAGTCTTGAGTTGTTTGTCGAATACAGCATTGCCTGGCGTGGCAAGAGCCAACTAGTGACGATTTTGCAGTGTGAAATCGAAAAAATTTTTCCCATCGAGGGCAGAAAGCTCTATTTGGGTCTCTATCTGAACGAATTGGTGGCAAAAACGACACGACCGGAAGAGCATGTTGAAGGATTGTTCGATATCTACGTTGAATCTATGAGCGCCCTTGGCGACGAACAGTTGGATGTCGAACCGCTACTGCGCTCATTTGAACGGACTCTCTTGAAGGGTTTGGGCTACGAAATCGTGTTTGATGTCGAAGCGTCCAACGGTGCCTCCATAGATCCCTCCGAGCGATACGAGTACATGGCAGAAGGAGGGTTTCGAAGATTGGAGAACGGGAACGCAAAGGGATTCGATGGAGCTTCGCTCCTTGCCATATCTCGAGACGACTATTCGCAACCACGAACGAGAGCCGTCGCTAAGTATGTCTTGCGATCCGCGTTGCAGCACCAAATTGGCGAACAGGAAATACTCTCTCGATCCCTCTTTGGGTCTCGCGCGACTCAGGATCATGAGGCGCAAGGAACGACATGAGCCGTTCCTTCGGAGCGAAGTCTGTTTTGCTTGACGAACATATCGGCAATTTGTCTGACGACTGGGTTGCCGACCTCGTGCGAAAAGAGCCCGATCAGCGACAAACCATTCTGCATGTCGAACGCCTAATCCAACCAACTAGTTGCAAGGAAGAAGCTGCAAGCATTGCAAGAATTCTCCTGATGCTGAAAGCCGATATGCCGGTTGTTCTTGCGGGAGCGCTCTTCTACCCGGTTCGCAACAAGGAAATCGAATCGTCGCAGATCGACAATCAAGGCATTGGCAAGCTGGTTACAGCACTCCTGCGCATGGCGCAAGCCGATGTAGTTTCAGACACCGGTACTCCTTTTTTGGACCGTCAATCGCGTGATCAAAGCAAGAATGTGCGAAGAATGCTCATAGCTTTGATCGATGATCCAAGGGTCGCAGTTCTTAAGTTGGCGGAAAGGCTTGTCATGCTGAGGTTGGCTCGAGACTTTCCAGAACCACAACGTAAGAAAATCGCAAATGAAGTACTGGGATTCTATTGCCCACTAGCGAATCGATTGGGCATATGGCAGATCAAGTGGATGCTCGAAGATCTCTCATTTGCCTACCTCCACGAAACCAGCTATCAGGAAATCGAGGATCAACTGGCGGAAAAGAGACAGGGACGACAAAAGCAAGTGGCAGCAGTGTGCGAGGACTTGCGCTGGCGCTTGGGCCACGCTGGCATCGATGCGACGGTAACGGGCCGCGCCAAGAACATCTATGGGATTTGGCGCAAAATGCAGGAGAAGAACATCTCGTTTGATGCAGTCTACGACGTGGAAGCGGTCCGAGTAATTGTCGACGAGTCACCCGAGTGCTATGCGGTTCTGGGGGTAGTTCACACCTCCTGGCCGCCTATACCCAACACCTTTGACGACTATATCGCCAATCCCAAAGGCAATGGCTATCGGTCCATCCATACTGCGGTAGTTGGTCCTCGGGGAAGGAACCTCGAAGTGCAGGTGCGAACTCACAAGATGCACCATGCAGCTGAGTTGGGCATATGTGCACATTGGTCCTACAAGGACGACGACGCGGCCTTGAACATGGGCAAAGTCGATTGGATGCGAGAGGTGCTGAATTGGCAAGAGGAGATGGAAATACGCGAATACATCGACTTCACTCGTCGCAATGACGCTCCTCAAAGCATCTACATTGCGACGCCTAAGGGGCACGTCATGGATCTGCCGGCGGGTTCTACTGCGGTGGATTTCGCCTACTACGTGCATACGGAGATCGGAAACCACTGTTGCGGCGTGAAGATCAATGGCATTGACAAGCCCCTCAACGACCCTCTGGAGACTGGCCAGATGGTGGAAATTATTACGCAGCCCGATGCTATGCCCGAACGCAAGTGGCTGGACACCGAGCTGGGGTATGTCCGAACGTCTCGCGCTCGAAGAAACATCCAAGACTGGTTTCGATCCCAGAACGACGACAAGAATGTTGTGGCTGGTCGCGAATGGCTCTTGGAAGAGTGTCAGCGAATGAAGATTGACGTGGATGTTGAGAAATTGGCAGAGGACAATGGGTACAAAGCAGTTGACGACATGTATAGTGCCGTAGCTGTTGGCGATCAGTCAGTGCGCGATCTATTGCCAACGGGACTCATTGACGGCGCTGCCGTAGAGGAAACAGGGGAACATCAAGGAGAGGCCCCAGAGACCAGAATCGTCCAGGAATTGGAAGTTGAGGCCTTGGATCGTCCTCGACTTCTTTTGGACATAACGCTTGCGCTTGCCGAGCTTTCAGTCAATGTTGTAGGCGCCACGATTGATTCACCACTTGCGGGCGAAGCCGCGACCATTAAGCTAAAAGTTGAAGTAGAGAATTTTGACCTAGCGCGAACAGTGATCAACAAGCTCAGAGCGATTCAGGACGTTGTAGATGTTCGACGTATCAACGGCGAAGATTGAGTGCAGCCATTGAAGATGGTTTTCGACTAGGTCAAGGCGACGGGCACATCAATGAATTTGATCTTTCTCGGTCCTCCGGGATCTGGTAAGGGAACTCAAGCGAATTTCGTATGCCAAGACTACTCCATTCCCCAGATATCCACTGGGGACATGTTGCGAAATGCGATTTCCGACGGTACGCCATTGGGAATGCAGGCCAAGTCGGTAATGGAACGGGGTGATCTGGTATCGGACGAGATCATCCTTGGTTTAGTTGCAGAACGATTGCAGAGACCCGATTGCAGTCGAGGTTGTTTGTTTGATGGCTTCCCAAGAACCCTCACGCAGGCTTCAGGCCTTGCGGATCTTGGTGTGAGAATAGATGCTGTAGTCGAACTGCAGATTGACGACGCTGTAATCGTTGAACGGATCACTGGTCGGCGAGTACACGAACCGAGTGGCAGAACTTACAACATAGTGTTCAATCCCCCCAAGTCGGAAGGAATGGACGATATCACGGGCGAACCCCTGATTCATCGAGACGACGATAGGGAAGAGACGGTTCGCAACCGACTTGGTGTCTACCGTGCACAAACCGCTCCATTGATCGACTACTACAAGGACACTAAGTTGGAATACATTGAGGTAAATGCCCGCGGTGCGGTTGAGGATATTCGAAAGCGAATTGCAGACGCGGTTGCCCCACTTAGCTAGGTCCAAGTGCAATTGAATGAAGCGCTTGTGCGTGCTCCGGAGACTGTGACGTTTGACACCTGCTGGCGAAATGCATTGTCCAGCAACTGTGCAACACTGCACTACCTGACTGTTTGGAACGGTCTTAGGTCAGCTGGCAGCAACGCTACCCGCGCAACCTAGCTCAAATTACACAAATGTGTGGAGCCCAGGCAGAATGAACACGTTGACCGACTCGCCTTGACGTAATGTCGCACGATGTGTCGGCACCTCAATAAGGCAGTTGCATTGGTAGAAAGAGGCCAGCCTGTTTGAGCTCTGGTCTCCCGTTGGCGTAACGTGGAGAACGCGGTTCATGGAATGTAGTACGCCTCGCTGGTATTCGCGCCTTCCTGACCGATGTTGGATCTCAGACGAGAGCGTGGCAGTAAATGCAGTGGGTTTGCGCCAGGGCAGGCCGGAGAGCGTATCGATTGTAGGTGCGACGAACAAGAGATAGGTAACGATCGTAGAGACAGGATTGCCGGGAAGTCCAAAGAACAAACTTGTGTCAACGTTTCCCACTGCAAGGGGCTTACCTGGCTTCAGTGCAATATTCCAAAACTCAAGCTTTCCGATTTCTTCAATAACGGGACGAACCAAGTCGGTGTCTCCTACGGAAACGCCGCCGCTTGCGATGATCAGGTCTACATGAGGAGCAATCTCCCTAATTGCATGATTGATGGCTGTCTTGTTGTCCTTGAGTTGCCCTAAATCCGTGACTGCAACCGGCTTGGACTTCAGTAGCATGGAAAGGGACATGCGGTTGGATTCGTAGATCTGACCGTGCTCAAGCTCTTCTCCCGGGTCGCGCAGTTCGTCTCCCGTCGAGAAAATGGCCACCTTGATCTTGCGAACTACATTGACTTCCGAAATCCCGCAAGCAGCAAACCAACCAATAGCAAACGGGGTGAGCTTTTCACCCGTATTCGCCAACCGGTCACCCATTTTGATGTCCATCCCTGCTGTACGAATGTTGTTGCCCGAGTTGACGGTATCGCTCAACACAATCTTGTCGTCTTCTCGAAACGTATGTTCCTGAATGGCGATTGCCGTGGTGCCGGTTGGAATTGCCGCCCCCGTGAAGATGCGGCAGGCTTCTCCTAGATTGAGAGTCTCTTTAAAGGGGTGTCCAGCTAGGGACTCGCCAACTACACGAAATTGCTCTCCCGTGTTAGCTGTCTGGGAGGCCGCTATCGCGTAGCCATCCATGGCAGAACAATCGAATGGTGGAAGGTCAATGGGCGCAGATACGGGCCAAGCAAGCGAACGACCCAGTGCTTCCGACACCGGTAGGGGCTCGTATTCATCGACGGGTTTGATCAACGCGCGGAGTTTCTTCTGGGCGTCATCGACGGTTAACATACGGGCCATGAATTCTCTACTCGCTCTCGAGACAACATCGGAGATTTGTTCCGTCGCGCTTGGCCACGGGCGCAATATCTTAGCGGAAAGTGTCGTGGCGCCGCGTCGGCACAACGAACTGATTTTGACAATGATCGATCGACTATTGTCGTCGTCTTCACTACTTACTCGAGGCGGTTTGGAGCTAGTGGCGTTTTCCTGTGGGCCCGGTTCGTTTACGGGTGTAAGACTGGGTGCTGCAGTTGCCCAGGGGATTGCTCAGGGATTGGGCATCAATGTCGTTCCTGTACCAACGTCGGATGCGATGGCCCATCGTGCGCTGAGACTCAATCCCAGCTTGTCCAAGTTTGCGATACAGCGCAAGTCTCACAAAGGCAAGGCGTACATTTCTAGCTATAGCGTCATTGATGGAACTCTCAAGTGTGTTGCACCTGACCAACTCGAGGATGTCCAGGAAATCAAGCGACGTGAACACATAGTGAGCGACCTAGACCTGCGAGTCTCCGCCGAGGACATCCTAGCTCTGGCACAAGAACGGATTGACAGTCAAGTTGCTCCTCACTTGGCGTTGCCGAACCTGATTGACGGCGACACTCCCTATGTTGCATCAGAGTCGAGACGTAACGGCGATGGTTCTAAGGATGAAATCCGCAAGAGACCATTCTAAAGTTCTGATTTACTTGGATTCCCACGATTTGCCGGGAATTGAATTGGCTCGACGATTGGATTTGGAAATTGCCGATCGCCGCCTCGCGCCAGAGAGCTGGCACTTGGTTTGCCACAATGGAGAGTTGGCCCTCGATCATCCAGAAAGTCGACCGTTCACACTGTCTGAGACAGGCATTCAGGCACGATTGGAGGGTGCAAGAGAATCCGCGCTTGCTAAGGCTTGCGCGGCCAATCGGCGACCTCGGGTCTTGGATGGTTTAGGTGGATGGGGAGTCGATGCACTAGCTCTGAGCTCTTTGGGGTGTGAAGTAAAACTTACCGAGATCAATCCATTGGTTTGGGCCATGGCAGGCGACCTGTGCCACCGACTTGGAATCTCAGTGGCGGTGGAGTGTATTGACGTCGTTGAATTTCTTAGATCGAGTTCGGAATCCTTTGATGTGATCTATCTTGACCCCATATTCCCACCTCACCCTACCAGCGCTCTGCCAGTGAGACGCATGCAGGTATTGGAATGCTTAGCGACGCGGGACACGGATATGGACTCGCTGTTTGAGCTTGCACAAGATCATGCCCGTAGCAGAGTGGTGATCAAGCATCGTCGAAAGCAAACGTCGATGGTTCGCAATCCAGATTGGCAAGTCGAAGGTAGGACTATTCGATTCGACGTCTTTGGTACACAACCCAAATGAATCTCTTGCTCTGCATCTGGCTTCACGCACTAAGAATCTTGGCGCCGGGGAATGGGGGATAGCCACAGTTGGAGCCTCAGCTACTGAGAGATTGGCACTTCAATCGAACTACGTTTCAGCACGTCGTTAGGTTTTTGCTACTCTTGAAACCAACGTGGCGTGCAGCGCATCTAAATTCAAGAGTTTTGTAGGTATTTAACGCATCTCGGAGATTGTTATGAGGAATACGCTAAGTCTTTCGCTGGTTGTAGGTTCTTTGGTCTGGTGCACAAGTGGATGGTGCGAAGAGAAGCAGTTAGACCCAGGGGTTATCAATGGGTGGGTACGTTCGGTGGAAACGTCCGGTTCTCCTCTCGGTAAAGAAATCAAGCGGGTTGTTCACAGCACGACGATGCAAGACTGGACATCCGATTCGGATTCCAATCATGTCAGGTACGAAGTTGGCACAGATGACTGCAAGAAAACCCTGACGTTTTCTACAACCGAACTGCTGGGGGACTCTTATTTTGAAAGCTGGGTCGAACTCATCAAGGCCGATCAGAAACGGAATCAAAAGCAACTTGAAAAGCCCAGGATCTTTGTTAGACCTTATAGAAGCGGGGGACTTGTAGGTGATTTTCCAATCATGGACTTGAACGTTGAGTACCAGGTTCAAGATGGAATACCGGTGATAGTCGCATCGGATCAACTAGATGTGTTGCGGACTGTACGTGAATTCAAGAAGGGAACCGCTGCAACAGTTCGCGTTACAGCATTTGATACGCAATACACGTTTAGAATGAATCTGGATGGATTCACTGATAAGGCAGAGTGGTCCGAAGTGCACTGTCCAGACGAAGATGTGGAAGAGAACCGTGCTGACAAAGACTCAGTGTTGTCGCCAGCGTCGTCGTAGTCAATTGTCCCAATCCGCGCCGCTGCCCATCTGGGTCTCTTGACAACTCTATGCCCTTTAGGGGGAATGTGATCCAGTGCCATTGTCTGAAAGAGCCACGTAGCGCTCAACCATCTGGCGAAAGTCAATTGGAAAGACATCTCGGGCTTGCTCAAGCACGGTGCTTGCGAGGTCGGTCGGGCAAAGGTTGCCCTTGTCTGTACGACTTGCTACTCCTTGACTGATCATCGATGATGTGACACGATTGAAAAATTCCAGGTCGATGAACGTTGATATTTCATCTCCCTGAATCCGAGCAAGCATCTGGCTAGTTCTACGGGCTCGCTGGGATAGCGAATCCACTGATAGCGAAGCTTCCGTTTCGTGCATAAGGGTGAGAAGCACGGTGTAGAAGCGATTCAACATTGGCAATGCAAATCTCGCCATCAACCGCAATTCCTGTCTGAGCCCTCCCTCCTGTGTTGCACGGAACTCGCCAGTCTCCGTAGGTTCAATCAGTTTGAATGACTCCAGGTGTGAAATCCACCGACGGACGGTCCTGAGATTGGAGCCGAAACTGAGTTGTTGCGAGATGAACGGTACAAGAAAGTTGGCGAAACGCGCTAGCTCTCTCATCGCAATGGGCGAATCGCGATTCAGCAGGATTGCCGCAAGCAATCCTGGAATGGCGACAACGTGCAGTATGTTGTTCCGAAACCAAGTCAACTTTTCTGCGGACGCTTTGTCGCAGGTAATCAGCGTATTGGCGCCGTCCAATTGCCGTTCAATGAAACCCAATTGAACGCATCGGTCAATGAGTACGCTTGGTTTCTCGCCTGGGATCACCAAATCGTGCTGTTTGGTCTCGGCACTCAGCAATCTGACCAATGACTCGAGGTGCTCCACCAATGAAATTTCGTCTATGCAGTGGGTCGGTGAGGCGAGCAGGACTAGAGCAACCAGGTTGATGGGTGTTAGAACTGCGGATTTGTTGATCGAATGCGTGATCGCATAGCCTAGTCGCTCAGTTTCTTCCTTTACGCTTCCCCCACCCACGAAGTCGTCGAGCCTGATCGGTTTTGCTATGTGCACGGAGACCCGTCCAAAGTGAGAGCGGAGCAGGCGTAAAGCCAATACAACCTCGCGCAAAGTCTCAGGTGTCTTGGGTTTTCCTGAGAGTTCGTCCAAGTAAGCATCTGCGTCTGGCACAGATTCGTAGGCGATGTACACGGGGACGACGGCTACGGGACGAGGCAATCCTTTTTCTCGACTCGCAAGGATCATGCTCAGCAGTCCAAATCTCGGAGGCAACAGCAAGCCAGTCCTACTTCTGCCACCTTCGATAAAGAACTCGATGCTGTTTCCTTGCTCCATGCACAAACGAAGGTACGATTCGAGCACGCTTTCGTAGATCGGGTCGTCACGGAACGAGCGACGCATAAAGAAAGCTCCGCAGCGCCTCAGTATCGGACCTACAACGGGAATATCGAGATTCTCCCCTGACGCAATATGGGGAATGGCGAACCCGTGCTGAAAGAGCAGGTAGGAGAGTACGAGATAGTCGGTTTGTGATCTGTGATTGGGCGCATAGATCAACGTGTGCGTTTTGGCGATTTCCTGGAGCTTCTCGCGACCTAGGAGGTGCATGTTTTCATAGACACGTCTGAAGTACCAGCTAAGAATTCCCCGCACTAGCATCATGACTGGATAGGACATACGAGTGGCCATCTTGCGCACTTGTCGCTTTAGCGAACGACGGCTTCGGGTCTTGCCCGATAGATCAATTGCCAGGGAATTCGACACGTCATCAACAACGCGTTCGACGGTGGTTTCCAATCGTTGAAGATCAGGTCCGAGCGCGGCGTGGCGCAACTCCTTGAACTGCCTTCGCAGTTGGATGGCAATGCGACGAAGATTCCAATTGAGCGACTTCTCTCTATCCGACAATGCAGGCCAGTCGATAGGAGTGCCAAATGCAACCAAAACGTCCTTCCGACTGAACATAAGGGTCATCACACGGCGAAAGGCAAAGCTTGGACCAAACCTCTCGGAAACCATGTTCCGCCACAGGAATTTCTCGCGTTGCGCTGTTCTACCCCAGAAGATTGCTACGGGAACTATGCTGATGTCGCCACGAGACGTGGCAAGAATCTGCTCCTGCAGGGCGACCATTCGCGGCGCGAATTTGTTCATCGCGAAACGGCGACGCCAACCTACAGGTCGCAACAGAGAAAACGATTCGACGCCACCGCTAGGGGGCTGTGTTGCTTCGTCGCTCGTTTCGGAGTCTAGGATCTCACTTAGGAGAGCAATGTCGAACGCGGAGTGTCTTTGAGTTGCAAAGACTGGACTGTTGAGTCGGACTCCTGCTGGATCAATAACGGTGGGTCGAACAACCCGCCGAATTAGCGCTTGTAGTAGACGCAGACGGAACCCTTGGAGGGCCCCAGTCAGTCCGTCATCAAAAGCCACCTTCCAATACTTCTTCAGGCGTGGGGAGCTCTACATCTCCCCGTTGGCCTGAAAACTTGAGCTGCCAGATGCCGCCAAGCCTCTTGTTGGCGATTTCGGCAAGTGTCTTGTTGGCTCCATCAGGGTCAGAATTTGCGTCGATAACAGTCGGTCGTAAGAATAACAGGAGATGGCTCTTTGTTTCAGTGCTCGAATTGGAGCGGAACAGTCGCCCCAAGAGCGGAACGCTGCCAAGAACCGGTACGCGCCGAACAGTCTGGTTGACATCGTCGCGAATGAGTCCTCCAAGGACAATGGTTTGTCGATTATTCGCTACGACGGTTGTCGAAACTTCTCGTCTGCTCGTAACGACATCGCTGAATCCACCTTCGCCAATGCCAAGAGAGGGAGCAATGACGGCATCAACCTCGATGAGGATTGCCATCCTAACACTAAGATCTTCACGAATGTTTGGCGTGACAGTCAACTGGACTCCCACATCTTGTCGTTCGATGGTGCTCAATGGCGTCTGCCCCTGCTCGCGTTCCACTCCAAACGTGCCTGTGCGGAAAGGAACTTGCTGCCCTTCGAATATAGAGGATTCCACGTTGTCTATGGCATACACATAGGGTGTGGAGAGCAGGTCTGCCTTAGTTGTGGTCATAAGCGCATTGATGATTGCGCCGAACGAAATTCCATTTGGATCGAGCTTGGCGACGGCGAGCGTGGGCGAAGCCAACTGACTCAGCGCGGCAGTTCCAGGACTTGCGCTTCCAGAGGCGTCTTGCGCGGTCGTTAGGCTACTCAGCAGCCCAGCGAGAATACCGTTGATTGAGGTCGTTGCCAGAGGTGTACGTTCGCCACTTTCATCCGTACCACCCAGCTCTACGCCGGAAGCTCCAATGTCGGTCACAGAGACTTCAACGATCGCCGACTCTATGAGCACTTGAAGCTTAGGTCGATCCAATTGGTTGATGATCGATGAAATATCTGACAGCAGCGAGGGAGTCCCACGCGCCAGAATCGCGTTGTTGGACTCGTCGGCTTGGACTGACACTGTGGTCGGTGAGTCCGACGTCGTGGGAGCACCTGCTGCGGGTGCTCCCTCGAGATTGAGCAATCCGGTGAGTACTTCGGCGACGGCCACCGCTTCAGAATGCTGCAGGTAAAAGACTTCAGTAGTCGAGAAGACACTGTAGGGCTGATCGAGTTGCTCGACAATCTCCGAAGCAATTGCCAGCTCCTCGGGGGTGCCCCGCAGAAATAGTGTGTTGTTGTTTTCGTTTGCAAAAGCAAGGAGTCCTACTGGGGTAGCGCCCGCTTCCGATCGCATCATTTCAGGCAAAAGTTCCTCGAGCATGTTGGCGACCTCGCGCACCCACGCTTCCTTCATGGGCAGGACTAATGTAGCGACAGGCTCCACTTGGTCGAGTTCCTCCAAGAGCCTCAATATCCTCTCTACGTTGCCCGAATGGTCGCTGATGACTAATGCGTTGGGGTCTGTCACGGGGGCCAAATGCCCATATTGAGAAACCAATTGACGCAGCACGCGGGATGCTTCGGCTGAGGTGATGTGGTCGAGTCCAACGACTCTTGCGATGAATTTGTCCCCAGTCTCGAATGTGCCTTCGCCTTCTTCGTAGTACCAGTTCTTCGCTCCCGCGTTGGGAATCACCCGTGCTATCTTGCCATCGTCGACAATTGTGTAGCCGTGTACGCGTAGAACGGATTCCAGCAACGTGTACACCCCCTCCGCATCAAGTTGCTGATCCGAGATGATCGTTGCCGTTCCTCGCACCCGACTGTCAACAACGAAGGATCGCTGAGTGATGTTTGCGACTTCGTCAATGAAGTCGGCAAGTTCGATGTCGGGGTAGTTGATAGTCCATTCCTGTCCGCTCGCAGCGTAGCCGACCAGCAACGAAACCGTAACCAGAGCCTTTAGTACATTTTTAGGTGCTTTCTTCATTGATCTAATTGGATCTCAAGTTTGAAAATTTCATCTCCGCGTTGGACGCTGAGATTTGCGGATGGACTGTCCAGATTCTTGATGAATGCAGCCAAGTCTTCCTTGATGTCGCCCACATTGGCGCCATTGATGGATTTCACGATGTCACCCTTGCGCAGTCCAAACGTTGTTGCCAGATCTGCATCAACTCGATAGCCCTCTGCACCAGAATCCGATACTAATGCAACTCCCAATTCCTCGAGAACGCCTTCGGGGTCGGTTTCCAATTCGCTTTTGTAGGACTCATACAACTCGCTAGCTTTTTGGCTGGTTGAGGCACTCCCTTCGTCGAGTGTCGCTGAACCGATTGGGTCCAATTCTCCTTCCAAGTCCGACGGGCTGTATTCCAACGGATCGTTTTCGTCTAGATCGCGTTGTTCAATGTACCCTGGAGGGGCATCTCTCTCGGGTGGCGGCATCGTTCCCTCAACGAGTTCGAAAATCTCATTTGACTTAGCAAACGCAAGAAGCTCGCGTTGGCCAGTGCGCAGCAGAATCACCCTATCTCGCCGTATCTCCTCGAGGTTGGCAACACCTGCGATGCGGTCCCCCGTTTCATAGCGCTTCGAACGTTGGGTTCCTTGAGCAATGCGTGCCCAGGACTTCTCTGGATCATCTTCGTCATATACGATCCCAATCAGGGTCAGATTCAATGTCGTTTCAGCTATTTGCTCAATGTCGAATGAGAGTGGTTCGTCGGCGGAACCAAAGAGCTTGGCCCTAGTTATGTCGTGAACGCTAACCGTGTCTCGAGGAGCGAGCGTCTGAGTATCTTCGGTGTTTGTCGGAGTGCTTGGTGAGAAGATGTCATAGAAGCTGAATACAAGCAGCGTCAAGACGCCGACTATGACTAGCAACCGGACGGGTATTGCAAGGGCGTTGAGTGTTGAGTTCAGTTGCATACGACTTGCGGATTGGATAGATTTCGGGACATGGTATTCAGCGAGTCAGTTGACGGGAAACTTTGAGGGCTTCAGAATCGGGTGCAGCGACTGAGTCCCAAGGCATCTGAACGAGATCCAACATCTGCCTCGTAAGTGCAACGTGGATCCATCCCGAGTCCGGTTCAAGTCGAACGCTCATAAGCTTCATGTTGGATGCTTCATCGAAAGCAACGAGCATCGCATCTCCCTCTTGCGCGCTCAATTCGGCAACAACGGGAGGCAAATTGACAGTTCTGGTTTCCTCGCCGACCATGTAGCGACTCGTGCCGCCAACCCAATGCACCGATCCGGAGAGGGATTCAACCTTGTTGGAGCCGTCCAAATGCAATTCGACACTCGTTAGTGCGAAGTTGCCGCTGACTTTTATGTCATAGTTTAATAGGACTGAGTTCACCAGTGATGGTTCAATCGTTGCTTGCACGTTAAGTGATGATTGAGAAAGACTTTTTTCAAGAATTCCGGCAAGATACAATGCCGAACTTCTAAGCTCGATGTCGTACTTCAGACTCCCGCGTAACAACGCCGCAGGCGCAATGTTCCACTCCAATCGGCCAAGGTTGGTGGTGGGAACGACTATTTCGGCCGAACCATTCCAGATCGTTCCCCTTGCCCCAAGAAGGTGGACTCGATAGTCGTCGAGGACGACGGCAAAAACTTGCGCCGGAATAAGAACGACAATCAACACGACGACAAATAGCGTCACCAAAATCACATAGACTCGTTTCACGCCAGCAGACGCTCCAAAATGCGTTCGTATACGGCTGTAAGCGTATGGAGTTCTTGAACTTTTACGCGCTCGTTGTATTTGTGAATAGTCGCGTTTACTGGCCCAAGTTCTACCGCTTCGATCCCATGCGGAACTATGAACCGGGCATCTGATGTTCCGCCAGACGTGGAGGGAATGGGGTACGCATCGGTGACTCGGTGAACTTCGTCAAATACGGTTCTCATGAAATCGCCTCGGCGAGAGAGAAATGGCAATCCCGAAACGTGCCAATCGACGCTAATCCGGAATCTATCGCCAATGGTTGCGAGTTCGTCCTCCACAGCTTTCTTGAGCAGGTCAGGAGTCTGTTCCGTATTGAATCGAAAATTGAATAGCACTTTGATATCACCGGGAATTACGTTTGCTGCACCTGTACCAGCATTTACGTTAGAAATTTGAAAAGTTGTTGGGGGAAACGCCTCGTTGCCTTGGTCCCACTGGCGCGAAGCCAGCTTGTCTAGCACGGAAAGTGCGCTGTGTACAACATTTGGTGTGAGCTCTGGGTAGGCAACATGACCGATCGAGCCTTCGACCGTCAATTTGCCACTAAGGGAGCCACGTCTGCCAACTCGAATCGTGTCACCAACGGTATGCAGCGATGAAGGTTCTCCGACAATGCACCAATCAAACAATTCGTCGCGCTCGTCAAGCTGACGCATCACATGCTGCGTGCCATATTGTGCAGGTCCTTCTTCGTCGCTGGTAATCAGGAACGCAATGGACCCACGGTGTTCGGCGAACGTTGACAAGAATCTTTCTGTTGCAACCACCATCGCGGCTACGCTTGACTTCATGTCCGCCGCGCCGCGTCCGTAAAGCCAGCCGTCTCTAATGGTTGGCTCGAATGGAGGCGTGGTCCATCGATCCAAGTTGCCCACTGGCACAACATCGGTATGCCCGGCAAATGTCAATATGGGTGGCGTCGTGCCGCGTCTGCACCAAAGGTTGGACACTCCCTCCATTGACATGCTCTCTGTGGAGAATCCCACTTGTTCCAATCGGTCGGCAATGACCTCTTGACATCCTGCGTCAGCAGGGGTCACAGATTCGCGACGAATCAGTTCCGTGGCTAACTGCAGCGTTTCGTTGTTCATGGATTCAGATCGGAGCCCATGTTGAACAAGCTGTGGAATACGCTTTTGCAGTCAAATCGGGGGCCGTCAAGAATTTTTGCAACCTCGGATTCATTTGATTGAGTCATTCGGCAAGGTCACACAGGCGAGTGTTCGTGTATTGGTTAAAGACAAACTAGGCAACCTCGTCAATGGCCGCATCAATTCGCCGGGTTAATGTGTCAACGATGGCTTGCATGCGGGTGGGGTCCAGACTCGCGGTCCCGTCGCTCGCAGAGATTACAAACACGTCCTCGACGCGCTCACCAAGTGTCGATATGCGGGCATCGTGAACATCGATCCCCAGCTCGACGAATATCTCCCCCACTAATGCCAAGAGACCTGGTCTATCCGAAGCCACCAATTCCAGGGTGGACTTCCCGTTGCGATTTGGCTTGGTCAGGGTCACCGTGGCCGGTCTCACGAATTGAGTAAGTTGCCTGCGTACTCGACGCTGCTGTAACCTCCTGTATTTTGTTGGATTTTGAAGACTGGAACGAAGTCTCTTGCACACGGTGCGTTTGTGCGCGTCGCTAGTCAAGTGTTTGCCCTCTAGGTCCAGAACTATGAACGAGTCGTAGCACATCTGCGATGTTCCCGTCTCAATTCGAGCATTCAGGACTTGTAGATGCATTTGGTCTAGTAAAGAGACACAACTTGCAAAGAGCAGGGGACGATTTGGTGTGCTGACAAAGATTTCCGTGGCCTCTTCGCCTTCCGTTGGTCCGGTTATGTCGCACGCGAGTACAAGTGCGCCGCCGGCATAGTGATGATTGTGAATGGCCCAGGTAATTTCGATGGTTCTGTCCAGATTCCCAGGAACAAGCAAGGCATCGTTTGAGTCCTCCCAGATCCTCTTGGCAGCAGAAGCATCCATGCCTCGCCGACCAAGCTCTTCCAAAGCAACGCTCCGAACATCTTCAGATTGATGTAGCGCGGCATTGAGGTCCCCTTCTCGGGCTCGAATGCAATCCCGCGTCGCCCGGAAGAGCTTGCCGATCAGCGATGCCCGCCAACCATTCCACAGAGTGGGATTCGTGGCATTGATGTCGGCCACTGTCAGAGCCACAAGATAGCTGAGCCGCTGCTCGCTCTCCGTCAGTTCGGCGAACTTGGCAATGACGCTGGGATCGTCGATATCCTCTCGTTGAGCCGTCGTGGAGAGAACAAGATGGTGGCGAACGAGCCAAACCACTAATTCGACATCGTCATCTGCCAGTCTCAGGGATTGGCAGAATTCCTGGGCTTGCCGAGCTCCGATTTCCGAGTGGTCACCGCCGCGACCCTTGCCAAGATCATGGAAAAAGCCTGCCAAAAAGAGCAGCTCAACTTTGGCTATGTGCTGAATAGCATCCATGACAAAGGGAAAGTCGTTTCGATAGAGCGGCATGAAAAAACGACGCATGTGCCGGATGGTCATGATCGTGTGAGCGTCCACAGTGTAGATGTGGAACAAGTCATGCTGCATTTGTCCAATTACCTCGCCGAAGGCAGGTATGTACTTTCCAAGGATTCCGTATCGTCTCATCCTCGTGAGGTGGCTGGCCACGGTGTAAGGAGAACGGAGAAGCTCGAGAAACAGCCTGCTGACCCTTGGATTGTTCCTGAAGTTCTCGTCGATCAAGTGAAGGTTTGCTCGTATCAAGCGAATTGTCGATGCCCTCACGCCTTCAATCTTCCGATGGTTGGCCAAGATAACGAAGATCTCCATTAGCGCTTCAGGCGATTGTGAGAACACGTCGTCATGGGCGGTTTCGATGTGCCCATTGCACAGTTGGAAGCGCTCATTGATTCTCTTGACGGATGTACGTTTGCGCTGGAGGATTGCTTCGTTGAAGTACTGAATCAGAATGTCGTTTACCTCACGCAGTTCGAGAACGTGCTGGTAGTAATCGCGCATGAAGTGTTCAACCCCAAGAAGACCATCCGAGTCTTCATAGCCGAAACGCTCGGCTATTTGGCGTTGGTAGTGGAAGGAGAGATGGTCATGTCGGCGCTCAGCCAGCAGATGAAGTGCAAACCGTACGCGCCAGAGAAACGAGCGTCCCACCTTTATGGTGTTACGCTCCTGAGGGGTCAGAATGCCCATGTCGCAGAGTTCGTCTGCAGAGTCGGTGCGATAGTGCCTTTTAGTAATCCAACCAATGGTCTGCAGGTCTCGCAACCCACCAGGCGAGTTCTTCACATTGGGTTCGAGACCGTACTCGACATCTCCCCAAGTTGAGTGACGCTCAATTTGTTCCTTTTGTTTCGCTTCGGCATAGGTCTTGCTAGGCCACAGCCTTTGGCCACTCAATGCATGGTCGAGCTCTTGGGCCAATCTGCATGAACCGGCTATGAACCTTCGTTCCATTAATGCGGTAACAACGGACAGATCGCCTCTAGCCATTGTCTTGCAACCGTCAACGGTTCGCACACTGTGTCCAATGTCGAGTTTCAAATCCCACAGTAGGCGAACAAACTGCTCGACTCTTGGGTTCTGTCTCATTCGGCGATGGACCAGTACGAGCAAATCGATGTCAGACTTCGGGTGCAACTCTCCTCTGCCATAGCCGCCAATCGCCAACAGGGCAATTGGGTCTTGGGCATCGAACCCGCGTTCCCAAAGTTCGGCTAGGAAACCATCGATGAAGTTCGACCTGACGCGGATGAGATGGCCAGCATCCTCTCCGTTCCAAAACCGCCGTGCGAGCGATTCGTCGGCTTGTACGACTCTGGATTTGAACGCAGCTAGCTGCTGTTCAGCCCTGTCACCGGTGGAATTCTTCATGTCGCAGCGTCAGAATCTCGCGACCCGATTCCGTGACTAGAATCGTGTGTTCCCACTGAGCAGAGAGTTTGCGGTCGCGCGTTGTCACTGTCCAATGGTCGGGAAGCAACCGCACAAATCGTTTGCCAGCATTGATCATAGGTTCCACGGTAAAAGCCATGCCTTCCAAAAGTTCCATGCCGATACCTGGTTCGCCGTAGTGGAGCACCTGCGGTGCATCGTGAAAGACGCGACCAATGCCATGTCCGCAGAACTCTCTTACTACCGAGTACCTGCAAGACTCGGCAAAAGTTTGTATGGCATGGCCAATGTCACCAAGAGTGGCTCCTGGTCTCACAGCATCAATTCCACGGTAGAGGCATTCTTGGGTCGTCTCGACGAGTCGGAGTGCCGCAGCGGAGGGTTTTCCCACATAGAACATTTTGCTGGTGTCGCCGTGAAACCCATCCTTGATGACCGTGATGTCGATGTTGAGTATGTCTCCCCGTTTCAGTAGCTTGGAGTCCGTTGGAATGCCGTGGCACACAACGTGGTTGACGGATGTGCATATGGACTTGGGAAAAGGTGGTTGGTTGGGTGCATTCGTGTAGTTGAGCGGCGCGGGAATGCACCCCAGCTCGTCTACTATGAACTCGTGGCACTTACGGTCCAGTTCGCCGGTGGAGACTCCAGGTACTACATGCTCGCCGATCATTTCCAGCACGCTGGCTGCAAGTCTGCCGGCAACGCGCATTTTCTCTTGCTCTGATGGAGTAAGGATTGGGGGAATGCTCAATGTTCGTACGCTTGGTTCAACCCTTGATTTTCAGGCAAGTCACAAGTCGGACAAGCCAGGAACGGTGGGATTCGGTGTTGGCATTATCTCATGTATAACAAGCCGCAACGGAGTGTGGATGCCGTCGAGCCGACGAATTCTGCTTGATTCAACATTCATCAATTGGAATCGTGCATGATCTCGACTGCCAGAGGTTGCTTTTCTTGAAGATGGCCGCTCGAATGTGATATAAAGCACGCCGCCTCAGCCGTATCGGCTAGGGCAATACCAAATGGACGTGTGAAGCATAGAGCGTTTCACGGGTGGTTCCGGCTTTGCGGAACGAATTCAACGCTTGTTCACACATCAACGCGTCAAGGCGCAAATCAACCCGGAGACCTCAATCATGAGCGAAATAGGCATGCGCGACATGCTGGCGGCTGGAGTACACTTCGGCCACCAGGCTCGCTACTGGAACCCAAAGATGGCGCCGTTCATTTTTGGCGTTCGCAATCATGTCCACATTATTCACTTAGAGCGCACGACAGAAGCGATGGAAATGGCTCTCACTGCCATTCGTCGTATCGTGGCGCAAAATCAGAAAATACTGTTTGTGGGTACGAAACGTGCCGCACAACGAGTGATCAAAGAACAAGCCGTGCGTGTGGGCATGCCGTATGTCGACCAACGATGGCTTGGGGGCATGCTCACAAACTACAAGACCATTCGGCAGTCCATTCGCAAGCTCAAGGATCTCGAAGAGCAACAGGAAAAAGGGATGTTCGAGCTGCTTACCAAAAAGGAAGCATTGCAAAAGCGTCGAATGATGGATCGTCTCGACCGTGGACTGGGCGGCATAAAGGACATGGGCGGATTGCCCGATGCGTTGTTCGTGGTCGATGTGAATCATGAGCGAATTGCCGTTGACGAAGCCAACAAGCTCGGCATTCCCGTGATTGGGGTTGTCGACACCAACAGCGATCCCGAGGGAGTCGACTGGATCATCCCAGGTAACGATGATGCAATTCGCGCGGTGCGTCTTTATGTCACGGCGGTAGCGGATGAGATTCTAGTGGGAAAGACCATCGCTCAAGGCGGCGTATCCATTGAGGAGTTTGAGCAAAATCGCGTTCGCGAGCAAGCGGCAGCCCCCGAACTGGCTGAATCTTCAGAGCCGGTTGAGTCTTCGGAAGCAGACGAGCCTTCGGAAGCAGACGAGTCGTCGGAATCAAACGAGTCTTCAGAATCAAACGAGTCTTCGGAACCAGAAGAGTCCTCGGAGCCAGAAGTCGAGCAGACGGAAACACAAGCAAAGAACGACGGCGACACTGATTCGGACGACGAGACGAGCAGCTAGCTCACAACAAATGCAATGATGGAGAGGAATGTGATCAATGGTTGACGTAGCCAAGATCAAGGAAGTTCGCGAGAGAACCGGCGTTGGGTTCGGGGACTGCAAAAAGGCCCTGGAAGAGGCCGACTGGGACATTGAAGGCGCACTGGACGTATTGCGCAAGCAGAGCGCAGTGAAGGCGGCAAAGCGGGCGGACCGGACAGCATCGGAGGGTAGGCTTGGATTGAAGGTCTCCGACGACGGCGCGGTGGGCGCTATTGTGGAAGTGAATTCAGAAACTGATTTTGCAGCGCGGAACGAGAGATTCGCTCAGTTCTGCGAGCGTGCCGTGGACGCAGTGGTTTCCGATGGCCCGGAAGCTATTGCAGCGTTGGAGGATGAACGAAACGCATTGATATCAGCAATTGGCGAGAACATCTCGATACGTCGAGCCGACAGGATCAAGTCGGAGGGAGGATTCGTCACCGGATATCTGCACGCTACTGGAACAGTAGGTGCCATTGTCGAGCTTAGCTGCGACGCCGGCGAATTGTGCAGGAACATTGCCATGCATGTGACTGCTCAGAATCCAATGGTTGTCAATGTGGATGACCTGCCTCAGGATGTGATAGACCGCGAGATGGACATATTCAAGTCCCAGATTGAGGAATCTGGGAGGCCTGCAAAGTTTGCCGAGAACATACTGCGCGGAAAGATGGCGAAATTCAAAGCAGAATCCTGTCTGAACGAGCAGTCCTACATCTGGGATCGAGATCAGCAGGTCGGCGCACTCCTAAAGGCAAGTGGAACGGAATGTCGCAAGTTCGTGCGCTATGAAGTAGGCGAGGGTATTTCGTAGTTTGTCTAGAAGGGCGTTGGTACTGTTGGCATTTGCCCAAGGGTAGCTGAGGGATGAAATACCGCCGTGTCACGCTCAAGTTGTCTGGAGAAGCATTTAGTGCGAACGATGGCGGCCTGATCGACGCGGATATTGTTCGCAACCTAGCGACTCAGATCGCTGAGCTAGCGAGTTTGAACGTTTCGATGTCCATTGTCCCTGGGGGAGGCAATGTATTTCGCGGCCGCGACCTGACAGTCGAAGCACAGACCATCGGCATAAGCCCCCTTTCCGCAGACCAGATCGGCATGCTTGCAACCGTTATGAACGCGCTTGTATTGCGAGATGCGTTGGCGAGCATGGACGTCGAATCCGTTCTGTTTACTCCTCATGCCATTAATGGCGTAACATTGGGATTCTCGCGGCATCGAGCATTGGCGGCGTTGGCCGAGGGAAGAGTCGTGGTCTGCGCGGGCGGTACAGGCAATCCGCTGTTCACCACCGACACCGCTGCAGCATTGCGGGCAATCGAGCTTGACTCGGACGTCGTGTTGAAAGCAACCCACGTGGATGGAGTATATGAGGATGACCCGAAAACCAATTCACATGCACGGCTTTTCGATACGCTGACGTTTGAGGAAGTAATTCAACGTGATCTCAAAGTGATGGATCTTGCTGCATTTGCCCTATGCAGAGAAAACCAAATGCCTGTGGTGGTTTACAACCTAAATTCAACCAACGCATTGACTAAGATCGTAAAAGGTGCGAATGTTGGCACTCTAGTTTCGAGTTCCGATACGAGTAAACGATCATGATTGACGAAATAAAGGACGATGCAAGCACACGGATGGGCAAGACGCTCAATTCGCTTCACGCTGCCTTCGCGCGCATCCGCACCGGACGAGCCAATCCAGCTTTGCTGGACACGGTGATGATTGAGTACTTCGGCACGAGCGTACCCGTTAAGCAGGTGGCGTCCATTACAGTTGAAGAGGGACGTACGCTCGTGATATCGCCGTGGGAGAAGTCGACGCTGGTTGAAATTGAACGCTCCATACAACGAAGCGATTTGGGTCTGACACCGACTAGCAATGGCGAAGTGATTCGATTGCCGTTGCCGCCGCTTACGGAGGAGAACCGTAGGGATTTGATACGTCATGCCCGATTGGAGGCTGAGCAAGCGCGCGTTGCCGTGAGGAACATTCGGCGCGATGCGATCCACGATGTACGGGAGCTCTTGAAGGAAAAGTTAGCAACAGAAGATGAAGCCCATCAGGCAGAACGCGACCTTCAGACAATAACCGACGACAAAGTGAATTCAATTGATCACGAGCTGGCGGACAAGGAGAAGGACCTCCTTGAGTTCTAGTCGGCCTTCGATCTCCTACAGTGCTTCGAGCACCAAGAATTAAAGTGCCGTTCATTCCGTCACAAGATCGACCGGGCAAACAGATTAGGTCAGTGCCCGAGCACGTCGCCATCATCATGGACGGCAATCATCGTTGGGCGCGGCAAAGAGGCGTTCCCAGCACTTTGGGGCACAGATCGGGCGCGCGCAACGTACGTCCGATTGTCGAAGCTTGCGCAGACGAAGGTATTCGAACCGTGACCCTTTTCGCGTTCAGTACCGAAAACTGGGCCAGACCGCGTACAGAAATTGATTTGCTAATGACATTGGTGCGCGAGACCTTGAATCGGGACTTGGATGCTCTCCAAGAGCGAGATGCGAAATTGACGTTTGTCGGCGACTTGTCAAGGTTTCCGACTGACCTGCAGGAATTGATGCGGGATGGAGAAGATCGAACTGCAGGTAACACGTCGTTTTCCTTGATCATTGCCATGGGCTATGGGGGTCGTTGGGACCTTACCAATGCCGCAAGGCAGATTGCAAGGCGGGTGGCCAGCGGAGAAATTGGACCAGAAGACTTGGACGAGGACGAATTCGAGCGACATCTATCCTTGGCTGGGGTCCCTAGCCCCGATCTCTGCATTAGAACCGGTGGGGATCAAAGGCTCAGCAACTTCTTGCTTTGGGACTTGGCGTATACGGAATTGTTCTTTACCAAGACGTATTGGCCTGACTTCAAGAAATCGGAGTTGCTAGAAGCAATCTACGATTACACAAGGCGACAGCGTCGGTTTGGCGAGCGTGGATCGACGACACTTTCACAGGCAGCGAATTAAGATTCCAAAGGGCATAATTCCTCGAGTCATCACGGCTGTGGTGCTCTTGCCAGTCGTCGCAGGCATCCTGCTGTTGGCACCTGGGTACGCCGTAGACACGCTGCTGTGCATCGTTGCATTCGGGCTGTTGTTTGAATGGGGAGGCTTGGCTCGCTTCGAGTCTCTTGTTGCAAGGTTGCTCTACGCCGGTTTGGGTACATCCGCGTGCGCCATCACTCTGGCGGTGGGCAATACAGTAGTAGAGGTCGTTGCGGTCGCCAGTGCGCTGGCGGTTGCAGTTCCCGGCTTCCTCATTGTTCTGCTGTTCAAGCGCGCCCGGGGGTTGCTTGAATCACCACTATTCACTGCGGCGCTCGGATTGCTGATCTGCGTAGGAGCCATGGTGAGCTGCGGTCGTCTAAATGGCGATGGGTTCACCCTAATTGCCCTGTTGCTAGTTGTGTGGTTGGTGGACACGGGAGCATACTTTGCGGGAACCTATTTTGGATCGCGCAAGCTCAATCAAACGCTTAGCCCAAACAAGACTTGGGAGGGCGCTATCGGTGGAGTTATTTTGGGTTTGCTTGCATGTTCGTTTTTTGATCTCTACCTGGGTTGGTTGCCTCTGGCCAAACTTGAAGCTTGGATCGGCATTGCGCTTTTGGCGACGCTTGGCGACCTATTCGAGAGCGCGGTCAAGCGAGTGGCGGATGTAAAGGACTCCGGTGATCTGTTGCCGGGCCATGGTGGACTTCTAGACCGATTGGATTCGTTGGTCTTTGCTGCACCGTTCGTTTACTTCATGCTGCTATGAGAATTCGTTATTGCCACTTTGTATCATTCCTGCTCGAACTCAACCGAAAGATTGTGGTCTACTAGCTTGTAGACACGTAGAGAGGGAGATTTGCAGCTTCTCACGTACGTTGGCGCACTTCTAGGCGCGTTTCTTATTCTCGTCGCAGTGCACGAGTACGGGCACTTCGTGGCCGCCCGAAAGCTAGGCGTCAAGGTCCTGAGATTTTCTATTGGATTGGGACCCATCGTGTGGCGACGCATGTCGAAAGGCGGGACAGAGTTCGCGATTTCGTCAATCCCGCTTGGCGGTTACATCGCCATGCTAGACACGCGCACTCACGAAGTGCCAGCGCACGAAGAGCACCAAGCGTTCGACCGGGTTGCGCCTTGGCGTCAAATCGTCATCGCATCGGCAGGCCCGCTAGCGAACCTTTTGCTTGCCGTGGTGTTGTTCTGGGCTGTTAGCTTCAATGGGGTACACGCTGCAGTTCCCTATGTTGGCAAGGTTCAGCAAGATACTCAGGCTCACGCCGCCGGACTGCGTGGAGGTGAGGAAATTGTCGCTGTGGACGGCGTCCCTGTCTCTCAGTGGATGGACGTGTATCGAAACGTGTTGAAGAGGGTCGGCGACACGGGAACCCTGGTTGTAGAGGTCGTCACTCACGATGACGGTTCGCAGAGCCACGAGTTTCGGCTTGAGAGCTGGCTGCGAGGCGAGGGCGAACCAGACGTTCTTGGCGATTTGGGACTACAGCAAGGAGTACTTCCGATTGTCCGTATGGTGGAGGAGAATTCTGCCGCCGACATTGCCGGCCTCAGAGAAGGTGATAGATTTCTGCAGGTCAATGGAGCTGAGGTCGTTGTCTGGCAGGAAGTTGTCGACGCCATTCAAGCGTCTCCAAGCACTTCTATGGAAATGGTCATCGAGCGCGACGGTCTCTCCTATCCAATCACTGCGACACCGTCAAATCAAGTTGCGCCGGACGGCTCGATCTATGGTCGATTGGGTGTTGGTCCGCAAGTGGATACCCGCGTAATTGCGCAGGGCCCCATTGACAGCCTTGCCTATGCGGCTTCAGAGACGTGGGACTTTACAGTGCTCACAGTGACTGCGATCAAGAAGATGATCGTTGGCGAGATGGACACGTCGAACCTTGCGGGCCCAATTGCCATAGCGGACATTGCTGGTTCTGCAGCTCAGCAGGGATTGAACGTCTACCTTCAATTGATTGCAATGCTATCGATAAGTCTCTTCCTCATAAACCTGCTGCCCATTCCAGTGCTCGATGGTGGTCACATCGTGTACGCACTCATCGAAATGGTCACTCGGCGTCGAGTGTCGCTTCGAGTTCAGCGTGCGGCATCCATGGCGGGGTTGGCCATATTGGGTTGCTTAATCGTACTTGTAATCTACAACGACTTGACCAGACTGGTCGGCGGCTAGAGATGCCGCATTGCTAGTGTCACAGGAGGTCAACATATGAAATTCCGCAGTTCGTTTGTCAGGAGTTGCGCATTTGTCGCGAGTTTGTCGCTTGGAGTGGCTCTTTCGGCAAGCTATAGCTTTACTGTCGAGGACATTCGGCTCAAGGGCCTAATGCGAGTGTCGGCGGGAACCGTCTTCAATGAATTGACCTTGGACGTACAAGACACGGCAGACCCACTGTCGATTCGGCAGCTTATTCGTGAGCTGTTCGCAACGGGCTATTTTGACGACATCCAGGTTTCCCGCGACGGAGATGTGATAGTTGTTGAAGTCGTAGAGAGGCCTGCCATCGACTCTATAGCGATAGAGGGCAACAAGGCGATCAAGACAGAAGATCTGCTGGATGGATTGGCAAGTCAAGGGCTTCGTGACGGAGAGATATTCAAGCAGTCCACGTTGGATCGTGTGAGCATCGAATTACGACGTCAGTACGTTGCACAGGGGCAATACACCGCCGACATTAAAACGGAAATTGTAGAGTTGGCGCGAAACCGCGTGGCAATCAAGATTGAAATCGAGGAGGGGAGAAAATCCGCCATACGACAGATTGAATTCGTGGGCAATAACACATTCACCAAGAAGCAACTTCTCGAGGCGATGGAGCTTAAAGAACCCACTTTGCTTGGGTTCATTCGTGGAAACAATCAGTATTCGCGTCAGAAGCTGCAGGGGGATCTTGAGTCATTGCAGGCTTACTACCGAGATAGAGGCTATGTGGAATTTCAGATCCTATCTACACAAGTGAGCATGACGCCGGATCGGAAGCAAGTCTACCTCACCATCAGCGTGACCGAAGGCGACAAGTTCCGGGTGGAAGATGTGGACGTCTTGGGTGATTTGGACGAGTTAGATCCGGATGAGCTTCGTCACTACATAGGTGCAAATATTAGGAAAGGCGAGATCTTTTCGAGTGCCAACGTCACGAGAACCGAGGAAATCCTGACTGAAATACTATCGAATCGGGGCTACACGTTCGGTTCAGTTTCCGGTGTGCCGGAAATCAAGGAAAACGCCCTAGTCGATATCAACTTTGTTGTAAACACCGGACGTCGAACTTATGTTCGACGCATTAACTTTCTTGGCAACACGGTTACGCAGGACAGTGTTCTGCGTCGAGAGATGCGTCAATTGGAAAGCGCCTGGGCATCTACACATGCCATTGATCTCTCGAAGATACGCCTTGAGCGACTTGGGTTCTTCAGCGAAGTCAATCTTGAAACACCGGCTGTCGATGGTTCAGATGACCAAATCGATGTCACGGTTACGGTCGCAGAACAGCCCACGGGCTCCATTTCCGGAACGATTGGTTATCAGAAATACAGCGGATTGTTGCTTGGCGCGAGTTTTGAACAAAGCAACATAGGAGGTACGGGCAATAGTCTAGGGGTCGGAGTGAATTGGAGCGACTATTCCAAGAGTGCGAATCTTTCGTATTTCAATCCCTACTTTACAGAGACAGGCGTAAGCAGGGGCGTCAGTGTCTACTACAACGACACAAATTACAGTTCGGCCTATAGATTCACGCGTTTTTCGACGAGTTCGTTTGGCGCGGGCGTGAACTTTGGTTTTCCGATTAGCGAAGTAAGGCGATTGCAGTTTTCAGGTCGCGTAGAGTGGACGGACATTGCGCAGGGCTACAACGAGGCGCTTGAAATATCCGAATTCGTAGATGCCGCCGGCGCCAAGTTCCTCAACTACAAGCTCGAAGCTCTTTGGGCTCACTCGACGCTGGATCGTCCGATGTTTGCCATGAGGGGCAGTCGACACATAGCAGCGTTGGAGTTTGTGCTGCCGGGTAGCGATCTGCAGTTTCTACGAGCTACATACAAAGCTGACATGTACATTCCAATTCGCAAGAATTGGGCGTTGCATTTTCGCGGAAACTTCGGTGGAGGGAGAGCCTACGGCAACACCGAAGTGTTTCCGTTTTTCGAGAACTTCTACGCGGGAGGTTTTGGATCAGTTCGAGGCTACGAAAGGCATACTCTGGGACCTCGCAGCACGCCTAGCGGCACAACGGCTCTCTACTATCCAGAGGGGCGAGCCTTTGGCGGGAATGTGCTAATCGAAGGTTCGGTTGAGCTGATCTTTCCTCTTCCATTCCTTGAGCAGGCAGGCCAGATTCGTTCCGTGGCATTCCTGGACGCTGGAAATGTGTTCAACACGAACTGTCCTGAAGAGAGCATTGGCTGCTACGAGCCCACTGCGAAGGAACTGCGCTACTCATTTGGTATAGGAGTATCTTGGATTACCCGGATGGGTCCAATGTCGTTCTCGCTAGCACTTCCATTCAACGACGATTACTTC
Source organism: Candidatus Azotimanducaceae bacterium (assembly GCA_965205545.1). GTDB lineage: Bacteria > Pseudomonadota > Gammaproteobacteria > Pseudomonadales > Azotimanducaceae > Bin55. Next base: position 1,796,958 of record OZ242170.1, on the reverse strand, counting down.
GATGAGACGGAGGGTTTCTCATTTGAAGTGGGGCAATCCTTCTGATTTGGCAGGATTCGTCGTCCATGTTGCGTTGGTGATACTTATAATTTGCGCCCGACACTTGCTGATGGTTGCGACACAGTGCGACAAGCGGTGTAGATAGGAGCACTCATGAATTCACGCTTATTCAGAATTATTGGCACGCTGTCAATTGCACTTCTTGCCTCGACCGCGATCGCCGAGCTTAAGATTGCCGTCGTGGATCCGACCGTAGCCGTTCTCGAATCCGATGAAGCTCAAGCACTTCTGAAAGAGTCTGAAGCTGAACTTTTGCCCGAACAGGAAGAGCTGCAACAGCTCCAGAATGAAATCGCAGAACTCCGCAACAGGCGCCAAACAGACGACGAGATCATGTCCGACGCGGAAAAGGCGGACATGGATCGGGACATTGAGGATAAGCAGCTCGATTTCAACTTTGGAGTCGAGAGGTTTCAACGCAGGGTCAATGACGAACGGAACCTGATATTCGAACAATTGGGGCCAAAGTTTCAAGCCGTGCTCAGCGACTTGATAGAACTTGAGGGCTACGATGTTGTTCTCAACGGAAATCAGCAAATTGTTTTCTACGTCAATCCAAAGCACAACATCACCCGTAAAGTTACCGAGCGCCTCAATGATCGGCAAGGAGAGGAGCCTCCCACACAGGTTTCTGCAGACGACAGCGATGCCCAGACAGAGGACAATGAATAGACGGGGCAAGCGCCAGTGGCTCACAATCCGTGTACTCGCTTGAAGAAGTTGCCCAACGCATTGGAGCTGAAATAGTCGGAGATCCTGCAACTCGTCTCGAACGACTTGGTTCAATCACGGACGCCGGGCCAGGCGACCTAACCCACCTCTCGAATTCTCAGTATCGCAAATACTTGAAGGACACCGGCGCGTCAGCCGTAATACTTTCAGGTAGCGATCTCGATAGCTGTCGTACCAATGCATTGGTCGTGCAGAATCCCGGTTTCGCCTATGCGATTGCGTCGAAAATGTTTGACGACAGGCCGCGTGTGCCGTTGGGCATCAGCGATCGTGCGGAGATCCATCCTACGGCAACCATCGGAAACGACGTACGCATTGGACCGTTTGTGGTTATTGAAGCCGATGTCGAACTAGGTGAAAGGGTAGAGATCGGTCCAAATTGTCGTGTAGGTGCAGGCAGCACGCTGGGTGCCCAAACCGTATTGGCAGGTTCTGTCTTCATTTACCATAATGTACGGCTGGGCCAACGTTGTGTAGTGCACGCCAACTCGGTGATTGGCGCTGACGGCTTCGGAATCGAACCCGATCAACAAGGCAAACTGGAGACCGTCGCGCAAGTGGGTGGAGTGACTATTGGGAATGACGTGTTGATCGGAGCGTCAAACACCATTGATCGTGGAGCCATCAACGACACGATCATTGAGGACGGTGTGAAACTGGACGACCAAGTCCATATAGGACACAACTGCAAGGTTGGCGCCCACTCAATGCTTTGTGGCTGCACTGGACTGGGCGGCAGCGTAACCATTGGCCGGCATTGCGTGCTCGCCGGTGGCGTAGGAGTTGCCGGAACTGGCCCACTCAGCATTGCCGACGGAGTTCAAGTGGGTGCAATGACATATGTGAGCAGATCGATTGACCAGCCAGGCGCTTATCAGGGCGCAGCGTTGCACACTCCGTTGACAAAGTGGCGTCGCAACATGATGCGCTTGACTGAGTTGGACGAACTGGCCAAACGCCTAGGCAGGCTGGAAAGAAAACTTGGCGATAAGCCATAGAATTGCCAATATTGGATGCACTATACCGTGCCGATGGAAAGCATAGAGATCCAGGAGTACCTTCCTCATCGCTACCCGTTCTTGCTGGTGGATCGAGTTGTGGAGGTAGAGGGCGGTGACTATATCGTGGGCATTAAGAACGTCACGATCAACGAGCCTTTTTTCCAAGGTCACTTTCCTGCGCGTCCCATCATGCCAGGGGTGCTCATCATTGAAGCTCTAGCTCAACTTTCGGGCATACTCGCGTCGGTAACCAAGTCGATTCGCCCTGCGCTGGACGGATATATGTACTACTTGGCAGGAATGGACAAGACGCGGTTCAAGCGGCCTGTAGTACCGGGCGATGTCTTGAGGATGCACTCCAAAGTGCTGCACGAACGCCGTGAGATGATGAAGTTTGAGTGCAACGCGTTTGTAAACGAGGATCTCGTGTGCACGTCTGAACTGCTTGTGGCGGGAAGAAAGGTCTAGCGCATCCCCTTACTCGATCTTCGCAGGGGTCGAGATGCATTCCAAACTCAGGAGCTCGCTCAACCCTAGAGTGTTTCGCTGTGCTGTAGCGATTGTCCCTGCCCATTCTGCTGAGGAAAACGACGAATTGGTGTAGTGGTTTCCCGAGCGATTTCTAGGTCTACCAAGCGGATTACGAGGCGGATTGAACCTCGTTGCAAAAAAATTCATACGCACTGCGTTTGAGCTTCATAGGTCCTCATTTCGATGCCCACTAATAGTTGTTGATCTTCGCTATGGCCTGGAAATTCGAAAAAGATGTAGTGCAGGCTTAGCATCCCAAACGTTCTATGAACGGAGTGCTCGGTTTCGACGAGACGTTGAGAGGCTCAATTTTCGTCTTGTTCTAACATGTCGCAGAGCGTTGGAGCTTTAAGCTAATTGGGAATGTAAGACAACGCTCATTCTCGGCTATCTTATTGAGGTGGCAAGGGCATATTCGTTGTGAAGGTTGGCATCGTCGCAGGAGAGGCATCGGGTGATTTGCTTGGCGCAGAACTCATGGCTGCCATGCGACAACGAAATACTGATGTAGAGTTCGTCGGGGTCGGAGGTCAGCGTATGGAGGCCGAGGGTCTGCGTGCACTCCATAGCATTGATCGATTTTCCATGAACGGATTTGTAGAACCGTTACTTCGCATTCCCGAACTTCTGGCATTGCTGCGAAGCACAGTGAAGCAGCTCGCTGAGGTGGATGTGATGGTGGGAGTGGACTTCAATGTGTTCAATTTCATGCTTGAAAGACGATTAAAGTCGCGGGGAATTCCCACCGTGCACTATGTCAGTCCCTCCGTATACGCATGGCGACGCGGTCGGGTTCGCAAGATTGAGAAGTGTGCAGACCTGTTGCTCACTCTGTTTCCTTTCGAGCCGTCGTATTACAAGGGCACTTCGATCGACGCGAGGTTCGTTGGACATCCACAGGCGGACCTTGTCGACCCCGCTCGAGATCGAGCTGCAGAATGCCAGCGGGCTAGAGAGAACTTAGCAATCGAACCTTGTTCCACCGTCGTTGCCTTGTTACCTGGCAGCAGAAGTTCCGAACTGCGGTGTCATCTCGAGTTGTTTCTCAGAACGGCTGAACGAATCGATGGATTGCTGTCCGTCGATGAACGTTGCGTGTTTGTCGTGCCATGTGCAAATGACAACTCAGTCCACAAAGTGAAACAATATGCTCGACGATTCGACCACCTGGACTTGCGCATCGATAGAGGTGGGTCAATGCAGACGTTTGCAGCTAGCGATGTCGCTCTTGTCAAATCGGGAACGAGCACTTTGGAAGCGCTGTTGCTGCGTGTGCCAATGGTGGTCACCTACCAGTCGGGTCCAGTAACCTATTCCATCGTGCGATCGATACTGCAGACAAAATGGGTCGCGCTGCCGAACATTCTCACGCAAAGTGAGCTTGTTCCGGAATTTCTGCAACAAGCGGCTTCAAGCGAGACACTGGCAGTGGCGGTGTGCAGAGAGTTGGTTCGTGCGAGAAGCGACCCCGAATACTTTGCAATTTTCGATCAGTTGCATCGTTCGTTAAGACAAAACAATTCGGCTCGTGCAGCTGAAGCCGTACTCAGTCTGGTTGCAGACAGGATCAACTGATGGCATACGAGCTGCCTGATCTGCTATCGGGTTTCGACTCAGTTGAGCAACGCGTTGAATGTGGCGTGGACGAGGTTGGGCGTGGACCGTTGGCAGGTCCCGTTGTTGCTGCGGCGGTAGTCTTGAGTTTGGACCATCGTATTGAAGGCATAGGGGATTCGAAGCAATTGACAGCGCAGCGTCGCAACTACCTGGCAAAGTCCATACGCGATACGTCGATAGCGTGGTCTTTAGGGCGATGTGAACCCGAGGAGATTGACGAACTGAACATACTCAGAGCGTCGCTGCTCGCGATGGAGCGGGCTGTCTCTAGGATCGGCGCAAATTTCGATGTGGCAATGGTGGACGGAAACATTGCACCGAATTTGCGGTGCCCAACCGTAACGATAGTTGGGGGAGACGCAAAAATTCAATCCATCGGGGCCGCGTCGATACTAGCCAAGGTTGCAAGAGACGAAGAAATGATCAACGCATCCGCTCGTTACCCGAACTATGGATTTCAACGAAACAAGGGTTATCCTACTCCTCAGCATCTGGAAGCATTGAAGTTCCACGGACCGTGCCCTATACACCGCATGTCCTTCCGACCCGTGGCGGATGCGATTCTAAGTAGGAACGATACCGACAACGTAGGTTTAACAACGCATAAATGACTCAATTCGCACACTTGTCCTTGCACACGGAATACTCCATTGAAGACAGTATCGTTCGCATCAAGGACTTGGCCACGACCACGCTCGAACGAGAAATGCAAGCTGTGGCCGTAACCGACAAATGCAATCTTTTCGCCCTGTGGAAATTCCAAGAGGAGATGCGACGTCGCGGTGTCAAGCCAATATTCGGCGCAGACATGCGGATATTCGTCAATTCCGACGTTGAGGATCGCCTGATTCTTCTTGCGAGAAACGAGAACGGATTGAACAGTCTGCGTAAGCTCATGACGGCTGCATATGGCAACTCGGATTCGCATGCATGCATAACTTCCGATCGTCTGTTCGCTCACCACGAAGATCTAATTGTTCTTTCTGGAGGTGTACGTGGCAGCCTGGGGCGTCTGCTCTTGAAGGGAGAGGCAACTCAAGCCGAGCAAGTAGCTAAAGAGTACCTGGCAAGGTTTGGCGACCGCTTCTACATCGAGCTGACTCGAACCGGCAGAGAGCAGGAAGACATCTATATCTCTCAGGTGCTTCCCTTGGCGGATTCGCTGCAGATTCCCTTGGTCGCCACGAATGATGTTTGTTTCTTAGACGCCAGCGACTTCGGCATACACGAGACGCGCTTTTGCATATCGCACCGGGAAAGGGTCGGCGGCGGAAGCCATGATCGGCTCTACAGTGTCGAGCAGTATCTTCGTTCTCCCGAGGAAATGGAGGAACGATTCGCGGACTTGCCAGATGCGGTCGAAAATGCAGCTGAGATTGCCGTGCGATGCTCGACTCGGATGAAAGTTGGGCGCTACTTGCCTGCTTACAAGAGTGAAAGAACAGAAACTCCCGAAGAGCTTCTCGACGCGTTTGCCAGTGAGGCGTTAGAGACAGTCTTGGTTCGGTACGAGTCCATAGGTCGCCAGCATGACGATCGCAGCGTCTACGAAGCCCGTTTGCACACGGAGCTTGACATCATCAAGAGCATGGGCTTTGCGGGCTACTTTCTGATCGTTATGGACTTTGTACGCTGGGCCAAGGATAGAAACATTCCGGTTGGACCAGGTCGAGGGTCGGGTGCGGCATCTTTGGTCGCCTATGTACTCGGAATTACTGAAATTGATCCCATCGAACATCAGTTGATGTTCGAACGTCTGTTGAATCCAGAGCGAGTCTCGTTGCCTGACTTCGACATTGACTTCTGCATTCATCGTCGAAACGAAGTCATTCAGTATGTAGCGGATCACTATGGCAAGCAGAGAGTAGGGCAAATTGTGACTTTCGGGTCGTTGGCCGCAAAGGCTGTAATACGAGACGTTGCGCGGGTTCATGGAAAACCGTATTCCCTAGGAGAGCGTATCAGTGGCTACGTCTCGCCACGACCGGGCACGACTTTGACGCAGACCTTGCAGGATGTTCCTGAACTTTCCCAGCAGATGCAATCCGATGCGGAAGTGCGGGAAGTGGTAAATCGTGCGCTCGAATTGGAGGGATTGGTACGGAATGTCGGAAGCCATCCAGGTGGCACCGTTATAACACCAGGGCAGCTAGACGAGATAGTGCCCATCTACACCGACAGTGCTAACGGTGACCTCAAGTCGCAGTTCGATAAGCAGGATGTAGAAGACATCGGTCTAGTGAAGTTTGATTTCCTTGGCTTGAAAACGGTAACGGCAATTGCAGAGGCCTGCGATGCTGCCAATGTCTCGCGCAAGCCCAAGGGAGAGCCGCCATTGCGTCCTAGCGAATTTCCCCTCGACGACCGCTCTGTGTTCAAAATGCTGCACGAAGCTCACTCCATCGGAGTGTTTCAGCTGGAATCACGAGGTATGCGACGGGTATTGGCTGATCTGCGGCCAGACTCCTTGGAGGACCTGACGGCATTGGTCGCTTTGTACCGGCCTGGCCCCATGCAGTTTGTCGATCAATTTGTCCGGCGCAAGCGCGGCAGAGAAAGTATCGAATACCTCCATCCTCTGTTGGAATCGGTTCTTGCAAAAACCTATGGTGTCATGGTCTACCAGGAAGACGTCATGACGGTGGCTCGAGAATTGGCAGGGTTTAGTCTGGGCGACTCGGACAACCTTCGCCGGGCCATGGGTAAGAAAGACGAGTCGGTGATGTTCGAGTACAAGGAGAAGTTCATTCAGGGATGCGTCGATAACGGCGTTGACAAGTCCATAGCGACATCGATCTTCGAGTACATGCAACCCTTCGCCCAATATGCATTCAATCGTGCACACGCAGTGGGCTACGCGCTGGTTGCGTACCAGACTGCCTACCTCAAGACGCATTATCCTGCCGAGTACCTTGCCGCACTTGCTACATGCGATATCGGCGACAGCAAGACCATGTGCGAGTTGGTTGATGAAGCGCGGCGCATGGGATTGCGAGTACTGGGACCCGACGTCAACGAGAGCAAGTATGGATTCACGGGCAGCAACGGACGAATCGTAGTGGGATTCGGTGCGATCAAAGGTTTGCCCAAGACGCACATACGCTCGATCGAAGAGGCGCAGCAAGATGGACCTTTTGAGTCGCTGTTGGACTTGTGCACTCGTGCGGGATTTGAACGTAGACAGCACAAGATCTTGGAATCCATGATTGCCTGCGGCTGCATGGATTGCCTCGCCGAGGAAGAAGACATCTGCATTGTGCGTCCCAAGCTCATGGCTCAGTTGAACGGCGCCTTATCTACCGCAGAGGAAAGAGTGGCGCAGGCTTCGCAACCGTTTGACGATCTTCTGGGAACTTCGAGTGAATCTATACGACGGCTCGAGCAGCCAAGCTTCCAGCCGATGCGCATAGAAGACATACTGGCAGAGGAAAGATCCTGTCTAGGATTCTTTGTCAGCGGACATCCCATGAGTCGCTTTCGTTCCGAATTGCAGGGCGTATGCACCCACGCTGACGTAACTACTTTGCTACAGGCCCGAGATAATCAAGTTGTTGCAGGAATTGTTCGGAGCATCCGGCAACGCGGCACCAGAAGCGGCAAGAGAATGCTGGACATTGTGCTGGAGGACGAGCATGGAGTGCTAGAGTTTGGGATGTTCGACGACAACGGCGCCGCGCTGGAGAACTTGCCTGAAGAAGGAGACTTCGCGGTCGTCGAGTGCAAAGTAGTAAGGGACAAGAACGAGCACTCTGCGGTTCGCGCAAGAGCCATACACTCGATTGAGGAGTTTCGAATTCGGCGTAAAGCTCGCATCGAAATCGATGTCATTGGAAACGGCAGTCAGGAGCAGGTGTTGAATCGCCTGCACCACGAACTTCGGGAACCCCCTCGCAGAGGATGCTCCATCGTTGTCAACTACAAAACCAACGGCTATTCGACCCCTATCGTTCTGGACCAGAAATGGCGTGTGCGTCCGTCGAGAGAGCTCTTGGAAAGGCTCGAGCAGGATTTGGGTTCAAATGCTGTCCGCGTTGCCTACCCCAACACTTGATCAGCTGTTGTGTCGATTGCGGATGCGGTTTGGGAAGCCGCAAAAACTGTTGAGTTATCTCCAACTTCTTTACTTTGGATAGCCTATAGCGGCGGCGTTGATTCGACTGCATTGCTCCATGCATGCATTGAAGTCCACGGTAGAAAGCGTTGCCGAGCTATCCATGTAGATCACGGACTTCATCCCGCTTCAAAGGATTGGGCGCGACATTGCGCAAACGTATGCAAGGACCTGGACGTTGAATTGAAGGTCGAGCGTGTATCCCTTGGATCGGGGAACGTCGAAATGCAGGCTCGGTTGCAACGCTATGATCAATACAGACGATGTCTAACTCAGGGAGACATTGTTGCTACAGCGCATCACGCCGACGATGTCGTTGAGACATTGGTTTGGCAGATCTTGACGGGTCGTGCCCCCATTGGCATAGCGCGGTCAAGACTCCTTGGATTGGGGCGAGTCGTGCGGCCTTTTCTTGATCTCTTCAAGCTTCAACTTGACGACTATGTGAAGCAATGTGAATTGCCGTGGATTGCTGACCCAAGCAACCAGGACACGAGCTTGGATCGCAATTGGATACGGCATACGCTGCTTCCCCTGCTCGAATCTCGATTTCCCGATGTGGGCAAGCGCATCCGAAGCCTTAAACGACCAAGTCTTCCAATTGTCAATAGAGCTCCTTTGGACATCGGCACTACGGGGGTTGCAGCGACCGAATTGCGAGCATGGCTGCTGGCGTATGACATTACTCCTTCGACGGCGACCGTAAACGAGATCACACGTCAATCTCGCGCTCGAAGAGATTCACAGCCCAACATTCGTGTATCAAGCTCCCACTCCGTTCGTCGCTATGGGGAGCGTCTACATGTTGTTGCCGATTTTGAGGCATTCGCGCCGAAATGCGTGCGACCAGGAGTTGATCAACGATTCCCCAATGGCACATTGACTTGGAAAGAGAGTGATCGCGGTTTTACAACCAAGAAATGCTTGCTCGTCAGCAACCGAAGTCACTTGACAGGCGTTGGATTGAGCATTCGAACCGACAATATGACCAAGAAGCTTAGCTCGCTCTTTCAAGAAAATCGAGTTGCCCCATGGTTGCGTGATGGGTGGCCGTTGCTCATTGAATCTGAGCGCATCGTTTGCGTGCCTGGAGTGGCAACATTGGACGGAGTGTTGAGCTGCAGTAGCGAGCACGACGCATTTGTCCCGCAATGGCAACCTTTGCAGGATTAGCGCACTTAGCATTAAAGTTTGTGAGGGCTAGCCACGAACGACTCGTTGCTCTATCAAACGATTAACGTCTAGGAATTGCATTTGTGGATCTTGGTGGCACTTGATCGATCCTTTCAACAGTTCTAGGTCTCTCTGAGAGGCGGCCTCTTGATTACTATGCAAATCATGAAATACAGCATCATTGCCATGAGCACACTTTTAGCCTCCACCGCGATTGCGGAGATTCCAGCAAACGTCGAGACTCGCAACGTACCCGAGATTCCAAAAGAGATTTCCGGGGATTTGTTGCGCTACCAGAACGCCCGATCTGCAGGATTGGTTGATTGGTTCGGGAGCGGGATGCTTATCTCGACTAGGTTTGCAGACACGTCGCAACTGCATTTCGTTGAGCAGCCCCTTGGCATGCGTCGTCAGCTTACGTTCAAGCAGGAGCCTGTTGGAGGTGCGGTTGTCTCACCGACTGGCGAGGACAGCGGGTTCGTGTTCACAATGGATGTCGGGGGTTCCGAGTTCTATCAAATCTTCTACTACGACTTTGCCACTGGAGATTCAACTCTCCTGAGTGACGGCAAGTCCCGGTATACAGGGATCATATTCACTCCAGACGGATCCGGGATTGGCTACACGACTACAGAGCGCAATGGCACGGATTGGGATTTACATATTCTCAAGTTCGATGGATCAAAGAGAGTTCTACTGGAAAATCAAGGAATTGGATGGAGCATTGATGACTTCTCCCCCGACGGCGAGAGAGTTCTCGTCTCTCAATACATATCCAACACTGAAACGCGACTTTTCGAGATGGATCTGCAATCGCTGGAGAGGAAAAGGTTGCTGGAAGATCGAGGAGAGATTTCCATCGGTACGACACAGTACGATGCGTCAGGCGAAAAGATCTACTTCATCTCAGACCTGGATTCGGACTATCGAGCACTCTGGTCGCTGAACCTAGCAAACGGCTCAGTGGAGAACGTTGTCTCCAACCTGAACTGGGATGTGTCTTTTTTTCGATTTTCCGACTCGCGCAGCAAGCTGGCGTACGTCGTCAATGAGGCGGGCTACAGCAGCCTTTTCCTGATTGACATGGAATCTGGAGCATCACGAGAGATTTCGCCTCCAGATCTCGGACACGTCGGGGGAATTCGATTTTCGCATGACGAGCAGGAACTGGGTTTCTCGTATCAAACTCCCGTTGCAAACACTGACGTATTTGCGCTGAATCTCGCCAACAATTCCTTGACTCGCTGGACGCAGTCGGAACTTGGGGAACTGCGAACCGAAGGGTTCGTCGAACCCACGCTCTTCAAGTACAAGTCATTCGACGGGCTCGAAGTACCCGCATTCGTGTTCGAGCCAACAGGAGAAGGGCCACATCCTGTTCTCATTCACATTCACGGAGGCCCAGCATCTCAGTATCGACCAGGATTTTCTCCGACTTTTCAGTACTACGTAAACGAGCTCGGTCTAGCGGTAATTGCCCCCAACGTGAGAGGCTCACGAGGGTACGGCAAGCGTTACATGACCTTGGACGACGAATGGTTGCGTGAAGATTCTGTGCGCGATATCGGAGCATTACTCGACTGGATCGAGACACAGCCCCAGTTCGATAGTTCTCGTGTAGGGGTGATTGGAGGATCCTACGGAGGCTACATGGTGTTGGCTTCGCTCGTTCACTACGGGGATCGACTCAAGGCGGGAATTGAGCGTGTTGGGATCGGCAATTTCGTCACATTTCTAGAACGCACACAAGGTTACAGACGCGACTTGCGCAGGGTAGAGTACGGTGACGAGCGCGATCCCAAAATGCGCGAATTCTTGGAGTCAATCGCGCCGCTCAATCAGGTCGAGAAGATCAAGGCTCCACTGCTCATTGGTCAGGGATTGAACGATCCGCGTGTCCCTGCGTTCGAGAGCGAGCAGATTGTGGCGGCTCTCAGTGAGACGGGAACGCCCGTCTGGTATGTGCTGGCGCATGACGAAGGGCATGGATTTCGGAAGAAGGACAACATAGACTACTGGTTGCAAACGGTTGTTCTGTTTGTGCGGCACCACTTGCTCGCGAAATAAACACGGAACGCGTGGTTGATTGAAATCAATTCCTTCGTTCAACTACAGGGATTAACTGCAAACAGCGAACTCAACGTACAACTGCCGCACCTCGTCTTCCCAAAAGATCTGCAAGTGTCTCCAGTGTCAAGTCTAGTCGACCTAGCAGAAGACTAGGGCATATCCGAAATTAGCATCAAGCCCGTAATGGCTTCACTTGTACGGTTCTCGAAAATAACGATGTCATCAAAACTGTCATCGTTCAACCGCAGCCTCAGAAGGTCGTGGAATGTTGGTTCGGCAGCAAGCCGATGAACAACAACTGATTCAACGTCTTCGATTAGATCCAAGTGGGTTACTGCGTCGATGTCCGACGTAATGAGCTTGCCGACGTCAATCGTAACTTCCTCGCCCGAATCCAAAATCTTGCGGAGTTCCCGAAGTTCATCGAACTGACCGGCTTCAGATAGTACGGAATCGTTGCTAACTACATTGAAGAATACGCGGACCTCGCCAGATTGGATGGCAATCACTTCTCGTGGACCCAGTTCGTCCAGTTGTGCGTCAAGAATTGGTAGTGGCGGTTTAGTCTCCGATCCTAGAAGGTCCAAGTTGATGCTTGCCTCGAGCTTGTCCTGCGACCTCACAATCCTGCCGCTCGTTAGGATCGTTGGCAGTATCGCTGGAACTTTCATATTGACTATGAGTCGGCTGTCGGGGCGACGGGAATATTTGCCGTCCGCGTGATTGAATACCAGAAGCTCAAACCGCAAAGTAGTAGGCACTACCAAAGTAAGCAGCACCCGGCGAACAGAAACATCGTATGGGGTCTTTACTGCGACGAGATCTGACGTCCCGTCCCCATTGACATCGAACAAGTCTGCGACAATCGTGTTTTCGTTGAAACGCATTACCTGCGTCGGTCTAGCGGTATCGATTCCGTTCGTGTCTGCGACGTATACAAGGACCCTGTTGGGTTCGAGAATGATCAGATCCATCAACGCGTCTGAATTTACGTCCTTTATTTGCACTCGATTTGGTGCAAACCTAATAAGGGAGAACAAGTTTGAGAAGTCGATAGAGTCGAAATCGATCTTTCGCGTGTCTTTCTCAAAGTTAATGTCGTAGTCAGGTGTTGACGAAAAATAGCTCGACTCCAACGCGTTCCCCAGTGCGATGCGTACGGTACTGTCGTTCTGCAGCACTACGTCCATGTGAGAGTCGTTGTCAATGTCGTAGAAGCTCGCTGAACTTCCCGTATACGTCTGGCCCACACGGTCAGATACCGTATCAGCCGAAAGGGATGACGATGAGCTCGAGAGTAAAGGAATCTTTGACGTTCTGAGCAGCTGGTTGTCGTCGCTCAATTCAATCACGTATACGAAGTGAGTTGTGGGGAGAGCGAGATCATCAATTGAGTCTCCATTGATGTCTATGCAAAAACGCAGTCGCGCTGTGTCGTCAGGCAAATGGATAGAGGGAATGGGCACATTTACGACGCCCTCCCTATACAACCCGTCGGAGGGCTTCCATATCCTTAATTTGGAGTCAGAATCAAGGACAACGATTGAAAAAACTTCGGCGGTACTGTCTAGGCGAGCTACGTCCCACATCGCCTGTTTTTGAGGGAGCGGGATGGATTGAGGACTTTGGAGGTCAAATCCGTCAGAACCCTGGTGTACGACGCGTAACTCATCGCCAAACTCGAGAATCAGATCGTTGCGCGAGTCTGCATTTAGGTCAATCATGTGAATGCGGCGGACATCCACCGGAATTGAGAACTTGCTGGCTTTGTAACCGCTCAGGGATTCAATGCTCTGGGATTCGTTTTGTTCGGCGTGGACAGTCGGCAGAAACGCTGCCATAGCTAGCAGAGCACTAATGCGTACTAGGACTGAAGCGGTGCAAATACTCATTGTCGCGCTACCAAGTAGGTCATGGCCGTACTGTGTCTCAAGATCAGGTCGGGCAGTTCGTCGTTGTTAAGATCGTCGGAAGTTGCCGAAAATACGGCAAACTCCGGCGTGAATCGCCAAAAGGGCTGGGACTCGAGTTGTGGAGGGTCGTCGATTCGACGAGCTTGAAGAGTACCGTCGCTATCGCATTCTAGGACGTCGTTCCTGCCGTCCATGTCCAAGTCGAACCGCAAAGTGCTAGGCATCAAGTTTCGCAGTGAATCGATATTGATGGATTGAGTCGATGTAAGTGACGGCTTCTTGTCGAATAGTCTGTTCTCAGTATCACTCTGCTTGTATAGAAGCAAGTTACGATGCAGTTCAATCTCAGTCAGAATTCTGCGTAGTGGAGTTGTTATTGTGTTTACAAGCATCATGAGGTCTCCGTTGCGCATAACTGGCGCAAACTCGACGTCCATGACTACTCCGCTTACTCGAAATACCTGCGTAGGTTCCTCCATGTTGAATTGGCCGTTGTCGTTGACTAGCAGATGTATCGCGCTGGACGCAAAGCCTCTGTTGATTGAAACTATGTCAAGATCTCCATCGCCGTCTACATCGTCAAACGACGACATTCGTCCAACAGGGCTTGGGATGCTGTAGCCTCCTAGTTTGAATGAGTCGTGGGCGATAGCATCGCTCTTGTACGCGTCATCGGAATACCTATGTGCAATCGTTTCGTCAGGCTTTAGGTGACGTATGTTTAGTCCATCGGAATTTCGAAATAGCAGATCAACAAATCCATCGCCATTGATGTCCCGAGCAATCAAGCCTGATTGCCATGAACCATAGGAAATCGATCTAGTACGAGGTTCATCGCGGTTGATCTGTGTGAACAAGCCTTGGTATTGCGATCGTGGAAAGTAAATGTTCGTCAACCTTAGTTGGCCGTGCTCGTCCACATCTGCGGCCATGTGACTGTTCATTGACCTGTTGTACACCCGGGGTGGACTCAAAACACTCTCGTTCCCATCGGACGATGGCAACACTATGGATCCGACGAGCTTCAATTTTTGGTCGCCGCTATTCAAGAAGAGTCCATACCGATTTGGGCCTGGCAAAATCAGGTCTGACGCACCATCGTCATTTAGGTCGACCGCTTTTAGATAAAGCAATTCTCTCGAATCAGGATTGCGTACAAAAAGCTTCCAGTCCGCTAGATGTTCGAGATTTCCCACGTAACCGGAAATATTCGTCGAGAAACTGTAGATTGCGTCCGCTGTGATCCATAGGATTTCCGTACCCGCCGTGTCGCGCACGTCGACCATGGAAAATGCGATCGCTTCGGACTTGATCTCAATCTTGAGAGGCACGTCCGACAATCTCTGGTTCGCCTGTTGTTTGTAGATGTGCAGTTCACGCCCGGTCGAGGGAAAGTACTGGGGAACCACCAAGTCCTTTAACCCATCTCCATCCACGTCGACAATGATTGGGTCGTGTGTCGCATTTGAAGTGTCGACTTGCCAAACGTCGTACGATGGTTTGGACAAAACTGGCTGAACGCCCGCAAGTGCAAACATTGGCACCATTGTCCAAAGCAGATTTCTTTTAATCGCCACCGAAGCAATCACGGGTTGGTGCTCTCGTTCAGTCTGATTCGCGTTGCGCGAATGTTGAAAAACCAGAATAAGTTGTGATTTGTCTCGAAGTCGGTGGCGTGCATTCGGTAAATCGGAATGAACTCCGGAAACTGCACTACGGTCTTTTTCGGATCGGGACGGAACTCGTAGCGAAACAAGGGCCAAAGCTGCAGACGCGCCAGATAGCGTCCGGGGTCCCACAGGCTGACCTCATGGTCAATCGCCTTTCCGTTTGAGAGAGTGGAAAGCGACACTTTTGATCCAGGTGTATATCCTTCAATCAATTTGGTCACCAATTCTTGGGCTGATTGAACTCTCTCAGAATCCACTGCAGTAATGATGTCTCCCACTTGGATTCTTGTCCTATGAAGTGGGCTGTTGTCGCTTGTGCCGACCACCTTGGCCGCTGAAATTTGGTCGCCGCTGTCTAGCTTAACTATCTCCGTACTGTAGGCAGCTCGACTTGCTACCGGGTCTATGCGGTACAGTTCCTTCAATGGAATTGGTCGTTTGGCCTGGCGCGCGATTACGGTAGCTTCCAATACCACGGTGCCGCGACGAATTTCGAACAACAGTTGCTGGTCTGGGAGTGACCGTTCAACGATGGCTCTCAGCGTGTCCGTACTGTTAGTCTCGATTCCATCGACACTAAGGATCACATCGTTGACATCGATTCCAGCGAAGTCCGCTGGACCGTTGGGGTGCACAGTAAAAACCTTTAGTCCCGGAAGAGTCTCAATATTGGCTAGTGAGTCGCTCTCATTGGAGCGCGCCTCGATTCCAAAGTCCACTGTGGTTCCCGGGTCTTTATCGTCAATTTCAACGCTTAGTTCTAGTTGTTCGGGCGAGAGCTCAAGTGACGGAGGAATTGGATTGGATTCGAAGTGGACGCAGCCGGCACATGCCAGAAAGACGCAAATAACCAGGAACTGTTTCATGCCAAATACCTCAGGTGCAAGTGATTCAAAGTCGTCGTCGTCCGATAACAAAGTGGGTTAAAACGAGAAATCCGATTGCTTGGACTACGGGAATCCACAGATTCAATCGAACCGTTCTTTCGCTTATGAACACATCTGAATACCCTCGCACAATGTCGCTGACTTCACGGAGGTAGGATGCATCGAATAGAAGCGGGGTGAACGTAAGGAAGCAATACTCTGCCAGAGAGCCAAAATACGGCTGGAAAAACCCGTAGATCACCAAAATTGCCAACGTTACAACTGTGGATTGAACGGGTGAATTCGCGCTTACCGATACCAATGTACCCAATGCAATCGACGCCGGTATGGTGATTGCCGCCAAACCCAAGCCAATCAGAATCTCGCTTCGAATTTCCATTTCGCCGATAAGCTCGTAGCCATCCTCAACAACGGATTCGTATGTCCAAAGCGAACTTGCGAGGAGATACGCAACAACTAGAGCTAGGCCAAATGACAAGATTGCAAACACATGCACTGTTACGACCTTGGCGAGAATCACTGCGTGTCTGCTTGCTGCACGCGTGACCAAGTGGCGGACCGTTCCCGTTCGGCAGTCATTCGCAAATGACCAGGCTGCATAGGTGGTCACAATGATGACTATGGCTGCTAGCGCAACTAGCATGCCGTCAACAAGATGCCCATAGCCAGTTGAATAGTCTTCGCCAAATGGAATTTCGACATTTGTAAACTGCTCGCGCGCCTTGATAGCCAGTTCGGATATGCGACTCATCGCCAAATAGACCACTGCAATTGTTGAAGGAAGAAGAATCGCGAGATAGGTAGAGAAACTTCGAACTGCAATCCACAGTTCAGACTTCACGCACACGCCAAAGCCTTTGGCAATCACTGCCATGGCCTGCCTTCCTCATCCAAGTCTTGATGGGTAATCGAACGAAAAAGAGAGTTGAGAGTTTGGCGGACGACCTGCAGTTCAGACACTGAGACGCCGTTTTGCACGAGAAGAGCATTCAGTTCCGCAGAAGACATTTCGTCAAGACTTAGCACTACAAAGTCATTCCCCTGCTGCGTCTTCAATTCAATATTGTGGTTTGCTTCGGCAATTTCTGCGATGCGGGCGCACTGCGGAGATTGGACTTTAACGTTAACGAATTGAGAAGTTAGAAGATTTTCGAGGTCGTCATGTAAAGCGATGGACCCCTCGTGAAGAATGGCGATGTGCGTACAGACACGCTCGAGATAGGGCAATTGATGGCTCGCCAGCAAGAAGGAAGTGCCGTGGTCGCTGTGGACTTGCTGGATAATTCTCAGAACGTCCTCTACACCTTCCGCGTCCAAACCGATGAACGGTTCGTCAAAGACGACGAATTCTGGTGAACCAATGAGAGCTTGCATAATTGCCGTTCGTCTCTTATTGCCGAACGACAGCTTTCTCGTCTTGAAATCCCTATAGCGTGTCAGTCGGAACTGGTCCTCCAATTCTTCAGGGTCTGAGCTCACGTTCCGCAGCACGGATTTCGTATGCCTGGAACTTTGGCGAACCGTCAGTCCGGGGTAGAGGCACGGTTGATCAAACACAGCGCCAACCTTGCCTTGTAATTGATATATTTGATCGGGACTTCTCCCTAGAATATTTATGGTTCCCTGTTGAAATCGTTGCAGCCCGAGTAGGCACTCTATGGTTGTAGTCTTGCCCGAACCGTTTAGGCCGACTAGACCAACGATGGAATTGGAATTGATTCCGAGGTTCAATCCCTTTAATACATCGTGGGAACCATAGCGTTTGTGCAGGTTTGCTATGGAGAGTGTCGGAGAGTCTGTCTGGCTCAACTGATGGGCCTTAGTGAAGCATCACACTCGTAAAGCTTTGGGATCTGCGCTGATCGAATATTAGAAATTGACACGCTCCGTGGGAGCGCCACGCTATTCCGAAATTTCAATTGCCAGCGAACGACATTTGCGGCGGAATTTCTTGACGCCCGTTGTCGACTTTGACACGAGACGAGAGCAAACGGTTCCAAACATGTCAAACGCAAGCACGGCTAGTTGGTTGTACTCCCAACATGAAGCGAGATTGGCTACAGAATCCTAGCTTGTCTAGAAGTGGCCCTAAATCGAAGATCCAAATCAATGTTTGGAGTTTTGGTAGCCATCCGATGTGTCCAGCTGTAACAAAGTGCGGGTCAATGTTCTCGAATCGCTAGGACAATCGTGCCCTGTGTAGAAAAGCACCTTGCCCCAGTCTTGAACAGGCGGCGCGTTGCTCGCGGTTTTTTGGAATCGCATATAGGACTAGCCATAGGTTGTTAGTACAATTATTCGGGCCATTGGACTGGGCTGGATGGATCCGGCTATCGGCAAATCTATATCTCCCTGCAAGCAATTCGACGCGCATGGTTGATCATGTCACATTGCCTGCTCTCTGACAAAACTTCACTATTTAGGATCAATTCCCTGTGACGCGCTACATCTTCGTAACGGGCGGCGTTGTCTCTTCCGTGGGCAAGGGAATACTGACGGCATCTCTGGCGGCAACGCTCGAGGCAAGGAATCTTTCCGTCAACATCATCAAGATGGATCCCTACATCAACGTGGACCCTGGCACGATGAATCCAATCCAGCATGGAGAGGTTTTTGTTACAGACGACGGAGCCGAGACGGACTTGGACTTGGGCCACTACGAGCGGTTCGTACGCAATCGAATGTCTCAAAAGAACAACTTTACGACTGGCAGCGTGTACGAAGAGGTGATTCGTAGAGAGCGACGCGGTGATTACTTGGGAAGTACGG
Source organism: Candidatus Azotimanducaceae bacterium (assembly GCA_965205545.1). Classification (GTDB taxonomy): domain Bacteria; phylum Pseudomonadota; class Gammaproteobacteria; order Pseudomonadales; family Azotimanducaceae; genus Bin55. The sequence continues at coordinate 1,778,424 of OZ242170.1, read as the reverse complement.
TACAGGTCATTCCGCACATTACCGACGAGATTCAACGTCGAATCAAAGCTGTCAGCGAGGACGGGAAATTCGATGTCGTCATTGCAGAGACCGGAGGAACAGTTGGCGATATAGAGTCTCAGCCCTTTTTAGAAGCAATTAGGCAAATGCGGCTGCAAGAGGGACCGCAGAATACTCTGACTATTCACCTGACACTCGTTCCGTACGTAAAGTCTTCGGGTGAAACCAAAACCAAGCCGACTCAACATTCGGTTAAGGAACTTCGCTCGATCGGCCTGCAACCAGATGTTCTAGTTTGCAGGTGCGAGAACTTCGATTTGCCTTCGGAAGCCCGCAAGAAAATCGCCCTTTTCACGAACGTTGAGGAATACGCAGTCATCTCGCTCAAGGATGTAGAGAGCATCTACCAAGTGCCGCTAGTGCTTCACGAACAAGGACTGGACCAAATTGTCGTTTCCAAACTGCGCCTGAAATGCAGTCGAGCGGATCTAACGGAATGGGAACGAGTAATGGAATCCTTGACCGCACCGACTTCTACGGTGAAACTTGCCATGGTTGGCAAATACTTCGATCTCTTGGACTCCTACAAGTCGTTGATAGAGGCAATTACCCACGCGGGGATTCAGACAGGCACAAACGTCGAAATCACCTATGTCGATGCTGAGGAAATCGAATCAAACGGTGCTGATATTCTGGACGACATGCACGCGATCCTGGTTCCAGGCGGATTTGGTCAACGTGGCTTCGAAGGCAAGATTGTGGCCGCGGGCTACGCGAGGAAGAACAATGTTCCCTACTTGGGAATCTGCTACGGACTTCACGCGGCCGTCATCGAATTCGCGCGTGAAGAATTGGGATTGGACGGTGCGCATTCCACCGAAGTTGACCCTGACACTGAGCATCCAATCATTGGATTGGTCAGTGAATGGCGCAATATAGACGGCTCAATCAATTCTCACGACCCAGTCAATGGAGACATGGGCGGCACCATGCGCCTCGGTGCCCAGGAGTGCCTGTTGAACAAGGAATCCCTTGCATACAAGATGTACGGCGACCCGGTGGTGCGTGAACGACACCGCCATCGCTACGAAGTAAATGGCCGGTACATCGCTCGCATGGAGGAGTCGGGCATGATCGTAAGCGGTGTCAATGGGGACACCAATCTAGTTGAAATGATCGAAGTACCCTCCGTGGATTGGTTCGTGGCTTGCCAATTCCACCCGGAATTCCGCTCGTCTCCACGCGATGGACATCCCCTATTTACGGGATTCATCGAAGCCGCCGCAAATTACGCCGCCAATACTTGACGATGAATCTTTGCGACTTTGAGGTCGGCAACGGGAACCCGATGTTTCTCATTGCCGGTCCGTGTGTTATTGAGAGCGAAGAGCTCGCGTTGAATACCGCGTCCAAACTGAAGGACGTTTGCAGTGCATTGGACGTACCGTTCATTTTCAAGAGTTCTTTCGACAAGGCCAATCGCTCGTCGCACACGAGCTATCGCGGTCTTGGAATGCAGCGCGGGCTCGAGATACTTCAGAAGGTGAGGGACGACATTGAAGTTCCCGTATTGACGGATGTTCATGAATACACGCCTCTTGACGAGGTTCGTGACGTCGTGTCTGTGTTGCAGACTCCGGCGTTTCTGTGCCGCCAGACCGACTTCATTCAAAACGTATGCGAGCAAGGGCTTCCCGTCAATATCAAGAAAGGTCAATTCTTAGCTCCATCCGACATGATTCATGTAGTGGCCAAAGCAAAGGAAACTGGCAACGAGCAAGTGATGGTTTGCGAAAGAGGCGCAAGTTTTGGTTACAACAATCTCGTATCCGATATGCGATCTCTGGCGATATTGCGTGAGACCACTTGTCCGGTGGTCTTCGATGCGACCCACTCTGTGCAAATGCCAGGTGGATTGGGCTCGGTTTCTGGAGGACAGCGCAGTATGGTTCCTGTTCTCGCCCGCGCGGCTATCGCTGCAGGCGTGGATGGTCTGTTCATGGAGACGCATCCCAATCCCGAAGAAGCGAAGTCGGACGGACCGAACTCGTGGCCGCTACACATTGTGGAGCCCCTTCTGCTCGAACTTTGCGAGATTGATCGAGTAGTCAAGTCACACCCTTTTTTGGAGCAGGAAGTCAGTTGACAGCCATCGCCGCGATTCGTGGCTTTGAAGTTCTGGATTCCCGTGGATCACCTACGTTAGAGGTCGAGGTGGGACTTGCCGACGGAACGACTGGGTCGGCCATCGTTCCATCAGGCGCGTCAGTGGGAAGTGCCGAGGCAGTTGAACTGAGAGACGGCGACTCTGAACGTTTTCTTGGGAAGGGTGTACGTAAGGCAATTCGCCACGTCCAAAAGGAAATCCAACAGTCCCTAGTTGGACGAAACTCGCTGAACCAACGAGATCTGGACTCAGTGCTCTTGGAGATCGACGGAACCCAAGACAAATCACGATTGGGCTCGAACGCGACCCTAGGCGTCTCTTTGGCGTTTGCTCGCGCTCGCGCCAACTCGCAGCGTGTTCCTCTTTACTCGCATATAGCTGATTTATGCGAAAACGCGGATATGCGCATGCCAGTGCCAATGATGAATGTGCTCAACGGAGGTGCGCACGCCAACAACCGCATTGATCTTCAGGAATTCATGATTGCTCCAGTAGGCATGTCAGACATGGCTTCGGCTGTTCGGTGTGGAGCTGAAGTATTTCAATGCTTGAAGCGCAGATTGGAGAAAAACGGCCACTCAACTGCGGTTGGCGACGAAGGGGGCTTCGCCCCCAACTTGGAATCGGACAAGGAAGCTCTGCACTTTCTTGCTCTCGCGATCGAGGATGCCCGATATCAGCTGGGTTCGGATGTCGTGCTGGCTTTGGATTGCGCAGCTACGGAGTTCCACACAGAGGATGGCTACAACTTGCGAGAGTCTGACCAACCATTGAACGGCGATGAATTCATCAACTATCTGGATGACTTGGCCACAATGTATCCCATCGTTTCTATCGAAGATGGATTGGCAGAAGACGATTGGGATTCATGGCGATCGCTGACAGATCGGCTGGGGTCGAAAATGCAGCTGGTGGGAGACGACATATTTGTCACAAATCCGAGATTTCTGCAAAAAGGGATTGATCGCGGCATCGCCAATTCGATTCTGATCAAGGTAAATCAGATTGGGACCCTTACGGAAACGTTGGATGTGATCGCGCTCGCCAAGTCTGCTGGCTATCGCACGGTGATCTCCCACAGATCGGGAGATACGGAAGATACCTTCATAGCCGATCTTGCTGTCGGGACGGGAGCCGGCCAAATCAAGACAGGATCTTTGTGTCGATCTGAGCGCACATCGAAGTACAATCGTCTTGTCCGCATTGAAGCGGAGGCAGCAGGGCTTTCGGGCTACCGAGGGCTACGGGAAATTTTCTAACACATGGAGGTGTTGAAAAGTGCGTGTCCTATGTTTGGTCGCGTTGCTCATTCTTGGTGCATTTCAAGGAACCTACTGGTTTGGGACGAGCGGACACTTTGCCATGCGCCAACTCCGGGTCGAACTTGAGGCCCAGCAAGAGTTCAACCAGTCGATCCTTGAGCGCAATCAGGAGCTGCGCGCAGAAATCGCCCGTTTGAGGACGAGCCGTGACCTCATAGAGGAAATTGCTCGAACCCAATTGGGCATGATCGCCGAAGGCGAAACCTTCTACCTTGTCATCGATCCCCGAAAGTAGGAAATGGCCTCGAGCTATGGCAGGTAGTGTGCCTACAGGGATTCTGCGTGATCGCGTAAGCGATTTCAAGGTCTGCGAAGTTCTGGACTTCGAATTCGCGGATGAGGGTGAGCACTTGTATCTTCAAATTGAGAAATCCAATTTGAACACTAAAGATGTTCAAGAATTGCTTGCCAGGCACTATGACGTAAGTCTCGTCGATGTCTCCTATGCTGGCATGAAGGACAAGCGAGCCATCGCTCGACAGTGGTTCTCGGTGCGTCTCCCAAAAACCACGCAAATCCCCAAACACTCGAATTTCGCCATACTGAAGGAGCGGAGGCACACACATAAGCTGCGGATCGGTGCCCATGTCGCGAACAGGTTCAACATCGTTATCCGCGAAACCAGCTCACAAGGCAGTTCGTTTGCAGGGCGGGCATTTGCGCGTCCATTTCCGAATTACTTTGGATTGCAGAGGTTCGGTCGGAATTCCAACAATTTGCACCGAGCAAACGAATGGGTGAAGAGCGGTCGCGTCAGAACGTCTCGAATGGCCCGATCCAGGCACCTTTCTACATTGAGATCGTTCATTTTCAATGAAGTGTTGGCAACGAGAGTCTGCGATGGAACGTGGAACTCTCTGATTTGTGGCGACGTTCAAGCTTCTGCCAGTCCTACCGGACCCCTTTGGGGCAGAGGGAGGTTGCCTACAGCACATAGAGCACGGGAGACCGAGGAGTCCATACGATCAAAGTACAGGGAAACCTGCGACGCATTGGAGTGGGTTGGATTGCGACATCAACGACGAGCTTTGTCCGCTCAGGCGAGCGGAGTAGAAATCGATGCAACAGATTCCACGGTATCGATTGGCTTCACGTTGCCTCCCGGGTGCTACGCGACCGTCGCCGTTGGCGAGTGTTTTGAATTAGAGGAGCGACTTGCGTGAGAGCATCAATGTCACAAGGGCTTGGGATGACATCGGACCGAACTCGGCGCAGATTGGTCGATAGGCTCGTTGAACAGGGCATCGACAACGAGGAGGTGCTGAGTGCAGTGGAGTCAGTTCCGCGGCACTTCTTCGTAGAAGAGTCCATAGCGCACCTTGCCTACGAGGATCGTGCATTGCCCATTGGAAAGCGACAAACGATCTCGCAACCTTACATTGTGGCGCTCATGACTCAAGCTTTGGTGCAGGCAGGTGAGGTGTGCAAGGTTCTGGAGATAGGAACGGGATGCGGCTACCAGACAGCAATACTCGCGCAGCTTTTTGACATCGTCTACTCGATAGAACGCATTGAATCACTGTCGTTGAGCGCTCGAAGACGAATGCGGAAGCTCGGCCTGGAAAATGTCCGTATACGGTTTGGCGACGGGAACCAAGGATGGGAGGAATATGCTCCGTACGATGCGATCATCGTCACAGCTGCGGCGCATGATGTACCCAACCCGTTGAAAAGCCAGCTACGCGATAGCGGGCGGATCGTGATTCCGTTGGGACGGGATGGATACCAGGACCTGGTGGCTCTAGACCGCAATGGAAGCGAATGGCAGCAAACTCTGTTGGAGACGGTCACGTTCGTACCTTTGCTGGCAGGAACGATTCAATAGCAGCCGTGGCTCTGACTCTACGAAAGTTGGGTGAATTTGTCGGGCTTGCAGCTCGTGGATTTCTTATGGGCATCGCTGAAGTTCTGCCTGGCATTTCAGGAGGAACCGTCGCATTGCTGACAGGAATCTACGACAGGCTCATTGGTTCTCTTGCGGACCTTACGGTTTGGCTGAAGAACTTGGCGGCCAAACAGCAGCTCGATCTGGCTTCCTTCATTGAACCGTGGAGAGTGTTGCTTCCATTGGCGATTGGAATGGCAGTCGGGTTCGGTTTGGCTGTGGTAGCTGTCGTACATCTGCTTGATACGCAGCCGCTGTTGGTCTGGAGCACCATTTTTGGGATCGTGATTGGCGCAGTGCTGTATGCGGCAATGTCATCGACGGTGCGTAATTTGGTCATATTTGTTCCAATTGGATTGGCATTCGCCTTGGCGTTGAGTTTCGTTCCCGGGAGAGAGCTGGACGCTCGGAACGAAATCGTTTTTCTCGGAGCTATCCTCGCCTATGGCGCATGGATTTTGCCGGGTGTTTCGGGCTCCTTCGTTCTATTGATACTTGGCGTGTGGACCACCATGGTTAAGGCATTTGCTTCCCTTCAATTGATTACCATTCTTGTCTTCTTGACGGGTTTGCTGGTCGGTTGGCTGGTGTTCTCGCATCCAGTGCGTCTAGTCCTGCAAAAGTATCGCCCAATGCTCATGGGCGTCTTTAGCGGGCTGCTGGCAGGGTCACTCTGGGAACTCTGGCCATGGAACCACACGGATGGGCAAAGTTCTTCCCTGCCCGCCGCTTTGGTGGCAATTCTTCTTGGCTTTTCTGTAGTGAGCGTATTGACTTATGCGAAAGTTCGTAAAGCTTCTTAGCCTCGTTGTGGCGGGTGCGTCGGTGGGCTTGGTGCTGCCAAGCTGCACCGCAATCCATCCCGCTCCCGTTGTGGATCGATCGGCGTCGCTGTCCCAGCAGCAGCCTTCCGCACGAAATCGCATGTATCGCTACGAGGTCAAGTCCGGCGACACGCTGTATGCAATTTCCAGGCTCCACGGTTTGACTGTGCAACAGGTCGCCGCAATGAATGGAATCAAGCCGCCCTACGTCATTCAACCCGGACAGTTCCTAGTTGTCGACTCGTCGCTGCTTTTCGAGCCTCCGCAAGTTGCAACGCGAACCCCAAGCGATCAGCCGAAATCCCATGTGGCGTTCGAACCACCACGAAGCCGAGTTGCTCCGCCATCCAACAACATTTCGACGCAAGCTGCAGCAATCCCAACCAATGGCAATCAGCAAAACAACACCAATACACAAACGCAGAAGCCTGCGACGCAAACGGCTCCTGTCGTGTCCGGACCACCGACTACACCGGAGCAACCACGAGCTGTCGCGACTTCAAATCGTGCGGAAGAACAGAGAGTTGGAGATGGTCAGCCAGCATTGGAATCGATTGAAAATTTGCCGCGAGGATGGGAGTGGCCAGTGAATACGCGTCCGAAGAAATCGGACGGCGATAGCGACGGGTTGAGCTACTTCCTCAATCGGGGAACCCATGTCGTTGCAGCGGCATCCGGGCGAGTGAGCTACGCTGGCGTCGCTCTGAGCGACTATCGCTACATGGTTCTAGTAAAGACCGCGGACGAGTATGTTGTTCAGTACGACTTCAACACAGAACTTACTGTCGAAGAGAATGATGTTGTCTCCAAAGGCCAGCCACTTATTCGGATCTCCAACCAAGGCGAGGAGAAGGGCGACGACAAAGACCTGTATCGAAACCTTTACTTTGCAGTTTGGCGCAAGGGTGTTCCCCAGGATCTCGACAAACTGATGGGAAGCAACTGACGCGCTTCGAGCCTATCGCTCCAAATACTTCAGCTTGTCTGGCACCTCTCGCCACTCAGCTTCGTCAGGCAACGCTTCCTTCGCTTCCGTGATGTTGGGCCAAATCTGTGCAAGTTCAGCGTTGATCTCCATGAACTCCAATTGATCTTCGGGAAGTTCGTCTTCAGGATAGATCGCATCGATAGGGCATTCCGGTTCGCAAAGAGCACAGTCAATGCACTCATCTGGATGTATGACGAGCATGTTTGGACCTTCGTAGAAGCAATCCACTGGACATACTTCCACACAATCGGTCAATTTGCACTTAATGCAGGCTTGGCCAATTACGAAAGTCATACTTGAGGCGCGATACTAAGGGAATACTGGCACATTTTACGGATTGACCGCGTTCCGCAAAGCAATCTGACCCCAGAAATGTGGTTGGTTGCTTTAAGAGTGACGATCTTCCCGCACGATGGTTTCCAAGAGTTCGTAGAGTAGTTCGTGCGCAGCTCTTGGCGAGAGTTCGTCCAAATCTGTTCGCCGCAGTCGCTCTATCGCTGGATGGTCGTAGTCGTCGCGTTCCACATGCTCCTCAAACAAGTCGGTGTAGTTGCTTTCTCCGCTCTTTATCGACAATTGCTCAAGCTTGTGGAGCTGGTTGCGAGCATGCTGCAGAACTCGACCAGGGATGCCCGCCAAACGCGCAACATGAATGCCGTAGCTTTGCGACGCGGGACCTTCCTCGACGGAATGCAGGAAAACCACTTTGCGATTGTGTTCCACCGCGCTCAAGTGGACGTTGTGCACGGTGTTCAACTTGTGAGCCAATGCGGTGAGCTCAAAGTAGTGGGTGGAGAACAGAGTGAACGCTCGGACCGTCTGAGCCATCGAATGTGCAATGGCCAAAGCGAGCGCAAGACCATCATAGGTGCTGGTGCCCCGTCCGATCTCGTCGAGCAGGACCAGACTTGAGGCGGTCGCGTTGTGCAATATGTTGGCAGTTTCCGTCATTTCCACCATGAACGTAGATTGGCCGCCAGAAAGGTCGTCTGACGCTCCAATTCGCGTGAAGATCCCATCGATGGGACCAATGACCGCACGCTTCGCGGGAACAAAGCTTCCTGCATAAGCAAGGATCACAATGAGCGCCGTTTGACGCATGTACGTGGACTTGCCACCCATGTTGGGACCAGTTACGACGAGCATTCGCCTGAACTCGTCCATTTCCAGGGAATTGGGTACAAAATCCAGTCCGGGTACCGCGCTCAATACCGGATGCTTGCCCTCCTCAATGGAAAGGGAAGGCGTGTCCGTGAACTCTGGCCGAGCGTATCCATGCTCGCGCGCCGCGATTGCAAAGCCGTTCAACGCGTCGACTCGGGAGAGTGCGTCCGCTGCATGGCGCAATTGCTTCGAGTAGTCGCCAACCGTCGATAGAAGATCTGCGTAGAGTCTCTTTTCGCGTTCAAGTGCATCCGATTCACTTCGAAGATATTTCTCTTCAAATTCCCATAGCTCCTCAGTTACAAATCTCTCGGTGTTCTTCAGTGTTTGCCGCCGAACGTAGTCATCGGGCGCTAGCGACGACTGCGTTCGTGTCAGCTCGATGTAGTAGCCGTGAACTCGATTGTGTCCCACACGGAGCGTCGAAATGCCTGTTCGCTCGCGTTCACGTTGCTCAAGTTCCTGCAGATATGTTGTAGCCTCCGTTCGAATCGCACGCAAATCGTCCAAGATTTCGTCAAAGCCCTGTGCAATCATTCCACCTTCGCGCGAAGTTGCGGGTGGCTCATCCACAATTGCTCTGTCGATTAGGTCTCGCACTTCGACCAGACCGGGATGTTGTGTAAAAGCCGTGATTTCCTCAGGAATCTCGAGCTTCTCGATTAGTTCTTTGACTTGAGCATGGCATTGAATGGACACTTTCGTTCGGTTCAGATCCCGCGGCGTAGCCGTCCCTAACGCAATCCGCGTAACGATTCTCTGCATGTCGCCTACCGGTTGAAGGGCGTTTGCAACGGAGTCCGTCAATCGCAATTCCATGAGTGCTCCGACAATGTCGTGCCGAGCGCAGACGATCTCGATGTCGCGACAGGGTTCATTGAGCCATTGGCGAACAAGCCTAGCCCCCATGGGCGTTGCTGTGTAGTTCGTGACGCTCAACAAAGTGCCTTGCTGGTCTGAGCTGTTGATTCGTCGATCAATCTCCAAGTTGCGCCGAGTTTGCGCATCCATGTGCAAGACCTTACTGTCTGAATGAAGCCGAATTGACTCGATGAAGTCCAGAGACTGCCTGCAGGCGTCCTGTGCATATGACAGAGCCGCAGCTGCGGCCCCAATCGCCAGATCGAGCTTGGCGACGCCAAATCCCGATAAATCCTTAGTTCCGAAGTGATTGGTTAGCGTTGTCGTTCCCAAAGCGCTGTCGAATCGCAATGGATCTAGCTCTCGACACGTGTGTCCGGACCACTGTCCACCGGAACCCTCTGGAGTTAGTATTTCCGTTGGCTTGACCGATTCCACAATTGTCTGGAGTTCGCTCTGCGAGTTGGTTTCTGCAACGGAAAACAGTCCTGTCGATAGATTTATCCAGGCAATTCCTGCATTTCGTTGTTTCGCTGTACCTGTGTTTATGGCCATCAGAACACTTTCGTCACTTGCATCCAGCAAGGATTCTTCGGTAAGCGTTCCCGGGGTGACAATACGCTGAACCCTGCGCTCGACAGGTCCCTTGGAGGTGGCGGGATCACCCACCTGCTCACATATGACGACTGACCGGCCCATTGCAACCAATCGACTCAGGTAGTTGTCCACTGCATGAAACGGAACTCCGCACATCGGGACAGGTGCGCCTCGATTTCGACCGCGCGAGGTCAACGTAATCTCCAGCAGTTCCGCGGCGACCACTGCATCGTCGAAGAACAACTCGTAGAAGTCTCCCATTCGATAGAAGAGAAGGTCGTCTGGATAGTCCGCTTTGATCGACAGGTACTGACGAATCATTGGCGGATGTGAAGTTGCACTCATAGCAAGGTGGAATGGTTCCGTGAAATGCTCTCTAGGTAGGTTCTAGCTTCCCCATAAGCTCAAGTTTAGCGATTGCAGGACACTGCAGTTGAGACCTGCCTCCGTTGTTCCTGTGTAACTCACGTATGAAGCGGTTGGGTTTAGGTCAACAGCCTCGTTTGGACTTTCGTTGGAACACCTATAACAAGACGAAAATTTCCTTTTTTTGGCAAAAATCGCTTGCAATTTGTACTGATTTTATATACAGTAATGCGGCAAGTGAAAAGGAGTAGTTAGTATGTCGAAAGAAAATCGAGATAGAGCTCTCAAGGTCGCGCTTACGCAAATCGAAAAGCAGTTCGGCAAGGGATCGATGATGCGTCTTGGCGACCATGAGCAGCAAGCCGTGCCCGTTATTTCGACGGGCTCATTGACGCTCGATATCGCGTTGGGGGTCGGTGGACTTCCACGTGGTCGAGTTGTAGAAATCTACGGTCCCGAATCTTCGGGCAAGACGTCGCTTACCTTGCACGTGATCGCGCAAGCGCAGCGGCAAGGCGGAACTTGTGCATTCATTGATGCTGAGCATGCGATGGATCCGGAATATGCGAAGACTCTGGGTGTAGACACTGACGACCTGCTTGTGTCGCAACCAGACACTGGCGAGCAGGCATTGGAGATTTGCGACATGGTGATCCGTTCAGGGGCTGTTGACGTGGTCGTGATCGACTCTGTAGCGGCATTGACGCCAAAGGCCGAAATCGAAGGTGAAATGGGAGACTCCCATGTAGGCCTCCAGGCTCGACTGATGAGTCAGGCGCTTCGCAAAATGACATCGAGCATCAAGAACTCGAATACCTTGGTGATCTTCATCAATCAGATCCGATTGAAGATCGGAGTAATGTTCGGTTCGCCCGAAACGACGACGGGTGGCAATGCTCTGAAGTTCTATTCATCCGTTCGTCTGGACATCCGTCGAATTGGCGCAATCAAGGACGGCGATGAAGTGGTCGGCAACCAGACCCGCGTTAGAGTGCAGAAAAACAAGGTAGCACCACCATTTAAGCAAGCTGAGTTCCAAATCATGTACGCGACAGGCATCAATCGCATGGGTGAAGTTCTCGACTTGGGCGTCGCACAGGGAGTGGTTGACAAATCGGGTTCGTGGTACTCGATCAAGGATGAGAGAATTGGGCAAGGTCGCCGTCAGGCTGAGGCGTGGTTGCTTGAGAACGGGGACGCTGCCACTGAATTAGAGCGATCGATACGGGCTTCTCTATTGCCCAAGGCTGGCAGCGGAGAAGATGAGCACGTTGAAGACGGGACTGTTGTTATCGACGCATAGCCTACGAAGCATGCGCTAAACCTATGACGACGGACTCGGAACGGGTCCAAGCGTACGAAAACGCGGTACGCCTGTTGGCACGACGAGAGCACTCACGATTCGAACTTCGAGAAAAGCTCATCCGTCGTGGCGTTCGTGAAGACTTGGTCGAGCAAGTACTCGACAAGCTAGTAGAACAAGACTACCTGTCGGATTCCCGCTATGCCGAGGTCTGCGTCCGATCTCGTTTACGAAAAGGGGATGGACCGCTCAAGGTTCGAGCGTACCTGCAAACTCACGGCATCGGAATCGAGCTGGCAGAGGAACATTTGCCCGACGAGGACGACTTCTGGTTGAAACGGGCTATAGCTACAGACCAGAAATGCAGAGCAAGGCACCGTTTTTCGCCTAAAGATGCAGCTAGCCAAAGCGCGAAAGCGATACGAGCTAGGTTTCTGAAGAACCGCGGCTATCCATCGAATCTGATCGCTCGTGTATTGGAATCGTAGTGTGGATAGAACGAAGGAACCGAACATCTGTCGAATGCGGGTAAATCGATTTCTATAATTCGGAGCCACTTTGCCTTCTCAGCGATCGCAATCCATGCGCACAGACGAATTGAGGCGCGCGTATCTCGAGTACTTTCAGGACCTTGATCACAAGGTATATCCTGCGGCGCCACTAGTTCCCGGCAACGATCCAAGCTTGCTGTTTACTGTAGCGGGCATGGTGCAGTTCAAGGAAGCGTTGATCGGTGTTACAACGCCGGAAGTCCCGCGTGCTGCCTCGTGTCAACCATGCATGAGAGCTGGCGGCAAGCACAACGACTTGGATAACGTCGGCTATACGGCGCGGCACCACACTTGGTTTGAGATGCTTGGGAACTTCAGCTTTGGAGATTATTTCAAAGAGGAAGCCATTTGCTGGGCATGGGATTTTGTCTTGAATGTGCTTGCGCTGGATTCCGATCGGATTTGGATTACTACGCACACTACGGATGACGAAGCCAGAGACATATGGGTTCGCAAGATCGGCATTGCTCCCGAACGAGTCGTACCACATGAGGACAACTTTTGGGAGATGGGAAACACGGGTCCGTGTGGTCCAAACACTGAGATCTTCTATGACCAGGGCTCTTCTATTGACGGTGGACCCCCAGGGTCGCCCAACGAAGACGGCGACAGGTTCCTTGAGTTCTGGAACTTGGTGTTTCCGCAATACGACCGGCAACCGGACAACGAGCTAGTTCCTCTTTCCGCGCCTGGAGTAGACACTGGATTGGGTCTTGAGCGAACTGTGGCTTTGCTACAGGGCGCATCGAGCAGCTATGGGATTGACATCTTTCAAACGCTTGTGCGTGCAATCTCACATGTGGCGCAGATAAAAAACCTAGACGAAGCATTGAGTAATCCATCGGTCCGTGTGATCGCGGATCACATTCGATCTTGTGCGTTCTTGATCGTCGACGGCGTCCTGCCTTCAAACGAAGGTCGTGGATACGTTTTGAGAAGGGTGGTGCGTCGCGCATTGCGCCACGGACACAAACTTGGAATTGAAGATGTGTTCTTCCATGGCCTGATTGATTCGCTTGTCGAAGCAATGGGAGAGGCTTATCCAAATCTCTCTGCAGTCCAGAAACGCGTCGAAGAAGTGCTGTTGCAGGAAGAGGAAAGGTTCGCCGCTACGCTGCGCTATGGCATGTCGCTACTCGATAGGGAAATCGCGGAATTGTCGCAGCCAGTTCTGGATGGCGACATTGTCTTCAAGCTCTACGACACGTATGGGTTTCCATTGGACCTTACTCAGGACATTGCACGTGAGCGCGGGCTCACGGTTGATACAGTTGGATTCGAGACCTTGATGGACCAGCAGCGCGAGCGTGCTCGCAGTTCGGCCCAGTTCGAGGTTCAACAAGGCGAAGCTCTTCGTTTCGATTCAGAGGTTGAATTTGAGGGCTACCGAAGTCTCGAAGGACGCGGTGTGGTTGTCGAACTGCTCAGGGTTAGGGACGACGAAACAGCGTCAGCAGATGTGCTTGAAGAAGGTGAAATTGGATTGATCGCGCTAGATCGCACCGGTTTCTACGGAGAAGCGGGCGGCCAAGTGGGCGACACCGGAGAATTCCGTACAGATTCGGGCATTTTTGAAGTTGAGGATACAAAGCGATCGGACCGCCAGTTTTTGCATCGCGGAAAGGTGTGCCAGGGTCGCATCCAGAAGGGCGATGTCCTCGATACAAGAGTAAATGCCACCAGACGTCAGGACATTGCAAGAAATCATACGGGAACTCACCTTCTCCATGCCGCGCTCAGGCAAGTTCTAGGCACTCATGTAACTCAACGAGGTTCACTCGTTGCACCAGATCGCTTGCGATTCGATTTTTCCCATGACCGTCCCTTAACGACCGACCAAATCGAAGCAATTGAAGACTCGGTTAATGAGCAGATTGCCCTAAATACGACGGTTAGAACCGACGTGGTTCCCTACGACGAAGCGGTGTCGATGGGGGCCATCGCGTTGTTTGGGGAGAAGTATGGTGAGATCGTTCGTGTATTGAACGTTGGCGATGGCTACTCGGTCGAATTTTGCGGCGGCACTCATGTTGCTGCCACCGGCGAAATAGGGCAGCTTCGAATTTTGTCGCAATCGGGCATAGCCTCAGGAGTACGTCGGGTTGAAGCTGCAACTGGCCGTGGCGCGCAACTCCAGTCACGTCGCGACGATCGTGCGCTACGAAATCTCTCCGACTTGCTCAAGACGAGCAAAGTTGAGCTGACCGATCGAGTTTCTGCGTTGATCGACGAGCGGCTTTCGCTGGTGCGCAGCTTGGAAGAATCAAAGCACGAAAGAGCTCTCGGACTGGGAAAATCTCTTACCGCCGAATCAACGAGCGTGAACGACATCCGAGTCGTGGCTCAGAGAATAGAGGGAGATCAGAAATCCCTCATGTCTGTCTACGACGACGTGCGGTCTCGATTGACGAAGTACGTGATCGTGCTAGCCGTAGTGGTGGACGAGAAAATTCATTTTGTGGGCGGGGTATCGAAGGATCTCACTCAGGAGATAAAGGCAGGAGAATTGATTTCATTCGTTGGAGAGCAGGTCGGCGCTAGGGGTGGCGGCAAGCCGGAAATGGCTCGGGCCGGCGGCGGGACGGATGTAGAAGCGTTGCCACAAGCGCTGGAATCTGTAGTGGACTGGGTGCGCGAACGGCAATCCTTGCCAGCAAGGTGACTCTTGTCGTTGCAAAGTTCGGCGGCACGTCTGTTGCCGATTTGGAAAGAATCGAGGCTGTAGCAGGTCATGTCGCTGACTGCCTAGCAGAGGGACACAAGGTTGTCGTCGTAGTATCCGCCATGGCAGGCGAAACCGACAGACTGGTAGCGCTGGGTAGAGGTGTCGAAGATCGTGCCGATCCAAGAGAAATGGATGTGCTTTTGGCATCGGGTGAGCAGGTGTCTATTGCCTTGGTAGCCATGGCAATACAGAAACGGGGATTCTCAGCGCGCTCCTTTCTAGCTAGCCAGATTAGGCTGCACACGACTGGACCTCACACCAAGGCAAAAATCTCACGAGTAGAAGTGGCCCATTTGCAGGCATGCGTGAATTCGGACGTGATTCCCGTAGTTGCGGGTTTTCAGGGCGTGGGGAGCGATGGCGATATCACCACGATTGGCCGCGGAGGCTCTGATACGACAGCAGTCGCCATAGCTGCTGCCTTGAGTGCTGACGAATGTCGGATCTACACCGATGTTGAAGGCGTCTACACCGCGGATCCTAGAATTGTGGAACAGGCTCGCAGATTGGATCGCGTGATCTGCGAGGAAATGCTTGAAATGGCAGCCCTTGGTGCGAAGGTGTTGCACACCAGATGTGTCGAATACGCACATAGGTACTCGGTACCTCTGCGTGTGATGTCTAGTTTCAACAGAGGAGCGGGCACACTTATTGGGGAAGAGGAGGAAGGAGACGAAATGGAACGACCTGTAGTCTCAGCGGTGACCCACGATAGAAACGAAGCAAAGGTAACCGTATTGAGGGTGCCAGACGAACCCGGTCTAGCTTACAAGCTGTTGGGTCCAATTGGCAGTGCCGGCATTTCTGTGGACATGATCGTTCAAAACGTCGGGGCTGGAGACTTGACGGACATGACCTTCACCGTGACGCGCGAAGATTTCCAGCAAAGTATGGAAATCCTTCGCAAGAAAATAGATGAATTGTCCAGTGACTTGTCTGAAGAACAGATAGAACACATGCGTGTGGTGGGCGACGATTCCATTGCCAAAGTGACGGTTGTTGGCGTGGGAATGAGGTCACATGCGGGCGTTGCAACGAAGATGTTCGAAACATTGGCACGTTACGGCATCAACATCCAGATGATTTCCACTTCCGAAATAAAGATATCCGTTGTAATTCACGAAGATTTTTGTGAGCTTGCAGTTCGTGCGCTCCATTCAGCGTTCGAATTGGACGAACCCAGTCCGTTGGCAGTTTGAGTCAAGCTAACCACAATGTGATATGATTTTTTGGTCTACTTCATGGACTTAGTGGAGTAGCGACACAAAGCGGAGTATCGATCACGACAGGGAGGTTTCAGTGCTTATCCTCACGCGGCGTGTGAACGAAACGTTGATAATCGACGAAAAAATCGAGATTACGGTTCTGCAAACCCGAGGCAACCAAGTGCGGATTGGCATACAGGCACCGCGCGATGTTCTCGTTCACCGCAAGGAAGTCGTGCAAGAGCGAAAGGCGCAGTCTAAGGACGAGAAAACTAAGGTCGATTGAACCTTTTCGCGAGCAGTTGGTCGCTTAGAATGTTTTCTGCACTGCGGTTGTGCCAAACGATGCGCCTGTGGCCAAACTGGATAAGGCACCAGTCTACGAAACTGGCGATTACAGGTTCGAATCCTGTCAGGCGCGCCAATGCGCGTCGCATCATCCCAATGGAGAGGTGGCCGAGCGGCTGAAGGCGCTCCCCTGCTAAGGGAGTATGGGTTGAAACCCATCGAGGGTTCGAATCCCTCCCTCTCCGCCATTTGCAAAGAGACACTTGGAACTCGATGGAGTGGCTAAACTCGAGCGCAGAGAATGAGTGACCCTTAGAGAGAATCAGCTGCGTTAATTGAGCTAATGTCAAACTTTCTCTAGTCGCAAGAGCAGTGGACTGCGACACAGGACTTGCCATTGTCGACTGCAATAGTGTGACCAGCA
Organism: Candidatus Azotimanducaceae bacterium; assembly: GCA_965205545.1. Lineage (GTDB taxonomy): Bacteria > Pseudomonadota > Gammaproteobacteria > Pseudomonadales > Azotimanducaceae > Bin55. The sequence goes on along the minus strand of OZ242170.1, from coordinate 1,761,754 downwards.
ATGTACGAGTGCGAACGGGCGTATTCTTGTCCACATAGTCACGGTTCGCTCGTGCCGGACAATCTAGTCGTAATAGCGCAAAAGCACGAAATCAAGTCCGTTTGCTAGGTCTGGTTGCGCATCTAGTGTAATCTTGTGGCAACCATATGGAGTAGCTTGACCTATGCGAGTTCTCGTAGTCGGAGCAAATGGCTTCATTGGCAGTGCAGTAGTAACTGCTCTCCATGGCGCCGGCTTCGAAACACGCAATATTGTTCGCAACCCATCAAAATTCAGGCTCCAGTTTCCAGGGTGCGACGTTGAGTCATTGGACCTTACATCAAAGGCCGCACGTGACGCGGATCACTGGTCGTCATTGCTTGACGACGTTGACGCAGTCGTAAACGTTGCGGGCGTATTGCAACCCCGACGATCTCAGGTCGCTTGGATCGTTCACCGAGATGCTCCAGATGCGCTCTACGCGGCTTGTGAGAAGCGAGGAGTTCAGCGGATCATACACGTTTCCGCCACTGGGGTTACTGAATCGCAGACTACGTACTCTCGCTCGAAACGTGCAGGAGAAGAGTCTCTAGTAGATAGAGACTTGAACTGGACAATATTGCGACCCGTGTTGGTTGTCGGAGACGGTTCCTATGGTGGAACGTCGATGATTCGAGCACTAGCCGTGAACCCTATATTTACTCCCGTAATTGGCGACGGATCGATTCCTCTCGGCATCATCCACAAGAATGATCTTGCTGCTGGCATTGTCGAACTATTGAAGAAAAATTCGGGCGACAAAGTGGTGTTGGAGCCGTCGGCTGCAGAGGAGTTGCCAATGAGCGATGTGGTAACCGCCTATCGAAGCTGGCTTGGATTGCCGAAAAGACCGGTGCTTGGCATTCCAAACTGGATCGCGGCAGTTCTGGGCCGAATTGGAGATCTGTTCCATTTGGATCCAATCAACTCCACCGCTGTAGCCCAGTTTCGTGCGACGATGACAGGCAATGCTACTCAATACGAGCAAGTAACCGGGATCAAGCCAGTTAATCTTGCCGAAATTCTTGCATCTCGTCCAGCTGAAAGTCAGGACTTGTGGCATGCCAGGCTTTTCCTGTTGCGTCCGGTTATTCGGATGTGCCTCGCGCTGCTTTGGTTGATTTCCGGTATAGCAGGCTTGTTTGGGACCTCCTACTTGTATCAGCTCGTAATTGGACAGATAGTGCCAGGCAATTGGGTTGCATCAATCTCGATTGTGGCCAGTTCAATCAATCTGGCCATTGGCGTGTCACTGCTCTTCGGTTTGTTTCTACGCTTCATGGCGTGGGTACAGATTGGTTTGGTCCTTGCGTTCACCGTTGGATTGGGACTATTGGTGCCCTCTCTTTGGGCCGACCCCTACGCAGGATTGCTCAAGAACCTGCCGATTCTTGTCTTGCTGCTGGTGCATCTCGTTGTAGAGCAGGAGAGATGAGAGCACAATAGCGGTCTGCAAACGTTCGTGCAAACTCCAGTTGCAGTTCATCTCCGTTAGTCAATCTGGCCAATAGCATTGCATGGTTCTGTGAACCTTTTGTTGTGCAGCCACGCCTTGTTTGCTAGGACAACTCTCTATTGTTCACCATGTGCAAACCATCAGACGAGCAACTGCTACGGAAAGTCTTGAAATGCAGACATCGGGAATCGTTCGAATCATTGATTCTTCGCTATGTGGGTCCTCTGCGAGCGATCATTCGTGGTCGTGCGAATTCGATCGAACGAGCCGACGTTGACGACATACTTCAAGACATTCTTCTGCAGGCTTGGGTGAATCTTGTTCGAGAAACGCCCAGCAATTTTCGACCTTGGTTGTACCAATTGGCTCGAAATCGTTGTGCCGATTGGAATCGCGCCAGAACTAGGATTCGAAGAATTAGTGAGGTTCTAGCACCTTTGCGTTTCGTGGACCGTCGTGGAGACAGAGCGCCCGAGATTAGCGAACGTGTAGACGAATTTGTCGATGTGCTTAGGTACATTCCGAGGCACGAACGAAACGCTTTGTCGGACTTCTATATCCAGGGCTTTTCCATCAAGGAGATCGCCGATAGGCAACAAACGACTCCTGGAACGATCAAGCGGAGATTGTCGTATGGACGAAACATGGTGCGTAATGAGTTGAACATTTCTAATCCAACGAGAACCGACATTATGGAAACAAAATTTGAGAAGATCGACGACCTTCCATTGACCCGACCACAAATAACAGTCTCGAAAGTTGACTCAACACGCTTTCCCATAGATTTGCAGGAATTGGCATGGTGGTTTGTCATTCCACAACTCGGTGATTCGGTTCAATGGGCAATCTTTGAGGCCGTAAACCAAGGGAAGTCCTTCAAACTTAAGAGTCTTCATTCGATGAATGCGAATCGCAACGCCGAAGTTCACGGAAGAGATTGCGTTGAGATTGATATAACGGAGAAAGAACACTCCGACCGACGAGGTTTCTTGCAACCCCATGTCGGGGACAAGAGCCTAAGGATTTGGGGCAATCTCACTGAAACAGAGGTACAGTGGATTGCCTACGAAAGCGAACAAAGCGATGGCAAACGCGTTCTATACACATTTCTCGATGAGGGCTGGGAACAGGACTTCGGAGTCTGCAACCGCAACGTGCCCATTGGCAGCTACATACTCGAGCGGCCGGAAGGTGTTATTTCAGTTACCACCGAACTGCCCCGTCTTTTCGGCGACGGGATGTTCAGACTGAGCATTGGCGAAGGCTGCGGATCCATCGAATGCATGCGGGTGTTTGAACTGGGTTCGACAGAATCGGATGTACTGATTGAAGGTTTTGTAAACCGGTTAGGTCGAACGATTCTAGTACGCCGGTACAACGGGGAACGTTGGGGCAAGGCCAAAGGCTCCAAGTATTTCGTCGGTAAAGCAGACTCGTGGAGTGAGGAACTTCCTCACTCAAACGCCTTAGTCGTCGATGGAATTCGGTTTGTCCACTACCAGGACTGTCTGAATGCCATCGTGCTTGCCGACAATGCTTGAACATGGCGGAGCGGCAAAGTAGTTGACGTCAGACACGGGTTCTCAAACAAAGATAGCGCGAACCAACAGCTAGAAACCCTAGGTGCTAAAGTGTGCCAGTAGCGGATTCTATGAGAATAGAACCTTGCCGCAATGCGTCTGCAACCCCTCACTTCTCGAGGTAAATTGGGTTAGAGCAGCCTTTTGTATGGGCTGGAATTGCATGTGCCGGTCGAACACTATGCAAGTTGTTCGACCAGCACAATCCAATCAGAGTAGATTTTCTAGGCTTCGACCTCAGGTTCGGCAGCTTCCGACTCTGGCTCAGTTTCCTCTTCTTCTTCCTTGAGCTTTCCAGTGAATTCCATTTCCCCCATTTGGTGGGTAACCGTGCCAGACATTTCACCGTCTTCGACTTTGCCTGCGTAGGTCATTTCGAATTCATTGCCTCGCATCTCAAATACAAAGGTAATTGAAAACTCGTTCTCGTCCACTTCAACATCAGTGGCATCCCGCGGTTCTCCCCTTCCTCCATCGTAAGACGCAGAGTACGCTCCTTCCTCATCGACACTGATTGTCAAGGTCTGCTCTGGCATTTCGTAGTCGCCGCCTCCACGGGCACCACCGCCACCACCGCCACCCCAATTCGTTTCAATGACGTATGTGCCTTCAATCTTTGCAAAAACCGACATGGACGCAATCAATGCGACCATGGCGAAGAAGTAAGTGACCTTTTTCACGGCAATTCTCCTGTAGCCTCTCCATTGAATGGATCGCAAATGTGGAAATGGACTTTCCGCAGCAGCACGAACCAATCTCAGTTCCCAATTCTATACCGTTGGCTTGACGCCTGCTCAAACCATTAGCGGCAGACCCCTAGGGTCACTGAATACATACGGGCGATTCACCGAGTTCCGGCGCCACGCGCTTCAGAAACCCTCTGCTCCCACATAGTCAGCTTGAATAAGCAGACTCAAAGCACATTGGTTGGTGAAGCATGGATATGACTAAGGATCCAAGGCGATTGAATATATCCGTTCTGCCGTTTCACGATAGAGGCTCGATTTTTCGCTAGCGCTAAAGTCCTGCGTCATTCTCTTGAACGAGTTCCACAGCACGTTGTACGAGCAGCTTGCTTTGTCTACAGGGAAGTTACTTTCGAACATGCATCGGTCTACACCGAAGTGTTCGATAGTGTGCATGTAGTAGGGACGAGTAGTCTCTGCCAATTCAACCGACGTTGGCGGTGAGGGACGCTTGTGAAATCCAAATCCGTTGATTGGCATAACAAGCCCACCAAGTTTGGCAACGACATTCGGATACTGGGCTAGGTCGGCTACGGACTTCTTCCATAAGTCGAAGATCTCACTGCGTCTACCTGCATACTTGTGGATTCCTAGAGGACCACCGAAGTGGTCGAGAACTATGGTTTGAGTGGGAAAGTCTTGAGCCAGCTTGGCGACATCGTCGATCTGCGGATGGTAAAGCCAGGCGTCAAAGGTCAATCCCCGTTTGGCGAGCTCCGCGAAGCCTTCCTGAAACGACCTGTCCAAATACAGATGCTCCGGTGGATTCGTGTGTGAATTGCGGATTTCATCGCTGGCGTCCCATCCGGCCGCATGACGAATTCCCCTGAACCGTTCACTTACGGTCATGTGCTTGTCGAGGACGTCTCCAACCGCGGTACCCAATGTGAGATCCGCGTAACCGACAATTGCAGCGCACAGGCGGGACGGACCGTATTGATCGCTCGCGCTCATCGCTGCAATGCCGTTTACAAACTCGGTTTCGCCGATCGGTCGCAGCGATTCAAGCCCGTGGGCTCTATACATCGACCCGCATTCCATGAAGACCGTTGATACAACGTTGTGCCCGCTTGCCGTGTCGAGTATGAGCTCGTCAAGCAGATAACGATTCTGAGGATGGTCCCACAGGTGGTGGTGCGGGTCGCAAATGGGCAGATTAGGCTCTAGGGTCTCTTCGGCGAGCTGAGACAGCCAAGATTCGTTGTGCATGACAATTACACGGAAGATTAAGTGGGAGGCGCCACAATCGCATTGCGATCGCGAGACGTAAATGCTCTGCTACAGGCTATCCTACAGCCGAAAATCCCAATCAGTCGAGTCAATTCTTAGTAATAGACTTAGGGAACACCAAGGCGTATCGCTCTTGTGGATGTGGTACTTGTTGAGTTGCTGCTATTGTCTGAATTTTGGCGATTGTCCTGATCTCCCAGAGCATTGGACATCGCGCTTGAGCGGGCGTCGACGAATTCTTCCTTAGCAATCATTCCATCATCGTCCGAGTCCAACTTGTCGAATTGCGCATCGAGCGCTTTCTCGCGCTCCTTTCGTTGTTTTTCGGTGAGTTTTGATTTCTGACCAGTTTGGGAGTCTGCACTGGACGGCTGGCTTTCTTTGCCTTGAACTGCCATTGAGCTCGAATTCGTGGATGAACTCATTTTCTTGAATTCCTCCTTGGACAGCGATCCGTCGCCATCTTCGTCCGCGTCGTCAAAACGTTGTTCAAACCGAGCCACAAGTGTTTTCTTCATGTCTTCGGGATTCATCGCGCGAATATCAACTCGAGCCGGTCCAGCTGGTGTTCCTCGCAATGTGATGGTTCCGGTGGTGGTCTGTTGTCCATATATCGGAATCGCGAGTGCGAGTGTGGATACAAGCAAACCTAGGCTAGCAAGACATCGTTTCACTGCAGATCTCCTAGTCTTCTCATTGAGCGTCGATGTGTAAGAGTAATCAAACTCGTGCCGCCATACAACCGTCAGCTTAGTGTGGCAAGAAGTCTGGAGACTCGTACACCCGTGTCGTTTGCAACGGTCCGTCAGTCCGTTTTTGATGTGGACTCGTCGTTTTCCTCGGTGCTAGGTGATTTTTCATCTCTATCAGTGTTGGAATCGTCTTCACCCTCCTCCAATGCTGTGTATTCCATTCCAAACATCGACTTGAACAGTTCCGCTTTCGAGACTGCTCCATCCTTGTCGGTGTCGACATTGGGGAATTGGGCTTTGATTCGTGTCTTTAGAGACTCTTTCATCCGATTCAATTGCTCTTCCGATGGCTCAGGAATTGTGCCGCCAGCACCACCTGCCATCGCTTCATTTTGGGCCTTGGCGAATTCAAACGCCACATCCACCATTTCGTCTTCCGTGAGGGATTCATCGTCGCCCTTGTTGCCTTTCGTGAACGCTTTTTCGTACATGGACTTCATTCGATTCAAGATGACTTTCTGTGCTTCCTCCATTTCCTCTGCCGAGGGCATTTCTGATAGAGGAGGCGCTTGCGCCAGCAACAGTCCGGCAAACACAAAGGTCGATGTCCACGCAGCGACGAATACTTTGAACTTCTTCATAGTTTCCCTCTCATTGTTGTTAGACCGTCAATAGATTTTCGCCATTACTGCTTTAGATCGTTGAATGCAAGCAAGAAATCCAAGCTTCGAAGCAATTGCAGTTTTAAAACGTAACCACAGAGCGAATCGACTCACCCGAGTGCATCAAGTCGAAAGCGTCATTTATCTGAGCGAGTGGCATTGTATGCGTGATCAAATCATCGATGTTGATTTTTCCATTCATGTACCAATCGACGATACGCGGTACGTCGCTTCTGCCCTTTGCTCCTCCAAACGCGGTTCCTTTCCAAACACGCCCTGTAACCAGTTGAAAAGGCCTGGTCGAGATCTCCTGACCTGCTCCAGCCACACCAATAATGATGCTCTCTCCCCAGCCCTTATGGCAGCACTCCAAAGCTTGACGCATGACCTCGACGTTGCCGATGCATTCGAACGAGTAGTCCACCCCTCCGTCAGTCATGTCGACGATGTCGCCTACAACGTCATCGGAATCATTGGGATTGATGAAGTCCGTCATGCCGAATTTCTCGGCCAGCTTGCTTTTGGATGGATTGATGTCAATGCCGATTATGCGATCTGCACCGACGATTCGTGCTCCCTGAATCACGTTCAAGCCGATTCCACCTAATCCAAATACGGCCACATTGGAACCGGGCTCAACCTTGGCTGTGTTCATCACGGCACCCAACCCAGTTGTCACGCCGCAACCTATGTAGCAGACCTTGTCGAACGGGGCATCCCGTCGTATTTTCGCAACCGCTATTTCCGGCAATACCGTGAAGTTGGAAAACGTCGAAGTACCCATGTAGTGGTAGAGCGTCGTTTCGCCGTCAGAAAATCTTGACGACCCGTCGGGCATGACACCTTGACCCTGGGTTTCGCGGATCGCCTGGCACAAGTTGGTTTTGCCGGAACGACAAAACTTGCATTGACGGCATTCCGGTGTATAGAGTGGGATCACATGGTCCCCGGCGCTCACGCTAGTCACACCTGAGCCTACATCCACGACCACTCCAGCTCCCTCGTGTCCTAGAACGGCTGGGAACAAACCTTCTGGATCGCTACCCGACAGCGTGTATGCATCTGTGTGGCACACACCAGTGGCGTGAATCTCCACCAACACTTCACCATCGCGTGGACCTTCGAGCTGAACACTTGTTATGTCAAGCGGAGCATCTGCTCTATAGGCTACTGCTGCACGGGTTTCCATTGGCGTCTCCGCAGAAAGTAGGTATCGAAAAGTCTAACTTATTGAGAAACCGCTCCTCGGCTGCAGCTGGCAATTTCCCTGACATCTTTCACCATGTTTGTTGTGAGTTATAGCGATGTATGTGGCTTTGCTGTTTCGAGTGTGCGACGTGAACTCTAGAGTTCTCTCGGATCGCAGTTGTTTGCTTTGGTGGACTCGTCAATGTCGTCCTCGTCCTCGGTGTAGTAATCACCGAGCATTGACTTCAATATTTCCCGGATGGACGGGTGGTCGCCAAAGACTACGTTTCGCCTCGGATGTAGTGTTCGAGATGGCTGATCGTCTCAGCCTGATCATCAATGATCTCGACAAACAGGTCTCGTAGGGACAACATTCCCACTACAGATCCTTCTTGGGTTACCACGAGATGCCGGATGTGGTTCCTAAGCATGAGATTCACACATTCATTGACTCGTTGCTCTTGGGTAACGCAAATCACATTGCGCGTCATGATTTCGGAGACGCGTGTTGCCTTCGATGACTTGTTCTTGAGAATGACCTTTCGAGCATAGTCGCGCTCGGATATGATCCCCACCAGAGATTGATCTTGCAGCACAGGCAGGGCTCCAACGTGGTGCTCCGACATTAGCTCGATGGCTTGGTAGACCGAGGAAACAGGAGAGACGGAGTAGATGGTTGTGCTGTCTTTCTTGTTGAGCAAGTCCTGTACATTCTTCATGTCAGATTCTCGACTTGGTCGTGGTAGTGGTTGTGTAGAGTCGATCTTTGGCTAGTGTAGCATTGACTGTCGGCAATGCGTGCACTCGTCAAGAGGGGAGGATAAGAAATGTATCCAGGCTTGTGGGCGACGAGATTTCCAGAGAAACCGGCGGTTATCGATGCCGCATCTGGAGAGATGCTTAGCTATGGAGAATTGAACGCCAGATCGAATCAGTTAGCGCAATGCTGGTACGCCCATGGACTGCGTCGCGGCGACCGAGTATCGATTTTCATGGAGAACAATCTCGCGTATTTTGTGGTTGCGTGGGCTGTGCTGCGTTCTGGATTGCTCTTGACCACAGTGAATCGCTACCTCACAGCAGACGAAGCTGCATACATCATTGACAATTCCGAATCCCGAATCGCGATTGCGTCGGTTGCGCTGGGCGAGGTAGCACAAGACTTGCCAGATTTGTGCACAAACTGTGAGCGTTGGTTCGCAGTTGACGGATCCATTCCGGCTTATGAAGACTTTGACTCTGCGATTGGTGAGTTCACCACCGACCCCTTGGAGGAAGAGCCTGCGGGCGGTTTCCTGCTCTACAGTTCAGGCACCACCGGCAAACCCAAGGGAATCATGCGGCCATTGCCTGATGGTGGAATTGCCGATATGGATTCGCCAGTCAGTCTACTTTTGCGTGGCCTGTGGCAAATTGGCGAAGATACCGTATATCTGTCTCCAGCTCCGCTGTATCACTCCGCACCCATTGGTTTCACCACAGGTGTACAAGCTGTGGGAGGCACGGTTGTCATGATGCGGAGATTTGATGAACATCTAGCGCTAGAAGCCATTGAGGAATTCCGTGTGACCCACAGCCAATGGGTTCCCACTATGTTCACCCGTATGTTGAAGATGCCGGTTGACGAGAGAAACAGGTATGACCTGAGCTCGCATCGCGTAGCCATTCACGCAGCAGCGCCATGTCCGCAAGAAATAAAAAAGAGAATGCTCGAGTGGTGGGGAGAGATTCTGTACGAATACTACGCCGGCACAGAGTTGAGCGGACTCACCCACGCGAGTCCTACAGAGTGGCTGGCCCATCCTGGAACGGTTGGCAAGTCAATAATGGGCGTGATTCACATCTGTGACGAAGAAGGCAAAGAGATGCCGACGGGCGAACCGGGTATCGTCTACTTCGAAGCGCCTGAATTGCCTTTCGAGTACCTCAAGGATCCTGCTAAGACTAAGGAAGTTCAACATCGCGACCATTCCAATTGGAGCACCCTGGGTGATGTTGGCTACTTGGATGAGGAGGGTTACCTGTACTTGACTGATCGCGCAACATTCATGATCATCTCCGGCGGGGTGAACATCTACCCGCAAGAGATTGAAGATCTCATCGTGCTGCATGACAAAGTCGCTGATGTTGCAGTCATTGGCGTTCCTAATCCAGAGATGGGGGAGGAGGTTAAGGCGGTTGTGCAACTGTTGAATGGCGTTGAGCCTACCGACGACCTTGCTCACGAAATACTTCAGTGGACGCGGGATCGTCTCTCGCACTACAAGTGCCCGCGGAGCTTGGACTTCAGAGACGAATTGCCTCGACATCCAACTGGCAAGCTTTACAAGAGGCTTCTAAAGGACGAATACTGGGGGAAAGGGGATTCCAGAATCGTATAGGGTGTTCCAGGCAGCTTCTTGCTTGCCCAATTGGCATTCGAGCGGACTATGGCAGCCGTGCTTTGCCCAGTTAGTGAGACCAAGCACTGTGATCGAAAGGCCAAGCACTCAGTCTCGAAAAGATGGACATACAAGGCTGGACTAGAACCGATAATCGGGTGGCTTGAACGGTCCGTCCACGCTCACGGAAATGTAGTCTGCCTGATCCTTGGTCAATCGAGTGAGGGTGCCGCCGAATCCTTCCACCATGAGCTGAGCGACTTCCTCGTCCTGCTTGCGCGGCATGACTTCGATTACCACCGGTGCGCGTTGATTGGGAGGCTGATCTGCCCAACGTTGTTCGTAGAGATACATTTGAGCAAGTACCTGATTTGCAAACGAACCATCCATGACGCGCGAGGGATGTCCCATGGCATTCCCAAGATTGACCAATCTTCCTTCTGACAGCAGGATTAGGTAGTCACTGGAATCTTCGCTTCGATAGATTTGATGAACTTGGCTCTTAACCTCTACCCATCGCCAATTCTCCCGCATGAATGCAGTGTCAATCTCGTTGTCGAAGTGACCGATGTTGCACACAATGCATCCCGGTTTTAGTTTTTGCAGCATCGCACTGTCACATACATTCGTGTTCCCCGTGCAGGTCACCAGAAGGTCGGTTTGCGCGAGCACTGGTTCGTCGATGTCCTCCACATTGCCAGAGTTCATGCCGTTTTTGTAGGGAGAGACAACTTCGAAACCGTCCATGCACGCTTGCATGGCACATATTGGGTCCACCTCGACGATGCGCACAATCATGGATTCGGACCGCAAGCTTGCAGCCGAGCCCTTGCCCACATCTCCGTAACCAATGACAATTGCCTTCTTGCCAGCAAGCAGCACATCCGTCGCTCGTTTGACTGCATCATTGAGACTGTGTCGGCAGCCATAGCGGTTGTCGTTTTTGCTCTTGGTGATCGATGCGTTCACATCGATTGCCGGGACTTTTAAGGATCCCTCTTTGAGCATCTCGCGCAGACGCTGAACTCCGGTTGTCGTCTCTTCACTTATGCCGTGGATGCGTTCCAACATAGACGGATATCGTTCGTGAATGATTTGGGTCAAGTCGCCCCCGTCGTCCAGAAGCACGTTGGCGTCCCACGGTTCTCCGTCGCTCAAGATGGTTTGCTCAATACACCACTCGTACTCCTCTTCTGTCTCACCCTTCCAGGCATAGACAGGTACCCCATCAGCGGCCATGGCCGCAGCGGCGTGGTCTTGAGTCGAGAAGATGTTGCAGGAAGACCATCGAACATCTGCGCCCAACGCTTTCAACGTGCGGATCAGAACTGCCGTCTGGATGGTCATGTGGATGCAACCAATGATCTTCGCTCCCTTAAGGGGCTGCTGCTCGGCATACTTTCGGCGCAACGCCATCAAGGCAGGCATTTCCGCTTCGGCGAGATCGATTTCCTTGTTGCCGAAGTCGGCCAACGAAGTGTCTGCAACTCGGTAATCAGGCATTGAGCGTCCTTGTGCTTAATTGAGTCAGGAATAGGACAGAATCAAGGTGAGATTCGCCTCATAGATTCGTCACGCGGTGGCGTTCACGCTCGTATATGCTAGCAATCCTGATGAAGCCGAATCTTTCGGGTATCGAGAATTGACACCCTATTTACTAGTAAATATTGACCGTCGCTAAAATTTCGCCAATGCCCTTCAATCGGAAAAACTAAACAAACGACATGTTTGCATTTGGCAGAAATCTCGCGAAATCTTGGTTGTTAGCAGTGGTGCTTGCAGTCATCTCGACGAGTGCGTTCGTGTCAATCGCAGGCTGTTCAAAGTCGGGGTCAGACTCCAAGGTTGATGGCAAGCACCCGGGGTATGCAGTCTACCGCAAGTACTGTCGAAGTTGTCATCAAGGGGGTTTGGCCAATTCGCCAATTTTCGGAAATGCGGAGGACTGGGAGCCGCGTATCGCCAAAGGCAGGGATGTTCTGTTGGAGAACACTATCAAGGGCATGCCTCCCGGCATGCCCAAGAAAGGATTGTGCACTGGATGTACCGACGAGGAGTTGGCAGACGCCATCGACTACATGATCCAAGCCTTGGATGTCGAGCAATCGAGTGAGTTGAACTCCGAGCAATCAGCGGAGTCACAGGATCAATAAATGCCACAGGCACTCGAACCTGTGCTATCGTAGCCTTGTCATCTGAACGAGAGATTTAGCGAACGAACAAATGGACTATCAGCCTGGCGACATAGTCTCGCGACGAAAGGGCATTTTGATGCACCGAGGACTCGTTCTTGAGGACGGTCGTGTCTATCACAACACACCATTCAAGGGCGAACATGTCTCCACATTGCATGAATTCCAAAAGAACCGTCGCATGTCAGTACATGCGACGAACGGGTTTGAGCGAGATGAAGCTTTGCGTAGCTATCGAGAGGGGTCCGACCGTTCTTACAACTTGTTTACAAACAACTGCGAACACACGATATCGCGAGCGACTACCGGTCGCGGAAGAAGCCCGCAGCTTGCTTCCTATTTGATTAGCGGTGGTGTCGCTGCGGCCACGTTGGTGCTGACGCGATCGTGGGGACTGGCGGCGGCTGGATTTGTGCTCACCCGACGCCTGACGACCAAGGAGGATCCTATCTAGTCAGGGCACTAGCGAATGATTGGCCAATGAGCGTGCCCGTGCGCACAGTCAAGAATGCACAGATTGCCGAAATTCCTCCGGCGGCGCACTCTTGAAGTTGCACTGATCAGCGAGACAAATGCGTGAACTATGCAGTAGCATGCGTGGCCATGCCTGCTCCTCCGACCGAGGCACCCCATAGAGAGTGTCGCCGACAATCGCATGCCCAATCCATGCCAAATGGACTCGGACTTGATGGGTACGACCAGACAGAGGCTGTACGAGGACCAAGCTCCTACGGGGTCCAACTGCCAAGACTCGAATGCGTGTGGTGCTGGGGTGACCCAAAGATGAATCTATAAACCAGCCTTCGCGACGAGATCGAATTTCTTCGCGCAAGCCAGCGACGCGGAATCTGCCCTTTCGACCAGGATTCAAGGGCAGATCGATGGTAAGTGACCGCCCGCTGGCGATGTGACCCGCAACCACAGCGATATAGAACTTGCGGACGTTTCTCTTTGCGAATTGACGCGATGCAAAGGCTTGAAATTCTTTCGTTCTAGCGACGATCAAAATGCCGCTTGTGCCCTTGTCCAGTCGATGAACAAGCTTGGCTTCCGGAAATTGCTCTCGGATGGCGTCGAATAGATTGGGTAGCCCCGCTCGATCTCGTAGTACGCTCACGCCGCTTGGTTTCTCGATCGCTACGAAATCGTCGGATTCGCACAGAATTTCAAACATTGCAGCCCCAAGCGTTCACGGACTCGACCAGCGCGTCTTTGATTTGCACCATACGTTTGTAGTCAACATTTGATTCAAACCTGTCTTCCGGGTGGTGGAACAGTCGATTGGAGCCTAATATCGACGCGTAGCTTCCGCTGCCGTCAAAAATGTTCTGTGCCTCGCCTCCCGGGCGGGTGCCAGGTGGAACTACGTCTGCAACGCGAATTGCGCGTTCAGTCAGCTGCGAATGGAGCATTGAAGTGTATTGCGCGTCAGAACCTTGTAGCCTGATGCGTGAGTCTTTAGACGCAAAGTTTGCGCCGAAATGAACCCACAGATTGGCCCTGGTTAGCAAGCGATCATTCTCCTCAAGAAACCGTTTGAGGCCAATGTGCCCAAGTTCATGACCGGTATTGGCTGTGAAGATCACATCTCGGATTGGCGGATTCGAGACGAAGTGACGAGCGCACTCAAGCCATGCAACTATGCCGCCAATTCGCTCCGCAGTGCAGGTGTACCATGCACTCTTCGGTGTCATCACTACGAGCGGATTTAGTCTGGGATTGCGACCGTCGAATTTGGCCTGCACATTGGTCGCATAGGTGTCCTCGCACTGAAAGCTAACCGTTAGATTTGCTTCGCGACCTTTCCTCGCAGCTACTAAGAGAGTCTCGGCATACTCCGACGATACTTGCAAAACAGGCGGTCCAAAGGGTTTTTCGTAGAAGTCTGCATTTAGCAAGGCAAGACCGGGTGAAGCTAGTCCAGAAATAACGACGATGCCTTGAATATTGTTGCTACGGCGTAAGGTTGCCAACGCAGTTCGACGTTGCGACGCATCCACCACTACTATGGTTCCACTCTCTTCGGATTGGCTGAGCCGAGCTGCAATTCCGCTTGGATGTGTTGTTCCGCCATCAAAAAGGGGAATGCCTTCGAAAACGTTGGAACCCACAGTTACATGTGCATTTGCTGGCTCGCGTCGGAGAAACGGAAATTCTTTGAATGCGGGGGTCGCACCCAGATTCGAAAGCTCTAGTGCCAGCCAGTTAGATGTTTCACGATCTCCTGCTGTACCGGTGCGATGCTGGTTCGAGCTGTCCCAAAGTTCGAGCCAACGACCGATTCGCGTTTCTACGCTGGTAGATGTCAAATCGATGTGAAAAATGTCGTATTGGAAGTCACCAACAATCTTAACGCTTACGCTACAGCGTGTGGAACTTCGAGGACGTAACAGGTGTCTATGCGATGCGACCACTCATTGGCATTGTCGCTGTTGCAATTCGCCGGTATCTGGAAAATGCAGCTCGTAGAAGTGGTCGCAGGAATGCGCGGACCTCCGTGAACGTTTTGCGCAAGACGGAGGTTTCTGCATCATCTGCCATTGTCTAGATAAGACCGATTGGAATGAACTAGCTTTCATAAGAGTTTTGAAGGTATTGAAGCGCCAGCTACTTGTGCAACTTCTATGATGAAGTTGATCTTGGCAAGGCACCTCAACACTCAACTCATTTCCATCGTTGGGACCAAGCCAATTTCAAGACAACCGACGATTTCTCAACGGCTATGCATGTAAGCGGAAACGGCAAGATAGGTGAAACGACGTCTACTTAGTTACTTGCGAGAAGCAAGATTTCTGACGGTTCTCGGAGCACCGCTCATGGTTGCCCAAGTGTCGCAAATGGGAATGTCTGTGGTGGATGTAGTCATGGCGGGACGCTATGGAGCTGAGGACTTGGCTGGCGTTGGATTGGGTACGGGACTCTATTGGCCCATCATGCTTCTGTTGACCGGGACGTTGCTCGCCGTCACGCCGACTATCGCTCAACTCTACGGGGCTGGACGAGTTGCTGAAACGGGGGCAGTCGCAAGACAAGCAATCTGGTTGGGAGCTTTCTTGGGCGTAGTGGTCTTCTTCGTATTGAGAAACGTCGAACCGTTGTATCGATTGCTTGAAGTGGACCCACGCGCCATTCCTATTTCGGTGGAGTTTTTGCGCGCACAGAGCTACGGCATATTTGGATTGCTGGGCTATCTGGTGCTGAGAAACCTGTGCGAAGGAATGGGGCTGACCGTTCCCACCATGGTGATTGTGCTGTCCGCGCTCGTCCTCAAGGTTCCATTGACGTACGTTCTAGTCTTTGGGATGGGAGACTTTGAGGGATTGGGCGGGGTTGGCTGCGGTTGGGCAACTGCGGCCACGATGTGGTTCCAGCTGCTTGGGGCGCTCATTGCTGTGCGTGTGACGAGGATAGTGAAATCAGGATTCTTCAATGGCATCGAGTGGCCAGACTGGGCAGCAATTGGTCGTCTAGTGCGTCTTGGATTGCCCATGGGCGGAGTAATCTTCATTGAAGTGTCGTTCTTCTCTGCTGTCACGTTGTTCATAGGTCGATTGGGAGTGGAAGCAGTTGCCGCACATCAGATTGCAATGAACGTTGCCAGCATAGGATTCATGATTCCACTTGCCCTCAGCTTGGCAACGACCATTCGCATTGGCGCAGTTGTAGGTGCTCAAAACTTTCGAGTCGCACGCAGGACGATGTTGGTGGCAATAGTGATTTCCCTACTCGTTGGATTGGGAATTGCCATCATTCTCTTGATTGGAAGGACTCCCATAGTGTCGTTGTACTCGGACGATGCGACCGTACTAGGAGTCGCAGCGACTCTTCTTCTAATGTGCGCTTTCTTTCAATTGTTCGATGCAAGCCAGGTGACTGCAATCGGTATGCTGCGTGGATTCAAGGATGCAAATGTACCCATGGTGCTCGTGTTGCTGGCCTATTGGATTGTTGGGATGCCGGTCGGCATGGCTCTAGCTTTTGGAGTCGGCACTTTTGAAGGACTTGGTGTGATCGGATTTTGGTGGGGGCTCATAGTTGGTCTTGCATTGGGTGCAATGATGTTGCTAGCCCGTGTCGCGTGGGTTGCCAAAAACATTCAACTCGTCTCCGCCCGCAATTCTCAACCTCAATCGGAGTTGAGGAGAGAAGACACCGAACCAAGCGACCAGGTTGTTGGTTCGTGAGAGACCTCTAAACCTAACAAGCGCGTCGGCTCGAATTCGAGAACTGCAACGTACGTTTCGACTTAATGTTCGCTTGCGTGATTGTGCCGGTTACAGACTTGCAAAAAGGATCAATTCACTCGATGGCCCAGGCTCCAAATAGCCATCAATCGGTCTTGATCAGTGAATCGACGCAATCAGCTCATTGAAGCGGAGGTTTCCACCAGAGGCAATTGCGGCATACACCTGCAATGGAAAAGGGCGTTCCACCCGACGGTAGAACGCCCTGTCAATTTGTAGTCTACGCGAGCTCGAAGCGGTCGAGATTCATCACCTTGTCCCATGCAGCGACGAAGTCCTCGACGAACTGTTTCTCAGAATCCGAACAGCCGTAGTATTCGGATAGTGCACGCAACTGGGAGTTTGACCCGAGTATGAGGTCGACTCGAGTACCGGTCCACTTGACTTCGCCCGTAGAGCGGTCACGCCCCTCGAACAGTTCGCACGCATCCGAAGTCGGAACCCAGTCCGTGCTCATATCGAGCAGGTTCACGAAGAAGTCATTGGACAAAACACCGGGTCGTTTGGTGAACACACCGTGTTGCGATCCACCCGTATTGGCATCCAGTACCCGCAGTCCACCTATCAAGACGGTCAATTCAGGTGCCGAGACAGTCAACAACTGAGCCCGATCGATTAGCAGCTGTTCCTGCGACGCCGTGTGTCCATCTTTAATGTAGTTGCGGAAGCCATCCGCAGTCGGTTCCAAATGACCGAATGATTCCGTGTCGGTTTGTTCAGCTGACGCGTCGGTTCGACCTGGTGTGAAGGGGACAGAAACGTCGTACCCGGCAGCTTTGGCTGCATGTTCAATGGCTGCGCCACCCGCCAAGACAAGTAGGTCGGCCATCGAGACTGCTTTGCCATTGGACGTTGAGCTGTTAAAGCGTTCCTGTATTCCCTCAAGCGTCTGCACAACTGCTCTAAGATCATCTGGATTGTTGGCTTCCCAATCGATTTGAGGTGTCAAGCGGACACGTCCACCATTTGCTCCGCCGCGCTTGTCGGAACCACGGAAAGTTGAAGCCGAAGCCCATGCAGCTGAAACAAGCTGGGATACCGACAATCCCGACGCAAGGATTTTCTGCTTGAGATTGTCTACGTCCTGCCCATCAATCAATTCGTGGTCGACTGAGGGAACCGGATCCTGCCAAACCAACTCCTCTTCGGGAACTTCAGGTCCTAAATATCTGCTTCGAGGTCCCATGTCTCGGTGGGTCAACTTGAACCAAGCGCGCCCGAACGCATCCGCGAACTTGTCTGGATCCGCGTGGAAACCACGAGAAATTGGTTCGTAGGCGGGATCCACTCTCATCGCCATGTCGGCAGTGGTCATTATTGGTGCGTGTCGTTTCGTTGGATCGTGCGCGTCCGGCACTGCTTCCGCTGCTTCACCATTTGCTGGAATCCATTGATGCGCTCCTGCGGGGCTCTTTGTCAGCTCCCACTCGTATCCAAAGAGATTGTCAAAGTAGCCGTTGTCCCATGTTGTGGGATTGTCCGTCCATGCACCTTCCAAGCCACTGGTTATCGCGTCACCGGCGACTCCCGATCCGTTGCTGCTCTTCCAACCGAGCCCCTGCTGTTCGATTGGTGCGCCTTCCGGCTCCGACGCGAGCGACGCTTCAGCGGCCGCGCCATGGCACTTGCCGAAGGTATGACCGCCGGCAGTGAGAGCGACGGTCTCCTCGTCATTCATGGCCATGCGAGCAAATGTTTCACGAATATCGACTCCTGACTTGACGGGATCTGGATTGCCGTTTGGTCCTTGCGGATTGACGTAGATCAAACCCATTTGCACAGCGCCGAGGGGTTTCTCCAAGTCTCGTACTCCCGTGTAGCGGTTGTCTCCCAGCCATTCGGTCTCGGAACCCCAATAGATGTCTTCCTCGGATTGCCATACGTCTTCGCGTCCACCACCGAATCCAAATGTCTTGAATCCCATCGATTCGAGCGCGCAGTTTCCGGCCAAGATCAGAAGGTCGCCCCAGGAAATTTTCTTGCCATATTTTTGTTTGACCGGCCACAGCAATCGAACTGCCTTGTCTAGATTTCCATTGTCCGGCCAACTGTTGACTGGTGGAAAACGCAAGTTTCCAGTACCTGCGCCACCACGACCGTCACCAACGCGATAAGTCCCTGCCGCGTGCCAAGCCATTCGGATAAATAGCGGACCGTAGTGACCGTAGTCGGCAGGCCACCACTCTTGCGAGTTGGTCATGAGTTCGTATAGATCGTTCTTTACCGCGAAATAATCCAGTGTTGCGAACTCGGCCGCGTAGTCGAAGCCGTTGGTTGGTTTGGATTCCGAAGCATGTTGGTGCAGGATATTGACATTTAGCTGGTTCGGCCACCAATCTCGGTTTGTAGTGCCGTCGCTTGGCGCTTTCTTCCCCAAGCCATGCGCCACCGGGCATTTACTGGCCTCAGTCATAGGTTAATCTCCATATTCTTGCTTCGACATTCACAGAATGTCATTTGGATTTTGCGGGTTAGTTTAAGCAATTTTGTTGCTGCTATCTACTGTGCAAGCACTTGCGAGAGAAGTCACCGCGTTTGCATCTTGCAAGGTTTGTTGCTACGTGTTTTTGAAGTCCCGTAGCATCGGCATGGCACTTGATCTACAGTCCATCAACCTAGGCTGCTAGTCGAGATAGGTAGGCCAACAACGAAGGCAATTGGCAACACGCTGTTGCGGCAGTCACAGCAATGGCCAGTTGTTCGACTCAGTTTGTGTGTGAATCCTCGAATGAATACCCATCAGCGACATTGTCGTTGATGGGTATTTGTAGGCATTGGTTGTGCTGAGGTTAGCGACGATTTTCTGGGGCATGAGAAAATCCTTGGCTAGAGACCGCCAGCACACTCAGCATTAGAAAATTTCATGCCTTCAGAACGCCTGTAACGATTACAATCAATAGCACACTTTGGCCGCTTGTTGGAGATTCAAAGTTGTCCAGACGCTATCGCTTCGACCTGTTTTCGCATCTTGCGGAATGCGATGCGAATTACGCGCGTTTGTGCAAACTCATGATGGATCTCGGTTCAGGAGAACTGAGGGAGATCTCGGTACTAGTGAACTCAGTGGGAGAGGCAATTCGGTTCGCAATATCGGAGGATTGCCGTTATACAACCACGGTGACAATTTTCCAACGCATGCCAGCGGGAATTCGCGACCTGATGCTGGTAGTGCGTGCCTATCACGACATGCAGTGTGCCGAAGTGGTTAGCTTCCAAGGTCAACGACAATTTGCAGCGCGCTACGAGTATCCAAATACGAAAATGCGAACGCCAGACGAAAAGGTGCAAATCAACCGATTCTTGGGAGAGTTACTGACCCTTTGCCTAAGGAGAGGGCAAACCGACAAAGATCAGTCAAGCAACGACAAGCTGTCTCTCGCGAACTGATCCTGAGAGGCTCCGTGTGCCGTTGTACTGGAAGGGGCACAATCTAACAAATGGGTAGTTTGCATCTGTTGCAAGTTACTGATACGCACTTGTTCGTAGATCAACGTGCATCTAAGAACGGCATCTCGCCTGCCAGTAGCTTCAACACTATTCTTGACAAGGCACTGGCCCGTAGAACACCAGACATTCTTGTGGCGACAGGCGACATCGCGCAGGAACCAGTGCGCGAAACCTATGAACGTTTTCTTGGCGCCGTACGTGCACGATATTCTGGTAATCTACTTGTTATACCCGGCAATCACGACTCTGGCGAACTGATGAGGGAGATTTTCCCGGTCGGCTCGTGCACGATGGGATCATGGACCATTGTCTGCCTGGACACTCACATTGACGGCGAGGTTGCGGGCCATGTGACGCAGCAAAACTTGGACCAGTTGGAAGCAGATTTGATTGCCACAGAACGCCACGTTGTGGTCATAGGCCACCATCCCATTGTCGACGTAGGCGCAAAGTGGTTGGACGCTCACCGAGTAGACAACGGAGGGCAAGTAATTTCTATTCTCAAACAACATGCCGGAGGGTCGAAGACCTATCTGTGCGGACACATCCATCAGGAATTCGATGGAACGTTCGAGGGTGTGCGATGTTTGGCGACTCCTTCGACGTGCTGGCAGTTCGCACGAGACGTTGAGCAGTTCGCCTTTGACAGTGCTCCGCCCGGTTGGCGATGGCTTACGTTGTTTGACGATGGAACGATTCAGACAGAAGTAGTCAGACTAGGTACGGCTTAGCCAGAGGATAGGGTCATTGAGTAAGGAATACACAGCCGAATCGATTGAGGTCCTGGAAGGACTGGAACCAGTGCGCCGCAGACCCGGAATGTACACGGATACGCAGCGTCCGAATCACCTAATTCAGGAAGTCGTCGACAACAGCGTGGACGAGGTGTTGGCGGGCTTTGGTTCGCTTATCGACGTCGAATTGCGGCCAGACGGTTCCATTTCCGTTGCGGACGATGGTCGGGGTATGCCCGTTGACGTCCATCCGGAATATCAAATGAGCGGCGTGGAGCTAATCATGTCGACTCTTCATGCTGGAGCGAAATTTGACAACGAGTCCTACCGATTTGCGGGAGGATTGCATGGTGTGGGCGTGTCCGTGGTCAATGCTCTTTCACGCTGGTTGGAAGTTGAGGTTCGACAGAGCGGAAACGTCTATTTTCAGAGATTCGAGAACGGAGTCAGTCAAGGCCCATTGCGAGTTGTAGCGAGCGTTGCCAAGCGAATCGCAGGCACTGTGGTGACGTTTTTTCCTGATGGCGGATTCTTTGAGTCGGAGCAGATCTCACTCTCCAAGTTACGGCATGTATTGCGGGCAAAAGCAATTCTTTGTCGCGGATTGACCGTCAACTTAACGACTTATGGCGAGGATGGCGAAAAAAACACTGAGACGTGGCTGTATGAGCGAGGTCTTGAAGGCTATCTCACCGAAAACATCAAGGGCGAACGTCGACCTCAGGAACCTTTCACGCACCAAGCGGAAGGAGAGAAGGAAGCCGTCGAATGGGCGATAACGTGGACAAACGAACGCGAGGACCAGGTTGTCGAGAGCTATGTAAACCTAATACCAACTCCTCAAGGAGGCGCCCATGTAAACGGTTTGCGAGCTGGCCTCACCGATGCCATGCGTGAGTTTTGTGATTTTCGCAAGATGCTGCCTCGTGGCGTCAAAATAACTGCGGACGACGTGCTGGACCGTTGCTCATTCGTTCTTTCGGCCAAACTCGAAGATCCGCAATTTAGCGGACAGACCAAGGAGCGACTGAGTTCTCGTGAAGCTACGGCATTCATAGGTGGCGTGGCCAAGGCATCGTTTAGCTTGTGGTTGAACGAACATCCGCACGATGGTGAAGTCATTGCGGAACTTGCGATAGATTCAGCACAGAAGCGCCTTCAAGCATCCAAGAAAGTCAAGCGAAAGTCCTTGGTGTCAGGACCAGCTTTACCTGGCAAGCTTGCTGACTGCACGTCGCAGGAAGCTGAGCGTTCTGAACTTTTCCTCGTGGAAGGGGACTCGGCAGGAGGATCTGCAAAGCAAGCAAGAGACAGGGATTTTCAGGCCGTGCTTCCGCTGCGGGGAAAAATCCTCAATACATGGGAAGTTGACACCGGTTCAGTGTTGGCTTCGCAGACAGTACTGGACATTGCACACGCCATCGCTGTAGAGCCGGGAAGCGAGAATCTCGACAACTTGCGCTACAACAAGATTTGCATATTGGCGGATGCCGACTCCGACGGAGCTCACATCGCGACTCTTCTCTGTGCGCTCTTTCTGCAGCATTTTCGCGCCTTGGTCGAATCGGGTCACGTGTACATTGCGCTGCCGCCCCTCTATCGAATTGATGTTGGGAAAAAGGTGTACTACGCAATTGACGATGCGGAAAAGCAAGGAGTGTTGGATCGCCTTGTAGCAGAAAAATCCCGCTCGACTCCGGTGGTACAGCGATTCAAGGGACTGGGAGAGATGAACCCTCTGCAGCTGCGTGAGACCACCATGGCGCCAGCAACAAGAAAATTGGCGCAACTCTACATCGAGCAAGCGGACGAGACATTCAAAGTCATGGATATGATGCTTGCCAAAAAGCGAGCGGCAGACCGAAGGAATTGGCTCGAAGCGAAGGGAGATCAGGCTGGGCTCCACCACACGGCTTCCGCTGACATTTCGCCCCTTTCGCTGCAGGACGCTGAATTGACAAACGGAGCCTAGCTATGGCGCTGGATTTGTTCGATTCTGACGAGCGCTTAGCGCTGGCCGAATATACCGAAAAGGCGTATCTCGATTATTCGATGTATGTCATCAATGACCGCGCTTTGCCGTTTATTGGTGATGGGCTCAAACCAGTTCAACGACGCATCGTTTATGCCATGCAACAACTGGGTTTCACCTATCAAGCCAAGTACGCGAAGTCGGCTCGTACGATTGGAGATGTAACGGGTAAGTTCCACCCTCATGGCGAAGATGCGTGCTACGAGTCCATGGTGCTCATGTCGCAGCCGTTTTCGTTTCGCTATCCCTTGGTTGACGGTCAGGGAAATTGGGGTGCGCCAGATGAACCAAAGTCCTTCGCTGCACAGCGCTACACAGAGGCTCGGCTCACGAAGGAAGCTTCGCTGCTGTATGCGGAGATAGGTCAAGGCACCGTTGATTTCATTCCAAATTTCGATGGGACGCTTCAAGAACCTGTGTGTCTGCCCGCTCGAGTTCCGTTCTTGCTGCTCAATGGAAGCACAGGAATTGCTGTCGGAATGGCAACGGATGTATTGCCTCACAATCTGTGCGAAATCGGCTATGCATGCATTGAATTGTTGAGGAACCCGCGTGCTTCCATAGACGAACTCATGCAAATAGTGCGGGGTCCGGACTTTCCGACCGGCGGTTCGGTGATTTCCTCAAGGGAGGAAATCAAGGCTGCTTACGAGTCTGGGCGGGGAGTCGTGCGGTGCAGAGCACACTATGAGAGAGAAAACGGCGAAATTGTGGTCACCGAGCTTCCGTTTCAAAGCTCTCCTTCAAGAATTCTTGAGCAGATCGCGCAACAAATGGCGTCGAAACGATTGCCGATGCTAGTGGATCTGCGTGACGAATCGGACCACGAAAACCCCACCCGCTTGGTGTTGATTCCGCGGTCTTCCCGCGTGGATGTAGACAGGCTTATGAGCCATTTGTATGCGACCACAGATCTTGAACGCAGCTACCGGTTGAACTTCAACGTCATTGGATTGGATCAGCGACCGCGGGTGCTGTCGCTAAAGGGGATTCTGAGTGAATGGTTGCGCTTTCGCAAACTCGTCGTACGCCGACGCATCACCTATCGGATTGCTCAAATTGATCGAAGATTGGAAATTATTGACGGGCTACTGGTTGCGCACCTGAACATTGATGAAGTCATTCGAATCGTCCGAGAAGAAGATGATCCCAAGTCGGCACTACGGGAACGATTCTCGCTGACAGAATTGCAGGCGAACGCGATATTGGATCTGCGGGTGCGCCAACTCACCCGACTCGAACACGAAAGTTTAGAGTCGGAGAAGCTGAAATTGACCGAGGAACGCCGAGACTTGGATTCGACGTTGAACTCCACTCGTCGCATGAACACTTTGATTCGCAAGGAAATCGAGGCCGTAATCGACGAGTTTGGCGACGAACGCCGGACCATGATCGAAGAAGGGTCTAACGAGGCGATTGCCTTTTCCGAAATGGACTTGATTTCCAACGAGCCTATTACAGTTGTTCTTTCTCGCAAAGGCTGGGTGCGATCAGCAAAAGGGCATGAAGTTGATCCGCACGCGCTCAGCTATCGAGAGGGAGACGGTTTTCTCGCAAGTGTGCGTGCTCGAACCAATGATCAGTGCTTTTTCTTCGATTCGACAGGACGAATCTACTCATTGCGTGCGCACAGTTTGCCCTCTGCTCGCGGGCAGGGAGAGCCATTGACGAGTAGCTTGTCTCCGCCACCGGACTCGCGGTTCGTCGGCCTAACGGTGGGTGGAGGCAAAGACGTCTTGGTTGCTAACAGTCAAGGCAAGGGGTTCATTCTTGGACTGCCTTCGGATGCTGTTAAGGTCAAATCGGGCAAATCGGTCGTCGTTCTATCCCCGGATGCCGAACTGCTTCCCCCTTCTGTAATCCAGCTTGAAGGTAGAGTCATCCTCGTGACCGATGCCGGACGCATGCTGGTTCTAGAATCGGAATCCATACCCACCCGCTCTCGCGGTATGGGAGTCGGCTTGATTGGTCTTGGAGGCAAGGGCTCAACTATCGCGGATCAACTCACACACGCGCTTAGTATTGGGGCGGAAGATTCGGTGCGAATTACCTCTGGCAAACGAACGATGACCCTGGCAGCGCAACGTCTTCTGGAGTATGTGGGGCGGCGATCCAATCGCGGACGCAAGCTGCCGAGGGGATTCACCAAGGTCGACAAAGTGGAGCTAGCGGACTAACTCGTACGGCAAAGACCAGACTATGGATCCAACACGGATCTCGTTACCTCGCTCTAAGCTCTACCTGCTTTAACGGGCGCTCCACTCGTAGTCAGTTTCCTTGAAGTCTTTGCACTGTTGCCAGAATTCAATCAGTGTGCCCGGCCAACACTGTGTGACTCGTCCCTGCTGATTCTTGTACCAAGCATTTACGGTTGAAGCTCCCCAAGCCATGTTGCGATTGTCGAGATCTATCTGTACGTTGTAGTTGTCGTGAACTTCCTGCTTGCAATCCATCGAGGCGAGGCCGCGTTGCAGTAAATGGCGCAAGCAACTCAGCACGTAAACCATCTCGCACTCGGAGAAGAAAATGATGCTTCCGTTGACAACAATGTTGGTGTTGGGCCCATAGAGTGTGAACAGGTTGGGATAGTTGGGAATCGTGATCCCGCGATAGGCGCGAGGATCGTCTCCCCATTTTTCGCGCAGTTCGGTGCCATCCATCCCGTAGATTCGCATGGGATAGAAGAAGCGACTAGCCTGGAAGCCAGTTCCAAAGACTATCGTGTCGTAGTCTTTCTTTGAACCGTCGGAAAGCGCCAAACCTGTTTCTGTGATTCGTTCAATCTTGGAATCGATCACGGACACTTTTTCCTCTTTCAAGGACCGATACCACTCCCCGTCGTCGATGAGCATACGCTTTGACGCGGGAGGATAGTCTGGCGTGAGCTTGGCGATCAAATCGGGTCGATCGGCAAGCTGGCTCTCGATGCCTCGAGTAAGCACTTTCCGCAAGTTGTCGTTAGCTTCGCTGACGGAGGTGGGATTCCCTTCCCACGTCGTGTCACACCTCGCCATTGACAACAAACCTTCTCCTGATGTCCAAAACATCGAGAATCTGAACCAAGTGGCATAGAAAGGAATGCATTTCAAAAGCCAATGCTTTTCTTTGGTGATATAGGCTTGGTATAGAGGGTTTACCGCCACCCAGGGCGGCGTCCTCAAATAGACATCTACTTGTTTGCTTTGACGCACCACGTGGGGAGTGAATTGAAAGGCTGATGCGCCAGTGCCGATAATCGCGACTCGTTTGCCGGAAAGATCTGCCGCGCGGTCCCACTCCGCGGAATGAAAGCTCTTGCCTCGAAATTTTTTTCGTCCAGGCAAATCAGGCAGTTTAGGTCGATTGAGCTGCCCCACTGCCACTATGACTGCATTGGCTTCAATCTGCGAGTGTCCCCCGGGCGACTTTACACAGACTTGCCAGCAGTTCTTTTCGTTGATCCATCGCATGGAGTCGACTTCGGTCCTAAAACGTATATTGGGCCGAATGTCGAATTGCTCAGTGACATCCTTGAAGTAGCTGAGCAGGACTTCCTGATCTGAAAAGTGCTGCGGCCAGTCCTTGGGCGCGAACGAGTAGGAATACACATGATTGGGACTGTCGACACGACAGCCAGGGTAGCGATTCTCGAACCAAGTGCCACCTACATCAGAATTCTTCTCCAATACTACGTAGGGAATTCCTGCTTTCTTGAGCCTTATCGCGGCTAGGATGCCGGACATACCCGCACCAATTACTGCAACCTGAAAGCCTTTTCGTACAGTTTGTGGAATTGATTCGAATCCTTCGACCGCGTATGTGTCCCTTCCATCGATCGAAAGCTCGGCAAGGGCAAACTGCGTGTATTTGTGGGAAAGTTCCTCTCCCGTAATGAACTCGATCATCTCTGAAACGTGTTGAGGGGTCAACGTGCGAGCTCTTCGACCTCCATCGCGATAGCAGCGTATGGCTTCGAAAGCGACATCTTGGATTCTCTCCCGTTCCTCTTCTGTTAACGACTGGTTCGGATTGCCCATGGGTACAGCATGAGGTCGAATGTTGCCACGTATGAGATCGAAGTCACCTGTCATGTGGACTAGTGAACACATGAGCGCCGGAATGTGAGCGTGCTTTAAACACTCTCTGATTTCATTATCCGTTGCACCGAGAAGATCGTCGCTTAGCTTCATATCTGCCCCATGTTGCATTCACCTATTCTGGAAACTGCCGAATTGATCTCATTTCCAATCGGTGTCCTGCGTCATTTCCAATGTTACCCAACGCTTTCCCGACGCTGTTCTTGCCTATGGTGCTCAGCATGCGCTTTTGGCAAACGGGCTATAATGAAATCAAGGATTTACAAGAACTTTTGTCGGCTCGAGTTCACTTTCGCGGTGCGTCAGCTATAGCCTAACTGGCTTGTGACAGTTACCACTGAGAACCCTTACTGCTCAACTAACGGGAGCCTTCGTTGAATAAGACCAGAATCCTTACAGTGGCGATCGTTGTCCTCATTGTCGTAGGTTGGCTGCTCACGGGGATACTTGCGCAGCCTCCCTCGGACCCCTTGATCTCGCTTGCTGAAGCCAATGAGCTTCAGGACGATGCCGCAAGCGAGGCTAGTTCGGTGTTGATTCGTGCCAAGCGAAGCACTGCAACCGAACAGGAAAAGACGATCATGCTTAGGGGACACATCATAGACCGAAATCAGGCAATTGTGCCAGCGCGCACTGGAGGTCAGGTAGTGTCGCGCCACGTGGAAATTGGAGACTGGGTGGAAAAAGGCGATGTCTTGTGTGAATTGGATCTCGTAGACCGCCAAGCTCGGGTTGACGTAGCACGAGACGCACTTGACTTGGCAAATAAGGAGTACGAGAGCTCTCGCACCTTGACGGAACGGGATCTCTTGCAAGAGTTGGAAAGCGGGCGCAAGAAATTGCAGCAAAGCACATCAGCTCAACGTCTCCTGGCCGCGGAAATCGAATTGGAAAACAC
The DNA here is from genome assembly GCA_965205545.1 of Candidatus Azotimanducaceae bacterium. Taxonomy (GTDB): domain Bacteria; phylum Pseudomonadota; class Gammaproteobacteria; order Pseudomonadales; family Azotimanducaceae; genus Bin55. The sequence goes on along the minus strand of OZ242170.1, from coordinate 1,734,178 downwards.
CAAGGTTCGAGCGCCCATAGCTGGAGTGATCGACGAAGTGCATGTCAATGTCGGAGAGTACATTGATGTAGGGCTTCCTTGTGCAACGATCTTGGTTTTGGACCCGCTATACGCGCAGGGATTTGTAGCTGAAGAACACGTTGGTCAGCTCTCTCTCGATACAAACGCAACGGTGGGCTTGCCAAATGGCGAATCGCGAACAGGTCGACTAGCGTTTGTGAGCAGGAAGGCAGACGAGCAATCCAAGACCTTTCGGATTGAAGTAACACTCGATAACGAAGATTATTCGCTGAGCTCGGGAATGAGCGCGACGATTGAATTGACCATTGCAACCCGGAATGCTCATAAAGTCCCAACATCGGCAATTGTTCTTGATGCTGCAGGCTCGATGGGGGTCAAGACAGTTGGCAGCGACGACAGAGTCGAGTTTCATTCAATTGACATTGTCCGAGAAGATGTGGACGGCGTTTGGGTTTCTGGGCTTCCGAGCGTTGCAACGATAATCACTGTGGGCCAGGGACTCGTTGTCGAAGACGAACAAGTGACTGTAGATTTTGAATAGCTATTCTCCGCCGTCCTATAGGCAACCGTAAGGACTGGACGAGCAGCGATGAAAAAAATCGTAGATTTCGCAATTAGTCATACGCGAACCACGCTTCTCGTCATGCTGACTATTTTGGTATTTGGTGTCGTGGCTAGGCTCGCGATACCAGTCGAGAACGAACCCAAGGTCGACATACCTACATTTACAGTCACCGTCCCGCACGAGGGAATTTCTCCAGACGACGCTCTTCGTTTGCTGGTGGCTCCACTCGAAATGGAGCTGAAGGCTGTCGATGGAATAAAAGAAGTCAGCGGAACCGGTGCAGAGCATATGGCCGTGCTTGGGATCGAGTTCAAGTCACACGTTCCCATTGACGCTGCGAAAGCTGACCTTCGCGAAGCCGTGAATCGTGCCCGCCAAAACTTTCCAGCCACAACAGACGAACCGATCATTACGGAGACTGGCGGACACAACAGTCGAGTGCTTCAAGTAAACCTCGTTAGCAAAGGTGCACCCGAGGAACTCGTGTATCGCACCGCCCTTGAATGCAAGAATCGAATCGAATCTCTGACAAGCGTGCAGCGCGTGAGCATGCAGGGCGCTCGAGAGGAATTTCTCGAGATCGCGATTGACCCAAACAAAATGCACGCGTATCAACTTTCCGTCGAGCAACTAATCGCATCCATTGACAGAAACAACCGCTTGATACCAGCTGGGTCTCTACTTTCGGGCCGGGGCAGTCTTTCGATCAACATTCCAAGCATCGTAGAAGCCCCCGAAGATCTGCTTGACATACCAATCTTCGCGAATCTGGACACAGTGGTGACTCTCGGCGATGTTGCGACGATTCGACGGACGTTCAAGGACCGCGTCAGCTACTCGCATGCGAATGGTGAGCAATCCATCACATTGTTCGTTTACCGCCGACCTGAGGCATTTCTTATAGACACCTCCAAGGAAGTCGAGGAATTAGTCGACGAATTCCAGAAAGACGTACCTTCCAGCGTTCGGGTGTTTGTCTCATCGAATCTCGCGTCCTTTGCCGAACGGCTAGTCACTGAGCTTCAAGGCAACATGATTACTGCGCTGGTGCTTGTGATGATCGTGGTCTTGGCAACCATGGGATTCAGAACGAGCATAGTGGTTGGAACTGCCATCCCCGTTGCATTCCTGTTCGCCTTGATTTTTCTTTGGCTTGCAGGCCAATCATTCAACTTCATGGTCATGTTTGGAATGCTCCTTGGACTTGGGATGCTCATTGATGGCGTCATAGTCATAACGGAGGACGCCGACCGCCGTCTCGCGGACGGAGTGTCCAGCGCAGAGGCCTACAGTTCGGCCGCGACTCGCATGGCCCGTCCAGTAATAACTTCCACCTCCACTACTCTGGCAGTTTTCTTTCCATTACTTTTTTGGCCGGGAACTGCCGGCGCATTCATGGGGTACCTACCCAAGACGGTGTTCCTCGTCATGGTGGGAGCTCTTCTGTACGCGCTTCTCATTGCTCCCGCGTTCGGAAACTTCCTCATGGGAAACAGACGCGGGAGAGTCGATTCCAAGCAATCCGTTCAATTGATGTGGAACTTGGATCTCTCGCTACTCAAGGGATTCAAGCGGTGGTATGTGAAAACTCTCTCATTTGCCGTCAAGCATGCCGCGGTAACGGTCGTTGTTGCACTAGCAGCGGTCTATGGGATTTTTGCATTTCATGCATCCCATGGGACAGGTGTGATTTTCTTCAATGAAAACGAACCGCAATGGGCAAACATGTTTGTTCGCGCACAGGGCAACCTAAGCGCCGACGAAGCCTATAGCTTGGTGTCGCAGGTTGAACACCAGCTCATTCAGGTCGTCGGGTTGGAAAACATCAACATGATGTCAACTGCCGGATTCGGACAAACCGAGGGAACCCGAACGGAGTTTTCCGGGGGAGGAAGTTCCGATGTCGTTGGCGTGTTCTTCATCGAATTGGTACCGTCAGATGAACGAGAGAGATCGGGCGACGACATACTTGAAGAGATTCGGCAGCGGACGTCGCAAGTCAGTGGAATCATCGTGGAAGTCGTGCCATTCCACGGCACGCTGACTGCAGGAAAGCCCATTGCCGTTCAGTTCACGGGCGAAGACCGGAGCATCCTTGAGCCAATTGTCTTCCAGGTGCGCGAATACATGACGGAACAGGTGGACGGGATACGCGACCTCGAGGACACTCTGCCCTTGGGAGCCATCGAATGGCAATTGACCGTTGACCGTGCGCAAGCCGCCTTTTTCGGTGCGGACGTTACCACCGTTGGATTGGCAACCCAATTGCTGACCACCGGAGTGAAGTTGGGTGAGTATCGACCCGACGACGCCGAGGATGCGCTGGATATACGGGTTCGCTATCCAAGTTACGCTCGAGGATTGGACACGCTTGACGATCTCGAAGTGACAACGTCCATGGGATCTGTGCCCATATCTCAGTTTGTTGAACGAACCCCTCATATCAAATCGGACGCGCTGCAGAGGCGCGATCAGTCCAACATGCACATGATTCGTGCCGCCGTGGCCCCAGGAGTTCTTTCCGACACCAAAGTTAGGGAGATTCAGAGCTGGATCGACGCGCAGAACTTCGATAGCAGGGTGAATATCCGATTCCGAGGCACAAACGAAGAACAGGAGGAATCGCAAGCCTATCTCTCGAAAGCATTCTCGTTTGCGCTGCTGTTGATGTTTGTGCTATTGGTGCTTCACTACAACAACTTCTACCATCCACTGCTCACCATGTTGGCAATCGTGCTTTCGACTGCGGGAGTGTTTCTTGGCCTAGCCATTACGGGCGCGCCGTTCAGTGTGATCTTGAGTGGCATTGGGGTGTTGACTCTCGCAGGGATAGTAGTGAACAACAACATCGTTCTTATTGACACGTTCAACGCTGGCGTTCGAGACAACCCAAATCGCGACGTTCGCGAGATCATTGTCTTGACGGGTTTACAGCGGCTTCGGCCGGTGCTCATCACGACGGGAACGACAATCATTGGGATTCTGCCGCTAGCTACAGACAACTCAATCGATTTCGTGAATCGCAAATGGATATTCGGCGGCCCTGTGTCTGCCTATTGGGTGCCCCTTTCTCAAGCGATTTTGTTTGGATTGAGCTTTGCAACGGTTCTTACTCTTATCGTGACTCCTGCGTTACTAGCGCTACCGACGCAACTCAAAGGTTGGGTCCGTGCAGTGGGTGGCCGTCTGCCCGCGCTTCGACTACCCAGACGTCGTTCGCAAGCCGCTACCGAAACTACTGGATAGAGAGTAGCGGACCGTCGCAGCTGGCGATTAATCTACCGTTGCTTGGATGTTGGGTTCGAATCTATTCGACGGATGTGTAGAACTGTTCGCAATAGCGCCTAAAGTGAATGATGGAGCTCTCACTGGCATCAAGTCTGGGGTAGATTAGATATTGCTTGTTCTCCCAAATGTCAAAATCCTGCGAAATGTCTCTCACGTAGACCTTGAAGAAAACCTTCAGAAGGATCGCATTGAGCAGCAACTTTGGCATCAACCCTAGACCTGGCATGAGCACATTCGGCCTTTCGACGTCCTTCATCTGCATGGCCATGACGAAGTTCACCTTCTCTCCATCGATGGGAGTGCAGAGGGCCAGTTGACGGATGTAGAGGCCTGCATCTTTCATAACAGGCTCGATCATTGAGTAGCCTACGCCCCACATGCTCACCGTAGCATCAACGTCAAGCTTCATGCATAGGTGCTTGGAGGGGCCTACCAGACGCGTCAGTCTGAATCGGTTTCGCAGGTAATGTCCGTCTATATGCAGAGGCTCAAGACTTTCGACGTTCGAGTAGCCGTGCACATAGGGAAGGTGGGTGATGTCTACTCCATTTTCCGAAGTTTCCTGGGGATGCGTGCGAATCTCCCGAGCGGAATAGACAAATCTAGACCAATCCCCATCGTCGAGATCGGGAACGGACCACTCGGGTTCGAGTCCCTCCGGATGCCAGTAGGCGAAGATTACTCCACCCGTTTCACAGACCGGATAGGTTTTCAAAGATACGGGGCGACTGAGTTCACCAACAGGCGAGTGCACGCATTGGCCCGTGGTGTTGTATCTGAGTCCATGAAAAGGGCAGACTAGCAGACCGTCTTGAAGCTTGCCACCGAATGCCGGCGACAAGTTCGCGCCCAGATGGGGGCACATTGCGTTCGCCAGGCACACGTCTCCTTGCTCGTCCCGCCAAAACACAGTCCGCTGTCCCATCCAAGTCTTGCTTTGCAATTGGCCTTTCTGGACGTTTTCGCTGAATTCAACCCAATACCACCCAATGGGAAAGGGCGAAAACGGAAATCGGTTTTGTTCAGGTTCTTTCATTCCAAAAATACAGATCCACTGGACGGGAACAAACCAGGCACACAGGAGGTCAGGAAGCTGTAGACGTAGAGCAGAACCTCTTGCAAAAAGAATAGTTTTCGCCAGAGAATCTAGCTACGTCACAACCCGAAGAATCCCCTAATTGCTTGTTCTTATTTTAAGAGCAACTCTTGATTTTGAACTGTTGTTGGATGTCGCGTGAAATCGGACTAGTCAGTAGGGATGTATTAATTCTTTGGGAGTTTCGTAGACTTAGTTGAGTGCATTCATCAAATTGACATCCATTGCACTATCCGTAAATTCGCTTGTTGGCGTGGTCTGGACTACTAGAATCTCATCCGCTGATTTTGAAGCACTCGCAACTTGTAAGGACTGAACTGCATGTCGATTAAATGCAATTGCTAGTAAACTAGGTTATGTTAGTTTGCTACTTTTGCCAGAAATTGCCCTTCACATGTCCCGCAGCGGGCAAGCTGCAGGTGGCGTTTTGAGGATTCTTCGATGTTTGAGTACATGTCAAATGAGAGACGATTCGTGCTCTTGAGGTTCAACAGCTAGCATCGCCCGCTACGGGGCAACGATATGTCTCAGATTACATTCCTTGAAGAAGTGACGTTGATGTTGCTCAATGAGGACACGGGTTATTTTGAACCCCTCTCTCATTGGCGCATGTCGTGCGTTGCGGCGGGCGCAGTGCTCATGGACTTGGCGCTGGCGAATCGAATCGACACTGATCTCAAGTCGCTCGTGCTTTTGGATTCAACGCCTTTGGGCGACGATTTGCTTGACCCGGCGTTGTCTGAAATTGCCGCTTCTAAGGATACCGGAAGGTCGATTCAATTCTGGGTGGAAAAGATCGCCTTAGGCGCAGAAGAGTTAATGCAGAACTCGTTGGATCGTCTAAGCAATCGCGGCATTCTGGATGTCGATGAAGCCGGTTTTTGGGTCCTATCGCGAAAGAAGAAATCCAAAGATGCAGGCTCAGAGGATACTTTTCACGATGTGAAGCGACACATCTACAACATCATTCACAGCGATGAAATACCGGATCCTCGGGAGATTTCAATCATATCTCTACTCAATTCTTGCGAAATTTTTTCGTCGCTATTGGAAAACGAAGAGTACGAGCAGGTAAAGGAGCGGATCGAGCTGTTGGCCCGTATGGATTTAATTGGCCAATCTCTTGCGGTGGCAGTACAAGCGACCTTCAAATCTCCAGTTACAGCTAAGGTTGCTCCTCGTAGAAATCCTCCCAAGATAAAGCTTTGGGACTTCTTCACCTCACGTGCGGTTTGGTCTGGGAACTTGCCGCTTTTTTTTGCGGAGCAACACGAGAAATTGGGGCCGATTGCACGCTTAGACGCTCCGGGCAGACATGCATATGTGCTTAGCGGAGCGGAGTTGAACGCGATGGTGCATCGTCGCGGACGATTGTTTCTCCGTTGCAAGGAATATTTGGAGGACTTTCAGAAGGATTGGGGTGTAAGTCGTTCGGTCGCAAGCATGGATGGTGCAGAACACTACCGCATGCGCAAAGTCATGCGTGATGGCACTGCCAGAGTCGTGGTAGAGGATCGAGTTGAAGAGCTCTTTCAAGTTTTTGGAAAGCATGCGACCGAGTGGGCCTCCGGCTCCGTATTGCCTGGAGAGTACGTGTGTCAAACCATGGTGGGCGAACAAATCAGCAGACTCTCGACCAGCAGCGACATTACCGGATACTTCGACGATCTCTACGAGTTGGAGACTCGAGCACTGCTTGTAAACATCTACAAGATCCTGCCAAAGTTCATGACCCGCACTCCACGCATGAATAAGAAACGGCAAAGGCTACTAGAGTTGTATGCAACCATACATAGCACTCACTCGCCAGCGCTTCGTGAAGGCAAGCGCCGAGACTTTGTCGACGACATACTGGACCTGCATGCCGATGATCCCCAATACTTGCCGGAAACGGACATTGGGTTTAGTTTCATCGCTGCCCTGATCGCAGGACACTATTGCGGAGCGGCTTTAAGCTTCGGTGTTTATTCGCTGCTAACGGAACCCGAAATTGTCGAGCAGTTGCGCGAGGAAGCGGCTCATGTATTCAAGGATGGCTATCCTACGCATGACATGCTAAGAGATGTCAATATAGATGTGGCTCTCCGCTTCGTCATGGAGGTCATGCGTATGTATTGCGTGATTCCCGTGCACAATCGACATGTCATGAACGCCGAGATCATCGAGGGTTACGAAGTGCCAGCCGGAACTGACTGCCTTCTGGCTTACACAGCCTCTCACTACCTAGACGAGAACTTCAAGGATCCCTTGAAATTTGACATAGATCGGTACTTGCCTCCAAGAAACGAACACAAGAAACCCGGGGCGTATCGGCCATTCGGCGTGGGCACACACACCTGCCTAGGTCAGCGGTTCGTCGAGCTCCAGTTGAGCTTAGATGTTCTATTGTTAGTTCATCATTTGGAATTGGAAATGGTTCCAAAGAACTACAAGCTCAAGATCGACCCGTTTCCCAAGCTGCGACCCAACAAACGATTCAAGTTTCGGGTAAAGAAGGTGCTAAACCCACTGCCAGAAATGGCTTGACTGTCTCCATTCAACGCGCCAGCTGAATGGCTACACACTCCTAGCTAACTGACTAGCCAATTAGCGTCTTTCCTCTGCTGCCCGGAATCTCTCGAACTAGGCGCGGGACCAGGTATCCCGGTAGTTCCGTCTGTAATTCACGATGAAGTTCCCGAGCTTCCAATTCTGGCATATCGAAGTGTGCGGCACCATCGACTTTGTCCAACACATGAAGATAGTACGGGCTCACACCAATTTCAAACAATTGGTGGGACAGACGGGCAAGCACGTTGCTGGAGTCGTTGACATTCCTCAAGAGAACGCTTTGGTTCAAAAGGACCACCTCCGAGTCGCGTAGCGCGCGGGTCGCAACTCGAACCATTCCGTCGATTTCGTTTGGATGGTTGATATGGGTTACTAAGACAACCCTTAGACGCGTATTGCGTAGGCAATCTAGCAGAGCTGCGGTGATGCGCTGTGGAATCACTACGCTGAACCGAGTGTGAATGCGCAAGATCTTCACGTGGCGTACGTCCTCAATTTTCGAGAGTAGCGCTTTTATGGCTGAATCCGAAAGAGTCAGGGGGTCGCCACCAGAAAGAATTACCTCGACGATGGATTTGTCTGTTCGAACATAGTCAAGCAAAGAGTTATGCACTCCATCACGGGCTTTGCGGTAGGGATAGTGCCGGCGAAAGCAGTAGCGGCAATGGATGGGGCATGCAGAGGATGCTACGTGTAGAACTCTGCCACGGTACTTTTGGAGCGTGCCTGGTTCAACCTCGCAATCTTGTTCATTCAATGGATCCTTGGAGTAGTCCACTAGGGAGACCTGTTCTTGAACGGATGGAGCAACTTGAAGGAGAAGCGGATCTGATGGGTTCCCTCGCTCGATGCGAGATAGGAAAGTGTGGGGTACGAGAACAGGAAAGTGTGAGTCGTCAGTCCAATTGACTTGCCCTCTCGTCAATTGCAGTGCTTCCCTAAGGGAATCTGCATCGCGGATTGCCTTTCGGAGAATGACTTTCCATTCGTCATCCCGCCAAGGCAACGGTGCGGAAAGTATCATTAGCCAACAACGAGGACGCCTCAGATGCCGAGCTATTCTACAAACGAGTTTCGCAGTGGACTCAAGGTCATGCTTGAGGGCGAGCCCTGCGCGATTCTCGAAGCGGAATTTGTCAAGCCCGGCAAGGGTCAGGCGTTCACGCGGGCCAAATTCCGCAATTTGATAACTGGAAGAGTATGGGACCGAACGCTTCGCAGCGGCGAAACCATGCAGTCTGCAGACGTAGTCGAACTAGAGATGGAGTACCTCTACACGGACGGCACAGAATGGCATTTCATGCGCATGGACGACACCTACGACCAAGTAAGTGCAAATGCGCAAATCGTGGGAGACGCTAGGCGGTGGCTTATCGAACAGAACAAATGCACAGTGACTCTGTGGGAAGACAAGCCAATTTCTGTTGTTCCGCCCAATTTCGTCGATCTTGAAGTGAAAGATACCGAACCCAACATACGAGGCGACACAGTCGCCGGCGGCGCAAAGCCCGCCACCTTGTCTACTGGAGTGACCATTCGAGTGCCGCTATTCATAAACGCGGGCGAGGTTGTTCGAGTTGACACACGTACTGGCGAATATGTGAGTCGTAGCAAGGATCCATGACCGAAGACTGGCGTCCTGCAATCGATCCGCAGACGCTACGTGAACGGGCCTCTCTCGTTTGGCAGATTCGCGAGTTTTTTCAAAACCGCGAAGTCATTGAAGTCCACACTCCAATTCTTGGTTCGCACACCGTTTCTGATGTACATGTGGAATCGATTCGTGCAAACGGGGGATTTCTTCAAACTTCGCCTGAGTATTTCATGAAGCGATTGCTGGCTGGTGGCGCTCCTTCCTGCTATCAGATCGGGCCGGTGTTTCGCAAAGGCGAGATTGGAAGGCGGCACAATCCTGAGTTCACGATGCTTGAGTGGTATCGCCTCGGCTACGATGGCGAGGAATTGCGGCGCGAGACATCCGAGCTGGTCGATCTTGTGCTAGGCAAGTGCCCTTTCCAAACGATCAGCTTCCAATCTCTTATTCGCGAACGATTTCATGTCGACATGTTCCATGAATCTAACGATAGGCTGAGCGATATAGCCTCCAAACACGGCTACATGGGTGTTTTTGGTAAACAGGAGATTCTGGACTTCCTCTACTCTGAAGCCATTCGCCAAAGCAATGCCGCACGCGTATTTGTGGTGAACTTTCCACCGGAGTCCGCAGCTCTATCTCGTACTGTGTCGGTGGACGGTCTCGAAGTAGCCGATCGATTCGAGTTGATTGTGTCAGGGATCGAAATTGCCAACGGGTATCACGAACTCTTGGACGGGGATGAACTAGCCCTACGAATCGAAAGGGACAATAAGAAACGCGTTGAGTTGTCGCGGCCGACGATAGAACCCGATCACCGATTGCTCGCTGCAATGAAACATGGACTACCCAGTTGTGCGGGAGTGGCCCTTGGGCTTGATCGATTGATTGCAATGGCTTTGGGACGGGACAACATTCGCGAGGTAATGACTTTTCCCGATGGCCGGGCCTAATCTCGCTGGCGGCCGTCCCTTGTACTTTTGGCCTTTAGTGGGTTCGGCGTCCATAATGGACATTCGCAACGTCGTGTTCAAGGGAACGGGACCGCTTGGAGAGAGACATGCATTCGAACTTGACTTGGATCGACTTGGAAATGACTGGGTTGGATCCAGATCAAGATGTCATCCTTGAGATCGCCACCATAGTCACGGACTCGAACTTGAAGGTCCTGGACGAGGGAATGTCAGTTGTGGTCGCTCAATCCGAGGAGTCTCTGGCCCAAATGGACGACTGGAACCTTGAGCACCACACCGCTTCGGGCTTGCTGGATCGAGTGCGTTCGTCTGAAAGTTCGTTGGAAGAAGCGGAAGCCGTCACATTGGACCTAGTTGCGCGACACTCTAAGAAAGGGGAGTCTCCGCTATGCGGCAACTCGGTTTGGCAGGACCGGCGGTTCCTAAAGCACTACATGCCGACCTTGGAGGACTATCTCCACTATCGAATCATCGATGTCAGTTCACTAAAGGAGCTGGTTCGTCGATGGGCTCCTCCTATTTACAAGGAGCTTCATAAAGCTCAAAAACATCGGGCTTTGGAGGATATCAAGGAATCAATAGCCGAACTTCAACTGTATCGACGCAAGTTCGTTGCTAGCGATTTTGGCTAAGGAGTCTCTCTAGGGCCCAGTCGATGTGCTCCAAGCACATGGAATCCTTTCTGTCATTCATTTCTTGCCGCTTGCATTGCAGACTGTCAAGCAATCTCTTGTCAAATGGAGCATTGCCTGCAGCAACCGCAAGGTTGCGCGTCCATTGGCTATAGTTCACCCGACGCAACGCCATGCCGGCTGTGCGCTCAAGAAATTCATGCTCTGACCACGTCAGAAGTTCGGCAATCGGCATCCGGTCCAAGTTATGTCTGACTGCAAAATCTCGTTCTAGCGTTGCAGGTGCGAAACGATTCCATGGACAAATGAGCTGGCAATCATCGCATCCGAAGACGCGATTGCCAACAAGTGGCCGAAGTTCGATGGGAATGGAGCCCTTAAGTTCGATCGTAAGGTACGAAATGCATTTGCGAGCATCCAACTTGCCTGGTTCGACTAGAGCCCCCGTAGGACAAATGTTGATGCACGCCTTGCAGGCACCACATAGAGGCTCGACCTTGTTGCTTGTCACAGGCAACGGTAGGTCGGTGAAAATCTCTCCTAGAAAGAAGTACGATCCGACATCAGGATGCAGCAGTAACGTGTTCTTGCCCACCCAACCCAGACCAGCGTTTTCTGCCAGCGGTTTCTCCAACACTGGTGCGGAATCTACAAAGGCTCGATGACTGCCGCCAGCCACAGCAGCAATCCTTTTCGCCAATTTGGCAAGTTTGCGACGCAACACCTTGTGATAGTCCCGACCCAAGGCATAGCGCGAGATGCAAGCGAGCGAAGGATCCGATTGTGCAACGGGAGCCGTTGGCGGAGCATAGTTCATTCTCGCGCTGATTACTCGTACTGTGCCAGGCAGCAAACGGTCGGGCGCAAGTCGTTTTTCTACATTTCGCGCCATGTAAAGCATCTCTCCATGGAAGTTGCACTTTAGCCATTCACGATAGTCTGCAGAAACGGTTGAAAGGTCGACATCCGCAATGCCTATTTCATCGAACCCGAGTTCGGTTGCCCAGGTGCGAATATCTCTAGAAACTGCTTGCAAGTCCATCAAATAGAATTTGAGGCATGAGTGATGTAGAGCGAGTTTACACCGGTGAGGAGTGTCGTCGACTTGATCGGTTAGCCATCGAAGAGTTCGGAATACCCGGCATTGAGCTCATGAATCGAGCAGGCAGGTTTGCCTTGGAGCAACTGCAAAGCCACTTTCCTCAAGCTCGATCGATCAAGGTAGTAGCAGGTTCTGGCAACAATGCTGGCGACGGATACGTGATTGCTGGTACAGCAAAGCAGCGCGGACTGCGGGTCGCGCTGCAGCAAGTGGGAGACGTCAACCGATTGGACGGCGATGCCAAACGCGCATGGGATTGGATGCTGGAACAGGGAGTGGAGCCCACAGACACTGCGGATTCCACAGCTGACGTGGTCGTCGACGCGCTATTGGGCACTGGCGCAACCGGTTCCCCGCGACCCAAATACCAGCAAGCCATTGACGGCATCCTCGGTGGTGGAGGCAAGATTCTTGCGCTTGACCTGCCAAGCGGAATTGACGCAGGTACGGGAAATGCCACGACCAAGCAACCAGTCGTTGCTGACATGACATGTACCTTCGTTGGCGCCAAACTTGGGCTGTTCACAGGCGATGGAGTTGATTGCGCCGGACATGTGAAGCTGTCAAGGTTGAATATTCCCAACGACGTGTTTAAGCAAGTGCCAGGCTTGGAACTGCTCAATCCTGAACAATCGAAGTACTGTCTTCCTACGCGGAAACCTTCGAGTCACAAGACCCAACTTGGTCATGTGCTTGTTGTCGGGGGAGATCTGGGAAGTGGTGGAGCAGCAATCCTCGCTGCGGAAGCTGCACTTCGTACGGGGGCCGGTCTAGTGACGGCGGCGACTCGTCCGCAGCATGTCAGCGCATTTCTAGCACGATGCCCGGAAGTCATGGTAATGGGAGCAGACAGCGAAAAAGACATTGCTGGGTTGGTTGAAGGAGCAGACGTGGTGGCTGTGGGACCGGGTTTGCGTGAAAGTGCCTGGAGCCAGTCCATGCTTGCCGGGGTATTGCGGTCCGGACCTCGTCGACTCGTCGTCGATGCAGGAGCGCTCCGGATGCTGGAGGAGCATTCTCTTCCACCCGACTCAATCCTGACGCCCCATCCCGGTGAGGCCGGCCACCTGCTGTCAATGTCGAGCAGCCAGGTCCAAAGCGACCGTCCCGCGGCTATCACACAGCTAACTCGTCAGTGGCAATGCGTAGGCATTTTGAAAGGCGCAGGTAGCCTCATATCTGACAACGGCGAACTCAATGCGCTCGTTCGCTGCTCAAATCCGTCGCTTGCAACTGCAGGGAGCGGTGATGTTCTGACGGGCATCATTGCGACTGCCTATGCGCAGCTGAACTCACCTGTCGAGGCAGCGAAGACGGCCGTAACAATGCATTGCCGAGCTGGAAATCAAGCGTCGACAACGCTTGCGGATCGTTCCGTAGTTGCCGGCGACTTGATCAACAACATTCGTCCTTCGGTGTAGTGCGGCATGAGCCGCAAAGCGATCGAACTGCCTAATGAAGCGGCTACGCTCCAACTTGGGGCCTCTCTCGCGAGCAAGATTTCGAAGGGGCTTGTTTTTCTTGAAGGGCCACTGGGCTCCGGCAAGACGACGCTGGCCAGGGGATGGCTGAGAGCTTTGGGCCACGATGGGCCTGTCAAGAGCCCGACATATACGATTGTCGAACCGTATAGCCTGCGTGGCATGGACATTCTGCACATCGACCTCTACCGTATTGATAATTCTCGCGAATTGGACTATATTGGATTGCTGGAACAGCTGGAGTTGAGTCACTTGCAGCTTGTCGAGTGGCCAGAACAGGGACGTGGACAGCTTCCCTCTGCTGATGTCGTCATTTCATTGGCGAGCCAGAGCGAGGGTCGCATTGCATACATAAGCTATTTCAATGAATATTCTTCCATGTGTTAGCACTACTTCGCGCGCATACGCCTTCATTATTCTGTGTCTGGCGATTGCCATTCCCATCCACGCGAACGAGCTCTTGGGAGTTCGCTGGAATGAAGGTCCGCACAACACTCGCGTAGTGCTTGATCTTGAACGGGAGGCCGAGTTTTCCTATGGAACACTTGACGGGCCTCCGCGCATTTACATTGACTTACAGAACACCTCTATTAGAGGCAAGTTGAGTATCGGCGACATCGACAGTCGCGTACTGAAGCGGGTTCGACATGCCGATAGCGGTCAAGGAATATATCGGGTAGTCCTAGATCTCAAGAATCAAGTGGATCCCACGGTCTTCAAACTTGAGCCATATGGTCCCTACGGTCACCGTCTTGTGATTGATCTGCCCAGCGAATTCGTGCTCGACGACTGTTCGACTGACACAGAGCCTCATGAGGACGTCGTAGTTGTATTGGATGCGGGGCATGGCGGTGAGGATCCAGGTGCAATCGGCATTACGAAGATGTTCGAGAAGCACGTAAACCTAGCAATTGCCAAGCACACAAAAACTGCGCTTGAGAGCGCGCCTGGATTCAAAGTAATCATGACGCGCGACGGGGACTATGAAGTTCCATTGGTCACCCGTCGCAATATTGCGTTGGGTCAGCGCGCCCATCTCTTTGTGTCCATACACGCCGATTCGTTCAAGAGGCCGGGTCCTCGTGGCGTTAGTGTTTATGTCTTGGACAGCGGCAAGGCGCAAACAGAATTGGATCGCTGGTCGGTGGAAAACGAAAATCGCGCGGATTGGCGAGGCGGTGTAGCATCATGGGTGAATTCCGACTGCTTTGAAGAGCCCGATCAGTACAAGTTCCTCAACGAAAGAGCACGAGACGTTGTGCTCGACAGTTCAGTATCGGTGGGCAAAAGCGTACTTGCGGAACTCTCCTCAGTTGCGCATGTTCATCCGAAAGGACTGACAAGAGACAGGGGCGACTTTCGTGTGACGGATGCAGGTTTTGTCGTGCTTAAGTCCACACAGGTTCCTTCCATACTGGTGGAAACCGGGTTTCTTTCCAATCCGCAGGATGCACGTCTGTTGGGACAGGCGTCGCACCAATTAGCGGTGGGGCAGGCAATAGCGAAAGGGATACTGGCGTATTTCTGCGACAATCCCCCGTGGCACACTAAGCTGAGCCGGGGCGATGTGGAATGCACCTACAGCCGAGACTTCAAAACCTATCGCGTCCAACGAGGAGACACCTTAGGCGAGATTGCCTTAGCCAACAACGTATCAGTCACTTCGATTCGACAAGCGAACAAGCTTCCGAGTGATCGCATCTACATTAACCAGTTGCTGACGATCCCAATACGCATGCGCCAAAATTGATGGTCAAGCCACGCATTCGACAGCTGGACGAACGCGTTGCCAATCAGATCGCCGCGGGAGAGGTAGTCGAACGCCCATTCTCGATTGTCAAGGAGCTGGTCGAGAATAGCTTGGATGCCCACGCCTCAAATATTCTGGTTGAGGTGGAAGCCGGAGCGTTGCGTCGCGTACGCGTTTCGGATGACGGCGATGGTATCGAATCCGACGATCTGCGATTGGCTGTGCAACGTCACGCTACCAGCAAGATCGGCACCGCTGAGGATTTAGTGGCCGTGTCCACAATGGGATTTCGTGGCGAAGCCCTGGCAAGTATCGCCGCTGTCTCGAAGATGGAGATTACTTCCCGAACCGCCAATGCCGAATCGGCGTGGGCGTTGAGAGTTGAGGGTGGTAAAGAAGTGTCGTTCGAACCCAGTTCGGGTACTCAAGGGACGACCATCAATGTCACCGATCTGTTCTACAACACACCTGTGCGACGTAAATTCCTCAAGCAAGCTCGCACCGAATTGGGCCATGTGGCGGACTGCGTTCGCGTTTTGGCCATTGCACATCCGCAGTGTGCATTCACGTTGTTGAACGATGGAAAGGTTGTAGAGAAAATGCAAACCGAAGAGTCCGCGTTCGAGCGTGTGTCTCGAGTTCTAGGCGCGGGGTTTGCGGACGAGTCTCTGGAGATCGATCTGCAACACGACAATCTCAGATTGCGCGGATGGGTGGGAATGCCGACACTCACACGAAGCTCATCAAACCGACAATACTTCTTCGTCAACGGACGCTATGTAATTGATCGCCTTGTAGGACATGCAGTTAAGCAAGGCTACAAGGATGTGATGTTTCATGGCAGACATCCTGTTTTTGTCCTCAACCTCTTGATAGCAACAAGCGAAGTGGATGTAAACGTGCATCCGACCAAGCGCGAGGTGCGCTTTCGCGATCCTCGGCGAATTCACGGCTTCTTGATGTCAGGCATGTATCACGAGTTGAGCGGCGTGGGTACACGCAAGCCTGCGCCACTTGAGATGGAGCAGCATCGAGTCGGCTCCGGTGGATCCTTGCAGTCCGCGGTGGACTCCTACGTGGAAGCACCATTGTCGTTGGGAGAATCGGACGCGTTGCCCGATCCAGACCGAGAATTGCTAAGAGGATCCACACCGTCGCCGGTTGAATCTACGGCGAATCGCGGTGACATCCCACCCATGGGCTACGCACTCGGTCAGATTCATGGTGCCTACATTCTTGCCGAAAATGCTGATGGGTTGGTTATCGTCGACATGCACGCTGCACATGAGCGCGTGGTATACGAGAAGATGAAGAAAGCGCGTGATGCCAGGAAATTGGCGTCGCAACGATTGTTGATTCCGATTGAGATTGCGGCGAGCAGTACAGAAGCCGAAGCCGCTCGATCTGCTCAAGGATTATTGACCAATCTTGGATTGAAGCTGGAGATAGCGGACGACGACACGATTACCGTGCGCGAAGTTCCTGCCCAATTGGAGTCGACCGATATTCGTCAGCTCGTGCTGGATGTGCTTGAGGAGTGGGGAGAACACGGCACGACTGAAGCGATCAAGGATCGGGAAAACGAGCTGCTAGCGTCGTTTGCCTGCCACGATGCGATTCGCTTCAATCGTCAATTGACAATCTCCGAAATGAACGCATTGCTACGGGACATGGAACGTACGGAGAACGCCGGACAGTGCAATCATGGGCGTCCTACATTTCGCGTTCAAAGTCTGAAGGCTTTAGACAAGGTGTTTCTACGGGGACGCTAAATCCTGTAGCAGGATTCTCATTGCATCCAGCGACCCCCAGACGCGTTATTGCCCTGCTTGGACCCACGGCGAGTGGCAAGACGGAATTGGCGATTCGACTAGCGGATCAATTCGATGTGTCCTTGATCAGCGTGGATTCCGCGATGATCTATCGTGGCATGGATATAGGCACTGCCAAGCCAAGCATCGACACGCTACAGAAGTATCCCCATGCCCTCGTCAACATACTGGAACCTGAAATCGATTATTCCGTAGGGGATTTTGTTTCCGCTGCGGACGAAGCCGTCGAAACTGCCTTTGAAAGGGGCCAAATCCCATTGCTTGTAGGTGGAACCATGCTTTATTTAAGGGCGTTTCGCGAGGGAATTGCAAAGTTGCCCGCTCGCAATCCTGAATTTCGGGAGAGCTTGCGACTGAAGGCGGAAGAGCATGGCGTAAGTAAGCTTCACGCGGATTTACAGCAGATTGATCCCCAAATGGCAGCACGAATTCACCCGAATAACTATCCCAGAATCGAGAGAGCACTTGAGGTATGCACGGTGTCGGGCGTTACGATGTCGAAATTGCTACGTGACAGGGCAGGTGTACCGGCAACCGAGAGGCTGCGTTGCCAACATAGTGAGTACTCCTTGCTTCACATCCCTCGGGACGAACTTCACCGACGAATATCTGCGCGAGTCTCTACCATGCTGGATGCTGGATTTGCCGATGAAGTGAAACATCTCATGGCACGACCGAACCTTTCCTCGAACGCCATGTCTATGAGAGCAGTTGGCTATCGGCACCTGTGGCAGTTCCTTGAGTCAAACCCCGATAGACCCATAGATACTTCAACAGTGGAAAGCATTGTCGCTGCGACTCGGCAGCTGGCTCGACGTCAGTTGACTTGGCTGCGAAGCTGGCGAGGTCTTCCCGTGCACCATCAGCTGGTCGGGCCGAATCCATTGACAGAGCTAGAAGCATCGATTGGAAAATATTGCTGCGACTAGTGGCAGCGTTTTTTGTCCAATTTTGCTTCTGCAACAATCAAAACCGGAGCGTAATGAACCTAAAATTGGTGTTGCGCTCAATTCAACCTCACCATCCACGTTGCCATAAATGTTTTTCGATCGGCCAGAAAAAGGACTCAAGACCCTCCTTCTAACCGTACGCATAGGGAATTCCAACTCTCATGAGCACGATATAGAGGAATTGCAGGAGCTGGCGGATTCAGCGGGATTGAGCATTGAATCAACGGAATCCGTAACAAGACACGCGCCTCATCCAGCAACATGCATTGGGAGTGGGAAGCTGCAAGACCTTGCCGACACTATTCGAAGCAATAGTCTTGATCTTCTCTTGGTAGATCATGAGCTTACGGCCACACAGCAGAGAAATCTGGAAGTTGAGCTCAATGTAAGGGTTCTGACTCGCACGGAATTGATCCTGCATATATTTGAGGATCGGGCACGCACTTACGAGGGCAAGCTGCAAGTTGAACTGGCGATGTTGTCACATGCGCAATCGCATTTGGTTCGAGGCTGGACACACCTTGATCGGCAACGTGGCGGCGTGAATTTGAGAGGTGTTGGAGAGAAGCAGCTCGCCATAGACAAATACTTGCTGCAGCAACGCATTAGCACGACGCGCTCTCGATTGGAGAAGGTGCAGCGGCGACGAACGCAGCAACGACGCAAACGAATGAGGTCTCGCATTCCGACTGTGGCCCTCGTCGGCTATACGAACACTGGCAAATCTACTCTTTTCAATGCTCTTACGCGGTCTATGGTCTACGCCGATGATCGGCTTTTTGCGACATTGGACCCCACTGTTCGACAGCTTGATTTGGCCGGTCGCTACAGGGTGCTTCTTGCCGATACCGTAGGTTTCATCAAGGATCTCCCGATGGACTTGGTCGCTGCATTCAAAGCAACGTTGGAGGAGGCGACCAATGCAGATCTGCTGGTGCATGTAATGGATGCTTCTGCCACGAATTTGGAAGAGATTCGTTTATCCGTTGAAAAGGTGCTTGCAGATATAGATGCGGCGTCCATACCGAGGATTTCGGTCTACAACAAGACAGACTTGACCGACGAAGCTGTCGGAATACAAGGAGAAGCCGCCTACGTAAGCGCAAAGCACACGGCTGGCCTGGACGAGCTTCAAGAACTTATCCTGCGCCAGGTGCAGGGCCTACCCAGGAAGTACCGCGTCGAGTTGGAGCCGTCTGAGGGGAAAATTCGTTCCCTTCTCTACCAAATGCATGCGGTTGAGGCTGAATCGTACTCGGACGACGGGCGAGCTCTACTTACGGTGAACCTTGCACGAGAGCAGGTGCAGCAACTTGAATCACAGCACGGATTTTGCTTGCACGCCCAGCAAACTCAATCTACAATCTGAATGCTAATGCAAATGGAGTAACAATGGCTTGGAACGACAATGACGGTCGGAAGCGAGATCCCTGGGCAAACCAGGGTGGCGAGCAAGGTCCGCCCGACTTGGACGACGCATTCCGCAAGTTGCAAGGGCAACTCAAGGGTATGTTTGGAGGCGGAGGAGGAGGTTCAGGCTCGTCCGGCGGCGGAAAGGGCTTTCGCATTTCACCAAAGCTTATAGGGCTTCTGGTAATTGTTTTGGTGATCGTTTGGTTCGCCTTCGGCTGGTATCAGGTCGATGCTCAGGAAAGAGGAGTAGTCTTCCGTTTCGGCAAGGTGCAAGAAATAACAAAAGGTCCCGGACTGAACTGGAATCCACCAATTGTCGACAAAGTCGAGAAGGTCAACATCACGAGAGTCCACTCGAGCCAGCACCAGCAGGACATGCTTACTGAAGACGAGAACATCGTCAAGGTCAATCTTGTCGTGCAATACGTCGTCGAGGACCCAATCAGTAATTTGATCCACATTCGGGACCCGGAGCTAAGTCTCGAGCACGCAACCGAGAGTGCTCTGCGACATGTAGTGGGTAGTTCGAACATGGACGCGGTCATTACAGAAGGTCGAGAGTTGCTTGGGGACGACGTGCAGGCAAGGCTGCAGACGTATTTGGATCGCTATTTGACAGGAATTCGCGTTCGCGAGGTCAACATTGACAGCGTCGGCCCCCCAGAGGAAGTTCAGGAAGCCTTCGATGACGTGCAAAAATCAAAGGAAGACCAAATTCGAACCGTGAACTTGGCAAACGCACACGCAGAGCAGGTGGTGCCGGAGGCTCGAGGTGAAGCCGCGAAGATAATCGAGAGCGCAACTGCCTATCGGGATCAGGTGATCGCCCGGGCACAAGGCGAGGCCGATAGATTCACCAAGTTGCTCGTGGAGTATCAAGCCGCCAAGAGAGTCACCAAGGACCGTCTCTACATTACGGCGATGGAGGAGGTATTGCAGTCAACACCCAAAGTAATGGTGGACGTCGGCAGCGGCAATAACTTGCTGTTGCTGCCGCTGGACCAGTTGCTGCGCAATTCGCAGATTGGCAGCCCTTTGTCAATGTCAGGTTCGCTTACCGACACGCTTGGACAAGGGAGCTTGCCTCGTGGTCAGGCGAGCCAAAGGTAGGAGGTGAATAAATGGGTGCCAGTGTAAAAACTATAGTCATCATCGTAGTGCTCGTCATATTGGGCGCGCTACTTCTGGATGCGTTCTACATTGTGGATGAGCGGCAAAGGGCCATCGTGCTCCGATTCGGCGAACTAACTTCTGCCGAAGGTGGCGAGCAACCGGGGCTCCACTTCAAGCTGCCCATCGCAGACGCGGTCGAGTACTTCGATGCGCGCGTGCTTACCATGGATACGCCGCCTCAGCGCTACTACACGAGCGAAAAGAAACCGCTCATCGTTGATTCATTCGTCAAATGGCGTGTAGGCGATCCCCCTCTCTACTACACGGCAACTTCAGGAGAAGAGGAAACGGCTAACAGTCGTCTACAGGATCGAGTCAATGAAGGATTGCGTAATCAGATCGGTAGGCGAACTATGCACGATGTGATATCAGGGGAACGAGACGAACTGATGCAGGAACTCACCAATGACTTGAATCAGGTTATGTTGGCTGAGTTTGGAATTTCGGTTCTTGATGTTCGAGTCAAGAAGATCGATCTTCCCCCAGAGGTGTCGGCAGCAGTATTCGAGCGCATGAATTCGGAACGGGCGATTGAGGCGCGCCAGTATAGAGCTGGAGGCACAGAGATTGCGCGTGGAATAACTGCAACGGCGGACAGGGAAAGCGTTGTAATTGAAGCCGAAGCCTACAAGGAATCGGAGCAGATTCGAGGCGACGGCGATGCTGAGGCAGCGCGAATCTACGCAGATGCCTACAATCAGGATCCCGATTTCTACGAGTTCTACAGGAGCATCAATGCCTATAGAACGGTGTTTTCGGATGGTAATTCCTTGCTTGTGCTTGATCCGTCCAGCGAATTCTTCAAGTACCTGAAGAGCGACGCAGGAAGCTAAGCTAGCTTTGTTGTCGTAAAGCCATCGCGCTAGCCTAGGCGCGATGGCTTTAGCATGGATGAGTGTTCTGTTTCTCCCGGTATGGGCTCGTCTTTCTACGTATTGAATCCGTGAAACATCCCCTAAATCTAGGTCCTATAGTCTCGCAATGGCACGAACCATAGTTGTTGTCGGAGCTCAATGGGGCGACGAAGGCAAGGGAAAGGTCGTCGATTTGCTTTCCCAGAACGCTCTAGCCGTTGTTCGATTCCAGGGCGGACACAATGCCGGCCACACGTTGGTTGTCGACGGTAAAAAGACCGTACTACATCTAATCCCGTCAGGAATATTGCGTAGCAATGCACTTAGCGTAATTGCACATGGCGTTGTCGTTTCGCCAGATGCCCTGATGGAGGAGTGCTCAGTTCTCGAAAAGAGCGGTGTGCCAGTAGTTGATCGACTGCGCGTGAGCATGGAGTGCTCCTTGGTCCTGCCCTGCCACTCGGCGCAAGACATCGCGCGCGAAGACCGCCAAGGCGGCGACAAGATCGGCACGACTAGACGCGGAATTGGACCGGCGATCGAAGACAAGGTGGCTCGTCGCGGATTACGAATAGCCGACCTGTTCGACTTTGAGAGTTGCGTGCAGAGACTTGGGGAACTCTACGACTACCACAACTTCGTACTCACCAACTACTACGATCGGCCTCCTGTGAGCTTGGCAGATTCCAAGGACAAGTTGGAGCGGTTTGCTGAATTTGTAAAGCCGATGGCGTGTGACACGGTGGATTTGCTGCATGGTCTTAAGCGAAAGGAAGGAATCATCGTCCTCGAAGGGGCACAGGGAGCAATGCTGGATGTCGACTTGGGTACGTATCCCTACGTGACATCGTCGAACACGGTTGCCGGCGGAGTCACAACGGGAACGGGCTTGGGTCCCGATTGCATTGACTGTGTTGTTGGAGTAGTGAAGGCGTACACCACCCGTGTGGGCGAAGGACCGTTTCCTACGGAATTGCACGATGCCGATGGGGCGCGAATGGCCAAATCCGGAGATGAGTTCGGTTCGACGACGGGGCGACCTCGACGATGTGGCTGGCTTGATGCCGTAGCACTAAGACACGCAATTCGAATAAACGGCATGTCGCAGCTAGTTTTGACGAAGTTTGATGTTCTTGACGGGTTCGACACTGTGCGTGTATGCGTCGGCTATGACGAGGGCGCAAGCAATCAGCCGACGGTTAGGACTCATGGCAGCGGGTATCTTTCGCAGGTTCGTCCTGTATACGAAGACCTGCCTGGATGGAATGGAGACTCCGCCGAGGCCTGTAGTTTCGATCTGTTGCCAGTCAATGCCAAAGCCTATGTAACGCGACTGGAAGAATTGCTGGACAGACCCATAGCTGGAATTTCCACGGGTGCCGAACGGATGTCCATTATCGGTCTCGATCAAGACCTGCTTGCCTGAACCAATTGACCTAAACGTAAAATATCCGCATGATTGACCCAAAGTTGCTTGACATTCTCGTGTGTCCGCTCACCAAGAAGGAACTGGTCTACAACAAAACGTCCAACGAACTCTGGTCTTTTGCCGCGGGGTTGGCCTATCCCGTAAAAGACGGCATACCTGTCATGGTTGTTGCCGAAGCGCGGGAGCTGACCGACGCAGAGAAGTCAAGCATTTCTAGTCCAACGTCTTGACAGCATTACGAAAACCTGATTAGACCTTGACCATGAACAAACTCTACTCGATCGGCGACCAGGTAATGCCAGATGTGGCGATGCGTGTCCTTAAAAACGAGCAGGACCCATTGGACTGGGTTGGAATGAGCGGCATCCGTCTGCCCATGCAGTTCCGGGATGGCGAGGAGGTTCGAAGCGCGCCGAGTACGGTCCAGCTCTATGTGAATTTGTGCGACCCCAAAGCAAAAGGAATTCACATGTCTCGTCTCTACATGCTCCTTGACGAGAAAGCCGGCAAACATCCCCTTGCTCCCGATTCGATAAGCAATTTCCTATTGCAAATGCTCAAGTCGCACAACGGCTTGTCTACTCGTGCGTATGTCGAATTCGCATTCGACCAGTATTTGCGCCGTCCCGCACTCGTGTCTGACCACGCGGGATGGAACAACTACTCTGTCGTTGTTCGTGGCGAGCACGAGCAGGGAACCGTTCACGTTGACATGCAGTTTGTCGTTCACTATTCGAGTACCTGTCCAGCATCGGCCGCGTTGGCTCGACAGTCCATCCAGCATCAGTTCGATCAGGATTTCGGATCCGTGGGCACCGTGAGTGCGACTCGCGTTCGGCATTGGCTAGGGTCGGACGAGGGAATAGTTGCAACTCCCCATGGACAGCGCAGCTCGGCATGGGTCGTTGTCCGTGTGGATCCGAATTCCGATACGTTTCCGCTTACACATTTAATCGATTGCGTGGAGAACGCACTTGCCACACCTGTTCAAACAGCCGTAAAGCGCGTTGACGAACAGGAATTTGCGTTGCTGAATGGCCAGAACCCGATGTTTTGCGAAGACGCTGGCAGACGATTGAAGACCTGTTTGGATGCGGAGTCTGCCGTCGTAGATTTTCAAGTGCGAGTTGAGCACTACGAGAGCCTTCATGCTCACAATGCTGTGTGCATGGTTGCCAAAGGATTGCCGGATGGGTTTAGGCCTGTGCCTTAGTCAATCGGAAACGGCTTGCTAGAAATCCTGCGCTTGGTGCCGAGAAGAGGACTCGAACCTCCACGGGGTTGCCCCCACCAGCACCTGAAGCTGGCGTGTCTACCAATTTCACCATCTCGGCGATTAGTGCAAGCCCAACGGGAATGCCGACGGCGAGAGACAGCAACTCCAAGAGAGCGCGATTTCCCACTTCGACTCGAGAAACGATTTTACATTAGCAAGTTGGCGACCGCATTATCGCGCTGATATTCAAGACTGACGGGCGCTGCGTTGTGCGTGAACTAAACCTGCACACTAACATAATTCTAGTATAATATATCTTCAGATCATGTCTTCACTCGCACCCGTTAGTTGCGGTGCACATTATTGCCTTGATTTTCCGCTACCTTGGCTGACTTCCACTCTTGGATTCCGTAGAAGGCTATTGATGCTCGATTTTGTTCAGAGACGGAGTTGCTGAGACAACTGTGAAGAAAGCCACCAAAGCACGCATCAGAAGGACTCTGCGAAAGTCGGGCCCTGCGCCATACGGCAAGCTGGTTGGCCTGCTGCGGAATGCAGAGGGAATATCCGAACGGCTCAGGACCATGGTGCGCCATGGTGAGGTAACTAAGGACAGTCACGGTCGTTATGTACTCGCAAACGACCGACAATCAGCTTCGATTCTCTCGGATGAAGTGACGGGAATTGTCGTCAAAGAGTCAAATCGTTGGAGATTGCATCCACTGGACCCTTCCGAACGTGCATCCATCGCCATCGAACCTACCGCTGAGCTACAGAAAGGGGATATTGCAACAGTAAAGGTTAGCCGCGGCACTCAACACACGGTGCGCGGGACTGTAAAGGAAATCTTAAGAGCAAATAACGAAGCTACCCGTGCTGCGATCGCCTTGCTCCGAGCCTACAAAGTCCCACATCGGGAAGCCTCCCCCGGCATCGCCAAAGCACTTCCGCAAGAAGTAGATGTGACAAGCGTAGCGAATCGAAAAGACCTCCGCGGCACCCCCTTTGTGACCATAGACGGTGAATCGGCCAGGGACTTTGACGACGCCGTGTTTGGAGAGGGTTGCAGCGATGGAGCCTGGCGACTTTGCGTCGCGATTGCGGATGTTGCCCACTATGTAAAGGCCGGGGAACCGATTGACGTCGAAGCGCGTTCTAGGGGAAACTCGGTGTACTTGCCAGACCGAGTAATCCCAATGTTGCCTCACGAGTTGTCGAACGGCATTTGCTCATTGAAGCCAAACAAGGTCAGGCTGGCCGTCGTGTGCGACATGCGCATAGATTCTCAAGGGATGATCGAATCCTACGAGTTCTACGAAGCCATCATTCAATCGAGCGGTCGATTGACATACATGGAGGCAGTGCAGACCACGGATGGAGCATTGACAGGTCGTTCGGACGCGATCAACAAATCCTTGCGCAACCTATACGAAATCTATCGCCTGCTTCGAAAGCGCAGAGAACTTCGAGGCGCTCTTGATTTCACCGAAAGGGAATCGGTGGTTCACGTTGTCAACGGAAATCCCTCTGACGTGATTGTTCATCAAAGAAACGAAGCGCATTGTTTGATCGAGGAAACAATGATTGCGGCAAACGTATGCGCAGCCAAGTTCCTGCAAGAGCACAACCAATCTCCTCTCTACCGAGTACACGACGGACCGGATGCAAAGTCGCTGTCCGAACTAAAAAATGATCTTCGTGGTAGTTCCCTAGACAGTGGACCCGTACAGGGAAATACGTCACGCGATATGCAGCAATTGCTGGAGACCATTCGGAGCACGACCAACACTCCATGGATTTGGGAATTGCAGGTATTGCGTTCGATGACTCAAGCACTCTATTCGTTTCAAAACAACGGTCACTTTGGCCTAGCTCTAGACGAGTACGTGCACTTCACTTCGCCGATTCGCAGGTATGCGGACCTTCATGTGCACCGTCTGATCAAATCGGTTTTGCGAGGAGGTAATGGTGCGGGGGTCAAGCGGCCATCCGAGGACATAGGCAGCGATCTTTCGTTTTGCGAGAGACGCGCCACGGACGTTACTCGACGCGTGGATGCCTGGCTGAAATGTGCACTGCTGCGCAAGAAAATCGGGAAGATGTTTAGGGGCTACATTGTTCGTGTGGAGGACTTCGGCATATTCGTAGAACTCGACAGTTTCTTCATTGCGGGCATGGTTCATGTGTCACAACTGAAAGACGACTACTACGAACTCAATGGATCCGAATTGGTGGGTGTAGCTACGGGCACGACGTATAAGATCGGAGACGTAATGAAAGTGCAGCTTGTTGCAGTGAATGTCGAGCAGTGCAAGCTAGACCTGATAGACGCGACGCAAAGCGAAATTGGGCACGAATTTCGAAAGGGAAAGCTGAAATTTAAGAGACAGCGCGGGGATCGAAGGTGAGTACGCCTCAGAATACGGATCGTGTATATGGAATCCATGGTGCGAATTCGGTGCTGAAGGAGTCGCCGCAACGAGTGCGTCGGGTCTTGATTGCCGATGGGTTTCACGGCAAGCGCCTGCAAGCTATACGGACTCTTGCCAAAGAGCAGCATGTTGTGGTTAAGTCGGTGCCTCGTTCAACGTTGAATCGGATAACCGATGGCGCGCCACATCAAGGAGTAGTCCTAGATGTCGACTCGATAGTAGCCAAGACAGAAAGTGAACTGCAAGACGCGTTTGAGACGTGGCAATCTCCATTGATCTTGGGGCTAGACGGAGTTGTGGATCCTCGAAACGTTGGAGCTTGTATGCGAACTGCAGAGGGAGCGGGTGTCGATGCGGTGCTGCTTGGAAGGAGTCGAAGCGCGCCACTAACCGATACGGTGCATCGAACGTCGATGGGAGCTTTGGAGTCAATGTTCGTTGTGCATGTAGCCAACCTTGCACGGAGATTGGATTGGCTAAAGAATCATGGATGCTGGGTTATCGGCACAGATCGTTCGGCTAGCACAAACTACGGCGACGTGGACCTTACCGTGCCAACGGTGATTGTGGCAGGAGGCGAAGAGAAAGGCCTCAGAGCATTGACTGCATCAAAATGCGATCAGATTGTTGGCATTCCCATGCTGGGTCAGGTTGAGAGTCTCAACGTTGCGGTTGCGACGGGCATCTTGTTGTATGAAGCCGTTCGCCAGCGTGCGCAAAATCACCACAACAAGGAGTAGGACACATAGAGTCGCACTACATGAACGAGTCGCAGACCTCGCTTGTTCGGCTAAAATAGCAACCTGCGAACTTCGCTTCGCAAGTTAAACACTACTCCTTGTTCTCGAACATGTAGCCAAGTTCAAGGACTTTTGCCAAAGGGAGAATCCATGCGACATTATGAAATAGTGTTCATCGTCCATCCTGACCAGTCGGAACAGGTGCCAGGGATGATCGAACGATATCGCGCCATGGTCGAACGTGAAGGTGGCGCAATTCACCGATGCGAAGACTGGGGACGCCGGCAGCTAGCCTATCCCATTTCCAAGATCCACAAGGGTCACTATGTTCTCATGAACATTGAAGCCCCTTCAAGTGTTCTCGAAGAATTCGAGAGTGCGTTTCGGTTCAACGACGCAGTCCTGCGCAACATGATCCTAAAGCGGAAAGCTCCAGAGACTGAAAGGTCCAAGATCTACGAAGAGGAGCTACGCGAGCAAGAACGGGATCGTGAGCGCGAGCGACGAAGGGAAGAAGAGATGCTTGCTCGACGCAAGGCACGAGAGAAGGCCATGCAGGAAGCAGAAGAGTCCGACGAGGAAGGTGTAGACGACGCCTCAGTAGAAGCAAGCGAAGACGACAGCGAAAGCGTAGAGGCTCTATCGAACGACTCGAATGATGAATCGGAGATCGCATCTGCCGCTCCAGAGGACAATGTTGAGGAATCATAGAGATGGCAAGGAACTTTAGACGCAAAAGGACCTGTCGGTTCACGGAAGAAGGCGTAAAGGAAATTGACTACAAGGACTTGGAAACCTTGCGTCAATACATCACGGAAACTGGAAAGATCGTGCCTGCCCGCATGATGGGAACCAGTGCAAGATATCAACGACAGCTAGCAAGGGCGATCAAACGCGCACGCTATCTCGCGCTGTTGCCCTATACAGACCAGCATCACTCCTAACGGATCGAAGAATGAATGTTTTGTTGTTGGACCGCGTAGCCAATCTTGGCGACCTCGGAGACGAGGTTAGAGTCAAGCCAGGCTATGCAAGAAATTATCTGATCCCCAAGGGATTGGCACTTAAGGCAACCGATGACAACAGAAAGGTCTTTGCCGAACGCGAGGCCGAACTGAAAGCGTTGGCAATTGAGCGCCTCGAGGGTGCCGAAAAGCGCGCAGCTCTGCTTGACGACCTTGAGATCACTATTTTGGCGCGTTCCGTCGATGCAGGACGACTTTACGGATCTATTGGTCCTGTGGAAATTGCTCGTGAAGTCTCAGACCTCGGCATTGAAGTCAATAAGAGCGAGGTGAAGATGGCGGGCGGCGTGATTCGGGAAGTCGGCGAGTATGAAGTGGCGATACACGTCCATGCTGACGTTTCACGCACGATTCGAGTAATAGTGGACGCAGAATAAGCAGTTCAGAACGTAAACAGAACTTATCCACAAAGTTAGTCTCGACAATATCGGCGGACTGAACTAACTAAATCAAATTGCTTTTGTTAGCTGGCGTAAATTCGGCTTGCCAGCTTGACTATTTCTCTACTAACATGAACATGTAGAGTATCAGGGACGAACTCAATACGTTGATGTCTGACAGCTACGAATCCAACCTAGAAGATTATCTAGTAGACCAGCAGACCGATCCGATTCCTCGAGACTTGCCGCATAGTGCCGATGCAGAGAGAGCGGTCCTAGCGTGTGTGATGAAGGACGACACCGCATGGGACAGATTGACGGGCCTCGTTGAATCAAGCGATTTCTACGAGCTGCGGCATGTCACGATCTTTGAGGCCATGCGCCTACTTGCAACCCAGGGCAGCCCCTTGAACCAAGTCACCGTAAGTGATGCACTGCGCAACGCGGACAAGCTCAACGATGTTGGCGGCTATCCCTATCTATTCGAAATCAACGAGACGATGCACGATCCTCGCGTTGTCGAAGCTTACGCAGAGATGATTCGGGGCACTGCATTGAGGCGAGATCTCATTGGTGTTGCCAGCTATATCAAGAACATTGCAACGGTGCCAGGCGATCTAAAGCCTGAGGACGTATTGGCGGAATCAGAGACCAAAGTACTCGCCCTGTCAAAGGACAAGACGGGAGAAAAGTTTCACCATAGTCTTGCGGAGGTGCTTACTCCCACAGTGACCCAAATTGAACAGCTACGAGAAACGGGTGGGAGATTGCCTGGATTGCGGTCTGGGTTCTGGGACCTTGATGATCTTACGGGAGGCTTTCACAACAACGATCTGATCATCGTTGCTGGTCGACCTTCAATGGGAAAGACTTCATTCGCGCTGAATATCTGCGAGCACGTCATCTTGGATGAGAATCCTCGACCGGTGCTGTTCTTTTCTCTTGAGCAGGATCACGAGCAGCTTGTAATGCGCATGCTCGCTTCACAGTCCGCCATTGCGTTTCATAAGCTTGAGCGTGCTGAGTTGGATACGCAGCAGTGGAGGCAGCTTGAGAGTGCAACGGGAGTGCTTACGGCGAAGCCTTTCTACGTTGTAGACAAACCTAGCATTTCAGTTGACGAAATGCGCTCCTATGCAAGACGAGTCAATCGGGAGATTAGAGCACGCAATCGCAGGGAACAAAATGGCGACGATCAAGGATTGTCTCTTATAGTCGTGGATTACCTTCAATTGGTGCGAGCGTCACGACGCATTGATTCGCGTGTGCTCGAGCTTGGCGAAATCACGCGATCGCTGAAGACATTGGCAAAGGAGTTCAGGGTTCCGGTAATTGCGCTATCGCAACTTAACCGCCAGCTTGAGGTGAGAAACGACAAACGACCAAAGATGTCGGATCTGCGAGACAGCGGCGAGATTGAGCAGGCAGCAGATCTAATCACATTCATCTACCGTGACGAGGTGTACGATGAGGAGACGGATGACCGGGGCAAGGCGGAGATAATCGTTGCCAAGCACCGGAACGGACCACGCGGAACTGTAAAACTTAGCTTTACGGAGCAGCTGATGAAGTTCGAGGGACCCGAAAGCGAATATGCGTCCGAACGTCGAACGACAGCGACAGAATCCAAGAGCCGTCGCGAACCAGACGAAGACGATCCATCAGTTCCTTGGGCGTAGATTCCATTTAAGCGCCAGATTACCGTTGAAGCAGTAACATTCGTGACTTGCCAACGTGGCCGTTCTATTCCATGTGAGCTACATTGCCGAACGGTTCTCATGTTCGGTTGCACGGAGTCGGTTCGAATTTTTGACCGTATCGTTGTATGATTTGACACCTTTTTTACTGCCTTGACCAAAGTGAAGCCACAAGAATCGTTTGTAGATCACGAAATCGACTCTGGCCTCGACATAGAACCAGTGAGCGTGACACTGGGTGCCCGTGTGCAGGGACTCAACGTTGGTTCCGACGACTCCCAAGAAACCGTCAGTCTGTTGCATGAGTTAATGCTCAAGCATCACTTGCTCGTAATCCCCAACCAGCAACTGTCGGCTCTGGAACTAGAGGAATTTGGACGACGATGGGGAGAGCTGCTAACGCATCCCGCAACCAAGCATCGAGACACTCAGTATGTGCAATGGATAGGGAGTTCCGACGAGGGGCGTCAGTTCAAGTTCTTTCCGGGTTCGCACCCAGCTGGAGGAGGATGGCATTCCGATATGACCTGGCACTCGACTCCACCAAAATACACGGGGTTGCATGCTAGACGATTGCCCTCCGCGGGAGGGGACACTATCTTCTCCAACCAACACAAGGCTTATGAAACGCTGCCGCAATCTCTCAAGGACGAGATTTCGGATAAGGAGGCTTTTCATACTGGCAAGGTTTTCGGACCAGATGTGGAAGATTCGATTCATCCGGTAGTTCGCACGCATGACGAAACAGGGCGTAAGGCTCTTTTTGTCAACCCAAATTTCACGAAGTACATCGTTGGTATGCCATCGGACGAGAGCGAAATTCTTCTGTTTCGCATCTTCTCCCACTTTGTTCGGCCAGAATTTACCTATAGGCACAAGTGGAACGTAGATGATCTCGTCCTATGGGATAACAGGTCCGTGATGCACTACGCGGTTGCCGACTATAGTGAACGACGAGTGATGCACCGGATTGTCGTTCAAGGAAACGTTCCCATCTAGTCGCCAAAAGGTTCTGCATTGAGTTCCAGGCTAGTCCCACGCCTAGCACTGCAGTCTACCTGTGTTAACATGTACAAATACACACCTATTCTCTCGTCGCCTAGACGAGCCTAGTTCGAATCTAGCAAACTGAATTTCTGTCGGTGGTGGTGCGGAATAGGTCTAGGTACACCTACACATGAAGACCAAGACAGTATTTGCATGCACCAAATGTGGAGCTTCGCACCCAAAGTGGCAAGGCCAATGCTCCGTTTGCGAGGAGTGGAATTGTCTCGAGGAGATTGATGTTCCACGAGCGAGCACCAAGTTAAGTGCAGATGCCAGTGCAGGCTACAGCGGCGGAGTCGCGACCATAGCTCGATTGTCGGAAGTTCGAGCCGAAGCAAATCAGCGAATTTCATCGGGAATGCACGAGTTCGACCGCGTGTTAGGCGGCGGTCTAGTTCCAGGTTCTGTGGTTCTAATCGGAGGTGACCCTGGGGCGGGCAAGTCAACGTTGCTACTTCAAATGGCAGGCAATCTTGCAAGACAATCCTCGTGTCTCTACGTGAGCGGCGAGGAATCCATTCAGCAAATCGCCGGACGTGCGGTTCGTTTGGGAATGGCAGACGCAAGTGTCGAACTTGCTTCGCTAACGTCCGTTGGCCAAGTCATTGAACTCGTACAGAAGGAACGACCCTCGGTTGTAGTAATCGATTCGATACAGGTCATGTTTGCGGACGAGATTGAAAGTGTGCCGGGAAGCGTGGCACAAGTTCGCGAATGTGCCGCACGCCTTACGCGCTTGGCAAAGCAATTGGAATGCACGTTTGTGTTGGTAGGGCATGTGACCAAAGAGGGAAATCTCGCTGGCCCCAAAGTGCTCGAACACATGATCGACTGCTTCGTCATGCTCGATTCGCCACCGGGGAGTCGCTATCGAACACTACGGGGCGTGAAGAACAGATTTGGCGCAGTCAACGAGCTTGGTGTGTTTGCAATGACGGATCGCGGATTGAGGGAAGTGTCCAATCCGTCGGCCATCTTCTTGGAGCGTTCTTCCGACCCTGCCGCCGGTAGCGTCGTCACGGTGACCTGGGAAGGAACCCGTCCGCTATTGGTGGAGATTCAAGCGTTGGTGGATGATGTTCAAGGAGGCTATCCACGAAGGGTTGCTGTGGGTTTGGACGCTCAGCGGTTGGCCATGCACTTAGCAATAATGCACCGGCACTGCGGGATTTCGCTTGCGGACCAAGATGTCTTCGCGAACGTGACTGGAGGTGTAAGGGTGAGCGAGACGGCCGTCGATCTCGCGGTCTTGGTGGCGGTGTATTCGAGCTTCCGCAATCGTCCACTGCCGCGCGATCTCGTTGTTTTTGGGGAGCTGGGTCTAACTGGAGAGATACGTCCGGTACCCAATGGCCAGGAGCGCATCCGGGAAGTTCAAAAGCATGGTTTCACAAGAATCATGGCGCCCATCGCCAACCGTGCAAAGCGACCCACAGCCGGTGTGGAAGTAGCTTTCGTCAAATCTCTTGGCGATGCGCTCGAGACTTTGAGCAATATGCTTGACTAAACGGCAATCTGCCGATTAGCAGAATTCAATTCACGATCGAACACATTGCAATAGCTGAAGCTCTGCGGCGTTCATAAAATAACCGTCCTGTCAGTGTCGCTCTCAAAGTCAGCATGTTTAACGGTTCAGAAGCTCTTCGGGACGCCGATGCTTTGGTATGGAATGCAATTTCCGCTGAGACCCAGCGTCAAGAACAACACATAGAGCTCATAGCTTCCGAAAACTATGCATCCCCTGCGGTTCTGCAAGCCCAGGGATGCGTCATGACGAACAAGTACGCCGAGGGATATCCAGGCAGGCGGTATTACGGCGGCTGCAGTCACGTCGATGAAGTCGAGTCGCTGGCCATTGAACGAGCAAAGCAACTCTTCGGCGCAGACTTTGCGAATGTACAGCCGCATTCGGGAAGCCAGGCAAACGCAGCGGCCTACATGGCGTTGCTGCAACCGGGAGATGTGGTACTAGGGATGGGTTTGTCGGACGGCGGGCATCTTACCCATGGTTCCCCTGTGAATTTCTCCGGCAAGCTTTACAAAGCAGTTCAGTACGGAGTAGATCCGGACTCTGGAAGACTAGACTTCGACGCGATTCAACAGCTTGCAGAGAAACATCGACCAAAGATGGTTGTTGCAGGATTTTCAGCTTACAGCCGGAAAATCGATTGGTCGAAATTCAGAGAAATCGCCGATTCAGTGAGTGCTTACCTATTGGTCGACATGGCGCACGTTGCAGGATTGGTGGCGGCGAATCTCTATCCCAATCCAGTAGCCGTCGCGGATGTGACCACCTCCACGACACACAAAACTCTGGCAGGACCAAGGGGTGGAATAATCTTGGCACGTTCCAATCCAGACGTTGAGAAGAAACTCAATTCATCCTTATTCCCAGGGTCGCAAGGCGGACCGTTGATGCATGTGATCGCCGCGAAAGCTGTGTGCTTTCTGGAAGCGTTGTCACCCGAATTCGTCGAATACCAGCAACGAGTGTTGGAAAATGCGAAGACCATGGCGAGCAGACTTCAGGAGCGAGGGTACAAGGTTGTATCGGGTGGCACCGACAACCACTTGTTCCTTGTGGACTTGATTGACAAGGGACTGACTGGCAAGGCAGCCGATGAAGCGCTTGATCGAGCCAATATCACGGTCAACAAGAACACCGTTCCGAACGACCCTAGATCGCCGTTCGTGACGAGCGGCCTGCGCATTGGAACGCCAGCCGTCACGCGGCGCGGCTTTGGTGTGGAAGAATGCGGAAACCTCGCCGAGTGGATGTGCGACATACTCGACGACATCGAGAATGACAACATGATTGCATCGGTTCGATTGAAGGTTCTTGAACTATGCAAGGGATTTCCCGTTTACGCTGCCCAATAGCATTGGTGTTGCTCTTCAACAAAATTGGCGACAGCTCTTGTAGGCGCATCAAAACAGCCTCACCCATTTCGCTTGGCGTAGCCTAAGAGCGTGTCTGTACGTCACAATCGACGTGAACCAATGACAAATCCAGATGTAGACAGACTATATCTCTTGGCCGCAATTCGATTGGCTGAGAAAGGTCTCTATACGGTCACGCGAAACAATCCCAGAGTTGGGTGCGTGTTGGTGAAGCATGGTCGGGTTATTGGCAGAGGATTTCACTCCCGAGATGGCGCCGACCACGCTGAGATTGTTGCGCTCAAGCGATGTGAGGAATCGCCTAAGTCAGCGACTGTATATGTAAGTCTTGAGCCTTGCTGTATTCAAGGGAGGACCCCACCATGCACTGCAGCGCTTGTAGAAGCCGGAATCAACCGGGTTGTTTGCGCTGAGAAGGATCCGCATCCCCACGTTTGTGGTAAGGGGATTGAAGAACTAAAGCGCTCGGGCATAGAGGTTTCTTTGTTTGAATTGGCGGAGGCACGTCGCATTAATCCCGGATATAGAAAGCGAATCACGAAAGCTATGCCATTTGTTCGGATCAAGACTGGGATGTCATTGGATGGTCGAATTGCTATGTCTGACGGCAATAGCCAATGGATAACGAGTCCGGAAGCGCGTTCAGATGTACAGCGGTTGCGTGCACGAAGTGGCGCGATCATTTCTGGGATCGGGACGGTGCTAAGGGACAATCCCCGGTTTACGGTTCGTGAGGACCGCTATGCTGGATGCACCCCATTGCGCATTGTTTTCGATACAAATGGTCGAATGCCAGCAGACGCAGAGATTTTGAGGCATGAAGGAGATGTCATAGTTGTGTGCAACGCAAATGCGGCAATTCCCTGCAAGTTGGAAAAGTGGACTCACACAGATGCCAAGGCAGATCTAGCCTGTGTTCTTTCTCGCTTGGCGGCGCGAGGGGTGAATGAAGTCTTGGTAGAAGCGGGATCCAAACTAACAGGTTCCTTCATAGCATCAGGATTGTGGGATGAACTCGTGGTCTTTGTCGCGCCCAAGCTGCTGGGAACTACAGCGATGCCCTTGGCGAACCTAAAGATCGAAGACCTTTGCAATAGCGTCAACGGTCGAGTTGAATCGATCGCGAGAATCGGTCCTGATTTGCGTCTCGTCATATCCAATTCAAATATGGACTGAGTGCAGTATGGACGTGTCACCACGATTTCGGCGGCAAAGCAGACGTGTGCTGCTGCAAGCTCTCTATCAATGGGACATGGCTGGCTCTACCGAAACCGAAATGGTGGACTTTTTCACTGACGAGGGGTCGTTGGACAAAGCCGACAAACGCTACTTCAACGATTGTCTACATGGTGTGATGCGAGGAGTCAAAGATTTGGATCGGGCCTACGAGCCCTACCTTGACCGGGCTCTATCCGAACTGAATCCAGTAGAACGCGCATGCTTGCGGGCAGGCAGCTTTGAATTGATTGAGCGAGAGGACGTACCTGTTGGGGTGGTGATCAACGAGTGGGTTGATTTGGCCAAAATGTTCGGCGCACAAGACAGCTATCGGTACATCAATGCCGTCCTCGACGCACTGGCACGAACTGCAAGGGAAACCGAAGAGTGAACGAGTTAGAAGCCATCGATTTGATAGTAGGCCGATTAGGTTCTGCTGCTCGCGACCACAACGTGGTGGTTGGAACTGGCGACGATGGCGCTGTCGTTCGATTCGACAACGATGAGGAAGTAGTCGTAACGTCCGATGTTCTCGTGGAGGGTCGACATTTCCCCATGGGAACTCCAGGGGATCTCGTGGGTTACCGAAGCGTGGCAGTCAACGTGTCGGACCTTGCTGCGATGGGATCACGTCCTCGCTACATGACAATAGCCCTAACCATGGAAGCCGCAAACCAAGACTGGTTGTGCAGCTTTGCGGATGGAGTGCGAGCTTGTTGCTTGGAAGTTGGGTTGACGGTTGTTGGCGGTAATCTAGCGCGAGGACACAAATCCGTCGCCATTACCGCGTTGGGAAGTGTGGTTGCTGCCGGTTACCTCAGGAGATCAGGCGCGAAATCAGATGACGACCTATGGTTGACGGGGAGGACCGGAGCTACGAATGTTGCGTTAAGCAGCATGGCTGATCCAGCCTCATACTCCTTAGAGGATCTTATGCAGAAACGACACTGCGATCCGGTTGCCAGCTATTTTCTGCCGACACCAAGAGTGGAGTTTGCTCTACAAATTTCTGGATTGGCTTCATCCGCTACGGACGTTAGCGACGGACTAGCTTCAGAACTGGAGCAGTTGGCAAGACACAGCAATTGCGGAATGCAAGTAGATGTAGGTGCAATAGAGTTTTGGCAGGAAACGAATACTTTGGAGGCGCTGAAGTGTGACGATAGTTATGAATTGCTGTTTACGGCAGATCAGGCGATTCGCGACGAGATCCTCAAAGTCGGCAGGGGAACATCTACTCCACTTGCTCGAATCGGTTGCGTCGATATCAAGACTTCCAACGTTGTATTCTTGCATGACGGAAAGCCTTTAGATGTAGGGAGAGGTTATTCGCACTTTTGACGGGAGCGGAGGTGGCTGGAAAGGAAGCTAGCGACGAAGTCACCCAGAAGCTAAAGCAGAATCGCTTCAAAGATCCGATTGTCGTTATCGCTACGGGATTCGGTCTGGGTTGGATGCCATTAGCACCGGGTACAGCAGCGTCACTTGCAGCGGGGGCTGCCTACTGGCTGTTGATTTCCCCTTTGGAATATTGGATTCAAACCGTGGTGACAAGTCTGATTTGTGGAACTTCACTATTAGTCTTGTCAGTTTTGGTGCGCCGGTACGGCTACGCAGACGCTCGGTGCGTGGTGCTCGACGAAATTGCTGGAGTATCCGTCGCATTCCTGTTCTTGCCGTTTGACTTTTGGGTGTTTGTTGTAGCGTTCTTGCTGTTCCGTCTATTTGATATATGGAAACCCATGCCAATTGGTTGGATCGACAAGAAAATGCATAGCGCATTGGGAATCCTGTTGGATGATCTAGTTGCCGGCGGAATGGCATGTGTGATTGCATTAGCGGCATGGAAAATTGCAGTGGAAACCTAGAAGGGGATAGAGCGTGTCCGATCACGAAAACACAGAACGGAGTGAGGAACAAGAGAATGCTTCGACGATTGACTTTGAAGCATCAATTCAGCAACTCGAATCATTGGTTCAGGATATGGAGTCCGGAGATTTGACTCTTGAGCAATCCCTCACGGCGTTTGAAAAGGGAGTCGCATTAGCCCGCAAGTGTCAAGAAGCGCTCAGGGAAGCGGAAGAACGCATCGCACAGCTTTCGGTCGACGATTCAACCAGCTCTTAGCACCAAAGAGCTTTATTTGCATGATTGGCTTGCAGGCAATTCGGCGGCGTGTGAACGACTTTCTGGAGTCCGACCTGTCGTTTGAATCCAAGCATTCGACCCAACTCTCCGCTGGTATGAAGTATGCCGTCTTGAATGGGGGAAAGCGACTGCGTGGAAGTATGGTGTGCGCAAGTGCGATTGGCCTCAACGGGTCACTGGAGGCGGCTCTTGGTCCAGCAGCGGCCGTCGAGTACTTGCATGCTTATTCTCTTGTGCACGATGACTTGCCCGACATGGACGACGCGTCAATGCGTCGCGGGAAACCAAGTTGCCATGCGGCGTTCGGGACCACGACTGCCATTCTCGTTGGGGATGCGCTGCAATCGCTTGCCTATGAGACCCTCGCGAAATGCCGAGAACTCAGTTCGCAACAACGGGTGGATGCACTCAAAGTCCTGATGGAAGCTGGGGGTTGGGCAAACATGGTCGGTGGACAGGCCATGGATATGGAACTGGAGAATCGCACCGTTGCAGATTCCTCGACACTGGACGTTTTGAATGACGCAAAAACCGGTGCATTGTTTCGCGCCAGTGCTGAGATCGGGTCGGTCGTAGCGGGATTTGATCCCGCTACAGCCGAATTTCAATCGTTAAGCGAGTTTGCAGGCTTCGTGGGAGCGGCGTTTCAAATCACTGATGACATTTTGGATGCAACGCAGCATTCAGACATCTTGGGCAAGCCCGCACAAGCCGACGGCACCGCGGGGAAGCTCAATTACGTAACGTACATCGGAGTTGAGGGAGCTCAAATCAAGGCTAAGAAATTGCTTGACAATGCGTTTGAGGTACTAGAGCGCATGGACATGCGCGACTCAATCTTGGCAGAGATTGCGAATCTCTGTGTTAATCGCTCGAAGTAGTTGCCTCTCCGTTCGGCTTCATGGAAACTTCCTCGAAGTCCACTCCGGGAATCAAAGTCCATGTGGCGCTGTCTTCGTCCAATCGGACTATGCCGAGCCGTTTCAGTTTGGTTAGCTCCCCGTTCACGTTCCAGATTCCCATTGGATGGTTCTGCTCGCGCATGAATTGGACAATGTCTCCCGGACGGATTTCACTCCGTCCGGACTCCACGACGGCAACAAAGGCGTCGTAAACCATACGTGTTAGACGTCGTTCTTCGCTCAAAGCGTTAAAAGTCGAAACTAGTGAAAAAAGCGCATTTTCTGCCGTCAACATTGTATAGGGTCGGTACGAATTCGATGCGTGAAAGGCGATTGCCAAACTCTGTTGCAAACTGGTGACTCAGTAACTGGCATTTATAGAAGAGGCTGTTTGTTGAGGCGGCTCCGCCCGCCCGACTTCCTGCGATTGCGGATCAAATGCTCAATTGCACCGTTTTCGCGGGGTAAAATGAACGCTGGTGTA
This sequence comes from Candidatus Azotimanducaceae bacterium, assembly GCA_965205545.1. Lineage (GTDB taxonomy): Bacteria > Pseudomonadota > Gammaproteobacteria > Pseudomonadales > Azotimanducaceae > Bin55. The sequence goes on along the minus strand of OZ242170.1, from coordinate 1,695,284 downwards.
TAGGTAGATGTCTCAAAACTAGATAGTCACTGGGGGCGAAATGGATTCGACGGCGGATGCAAAGTCTCAGGTGCATGCCGAGAGAGAAACAGCTCTCGTAAATCAATTGTTTCAATTTCAATTAGTTGCCAACGACGACAACTACGCTCTAGCGGCTTAGATAGCACGCTAGTCCTGTCCATCTGAATGCCCGTATAGGGTGGACGGGATCATACTTACGGGATCGCCACGGAAGAAGGTCCGATCGTCCGATGGCTAAAACTGAGGACTCGCCCAATGGAACCCAGTCTTGCCGGGTCACCGATGGGTTAAATCAAAGGCAGGAATAAGCATGTAGAGCCGAGGATGGAGTACTGTCGGACGCGGGTTCGATTCCCGCCGCCTCCACCACACCTTTTCTTGCCCACTCAGGGTTTACAGTCGGGACCCTCTCCGGACACAACCAAGACTTCCAACGAACGGCAACGCGCTAGTTGGCCGTCATTCATTGTCCTGCAATCTTGGTCCATCGTACGGCGTCAGCAATCAACAGGCTATGCTGCGATATCCCTACCAGATTTACTCGCACTGCACCTTCATTCAAGTCAAAATCGTCGACGACGTTCCATCCGATGCTCCAGTTGTGGGCATCCAATTCGGCATTCCACGACTTTGTGTCGCTGGTTATGACAAGTTCGTACTTTAAGCCTCGATACCAGCTATCGCCTAGTGAACGCGGCGCGTGGTAGTCAAGACGCCACTTTGTGGATTCTGGTATTTCTGTCACGAATGCGGCTTGGGGATTGTGTCCCCTGCTAAAGAATCGCGCTGCCGTCCTTCGATATTTCCCATACGCGCGCGGTTCTACCACTCGTGTCCAGACTCCTCTTGGCGGGTGCCACTCGAACATCCAGCGACCTCTAACCGGAAGCCCATGGTCCATTTCGACGTCGAGGCGAGGCATCCGAAACCATGCCCTAGGACCCACGCGCGAAGGACGCGCGGTGCGTGGCGCTCGCTGGTTGACCACGAACCCCGGGTCTAGGTCGTCGACTATGATTCCTTCTTCGAATGGTGGCAACCACGAATCGATCGTTTCGTAGCTTGCTGGTTCACGATTTGTCAATTCGGTGGACGAGGAGGGATCTCTGGATAGTCCAAGTATGTCTCGATTTAGCGAAAGCCCCGGATTCAAGTAAACGCTTCGAATTTCGTAATCAGTAACGAAATTGATTCGTTTGGTCGAATTTCCGTCGATCTGAACAGTTTTGCTGCTCCCTAAGTATGGATGCGTCCAATTCCAGGTTTCTTCGGTTGGATATTGCAGATGCACGGACCCCGCGACATTGCTTGTATTTCTGACAGCGACACTTGTTTGATACTGGGGGTTGCCGCGCTCGTCGTCTTGAATTCGTACCGTGGTGTAGGGAGAGGCTGCGTATCCAGGTAGGGAAGCCGAAGAAATCCACTGCGTTAGGCACGGGTCCGTCACAATCTCGTGTTGTTCAGCTATTGTGATTAGGTCGTCGTATGTGAAGTTTTTGCCCTGCTTGTGGTTCACTACGGCTGCCAGCCATCTGAGGACACGCTCCTCGCCGTTGATCGAAAAGAGCGCGCGAGCGATTTCTCTGCATTTGAATAGGAAAAACTCCAGGTCACGCTTATGCCCGTGGCCCGTGGGAAGATCCTCAAAGCTCACGATCTCCAAATCATTCCAGATTGATGTACGCGTCGAGTGCCTCTCGCGTAGTCCATGTAGGGTGGGCATGGAACTTGGCACGTCGGCATTGCTCACGCCATCCTCAATGCCAGTAACTCCTTCAAACAGGCTAATTGCGGTCGTGTCTGCAAAGTGGATCGTCGAATGAACGTTGAAGAAGCTGTCAAAGAAGTCGTCTACATCGTCATGGCCAACAAATGCGGTCAAGTATTGAAGGACAGTATCCAGAGGCTGGGCGTATGGACCAATTGCAGAAGTTGAGTGGGTCAAGATCTTCGCCGCTAGCCCTGACAACGCATCGTCTGGCCCGATTCCTTGCTGTGAGTAATAGACAAGCCATTCGAATAACGTTTGTGACAGTGAGACCTCGTCATTGGATTGACGCTTTTGCACTAGATCCATTCTTACGTTGGGGAAGCCATGTTCCTTTACGAGCACAAGTCCCGGTAGTGTTTGCATGGAATCCATCCGCCAGCCACCGCTGACCGTCCGCAATCGTCTAGGCACTTCAACAAAAGAGACCAAACGATTTGGGATCGCTAAATCATGCTCAGCGAACTTGTGCAGCCAAGTGTCGGCTTTGTTGCGAACTGTTTCGTCAATTTCCTCAATCAATTGAAGGCCAGATGCATGCTGTTTGTGCAAATACACGACGAATGTCGTTCCCTCGATATCGATTGACGCACTTTCGAAATCCGACGCAAACAACCCAATTGCGTGTATGGGCTGTTCGGAGGCAACTCGATAGGCATTGGCTTGTTCTTCAATTTGAATCGATGCCGTTGGCCCGACCAATTGCCAATCGTCGTTTTCAAGGGCTACAGTAAGATCGACATCGAAGTAGTCCAGGCCATGCTGCAGTGAGGTGTAGCCGTGTTGTAACGGACCTGGAACCGGATACCAATTTACTGCTGGCATTAGTGCTATATACCTCGAATCATAGACCGATGCGTGACTTCCGAATAGAGCGATTGCTTGACGCGGCACACTCGTATCTCTCAAATAATCAAATGCACTGTTCAAATAGGCAAATCGATAGTCGGGAATGCCATGCGCAACGATGTGTAGCGTATATGCGCTACGTTCGGATGGCGACCTAGAATTCTCAACTACAAGCAGGCCGTTTTCGAATGTGAACGGGGTGGAGTTTCCGTTCATTTCCAAAGACTGAATACTCATTGAGGGATTGAATGAGAATACGAGCTCGTCAGATTTGGTTGTTTCGTATTCAACATTCAAGATCAAGTCAATGGCGAGACGGCCGCGTTCCATACGCACCGTTCCGCTAATTGAAGCTAAATCAGTTTGCGCATCCCATTTGTAGTTTTTGTGTGCCTCCGCCCACTGGTCGGCAACGTTGACTTGCGCAACATGGTTCCAAGAACCCCAAACCGCCAGCAACGCACCAACTCCTCCTGCGGTGAGTGAGAGCAAGTTGGTAATTTGGGCATTCTCGTCACGTCGCGGAAGTATTACGGTTGCAATTGCTAGTAGTGCTAGTGCCACTAGGACGGTACCGACTCGAATCGCAAGGACTGACGGCGAAGCAAGTTCAGGTAGCAATTCGGATACGAATAGCGAGTCGTTTGAGGAAGGGGAAACGATTGCCTGCAGCGAATACGGGGATTCGAGCACCAAGGAAAACCACGCGAACATTAGCCCGACTCCGACTGCCGCAACCAAAACGCGCATGCGCAATAGGCTCGAGAGCACGACCACAACGCTACACCAGATCAACAATGTCGTAGGTGCATCCAAGAAGACCAGGTTGAGAACCGAGTGAACCTGCAGCGTATCAGCAACAGCGATGTTCGTCGTTTTTGCTATCCAGCCGAACACTTGCATCGCCAGAATGTTCAACACTACGACGATCCACAGCAAACCGGAAGTACCGAGTACTCGACCGGCCAAGTATTCGAAATTTGAAATCGGCTTTGAGTCCAACACCTCTGCAATGCGATCCCGTTTGTGCTGGTGCGACGCGTCGAACAATAGGAACAGTGCGGCCATTTGAAACATGAGGAAGAAGGAGGGATCGATGTTGCCCAGCAGGTACTGGGGAATGCCAGTGCCGTAGGATGGAGAGGTCGTTGCAGCGTAGGCGAGGAAGGAGCATGACAGTCCATAGCCAGCTAGGGAAAACAACGACAAAAGGAAGACTATGGTCCAGAATCGTACTTGTCGCCTAGATGTTCGGACCTCTCCGGCAGCCACAGAGAGAATCTTGGAGATGGACGGAACTGCGGACATTGCCTAGAACTCCACGAGGCTATTGCACTGACATTTAATGCAATTTTCGTGCCACTGGTATTGCGTAAGGGACTGCTAAGGATCGATTGCTCTAGCCCAGCGAATTGCGTCGGCGTAGACATGCCCAGGTTTGGAAGTGCCAGCCAGTTCCACACTAATGGCGCCTTTGGGCAGGTCGAAGTCTCCGATTGAATTCCACCCTGGCACTTTGGAACCTAGGTCAAATTCGCGATACCAATTCTCGCTCTCGTTGGAAATCTTGAACTGCCACTGCAAATCCACATTCGGACCCGGTCGCCAACTCCGAGGAACATGAAACGAGAGTCTCCACAAGGTGGATTCAGGCAACTCCGTCGTGAACTGCGCAGTGTGGATCTTGTCTTTGATCCAAGCCTGCGCTACTGTTTTTCGATACTTGCCGTACGCAGAGCTTTCGACAATGCGTCCCCAAGTACCGCGAGCAACACGGAATTCGGAAATGCGTGCGTAATAGGTCCCCAAGTAGGGCAAACCACTGTCCAGCTCCAACTGGAGACGTGGAGGCGCAAACCACCCCATGGGACCTAGAGACGTCGGACGCGCCAAATTGGGAGCCGGTTGAGTAACTGTAAATCCCGCATCGAGATCGTCGACGATGATTCCGCTGTCGGAGGTTGGTATCCATTCGCTTGCCTGCGCAAACGGGGGAGGCTGGCCCTCGAGTAGTTCACCGATAGTCGAGGAGGATTTTCGTAGGCTAATCGCACCTCGATTCAGGGAAAGACCCGGAAGCAGTCGAGCAGTGCGAACTTCATAGGGAGTGATAAGGTTTATGCGCGTAGAAGTCTTTGCACTAACGTAAACCCCTTTTGATTGCGTGTAGTAGGGAAACATCCAGCTCCACGTCTCTTCAGTTGGGTATTGCAGTCGCACAAATCCACCAACTGGCTCCATGTTTCTAACTGTCACACTCGTCTTGTATTGGGGGTTGCCTCTAGCATCGTCGGCAATTCGATCAACACTCATTCGAGAAACAATATAGCCAGGAAGCGAGGCGTTTCTTATCCAGTCGGTAAGAAATGGATCAACAATCAATTCATGCTCTTCGGCTAGCGCCAGCATGTCTCGATGTGTGTAGTTGGATCCGGCGAATCTCCTTCGCAAGTTGGAAAGCCATTTGAATACCTTCTCCTCGCCGTTTACCGAGAGCAATCCTCTAGCAATTTCGTTGCTTTTGAACAGCATTGATTCGAGGTCGCGTTGATTGTTGTTCGTAGGCAAATCCGAATATGCGAGAGTCTCGACATAATTCCACACCGACGCGCGCCGGCCATAGTCGTCAGCAAACGATTGAACGGGCGATGGCACTGGTCGGTCGTAAAGAACGGTCCCTAAGAATTCGCCGGATATAAAGGGGTTTACACCAGTCATGTGTGCAACGTATGAACTTGAGTAGATCGAGAAGAATTGACGAGGATTGGGTGCTATTGACCCGATAAGGGAGCGAGCGATTTGGTCAAGAGCTTGCGCGTATTCTCCTGTGGCAGAAGTTACTTCCGACCAAAAGGTGTTAGGCAGACTGACCCACAGATTGTCCGTTTCCAATCCGCGCGCCATGTATTGCACTACAAGGGCAGTCTGGCTTGCCTGGCGTTGCTCCCGGTCGGCGATTCTCTCCTCAAGTCGATCTAGACCCATGGGCAACGGAGCTGTGGGGAAGCCGTGTTCTTTGACAAGAACGACACCCGGAAGCGCGGCGACCGAGTCCATTCGCCAGCCTCCTCCGACTGTGCGTAGTTTTCTTGGAACTTCGACAAACGACAACGATTGTTGCGGCAGTGTTAGTCCGAGGTCGACGTAGCGTCGTAGCCACGTTTGTACTTCCGTTCGGAAGGATTGTTCAAGGTCTCCGATCCAGGCTAGGTGCTTGCTGTGGCTCCTGTGGAAGTACATGGCAATAGTCATTCCATCGATTTCGGTCGACAGGCGAAGAAATGACGAAGCGAACAAGCCAATTTCGCTCATTGGTGCGTGAGACACAACTTTGAAGGTCGATGCTTCTTCACCTTGGCTACTCGTAATTCCGGTACCGACAAGCGAGAGATTTGATGGCGATAACTTGACATTCAAATCGACATCGAAGTAGTCCGACCCACGCTGTTGACGCATGAACTGCCCATTGATCGGACCGGGAATTGGGTACCAGCAAATGGCAGGCATCAATGCAATATACCGAGGGTTGAATAGGGAGTTTTCCCTGCCGAATAGAGAAGTTAGCTGAATCGGGACATCGGCATCAGTCAGGTAATTGACTGCGCTGTCGAAGTAGGCAAAACGGGGGTTGGGTCGACCCCGTGCGACGATTCGCAATGTTTGGTCAGAATTCGATTCACGCAGATTGGGGTTGTGCAGTTGAATGAGACCATCTTGAAACGTGTAACTGACATTGGACTCGTTCAATTCCAACGATTGGATGTTCATTGCCGGATTGAAGGCAAAAACAAAGGGTTCAGAGTCTTGCAAATCGGTAGCAAATTCCAATTTGAGATCGAGTTCCAAATGGGATCTAGCATTCAGCTGCATAGTGCCTGAGATTCGCTTGAGATCTACCTCTCGTCCTTCTTCTGCAGTTGCATGAAATTCACGCCACCGCTTTTCGTCCGCTAATGCGCCAAAGACCATCGCACTGGCCAAGCCGTACATTCCTGCGCATGCGACAAGAACAAGTGGTGCGACAACCCAAACATTCGGCCGAGATGTACCGTCGTTCCGCTCGACCCAGCTGGCTGCCAACAGGACAAAGGCAAGTGCAAGCAAGAGCGTGGCCAATCGGACCAGAAAGACAGGCGTTGAAACCAGTTCAGGTGTCAAATCGGAAATGAATAGAGTGTCGTTTGAGGACGGCGACACCAATGACAAGACGGAATAGGGCGATTCAATGGTTAAGAAGAACCAAAGGACCATGAAAGTTGTAGCCACGGCAAAGACAGCAACGCGAAATCGCAGAGTGCAGGTCAGGAATACGGCAAACGCACACCAATACAGAAGCGTAATGGGTGCATCAAGAAACAGAAGGTTCAAAACCGAAGCAATTGCTAGGGGTTCGGCAAAATCAAACCCGCCCACGGCGGCAATTAGTCCAATCAAGCATGGAATGAGAACGACGACTACCACAAGTAGCCACATCAATGCCGCTGTTGCAATCACTCGACCCATAAGCAGCTCGAAATTCGACACAGGTTTCGTATCCAAGACCTCGGCGATTTGATTGCGCCGATGGCGGTGCGGTGCATCAAAAACGAGGACTAGTGCAGCCAGCTGGAAGATCAGGAAGAATGTGGGATCGATGTTCTCCAGAAGGTACTTTGGAGTCGCAGCACCAAAGGTTGGGGAATACGGCGCGACAAACACATGGATAAAGCACGACATGGAGTACGCGACAAGCGTAGCCAGCGGAAGTACGATTCGCAGAATCTTGAATCGTGTGAGCCGCTTGGTGTTTTCAAATTCGGCCCGAGTTGCAGCAAGGATTCTGCTTCCCGTGGTGCTCGACGACGTGCCTTCACTAAGTTTCACGTATCTGTCAAGTCCAATTTCCGAACTCAAGAATTCGGATTGGCAATCTTAAGCAATCCTTGGTTGGATCTCTTGCCGTAGCCTTGCGCGGAATGGTGCCGTCGCTGCCAACTAACGCGGTGTGTCACCAGCTTTGATCCAACGGATTGCGTCTGCGAAGACAGGTCCAAAACCAACCGCTCGCACGAGTTCCACGCCGACCGGACCCGCCGTCAATTGGAATTGTCCGAGCTCATGCCAGCCAGGGGTTTCCGGATTGCTTTCGAATTCGACATCGTAGGTAGTGCTCTCGTTGGACACAACAAACTGGTATTTCATCGTGTTGCGTCTGCCCATAATGAAACGAGTCATCGGAACGTGGTATTCAAGTCTCCACAAAGACGCTTCTGGTGTCTTGGCTTCAAAACTAACCGTAGGGAATGTCGTTGAATGTGTGTTCCATAGGCTTGTTGAAGTTCTTCGGTACTTGCCATATGCACTGTCAATTGCAAATCTGTTCCACAATTGCCTAGTAGTACCCCAATAACCTGAACCATACTCTTGACCCCAACTTGGCAGTCCGCCTTCCAGTTCTATTTCCAATCTGTGCTCTCGAAACCAATCGAATGGACCTAGATTTGCCGATTGCGTGATCTTGGGAACAGTTTGGTTTGCAGAAAAACCAGAATCGAGGTCGTCTACCACGATCCCGTTGGAGCTCGGAATCCAAATGCTGCTCTCTTCAAATGGAGCGGGCTCTTCGTCGGGGCTTTCGGAAATGGACTCGGCATTCGGCCAAAGTGTCATTGGCTGGCGATTGAGCGAGAGATGAGGTACCACACTTACCCGGTTCAAGACGTATGAGTTGACTATGTTTATCTGTCTTGCGGAGTTTCCTTCAATTCGAATCCCTTCGGTTGACAACAGGATGGGAAACCGTCGATCAACATTTTGGTCATGAGGGTATTCAACCCTAATGAACCCTGAAATTGGTCCAACATTTCTTACAACTAAAGAGGTTTGGTAGCGAGGACCGCCGTGCTCGTCGTCTGCGATTCGCTCCATCGAAACTAGCTTAAAAGCGTATGCCGGCAAGGGAGTTTCTTCCAACCATTCCGTTAAGAAGGGGTCGTACACGATCTCGTGCTCTTTTGCGAACTGAATCAGATCGTCGAGGGTGTAATTCTGACCGGCAAACTGTAGACGAAGAGCTGTCAACCACCCCAGAATCTTTTCGATGCCGTTGGCGTGAAGCAGCCCGTCCGCTATTGAGTTGGTTTTTGTCAACAATAATTCAATGTCTCTTTGATTGCCGTTCGGGGTTGGAAGTTCGGTCAGTCCATTGCTCTCCATGTATGTCCAAACTGACTGACGCTCACCGTAGCTCACCTCCGATTCGCGCACCTCAAACTGATAAGGTGCCCATCCCTCTGGGTCTGCACCATAATTCAAGGTATAGGGGCTTACGGCGGTTGTATTGGCTACGTGAAACGTTGAATAAATCGAAAAGAACTGCTGAGGAGTACTTGTCAGAAAGGAAATCAATGCAAGTACGACTTGATCTAGCGCTTCAGCATGGTCGCCCGTGGCTGATGTGACATGTGACCATAGATGCTCAGGTGCCGTAGTCCACAAATTGTCTACTCCGACTCCCATTTCGAAGTATCGAAACAAGAGATTCGCTAGCATTTCGGGAACTTGCTCGGGTTCTTCTTGACGCTTAGCAAATCGGATTGCGAGATCGAAATTGGTCCTGGGGAATGCTTGTGCCTTCATCAGCGAAATACCAGGCAGGGAGCTCATGTTGTCCATTCGCCATCCCCCTCCAACCGTACGCAACCGATTTGGAACTTCAACAAAGCTAATCCCTTTTTGAGGAACAGACAAACCATGTTCTTTAAGCTGCTGCAGCCGGTTTGCGGCTTCGGATGCGAATGCTTCTTCGAATCCGGCCGTAAGGTCCATGTTCTTGGCATGCCGTTTGTGCAAATGCATGAAGAATGTCACACCTTCAACATCAAGCGAAGTACTTTCGTAATCCGCCGCAAACAGGCCAATTTCTGAAATTGGCATTTCTGAGGTCACTCGATAATTAGATCCACCGTTCACGTCTTGGACCGTTGTGCCAGTGGCGACTAACCGGAGACTCTTCTTGGAAAGTTCAACCGACAAGCTCACGTTGAAGTAATCCGTTCCTTGTTCCGCTGCACCAAAGTCTCCACGCACAAGCCCCGGCACGGGATACCAGTAGACGTTTGGCATCAATGCGACAAAGTTGGAACGAAACACAGAGCCATCTTTGCCGAGGATGCGAACCGATCGAATGGGCACGTCGGGGTCGGTCATATAGTTCAAGGCGCTGTCGAAATAGGCGAATCGAGGGTTAGGTTTCCCGTGCGCCACAACACGCATCACGTGCCGTGAGTCAAGAGTCGGGGCATCTTGAACCTCAAGTTGCAGCAATCCGTTCTGGAAGGTGAAACTCTTTGGGCTGCCATCGAATTCGATGCTGTCTATTGTCATGCCTGGATTGAACGTGAAAACCAGTTGCTCCGAGAGGTCGGCTTCAACGTGCAGGGTGAGATTGAGGTCGATGTCAAGCCGCTTCCCCGGGTCGATTTGAACGGTGCCCGAAATCTCCAGAACGTCGACGGAGCCGGACCAGGCGTTCGCTTTGTGGGCTTGGTGCCACTTGGCGGGATCGCCGAACTCCTGAAGCACGCTAGTTGCGCTCAGCGCATACGCTCCTCCGCACAAGCCAACGGCAACCAGGATGGTCGACGCGCTCGCCAGAGTCGATGCGCCATCGCGTCGTCGCATGGCAGTTGCGGCGGCAACGGCGAGCGCAACAGCGCCGAGCAAAGTGGCTATGCGCACCAGGATCGTTTGCCATGACGCGATTTCCGGAATCAGATCGGAAACAAAGAGGCTGTCGTTGGACGACGCCGATACGATGGACAGCAATGAGTACGGAACATTGAGAACCAGGAAGAACCAGGCGAACATGGCCGCCAATGCCACGGCCACGGTGAGAACGCGAATGCGCAGCACGACGCTGAGAAAAACAACGAACGAACCCCAGATCAGCAAGGTGGCCGGTGCATCAACGAGCAAGAGATTAATGATCGAATGCAATTGAATTGGCTCGGCGTAGCTGAAGTTAAATGCGTTGGCCACGACGCCGAATATTTGCATCAGCAGAACGTTCACGGCTGCAACCATCCACAGCAGGAAGGAGATGCCCAATACCCTGCCTGCGAGGTACTCCAGGTTTGTTACGGGCATGGAGTCGAGCACTTCGTCGATGCGGTTTCTAGTATGTTGGTGCCCGGCGTCGAAGAGCAGGAGAAGAGCGGCCATTTGGAACGCTAGGAAGAAGGTGGGATCGATTCCTCCCAGCAAATACAGCGGTGTTGCCGCTCCCAGAGATGGTGAGTAGGGGGCAGTGAAACTCAAGATCAAGCACGAGAGCGCGTAGCCCGCGAGTGAAATAATCGAGAGCACGGCAACTATTGTCCAGAACCGGACCAATCGCCGCGAAGTCCGCATTTCGGCTGCGGCAACACGGAGAACAGTTGTTGGCTGCAATTTCATTTGCCATGCCTCCCGTGCGAATATCCCAGTCTATTCAACGACTTGCAATTCTCGTGCCAATTCAATGAACGGATGATCTTTGTAGCTAGTAAGCGAGCTTTGTTCCTTCTGCGTATTAGTGCACATAGAACCATTGCGCACTCTGTCGAGGGTCCATGCGAATTCGATTGCATCGCCTTCGCATACTCTTGTGCAAACAATGAAATTGGCTCTTTTGCAAGTCCGCTAGTGTACCCACTCGAGGGACCCTGCATCCGATATTTGTTTTGAGCCTCAGACGATTTACCTCAAATCAACTGTCGTGTCTTATACTCTTGCAAACTTCTGGTTGGAATTGACATGTCAAAGTACCTATTTCAGGCAAGCTATACACAAGCGGGAGTAAAGGGCTTGCTCAAGGAAGGAGGCAGCGGCAGAAGAGCGGCACTGACGCAGACGGTTGAAGGTCTGGGTGGCTCGCTGGACGCCATGTATTACGCATTTGGGGATGTCGATTTGCTGATGGTTGTAGACCTTCCCGACGAGGCTTCAGCGGTTGCGCTTTCGATGTTCATTGGCGCCGCAGGCGCGCTGGATGTAACCATGAAGGTGCTGGTTTCTCCGGAGACTATCGACGAAGCGGTACGCAAGAACGTTTCCTATAGAGCTCCTGGAAATTAGTGAGCTGTGCGGCGTCGTCTTGCGTCCAACAGCATCTCGGCATTAGCAATTTACTGAGCGAATAGTTCCCTACTTCTGTTAGATTCAGTTCTGTGGGCCGTGGGTAGATTCAAGGTCTACCACTCGTACTCGATTCCCGCAAACAATTGCCGCGGAGTACCCGGAAAGTAGCGGTAGTTGCCAAACGCATAGTCGGCGCGATCGGCGTACTTGGCGTCCAAGGCATTCGTAATCCTTAGCGAACCGCGCCAATTCGCATCGAAAATCCAGTTGGCTCGGATGTGCGCTAGAGTGTGTCCACCGTATTTTGCTGTGTTCGCCGCGTTGAGATAGTGCGGGCCAATTTGGACAAATTCCACCTCAAGCATAGTCGTGGGAATTGGCTGGAATATCCATCGGACACTGGTTTGAAGTGAAGGCGCCGAGTCCACTTCCGCTCCCTTATTGATCTGTTCGCCTCTAGCAACAGTACGGGTGAATCTGTATTCGTGATTTGCTATAGAGCCCGACAGTGCAACACTATGCATTGTGGTGGCTTTCCAGTTGAACTCAATCTCGACACCTTGAGCGAGGATTTCACCGTCGCTTACATTCATACCCTCGGCGTCTCTAAAGATCAGGTCTTTGTTCGACTCCCGATATGCAGCGATGCTGATTTCAAAGTTGTCGCGAACGGCCTCCACTCCTGCTTCCATCGATCGAAGCCTTTCGCTCGTCAAGTCTGCCACAGATTGTCCGCTCTGCAATCGATAGAGTTCGGTTGTCTGTGGTGGACGGTATCCCCACCCTGCCAGTCCCCATATACGGGTTTGGTCGTCTAGAAATCGACGGTAGCCCAGCCGGACTGCACCGTTATAGAAGCTGTCGCTGCGGTCTGCCGGCCGCGTATACAGACATCCGCCAAATCCACAAGGCGTTCCATCGTCCCGAGTATTGCCGTCGAGGTGCAGATTGTCGTAGTTGTACCTGACCTGCTCTAATCGTAGGCTGCAGTTGAGTTCATCGTTTCCGAGCGAAACGATGGAATTCCCAAACACAGCGAACGTGGCTGAAGCGACATCAAAGTTGTAGTGAATTCCCTGTGGTCGGGTAGCTACCAGGAAAGGTGAGCCAATTGTGGCGTTTATCTGTTGTTCAAGAAGACGGGCATTCATCCACTCTATTTGAGTTCCCAAAGTGAAGGAATGTCGGGAATGGGTTTTCGTCCACTGTGAAACAACACCTACACTGGACTGGGAGTTCTTTTCGGTAGGCTGACCCGGCAGAAAGTGCTGCAGAAATTTCATGGTGGATCGTCGAGCATAGGGGCTTATATACAGACTTCCTTCCGCGTATTTGCCCATCCAGTGACTGGCCGCCCGCACCGATTTTGCATCGCGAAATGCTTCGGGGTTTGGATTCGATCTTCTTAGCTGAGAGTTTTCGTAAGATTTGAAGCCGTTTACGTAGCCTCCAGTCTCCTGGTCAAGCAAAGTTGCTGAGAGTGTGTGCGCGGACTTCCAGTTGCCCCAAGAAACAGCTGTCTGAACATTTGCCTTGTGTTGTGCGTATCCAGTGGACTCGCGGTAGCCATTGGTCTTGGTGGAGTGCATTTTGTAGCGTGAATCTCTATTGCGAGAGTCGACGCGGAATTGCAGGAAGTCGTATGGACCCGCATCAACGCTCAACCTACTAGGTGTGTTGGTGTCAACGAAGCTGCGCACATTGATGACTCCATGTAGCGCATTGCCTCCAAAAATTGAGCTTGCAGGACCACGCAGTACTTCGATCGCATCCGCTTGTTCAGTGTTCAACTCGAACAAGCCATTAACGTTGCAGAACCCTACTGGCCGAACTGGAATGTTGTCCTCGAGCAATAGGAATGCTCCGCAAGCGCCAGCTCCAGCTAGCACTCCGGACCTAATGCCAGTTAGATGCTCCTGGCCCGAACCACGCACCACCCAGACACCAGGAACACGAGACAGTATTTCATTGGGATGAGTCGCTCGTATTAGCGAGATAGCTGCAGCGCGGACGGAAGTCACACTTCCTTGACTTGAACGGGCGGTTAAGCTAGCGGGGTCGGCCCGTACAACGACCTCTTCAATCTCCTCCTCATTCGCGTCCGAGTGAGGATCCGCTTGGTCATCCGCGCACACCTCTAGAGTAAGCGAGCACATAGCCAGTACCCAAGAAAGTCCAAGGATTCCTTGAACAAGAGACTGGATGGGACTGCGCACGTACTTCGTCAACCCGACACTCGCCGGCGATAATTGGTGACCTCCTTAAGCCTAGCCGGTCACGACTCTTGGAGGCGCCAGACTACGTAGACTCGATACGATCTACGTTGAGTTCCTTTAGATTGGCAGCCATGTCTTCCGCAGCAGTATCAACTTTCACATTGCGTTCGATCTTTAGAATCTTGCCATCCGTTCCAATATAGAACGTATCACGGGCAGGAATTGTCCAGCTACCCATAGTGCGCAGGACGCCGTACTCTTTCGCAACTTCCTTGGTCGTGTCGGAAAGAATTGGGAAGTCCGCAGAGTACTTTTCGGCGAATTTGGTGTTGTCGTCCACGGTGTCGACACTGATCATGAAGTATGAAACCTTGTACTCGCGAATCATGTCGCCATTCTTCGCTATGGATTTGCATTGTGCGGTGCAACCCGGAGTATCTGCCTTGGGGAACCATGCAAGTACAACAGGTCCATCCTTCAGGACTTCGGATAGTTTGTACTCCTTGCCGTCACTCGCGGGCAGACTGAAGTCCGGCGCATCGTCCCCAACCTCGAGGGTGACTTGGTCTTCTGATTCACCTGCATTGAGTTGCCCCAACAGGGCAAGGGGGAGGGCGGCAAGCCCCGCTATGGCTAGTCGAATCTTTCGCATGGTTAGTTCTCGATTGAGCAGAAAGCACAAATTTTAAGCACACCAGCTACAAAGCAAGTCGAATTCCTCAAGGGGTGCGAGTATTGGAGCTGCCTTGAATTGCTGATAGGTAGAGCCGCACGGTGCGTTCCAATCCGAATTCGAGGGCGTCGGAGACTAGAGCGTGGCCGATGGAAACCTCCGCGACTGGAATTTGGGAACAGAAATGGCCGACATTTTCTAGGTCGAGATCGTGACCTGCATTGACTTCCAATCCGAGCTCGCGGGCGCGACTGGCGGTAGCGACATACCGGGCAAGACTCTGTTGAGTGAAGTCGCTAGTTAGCCCGCTTTGCGCCGCCAAATCGCACCAGGGACCTGTAAATAGCTCAATGCGATCTGCTCCACAGTCGCTCGCCCGTTCCACCATTTGCGGTTCCGGATCGAGGAACAGGCTCACTCGCGCACCGATTTGGTGAATGCGACGAATACACGTTCGGACGCATTCAAAATTGACCTTGTCTTGCAGGTCCCAACCGTGGTCTGACGTGAGTTGCTTTGCGTTGTCCGGCACAAGCGTGCATTGTGTTGGACACGTGTCCTCTACAAGTTCAAGGAATCCGGGGTAGCCGTTGGACAACCGTCCAACGCTTGGATTGCCTTCAATGTTGTATTCCACATTCAGTTCTTGCACTAGGTCATTTACCGCGTAGACGTCGGCCGGTCTGATGTGTCGCTGGTCCGATCTAGGATGAACCGTGATTCCTTGTGCGCCAGCTTGGATAATCTTCCGGCTACATTGAATAAGGTCGGGCCGGTCTCCCTCTCGTGCATTGCGCAGCCACGCAATCTTGTTTACGTTTACGGACAGAGCCGTCGTCATGGCTGCTTTGCAGCATCTTTAGAATGCCGTCCAACATATCCCAGCACAAATCCTAGACCAAATGCCCCCAGTCCCACCAAAGCTAAAGCCCAGCGTTGCGCTACGCGCACTCGGTCGAAGTCGGAATTCAGGTTTGCGAGCTCTGTTCTAAGACGTTCATTTAGTGAAACGGCTTCTGAGTATTTCTGTTCAGTTTGGTTGTCCGCTTCTTCAATTTGGCCGAACACCGGAATCGTGCACAGGCATATTGCAATTGCCAGAGTAGCCACGCGAAGGGATCGGGAAAGCATGCTACTCATGGACGCACCAACCTCAGCTCGATTCAATGTCCTTGAATTTACCCAGGACTGCCAGATATATCGCCATAGCTATGGCGAACAAAACAGGCCATATGAATATGGAAGCAAAGCGGTAGGAAACCCATATGGCTTCGCTAAAGGTATATGCCACGAAAAGATTCGTGGAGCCGGACAGGAACATTCCTATCCCGAGGATAAGCGCTTGGTGTCTCCAAATACTATCCGTTAGCTTGACGTAATCTCCCACTAGCCATTTCAATACATTTTTCCGCCCGAGAAACTGATTGGTAAGCAAGATTGCGCTGAGTATCCAAGAGACAACGGTAGGTTTCCACTTGATGAATATCGGATTTTGCAATGCAATGGTCAGAGTGCCCGAAATAAAGGCTACGACGAGAATCAACCACATCATTTTTGTGATGGGCCATTTGAGGATCCAATACACAATAAACTGCAACGCCACTGCGACCATGAGCGCTGCAGTGGCGTAGTAAATGCCAGCGAAGAAGTAGACTACGAAAAATACCGCTGCTGGCGCGAACTCAATGAATTGGTTCATATCGAAATGGGTATTGTGACCGTTGGTTTTTGGTGTCGAATTTTAGACTTTAGTTCGAGCTTGGCTAGGTATGTCCTTCCCGCGACAAGATCCGAGTTCAACTGCCCATGACGTTGATTCACAATGGGATGACACTGTGCCGCATTGAATTTCCCACATTACCCGATTGTGAATGCACATACAATAGAAAATCCAACGAGAGCAAAATTGTCACTGAAAAAGTACAAACTGATTGCCAGATAATGCAAATCCGGCCAAGTGATATTACTGGTGCCATGCCGAAGATAGGTCTTGCAGTCGCAATTCCATTCTTGATGCTGTATACGTTTGCCGCTAGCGCACAGCTAACTGGAGATTCCCCCACGCACGGTGGCGAGTCAAACGAATTGCAGGAAGCGGAATTTTCTGAGGAAACAATAACTGCCGAAAGTGGCGAGGAGGTTCAGCCACCTTCGCTACCCACCGAGATCATGGAAGAGATCATAGTCACGGGACAGCAACCGGAGTTTCCCAATCTACAGACGTTCGCAGACCGCCACATGGTGCACAATCGAGGCGAGTACTACTATCGGACCAGGCAATACAAAAAGGCCTTTCCTTACTTGCTTGCCTCTGCCAAGCAAGGATTCAAAATGGCGCAGGCTCGTCTGGGTTTCATCTACCAGCAAGGGCTGGGGGAGGTTCCGCGAGATGGTTGGCGCGCGATGGGGTGGCTTGGCGTTGCGGCATCGAAGGACACCGATCCTAGCATCCGCAACTACTACAGAAGGTTGTTGAGAAAGATACCCGAAGAGTTGCTTCCTGCAGTCGACGCGGTTGTTGCCGAGTATGTGAAGCGCTATGGACCCGACGCTACAGGCATGGAGTGCATCATGTCTCGTCCTGCAGGATCCCATATAGCACGCATGGCATGCAACTTCAAGGCCGAGTTTGCATTGCAGGATGTGAATAGCTTGTTGGAAGGAAATAGTACAGGTGCAATACCGACTGGCCCAACTGGAGACTTGACTGGTTCGTCCACACCGAGCGGCAACTGATCGAGCAGCCCGCAATCTGACCTGCCCGCTCAAGTCGGCGTTGCAGCAAACAGGTTTCGCTAGAACTTTCGTAGAGATTAGAAGACAAAATCGAATGCATTTTGACGCTTGGACTCCTTCAGTGCCAAACCTGCCATTCTCCAAAGCATAGGACGCCAATGACTCGCCCTTCAATATTGCTCATATCGCTTCTACTGTGGCTAGCTCCTCATGGGTCAAGCCAAATTTTTGGGGAAGAGTCGCCAGACGATTCTTCAGGCAAAAACGAGGAAGCTGCTGAGTACGAGAGCACGACAATGGAGGAGATGGTCGTTACGGAAGTCAGAAACGTTATCGAAAATGCCTTTACCTTCAATGACTTCCATCGAGTCAACGACAGAGGTGAGTACTACTACCGAATAGGTCGATACAAAGACGCATTCCCCTATTTGCTCGCATCGGCAAAACGTGGGTTCAAAGTCGCGCAAGCTCAGGTCGGCTATATCTATCTGACGGGACAAGGTGCGATAAAGCCCAGCAAAGCCACGGCTATTGGATGGTTGGGAGTTGCGGCGTCGCCGAAGTCGGATCCCGAAATCAAGAATTACTACAAGGATCTATTGAAGACGATTCCTGAACATCTTAAACCCAAGATTGAGCAAGTCGTTCAGTCATTCATAGACAAGTACGGAACAAAAGCCACGGGAATGAGCTGCGATCATGTGCGAAGGGCCGGTACACATGTCTCTGACTTGAAGTGTAATTTCGAAGGAGAGTTCGAGAATCGTGATGCTTTGTTCCAGGATTGGCTAAGCACCGGTTTTGACCAAGCTCTAACACCTTACGGAACGGGGCCTGGCGCTGGTGCGGACTCGATGTCTACACAAAGCGCAGGAGGATGAGCTCCGGCGCGGGAAGACTGATCTGAAGCACAGGCATTTGCCCAGGTCGCCCATCTAGAATGCGTTTACTTATTGCAGTGACCTGACGCCTGTTCACTAGCGAAGAAAGAACACAATTTCAATATAGAATCAAGCGCGAACACTCTTCGGGTGCGATATTGAGATGAATCACGTTGGCTATCGGTATATAAGACCGTTGTGTTTTGTAACCACGTTTGCCTCTCTCCTCTGCTTTGCAGCGACCTTCGCCCAAGAAACTGAGTTCGATGCTATAGAGACCGCGCAAGAATCGTCTGAAGACGCCAGTCTGGAGGAGATGGTGGTCACTGGGATTCAGGACGATGTGCTGCACGCATTTCAATTCGACGACTTTCACGAGGTGAACCGTACTGGCGAGTACTACTACATGACCCGGCAATACAAGAAGGCATTCCCTTATCTACTCGCCTCCGCCAAGAGAGGCTTCAAGATGGCGCAAGCTCGAGTTGGCTACATCTACCTCAATGGATTAGGAGAAGTAGAGAAGAGCTTTCCCACCGGCATCGGATGGCTAGGTGTCGCTGCCGAACCTCGTTCGGATCCTCAGATCAAAAACTACTTCAAAAGAATCATGCGCAAAATACCAGAGCGACTTCAGCCGAAGGTCAAGGAAGTAGTCGCTGCCTTTGTGGAGAGGTACGGTCCTGATGCTACTGGAGTAAGTTGCATTCACACCCGTGTAGCCGGGACGCACATTTCAAAGCTCACCTGCAATTTCAAGAAGGAATTTGCGTTGCGCGATGCCTTGTTCCAAGATTGGATGAGCACGGCCTTCGACGAGACTTCGGGCCCTTTTGGAACGGGAATTGACACGACAGCTATCAATGTCACGTCGCCGGATGCCGGGGGCGTCATAGCGATCTCGTCGAGCAGCCAAGGGAGAAATGCAGGCCTTAGCACCAGTAGTCTTGGCAGCGGAACGAATTCAGGAGGATCCGACGGGTCCGATTGAGCCAATACAAGCCGGGTCCCTATTACTCTTCGTACAGTGCCGCTTGTCGAGACTCACGCGCGCAAGTGGGGTGCGTACTCACGGCCGTCTGAGAACTACACCAGCACCACTTTCGGATGTAAGGTATTGCGGAGTGCCGTTCACGACAACCAAGGCATGGCTGGTACTTAGGGCGACTACGACTCCAGTGGATCCATTTTCTGCTCTTAGTTTTTCGGCTAACTGCAGATTGCCGTTCTTGATCTTGTATCGTTGTATTCGTCGCTTCACTGCTCCTCTGTGTTGTGCTCGAGCGATGACTTCCTGCCCGAGATAACAACCTTTGGTGAAATTCACCGCGCCATGTTCTGTCAACCCAAGCATTTGCGGCAGGAACATGCCGCTGGTTTCATGGGTTACAAGTGGCATTTGCTCATCGACGGTAAGAGCTGGCCAATTGGTACTATCAGAATGTTGAGTCCTGAGTCGCCACTGAATAGGTTGGAGAACAATGCCGTCGGTCGAGGACCTTGCATTCAAGTCCATTGCTTGATTTAGTTGTCGAACTTTGGACCTTGAGAAAATCATGTAGCGACGCAAGTGTTGTTCCGTCGGTGGCAATAGAGAGCTGTGCATTACTAGATGTACACATTCCGAGTCTCCGTAAACCCAACCGTTGGCCAGTACGCGTCCCTTGATGTCTGGTACGGCCATCGGCATCGCCTGGGATGACTCGACAAGGTCTAAGTCAGCGGTAACGTAGCCTTGCAGAAACGTAGCTGCGTCGGTACCTTCTACTGCTAGGATTCCAAGATTTCCCATAGTTTGAGTTTAGCAAAGAGAATTGGAAATTTTGCCAAGATTTACGGAGAGGTATTTCGTTGTGGAATAGCCTTTCACGATTGCTTGGTCCCTCGACTATCTGTCGCAGGAATGTTCCGAAAATGGACATGAAGCGATTGGTGGTTTGGCGGTCCCGTCGAGGCATGCTGGAGTTGGACGCATTGCTTTGTCCGTTCGCGCAACATCGCTACGATCAACTGCCCAGTGAGAAAAAAACGTCCTTCGAGCAGCTGCTTGATCTAGATGATGTGCGCATCTTTGAGTTAGTGAAACGCCCCAGTGACGCGGGCGAGTTTGAGGACATCGTCAATGAAATCTTAAGATTCCACGCGAGCGGCTAACACATTAGGGACCATCTTGATTTGCCCAAGAACATGGAATCGTGAACAGCTAACCAAGCGCAGCAGACCTCGCTGGCTGGAATACATCCAGCGGGTCGCGGCGTGGGTGCAGCACGCTTGGGATGCCACGAACATTGGTTTGGGGGTAGTCGAT
Organism: Candidatus Azotimanducaceae bacterium; assembly: GCA_965205545.1. GTDB lineage: Bacteria > Pseudomonadota > Gammaproteobacteria > Pseudomonadales > Azotimanducaceae > Bin55. The sequence goes on along the minus strand of OZ242170.1, from coordinate 1,674,730 downwards.
TGTGTAATGGAGACCACGGCTCTCCTTTCGCCACTGTGCAGACCGCACCATTAGGTCCGCCACCAGGATGAGATTGCGAAGTTCCAAGAGGTCGCCATTCACTCGATAGTTTGAGTAGTAGTCGTACACCTCGTTCTTAAGGAGTGCTATTCGTCTTGAAGCTCTTTCCAATCGCTTGTCCGTTCGCACGATCCCCATGTAGTTCCACATGAACCGACGGATTTCAGACCAGTTTTGAGTTAGAACGACGTCCTCATCGGAGTTTGTGACCTTGCTCTCATCCCAATCGGGAATCGTGGCGATTTCGGTGCCACGACTACGACGCCGGGAGAGTATGTGTTGAGCGGAGCTCATTGCAAACACCAAGCATTCCAACAGAGAGTTGCTAGCCAACCTGTTGGCTCCATGCAGTCCAGTGCATGCTGTCTCGCCGATTGCATAGAGTCCGGATATGTCAGTCGACCCATGGCGATCCACAAGCACTCCGCCACACGTATAGTGCGCGGCAGGGACAATCGGAATTGGATCCTGTGCCATGTCGATGCCTACGGACTTCAGTTTCTTGTGTATTTGCGGAAATCGGTTTTCAATTTTGGAGCGTGGGAGATGGCTGGCGTCGAGGAATACGCACTCGATCCCCAATCGCTTCATTTCAAAGTCAATTGCACGCGCAACAATGTCGCGCGGTGCCAAATCGCCCCGCGAATCGAATCGCGGCATGAATCGCTCTCCGTTGGGCAGGATAAGACGCCCACCTTCCCCACGAACAGCCTCGGAAATCAAAAACGAACGGGCCTCTGGATGATAGAGACATGTAGGATGGAACTGATTGAATTCCATGTTTGCAACCCGACACCCTGCTCGATAGCCAATAGCAATTCCATCGCCCGTTGCGCCATCCGGATTGCTTGTGTATTTGTAGACTTTTGACGCCCCGCCTGTGGCTAAGATTACGCAGGGTGCAGAGACGGTTTCTACGCAATCCAACTTGCGGTTGTAGACATAGGCGCCGAAAACACGTTGATCCTTTCGCCCTAGCTTTGCGCTTGTAACTAGATCGATTACTACGCGATCGGATCGAATCTCGACATTAGGATGGTCGCTCGCGTGCTCGATCAATTTTGAGGAAATCGCAAGTCCCGTAGCATCGGCGACATGCAGAACTCGTCGAAAACTGTGTGCTCCTTCAGTTGCAAGATGGACATCGTCGCCATCCTTGTCGAACGCGACCCCTAGATCGAGAAGATTAGTTACTACGTCGTTTGCATTTGCCACAACAAATTTCACGACTTTCGGATCGCATAGCCCCGCTCCCGCCCTGAGGGTGTCTTGCTCATGGGCCTCGAGGGAATCTGCAGGATCCCAGACGGCAGCGATTCCTCCTTGAGCCCGGTTGGTCGTGGTGCCCCGAACGCTTTCCTTGGACAAGACCAACACGTTGAAATGTGGCGCAAGATCCAAAGCGGCACTGAGCCCTGCAGCTCCTGCTCCAACAATTAGTACGTCTGCTTGAGATCTAAGGCGCGCTGCCATGGTTCAAGTGACCCCGGTCATTGGGTTCATGTTCTTACAATACAACATTGCACAATTACTTACCGTGTCAGTCACACGGTCTCGCCGAACGGGAAGTGTCTTGGTAGCCGATACTGATGCTGAGCTGGTCAAACGTGTTCAAGACGGCGACACGCGCGCCTTTGACCTGTTGTTTGAGCGCTACAAGCATAGGATTCACTCCTTGGTCAGTCGATTTGTCGACAATCATGAGGACATCGAGGAGATCGTGCAGGAGTCCTTTATTAAGGCATATAAAGCCATGCCACGCTTCCGTGGGGATAGCCAGTTCTACACATGGCTCTATCGCATTGCTGCCAACACCGCAAAGAATTATCTAGCTTCGCGAAGCCGACGTCCAGCAACATCCGACATCGACATTGTGGACGATGCGGTTGTTAATGAAATCCCGAATTTGCACGAGACGGACAATCCTGAAAACATTCTCGAAAGCCTTGAGCTGGAACAAATCATCAAACGCGCAATCCAAGAATTGGAACCGGAACTAAAAAGTGCGGTAACACTTCGTGAGTACGCTGGTCTAAGTTACGAGCAAATTGCAGATATTATGGATTGTCCTGTTGGTACTGTCAGGTCACGTATTTTTCGTGCGCGCGAAGCCATCGCCACGAGAATGCGTGCTCGAGAAGGAAACTAGGGTGAACATTCACGAATGTGGAGTGTACAATGGGTCAATCCTGCCGGCAAACTGCCAACTAGGGGTTGAATGTTTTATGGGTAGAGTGTAAGAATCGCTATGGCGCAGGCGTTGCAAGAGTCGCTGTCTGCCTGTATGGACGGCGAAGCAGAGAATAACGAACTACGTCGGGTTCTGGATGAATCAAATTCCAATGACGAACTGCGAAGCGATTGGCGATGTTACAGCGCTATATCAGCAGTTCTGCGTGGGGAGAAGCTTTCATCGTTAGATAATCCGCCAAAGTGGGATGTAGAGGCGGCAAGAATCCCCGATGATTACAACATTGTTGCGTTGCAGGGAAGGCGTCGCGTCAATCGGAAGACAGCGGTTGGAGGCGTTTCTGTCTTAGCGTTGGCCGCTACATTGGTGCTAGGCGTGTTTTTCCTCATGCCGGATAGAGACGATGCGAGAAATCCATCACTGGCTGTATCCGACGATCAGGTGAATGCCGCAGGAGGTGACACTCTCGGAGCAGTGCAAGTGCCAAGTACTGGCAATGTAGTCAGTATCCCTTCGGACATTCAACAAAAGCAGTTGCAATATTTGATTAAGTACGACCTCTATAACCGCGCTTCTCTATCCCTCCCTCAAGTTACCTCTCGCAAAGCGTCCATAACTACTGAATGATCTTTTCCCGCGCCCAAGCAAGTTGCGCGCTGTCGCTTGTTTCTTGCTGCCTGCTAGTCGCTGTCAGTAAAGCTGAGGAACGAAGCGCCGAAGATTGGTTCCAACTCATGATTCAAGCCCAGCAAGAACTTAGCTATGCGGGAACGCTTAGCTATTTCGATGGGCAGGAAATGACAACGCTTTGGTACAGCCACATTATTGAACATGGCGAGGTGCATGAGCGGGTTACCAACCTGAATGGACGTCCCAGATCGTTTATTCGAGAAGGTGGAAGCGTGTTTTTGGAACTGGGTGCCGACGACGAGCTCCTCCAGTTGCGAGACAAACTTGAACGCGAGCAAGTATCTAGCACATTTCAACCTCAATTCGGCAAGATCGATGACACATATGCCATCAATTTCGATGGCAAAGACAGAATTGCAGGTCGAGCTGCCGCATGCATCTCAATGATTCCCAAGGAGGGTGATCGCTATTCGATCCATTTGTGGATCGACGAGGAAACTTACGCGCTATTGCGTTACGACATGCGAGATGACGATCGAAGGCCGATAAAGATCTGGCAGTTCACCGAATTCGAGACCGGTGAGCTTGATCCACACAAGCATTCGTTCTCTGGACACACCCATTCAAACCTGAAAATGCAGATCAAGCAATCAGAGAATCTTGATGAACCGATGGAGGAGTCTGATGCAAATTGGCATTTGGGTTGGATTCCCAAAGGTTTTCAAAGATTCAGCTCTCAAGGGTTGGATGACTCCATTGGAAGCGAAGCTGCGCGGCATGTGATGTATAGCGATGGTATGGTGCCTCTCATGGTAATAGTGGAACCGATTTCAGAATCGCACAAACAGCTGACCGCAGAAACCATATCCGGTCCGACGGTTGTTGTGTCCCACACCATGCAAGACAACGATGGCAGATCCCAGCTTGTGACTGTTGTGGGCGATCTCCCTGCCAAGACTGTTTGGCGCGTTGCGCGCGGCGTAAAGTTCGATCCCTAAACTCCTAGCCCTGCAACTATGCTGCTTGGGTGTGGAACCGTTATCGCATCGGAAAACGGCAAATCGAAGGTCCGTTTTGCACGCAAGTATTGCGATGGTTGTCCGGGTTCCTGCAGATTGATTACAAATCGAGACGTCGAACTCTGGTTGGACGAGAAACTGTCCATTGGTGCAGATGTGGAAGTGGAAACGTCGCCAGCCTCGCTAGCTCTAGGCACAGCCATAGCGTTAGGGTTTCCGCTATTTTGCGCTTTAGCAGTTTTCTATTTTCTTGAGTCTTGGTCGCTTGCTCTGGTGGCATTGGCACTAGCCGCAATCGCGGCTATCGGGTATTGCCGAAGCCGTCGGTTCAGCGTAATGCTGCGACCGAGAGTACGAATTCTTGGGTAAACTACGGGATGTCCCACAGTTAGAATAGCGTCATGCAATCAGGTAAGTTTGCAAATGAGTAGCGAAACGGAACATTTGAAGGTCTCATTCATGGGAAGGGTACTCATTTGCGCATTGGCAGCAGTAGTGTTGATTGTGGTGCCAACATCCGTATTGGCGGAAGGTTTCGTGGTCTACAGCAGCTGGACTACGCAAGAACGTGCGGATTCCGAGGCCGCTTGGGCATCATCGAAGCTCGGCGTCAATGCCAAGGTTAAGCCTGGCACTGTGGAAGGCTCGACTGTTTATAGGGTAGTAGTCGAAGTGGCTACTGGAATGGATGGCGTTTCATTTTTGGACAGTGCACGCGAAGCCGGTTGGGAGGACGTCTGGTTTGTGCAAGGATCGGACGAGTCATGGAATGTGGACGCCACACCTAATCAGGCACAGCAGCGAATGGCACCTGTTGCCGAACCAATAGTTGAAGCCGATCAACCAACTCTTCCGATTGAGGAAGCAGAAGTGACCGGTGCGGAGGAGTTAAGCAGTGTCGATTCGCAAGCTCCTGCCGAAGAAATCCTCGATGCTGTAACGGCCGAACCTGCAGAGCCCGAGGTCGTAGAAGGTGACAATGTTGACGCCAATGAAGGTGGCGAATCTGGTGCGCCAATGGTTGCTGACGCGGATGCGACACCTGCTGCGGATACGGATGTGCCACTTGCAGACGTAGGCGCGCTAGCGGCGGAACCTGACGACGACGTACCCACCATTGAAGACTTTGCAGGTATAGATCAAGTTACTGTGGATCAGACGCTTCTTGAGGTGGAAGAAATTCAGAAGCAGGCACAGCAAATGATTTCAGAGTGGACACCACGGCAGGAGCAATCCGTTTACGATCCTCTCGATGTATTGAGCGTCAATGTGGGCTCGGATTCCGACACAGAGAATCAGGAGGCCGCTGCCAGTTCAGGATTCAATGTCCTAACGCTGCCGCCGAGGCGGCGACGCTAGTTTTTGGTCTAATTCCGGTCTCAATCCAATTGTGGGTGATGTTTCTGTCGAGACAGCGATAGAGCAACGATTTCAGCTCTAGGTTGGACCGTACGGTTTCCTATTTCCCGCACAACCCAGAGTCAGTTCAAGTCGGTCTTGCGCGCCAATTCGAATCGACAGCGATAACTATAATTTTTCGCCCACCTCCTTCACGCAGGTCAAGCTAGACGTCCAATGTCCCATGTAGAGAAACTTCGCGATAAATTCCGCGCAATTCACAACATTAATCACGCGTCTCAGTATCTTTCATGGGACGAAGCGGTGATGATGCCTCGTGGCGGTGGAGCCCGAAGGGCTGAGTCACTTGCTGTCTTGAGAGAGGTCGTACACGGAATGTTGGTGAGCGAGGAAATGGGAGACCTCGTGGAGTCGGTCAAGCAGTCCGGGCTGACCAACGAATGGGACATAGCAAACGTGCGTGTAATCGAACATCAGCGTAAGCGGGCTACGGCAATCCCAGGAGACCTGGTTGTTGCTCTTTCCAGAGCAACATCGGCTTGTGAACAGGAATGGCGCGAAAAGCGAAAGGAAAACGATTGGCGAGCAGTAGCGCCGCTTCTCTCTGAGGTAGTCAATCTCACCAAGAAGCGTGCATCCTTGCTCAGCGATAGCTTAGATATGGATCCCTACGACGCACTCTTGGACGAGTATGAACCCGGACTATCCGCGAAATTCATCGACCCAGTGTTCTCCGATTTAGTGGATTTTCTGCCAAACTTCGTAGAAAACGTGTTGGCTTCGCAAACGCAAGCACCTAATTTCCAAGGAGATTATTCCCCAGCACGGCAGCTAGACCTTGCACGTCGACTCATGACACCCATCGGCTTCGACTTCGGTCGAGGAAGAATCGACACGAGCCATCATCCCTTCACTTGCGGCGAGCACACGGACACTCGCATTACAACAAGGTTCGGGGCCGACGACTTTCTGGAATCCATGTACGCGGTTCTTCATGAGACAGGTCACGCGTTGTACCAGCAGGGGCTCCCATCGGAATGGAGTGATCAGCCAGTGGGCCACTCATTGGGAATGATGATCCACGAAAGCCAATCCCTTTTTGTGGAGATGCAGATATGCCGTGGAGATGCATTCTTGAGTTTTGCCAAGCCACTCATTGAGGAGTGCTTAAACGTCCGTGGCAATGGAACTTCCTGGAATGTCGAGAATTTGGCTTGCGCTGTGAGAAAAGTGGAACGCGGAAAAATACGTGTAGAAGCTGATGAGACTACCTATCCGCTACACGTTGCATTGCGCTATCGGCTAGAAAAGGCAATCTTGAACGATCAATTGAGTGTTGAAGACATTCCATCAGCATGGAATCAAGCCATGCTTGAATCTTTCGGTATTGAATTGAATGGAGATTTTCGCGATGGTTGCATGCAGGACGTACACTGGTTTGCCGGGTTGATTGGCTATTTTCCGTGCTACACCTTGGGAGCGCTTACAGCTGCGCAACTTTACCAGGCACTCCTGCGCGATGTTCCAGACATTGAGGGAGACATTGCGGCAGGAAGATTCGACAGGGTGTTGGCTTGGCAGCGAGCGAACATCCATTCACGTGGACAATTGACGCCAAGTTTCGAATTGATCGAATCCGTAACCGGCAGGCCGTTGGACAGTAAGGCCTTCATCAACCACGTGTCGGCGCGATACGGCTCAACAACATAGGCAACATCTGCGTTCCTACGTGACTGAATCCCTTGAGTCGCGAGTCTCTCGAACTCGCAACTTCTCAATTATTGCTCATATTGACCACGGCAAATCAACTGTCGCGGATCGATTAATTCAACGATGTGGCGGTCTGTCAGATCGAGAGATGGCGGATCAAGTTTTGGATTCGATGGATCTCGAGCGTGAACGTGGTATTACGATCAAATCCCAAAGCGTGGCACTGAACTATGAGGCTCGCGATGGGCTGACGTATTACCTGAACTTCATTGACACGCCTGGCCATGTGGACTTCAGCTATGAGGTCTCCCGCTCGCTTGCAGGGTGCGAAGGAGCGCTGCTAATCGTCGATGCCGCACAAGGTGTTGAGGCGCAGTCCGTTGCCAACTGCTATGCCGCCATCGAACAAGGCTTGGAAGTGATTCCTGTGTTGAACAAGATGGACCTTCCCCAGGCAGATCCTGATCAAGCCACGCGAGAAATCGAGTCGTTGATCGGATTACAAACCGACAACATATTGGGAATTAGTGCAAAGACGGGCGAAGGAATCGATGATCTACTGGAACTCATCGTGCACGCGATACCGGCGCCGAATTGCGAGCTCTACGATCAATTGCGTGCGCTGATTATCGACTCCTGGTTTGACCGTTACGCTGGGGTTGTTTCCTTGGTGCGAATTTTCGAAGGAGCTATTCGATTGCGTGATCGCATAGTGTCCTGTTCAGTTGGGCGTGAGACTGCGGTCGAGCAAATCGGAGTGTTCACTCCTCGTCGAGAGGAGAGAGAGTCGTTGCTTGCAGGTGACGTGGGCTACGTTGTAGCAGGAATCAAGGATATCCATGGAGCCCCAGTGGGGGATACCCTAGTTTCCGCAAGAGCGCCCGCAGCTCCTTTGCCCGGATTTGAGAGACTGAAACCGCAAGTCTACGCAGGTTTGTATCCAAGTGATCCCGACGACTACGAGGCACTGGGCAGGGCTTTGGAAAAGCTTGGACTAAACGATGCTTCGCTTCAATACGAAAGCGAAAACTCAGATGCTCTTGGGTTCGGCTATCGGTGTGGATTTCTTGGAATGTTGCACATGGAAATTGTCCAAGAACGATTGGAAAGGGAGTACGAGCTAGATGTTGTCGTTACCGCTCCGTCCGTGGTGTACGAAGTGTTGCGGAAGAGTGGCGATACCGTTCAAATCCATAGCCCCTCGCAATTGGATCAAGTCTCGGATTTGGTGGAAATACGGGAACCCATCGCTCGCGTCAACATTCTTGTTCCTCAAGAGCATCTTGGAAGTGTGATCGAACTTTGCATAGAACGTCGAGGCGTGCAAAGGAACATGCAAATGACCAGTAGCCAGGTCTCATTGACCTATGACATTCCTATGGGGGAGGTGGTGGTCGACTTTTTCGATCGATTGAAGTCAGTTAGTCGCGGCTATGCCTCCCTTGACTACGGGTTTCATCGTTTTGAATCTGCACCTCTTGTCCGTCTTGACATTCTTATAAATGAGGATCGGGTGGATAGCTTGGCCGTAATTGTTCACCGAGATGTTGCGCAATCACGGGGGCGTCAAGTAGCCGTTGCACTAAAGGAAGTAATTCCGCGACAGATGTTTGATGTTGCCATCCAAGCAGCGATTGGCCGCAAGGTCCTGGCAAGAACAACCGTAAAGGCTTTGCGAAAGAACGTAACCGCCAAGTGCTACGGTGGCGATGTGACTCGCAAGAAGAAGCTGCTTGAAAAGCAGAAGGAAGGCAAGAAGCGGATGAAACAGATTGGGAAAGTCGAAATTCCGCAACAGGCCTTTCTAACCGCTTTGACTCTGGACCGATAGACACACCTACTTCGGCATTCTGTTGCCGCCGTTCGAGCAGCAGTGCTTACAATGGCGTTGAAACGAACTCAAGCTGGATTTTTGGAGAAATTTGGTGCCGGAATTTTGCAGAATCGATTCGCAAGACCACATTTTGACGGTCACAATCAATCGTCCCGAACGCTTGAACGCGCTGCATCCACCTGGCAATGCAGAGCTTGGCGAAGTCTTCGATGCATTCGCCGCCGATGACGATCTGTGGGTTGCAATTATTACTGGTGAAGGAAGAGGATTCTGCGCTGGAAATGATCTTCGCTATCAGGCCGAGGGCGGAGAACGTGTAGCGATGCCTCGCGGATTTGGTGGCTTGACGTCACGCTTCGACTTGACGAAGCCGGTTGTCGCAGCGGTCAACGGTGTTGCAATGGGTGGCGGATTCGAAATTGCTCTTGCATGCGACTTGATCATTGCTTCGGAAAACGCTCTGTTTGCACTACCTGAGCCAAAGGTGGGACTGGCGGCTTTGGCTGGCGGATTGCAGCGACTGCCGCGTCAGATTGGTGTGAAGCGAGCGTTGGGAATGATCTTAACTGGTAGGCATGTCTCTCCTCAGGAAGGAAAGGAACTCGGATTCGTGAACGATGTGGTGCCTCATGACGAGCTCATGGATGCTACCCACAAGTGGGTAGGGCAGATCTTGGAGTGTGCGCCGTTGTCTATTAGAGCGAGCAAGGATGTGGTGTATAGAAGCTTGTCGATTGACTCGCTGCAGGAGTCGATGGCGGTTCGCTATGACTCAGTTGCGACACTCTCCAAGAGCGAGGACTTTATTGAAGGGCCACGAGCCTTCTCGGAAAAGCGACCCCCCAACTGGAAGGGTCGCTAGCAAATTCCATTGCGGACCTCTGTCTAGGACACGACGAGGTCAAATACGTCACGGATCCGCCTGACACGCAACTCTGGACGCAGGAGTCGATAAGGGACCATTGGGACGAATATGCGATGGGTGGCTTGTGTGGGCTGATTGGGTGGTGTTGCTCGACCATCGCTAGGTTCTCACATCTCTACTAACGGATCATGCAGCCTGACGATCTGAACTGGGACCTGCCTTACAGGTCGCAAAGAGACCCCGTCTTCGCTCGCAACATTGTTGCCACTTCGCAGCCTCTCGCTACCGCGGCAGGCATAGAGACGCTACGCGAGGGCGGCAATGCTATTGACGCGGCGTTGGCGGCAGCAATCACTCTCACTGTTGTGGAGCCTTGCTCAAACGGCGTAGGGAGCGATGCATTTGCCATTGTGTGGGACGGTAATACGCTGCATGGTCTCAATGCATCGGGAAGATCACCCAAACTGTGGAACTGGGAGCGCTACCGTGACCTGTCATTCATGCCTACAAGTGGTTGGGAGTCTGTCACTACACCAGGCGCTGTAAACGCTTGGATTGAACTCTCAGCCAAGTTCGGCAGGTTGCCGTTTGAACGTCTTTTCGACGCAGCGATTCATTACGCGGAAACGGGATTTCACGTGGGACGTCGTACAGCTTTCCATTGGGGGCAGGCGAGTGAGAGGTTAGGCAAATTCAGTTCGTTTCGAGAGCACTTTCTTCCACAAGGTAGGGCTCCGCAAGCGGGCGAACTTTTCATTCGGAGCGACCTCGCCGCAACCTTGCGCGAGATCGCGTCCACGGGCGGTGATTCGTTTTACTCTGGTCGCCTTTCAAACTGCATTGTTGAACAAGCAAAAAGAGAGGGCGGGCTAATGCGGCACGAAGATTTGGCAAGCCATCGTGCGGAATGGTGCGAACCTTGTTCGCTGAAATATGGCGAAATCACGGCTCATGAATTGCCGCCGAATGGTCAAGGTGTAGCCGCGCTCGTCGCCTTGGGCCTGCTAGACAGACTTGCAGCTCGAGAGATGGATCCCGGTTCAGAAACGTGGACGCATATTCAAGTCGAGGCAATGAAGGTAGCAATTCGGTGTGCGTTTCAGTACTTCTCGGATCCCGAATTCATGGAAGTTGGCATTGACGCACTGCTGAGTTCCGATGTTTTGGATAGAGCCGCGTCGAATATCGGCAACCGTGCGTCTGCGTCGCCGCCACCCGATCTGCTTCCTGGCACGGACACAGTCTACCTGTGCACTAGTGACTCACAGGGCAACATGGTGTCCTACATTCAATCGAACTACATGGGATTCGGTTCCGGCGTGGTGATTGAGGGAACAGGAATTGCGCTGCAAAATCGGGGTGCGGGATTCTCGTTGAACGAAGGGCATCCCAATCGAGTCGGACCTGGCAAACGACCATTTCACACCATCATTCCGGGATTCGTTACACGACAGGGAAAGCCGGAGCTAGCCTTTGGTGTCATGGGTGGTCACATGCAGCATCAAGGGCACGTTCAAATGATTACTCGCATATTCGACCACAGCGAAAACCCTCAAGCGGCGTCAGACGCGCCACGGTGGCATGTGACCCCGGACTTTGGGATTGAACTTGAACGTGGTTATTCGGAGTCTGCAGTCAGCGGACTAATCAGCAGGGGGCATCGAGCCCGAATAAACGAGTCGATTGACTTGTTCGGCGGTGCACAGTTGATTGCCCGATTGGAAGACGGCTATTGTGGCGCTTCAGACCATCGAAAGGAGGGTAACGCGGCAGGCTTCTAATCAGTCGTCGGTACCTTCGTCTTCATCTAGGCGCAGTGAAGCGGAGTTCATGCAATAACGCAGTCCAGTTGGATGGGGACCATCAGGAAAGACGTGCCCCAAATGAGAATCGCAAGCAGAACACAGGACCTCCGTTCGCACCATGAACATAGATCGGTCCTCTTGAGTCTCCACAGCTTCTTGCTTGATTGGCTCGTAGAAGCTTGGCCAGCCGCAACCGGAGTCATACTTTGTTTCCGAGTCAAACAATGGTTGTCCGCAGGCTCGGCATTGATATGTACCAGGTGTCTTAGTGTCCCAATACTCTCCCGTAAATGCACGTTCGGTGGCGGATTCCCGCAAAATGCGGTATTCGTGATCCGTTAGTTTAGAACGCCACTCTTCATCTGATTTTCGTGAGTTTCCCATCGTCGGACCTAGCCTAAGTTAGCAATGTCATTTGAAGACGCAAAAGTTGATTTATTGTAGACCGTGAGAGGGCTACCCGGGGGAGCACTACAACCAATTGAGTGCGCAGGCAGTGATCGCGTCAAATTGCAATGGTCCCACTGCCAATTTATTCTAGGAAGCAAGCTCAACAACTAGGTTCGCGATGGCTAGCGAAGCAGTGAGCCCTGGCGACTCAATTCCCAGCAATTCAACATAGCCGGGAATTCCCGTCTCCTTTGGTCCGTTAACGACGAAATCTGCGGGTGGATCGCCTTTTGGAACAAGCTTTGGCCTTATTCCTGTATAACCCGCATGAAGCTTCGATTCATCCAATTCTGGGTAGTAGCTCCGCACGGTTTCGATGAACAGCTGTCGGTTGCTGTATGAGAAGTCGTAACTGACCTCGTCAATCCACTCCACATCGGGTCCAAAGCGGGCTTGCCCGCCGATATCGATGGTTACGTGCACACCTAGCCCCCCACTTTCTGCGATAGGGTAGATGAGGTGATTGAATGGCGAGGCTCCAGAAAGCGTGTAGTAGTGGCCTTTGGCGAAATGGGCTTGGTGCCTTCCTCCCAGTTGATGCGAGATTTGTGGTGCCGCAAGCCCCGCCGCGTTTACTAAGAGCCTAGGAGAGAGTCTCATTCCGGCACAAGAGACTATTGTTTCGCCATTGCGAATAATGGATCCGACCTTCGAGTTGAAGGCGACCATGCCTCCGCAAGCCTCCAGATCTCCTTCAAGACTCAACATGTAGGCATGGCTGTCAATGATCCCCGTTGAGGGTGAAAAAACTCCGGCAAGACACCTAACGGCAGGCTCTCGGGTCCTTATGTCTCGTTGTTCGAGCCAAGGAAGCTCTCCAGCACCGTTTGCGATCGACTGGGTTTGGTATTGCTTCAGTGTGGCGAGTTGGCCTATGGAAGTTGCGACAATGATTTTGCCAATGCGCTTATAGGGCACCTTGTGCTCTTCGCAATACCTATACAACAAGTGCTTTCCTTCGACGCAAAGCTTCGCTTTCAACGAATCCGTGGGGTAGTAGATTCCCGCATGGATCACTTCAGAGTTTCTGCTTGAAGTCTGGGTACCGATCATGTCGTGTTGTTCAAGTACAAGAACTTCTCGGCCTCGCATGGCCAAAGCTCTACCGACGGCTAGACCAACTATTCCGGCACCAATTACGACAACATCACAGCGTTCGGTCATGTCTGGCCACGTCGAGTCAGCTATTCCCGTCGAATTGACACTGATTCGTCAATCCAGACAAGCCACGCGGGCAAGTTCCTCAAGGTAGCTCTTCGGCAAAAAGCTGCGTCCCGCAAGCAAGTGCTTGAGATAGGAACGTGAGGGAAGAAGCGAGTTGTCCACAACACTTGGATTTGCAACGTACAACCAGCTCGGGCCGCTGAATTCAGGTGCGCTGATCTCGACGATTATTCGACGGTAGTCGACTGGCGCATGTTCGTAGGGATCCATTGTCACAATGTTGGTCGGAGTGCACAGATGGTAGAGCACACCGTATACAACACTACCAGTTTGCTGCATGACGTTTGCTCGTCCCGAGATTGGAGTTTTGCGTGAGCGCTTGTTGAACTTCAATACAAAGCCGTCCAATTGTGCGCAACTAACCGACGTGAAGTGAAGTTTGCGTTCACGTGCTCGATTTTCGTTCATATTGCTGCCATATGCGAAGTAATGGTGCACTTGTTGCATCAATTCAGTTAACCTTTACATATGACGAATTCGAGGATTTCTTTGCTTGTTTCGGCATGTTCAAGGCTGTGGCCTAGGAACCGGCAGAAGTTCAAGAAATCTCGATGTGTTGAAGGATCTGTTGCAAGGACAAGTAGGCGTTCGCCCGACCGCATCTCACGCACTTTATTGCGAACCATCATGAGTGGTTCGGGGCATGTGAGACCGCATGTGTCCAATTTGTGGTCGTATTTCACGGACTAGAAGACATTTCCAAGCATTTGCGGGTCAAACACACTATCGAACGAGTCAACTGAGAGAACCACTTAGCTACGAATGAGAGTTAGTTTATATCGATGTTTGGATCTCATGAATGGGATGCGGTTGAAAGCTAACAAACGGGTTGTGAATTTCAAACTAATGAAGATTGAACACATTGGCTTGACTGTCCAACGGACGGCGAGCTCTTTTGTTGCCTTGGCTGTGCTGCTCGTTGGAATTGCATGCATGGGTGATGAGAATGGTGGCAACGATGTTGGTCAGCAGGATATGCCCAGCACACCCAGCGACCCCTTGGAGGCCATTCGAACTCGCTTGGCTTCCAATGAAATCGGCGAAGCCATAGAACTTGCAAGTAACTTCATTGATCAATTGGAAGAAGAAGGGTCGCGTTTCGATCCGATACTTGTCGAGCCTCTTCTTTTGCTGGGCGACGGATTGCGCAAGAACGGCGAGTATGTGGAGGCCCTTGACACCTATGATCGTGCACGCCATGTTTCGCGACTAGCACATGGCCTGCATTCCGTCGAGCAGCTTGACGTCGTATACCGGGAAGCTGACACCTACCACGAGCTCGGCCAAATTGGACGCGCAACGGACCGCCATGAGTATGCATACAACGTAAACGTGCGGACATATGGCGAGGACTCGGTTGATCTTCTGCCAGGTTTGCTCGAATTGGCGGAGTGGTATTTGGAAGTGCGCAACGTATTTGCAGCACGAGGAATGTTTGACGATGCACTGAAGATTACAGAGACCAATCTTGAGCGGACAGATCCCTTTAACATTCGAGCATTGAAAGGACTGGCTATGAGCTATCGCCATGAGCGATTCACGACTCCGGGAGAGCTCGTTGTGAGCGAGGAGTTCATTGATCAGTCGGCATCGACTGATGAGGGCGTTCCAACTTACAAAGCCACAGTTAACCGGTTTGCACCTGGAGAGGAAGCTCTCAAAGAGCTGGTGGAAATCGAGCAGGAGCGAGCAGAAAGCTCGTCTGAATCCCTAGCTTACGCCAAATTGGACTTGGCGGACTGGTACTTGCTGTTCGACAAGATTGAACTAGCCACCATTGTGTATAGGGACATATGGGAGATGTTCTCCAGCAACCTTAGTGCAGAGTTTTTAAGCAAGGAATTCAGCCAACCGGTGGCGCTGTACTACCCTCTGTCAAGAAGTCCGCAGGCGCATCCTCAAGCGAGTCTAGTGGAGCCTTTAGAGGGCAGAATTGAATTGATGTTCAACGTCGACGCAGAGGGATTGGTCGAGGAAGTAACCGTCGAATCTGTTGTGCCTGACGATCGATTTGTTGAGCTATTTTTGGAGTCTATGCGAGAGGCTAGGTACCGCCCAGTCGTTCGAAGTGGAGAGAGGAAGCCGCAGGAAGGAGTAATATTGACGCATGAATACATCTTCTTTTCGGACTCAAGTGCCGAAGAGTAGGTTATTGACACTATGCATTGCACTAAAGTGAACCTTGTTGCCGAGACAGTGTCTCTGTAGTAGAGGAGAAAACAAGCCTTGATGGCGGGAACAGGCTGAAATGGACATCGTTTCTCTCAACACAAATAAATCAGGGTTGAGTGTGCTAGGCAGTGCGGCGAAAGAGCATTGCAGCAGCAAGCCGTTTTTGATGGCAAGTCGATTGCTAGCAGTTGGCGTCGCAATCGCACTGCTAAGTGGCTGTCTATCCAGTACGCCTCGAGACTTTCCAACAATCGAATTGCCAAGTCCGTCACAAAGCTCGATGCCGCCATCGACATCAGGTGCACCGTCATCAGGTGGCACATCAACCGGACAGGGACAGGGATCGGGTCTACCATCCATCCCTTCGCCGATTCCATCACCTACAAGCAGTCCCCCGTTGCCAATTCCACCAAGCACTACCTTGCCCGGTACCGATTCGTCGACTGGCATGCCATCTCTTCCATCGCTGCCGACGAGCACTGACGGGCCAACGGATGCAGATTTGCCCGGAATGCCGTCAACCGGTGTAGCTGATCAAGATCAAGAAGAGGGTGAGGGCGAAGGTACTCCTCAAGACGGAACGGATCGAACGGAATCAGGTGTGTTGGAAACCGGCGGACCTATGGGTACTGGCGAACCCGAAGGCGATGAGGCTAGTGAAGGCGATGAGGCTGGCGAGGGCGGATTGCCTGAAAGTTCACCAATCCCCGGAACTAGCGACGATGAAGCCAGCGGCGGTTGGGAGATTAGCAATCAGTTGCCTGAACCGGGTGGGCTCGCGACGCAAGACGAACAGAGCGGCATTGGAGAACTGCCAGGAGAGTTTGATCAGGAGTTGGGTGATAATCGCGGACTCGATCCTGAGGATGAGGAATTGAGACGCGTACTAGGTGTCTTGGACGGCGAAATCATGGAGGAACGTAGCGATGATTTGGCTCGCGCCAATGACCGCGCTGCTGCCGCAGGCGGTCCCGCAGATATGCAGGCCGAGGAGACAACATCGGAGTCTCAAGGCGAATCCTCCGACTCGGGCGTTGGCGAAGAGAACTCAGCCGTCAGCGAAGCAACAAACAAAGGAGATGGCACACCCAATCTTCCGCCGACTATGCATACAGTAGCGGACACGCCTGATGCGCGAGACAAGGAAGTGTACGCCCGACAATTGCGCGAGGCCGCCATGGCAGAAGAGGATCCAGAGCTGAAAGAGAAACTTTGGGAAGACTACGAGACATACATCGAGGGTCTCAAATGAAGAAAGCGAGTGTTCTCTACATCGGGCTCTCACTTTGCTTGTTTCTTTTTGGGTGCTCGTCCACGACTCTGCGTGTTGTTGACACCCAAGCACCCAGAACCTCGGACCGCGCGCTGCCAGATGACCTTTTGCTTGACGTGGGAGTCGTAGTATTCGACTCCAATATTCCCGAAGCCTACGACGATCTAGTTACTCGGAATATCACTCCCGAGATACGAAGAGCTGAAGCAAACTACATTTCCAGCTACGCGACGGACTTGTTGCAATCCACGGGGAATTGGGGAGCCGTTAGGGTGCTGCCTCAAGCCACCTATGCTGTGGATGTGTTAGTAACCGGCGGCATTCTGCATTCTGACGGTGAGCGACAAGTTTTGGCAGTGCGTGTGCAGGACTCTCGAGGCGAGATCTGGTTCGAGCGAGTCTACGAAACGTTGGCTAGCAAGTATCACTACGCTCTCGAAATTGCCTCAAATGTTGAACCGTTTCAAACAACCTACCGATTGATTGCAGATGAGATGCTCGAATATGTCGAAGAGCTTTCGATCGAGGAAATTGAAGACATTCGACTGACTACGCTAATGCGCTACGCCCGCGACATAAATCCCGATGCCTTCGCTGACTATGTCGCCGAGACTAAGGATGAGGAATACGAGGTGGTGCGTTTGCCTGCGTCGAATGATCCAAACATGAGGCGAGTTCGTGAAGTCCGAGAACGCGAGTTTCTTGTAATAGACACACTTGCAGAATACTTTTCCCGCTTTGCGTGGGACATGCGAATTCCGTACCAAAACTGGCGAGAAGGCACGTACACCGAGGCAATTGATCTTCGAGAGGAACGCAACAAGTCTCGGAGTCGATTAATAGCAGGGACGATGATGGTCCTAGGTGGAGCCGTTGCGCAACGAAGTAGCAGCACGATTACTGAATATGCCGGTTACGCGTCGGTAATCGGCGGAGCTACAGAGATAATCGGCGGAATTCAAAACCGCGCAAACGTGAAAATCCATGCCTCGACGCTTCAAGAGTTGGGAGTTATCGCGGCCAAGGAGATCGATCCACACACGATCGAGTTGGAGAATTCCACGATTAGACTAGAAGGAACTGCCTCCGAACAGTTTCTTAAAGCACGCGAAACACTCAAGCAACTTTACTTTGAATACCTAGGTCTTCCAGACGAGGACGTTGAAGGAGATCTAGAGTCGGAAGCAGGCATTGATGAGTCTGGGGAGAACGTCACTGAAGAATTCTTCCAAGACAACGGATAGTGCAGCGAAGCCGGTTCAAATACAACCGGTAGTTCCCCAACTTGCTTCAAACGAGCCGACTCGGCGCCGTTCACAGTTTCGTGTAACTTCACGGCAGAAGCAGTTTATCGCTGGAATCTTTGTCGTAGTCTGTGCTGCCGCCATGTTCTTGTGGATTCAACAGCAAGACATAGCGCGGGTGTGGACGGGTAGCAACGAAAGGGACGGTACAAGCGAGCGACCGAGCGACCGGAACGAGACAAACGCTAACGACCAAAGCATTGCGCCGTTTTTGGAGTCCCAGTTGGACCGCGCTCGAGCGCAGGCCGAGTCAGATCTCGAGGAATTTAGCGCGTTACAGGATACGTTTGAAAGAAACCAATATGGTTCGGAATCGCATAGGGATCTTTATAACGCGATTTTGGCCAAGGCGAATGAAGGCGACATACTGTTTGGGCAGGGAGAGTACGATGCAGCACTGAGCAAGTTCAATTCCGCCTTAGAAGAATTAGGCCAACTGTTGGAGACGGTAAACGCCGAGTTCGACGAATGGATGGAAGCGGGAGTTGCAGCGTTGGACGATCGAGACACAGAGGCAGCTCAAGTCGCGTTTCAAAACGCTTCTGCCATCAAGCCACTCGTTCAATCAGCACAAATTGGATTGCAGCGCGTCGCCCGACTACCCAAGATCAATGAGTTGTTACGCGAAAGTGACCGTGCGGTCTTGAGAGGTCAGTGGGACGATGCGCTTGCGTACCTGTCCCAGGTTGAGGATCTGGATTCTCTAACGCCCGGTGTCGACGACCGACGTTCGCGAATCAATCAGTCAAAGGCTGAAGAGGAGCTAAATGAGCTACTTTCGCAGGGACACCAAGCGCTCAATCAGGATGACTTCGACGAGGCGGATCGGATGTTCAACGAAGTGTTGCAAAGACAGCCAGGTAACGTGGCTGCGACAACCGGATTGCAGCAGAGCGCTTTGGCAAGAGTCGCCCTTCGAATTGAGGAACTGCGAACACGTGCCCAAGAAGAGGAGGATCTGCTTGAGCTCGAGGCCGCACTTGCCACCTACGACGAGGTTCTAGAGATTGACGCCAAATTGGACTTCGCGATCAAGGGAAAGGAGCGTGTGTTCGAAATCCTCACGGTCAATGAGCAAATGCATGTCGTGCTCGGTGACCCTGGTGTACTGTCGGCTGACGACGAACTGAGCAAATCTGTTCAGTTATTGGAACGAGCCGAGAAACTTCGTGGTCACAGTACAGATTTTGATCGATCTTTGACCGAGTTTGCTAACTTGATTGACTTTGCTTCTCAACACCTCACAGTTGTCTTGGTGTCGGACAATGCAACTGAGGTGACATTGAGCACCCGCGGCAAGCTCGGACTGTTTGAAAGACGCGAAATCCAATTGCGCCCCGGTCGCTATCAGCTTGTTGGTAGCCGGGATGGTTGGGTGGATGTCCGAAAATCAATCAACGTGGGACGAGGCATGCAACCCGTCCGCATAGTCTGCGAAGAGCAGATTTAGTCGGCATTGCCCATGGACACCGACGCGCCTCCAGTTCTTCGTCCCGAGGAATTCAAGCCAACTCCACCACGGCCGCCCCGTCGCATCAGGCTAGTTCCATGGCTGCAAGTGTTAACGCTGTTCGTTGTCGTGGTTGCTGGGTTCGTGCTGTGGTTTCTGTTCACCGCAAAGGCGGTTAGGTTTGAGCCGAACGTTGCAGATACGCAAGTAGACGTCTCTGGTGGCATTGTGATTCGTACGCCGGAGACTTTTCTCATGCGTCAGGGCGAATACACGGTAATTGCTCGAGCTGACGGTTACCACGAGTTGTCACTACCTATTGAGGTCGCTCCCCAAGGCGACCAAGTGTTCGAGTTGAATCTCGTCCGCTTGCCAGGCGACGTGATGATCACTTCAGTTCCCGTTGGAGCTGCAGTTTCTGTCAATGGTGTGCCAAATGGCAAGACTCCACTGCAATTGGATATTGCAGCAGGTAATACGGTGTTTGAGTTTACTGCGCCACGCTACATATCCAAGTCCGTTGAGGAAACGATCCAGGGCATGAGCCAAGAGCAATCGATCAATGTCGAATTGAGCCCAAATTGGGCAATGGTCACTATGCCGACGGATCCAGAAGGGGCGACTGTACACATTGACGGTGCCGATTCAGGATTTGTTACCCCTGGCCCGGTCGAGGTTCTTGCCGGAGAGCATACGATTTCGATTAGGAAATTCGGCTATGCAGATTGGACGGACATCATCTATGTAGAAGCTGGGCAGGTCGTGCAGCTAGAACCTGTTGAGCTCGAGCTGCAGGGGGGCGTACTGACAATGACGTCAGAGCCACCCGGAGCTAGTGTAAGCATCGACGGAGAGTTCAAAGGCGTTACCCCTCTAACAGCAACGGTCGAGCCGCAGAAGGCGCACTCCTTGAGCGTATTGCTAGTTGGGTATGAGCAATTGGATCGCGACATAAGTGTCGATCCCGGTGCACACGAGACTTTAGATCTCGTTCTAGAAAAAGTCATGGGGACGTTGATAGTAACGACGGAACCAGACGGTGTCGAAGTGTGGGTGGATGGCAATCTACTTGGCGTCAGCAACGAGTCGTTTGCTCTACATGCGGTGGACCACTCGGTGGAACTACGCAAGGAAGGCTACGCGGGATACAGCAACCACATAACCATTCAACCGGGACTAGCCCAAAATTTGCGTGTTCGCCTATTGACGCTGGAGGAAGCCCGATTGGAAGCATTGCGGCAAGTTCGCACATCCCCGGATGGTCAGGAAATTGTGTTGCTCCAGCCCACTTCCATTCGCATGGGGGCTTCGCGAAGACAACCAGGCCGTCGCGCGAATGAAGTCTTTCGCACGGTGAACCAGAACAGACTTTTCTACATGGGAATTCAAGAAGTTACCAATGGGCATTTCCGCCAATTTGCACCGGGACATGATTCTGGGACCTATCAGGGGTCATCCCTCAATGAGGACGAACAGCCTGTTGTGAACGTGTCTTGGACGGAAGCAGCCTTGTATTGCAATTATCTTTCAGAAAAGGAAGGCCTAGAGCCCTTTTACGAATTGCGTGGGGCAAAAGTTGTCGGATTCAACCCCAGTGCGCTCGGCTACCGCCTACCATCGGAATCAGAATGGTCCTGGGCGGCGCGTCACGTTGAGGGAGAGCCAGAGTTGTTGCACTTTCCTTGGGGTGAAAAGCTCCCGCCTCCAACACGACACGGAAACTATGCTGATCGGGCCGCACAGCATGTAGTCAGCAGAATTCTGTTCGATTACAACGACAACTACACAGTAACAGCGCCCGTTGGGACATTTGCACCAAACTCTAAGGGTTTGTTTGACATAGGCGGAAACGTCGCCGAATGGATGCATGATTTCTACACCGTGCCCGAGGCGAACACCGTTGTGAACGCATTGGGACCGAACGAAGGCGAATATCACGTGATTCGTGGTTCAAGTTATTTGAATGGAACGATTACGGATGTGAGATTGTCGTTTCGAGACTATGGGATAGATGGAAGGCAAGACGTTGGTTTCCGCATTGCTCGCTATGCAGAATAGAAGCAGAAAGCGCAAGAGTTTCAGTCTCTCTAGGTTTGCGCTGGTGAATCTGCCACTTGTATTCCTCTTGCTGAATTCAGCGGTGGTTCTCTCTCAGACCGATCAAGCGGAGACGTCGAATTCCGAGGAGACTGTGTCTTCGGAGGAGGCAGACTCTTCTTCAGGTAATAAGGAAACGGACAACGATGCTAACGCTAAGCCAGCACCTGAGGGGCTTAATCCGGCGCAAACTGACGCAGAGAACCAATCTGTAATGGATTCGTCAAATGAAGAATCAGCTCAATCTGAAGAAGAAGGATCCGACGAGGACGGTATTGCAGAAATCTTTATACCAACGGAGGAGATATCTGAAGATATTGCCGTGCCTTTTCCAGTGGATATATAGGAATTAACTATGAAAGGACGCTTTACATCGTCGCTACTAACCCAACTAATTGCGTTGCTAATCTCCATACTAGTTGTGCATTTGGTGTACGCGAGCGTAATTCGCCCAACCGCTAACGAAATTCTTGCCGATCGCGCCGAACGTCTTCAAAACGACGAGACCTTCACGCCTGAGCGGTCGCTATTCGTAACGCTTCGAGACTACGAGCAGGAAACTTGCTTCATTTTGATGTTTTGGGCCTTTGCAATCATGGGGACTAAAGCGATGTCGGCCATGGCTGAACGCCGATTGCTTGATCGCAACGTCCTGCAGGTGGGCGATGGGGTCAGTGTATTGCCGGAGGATGCTCGTCGCTACATGCGACCCATTCAATCTCTTCCTGCCAAGGCGCAAGATTTGCTTATATCGCGAACCGTTTTGACTGCACTTCAAAGGTTTGAGTCCACCCAGGCAGTGCAAAACGTTTCTGAAGTCGTTCGCTCCGTTTGCGAGGCTGAAGCAGACAGGTTGGATAGCGAATTGGCAATGATTCGCTATATTGCCTGGGCCATACCGTCCATTGGCTTCATCGGTACAGTTCGCGGTATTGGAGAAGCGCTAGGGCACGCATACGAGGCAGTTCAAGGCGACATTGCAGGGGTAACGGAAAGTCTTGGCGTGGCGTTCAATTCGACCTTTGTGGCTTTGGTCATCAGCATTGTGATTATGTTTTTCGTATATCAGCTGCAGCGCTATCAAGAGGAGACGGTAATCGCCGTTGAAGCGTGGTGCGACGAAAACTTGCTTAGGCACTTGCAGGTTCGTTAGCATGTGGATTCTTGATGTTGCAGATGCCAGTATTAGGCTGAGCAAAGACGGCGAGGTCCGATACGACGAACCTGGGATAGCGCTTGTCGAACCAAAGTCCTTGGTCCTTGGTAGCGAAGCTCTAGCACAAATCAAGCTTTATCCGGATCGCGAGCAGAGTCAGTACTGGCAGCGAATGGATCAGAGCGCGGTCCACCCACCAGGCTTTGCCGTTGAGACCCAGGCCGACCTAGTCTTCCAACAACTCCTTGCCATGAAGGAGCAAAGCGGGCTTTCAAGCGAGGACCAATTGTGGGTAGCGGTTCCCAGCGACATGTCGAATGGTCAGTTGGCGTTGTTTTACGGCATTGCGGTGCAGGCGGAGCTCAATGTTTTGGATTTTGTCGACCGAGGAGTCGCAGCAGGAGCCAGCATCGACGTTGGCGAGAAGTGTGCATTTGTAGAAATAGGGCTTCACCGAAGTGTTGTGACTCAACTTCAGGTCGGCAAAGTTGTATCTAAGGGAGGTACGAGCATTGCTCCGCGGTTCGGGTTGCTACCGTTGATAAATTCCTGGATAAAGATAGCTGCGGACAAGCTGCTTGATACTGCTCGTTTCGATCCTAGAAAATTTGCTGGAACCGAACAGCAGGTCTTCGATCAGATGTTGGAATTCGTGGCGCTGGACGAAGATATCCATGTTGTGCACGTGGAGCACCAGAGAAACTCAAGGCAAGCTGAGATTTCGCGCTCCGAGCTAGTGGCGGCAGCAAATGCGCGAGTGGCAGAAGTGTCCTCTCTCATAGATCACGGTTGCCCAGTGTTGCTCTCCGAACACTCCGCCGCATTGCCAGGAGTCGTGGAGGCGTTCAACGACCAGGGCAGCAAGTGCTTTCCTTGCACGGTCAGTGACATAGCAATGGCAGCCTCGAGAATTGGGGCTTCCAAGGGTGACTCGAATGCCAGATCTCTTCACGTTGAAATTCCTCATGTAAACAAGGCACGCTCTCAAATTCATCACGAAGCGCATGCGCTTCCCGATGCCACTCATGTATTGAGGCAATCCATTGCCCATGCAATTGGTAGTGAATTTGCCGCTACTAACCAACGCGATGGCACGACCGACTTTACCATCAAGAAGAACGCGCGCGGGTTCGTTGTCGTTCCCGATAGTCACGCAACCGTGTTGCTTAACGGTGAACGTATCCACGGAGAGGCTGCAACCAAAGTTGGCGACTCCATTGTGGCAGGCTCCATTGCGTATCAGCTTATAGCGGTTAGCGAAGATGGCTAGATCGCGGAAACGTCCACTCAATGTATTTACGTTGTCGTTTCTGGATGTCATGGCGGGCGGATTTGGCGCCGTGGTGATGATATTTCTGATTATCAATCATCAAACCGAGGAAGAAATTGACACGATCAACCGCGATCAATTAGCGGAGTCGCGACTGCTTGATTATCGAGCGCGGGAAGGCGAGCAAGACCTCGCTGAATTGCGTGAAATAGTCGCACAATTAGCGCTCCGCATTGCGGAAGCACGCGAACGAGTTGATTCGTTGCAGGAAGAAGTGGAGGAAAAAGAAGAAGCGCTCGAAGAAATCGAGAAGATCGCACTCGACCAAAGCGAGACGATTGAGAGAGAGCGTTCGGAGATAGAAACTCAAGAGGAGGAAGTAGAACTCCTCAAGGAGCGTGAGGAAACCGAACGTGGGCCGGACGTCATTGCCATCGAAGGAGAGGGCGATAGACAATACTTGACGGGGCTTTACATGGGCGGGCGGTACATTTTGGTTGCGCTCGACAGTTCCGCAAGCATGCTGGATGCAGAGCTTGTGAACATAAGAAGACGAATGCACATGCCAGTCCCCCGGCAGTTGGATGCACCGAAGTGGAAACAGGCAGTAGACGCTACAGAGTGGTTGGTCGCCAACATTCCGGTTGACAGCAGTTTTCAAATAGTCAGGTACAACAACGAAACTGAATTTGTGGTCGGGCTGGGAGAGTGGCATCCCGCGACGGATACGGATGCGGTCCACGAAGCAATTGACTCATTGCGCAACAAGCCTCCAAGAGAAGGAACCAACTTGCAACAGTTGTTCGTAACCATATCCGAGATGAAGCCAGTTCCTGACAACGTTTTCCTGATAACAGACGGTCTCCCCACCCTGGAAAACCGAACTTCCCGGCGCACGGTGGTGGACGGACGCCAGCGCTTAGCCATGTTCAGGCGTTCGGTCGAGTCGCTACCCGCTGGAATCCCCATCAACGTCATCATGTTGCCTCTTGAGGGCGATCCGTTCGCGGCGGGGTCGTATTGGAATTTGGCACACATTACCTCCGGAACGTTCATGGCCCCGTCGGAGGACTGGCCATGAGGCGACGACGTGAAGGGAATGAGCTTAGCCTTGCCTTCTTGGATGTCATATGCTGCGGGTTCGGTGCAATCATCATGTTGCTGATGATCACCAAGATCAGTCTGCCAACCATATTGGAGATCTCACTCGAAGATCTCGCGGCGCAGATAGCCAAGCGTCAAGAGGAGATAGAGAAGATTCTCGGAGAAACGGCAATCCTTGAACGTACAAAAATCGAGACTGAGGACAACATTGAGCAAGAGCTGCTGCGTCAATTGGAATTGCAAGAGGAGCTTGTCGAACTAACAAGCAAATACGATACAGTCAGAAGAATCACGGAGGAGCAGGAAGAGCAACAGGCAGACCTCGCTCGAGCAAAGCAATCCCTAACCGATGAGATGATACGTCTTTTGGGAATTGATTATGTTCGAAAGAACGATGTCATTGGTGGAATCACTGTGGACAGCGAGTATGTGATTTTCGTGATTGATACATCCGGCAGCATGTGGGGAGCTGCTTGGCCAACGGTTGTGCAGAAGGTCCAAGAAGTCTTGCAAATCTATCCTGTCGTAAAGGGTGTTCAGATAATGAACGACATGGGCGACTACATGTTCCCCCGCTACCAAGGCGAGTGGCTCGCAGACACCTCATCTGTGAGACGCAACATTGTCGAGCGACTCAAGACGTGGAATGTGCAATCCAATTCAAGCCCAGTCGAGGGAATTGAGGAGGCCATCAACACCTACTATGATCCCAACAAGCGAATCAGCATTTACTTTTTTGGAGACGACTACACAGGGCAATCCATCGAGTATGTTGTTGATCGCATAGCAATGGTCAATCCCAAGGACTCGGAAGGGAATTGCCGCGTGAGGATCCATGCTGTGGGATTTCCCGTGTATTTCACGCAAGGAAGAGCACATGGCAACATCTATCACTTCGGATCACTCATGAGGCAGCTTACCGTTAGGAACTGTGGAACATTTGTCGCCTTGCCCTCAATGAATTAGGATAATCACAATGGATGCTCAATTTGCTAGCTGCAAAGGTTCAAGGATGCGAATGCTGGCGCGACTGATCGTTGTCACCGGATTGACAATTGGGTTGTTGGGTTGCGTTTCCGGCGCAAACGTCAACAAGGCCATTTCAATACCAAAACCCGTGATTGAATCCGTGCCGGTTACGATTGGATTGCACATATCGGAGGATCTCCGAAATCATGTTCACCAAGAGACTGTTCCTGGACACGGCACGTACACTATAGAAATTGGAGTGTCCCAAGAGCACTTGTTCACCCAGGTTCTCGGTGCAGTCTTTGATGAGGTAGTGGTTTTGGATTCGCTTGGCGAGATTCCAGATGGCGTCTCGGCGATCGTTGTTCCAAAGATAGAAACAACGCAGATCAGTCTCCCGCATTTGACAGGAGACGATGTCTACGAGGTTTGGATCAAGTACTCGATCAATTTGAGAGATGCTGAAAGCGGAGAGTCTATCCACAATTGGACGATTTCTAGCTACGGCAACGCGAATCGACACAACTATGGCAATCCGCTAGATCGAGCCAGCAAAGCTCTGAGGGATGCAACTGCGGGTGCCATTCGCGATACTGCTGCTATTATTTCATTTGCATATGTCCAGCAACAAGCTGTTCAAGATTGGATTGGGAGTACACAATCGCCATGAAACACATTAGAAGAGGATCAACGCTATTGTTGATCGTGTGCATTCCCGCGATTCCTGTGTTGTTCTCTGGGTGCGTCTCAAATACGTTGCAACAGATACGTGAAGCAGATACCGGTATTCTTGCCCACGAATCCATCGCTGTTCTTAGCCGAAAGGACACCCGGCGAGACCAAACCGAAACCGCATTCATCGATTGCTTAGTCGACAAGACCGCAAGTGGCTCAAAGTCAGTCAATGTCATATCCAACGAGGAGTTTGTGGATCAATTCTTTCCATGGTTCGAGCCTCGCACGGCGCCACTTGAAGTCAGCGACATGAAGAATGTCCTAAAGCAAGAAAAAATTTCTCAGAAACTCGACGAAATCAATCTCCGCTACATCGTTTGGGTAGATGGAACTACAGAAAGGACCGATCAAGGTGGCACGGTCCATTGTGCCGTTGCAACCGGAGGGGTGCCTGCGTGCTTCGGCTTCCTTACATGGGAGGCTGGGTCCAGTTACGAAGCTAACGTGTGGGACATCCGCGAGGGTGTGTCGGCAGGGAAAATTAGTTCGGAGGCTAAGGGAATGAGCTTTGTGCCTGCGATTATTGTTCCATTGCCGTTCATCGCACGGACTCAAGCACACGCTTGCGTCGCCATGTCTAAGCAACTCAAGGAGTTCCTTGCCCCGGACGCACCCGAGTAGATCAAATATTCGGGTTGCGAATCTCCAGCACATCCCCGTTTTGACGCCGGGGTTCGAGCGAGTACCAAGGCGTTAGTTCGGCATTCCATTTGGCGCCGCACCGTTCGGCGAGCTTGAAGAAGGGAGCACGACCGGGGTCAGCTATGGCGATGCGAGGTACGCCTCCGCGAAACGCACGCTGAATCAGGTTGTACAGTGCGTTCACCATTTCGTCCCAAAAGCATATGTCGGACCCAACGACGAGGTCCAAAACGCTCAATTGATTGGTGGTGATCCTGTCGAATCTCGCAGTCAATTTCTCCACTTTGACATCATTGACTGCGGCCAGCAAGTCCATGTATGGGACAACATGCGAATCCATGTCCGCCCCTATGACCTTTGCTTTGAATCTGCTTGCGCAGAACACGCCGACCGGTGCCCAACCGCAACCTACGTCCATGATTTTGCTTTTGGATTTCGGCGGATAGTGCTGCAGATAGTCCATTAGCACGAAGCTTGTTCCCCAAGTACGGTATCCATGCGCACCGGGTTGATGGTGTCGTTTGAGCCTTTGAACAAACTTGTGCTTGACCTTAAGAAAGTAAACCCCGTATGCCACATATACGTTGGGGTCTGGAATTTCTATGATTTCTGGCATGACCTAAAGGTCAAAAGCGTCGAGACTGTGCACGGTGCCATGTGTTGTGGAGAAACGCCCAATGGCGCTGGCAGGTGATTTTGCGCTCAAATGCGAAAAGCCGCGACCCTGTCTCTCTCAGGACCGCGGCTCCTCTGGTTCTATAGCTGAATGCTTGCGACTCGACTGGTTTGCAATCTTCCTAGTTTGCTTCCCCTTGCTAAAAGGTGAAGTCCAGCGTGAAGTATGCAGATCCTCCTTCGAAGTTTGCTGCTGTACGCCGCGCGTATGGCAAACCCACATTCTGTCGATTGGCGTATGGGTCAGAAATCTCCTCCACGTATGTGTCGAGGATGTTTACGAAACCCAGCGTTCCGCGCACACTGTTAGAAAAGTGATAGCGCAGCTCAACATCAAAGAAGAGCGTTGGATCGAGAAGTTTAGTGGGTGGATTCCCACCTATCCGTCCGCGTTCGTCATAGTGTTCGCCGTAGTAGTTGGCGCGAATCATCACGGATGCGTTTTCGTTTAGGTCAGACGTTGAGGTCACAACAATCTTCAGCTTCGGATAGCTGTTCTCAATGTCTTCTACATCAGCGACTGGCACGGGAGCGATACCGTTGACCAAGTTTTGGTCCTTGACTTCGACTTGGTTGCGACTGAGAGCAATGCTCAGATCGGAGTAGAAATTGCGGAATTCGATCGGAGCCGTATAGACAATGTCGAATCCTCTGGATTCGATTTCAAGCGCGTTGGTATAGAACGAGACATTCGTTCCAATTCCTGTATTGGGGTCAATGGAGGGAACTGTCTGTGTCTTGTAGATTCGATCCTTGATCGCGATGTTGTAGACGTCGAGAGTCATTCGCGCATCTTGAAAAACTTCGTCAAGGTCAAACGCAAACCCTAAGCTTGTATTGAGCGACTCCTCTTCTTTCAGCGGCGCGCCTCCAGCTGCTTTGGCGAGCGGGTGATCGGCGGGCACCAGCCCTTGTTCCACTTGGTCGCCTACATTGGCGTCGAAGGTAGTTGTGACTTTCTGGATGTTCGACTGTCCGGGGGTTGGGGCGTGAAATCCTGTGGAAATGGCAAATCGCCCGGTCACCCTTTCGTCGAAGTGGTAGCGGAGTGCGAATTTGCCGTTCAACGTTCCTCCAAAATCGGAATAGTTCTCGTAGCGCAGTGCGTATTGGGTAATAAGCCCGCCCGATTCCCGTTCAAATTCACCATAGGCTGCAGTGTTATGGCGAGAAAAAGTGCCGGCGTTCTGGGGTTCGAAGCCTTTGAATCCGCTAGATCCTGCTCCCTCGTAGGAAGTTGGAACGCCCGCTTTCAAAGCGAAAATCTCGCGTCGCCACTCGAATCCGCCTGCCGCGTGCCACGTTTCAGAGACTTGGCGACTCACATCGAGATTTGCGGAGAGTTCGGTCTGCTCAAGTTCACCTACATCGAAGTCTCTCTGCAGAGGTTCTCCTTGGGAATTTAGGCCAATCGACTGATTGATGGTGTTGTAAAGGGTGAAGTCAATCACGTTGTTGCCCACTCCGGCGCTTGCGTCAAAGTATGTGCCGTTGGGCAGGACTCCTTTCCATCCAGAAACCACCGAGTAGTCCGAAGTCTCGCCATCAAAGTAGGGAGTGAATCCTTGAGGCAGGCCCGTGAAGCCCAAATCAGCCAGCGAAGCCAACGTCGCATGTCCCGGTCCACGGTAGAAAAATCGATAGCGTCCGTGGACGTCTGCGTAGTTGCTTTGCACATAGACATCGGTCGTTTCGGAGACGGGGTGGCCGGCATTGAGGAAAAGCCTCAATCCATCATTTCTTGGGCGTCCCCAAGTCTGCACAAAGGGCCTGTCCTCAAACGGGGAGTCCGCACCCACACCGGCTACTCCAGAGTCGATCAGTGCCTGGCCATCCGGTCGCTGCTTGCCACGAGAGAGCGCTTGGTTGTACACACGCTCGAAACTGAAGCTGGCAAAGCCGTCTGTGCCAAGCTCCATTCCAAAGTTGCCGTCAATCTTGAAGCTGGATTCGCCCTCGTAGAATTGCCCGACTTGAGTTCTGAGTATGCCTCCTTCGCTATTGCGCTTCATCTGAAAGTTGACCACGCCGGATATTGCGTCGGAACCATACTGTGCGGAGGCTCCGTCGCGCAGAATCTGAACATTGGAGATCGCGATACTTGGGATCATGCCGATGTTCGGTCCGTGCGCCCCTTTGCCTGCGGCAGGAACGAATTCTGCTATGAGTGCGGCTCGGTGGCGACGCTTTCCATTGATCATCACAAGAGACTGATCTGGCGCCAAACCTCGAAGCGAGGTTGGACGCACAAAGGTATCTCCGTCGCCCGAGGCCATTGATGCGTTGAAGTAAGGCACAACGGAGCGCAGCGAGTCTGTGATGTCGGCAGCGTTGCCTATGGCAGACAGCGCGTCCGACTGAATGAAGTCTATCGGCGCAGTCGAGTCTTCAACCGTGCGTGGTGCAGTGTTGCGTGATCCAATAACAACGATCTCTTCCATTTCCTCGTCGGCATTGGCCGATTGGCTGCCTTGAGCCAATGTGGCGTTTGGCGCGAAGTATGCGACGAACATAATCACCGCAAATGGCAGTAAGCGTCGAAGCGCTTGCAACATAGTTTCTCCCCCTGTCGTATAGCAGAACTCAGCTACTTGTCTTAGCCGCCCGTGCATTGACGCAGGTGTCAAATGGATGTGTGAAGGTGTAGGCGAGACTGACCCCGATGTGCCAGCAGCTCACCTCCGATTCGATCCAGAGTTTCCCGCATCGTCACCTGTAAGTTTAACCCGATTGTGTCGGTTAATCAACGCATTGCTACGCTCTGGAGCAGAAACGAACGGATTGTTCCCGCTAGTGACTCCGCTCAGATTGAATCTTGGAGAAACAAATCCGTACAATTTCGCCCAAAGTGCCCTTGACGCTAGATCACGTCGGTACAAGCATCTCTATTTCCCTCCAATGGCCGTCTTGCAGAAAATCCGCTTCGAACAAGCGCTCAAGTCTCTGGTCGAGCGTGTCGTCGAGGACGACCATATTCTTGCCGCAGTACTTTGCGGCAGTCTCGCCTACGATCTGGTGTGGGACAAGTCCGACATCGACCTCGTTCTAGTCTGCACGGACGATAAAAAGACCAGCACGCACTTTGTGTCGCTCGTCGAGGACGACATAAACATTCATGCAACGGTACAACCGCGATCTGAATTCAGACGGCAGCTTGAAGCGTCGGTCCGAAATACGTTCGAGCACTCGGTATTCGCTCGAGGAAAGCTGCTATACAGCAAGGATCCATCAATCGATGAGCTGTTCGAACAGCTGACCTCTCTAGGAGACCATGATCTTCAATTGCAGCTGATGGGCTCGGCCCAGCACACACTCTCTCTCCTCTACAAGGCACGAAAATGGCATGAGGTCAAGGATGATCCCTACTATACCGCCAGGTGGATTGTGGGTACTGCGACATTTCTGGCTGAGATCGAGGTAAGTCTAGCAGGTGAAATAGTGGATCGAGAAGCGTTAACTCGCGCCTTGGATCTCAATCCAAGCCTATTCCGTCTGATTTACACGGATATGTTTGCAAGACCTGTATGCAACGAAGGATTGGAGACTGCGATCAATGCGATCGATGAATATCTTGAGTCAAAGGCTGAATTTCTGTTCGAACCTATCTTGGAGTATTTGAGAAGCGCATTCGGAGAACCACGTTCGGCGACACAGATTGAGCACTATTTTCAAAGAAATTTTGGTGTGCATGGAGTCACTACGGCATGTGAATGGCTCTCTGACATTGGATGCATTGAGAAAGCTTCTACACCGGTCAAACTCACAACTCGAAGCCAGGTTCAGGTCGATGAACTCGCTTTCTTCTATTCGCGTTGATTTAGGGCAATTGAAGGACTAGATTCGCATCATGGCTCAGGCACGCTCCCGTACACATAGTTCCTCCAAGGCAGAGCATAGGACCACGATCGCGGTTCAGGGGTCCAGAGTTCACAACTTGAAGGACGTGTCCGTCGAGATTCCACGAGACAACTTGGTGGTGATTACCGGTCTATCGGGTTCGGGCAAGTCGTCACTTGCCTTTGACACGATTTATGCGGAAGGGCAGCGCCGCTACATGGAATCCCTTTCTACCTATGCCAAGAGATTCATCGCGCAGGTCGAGAAACCCGATGTGGACTTCGTGTACGGTCTGTCGCCGGTGGTCTCAATCGAACAAAAGACGATTGCACGCAATCCCAGATCTACCGTTGGAACTCTCACCGACATTTCTAGCTATCTCAATCTGCTTTACGCAACGGTTGCGGAAGCGTTCTGTCCCTACACCAACGAATCGGTTCCCATCAAGACTAGTGGAAACATTGTTGAGGCGATCCTTACACTGCCTATGGACACGGAATTGGAGCTACTCGCGCCAGTATTTCAGATCTATGGCGAAGAGCCCAAGTTGCTCTTTACAGAAGTGCGCAAGATGGGGTGCCGCACTGTGGTCATCGACGGTGAACGTATCGATCTAACCGAAGAGCTTCCTGAAGCACTGAGTGGCGATTCGCAAATTCTGGCAGTGGTGGATCGATTTACCTTAGTTCCGGGAGTCGAAAAGCAGCTCAAAGCGGCGATTGAGCACACGCTGCGTGTTGGCGACTCTCTCATGATGGTGGGCATTGTCAAGACATCAGCCAAGAAAGCGACAAAGAAGTTCATCGACGAATTCGGAAGTGCGACCCACGGACTGGTGTACGGAGACATCGTTCCGGACTTCTTCATGTTCAACAATCCAGAAAGCGCTTGCAGAACCTGTGGCGGAATAGGCCGAGACAAGCAGACACATCCTGAGTTGCTGGTTACTAATCCGGAACGAAGCATCCGGGAAGGGTGCTTTCTTCGAGACGCATACAGCTACAAGACTGACAATCACAGCGGCTACGTGCTGTATTCGCTCGCGGACAAGCATGGGTTTTCGCTCGACACGCCATGGAGGGACTTAACCGAAGAGCAGCGTCAGCTGGTCATGTATGGGACGAAAGGGGAGCTTCTGCAGTTGAAGATTCCGCCCGATGCAAAGGATCCGAAGGAACGCTGGTTGCGCTGGCCTTCGAATTTCCAGGGGGTAGCGGGGCAGATCGAGCACCACTACAGGTGGTATCGGCAGCGCAACGTGCCGAATTCTGGGATGGAAGCCTATTTGGACCGCGTGATGGTCGAGTACGAATGTGCTGATTGCAAGGGATCTCGCCTTAGAGGAACGCGAATGCTGTTCAAGATTGATGGCCACTCGATCCACGATCTTGGTCAAATGAACTTTGACGAACTGGCACCAACACTTGCATCTATCGAGCCGACTGGACCTCATGCGG
Organism: Candidatus Azotimanducaceae bacterium; assembly: GCA_965205545.1. Classification (GTDB taxonomy): domain Bacteria; phylum Pseudomonadota; class Gammaproteobacteria; order Pseudomonadales; family Azotimanducaceae; genus Bin55. The sequence goes on along the minus strand of OZ242170.1, from coordinate 1,641,442 downwards.
AAGCGGGAAGACAGGTTCTGTCAGAGATTCGCAAGCGATTGGATCTCTTGCTTGGGATCGGACTTGACTACCTGAATTTCAACCGAACTTCCGGGACATTGTCGGGCGGGGAAGCTCAACGAATACGCTTATCCACGCAGATCGGTTCGGGACTTATGGGCATGTTGTATGTGCTCGATGAGCCTTCCATCGGACTGCACCCCAAGGACAACGTCAAAATGATCAATACGTTGCGTTCCTTGCGAGACTTGGGCAATACGGTCATCGTTGTGGAGCACGATGAAGAGACCATACGGTCTGCAGACCACATCGTTGAACTCGGTCCAGGTCCTGGGATTCATGGTGGTGAAGTGGTGGTGAGCGGTTCGCTCAGCGATGTGCTGAAATGCAAGCAATCGCCCACCGGCCAATACTTTTCCGGTGCGAAGAGGATTGAGACGCCTGAATCTCGCCGAGAGCTGAACGGAAAGGCGCTAATGATTCGAGGCGCAGCGGAGAACAATCTGAAGCGCATCGACGTGGAAATACCGTTGGGTCTCTTTGTCTGCATTAGCGGCGCATCGGGTTCAGGCAAGTCTACGCTGGTCAACGAGATTCTTTACAAGGAGTTGTGGAAGCGACTAGTCGACACACGCTCTCTCTCGGGTGCTCACGAAAACATTGAGGGAACCGAGCACATCACCAAGGTCATCAATATCGACCAAACTCCGATCGGGCGGAATAGTCGTTCAAATCCCTCGACTTACATTGGCGTCTACGACCTGATACGCAGCCTCTTCGCGAAGACGGAAGAGTCCAAAGAACGCGGCTACAAGCCGGGCAGATTCAGCTTCAACGTGAAAGGCGGACGTTGCGAGGAGTGTCAGGGAGAAGGCGTAATTGCGACGAAGCTGTATTTCATGCCGGACGTGGAAGTTGTCTGCTCGACGTGCAAAGGCAGACGCTTCAATGAAGAAACGCTTGAAATAGTCTATCGGGACAAGAACATTGCCGACATATTGGAAATGCCGATTGAAGAAGCCGCGCAGTTCTTTGTTCCTGAACCTGCAATCGCGAGAAAAATTGAGGTATTGAATGAACTTGGCTTGGGCTATCTGACCTTGGGCCAATCGGCTACCACTTTGTCAGGCGGAGAAGCTCAACGGGTCAAGTTGGCTGGAGAACTGTCCAAGCTACAGCGTCGTGGACACACTTTGTACATCTTGGACGAACCAACCACAGGACTTCATTTGGCCGACATATCGAAGTTGCTAGTCTGCCTCGACAGACTCGTGGAGGCTGGAAACACGGTTTTAGTGATTGAGCATCACCTGGATGTGATCAAGTCAGCGGATTATGTGATTGATCTGGGACCCGAAGGTGGCCGCGGGGGAGGCGAAGTGATTGCCAGCGGGACGCCTGAAGTCATTGCAAACACCAAGCGTTCTCACACAGGAAGATTCCTAAGGGAGCATGTTGTTCTCAACTAATGCGCTACAGCAGCTTCTACGCCGATAGTTGTTGGTACGCCTGAGCTTCCGCACGAATACGTTGCACCATGGCGCGCAATCCGTTTCCACGCGCAGCGCTTAGGTGGGAAAACAGATTCAGTTCGGCAAATAGCCCTTCGATGTCGTATTCGAGGATGGCGTCTGGTGAGCGATCTGCGTAAGCGGATTGAATGATCGCTATTAGCCCACGAACGATGTGTGCATCACTGTCGATTTCGAATTGAAGTCGATTTGCTGATCTATCAAAGTGAGCCACGAGCCACACTTGGCTCTGGCAGCCTCGGACAATACTATCTTCCGTCTTCTTGTGGTCTGGAAATGCAGGGAGCGACTTGCCTAGGTCGAGGACAAAACGGTATTTGTCCTCCCAGTCGTCAAAAAACGCAAATGAGTCTTTGATCTCCTCGAGACCAACCATAGCATTAAAACAAGCCTAGCTCGAGCTGAGCTTCCTCAGACATCAAGTCGCGAGACCAGGGCGGGTCGAAAACCAAATCCACTGCCACTTGCTGCACATGGGGAACTTTGCTGACCCTTTCTTCGACATCCTTCACCAACACTGGCCCCATTCCGCATCCCGGAGCTGTCAACGTCATAGTGATATCCACTTGGTCGCGATCTATGGCTACATCGTAGATAAGACCTAAGTCCACAACGTTCACGGGTATTTCCGGGTCGTGAATCGTGCGTAGCGCTTGCCAAACTTGGTCTGATGAAATCCTGCCATCTGAAGGCGGTTCGAACGCAAGGACTTCAGGTTCGAAACCCAACGCATCAGCATTCTCGGCTTCGATCCGAGCCATGTTCCCTTTGTATACGACGGTATACGTGCCGCCCAATGATTGAGTCAACGTCACGAAGACTCCTTCGGGGATGGTAATGCTGGTTCCGGTTGGAACTAGCCGGGCCTCTACGGGACGACCAACGGCAATTAATCTACGTTCCACGGATCGAGAAGCTCTCTCCACATCCGCACAACGTGTCCGCGTTGGGATTCTTGAACTTCAAAGACGAATTCAAGCCTTCGGTCACGTAGTCGATTTGGGTCCCTCTTAACAGCTCCCAGTCTTCGTTGGACACAAAAATTGTCACCCCCTCGCCAAAATCGAAGGATCGGCTATCGGGCATTTCTTGGCGGTCCCGCAAGTAGTCGAGCTCATACATGTAGCCGTTGCACCCAGTCTCGGTCACACCGAGAACCAGGGCGCGCGCTTCCTCTTTGGCCAGCTGCTGCTGAACATGAGCTTGCGCTTTTGCGGTCAGAGAGAGCTGTCTTGGGTCGTATGTTTCTGTTTGCATATTGCGATCAGCGCTTTAGGATTCGGGATCCTACGTGTATCGCTTCTACCAATCGGTCGACTTCACTAGTCGAATTATATAGCCCGAATGAAGCTCGAATCGTGCCAGGAATGCCAAAATGCTCCATGAGCGGGATGGTGCAGTGATGCCCTGCGCGAACCGCGACGTGCTGCTGGTCGAGCATGGTCGCCAAGTCGTTTGGGTGGGTTCCTTCTACCAAGAACGAGACGATTGGACTTTTTTGCGGCGCTTCTCCAACTACTCTGAGCCCCTCGATCTGCTTGAGAGACGAGGTTGCGTATTGAAGCAACGAATTCTCGTACTCGTATAGTCCGCTTTCTACGCAGGAACTCAAGAAGCTCAATGCCGCTTGCAATCCCACAGGACCAGAAATATCAGGGGTTCCCGCTTCAAATCGAAAAGGTGGAGGTTGAAACGTAGATTCTTCGACCGTTACATGCTCGATCATTTCTCCGCCTCCCTGCCATGGCGGCATGGACTCAAGAAGGTCAAGCTTGCCGTAAAGAACCCCAATGCCTGTGGGTCCGTATGCCTTGTGTCCCGAGAACGCGTAGAAATCGCAGTCGATCGAAGACACGTCGATGGGCACATGTGCAGCGGCTTGTGCGCCGTCAAGCAAGACTTTGGCGCCAGCGTTGTGAGCCATTTCGACTATTTCCTCGATGGGATTGACTGTGCCCAAAGCATTGGAAACGTGCCCCAATGCCACGATGCGGACGTCTTCCCTGAGCAGTTCGCGATAGTGATCGAGGTCCAAGCTCCCGCGGGGCGTAACCCGTACAGCTCGAAGTCGTGCTCCAGCCCTCTCACAGGCAAACTGCCACGGCACTATGTTTGAGTGATGTTCCATCATCGATATGACGATGGTCGAGTCCTTAGCTAGCAAAGTTGGCGCAAGGGATTGTGCAACTAGGTTGATGGACTCAGTTGTACCTCGTGTCCAGATTACTTCCTCTCGTGTGCGTGCGCCAAGGAACTCGCACACGTGCTGACGCGCGTCTTCAAAAAGCTGGGTTGCCTCGTCGCTTATTGAATGGGCGCTGCGATGAACATTGGCGTTGTGATTCGAGTAGAAGTTGGCGAGGGTGTCGAGAACGACCCTGGGTTTTTGTGTCGTAGCGGCATTGTCAAGATACGCGATCTGCTCTCGATTGCTGAGCAGAGGAAACTCCTGCCGGGGCGGGACGAAAGAGCCACTCATGGCTGCGCCGAGTTCGACACGCCAAGGAGTCGACTACCTGCCGCGTCGGTCACCACTTCATTGAGAAATCCTCTGAGCAGCATCTCACGGGACCGACTTTTCGAGATTCCTCGTGTGCGCATGTATAGCAGTTGTTCTTCGTCGAGCTGGCCGGATGTCGCGCCGTGGGAACACGCGACGTCGTCCGCGTAGATCTCAAGCTCCGGTTTGGTGTAGATCTCGGCCGTGTCGCTTGTCAAAATGTTCTTGTTGGTCAAGTGTGCAGACGTATGTTGAGCATCTCGTGCGATGTGAATGCGTCCATTGAATATCGCTCGTGAGCGTCCCCCAACCACCCCATGGAACTTCATTTCGCTTTCGGATCGCGGTGCAAGATGATTGACAGAAATTTGAGAATCCACATGGGTTCGATCCATCAGTCTCCATCCGCCTTCCACGGATACTCTTGCTCCTTCACCCTGAATGTCAACGACAACCTCGTTTCTCCGCACCGCTGCTCCAGTTGAAAACTGTTTCAAACTATACGATGAGTTCGATCCGACTTGAACGGATACGTGCCCGTACTCCACGTGTTCCGAGGGCTTTTGAAATCGTTTGTGAATTAGCGTGGCTCCTTCCTCGACCAGACACGCAAACACTCGATTTCCTCCATCGCATGATTCCTCTAATCGCAAAGTTGCATGGGGCTCGACGATTACTATGAATCGCTCGCAACGATTCGTTCCTGGTTCAATGGTTACCAGTGGAACCGAGCTTGTGTCGTTCGGTTCGGCACGAATCAAGAATCCTCCGGTTAGGTTTACCAAATTGAGCGCAAGCATTGGCGAATACTGCCCTCGTTCGACCGAGGAGGGGCGTTTTTTCATAGCAAGAGTCTTCGCCCGTGAAGACGAGAGAGAGCAAACTTCAATCTCATCGGTGAGGCTTGTGATTGTGTCGCCGTCAGCTTCGACTGATTTGTCAAGTTCGTCAATCAACGGTTGAGGATTGGTGTATTTCCACGATTCCGATCTATATCTCGGAAGACCTAGTTTCTCCAGAACTCTTTGCGCTTCGGTCCTGTTTAGCCACGGCGCAAAGCTTGGCTTCAGAGTTGAAGTTTCACTAGTAGTCATAGTAGTAAAGCACAGTCGGAGAAACTGGCTTTAGGAACCATTCAGCCAGCCGTAGCCCTTGGTCTCCAATTCGAGAGCTAGAGTGGCATCTCCAGACTTCGCAATCCGTCCGTCGATGAGAACATGAACGAAATCTGGCGTGATGTAGTTCAAGAGACGCTGGTAGTGAGTAACCAGCACAACTGCATTTGTCGAAGTGCGGAATTCATTGATTCCTTTGGCAACGATTTGCAACGCGTCAATATCGAGGCCCGAATCAGTCTCGTCCAACAAGGCCAATCGAGGATTGAGGCAAAGCATTTGCAGAATTTCGTTGCGTTTCTTTTCGCCACCCGAAAACGACTCATTCACTCCGCGTTTCAAGAAATCGGGATTTAGCTCTAATCGCGTTGCCAGGTTGCGGAGATCCCGCATAAACTCCACTGCCGTGAGTTCCTGCAATCCCTTTGTCTCTCGGTGGCTATCGACGGCGGTTTTGAGGAATTCCATATTTGTCACACCGGGAATTTCCACAGGATATTGGAAAGCTAGGAAGAGTCCAGCGTGTGATCGCTCTTCCGGTTCAAGTTCGGTGAGGTCGGTGGAGTCAAAGAGCGCTTGGCCGCTCTTTATTGTGTAGCCATCTCTGCCAGCCAGGGCGTTTGTCAATGTGCTCTTGCCGGACCCATTTGGCCCCATGATCGCGTGGACCTCGCCGAGATTTACATGCAGGTCTAGTCCTTTAAGGATCTCCTTGTCATCAACGCCAACTACGAGACCCGAGATATCGAGCAGACTCAACCGACAGCCCCTTCAAGGCTTACTTCGAGCAGCTTTGACGCCTCCACGGCAAATTCCATCGGTAGTTCGCGGAAGACCTCGCGGCAGAATCCGTTCACGATCATTGAAACTGCTTTTTCGGGCGCGATTCCTCGCTGGCGGCAAAGGAACAATTGGTCGTCGCTCACCTTTGTCGTTGTGGCCTCGTGCTCGACTACGGCGTCCTGACGGCGTGACTCAATGTAGGGAAACGTGTGTGCTGCGCACTTGGATCCGATCAGCAGCGAATCGCATTGAGTATGGTTGCGTGCATTCTTTGCGCCTGGATTCATCCGTACCAGTCCTCGGTAGGCATTGGAGCTCTGTCCAGCACTGATGCCTTTCGAGACGATAGTGCTAGTGGTGTTGCGGCCAATATGGGTCATTTTCGTGCCAGTGTCGGCCTGCTGATAGTTGTTGGTCAATGCAACGGAGTAGAACTCTCCCTTTGAACCATCGCCGCGCAACAGCACGCTGGGGTATTTCCAAGTTATGGCTGAACCGGTCTCCACCTGTGTCCAGCTGATGTGCGATCTCGCACCGCGACACGTGCCACGCTTGGTCACAAAGTTGTAGATTCCGCCCTCGCCGGACTCGTCTCCCGGATACCAGTTCTGAACGGTCGAGTACTTGATCTTCGCATCGTCTAGCGCAATCAATTCGACGACCGCAGCGTGAAGTTGGTTTTCGTCGCGCATGGGAGCAGTACAACCTTCTAGGTAGCTCACGTAGGAACCCTTGTCAGCAATGATCAAGGTCCTTTCAAATTGTCCGGTGTTTGCCGCGTTGATGCGAAAGTACGTCAATAGCTCCATTGGACATCGCACCCCTTCTGGCACGTACACAAACGTACCATCGCTGAACACAGCGGAATTCAATGCCGCATAGAAGTTGTCGGACTTGGGTACAACCGAACCCATATATTTCTTGACGAGCTCCGGATGCGTCTGGACAGCTTCTGAGATTGAGCAGAACACGACGCCGTGTTCTCTCAAGGTCTCCTTGAAAGTAGTTGTGATGGAGACACTATCAAACACCGCATCGACTGCCACGGGGTTTTGTTCCGGATCCTCCTCAACTCCAGCCAACGCTTTCTGTTCGTGCAAGGGAATCCCCAGCTTCTCGTAGGTGCGAAGCAGTTCAGGGTCAACCTCATCCAAGCTTTTGGGCTTGTCGCCTTTTGGGGCTGAGAAGTAGGAAATTGCTTGGTAGTCGATGGGCGGAAACTTCACGTGAGCCCACCGAGGTTCCTTCATTTCACTCCATCGGCGGAAGGCATCCAATCGCCATTCGGTTAGCCAGTCTGGTTCGGAGTTGATTCCTGAAATGCGGCGAACAATACTCTCCGAGAGCCCAGGAGGCAGTGTCTCGGAGTCAATGTCTGTAACAAATCCGGCTTCGTACTCTCGTTGGACTAAGTCTCTCGGAGTCGGGGTTGTATCGGTAGTCATACTTGGTTGGTGTTGTTCACAACTAATTTTAATTCAAGCCTATGGCATGCTAGTCTGGCACAGAATGGCGGGCCAATTGGCAGAAAGCTGAATATTTGGACAGTGAAATGGCTGTAGTTGCTGTTGAGGTACATCGCGAAACTTCCTACGCCGAGGGTGAAGACTTCGGGGAATTCGGACCTTTCAAGCGGATTGATGGAAGACTGCACTATGCGGTCGATCCGCATGGCAAGGAAAACAGTTGCATTGTCGACATTGGATTGGCACCTACCGAAAGCGGAGGCCTAGTTCGATTTTCCGGTGACTTCACATTGGTTGCACCCACTCGACGGCCACCGCGATGCCTTCTGCTGGAAGTACCCAATCGGGGAAATCGCCTCTCTTTTCGCATTTTCAATCAGGCGAATCCCCAGGAACTACTAACGGACCCGTGTTCGCCAGGCGATGGCTTTCTGTTTCGACAGGGGATAGCGCTCCTGTCGGTGGGATGGCAGTTCGATGCCGTAGGCATGCGCTTGAAGGTTCCTGAAGCATTGGAGAGAGGCCGGTCGATAGCAGGCGAAGTTGTGTGTCAGATTCAGCCCTCCAAGAACACCAACAACCTATTTCTGGGCCAGCTGGGTCCAGCCTCGTATCGGCCGAACGCTAACGCCCAGTCCGCTGCCCGTCTTTTCGAAAGACCAAACACCAACAAAGATCAATGCGCTTGGAGTTGCTCGGATTGGGAATTCGGAAAATGGGTGGAGGGCGAGCGGCAAGAAAGTGACGATCACATATGCTCGTCAAAGGAGTTTACAGCGGGCAATGTATACACCCTGGTCTACAACACCACGGGAGCTCCTGTTGTAGGACTCGGTTTGCTCGCATTGCGCGACGCTGCATCATATTTTCGCTCGGACAAATATCCCGGTTCAACATCGCCACCACCGCTTGTGATCGGGTTTGGCGCATCACAAACGGGACGGGTGCTGCGTCATATGCTCTATGAGGGGTTGTGGAAATCGGAGGATGGCAGACCAGCCTATGATGGGCTAATGCCCCACATTGCTGGGGGTCAGCGAGGGGATTTCAACCACAGGTTTGCTCAGCCCTCAAGTATTGGAGTTCCGGCGTGTGGACAGACATTTCCTTTTGCGGGAAGAACGACAACCGATTCGTTGACAGGCATGACGGAGGGCCTCTATCGCGACCGTGAAAACGTTCCGAAAGTCATGATCACCAACACTTCCTGGGAGTATTGGCGCGGTGATGCAGCGCTTTCCCACATCACTACGGATGGAATGAGAGACATAGATCCTCTCCCGAACGAGAGAATCTACCTCTTTGCAGGAACTCATCACATCAATTCCGTATTGCCGGTGACCAACAGATTCGCCTTGACGGGCGACCAAGTCCGCTATCCGATGAATACGATTAGCTATTCGCCACTAATACGTTCTGCGCTCATGAACATGATTGAGTGGGTGGAAGGAAATTCGAGTCCGCCACAATCTCGAATACCGGGCATTGCGGAAGGAACGCTTGTGCCTCGAGAAGTTGTGATTGAGAAGTTTGCGCACTCGGGCAGGTTTGAGCATCTGCCGGACCAAGATGCTCTGACGCGCCTCTCAACCTTGTACCTTGGCCCTAAATCCACAGCGGGAATTTGCCAGTTTCCCGCAATTCAAGGGCATCCCTACCCAGCGATGGTTAGCGACATTGGCGATGACCTAAACGAGGTCGCTGGTATCCGTTTGCCCGATCTCGCTGTACCGCTGGGAGTCCATACAGGCTGGAATCCTCGTCACAGCGATCACGGCGCAGAGGACCAGATCGCTCAGTTTGTCGGGTTTTCTGTTTTCGACAAGGATCTTGCAGGTCGTTACTCGGATTCCGGTTACATGCACGCAGTGCGAGCTGTCGTGGACCAGCTCGTTGAGGAACGCTTTGTGTTGGAGGGAGACCGCGAATCGTTGCTGCAAACAGCCGATTCTAGGCGCGCACTGGCAAGAACCCAGGTTGGCAAGGGCTGAAGTCTGATGTTTACCACACAGCGAGAACCATTCCCATGAGCACGCAGTACACGGTTCGATAGCCGCTTTGAATGGCAACCAGAGACCACGACCAACCGCAGTACGCACCATCGGAGATTGTGGAGCAGGCTATGAAAGCAAGTCCCACTGCCAATCCCAAGAGTGCGCCGCCGTGCAACGACGTAACCTGCAGCATTGAGAGTATGACCGCCATAGCAATACAAGTGATCAGGGTGGTGAAAAACGTGATAATGAAGGGAGTGGGCGAAGGCTTGATTTCGTCGGCTGTCTTACCGAGCGCCGCGAGCCAAGCCTTGCCGAATATGGGTCCATACCAAAGGTAACCCAATACGAAAGAAGCTACCGTAGCGGCCAGTATCGCCAGCCAATTCAGTGAAGTAAAGTCGAACATGTTTTGGAGGATTGTCTGATTTGAGCCGATTGTATGACACAATTCGGACGAGGCTTGTCCAATGAATCATGGCCATGGAGAGAATGATCCAGATGGAAAAAGCCTACCAACTTACCAGCATGACTAGCTATGTCTGACAACCCACCCCAATGGAGTGACGATCGGCAATCCAACACTTCCAAGTGGATACTACTCGGTGGAATCCTCATTGTTGTAGTTTCGGTCGTGTTGTTGTTTGTAGGCGCGTTTCTCGCCCAACGCGATCGAACATACGAAACGGCACCGACAGATGAGAACGATGTAACGACAAATGGGGCGGATGTTGCGCCGGAGCTGGCTGCGATCGTAGAACAACCAAGACCTGTACCAGAACAAACTCTCCCCGCCCTTGAGAATGATTCCGGAGATATCGATCACGCCAGTACCAGTTCCGATGTTGCGTTGAAGGAAAGTGAAGACACTTCGGAAACAATTAACTCAAGCGTTTCTTGGGCTCGTGTGGACGAGACAACAGTGCAGGAGTCGGAGATTCCCAGTTTTCCTCGAGTCGTTGTCGACCGCGCGTTGGTGCGTATCAACGATTCGGTTAGGGCGATGGTTGAAGGGCACGAAATTCAATTTCCTATTCCACAACGCGGGATCGTGCTGCATGGGGAGGTTACCGAGGTAGGCGGTCCACCGCGGGCTCGATCGATCAAAGGCGAGGTCGACGACGAGGGCACGAAGTATCCCTTTGTTCTTACGTTGGGAAGAGGCTCTACGTTTGCAACCATCACGACATCGACTGGAAACTACGAGCTCTATGCGAATCTAACCTACGGCTGGCTCATGCCTTCAGCCAACATGGACGACCATGTAGATTACTCGCTTCCTGATCACTTTGTAGAGAATCCCGACCCACACGCACACCACGAACACCACGAACATTCTCCGCCATAGAGTGGCCCGAGGCGCAGAGATGGGTGTCTTGCGTGAGGAGGTGAAGTTTGGACTTCGGGACATATCCGTAGTAGTACCCGTTCACGACGATGAAAAGTGCCTTCTTGAGTTGCTCAGGAATTTGGAGCTTTACCCGGACTTGGATATTGTTGTGGTGGACTCGAAACACAACGAACCGTTAGCGATGCTTTCCAATCCTGTTCGTTACCTCGTCTCACCACATCTTGGTCGCGGTCCTCAGATTTCACATGGAATTTCGTCGACCCAACGGGCATGGGTTTGGATCCTGCATGCGGATTCACTCTTGACCACAAACAACATCACGGAGTTGGAACGTTCGCTTGCTCAATGTCGTTGGGGACGGTTCGACATTCGCCTTGACGGTACGCGCTATGCGTACCGAGTGATTGAATGGTTCATGAACGCGCGGTCTGCACTGACCGGGATCTGCACTGGGGATCAAGGCATATTCGTGCATCGCGAACTCTTGCACGAAATTGGAGGTTTCCCGGAACAGATGCTCATGGAGGACATCGAACTGAGCAAGAGATTGCGAAAGAAGGCGAAACCAATGCGCATACGTGTTCCCCTTGCGACTTCTGCAAGAAAGTGGAAAGTTGAGGGGATAGCGTCAACGATTGTTAGGATGTGGTCTTTTCGCTTTCGTTATTTCCTTGGTGCCGACCCCAACGACTTGTACGGAAAGTACTACGGATCCAAGTAGATCTATGAGTCCCCGTGTTGCGGTCTTTGCAAGGGTGCCGTTGCTTGGAAAGGTCAAGACGCGGTTGGCGGCCACAATTGGACCTGAAGCAGCTCTCACCTGCTACGTGCAACTGCTAGAAAAAGCCATCGAAGCGACGGCCGACTTTGACACTGAACTTTGGTTTGATGGTGATGTTGGAGCCGATTGGAATGAGAGAGGCTTAGCAATTCGGCAGCAATCTGGCCGAGAATTAGGTGAACGTATGCATGCAGCTTTTGTAGATGGCGTTGAGCTCGTGATTGGTTCAGATATCCCCTTGATTTCTAAGGAATACATTGGTCAGGCGTTTGAGCTGTTGCGCAATAACGATGTGGTCTTGGGACCGACGGAGGATGGTGGGTACTGCCTATTGGGCATGAGGCATCTACATGACGAACTCTTTCATGGAATTAGTTGGAGCACTTCTCACGTATTCGATGAAACTGTGAAAATTTGCCGTCGAATAGGGATTAGTTGCGGAGTGCTGTCTTCGCTTTGGGATGTAGACGACTACGGCGACTATCAGCGTTGGCTTGACATGCAACCAGACGAACCAACTAACATCGCTTGCACCACTTCGTGAGGCTCCTGTGGAGAGAAACAATGTTCTACGAATTGAGACAGTACAAGATTCAGCCCGGCAAGATGGATGAATGGGTTGCTCTTATGGAAGAAGTCATCATTCCCTTTCAAGTATCCAAGGGAATGGTGATAGTTGGCAGCTTTCGCGGTGAGGTCGACGACACTGTATATGTGTGGATGCGCCGTTTCGATTCCGAAGCTGAACGTGAGCGACTATATCGGGAAGTCTATGGCAGCGACAAGTGGCGTGAATCAATTCAACCTCGCGTCGCGGAGCTCATGGACATGACTTCGGTGAGCGTTCAACGGATAGTGCCGACACTGCGTTCGGTAGTGCGATAACTTGGAGTCAATCTCGCGTGATTGAATTGTCGTTGGGATTGGTCACGCAAGTAATGTACAAATACCACGAGACATTCTGGAGCGAGTTGTGACCGCAGAATCTTCAGCTGCCAAAAAGCGTGTACTCCGTAGCGATATGGAGTTGGATATGCAGTGCAACATTTTGTGGGCGTCCGCCTTGCTCGCCGTGATAACTATTGGCTCTGGAAATATTACCCTTGAGAGTCATGTGCTAGCGACAAACGCATTGGTCATACTTGGAATTCCAATAATCACCTTAGGCGTCATGAAATTAGTCCAGCCGTTGGGCCGAGCATCCTTGAATCGTAGCAAAAGGATCGAATTCGTTGACGACATAAAGAACCCACCCGATACAAAGGAACGTCTACCTGCACTTGGAATATTTCGAGCCGAAGATTCGAGCGAATTTGAAGTGTCGCGCAGGATGGCTAGCCTGGTACTTGTGCTAGTGCTCTACGCGGCTGTAGTGGTTCTGGGCTTTGTGTATCAGAGCGCCATTTGTTTCTACGTTGCTGTGGCAATCTCGATCGGCATAGTGCTATTGGCAATTTATGCTTTTGTGGCAACAGCAGTTTCGGGGAAGAAGAAAGAATTGCCTGATGAGTCATCAACGACAGTAGCTGAAAAGCAAGATTCACAAAAAAAATTCGAAGACTCTCACATTTCTTGGGTTGTCAACAGTAGAACTGAAACTCAAATCCGGTTTTCCGAAAATTGGTTGGTGACTCAGGCTTTCTACTTTGGGATGTGGGTTCCCTTGGGTTTGGCCATTCCGTTGATAGGGCCATTGTTTGAAAATTTTTTTTGGATTGCTATCGGTATAGGTCTCGTTTACCTATTTGTAGTTGAAATGTGCTGCTTGTTCTCTATCGGCTACTTCACCTCGCGAGTATTGGGACGACAATGAGCGAGTTTTATCTATTGGTGGTGTGGCGCCCCGAGAAGGATTCGAACCTTCGACCTGCCGCTTAGGAGGCGGCCGCGCTATCCACTGTGCCATCGGGGCAAGGTTTGATTACAAATTGGCGGTAACTAGCCTTCTAGTCTTCCAAACAAGCAAACACCAAGTCCCTTCGATTCACGATTCCAATGGGGTGATTTGTTTCATCCGTTACAACGGCTTGAGAGAGGTCTAGATTAGCCAGTAGCCGTGTCGCGTAAACCACCTTCATGCGTGCCGGCAGGGTAACTATGGGTTTAGTCATGATTTCAAACACGTAAGTTCGGTCAGGTGGCCTGTGCTTGCCCATGACTTCGCGTGCAACATCAGTGACCGTTACCAACCCAATTTCATCGTCGTCATCGCGACGGTCCACAATCAGTGCATTGAGATCGTATTCTTTTAGCTGCGCAATCGCTTCGTGCACAGTTGCGTCTCGATCTATCGATTGAAAGGTCTTGGTCATATAGTCTGCCACTCTAGCGACGCCGTCGTCTGTCATGTATCGTCTTCCATGGATTCAAGAATATATGGCATTTGCGATCTAAGACCGACCGCGTCCTCAATGGCCAGCTGAAACGCAATGCCGGAACCTGGATTGTCGTCAAAGCCACCAACTTCTTGTATGCCATTCATGATGTCTTGTGCACAGCCGTCGGCAGCAACAAACAAAATGGCATCGCGCACCGAAGTGAAATCTAATCCAAGGAACGTCTTGGATGCCTTCAGTCCCTCGCCTCTGACCTCATGAATAACTGTTGCGCCGGTGGCCCCTGCCTTGCGTGCCGTTTCAATAATTTGATCCGTCTTGTCTACGGTCACAATGACAACAATGAGCTTCAACATGGTCTTAGTGATCCCCCTCAGGTGGAGTTGCTTTCCCTTTTCCAAGTTTTGAAATGATCAAGGAGTAACTCAACACGGTCATAATGGGAAAAACGCTTGCGAATGCGATCAATCCAAAACCATCAATCAAGGGGCTTCTGCCTGGAACGTTGCTGGCCAACCCCAGTCCCAAAGCAGCGACGACAGGTACGGTTACCGTCGACGTAGTAACCCCGCCGCTGTCGTAAGCAAGGGGCATTATCGTTCTACTGGCAAATACGGTTTGGATCATTACGATGACGTAGGATGCCATGATATACCACTGCAATGGCGTACCTGTTACGATTCGGAAGCACCCCAGCGACACGCCGATCGCGACCCCCGTCGCGACTGCGAGGCGTAGCCCCCATGCATTAATTGCACCACCGGAAGCGCTTTGCGCTTTGAGAGCAACTGCAATCAACGGAGGTTCGGCAATGGTTGTTGCAAATCCAATGGCAGCTGCAAACGCATATACAACCATATAGTCCATCCATCGAACTTGCTCCTCTGTCGTAGCGATATTGGATGCCGTCAATTGCGCTGCCATGGTCTCGCCAATCGGAAACAAGGCGTCGTTCAGTCCAACGAGGAACAGTGACAACCCTATGACAACCAGAGCAAACCCGATAATGATCTGCTTCAATCTAGGAAGTTTCTGGCGCAACACGAGGACTTGAAACACCACGAGAACCAGCACTATGGGCACAACATCACGCAATGTTGAACCGAAGGACCTTGCTAGTTCGAAAAGGAACTCCATGTCAGGCGATCATTCCGTACACGAGTATGAAGATCATTGGGGCAAGGCACGCAAACGCAATTAGTCCAAATCCGTCAACCATGGGATTGCGACCCTTTATGCTGGTAGCCAATCCCACACCCAATGCGGTAAGAAGCGGGACCGTTATCGTGCTAGTAGTAACGCCGCCGGAATCATAGGCAATTCCAATGATTTCGGGAGCTGAGAAGAACGTGAGCAAAGTGACGATCACGTAACCCGAAATGATCATCACGTGTATTGGCCAACCTTTCAAGATTCGCACGACGCCAATTACTACGGCGGTCCCAACTGACAGAGCTACGACAATTCTCAGGTTTAGAGCGTAAGCTGCTCGAACGCTCTCCACGTTTTCGATGTGACCTGCCAGTGCGACGATCTCCGCCGCTTCTGCTGCAATTGCGATCAGAGCTGGCTCCGCAATGGTCGCGCCAAAGCCCAAGCAGAACGCAAAGCTCAGCAAAGCCACAACGCTGCTCTTCCTGGTGAAGGCCTGAGCTATTGCCTCTCCTAGCGGGAACAAGCCGCTCTCTAGACCGTGAATGAACAAGGCGAGCCCAAGTACAACGCAGAGAAGGCCGACCAGCGTTTCTCCCAGGTTTGGAAAGGGCTGCTGCAGAACGATGATCTGGAAAAAAGCGATTACAACTATGATGGGTGCGAGGTCGCGCACCGCACCTAGAATGCGTCCTGCAAGCACCTTGAGGACTTGTGTCACGAGACCGTTCTGCTGGAACTGTTAGTGCAAATCGAAGAAAGCGGCAGTGGTAGATGAGAAAGGTGGTAGTCCAGCGTCCAATGCCGACGTACCTGCCGAAATTCTAACAGGTGGTACTCATATGCGCAGTAGCCTATTGATGCAATGCCAACGCTCACTCGCTCCTTGGTGCGACCCTATCTCGCAAAAGTCTCCCGGTCTTAGTTGATCAACGGCGTGGCTTGAACTCGACAATATTGTCAGCCTGAATGTCGATGTGCTTGGGTGAAATGGCGATTTCGAAGGTGAATGTGGTGTCGACGCTGCGAAGAAAACCTCGTGCGCCAAAGACCTCTGGCAGGGAAAAAACTGCTACTGTCAAGCAGACGGTGGCGTCTGGGTTTAGCAACATTGCAACGTGCGGAATGCTCTCTAGCTTGGCAGTCCCCACCAGATCGACATCCGTCCCCATAATCGTGGCGTCGTACAGCCCAGTTTCGTTCCTCGCCACCCATATTCCATACTCCAGATGGCTTGAAGTTTCTGTTTTGGCGGTAACGTCGATGGCGTAGCGCCCATCTTGCTGGTCGCTAACAATGCACTCGCCATCAAAATGGATAAGCGCAGTTTCTTGTGTCGCCCGCCACGAGCCTGACAATGTCCAGACACCAGGTTCCAGAATCATGGATCTCGTCTTGAGCAAACGCTGGCATTAGCAGAATCCGATGTCGTCAACGGCAAATCTACAACCTCAAGCTGATGCTGGAAATGGTAGCGAATTCGTCGTCGCATGATTTAGGAGGCAGCATTACCTACCTGCCCATTAGGATTCCAAACTAGCTAGACATTACAATCATTCGTGAGAAAACGGCTTTGACATAGGGTCGTTGTATCGTTCTCTTTGCATCAAGACTCTCAATTTTTAGCGACAGGAACTACTAAGCAACCGACCCAAATTTCGGAGTTAATAGGCTATGCGCATTGCAGTATTCGGTGGCGACGGATTCATAGGTTGGCCAACGTGTTTGCACCTTTCCAACGCTGGACACGACATTGTGATTGTCGACAATCTGAGTCGTCGTCGAATCGACACAGAACTTGGTGTGCAATCGCTTACTCCCATGGATTCGATTCAAGAACGGCTACGGATATGGAAGGAAGTCACGGGTCGCACAATCCGATTCGAGCTGTTGGACATTGCAACAGACTACTTTCGCGTAAAGCGCTGGATAGAGCTCTATCGACCGGATGCACTCATCCACTTGGCTCAGCAGCGCGCCGCACCCTACTCGATGAAGAGTGACTGGCACAAGACGTATACGGTCAACAACAACGTCAGTGCTACGCACAATCTTCTAAACGCACTCGCGGACTTGGAAATGGACGCGCATTTCGTGCACATGGGCACGATGGGCGTATACGGCTACAGCGACATTGGCGCCACGATTCCGGAAGGCTACCTGAACGTCGGAATTCCAAATGACCAGGGACAGATGATCGAAAAGGAGATCCTCTACCCGGCAAACCCTGGCAGCGTATATCACATGACAAAGTGTCTGGATCAGCTCATGTTTGGATATTACGCAAAGAACGATTCGCTACGAATAACGGATCTCCACCAAGGAGTCGTGTGGGGCACGCACACTGAGCAGACGCGTCTACATGATCAGCTCGTGAATAGATTCGACTACGACGGCGACTATGGAACGGTGCTCAATCGCTTCTTGATTCAAGCTGCCATTGGGCACCCGTTGACCGTACATGGCACGGGAGGCCAGACGCGGGCGTTCATTCACATTCAAGACTCGGTTCGATGCATCGAATTAGCACTTAAGAACCCACCGACACGCGGTGAACGACCGAAGATCTTCAATCAAATGACGGAGACCTTTCGAGTACGGGACTTGGCCAAACTAATCGCAGAAATGAGCGGTGCCGAAATCGTGAATGTACCCAACCCGCGCAATGAGGCCAGCGAAAACGATCTTCGTGTCGCCAACGATCAGTTCCTAGATCTTGGATTGAAGCCCACCACGCTGAAAGTGGGCATGCTGGAAGAACTGGCTGACGTGGCTCGAAAGTTTGCCCATCGAATTGATAGGTCAAAAATCCCCGCACAATCGGCTTGGACTTCGGAAATCCGCTCACAGATTTCCACGGGCAAAGACATCGACAGCTTCAACGGCGAGGCCTGACCCATGAATGCTGCGTTCGTGACCTTAGTCACGAACGAAGACTACGCATTAGGCGCACTTGCCCTCGCCAGGTCATTGAGATTGTCCAATCCCCGCCATCGACTAATTGTCATGGCTACTCGAACCGACGTGGACCTTGAATCGCTGCAGAAAGCAGGGTGCGAAATACGTCATGTGAAACCCATTCCCGTTTCGCAAGAGTTTGCGCAACGTCATGCAAGATCAACGCTACATGCGGCTGCACCCTACACAAAAGGCACGAAACCTAAGTTTCACAGTCCTCTAGACAATTTCTGCAAGCTTCTACTATGGGAATATGAGGAATTTGACCGCGTCGTGTTTCTGGATGCCGATACGATTGTCGTCCGTAACATCGAGAAGCTGTTTCGGTATCCCGAATTTGCCGCCGCACCGAACCTGTATGAAACCTTGATCGACATGCATCGATTGAATTCAGGAGTGTTCGTCGCTGAACCCTCGCAGCGAACTTTCGACTCCATGATGGCAGCCCTCGACGTGCCGGGAAAATTCTGGCGGCGAACTGACCAGACCTTTCTCGAAACTTTCTTTCCCGACTGGCATGGTCTTCCCTACGTTTTCAACGCCCTTCAATACATTTATTTTCATCTGCCTGATCTATGGCGGTGGGAGTCCATTCGCGTCGTTCACTATCAATATGAGAAGCCTTGGGAAAAGAACCACCCGCGAACCCAACAGTTGCAACCACTTATCGACCTCTGGCATACCATCTTGGACGGAAAACCGATTCCAGAAACGCTAGATCCCTTGCCTACAACTAGATGAGAGTTGCGGTCACAGGGGCAACGGGTCTTGTCGGTCGCTTCGTTGTCAAGGAGCTTTGTGACCAAGGATGCGAAGTCAGTGCACTAGCTCGTTCTCCAGAACGAACTCGAGGGTTTGAAGAGTGTGTGGGTTCCATTGAATGGCATTATGGCGACCTGGCCGACGACGACAGTTTGCGCGCTTTGCTAGCGAACTGCAATGGATTGGTCCATGCCGCCTTCGACCATGTTCCGAATCGGTTTCGTGGGGGAGAAGGCGATGATCCTGCACGCTTTTGGGAGCGGAATCAAGGTGGGACAATCCAGTGTATCGAGAACGCTCGATACGCCGGCGTGGAACGTGTGGTTCTTCTCTCTTCCCGGGCAGTTTTTGATGGTCTGAAGTTTGTAGATGCGGAGTTGCACGATGACGTGCAACCGCGGCCAAACACACACTACGGACTGTTGAAGTACGCCAATGAGCAGTTGGCCTTACTCTACAACGACATTGCGATTTGCTCGTTGCGGCCGACTGGGATCTATGGTCTGACTTGGCCTATGGAACGGACCAAGTGGTGGAGCCTGCTTTCCAATCACTTTGGTGGACAAGGCAATTCTCCCATCGACTCGTCAAGCAGAACTGAAGTTCACGGACGCGATGTGGCCAGTGCCGCATTCATTCTTCTGCAAGCGAGTGAAGAATCGGTTCGAACAAATGCGTTCAATTGTTCTGACATCGTTGTGAGTGATCAGTGGGTGGTGGATCTTGTTCGCAGGATTTTGCAAGACGATGTACTGCCTCAGCCGGACAATGTACCAGGCCCTCCACAGCCACCGAACACGATGAATTGTTCTGGACTACGTTCTCTTGAATGGAAGCCAGGCGGATTCAACCAGCTGGGGAAGACTCTCGTCGAGATCGTAGACCGTGCCGGCTTGCGCGACATCCATGAGAGTGCCTAAGTCTCATCGGCAAATCCAAATGTCACCGCAAACCTATTGCTCGTGAACTAATGGTGGAGCATTAGTTGTATTTCTTTGATGACTCCAATGAGGGAAGTGACCTTAGGAGATACAACGGACTCAACCGTAGATTGTCCGTTCGCGTCGTACCAAATGGGTCGCATCCCTACATTCTCTGAACCAAAGAAATCGTTAAGTTGTGAATCGCCGACGAAAACGGTGTCGCCGGGAGTCACTGCGGTAAGAGTGCACGCCTTCTCAAATATGGTTTC
Source organism: Candidatus Azotimanducaceae bacterium (assembly GCA_965205545.1). GTDB lineage: Bacteria > Pseudomonadota > Gammaproteobacteria > Pseudomonadales > Azotimanducaceae > Bin55. Next base: position 1,621,520 of record OZ242170.1, on the reverse strand, counting down.
ATCCGGCTTGCATGATCGAGCGCTTTCTGAACTCAGGCAGACATCAACAAAGTCGTCTAAGCGCCATTTGCTGCGTAGTGGGTTAAACCACTCGTTGTCGATGTTGGACACGATTGCGAGCTTGAAACCCATTTTGCGAAGTTGAGCGAGAGTTTCAAAGCAATCCGGACGAGGCCGCAGATGTGCAACAACGGCGTCCCTTTGAGAGTCGCAAAATCTGTGCACCAATTTTCTTGGCAACGTGTGATCCATTGAGTCGAATAGACGAGAAACGACTTTTCCGATAAAAGTACGATGCAAATAGAAACCGGAATTCGAGAGCTCTGCCTCCAATTTCGTTCGGGTGGCCCGGAACACGCGAAGCAATTCGTCTGGAGTTGTTTTGAGGGGCGTTTCTACAGCAATGTTGAGTAGATTCTTTTCTAAGTGGGAACGCGCAAGCGGTTCGAACAACGTATCGCCCAAGTCGAACATTACCGCTTGAATCGGCCGACAGTTCCTAGTTTTGGTTTGGCTGGTCACTGAAAGACTAACGGCGTGTTTGTCATGGGGGTGCATTCAATCATGGGTAACATTGTGCATTCGACGATGCGCTAGTAGTTCGTCGACAAGACCTTGTTGAGCGATGCTGTGCCCGCAGAATCGCACCTTCAGTGAAAAGCAAGAGGGAGAATACATTGAAAGCCGCCTTAATGCCGAATCCTTACAACCGCGCTGATTTATTTGAGGAGGCTGGAATTGAAGTAATTGAAGGTCGCGTGCGATCCACTCAAGACATGATTGAGCTGCTGAAGGATGCGGATGGTGCGTTGGTCAACATCATGCCGCTTACGAGTCGCGAAGTACTTGAAGCATGCCCACGGCTGAAAGTCGTAAGCCGAATGGGAGTTGGCGTGGACTCTATCGATTTGAGTGCGGCTACAGAGCTAGGTGTTCTTGCATGCAATGTTCCGGGTGTCAACACAGTCGAGGTCGCGGATCACGCCATGAGCTTGCTGCTTGCCCTTACACGGAAGGTTGTGGACTCTTCGAACCTCGTGAAGCAGGGTTCGTGGGGACGCGATCGGGAAAGCATGAGATCAATCCAGACTTCGGTCTGCTGCATTGCAGGCAGCACTATGGGCATAGTTGGATTCGGGAACATTGGTCGCGCCTTTGCTCAGCGAATAAGAGGATTTGGACCAGCGCAAATAATCGCGTACGACCCTTATGTCGATCAGCTGTCCGGAGATCTGTATGGTGTGAGGATGGTCGAGTTTGGAGAACTGTTAGAGTCGTCGGACTTTGTGACCATTCATTGCGCGGCCACCAAGGCAAACCAACATCTAATCGATGGAAACGCGCTTAATCAAATGAAGTCGACGGCGTTCCTGGTTAATACCGCGCGGGGCTCTATTGTCGATGGTGTCGCGTTAGCTGAAGCGTTGAGGTCTGGTCAAATCGCTGCCGCAGCATTGGATGTAATGGAAATTGAGCCCATTCCCGCAGGTGATCCACTACTTGGGCTTCCCAATGTGGTGCTGACACCACATGCAGCCGGAATGTCGCCCCGATTTCTCGAAGAATGCCCAATTCGCCAAGCCGAGAATGTTATTCGTGTGCTGCAGGGCTCTCCTCCCCATGGACTTGCCAATCCAGAGGTGATCCGAACCATTGTTCGGATGCGGTCTGAGAACGCAGAGCGATGGGAGAACGTACCCGATTTTTCGCTGGCTCTAGAGCTATAGGCTGTGCAGGCATTCAGCTTGAATTGGCTTTATTCATACTCGACGTTCCTCTAGGTCGAGACTAAACAAACTGGGAAAGTAGAAGCAATATGGGAAAGGTCGCCGTTGTTACAGGTGCTGGCACGGGAATCGGCAAGCAAACGACACTCAGACTCTTAGAAAACAACTACTCAGTAGTGGCTGCCGGCAGACGAGCGTCACGGCTAGAGGAATTGGACGAAGAGGCAAAAGCGGGCAATCGATTGGTCCTCGTACCGACAGATGTTGGCAAGGAGAGCGATGTAGTTCGATTGTTCGATGTGACTGTATCTGCGTTTGGACGTATTGACTTGCTTTTCAACAACGCAGGAACCGGTGCTCCTCCAGTTCCTATGGAGGAACTTACGGTGTCGCAGTGGGAAGGGGTTGTCGCGACCAACCTAACGGGCGCATTCCTTTGTACCCGCGCCGCCATGAAAGTCATGAAGTACCAATCCCCTCAGGGAGGGCGGATTATCAACAACGGATCGATCTCGGCACATGTGCCACGGCCTTATTCCGCACCCTATACAGCGACGAAGCATGCGTTGACTGGATTGACCAAATCCACAGCATTGGACGGAAGAGAGTTTGACATAGTTTGCGGACAGATTGACATTGGAAATGCTGGGACCGACATGACTTCGAAAATGGGTGAAGGAGCCCTGCAACCGGATGGAGAACGAAAGCCCGAACCGACATTCGATGTAGATGCAGTGGCTAAGGCCATACTCTACATGGATGGGTTGCCGCTCGATGCCAACGTTCAGTTTCTAACGATTCTCGCTTCGAAAATGCCTTACACCGGACGAGGGTGAGGCTTTGCAGTGAACGTTGCTGCTAGCGCCTCTGTTCAATAGGACGATTCACGCGCTTCGCGTCGCTGCTCGAGTTTCAAATCGCGTTCTCGAAGTAGTTGCCTTTTGTCGTATTTCTTTCGCCCCGTCGCTAGCGCTATCTCGCATTTGACTCGTTGCCCTTTCCAATACAGCGAGAGAGCAATACAAGTGCGACCTCGCGTTTGGACGGCGGAATAGATTTGGCCTAGTTCGTAGTCGTGGAGAAGAAGCTTTCGGGATCGATCGGCAGTGGCGACCACATGCGTGGATGCACTCGTCAGTGGTTCGATGCGTGAGCCATTCAAGAATGCCTCTCCATCATGCATCGTAACGTAAGAATCGACGAGACTTGCTTTTCCGGAACGGATACTCTTCACTTCCCATCCCTCAAGCACAATTCCAGCTTCGAAAGTTCGTTCTAGCTCATAGTCGAAACGCGCTTTTCGATTCCGAGCGATTACGCCGGGTTTTGAGGTCTTTTTCGCCATTTGTTTGGAGTTGCCGACTTGAAGGCTTAGCAGGGATTAGTCGGACAAATCATTGATCGCAGTCACTTGGACTGCACAACTGTGAACATTCTATGGAGTTAGCTAACGACTTGAGCAATCAGGATTTCGAGTCCGCACTGCCATGACACTACCATTCAATGCTGTTAGTGTGGATTTTGGAACAAGTGCTTCAGATGCTACGACTATGAACAAAGAGCACAATCCAAACTGCGTTTCCAACCAATGATGTTGAAGTACGAACTCGACCAGAGTCTAATTTCTCGCTTCTACCAGAATCGAGACTTCAAAGCACTCGAGGAGTTCGTTCGGAGGCACAGGGACTGGGCAGTTCGACATGCTTCTCGATATTCGAGGGAATCTGCCGAAGACATCGTCCAGACGTCGATCCTGCGGCTGATCAAGACGGTTCCGACCAATCTCCCAATAGTAAGACCCATAGGCTGGTGGCGCAAGATAATCGTTGCAACCGCAATCGACTATCTTCGTTCCGAGAAACAGCGCAAACAGCGGGAAACCCGTTCGGCGGAACCGCAGTTTGAAGGGTCAATGGATGCGAGCGATCTCGAGGCAAACCTCTCGCTGCGCCAGCAACTGGAATTGATTCGAAGCGAGATCAGTTGCATGAAGAGTGACTTTCGCGAGCCTATTGCATTGCACTACGTCGAAGGTCTCACCTATCGAGAAATTGCCAAGTTGCTTGGCATTCGGTTGGGAACGGTGTCCTCACGAATTCATCGAGGCATTCAACAAATCCACGACAAGTTTGAACGACGCAGCCAATCAGTTGTCCCGTCGGTCTACTCACAACCAGAATATCCAAAGGAGGATCAAGAAGTGAACCCGTTAAACGAGTCCGTTGTCAAGGAAAACCAACAATTCGCTAAGAAATGGGAGAGCCTATGGTTCGTCTCTGGACGTAGTTTAGGCAAGGTTACGTCAAGAATCGATGCAAATGGTCATGTGACTGTGAAATGGCGCGAGGACTATCCTGAAACCGCAGCAATCGATGAAAAGGGCTTTCCAGAACGAGCTAGGAGTCGTCGTTGGAGCGAGACCGAGGTCGTGTTAACGGACGTGAAGTCCTTTTCCTGGAGTCGGCTCACTGCAGAATTCGGGGCATCAGCTAATTCACAAGGAGGCCTGGGCGAAGACGAATGCGAATTCACGCCGATATCCGAACGAAAGGTCAAAGTGGTATCGAGCAGATGGGGCGAGCACGAACTAGATGCTCCTGGAGAAGGACCCCTGGTAATGAACCCACAGTTGCCGTTGGTTCTTTTTGGATCTGATCGAGAAGTCGAGACTCAGCGGCCGCTCCGATTCCTAGCACGCTACATGGAAGATCAAGGTTCATCCAAGAGTCTATCTTGGCTAGCGTTGCCAGTAACAATGAGGTATTGCGGACAGAGGGGTGAACCCATGAATATGGGCCATCTGTTTGAATTTTCCAATATGCAGGGCGAAATCGGGCAACAGGTCGCGATTTGGGAAAACGCTGACGAAGAGATTGCAGGCGCATTTTGGCCAGAAGAAGGAATTCTGTTTACCAATAGCGAAGCAGTAGCTCGTGCGATGGTTGTAGTTGCTAGCCAGTAGGTTGCACGTGGGAATCAGGATCGATGGGTGCCGGAAATGAGTGTTTTCTTGTGCCAGTTTCTGCCTGGTGGTAGGTGTTCGACCGCTTAATCAACACTGATAGAATCAAGTCAATCTCAATCTCAGGAAGTGTGGAGGGGCACTTAGGGAATGGCAGAGAGTCAGAATCAATCCCAGCATGGCATGTGGTCCAGTGGCGCACTATTTGTGCTAGCGGCCGTAGGCTCGGCTGTAGGCCTCGGAAACATCTGGAAATTTCCCTACATTACAGGTGAGAATGGTGGAGGAGCGTTTCTCCTCGTCTACCTCATTTGCATTTGCCTGATTGGATTTCCTGTGATGATGGCCGAAATCATGTTGGGGAAGCAGGGAAGAATGAGCCCCATAAATTCGGTCTTGAAATTGGCCCAAGAAAACAATCGCTCTTCGAATTGGTCTTTGATCGGTTGGGCAGGAATGGTTGGTGGAATCATCATTCTCTCCTTTTATGCCGTGATCGCGGGCTGGATTTCCGCCTATATCTTTCAAGTTTTTTCTGGAACCTTTCAGGGCGCCGATGGCGGAGCCACAGGTGAAGCATTCGAAAAATTCACAAAGTCGCCGGGTCAGGTGCTGTTGTGGTTTACGTTGTTCATGGCAGTGACCATATTCGTAGTCGCAAGAGGTGTGAACAAAGGATTGGAGATCGCGATTCGCATTTGCATGCCGCTGATCTTCGTATTGCTCTTGGTCATGCTCGTCTATGGAATTCTGCAGGGCGGATTTTGGGACGGCTTCAAGTACATGTTTCACGTTGACTTCAGCAAGCTAAAGTTGAATGGGCTATTAGTTGCGATGGGCCATGCGTTCTTTACGTTGTCGATCGGCATGGGAGCAATCATGGCCTATGGTGCCTATATGCCTCAGCGCGAGTCAGTCAAGTCGGCAGTCAGTGTGATCGTGATCGTAGACACGCTCGTGGCACTCGTGGCTGGTCTGGCAATCTTCTCGATAGTCTATGCGCACGGCATGAGTCCCTCCGACGGACCCGGTCTACTGTTTGTAACGGCTCCAGTAGCGTTCGGAAATCTGCCGCTCGGTTCGATATTTGGAGGACTCTTCTTCCTGTTTGTCGCATTTGCAGCGTTTACGTCTGCCATTTCGCTAACGGAGCCAGCCATTGCGTACTTTGTCGAGAAAATGAATGCCAAACGTTGGGTGGTTGCCCTACTCATCGGGGCAATAACGTGGGTTCTGGGAGTTGGTAGCGTCTTTTCATTCAACCTTTGGAGCGATTTCCAACCGATATTTGGCTGGACCATCTTTGATATCTTTGACAAGCTCACACAGTGGTTCTTCCTGCCGTTAGGTGGGCTGGCAATTGCAGTATTTGTCGGTTTCTTCCTGCCATGGCAAAAAGTGTGGGATTACCTCGAAATCAAGTCACAGACGGCTCGCTACATGTGGGTAGCGTTGATTTGCGTTGTCGCTCCAGTTTCGATTCTCGTGGTATTCGCGCTGACGATCGTCCAGCACTTTGCTGGTGGGTAGCGCTATTGCGCTAGTTGATTGAAGCTACACCACGTAACCCGCAGTGTGCTACTGCCCTATCCCATCGATGACATTTTCAGCTTGGTGGCAAATGTAGAGGGTTATCGTGATTTTCTTCCGTGGTGCCGCGAGTCTCGCGTTCTCGACACTCAAGACAACGAACTCGTAGCTAGTATCCAAGTCGTTGTCGCAGGGCACAGCGAAAGAATGATCACACGCAACATCCTCGAACCTCATACAAGGATCGGATTGGAACTTGTGAAGGGCCCGTTTTCAAGCTTCGCCGGTGAGTGGCGTTTCTCCGACTTGCGAATAGGGTGCAAGGCAACTCTAGACCTTAGTTTCGAGTTTCATGGATGGTTGTTGCGTCTTGTGGGACCGCGAGCCATTGAAGTTGCCATAGACAGGGTTCTCACGGCATTCACGGACCAGGCTCGCAAGAGTCTTGTGGCGTGCGAATAGAAGTAGTCGCAGCTGTCACGTCGAGAGAGTGGTCAGCGGAAATCGAGTGCGAAGACGGATCAACTGTTCGCGGGGTCATCGAGTTGGCCAAGCAACTGGATGCCTTTGCCGATGCCGCCCTTGACGAGGCCGACGGGCTCGCAATCTGGGGGGAGCAAGTGAGCTTGGACCACGTGCTGTGCCCGGGAGATAGAGTGGAAGTCTTGCGCAAGCTACGGCAGGCACCCATGGAAATGCGTCGCGCGCAAGCCAGAGAAGGTAAACCAAAGTGAATCGGAACTGATCTGGGTTTTCAGTCAGAAGTTGCGCGACTTTTAAACAGAATCTACTCGACCTCTACTGGCTGATCGTCGTCAATCTCCTCAACGTCGCCATCCGACTCGGATGGCTCCTGGGGTTTGAAATCACCGCCAATTTCGGCTAGTTTGTCGTCTTCGAAGACGACTGAAAGATGCTTGCGTGACAGATTTCCTTCGCGATCCTCCAGAGTGTAGATGTAGTCCCAACGATCCACATTGAAGGTGTTCAAGTGCACCGGCCTACCCAGCACGAATTCCACCTGCTCCTTGGTCATTCCGGGCTTAAGTTCATCGACCATGGATTGCGTGATCAAGTTGCCTTGCTGAAGCACGGGTCTATGCATCCTGACGACGCCGCAACTGGAGACAAGAAGCAACGACGAAGCGAGGAAAGCCAGAATAACGCGAGACCAGAACGATTTCTTCATTGCAGACGTCTCCATAGTTTTGCTTGCTCTAGAGGACATGGGAACCAAAACTCGTTATAGCTAAGACCTTGCACTTGCAAGAAGAGTTCTTGCGTAGCTTCGGCTCTCATCGTCAACCGCTCTGCTTGCAACCATGCGTGCGATTTCATCAATTCGCTCAGAATCCTTCAATCTGGACACTTGAATTTCCTGATCTTTTGTCTTAAACACATTAAGGTGCGATTTTCCTAGCGCAGCGACCTGCGGAGCATGAGTCACGCAGAGAACCTGATTGTCCGCAGCTAGCGAGCGAAGCATTCTACCCACCATGTCGGCAGTTACTCCGCCTATGCCAATGTCGGCTTCATCCAATACCAAGCAAGGCAAATTCGAACGCTTTGCCACAACCACCAATATGGCAAGCGCGATTCTAGACAACTCTCCACCGGATGCAATTCTCCCCATGGGCATCGGCGGATAGCTTGCATTGGTCGATACGAGATACTCGATGGAGTCGATGCCGTTTGCATTTACGGCGTCGTCAAACGACAGCTCGAATTGGGCATCGGCGAGTGCAGCTTGTGCAAGAGTCGAAACCACCTGCTCACAGAACATCGGTGCCTGGGTCTTGCGTTGGGCTCGAAGGTGCTCCGCTGCCGCAAAGAATTCTTGACGACGGCTTTCCACCGTTTGCTCAAGCTGCATCAGTCGCCCTTGTGATGCTTCGAGTGCACTGAGCTGGCCTTGCATATGATCGACGTGTTCAAAGAGCCGAGCTGGCGCGACCTTATGTTTGCGAGCCATTTCGTAGACCATGTTTAGACGTGTTTCGATCTGTTCCAATTCTGATTCGTCGAGAGCCAAGGTGTCCGCGTAGTTGCTCAGGTAGGTGGAGCACTCTTCGGCCTGAATGCGTGCCGACTCGAGCAGTTTCTTGGTTTCAGCAAGCGATTCGTGCTCATCGTCGATCCTGTCCACTAGCTTAGAAATGTTGGTCAGTTCAGACTGGATTCGCGAATCTAGTATCTCCATAGATTCCCCGATGGCAAGGCGAACTTCCTGCGCGTGGGACGCCCGCTTGAATTGCCGATTCAATTGCTCGAACTCCTGATCTTTGAGCCTCAGTGCTTCCAATTCTTCCACCTGGTAGCGAATTAGGCTGATTTCGCTTAGCTCCACACCCAAACGTGCTCTGGTCTCTTCGAGTTCTTCCAGCGACTTTCGCCATCGCGCAAAGCTGCTCCGCACCTGTAGGCGCAACTCGTCGTCTACTCCAAAGTCATCAAACCACTCAAGCTGCACGCCCTTGTCCACCATGCGAGTTTGCTCGAACTGTCCGTGAAGTGCGACAAGTGGCTCGCTCAGCGCTCGCAGAGCGTCATTTGTTACTTGCACGCCGTTTATCCATGCTCTGGAGCGACCATCTATTCTGGCTACGCGGCGTATCAGGCAGCGTGTAGGTTCGCTCGAGTCCGCGAGGTCGTTTTCCTTCAAGTAGGACAGCGCATCGGGAGCATTTGTGATGTCAAACTCGGCAAAGACTTCGCACTGTTGCTCTCCTGGTCGCGTCTGCTCTTTTCGCGCTCGACTTCCAAGTACAAGCGACAACGCTTGTAGCAATATCGTCTTGCCAGCTCCAGATTCCCCAGTGATGACAGTTAGTCCAGGATCTAAGGAAATGTCCAGATTTTTTACCAATGCGAAGTTTCGCACCGAGAGATTGACCAGCATGATCTGAAGTTATCGCTTTGTTGTGATAGCGTATTGACTTGCAGCAGGAAGAATGCTCGTTACATTATGAAGGAGTCCAGTAGCCAAACTCTAGTTCGCATGTCTCCCATTCCGACAATTGATGAACGTGCTTTAGAACTGTTCAGGCTTTTGGTTGACGAGTACTTGCAGATTGGAACCCCCATTGGCTCAAGGCATATTGCTAATAGAGCAAGAATGCGTGTAAGTTCCGCCACAGTCCGAAACATAATGGTGGATCTTGAGGGCAAGGGTTTGGTTTCGTCGCCTCACACTTCCGCTGGGAGAGTGCCGACGAATCGAGGTTTGCGCTTCTTCGTGGACCACTTGATTTCATTAGGACCATTGGACCACTCGTCCGATGCCATACTCCGATCAGCCCTGCAGTCAAGCTTGTCTCCAAGCGAACTGATAGTTTCGGCATCCCAACTGTTGGCCGAAGGATCCAGTTTAGTCGGATTGGTTACCACGCCTCGACCCGATCAAATTGAATTGCGCCAGATTCATTTCTTGACACTTTCCGGATCTCGAGTTCTGGCTGTTCTTGTAGTGAACGAACGCGAAGTGCAGAATCGCGTAATTGAGACGGAGCAGCAGTACACCGAGACGGAATTGCAGCAAGCTGCAAATTTCATCAACCGGGAGTTTTGCGGGCACACTCTGTTTGAAATCCGAAAGAAGGTGCTTGAGAGCATGCGGGACGACCAATTCAAGATGAACGATCTCATGCAGACTGCGCTCGACGTTGCATCGAAGACCTTTGAAGAGGACAACGACGTGGACCACGACTATGTGGTTACAGGCGAAACGAATTTGGTGGGTCTTCTTTCCTCGTCGGAAGAAGCTCAGGTTCTCTTGGACGCCTTGAAAAGCAAGAGCAGCATCGTGCATCTTCTCGACAAATGCATTGCATCGGAAGGCGTGCAGTTGCACATTGGTGGAGAACCTGGATTTGCTCCTCTTGACGACTACAGCCTCATCACGGCGAAGTACGAAATCGACGGCGTCATAGCAGGAGTCGTCGGAGTAGTTGGACCGGCACGCATGCAATACAAGGCAGTGATTCCTCTGGTGGATGCCACTGCGCGACATTTGGGATCAGCTCTCGAACACCACGATTCTTGAATTCAGACGTAACGTCCCTATAACCTAGGTTCCGCTGTACCTTGCACTAACGGTTTTTAACAATGCATGACTCAGATGAAAAGAAGGCACAAGCAACTAGCGAAGATGCGACTACAAAGGACGATCAACCCAGCGAGGAGGCGGAACTAAGCAAAGGATCGTCGGACGGCGGTGAAGCGGAAGCATCTTCAAATGGAGAGTCCGTAGAGGAGGAAGCCCCTGACGCAGGCCTCTCAGTGGAAGAACTGATGGGGCAGTTGGAGGAGATGCGCGAGGTCGTTGCCGATGCAAAGGATCAAGTCCTGCGCGCTCGTGCAGAAGCCGAAAACGTGCGAAAGAGAAGTGCGCGAGAGTACGAGAACGTGCGGCGCTACGCTCTTGAGGGGTTTGCACGTGAATTACTACCGGCATTGGATAACTTTGAGAAGGCAATAAAGACCGCCAAGGAGCAGGAAGTTTCCGGTAGTGTCATTGAAGGGATCGAACTTTCTGTGAAAGCGCTGACCGATGCGCTGAACAGGAATGGAATTCAAGAATTTGACCCGCAGGGCGAAGTGTTTGATCCCGAAAAACACATGGCGATGACTTCGATTGAGCATCCGGATGCGGAGCCAGGTACGGTGATCGAAGTGTTTAGAAAGGGCTACCTTATTCACGACCGTCTTCTGCGCGAGGCGGAGGTAATTGTCTCCAAGGAGATCAGCTCAGCTGACGATTCCGTTGAATAAGCGAACTATGCTTGAAATCAATGGTTAACGACCATACCTCTAAGGCTGAAACTGGAATGAAGAAAGACCCGTAGCAAAGGTTTAAATCTGGGAACAAGAAATGGCAAAAATAATTGGAATTGACTTGGGCACGACGAATTCGTGCGTTGCGCTGCTCGAGGGCACAAAGCCACGGGTAGTGGAAAACTCTGAAGGAGATCGAACGACCCCTTCAATTGTTGCGTTCACCGAAAAGGGTGAAGTGCTCGTAGGTCAAAGCGCAAAACGACAAGCGGTAACCAATCCCGACAACACTCTCTTCGCGGTTAAACGCTTGATTGGACGTCAGTTCAAGGACGACGTAGTACAGCGCGATACCGAAATGGTGCCCTACAAGATCGTGGAGGCGAGCAACGGAGATGCCTGGGTGGAAGCTAGAGGCGAGGCGAAAGCACCGCCGCAAGTCTCGGCCGAAGTGCTGAAGAAAATGAAGAAAACCGCCGAAGACTACTTGGGCGAGTCTGTGACGGAAGCCGTAATAACTGTTCCCGCCTACTTCAACGACTCGCAACGCCAGGCAACAAAGGATGCGGGGAGAATCGCTGGATTAGATGTAAAGCGAATAATCAATGAACCCACCGCCGCCGCCTTGGCCTATGGCATGGACCGAGAGAGGGGCGATTCGAAAATTGCTGTCTACGATCTAGGTGGAGGCACGTTCGACATTTCCATCATTGAAATTGCCGATGTCGACGGTTCGCATCAATTCGAAGTGTTGTCAACCAATGGCGATACCTTCCTGGGCGGTGAGGACTTTGATCTACGAATCATCGATTACTTGGCTGAAGAGTTCAAGTCGCAAAACGGAATTGACTTGCACAACGATCCACTTGCGCTGCAACGCCTGAAGGAAGCTGCGGAAAAAGCGAAAGTCGAGCTATCCTCGAGTCAGGAAACCGACGTGAATCTGCCCTACATTACCGCAGACAACACGGGTCCGAAACACCTAGTGGTCAAACTTACACGTGCGAAATTGGAATCCTTGGTTGAAGATCTGGTTGATCGAACTATCGACCCCTGTCGCACTGCCATCAAGGATGCAGGCATCTCTGTAAACGAAATCGACGATGTAATCTTGGTTGGGGGACAGACACGGATGCCTCTCGTTCAGGAACGCGTGAAGGTGTTTTTTGGACGTGAGCCACGCAAAGACGTCAATCCGGACGAGGCGGTTGCGATGGGCGCAGCCATTCAAGGTGCCGTGCTTTCCCGAGACATTCATGACGTGTTGCTGCTGGACGTGACCCCGCTTTCGTTGGGAATCGAGACGCTCGGTGGCGTAATGAGCCCGTTGATCGAGAAGAACACCACGATCCCTGTGCGAAAGCAGCAGGTTTTTTCGACCGCAGACAACAATCAGACGCGGGTGACCATTCATGTGCTGCAAGGTGAACGAAAGCAGGCTTCGCAAAACAAGTCACTAGGTCAGTTTGACTTGGCCAACATTCCCCCGGCTCCGCGAGGAGTTCCTCAGATTGAAGTTAGTTTCGACATCGACTCGAATGGAATCTTGAACGTTGCGGCCAAAGACAAGGCCACTAACAAGGAACAGTCCATCGTTATCAAAGCGTCAAGCGGACTCTCGGAAGAAGAGATCGAGAACATGGTCAAGGATGCGGAATCTCATTCCGAGGAAGACGCGCGTTTTGAGGAGTTGGTTACACTGCGCAACCAAGCGGACTCAATGATCCACTCCACCCGCAAGATGGTGGAGGATTTGGGTGACAAGGTCACTGAGAGCGAAAAGTCGTCCATCGAGGGTGCGATAACGGATCTCGAACAAGCGATGAAAACCGACGACAAAGACGCCATTAACGAAAAGCTGCAAGCTCTGAGCAAAGTGGCAGAGCCCGTGGTACAGCGGATGTATCAAGACGCATCGGCAAATGAGCCACCTGGCGCTGAAGCAGAGGCTGAGCCTTCGGCTGGCGACACTCAAGGATCGGACGACGCCGTTGATGCAGAATTCGAGGAGGTAAAGGACGACAAGTAACTACCACTCCATGGGGATGTGGGATTCGAGGCTATTTCGCGGCGCAGTTGCGAGCCATTTAGTTTCGTAAGACAGGCAATGGCATGGCAAAGCGCGACTACTACGAAGTTCTAGGAGTATCTCGAGGTGCAAGCGACGACGAGATAAAGCGTTCCTATCGTCGGCTGGCGATGAAGTACCACCCCGATCGCAATCCCGATCAACCGGATGCCGAAGAGCAATTCAAAGAGGCAACCGAAGCGTTTGAAGTTCTTTCGAATGACGAAAAACGTAGCGCGTATGATCGGTTCGGTCATTCCGGCCTTGACGGAATGCAGGGCGGCGGGTTCAGCGACTTCGCCAACGGGTCGAGTATCGACGACATTCTGAGAAACCTCGATAGCGTTTTCGGCGACATGTTCATGGGATCGCAACGAAGCCGATCTCATTCGCAACAGCAACGCGGATCGGACCTAAGCTACGAATTGAGCATCGATTTGGAGCAAGCGGTCCGTGGCGACAAGATTGAAGTGCGCATTCCAGCATTGCGGACGTGCTCAGAGTGCGATGGAAGCGGCGCTGCTCGCGGAACATCCGCCAGAGAATGCCCCGACTGCGATGGGTCGGGACGGATATCCATTCGTCAGCACATGTTCCTCATGCAACAGACTTGTCGACGATGCGGGGGCACGGGTAGAACCATTGAGAACCCCTGCCACAACTGTCGAGGCCAAGGACGTGCTAGTAGCGAGAAGACCCTTTCCGTAACCGTTCCTCCCGGAGTAGACCAGGGAACTCGTCTACGTGTCAGTGGCGAAGGTGAGAGTGGTATTCGTGGCGGGCCTACTGGCGACCTTTACATAATGTTCAATGTCCGACCCCACCCCGTGTTTGAACGTCAGAACAGTGACCTGCTTTGCGAAAAGCCCATCACAATTACCCAAGCGGCATTGGGTGACGAGGTTGATATTCCAACACTCGAAGGTAGCGTAAAATTGCGAGTGCCGGCAGAAACGCAGACCGGCAAGCTATTTAGATTGCGTGGGCGTGGTGTCCCATCGCTGCGAGACCGACGCAAGGGAGACCTGCTTTGCAGGGTTGTAGTGGAGACTCCTGTCAATTTGTCGTCAAAGCAACGGGAGCTTCTAGAGCAGTTGGAGACTACGCTTGAGGGCACGGATAGCAAGCACACACCCAAAGGGAAGTCATTTGTTTCTCGCGTGCGAGACTTCATAGACAGTTTGACTCAATAGACTTTCCAATCAATGATTTCGGTTGCAATTTGCGGCGCAACAGGAAGAATGGGCCGCATACTCACTCACGCACTTCAAGACCATTCCGAGCTTTGCATTGGCGGTGCTCTGGCGTCCAGTTCCTCTTCCTACTTGGGTTCTGACGTTGGACTAGTAGCAGGATGTGGTGCCGTTGGAGTAAACGTGACGCGCGAAGTCGCAACTGCGCTGAATGAAACTGCGGTAGCCATTGACTTCAGTAGTCCGACGAACACAATGGAATTGTTAGATCCGTGTGTTGGTCGTGGAATCGGCATGGTAGTTGGTACCACGGGCTTTACGGATCATCAACAATCGCGCATTCAATCTGCATCCCAACACATTCCCATACTGCAGGCTCCCAACATGAGTGTCGGCGTGAACGTGTCGCTCAAGATGCTTGAACTCGCCACAAAGGCACTGGGTGACGAATTCGACGTGGAGATTCACGAACTGCATCACCGCAACAAGGTCGATTCGCCGTCAGGCACAGCTCTGCAGATGGGGCAAGCGATTGCGCAGACTCGCGAGTGCGACCTTCAGGAAGTGGCTTCATTCGGACGCGAGGGTATCGTTGGAGAACGTGTCCACGGCGAAATTGGGTTCCACTCTTCACGCGGTGGTGATGTTGTAGGCGAACATACGGTGATCTTTGCAGGAATTGGAGAGCGGATTGAGCTGACGCATCGTTCCGCGAGCCGGTCCATCTTCGCCGCAGGTGCATTGCGGGGGAGCGTGTTCATTGCAAGAAAGGCAGAGGCCGGAATGAGCGGCTTGTACGACATGAGTCAAGTATTGGGTCTGCCATGACGAGAAGTCTTGATGGACGGACCTCAAAGTCTCACAGACTTCTCAGTTCATTTGAAATAGCTGCTAATTTGGATAGCTGCGAGTGAACCCACCAATCCCCGCATTGCTTGCTCTTGAGGATGGAACGATTTTTCGAGGCTCGTCAATCGGGGTTTTTGGTTCCGCCGCCGGCGAGGTCGTTTTCAACACAGCCATGACCGGCTATCAAGAGATTCTTACGGATCCTTCCTATGCCCGACAAATTGTTACGCTGACCTATCCTCACATTGGCAACACCGGTACGAATCAGGAGGACTACGAGTCCAACTCCGTGTGGGCCGAGGGGTTGGTCGTGAGAGATACTCCGCCACTGTTGAGCAACTTTCGTTCGCAGAATTCGCTCGGGGAATTCTTGCGACGCGAAAACGTCGTTGCCATCTCTGAAATTGATACTCGCCAATTGACTTGCATTATTCGCGAGAAAGGCGCGATGGCCGGTTGCATAGTTGCAGGCTCGGGATTCAGGGAACAGGAAGCTATTGAACTTGCTCAAAGTTTTCCCGGATTAGTCGGTATGGACTTGGCCAAGGTGGTAACTCGACAGTCCGAAGACCATTGGACTGAGGGAGGGTGGGACCTAGAAACCGGTTATCGCGATTCCATCGGCGGAGAGCTGCGAGTCGTCGCTTACGATTTTGGCATTAAGAGAAACATTTTGCGATTGCTCGTGGACCGAGGATGTGAGGTCATTGTTGTTCCCGCGAACACCAGCGCTTCACAAGCGTTGTCGCATGAACCTGACGGCATATTCCTTTCCAACGGTCCCGGCGACCCCGACCCCTGTACGTATGCGATTGATGCAATTTCCGACTTCATGGATGCTCGAATTCCGATTTTTGGAATTTGCCTCGGTTGTCAGCTTCTCGCGTTAGCAGCAGGAGCTAAGACGGTGAAGATGAAGCATGGTCACCACGGTGCCAATCACCCCGTCAAGGACATCAAGACCGGCCAAGTGATCGTTACCAGTCAAAATCATGGCTTTTGTGTGGAGGAGTCGAGTCTTCCTGATGCACTCGAAATGACTCACTCTTCCTTGTTCGATGGAACATTGCAGGGAATTGCTCACAAGCACCTACCGGCATTTGGGTTTCAGGGACATCCAGAGGCGAGCCCTGGTCCTCAAGATTGTCGCTATTTGTTCGATCACTTCATCGAATTGATGCGAAACAGGACGTAGCAAGACTATGCCGAAGCGCGCCGATATCGAATCGGTCTTGATCCTGGGTGCCGGTCCGATAGTAATAGGCCAGGCGTGCGAATTCGACTACTCAGGAGCTCAAGCCTGCAAAGCGCTGATGGAAGAAGGATTGCGGGTGATTTTGGTGAACTCCAATCCCGCGACCATCATGACCGATCCGACCATGGCTTCAGCCATCTACATCGAACCAGTGGAGTGGCAGACAGTCGCGCGAATCATTCAACGGGAGAAACCGGATGCACTGCTTTCGACTATGGGAGGCCAAACCGCTCTCAACTGTGCCTTGGATCTCGTTCGTGAAGGTGTTCTCGCCGAGAACGGAGTCGAGCTTATTGGGGCGAGCCGCGATTCCATAGACAAGGCGGAAGACCGTGAACTCTTCGATAAAGCGATGGCCAATATCGGATTAGAAACCGCTAAATCGGGGATAGCCCACAGTCTCGAGGATGCTTTGCGCGTTCAGAAAGAGTTGGGCTACCCATGCATCATCCGACCATCTTTCACTTTAGGAGGATCAGGTGGCGGCATAGCCTACAACCGAGAGGAATTCGTAGACATATGCAATCGTGGTCTGCAGCTGTCTCCGACCAACGAGCTGCTAATCGACGAGTCATTGCTTGGATGGAAGGAATACGAGATGGAAGTGGTGCGCGACATGAGCGACAACTGCATCATCGTCTGCTCCATCGAAAACGTGGATCCAATGGGCATTCACACGGGGGACTCCATCACGGTAGCGCCAGCGCAGACACTCACTGACAAAGAGTTCCAACTCATGCGAGACGCGTCGATTGCGGTACTGCGCGAAATCGGAGTGGAAACTGGTGGATCTAATGTGCAGTTCGCTGTGGATCCCAATTCTGGGCGGATGATTGTTGTAGAAATGAACCCCAGGGTGTCCCGCTCCTCAGCGCTGGCTTCCAAAGCAACCGGCTTTCCCATTGCCAAGGTCGCTGCCAAGCTTGCTTTGGGCTACACGCTTGACGAACTGGCCAACGATATTACAGGCGTCACTCCGGCTTCCTTTGAACCTACGCTCGACTATGTGGTCACCAAGATCCCTCGTTTCACGTTCGAGAAGTTCCAGCAAGCCGAAAATCGGCTCACGACACAAATGAAGTCTGTGGGCGAAGCGATGTCCATAGGCAGAACATTCAAGGAGTCGTTCCAAAAAGCGCTTCGCAGTCTGGAAACGGGGATCAGTGGACTGCAACCCATTTTGAGCGTTCAAAGTCAGGACGATTTACGCGATCTCTTTGCTGAATTGCGACAACCAGGAGCCGACCGAATCCTCTATGTGGCTGACGGATTTCGACACAACATCTCATTGGAGGAGATGCATGAGGCCACTCGAATTGACCCTTGGTTCCTTGCGCAAATTCACGACCTAGTTCAGACGGAACAAGCTCTGCTGGGGAAGTCGATTGAAGACATAAGACCCGAGGAATTACTGCAGTTGAAACGGGACGGGTTTTCCGATCTCAGACTGTCAGAGTTGCTCAAATGCAAAGAGGACAACGTCCGCGGGCGCAGACGAGCGTGGGACATAAAGCCAGTCTACAAGCGCGTTGACACCTGCGCGGCTGAGTTTCCCGCAACCACGGCCTATTTGTATTCAACCTACGAGCAGTTTTGCGAGGCCAACCCCACAGATCAGAAAAAGATCATGGTGCTCGGTGGTGGTCCAAATCGCATTGGCCAAGGCATTGAATTCGACTACTGCTGTGTTCACGCAGCTCTCGCCATGCGTGAGGATGGCTATGAGACCATCATGGTCAACTGCAATCCCGAAACCGTTTCAACAGACTATGACACATCCGACAGACTGTATTTCGAACCGGTTACGTTAGAAGATGTCTTGGCAATCATCGACGTTGAGAATCCAGCTGGAGTGATAGTTCAATTCGGCGGTCAAACTCCACTCAAGCTGGTCGACAAACTCACTGCATTGGGTGTGCCAATCATTGGTACTAGCGCAGACGCGATCGACCGCGCCGAAGATAGGAAACGATTTCAAGATGTCATTGAGCAGGCGGGTTTGCATCAACCCTCCAATCGCACGGTCAATTCCATCGAGGATGGACTGCAGGCCGCACGCGAAATCGGTTTTCCATTAATCGTCCGACCTTCGTACGTGCTTGGGGGACGAGCCATGGAGGTCGTGTTCAACGAGTCAGAGCTTTCACGGTATCTGGCCAGCGCCATTCCTGAGTCGAATACGGCCCCCGTGCTTCTTGATCGATACTTGGATCAGGCTGTTGAAGTTGACGTGGACTTGGTTTCGGATGGGCACGACGTTCTCATTGGCGCGATCATGGAGCATATCGAACAGGCAGGGATACATTCCGGTGATTCGGCGTGTTCATTGCCGCCTCACAGTCTGAGTTCCGCGATCCAGGAAGAGATTCGTCGCCAGGTGCGAGCACTTGCTTACGAGTTAAACGTTGTTGGCCTGATGAATGTGCAGATGGCGGTCCAAGCCGGGAACATCTTCGTGCTCGAAGTCAATCCACGCGCCTCACGGACAGTACCGTTTGTGTCGAAATGCATAGGCTTCTCACTAGCAAAGGTCGCTGCTCGGTGCATGGCCGGCGTGTCGCTCGAGTCCCAGGGATTCACGGAAGAAGCAGTGCCCTCCCACATATTCGTCAAGGAATCGGTGTTTCCGTTTGCCAAGTTTCCGGGCGTCGATCCCATATTGGGACCTGAAATGAAATCAACTGGGGAAGTGATGGGTATCGGTAAATCCTTTGCCGAAGCTTTTTCCAAGGCAACGCTCGCTGCTGGGACACGTTTGCCAAGCGGAGGATTGGCATTTGTCAGCGTTAAGGAATCCGATCGCCCTCATGTAGCCGATGTCGCGGGACAATTGAGGGATCTAGGTTTTGATCTCGTTGCTACACGAGGTACCGCCGCAGTGCTCCGCCGACATGGGATTGAGTCGGAGGTGGTAAACAAAGTGACTGAAGGTCGCCCTGATGTTACCGACCTGATGAAGAATCGAGACGTCAAGCTCATAGTCAATTCGACGGAAGGCCGCCAATCCGTTGCAGACTCAGCAGTGATACGTAGACTTGGATTGCAGAATAACGTGACCTACACGACTACACTGGCGGGCGGAGCGGCGATTTGCCAAGCAATAAGATACGGAAGCTCTAATTCCGTTCGGCGATTGCAAGAACTATAGGAGGAAGGAATCCGTGCCTAAACCCATGACGGTAGAGGGACAGCTCAAGCTGCGCAACGAGTTGGAGGAATTGCGGAATGGACGAGCGGCAGCCTCCAAAGCCATCGGCGAAGCTCGCAAGTTAGGTGACTTGCGCGAAAATGCGGACTACCACGCCGCAAAGGAACGACAGGGAATGATGGAAGCGAGGATCCGCTACTTGGAATCCAGACTCTCTGACGCTCGAGTGATCGATGTCACCAAGATCAGCAACACTGGGAGGGTAATCTTTGGTTCAACGATCACTTTAGAGGACGTGGACACGGGGGCAACCGTAACGTATCGGATAGTCGGTGAGGACGAAGCAGACGTAAAGATGGGCACGATTTCCAATGTCTCGCCGCTTGGTCGAGCAATGATTGGAAAAAGGCTGGACGACGTGTTTGTGGTGGGAGAGGGGCCAGCCGAGAAGGAATATCACATTCGCGACGTTGAGCACATTTGAATTCCCGCATTTGGTGTTGTTGAGTGGGTTAAGCAGGTTCCCGATGTGACCACAAAGGCGAAATGGGCATCTAATCCAAACGGTAGCCATGCACAAATTGGCTTCTGCGTGATAGTGCGAATGGGCTTGCCACGGGGGATTTATTGAAGCTCTGTGGGGTCTATTAGTAAATGGAATTTCGAATATCGCATAGCAATTAGCGATTGAAATAACTGAAATTAGCACTATGTCACATGGCATGAAACAAGGTACTGGCGAATGATTTTGATCGGATTCGGTTGCTCAACACTTGTATACTTTGTACATGCAGACATGCTGTCTGCAAGGGGATTTGTGTTTTGAGCGCAATGGCGAAAAATCTGTTGCTTTGGGTTATTGTGGCCTTGGTGCTACTTACCCTTTTCAACAATTTCGTTGGCAAAGCCGAACCGGATGAGATTAGCTATTCGGCGTTCCGAACGCACGTCGCGGAAGGCAACATCAAGACGGTTATCTTCAAGCGAGACATCATAGAAGTTGAAAACCGCGAAGGGAACACGTTCAAGGTCGTCCGCATACCCATTGACGATGCCGAACTGCTGCAGAATCTCGAGGATCACAACGTAGAAATTCGGGGCACCGAAGACACCGGCAACAGTTTTTGGATGCAATTGTTTTTTGCAGTGTTGCCAATTCTCATAATCTTGGCCGTTTTCATGCTTCTAATGCGCCAAGTACAAGGTGTTGGAGGTCGTGGCGGACCGCTCGCGTTTGGAAAAAGCAAGGCAAAGATGCTCTCGGATGAGCACGTCAAGACTACGTTCGCTGACGTTGCAGGAGTGGAGGAAGCCAAGGAAGATGTACAGGAGCTAGTCGAATTCCTCCGCGACCCCGGCAAGTACCAGAAGCTGGGAGGCAGAATTCCGCGTGGCACACTTATGGTGGGTCCTCCTGGAACCGGCAAGACATTGCTTGCAAAGGCAATTGCGGGCGAGGCCAAGGTGCCTTTCTTCTCGATTTCAGGGTCCGATTTTGTGGAAATGTTTGTGGGCGTGGGCGCATCCCGAGTGCGAGACATGTTCGAACAAGCAAAGAAACATGCGCCTTGCATTGTCTTTATTGATGAAATCGACGCAGTTGGTCGCCACCGCGGTGCAGGGCTTGGAAATGGACACGACGAGCGCGAACAAACCTTGAATCAGCTGCTAGTGGAAATGGGCGGTTTTGAGCCCAACGACGGAGTAATTGTGATCGCCGCCACCAATAGACCCGATGTGTTGGACCCCGCGCTGACTCGCCCTGGTCGCTTCGATCGTCAAATAGTTGTCCCTCTACCTGACATTCGCGGTCGCGACCATATCTTGAAAGTGCACATGCGACGGGTGCCGATTGCGGAGGATGTGAATTCCCTGACGATCGCCCGGGGAACGCCAGGATTTTCCGGTGCGGATCTGGAGAACATAGTCAATGAGGCAGCTCTCTTCGCCGCGCGAGCTGGCAGAAGGCTTGTTGGCATGGAGGAATTCGAGAAGGCCAAGGACAAGATCATGATGGGCGCGGAGCGCAAATCGATGGTCATGTCGGATAAAGAAAAACGGGTGACCGCATACCACGAAGCGGGGCACGCTATAGTTGGCTACTGTATGCCGGAGCACGATATTTTGTACAAAATTACAGTTGTTCCAAGAGGTCGCGCTCTCGGTGTGACCATGTTCCTTCCCGAAGAGGACAAATACAGTCTTAGTCGGACGGCTGTGGAATCCCAAATTTGCACCTTGTATGGTGGACGAATAGCTGAAGAGCTTGTAAACGGCATCGACGGGATTACTACTGGTGCTTCAAACGATTTGGAACGGGCTACGCAACTCGCTCGCAACATGGTGACAAAGTGGGGCTTCTCCGAGGAGTTGGGTCCTCTGAAGTACGATGAAAACGAAGGCGAGGTTTTTCTTGGCATGACCGCGGGTACACCAAGCACAACAGTTTCTGACAATACCGCCCGAAAGATCGACGACGAGGTTCGTTCTATCGTTCACAGACTGTACGAAAGGTCAAAGGACGTTCTTCAGGACAACATAGAAAAGCTCCATGTCATGGCGAACGCCCTTATCGAATACGAGACCCTCTCTCCCGAGCAGGTTGGCGACATAATGGCTGGGGGGAAACCGCGTGCACCAACTTCCCCCGAACAGACTTCCGCTACGGGCGAGTCGGCAGCTGAAAGTCCCGCTGAAGAACACGAACCATCGCCTTTCACGTCTCCCGCTGAAGATTCGTAGAAGCTCCAGAGGTGAGTTTCGCGCCTCAATCGCCACCCCATTCAGATTCTGAATACTCGCCTCTCTTCGGAACAGATGGAATTCGAGGACGGGTAGGTCAATACCCCATTACGCCAGAAGCCTGCTTGCAGATCGCCTGGGTCGCTGGAAGCGTGGTGCGAAAGAATGGCGGTCGGAGCGTTCTCATTGGAAAGGACACCAGAATTTCCGGTTACATGTTGGAGTCTGTTTTGGAAGCGGGGTTTATAGCCTCCGGCATTAATGTCAGCTTGCTTGGGGTAATGCCAACGCCAGCCATTGCGTTCCTCACGAAGTCCATGGAAGCGGATTTGGGCGTCGCCATTAGTGCTTCACATAATCCGTTTCAAGACAACGGTCTCAAGTTTTTTGACTATACGGGCATGAAACTGTCCGACGAGACTGAAGCTCACATCGAGAAATTGATGCAGAGTCGATTGGAGACCGAGGAAGCGGAATCTCTTGGGAAAGCCACCAGGCCGAGCTACGTCACCCGCCGCTATGTGGACTTTTGTAAGGAATCGGTGAATGGGACGCTGGACATCAAAGGATTGAGGATCGTATTGGATTGTGCACATGGAGCAACGTATGCAATTGCACCCCTAGTTTTCAGCGAGCTGGGTGCTGAGGTGCACAGCATTGGTGCATCTCCCGATGGTAGAAACATCAATCTAAAGTGCGGGACAACGGATACTCGCGGCTTGAGGAAAGAAGTAGTTGAGCGACGCGCTGACCTAGGGATTGCCTTCGACGGAGACGGCGATCGAATTGCCATGGTTGACGCATCGGGCCAACTCTTGGACGGCGACCACATACTGTACTGTCTGGCCAAGGCAGGTCAACGCACCAACCGCGATTTCGGTGGAGTCGTGGGTACTGTGATGACAAATAACGGACTCGAGATTGCCTTAAGAAATCTTGGAGTGCCCTTTGTTCGTGCAGATGTTGGCGACCGTCAAGTTCAATCGAAAATGACGGAGTTGGGATGGAGATTGGGTGGTGAATCTTCAGGGCACATCATGTGTCACGAAAACACCACCACGGGCGATGGAATTATTTCCGCACTGCAAGTGCTCGCCTCCTGCCAAGCGAACGACTGGAGCTTGGCAGATATTGTTGAAGATCTCACTCTTCATCCGCAGGTCCTAGTGAACGTTGATGTTGAAAACACATCCAAGGTTGCTGTCTGCGAGGCAATAGACGGCGCGGTAGCTGACATCGATCCGGTGCTAAGGGACCGTTTAAGAATTGTAATTCGGCCGTCAGGTACAGAACCTGTGGTTCGGGTGATGGTCGAAGGAGAGGATCCGCAGTTGGTGGACGAGATTGCCAATCAATGTGCACACGCAGTTGGAGACCCGCGCTGACGATCCTTGGGATCGCGACGACGTGCATATTGCCGGTGGAAGCCCTATTACTGGCTGCTAGCTATACTATGGTCCCGTTTCGCCCCTTGGACTTTTCAGTTGCGCACGCCTCTCGTAATTGCGAACTGGAAATTGCATGGCACACGTGATCTGTGTCGCAAATTCACGTCGGAATTGCGGTTTCCTAGCAACGTAGAAGTTTGGATTGCGCCACCCGCACTGTATGTGCAAAGTTTAGTCTTGAGCCAACCGGGGTCGGCAAAGATTGGGGTACAAAACGTGCACTTCGATGTGGAAGGGGCATATACGGGCGAGATTGCCGCTGGGATGGTAAGAGATCTAGGGGGCACTTTTGCTATTGTCGGGCATTCTGAACGACGCACGCTGTTTCAGGAGACCGATCAGGTAGTCGCACAGAAATTTTGGGCATGTTGCGAAGCTGGATTGACCCCAGTTCTCTGTGTCGGAGAGACGCTCAAGCAGCGTGAGGCGGGAATTGCAAAGGAAGTTGTCTGGAATCAGGTTGCTGAAGTGCTAAGAAATTCTGACCCATTGGTCTTCGGCCATGCGCAACTTGCCTACGAGCCGATTTGGGCAATTGGTACAGGGGTAGTTGCTACGCCGGAAGATGCCGAAGACATGCACGAGCATCTTCGTAGTATGATTGCCGATTCAACAGTGCTGACTGGCGAGGAATTGCGAATTTTGTATGGAGGCAGCGTGAAGGTCGACAACGCCTCTCAATTGATTGCGCAAGCCAACGTAGACGGGTTTCTGGTCGGTGGCGCATCGCTTGACGTTGTGCAATTCAATAGCATCTGTCAGATTGCTTCTGGTAACTAATCATGGAATTATTCGAAACTATTCTTCTGATATTGCTTGTTGTCGTATCCGTGTCCTTGGGCGCATTGGTGCTCATTCAACAGAGCAAGGGCGCCGACATTGGAGCAGCATTTGGCAGTGGCGCTGCGAACACATTGTTTGGGTCGTCGGGCGCGACATCCTTCGTGGTCAAATTCACTGCTACACTAGCCATAGGATACTTTTTAATCGCTTTCGGACTCGCATTTACAGCTAAAGAGCGAGCGGACAGCCTCAAAGGCTTTACTACCGAGAGTCTACCCTCGCTTCAACAAGTTGGCGATGACCTTATGGGTCCCGATGAAGACCAAACGGACGCTGTCGGCGACGACGAAACAGATCTTGGCTTGCCCCTTGAGGGGGACGACATGCCGGAATTCCCAGACTCGAGCTCGGATGGCGAGACGAACATTGACGACACTCCGTCGGTTGATGCTGGGGACAATACGGAAATACCGGATATCTGATGAAATAACTTGCGATGTCAGTCTATCCGACTGGCCAAACATTGCCGAAGTGGTGGAATTGGTAGACACGCTACCTTGAGGGGGTAGTGGGCTCATGCCCGTGGAGGTTCGAGTCCTCTCTTCGGCACCAAGAGTTAGTGTTGGCACATGGCACCTTCCCAGCCAGCGTGCAAAGGCAGTTTTGGGCTGCCCCAGCTTGCCTATTGTCTAGGAATCTCTATAATCTTCGCGTTGCTGATGCGGGGTGGAGCAGTTTGGTAGCTCAATGGGCTCATAACCCATAGGTCGGAGGTTCGAATCCTCCCCCCGCTACCACGATGGTCGAAGTTGCGCTGTCGCTGAAGCGCCGCGCCATTTGCAGACCGTCTTGTGCTTGCCTCCCGCATCGGACGACGGGAGACGCGGGCATAAGGCGTTTTTTGTTATCGAGCAACGCAGAGACCAATTTTGGTTTGTGCGTATGTTCGATTCTGTGTCTTCCAAACATGAAACTTGCGCCTCCGCACGAGGCGTGGGTAGGTGTCGTAGTAAGTAACGAGACGGCATGGAGAGGCAACGGACAAGACTGGAACAGCTGCTGGCCCCTACGGTCGAAGCGATGGGTTTCCACATTTGGGGAATCGACTACTCAAGCCGCGGCCAGCGCGCCACCCTTTGCGTTTTCATCGACTCGGATTGCGGCGTAGACGTTGAGGATTGCGCGACAGTTAGCAATCAGATCGAGGCCGTGTTGGATGTGGAGGAAGTGCTGCCTAAAAACTTGACCATTCAGGTTTCCTCACCAGGTTTGGATCGAGTACTTTTCAAACCCGAACAGTTCGAAGAATACCTGGGCGAATTGATCGATGTGCGTCTGTTATGGCCCAAATCTGGTCGTTCGCACCTGCGCGGTCGCTTGCGGTTCAGCGACGCAGATAAGTTTGGCATCGACTTCGAAAATGAGGAGTTCGTCGTGGAATTCGATCAATTGCGCCGGGCTCGTCTCGTGCCGTCGTTCAGCTAGCAGCGTTGAAGCTATGAATTTCAAGGAAATAAAAAATGCGGTCGAATCCGTTTCCAACGAAAAGGGAATCTCTGAAGATGTCGTTTTTGGAGCCATTGAAGCTGCGTTAGCCACGGCAACGAAAAGACGCGTTCGAGAAAACGCGGAATTTCGAGTTTCGATCAATTGGGAAGCAGATATCTGTAACACATATCGTGTTTGGACGGTTGTCGACCCAGAGAGAATGAACGCTTTACCCCTCCCCGAACCAGATCAGCAAGTTGGTAGTGGCAGTCAGGAGTTGGTTGGTTGGGAAAACCAGGTATTCAATCCCGATGCTCACTTGACTCTCGAGCAAGCTCGCGAGAAGGACGCCGGGCTGGAAATAGGAGACACGTGGGAGGAGTCATGGCCCAACGTAGATTTTGGACGGATCATGGCACAAATTGCTCGCCAAGTCATCTTCCAGAAGGTACGCGAAGCGGAACGAGAACGCGTCGCTACCGAGTATCGGGACAAGGTTGGCCAACTGATTAGCGGTACGGTGAAACGGTCGCATCGCGACTCGATGGTTACGCTAGATCTAGGCAACAATGTGGAAGGTGCACTGTATCGAGAGCATTTGATTCCGCGACAGATCCATCGAGTCGAGGAACGTGTCCGGGCTTATCTCTTGAGAATCGATCCAGACAGCAAGGGCCCGCAGCTGATCCTCTCTCGATCTTGCACGGAAATGCTAGTTGAACTCTTCAAATTGGAAGTGCCGGAGATCGCGGAGGAGGTCATCGAAATTCGTGGCGCCGCAAGGATCCCCGGTCAACGCGCAAAGATAGCGGTTACTACCAATGATCGGCGAATTGACGCAGTAGGCGCGTGCGTGGGGATGCGAGGCTCGCGAGTTCAAGCAGTCTCCAACGAATTGGCGAACGAGAGAATCGATGTCGTTCAGTGGGATGCGGATCCTGTGCAACTGGTTGTCAATGCAATGAGTCCGGTACCGATCGAGCAGATTATGCGAGACGACGACCTGCACTCCATGGACATACTGGTACGGCAAGAACACCATGCTATTGCGATTGGATCAAATGGTGAAAACGTACGACTCGCCAGCGAGCTTAGCGGATGGAAGCTCAATATCAGACGCTATGACGATGCCATCAGAGAACAGGAAGAGAGAGAGTTGAAGCTTGTCGAGATGTTTATGTCGCGGCTTGAAGTAGACGAGGACCTGGCTCAAGTATTGGTGGAGGAGAGTTTTACGTCGTTGGAGGAGGTCGCTTATGTAGACATCAACGAGATGCTCGAAATTGAGGGATTCACAGAAGAAATAGTGCAGATTTTGCGGGAACGAGCGGCTGCCGCATTGCAGGAGAAGGTCGGCGAGGAAGAGACAGACTCGCAGTCGGACGCACCTTCGGTGGAATTATTGAGCATGGAGGGAATGACGGACGTCATTGCTTGGCGTTTGGCCTCGCAAGGTGTGCGCACGATATCGGAATTGGCCGACTTGGCAATTCCAGACATTCTGGACATGGAGATCGGTGTTGATGCGGAGATTGCGGGGCGGCTCATTATGACGGCACGAGAGCCAATGCTCGGAGTGTCAGGTAGTTAGTAGGAAACAAACGAGACACAGAACGGTCGATTGACTACATGAACACATCAGTCCAAGACACTGTAGCGGATATTGCAAAGCGTCAGAACATCGACGTCCAGCTTCTTCTTGACAATATTGCGCAAGCGGGATTGCCGCAGAAAGAGTCGAGCGACTCGATATCGAGCAAGGATGTCGCGTTGCTTGTCGCCTACATGAAGGAACGGCAGACACGAGGGAGCCTCGACGAGGAGACTGGACTGCGGCGGGCAGAAAGAACATCTGCTTCTTCAGGTAGGCGTGAGATGACCACTGGGGGACTTGGAACGCTCACACGGGCTCGCACGGGGACCCTAGGCATACAACGTCCCGCCACCACAGTCAAGGTGGAGAAGGTTCGGCGCCGTCGGATTGTGCGCAAGGGAACCGGCACTTCCGAAAGCGCGACCGGGACTGTGCCGCCGGGCACGACTACAGCCCGAGGTACAGTGGACCAAGTTCAAGAAACGCCGCTGGGCACCCCCGCAGGAGGGGCGACGGGATCGTTACGGACAAGAGACGCCGGTGTCGCACCTGAATTGGAACCGCAACAAGACGCACCGGCTTCCACAGCTGAAGAGAGCGCCACTCAATTGGAGTTGGAAAAGGAGCGAATTCATCAGGAGGAAGACAAGCGCGTAGCTGCTGAAGAGGAGATTCGGCGCAAGCAGCAACAGCGTCAAGAGGAGGCGAAGCAGCGCCAAGATGCGGAGATGCTCAAGGCTCAGGAGGCGGAACGGGCGAAAATTGAGCAGGAGCGAGCGGCAGAACGAGCCCGTGAACAAGAGAAACGAAGACGCATCGAAGCTGCAGAGAGTCTGGCCCGGGCCGAGGCCGAGGCATTCGCGTCTGAGAAGGGCGGAAAACGCCGTGATGAAAGAAAACAGAAGACTGGAAAGGCTGCGCAACGTGAGACTGTGGATTTTGCAGCGGCTGGTACGAGGAGAGCCGGTGACCGCCGTAGACGCTCCATTCGCGACCGCGCGAAGAAGCGCGCTTTCGAAGTAACAAAGACGGGCGGCGAATTTTCCAAACCCGTCGAGAAGATCGTGCGGGAGGTCGAGCTTTCAGAAGCAATCACCGTTGGCGAACTAGCTCGCAGGATGTCAGTCAAGTCCGCCGAGGTAATCAAGACATTGATGAATCTTGGAGAAATGGTGACCATCAATCAATTGGTTGATGTAGATACGGCCACTCTCGTCGTCGAGGAAATGGGACATCGAGTGCAGTTGGTTTCCAGCGATCCAATGGAAGAGCAGCTGGTCTCTGCCCAGCAAACCGCAGGCGAGTCCGAAGCACGCTCTCCTGTTGTCGTTGTCATGGGTCACGTCGACCATGGCAAGACGTCGTTGCTCGACTATATCCGAAAGACTCGAATTGTGAGCGAGGAACAGGGAGGAATTACCCAACACATTGGGGCGTACCACCTAGAGACTCCAAAAGGGTCGATTACCTTTCTCGACACACCGGGGCATGCGGCCTTTTCCGCCATGCGCGCCCGTGGCGCAAACGCTACTGACATTGTCGTGCTTGTTTGCGCTGCTGACGATGGAGTCATGCCACAGACCGAGGAGGCTGTGCAACATGCAAAGGCTGCAGAAGTACCCATAATCGTGGCGGTAAACAAGATTGACCTACCCGGTGTCGATCCTGGTCGGGTACGCAACGAGTTGAACACCATTGGTGTCTCTCCGGAAGAGTGGGGCGGCGATACGCAATTCATTGATGTTTCTGCCGAGACAGGCGAAGGAATCGAGGATCTCTTGACGGCCATCTCTCTGCTGGCGGAAGTCCACGAATTCCGGGCGTTTCCAGACGCAATCGCTAGAGGAGTGGTCATCGAGTCCAAACTCGATCGCGGTCGTGGTCCGGTTGCAAGTCTGTTGGTACAGAACGGAACATTGCGTAAAGGAGATGTAGTTCTGGCAGGCGAATGCTACGGCAGGGCACGATCACTGCTCAATGACAGGGGAGAAGCAGTGGAAGAGGCGGGCCCCTCGATACCGGTTGAGGTTCTGGGGCTGAACGGTGCTCCTTCGGCAGGCGACGACTTCAACGTCACCATGGACGAAAAGCAGGCGCGACAGCTTGCCGCAGCGCGACTTGACAAGAGCCAAAAGAAACAAACGATGATTCGACAGAGTTCTCGTCTGGAGTCGATGTTCGCGAATATTGGCAAAGGAGAGAAGCGGATTCTCAATGTTGTGCTGAAAGCAGACGTCAGGGGATCGCTCGAAGCCATTGCGCAAGCATGCGGCGACCTCGGCAACGAAGAAGTGGGAGTGCAAGTTCTCGGCTCTGGAGTTGGCGGAATCACTGAGTCGGATGTAAATCTATCTCTCGCCTACGATGCAATGATTTTTGGATTCAACGTTCGGTTGGACAATGCAGCGAAGAACATTGTCGAGCGTAACGGCATCGAGGTTCGCTACTACAGCATCATCTACGAACTGCTGGACGACATTAAGAGCATTCTGGAAGACATGCTCGTTCCTGAATTGCGCGAGGAGATTGTTGGAACTGCAGAGGTTCGCGACGTATTTCATTCCCCACGGTTTGGCAATGTCGCGGGGTGTATGGTTGTCGAAGGATCGGTGTTTCGAAACAAGAAAATTCGCGTGCTTCGCGACAGCACCGTGATATATGAGGGAGAGCTCGAGTCCTTGCGAAGATTCAAAGACGACGTGGCGGAAGTCCGAAATGGATTCGAATGCGGTATTGGGGTTCGCAACTACAACGACGTGCGAGAGGGAGACCGCATTGAAGTCTTCGAAGCGCGCGAAGTGGCGCGCGCGTTGTAATGCGTCGAGTACGAGTTCTACACCGGCCCCGTTCCTTTGGTCGAGAGCTTCGCGTTGCGGAACATATTCGTCAAGAACTTACCGATGTCATTCGGAACAAGATGCGCGATCCGCGGATTGAGACTACGGACGTCTCGCTCTCGGAAGTTCGCGTCACAAGGGACATGGCATTTGCTGACGTGTACTTGCGGTGCTTAAACATCACGACTCTTGACCAACAGGAGACTATAGTCGCCCTGTTCGGAAAGGCCGCTGGTTTCTTGCGAACGGAATTGGCGCAACGTCTTGCAATGAGATCGATTCCTCAGTTGCGATTCCACTATGACGATTCAGAAGAGGTTGGCCAGCGATTGGATGCTTTGATTGATCGAGCCATTGAGCGCGAAGCCCCCGTCGATGGTATCGCTAGTTGTGAGTAGACGCAGTTCTAGGGGTCGCGATGTCCACGGAATGCTTGTCTTGGACAAACCGGCGGGCATTACCTCGAACGAGGCATTGCAAAAGGTCAAACGATTGATTGGTGCGCGAAAGGTCGGCCACACCGGAAGTCTAGATCCGCTTGCTACCGGACTGCTTCCTCTTTGCCTTGGCGACGCAACAAAATTCTCGCAATTCCTGCTAAATGCCAACAAGACGTATCTTGTCTCGTCAATGCTGGGGGTGTCCACGAACAGCGGTGACGCAGAGGGCGAAGTTTGCGCGAAGCGAAGTGCGGATCATGTTGCCGAGTCTGATCTGATTGGAGTCTTGCAGAAGTTTCGGGGAAACATCGAACAGGTGCCTTCGATGTTCTCTGCCATCAAGGTGAATGGACAACCACTTTACAAACTAGCGCGGCAAGGTGTAGAGCTTCCTCGGGACGCGAGACCGGTACAAATCTACACCAATGAGCTGCATTGGTTTAGACATCCCGAGTTTGGCTTGAAGATTCATTGCAGCAAAGGAACATACGTTCGTACTCTTGTGGCCGACATTGGCGAAGAGTTGGGCTGTGGCGCGCATGTCACTGCCTTGCGCCGCACAGAAGTGGGACCATTTGGCGAGCGCTGTCTTGTGACCATGGAACAGGTCGAGGAAGCAAGTGCTGAACGCCGGGTCGAAGAATTGCTCCTGCCGATCTCGAGTGCGGTGGGCGAGTGGCCCGCGGTCTATGTATCGGGTCCGACTGCGTTTGACATCAAGCACGGCCAGCCAATTCGGGTGCCCGAAGCACCCGAGAAGGGATGGGTGCGACTTTGTGAGACAGCTAAGGAATCGGAACAAGAACAGTTCCTAGGCGTAGGTGAGATTCTTGTCGATGGGCGTGTTGCGCCACGACGGATCCTCGCAAAGTAGAGAAAGCAACCAATTTACAAGAATAACGACACCCAGGAGGCTAGGGTATGGCATTGAATGCCGAAGCAAAGTATGAAGTCTTGAAGGAGTTTGGTCGTGGTGACAAGGACACCGGTTCACCGGAAGTTCAAGTCGCGCTGCTGACCAAGAACATAAATTCAGTGCAAGAACATTTGAGGGTTCACAAGGGAGACAACCACTCTCGTCGAGGACTGCAGATCATGGTTGCACGTCGTCGCAAACTACTGGATTATTTGAAGTCGAAAGATGTAGATCGTTACACGTTCCTCATTTCGCGACTGGACATTAGACGCTAGTAGCGTTAAGGGGAACAGTTTGAAACCTAGAAAAGTCGAGTTCGCATTAGGCGATCATCGCGTAAGACTAGAAACCGGCAGAATTGCACGGCAGGCAACTGGTGCGATCATGGCTCACATGGACGATACATCCGTATTGTGCACGGTAGTTGCTGCGCCGGAGGCAATGCCGAATCAGGGATTCTTCCCATTGACGGTGGACTATCAGGAACGCATGTATGCCGCCGGCCGCATACCAGGAGGCTTTTTTCGAAGGGAAGGAAGGCCGAGCGAGAAGGAAACCCTTACGTGTCGTCTCATTGATCGCCCCATTCGTCCATTGTTTCCTGATGGATTCCGCAATGAGGTGCATGTCGTCGTGACTGTCATGTCGGTGGATCGCGACGTTGATCCCGATATCGTATCGATGATTGGAACATCCGCTGCACTAGCAATTTCAGGAGTGCCATTCGCAGGACCCATTGGGGCCAATCGTGTGGGATTCTCAAACAATGCCTACTTGCTCAATCCCAAGATTCCGACACTGGAAGATTCCAAATTGAACATGGTTGTTGCAGGCACAGAAAATGCGGTGTTGATGGTCGAAAGCGAGGCCGAGGAACTCACCGAGGATCAAATGTTGGGGGCTGTGCTGTTTGCCCACCAGGAAATGCAGGTTCAAATCCAAGCGATCAACCAGCTAGTGGAAGTGGCGGGAAAGGAAAAGTGGAACTATTCTCCACCGCCTCAGAACGTTCAGCTTGCTGAAGAAATAGAGAGTGCGGTGGGTACCGAGCTAGGCGCAGCCTACAGGGTGACAAGCAAGTCGGATCGGCTCACCGAAGTACGCAACTTACGAGATCGAGTTGTCGAGAACATAGTGAAACCCGACGACGAAGAGTCCAACGAAGAAGAGGTGCTCAAGTACTTTGCCTCGTTGGAGAAGCGTATTGTGCGCGAACGAATCTTGAATGGAGAACCTCGCATCGATGGACGCAGTTCGGATGAAGTGCGGGATCTAGATGTCGAAGTGGGGACGTTGCGTCGGACGCACGGGTCAGCGCTCTTTCAGCGAGGGGAGACACAAGCGATCGTCACGGCTACGCTAGGCATGTCTCGCGACGCCGCATTGATTGACGCCTTGAGCGGCAATAGTCGGGATTACTTTCTGTTGCACTACAACTTTCCGCCGTTTAGCGTCGGCGAAGCTGGGCGCTTGCGCGGACCGGCTCGACGCGAAGTGGGCCATGGACGACTGGCTCGTCGAGCCATTGAAGCCGTCTTGCCTAGCCAAGAGGAGTTTCCCTACACAGTTCGAGTCGTGTCAGAAATAACCGAGAGCAATGGATCCAGTTCCATGGCGAGCGTCTGCGGTGCTTCCCTGGCATTGATGGATGCGGGGGTTCCCGTAGCGTCAGGGGTTGCCGGTGTGGCAATGGGTCTCGTGAAAGCTGACGACAGATTCACGGTGCTCACAGACATTCTTGGCGACGAAGATCACCTCGGAGACATGGACTTCAAAGTTGCGGGCACAGCAAGAGGAGTTACGGCACTCCAGATGGACATCAAGATCGAGGGCATCAATGAAGAGATCATGGAAATCGCACTTGCGCAGGCACATGCAGCGAGGCTCCACATCTTGAATGCCATGAATTCGGTCATTTCCCAGCCTCGTGAGGAAGTTTCAGAATTTGCGCCGACAATCGAGACAATCAAGGTGCACCCGAACAAGGTGAGAGAAGTAATAGGAAAGGGTGGCGCAACCATTCGATCCATCCAGGAGGAATCGGGTGCGGAAATTGAGATTGACGACGAAGGAGTCATCAAGGTCTATGCCGAGACGACTCGCGCGGCAGAGATTGCAAGAAAAATGATCAACGATCTGACAGAGGAACCTGAGGTCGGGAAAATCTATAGAGGCGAAGTCAAGACAATTATGGACTTTGGCGCGTTTGTGAATATCCTGCCTGGAAAAGACGGCCTAGTGCACATCTCGAAGATTGCACAGGGACGAGTGGAACGTGTGTCCGACTACCTTAAGGAAGGTCAGGAGGTCGAGGTAGTAGTGCTAGAAGTTGACAATCGTGGTCGCGTATCTCTTTCCATGAAGGATGTCGATGCAAATGCATAGCGACGGTGGCGGCACTAGTGTCTCCAACCTGCACGGAGCCGATCCACCACTATTGAGTTATTCGGTTCTCGAGCAAGTCTTCAACTACAGAGGGATCTGCCAGCGTAGAGGTATCCCCCAAGTCATCCACATCATCCGACGCAATTTTTCTCAGGATTCGTCGCATGATCTTGCCTGAACGAGTCTTAGGCAGTCCCGGCGCCCACTGGATTACATCCGGTCGAGCTATTGGTCCAATTTCTGTACGGACCAGCTGCACAAGTTCCAGTCGAAGATCTTCACTTGGTTCCACGCTTGTCATGGGGGTGACGAAGGCGTAGATTGACTCGCCCTTTATTTCGTGAGGCGAACTCACGACGGCGGCTTCTGCGATGTCTTCGTGCAATACGAGAGCGCTTTCGATTTCTGCCGTACCTAATCGATGTCCCGAGACGTTTATGACGTCATCGACTCGTCCAGTGATCCAGTAGTAGCCATCCTTGTCTCTCCGAGCTCCATCGCCTGTGAAATACTTGCCTGGATATTGTGAGTAGTAGGTGTCGATTACTCGTTGGTGGTCGCCGTAAACGGTTCGTATCTGGCCCGGCCAGGCTTGAAGCATTACAAGGTTGCCAGTGGCTTCGGTCTCTTCAATGATCTCGCCGTGCTCATCAACCAATGCGGGCTTCACGCCAAAGAACGGACGCGTAACCGAGCCAGGCTTCAATTCAGTGGCTCCGGGCAGGGGAGAAATCATGATTCCCCCAGTTTCGGTTTGCCACCACGTATCGACTACCGGGCACCGGCGTTCGCCCACAACGCCGTGATACCACTCCCAAACTTCCGGATTGATCGGTTCACCCACGGTTCCCAGCAGCCTCAGCGACTTGCGCGAAGTGCGCTCGACATACTCGTCGCCTTCTGCCATCAGTTGCCGAATGGCAGTGGGTGCGGTGTAGAAGATGGTTACCGCATACTTGTCAACCACTTGCCAGAAACGCGACGAGTCCGGAAACGTTGGAACGCCCTCGAACATTAGGGTTGTAGCGCAATTTGCCAATGGACCGTACACGATGTACGAATGGCCGGTGATCCAGCCTACGTCCGCTGTACACCAATACACGTCGTCTTCGTGGTAGTCGAAGATGTATTTGTGCGTCAACATCGCATGCAGCATGTATCCGGCGGTGCCATGCTGCACGCCCTTGGGTTTCCCAGTGCTCCCGGATGTGTATAGGATGAATAGCGGATCTTCCGACTCCATGTGCTCCGGTTGGCATTCAGTCGATTGCCGATCGACTAGTTTGTGATACCAGATGTCTCGGTTGGGGGTCATTTCAACGGTGGCGCCTGTTCTCTGAACCGTGATAACGCTATGCACATTGGGGCATTCGGCGAGCGCTTGATTTGCATTGGCTTTAAGATTCACGGTTCTGCCGCCGCGTACGCCTTCGTCAGCTGTGATCAACGCACAGCAATCCGAGTCCAAAATACGATCTCGGAGGGAATTGGCGGAAAAGCCACCGAACACAACGCTGTGGATAGCGCCTATCCTTGCACACGCCAACATCGCATAGGCAGCTTCGGGGATCATTGGAAGGTAGATGCACACCCGGTCGCCGCGACCTACATTGCGTTCGCGAAGTGCGTTGGCGAGTTTGCATACTTGGTCGTGCAACTCGTTGTATGTGATTGATTGGCTTTGGGAACTGTCGTCGCCTTCCCAGATGATTGCCGCTCTGGAACCGTGTGTTTGCAGGTGCCGATCTATGCAGAGATAGGAAGCATTGAGTGTTCCCTCTTTAAACCAGTGAAACCTGCCCTCCTCAAACGATGCTTCGCACACTTGATTGAATGGTAGGAACCAATCCAGATTGGAACGAGCCTGACTTCCCCAAAATTCATCTGGATTTTCAATCGATTGGCGGTAAAGCTTTTCGTAGTGCCCGCTGTCAATGTGGCAATTTCTTTTGAAGTCACTCGGTACGGGATAGGTCTTAGACATTGACATACACTCCGTCGCGTTACGCGTCTTTGATCCGCGCTCGTATTGTACGAAGCAACTCGGCTGTCGCGTTGTCGCCGATGTCGACCTCATCGCCATCGAGTGCCTGGTCGAAAGCAGTGGCCATCAACTTGCCTTCCTCGACGCCCCATTGGTCAAACGAGTTGATTCCCAACATACACCCTATGAGTGTGACCTTGTGCTCGAGCAGAGCAATCAACGCACCCAACGTCGCAGGGTCGAGACGGTCTAGAAGGATCATCGTGGAACCATGATTTCCCTCTATATTCTTGTGAGGTTGGTCTCTTGCATCGCTCCGCCCGTTCAACATGACCGAACTTTGCGCGACTGCGTTGGCAAGTATCCATCTGTGAATCGATTTATCCCCTGGCATTGGTGGCGTGTCAAGCGCAGCTAGTATGTCTGCGCTGTAACCTTGAGTGCCCTGGTGGAGGAATTGGTGCCACGCGTGTTGACCGTCGGTCTCCTGTCCTCCCCAGACAACGGGACTGGTATGGGTGGAGAGACGTTTGCCATCCACGGCAACACTCTTGCCATTGCTCTCCATCTCTAGCTGCTGACAATACGCCGGGAGTAGTCGAAGCCGCGAATCGTAAGGGAGTATCAGGTGCGAAGTGGCTCCTAGGAAATTGACATTCCAAAGTGCTAACTGAGCCAATCGCAGGCAAACATTGGCTCCCGCCGGTGCGCCCAATACGTGTTGATCCATTGCGTGGGCACCGTGCAGCAGCTCAGCAAACTTCTCCGGGCCGATTGCCAGCGCTATAGGCAATCCCATTGCCGACCAAAGCGAGAATCGTCCTCCAATGGAATCAGGCACGTGGAAAACACGCTCGGCGCCAATCTCGGCGTTTTCGTTGCTAGTGATATGCACAAAGTGACGCGAAATATCCACTTCTGCCGTGACCCTTTCCGCAAACCAGCTTCGTACGAATGCCGCGTTTTCCAGAGTTTCGTGCGTGGAGTAGGACTTTGACGCGACCACCACCAAAGTTCGGCTGGGCAAGAGCTTGCGAAGGGTCTCTCGAACCTCGCGACGGTCTGCATTTGTACAAAAGTGGACTTTAAGCGAGCAATCTGGGGCCAATGCTTCGCATACAAAAGCTGGACCCAGATGGGAACCGCCAATGCCAATGTGCAATACATCTGTAAACCTTCTGCCGTCATAGCCGGTGTGTTTTCCATTACGTACAGCTGTTGCGAACTCCAGCATGCGCTGGCTTTGAGAGCGAATGTCATTTTCAGAGTTCGATTCGTCGATTGAAATGGGCATCCGAATTGCCATATGCGTCACGCTTCGATTCTCGGAAACGTTCAGAACATCACCACTGGCCAGACTGTTTAGATAACCACTGACATTGCAGCTAAGAGCCAAACGATCAAGAGCGATAAAGGCGTTTTCATCTATTCGCTGCCGCGACCAGTCGACAAGAATTCCGTGAACTCGATGGTGGTTCTTGGCGAATCTGTCAGAACCCTGAGCCAATCGTGCGCCGGGGACGCCAACGATTCGTCGCGCCTCCAATGCGACGGCTTCCCAAGCGGTTTTGCGGTTCTCCAATTGAGGTGCGCTTCCGACGCTGTTATGCATCAATGGCGATATTGTCTATCAACCGCGCCTTACCAAGGTGGGCAGCTCCAAAGACCCGCCGGTCGGTGCTCTTAGCCACGGCATTCCTCAAGGTACTGCCTTCTCGTATTGACACATAGTCAGGGACGAATCCAGACCTAGCAAGAGCGGCGATAGCTTCTTCCTCCAAGAGCCTGTACCCCGTGTCTCCGGCGAGTACCTTTTCCTTGACGCCAACAAGCGTGGAGTAGAGCAATGAAGCTTTTTCCACTTCCTCTGTGCTCAAGTAGCTATTGCGACTGGATAGCGCCAATCCATTGCGATCTCTTACTGTTGGAACGGCAATCACCTCTAAAGGAAAGTCCAGATCTCCAGCCATTCTGCGTATCAGAGTCAGCTGCTGCCAATCCTTCTCGCCAAAAAATGCAATGTCCGGTTGAGTCAAGTTGAAGAGCTTGCTGACCACGGTTGCTACACCATCGAAATGCCCCGGTCTATTTGCTCCACACATCATTGAGGTCAAGTGTGCAACAGTGACGTTCGTATGCGAGGTTCTGCCTTCTGGATACATCTCTTCCTCGGAGGGTGCAAAAAGCAAGTCGGTGCCTCGGCGACTCAATTGATTGGAGTCTTCTTCAAGCTTTCTGGGGTAGGTAGTGAAATCCTCATTGGGACCAAACTGCAATGGATTTACGAAGATGGTGGCAATCACGGTTGTACATTGCGATCGAGCATCGTCGACCAGCTTCAAGTGGCCCGCATGAAGATTGCCCATAGTCGGCACAAGACCAACAACCGCCGAAGAGTCAATCGTTGCGCGGGCTTTGCGCAGCTCCGCCTTGGAATGAACTATTTTCAAATCCGCTTAGGTGAAGCTGTGTTCTGGTCCCGGAAACGAACCGTCCTTGACGGCTGTCGCGTAGGCTTCCAGCGCCCCACGAATTCCATCGTCGCTATTTGGAAGGAAGTTCTTAACGAATTTCGGGACCTTTATGGAAGAAGGCGTAACGCCCAGCATGTCGTGCAGAACCATGATTTGGCCATCAGTATGAGGGCCAGCGCCAATTCCAATTACCGGTATTTCCAGCCTGTCCGTAATGGTTTTCCCCAAATCCGTGGGAACACACTCGAGAAGCAGTACCGAGGCTCCCGAGTCCTCAAGTATCAAGGCTTCATCAATCATGTTTGACGCCTGTTCTGGATTGCGTCCCTGCACCCTAAATCCGCCAAAGCGATTGATGGACTGTGGAGTGAGTCCCATGTGCGCGCACACAGGAATCCCGCGTTCATAGAGCAGTCTGGTGCTCTCCGCCAACCATGCTCCGCCCTCTAGTTTCACCATGTGAGCACCACATCGCATGAGTGCGGCCGCACTTTCGAGGGATTGCGTCGCGGATGCGTAGCTCATAAACGGCAAGTCTGCCATGATCAAGCTACCCTGGTTACCACGACGCACACAGTTCATGTGGTACACCATGTCGTCGAGCGTCACTGGCAATGTGCTGTCGTGACCTTGTAGCACCATGCCCAAGGAATCGCCCACGAGCATGACCTCAATGCCGCTTGAACTGATCAGTTCAGCAAACAGCGCGTCATACGCCGTTAAGCAAGCGAATTTTTGACCATTGCGTTTTCGTGCGGCTAGAGTATTTATCGAAACTGGCGATTGACGCGATTGGCTGCTCATGTTGCCCTCAGTCGGTTTTTGGGTGTAGCAGGAATCCTAGCTATTCACATGCTAATGCGAGGTGGCCGCTGAAGGGGCGGCAATTGGATCTCGCTGCCGATGCCGTTTTCGCTTGTGGCGACGCTCCTTCTTCAAAATTTCGCCATCCTGCTGCCGCTCGTCCATGGCTTGAAGGTCCGTCCACCATTGTGCCATGCTGCTATCGGCATCACCAACCGATGCACGTAGGACCAGCAGGTCGTAGGCAGCTCGAAAACGCGTGTGCTGAAGTAGCTCCTTCACCCGTTTTGGCCGCGTTCGTTCGATTTGTGTCTGGAGAATCCAAGCATCTCGCACGAATTCCCGAATGTGTTGAGGCATGCTCAGAATTTCGCGTTGTCGCCCAATAATGGATTCCGCGCCCTTCATTGCATTTTCAATTGACATTCGTCCAGCGGGGTCGTATTTGCCCAGCTGCCGAAACTGGTGCCAATGTATAGCGGCAATCAGGAATCCTAGTTTGATTGGCTTGTTCGCAGCATGACGAGAATCCGTACTGCGCATCGCCGCCAACGCCAAAGAGCTGTTATCCGTGGATTGGGGAAACAGGACTTGTAGCAGTCCAAGAGAGTGTAGGACTTGATAGGTAGCTACCGCGCTGCCCGTCAGGAACATCTTTTCCAATTCGTTTTGAATTCGCGCTGGTTTGAGTCGGCCAATGAGGTCACGTTTCTGGTGAATCGACCTTTGCAGTTCAACGTCAAGCTCCAGCGGAAGTTTGGCAATGAACCGAGCTGCGCGAAGGATTCGGCAGGGGTCCTCGACTACACGTTGCCCAGCTTTGCCGATGCACCGCAAAATGCCGCGCTCAATATCCTCCAAGCCGCCCGCATAGTCCAGTATTTCCTCAGAATTGCAGTCGTAGTAGAGCGAGTTGACTGTGAAGTCCCGAGTCGAAAAGTCTTCGTCAACGGACCCGTAGATATTCAATTGTCTATGGATGGAACCGCTACCAGCATGCCTAGGTCGTCGACGATATGTGGAGACTTCTATGGTGTTCTTGCCAGACCAGACATGCACAAGTTTGAATCGGCGCCCTATGATCCTCGAATTCGGGAACAATTTCTTGACTTGATTTGGTCTTGCATCCGTGACGACATCGAAATCCTTCGGTTTGCGATCCAGCAGCAAGTCGCGGATGCAGCCGCCGACCACCTTGGCGTCGTGCCCGTGATCTTCAAGCGTAGTTACGATCCGCCGAACCTCACTGGGGATTTGAGTTGCGGAAATTGGATGCTTGATGCTGCTAATGGGAGTCAATAGTCGAAAAGACTCGACGGAGCGGCGTAGCGGCGGATTCTACACCATGGCCCGCAATTGCACACCGACTTTACAGAGGAATTAGGAATGCAGACGCTTGATTCGGGTCTTTCGCCTAGGAATGCCGAATTTGTTCCGTCTCTCCCAAAGGCTTTTTCGGGAGATTCCGAGTTTCTCAGCGATTTCCGTTTCCGTGTAGCGATCTTCGTTTGCACGTACGAACTCGATGAAATAGTCGTCCAGCGACGTGTACTCGCCGCTCGACTGGTCCGATTCAGGCTGCCTAGGTTCATCTGCCGTGATCGCGAGATGCTGGGGAAGAATCGTGGTGCCCTCGCAGAACAGCACCGCGCGTTCGATCGCTTGATCTAGTTCTCGCACATTGCCGGGCCAATGATAGGAAGTGATCACTTTCAGAGCGTCTGCGTGCAGTTTGAGGTTTCTTTTGCCCAGATTGTGTTGGTGCCTCGACAAGAACCAAGTTGCCAAAAGCGCGATGTCATTCCCGCGGTCGGCGAGTAGCGGCAATGTCACAACGAACTGACTCAGTCTCAGCAGAAGATCGTTCTTGAAATTTTCCTGTGTCGCCAGGTCATTAAGCGGGCTGTGGCTGGCTGCAATAATCCTCGCGTCGATTGCCATGGTCTTGTTGGACGGGTATTGCTGAAATGTCCCTGACTCGAGAAACTGCAGCAACCGGGCTTGAGCAGCCAAGGGAAGTGCGCCGATCTCGTTGAGAAACA
This sequence comes from Candidatus Azotimanducaceae bacterium, assembly GCA_965205545.1. Lineage (GTDB taxonomy): Bacteria > Pseudomonadota > Gammaproteobacteria > Pseudomonadales > Azotimanducaceae > Bin55. The sequence continues at coordinate 1,580,078 of OZ242170.1, read as the reverse complement.
ACGTACCCGTGTGGGCTTGTGCCAAGCGTCCATGTGGTTTCGATTCACGCGAGTCGCCAAACAATTCAGTAAGAACGAGTTCTGTGGGCACTCGATCGCAATTTAGGGTCATAAGTGGGCGGTGCGCCCGCAGGCTTGTGGCGTGAATGCACTTTGCGGCAAGGTTCTTTCCCGTACCGGTCGGACCGCAAATGAGCGCAGGTCCGTCCGTTGGCCCTATGGTTTGAATGAGGGCTCTCAACTCGTTGATTTGCGGACAATTCCCAATGAATTGCTTTGACAGATCAAACTGTTGAAGAACTTGATGAAATGAACGAATCGAACTTGAAATGCGACTTGGCAACTGTTTGACTGGATGGGATGCAAGGTAGTCGTGCGCGCCACTACGTATGGCAATTACGGCCTTCTCGATGCTTGGATTGTCGTCAATCACTATTACGGGCGCCTGCTCCGACAGCTCCCGGACTCTGTGCTGCCCTTCCATGATCTTCGGGGAGACGATTATTGCCTCACACGCGGTTTGGAGAGCTGCCGCACCGACATCGTCAAGCGACCAAAGCTGCACTTCGATGTCACCCGACGACAGCCATTCTTGGAGGAGTTCTTCGTCCGTCCCGTCAACGAAAACGCCGCAGATGTTCATTACCGATAGATCACCGAACGCCGCAATGTCGGTCCGACGGTTCAATGCACTCAAGGCTACTCATGGCTAGATGCTGACGAAATCCGAGATTTCCGTCCCTATAGGGATTTGATCAATGTTCCAATTCGAAATGCCCCACTCCAAGAGAGCGTCGATGGCTAGTTGCTGGGGAGGATCCATGCCTAGCAGCTGCAGTGACCAAATCAGGTTTTGGCGTGGATGACTGTCGTCGATGCAAGTAGACGCATCTCGCTTGGAAAGCTTGACACCTGTTCTCTCGTTGAGCACGGGCATGTGAGCAAAGGATGTTGGTTTCAATCGCAATTGCTGTTGGAGAAATATCTGGTGGGCGGTATTGGCTAGCAAATCGGCGCCTCGTACAACATGAGAAACTCCCGAGATGTTGTCGTCCACGACTACAGATAGGGGATATGTTGGAATCGCGTCGCGTCGCCAAATGGCAATGTTGCTCTCCTTTTGCTCATTGATTTCAATTGTTCCTTGAACTCGGTCTTCAAATGCTATCGCTTGTGGAGCCATGAAAATCCTAATGGTATGGGGTTGTGTTAGATTGGTGCGCCTGAATCTGCACGACGACACACAACCGGCGACCCGGTCAATCGCTCGACGAGTGCAAGTGCACGCAAATGCCTCGTTCTGATCTGTTAGAGCACCTAGAAATGCTTGATAGTGTTCCTTGTGATCCTGCTGGTGAACTATGTGCTCATCCCAAATGAGTCCGTGGGCGAGCAGTGAGTCAATTATTTGCAATTCGGCTTGTTTCGTTACGCGAGGCGTGTCTAGGTCGTCGATACGGAGAAGCCATTTTCCACCGTGCGAACGTGCATCCAGAAAGCTGGCAACTGCGGAGATGAGCGATCCTAGATGCAGTGCACCGGAGTTGGTTGGCGCGAATCTGCCTACATATTTTGTCGCGGAGATTGTGGCTACTTATCCGCCACGCTCTTGCTTTTCGCGAACCTCGTCGCGTTCCTTGCAGTCTACGCACTTTGTCGCGATTGGTCTGGCTTCAAGCCGACGCAGACCAATCTCGATTCCGCAATCGTCGCAATATCCGTAGTCCTGGATCTCCAATTTCTCCAACGCCCGAGCAATTTTCTTGATCAGCTGTCGTTCACGGTCTCTCGTGCGTAATTCGCCCTCGAAAATCCCTTCATTGGTACCTTGGTCGACCGGGTCCGGGAGGTTGGACACCTCCCCCTGCATGTTGTTTACCGTGCGGTCGACGTCCTCCATGAGCTTCTCGCGCCAACGAATCAAAATTTCGTGAAAGTGCTGATGCTGGGTCTGCGACATGTAAGGTTCGCCTCGTGGCGGATCGTATGGTTCGATACCAAGATTTCTAAGGAATCCCGTCGTTGAGGCCGTTCCGACGGTACCAATGGACCATGTTGCCTTTCTCGGAACTGGCGGTGGTGGAGAGGAAATTGCCGCCAACTTCTCCATTTTCGCTGAGGTTTGGGCTTCTAGTGCCGATCTAGCCGGCTCGGATTTACTGGGATCTTCGGCCTTCTTTGCAGTCTTGCGTGTCTTCGCTTTTGCTCTTTTAGCTGCACTTGGCGCGGCGCGAACAGACTTCTTGCGCTCAGCTGTAGTCGCTCGCTTCGCTTTCGTGGCAGCAGAGACTGTTCTCTTAGAGGTGGATCTCGGAGTCGCGCGTTTGGCTTTCGGTGCCGGTTTGGTACGTTTTGCTGCGGCAGTTCGCTTTGGCTTGGCTGTAGTCGCTGAAGACTTTTTGGGTGTGGATTTAGAAACGGGCTTTTTGACGGGCGTTTTCTTTGATGGCCCGGCAACCACTTTCTTCGTTGCCGTCTTAGCGGGCGTTCGTCTCGCGGAAGTCTTTGCTTGAGCGGCCTTCGCCGATCTCTTGGGAGTTGCCTTCTTTGTAACGACCTTGAGGGCAGCTTTCTTGGAAGTTGCCTTTTTCTTTGTTGTCGCTGGTCTGCTAGTTCTGCGAGGTGCACCTGGTCTTGGAGAAGCTAATTCCTCCTTGGATTCCAACGCCACCTGAATTAAGTCGAGCAGAACTGCAAGCACTTCCTTTGCTGTTGTCTCCATCGAACGCTTGGTTAGGCGCTTTGATTTCGCGGACGTTGGCTTTCTTCTTGCGCTTGCTGCTTTCGTCGACTGCGAACGCTTGGTTGCTGTCTTAGCAGGCGTGGTTTTTCTCCTCTTCGTCGATGTAGCAGCTCTAGTTGAGGTGGATTTTGAACTCAAGGATGCTTTGGGTTTAGCTCTCGCTTTGGTTGACGGCGTACCTGTCTTTGGCTTGGATTTTGCAGCAGACTTGGAGCTCTTGGTTTTCAAGCGTGTTGATGTCCTTGCCGACTTAGCTGTGGCTCTTGGTTTGGCCGGAGTCTTCTTCGTGGCGGCAGATTTCCTCCCACTCGAAACAGTTTTCTTCGCGACGGACCTCTGTGGTGACTTCGCCGCAGCCTTCTTTCTCACAGGTTTCCGTGCAGACTTTGCAGGCGCGGACTTGGCAGCTGTCCTCTTGGATGCGGGCTTGGCTATTGCCTTTGTCTTAGTGGAAGCGGCTTTTGTTGCCGTTTTCTTGGCTTTTGCCTTTGCTGTGGTCTTTCGATTGGCGCTCTTGGCAGCAGGCTTGGGTTTTGGCTTCGTTGTTGAAGATTTTGAGGTCGCTTTCTTGGCTGTTGCCGATTTGGCAGCTACTTTAGCCACCGATTTCTTGGCAGGGGATTTCTTGGCAGCTTTAGACTTTGTCTCACTCCTCGGAGACCTCTTCTTGGTCGTTGGTGACTGTCCTTGTGCATCGCTGCCATCAGATGCGGATGCACTGGATTGCGTTGACTCAGCGGACTCGGTTGCCTTGTCCAGTGCGTCGCTTTTCGATTCGGTTGGGAACGTCATATTCGATTCTTTACATGATGCCCAAGAGTGGAAGTCTGCAAAATTACCAAAAAACACGCCTGATTGCTAGCAAAACGGTATATTTCCTTGACAAACTGACCTATGAGATTTTGCCCTAGGCTTACTGAAGCGGTGCTAGTTCGCCGCTACAAGAGATTCCTAGCCGACATAAAAGACGCAGGCGGAATCTCAACCATACATTGCGCGAATACTGGGGCAATGCATGGGTGCTCGGAACCCGGCAGCCGAATCTGGTATTCGACTAGCGACAATCCACGACGCAAGCTACGCCGGTCTCTCGAATTGGTGGAGACGCAAACGGGGCACTTGGTTTGCGTGAACACGGCGAGGGCTAATCAGCTTGTTGCCGAAGCGTTACATCAGGGAGGCGTCAAACAGTTGGCTGGGTGCGAGATGTGGAAACGCGAAGTGTCCATTCCAAATGTGCACTCAAGGTTTGACTTCGCGACAGAAAATGTAGTCGTCGAAGTAAAGATGGTTTCGTGGCTACGACACGGCATTGGCGTCTTTCCGGACGCAGTGAGCACTCGTGCCAGGCGGCATGTGCAAGCTCTGCAGACTTGTGTGGCAAGTGGATTGCGGGCTGTGCTATTGTTTTGCGTTCCCCACAATGGAATCGATTCCATGACTATCGCGTCGGATGTGGATCCCGATTATGCTGAAGCAATTGGACAGGCTAGTGCAGCAGGACTGGAGATACTGGCGTACCGATGGTGCGTCTCACCGAGCAATTGGTTGCTTAGTAAGCAGATTCCCTTCGAATTGCCGGCTTAGTGGTATTGCCGTGCAATTTCACCGTATGCTTCGATCGATTTGAGCCGTGGTCCAAATTGCCGGACAATGTGGGACGCAGCGAAATTCGCGAATCGAGCCGCTTGTTCGAGTTGAAGTCCCTGGCGCAACGACGCCAGAAATGCTCCTGCATACATGTCTCCGGCACCATTGCTGTCCACAGGTTGGACTGGAAAACCGTTTACTTTGACATTCGGTTGCCCTGCCATGGACAAATAGCAGCCCTTTTCGGAGACCGTAATTACCGCATTGCGACCAATGTCCAGAAGCTGGCGTCCCGCGATATCGAGCCGATCTGTCTCGCACCAAGCTAGAGCTTCCTCAATGTTGCAGAAAATCACGTCCACGCCCTCGCCCATGATCGCGGTCAACGCATGCCGAAAACTCTCGACTATCGACACATCAGAAAGCGTCAGGCTAGTCCGTCTTCCACTGGCTTTGGCTATTTCCATTGCACGTTTCGCTGCAAAAGTTCCAGAAGCGGAACTTGCAAGATAGCCTTCCACATAGGTCCATTCGCTCGAAGCCACCGTCGTCTCATCGACATGATGGGTGTCAATGGATTCGGAGATGCCCAAGCAAGTATTCATGCTTCTCTGGCCATCTTTCGTAACGAAAATGAGGCACTGCCCCGAGTGTGTATCGGTCCTCTCATCCGGAGGCAGCGTATCGATTCTCGCTTTAGCTAGTTCGCTTCTGAAGGTATGTCCGACTGCGTCCGAGCAAACTAGACCAGCAAAATAGTTGCGGCAACCGAAACCTTGCGCTGCATAGATCGCGTTCGCGGCAGAGCCACCAGCGGCCACATCGTGCGGCGTGTCGTCAATGGCGGCGAGCAATTGGGACCGGCGCGCGTTGTCGATCAACGTCATGCGCCCTTTGTCGATACCATTTTGATCGAGGAATTCGTCTGTTGCTACGTATTCCGTGTCGAGTAGAGCATTGCCAATGCCATAGATGTCGTAGGAAATCATGCCAAAGTGCGGAAGGCCTCTCCCGCCTTGCTGACCGTCTCATCCGTTTCAAGTTTCGTGTGGCTGCCGCTGACAAACGCGGACTCATAGGGAGACGGCGCAAAGTAGACGCCTCGTTGCAACATTGCATGGAAGAACTTCCTATATTGCTCTCCATCGCAACTTGCCGATTGGTCGTAGTTCAGCACCTCGGATTGGGAAGTGAAGAAGAGACTGAACATTCCGCACACGGCGTTAATTTGCAGCTCAATTCCTGCGGATTTCGCTTCTTCTCGCAATCCATCCACCAGCTGACGTGTTGTAAGCTCGAGAACTTGGTAGAAGTTGTTGTCAAGGGACTGTAGCAAGGCCAGCCCCGCCGACATGGCCAAAGGATTGCCCGATAGCGTGCCCGATTGGTAGATGGGTCCTGTTGGTGCCAGGCTATCCATGATTTTCGCTTTTCCACCAAAGGCGCCAACCGGCAACCCTCCCCCAATCACCTTGCCAAGGGTGGTGAGGTCTGGTTGGATTTCATAAAGTTCCTGGGCTCCTCCCGCAGCTACCCTAAACCCCGTCATGACCTCATCGAAAATTAGTAGGGATCCATGCTTGTACGCAAGATCCCGCAACGTATCCAGAAAGCCGTCGATGGGTGGAATGCAACCCATGTTGCCGGCTATAGGCTCGACAATCACAGCGGCAATTTCGTCTCCCATTTGCTCAAATAGGGAAGCGGACAATTCGGGGTTGTTGAAGGGCAGCGTAATCGTGTGCTGGGCCAAGTCTGCTGGGACTCCGGGCGAATCGGGTAGCCCAAGAGTCATGACCCCCGAGCCCGCTTTGACCAATAGTGAATCGCCGTGCCCATGAAAACAACCTTCGAATTTGACGATCTTGTCACGACCGGTGTAGCCTCGGGCCAACCGAATCGCCGACATTGTGGCTTCTGTTCCGGAATTGACCATGCGAATTTTGTCGATGGCGGGAATTCGTTGAGTTACGAGTTCCGCCAGCTCAATCTCCTGGATCGTCGGAGCTCCAAAACTTGTGGCGCGAATGGATTGTTCGCGTACGGCATGAACAACGGGTTCGTAACTGAAGCCATTGATCATGGGGCCCCAAGAGGCAACATAGTCGATGTAGTGATTTCCATCCACGTCAGTAAGGTAGGGTCCCATGCCGGAGACGAAAAAAACTGGGGTACCGCCAACGCTCTTGAAGGCACGAACGGGCGAATTGACACCGCCTGGAATCACCTGCTGTGCTCGTTGGAAGAGTTCTTTAGAAAGACCTAGTCCCATGTTTGATCCCGCGTCAAGAAAAGGATTTAAAGAGAAGAACTAAAACGGCTTCACAATGACCAGTATCAATATCGCAAACAAGAGCACCAACGGCACTTCGTTGAACCATCGATAAAACGTATGGGTTCGCGTGTTTTTATCGTTGGCAAAGTTTCGACACATCTTTCCGCACACTCCGTGATAGCCAAACAATAGGAAAACGCAGACTATTTTTAGCCAGAACCAGATGGAAGACGCATAGACTGTCCATTGGTATGCAGTCAACCAAAGCCCAAACACCAACGTAAGCAATGCCGCTGGAGTCATGATTCCTCGGTACAAACGCAGTTCCATTGTCTTGAATCGTTCAATGCTGATTTCGTCGTTTGCCTGTGAGTGATAGACGAATAGGCGAGGCAAGTAAAACAGCGCAGCGAACCAGGCAAAGGCAAACGTGAGGTGAATGACCTTCAGGTACAAGATCACGAGGAGGTTCCGTTCTTGGATGGCGCAAGGTTTGGCGGCCGTGTTTGCAGATGTTCGATGTCCGAGCACATAAGCACTCCAACGACCCTGTCCGGTGTCCTGCGCTCCACAGCACACACGACGTCCGCATTTTCTACGTTCATTAAGGCGAGTGCCTCCTCCAAAGAACTGCGCGAATTGATGATAGAAGCTGAAATGCCCTGGGTGGTGTTGCCGAGATTATTTGCTTGCTACAGCCGAGCATTTTCGTGAGATTGCCATTCGATTTGGGCATGAAATTCAATCCTAGGTCGAAGAGTGCGCGAAACGCGCTACAAGCAATGCTAGGACGATGCAGACCATGGCCGCGATGAGATGCAAATCCTCGATTCCATCCAAAGCACTGGCTCGTTCCCAGCCGCTCATAGCATGGCGCAGACGCAATTTGAGACGTTCAATATTCATGAGTTAAAGGGTCGTGCACCCTGTAGTAGCGTGTCCGTGCGGCAAGCTACCAGTGTGGATGGTGTTTTCGAACAATGAAGTAGCGAGTGCTAGATATGGTCAACAAACGCGGTCTTGGCATCCACAGCATTCTTTGGCCTATGAACGAGACGATTGTACGCATCGTAAGCGTGCGCACGCACGATGGAGCGGACAAGAGAAGGACTCTTTGTCGCGTTTCAATTGTGCAGAAGACACGACATAGCGGCGGTCTCAAAAGAGGCAACAGGCATTTCTTACAGTGCGCTCGCATCGCCCAGAGTCGAATCAAAGCGTTATTTTGATGTTGAGAAAATCTAGCCGGCACTGGCGCAGGGATAGATTGTCAGCCCATCTATGCCAATCGTTCAGATGGACTGAACGTATTCAAGCAATGGAAACCTTAGTTCATATAATTTCCTCCTATGACTGAGATGGATATTCAATTCTCCTCCCGTGCTGCGGCCAAGGTGGCGTCGCTTGTTGAAGAAGAAGGAATCAACGAGCTTAAGCTCAGGGTCTTTGTAACTGGAGGGGGTTGCAGTGGGTTTTCCTACGGTTTCACCTTCGATGAGACGGCGGCTGAGGACGATGCCGTGATCGAACGAGACGGAGTCACCATGCTGATCGACCCCTTGAGCTATCCGTATCTCGCAGGGTCCGAAATCGACTACAAGGAAGACCTTCAGGGATCACAGTTCATCGTGACAAACCCCAACGCTTCGAGCACTTGTGGCTGCGGGAATTCCTTTGCTATCTAACCTGTGTCAAGCGGGGTAGAGGCACCCAAGGATTCGAGCCCCACGTGCACCCGTGACTTGGGGTACATTTCCCGCCTTTCCATTTACATGTAGGTATGCAAGGTAGGCGAACGCCGCTGCTTCCACTGCATCTCCGTCCACTCTCAGCGCTTCGCAGGGCATGACGTGGAAATTTGGGCAGATCGTGGTCAATCGTTGCATCAAGTAGACATTGAGTCGTCCACCCCCGCATGCCACCAGCTCTCCCGAAGGACAACACCATTTGGCTATTGCGTCCCGGATCGACATCACGGAAAACTCCGTAAGGGTAGCTACCACGTCGGCTTTGTCCAATTGCACTGGTACGGCACGAAGAGCTTGCTGCAAGTATTCGTAGCTGAAGTGTTCTTTTCCGGTGCTCTTGGGTGGATGACGTTGCAGCCACTCGTCAGACAGCAATTGGGCTAGCAGCGATGAGTCTATGGTTCCGGACGAAGCAATGCTGCCATCGTGGTCAAAATCTTGGGAGAGTTCCTTCTGCATGTAGGCATCAATTAGGGCATTTCCTGGACCTGTGTCGAATCCCAAGCAATCTTCCGATTCTCCGGCAAGCAGTGTTGTGACATTGGCAATGCCCCCTATGTTGAGCACGACACGGTCGGTTGTCGCTGAATGAAACAATCGGCGGTGAAATTCAGGAACCAAAGGCGCTCCTTCGCCACCAGCAGCAATGTCTCGGGAACGGAAGTCTCCCACCGTATCAAGTCCGGTGACTTCTGCGATTCGACTTGCATCGCCGATTTGCAGCGAAAACGCTTCGTCTCCTGTGGGAGAGTGCCGAATTGTCTGACCGTGACTCCCAATGGCAGAGATCTCCTTGGCTTGAATTCCAGTTTGGTCGAGAAACTCAGTGATAGATTGGCCAATAAACGTCCCAAGTGCGGCATGCGTATGCCCCAATACTTGGATTTCATTTGGGCTGGGGTTTGATAGGAGCCTTAGACGAGTTGCCAAACTCCTTGGGAATTGGTAGGTCTCGCCGCGAACTATTCGGAGTTGTTCTTCGGAAACTTCTACCAATGCAAGATCTAGCCCATCGATGCTGGTACCCGAAATGGCACCCACATAGAGGGTCATGGGGTTTACTGCCTCCGAACGTGTCAGTTTTTTACGAGAGAGGGCGAGCTAGCCTGATATTGGGTCTTGAGAGCTTCCATTCGAGCCATTAGCTCGTTTGCATGGGCTTGGAACCGAGCGATTTCACTTTCCGAAAGTGGTTCGCCTTCCGGCAGGTGAACGGTGGCGGGGTTTTGATGCACGCCGTTCACGATGAATTCGTAGTGCAGATGTGGACCGGTCGAGACTCCTGTTGAACCCACACTGCCGATTCTCTGGCCTTGCTTGACCTCTGCTCCTTTCTTGACAGCGGGATCGATCCTATGCAGGTGCAGATACTTCGTAGCGAAGTCCTTGCCGTGTTTCAGGAAGACATAGTTACCGTTTAGCCTGTTCTTTCCGAACTTCGTTACTGTGCCATCTGCGGTGGCAACTACGGGTGTGCCAATCGGTGCTGCATAGTCTATTCCGCGATGAGGCTTGTGCACCTTATATATTGGGTGCAGTCGGCTGGGATTGAAGCCGGAAGAAATCCGAGTGTATTCAACGGGAGAACGCAAGAATCGCTTGCGTGCGGCATACCCCTTCGGCGTGAAATAGCCAATTAAGATTCCGTTCTCCTCATACCGAACGAGCTCGTAGGTTTTTTCACCACTAGAAAATTTCAATGCGATGATTTCGCCGTCTCCGTAGTACTCGCCATCGACAAATTGTTCGTAGTACAAGATTTGGTAGGAATCTCCAGGGTGAATGTCGTGGTAGAAGTCGAGATCCCATTGCAAGAGCTTTGGAATCTTCCAGACCGTTTTTTCCTGTTGCACACCAGCTGCCAAACCTGCACCGATTACCGAATCGCCTTGCTCGATCGAAACGTAGTGATAGGTCTCCTTAGAGACGATCTTTCGGGTTCGCACCTCACAGGTCATTTCGTCGTCAATTCGAGTGAACGAAAAGACGGTAAGGTCTTCTGGCGAATACTCCATGTATTCAAGATCGCCTGTGTCGCTCAATTGGTACTCGAGCTGTCGCCCTGCAAGGAGCCTTTGGGTTTGCCACAAATCGGGGCTAGCTTTCTGCACCGACATCAAGTCGGAATGTGAAATTTTCTCGCGCTCAAATATCGCAGACAAGCTGTCGCCATTGCGAATCTGCACCTGAACTACAGCGGCTTTCTCGCGCTGAGAGGTGTGACTGCCATTCGTCGAGAATTCGCTGAGTTCATCGAGCAGTTCTTCAGGTAGTGGCGACGGCTCTGCCCTGACAGGCGATCGCTCCATCGGACCTAGGTTGGTGAGAACACTGTCCTCGAAATCGGTCGAACCGCTTTCTACACTCAGTGCATCTGGTCTTTCCGTGAACAGGATGAAGCTCGCAAACAGCGCGACTATCAGAAAAGATCCAGTGGCTACATGCTTAATCGGAAATCTACGCATTGAGGCACGCCGTTGTCAAGATGGAAGCCCTGTTGGTTAAACGCGAATTCGACCAATCTGAGACACGACCATATCGTCGATGACATGATGAATGCGATGGATCCTCCCATTCACCCATACAGTATGAATCGCACAGCAGACTGCGTAAGCATTTGATTATACGGAAACTATCGTAGCTGCAGAGAATTCTTAGGTGCGTTCCCTAGTTGAGACATCGTCAAGTTTTAAGTGCTTTCCGAAACCCGGTTTAGTGCTTAGAATTCGTAGCCGCGGATATCATCCGCCGTCCCATTGTTCAGTTGGTTTGTTTTGGTCACAGCAGTGAGTTCTCTAATTTCAGAGTTGGAAGAGCGGAATGTTCTCGCGCAGGTTTCCAACCGTGCTGGTCTGATTGACCACCTTGCGTCTAACCAGAGGGTTGTTTATGCTGGATTCGATCCAAGTGCCCCGAGTCTACATCTTGGCAACTTGGTTCCTCTCTTGACGCTTCGCCGATTTCAACGTGCCGGTCACAAACCAATAGCGCTTGTCGGTGGTGCAACCGGGCTAATAGGAGATCCGTCGGGACGAACTGACGAGCGATCTCTAATCGACAATGCGACCGTTCAGAGTTGGGTGGCGAGCATTAAGGCGCAAGTCCAGCAGATTCTCGACGACTCCGGCGAGCATTCGGTGCGAGTTGTCGACAATCTCGAGTGGACTGAGTCATTGCGGCTCATCGAATTCTTGCGCGAAATCGGCAAGCACTTTTCCGTCAACGCCATGATTCAACGGGACAGCGTTAAATCGCGACTTGATCGCGAAGGCAGCGGCATTTCATTTACGGAATTCAGCTACATGCTGATGCAAGCGAACGATTACCTGGAGCTTGCGCGGCAATATGGATGCACTGTTCAAATCGGGGGATCCGATCAATGGGGAAATATCTTAAGCGGAATGGACTTGGTTCGTCGCGTTCTGCAACGCGAAGCGTACGCACTAACTTTCAACCTACTCACCAAGGAAGACGGCACCAAGTTTGGGAAAAGCGAATCGGGTGCTTTATGGTTGGACCCCAAACTCACTTCGCCTTACGCTTTCTATCAGTACTTCATGAACGTGGCCGACGCGGACGTTGATCAGCTCTTGGCTACGTTTACGTTTCTGCCGCATGAACGTCGTGAACTCTTGCGTGAATCGAGAATCGAGGAGCCTCAGGAGCGAGAATCCCAAATTGCGCTGGCACAGGAATTGACCAACCTCGTGCACGGAGCAAACGCAACGCGTTCCGCCCAGAGGATCACCGAAGCGTTGTTTCACGGCGAGGTTGCCAATCTGGGTCTCGAGGATCTCGACCAACTGTGGCAGGACGGGCTGGACGGTGCTGAAGTGCATGAATCCACTCCTGTCATTGTGGCACTTACGGAGGCGGGATTGGCTCCATCAAGAAGTGCCGCGCGTCGATTGATTCGAGACGGCGGTGTTGAGTCGAATGGCAGAAAGCTGACCGATGAAAACGTCGGACTGACTCGACACGATGCCATGTTCGGTCGCTATCACCTCATCAAACGCGGTCGCAAAGCGTGGTGCATAGCTAAGCACACTGAACATGCGGGCGACTAGTCGACATCCGCGTTATCCCCCAACCGCGGGAAGAAACCAGCGCCGAAGCAGAATTAGCAGAATTTGTTTCCAATTGCGCTTGCATGTTGCCAAGCTATTCTTATAATCACTCTCCCTTTGCCGAACTTCCATGTCGTATCGCGTCTACTGCAGTGCGCATTTCGACAGGTAGTTGGCTCGATCTTTAAGAATCAAACAAGCCATTCGTGTGGGCGCTCGTAATCGAGTTGAAGCCGAGAGCAGACAATTCAATTTGGCTCCGTGCACTAGTTGTGCGACAGCCAAAGCAAGTACTTTAAATGAAGGGTCTGATCATGGCTCAGATTGAACGTTGGCGGCAGGTCTCATACATGCAAGTCGAACGGGGATGCAGCTTCGGCTGTGAACCCAGTGGCGGACGGGTGAGTAACGCGTAGGAATCTACCTGGTAGTGGGGAATAACTCGAGGAAACTCGGGCTAATACCGCATACGACCCAAGGGTGAAAGCGGGGGATCTTCGGACCTCGCGCTATCAGAGGAGCCTGCGTTGGATTAGCTTGTTGGTGGGGTAATGGCCCACCAAGGCGACGATCCATAGCTGGTCTGAGAGGATGATCAGCCACACTGGAACTGAGACACGGTCCAGACTTCTACGGAAGGCAGCAGTAGAGAATATTACGCAATGGGCGAAAGCCTGACGTTGCCATGCCGCGTGTGTGAAGAAGGCCTTTGGGTTGTAAAGCACTTTCAGTAGCGAGGAAAAGCCTCTGCGCAAATAGCGCGGGGCCATGACATTAACTACAGAAGAAGCACCGGCTAACTCCGTGCCAGCAGCCGCGGTAATACGGGGGGTGCGAACGTTAATCGGAATTACTGGGCGTAAAGCGCGCGTAGGCGGTGTGTGAAGTGGGATGTGAAATCTCCGGGCTCAACCTGGAAACTGCATTTCAAACTCGCACGCTAGAGTGTAGTAGAGGGAGGTGGAATTCCCTGTGGAGCGGTGAAATGCGTAGATATAGGGAGGAACACCAGTGGCGAAGGCGGCCTCCTGGACTAACACTGACGCTGAGGTGCGAAAGCGTGGGGAGCAAACAGGATTAGATACCCTGGTAGTCCACGCCGTAAACGATGAGAACTAGCCGTCGGGCCTTTCGGGGCTTGGTGGCGTAGCTAACGCGCTAAGTTCTCCGCCTGGGGAGTACGGCCGCAAGGTTAAAACTCAAATGAATTGACGGGAGCCCGCACAAGCGGTGGAGCATGTTGTTTAATTCGAGGCAACGCGAAAAACCTTACCACCTCTTGACATCCACGGAACCCTCTCGAAACGGAGGGGTGCCCTCGGGAACCGTGTGACAGGTGTTGCATGGCTGTCGTCAGCTCGTGTCGTGAGATGTTGGGTTAAGTCCCGTAACGAGCGCAACCCTTGTCCTTATTTGCCAGCGGCTAGGCCGGGAACTATAAGGAGACTGCCGGTGATAAACCGGAGGAAGGCGGGGATGAGGTCAAGTCATCATGGCCCTTATCGAGGTGGGCTACAAACGTGCTACAATGGGAGGTACAATGGGTCGCGAATCCGCAAGGTGGAGCTAATCCTCAAAACCTCTCGTAGTCCGGATAGGAGTCTGCAACTCGACTCCTTGAAGTCGGAATCGCTAGTAATCGCGAATCAGCATGTCGCGGTGAATACGTTCCCGGGCTTTGTACACACCGCCCGTCAAGTCATGGAAGTGGGTTGTACCAGAAGTGGCTAGTCTAACCTTCGGGAGGACGGTCACCACGGTGTGATTCATGACTGGGACTAAGTCGTAACAAGGTAGCCGTAGGGGAACCTGTGGCTGGATCACCTCCTTAACCTTATATGGTTGGCGCGTAGTGGCGAGTCGCTTTTGGCGACGATCGCGCGCGCAGCCAATCCATTGCTCGAAGCTCGACTGGAGATCGACTCGCATCTTGCGATGCGAGAGAGTTCAGAGGCACGTCGCCCTTGAACTTTGCGCCCACTCGAATGGCTTGTTTCGTAATCGGTACGCCGTGCTGGGTTTGTAGCTCAGTAGGTTAGAGCGCGCCCCTGATAAGGGCGAGGTCGGTGGTTCAAATCCACCCAGACCCACCAAGGCGCCGGTGTCAATTTTGGATTCCGGGGCCGTAGCTCAGCTGGGAGAGCGACTGCCTTGCACGCAGTAGGTCGGGAGTTCGATCCTCCTCGGCTCCACCAGAATCCCTTGGTCCGGGCGCGTTGCCTGGCCATCGGTGCGGAAATGGCTCTTCAAGATTGCCGCGCATCGGCAATGCGTTCTTTAACAGTTTGGAATTATCAAGAATCACCGCATACAAGCGTAATTGCGTCGAGTCGTCGCGAGACGACCGACAAGTCCGATCTGCGAACGCGGATCGGCTGGTATGTTGGCGAATGTTTGAGAATCATGACGAGATTGCACGATCGAATCGTGCGTCTGGTTATATGGTCAAGCGAACAAGCGCATCTGGTGAATGCCTAGGTAGCTGAAGGCGATGAAGGACGTTGCAGCCTGCGATAAGCCTCGGGGAGTCGGCAAACAGACTTTGATCCGTGGATGTCCGAATGGGGAAACCCGATGCCGCAAGGCGTCATTGCGAGCTGAATTCATAGGCTCGCAAGGCAAACCCGGAGAACTGAAATATCTAAGTACCCGGAGGAACAGAAATCAACCGAGATTCCCTTAGTAGTGACGAGCGAAAGGGGACCAGCCCTTAAGTGATTCGATGGTTAGCAGAAGGTTCTGGAAAGTTCCGCCAGAGTGGGTGACAGCCCCGTACGCGAAAACCATTGGATCATGAAATCGATTAGGGCGGGGCACGTGAAACCCTGTCTGAACATGGGGGGACCATCCTCCAAGGCTAAATACTCTCAGCTGACCGATAGTGAACCAGTACCGTGAGGGAAAGGTGAAAAGTACCCCTGTTAGGGGAGTGAAAAGTACCTGAAACCGGATGCGTACAAGCAGTGGGAGCTGGACCAGCCCGCGCGCGCTCTTCGGAGCGCACAGGGTTGACAGTGACTGCGTACCTTTTGTATAATGGGTCAGCGACTTACTCTTGCTGGCAAGGTTAACCGTCTAGGGGAGCCGTAGGGAAACCGAGTCTTAACAGGGCGCCACAGTCGGTAGGAGTAGACCCGAAACCGAGCGATCTAGCCATGGGCAGGGCGAACGTCAGGTAACACTGACTGGAGGCCCGAACCCACCTATGTTGAAAAATGGGGGGATGACCTGTGGCTAGGAGTGAAAGGCTAATCAAGCTCGGAGATAGCTGGTTCTCCTCGAAAACTATTTAGGTAGTGCCTCTTGTATCACCTCCGGGGGTAGAGCACTGTTTGGGCTAGGGGGTCATCTAGACTTACCAACCCCATGCAAACTCCGAATACCGGCGAGTGCAGCAAGGGAGACAGACGGCGGGTGCTAAGGTCCGTCGTCGAAAGGGAAACAGCCCAGACCGCCAGCTAAGGTCCCCAAACCGTGATTAAGTGGGAAACGATGTGGGAAGGCATAGACACCCAGGAGGTTGGCTTGGAAGCAGCCATCCTTTAAAGAAAGCGTAACAGCTCACTGGTCAAGTCGGCCCGCGCGGAAGATGTACCGGGTCTTAAATCACGTACCGAAGCTGCGGGTTCGCGACGGTTCGCCGTCGCGAGCGGTAGAGGAGCGTTCTGTAAGCCGTTGAAGGCTGCTCGCGAGAGCTGCTCGAGGTATCAGAAGTGAGAATGCTGACATGAGTAACGATAAAGGGGGTGAGAATCCTCCTCGCCGAAAGACCAAGGGTTCCTGTACAACGTTCATCGACGCAGGGTGAGTCGGTCCCTAAGGCCAGGCCGAAAGGCGTAGTCGATGGGAAGCTGGTTAATATTCCAGCACCGGCGTTTGTGGCAATGGGGTGACGGAGAAGGCTAGGCGATCCTGGAGTTGGTTTTCCAGGTTCAAGCAGGTAGGCTGGGATTTCAGGCAAATCCGGAATCCCTCAAGGCCGAGACGTGATGCCGAAATGGATCCATCGTATCCATGAAGTCGTTGATGCCACGCTTCCAAGAAAAACCTCTAAGCACTAATCAAACGTTGACCGTACCCAAAACCGACACAGGTGGTCGGGTAGAGAATACCAAGGCGCTTGAGAGAACTCGGGTGAAGGAACTAGGCAAATTGGCACCGTAACTTCGGGAGAAGGTGCGCCGCAGCTGGTGAAGGGACTTGCTCCCTGAGCTGGCGGCGGTCGAAGTGACCAGGTGGCTGCGACTGTTTACTAAAAACACAGCACTCTGCAAACTCGCAAGAGGACGTATAGGGTGTGACGCCTGCCCAGTGCCAGAAGGTTAATTGATCAGGTTAGATCTTCGGATCGAAGCCTGTGATCGAAGCCCCGGTAAACGGCGGCCGTAACTATAACGGTCTTAAAGTAGCGAAATTCCTTGTCGGGTAAGTTCCGACCTGCACGAATGGCGTAACGATGGCCACACTGTCTCCACCCGGGACTCAGTGAAATTGAAATCGCGGTGAAGATGCCGTGTTCCCGCGGCAAGACGGAAAGACCCCGTGAACCTTTACTACAGCTTCACACTGGATTCTGACTTGGTTTGTGTAGCATAGGTGGGAGACTTTGAAGCGCGAGCGCTAGCTTGCGTGGAGTCGCCATTGAAATACCACCCTTGCCACGTTGGGGTCCTAACTCAGGCCCATTAGCTGGGTCGAGAACAGTGTGTGGTGGGTAGTTTGACTGGGGCGGTCTCCTCCCAAAGAGTAACGGAGGAGCACGAAGGTGCACTCAGCATGGTCGGAAATCATGCAGTGCGTGTAAAGGCAGAAGTGCGCTTGACTGCGAGACAGACGTGTCGAGCAGGGTCGAAAGACGGTCTTAGTGATCCTGTGGTTCTGTATGGAAGGGCCATAGCTTAACGGATAAAAGGTACTCCGGGGATAACAGGCTGATACCGCCCAAGAGTTCACATCGACGGCGGTGTTTGGCACCTCGATGTCGGCTCATCACATCCTGGGGGCGGAGCAGTTCCCAAGGGTATGGCTGTTCGCCATTTAAAGTGGTACGCGAGCTGGGTTTAGAACGTCGTGAGACAGTTCGGTCCCTATCTGCCGTGGGCGTTTGAGAATTGAGAGGAGCTGCTCCTAGTACGAGAGGACCGGAGTGGACGAACCTCTGGTGTTCCGGTTGTTACGCCAGTAGCATTGCCGGGTAGCTAAGTTCGGAAGGGATAACCGCTGAAAGCATCTAAGCGGGAAGCCCACCTCAAGATGAGTTCTCACCAAATCTTCGAGATTTCTAAAGGGCCCTCGTAGACTACGAGGTTGATAGGCGGGATGTGGAAGCGTTGCAAGGCGTTAAGCTAACCCGTACTAATTGCCCGTGAGGCTTGGCCATATAACCGGACGTACGATCATGGTTCGAACATGTTCCGTCCACATGCCAGGGCTTGTATGTGAGATTCTTGATTTCCAGACTATATATAAAGTGCCAGCAGACGACACAGTTTGCCTGACGACCATGGCGAGTTGGTACCACCTGAATCCATTTCGAACTCAGAAGTGAAACGTCTCAGCGCCGATGGTAGTGTGGGGTTTCCCCATGTGAGAGTAGGACGTTGTCAGGCATCTCTAGTGCCCCGTTCCGATTGATTTCGGAACGGGGATTTTTTGCGCCAAATTCGGTATTGACCCTCAACAGTTTTCCACATTCTCGGGTGCGAAGCCATATCGCTTCGAGTTCCTCTTTTTTACGCGAAACCGAAATGTTTTCTTGGGCTGTCTATCGACATTTGCATTTCCGAAGTGAAGTATCCAGCAATCGTTAGACGGAGGTAATTGGACTTGTTTGCCGTGTTAATGGCTTGGTGCTGTGAACGCTAATTGCTATGCGAATGTGCCCACATCGTGCGGCAACGAAAGTGCCTCAAAGCGATCTTCATTTTTTCTTCACAATTGTTGCAATTAAATTTTGAATTGCGTTTATAATATGCGCCAATTGTTGCTACAGTAATACGTTCCACCGCACGATGCCGGTTGTGCTCTACGTGCATCCTGCAATGTTGCGATGGTTGCTGATTGCGTACTTTTAGGGAGGAACACATCAGTGCAACACAGATCAACTAAGGCTACAAACGATGGTTTCGTAGCTTCAACCATTCCCGCTATCTTGGCGATGCTTGGGCTGGTGATTGCAACCGGTCCACTTGCTGCACAGGACGACGAGGCAACCGACGAGGTTGCGGAACTCGACGAGACCGTGGTCGAGGATAGCGAAGAGGAAGCTGACGACGAAGAAGAGGAAGCCAGCGCGTCCGAGGACGAAAACATTGAGGAGATTATCACCACGGGAACTCGACTTCCCCAGGGAGATCCAACGGCGCTAGTGCACAGCTACACTGCCGAGGACATCGCCTTGACGGGTGCCTCAACTCTGGACGATTTCTTCCGGACGTTGCCTCAGCAATTCAGTTCCACCAATCCAACGACGTCGCAAATCTCACAGACCGGCGATCAGCTTTCTGGCGATAGCGGCGGTCTCTACGGTAATGTTGACTTGGCCACCGTCAATTTGCTGGGACTCGGATCTGGCAACACGTTGATCCTGTTGAACGGTCGGCGCATTGCGAGCTACGGCGGATCGGAGCGAGATATCGTGAACATTCTCGGAATCCCCATGCACGCGATCGAACGTGTCGACGTTCAGCTCGATGGCGGGTCGGCCGTGTATGGTTCGGATGCCATCGGCGGAGTCGTGAACTTCATAACCAAGAAGAACTATCGAGGGCTGTCCGCCAACTTCAAGCGAGAGAACAGCGCTACGGGTAGCGATTTGCTGACCGGCGGAGCGACGTTCGGAATTTCGTGGGGGCTGGGCGGCAGAGGCAATGCGACTCTCACGCTCTCCAAGGACGAACAGGAACCCATCATCAATGCGAAGCTTGGATTCACGACCCGCGACTATCGCGACATTCTGGGACCGGAGTTCGACTATCGCTACTACTATGCCAGCCAGCCCGGCATCGTGTATCACTGGAATGGAAGCAAGAGATATCCAGGACCCTACTGGAGCGACTACTACATTGACGGTTCCTTCAACCAGAATCCGGACAAGCTGTGGTCCTATCAGCTGCCCAACGACCACAGCGGTCTTGGTTCCACGGTGGACGATTTCAGAAAAGGAAACCGATACTCCACAGATCACATAGAGCCCTTCGATCGGATCGCACACGAAAACGGCGCGCACCGCTCAACCGAAGGCCTTGTGATGAACGCGCAGCATGACCTGTTTGAAGGCTTCAAGATCTATTTCGATGCACGCTACACTGACTCCGTTTCGTATCAGAAGAATTCTCTTCCCACCATGACCGCAGTCGTTCCCGCGTCGAATGCCTACAACCCGTTCGGACAGCCGATGGTGATCGCCTACGCACCGGGAGTGGAGCAGGACAACGGATTGCTTCCAACGCCCTTCACGCAAAACACCAACGTGAACGAAAACTGGACAGTTGGCATCCAATGGAATTTCTTTGGAGACCACACCCTGGAATTGGAGTACACCGATGCCACGTCCGAGTCCGATCAGATCTTCTTCCGCATACCTCTGGTCAGAGAGCGCTACGCGCCGGGTACCGAGGAGTACTACCGAAGGATTTCAAGTCCTGATCCAGCGGTGGCATTCAACTTCTTCGGCAATGGCACGGCCCAGGGATCGGCGTTCACGGATTTCCTGGGGGAATCGAGTCGGAGGATCGGCACCAATGGAGTCGAAACGCTTCAGCTCTACTTCAAGGGCTATCTATGGGAATTCCGCGGTGACGAAATCAGCTATGTCATAGGGACGCAGCGAAAAGCAACACGCTATCAAACCAGGTATCGCAGCAACTGGGGATTGACCGTCTTCGAGTACGACTTGAACGTCGTCTGGAATGGCACAGTAGAACCCGTGGTTCGCAACGAGAGTCATTTCTTTGAGATTTGGATTCCGTTGTTCTCCGAGGCGCAAGCTGGCTGGTGGGGTCAATCCGCGCAGCTGACACTCAAGAACACGCGCACGACCGACAGTCAGTTCGGTGTGGTCGGTGGACTCTACGACTTTGAGTCTGAGCAGATAGACGTCGAAGCCTGGGATCCGGAAACTGCAGACTGGGGTTCGGAAACCGGATTCGCGTACAACTACGGAATCAATGAGGATTGGCCGCGCACGAAGTACAACGAGCGGGACGATGCACCGAACATTGGACTGGTCTACTACCCGATTGAGGACCTGCGTGTGACATTCAATTTCTCGCGCAGCATTGATCCACCGCTCATTTCGCAGCTCTACGATTCCCTGGAAGGATTTGAATGGCAGACCTACGACATTCTCGATCCCTATGATCCGGATGGTCCCACTCTGCACGAGATCGTGCCCTATCGGTACTCCTACGCGAATCCAGACTTGAAAGCTGCCGTCGCCGAGATCACTTCTGTCAGATTTGTGTGGCAACCCAACTGGCTGCCAGGATTCAAGGTGGATGCGTCGATGGTGGACAACTTCTTCACGGGCCAAATTCGCCATTCGAGAGGCTTGGAAGAATATCCAGAAGCATTGGATCCCGCTCTTGGAGACGACGTATTGGCCGTTCGAAATGAGCAAGGAAAGCTCATTGCGCTCAACTACGACTACTTCAATCAGCATCTGACAAAGAGGAGATCGGGCAACCTCCAAGTTTTCTACCGTTTCTCCACGCCGCTGTTGGGCCAGCTCGAGACGAGGTTCACGTACAATCGATTGCTCGACAACTTCGACGAACCAATAAAGGGTCTCGTGTTCGACTATGCCGGCACGATTCGTGCGCCGGATCGCTACACGAGCCAGTTGCAGTTCTTCTGGGATCGCGGCAAGATGAGTGCCAGTCTATTTGCTCGCTACACGCCTCCGTACTTGAACGATGTGGCGCATTACTGCACCTACACGCAAAAGTTGAACGGTTTAGGCCGATGCGCTCAGTTTTCGCCCTTTGACTTTCTCGACACATACATTCAGCTTCCCGTTGCATCGATGACCGTCGTCGATGGAACCTTCACCTACCGGTTCGATGACAAGCTGCAGTTGAGGTTTGGTGCGTTGAATCTCTTTGATCGAGGGCCTCCGCTCACGGTTAGAGGGTACTACTACAACTCCACGCCTTACGATCCAACGCGATACAATGCGCGTGCGCGAGTATTGTCGCTTGGAATGGAATACAGGATGTAAGCGTCCAGACGTTTTCTGCGAAGCGAACCATTGCGTTCGACTCGTAGGCAAATGCAACAGAATGTGCCCCGAAAGGGGCACATTCATTTGTGGTGTGTCTAGCATTGAGTTGGGTGCACAACTATTCATACCGGTTGGCTGGTTGCTCAAAACAATGAACACACGCATCGACGTTGCGTGTCGAGGCACACATCTTCTGTTTTCCTGTTGTTCGGTTGATAGTTCGCCGTCTTGCCACAACTCTACACATGAGTGTGTCGTGACCACAGGATTGCAGCGTCGCGACTGGAGCATGAAGTTGATTTTCGACCGGGGAGCGTGTGTCCGCGTTGCCCTCGATGACGTCGCCCACAGAAACGAACTCAAAAGTTTTCGCCAATACACATAGGAAAGATTTCCTCATCCAGTGGAGAGACACCGATACATCAGCTGACCGGAAATTGGGAACCGGCAGTGTTTCCTTCTCGTATGAATTTCAAACTGTGATTTTTTCGAATTTCAACGAGTGACAACGGATCTAAATCAGAATACAGATTGCATCCATTATTTGTTCATTATTTGTCGGTTTTTCTTGCGAGATTCCATTCGAACACATTGACGTTGGTAGTAGAATAGCAACGATAAGAAACTGATCGTAAGCGAGGAGGCTATGCGACAAGCAAGAAACGTATCCGAGGCACCCGATAGTGTGGCGTTGCGACGCTTTGGTTGGCCGGTGGTCGCGTTTGCAGTCGTGGGACTGCTGGCGGCAACTAGTGTCACATGGGCTCAGGAAGAAGAAGAAACGGATGCCGATGAAGAAGAAGAATCCGAAGTTCCGGCAGAGGAAATAGAAGAGATTGTTGTAACAGGATCTCGCCTTGTTCAGAATCCCGGCGAAATTGCTGGGCAGCTGGTGGTAATTGACTCCCAGGACATACGTGCGAGCGGAGAGGTAACGTTGGAGCGCGTGCTTCGCCAATTGCCTCAAAACTTGAACCCGACAACTGAACAGTTCGGTAGCAACCTGAACAATGTTTCGAATTTCACCGGCGGTTCAACCGTGAATCTGAGAGGGCTTGGAAGCGAATCCACTTTGATTTTGGTTGATGGAAAACGCATTGGCTACAACGGGATTCTCGGTGGCGTAACTGACGTATCCTCTATACCGCTAGCAATGGTCGAGCGCATCGAAATCGTGCTCGATGGAGCTTCTGCAATATACGGATCGGATGCCGTTGGCGGCGTTGTGAACATCATTACAAAGAAGGACTTTGAGCGTGTCGAAGTCAATCTTGGCTACGACTGGCCCGGAACAGAAGGCTTCGATGAAACTCGAGTTGGGATAAATGCCAACTATGTCCTTGAAGGCTTCAACTTTCGTGGTGCATATCAACGTTCGATCCATTCGGGAATGGATGCGTCGGATCGTCCAGTCACGCTTTTCCAGCAGTCGATTTTCCCAGGTCCGCAGTATGACGTTCGTTTCTGCTGTTTGGCTGATGGTACATCCTTGAACATCGCGTACAGATTGGATGGAAACGTATTGACGGTACCGGAGTACAACGCATTGTCTGATGCGGACAAGGGCCGAGCCGAGGCGTTGACACATGCAATCTTGCCCGAGGGATTCAATCAAGACAGTTCCTTGAGCAACATTTCCCAATGGATGATGCCCAGTTGGGGAGCCGACACACAGGAAGGGTTCAGCATTCTTCCCGAACGAACGCGAGACAGCTTTCTAGCTGGCGTGCAGAGTGACTTAAGTTCATTTTTGTCGGTCGATGCGCAGGTGCGCATGGAACAGCGCAATACGCTGACCAACCGGGGTTACATAACGTTTACCGGCGAGACGTTGCACCGGAACAATCCCTACAACCCATTCATGGGAACCATCCATTTGCGTGGACAAAGGCGCGATTATCCTCAGCCATTCATCGAGACAGACTCGACGATCATGGACTTCAGCATTGACTTGTCAGGCGAAGTGACTAGTCGAATCGACTACGAAATGAGCGTTGGGCAAACAACGGAAGAGTCGGAGACGAATCGACATTTCGACGTTGACCGCGTCAATCTTCGCTCGGGAATGAATTCGGACGGTGTGACACCGATCACGCGATTCCTGAGCATTGATGCAGCCAGTTGCGCAGAAATGGGAGGAACGCCGTTCTTCGGGTTGTGTCGTGTCACCCTGCCGCCAGTACCTGCCGTAAACCCCTTTGGCGACATTTCTGAGTTCATCGCAACAACTCCACGAACTGCGGAAAGCACAAACACCCAGTTTCGATTCGAAGGATTGGTTCGCGGCGAACTCTATCAAATGCCCGCAGGAATGATCCGAGGCTTGGTTGGATTCACGTTCGATACGACTGGTTTGGAGAGCTCTACAGATTTCGCGGTCGGCGCTATTGAACAGTCGCCAGTCAGCAATGAGGCAAACTTCCATACCGATGCCGAGCGATCAAGTTCTGCGTACTTCGCAGAGGTCACTGTTCCACTGGTGGGTGACGGAAACATGCAACCTATGATTGAGCATTTGATGGTTACTGGTTCTTTTCGCAATGACACCTACGACGCGCCTGAGGTCACCTATATAGACGAACAGACCGGCAATGTAACTCCGGAAGACTTGATGGAACCTGGTTCTGAAAATACGTGGGGTGTGGGAGTGGTGTGGTCCCCATCGCAGGATATTCGCGTCAAGCTGAATCAGCAAACTGCATTTGTAGCGCCGCAATTGAATCAGCTTCTCTTGACTACTAATCGCAATCCCAATGATCCGTTCCGGGGAATCTACTTGCAGCAACCCGATGGTTCTTTGCAGTATCAGAACGTGATAGTCATTGAAGGAGGCAACGCGGATCTGTTGCCGGAGACTGCTGATACGAGTTCGTTTGGTCTGGAGATCACGCCGAGATTTTGGCCGTCTCTGCAACTCAACGCAACCTACAGCGATGTCGACTACATGAATCGCATCAATCGATTGTCGAACTTCATTGTCGATCCAAACAATCTTCCCAGCGACACCTTTTACGACACCATTGAGCAAATCTACGTACAGGAACGTCGGTGGATCAATGTATCTTCCGTTCAGCGGACCGGAATTGACTACGAGGTGCTTTGGGGGATGTCGACGGATGTAGGCGATTTTGATGTCAAATTCAAGCGTTCGCGTATCAATGGGTACGACTACGTCATTGATCCCAACGACCCGGAGAACGACGAGACTATCAGCGTCGTCGGCCGAACTGAGGGTAGCACAGCTGTGGGAGTCGTACCGCAGAAATCGATGAACGGGACGTTTTCCTGGTCGCATCGCGGTCTTGAAGTAAGCGTTGACTACGCGACGAGATCGAAGACTCAAAGAGCGCTTGCGGGCGTCACCAATCAATACAGCCCCCCGACGACTTTTGACTTGAGCATAAGCTATGCCATGGGACCAGGTGCTTTGCTCGATCTTCCCGACGTTCTCGATGGAGGGCGTCTAACATTCGTTGTCAACAACCTGTTTGATAGGTTTGGCAAGACGCAGGTAACCAACGATGCCAGGGAGTTTCTTGATCAGACCAGCCCAAATAGATCTCCACTTTATGGGCGGATGTTCAATTTGGCTTTCAATTTGCCTCTATAGCAGAACAAACTAGAATCAACCCATCGCCGGTCGCACAATTTGTTGTGCGACCGGCGAAACTTTTTTTGGCTAGAATTGACCAAATTCCATAGTGTTTACGTTTCACCACTAAAGGGGTGCCCTTGAACAATACTCATACTAAGTCGATCACCTGCATTTCGTGCCTATTCTTGGTTGCCGCATGCAGTTCCAACAACGAAGTCGAAACCGAGGCGACAACTGATGCTGAAACGCCACCTACCAATTTGCTGCAGTTGGAGGGCGACGTTTCGGAGGTCTATTCCAACGGCAGGTTTGTTGTGTGGACCCCCAAGGCGGAATCCCCGGGGGGAATCGTTTCGATAAGCATGACTCCCGCTTCAGCTGGTACTAAAGTGGAGGGTTCGGATTCGAATGAAGGCGCATCCACGGCGGCGACCGGTAGGTCGAGTGACCCTGGTCCAGGTAGTTCCATGGCGAGTCCAGCCAAAGCAAGCAGCGGCTCGAGTGCGGTTTCTATGGGCGCGCCATCCACATCCATGTCTGCCACCGCCATTTCGATGGGAAGTTCGACAAACGACAATATGAATGTGATCGCCGAGGCCCCGATAGAGAATGGGAGATTCTCTCTCACGCATGAAGTGTCGCAGATTCAGCGAGTCTATTTCTATGTGCTAGACGCAGTTTCTGAATCGGGCTTGAGAATGGCACCGGTAAAGGGTCAGCAGTTCATCTTGGAACCCGGCGAGCTAACTCTCACGATGGACCCACGAGCGCGTTTTGTCGTTGAGGGCGGAGAATACAACGATGCCGTTTTCAACTCCTGGAAACTAAGCGAAGAGTACGTTGCCGCGAACGAGCAATACAACGCAATGCTAAAGGAGCCCGACGCAGAGACCGAAGAAGAGCGACGGGCGCAAGCTGATGCTAGGCGTGATCAGTTTTCAAAGATCCTCGATCTGGAGTCCGCGGGAAGAGAGCATGTCGCGACTACGCATCCGGACGCGCTGGCTAGAAGACTGACTCTGCAGACCACGTGGCTGGTTAGTGGCAACTGGTACTCCGATGCACTCGAAGAGTTGAAGGAGTTGGCGCCGGACGATCCTTGGGTGGCACTGAACGTTGAAAGGGAGCGAGAGCGAGCCGAACGTGCAGCAGAACGCGACAAGATAGCCGTGGGAACTCCCATAGTTGATTTTGCAGCTGTGGACCTGGACGGCGAATCACTAAAACTTAGTCAAGCTCAGGAAGACACCAAGATTGTGCTGTTGGAATTCTGGGCATCCTGGTGTGGTCCGTGCAGGCAGGAGATTCCCAATCTCAAGAAAGCCTACGAGAACTTCAGCGACAAGGGCTTTGAGATCGTGTCGTTTACGATCGACGATGACAAGGAAGCCTGGCTGCGGGCTTCAGAGGAAGAAGCGCTGCCCTGGATCAACTTGGGCATGGGAAGCGAGTCAGAAGCAGCTACCAAATACACTGTCACCGGTGTGCCCTACAACCTACTTTTTGATGCCGAATCCGGAACCATAGTCGCGAAGAACCTACGGGGGCACGATTTGGACATAAAGCTTGAAGAGCTGTTTATGTAGACAAGAGTAGCAGTTCGCGCTGCTTTTGATCCGAGGACGCAACATCCAGCGCATTGCAGAGACCAATTCACATAGTTTCTAGTTTGTTGGTCTGACGCCAAAGACATTGTGATTCTCATTGGGAACGGCTGCCATTGATGCTCATCTTCGACGATGCGGCCAAGAAGACTCAAAAACGCCTAAACCTATGATTTTCTGCCAAAATTGTCTCGTTTCGTGCAAAATATATTGATTGGGTCAGAAATCCTAGTTGTTCCTGGGAAATACGGAGACGCGAAGCGGGTCTCACTAGAATTGTATTGGGGCCGTCAACCGCTACACTACCAAATGCTTCGTGAAAAAATCATTTGCGGGGTGTGCTGTGCGCTGCAGCTTTGTCTAGATTGACCAAAACAAACAGGATTGGCACGCCTCGATTGTGCGGGGTTGACGCAGACCTATCGAGCAACAAAGGGACGGCGCTCGATTCTTGACGGCCGCAGTTGCTGCGATCCCGCCAATGCATGACTGCTGAAGACGTCATGAAGCCCCATCATGTGTGATTGCGCCACTACGATGAGATGTGATTGCAACCACAACGACCAATGGAGGTTGGTGATGAACATGTACAAGACAATTGGCTTTCTCGGACTTGCTTGCGGAGCGTTGCTGCTCGTCGGCTGTAATGCTGGTCCATCGAAGGCATACACGATAAACGGCGAATTCATCGCTGTCGAGGCTGAACAGCCCGAAATAGCAGACGGCGACACATCAACTGCCGATCCCGCGTCGGTAGACACATCCGCAGTCGAGGGATCGATTGATCTCTCGACCTCAACCGTGGTAGTGAGCTACGAAACCACCAACGATGAAGGCGAGACTGAGACGGTTGAACTTGCTTCTGGCAGCTTTGTCAATGGCAAGGTTACCTTTGAAGGCGAGATCGAAACCGCAACAGACGTGAAGATTTCAGTTGCTACGGATGACGGAGAGCTCTCTGCAACGGCTTTGGTTGTACCCGGTGGCGACTCGGTCGAGTTCGCGCTTGTGGAGTACGAAGAGACGTATCCTCCTGATCAACTTGTGTTGGTGGGGGCGTCTCGTGCTAGCCAGGATGCAGGCGCTAAGTTCACCATCACCGGAGACTTCAGCGGCGAAAATCGTGAGCTAGCGACGGCCGTCGTTGAAGTCTTTGCGACTGAATATGTGGACGGCGCACGCACAACGCGCGAGCTTGGCACAGTAGTGCTCGACGACGGCGCTTTCATGATCGAAAATGACATAGACGAGCCTACCGTAGTTACAGTCTATTTGCGCACTGAGAGCTTCAATTCAACACAAGCTGTTATTGAGCCAGGTTCGACGCTCACGCTTTCCTGGCACGGAACGACCGACATGATTGTTGCTACTTCGGATTCTTCCAGACACCAAGAAGTGGTTGAGAGCTGGAACCTCTCCGACGAATACATGACGGTTGCTACCGAATACAGCGAATCGTATGCAGCATACATTGCGGAGATGGATGCAGCGCGTGAAGCCGCCGCTGCAGAGGGTGACACTGAGGAACCCAGCAGCGAAGAGGCAGCACAAGAAGATGCAGAGTCTGATGCCGAAGAGCCCATGGAAGAAAACGACGCAGCCGAGGAGATTGCGGCTACAACTATCGAGGATGCCGCAGCAGAGGCACTCGAGGGAGTAGCGGCCACGAGTATAGAAGATGTCGCAGCGGATGCCCTTTCGATGCTGCCTCAACCTGCAGAAGGATGCGAGCACGTTTCAATGAAAGGAGTTGCACCCCCTCGATCAATAGCAGACATGATGGCTTCACAGGGAGATTCGGGTCCAGATTTCCTTAAGCTTCAAAACAAGATGAATGAAATGATGGCCGACGCTTTGAGAGAAATCGCCAACAGCGATGACGATCCTCTAAATTCGCTACTTGCGATGGAGTTGGGAGCCTACAACTCCTATTCCGAAGATCGTGCAGACGCGTTTCCGATCTACGACAGATTGGCAACGCAACTTGAAGCAGACCTAGTCGCTCGACGGGTCGCACCGAGACGCGATAGTCTTCAGCGCTACATCGAGACGGAAGAGAACGACGCGACCCTGATACAAGGTCAAAAAGCGCCCGAATTTACGCTTGCGAATCTTCAAGGCGAGGAAATTGCTCTTTACGACGTGCTGAGCGAGCGTGAAATTGTCCTTGTTGATTTCTGGGCTTCCTGGTGCGGACCTTGCATCGCAACGTTCCCCGATTTAAAGAGAATGTACGCAGCATACAACGACGATGGATTTGAAATCGTCGCCATTTCCATCGACAGCACGTTCGAAGATTGGCAGGGAGGCTCTGAGAAGCACGAACTGCCTTGGATCGACCTCGGTGAAATTGAGGGATGGGAAGGGCCGATTGCAAGCGCTTATGGCGTGCAGTTCATTCCTAAAGCTTATTTGGTGGATTCCGAAGGTTGCATTCTGGAGAAGAACATCCATACGGATAAACTTGAGGAGCGGTTGGTTGCCAGATTCGGTGAAATGCCAGTTGAGGAAGAGGAAGATTCCGAAGCGGAATCCGACTCAGACGACCCGGGTGCTGACGACATGGGTGGCTAACCCACCTTAAAACTCATTGACATTGGCGTGCCAATGGATATCGCTTGACAAAGCGAGGTTTGTCGGCACGCCTTTTCTTTCCCAAACTCGACGTATATGCACAACCTCAGGCAGCCACATTGGTTCGGGGATGTGCAGCAAGAACCAATTGTTCTAGCCCAATGATGGGTTGGTTGCGAACAAGCATTCCGCGTGGTGCGAAAAGTGCCGTTGCCACGAGCCATTGCGGCTTGAACCGCAATTTGAGAGTTCGAGTTTCTTGAGCGAGATCCTCGCTCGTGCATTAAACTACCGCTAGGATTAAAGGAATGCTGCGTTTCGTTCGTCTGAAGCCGATGGTCGACTATAGTCTCGAAACGTGCAAATCACGGAGGTTGCTTAATTGAAGAAGCTACTGGGTTTTGTTGGATTTTTGCTGGTTGCTGCGCTTATGGCGGGCTGCAGTACAAGTCCTGCAGAGCAATATACGATCACAGGCGAGTACATTGCCGTTGAAGCGGATCCCGCGTTTGTAGTGCCTGAACCGCAAACACCAGATGGAGAAGAAGCAAACGATGAAGCTACATCAGGCGATCAAGAAGGTGACGCATCAAATATTGATGCTGAATCGGTTGAGGAAGAATCAACTATTGACTTAACCATGGCGAGTGTTGTTGTAACGCACACTGTCACAAATGACAGCGGCGAATCCGAAGCGATGGAAATCGCTTCTGGGAGTTTTGCGGCTGGTCAGTTTGTCTTGAATGGTGACATTGACGAACCAACAGAAATAGAGCTCTCAGTCGATGTCGGCAATGATGCTCCACTGACAACCAAAGCTATGCTGAGTCCGGGAGCGGAAGTGTCGTTTGCGCTGGTCGAATACATGGACGCTCGTTCGCCGCGATTGGTTCTCTATGGCGAATCGCGAATGGCTGCGGATCCTAGCAAGAAATTCACGATATCTGGAGACTTCAACGACATCGACGGAGACGTGTCGATGGGTGTTGTCTCAGTGTACGGGCCAACTTGGGATGAGGAAGGAAACGAGAGCTTCACGGATTTTGGAATCGTGATGCTTAAAGATGGCAAATTCTTGGTTGAGGCCGAGATTGATGAACCCGTAGTCGTAAACGTTAGCTTGACCACACAAGCTAACGACTACTACACCGGTCAAGCCGTTGTCGAGGCGAGTTCCGAGTTTTCCGTGGATCCCCATGGTTCCTCTACAACGCTTTTTGCATCTGCGTCTTCTGATACTGGTCTTCATGCCGAGTTGATGGAGAGTTGGCGAACCAAAGAATACCTGGCAGCAATCGATGCCTATACATCTGCGTACGACAAGTATCGTGCTGAAATGGACGCTGCCCGTGAAGCCGCGCAATCAGGTGCTAGCGACGATGCAGCTGAAGAGAGTGAAGGAGTCGAGGAAGCAGATGCCGCAGAAATGGCGGAGGACGTCGAAGAGCCGACAATACTGGCGTTGGCCGACGGAATTCCTCCAACTGAAGGCTGTGAGCATGTGGATCTTGGCGATGTCAGGCCTGGAATCATGGACCGTCAAGCTACTGAGCCCTCACCAACCTTTAAGGAATTTGCGGAAACTCAGGATGCCATGTCCAAGTTTCGTTATAACGCGTTGGACGACATAGCGGAAAATGCAACAGATCCGTTCGTGACTCTGCTTGCATTGGAATTGGGCGCATTTGGTTACTTTTCAGACAATAAGGATCAGGCAATTCGCGTCTATGACGAGCTGGCACCAAAGCTTGATGACGACATTGTTGCTCGCCGCCTAACGCCGGAACGCGATAGGCTTGTGGCATCCATAGAAATTGAACAAAACGACAAGGGATTGGTTCCTGGACAAAGAGCTCCCGAGTTCACCCTACCCGATCTTAATGGAGTCGAAGTTGCTCTCTACGACGTTGTCGAAAATCGGGATTTGGTTCTTATCGATTTTTGGGCATCCTGGTGCGGACCCTGCATCGCCACGTTCCCGCATCTCAAGAAGTTCTACTCGGCGTACAACGACGATGGCTTTGAGATCGTAGCCATTTCCATCGACAGCACGCACGAAGCGTGGGCGGAGGCATCCGAAAAGCACGAGCTTCCTTGGATGAACCTTGGCGAAATCGTCGAATCAAGCGGCGAGATTGCCAATGAATACGGCGTTCAGTTCATTCCAAAGGGGTACTTGCTTGACAGCAAGGGCTGTGTCATTCAAAAGGATTTGATGCACGAGGCACTCGAGGAAGTTCTCGTGGCGCGCTATGGCGATGATCCACTACTTCACGAGTCGGAAGAAGAGGTCGAAGAATCGAGTCCTACTGATCCTGGCAGCGATGAATTAGGCGGGTAGCTCGCTCCAAATCACAAATTAGCCGTGGCATGTTCGGCTTCGCGCGCGTTGCGCCGAAGCTGGACATGCCACTTTTTGTTTTCGTTGGACGACGCCATCGGGCATATTGACCTGATAAACGTTCGCGTGAAACTTTGGTCATAGGTATTAGGTCAGAATGCAACTGTGCGATCACACCAATGAAAAACCAATTGAGACACTTTTCTATAGCTGTTTCACTGTTCCTGCTTGCTGCATGCGGGACCAACAGGAACGACGTGTCTATTCAGTTGACCTACATTGCCGTGGAGAACAGGTCTGCCACTACGAGCGTGGCCCATACAGATCCCGTGGAGTCATATGGCCCAGAGGCTGAGAACGACTTGTCTGGTGCAACCATTCGCATCTCGAAAGATGTGGAGCTCTATGGAGACAAAGTAGGAACCGTAAATTTTGGACACGGCACTTTTGTCGACGGCAGTCTTGTCGCAAGGGGGTTGGTCCGAAAACCTACAAGGCTGACAGTCTCTGTGGATGCAGGTGAACCAATCGATCTGCCAAGAATCGGCCTAAAACGTACGATCGGCGGGGAAGAAATTGAAGTGGAACCGAAGTCACTCACGCTTTCACGGACCGAGCCGATAACTAGCCTAGTGGTTGCGCCGGGAGACGAGATTGAGCTTGCTCTAATTGACTATATTTCAGAAGGAACGGATCGGTTTGTAGCAGTCGGAAACGCGAGCAACGTTTTGAACCCTTGGAAGCGATTCTCAGTCTCTGGCGATCTGAGTTCGGTAACTAGGGATTCGAACATGGCATTCGTCGAAGTCAAAGGCAAGGAGTATGACAAGCGGGGCAAAATAGTTGATGTCATTTACGGCAACGTAATGCTTAAGGATGGGAAATTCTCGCTCTCGGCCGAAGTCTCCGACGCGACCGTCGTGGCTGTTGATGTCTATGTCGATCACTGCTTTGTTGCGGGCGCCAAAGCAATTGTTGAGCCGAATGCTTCACTGTCGGTCTCTGCACACGACAGGCTTGGTCTCTTGATTGCCACAGCCACAGAAGGCAAGCACTCATTGCTGGTAGATAGCTGGCAAATGAGGGACGAGTATCAAGCACTGCAGGAATCCTTCTCGAGAAAACTAAAGGAGCTTCAAGATCTTACAAGTGGAGAATCAATCGAGTCCAAATTCAATGGCTCGGAGAGTGTTTCAGTTCTGGAACAACAAGATGCGCGTGCCACAGATAGGTTCGGAGGAAAAGATACAGTGAGATTTCTCCAAGGTGGTTGCGCCCAATTGAAATTAGATGCGGACAAGATTCTTCGCCTTGAGGAAGTGGATGAACGCTATGCCGAGCTATATGAACTCGCTACGAGGATATCCAGTGCACGCGACGCTGTATTGAGAAAGGCACTGCTGGATTCGGAGGATCCAATTGATGGGCTTCTTGCAATGGAACTTGGTGCTTTTGCCAACGATTCAGACGGCAAAGCCGAATCTATACGCATTTACGAACGGTTGATCGCGACGCTTGACGAGGATACGCTGGCGCGGCGTGTCATTCCAGCTTACGAGGAAATCAAAGCTCGCCTTTCGTCCATCGAAAACTGAAACACAATTCAGATTGAAACTGCGACTTTAGTTCAGCATAGTCAAACTTCTGCAATCGATATCGAGGGGCGAACTTCGTATCCCAGCCACTTCAACTTCTTATACCAACGGGAACTGCACCCGATCAATCGACTAGCTTGGAGCGAATTTATTGACAGATCAAATTGCTAAGCCTTGTCAATGTAATCAATAACAATTCCAGGCGTCAGCGCGGCTGGAAGAATCACTGGCTTGTCTATGTCTCCGTTTGGCTTGTAATACAAGTAAAGCGGCACTCCAGCACGTCCATGCTTCTGTAATTCAGCCGCTATTTCCGGGCCCTGTAACGTCCAGTCGCCGACCAAGACTTGGATGTCATTTTCCAAAAAGTACTGCTGGACTCGATTGGACTGTAGTGCAACCCGTTCATTCCACTTGCAGGAGACGCACCAGTCCGCTGTGAAATACGCAAAGATTGGCTTTTCGTCGTCATGAAATTGCTCTACGGTGGCCTCCGACCATTCGACTTCCTCAACCACACTCGCGCTAGCTGTGGGTTCACCTTCAGGCCACGCAATAATCGCTACAAGGGACAATGCGCCAACAGCGGATACAACCCTCCACCGATTTTTTCCTGTTGCGCTGGCGTGTGACCAACACCACAGTGCAAATCCCAGAATCAGCACAAGCAGCAGGACTATGGCAACTTCGTTGACATCCGTCTGCCTTCCAAGCACCCAAATGAGCCAAATTGCCGTTGCATACATGGGAAAGGCCAAAATTCTCCGCATCGTCTCCATCCATGCGCCGGGCTTGGGCAGAAGTCCTCTCAATGGGGGAAACATAGTTACCATCAGGTATGGCAAGGCAAATCCGACCGCTAATCCTGCGAATACTGAGAGTGCAACGTATACCGGTTGAACTAGAGCGTACCCTAGCGCCACCCCCATGAAGGGCACCGTGCAGGGAGACGCGATTATCACGGCAAGCAGTCCAGTGAAGAATTCGGAACCTCCTCCACTTGTCAGACGATCGGTGAGACCGCCTAGGTTTGCGAACGATCCGCGTATTTCGTACACGCCGGAAAAGTTCATGCCGACGGCAGTCACCAAAAGGGCAAGCACCAGAATTATGGTTGGGTTCTGCAAGTGGAAAGCCCAACCAGCGAGATTTCCTCCTGCTCGCAGAGCCAACAGGATTATGGCAAGCACGGCAAAGCATGCCAGGACACCGCCAAAATAGGCTAGTCCTGCGTTGCGTGCAGCCTTGGCATCCTGCCCCGAAAGCTCGGCGACCGCCAAGGCTTTGAGACTCAGAATTGGCAGCACACATGGCATTACATTAAGGATTAGTCCTCCAAGAAATGCGAAGACAAGGTTCTTGAAGAACTCGCCAATTCCACTGCTTGGCCCACCTGCACCACCATCTCCTTGGGTACTGCCGCCACTCGGCGGTGACCCACTATCGAATTGGCTTTCAATTGGCGGAAAAGCATCTCCAGGACTCACGGTTGAGCTTTGTAGAAACGATGGAGAATCCAGCGAAGCTACTCGCTTGGCGACGATTTCGAATGATTCCCTGCGATCGTCGTCTGGACCGGCCGTAATTACTGCCAATGCTTCCTCAATATCGTCACTCTTGTAACCAGCTGCGGTTTCGAATCTAAGTCGCTGGTCGTTCAGGCTTATGGTTTGCTCGGCAGCATGATCGATTAGCCCCTGGACACCGGGAAAGAGCCATACGTTGCTCAACTTGGGAAATTCTTCGGGTAGCGCGATGTCGAAAACTACCTTGTCGTTTGCGGTCGTAAACGATGCGTCCCAATCCATCTTGATTGGGTGCTGCGCCCGTGTAGCTGCGAAGTCGGTTCGCCAAACCGAGTACTCGCTACCATCTCCACGCGCAATCGTGAGTTCAATGTCAGCCTTCTCCGGCACGCATATTTCGTCATCGCAAGCCAACCAGTCAGCCCTGCCGGCAACGACAATTTCTTCTTCCACGACTTGCGGCGCAGTCATTGATGCAATAAAGAACGTGGCACCGTCGTAGCCATAGGACATCAAGCCTTGGAATGGCACGAAGTGAGGCGCTGGAAACTGAAATTCGCCTACCTCAAATCCTTCAGGCAACGTCCATTTGACCTTAGGTGTCAAGCCTGCATCGCCGGGATTAATCCAATATATGTGCCATCCCGGATCGGGATTCAAGTAGAGCGCCACATCAAAAGTCTCTCCGGGCGCGACGGTGGTGACTTCGGCGACCAACCCTACTTGGGAATGGGCCGTTCTCGTTTGTGCGTGGGAAACTTGGCATGCTAGGCTAACGCACAATAGGCCAAGAAGTACAGCAAATTTGCCTCTCAACACTTGTTACTCCAGAAAAGAACTAAACCGTAGACAAACCAAATCGCCCAAAATCTAAACGGGACCGGCCACGTGCGACGAGGTGACTCGAAGTGCATAGCCCGATGGACCTTGGACCGTGAAAGAGGAGTGAATACTCCCATGCTCAATTTCGGATGCTTGGTCACCTCGAGCGACAAATTGTCGATGGGTTGCATCGATATCATCTGTCATTAGATCGAACGGAGCTTGCTTTGACGCCGGCTCCGACTCGCTCGCCGAGTTGAGTATCAGGTGCGTTCCTCCGCGCAATTCAAGGATGCCGAAGTTCTCCCGATTGACAATCTCGCGCAGTCCGTGATCCTTGTAGAACGCCATTTCTGTTTCTACGTCGTTGACGTTTAGGCTGATGTGACCAACTGCGAATGACGGACGTTCGTCCATGTCGTGTGTCCCTGTGAATTTTGACTGTCGGTAGATTCAATATTACTCGGTTCCTTGAAACCGAACTATAGAATCTTTGAGTTGAATCGAGAGGATAATTCGATCCTGTGACCGACGGAGCGACTAATATTCCAGATCTACTGCTATCGACGTACAACAAGATAGTTTCTGGAGAGAGCTTTCGGCCTGCTAACGCAGACGAGGTTGCACAGCTGGCGCGATTTGGCTTCACTACCGTCAACGGCAAAGTGAGACTGAGCGACGATACAGAACTACTTGATCTTCAATTGATTGCAAAGTATTTGTCTGAAGAATTAGTGGGGCGGTTGAATGAAATCGAGATATTGCCCTGCGTAGAAAGTACCAACGACCTCATGCATGGGCGAGCACGCAGCATCGATATTGATGGGACAGTTGTGCTAGCCGAAGTTCAAACAGCGGGAAGAGGACGTCGAGGTCGACGTTGGGAAACGCCATTCGGCAAGAACATCGCGATGAGCCTCGGCGTCGGACTCGACATCCCTGCCTCACGAGTTGCTCCCTTGAGTTTGGTGGTTGGAATTGCGACTGCTGAGTCGCTACAGGCAGTTGGTGTACCGAATGTCGGTCTCAAATGGCCAAATGACATCTTGGTCGACGAGCGAAAGGTTGGTGGAATTCTCACCGAACTTGCCACAGCAACTCGCCCTGTGGAGGTTGTCGTTGGCGTAGGGATCAACGTTGGAGGAGCGGCGAGTATTCGCGACAGGGTCGAATACCCGATTGCTGACGTATGCGATTATGTGCAAGGCGCGGTGCGAAATCAATTGGCGGGCGAGCTCATAAGCCGAGTGACCCTGAATTGCGAGAGATTTGAGGGGACAGGGTTTGCTCCTTTCCGAGACCGATGGGCCGAGCTTGACGTTCTCTTCGGTCGACATGTGGTGATCACCGGTCCCAAAGAGCGCATGCAGGGCAGAGGCGCCGGAATAGATTCGGAGGGCCGTTTCTTACTGAAGGACGATTCAGGCAAAACGCATGCGACCATAGCGGGCGATGTCTCTCTGCGAGAGTTAAGATGACGAGATGTCTTGACTTGGATATAGGCAACTCGCGAACCAAATGGCGATGCGGACCCGAGCGAGGAAGCTTGGCAGCCGGTGCGCTGCCCCAAATGCAATTTCCGATCGAACGCGTGAGAGTGTCTAGTGTAGTTTCGAGCCATGAACTTCTAAGGTTGAGAATTCAAGAGAAATTCGGTGTCGAACCAGAGTTTGCAGTCAGCTCACAGACCCTGGCTGGAGTGACCAATTGCTACAAAGAACCGAGCAGGCTTGGGGTTGATCGATGGCTTGCGCTAGTTGCAGCGTGGAACGACGTCCGCTCTTCTGTCCTAGTGATTGATGCGGGTACAGCATTGACAGTAGACGTGGCAAACGATCGAGGACTACACATGGGTGGTTACATCGCTCCGGGGTTGGAGACCATGAGAGAGTCGCTGGCAACGGATACGGAAAACGTTCGGGTAGCATTTCTTCAGGACTGTGAATCGATTCGGGAATTTGGAACCAATACTAGGGACGCGGTTCAAGGTGGATTGCTGTCAATGGTCGTCGCGTGGATGTCGCGATGTCGAGCGCTGGCAGAAAGTATCTGCGGCAAGGCACCTAAAGTGTTCCTGACAGGAGGAGACAGTACAAGATTGGCTAGGTGGTTGGATTTTCCATGCGAGATTCAAGCCGACTTGGTGCTCGACGGATTGGCCATTGCACTTCCCTAGCGAGCGCAAGTCGTTGGAGTCACGAATTTAATGGCAACTTCAGTCGAATCACAGATGGGTGAACGAATTTTGAATAGCACTCAATTGGACCAATACAGGGAGTTAGGCTATTTGATTCTCCCGGGTGTGCTAGATGAATCGACCCTTGCTCGGCTCAGAGACGTAACCGACCACATCGTCCAAACTGCCCGCGGAGTGACCAACCACACAGATACATTGGACTTGGAATCCACCCATACTCCTGAACGTCCACGCGTGCGACGCATTAAGCGGCCACATGCCGCCCACCCGTTCTACGATCAGTTGGCGCGCGATCCAAGAATTACAAAAGCCATCGCTCCTCTAATTGGTCCCAACATTCGAATGCGACCAGCGGGAAAGATCAACATGAAGACCGGTGGCTACGGCTCTCCGGTGGAATGGCATCAGGACTGGGCGTTTTATCCGCACACAAACCAAGATGTCTTGGCTGTGGGGATTTTGCTTGATGACATGGATGCGAAAAATGGTCCGATTTTGTTTATTCCGGGCTCGCACAAAGGACCGATATACGACCACCATAGCGATGGTGCATTTTGCGGCGCCATTGATGTGGGCGCATCAAAGCTTGACGTTTCTCACGCAGTTGAGGTCCACGCCAAAGCGGGATCTATGACCGTCCATCACGCTAGGCTGGTTCACGGTTCCGCACTCAACAGGTCGCAACGAAACCGTCGAATTCTCTTGTATGAATTTGCAGCGGCTGATGCTTGGCCGCTTGCAGGGGTCGAACCCATACGCGACATTGAGGAATTCAATAGCCGAATCGTGCATGGAAAGCCTACCTTGCAGCCCCGAATGGAAGATGTGCCCGTACGTATGCCTCTACCAATCGCCAAGCATCAAGGTTCGATCTATGAGAACCAACGTTCGCTTGGCACGCGCTACTTCGAGGAATTCAGCACTGCGAATTGAACGTACGTCTTCTTCAACATTTTTGAGCAATTGAGGCTAGTCCCCGTCGATGGAAGGACGACTGCAATTCGACGATCAGGCGTTCATTGCCAACTACGACCATTTTCGTAGAAAGACCGTTGGAGAAACGGGAGCCGTAGTCAAAGCTAATGCCTACGGAACTGGATCGGAACGTGCAGTCCGGTTGCTCAATGCGGTTGGTTGCAGACATTTCTTTGTAGCCAATTTACCTGAGGCTATGGTCGTCGATTCCGTCGGAAAGGGCTGTATCTATGTCATGTCAGGTCCGCTAGGTG
This sequence comes from Candidatus Azotimanducaceae bacterium, assembly GCA_965205545.1. Lineage (GTDB taxonomy): Bacteria > Pseudomonadota > Gammaproteobacteria > Pseudomonadales > Azotimanducaceae > Bin55. The sequence continues at coordinate 1,540,949 of OZ242170.1, read as the reverse complement.
TTTCTGCTGCACAGGAAATGGCCAATCGGAAGCTTATACCCTTTCTGAATTCCGAACGTCAATTGGAGATGTGGCGCACTGTCGGCAACTTTCCTTGTGCGGTGCAGGTCGATACTGGAATGCAACGACTTGGTCTTTCCGTGGATGCCTGCAGACGGGCTGACTGGGGATCCGTAGATGTATGTCTATTCTTGACGCACCTGGCTTGCGCCGATACCCCGGAACATCCGATGAACCAGCAGCAATGCGAGGCTTTCGACGCCGCCTTAGAGATATTTCCAAATGTTCCCACCAGCATTGGCAATTCGGCTGGGATCTTAAATGGAGAGGAGTTTCAAGGCGATGTCGCACGTCCGGGAATTGGGCTCTATGGAGGCAATCCGTGGCGAGACCGAAGAAACCCAATGCAGACGGTTGTTACGTGCGAGGGGGTTGTCATGCAAATGCGAACAGTTCGTGAAGGCGATTCAGTTGGCTACGGAGCTTCGTACGTTGCAAAGAAGCGAATGAGGGTTGCAACGATAGGGTTGGGGTATGCGGACGGAATACCATGGAGACTCTCAAATCGCGGAAGCTTTGCACACGGCGCTGTGCGCATGCCTATCGTAGGGCAAGTATCCATGGACGCGACTCAAATCGACTGTTCGAATCACAAGTCACTAAGGGAAGGTGACTTTGTGCAATTCATTGGAGATCAGGTCTCGCTTGATGAGGTTGCCCGCTTGGCCGGCACCATTCCCTACGAAATATTGACAGGATTGGGCGCACGCATACAGCGTTGTTGAATCTCGCAGGAATGGCTTCATGCCTGATTCACGAATGCGCAAATCTGCAATACAATCGAGGGTAAAGCTATAGCGGAGCACCCCCAAAGAGTCGTCAGTCCACAAAAGTCAATGAACAACACTAGCTGCAATTGGTTTGGCCGTCTGATGGCGCCCATCGCCGCGTTTTCCTGCTGCGTCGCTAGCGGCATCGGAGAGGGCGACATTGGTGGTGGCGGATCCGACGACGATTTTGGCCCATCGATCTCCCACGCTGAACTCATTGAAGCTTCCCGCTTTGCGAGTCAGTCGACGTTTGGCATGACCTATGAGGGGATTGAAGAAATCGCCACTGCGGGCAGAAACTCGTGGTTGGAGCAGCAATTCGACACTCCTCCGTCGTTTCTGAAACCCATCGCGGAAGATCTGATTACGCGTCAGGATGCTGGGGAATGGGAGGAGTTCGTCGAGAACCCCTTCCTTTTGCGCAACGTCATTCATCGATTTGCCTGGTGGCAACGCACGATGACTGCGCCTGACGTCGTCAGGCAACGGGTTGCCTATGCACTGAGCCAGTTTTTCGTAGTTTCAGATCGAGTCGAGACTCTGAGCATCAATCCCTATGCATTGACATCCTTCTACGACATATTGCTGAGGAATGCGTTTGGCAACTATCGCGACTTGCTTCGCGAAGTAGCGTTGTCTCCAGCTATGGGACTCTATTTGAGCCATGCAAACAACAGCAAGGCAGACCCCGAAAACAACATTTTTCCTGACGAGAATTTCGCACGCGAGGTAATGCAGTTGTTCTCGATTGGGTTATACGAGCTCAACATCGATGGCAGCGTCAAATTGGATAGTGAAGGAAGACCTATCCCGACCTATGACAACGACGACATAACAGAAATGGCCAAGGTCTTCACGGGACTGACATATGCAGGACCAGGTCACTATTGGGGTCGCAGCTACTTCTACCACGCCGACCCTTGGGTATTCTCGCTGCCCATGATCATGTACGACGGCTATCACGAACAAGGTGAGAAGGTTCTCTTGAATGGGACTGTAATTCCAGCTGGGCAAACTGGAATGGATGACGTCGAAACCGCAATCGACAATTTGTTCAACCACCCGAATGCTGCTCCTTTCTTTTGCAAGCAGCTTATCCAGCGGCTGGTTACGTCAAATCCGTCCCCCCAATACATAGAACGTGTTGCCCGTGCATTCAATGGGGAATCGGGAAGTCCCCGTGGCGACATGAAAGCTGTTCTTCGTGCGATATTTTTCGACCCGGAAGCCGAGGTGCTTGGCGGAGCGTCCACGTTTGGGCGCTTGCGCGAACCGGCCGTTCGTGTAGTTTCAATGGCTCGCACTTTCAACTACACCTCAGATTCAGGAGACTACTTCAATACTGGCTATCGCATGGCCTACCTCGTAGCCCAGCATCCTCTGTCGTCGCCAAGCGTGTTTAATTTCTACCAGCCTAACTATTCGCCTGTGGGAGAGTTGGCAGCTAACCAGATGGTCGCACCGGAGTTTCAAATCACAAATGCGAATACGATTGTTGGATTGACCAATCAAATTGGATTGGCAATCTTCTACGAAAATCAGGCCTTTCATACCTACCAACCGCCCTTTGAAACACCACGTATCAACTTGACCGACTACGCAGCATTGGCAGGGAATGCGTCGGACTTAGTGGATAGGCTGGACATCGTTCTTACGCAGGGACGATTGAGTCGAGGAACTAGGGACGTGGTTCTGGAAACATTGGATAGAGTCGACGATTCCACGCAACGAGCAATGGTTGCCATCTATCTAATATTGATTTCGCCTGATTACGCGGTGGAGAACTAGCTGATGGCGACGCGGCGCAAGTTTCTTTCCCATAGCTGCGGTCTGGGCGTCGCAGCTGCTACGGTTTCAACCACCGCGCTGACGCTCGGACTCACGCGCAGCGCGTCGGCATCGACACTTGGCGATTATCGGGCATTGGTATGCATATTGCTTAGCGGCGGCAATGACTCATTCAATATGATCGTACCCAATGACGAAGATCAGTACGACGAGTACTCAAAGATTCGTTCGGATCTTGCTTTGGACCGGTCGTCCTTGCTTGCACTCCCCGGCACAACTGATGAAGGGCGAAGCTACGCTGTGCACCCCGGTCTAGCGGATGTTCAGCAGTTGTATGAAATGGGTGAGTTGGCATTTGTTGCAAACGTGGGAACTTTAGTTGAGCCGTTGGACGGCAACGACGTGGACCAAGGAAAAGCCCGCGTGCCGCTAGGCCTGTTCTCGCATTCCGATCAAATCGCCCAATGGCAGTCTGTCGTCTCGTACAGCCGCACCTCGTCGTACGGGTGGGGAGGCAGAATGGCAGACCTCATCGATCCGCATCCAGCAAGCGGTTGTCCATGAACATTTCGCTGAGTGGAAACAACCTGTTTCAAACTGGCCAGCAGGTTAGTCCATACGCCATTTATTACGAGGGCGACGGCGCAAGCAGGGTCTGGTCCTATCCGCAACTGTGGCTAAATGGAATCAACGTAGATCAAGTCACTAACGATCTTCTGAATGTCGAACACGACAACATGCTTCGCCGAGAGTACTCGCGACGGCTCAAAAGCGCTATCGACAATCGCGAAACATTTGTTTCGGCAATCCGTTCGGCTCCGGAATTGACGACTCAGTTCTCTGAAAACTACTTGTCAGGTTCGTTGAAGCAGATTGCTCGAGTCATTGGAGGAAGACACTCAATAGGCCAAGCCCGGCAAACCTTCTTTGTAAACATTGGCGGTTGGGACCACCACGCTAACCTAATAGACTATCAAGCAGCCATGCTGCCGATAGTTAGCAAGGCGTTGGCTGAGTTCAAAGCCGCGCTTCAGGAACTTGGCGAGTTTGACAATGTGGTGACGTTCACCGTTTCAGATTTTGGTCGTACCCTCACTTCAAACGGCAAGGGATCTGATCACGGGTGGGGTGGTCACCACATGGTGATGGGAGGAGCTGTTCGAGGCGGGAACCTTTACGGCACCTATCCTGAATTGTCTGCAACCAGTCCTTTGGATGTCGGACGCGGCATTTACATACCCACGACGTCCGTGGAACAGTACTTTGCCGAACTTGCTCTGTGGTTTGGAGTGGCTCCAGGCAATCTAGACGAGGTCCTGCCAGCTGTGCGGAACTTCTACACGCCTAGCAGCTCGGTTGCTCCCATGGGATTTCTAGTCTGATCCCAGCCTTTCAGTATCTCTGACGTAGTTCGCATCCATAGTGACTAGGACGTTGCGTGACGCAACACTGAGCCCGCATGTTCGCCTGTGTGTTCGCCGTCGATGACATTAAACTTGCCATTCACAAGTATCGCCTTGTAGCCGAACGCCTTCTGCGTTAACCGAGGAGCTCCTCCAGGGAAGTCATTGACGCGATAGGGATAGTCCTCCCTTACTTCGTCGGCGTCAAAGACGTTGACGTCAGCTTTCATGCCGGGAGAAAGAGTTCCACGATCCTTGATGCCAAGAATGCGAGCTGACGCGCTCGTCATGCGACGCACTGCTTCGGACATCGTGAACAATCCTTCCTCGCGGACCCAATGAGCTAGCACGAAAGTAGCCCATCCAGCGTCCATAACCATCGTGACATGCGCGCCGGCGTCGCCGACTCCAGGGAAGACGCGCCCTCCATCGAACATGTCTCGCAACGCCTTGAGGTTTTGGTTCTCGCCAATCACGTTGAACAGGATTCGGCCGTTGGACTCGGCTGACAATCGAAGGAGCGTTTCAAGCCAGTGCTCGTTTGCTCGCTCTGCCATTTTCTGCAGGTTGTTGTGGTCGCCCATCGAGTGGTCGGGGGACTGGCCCATGCCAAGGGAATACATCCAATTCGGGTCCGGCCAGCGGTGTTCGCTCTCTTTGAACTCAGCAAAAAGACGATCGCGAACATCGACGTCCTTCAATGCTCTACTGTCTTGTGTTCCAAGTCCATGTTCCGAAGCTTGGACCAGTGTTCGCCCCGGAATGGCAGCAGCGCTTGCATGCCGACCAACGCGCCGGACCCTCGCACCTGAGCAACTCCAGATATATCGCGGCCTGTGGCAAGTTCGTCCACTGCTTTGCGGCGCCGAATTCCCGATTCATCGTCGCGAACTCCAGACAGTGTTGAGTTGAACAACATGCGAGGCCCTGCTTTGTCTGCTACGTGTCGCATATGGTCCCAGTGAATGCCAACGGCTTGAAAGAGAGCATCTCTCTTGCTGACTTCCCTGCCTATGATTTCGAGCTCTTCCACATCTGCGAACGTTCCAGGTATGGCACGTCCATCAGGCAGCTTGTGTTGCGAGTAACGATTCGTGGAAAAGCCGACCGCCCCTCGGTCGATTGCCTTGGCTACGATCTCCGCCATCTGTACGCGCTCTATCTCGTTCGATTGCTCCTCCACAGCACGCTCGCCCATGACATAAAAGCGAATGGCGGCATGTCCGACCATGCCCGCCACATTGATCCCTGGACCAAGCCGAGCGATGGAATCCAAGTAGTCACCATATTCTTCCCAATCCCAAGGAAGTCCCTGCAAAATCGACTGGCGAGGAATGTCCTCTACCGTTTCCATCATGTGAGCAAGAAGCTCGCGGTCTTTGGGTTTGCACGGCGCAAACGTTACACCGCAATTTCCCATGAGCGCTGTAGTAACACCGTGCCACGACAGTGGTGCTAGATCTTGATCCCACCCAATTTGGGCGTCCAGGTGCGTGTGGAGATCTATGAACCCCGGTGTAACAGTAAGTCCGGTCGCGTCGAATTCTTGACTACCGGCTTCGTCTACCTTGCCGACATCGGAAATGAGTCCATTGTTGATCGCAACATCAGCAATCGCAGGTTCGCTTCCCGTGCCGTCAACGACGGTACCGCCGCGAATAACCAACTCGTGTGCCATGTCAACTCTCGACAGTCAAGAAGAATTGAAGTATATGCCAAGAGAATAGTGCCGTACTTGATCAACATTGCCTCTGGCAACCGCTGGACACATTCGCCAAGGAATGGGACTTTCGGCACGTTCCTAATAGTTCTAATCAAGATTTCTTGTGTGCGGTCCGGCGAATGTGGTTGGTTGTTGGAGTGCGACTGTAGATAACCAGATCGCAGGAGGCCATTGACCGTGTGACGCTCCACCATCAATTGAAATATTTAAGCATCACTCCCTTAAAATAAATAAAATCAATAGTGAACTAAATAATTTTTGATTTTGTAGCGCGCAAACCATGAACATCGGCAAGGCAAAATGTCCCAACTGTTCACGTGACATGAACATAACGCGGCTTGTCTGCGCAGATTGCAACATTCGTGTAGAAGCGGACTTCGAGATGCCTGCGCTTGCCAGACTGACGCCAGAGGACCAGTTGTTCGTGAGTGCTTTTGTGCAAAACCACGGATCGATCAAACAAATGGAACGACTGTTTGGAGTCAGCTATCCTACTGTCAAGAACAGACTGGTAGCGATTTCATCCAAATTGGATCCTATAGCAGGAATTGGAAAATCGGATGAACCTCTCCCATCAAGCGAACAAACGTTGAGCCTGCTGTCGGATGGCGAAATCTCGGTGGACGAAGCTTTGAGGAGATTGGGGCAGTGATTCCGATCCTTGCAATGATCTCTTGGAAGAGAAATCAGAGAATTCCACTGTGCATTCCGATTCTGTTTCTATGGCCGATTGCAGGTGTGGTCTTTTGTGTGGCGTGGATTGTCGGTGCAGTGGTCCCCAAGCTCAAGACACACACTGAAAGAATCTGCATGGGCATTGCCGCATTCGCCAAGATGCGTGGACTGCATGTGGAAATTGAGTCCGACGACACTACCTTCAGATTGCGGATAATCTGAACCGACGATAGATCTAAAAAGCTAAGTCCTGTTTGACGATGGGCTGCGTCATGAACCGCTGCGGGCTTGACTTGATCCGATTGGAGTGAGCCAAGTGCATCCGCCTCCGGGGGAGCTGAATCAACTAATGGGTATACAACGAGTTACAACAGTTCGACCTACTGGCATCCTGCGACCTTGCGATTGGGATGCGCATCTTCTATATGTGTGACTGAATGAGCGGGCGTATGAGAATGTTTCGAAACTGGGTTGGACTTGTTGTATTGCTTTGTTCGACATCGCTTATGGCAGAGCTTCCTGGCACCTATGTTCTCTCGTTTGGAGAGCTTTCTACAGAACAGAAAAAGAAAGAGGCCGTAGGTTCTCAGCTTCAAGAGGGAACCCGACTAATAGATCAATGGCGCGATTTGGCCGCGAAGGAGAAAGTAACTCTCGAAATTCGAGGCACGGATGTAGAGAACCAATTTGACGGAACTTGGAGGGCCTCGACGCTAGGTTTCGAGACATCGAAAATCAATCTTCGCGGCACGGAATTCGGATTTGTATTCCATCTCCGAGTAGATGGGGAGTCCTACATTTTCGATTGCAATGGAGAAGTCGTAGAAGGAGAATTGCAAGGCACGCTATGGACGGTCTGGGGCGAAGTGCCCATGACGGGCAAGCGTAAGATTCCTCAGCTCGCTGGAACGTATCTAGTCACGTTTGGAGAGCTGACTCCCGGCAACCAGGAGATTGGAGACAAGGGCAACCGGCTGTTAAATCAATGGCGGGATTTGGCCGCGAGCAACGAAGTCTTGCTGGAACTCCGAGCCACCGATGTGGAGAACGAGTTTGACGCAATATGGGAAGACACACTGACTCAACCCGTGAAAGGATACGAGCCAAGGAAAATCTACATACGTCCCCATGAAGTCTCTCTTCTTTTTGCGCGCGAGTACGACGAAGTGCGCTACATATTCCATTATCTGTGTGAAATAGAGGAGAGCGAACTTCGCGGAACTCTGCAAACCCCTTGGGGCGATGTACCGATGTTTGCGAAACTGAAGATCGACGAGGGAACGGAAAGTCCCGAAGACGAACGAGTTCTTGACGAGTCCGATAGTTAGCCAAGTCTGAATGAAAGACTTTCGGCTAACGCCACAAATGCCTTCGCGCTTGACTACGTCCAGACGGACATGAGCAGATTCGTCTCTCCGTTATATTACGCGTCCCTTGTGCGTTGGTGATTCGCAAAAATGGGCCTGCAAAACGCTCGTCCTGGTCATCGTCTCGGTTGCATTAGGTTGCTAGACACATAGAATTGCGCGGCCAATGCGTAGCTAGAGCATGCCGCCATAGCTCAGCAGGTAGAGCAGCTCACTTGTAATGAGAAGGTCCGGGGTTCGATTCCTCGTGGCGGCACCATGCGTTTATCTATCAGCTAAGTTGGTGGCTGGCCCCCGATTTGCCTGTTCAATTGCAAATGGACCAATATCAACCTCCGGATTTTTGGATGCGATCAAGTCTGCGATGACCTTGCCGATAGCTGGTCCGTACAGAATCCCCTTGCGACCCGCGCCAGTTCCTACGAAGACGTTTGCATGTTCCGGGATTGGTCCAATGTATGGCAGTCCGTCGGGGGTAGTAGGCCGCAGACATGCAGTCTGACGAGCAACCTCGTTAACATTCAAGCCGGGAAGTACGAACGCTAGATTCCTCAGTATCTCCGCGCGTCCACTGCTTGTTGTCATCTCATCGTAGCCAGAGTTGGATTCCGTGGTTCCAGCCCAGACTAGTCCGTCCGTCTTGGTTGTGCAGTAGTTGCCATTCCAACCAATGGATTGGAACAGCGGAGGTCCTTCGGTTTTCAATCGAAGTATTTCGCCTTTCAATGGTGGAACTGGAAGATTGACGTCCATCGATTGGAGCAACGGCTCCACCCAGGTTCCGTTTGCACACACTAGAATCGGTGCCTTTAGGGTTGTACCATCGTCAAGATTCACGCCAATCCCTGTTGTGCTAGCTACAAGTGAGTTTGCACGCCTGTGCAAAGTGTCACATCCTGAAGATTGCGCCAAGGCTGTTGTCAGACATTTCGAATCGACTTCGCGCGTGCCCTGCAAGAGTAACGCTCCTAACAGTTTGGAATTCAGTCGTGGCTCAAGATCAAGCGCTTGCGATGGTTCAATGTATTCCGCCCGCACAGCTGTGGATTTGTTAATCCACTCAGATCTCTTGCCGAGTTGTGCCGACTCCTCATGCGAAAAGGCAAGATTGAGTGTGTCCCTGTCCCGGTACCTGCAATCGATTCCTGACTCATTGCCTAGCTCATTGCGAAGGCTTGTGTGCAAGTCCGCAGCGTAACGACCCAACTCCCACATCGCACCGGGCACAGCGAAGCCCGAAACTTCGACAATGCCCCCGTAGGACAATCCTGAGGCTTTCGCGGCAATTTCCTCAGGTTCAACAATGATGCTTCGGATGTTGTGCCTAGAAAGATAGTAGGCAGTTGCCGCACCAACGATTCCTCCTCCTATGATCGCAACCTCGTGTTCAGTCATAGTTCAGCTCCCTTGTTGTTCGCCACGTGTCGCGTGCTATGGACATCTGCCACATCTAGGACGAATTTTGCAGGATACTGGTGTCGAAAACATGGTCATTCGCAAAAGCTCGTGTCGCTAGAATAATTTGCCATTCATTGGTTCAAGTCCGCGTGCGAACTGCAACGTGGACATGGTCGCGATGAGCACTTTCTAGATTTGCAGAGGCACTATCGATGTCCAAGTATCGGATGCGAACTGCGGCGATCCATGCAGGAGAATCGGCAGATCCCCTGACCGGTGCGTCGACACCCAATCTAGTGCTGGCGAACAGCTTCGTGGTTTCCGAACCGCAGGGCTTTTCTATCAACTCCTTCGAGGACGAACGACCGTTCATCTACACACGATGGGACAATCCGACCGTTAAGGTTCTTGAAGAGAAACTGGCTGTGTTGGAGAACGCGGAGGATTGCCTGTGCTTCGCATCGGGAATGGCTGCAACAACTGCGGTGCTTCATGGCACGCTTGTACCCGGGGACCACGTCGTCGTTAGCGATGTGCACTATGCCGGCGCGGCAGAACTGATACGGAATCTGAAGCAATCCATGAATGTGGATTCGACTCCGGTGGACACCACCGATCTACATAGTGTAGAACGTGCAATCCGTCCTGGGTCGACCAAGCTTATATGGATTGAAACGCCTTCAAATCCTCTGTTGAGGGTGACGGACATTCGTGCAGTTGCCGAAATTGCGTCGAGTTCGGGTGCCCTCCTAGCGGTGGATTCGACCGTGGCAACGCCTATAGCCACTCGCCCTATAGAACTGGGTGCGGATTTTGTAGTGCATTCGTTATCAAAATACATAGGTGGACATGGTGATGCCATTGGCGGTGCAGTTGTCGGAGCTTCGAATTTGCTGCAATCTCTGAGAACGGTCGAACGAATCTACTTCGGCGGCGTTCTTAGCCCATTCAACGCGTGGCTGATCGCTCGAGGCGCTGCTACTTTGCCCGTGCGCATGAAATTTCACTCTGATAATGCCTTGCAAATTGCCGAATTTCTGTCACATCATCCCAAGGTCGACAAGGTGCTTTACCCGGGATTGTCCAACCATCCGGGGCATGAACTGGCGCGGCGACAGATGACGTGCTTCTCGAGTCTGCTTTCCTTTTCGGTTGCCAACGGCGCGATCATGGCGAGTCGAATGGCAGAGGAGCTCGACATTATTCACTACGCTGTTTCGCTGGGAAGCTACCGGAGTTTGATTTACTGGCTTCCAACCGACGAAATGCTCTCCACGGCATTCCTGCTAGACGATCGATTGGCTGCTAAATACAGGGAGTCTGCAGGCGACGGAATTTTTCGGCTGGCCGTAGGACTGGAGGATCCAGACGACCTGTGCGAGGAACTTGATAGGGTTCTGTCTGTCGTATAGCGCGTTCTCTTCATCGAAACACAACCACATGTGAAATGCGACTTTTGTTGCGATTCTTTACGTGATGTGCCACGAAAAAATTGACAGTCGCACTGCAAATAACGAAAATATCGCGCTTTGATGCGCAACACCTCGCCTCAGCTCTTCTGGAGGGGTTCCCGAGTGGCCAAAGGGACCAGACTGTAAATCTGATGTCGTCGACTTCGGAGGTTCGAATCCTCCCCCCTCCACCATATTCGGCAGGACGCGAGATAAATGTGCAAGAAGATGTCGTGCGGGCATTGTTTAGTGGTAGAACCTCAGCCTTCCAAGCTGATGGCGCGGGTTCGATTCCCGCTGCCCGCACCATGGTTCGGAGTCATTTGAGATAACATACGCAATCAAACGTCTGAGCACGCTCACATAGCTCAGTCGGTAGAGCGCTTCCTTGGTAAGGAAGAGGTCATCGGTTCAAATCCGATTGTGAGCACCATTTTGCAAACAAACTAGTTGCCGCGGTTTGTTGTTCGAAGTCGGTACCTTGCTGTATCGCACAATCATTTTGGCGGCAATGAGAGATTTTGGGCAGGTGCACTAGCACGCAAGCGCAGATTCGTTCGGGAACAGTGTCGGTGCCTTTGAAGCACCGATGTTCAAGGCCAGTAGCTCAATTGGCAGAGCGGCGGTCTCCAAAACCGCAGGTTGGGGGTTCGATGCCCTCCTGGCCTGCCAGCGAACGAATGTAGCATCCCGGTTTCGCAACGCATTTGCTGAGGACTTTGTCACGGGTGGCAACACAAGCAGGTAAACAACCAGGCAACGAAACTTCGTTGTTTGATCGCGTCAAGTGGTTCACGGTGATTGCCATCGTGATTGCCGGTATTGCAGGCAACTGGTGGTTTGACGACATTCCGGCGTACATCCGTGCCCTCGCGCTTGTAGGCATGGGGCTAGTTGCGGGACTAATTCTCTTTCAAACGGAACGCGGACGCAATCTTTGGATCTTGATGCGTGATGCAAGATCTGAGATTCGCAGAGTCATTTGGCCCAATCGACAGGAAACCCTGCAGACTACGCTAATTGTCGTGATTTTGATTTTGATCTTTGCACTGATTCTGTGGGGCTTGGATTCATTTCTGTCCTGGATCGTGCAAATGCTTCTGAGGTGATCAAATGGTAGAAACTGTACAAGAAACGGCCAATGAAGCTCTTGAGAAGAATTGGTACGTTGTGAATGCGTACTCAGGCTACGAAAAGAAAATCGCCAAGGCGATTGAAGAACGTATTGAAATGTCAGACTTCAAGGATCACTTCGGCGAAGTTCTAGTGCCGGCGGAGGAAGTAGTGGAGATGCGCGGCGGCCAAAAACGGCGCAGTGAACGCAAGTTTTTCCCCGGCTACATCTTGGTCCACATGGCAATGAACGAGCACACGTGGCAGATTGTCAAGTCAACTCCTCGAGTAAAAGGGTTCATTGGTGGTACAATAAGCAGTCCGGTTCCCATATCGGATGCAGAAGCTCAATTAATACTTGACCGAGTCAAGGAGGGCAACGACAAGGATACCCCCAAGACGCTATTTGGGGCGGGGGAGCTTGTACGTGTAATCGATGGTCCGTTTGTGGACTTCAACGGCATTGTCGAGGAAGTCAACTACGAGAAAAGCCGCCTTGTTGTGTCGGTCACGATTTTTGGACGTTCCACACCAGTAGAACTTGACTTCTCTCAGGTCGAGAAAGGATAACGAAGCGTAGCATCAGCGCTGTGTCGTGCGTCGATCCTCGGATTGGCGCGGGTCGATGGCGCATTGGTATTCCATGGCTAAGAAGGTATTGACATATATAAAGCTGCAGGTTCCGGCCGGACAAGCCACACCTGCACCGCCCGTTGGACCCGCACTTGGTCAGCATGGCATAAACATTGTCGAGTTCACAAAATCGTTCAATGCCCAGACGCAGAATGTGGAGCCAGGGTTGCCCATTCCCTGCGTCATAACAGTGTATGCAGATCGAAGCTTCACATACATTACGAAAAGCCCGCCGGCATCCGTTCTCATTCGTAAGGCAGCGAAGATCGAGAAGGGAAGTGGCACACCGAATACTGAAAAGGTGGGAACGGTGACGCGACAGCAGCTTGAGGAAATTGCCAAGATCAAGGAACCCGATCTTACGGCTGCTGACATGGACGCAGCGGTACGCACGCTCGCGGGAAGTGCGCGAAGCGCTGGGGTCGAAGTGGAGGGAATCTAGATGGCGAAGCTCACACGAAGACAGAAAATCGTTAACGAAAAAATCGATCCAACACAACTATACGATGTGGCCGACGCCGTACAGATATTGACTGAACTAGCACAGAAGACGAAATTCAAGGAGTCGTTGGACATTGCCGTAAATCTCGGGTTGGACACTCGAAAGCAGGATCAGATGGTCAGAGGATCCACTACTTTGCCACATGGCGTGGGAAAGGAAGTAAAGGTAGCGGTTTTCGCTTCAGGTGATCAGGCCGACGCTGCTAAGGAAGCCGGAGCTGACGTGGTTGGATTGGAAGACCTTGCGGAGAGCGTCAAGGCGGGAAACTACGATTTCGATGTAGTCTTGGCCACGCCCGATAGCATGCGGGTTCTAGGGCCTTTGGGCAGAGTTCTGGGGCCTCGAGGGCTGATGCCGAACCCCAAGTCGGGGACGGTTACGAACGACATGGCTAGCGCTGTGAAGAACGCCAAGTCTGGTCAGGTTCAATTTCGCGCTGACCGCGGGGGTGTGATTCACGGATGCGTGGGCCAAGTCGGACAGACCGCGGATCAAATCAGAGACAACATTGCTGCACTTCTAGAAGACCTTAGAAAAGCGAGACCGGCATCCGCCAAGGGTACCTACCTAAAGAAGGTGACCCTTTCGTCAACTATGGGTCCTGGCGTACCAATAGAACAATCATCCTTGGAAGTCTGAGGACTTCCGCACTACATTTGCGAGACACCCAATGACGCTTGCATTGGAAGACAAGAAGCGAATTGTTGAAGACACACGATCTTCGGCGGAGAATGCCATTTCGGCCATCGTTGCAGACTATCGGGGAATGTCGGTTTCCCAAGTTACGGACATGCGCAAGCAGGCGCGAGAGTCGGGAGTGCAGCTTCAAGTCGTGCGTAACACCCTGGCGCGTTTGGCATTCGAGGGGACAGTGCACGAATGCCTTCGCGAATCGTTCAAGGGACCTACGTTGGTGGCCTACTCAAACGAGGATCCAGGTGCGGGCGCTCGGCTCATTAGAGCAATACGTGGGTCAGGAATCCAATTAGATGTTCGAGCGATCTCCATCGCAGGCACTCTGCGCACTGGGGAGGACCTAGATGCGGTGGCGAAATTGCCGACGCGGGATGAGGCGCTGTCCAAACTGATGTCAGTCATGCTGGGGCCTGTATCCAAGCTCGCACAGGTTATTCACGCGGTACCAACGAAATTCGTACGGACACTCGTTGCCGTACGGCAAGCAAAGGAAGCCGACGGTTAGCGCCTCGGCCAATTTGAGCAACTTCGATTTAGTTTAGGAGAAACTCACATGAGCCTATCAAAGGACGAAATCCTCGACGCTATCGCCGACATGTCGGTAATGGAAGTGGTCGAGCTAGTCGACGCAATGGAGCAAAAGTTTGGTGTAACTGCCGCAGCTGCAGCTCCTGTTGCTGTTGTGGCCGGAGCCGATGGTGGTGCAGCTGGCGCGCAGGAAGAAGAGCAATCAGAATTCGACGTCAGGCTCGTTGGCGTTCCGGAGAAGAAACTTACTGTTATCAAAGCAGTACGCGAAATTACCGGTTTGGGTCTGAAGGAAGCCAAGGCACTCGTGGACGAAATGCCCTCCGACGTTAAGACCCAAGTAAGCAAAGAAGAAGCCGACGAGATCAAAGCAAAGATCGAAGACGCGGGTGGAACGGTAGAAGTCAAATAGGGTTGCAGCGGCCTTCCCCATCGAGTCCTTTCAAGGACGCTATAGCACTTCATTCACCGCGGATTGAATCGCCTCAATCCGCATTTTCTGCATGGAAAAATTAGATGCCGTATTCATTCACTGAAAAAAAACGAATTCGCAAGGATTTCAGTCGCCTCTCCGATCCCATAGAGCTGCACAATCTACTTGCGATTCAACGCGATTCGTACCGCAAGTTCCTCCAAGCCGACGTGCCGCCAAACAAGCGTCAGGAAATTGGACTGCACGCCGCATTCCAGTCTGTATTCCCAATAGAGAACGCGTCGCAAACGGCGTATTTGGAGTACGTTGACTATCGCATAGACAGGCCAAGTTTCGACGTAAAGGACTGCATTACGCGTGGCACAACCTATGCCGCACCATTGCACATGACGGTACGGCTGATCATTTACAGTCGCGAGACCAACGACATAAAGCTGGTGAAGGAGCAGGAGGTGTTCCTCGGCGACATCCCGCTGATGACTCCGTCAGGAAGCTTCATCATCAATGGATCCGAAAGGGTCGTCGTCTCCCAATTGCACCGCTCTCCGGGTGTGTTGTTCAGCCACGACAAGGGCAAGGGACACTCTTCTGGAAGATTCCTCTACAACGCTCGTGTGATTCCGTATCGGGGTTCATGGCTTGACTTTGAATTCGGCTATGAATCTAAGGAGCAGAAGGAATACATCTACGTCCGCATCGATCGAAAAAAGAAGCTTCCGGTTACACAGTTTCTTCGTGCGCTGTGGTACGTCGACGACGACTACGAATTCACGGACGAAAACATTCTGGCGACGTTTTTCGAAACCAACGACTTCGATATTCGGAACAACAGCAAGATACGGTGGGAAATAGTTCCGTCTCGACTCGTAGGCGAACGTGCGCTGTTCGACATCGAAGTGGGTGGTCGAATCATTGCAAAGACCGGCGATCTCATCACCCAGCGCCATGCACGGCAGCTTAGCGAGTCTCGCAAGAAGTATCTAGACGTCACCAAGCAGTATCTGATCGACAAGACTGCTGCCAAGGATGTCGTTGATCCTGAGACGGGAGAAGTGATCGTTGCCTGCAACGCCTTGCTTTCAGAGGAGCTTGTTGATCGAATCCTGGAATCAGGCGTCGATTCTCTGTCGACAATCTACACCAACGATCTTGATCAACGTGCGTACATGTCCGACACGTTGCGCAAGGACCAGGCGACTAGCCGATTGCGTTCGCTCTACGAGATCTACAACGTCATGCGCCCGGGAGAGGCTTTGACGGAAGACAACTGCTCGCGCTACTTCAGAGGGCTGTTTTTCGAGTCGGATCGTTACGACCTCTCGGATGTGGGTCGGATGAAATTCAACAAGAGATTGCAGCGAGCGGAGAATGCGGACTCCAACATACTGCATCCCGATGACATCATCGCGGTGTTGAAGATGTTGATCGATATCCGCGGCGGACGTGGGTCTGTTGACGATGTCGACAACTTAGGGAACCGACGCGTGCGCTCGGTTGGCGAAATGGCGGAAAACCAGTTCCGCATTGGTCTGTCCCGCGTTGATCGTGCTGTAAGGGATCGACTCTCTCTTGCTGAGAGCGAAGGCCTTATGCCGCAAGATCTGATAAACGCAAAGCCCATTGTTTCCGCGGTCCGCGAGTTTTTTGGGTCGCACCAACTATCGCAAATGATGGACGATGACAATCCTTTGTCGGAAGTTACCAATAAGCGACGAGTGTCCGCTTTGGGGCCAGGGGGTCTGACACGCGAGCACGCGGGCTTCGAGGTTCGCGACGTGCACCCCACGCACTACGGCCGCATATGTCCCATTGAAACTCCGGAAGGACCGACCATCGGTCTGATCAACAGCATTGCGACCTATGCACGCATTAACGACTATGGATTCATTGAGACTCCCTACCGGAAAGTAATGAACGGCAAAGTCTCGAAGCAGATCGAGTATTTGTCCGCCATCGACGAGAGTGCCTTCCGCATTGCGCCAGCTAGTTCCAATCTGAGCGACAAAGGAGAGTTCGTTGATGAGATCGTTGACGTTCGCTTCAACAATGAATTCACTAAGGCGGACCCACGAGACGTCGAGTACATGGACGTTTCGCCCAAGCAGATCGTCTCGATTTCAGCTGCTCTAATTCCCTTCCTCGAGCACGACGAGGCGAACCGAGGATTGATGGGATCCAACATGCAGCGTCAGGCGGTCCCTACGATCAGTACGGAAGCTCCATTGGTGGGCACCGGGATCGAGCGGCAGGTAGCCCGCGATTCGGGAACTTGCATTATTGCTGAGCGCGCCGGAGTCGTCGAGCTAGTGGATGCCCGACGGGTTGTGGTTCGCACTTCTTTGGCGCAACGCTCGGAGGAAGACGCCGGGATTGACATTTACAACTTGACGAAGTTCACGAGATCCAATCAGGACACCTGCATTAATCAACGTCCCATTGTGAAACCAGGGGATCGCATCCAAGCGGGGGACATTCTCGCTGACGGTCCATCGATCGATCTGGGAGAACTCGCATTGGGCCAGAACATTCGCATAGCCTTCATGGTGTGGAACGGCTACAACTACGAAGACTCGATACTCATTTCCGAACGAATCGTTCGTGAGGATAGATTTACGAGCGTGCACATCAAGGAGCTTGAATGCACGGCTCGCGAAACCAAGATGGGTCCAGAGGAAATCACTGCGGACATTCCCAATGTCAGTGAATCCGCGCTGTCCAAGTTGGACGGATCCGGAATCGTCTATATCGGTGCTGAGGTCGCGGCCGGCGACATTCTCGTCGGAAAGGTTACCCCGAAAGGCGAGACGCAGCTAAGTCCAGAAGAAAAGCTTCTTCGAGCGATATTTGGCGAGAAGGCTTCGGATGTCAAGGACACTTCTTTGCGTGTCAAGTCCGATGTGCAAGGAACTGTCGTCGACGTTCGCATTTTCACCCGTGAAGGGAAGGAAAAGGATGAGCGAACCAAGGCGATCGAAGAAGACGAGCTCAATTCAATTCGACAGGACCTCAACGACCAGTATCGAATTTTCGAAAACGCGACGTATGAACAACTGTTGAACTCATTGCGTGGCAAGGCTGTTGCCCAAGCTCCGGACCTAAAGTCTAAGGAAAAGCTCACGACGGCTTATCTGAGAAAGCTGGATCGCGCTGAGTGGCGCAACATTCGTGTTGAGGATGATGACCTCAACCGGACGATCGAAATGACGTTCAAGACGCTGGACGATCGCAAGCAGGAACTAGACCGCGAGTTTGAAAGAGAAGAGAAGAAGATCACGCGGCCTCATGACCTGGCCCCAGGAGTTCTCAAGCATGTAAAGGTCTATGTAGCGACCAAACGTCGTATTCAGCCCGGCGACAAGATGGCTGGCAGACATGGCAACAAGGGCGTAATTTCTGTTGTGATGCCAGTGGAAGACATGCCATATGACGAAAACGGCGAGCCAGTGGACATTGTGCTCAATCCGTTGGGCGTGCCCTCGAGGATGAACATCGGGCAGATTCTGGAAACCCACTTGGGATGGGCGGCAAAAGGCATTGGCGACCAATTGTCCCAGTTGATTGACCGACAGGCCAAGGTCGAGGAAGTGCGCGGCTACCTTGAAAACGTGTATGACCAAATGGAAGGTAAGCCCCTGGGTTTGAACTCGCTCAAGGATCCGGAATTGATGGATTTGGCGAATGCCTACAGCAAAGGGATTCCCGTTTCCACTCCGGTTTTCGACGGAGCGAAGGAGACTGACATCAAGAAGCTACTGAGACTAGCTGGTTTGCCTGAGAGCGGCCAGACCTATCTCTTCGATGGCCGAACTGGTCGAAGGTTCGACCGACCAGTGACCATGGGTTACATGTACATGCTCAAGCTCAACCACTTGGTCGACGAAAAGATGCACGCGCGATCCACCGGATCCTACAGTCTCGTCACTCAGCAACCACTTGGCGGCAAGGCGCAGTTGGGCGGTCAGCGATTTGGAGAGATGGAGGTATGGGCTCTCGAGGCCTATGGTGCCGCCTACACGTTGCAAGAGATGCTCACTGTGAAGTCGGACGACGTTGAAGGGCGAGCGAAGGTATTCAAGAACATCGTGGATGGTGACTATCGAATCGAACCGGGAATGCCGGAGTCATTCAACGTACTGTCGCGCGAAGTCAAATCCTTGGGAATTGACTTGTCGTTTGGAACTGACTGAGGGGAGGAAAAGACATGGTGGATTTCTTTAGGTATCGTCGACTGAACACTTCCTCTGTAGAGGACTTTGATTCGCTGCAAATTGGCTTGGCTTCGCCGGAACTGGTGCGTTCATGGTCGCATGGTGAGGTGAGAAAGCCGGAAACAATCAACTATCGGACCTTGAAGCCAGAACGCGATGGATTGTTCTGTGCCAAGATTTTCGGTCCGATGAAGGACAACGAATGCTTGTGCGGCAAGTACAAGCGCATGAAGCATCGCGGAGTCGTGTGCGAGAAGTGCGGTGTTGAAGTGACGGCCAAGAAGGTGCGGCGCGAACGGATGGGCCACATCGAGCTCGCCGCTCCCGTCGCCCATATCTGGTTTTTGAAGTCGCTTCCTTCGCGCATCGGACTGATGTTGGATATGACGCTGCGTGAAATAGAGCGCGTCTTGTACTTCGATTCGTACATCGTCATCGATCCCGGTCGCACGGAACTGGAGACTTGCCAACTTCTGACAGGGGAGGAATATACGGAAGCGTACGAGAAGTACGGCAATGATTTCGTTGCGAAGATGGGCGCCGAAGCGATCCTCGAGATCTTGGAGAGCATCGATCTGGAATCGGAGGCAGAGACCCTTCGCGAGGAGATCGACGAAACGAATTCCGAGTCGAAGATCAAGAAACTATCCAAGCGACTCAAGCTCGTCGAAGCTTTTCTGAAGTCGGGAAACAAGCCCAGCTGGATGATCCTGCGCAATTTGCCGGTACTGCCGCCCGATCTTAGACCGTTGGTGCCCATGGAGGGCGGCCGGTTTGCTACCTCTGATCTGAACGACCTGTATCGGCGTGTGATCAATCGAAACAATAGACTACGCAAGCTCAACGAACTCAGAGCGCCCGATCTCATCATCCACAACGAAATGCGCATGCTGCAGGAAGCCGTGGATGCACTTCTGGACAACGGGAGACGCGGTCGAGCGATTACAGGTTCGAACAAGCGGCCATTGAAATCCCTGTCCGACATGATCAAGGGCAAGCAAGGCAGGTTCCGTCAGAACTTGCTAGGCAAGCGCGTCGATTTCTCGGGTCGTTCCGTGATTGTGGTTGGTCCGACTCTGAAGCTGCATGAGTGCGGATTGCCAAAGAAGATGGCTCTGGAGCTGTTCCGGCCCTTCATTCTTGGCAAGCTGCAACGAGAAGGGCTTGCGGAGACAATTAAGCATGCCAAGCGAATGGTCGATGAAGAGCATCCGCAGGTGTGGGACATTCTTGCCGATGTGATTCGAGAGCACCCCGTTTTGCTGAACCGGGCTCCCACGTTGCATAGATTGGGCATTCAGGCATTCGAACCAGTTCTAGTCGAGGGCAAGGCAATTCAGTTGCACCCGCTAGTTTGTGTTGCCTATAACGCCGATTTTGACGGCGATCAGATGGCAGTTCACGTGCCGTTGACCCTGGAAGCGCAACTGGAAGCACGTGCGCTGATGATGTCGACCAACAACATTCTCTCGCCTGCGAGCGGCGATCCGATCATTGTGCCCAATCAGGACGTTGTGCTTGGGTTGTATTACCTGACGCGCGACCGCATCAACGCGAAGGGCGAGGGCATGGTTTTCGCCGACACTTCCGAGGTGGAACGCGCATACTTCAACGATGCCGTAGAGCTACACGCACGAATACGACTGCGACTGACCGAGACGGACGCCGGAGGCAATCAGAACACTCAGGTCGTAGATACCACAGTTGGGCGAGCGATGCTGGCAGATCTGCTGCCACCAGGTCTCAACTACTCCTACGTGAACAAGGTGCTTAAGAGAAGTGCCATTTCCGAACTCGTTGACGTTTGCTATCGTCGTGTCGGCTTGAAGGAGACGGTTGTTTTTGCCGACCAGCTGATGTACGCCGGATTCAAGTACTCCACACTCTCCGGGTGTTCGATAGGTGTGGACGACTTTGTCATACCAGACGAGAAGACCGGAATCATTGGAGAAGCCTTCACCGAAATCACCGAACTTGAGCGTCAGTTCCGCGACAACCTATTGTCGCCGACCGAAAAATACAACAAGGCTGTGGACATTTGGACACGCTCCAGCGAACTTATCGGCGGGCGAATGATGGATGGGATATCCAAGGAGCGAGTGGCCAATCGAGAAGGTACCGACGAGGAACAGGATTCCTTCAATTCAGTCTTTATCTATGCCGATTCGAAGGCACGAGGCTCCCCAGCGCAAATCCGGCAGCTGGCCGGCATGCGGGGACTCATGGCGCGTCCGGACGGCACCATCATTGAGACGCCGATCATTTCCAACTTCCGTGAAGGGTTGACTGTCAACGAGTACTTCATCTCGACGCATGGATCACGCAAAGGTCTGGCCGACACCGCACTCAAGACGGCAAACGCTGGCTACTTGACGCGTCGGCTTGTGGACGTCTCTCAAGATCTTGTGATCACCGAGTATGACTGTGGAACTGAGAATGGGCTGCGGGTAACCGCGCAAATCGAGGGCGTTGAAGTCGTTGAACCTTTGTCTGAACGCGTTCTGGGACGCGTCCTTGCAAGAGACATCCTGAATGACGACGGCGAAGTCGCCATCGAGGCCGGCACCATGGTCGACGAAGACTGGGTCGACGCCATCGAGACGCTTGGCATTGACGAAATCTACGTAAGGTCTCCCATCACGTGTGAAACGAGATATGGACTTTGTGCCAAATGCTATGGACGAGACCTCGCTCGAGGACAACTGGTTAACGTTGGCGAAGCCGTTGGCGTCATCGCTGCACAGTCTATCGGTGAGCCCGGTACACAATTGACTCTGCGAACGTTCCACATTGGGGGCGCCGCATCTCGGGCGACGGCCGACGACAGCGTACAAGTCAAGAACGGCGGCATCGTGCGTTTCCGCAATTTCAATCGAGTCAAGAACGCAGCTGGCAATTCCGTTGCGGTAACGCGATCCGGCAAAGTCGAAATCTTTGACGAAAGCGGCCGCGAAAGGGAGCGCTACCCGTTGCCCTACGGTGCAACGCTGACGGTAGAGGACGGCGACAAGGTCATGGCGGGGCAAATAATTGCCACGTGGGACCCGCACTATCATCCCATCGTATCGGAAGTCAACGGCTACGTTTCCTACGTGGAAATGGAGGAAGGACGTTCCGTGCGTACGCAAGTCGATGAAGAGACGGGGTTGTCGATACTTAGCGTGATTCCCGAATCGGAGCGACCCGAAGCGGGATTGCAATTGCGTCCCGGAATTGCGGTCACCAAGACTAAGGCCAAGAGCTCCGAGGTTCTGGTCCACTTCTCACTGCCAGGCAGCGCGAGCGTGCTGCTGGAGCAGGGCGTACGAGTCAAGGAAGGCGAAGTCGTGGCTAAAGTGCCGCAGGAAAGCAAGAAAACCGATGACATTGTTGGTGGACTGCCGCGGGTCATCGAACTCTTTGAAGCTCGACGACCGAAGGAGAATGCCGTACTTGCAGAGGCGTCAGGCACCGTCGCGCTAGGCAAAGACACTCTGACTAAAGTTCGGCTCATCATAGAGCCCAAGCATGCCGAAGCTTCCGAGGAATTGGAGCCTGTCGAGATGCTGATACCGAAAACTCGCAACATCTCAGTGGTTGCCGGTGAAGAAGTCACCAAGGGCGACGTGATTTGCGATGGCGCTTACGATCCCCACGACATCTTGCGGTTGCGTGGCATCGCGGAGCTCGCCGAGTACATAATCAACGGCATCCAAAACGTGTATCGCCTCCAGGGAGTCGTCATCAACGACAAGCACATCGAAGTGATCGTACGGCAAATGCTTCGAAAGACAGAGATTGTTTCGAGCGGGGACTCGACCTTTGTGCGCGGAGAACAGGTTGAGCATTCGGAGATCATCGAGGAGAACAAGCGGCTGGTCGAGGAAGGCAAAGAGCCGATCAAGTTCAACAGAGTTCTACTCGGCATCACACGAGGGTCGCTAGCCACCGACTCGTTCATTTCGGCAGCGTCGTTCCAGGAAACGACGCGTGTGCTTACCGAAGCCGCTGTCACCGGAAAGCGAGACGCGCTGCGCGGTTTGAAGGAGAATGTCGTTGTGGGTCGGTTGATTCCGGCTGGCACTGGATTGTCCTATCACAGGAACCGCAAGCAGCGACGCGCCGAGGAGCTGACGGTTCGAGAGGCCAAGATTCGCGAAGCCACACCGGAGGAAATCGAACGCTCGCTAGCAGAAATGCTCTCGGAGCAGGATCGAGAATAGTGGATCTGCAATTGAAAGACACTTGCTACAAGGGCGCGGAGCAAATACAATTCCGCGCCCTACGCGCGATGTGGAACGCCTAGGGCAATCGAACGAAGAGGACCATTCCTTGACGACTATCAATCAACTCATACGCAAGCCGCGAAAGCGAAAGGTGAAGAAGAGCCAGTCGATCGCATTGGAGGGAAACCCTCAAAAGCGCGGCGTATGCATTCGCGTTTACACGACCACACCGAGAAAGCCTAATTCGGCTATGCGCAAGGTGTGTCGCGTACGACTCATGAACGGTTACGAGGTCAACGCCTACATCCCTGGAGAGCGCCACACGTTGCAGGAGCACAGCACCGTGTTGATCCGGGGAGGCAGAGTGAAGGACTTGCCTGGTGTGCGCTATCACACCATTCGCGGAACGCTTGATGCAACCGGGGTTGAGGATCGTCGCCAAGGCCGATCGAAATATGGAACCAAACGTCCCAATTAGGATGGCATAGGAGAATTCTGCAGAATGTCGCGTAGACGTGTCAGTACCAAACGGGTTATTCTCCCCGACCCCAAATACCACAATGAAATGGTGGCGAAGTTCATCAATCATGTGATGACCAACGGGAAGAAATCCGTGGCCGAGCGCATCGTCTATGGTGCGCTGGAAATTGTAGAGAACCGCGAGCACACTGACCCCGTTGAGATCTTCGACAAGGCGTTGGAAGAAGTCGCGCCGACGTTGGAAGTGAAGTCGCGCCGAGTGGGTAGTTCCAACTTGCCGGTTCCCGTCGAGGTTCGTCCTTCGCGGCGAACCGCACTTGCCATGCGTTGGATCGTTGATTCGGCGCGTTCTCGCGGCGAGAAGACTATGGCATCCCGATTGGCGGGAGAGCTTGTCGATGCTGCCAATGGTCGGGGCGCGGCAATTCGAAAACGTACGGACGTCCATAGACAAGCAGAGGCCAATAGAGCCTTTGCGCACTATCGCTATTAGAACAGCAACCCACGACTAACTTGTAGCCAAGCGGGCAAGTATCGACGTTCGTTTGAGCTTTTGCACGGAGTAGAAGAATGGCTCGTAGCACGCCAATTGGTCGCTACAGAAACATTGGCATAGTTGCTCACGTTGACGCTGGCAAGACCACGACGACTGAGCGCGTGCTGTTCTACACCGGAATTTCTCACAAAATGGGCGAGGTCCATGATGGAGCGGCCGTCATGGATTGGATGGAGCAGGAGCAGGAGCGCGGAATCACGATCACCTCAGCCGCCACCACATGCTTCTGGTCGGGAACCACGACACAGTTTCCCGAGCATCGAATCAACATTATCGACACCCCTGGACACGTTGATTTCACGATAGAAGTCGAAAGGAGTCTGCGAGTGCTTGACGGTGCCGTGGTCGTATTTTGCGGAACTGCTGGCGTTGAGCCGCAGTCGGAGACGGTTTGGAGGCAGGCGGATAGATACGGAGTGCCCCGCATAGTGTTTATCAACAAGATGGATCGAGCGGGGTCGGATTTCTTGAGAGTTGTCGGTCAGATCAGGGATCGACTCGGAGCAAATCCGGTGCCCGTCCAACTCGCTATCGGTGCGGAGGACAGCTTTAAGGGTATCGTGGATTTGATCTCCATGAAAGCTCTCTATTGGGACATGGCGGACCTCGGCGTCAACACTATTTGCAAAGAAGTGCCAGAGGATCTAGTTGAGCAAGCGAATGAGCTACGGGACTCGCTGGTAGAGCAGGCAGCGGAATCCAGCGAAGAACTGATGGAAAAGTATCTCGAGGGAGAGCCTCTTTCAGACGACGAAATCAAGCAGGGATTGCGTCAACGGACGCTAGCAAACGAGGTTGTGCCGGCGCTTTGCGGGACGGCATTTCGAAACAAAGGCGTCCAGCCGATGTTGGATGCCGTGATTGACTTCCTTCCTGCGCCAGACGAGGTGGCCGCTATTGAAGGCGTAGGCTCGGATGGGACAACCCCAACGCTTCGAAAGTCTAGCGACGACGAACCCTTCTCGGCGTTGGCATTCAAGATTGCGACTGACCCATACGTCGGAACCCTTACTTTCTTTCGTATGTATTCCGGGGTGCTATCCACGGGAGACCGCATACTCAATGCGACAAAGTCGCGCCGAGAAAGAATTGGACGCATGGTTCAAATGCACGCCAACAGCCGGAAGGAGATAAGCGAGGTTTGCGCGGGCGATATTGCAGCGGCAATCGGCTTGAAGGATGTCACTACCGGTGACACCCTATGTAGCGAAAAGGAAGTGGTCACATTGGAACGAATGGTGTTCCCGGAACCAGTGATCCACGTAGCTGTCGAACCTCGGTCGGTGGCTGATCAGGAGAAGCTGACCACGGCATTGAGCAAGCTCGCCCAGGAGGACCCGTCGTTTCGGGTTCGAACCGACGACGAGACGGGTCAAACGATCATAGCCGGCATGGGAGAGCTGCATTTGGACATCATCATTGATCGCATGCGTCGGGAGTTCAATGTTGAAGCAAATGTTGGCAAACCGCAGGTGGCGTACCGTGAGACGATTCGTACAACGGTGGAAATGGAAGCGAGACATGTCCGACAAACAGGCGGACGGGGCCAATTCGCCCATGTCGCTGTTCGATTCGAACCCATAGGTACGGGCAAGGAAAGCTACGAGTTCAACGACCAGATTGTCGGCGGAGCCATACCAAGAGAGTACATCCCCGCCGTGGACCGCGGCATCCAGGAGCAAATGACCAACGGTGTTCTCGCCGGATTTCCGTTGATCAATGTCAAAGCGACTCTTTACGACGGTTCGTTTCATGAGGTCGACTCGAGCGAGATCGCCTTCAAGATTGCCGGATCCACCGCCATGCGGGAGGGTGCCAAGCGGGCCGACCCCGTGTTGTTGGAGCCTGTAATGGCCGTGGAAGTAGTTACCCCGGAGAGCTTTCTCGGCGATGTAGTAGGCGACTTGAATCGACGTCGCGGCATGATCGAAGGCATGGATGAGAATCCTGCGGGTAAAATTGTGCACGCTTCGATACCTCTTGGTGAGATGTTCGGCTATGCAACCGATCTGCGATCGGCGACGCAAGGTCGCGCGACTTTCACCATGGAGTTCGACAGGTACGAGGAGGTGCCGGAGAACATAGCGGAGGCAATCAGGACTCGATAGCTAAACGCATTGAAGTAATCCGAAGCGCGCGCCCGCATCGGATTTGTGAAACTGTATGGAGAGATTAACCAATGGCTAAGCAGAAGTTTGAGCGTACGAAGCCGCACGTGAACGTAGGGACGATCGGTCACGTGGATCATGGCAAGACGACATTGACGGCCGCCATGACAATGATTTGTGCTGCTGATACCGGTACGGGCGACATCAAGAACTTCGATGAAATCGACAATGCGCCCGAAGAGAAGGAGCGTGGAATTACGATCGCGACGACGCACGTGGAGTACGAGTCGCCGAATCGGCACTACGCTCACGTAGACTGTCCGGGACACGCGGACTATGTCAAGAACATGATTACTGGGGCGGCCCAGATGGATGGCGCGATTCTGGTCGTGTCTGCAGTTGATGGTCCGATGCCGCAAACCCGCGAGCACATTCTGCTTGCGCGGCAGGTCGGCGTGCCAAGAATCATCGTCTACTTGAACAAGGTCGACATGCTGGACGACGACGAGCGAGACGATTTCGTCGAGTTGGTCACCATGGACATCCAGGAGCTTCTGGAGTCCTACGAGTTCGATCCCGACTCACCCATTGTGGTAGGCAGTGCGCTGAAGGCAATGGATGGAGATGGTGGCGACGACGCAGCAGGCAGCGTGAGAGAGCTGATTGAGCGACTGGACGATTTCATCCCCGAGCCGGAACGGCCCATCGATGCGCCGTTCCTGATGCCCATTGAGGACGTGTTCTCGATTTCTGGGCGTGGCACCGTTGTCACCGGTCGTGTAGATCGAGGTATCGTCAAGGTGGGCGACGAAGTGGAGATCGTGGGCATTAGGGAGACTCAGAAAACGACATGCACCGGAGTGGAAATGTTCCGCAAACTGCTTGACGAGGGACGCGCTGGAGAGAACATTGGCGTGTTGCTACGAGGCATCAAACGACAGGAAGTTGAACGTGGTCAGGTGCTGGCGGTGCCGGGTTCCATTACGCCGCACACAAAGTTTTCTGCGCAGGTCTATGTGCTGTCGAAGGACGAAGGTGGTAGACACTCTCCCTTCCAAAGTCACTATCGACCGCAGTTCTATTTCCGTACAACGGATGTGACAGGCGAAGTCACGCTTAATGAAGGTGTGGAAATGGTAATGCCGGGTGACAATGTGGAATTGAATGTGGACTTGATCAGCCCCATCGCCATGGACGAAGGACTACGCTTTGCCATTAGGGAAGGCGGCAGAACCGTCGGTGCAGGAGTGGTTACCAGCGTTATCGAGTAACCGCCCCGAAAGAATTCATTTCTCAAGAGCCTTGGCGTGCTAGCGTGCCAAGGCTCTTTTGCATAGGGCTATGGTGCCATTTGCATGTTCTCTGGTGTATTTGCAAAAGCGTTAGTGGCTGTTCCCTCGTTGGTTACACGACTACTTCTACCTGCTACGACCCTGTGCGGGGCTTTGCTAGTTTCTGGTTGCATAAGTTCGACCACCTCGTTGGATGTGCGGGAACTACAAATAGTCCACCAAGGCCAACCAGTCGACGCTTCAAACGAATCTGTGAATGTGTTACTTGTTGAGCGGGAAAGCGGCGGCTTGGTCGTGATAACTGAAAAGCAGCTAGCGTTGTATGACCCAGACTTCAAGCTAGAACGCAAAGTTGATTTAGCGCACAAGTACTACGGATTTGGTCTCATCCAGGGGCCTAGCGGCTCACCTTGGTTTGCGGGGTACGAATGGTGGAGCTGGATGTTTGGGATACTGCACAGCATGAACTTCGAAGTGCATGCAATGCCGCTTGGTGAAACTAAACCGACGTTTGCATGGCCATGCAAGAATTGCTCAGACTTGCGGGTGCAACGCTTTGCGGAACCAATGCAAGACTATCTCTACGCCGCGTCCGTGCGTCGCTCTCCACCCTGGGTAGCATTTGATGTGGCTTCAGGCACAAGATTCGGAGCCCGCACGTACAACGAAATGGTTGAGGTCCTGGCCGAGGACCGACTTGGCGGCAATCCAATCGAAGCAACAAGTGCTGGAAAGCGAGTGGGCAACCCCTACGCAAGCTTGGAATGGTGGAGGTACGCGTATGCAACATGCGCATCCGGCTCGAGGATTTTGTGGGGAATGCAAGGCGGTGCCACTCGGAATTGTGTGTGGCATCCCCAGCGAGCAAATCTGGATGCTGAATTCATTGTGCGTCTCGATGGCACGTACCAGCGTATCGTGCTCACCGAGAAGGAAACCGGTACCGAGGCGGACTCCTGGGAATTGAGCGAGTTGGTGGACGTATTGGGATTCTCAAATGTCATTGGCTGGTTTCGATATCCCGATTCAGGTTGCCCTGAGACAGGTGGTGGATCTAGCAATTCGCAAGCATGCTCGACGACGATGGCAGTGGTGAGCGGCACATGGGAGAATTGCTACGAAGAAACTCGTTGCGAAGAGGTGACAGGCGTATTCAAATTGGAGGACGGAGGTCATGCACGTCTAATCAAGTTGATTCCTGCGCCGTCACGAGCAGCCGTTAGACTCATGGATGGCAGGATTGTCGTGTCGGCTGGCCACAATCTTGTATTGTTCGATCCACCCTCAGCATCGCCCGGTGATGCGTAGCAGTGAATAGCCGAAAACCACGCCAGGCTGTTCGCACTCGTATACTTAGGTGCGCGTTTCTAATCGTGGGGTTGAACATTGGCTGAATCACCGTTGCCGGTAGTCGAGTATCTAAAGCTGTCAGAGAGCGGCGAGCCGTTCTTGGAGGGCCACCGATGTAGCAATTGCGGTGCAGTGTTTGTTGGATCCCGCGCTCATTGCTCCAAGTGTGGCGCCCGTGACAGCATGGAGATTTTTCGTCTCTCGAATAAGGGAAGGTTGTATGCTTACTCCATTGTTCATAGGTCGTTTCCAGGTATAGATGTTCCCTACGTGTCGGCAATAGTTGACGTTGAAGGAGGCGGAACGTTGAAAGGGAATCTCATTGACGTAGACCCTGACCCAGACGCGATTGAGTTCGATATGCCGGTGGAGATAGTTTTTGGCGACGCGTTAGGCCGCAAGGATAGCGATGGCAACAGCTACATTGCCTTTTTCTTTCGGCCGGTTAATGGATCACATTAGGAGGATCAAAATGGACGCATATATCGTCGGTGTCG
Organism: Candidatus Azotimanducaceae bacterium; assembly: GCA_965205545.1. Taxonomy (GTDB): domain Bacteria; phylum Pseudomonadota; class Gammaproteobacteria; order Pseudomonadales; family Azotimanducaceae; genus Bin55. Next base: position 1,511,713 of record OZ242170.1, on the reverse strand, counting down.
ACATGATTAAGTTCGGTCGATTTCCGGAAAAAAGCGTACCCCAGCTGGGTGCGGAAGCGGCGCTGCTTGCTCTTGACGATGCGGGATTGACAATTCAGGACATGCAGGCCTTGTATTGCGGAAACCTGAACCAGGCGGGCGGCATGGTAGGACAACGCATTCTGCAGCAAATTGGACAGACTGGAATCCCCGTAGTAAACGTTGCCAACGCATGTGCCACGGGAGCGACGGCGTTCCGCGAAGCCTGGACCTCCGTGAAGGCGGAACTTCACGACCTAGTACTGGCGGTTGGGGTCGAGCAGATGGGGCGAGGCCTGTTGGGGGGCGGCGCTGCGCGCGGAATCTCCAAGGAAGGACTATTGGGCTCTGGCACCATGCCTTCGGTCTTTGCTGAGGCTGGGCTTGAGCATACCCGTCAGTACGGAACGACATTTGAGCAATTTGCCAAAGTCAGCGTCAAGAATCATCACCACTCGACAATGAATCCAAAGGCGATGTACCAAATCGAGACTCCTCTAGAAACTGTCATGAATTCGGAAATGATCTCGTACCCAAACACCAAGCTGATGTGCTCGGTCAACGTCGATGGCGCAGCTGCGGCAGTGATAGCGTCGGAAAGCAAAGCCAAGGAGCTTGGACTGATGTCTAGAGCGGTTAAGGTGCGTGCATCCGTGCTCACGTCGGATCCCTGGCAGGAACGTGACCTCGTGATGCCCGATGTCAATACCTGCACTCGAAAAGCATCCAAAGCGGCCTACGAAATGGCAGGACTTGGACCCGAGGACGTAGATCTTGTAGAACTTCACGATTGCTTCGCAACCGCGGAAATCTTGCACTATGAGAACTTGGGGCTCTGCGACGACGGCGGAGCAGGTCGCCTGATTGACGAGGGCGACGTGGAGTTGGGTGGACGAGTACCCGTGAATGTTTCCGGTGGGTTGCTGTCCAAAGGCCATCCCCTAGGCGCGACTGGCATCGCAAACATCTACGAAGTGTCGACTCACCTTAGAGGCGAGGCTGGACAAAGGCAAGTCGAAGGAGCGCGCATTGGATTGACGCATGTGATCGGATTGGGCAGCGCATGCGGCATACACATTTTGGAGAGCGCGCAAGCATAGGTCTTGACTCGCTAGACTGTCCGATGATCAACGGCTCACTAGGGCACTCTAGTGAGTCTCCGAGGGTGTTGGACTAGGATTGCTTAGTCGTTTTGTACGGGTTCGCCCCTGCCATGCGAATCACACACTCAGGTGATTCCACAGGCCAGTGAACTCTAATTGCGCAAAAGCGCAACAATTTCGTCACGATCCCACACAAAAGGTTTACACAAGACTTAGGGATTAGTACAATCCTCATCCCTTTGCTGGGACTGAGCGCTGTTTCGCGAGAATGCGTTCAGGTGCTCAATGCTACGTCCCAGGTTTTAAGCAATTGTGGCGGATGGCTAGGTGGCCGAAGAGAACAGGATACAAATACGCCTAAAGGCGTACGATCATCGGCTGATCGATCAATCAGCCGAGGAGATCATGTCGGCAACAAGACAGACCGGTGCCCGTGTGCTCGGGCCTATTCCGTTGCCGACTAAGTTCGAGCGATACACGATATTGATTTCGCCACATGTAAACAAGGATGCTCGAGACCAATATGAAATTCGAACGCACAAGCGCTTGCTTTATATCGTCGATCCTCCGGAACGCACGATAGACGCGTTGATGAAACTCGAGCTCGCAGCAGGAGTGGACGTAGACCTAAAGATTGATACTAAGTAAGGACCACCGAGACTAAGCAGCAGTTGCGTTCCATCGAACGCAATCGCGAATCAGGCTCGGCATCGAACCGCGACGTGTGACGTCGCATCGTGTGAAACCCAATTGTCATATGAGAGGGACAGGGGTTCCTGTAGCCCTTTTGTATGTGTGAACGTGTATTGACCAAGCAAGTTATGACGATCGGAATCATAGGAGTGAAGAGCGGAATGACCCGGGTTTTTGAGCCTGATGGTCCATCAGTGCCCGTGACGGTCGTACACGCCGAACCGAATCGAGTGGTTCAAATTAAGTCTTTGGACTCCGACCGCTACGAGGCCGTTCAGGTTGTACATGGTGAGACGAGTGACAAGAAGGTGTCCAAGCCAATGCAAGGACACTTCGAAAAGTGCGAGGTATCCCCTGGTACGTGCATACGTGAATTTCGATTGGACAACGATGCTGTCGCAGTTGAGGAACGAGGTTTGAAACCCGGAGACAGATTGTCGGTTGAGCAGTTCTTTGAAGGGCAGACTGTTGATGTTACGGGGGTTTCGAAAGGCAAGGGATTTGCCGGTGTCATCAAGAGGTGGAATTTTCAGCGTCAAGACATGTCCCATGGCAACTCTTTAGCACACCGAGCTCCGGGATCCATTGGTCAATGTCAAACGCCGGGCAAAGTGTTCAAAGGCAAGAAGATGGCTGGCCACATGGGAAATGAACGCAAGACGGTTCAGAACCTGGAGGTCGTGCGCCTCATTCCCGATAGGAACTTGATTCTTATCAAGGGTGCGATACCCGGTCCCACGGGCAGCCATGTCGTCGTGCGTCCTGCAGTCAAAGCCGGCAGGCAATCGCCTGCTCCGGCTGCTGAGGAGAATTGAGCTTGGACATCGCGCTGACAAGTGGCGAGAGCATTGCCTTGGACGATTCGGTGTTTTCGGCTGAATTCAATCGGGCGCTAGTAAGTCAGGTGGTTCAAGCCTATTTGTCAAATGGGCATACTGGAACCAAGGCTCACAAATCACGATCTGACGTTCAAGGCGGAGGGCACAAACCGTGGCGCCAGAAGGGTACTGGCCGTGCCCGTGCCGGCACTTCGCGAAGTCCTATTTGGCGGGGCGGAGGAGTGACTTTTGCGGCACGACCGACGCAGCGCCATCAAAAGGTGAATCGGAAGATGTATCGGAGGGCCATGCGTTGCATTCTGTCCGAGCTCGTTCGTCAGCAACGGCTCATCGCAACCCCCGAATTTGACATCGATTCTCCCAAAACCTCCAAACTCAAAGACACCCTCAGCACCCTCGACATTTCCAACTGCCTAATCATCCTCTCAAATCCCTCCGAAAACCTTCAGCGCGCAGCGTCCAATCTCAAACACGTTTCGCTACTCGCTCCCTCCCGCGTAAATCCTGTCGACTTGCTCAATTTTGAGAAGATTCTTGTCGATACACAGATGTTGCGTCAGCTGGAGACAAACCTGTCATGAATATTGAACGTCTATACAGTATTCTGCTAGGGCCACATGTCACAGAGAAAGTAACGGACATTGGCGATGAGTCGAACCAGTACGCATTCAAGGTCGACATCAGCGCCACCAAGAAAGAGATTAAGGAAGCGGTAGAGCAGATCTATGAAGTTGGTGTCGAAAACGTGACTACTTTGCGGGTCAAGGGGAAGAGAACGCGTCAATTATCGCGAGCGATGGTGCAGGGTCGAAAAAAGCACTGGAAAAAGGCGTATGTTCGACTAAAGCCAGACGATCGAATTGACTTTACGTTGGAAGTAAGCTGATGGCAGTGGTGCGAGCAAAGCCAACATCGGCTGGACGACGTTTTGTTGCACGCGTCGTCGACACGTCGCTGCACAAGGGATCGCCTTACAAGCCGCTTGTGGAACCCCTTTCCAAGAGAGCAGGCCGAAACAACAAGGGCCGCATCACGACGCGACATCGTGGAGGTGGACACAAGAGGCACTATCGACTAATCGATTTCAAGCGCGACAAAGATGGCATTCCGGCCATGGTTGAAAGGCTGGAGTATGACCCCAATCGAAGCTCAAACATCGCGCTGTTGAAGTATCGAGACGGTGAACGAAGGTACATTATCGCCCCACGCGGCCTACGGGTAGGCGACGAAGTTCGATCCGGGTCCACAGCGCCCATTCGAGTTGGCAACGCCATGCCCATGCGCAATATTCCTCTGGGCAGCCTGATTCATTGCGTGGAGCTCAAGCCCGGAAAGGGCGCGCAATTGGCACGAAGTGCAGGCACCTCAGTGAAGCTGTTGGCTAGGGAAGGATCGCACGCCACACTGCGCCTCCGATCCGGCGAGATGCGTCGCGTGCTCAGCGAATGCAAGGCTGTATTGGGAGAAGTCGGGAACAGCGAACACAACCTGAGGTCTCTTGGCAAAGCGGGTGCCAACCGGTGGCGAGGACGTCGCCCGACTGTCCGGGGAGTCGCAATGAATCCCGTGGACCATCCGCATGGCGGCGGAGAGGGCAAGTCCTCTGGAGGAAGACATCCCGTATCGCCAACGGGCATTCCAACAAAGGGACACCGTACACGGCGTAAGAAGCCTAGTGACGCCATGATCATTCGAAGAAGAGGCAAGGAAAGATAGTTATGCCACGAGCACTGCGCAAGGGGCCGTTTGTAGACACGCACCTGCTAGCGAAAGTAGAGCGGGCACAAGAGACGAATGATCGTAGGCCGGTTCGAACATGGTCGAGAAGGTCCATGATTGTTCCCGAGATGGTGGGCTTGACGATCATGGTGCACAACGGACGGCAGCATGTACCGGTATTCATAACCGAGGAGCTGGTCGGGCACAAGCTGGGGGAGTTTGCTCCAACGCGCACATTCAAGGGGCATGCAGGGGATCGCAAGACAACCACCCGTACATAGGGTGTGAATGAATAGAGCCATGAGAGTACACGCCATAGCCAAGCATTTGCGAGTCTCGCCGCAGAAAGTGCGCCTCATTGCAGACCAAATCAGAGGCAAGAACGTTGCGGAAGCTTTCGACATTCTCGAATTTGACGTTCAGAAGGGCGCCCCTTTAGTCAGAAAAGTGCTGGATTCAGCGGTCTCCAATGCAGAAACCAGATGGGGAGCCGATGTGGACGAACTGAAAGTGGCCGAGGTATACGTAAACGACGGCAAGCGACTCAAGCGATTCCGTGCGCGAGCGCGGGGACGTGGGTCAAGAATTATCAAGAGAATGTGTCATGTCACTGTTGCTGTGTCTGACAACCGAGACGACTAGGAACGGGCGCGCAACCAGGAAACAAACTACAGGAAGACTATGGGTCAGAAGGTAAATCCAATCGGATTTAGGTTGGGCATTGTGCGGGACCATACGTCAGTGTGGTATGCCGGCAAGGAAAAGTACGTCGAATACCTGCAGAACGACTTGGAAATTCGCGATTTTCTTTCCAAGCGTTTGGCGCAGGCATTCGTAAGCCGTGTTGACATCGAGAGACCATCTCAAGATGCCCGAATCACCATCCACACCGCGCGACCAGGTATGGTCATTGGACAGCGAGGCGCAGATGTCGAACGCTTGCGAGGGGAACTGACTCGTCTTGTAGGGGCTCCCGTCGTTGTGAATGTCGAAGAGATACGAAAGCCGGAATTGGATGCCCTCTTGGTTGCACACAACGTGGCGCAGCAATTGGAAAGGCGTGTCATGTTCCGGCGGGCCGCGCGGAGAGCATTGCAGAACGCGATGCGCCTGGGGGCCGAAGGAGTCAAGATAAGGGTCTCGGGGCGTCTGGATGGCAAGGAGCTTGCTCGCTCTGAAGCCTATTCGGAAGGACGAGTGCCATTGCACACATTGCGCGCAGACATCGACTATGCCGTTGCCGAGTCATTCACAACCTATGGCGTGATCGGCGTCAAGGTATGGGTATTCAAGGGCGAAGTGATTGAGGGAACAGAGAGCGGAGACGGCCGAGGCCAGTCCGCGTCTGCCGGACGGTAGCGCACGACATGTTACAGCCCACAAGAACCAAATTCAGAAAGCAGCAAAAGGGCCGCAATCGCGGATTGGCCCAGAGATCAAATCGCGTCTGCTTTGGCCAGTATGGGCTCAAAGCCGTAGGACGCGGCCGCATGACGGCTCGACAAATTGAGGCAGCCCGTCGCGCGATGACCAGGCAGATGAGACGAGGGGGAAAGGTCTGGATTCGTGTGTTTCCGGACAAGCCGATTACCAAGAAGCCGTTGGAAGTGCGGCAAGGCAAAGGAAAGGGATCCGTGGAGTATTGGGTTGCGCAGATTCAACCAGGGCGAATGCTCTACGAAGTTGCAGGTGTGACCGAAGACGATGCACGACGAGCATTCCAGCTGGCATCTAGCAAGTTGCCCTTCGCGACCTCCGTAGTGGCGAGAAGGACAGTCTGATGGAAGCAAGCGATCTTAGAGAATTGACTGAGGTGGAGCTTGCTGAGGAATTGGAGAAAGCTCTGAAGGAACAGTTCAACATGAGGTTTCAACGAGCCACCGACCAACTGCCGCAAACGCATTTGCTGACGCAGTCCAGACGAAACATCGCCAGAGTCAAGACAATCATTCGGGAAAAGCAAAATGGGTGATTCAGACTCCAAACTGACGCGGACATTGAGCGGCGTGGTCGTTGCCGATAGATCGGACAAGACAATTGCGGTTCGCGTAGATCGAAGAGTGCGACATCCGCTCTATCAAAAGATCATTGGCCGATCGTCCAAGTTGCAGGTGCACGACGAAGCCAATGCAGCCAAAATTGGCGATCGGGTCACGATCGAGGAATGCAGGCCGTTGTCCAAGACCAAGTCTTGGCGTCTCGCCTCCGTCGAAGAGAGCACGTAAGGGGAGAGAGCGGTGATTCAGAGCGAGACAATGCTCGATGTTGCTGACAACAGCGGAGCAAGAAGGGTGCAGTGCATCAAGGTGCTAGGCGGGTCGCGGCGTCGCTATGCGGGAATTGGGGACACCATTCGAGTGACCGTGAAGGAAGCCATTCCACGAAGCCGCGTCCGCAAGGGTCAGATCATGCGTGCTGTAGTGGTTAGAACTCGCAAGGGTGTGCGCCGCCAAGACGGTTCGCTCATTCGTTTTGATCAGAACGCGGCAGTGCTTGTGAACGAGAGCAGGGAACCCATAGGCACGCGGATTTTCGGTCCTGTCACCCGCGAGCTTCGAACGCGCCAATACATGCGAATCGTGTCGCTGGCGCCGGAGGTTCTTTAGCCGTGAATCGCCTCAAGAAGGACGATCAGGTCATAGTTCTTGCTGGAAAGGACAAAGGACGAATTGGCGACGTAGTGCGACTTGTTGGGGGAGATCGAGTGGTTGTGGCGACAGTCAATATGGTGAACAGGCACACGCGCGCCACGCAACCAGGAGCCAGGCAGGGGATCATTCAACAAGAAGCGCCAATGCACGTCTCAAACGTTGCAATTTACAACCCAAACACAGAGAAGGCAGACAAAGTCGGTTTTCGGCAGGAAGATGGAGACAAGATCAGGTTTTACCGCTCCACGGGTGAGCCAATCGATGGTTGAGGACTTGGTCGCAAGGCAATGAGCGATCTTCACCAGAAGTACGTAGAGGAAATTCGACCTCAATTGATGGAGGAGCATGGCTACTCCACACCTATGCGCGTGCCCAAGCTCGTCAAGGTGACTCTGAACATGGGAGTCGGCCAAGCGGCAGGAGACCGCAAGCTCTTGGATAGCGCTTTTGATGATTTGATGAAGATCGCTGGGCAACGCCCGAAGATCACTCGTGCCCGAAAGTCCGAAGCGGCATTCAAGATTCGAACAGGCTATCCAATTGGTTGCATGGTCACTCTTCGGCGCACCATCATGTACGAATTCGTTGAGCGGTTGATCGGAATCGCGATACCGCGAATGAGAGATTTTCGAGGACTTAATCCTCGCGCATTCGATGGCCGGGGCAACTATTCCATAGGAATCACTGAACAGATCATATTTCCGGAAATCAATTACGACGAAATCGATTCGATTCGCGGTTTGGACGCTGCAATAACGACAACCGCGCGCGACGATGCAGAGGGTTTGGCGTTGCTGCAGGCCTTCAATTTTCCCTTTAGGAGTTAGGTGTGGCGAAGCAATCGGTACTTGAGCGCGAGAAGAAGCGCGAAAAGACTGTCGCGAAGTATCGCGAAAGGCGTGCAAGGTTGAAAGAGGTTGTCAACGATCGTTCCCTGTCCGCAGAGGAGAGATGGGATGCCCAGTTGCAGCTCCAAGCGTTGCCACGAAATGCTAGCCCCATCCGTTTGCGTCGCCGGTGTTGCATCACCGGTCGTCCTCGCGGCGTCTATCGCAGATTTGGACTGGGAAGAACGAAGCTTCGAGAAGCGGCCATGCGCGGCGACGTTCCTGGATTGAAAAAGTCAAGTTGGTAGAACCATGAGCATGCAGGATCCCATTGCTGACTTCTTGACGCGCATTCGCAACGCCTGTGCGGTCTCCATGCTGACCGTCTCCATGCCAAGTTCCAAGATGAAGGCGGCCATCTGCAGAGTGCTCGAGGACGAAGGCTACATTCTTGGCTACTCGGTGGAGAAAACGGACAAGCCAAATCTAACTGTACAGCTCAAGTATCTCGACGGCGTCTCCGTAATAGAGGAGTTGCACCGAGTGAGCCGCCCAGGATTGCGTGTATATCGAACAAAGCAAGAGCTGCCCAGGGTCAAAGGCGGATTGGGCATTGCGATCGTAAGCACCAATCAAGGATTAATGACCGACCATGCCGCGCGACGAGCCGGGCTTGGCGGCGAGGTGCTCTGCACGGTTTTCTGAGGTGGATTGAGATGTCGCGGCTTACAGAACGATCGCTAGAGATTCCCGGTGGCGTGGACGTGCAAGTGACGGAGCAGGATGTTAGGGTCAAGGGTCCGCTTGGGGAACTTTCGATACCTCTTGCAGACGGAGTATCCACTGCTCGAGACGGCGATGTCGTTTCAATTCGCACTGTTGGCGAAACAACCCATGCCAAGGCAATGACCGGTACGTTTCAAGCTCTGCTGCGAAACATGATCAAGGGAGTTTCCCAAAAGTGGGAGAAGCGCTTGGAACTACAAGGTGTGGGATATCGTGCTCAAGTTCAAAACAAGAAGCTTGTTCTTCAGTTGGGTTATTCCCATCCCGTCGAATTTCTGCCGCCGGATGGAATTGAAGTTGCGACACCAACGGCGACTGAGATTGTTGTGACGGGGATTGATAGGCAGCTGGTCGGTCAGGTTGCTGCCGATATACGCAGCAAGCGTCCGCCAGAACCCTACAAAGGGAAAGGCGTGAGATACGTCGGTGAGTACGTAAAGCGAAAAGAATCGAAGAAGTAGTCAGGACTGTAATGAAGAGCAAACGAGGAGCTCGATTGCGTCGGGCTCGAAGAGCGAGATTGAAGATGCGCGAGTTGAATGCAGTTCGGCTGACAGTGCACCGCACGTCCAAACACATGTACGCGCAGCTCATCGATCCCCAAGGAGATCGAGTGCTCACACAGGCTTCGACGCTGGACAGCACATTGCGTACTGATCCAACTGGCAATGTGGAAGCGGCGACGAAAGTTGGCGTGTTGATTGCCGCGCGCGCCACCGAGACAGGGATCAAGAAAGTTGCCTTCGACAGGTCGGGCTACAAGTATCACGGTCGTGTCAAAGCGCTGGCGGAAGCAGCTCGGGAAGGAGGATTGGAGTTCTAGATGGCTTATGCGGAAGAGATCAAGCAGGAGGGGCTGGTTGAGAAGCTTGTTGCCTCGTCGCGTGTTGCGAAGACCGTCAAGGGAGGTCGTCAGATTTCGCACACCGCGTTGACGGTGGTAGGCGATGGCGCAGGTCGTGTGGGTTTTGGTCGCGGAAAGGCGCGTGAACGGGTGCAGGCGATAGAAAAGTCTGGAGAAGTGGCCCGCCGGAACATGTTCGACATTGAACTCAACGGAGTGACTCTCTGGTACCCCATCGTCGAGAAGCACGGTGCTTCAAAGATATTCATGCAACCTGCATCGGAAGGGACTGGCATTATTGCAGGCGGCACCATGAGAGCCGTATTGGAAGCTGCTGGTGTTCGAGACGTGCTTGCCAAGTGCTACGGTTCGACCAACCCAACGAACGTAGTTCGCGCCACGGTCAAGGGATTGGTCAACATGCGTTCCCCACGAGCGGTTGCCTTGAAGCGCGACAAATCTGAAGCCGAGGTGCGCGGATTTGGCAAGTAGGAAGAAAAAAACGCTTCGCGTCAAGCTCGTGAAGAGCGCGTCAGGTCGCCTAAAAAAGCACAAGGCGTGCGTCCGTGGACTTGGACTGCGCAGAATTGGCCATGAAGTCGAGTTGGAGGACACTCCTTCAATCCGAGGCATGATCAATCAGGTGAGCTATATGGTCCAAGTGACGCAAGGAGTTTCGCAGTGAGACTAAACGAGCTACAGAACCCACCCGGTAGTCGCGGACAGCGACGTCGCGTGGGTCGTGGCATCTCTGCGGGGCGAGGAAAGACTTGCGGACGAGGTCACAAAGGACAGAAGTCGCGGTCAGGAGGTTCGCTCCCAGCAAGATTTGAAGGTGGTCAGTTGCCGCTTCAGCAACGGATTCCCACCTTTGGCTTTAGATCGCGCATTGGCAGAGTCACTGACGAAATTAGACTTCACGAGCTCGAGACGATGGAAGGAGAAGTAGCCGACCTTGAAAGCCTGCGCCAATCGGGATTGATCAAGTCAACAGTGAAGAGAGTGAGGGTGATTCACTCAGGCAAACTTGAGCGCCCAATTGTGGTCAAGGGTCTGAAAGTCACCAAGGGAGCTCGTGAAGCCATCGAGGCAGCGGGCGGAAGAGTCGAGGACTAGCTAGGCTATGGCGACTGCAGCGCCTGCGTTAGCAGGAGTTCAAACCGGACTGTCTGAGCTACGGAACCGGCTCTTTTTTGTGCTGTTCGCATTGCTTGTGTATCGCATAGGTACTCACATTCCCGTCCCAGGCATCAATCCTGATGCGCTGCAAAGACTGTTTGAACAGAATCAGGGTGGCATTCTCGATCTGTTCAACATGTTTTCGGGCGGCGCGCTGGAGCGCATGAGCATTCTGGCATTGGGTGTCATGCCCTACATCACGTCGAGCATCATCATGAACCTAGTGACGATGATGTACCCCGCTCTCAATCAGCTCCGCAAAGAAGGTGAGGCCGGCAGACGCAAGATAACGAAGTACACGCGTTACGGCACTCTACTGATTTCATTGGTGCAGGGAACGGCGCTCACGGGCACGCTTGTAGCCCAAGGACTGCCTTTTGATCCCGGCTTTGGCTTTTTCTTCATCTCAGTTGTGACGTTGGTCACTGGCGCATTGTTCATGATGTGGCTTGGGGAGAAAATCACCGAGCATGGGGTGGGCAATGGAATATCGCTGCTGATCTTCGCCGGCATTGTGTCGGGATTTCCCGCCGCCATCGGGCAAGGCGTTGAAGCGGCTCGTCAAGGCGAAGTCAACCTGGCGATCCTGCTTCTGATCGGCGTATTTGCCATTGCAGTCGTTGGATTCGTGGTGTTCATCGAGCGGGGTGAACGCAGAATAACCATCAACTATGCGAAGCGTCAGCAAGGACGGCGAATGGTTCAGGCTCAAGCGAGCCATTTGCCGCTGAAAGTCAACATGGCTGGCGTAATTCCCGCAATTTTCGCATCCAGCTTGCTTCTCGCGCCAGCCTCGATGGCGCAGTGGTTTGGACAGGGACCGGGCATGGGCTGGTTGCAGGAGGTTGCCCTGATATTGAGTCCTGGGCAGCCACTCTATATCTTAATGTTTGCCGCTGGAATCATATTCTTCAGCTTCTTCTACACGGCGATCGTGCGCGATCCAGGTGAAATGGCGGACAATCTAAAACGGCAAGGCGCTTATATTCCAGGCATTCGTCCAGGCAAACAAACAGCGGAATACATCGACGATGTGACAACCAAGCTGACCATCTTTGGTTCCCTGTACGTAACACTTGTCTGTTTGTTGCCGGAACTTATGCGTTTGATGGGCTATTCCATGATGCAGCTGGGTGGCACGGCACTGCTCATCGTTGTTGTGGTTTCCATGGACTTCATGTCGCAGGTGCAGGCGCATTTGATGTCCAGCCAATATGCGAAATTGATGGAGAGGTCGAATTTGCGCAACTACAGTCGGCGACCACGATTCTAGGATTGCGGATAGGTATTTCTCATGAAAGTAAGAGCATCGGTAAAGAAAATGTGTCGGAATTGCAAGATCGTGCGCAGAAAGCGCACACTCTATGTGATCTGCAAGACCGAACCTCGACACAAGCAACGGCAGGGTTAGAAAATGGCAAGAATTGCTGGAGTAATGGTTCCCGACAACAAGCACGCGGGGATATCGCTTACTTACATCTACGGCATTGGTAGAACGACCGCCGTAAGCATTTGCGAATCTGCCAATGTAGATCCGCATGTCCGAGTTCAAGATCTAACGGAATCTCAGCTCGACGCGCTTCGATCTGAAGTTCAGAAATTGACTGTAGAAGGCGATTTGCGTCGCATGAACTCGATGAACGTGAAGCGGCTCATGGACTTGCGCTGCTATCGTGGGCTGCGACATAGACGTGGAATGCCCGTGCGTGGGCAACGCACGCAAACGAACGCTCGCACGCGCAAAGGGCCGCCGAGGATTATCAGGAAATAGCCATGCCAGGACGTCGCACACGCGGAGAAACCACCCGTAGACGCGGACGAAGAGTCGTCACCGATGGGCTTGCCCACGTTCACGCTTCGTACAACAACACGATCATTACGATCACAGACAGGCATGGACGGACGTTGGGTTGGGCCACGGCTGGCGGTTCTGGATTTCGCGGCGCGCGCAAGAGCACTGCCTATGCTGCGCAAACTGCCGCTGAAAACGTGACATCGACGGTAGTGGAGAACCATGGGCTGAAGAGCGTCGACGTATTCGTCAAGGGACCCGGACCGGGGCGCGACTCTGCGGTACGTGCGCTAAACGCCGGGGGGCTACGCATTAACAGCATCTCCGACGTTACGCCCATTCCCCACAACGGTTGCCGACCTCCCAAGAGGCGTCGTCCATAGAGGAATTGATCAATGGCTAGGTATTTAGGTCCAAAGCTTAAGCTCTCGAGAAGGGAAGGAACCGATCTTTACTTGAAGAGCGGCGCACGTGCGCTCGAGGATAAATGCAAGGAAGGTCGCTTGCCAGGCGAACCTGGCACTCGTCGCACTCCGCCCCGATTGAGCGACTTCGCCATACAGTTGCGCGAGAAGCAGAAGGTGCGCAGACTCTATGGCATCTTGGAAAAGCAGTTTAGGAACTACTACAAGAAGGCGGATCGCCAGCAAGGCGCAACAGGACTCAACCTCTTGCGGCTTCTGGAGAGCCGACTTGACAATGTGGTCTATCGATCCGGATTCGGCTGTACCCGTGCCGAGGCGCGTCAGCTTGTTTCGCACAAAGCGATTCGTGTAAATGGTCAGAAGGTGAATGTTCCGTCCTATCACGTTCGTCCAGGCGACGAAATCACCATCGGGGAGAAGCAAAAGTCGCAAGGCAGGATTGGCATGGCGTTGGAGCTGGCCGATCAACGAGGTTTTGTGAATTGGATCGACGTTGACCCCGAGCAACGAAGCTCTGTCTTCACCCGAGTGCCGGAGCGAGAAGAGCTGCCGCTTGAAATTCAAGAAAACCTTATCGTCGAACTTTATTCCAAATAGCACTGTGGATTCTGGCTGACGCCAGAGGGAAAACAAATCTATGAGTACAGTAGACACTGATCTATTGCGTGTAACACCTATCGAGGTCGAGAGCATCACCGACACGCGAGCTCGCGTCGTCCTGACTCCTCTCGAACGCGGATATGGCCATACGCTGGGAAATGCATTGCGGCGTGTCTTGTTGTCCTCCATGCCCGGAGCAGCAATTACTGAAGTCACGATCGATGGTGCGCTGCACGAATTCTCTACGTTGCCCGGTGTGCGTGAAGATCTGCTGAACATTTGCCTGAATTTGAAAGGCGTTGCGGTGCGGCTAATAGCGGGCGATGAGAGCACTATGAGGCTCGTAGCAAATGGCCCCGGGGAAGTTACAGCCAATGACTTCATAACGACCCAAGAAGTGGAAATCGCGAATCCCGATCACCACATTTGCACCTTGAACGATGATGGATCCATTCACTTGGAGGCAATCGTGTCGCGCGGTCGTGGCTACCAACCTGCAGACCAACAGCTGGTCGCCGAACATGATCGCGTCATTGGACGATTGCGTCTTGACGCCTCCTACAGTCCAATGCGAAGTGTGGACTACACAGTTGAGAACACTCGAGTCGAGCAGCGCACAGACATGGACAAGCTGATAATCACGATGGAGTCCAACGGAACGATTCGACCGGAAGAAGCGGTACGTCGCGCAGCGACCATCCTGACTCAGCAACTCGCGCCCTTTGTCGATCTCAAGCTAATTGAGGAAGTCGAGAAGGAGAAACAAGCTCACGCGATTGATCCCTTCTTGTTCGAATCCATAGATTTGCTTGACTTGCCCGTACGTTCAGCAAATTGCTTGCGTGGCGAGGAAGTTGGCACAGTAGGAGAGCTTGTACAAAAGACAGAGAAGGATCTATTGGCCACACCTAACTTGGGCAAGAAGTCCCTCACTGAGATCAAGGAAGCGCTGGCAACGCGCGGTCTTCGACTGGGCATGACCATTCCTGGCTGGGAAGAGCAGTTCGGCGTCTGATTTGACAGGCTATTGCAACGGATAGGATTGGAAGGACACTGAGAGCATGCGACACCAAAAGAGCGGCAGGCATCTAAATCGCACGGCGTCTCATCGCAAGAGAATGTTCTCCAATATGTGCTCGTCCCTGATTCAGCACGAAGTCATCAAGACGACTGTGCCAAAGGCGAAAGAGCTGCGGCGATTCATTGAGCCCCTGATCACGAGAGCAGCCACAGACTCGGTGGCTAACAGACGACATGCCTTCGCGTTTCTGCGCAGCAAACCTGCCGTAGGCAAGCTATTCGATGAACTGGGACCGAGATACAAAGAACGGCCGGGAGGCTACACCCGAATACTGAAATCGGGATTTCGCAATGGCGACTCGGCCATGGTCTGCTACATCGAGCTTGTCGACCGTCCTGGGTTCGAACGGGACGCGGCAGAAGATGAAACTACGTTAGAAGAGACTGAAGAGGATTAGCCTCGCGGCAGTCAACTCCCTGCAATCGCAACACCGCACCAGCTAGCCGGCAGCCGTCTGCAAGGCTTCCTCGTCCTTCGATTCGTGCAACATGCGCTGCAAGTAGCGACCCGTATGCGATTCCTGTAGCTGCGCTACGTCCTCGGGAGTGCCGCTGGCTACGATGCATCCTCCTGCATCACCACCCTCGGGTCCCATGTCGATGATCCAATCTGCAGTCTTTATTACGTCGAGATTGTGTTCAATGACAACCACTGTATTGCCGTTGTCTCGAAGTTGCTGCAGCACACCAAGAAGCATCTTGATGTCGTGAAAGTGCAATCCTGTCGTGGGTTCGTCGAGGATGTACAGGTTCTGACCCGTGTCCCGCTTTGACAATTCACGGGATAGCTTGACTCGCTGGGCCTCCCCGCCGGAGAGAGTCGTGGCGCTTTGGCCAAGGCGAATGTAGGACAAACCTACGTCCATCAAAGTTTGCAGCTTTTGCTTCAACGCAGGTATGGCCCCAAAGAAGTCATAGGCCTCTTCAACCGTCATTTCAAGCACTTCGTGAATGTTCTTGTCCTTGTAGCGTACCTGCAGAGTTTCACGGTTGTACCTTGTTCCGCGGCATGTGTCGCACGCGACGTAGACGTCGGGAAGAAAATGCATTTCCACCTTGATGAGTCCGTCGCCTCGACAGGCTTCGCACCTTCCCCCCTTAACGTTGAAGCTAAAGCGACCTGGCTTGTAGCCACGTATCCGCGCTTCCTGCGTCCTAGCGAAAAGATCCCTAATTGGCGTAAAAAGACCGGTGTAGGTCGCGGGATTGGATCGCGGAGTGCGCCCGATGGGACTTTGGTCGATGTCGACGACCTTCTGGAGGTGTTGAAGCCCCGAAATTTGCTTGTGTGCGAACGGAACCTTCGTGGTTGAACCGTTGAGAATACGAGCGGCCAAGGGATACAAAGTGTAGTTGACCAAGGTAGATTTTCCGGAACCAGAGACCCCCGTTACACAAGTGAACAGCCCTACAGGTATGGACACATCCACGTCCTTTAGATTGTTTCCTGTAGCTCCTTCGATCATGATTTGCTGTGATGCATTGTTTGGCGTACGGAGTTGAGGAGTTTCGATTCTCAATCTTCGAGAAAGGTATTGGACCGTCAGAGATCGCTTGTTGTTCATGATTTTTGGCAGCGGCCCCTGAGCAACGATCGTGCCTCCATGAACTCCTGGTCCCGGTCCGATGTCGATTACATGGTCGGCAGTGCGAATGGCTTCTTCGTCGTGTTCGACGACAATTACTGTGTTGCCGAGATCTCGCAAGTGGGTCAGTGTAGACAGCAGACGTCCATTGTCTCGCTGGTGCAATCCAATCGATGGTTCATCGAGAATGTACATCACTCCAACGAGACCCGCTCCAATTTGACTGGCGAGTCGTATACGTTGTGCTTCGCCGCCTGAAAGCGTGCCGGCACTCCGGTCCAAGGTGAGATAGTTGAGCCCTACGTTTACAAGAAACTTCAACCGCGCTTGGATTTCCTTGAGGAGCTTCTCCGCGATGATTGCGGCCTTGCCCGTAAGATTCAGCTCATTGAAATGCCCAAGAGCCTCTTCGATCGACATTGCAGTTATGTTGGATATCGTCGCATCGCTAATAAACACGTTGCGCGACTCCTCTCTAAGCCGAGACCCTCTACACTCCTCGCAGTTCTTGTCGCTCATGAAGGCATGCAATTGCTCTCGAATGTATGCTGAGGACGTCTTGCGATAGCGTCGCTCCATGATCGGTATGATGCCGTTGAATTTGAGCTTGCGCGTGATCTTGTTCTTGCCGTAGCGCCACGTGACCGAGATTGGGTCGGGAATGCCATAGAGAACAGCATTCTGGCGCTTTTTCGAGAGTCTCTTGAAGGGTGTGCTGACAGAGAAATCCATGTGATTTGCCACTGCCTGCATCATTGTGAATTGCCAGCGCGTTGTCTGGTCCCACCCTGGAATTGCTCCTTCGGCTAGACTCAACGATTTGTCCGCAACAACGAGATCTGGATCGAATTTGTGCTCCGTCCCCAACCCATCGCAGGATTGGCAGGCGCCCGCGGGATTGTTGAAGGAGAACATGCGAGGCTCGAGCTCGCTAATGCTGTAGCTGCATTGAGTGCATCCGAATCTCGAAGAAAACGTCAATTCCACAAAGCCTTCCGCCATGGGCGCAACGACCGCGAGACCTTCCGACAATTGCAGCGCCGTCTCGAAGGATTCCGCCAGGCGCTGCTCTATTCCAGGTCGCACGACCAGTCGATCGACAACGGCCTCAATCGTGTGTTTCTTGTTCTTGTCCAGTGGCGGCGGATGTTCCAATTCGGCAACGATTCCGTCAATGCGAGCTCGAATGAATCCATTGGCTGTCAAGTCAGCGAAGACGTGAACATGCTCTCCCTTGCGTTGCACTACAACCGGTGCGAGGAGCATGATGCGACTCTCTTCGGGCAATTGCATGACGGTGTCGACCATGTCCGTGACGGTTTGCGCCGCAAGTGGAACACCGTGTTGTGGACATCTTGGCTCGCCGACTCGAGCAAACAACAGGCGCAGGTAGTCATAGATTTCTGTGATCGTTCCTACGGTGGAACGAGGATTTCGGGATGTGGATTTCTGTTCGATAGAAATGGCTGGGGACAGTCCTTCAATGTGGTCGACGTCGGGTTTGTCCATCATGGAGAGGAATTGACGCGCATACGCGGAAAGCGATTCCACGTATCGACGTTGGCCTTCGGCGTACAGTGTGTCAAACGCGAGAGAGGACTTGCCGGAACCGGACAAGCCGGTGACCACAACTAGCTTGTCACGTGGAATATCAAGGTCTACGTCCCGGAGGTTGTGAGTCCGTGCGCCTCGAATTGAGATTGACGATGCAGAATTTGTCAAATAGGTGCAGCAGATGCGCGGGGAGAAACTAGTATGTTAGCTATCACGATTTAGGTTTTCAATTGCAATTGAAGCACCTGCGCAATCTAGTTCTCCGATGGAGATTCGCCATAGCGTTCCGCTAGCACATCTCCAAGAGTGGGAATCTCAAGATCCTTTTGTGTAATGCATCCTTCTGAATCCAGCAGGTAGTTCTTGGTCCATCCCGCACCGTAACTTTTGGCTACCGGTCCAATTTGTCCCTCTACGAACTCGCCTAGATTCGGCCAATCGATACCATACTCTTCACTAGCGATTTTCCAATTCTCATAGTCTGCAGAGTTGCCGATGGTCACGACTTCAAACCCATTGCGTCTGTAGTGCGATCGAATTTTGCCTAATTCCTCAAACCTCTGTTGAAAGAAAGGAGATTCTGCTATCGCACGCCAGAAATAAACTAGCAACATGTCGTGTTTTTGAAGTAGATCATTCAATACTACTGAGTCCCCGTCCAGATTGGAGAGCGTGAATTCTGGAGCTTTTTGACCTGGAACTAGCTTCTCGTCATTTTCCTCCCTTTCAATTGACTGGGACAAGGTTTTTCGCCTGTGCGTTAGTCGACGGGCAACAAGGTCCTCATCTAGTTTCGAGCTTAATTCGTCGAGTAGCGCAAGCAATCGGTGGCGATCTGCCAGGTCGTCCATAGCCATGCCTATTTCAGTCGCTAGCAAGGAGTCAAGTGGATCTATGGAGTTGAATGCGATGTCAGTTAGCTTGTCGGCTCGCAAGTTCCACATTTCATCTCTGATTCTTTCGTGAGCAAGATCTTCGACGGTCGGGTCTTGTCCAGAAAGGGAACGATAGGGTCGCACTGCGAGAAGATCGACGTGTTCACATCCGCCGGCTGGTGCAATTGCTATGTCCGGCGCAGTCCAATTTGGCGAGTCGTCACTCAATGATTGACCATTGGTACTGTCGTCTGGAGTGATTGTGCGAAGGTTGCCAGTCCTCTCCTGTCGCGTTCGCCATTCCTGTAGGGCCTCATTAAACTCGTTCAGCTTGGCCAGGTACTCATAGCTTTGCTGCCAACTCTCGACCAACCTGGCATGTCGGCCGGTACCGGCCGTTGCTAACAACCGACCATAAGTAGATTGTCGCTCTGCCGTCCGCTCGTGTTGTTGGAGGTCAAACCACCCCACGGGCATGGTTGCGATTGCTTGAGTACTAGATCCTGGCGCGGTGATTGTGATGTTCGCGTTGGGTTCGATGACTGCCGGAGTATACGCCCATGAAGAATGGGTTCGAAGGGACACTTCGACAACCGTTGGTTCGTCGATTTCCTTCTCGATGACAAATCGACCATCGTCAAGCGCTACACGCGCAAACACATGCCAGTAAGGGTCCGTGCTTTCGGTCCAAATCAATCCTTCTACCAAGACGTTAGCAATTGGAGCGCTGTTGGCTAAGTGCCTAAAGTCCCCCGTAATCGAGAACTTCTTGGTTTCATCCACAACTAGCGACGACTTTCCTACTAATGCCAAGTAGCTGGGTCGTTGAGTGCGTCTGTGGTTTACCAGCAAGAACTCCATATCCGAACCGGGGTTTATTCTTGCCCTGGCCGATAGGTCTTGGTGTTCGACTTCCGCTTGAACGGCGATTTCGATGGTTGTGGGTTCGTCGATGCGTCCACTGAAGACTACGCCACCATCTCGAAGTGGCTTTGATCCGATTTCAACTGTCGTTGTCTCGCCGCTGTCGGTGTTGGTTTCGGCAAACACGGTAATTGTGGCGGCGGACAAATCGGGAAGTCGGTCGTCTATGGGGTCATCTGACCACTCGTCCTCCAAGTACTTGCCCGTAATGGTGTAAGTGTTAGATGGCGAACCGCCACAAGCGGTTAGTACAAACAATACGCATAGCACGCCAAGTAGCTCTACGGTTCGAATCACGCGCATGGTATGTTTGCTACAACTTTCTGGTTGCATATGTATGCGAGATTTTAATTGGATTCGTCCAATAGGGGGTATCGGTGTCGAAATCTGAGTGCAATAGGAATGGTCGACTAGGAAAGCTCGTTCGCTCTTATTGCAGGTAGGCACTTTCTATCTAGTTTCGCCCCATAATGTTGTGTCCATTTCTAGAGTAATGTCAGGTCCTCGGAGTGCTGAGTGGTTCGATTGATGTTGAACCGTTGCACGACAGACGGCCGATTGTGAGGCAGCGACCTACTAATCCGGTCCGGCTAGTTTTCTTCTAAGCTCCTGCAGATCGGGAATGGCGTTGTTCGCTAGCGAATCTCGTATCGCTCGGTTTAGCTCGTGAATTTCGTCTACAAGCGTTGGATACCATTGAAAGTGGGGCAACAGTTCTCCATTAGGGTCGTAGCAGCACTCTTCAGTGTTGGCCTGTCGACTCGCCAATATCACTAGTTGCTCATTGAACGCATCGATTCTTTGCTCCAGCGCTTCCAATTGCGGACTGCCCTGAATTATTCCATCAATGGTTTGACGGTTCAAAGACTCGAAATTGCGACTATCGAATGCAGCTGTGACCACCGTTCTAGGTGCAACAAAGTACAACGGGCGTATGGGTATATCCGGAGTCTCCCCACCACGGATTTTCTCTACTGTGCTCAGGTGAACGAGCAGATTTCGCTCTTCCTCGCCGAGATAGTAGATCACCATGCTGAACTCTGCGACCAGACTGTCAAAGAACTTCACACGAATGTCGCGCTTTTCGAGTTCGTCCTCGAACTCCGTGAGTTGAAATGCCAGGTACACGCCGACGAATACAATCGCCAATTCGAAAAAATAGCGTGGTACGTTAGATATGACACGCCCAGCTACAGTTTTCAGATTTTCTGCGAATCGGCTAGGTTCTCGAGGTTCTTCCGAACTAGTCATTACACTGACTCCATACTGATTGCTGTGCAACAGGTTGCATGCGGACGAGTAGCGGTCACTATTACACCAGCGATAGTTGCGAATACAAACACAAAATAGCCTATAGGGCTCTCAAATTCGGTAGTAATCGCCTGTAACCCGATTGCGGTGTGGCCTAAATGCCAAAAACTATACATATGTGTATATGAAAATCAAGCCTTTTTTGATAGAATATGTTGGATTAAACCTAAACCAACTGCCACCGCTGCATCCATGCGGAAGACCCGCGAAGAGCTTGAACGCGATATGAAGGTCTTTCTTGCCAAGGGTGAGAAAATCGTGAAAGTGCCTCCCGGCGCTACGGGTCAAGACGAAAAGAACCGAAGCAAGCATATTGTCATTTCTAGGAAACAACAACCTCCTCGAAAGAAACCGAATCCATAGACTGCTCTGATAGGGAGTTGGGAGTCGTAACCATACAGAGCCATCACTCGGTCTCGAAGGAGAATATGCGCATTGAAGTCCGATGTCTGGATGGACTAAGGAACAGCAAAGAACACCATGCCGCGAGTCACACGACGCACTGCAATTAAGATTTCCACTGGAGCCCTTCTGGCAGCGGCTGCCTATCCATACATGAACCAAGCGCTCGCGGACGAGGAACTTGTGGGATGGGAAGACTTCTTGAGTCTCATTCGAGACCTCTCGGGTGAGCAGTTCGAGGAGTCGTGGGATCAAGAAAGCTACACTGCCAAAGTCACTTCCGTGGTCTCCAAGCTTCGCACCGACGACGAGTACATAGAAAAATACGTTGAGTCCTACAGAAATTGGTCGCCGAATTTTCCAGGGATCCGCGAATTGCATAGGGAATCGCAATTCATGGTGTCTCTCCTTGAGTTTGAAAAAGGCGAGAAAATCCCTCTGCACGACCATCCTGACATGACCGGGGTGATTCTTTGCACGCAAGGACGCGTTAAGGTGGACCACTACGACAGGCTACAGGAGGTCAGCGAACGGAAGCGTCCACTCCTACAAGAAGAACGCTCTCTGGAGATGAAACCAGGTGATATCGCCGCGTTGACAGTCAATAAGGGCAATATACATGCACTTCATGCGTTCGAATTCACCCGCATGATCGACGTTTTCACACCTCCCTATGACGCTGATAGGACGCAACGCAGCCGATACTTCAAGATCGACAGCAATCCATATCAAGAACGACCAGGCGTGTTTGAAGCTGTGGAATCAGCGACCCTCCGCTTTCCTGATTGAACGCTTAGAAGCTGCCGATCTTGTTCGGTAGGTGCGAGGTTTGTTTTTGACACGGAGGAAGAATTCCGTGTGATGCAAGTTCGTTGCTAGCGGGGCACCTACAATGAGCGAACCGAAACACGATTTGGTCGCCCACAATGTATTACCGTGTAGTCAATAGCCCTGTAGGTGACTTGCTCCTTGCGGGAACTAACGGCTGCCTGAGTCAACTTTCTTTCCTAGTCGGACGAAGGCTCGAGGACCACATAGGCGAGCGTTGGGTCAATAACGACTCGCTGTTCTCAAGGATTGCCTCTCAGCTTGAAGAGTATTTTGGTGGAAAGAGGCACGAGTTCGATTACCCGATTGAATTCGAGGCGTCTTCAAGTGGTTTCTACAAGAGTGTGTGGAACGAACTGCGTCAGATTCCCTATGGATCGACGCGAAGTTACAGGGAAGTGGCAGAACGCATTGGTAGGCCTAAAGCTTATCGTGCAGTGGGCCAGGCCAACCACCACAATCCCATTGCAATCGTGATTCCATGTCACCGAGTAATAGGGAGCAATGGCACACTCACGGGATTTGGAGGGGGTCTCGATACGAAAAAATACCTCCTGGAACTGGAAAAGTCCTATTGTCCGTAACGGACCGCGAGCTCGACCGATCGCGGAACTGTTTCAGAAATTGAAATTGGTGCTTGTTCCACGTCCACAATTGATTCCTCGCACTAGGGAGTAGGACTCATCTTGGATACAACGCTCAGTACCCAGCAGTGGTTGCGTTTTGCAACCTTTACTGCGTTCTACTTTGCCCAAGGAATACCCATTGGCTTGTTTTCCGTTGCCATTCCCGCATTTCTGGCAGCTGAAGGTGCTACGGTCAAGGAGTTGGGCATTTACGCCGGCACGATAAGTCTACCGTGGGCATGGAAGTTTCTAGTGGGCCCATTCATGGACAGATTTACGTTCTTGCCAATGGGATTTCGACGTCCGTGGGTGATTCTTGCGCAGACGGGATTGGTTTGCTCCCTAGTCTCCTTGGGCCTCTATAGTTTTGGCGGCGATCCGTCCATCTTGGCGCTAACGGTCTTTGGATTTATCTGTAACGTGTTCTCGGCTTCGCAAGATGTTGCAACTGATGGCATGGCGATAGACATCTTGCACGAGAACGAGAGGGGACGTGCAAACGCATTCATGGCTTGTGGCCAGACGCTGGGGTTCTCAGCGTTTGGTGCGTTGAGCGGTTTCTTGTTGGTTGCCTTCGATATGCGAACGGTTGCATTTGTCGCCGCATTGACAATCGCGTTGATCTGGTTGTGGGCAGTTGTCGTGCGAGAACGACCTGGGGAGCGCAAACTTCCTTGGACGGAAGGTTCGGCGGCACACGTCGAGCACAGACGGGAAGCCTCGCTGTTCGAGAACCTGTGGGATCTTCTGCGCACCTTTGTTCTGCCTATGAGCTTGGTGCTCGTTGTCATGGAATTCCTCAACCGCGCAAACGACGGAATCGCGATTGCACTGTTTCCAGCCTATGCAACTCAGGTATTGGGATTCGAACCGCAGGTCTACACAGCCTTCGCGTCCGCAGTTGGGATTGTGGCCGCGTTGGTTGGCATTGCATTTGGACCCTTCATTGATCGATTCGGTGCAAAGAGAATCCTAATACTCGTGCTATTGCTGGGGGCGGCGCTTCGCTTTTGGGCATGGATAGGCATTTCCTACTACAACATAGCGACCATGAATTTGGTCTATTTGTACGTTGCGGCATCCATTGTTGGACAGTGGATCTTTGTAGCGACGATAGCAATATTCATGACGATCTGTCTAAAACGAATTTCGGCGACTCAGTTTTCCGTGTATATGTCCCTTGCGAATCTCAGTCGGTCAATAGGATCGTATTTCTATGGACATTCCTCCGTTAACATGGCCATGCATGATGGCTTCTTGGCAATGGGTATATTGCTTCTGCTAAGCGCCGCCGTGACTCTGCTGTTCTTTCCCGATGTGCATAAGCGCGCACTGGAAAGATTAGAGCAGGAAGCTGACTAATCGCTTTGGTACAAGGACTTCAACGAACCGCGTTCGGGATGCATGTAGGGAGGAGCGGGGCTGAGCCCGCTCAAGAATTCGCCTAGGCTGCCACACACGGTTCGGACCGGTTTGTATCCGGGTCGCTCCAATTGGATCTCGCCACTGTTGTTGTTGATCGCGAGAAACAAATCGGATCCAGGATCGGTGCACGCGAAGAAAATACTCAACGGCGACTTGCTACGTCGTTGTGCGATCGCATGTCCAATAAGGTTCTCAAGCAGACGGTCACGGTCGGCGATGTTCCATAGCAGGATCAGGCTTACATGGCCTTCTTCAGCTTTGGCCTCTAGGCAGCCTGACCAATAGGCGCCGAAATATTCTTTTGCAGACTGGTGTATTTCACACTCAAAAGCACGCTCGAGGCCCTGGAAGTCATCTGCTCCATGTCGTGCGATGGGACGCCATGGAACCACAAGCGCTTCGTTGTGGTCAACAGGGTCCCCCATTTCGCAGGGCGATCGCCAATGTGGATCGTAGAAACTCCACATTGTTGGATAGTCATCGATCGTTCTTGTAATGAATCGATCGAGTTCGACCATGCCAGATTGTTAGGTCTACTCTCGTCGGTCGCGAGTGGAGGAGTTCTGCCTGTTTCGAGAGCTACTCTCACCTCTCCGCCACTCGTGTCGAGCGGAGTCCACCATTTGGTGGCGTTCTTCCGGGGTCAACTGCTCTGCAATCATAAGAAAGACGCGGTCCGTGTTTTCGCGCGCTTCACAATACACTGTTCCGTAACGAGTGGATGACTTGGTGAGCTCTTCGATGTTAAACGGTTCGGCTAAAAAGTCCCGGTACCACTGGGATTGCGCCTGCCGCAACTCTCTATAGTGTGGCCGCAGTTCTCTACGTTCCTGTTCAATGCTGGACATTAGCTCACTGACCCGATCTTCCGGCAATGTATGCAGCAGCAAACGGGGAATTCCAAAGGTTGGATCGAGGCTAAAGGCTGGATTCGCTGCCTGCGTTTCGCGGCCAACGATATAGCCTGCCAAGAGCAGATTCACAAAGACTGAGCCGCAGAGTGCGACGATCCAAAGTTGTCGCTTATTCATTAGAAATTGCCAATAAGTCGCTATGGTCGTCGAATTGAGCAGTCGCCAGCTCATGCTCAACAACTAGTGATGAGTCCGTCGCCGCCAATCCAATAATGAATCCCACAAGCAACGGCAGTGCAACAAATGCCGGTCTAAGAATCCACTGTGCAATCGTGCTTGTCCACCAATTCTCCCTGCTGGAACCCACTGCTTCGAGAATTCTTGCCTCCAAGCCCATGGGAACGCGAACATGCAAGGCTGTTTCCAGCATGCCATGGAGGTGCTGAGTATGTTGCAGGATTTGACGTGCGGGTTCAGAGTCGCTCAAGAGTTGAATGACTTGCTTCGATTCGTCATTTGCCGGCCACATTTCAGGATCCGATCCATGACGGTCCAAATACGACTCAAAAGCTTCAATTTCCATAGTTGCGCTATTTTCTTGTTTCAGTCGTGGTGAGTTTTTTGCGAAGCGTTCTACGTGCTCTTGCCAACAGCGATTCGACCGCTTCCACCGAAACGCTTAGGAGACTGGCAGCCTCAGCTTGTGACCAGCCTTGAAGCTGACAGAGAACAAGAGCTGTCCGCTGCCGTTCTGGGAGCTCTTGAACCACTTGTCGCAATGCCAGAATGAGCTCTCTATTCTCGTCGGTGCGAGTATCCGGTAGAAGGTCCAAATCAATGTTTCCGTCAATTTCTGCATATTGTTTTCTAAACCGATCAATGCATAGGTTGCGTGTTATCTGGTACAGCCACGTGGTGAATTTGACTCGATTAGGCACCCAAGTCTTAGCACGCGACCACACCCTTAGAAACGTATCCTGAACAATCTCCTCGGCTTCCGCGGAATTCTGACACAATCGATACGCATACGAGTGTAGCGGTCTGACGTGCTTGCGCATCAGCTGCTCAAAGGCATCGCCGTCGTGTTGTTGCACTCTTAACATTAGTGCTGAATCAACATCGCTATCGTTATCTTTCACCGAACATGTCTGTTAGCTGAGTCGCTCGGCCATGTTCAAGAAAGCTCCCAATTACCGCCGATTGCGCCAACTGCGCATTCGCGGCCCCCAACGTGACGACGCCACCCATCGACTAAACCCTGGTACTCGATTGGCTTCTCGCCAGAATTCTCTATCTACTTCCGATCTGCCGAGTATTCCGTCTGCATTCGCATCCCATTCCGCAAGTCTATCAACTCTGGCGTTGAACTCTGAGACATCGACGCTTCCATCTTCGTCTGCATCGACGGCTTGAAATGCCAATTCCAAACTTCGAATTCTTACACTCCTAGCTCGTTCCTCGTATTCCGTTCTGGACAACACGCCATCGTTGTCCCTGTCGCTCGCATCAAAGACATCGATACGCGTCTTCGTGGAAGGAAAGCCAACGCGTATTGCATTCGAGCGACGCCTAGCATCGTTCCTGTTCAAGTCTTCAGGCGTATGCAACAGCTCTTCAAGAGTAACTGAGCCATTGCGGTCGCCATCCAGCGATTCAAACGTTGCAGAGGACAATTCCCGTATGCGATCAATACTCATTCCTTCAACACTTTTCTTCTCTACCGATTCCCTAGAGTCTTCGGCGTTTTCGGATTCGGTTTGTTCCTGCGCCAAGAGCAAGCAAGCGCAAACACATGAGATTGTCGCTGAGACCAGTTTGGGCATTGCTCTCATTGCCATTTCGCATCCTTGTCAATATGATTGTCGTACTTCTAGTTACGAGAGACCCTTAACAATCCGTCGAACTTGCGGGTCGCATAGCTTGTCGCCTTGCCACTAACATAGTCTGCAGGTTTCTAGGATTTGGTGCAATGAGCGAAACTTCGCAATTTGGGTTGCTGACCAAGAAGCGATTGCTGCCGTTGTTCGTCACGCAGTTTTTCGGTGCCTTCAACGACAACGTCTTCAAAGCGGCGCTTTCGCTGATTTTTGGCTATAGTGGAATCGTAGCCGCCCAGCACGAAAACCTCTACATCAACCTTGCGGTTGCATTGTTGATACTTCCCCTCTTTCTCTTCTCGGCGACCGCAGGCACAATTGCCGATCACTACGAGAAATCCAGACTCATACGCATTGTCAAGACGGCGGAAGTGGCCATCGCCTGTCTGATCGCGCTTGCCTTGTATTTCCGACAGGTATGGATGTTGCTTGCAGTTTTGTTTCTGCTTGGTGCGCAATCGGCGTTCTTTAGTCCATTGAAATTCTCCATCCTTCCTCAACACTTGAAAGAGACGGAGCTAATTGGCGGCAATGCGGTTGTGGGAATGGGGACATTCGTAGCCATTCTTATAGGCACGATCGTCGGCGGCATTCTAGGTGGCATGGAAGATCAGTCTACAGTGGCTATCGGTCTCTCCGCGCTGGTCATTGCAGCTGCCCTGGTAGGACTGGCCGCTTCGTTTAGCATTCCCCAAGCCCCTTCGATCTACAAAGGCAATCCAGGCTGGAATCCCGTTAAGGAGACCTGGAAACTGCTAAAGATTGCGACTGAGAGGGATGCAGTTTTCAAGTCCATTTTGGGAGTTGCATGGTTTTGGACATTGGGTTCGGTGTACATCACGCAGTTTCCCAAGCTTACGGAAGGTCACTTGATGGGCGAATCTGGCGTTGTGCCCATGCTGCTTGCCATCATCACTATCTCCATTGCATTGGGATCGCTGACCTGCGAGTGGTTGTCCGGAAGAAGAATTGAGATTGGCCTGGTACCTGTGGGCGCGTTTGGCGCCAGTATTTTCGGCATCGATTTCTTTTTTGCTGTGGAGTCCATTACCGCGAGCGAGCTGAGGGGAGTGGTTGAATTTCTCCAGGCACAAGGAACACTTCGAGTTTTGATCGACATGGCCCTGATTGGATTTTTCCTTGGGTTGTACGTGGTGCCATTGCAAAGCCTTATTCAAGCTCGTACACCTTTGGATAGGCGTGCCCGGGTCATCGCGGCCAACAACATCATTAATTCGCTCTGCATAGTCTTTGGAACCCTGCTGTCAATCGTGTGGCTTACAGTTGTCCATTTCAGCATTCCAACCTTGCTTCTCGTAATGGTCATTGCCAACATTTGCGTTTGCGTTTACATCTTCATACAGGTCCCAGAATTCACATTGCGGTTCGTGGTTTGGCTCCTGTCGCACTCGCTATATCGCATTCGACATACAGGAATGGACAACGTCCCTGACCGAGGAGCTGCGCTGATTGTGTGCAATCATGTGAGCTACCTTGATGCGTTAGTGCTGGCAGGAGCGGTACGTCGCCCCATCAGATTCATAATGGCCAAGGACATCTACGATACACCGGTATTGAACTACCTATTTAAGACTGCAAAGACAATCCCCATTTATCCGAAATCGAAAGATCCGGAAGCCTATGAACATGCATTTGTCCAGATAGAGGAAGCTTTGGAGGATGGCGATCTACTTTGTATATTCCCGGAAGGCAACTTGACTAAGGATGGCGAAATAGCGGAATTTCGCTCTGGGGTTCTGAAGATTCTCGAAAGTACGCCGGTGCCTGTGATTCCGTCTGCATTGAAGGGGATGTGGGGATCATGCTTCACCCATAGCGGCAGGGGATTGTGGAAAGGATCGATGCGTCTTTGGTCCAAGATCGATGTTGTGATTGCTGAAGCGACTGCCTCGGAAGGCGTGTCTGCCGAAGATTTGCGCAGTTCTGTTGCGACATTGCGAGGCGCAGTTCAGTGATTCGGGGACGCAGGGTGGCGAAAACTGCTCGTGCTAGTGAAGCGACTGTAGAAACATTTGATTCAAAGCTGGCAGGAATGCAGCTTGTCGACTGAGCAGATGAATGACGAGCGGCCATCTCATCCTCGTGGCTATCCTGTTTTCCGTCCACGTTGGGACGAACGGCCAACTTGCCTATTGGCATGCAAGTTTGAGAAGGAAGAGGAACTGGACTGGGTTCGAGTAGCCAAGCACAAGAATGCAGTCATTGCGGCTTACCGGATAGAAGCATTGGGCACAAACAACTACGCCATCTTGGCACTTGCTGTTGACGAAGACTACAGAGGCTACGGACTGGGACGTTGGATGCTGCTACATGCGCTTGGACTCATAGAATCCAAGGGAGGACAGACAGTCCACGCAAGTTGGAGCTGCAAATCTTCACTTCTTCAAAGTACGGGATTCGATCTCACTCATGGCAACGAGTATCGGCTGAAACTTGAAAGAGAATAGGTGGTATGGCTCAGGAAGCTGTTGACATCAGAAATTTGCCAATGATTCCGAACGCGCGAATTGCCATTCTGCGTTCAAAGTGGTACTCCGACATCGTCGGAGCAATGCACTCAAAGTGCGAGCAACTTCTCATCAAGCGTGGTGCCGTAGTTGAAACCCACATTCTTCCGGGAACATTGGAGTTTCCCTATGCGGCGCAGATGCTGGCTGAAAACGATTTTGACTTGGAAGCAATCATCTGCTTGAGTGTTGTAGTGAAGGGAGAGACGCACCACTTCGACATGATCATTGAATCCTGTATACAGGGGCTAACACGTGTGGCACGCGACTCCCTAATAGTTGTCATAAACGAAATCCTTCCAGTTGTCGACATTGAGCACGCGCGGGCACGAGCCGCCGACGACGAATTCAACAAAGGAATTGAAGCAGCAGCAGCAGCAATTGAGATGATTGATTGGACTCGCCGGTACGCGCCTGGAATTAGCGACGACACGGTGGAATTCCACTAGCACCTGCGCTGCGCATCTCCTTGCGACAGTACAACTGTCGGATCAGGCAACTATGAAGGACCAGCTACTACCGCTGCCGAAATCGTTCGAGTACCTTGATGGACGCGTGGACATCAAAAATTCGGCTTGTGATATAGCCGAATGCCCTTCAGACCGCGTAAAAGGAGCGATCCGTGATCTGGGACTGGGAGGGCTAAGTTTCTCATGCCACATAGATCGATTAGCGTCTAGGTATCCCTCGGTCGAAGACGAATTCGGTTACGAACTTGCAATCAAAGCTCCTGCGATTCAATTGTTCGCTCGATCAGAGGCGGGGGCACTAGCGGGATGCAGCACTCTAGCACAGCTGACCGCTCAGGGATTTCTGCCCAATTGCAGGATTCGCGATGAACCTCAATATTCGTGGCGAGGACTCTTGGTGGATGTAAGCAGGCATTTCATAGAGCCGGAGACTCTTTGTTCGGTGATTGATCTCTTGCACCACTTCAAAATGAACGTATTACACCTTCACTTAAGCGATGATCAAGCATTTCGATTCCCTTCCGCTGCCTATCCTAAATTGGTATCTCCAGACTACTACGCAAAGACGGATCTCGAGTCCTTGATTGAATACGCTGCGGACCGTGCCGTTCGAGTTGTTCCCGAAATCGACATGCCTGGGCATGTCTCTAGCTGGTTGGTTGCATATCCCGAATGGGGAACCGAGACTATTGCTGCAGATTCTCTGAAGAGCTATGGACCGCATGTGGGCTGTCTGGACCCATCGAACGAAGAGGCAGTTCAGGCGGCGTTGACCATACTAGAGGAAGTCTTGGAAGTCTTTCCTGATCAATACGTGCACATAGGAGGCGATGAAGTTGATCCGACGTGGTGGAACAACTCGTCGTCTGTGAAGCGGTGGGCTCAAAGCCGAGGACTCGAATCTGTTCAGGACATTCAAGCAGACTTTACGAAGCGGATTGTCCAGGAGCTGGAAGATAGAGGACGTCGGGTCGTCGTTTGGGACGAGGCTTTGCACGCGTCGTTGCCTTCAACTGTGCTCGTCCAAGCCTGGCGCGGAATGCAATCTCGAGATGTCTCAATTGAGAGCGGCTTTCAAACGCTTGTATCGGCTCCCTACTACTTGGATCTGAACTACCCAGTGGATGAGCACTATGCCTACAGCCTTTCGATGACTGAAACCGAGTGGCGGGCGCAGTACCAACGCATGCTCGCTAGACCGGAATTTGAGCATGTGGAGGATGGTCTTAAGTGGCATCAGTCGTTCGGCAAGTTTCCTTCAATGATGCAAAAGGACGGAGGCTCGATTGTTGGTGGCGAGGCGTGCATGTGGTCAGAGCTTGTTTCGGACGACCTGTTGCTCAAGCGCATATGGACACGTCTACCCGCTATTGCCGAGAGATTCTGGGGAGCCTCTGCGGCAAAGAACATTGATGAGCTATACGACCGACTTGAAGCATCATTGAAACGACTGGCGACATTGGGATTGCCTGATGTATTGACGAGTCCGCCCATCCACGAATGCAGCGAATTGTCGGCGCTATTCGAAATGCTAGAACCCATCAAGTGGTATGCGCGAACGCTCTCTACAACGGGCACAGATTCTCGCGCTCGAAACGAGCAGGTTGTCCCGGAGAGCAGACCTTACGACGCAACAACGCCGCTAAACCGTGTTGTCGACAGATTGCCAGCCGAGAGTCTGGCTGTCCGCAAATGTCGTGAGGCGGTCATAGGTAATCGCCGCTTGACGAATTGGATTGAAGGTTGGCGCTACCAGCGCGAGGCCTTCAGCAAAGCATGTGTACAGTTTCCTGAGCTAACAGAACTGGAAGGGGCTTCGCACGCGTTGAGCAAACTGGCAGATGTAGCTGAAGGAAGTTCGCCGGCCAACAAACGCTTGGCTGGTCCATTCGGCGAATACATGCTCCCGATTGCGTTTGCCTTCTGTTCCCGTCATGATCCCTGACGATGTACTAGCTCGGTGGGCACTAAGAGGTCCGATCTCTCGTATCGACACCGGTCGTATTAACGACACCTATTTGGTGGACAAACGCTATGTCGTCCAACGAGTCAACTCAAACGTCTTTCGTGCCTCCGAAGCACTAGTTAGCAACTATCGTGCCATATATGAATGCGTGTTTGACCTGGTCGCGCCGCCGGTCCAAACCACAGACGGGGCTGATTATGTCTTGGACGAGAGTGGACAAATGTGGCGTACTTTCGTGTACTTCGAGTCCCGGAGTTTTCGACAGTTGCCTGACTCGCTATGCCGCGTGGCGGGCGAGGCATATGGACTATTCCTCGATAGAGTGACGAATTGCCAGAGAGAAATTCGGCCGGCAATAGAAGGATTTCATCAACTGGATTACTACTTGGATCAGTTGAATCAGGCAGCATCACGCAATACAAACAGCGAGGAGTTAGATCTGCTCGATGAGTTACTGGAGAACCGTGTTGCCTTTGACCTTAAACGGCAGGTCATTCACGGCGACTGCAAGGTTGCAAATTTGCTGTTTCATCCCACAGCACCGAAAGTATTGCGAATTGTGGACTTGGATACGGTGATGATGGGGCATCCTGCGTGGGACTTTGGAGACTTGGTTCGCTCACTAACAACAGGTATCGACAGGGATGCCTTTGGTGGTGACCATACGCTTGAGCGAACAAAAAACCTTTGCTTAGGATTCTTCAGTCACTTCCGGGTGCAAACCAACGCGGCGGTCAGCGAATTCGCTGGCTCACCTTCGCACATGGCATTGATGCTAGGAGTTCGGTATCTCACCGACCACGTCTTGGGCAACAGATATTTCAAGGTGGATGCAGCTGACGACAACCTGGCTCGTGCCCGACGTCAACTGGAGCTGTCGAAACGTCTCAAGTCTATGCAACCCGTTTTTGAAGAGTTCATTGCGGGTATTGAGTCCCATTAGCCAGTACAGGTCTTCCCGGTTCGATGGCGGAAGCCCGCAACGCAGAAGCGTATTGGGTTCCACGACGTTCTACGGTTGTACGAATCCAATCTGCTGCGTCTGAATCAGACCTTCGGGACGCCCGAACCACTGCCATCCCGAAATCGCACTCCATGTGCCCAAGTGCAGTTCATGGGTCAAGACAACTCCTTCAATTCTAGGGAGGTCTTCGACAGCGACGGTCGATTCGTCGAACCCAGAGAACTTGACAATCTTGAGCTCTCTGCCCAAACCCCACGCAACATGCTGGCGCGGAATTTCACGGTAGATTGTGTCGAACAGCCGCCTGACTTCTTGGAAATTGGCAAAGTAGTAGTCGCCAGACGATCTGGCTGTCATGTCGGCTGTTGCGTCGATTACGACGTCTAGGTCGTGATCGATGTATTTAAAGTGCAACTGCGCCTTCTTGGGAAAATCGACTTCATGGCCGGGCACCGCAAGTTCAATATGAAATATGGCGAGCAAGCCCAATCTCACGTCCATGGGTTTATCGGTGTCGAATCCAGACTTTTCAAGATCGTTGAATACCATGGCCAAGGGCACACCCTCTAAGAAGTTCACATGGCCGGGCAGAAAATCATTGAGGGGGTCTGCCAATCCCGATGTCTTGCTCAA
Source organism: Candidatus Azotimanducaceae bacterium (assembly GCA_965205545.1). Lineage (GTDB taxonomy): Bacteria > Pseudomonadota > Gammaproteobacteria > Pseudomonadales > Azotimanducaceae > Bin55. The sequence goes on along the minus strand of OZ242170.1, from coordinate 1,478,334 downwards.
CGTCTTTGCAATTTGCCGATCATCTTCCGCTAGTGTTGAGACAACCGGGTACTGCTTTTCTGCATTGGCGAGGTGGTTGCCAATGAACTCAGGAAAGAAGCCTGCCTGCACGAACTTCGGTTTCGAGATCATCACCCATTCTCCCTCGATTTCTTGAGGTTGAGGAAATTTTGGAGCTGGTCTTGGAAGATCCCTCGTCGACTCTTCACTTTCTTGAAAACTTACTGTGCTGAATTGACCGCGAACCGTATAGGGAACCAACAACAGCAAGATGGTAAGTACGACAATTGATCGGACTAAATCGCGTGGCGAACATTTCATTTGAGATATCCTGGTTTCGTCTGGTCCTCACGAGACATTGGGCAACGATGCGTTGTTGCTATATTTCTGAATGGACTCCTAGTGGTGGGAGCCTTTGGTTGGTGAAATCTACTGAATGCATTGGGTCGATGCAAGGAAACGATTAACTCGCCTAGTTGCGGTTCGACAAAGAGAATTCCCCAATATTCACGACTCTAACGAGCAAGGATCGCACTCGAGTCGGGTAGCCCAGTAGTCGGCGTCGAAGGATTGGTCGCCAATGAGCTTGCGCCAAAACCGGATACGCTGAATGTACTCTATTCGACCCGTATCGTTCTCGAACCAAGGCAATGGTCGTGTAAGAATGGAGGCGACGGATTCGGGATCGGGCCTCTCCTTCACGAAGAAAATTGGTCTTTGTTGACACTCATCGTCAATCAAGTCGGTTGTGTCCCAAAGTCGAACCTGCGGTTCGGATGGATTTAGGCGTAGCTTGTAGAGAAATCGAGTGAGATTGGTGCGATTTACTGCGCCACCGTGCCAAATCCCGTGGTGCATGACAAATACGGTGCCAGCAGGGCAAGAGATATGCCTTTGGCCCAGCATATTCTGGTAACGAGCGACGGACGACTCGCTAACAACACGTAGATGGGTGCCAGGAACAAACCGAGTACCGCCCATTTGCTGGGTTACTTCATGGGGAAAATAGAAGAGCTGGATGTCGAATGTGAATACTCGTGGATCGATCGTGGAGTCTTGATGAAGGTGCTGCGAAATCTGCGGGTTGCTCCCGTATGCACGGGGACCATTGGCGACATGTACAAAGTGGTGGTCCAATAGACACTTTGAGCCGACGAGGCTCTCTATAGCGCCTTGAACCTTGGGCAGTCGAACAATGTCTCCCAAAACAGTTCCAGCGTCGAGAGCTTCAAAGAGCGGTGTTCCTGCGGGCACAGCGGGAATGTCACTCTCAGCGATCAACCGACCCAAATGCGACAGTCTTGCCAAGTTTGCGGGAGAGGAGTCCTCGCGTCGGTCCCCCGCATTCATTGCGCTAATGAACTTGCGGTTCAGGGATTCAGGTACAGCCGATGTGAGTTCGATGTAGCCGTTTGCGGCAAAGAACGCAACTTGGGTTGTAGACAACCGAATTGAGTCAGTCACAATCCACCATCTTCTCGAAGAAAAACTCGTACTTCAAATGGCCCAGTCGAAACTCGTCGCCTTGATGGCGATCAACAAGCTGTGATGCCTGGAACAGTCTCCATCCATCCTTGAGTGCTTCTAAACCGTTGGGATAGGGCGGTTCGTCGGCATCTCCTGGCATATGCCGCTTCTTGCTTGTACCGTCGTACAGCGACCAGCCTACAGTTCGCGCATCCAGTGAGGAGTTGGCGAGGTAGAGCACCATTACTTGCTGTCGCAGATTCTGGGTGGACATATCTCAGTTCAAGGGTGCTACCATTCTCACGATGAAGAGAGTCATTCTAGTCGTGGCCGTTGTTGGCAGTCTCATTCTGCCAAACGCGTGCGCTACGACGGAATTTCAAGGCATCTCGTTGGTGGAGAGCGGAGACTTGACGTTTCCGGAAGCAGCCAAGAGCGCGGGAATTACCTCCGGTGTTGTCATCGTTGAGTACGACGTACGAATTGACGGTACTGTGGCAAACGCAGAAGTTGTAAGCGCCGACCCACCTGGATATTTTGAAGAGGAAGCATTACGCTTCGTTCGGGCTTGGCGATTTCGACCTGCACACGAGAACGGCGAACCTGTGGAGCTACGAGACGTCGAGAGCAGCATTGGGTTTGAGCTCGATGACGAGGATCAAACGTAACCGTTCGTTGCGCACACCCTACTTTGAAGCCCTCTCCAGCCCCGTCGCGATGTCGGTCATATCCGAATTGCACTGCTTCCAGGTCCAGTGAAACCATGCAAATGTTATATATGCCACGAGAGGACCAATCAACATTCTGAACATGACCGCGATATAGAAGAGGGGTTCTGCTCCATCTTGCATTGCAGAAAACAATCTAAACGAAGTAATGCCAAGATAGCCCAATGAGAAGACGACGACTAACCAGAAGATCACACGTGCGTACACAGCAAAGGAAAAGGCGCCCTGTACTTGCGTGTTCCCGTCAACTTCTCTGATTTTCACATACAGAATCGGTTTTCCAATGTGCAAGAATGGGACTCGCAACCTAAACAGCACTGCATTGTTTTTGAAGACAAAGGCAACGATTCCATTGGTTTTCCTAAAAACAGCACGTATGAACGATAGTTTCTTGAGTTCACTTAAGAGTCTCTGAGAATCCTTTTTTGTGGAATATTGGAACTTGACCCCTCGGGCGGCAAACTTTAGAGTGTTGAATAACATGGATTCGATTGATCGCTAGTTGTTAAGTTCTAGCAGCGGTGGGTGTTGAGCCTGAAAGTTGGTTACTGACTCCATCGCCTTTGACACCGTCAGCAGGAAGTGGTCTTGACGGATGGGAGCGATGATTTGAATGCCTACAGGCAATCCAGAATGGAATCCGGCAGGGAGAGATAGTGCTGGAAGTCCCGTGGCCGAAATGAGGCTGCACGACTCCATCCACTCAATGTAGTTCGACATTTGCTGACCTTCGATCTCCCGTACCCAGTCGACCTCTACCGGAAACGGCACTACTTGTGTGGTAGGTCCAATCCAGACATCGTAATTCTTAAAGAACTCTATGATTTGGTTTAGCAAATTGGACCGCGCAGCCATTGCCCACTCCAAGTCCTCGAGTTGCAGAGCTTTGCCAGCATCAATGTTCCAACGTATGGTTTGTTTGAGTTCTTTGAATTCGGTCGTGCTCAGGTTGAGGAACCGTTTGCGAAATCCGATACCTCTCAAAATGTGGAAGATTCTTCGGGCGTCGACAAGATTTGGTGTGTCAATAGTCAATTGAGCGCCTTCGCGTTCCAAAATTGCAGCAAACGATGAAATAGCTTCGCGTACCGCCTTTTCGACTGGAAGAAAACCAAAATCCTCAGAGAAGGCGACTTTGAGCCCTTTGAGACTGATCGAAGGCAGGTGCTTGAATTCCCGACCCGGAGTCTCGAGTGCTCTGGGTGCTCTTTGGTCGGGACCGGCCAATACTGAGAACAGGAGTGCAACGTCGTCAACTGTGCGCGCCATCGGACCCAACTGGCTCAATTCTGTCCATGGGTCGGCGTGTGGACCTTGCGGCACACGGCCAGCAGAAGGCCGGAATCCAACAACGTTGCAAAATGCAGCAGGATTTCGAAGTGATCCACCGGTATCGCCTCCATCAGCTATAGGTACCATCCTTGCAGCAAGTGCGGCGGCTGCGCCGCCGCTGCTTCCTCCTACAGTTCGCGTGAGATCGTAGGGATTCCTAGACACCCCAAAGACTCGATTGAACGTGTGCGACCCTGCGCCAAACTCTGGTACATTGGTTTTGCCTACCATTACTGCGCCCGCGTTCCTCATGCGAGAGACGATCCAAGCATCATGTTGCGGAACAAAGTTCGCTAATGGTGGAAACCCGTAGGTTGTGCGAACATTCTTAGTGGGAAGAAGATCTTTGTGTGCCACAGGAAGACCAAATAGCGCTTTGTCTGATTCCGTCGCCGAATCGAATTCATTTGCCCTTTGCAAAGCGGCTTCAAACGTGGTGGTTACGATCGCGTTAATCTTGGGATTGAAACGTTCAATTTGCGCGATATGTGCTTCAAGTAGTTCGCGGCACGACACTTTCCTTTCTTGAGTAAGCACGAGCATTTCGTTAGCGGAAAGTCGGCAAAGATCGTTCAAAATATTAAGTCTTGGCTGCCGTTGTTAGTGGGAGGAGTTTCTTGATCAGCGTGACAATGATAGACGTGGAGACTTATCGGGTAGACATTGAGGGTTCTTTAGCCGCAAGCGCTGAGGTTCTTATGACTAACGAATGCTACCTCATGCTATCTGGAGGGCGTTTCACACATGAATGGACTATCGTCCAAGTTTGTAGAGAGCTTATTACTGCCGACGCATTCGACTGGACACAACCGAAACTTAGCATTGACTCGCTGACTAAATCCCATCCCAATGTAATACGAAATGCAAAGGCACGGCTTTCGAACTCTGGCTGACATTCGGGGAGCTCAATTGTTCGAGTCGAATTGGTTCCAGTACGAAATACTGTCGATTGGATTGCGCGCTGCGCGCTTGAATGATGTTCCAATGGTCCATGCGACCGGCAGGAGAGCGACCTGTGTCACGTTTGCTGGTATGTTTAGCAGGCGAGCTGCTTCATCTGCGGATCCCAAATGCAACGTGGTCAGGCATGAACCAAGCCCCCGGGCTCGCAGTGCAAGCTGAAAGTTCCAAACCGCAGGATAGATGGAAGCATAAAATCCTGCACCAATCGGTCCATTCTGGACACGCCCAAGAATGCAGGGAATGACGTGAATGGGCACTTCGTGCAAATGATCCATGAGGTAGAGTGCCGACTCGAACACTCGTTTTGTTTGACCTTCGGGAACGTTGGATACTGCCGATCTGAGGTAGGGTTCCGCGTTTCTTCGATAGAGCTCAGCAAGCTTGATCCGAACATCTGCGTCGTCGACAATTACCCATCGCCATGTTTGAGAATTGGATCCAGTTGGAGCTTGAATTGCCAATCTAAGGCATTCGTCAATCAACTTTCGAGGAACGATTCGGTTTAAGTCAAGTCGCTTTCGCACACTGCGCGTTGTTCCAAGCAGCTCGTCGCACATGCCAACATCTAGTTTCATTCACAGCCACCCATCTCTACTTTAGACATATCAGTTAACCTACAGCTCAATTGTAGTGGGTGCAGGCAAAATCAAGAAATTGCTTAACGATTATCGACTGTGTGATTGCATTGAAACTTTCGCTAATCGATGGGAATATAACGAGTAGTACTCAATGATTGTTGATTTTTTTCTAACAAGAACTGAAGGTATTCGAGCTATGAAACTTAGTATTAGATCCAATGTGAACCAAATTAAGCGCAATTTCTTTGTGTCTCCCTCTGAGACTGCGATTGGCATTGGCTCTGACAGAACTAACAAGAAGAACGCTAGAGCCTACTCGTAACATCTATCACAGTGAGCACCCGTAAAAGGTTGACTGCAAGCACAATCGATGAATTTACTAACAAGAAATCATTAAATTGTTTGATTCGAGAATGGGGAATTTTGTTTCGAATTTGATACTATACGTATGAAATTTGTGCTATTCAACGTTAGTTCGAGTCAATGTCGGACGTTTGACGTGTAGAATTCCGATTGGCACACGGATCCAAAAATGCAGGAAATTGAGGAAAGGAACACCTATGGACTTCGCAGAGTATATTGCAAATGAACGCATGCGAATTAGTGCGAGAAAACGTGAGATCGAAAAGCAAATCGCCCAACTCCATGCGCAAGACGCTGAGCTCGATGGAGAACTAGTAGCGATTCAAGCGTACGAGAATGCCAAGAGAGGAAAGCGAAAAATTGGTGAAATGAGGCGCGAAGGGGTAATTGACGCAGTTCGTTCAACGCCGGGGATTCAACGCGCAGGTATTTGTGATCGGCTAGGTGCACGTACTGACAGCCAGAAGCAAGCCATTAGTGGTACCTTGACAGCACTGATCAAGGAAGGAGTGATTCGTCGTGAAGGTACTCGTTCCTACTATATTAACTAGCTATTTCCAAAACAGTTTCCAAGGTTTGCTGCCGAAATTTGCTTAATCGGTAACTGTACCGACGAAGTCAAGAGGCCTGCATGCTGAAGTTCTGGCATGCAGGCCTCTGCAACAATAGGCTTGGCAATGTCGATTCTCTCTCGCTTGCGCCGCCGGCTAGGTTTTTTTGCTTCTAGATTTGCGTTGTGTCGAGTCGAAACGAAGTTTCAGATTCTCAATAGACGTCGTAGCTACTTCTTGTCGTCCTGTTTTTCTTTCGGACTGCGTTTCTTCGGTCGTTTGTTGCCATTGGTACCGCGAATTATCTTGCCACGACGAGTACGAATATCTCCTTTGCCCAATAGTCTCTCCAATAGATTGAATTGACTGGAAGTGCTCGACCCTAAAGCCCCCAGCACTCCAAGTCGTCCGGGAAGATTATAGTTCCATCGTAATCTTTCTCGACTTCATCGCGGGTTCTTGATTCACGTCCAAAAGTTCGCCAACCTCTTCCACCCATTACGATGAATCGCGCGTCGGCCTCAGCTGAGATCTTGCCAATTTCTCCAGGAAGTAAGAACTTGTCTGTAGGAGGTCCCACCACGCCCACCGGTAATGTATGTGAGAAAACGATTACATCGGCGTCCTTGGCGAATTCGGTAAGAACGCCCTTACGGTTGCTAAGGCTTAGTGCAAAAACCAATGCACTATCACCTATGTCAATTCGCCACGCGAGTGTCGGAGTGGTTCCATGGTGGACTGGCATAGCGGAGAGATCGAATTCATCAGTACCGAACTGCGCCCATTTCCTATAACCCTTGGCCATGACATCTCTTGTTCGCAAGTGATAGCCGTTTGGACTTCGGACTGACATTAGTGGTGCAAGCGAGGGAAACGGCCCTTCCTCGCTTGCCAAGCGTGAAAGGAACTCGGATGTCGAGAGATGGTTTGCATCACCTGTTGGTCCAAGAATCGTGAGCGGCTCTTCGCGATACGCTCGTCTGGATCCCACCAGCAAGGCTGGCAAATCGGAGGTTTGCGCGACAGAGGTTTGCGTTAGCACAATTGCTTCTAAGTCTTTGAAGTCAGCGTTGCTTTGATCAAATCGAACTGCGGTTCCCGATCCAGCATTGACAAGCAGGATGGCCCGCTGGTCCACCCAAACCAAATAGCTTTCTGCTCCTCTGTCGTTATGCAGGTCGAGATCTCCCGATCCCAGGATTTGCACCCAGATCCCTTCGTCGCCACAATAGCTTTGATTCGCGAGCTGTGCTGCAAATGGAAGAGAAATCGCCAGCATCACTACGCAAATCAGTACACGGGCTTGCCTTGAGAGGTTAGAAATCACGAATTGAGTCCAAGAGTTGTCGACATTGGGCTTCGTCCGGCATTCGCCAATCGCCTCTAGGGGAAAGGTTAACCGTTCCTACTTTCGGTCCCGCCGGAAGAACAGTGCGTTTGAATTGATTTCGGAAGAAACGCTCCCAGAAAATCGCCAAATATCTCTTTATTTCGTCGTCTTCATATTGTTGTGCAAAGGCAATTCTGGCAATTTCAAAAAGTTTGCGAAGTCCGGCTCCGGTTCGCATGTAGTGGTAAAGGAAGAAATCATGCACTTCGTACGGTCCCAATATCGCTTCAGTTTGCTGTGAAATCTCGCCGGGAAGAGAAGGTACAAGCTCTGGTGAGATTGGTGTCGCCACAATCCGGTTCAGAACCTTGGCAAGTGCATCGGAAGCTCGCGTCTCGGCGTACCACCGAACTACGTGAGCTACTAGGGTCTTGGGTACGCTGACATTGACGTTGTAGGAACTCATATGGTCGCCGTTGTAGGTGCACCATCCTAGAGCCAATTCGGAAAGATCGCCAGTGCCCACAACGAGCCCATCATGCATGTTCGCCAAATTGAAAAGAATTTTGGTGCGTTCGCGTGCTTGCGCGTTTTCCAAGGTCAGGTCAAATCCGCCGTCGTGATCCAGCAGTCCCAGATGGCTATCCACGGAATTGCGAATGTCCAACTCCACAAGTTCCGTTTCGGTAGCGGAAGCCAATTGGTGCACAGATTCCAATGTATGTTCAGAAGTTCCAGGACCCGGCATGGTGACAGGAATGAGATTGTCAGTACTCCTCCCGAGTCGCTGCAATGCATCGATACAGACGAGAAAGGCGAGAGTAGAGTCGAGTCCGCCAGAAAGACCGAGTACCAGCGATTCAGCATTCGCCGAGGCGATCCTGCGAGCCAATCCTGAACTCTGGATTTGCAGCACCTCTGCTGTTCGCGTTGACAACTCTTCGCCCTCAGCGGGGACAAATGGTTGTGATGCGTAGGTCCGAGTCGTAGAGGGGAGAGGCGCTTGAGCGCAACAAGGAATAACCGTCAGACTAGATGTTGTAGTTGCCATTCGGTAGGTGGATGTTCGGCGTCGTTCAAAACGCAGTTTGTCGACATCGACATCCACAACCAAGGTGGAATCGTCCATACAAAATCGTTCGGAATCTCCGAGAATTGCTCCATTTTCGTAAGCCAATAGGTGGCCGCTGAACACAGTGTCCTTAGTGGATTCATAGATTCCACAACTCGCATACAAATAGGCACAAATGCACTTGGCGCTTTGAGTGGAAACAAGTGCTCTGCGGTAATCGGCCTTAGCCACTAGTTCGTTGCTTGCCGATAGATTTAGCACTATCAACGCGCCATTCAAACAGTGTTCTATCGAGGGCGAGTTTGGTATCCAAAGATCCTCACACACTTCGATGGCAAACGTAGATCCACTGACTTGAAACCCCTGATCGCGGCTCAAGCAGAAGCTGTGGTCACCGATGTCCACGTCTTCAATAACGCCGTTTCCCGAATCAAACCAGCGGTACTCGTAGAACTCATTGTGATTCGGAATAGCGCATTTGGGAACGGCACCGATGATCGTTCCATTTGCGCAGACTACCCCACAGTTGTACATTTTTCCGTTGGGAAAGTGGATGGGCGCACCCACTATGAGTGCCGTTTCCCCCGTGCGTCGTGCGAGCCAATCGAGTGCCTCATAGCATTCGTCAAGCAAGTTGTCGCTGTAGAAAAGGTCTTCGCAGCTATATCCAGTGATGGATAGCTCAGGAGTAAGGACTATGCTGCATCCTGTCTCCCGAAGACCCTCGTACAGGTCTCCGATTCTGTTGGCATTTTGCATCGGGCTTGCCAACTCAACGATCGGCGCGGCGGCCGCAATTCGAATGAACCCAAATTCCTGATAGTTCATGGGTCAAGTCTATATCACCGAGTAAAATCCAAGCCCCAAAACACCAGCCGCAACCATTCAAGTTAGGAGGACTATTGAATTTCGAGTTTTCGCAGGAACAGAATCTATTGCGGGAACAGGCAAGAGGATTTCTCAATGAAAATTGCCCTCTATCGGCCGTTCGCAAGATTTTGGAAGGAACGGATTCATATGACAAAGTCCTTTGGCAAAAAATTGCTGAGCTAGGTTGGCTTTCGACGGTCATACCCCAAGATCACGGCGGCTTGGGAATGACCTATTACGAGCTTTCGGTTATTGCCGAGGAATTGGGTCGTGCTCTGGCGCCAATACCCTTCTCGAGTTCGGTATACCTTGCAACCGAGGCATTGCTTTTGGCCGGATCAACTGCACAACGACAGAAATGGTTGCCCCGCCTAGCTAGCGGGGAGTCTATTGGCACGTTTGCACTTTCGGAGCGAGAGGGCCGGCCCACACCCAGCACTCTGACAACATCGTTTGACGGAAGCTCGATCACGGGCAAAAAGATCGCGGTTCCAGATGGAGACATCGCCGACTTTGCGGTTGTAGTTGCGCGAAGCAATGTTGGAGATGGCGCCAGCGTTTACCTTGCGGAACTTGGCGACGTCGCCACACGACGCGTTAATGTCATTGACCCCTCGAGATCTCATGCAGAGCTGACCTTTGAAGGCAATAAAGCTGAGTTATTGGGTAGCGAAGGAACCGGGTGGTCCCTGGTCAACCAATTGCTAGACCGCGCCGCGGTGCTCTTTGCATGGGAGCAGGTCGGTGGATGCCAAGCTGCATTGGACCAAGCCAAGGAATATGCATTGAATCGATATGCCTTTGGTCGACCGATAGGAGGTTTCCAAGCCATCAAGCATAAGTTGGCGAATGTTTATGTAAAGAACACTCTGGCCCGGTCGAATTGCTACTACGGAGCATGGGCATTGGCTGGATCCGAAGCGGATTTGCCGCTTGCTGCTGCCACTGCACGAGTAAGCGCCACACAAGCCTACTACTTCGCCTCCAAGGAGAACATTCAGACTCACGGAGGAATGGGATTCACGTGGGAATTCGATTGTCAGCTCTACTATCGGCGTGCAAAGTTGCTATCCGTTGGAATTGGTAGTGAAATGTGGTGGCAGGATAGGTTGGTCGCGGCCTATGAGCAAAGCAACCGATTGGCATCAGCATAGGAGATATTTGGAATGGACTTCAACGATACCCCCCAGGAAGCCGAGTTTCGGGCTGAAGTTGCAGAGTGGCTGGAGCAACACGCACCAACTCGAGAAGAGCTTGCCGGTCTTGGAGAAATTCAACAGAGCAAGCTCTGGCAAAAGCGCAAGTACGACGCGGGTTGGGCTTGCATACGGTGGCCCAAGGAATACGGTGGCCGCGACGCAACGGCTATCCAGAGCGTCATTTGGAATCAGGAGGAATCGAAACACCCTGTTCCAACGGGGATTTTTCAGATTGGTCAGGGTATGGCTGCTCCCACCATGATGAGCTGGGCAACTGAAGACCAAAAGCGGTTTCATTTGCCTCCATTAGCATCCGGCGAGCATATCTGGTGCCAGCTGTTCAGTGAACCTTCGGCAGGATCCGATTTGGCAGGCATTCGGACTCGTGCGGAACGCGATGGTAATGATTGGATTATCAACGGCCAAAAGATCTGGACGTCCGGGGCCCACTATAGCGACTATGGCATTTTGGTGGTCCGTACAGATCCGACAGTTCCGAAGCACAAGGGACTGACCTACTTTTTCGTGGATATGAAATCACCGGGTGTGGAAATCAAGCCAATCAAGCAAATTTCAGGCGGAGCAAACTTCAATGAGGTGTTTTTCACCGATGTACGCATTCCCGACGAGCAGCGATTGGGTGCAGTGGGGCAAGGTTGGCAAGTGTCGTTGACGACGTTGATGAACGAGAGAGCTGCAATCGGAGGAGGGGGCGGAGGTGTTGGATTCGACCGTGTATTTCGATTGGCCCAAAAGCTAGCCATAGATGAACGTCCCGCAATTGAAAACGCGCAGGTTCGATCAGCGCTTGCAAACTGGTATTGTCAGGAGTCAGGATTGAAGTACACGGGCTATCGCTCACTGACCGCGTTGTCTCGGGGGGAGACGCCAGGCCCCGAAAACTCCATTGGTAAATATGTTGGCGCATCCAAGTCCCAGGACATGGCATCTTTCGCTATCGACTTGCTGGAAATGTCCGGCATTTTGGAGGATCGTGCAACAGCGATGGGAGGAGGGATTTACACCGGCACGTACATGAATGCTCCTGGGATCCGTATTGCCGGAGGATCGGATGAAATCATGCTGAACATTTTGGCGGAACGTGTATTGGGTTTGCCCCAGGACATTCGCGTGGATAAGGGAGTGCCTTTCAACGAAGTTCCCTCAGGCTCCAGCAATTGAGCAACGTAGCTTTCTCACCGTCAGGGTGTCGCTGGCCAAGATTCTGATTCTCGCAGCTAGTTGGTACGCTCAAGATTGACTCTTCCTGCCCACTAAAGGCGTTTTGCTTCCCGTGCATTCGCTAGCCCTGCTATTTGACATAATGTATTTCCAAGTCTTGAATTAGGCGTTAAATGAAGTGAACCTTTGGCCATTGATCGTTGCAGGAGTAATCCTTCTGCTTGCATTAGTTGTCATTCTTCGATCTATTCGTGTTGTGCCGCAAGGGTATCACTGGACTGTAGAGAGGTTTGGCAAGTACACACGCACCATAACTCCCGGTTTGAACCTGCTAACTCCCATCGTTGAAGCTGTTGGCAGAAAATTCAACATGATGGAGCAAGTGCTCGATATCCCTGCTCAGGACGTGATCTCTGCCGATAACGCGTTGGTCACATGTGATGCCATCTGCTTCTACCAGGTACTGGACGCCGCGAAGGCCGCGTACCAAATCAACGACTTGACGCTAGCTGCTAGAAACTTGGTCATGACCAACATTCGTGCTGTATTAGGATCGATGGAACTCGACGAAATACTCTCGAACCGTGATCGCATAAATATCGAGCTGCTGAAGAAGGTGGACTTGGCTACGGATCCGTGGGGAACAAAGGTGACTCGGATCGAAATTCGAGATGTCACACCTCCGCAAGACCTCGTCAATGCCATGGCGCAACAAATGAAGGCAGAACGGGAGAAGCGAGCGCAAATCCTGGAGGCCGAAGGCGAACGTGAAGCGGCGATTAAGGTCGCGGAAGGCCAGAAGCAAGCGGAGATCCTCAAGGCAGAAGGTGAGTTGCAGGCATCGATACGCGAAGCAGAAGCTCGAGAGAGATTGGCTCAAGCGGAAGCAGAAGCTACTAAGATGGTTTCGAATGCGATCGCGCAAGGCGACAGCCGGGCGATCAATTACTTCGTTGCGCAAAAATACGTTGAAGCGTTAGGTCAATTGGCGGAGTCAAGCAACAACAAGGTCATGATGATTCCTTTGGAAGCATCAAGCGTCATTGGTTCTATCGCTGGAATAGGCGAGATTGCCAAAGATTTTGTTGGCAAGGACTCAGGTACCTCTCGGAGCTAAGAATGGAAGTCTCACCCGCATTAATCTGGCTTGGAATCGGGGTCGTTCTGGGAATCATTGAGGTTCTTGGCGCCAGCGGGTTTCTCTTGGGCGCAGCGGTTGCAGCTATAGGAATGGCTGCCGTGACCTGGTTGTTCCCCGCACTCGGGATTGTCCCCCAAATTGTAGTATTCGCCATTGCGGCGACGGTAGCGACATACGTTTATTTTCGGTTCTTCCGGTCTACTGATCCCCAATCGGGCGTGGATTTGCACGACAAAGTGGGTGCCATGGTTGGCCAGCAGTTTGTATTGAAAGAGCCCTTGAGTGCAAACAACGAAACAAAGACCCTGATTGGCGACACATTGTGGACGGTACGTTCAAATGCTGACGTTGAAGAAGGCGCGCGCGTGCGAATCGTTGGAGGAACCACTCGTGTCATAGAGGTGGAGCCAGTAGCTTGATTCCATTTAGTATCAGCTCGCCAACTTGCAAGCGACCGACAACATCCTCGTAGCACTCCCGTACGTTGCTAATACGGAAGAGCACTGCACTGTCCACAAGTCTACTTCGATCCATTACCAACGCATTGGACGATAGAAGTCTAGCAACGAGTTCCTAGACGATGGAGAAGTCCCTCAAACCGCAAAACGAGGGATTATGGTGGGGTTAAACTTGTAGCGGCTGACAGGTGAGTGGGTAAGCTGGAATGACCGTAGCTCATTTGCGCACTACGCTATTCCGCACACTCCAACCTAATCTACGTTCTCTGTCAGATACCTAGAGATTACTGGTTATTAGTACATAGGTTCCACGTGGAACCTCAGTAACTCAAATGTCGATCCCAACCGGTCTTAGACTAGCTACCAGAATCACTTCACTTTTCGTTCCGTAGCGACTCACGTCGATCAACTTGCATTCCACAAAAATGCCCCCAAATCAATAAACAACATAGAGTGGAAAGCAGTCAAATGCGTTTCGAGCAATTAACAAGTGGATTTCAGCGGGCATTGCAGGATGCCCACAGTCTGGCGCTTAAGCACGAGCACCAAATTGTGGAGCCCGCGCACGTGCTCCAGGCCATGTGCACTCAATCGGACGGCACGATTCCGAAGATCCTTGCTTCTGCAGGTGGGGACATAGAGAAAATTCACCAAGATCTGCAAGCCAAGCTGAGTTCATTGCCGCAGGTCACCGGCACCGATGGACAGCTCTTGCAGAGCCGAGAACTTCAAAAGGCCCTCAATTCATCCGACAAGCTTGCCCAGCAGAACGAAGACACATTTATTGCAAGCGAGCTCTTTGTGCTCGCACTGTTTGAAATAAGAGATGCATTGGCTGATCTGTTGACCAGCAACGGAGTTACTCGAGATTCTCTGGAGTCAGCCGTTGCAAGAATTAGGAAGGGTGCCTCAGTCGACGATCAGAGCGCGGAGGAAAACCGCGGCGCATTGGAAAAATACACGATTGACTTGACCGAACGCGCTGAGAGCGGAAAGCTTGATCCAGTCATCGGTCGAGACGACGAAATTCGACGCACGCTTCAGGTCTTGCAGCGACGCACCAAGAACAATCCTGTGCTGATCGGCGAGCCCGGAGTAGGAAAAACTGCAGTTGTGGAGGGACTGGCGCAACGCATAGTCAATAGAACAGTACCCGAAAGCATGAAAGCCATGCGCGTTCTTGCCCTTGACATGGGCGCCATGGTTGCGGGAGCTAAATACCGCGGCGAGTTCGAGGAACGCATGAAGGCATTGCTTGACGATTTGTCGCATGAAGATGGCCGAATCATTCTGTTCGTCGATGAACTCCATACCGTTGTGGGAGCAGGTTCGGCTGAAGGGTCTTTGGACGCTGGAAACATGTTGAAGCCTGCGCTTGCTCGAGGCGAGCTTCGATGTGTCGGGGCGACAACACTGAACGAGTATCGCAAATACATTGAGAAGGATGCAGCGTTGGAACGGAGATTTCAGCGTGTCCAATTGGATGAACCCTCGGTCGAGGACACCATTGCGATCCTGCGTGGACTAAATGAGCGCTACGAAGTCCACCATGGAGTAGAAATAACAGATCCCGCGCTTGTGGCAGCGGCAACACTTTCGCACCGATATATTTCGGATCGACAGCTACCGGACAAAGCGATCGACCTCGTGGACGAGGCGGCTAGTCGGATTCGTATGGAAATCGATTCGAAGCCAGAAACCATCGACCGTTTGGATAGACGCCTTATTCAGTTGAAGATGGAACGAGAGTCACTCAAGCATGAAAAAGACGAAGCCTCCACTTTGAGGCTTCAAGACTTGGATGGCGCTATAGAAGAGGCCGAGCAAGAATTGACGAGCCTCAACAAGATCCTCCAATCGGAAAAAAGTCTGGTCGAGAGTACTCATCACGTAAAGGAGCAGCTGGAAGCGGCGCGATTGGAATACGAAGCCGCGGAGCGCCGTGGCGACCTGGCTCGCATGTCAGAGTTGCGCTACGGTCGCATTCCAGAATTGGAGAGGGCAGCAGCGGCCTCAGATGATTCCGATGCGTCAGAGGAGACACTCAAACTGCTGCGCACCAAAGTCACCGCGGACGAAATTGCCGCAGTGGTGTCTGCGTGGACTGGCATACCCGTCGCACGGATGCTACAAAGTGAACGAGAGAAACTTCTGCATCTTGAGGATGTGCTGCATCAAAGAGTCGTGGGCCAAGATGAAGCTGTTGCCGTTGTTTCAGATGCGATACGGCGCAGCAGAGCTGGACTCTCCGAGGAGAATAGGCCTAATGGGTCTTTCCTGTTTCTTGGACCGACTGGAGTCGGCAAAACTGAATTGTGCAAAGCTCTGGCGGAATTTCTGTTTGACTCCGAATCGGCTTTTGTACGACTAGACATGTCGGAGTTCATGGAGAAGCACTCGGTTGCTCGAATGATCGGTGCGCCGCCGGGCTACGTGGGCTATGACGAAGGCGGCTACCTTACAGAAAAGGTCCGACGCAAACCATATTCGGTGCTGTTGCTAGACGAAATTGAAAAGGCACATCCAGATGTCTTCAATATCCTGTTACAGGTCCTAGAGGACGGGCGTCTGACCGACGGTCAAGGGCGCACGGTCGACTTCAGGAACACTGTCGTCGTCATGACCTCCAATCTGGGGTCGGATGTGATTCAAGAAAACGTGAGTCAGCATTACGACACTATGAAGGACAAGGTCATGAATGTTGTTCAAGGACACTTTAGGCCAGAGTTCATAAACAGAATCGATGAGGTCGTAGTCTTTCACACGCTGCGCAATGAACACATCCGTCGAATTGCTGAAATCCAGATTCGGTATTTGAGCAATCGGGTTCAAGCACAGGGATTGGAGATCGAAGTTTCACGTTCGGCAATTGATCTTCTTGGCGAAGCGGGATTCGATTTGGTTTACGGAGCACGTCCTTTGAAGCGTACCATTCAGCAGCGAATCGAGAATCCCATGGCGAAGAAGCTTCTCGCGGGGGAGTTTGTGCCTGGAAGCAAGATCATCGTGGACGTCGCTGACGGTGAATTCAACTTCCAACCAGAATGGAAAGAATCTGCGGACGAGTCTTCATCGGAGACCCCTTCAGAGGAGTTGGCGTAGGAGATCAATCCAGCAGCGTTTTTCTACCAAAGGTAACCGTAGTTGCCGACTCGTGCCCTATGGTTGCATCGTCGATGTGGGTCTCGCTGGCGGGATCCCAATACCCCCACTCATAGTTTCGTCTTTTTGGTGGTGCAACTACCAGCGTCCAAGCACTTCCTTTAGGCAGCTCGCGTATGGCGTGGTATTGAGATGCTCTCCTGAATAGATTGAACAAGCGGATGTGCTGTCGACAGTGTCGACGGGTATTGGAATTGAAGGTCTCCTGCCAATAGGAGCCAGAAATCACAAGAGAAAGGAACCAATTCCACGGATGGTTGTGCAACCAACGAAACTCATCAACCTTGTGCATATGGTGAAGGTAGACCTCAAAGGTCCTTCCAGACCCGTTTCCAATAAGGTAATACCGAGTGAGATATGGCTTGTCATAGACGAAGATTGTCTTGCCGCTAGTCCGGCCTAGTAGCCATTGGAAGATCGAGTTTCTCGGTCTTGGCGTAGAGTCGCGTGGCACCGGAGGGTGATCGAGAGCACCTCTGACTAGAAATTGACTCATAAATGTTTACGATATGTTAGTAAGTTTGGCGCACACTTCCGCATCGATAGCAATAGCACGGATAGCGATTGGTTAGACAGCCCTCACCAAAGTCGAGGGCAGCGGTTATTTTACCAGAATTGAACTAACAATTGGCTTTGTGGAAATGGGTTTGAAATAGTGTTTAGCGGGCTGACCACAACATGCCACGCTTCATGATTTCCTTGGCTTCTGGAACGTTGAAGTCCAATGCAACGTGCCCTAATGAACTGTAGAACACCCTGCCGCTGCCGTAGCGTTTCTTCCAGCAAACAGGCATTTTCACTCCTTCCACCCAGTCAATTCCCCAATATTCGCCGGAGAATGTAGTGGTGGCCAGCACGTCATTTGATGGGTCTACGTGCATGAAGTATTGCTCCGATTTCATACTGAAATCGCTAATACCAGCGACAATCGGGTCGTCGCTGGCAATGTTGACCTCGTAGTCGATGATTCCACCCGGGTGACAGATGAACTGGCCTCCGACCATGAACTGATACTCGACGTTCGCACGAAACGAGTCGGCCATGCCACCGTGCCAACCAGCACAACCCGTTCCCTCTCGAATTGCGGTCAATAGACCAGATTCTTGCTCTCTGCTAATCGTTGACATCGTCCATACGGGCACGACGAGGTCCTGCGAATGCATGAACTTTGGATCTTCCAGAGGTGACAGAGAATCCGATACGGTCACGGTGAACCCTTCGTCTCGCAGAATCTCAGCAAAAATTGCGGACGTCTGTTCCGGTTCGTGGCCATTCCAGCCGCCCCAAGTGATGAAAGCCTTCTTCATTGCATTCCTAGTCCAATTCTCCATGCTCGAGTCCGAGCGGCAAAGCAGCAGGTCTATCCACTCTCGACTTAATCTCGACGTGAGATCTTTCAACGCAAGACTTGTCGAACGCGGCCATTACTTCCAACGCGTGGAAGGCAAGCTCTCCACTAGCGCGATGCGGTCTCTTGGTGCGAAGTCCCTTGCACATGTCCGCTAATCCAATGCTGCGCATATTCTGCGTATATCCATGTGAGAGCGTCTTCTCATTCCATTGTCCCCGCTCTGCCGACACAAGTACCTTTCCTCCAAACCCATTTGGGTCCGGAACTAGCATAGATGCATCTGTGCCATGTATCTCAATGTTGGGATGGATATGAGACCAAACGTCGAAGCTCATGCAAATCGTAGCCAAGGCACCACTTGCAAACTCGAGAGCACCGGTAGCATGAGTGGACACTTCTACTTGAATCGTTTTCCCCGCCCTTGGTTGTGACGTAATCGTTCGTTCGTCAAATGCCTTGCCCGTAAACGCGGTGACTCGCGAGACGGGTCCTAGTGAATTTACAAGAGCTGTAATGTAGTAGGGACCCATATCGAAGACCGGTCCACCGCCTCGCTTGTAGTAGAACTCTGGATAGGGATGCCAAGTCTCCACTCCGTGACTCATCATGAATGCAGTTGCGGCAACGGGATTGCCGATTGCGCCGTCGTCAATTAGCTTGCGGACTGTTTGGTGACCGCCTCCCAAGAAAGTGTCTGGCGCACAACCCACCCTCAACCCTCGCTTGCTAGCTTCTTCGACCACTCGTGCGCCCTCAGCTACATTCAGTGCGAATGGCTTTTCGCAATACACATGCTTGCCTGCGTCGATGGCAAGGGAATTGACTTCAGCGTGAGCCGCAGGTATTGTCAAGTTCAGAACTGTTTCCACTTCAGTGTTGGCCAACAACCGATCCACACTCATGGACGGAATCCCAAATTTCTGGCTGCATGCATTCGAGGCATCAGAATTGATGTCGGCACATGCGATAAACTCCAAAATCGGAAAGGTCGTTGCCGCGTTTAGATAAGCAGGACTAATCGTGCCGCATCCAATTAAGCCAATTCGAACGGGTTCTTCCATTCAACTCCTCTCTCTGATCATATGTGCTTGCAGTGCAAGCACGAGCATACTTCAGCACGAAATTAGTGCCCAGATTTGGCAGATTGTCCTACAACGTTAACGGAGTACTAGTCCAACCCCCAGCTGAAGCAATTTCAATGCAACCACAACTACGTTCGGTTCGTACGTCCACGCCAAAACAGATAGGAACCAAAAACGAGCAAGCACGCGAATATGAGTGCTATGGCCTCGTTGAGCACGACGAATTGCGGTCGCTCCGCCAGCAGGTGGTCAATTCTCATCACAACAAGAGCCGCAAACGTAAAGAGAAGGGCGTTCGCCGCATTGAAGGATGGTGCTAGACGAATGCAGATAGTAGCCAGTATGCCGATTACCACAACCAAAAGCCCAAGGCAAACAAGGGTATAGGAGATACCTGGAGGCGTTGGCTTGACAAAGGGAAGAAGGCTGAGACATAAATCGAGCAGGAAGGGGATAAGAACGGCGCAGATAACGATCAATCCGTAGGCTTGTATCTTGCCAACCGTCATTCGGGTTCCCGGAGCTTGACACGGTCATAGATTGCTGTGATGTTCTCAAACGAAATAACTAATGAATGCGAAACGTGAGCGTCTGGGTCATGCAAGTGATACTTGAATCGCGTTTGCTTGTTTCCCTGAAGAAAAGAGTCATAATCTCGCGTGAATTCGCGCACGTCGCTGACGAATTCTTTACCCCATGTGGCCGGAAACGGACCCAGAATGGCTCCTCCCGCCAAGGCTATCGTGATTTCGTGATTGGTGAGTCCTTTTTCTTTGGCCATATTGATTTGCTCCGGGCAACACGCGTGCGCAGCACCATTCTCCCTCTGATAATATTCCGATCCTCAATCAACTGGAAATGCTGAGGCGAGCTTCATGGGAATTCAGTCTTTCGACCACTTGGTTTTGCGAGTCGCCGATTTGGATGCCGGCATTAAGACCTATCGAGACACTATTGGATTGGAACTGGATCGTACTGACCAAAGCGAAGCATTGGGAATCAAACAAGCCTTTTTCAACCTGCCTGGTGGGGGATTTATTGAGCTAGTTGCTCCTATAGCTAGCGATTCTGCGGTTGGCAAAGCGCTTGAGAGTCGCGGAGAAGGAGTGCACACGATTGCGTTTGAAGTTGACGATCTCAAAGCTACATGCGAGTCTTTGAAAGTCGGAGGCGCTCGATTGATTGGTGAAGGCGGACCCCAGGTATTCGTCCATCCAAAGTCGGCATGCGGATTGCTGCTGCAACTCTCAGAGCGTGCGTAGTCAACGTTGCACTCTTGACTGTTTCTTAGGCTTCTGAAACAACGGTTTCTCTTGAGATCGCGTGAAATTCTTGATCTCCACGAACCATTGATGCGATTGAGGTAGGAACAGCAAAATCGCGGCTACAAGCGCTATGCTCTTGCTGAGTTGATCGCCCAATCCCATTTGCACAACCATGTTCATTGGTTGTTGGCTGTTCATAATTTCACACAGAAACACGACAAGCGTCACGACGATGGCGTAACGAACCCAACTCATTCCTCGAAAAATCGCAATTGAAACCGAAAACCACACGATCATGAAGAACAACTGGGCACCGTTGCTCTCGACTTGCTGAGGAACTGCGATCCACCATGCAAGGAGCACGAATACGTTAAGAAGCAGTAGCATCGATGCGATCTGAACAGATCTTGGTCGACGACTTGCGAAGTTTGGTGCTTCAAGCGTGGTGTTCACTGGCTCGACTCAATTTAGACTGAATGCAACGATTGGCTGAGTTCAATGGGGAATACGCTATGGTAGCCAAACGTTTTGTTGAATTGAGTATTCAGCGCATTGAACTAACCAAAAGGTCGCAACTTTCAAGTACTTGTGCATTGTTCACCAACTCGGTTGGTCCTGGTGATTTGCGTGTGCTGTTTGGATACGATCATGGAAATCAAAAGTGCGCTCGCGACTTTCATCGCGAGCGCACTCCCAAATCACTAGCTATTGAGCTCTAAGCGTGCATTCGGAGCTTGCCTAATGCGCGAACATGGAGCTTGCCATTTGGCTAGACACTAGCCTCCAACATCGTCGGCGCCTGGGTCTGCGTCCTCAGACTCTTCAAGTTCAGGTTGTTCCTCCAGCTCAGGAGCTTCACCATAGCGAGCCACGAGGACTTCCTTCAGGTTTTCATGCATTAGATCCTTTTGGACAACGCAACCCTCGCTATCGAGCAAATAGCCCTTGGGAATGAACTGAACACCGTAGGCACCGGCAACCTCGCCTTCCCATCCTTCGATTTCACCCAGATTAATCCAAGGCAGTTCATGCTTGTCGGATCCTTCCTGCCAAGCTTCGTGAGTACTGTCGATTGAAATGGCGACGATTTCAAACCCGTCATCGTTATAGGCGGAGTACAGCTTCTTCAGATGAGGAAATGTCGCAATGCAAGGTCCACACCACGAAGCCCAGAAGTCAATAAGAATCACTTCCTTCTGCGCCAATACATCAGAGAGCGCGACTTCTTCGCCATTCAAGCTGGCAAGCGTAAATTCGGGCGCCTTCTGACCGGGAACTAGCCCCTTGTCGTTTTCTGAGATTTGAATTCTCTTGGCGACTCTGTCCCGCGTTGGTGTAACGCGACGAGCAACCATATCTTCCTCGAGTTCAGGAGCAATCTCATCGTAAAGTCGCAATGATTCGCTTTGCTTTTCCTCACCCCTGAATGCGCCTAACTCCAATGCAAGAAGTCGTGTTAAAGGATCATCCGTGTTTAGCGCTATTTCTTCCAACGCCCCAAATCTGATTTCCGACATCTCTTGCGAAATGTTGAAGTAGTCAGGATATTCGAAGGATGTGGAAGCATCCATGATGCCAGGCTTGACTTCATCCAATGCCACGTGCTCACAACCATCTGCCAGAGGTATGCCGTCTTTGAGTGCAAGAATAGGCTCTTCCGCTGCATCGTCGGCTTCGGTTGTGGCATCGGCAGTCTCGTCGGTTTCAGATTCTGCTTCGTCTTCCGTAGCTTCTTCACCTTCTCCGGCTTCGGCAGCAGCTCGACTCGCTTCCATTTCCGCGACGTATTCTTCATAAGCTGTAGTGTAGGCATCTACCTTTGCCAGATACTCTTCAGATTGCTGCCAACTCTCGACCAGTTCTGCATGTCGTCCGGTACCTGCTACCGTGATGAGGTCTCGCGCTGTGCCACGAACAGATACTTCGATGTCCGATTGGGCATCAACCACGACCTGACCAGAGCCGTAGTACTCACTTCCCGCGTTAACGGTGACCGAAAGCACCATGGGTTCGTCGATTTCAGACTCGATCAGGAACTTTCCATCAACAAGGAGCACGGAGCCATGGCTTGAGAAAGTTTGTTCGCCTTCCTCATTCCAACTCGGTCCGCTTACGCTAGCCGTGGCCATCGATAGGTCCTTATCCATGGAGCTTAGGTCGCCAGATATCGTGAAGCTCTTGCTTGAGTCTTTGACCTTTCTGGATTCACCAGCCAATGCCAACTGGTTCGGTCGAGGTTCCAAGTGATCGATTAGGACAAAGGAAATGTCTGAACCAGGTCCAAGAACCGTATCAAGTGACAGAGGTTCTTCTTCACCTACATCGATTGAAAGGGTCACGTCCTTCGGTTCGTCTACCTCACCTGTGAAAGCTACCATTCCGTCGCTGAAGGATCCCGCAGCAAGTTCCACTGTCTCTAGTGTTCCGTCTTCGCCCATAGCCTCGTAGGTGACTGAGACCGCTGCACTTGACAAGTCCACGGTTTCTTCCTGTTCGGGCTCTGGCTCCACTACGGCCACAGCCTCTGCATTGGCCTCGTCCGACTCACCGGTATCTGCCGCGTCAGACTGTGATGCTTCAGCTTCTGTTTCTTCTGCGACTTCCGGTTCAATCACAATGAGTTCACCTGAAATCGTGTATGTCTTGGAAGGGCCGGAACTACATGCAGCGATTAACAACGCTATGCCAAGAAGTCCGACGGTGTATAGAGTTTTTCTCATTCGGTGTTGTACCTCCATGAGGTAAAGTAGACCAATGCCAGTCAAGCGGAAGCTGCTGGATTTGTCAGTCTGTATTCCAAAAGTCACCCACTCCCGCATTAGCTAGTAGTTTGGGATGTCGTGTACACGCAACGAACACATTGCCGATGCGAGTGTTACAACACAACAAAGCTGATGAGGTTCGCGATTCGCGTAACCCAATCTGCACGTGAACTAGTGCGAAGTCTGACCCAATAGCTGTATTTTGCACAAATTCACTGAATTCTGCTAGAAAATCACGGGGTATTCAGGGTTGAACTATTACCTACGTTCCTGTATCGTATAGCGCACTCAACCGCATCGTGCGCTGTTTCTCCCAAAGCACGGGACGTCTTCGGTTGAGCGCGTAATTTTGTTAAGGGATCATGTCCGAGCACAACGACATACTGCCGTTTCTGCTGTATGCCGCAAGTGTCGGAGTCATACTTTCCGTTACTCTCATCGCGTCGTGGTTTGTCGGTTCCAAATCTCGCCACGGCAGAGCTCAGGACATTCCTTATGAATCGGGAATCGTCCCTGTTGGCGACGCCGAGGACATGCGACTATCAATCGAGTTTTATCTCGTTGCAATCTTTTTCGTAATTTTCGATCTCGAAACCATATTTATCGTCGCATGGGCTGTGGTTGCCAAGGACGTTCATTGGCCCGGCTATGCGGCAATTTCCGTATTCATCGTCATATTGTTGATTGCATTGCTCTACGAATGGCGTACGGGCGCATTGGATTGGGGCATCAAGTCGAGGCACACAACGCCCGACGCCTATTCGAGGAAGGAAGCCGCATAAATGGAGTGGCGATTAGTAAAGGCAACGCCGGATGAGCCCATGGCAGGCGTGGACGATGCCTACAACGAGGAAGCATCCAAGAGCTTCTTGACCGCTCGGCTGGAAGACTTGGTTGCGTGGGGACGTGCAAATTC
Source organism: Candidatus Azotimanducaceae bacterium (assembly GCA_965205545.1). GTDB lineage: Bacteria > Pseudomonadota > Gammaproteobacteria > Pseudomonadales > Azotimanducaceae > Bin55. The sequence goes on along the minus strand of OZ242170.1, from coordinate 1,454,562 downwards.
GATTTGGCCTTTCAACTTCGGACTCTCGTGCTGCTACGTTGAAATGGCGACTAGTTTCACATCCCGCCACGACATCTCGCGATTCGGAGCGGAAGTAATTCGAGCGACACCTCGACAAGCGGATCTTATTGTCGTGTCGGGTACGGTCTTCAGGAAAATGGCACCCGTCCTCCAACATCTCTACGAACAGTTGTTGGAGCCCAGGTGGGTAATCTCCATGGGTTCGTGCGCAAACTCCGGAGGCATGTTCGACATCTACAGTGTTGTGCAAGGGGTGGACAAGTTCTTGCCCGTAGATGTCTACGTTCCTGGATGCCCGCCGCGTCCGGAGGCGTTTATGCAAGGATTGAACTTGCTGCAGGAGTCTGTGAAGAACACTCGTCGTCCGCTCTCTTGGGCTATAGGAGAGACTGGCCAAGTCAGTAAGTACGACCCAAGTCAGAGAGATCGGCTCAACGCGGAGCGTATGAAGGTAACTGAGCTTGCGGAACCCACGACGGTGGGAGACGCTCCACTCTCCAAGGACTTGTTGGGTAAGAAACGCAACTCGTGACCGCAAGCCCTCAAGTGGAAGTAGCCGATCGGCATGATCAACCAGGAGTCGTCAGCGATCTGATCGCACGATTCGGCGAAGATTGCACCTACCAGCAGACTTCAGACGGAATTCCTAACGTTTGGGTTTCTCGCGAGAACATTGTTGGCGTACTGCGATTCTTGCGGCAGGATGCTGAACACCCCTACGAACTGCTCTTCGACCTCTCGGCGATTGACGAACGCTCAAGGAAGAGCAGAGACGGTCAGCCACGATCCGACTTCACGGTGTTCTATCACCTCATGTCACTGTGTGGCGACAAAGATATTCGCATCAAAGTGCCACTGCAGGACGAGGAATCTACGATCGCTAGCGTTGAATCAATCTACCCAGTCGCCAATTGGTACGAGCGTGAAGCGTATGACATGTTTGGTATCGACTTCGACGGGCATCCAAATCTGAAGCGAATTCTCACTCCGCCGCTATGGGAAGGGCATCCTCTGCGCAAGGATCATCCTGCTCGGGCTACGGAAATGGACCCATTTCGAATGTCGGACGAGTTTAAGGATGCACAGCAGGAGGCGTTGAAATTCATTCCCGAAGAGTGGGGCATGGCTCGTTCCACCCCGCACACGGACTTCATGTTTCTGAATTTAGGGCCTAATCATCCCAGCGTACATGGGGTGTTTAGAGTTGCGCTGCAGCTCGACGGCGAGGTCATAGTTCAAGCAGTGCCCGACATTGGCTACCACCATCGTGGGCAAGAGAAGATGGCGGAACGGCAGTCGTGGCACACATACATCCCGTACACGGACCGAATTGACTACTTGGGTGGCGTGATGAACAACCTGCCGTACGTGCTCAATGTCGAGCAGATGGCGGGGATTGAGGTGCCGGATCGGGCACAGATCATTCGCGTCATGCTGTCAGAGATGTTTCGCGTTGCGAGCCACCTGTTGTTCTACGGCACCTTCGCTCAGGACGTTGGCCAAATGTCTCCGGTCTTCTATATGTTTGCTGATCGCGAAAGGCTTTTCTCGATTATCGAAGCAATAACAGGCGGGCGCATGCACCCAAGTTGGTTCCGGATAGGGGGTGTATGTCAGGATCTTCCGGAGGGATGGGATCAGATGGTGATCGACTTCTGCGACTACATGCCGAAGCGATTGGACCACTACTACACCATGGCTCTACAGAACAAAATTCTGAAACGGAGATCCGTTGGTATCGGAGCGTACAACACTGAAGAAGGATTGGATTGGGGGATAACTGGTCCCTCGCTTCGAGCGACGGGCCATGATTGGGATCTTCGCAAAAAGAGGCCCTATAGTTCTTACGATCAGTTCGATTTTGAAGTGCCCACAGCCGAGAATGGTGATTGCTATGATCGCTGTGTTGTTCGTGAACAGGAGATTCGTCAGAGCCTGCGCATCATTCGCCAGTGCGCGGAGAACATGCCGGAAGGGTCCTACAAAGCAGAACACCGCCTCGCAACGCCGCCTCCAAAGGAGCGAACAATGGAGCACATCGAGACGCTCATTCACCATTTCCTCAATGTGAGCTGGGGTCCTGTCGTACCTCCTTGCGAGTCCGCAACCACTGTCGAAGCCACTAAGGGTTGGAACAGTTTCTACTCAATATCGGACGGAGGAACGATGGCGTACCGAACTCGCGTACGGACTCCATCATTTCCGGCCTTGCAACAGATTCCGTACATCAGCAATGGATTCATGATCCCTGATCTGATTGCCATCATTGCGAGCATTGATTTTGTAATGGCGGATGTGGACAGATGAGCGATTCTGCATTCGTTCCTGCGTTGAGCTCGGAAGAAATCTCGGAAATTGAAGCGGAGATCTCGCATCTTCCAGATCGGGAATCAGCTGCTATAGATGCCTTGATGATTATTCAAAGGCATCGCGGGTGGGTATCGGATGAAAGTCTGCGAGCGGCTGCAGAACTGCTGCAGATGTCGTCGGCTGAATTGGACAGCATTGCAACCTTCTACAACCTGATTTTTCGACAACCGGTAGGTCGGCACGTCGTCATGGTGTGCGATAGCGTCTCCTGCTATGTGATGGACGGAGACGAACTCGCACGCAAAGTACAGTCGCAGTTGGGCATAGAGTTTGGCCAAACAACGCCGGATGGACGGTTCACGCTGCTGCCCATCGTTTGCCTTGGTGCATGCGACCGGGCCCCCGCAATCATGATTGACAACGATCTTCTTGGTCCGGTAGATCAAAACGATCTAGAAACGCTCTTTGCGGAGTATACGTAGTGTCGATCCAAGAGTCCAAGCCGTTAATTGGTCGCGTGGAGGAAGTGGGTGGTCGAGTTTCGCTCACGGACTACGAATCGGGGGGCGGGTACGCGGGAGCCCGCCGAGCATTGAGAGAAATGTCGCCTGAAGAAGTGATCGATCTGGTGCGCGAGTCTGACCTTAAAGGCAGAGGCGGTGCTGGATTTCCAACGGGAATGAAATGGGGTTTTGCGAAGGACGAACCACCCACTCCTGGCTCAAAGTATCTGGTATGCAACGCAGATGAAATGGAACCGGGCACATTCAAAGACCGCTATTTGATGGAGTACAACCCGCACATCTTGATCGAGGGCATGATCATTGGAGCGTACGCAATCCAGGCGGATCGGGCATACATTTTCCTGCGGGGGGAGTATCACGAACCCTTCAAACAGCTGACGCAAGCCATTCAGGAAGCACAGAGCAGGGGCTACCTAGGATCTTCAGTGCATGGCTCGGATTTTAGTCTCGATTTGCGAGTCCACCTTTCAGGTGGCAGGTACATTTGCGGTGAAGAGACTGCACTGCTAAATGCACTCGAGGGAAAGAGGGGGCAACCCAGGTCCAAGCCACCTTATCCGCCAGCTAGCGGAGCATGGGGACGACCCACCATCGTGAACAACGTCGAGACATTCTGCAATGTGCCGGCGATATTGCGGTACGGCGCCCAGTGGTTCAGGGACTTGGGACTCACCGAAGATGCGGGCACCAAGCTGTTTGGAGTTTCGGGCCGCGTAAACAAGCCAGGACTCTGGGAATTGCCTATGGGCACTCCAATTCGAGAAATCGTAGATACCCACGCGGAAGGCATGCGTAAAGGCTATAAGCTGCGCGGCGTTTTGCCTGGTGGTGCCTCAACGGATTTTTTGGTCGAGGAGCACTTCGACTTGCCCATGGACTACAAGACTATTCAATCCGCAGGAAGTCGCATGGGTACTGGAACAATGATCCTGATGGATGATTCGATCTGTCCAGTAGACATGTGCAGGAATCTGGAACATTTCTTTGCACAAGAATCTTGCGGTTTTTGCACTCCATGTCGTGAAGGAATACCGTGGGTCGAAGAGTTGCTTGCAGACATTGAAAGCGGCAACGGTCGAGAAGGCGACCTGGAAATATTGGATCAACAGGCAGCCTACATTGGGGGACCGGGCAACACTTTCTGTCTGCACGCCCCCGGAGCAATGGAGCCACTGCAATCTGCACTCAGGTACTTTCGCGAGGATTTCGAGGAGCATATTCGAACTGGAAAATGCCCCTACAAGCAGGGGAGGAGCAAATAGAGTGCTAACGACCGGTAGGAGCTGCTGCTGATGGCAATACTTTCGATCGACGGCGTCGATTATGAAGTAGAGGAGGGTGAAAACCTACTTCACGCAGTGCTCTCTCAAAAGATCGACTTGCCATACTTCTGTTGGCACCCCTCACTAGGGTCAGTAGGTGCCTGTCGTCAATGCGCCGTCATAGAGTACGCGGGACCCGACGATGATCGAGGTCGATTGCAGATGGCGTGCATGACCAGCGTCAGTGATGGAATGAAAGTGTCTGTCAATGCTCCGCACGCTGCAGATTTTCGGTCATCTGTGATTGAGTGGTTAATGGAAAACCATCCCCATGACTGTCCTGTATGCGAAGAGGGCGGTGAATGCCATCTACAAGACATGACTGTCATGACCGGGCATTCGATGCGTCGTTTTCGAGGGCGCAAGCGCACATGGCGCAATCAGGATCTAGGTCCATTCATTGGACACGAGATGAATCGATGCATCACGTGCTATCGATGCGTTCGCTTCTATGGGGACTACGCAGGTGGCAAAGACTTGGCGGCATTCGGATCGCGAGGCAGAATGTTCTTTGGACGCTTCGAGGATGGAACTCTTGAAAGCGAGTTTGCAGGAAATTTGGTTGAAGTTTGTCCAACTGGCGTGTTTACGGACAAGCCATTCTCTAGTTTTTACACCCGCAAATGGGATCTGCAAACCGCGCCGTCCATCTGTCCGGGATGTGCAGTTGGCTGCAACACTTTTCCGTCTGAGCGGTATGGAAAGCTGAGACGCATAACCAATCGGTATCACGGTGAAATAAACCGATACTTTCTGTGCGATCGTGGTCGCTTTGGTTCTCATTACGTCAATCACGAAGACCGGGTTTTGAATGCCGGCATCGCTGACACCGGTGGAGTATTCGAGTACGGCGATTCGCAAAAGGTCATATCCCACGCGGCCGATAAATTAGGTACCGACGCGATTGGCATTGGTTCGCCTAGGGCAAGTTTTGAGGCGAATTTCGCGTTGCGCGAATTGGTGGGTTCCGAGAACTATTGCGCCGGAATCAAGGACGAGGAATTTAGTGTCCTGGTGGATTCGATCCACATTTTGCGCCAGGGCGGTTTCTCAGTCCCAACGCTCGAGCAAGTTGAACAATGCGATGTATCCTTCATTCTCGGGGAGGACATCTCAAACACTGCTCCGAGACTTGCGTTAGCTGTTCGCCAATCTACTCGACTCGTTTCGTATGAGTTGGCTGGCGATGCGGGAATTCCGGTGTGGCAAGACGCCGGAGTGCGCGGACACGCCCAACACACGAAGAATCCACTTTACATTGCAACTCCAGCTTCAACGCGATTGGACGACATTGCTACGCAACACTTGAGCGGGTCGCTAGCGCAGTTGGTGGATTTGGCTAACTCTATAGCTGAAATGATCGATTCGGAAACCTATCGGGATGACTACGCCAGTTCGGTGGCCAAGGCTTTACGGGAAGCTAAGGCACCGCATATTGTCACCGGAAGTTCGCTGGAGTCCGTGGAATTGGTGAGAGCAGCAGCCCGAATTGCCAGAGCTCTTCAACATCGCGGCTGCGAGAGCCACTTGACAATAGTTCCTTCCGAAGCAAACAGTTTTGGATCAGCTCTGCTGGATCAGGAATTGTCGCTTTCGCAAGCGCTGTCTCGGTTGGCATCAGGCGGCACTGCAATTGTTCTCGAAAACGATTTGTACACGAGAGCTGCATCCGACGTCGTTGACAAGGCCATGTCTGCAAGTGAGTTCATCACTATCGATAGCTTGGAAACTCAAACGATGTCTAAGTCGAAGTATGTATTTCCTGCGGCCACATACGCCGAACAGACTGGCACCTTCGTCAACTATGAACTGAGGGCACAGAGATTCTTCCAAGTTTTTGAACCAACAGGCGAAATACAACCCTCCTGGAGATGGTTGGGTGCTGTGGCGCAAGAGAACGGTCGAAACGACATGGCATGGGGATCGCATGACGCACTTGTACGCGCCTGTGCCGAATCGACCTTTCCCGGGATTGAAACGATAGCGCCAACGGCCGACTTTCGGCTTGCTGATGGGTCGAGAATCCCTCGGCAAACACATCGCTACAGCGGACGGACAGCGATGAATGCAGACATAAACGTTCACGAGCCCAAGACAAGCGAGGACAAGGAATCTCCATTTTCCTACTCGATGGAAGGCCTAAACCCAGGAGATCAGGATGGAGCGACAATTCCCTATTCGTGGTCTCCAGGATGGAATTCGAACCAATCTGTGTTCAAGTTTCAACAGGAAGTTGGCGGCAGCCTGGCTGGAGGTGATCCTGGTGTTCGATTGGTGGAAATCCCTCGCGCTTGTTCCGAGGACGTCGATAAACATGACCGCGAGACAGCGTCTGTCTCAAACGGTGGCAACGGTTCACTCGAATTAGTTCCCGTTCACCTTGTCTTTGGATCAGACGAACTGTCAAGGTACTCCTGGCCCATTGCTAAACGAACGCCAGCGCCGTTTGTGCTCCTATCGGAAGCTGACGCTGATCGGCTTGGGTTGCAGTCTGGCATGGGAGTCAAAGTCAACGATGGCACGGAAAGCGTAGAAGTACGCATCGACACGAGACTCGCGCCTGGTTTGTTGGGAGTTCCTAAGGGACTGGTTGATTGGATGGAGTCGCAATCCTCTCACGTAGAGTTAGCTCGCGACCCAGACTTCGAGCCACCGTCCGACCAGGACGCCAATGTGATTGCCAAGGGTTGAGTGCGTTGTTTGGCATCGATTGGTCCTACCTGCTAATCCTTCCCGTAATCTTGGGAGCGCTTGCGGCAGCACTTGTGCTTGTTTGGTGGGAGCGTCGGGTCTTAGGCTGGTTTCAAGATCGGCTGGGACCCAATAGAGTTGGCTGGTTTGGCGTACTGCAGGCGTTGGCTGACGTGATAAAGCTAGTTACCAAGGACGATTGGGTTCCACCGTTTGGTGATCGGGTCCTGTTCATTCTTGCGCCGATTATCGTTGCGGGCGCCATGCTGATGTCGTTTGTGGTTGTGCCCCTAGATGCGCACTTAATCATTGCCGATACAAACATCGCGCTGTTGTGGTTTTTGGCAATGTCGTCGCTTGCTGTCTACGGCGTACTTCTCGCAGGGCTGGCAAGCAACAACAAGTATGCGCTGTTGGGAGGGTTGCGTTCCGCCGCCCAGATGGTTACCTATGAGGTTTTCATGGGACTGTCGCTGCTTGGCGTGGTGATGCTCTCCGGTTCGTTCAGCTTGAAGGATGTTGTTGAGGCGCAGGAGGAGATGTGGTTCTGCATACCGCAGTGCGTCGGATTGGTGATTTTCGTTATAGCTGGTCTGGCGGAGACACATCGATTGCCGTTTGATCTACCCGAAGCAGAACACGAACTCACTGCTGGATTTCATACGGAATATTCAGGCATGAAATTTGGATTGATCATGGCTGGAGAGTATTTGGCGCTTATATTGGTCTCCTGCCTGATCGTGGTGCTGTTTTTCGGGGGATGGTTGGGCCCGGGATTCTTACCCGGCTTTGTCTGGTTCGGCATCAAGGTCGTCTTGGTCATCAATTTTTTCATTTTGCTCCGAGCCGCAATTCCACGCCCTCGCTACGATCAGCTCATGTCGTTGGGGTGGAAAATACTCCTGCCGCTTTCGCTGCTCAACATCCTCGTAAGCGGAGCAGTAGTTCTTTGGGTGGCGTCTTAGGGGAATTGCATGCTTAGTCAGATAAAGACACTTTGGACGGTAGTTACGCATTTGTTCAAGCGCAATGAGACCGTAGAGTATCCCGAGGAAATGCCCTACCAAGCGCCCCGCTATAGAGGTCGCATCATTCTTACACGAGATCCCGACGGCGAAGAAAGGTGCGTTGCCTGCAATTTGTGTGCAGTGGCATGCCCCGTGGATTGCATAGCGCTGCAGAAAACGGAGAAGGAAGAAGACGGCAGGTGGTATCCCGAGTTCTTCAGGATAAATTTCTCGCGTTGCATCATGTGCGGCATGTGCGAGGAAGCGTGCCCAACTTACGCGATTCAGCTAACTCCCGACTTCGAACTATGCGAGTTCGATCGCGACAACATGGTTTACGAGAAGGAGCATCTTCTGATTAGCGGCACGGGAAAATACCCGGGCTACAGCTTCTGGCATGTAGCGGGGAAGACCATCGACGGGAAGGGCAAGGGTGAAGCTCAGAGTGAGGACGAACCAGCTGATGTCAGAAGTCTGCTTCCGTAGCGGCATTCGGAGTCTAGCCTAATGGGGTATTGGCTCTTCTGGATTGCCGGAGGAATTACGATTCTGTCAGCGATAGGGGCAATAACGCGCCTGAACGCGTCGCATGCGTTGATCTACTTGGTTGTAACACTGCTATCCATTGCTGTGATTTTCTTCCTGTTGGGTGCTCCTTTCGCAGCGGCTTTAGAGATCGTCATCTATGCCGGTGCAATCGTGGTGTTGTTCCTCTTTGTCGTGATGATGCTAAATCTTGGTAGGCGCTCAGTAGAGCGAGAGCGCCAATGGCTGCTTCCGGGAATCTGGGTGATACCAGCAATCATGGCTGGAGCTTTGTTCGTCGTGCTCGGAATCGCGTTGAGCGGCACGGAACACGAAGCCGTCATTGCGGGAACTATGGTGGGACCCAAGGAGGTCGGTCGGTCGCTTCTTGGTCCGTATATTCTCGGGATTGAGTTAGCCGCAGTCCTGCTATTGGCTGCATTGGTCGGAGCTTTTCACCTGGGACGACGCTACATCGAGGAACGTCGGGAGAATTGATGGAAGGTCCGCTCGGCATTCCGCTGGAACACGTCCTTTATCTGGCAATTACGCTGTTCTTGATCGGTGTTGTTGGGATATTGATTCGTCGCAATGTCATATTCATCTTGTTGTCTCTGGAACTCATGATGAATGCATGCGCTCTTGCGTTTGTTGGCGCGGGGGCATATTGGCAAGAAGCCGACGGACAAGTGATGTTCATGTTCATTCTTGCTCTTGCTGCGGCGGAAGTTGCCGTTGCGCTGGGTTTGGTCGTGCAGCTTGCGCGACGCTTCAAGACACTGGACATAGATGCGGCCAGCGAGATGACTGGCTGATGGAAATGTTGTGGTTGGTTCCCGCATTGCCTTTAGCGGGATTTCTCGTCCTATTTGTGACGGAGGGCAAACTTCCCAAAATCGCTGTCGCGTTCATTGGCGCCGGTAGTGTTGGTATCTCAGCTGTCGTGGCTGCCATTGTTGGGTGGGAATACCTAACGAGTGGCGTAGATGCCTATTCACAAGTTCTGTGGACTTGGATGGCGGTTGGCGAGTTCAATGTAGCTGCAACGCTCTACTTCGACTACTTAGCCTTGGTGATGGTGGGTGTGATTACCGGAGTTGGCTTCCTGATACACCTCTATGCCACAGGCTATATGTGGGAGGAAGAAGGCTACAGCAGGTTCTTCGCCTACATGAACCTCTTTGTCTTTGCCATGCTGCTATTGGTCCTGGGCGACAGTCTCTTGCTTCTGTTCTTGGGTTGGGAAGGTGTCGGTCTATGCAGCTATCTTCTCATTGGCTTCTTCCATAAGGACCCGGCAAACGGCTATGCCGCGCGGAAGGCTTTCGTCATTACCCGTGTTGGTGACACTGCACTGATTCTGGGACTGCTCTTGCTGTTTAGGGAAGTGGGAACACTCGGCATCCAGGAGTCCCTCGAGACAGCTCGGAGCATCTGGCCCGACGGTTCTATGATGAACACAGCAATAGCTCTACTGCTGCTGGGTGGAGCGGTCGGGAAGTCTGCGCAAGTTCCACTGCAAACTTGGTTGCCCGACGCCATGGCTGGGCCCACGCCCGTTTCAGCGCTGATCCATGCAGCGACAATGGTTACTGCAGGCGTATATCTGATCGCGCGCATGCAAGGCATTTACCTGCTGTCAGAACACGCGATGCTTTGCGTAGCGTTTGTCGGACTCGCAACGCTCTTCATTGCCTCATTTACTGCGCTTGTACAGTCCGACATCAAGCGGGTTTTAGCGTTTTCCACAATGAGTCAGATCGGCTACATGTTTCTGGCGTTGGGGGTTGGCGCTTGGTCTGCGGCAATTTTTCACTTGATGACGCACGCGTTCTTCAAGGCCTTGTTGTTCCTCGCGAGTGGCTCCGTGATTCTGTCCCTTCACCATGAACAAGACATGCACAAGATGGGTGGCCTTTGGCGCAAACTGCCGATCCCGTTCTGGTCAATGGTGGTAGGGTCGATCGCGTTGGCCGCGCTGCCATTCACATCGGGATTTGTCAGCAAAGACGCGATTCTTCTGACTGCCGCTGATGCACCTGAACTAGGCATGGTGTTCTGGGGTGGTGCAATCGCAGCTGCATTCATGACATCGCTCTACACGACCCGCATGATGGTTCTAACATTCTTCGGCGAAACTAAGATGGAACCCCACGACCCCAGCAAGGCAAACATGTGGTTGCCTTTGCTTGTATTGGCAGCGTTGTCACTTGGCGGAGGCTGGTTCGGATTTACGGTGCTTGACTCTTTGTTCCACGACCATGGAGTCCATTTCGGATTGCATTTGGACAAACCTATAGCCATTGCGACCATGTGTATTCCATTGTTGGGGCTAGTCGCTGGATACCTGATCTTCTATGCCAATGTATTCGACCGCAAAAGGATTTCCGAGTCTGGAGTTGGCAATGCGGTTGGAAGGTTCTGGTTCGTCGGTTGGGGTTTCGACAAGATTTACGACACGCTAGTCGTAAACCCCTTTCGATGGCTTGCGAAAGTCAATAAAGGCGACTTCGTAGACTTGCTGTTTCGGTTTACCGCGTTGGTTGCGCGGATATTGAACAACCTGTTCAGCATCTCACAAAACGGTCGCTTGCGTTGGTATGCGCTGACGATGTTCGGCGGTCTCTTGCTGGCAATTGTGTTCGTTGCGTTTATTTGACATGAACGCACTGCTTCTCATTTGTCTTCTGCTGGCTGCTGGCCTGGTTGCTTGGGCGTCCGAAAGAATTCGCCCCACCCTACCAAATTGGGTGGCATTGATTACTTTCGTACTCGCAACGCTTTGGGTCGTGTCTGCTTGGTTGAGCGGACCGCACGAAGGCGGACTGTACGCGGAGCAGTTCTATTCTTGGATTCCTAGATTTGGCATCAATGTAATCCTGAAAGTCGATGGGCTTTCTCTGATGCTCATAGGACTGACAATGCTGCTTGGAGCAGTCGCAGTAGTTTCTTCGTGGACGGAAACTTCCACTCGACGAGGATTCTTCCAGTTCAACATCCTATGGGTTATGGCGGGCGTCGTGGGAGTGTTCTCGGCATTCGATCTCTTCCTGTTTTTCTTCTTTTGGGAAGTGATGTTGATTCCAATGTACTTCCTGATTGCCATCTGGGGTCACGAAGACAGATCCTATGCATCGATGAAGTTCTTTCTTTTCACGCAGATCAGCGGACTGTTGATGCTTGTGGCGATTGTGGCTTTGGTCTGGATCCACTACAGCACGCATGGAGTGCTGAGCTTCGACTATCACACTTTGCTAGGAGCTGAACTGGATGGTTCAGTAGCGCGTCTGCTGATGTTGGGTTTCTTCGTTGCGTTCATAACAAAGCTGCCCAGTGTCCCGCTCCACACGTGGTTGCCCGATGCCCACACGCAAGCTCCTACTGCGGGCTCGGTGATTCTTGCTGGGATCCTGCTAAAGACCGGCGCTTATGGAATTATCAGATTTGTCGTAACGCTGTTCCCAGAAGCCTCGCGAGACTTTTGGATCTACGGCATGGCGCTCGGTGTCGCAAGCATTCTTTACGGCGGCTTCATGGCATATAGCCAGTCGGATTTCAAGCGTCTCGTAGCTTACAGTTCCATTGCGCACATGGGCTTCGTTCTTGTTGGGGTCTACTCGTTCAACGATCTGGGAATGCAGGGGGCGATTGTGACTATGATTGCCCACGGTTTCTCGACTGCGGCGCTTTTCATGATGGCGGGTGCACTACAGGAGCGATTACACACGAGAGAAATGTCGAAGATGGGAGGGCTGTGGATGAAGGCTCCTCGAATGGGAGCCGTCACCATGTTCTTCGTAATAGCCTCGGTGGGCATGCCTGGGCTCGGGAACTTCATTGGCGAATTCCTGGTGTTGCTAGGTGCGTTTCAAAAGAATGTATTCCTTACGGTTTGTGCGGCTATAGGCGTTGTGGTGGCAGCCGTATATGGACTCTCGCTTATGCAACGGTCATTTCAAGGCACGCCGAATCCTGACGTGCCCGCAATGCGGGACTTCGCGTTTCGCGAGATGAGCGCAATGATTGTCCTTATGGTTGCCTTGGTTTGGCTGGGAATCTACCCGCAGCATGTGCTATCCATGACGGACGCAATTCTTCCAATGTTGGGGGTTGCTCCATGAATTTGGATGGCGCGTTACTTGCAGGTTTGCCATACATCGCGCTTGCAGGTGGGTTGCTGATCGTGATGATAGGAGTGGCAATTCGCCGTACCCACTTCGTAGCTTGGTCGCTAACACTACTGACTCTAGTCGCTACGCTGATCTCTCACGTCCCCGCATATGAGGCGCTCGGCGAAGGCACTACCCTGACCATGCTCTTCTATGTCGATGGAGTGTCGTACGTCTTCAACGCCATGTTCGTGCTCGCTGCAATCTTCACTGCAGTGATTGCGCGTCAATACGTGCAGGAGCGACTTGGCTACCCTGAAGAGTTTTATTTGCTTTTGCTCGCCGCGACATTCGGCGGCATGATGCTTCCCGCTGCCACGCATTTTGCATCGCTGATTTTGGGTCTGGAGATAGTCTCGATTTCCCTCTATGCAATGATTGCGTATCCGCAGAAAGCCCGTGGACCACTAGAAGCGGGATTGAAGTACATGATTCTCTCTGGAGTTGGATCCACGACTATTCTCTTCGGCATGGCGTTGATATATGCAGCAAGCGGATCGATGGAGTTCATGAATGTGGGTCCAGTTACAGGAAGCGTGGAGGGCGACACTTTCTACCTGATTGGTCATGCCTTTTTCTGGAGTGGCATAGCATTCAAACTCTCGCTTGTTCCCTTTCACATATGGACTCCCGATGTCTATCAGGGCGCCCCTGCAATCGTTACAGGTTTTGTCGCCACAGTATCTAAGGGCGCCGTGTTTGTCGTTGTCATGAGATATGTCATGCAAAGCGATGTGTTCAGTTCTGAGGCAATCACGTACGTGGTTTTCCTCATTGCGGCGGCATCCATGATTGTCGGCAATCTGTTAGCGTTGCAGCAAAAGAATCTGAAGAGATTGCTTGCATATTCGTCAATCGCACACATGGGGTATCTGGTGATCGCGCTGTTCTTGGTGTCAACCCATCCTGGCATTGGATTCGAGACGGCGATTGTGTATCTCGCTGGCTACTTTGTCATGACTCTTGCCGCGTTCGGTGTCATTTCGGTTTTGTCGGTCCACTCAGAACGAGAACTAGCAACTATCGACGACATAACAGGTTTGTTGTGGCGTAGGCCGATTCTCTCTGCAACGCTCATAGCCGCGGCGCTATCGCTGGCTGGCATTCCACTCACGATGGGGTTCATCGCCAAGTTTTATCTGTTCACAGCTGGAATTGAAGGCAAGATGTGGACATTGGTAGGTCTATTGGTGGTGGGTAGCGCCATTGGCATCTACTACTACCTGAGAATTGTCTTTGCCATGACTTCTCGACCTGAAGGCGAGTTGGAAAGGGCGCCAAGTTCGTCGTGGACAGGAATCGGCGCGGTGGCAACTCTAGGAATTGCTACGATTGTGCTGGGTGTTTACCCGACTCCGCTTGTTGACCTCGTGCAAACGTTGCTGCGGGCATCCGGCTTCTAGAACCCATGGTCCAATATCCTGACAAGAAGACATGAATTTCAGCATTCTTTGGCCGCACCACCGAGAAGACAGAGACAACTCCATAGAAGTAGCCGCCATCGGCGAGGGAATCACGCCGATTTTCGGAGGCGGGATGAGGAATGTATCCGATGAGCAGTGGGCCAGCTGCGACGGCATAGTCGGAACCCAGCCGCCACCGGACTCCATGCAAAAGCTCCAACGATGCAGGATCTTCGTCAAGACCGCGGTTGGGTACGACGATGTCGACCTCGATGCGTGGTCGTCTAGAGGAATTCCTGTATGCAATGTACCTGACTACGGTACCCGCGAGGTGGCGGACCACGCCATAGCTCTTATGATGACATTGACAAAGAGCATAGCTTTTCACGACGAGTCGCTTCGAGCGGACCCAAGAGCCAACTGGAGACCCGCCTTGAATCCCTTTGGCAGACGGATGTCCGATTGCACGTTTGGAGTCATCGGGCTCGGACGAATCGGAACCGCCACGGCGCGACGAGCCAAGGCGTTCGATATGGATGTGACTTTTTTCGATCCATACCAGCCGAGTGGAGTGGAACTGGCGTTGGGAGTTCGCCGATCAGATTCTCTGGAGGAGCTTGTCGGCGAATCCGATGTGATTAGCGTGCACACTCCGCTGAGCGACGAGACACGCCACTTGCTGAATAAGGAAGTCTTTTCTGTTGCAAAGCGGGGCTGCATTGTGATCAATACCGCTCGCGGTCCTATCGTCGACATCGATGCACTTTACGATGCAATGAAGGATGGCACAGTTTTGGCTGCTGGGTTGGACGTGCTACCAGAAGAGCCAGCAAACACGGAAAGGCCACTCGTTAGAGCATGGCTGAACGACGAAGAAGGCATGAAGCACCGGCTTGTAGTTACTCCTCATTCGGCATTCTTTACCCCTGAGAGCATTCGTGATATTCGAGCCTTTGCCGCGCGGACAGCGGCTAGATTCTTGCGCGAAGGTCGCTTGACAAATTGCGTGAATTTAGCAGACCTGACCACAAATCCTTAGAAAATAGCCCGTTTCACGGGTACACCATGCTCCGTGAGCGCACATCCATTTGATTCTTGGCAATCAAATCGCTGTGCTAACATCGACTCCAACGAGTTCGTTGTCGAACGACTGGGTCGGTAGAGACGTGAAACTAACAAGAAATTTGTGGGGCAGGTTCGTCCCGGTATTGATTACGGGGCTTGTGGTTGGTGCCCTGCTGTTTGCCTCGCCGGAATTAGATGCCGAGATCGAAGAGATTATCGTTACGGCGCGAAAGAAGTCTGAGAGCATTCAAGACACTTCGGTCACCGTCCAGGTGATGGAGGAACTGGATCTCAATGAGCAACGCATTGATAGCTTCGCGGACTATGTTCTCTACCTTCCAAGCATTAGCGCCGGAGGACGCGGTCCGGGGCAGAATGAAGTCTATATTCGGGGGGCCGCGGTCGACGCAATCAATATATCGGTTGCTGAAGCTCAAGGTTCTGCACCGAATGTTGCGCTCTACTTGGATGAGCAACCCGTAACAGCTGGTGGACGCAATCTGGACGTCTATGTGACAGACGTATCCAGGATAGAGGTCCTGCCTGGTCCACAGGGAACACTTTACGGTTCGAGTTCACAAGCCGGAACCGTCAGGCTGATCACAAATAAACCCGTGCTGAATGAATTTGAGATGGCGTTCAATGCCGGCAGCTCGATAACTGAGGGCGGCGCACCCTCCAACAAGGTTGAAGGGGTTATCAATCTTCCTCTAATTGATGATCGTCTGGCGTTTCGTGCCGTTCTATTCAGCAGTCAACTAGGGGGCTACATCGACAACGTGCCAGCAGCGCACCTGCCGGATCCAACAAAGAACCCCCGACTGCCCGCGTCGCATGGGATTCAATTCGTGCCGGTAGACGGTGATCCACAAAGCCACGAGTTCGCCGATGGATCGTATGCGATTCCAGGGAAAATCTATCCTGTTGAATACACGCCAGCATCCAATGAAGCGTTCGTTGAGAACGACTTCAACAAGTCTAGTTATCAAGGATTTCGCCTTGGTGCGAAGTGGGATATCGACGAGAACTGGGACTTGGTCGTTCAGCACCACCAGCAGACCATCGAAGCGCAGGGTGTGTTCGACTACGATCCCGAATTTGGCGAACTGAATGTCGCGCGATTCAATCCAGATACCTTGGAGGATACGTTCGGACAGACTAGCTGGACACTTGAAGGACGCTTGAACAGGCTAGACATGATCTACACGGGAGCGTATCTCAGCAGAGATGTCGACCAAGTGTTTGACTACTCGGAATACATCAATGTTGGTGGCTACATTCCAGGCTACATTTGCGAATACAACACGCCTGGCTATCACGGGGGTGGCGGCGTAGGTTATACGTACGATCCCACGTTGTCAGGTGACCCTGGAGTGATCGAGTGCACGAAGGGAACGGCCTATACAGACATATTCAACAAGAACACAAGATGGACGCATGAGTTTCGTGTCAATACCGAATTGAACGAGAATTTGGGATTGACGGCAGGAATGTTCTATCAAGACCGCCTCCCCCGGCACTCTGGTGACTTCGTGTACAACGGCACTGAGCACTGGCCGATTATGGACGTGAATCGAATCTCCACAGGACGAGCGTTCAACTTATCGGAACGAAGCCCATCTACGCAATTCGTCAATGACATCATTAGGCCAGAGACAGAAACGGCATTTTTCGGCGAGCTAACTTGGAGGATCACGCCTGTATTGGAAGCGGTTTTCGGGCTGCGGCAATACAACTTGGAAATTGGTTTCGAAGGCTACTCAGCGTTCCGGTATGGGTCGCGACCCGTACCCAACTTATCCGGTGAACCGGGTGTAAATGTCAATCCAACAGGTGTCGGTGGACGAGATTACCAAACCAACCTAGCGGGGTTTCAACCGCGCCAAGTCGACGACTTGATTTCCAAGTTCTCTCTTGCTTGGCACGCTCTGGAGGATCTGCTGATTTATGGGACAATTTCGCAGGGGTATCGGCCGGCAGGCTTCAACAGAGCAGCTGCAGCGGGAGTTGCCGCGCCAGGTGGAGTCGCGGCGAGAGGAAACGACGGCCCAGGAGGATTCCCCGACTACTTCATTCCCGTAATCTACAAGTCCGACAGTACCGACAATCTCGAAATTGGGTGGAAATCAGTGCTTCTTGATCGCAAGGCACGATTCAATGGTGCACTCTACCGAATTGATTGGAAGGACATTCAGGTTTCGCACTTCGACTCTCAAAACATTTCCATTTTTACCATCGTTGACAATGGTGGCGATGCATTGATCAATGGATTGGAGGCTACGCTGGAGTATCTTCCCAATTCACGTTGGACACTGTCTGCGGCGATCTCCTACAACAACACAGAGCTTGTGAGCGTCAATCCCACCTTTGATTTCGTCGTCGCGGATCCAGGAAGCCAGCTCCCACTCACGCCAGAGATTCAGTTTTCTGGCAGAGTTCGTTACGAGAAGGAATTGCAGCGTGGCAGTCTGTACGTGCAAGCGGCAGGCAACTTCGCGGGCGAAAGTTTCAACTCCATGGTTGACATACCAGTTGTGGACCCCCGTCAGGTGCAAGATGCTTGGTCTGTAATGGACTTGACTGTCGGAGTAAGTGACATAGAAGGGTGGGTGTTCGAGCTTTTTGTCGACAATCTGATGGACACTCGGGCGCAATTGCACATAAACCGCCAGGATCATCGCCAGAGGATTACGACCAACCGACCGCGAACGCTGGGATTCCGTACCCAATTCAATATGTAAGCGCTTAGGTTGCGCCAAGGGAGTCACGCAGAGAGCAAGCAGCGACACCTAGCAAATGTCGTTGACCTGATTTCAAAAAAGAGGTCTGCGTCCGCGGCAGAGCTCTTGCACTCTCTGCTTGCCAAGTCACCCAACGATCCTGACTTTCTGTATCACTTGGCAATCTGCCAGAGACAGCAAGGTGAACCAAAGCAGGCTTTTGAAACGCTAGCGCAACTCGATGCGTTGCGACCTAACTTTGCAGCCGGATACATGGAGAGAGGGCGCACTCTCGTCGAGTTGGGCCAGCATGAAGATGCACTTGCAGCCTTTGAGAGGTGCGTTCGTCTAAATCCGACATTCCTGGGAGGTTGGACGGGAATGCTCGAGCTTGCAGCCACCCTTGGCAGGAATGATCTTCGAAATCGAGCAACACAACAGCTGGTCTACTTTGAATCGATGGACCACGCGTTTGTCATGGTCTTGAGGGCATTTCACGACGGCGAAACACTCAAGGCGGAACGCCTGTGTCGAGACTACCTGCGAAAGAACCCCAAGAACGTTGAGGCAATGTGCCTTTTGGCTCGGATTGGGTCAGAATTTGGAATTCTTGATGATGCGGAGTTCATCTTGGAAAGCGCATGTGAATTTGAACCAAACAACGCAGGTGCCCGACTGCAATACATTGATGTGCTACACAAACGTCAGAATTATGCGAAAGCTCTCGAACACGCGACGATGCTTACTCGATCGCAACCAAAGAACCAAACATTCCGACTTGCGTATGCAAATCAGGTCCTGGCAACTGGCGATGTCGACAGTGCGCTGGGTGTCTATGACGAAATTCTCTCGAATTCAGGAGATAGCCCTCTAGTTAGCCCACGATTGTTCGTGACTCGAGGACACGCCTTAAAAACGATTGGCAGGATCGAAAGAGCTATACAAGACTACAGGACAGCGTACGCAATCCAGCCCGATTTTGGCGACTCCTACTGGAGCCTGGCGAATTTGAAGACATATAGTTTTACGCAGGAAGAACTGAGTCAGATGCATGGGCTCTTGGACTCTCCCAGCACTTCTGTCGAAGACAAAATTCACATGTTCTTTGCGTTGGGCAAGGCGTATGAAGACTTGGAGGATTTTGCGGTTGCCTTCTCGTTCTACAAACAGGGCAATCAACTGAACAAGCAACGACTTCGCTACGACGCAAATGAAATGTCTAACCGGCTGCTAGCTCAGGAGGAAGTGTGCACAAAGGATTTCTTCGCGAAGCGCAGTGGATTTGGGTGCACCGACCCGGATCCTATATTCATCGTGGGGTTGCCGCGCTCTGGTTCTACGTTGCTGGAACAAATCTTGGCTTCTCACTCTCAGGTCGAAGGGACTCTGGAACTTCATCACATCAGCGCCTACGCGCAGAAAATGGATGGTCGAAGAAAGCGCACAGATCCAATGCGCTATCCCTATGTGCTACGAGAATTGCGAGCAGACTTGGCTAAGGAACTAGGCCAACGCTTTATTGACGAAACCCGCGTTCATCGTACAACCAAGCCATTCTTCATTGACAAGATGCCCAACAACTTCAGGCACATTGGGATGATCAGCCTGATTCTTCCCAACGCCAAGATCATTGATGCGCGCCGCCATCCCATGTCATGCTGCTTCAGTTGCTTTAAGCAGTTGTTTGCATCCGGGCAGGAATTTACCTACGGACAAGAGGAGATTGCAACTTACTACAACGACTATTGCCGTCTAATGCATCATTGGAGCAGTGTGTTGCCCGGCAAAGTGTTGACAGTGCACTACGAGGATGTTGTCGCTGACTTGGAAGGACAGGTACGTCGCATATTGGATCACTGTGGACTGCCGTTCGACGAAGCGTGTCTTACCTTCCACGAGACCAAACGTTCGATAAGAACCCCAAGCGCGGAACAGGTAAGACAGCCTATATATCGGGATGGATTGGAGCAGTGGCGAAACTTTGAACCCTGGCTAGAGCCCATGAAAGCCACTCTCGGCCAAACCCTCGACCGATATCCAGTTTCGACTGGCATGCATTGAAGTATTTCGATTGCTTGAGTTAGCTCAGGTTGCGACTTCGCTGTTTTATGGATTTAGTGTTTGCGCTCCTGGACACTGATTGGCGTATTGCACTAGAAGGTAGCTACGCTCTTGAGGTTCCAGACTGTTGAGCTGGTGATGAAATTCTTGCTTTACACGCCCAGGAGACAACTGATTGGAATCAGCCCGGTTGTGAAGTAGATCGAAAGCTTTGAGGTAAGTCGGAAACGGAACCACTCCTGCTTTGACTTGATCGTTTATGTATTCCGCCAAATCGTTGGCATCGTCAAACGCCCCCTTGATAGGTTTTGCAAAGGCAATATGCACCTTGCCCTTGAATCCCTTGATTCCCTGAGAAATGCTGCGAAAGTCCTCGCCGAATTCCTTTGTGTACTCTCCAACGGTGTCCTTGACGTAGAGCTCCCGCGCCTTCATTGGAGCGCATGGATCGATCTCATACGATAGGGAAACTGGAACAAGATTGACACGTTTCAGCCAATCTTCGAGTGTCGTTTGATCGGCTCGATAGGCCAGCTGGAACATTTTTATGATGGCGGGATCGGTTTCGTCGGTACCATCCTTGGAGCGTCCGGCCCTCTGTGCAATCCACACCGACTCGCCCATTTCCAACGTCTTGCGAATGTATTTTGACGTCTTCAGCAGCGCTTGGTAATAGGCGCGAGCAGTATTCGCGCTTCTGACGACCGTAAAGGAACGGTTCACCCGCATGAGTTCGTTCCCCAGTCCGCCCTGAAGTAGATTCTCGCCGACCGCATTTTGGGTTGGGGGAACTCCACTTAACCACAACGCATAGTTGACGAAGATGGAGTCAAGCACGATGTCCCGATGATTGGAGATGTAGAGGCAGGGTTCTTTCTTCGGAAGGGTGTCTGTTCCCGAATGCGAGAATCCGTTGGTGGTGGTACGCACCATACGCTCTACATAGCGGGTGAGTAGCGTGTGCAGGTCATGCACATTGCCGATCCCTCTCGAACGATGCCTCAGAGCCGTGCCAACGATCCATCGGGCCAGCAAGGGTGCGAGGCGAAAGAGCAGCGGCGTTTGCAGTCTGCAAGCCATTCGAACCAAATCAGGGTCGCGTACGAGCGTTGCGATACGCTGGGGTAGCTCGTCGTCTCGATACGGACGAATATCGTCGAACTCGTCTACCAAATTGGTTGCGCTCACTGGCTATGTCTCCCTAGTCCAATACCCGTCAAACGAGCAGAACCCTCAGTGCACAATGCTAAACCAACCGTGTCGTTTGGTCTACAAGTAGATCGCCCTGCCATTCCATCACTAGCTCTTCATTGTGTTTGGCAGCCAAAGCACAATATCAGGAAATAGCAGCAGAACAACAACGGTCAAAACGTCCGCGACGAAGAACGGACCGATCCCTCGATAAACATCCTGTAGTGGAATGGCAAGTGACCTGCCGGTTCGAGAGGTCAATTCTCGCGAGACGCCCGCGACCACGAAGCAATTGAGACCGATTGGCGGGGTTATTAGGCAAATCTCAGCCATCTTCACCACAATCACTCCAAACCAAATGGGATCGTAGCCGAGCGCCATAACTGCCGGAAAAACGACCGGCAACGTCAAGATAAGCATGCCGATGGCGTCCATGAACATGCCCAGAACCGCATAGGCGAGCAGAATGCAGACCATGATCAGCAACGGAGGCACATCCAGTGTCACTACCCATTCTGCGAATGCTGCCGGCAGTTGTGCGTACCCGAGAAAGCGTACGAATACAAATACACCCCAAATTAGTGTGAAAATCATCACAGTGAGCTTGGCTGTCTCCATCAGCGCTTCACGAAAGTCCTTGATGCCCTTGCGGAATGCACCACGAGAGATGGCGCGAACTAGGAATACAAAGAAGACGACGGCCGCACCTATCGCACCCGCCTGCGTGGGAGTAGCGGTGCCTGTGTAGAGCGCGCCGAATATGATCGCCACAACTAGGAATATGGGGAGCGCTCCAGGCACGCTCTTGAATCGATCCAACCAAGAAAACCCCGATATGGCTTGGCCTAGTTCCGGTCGCAATGAGCACATGGACACGATCAGCGTCACATATATCAATACAGAAACTGCTCCAGGGACCAATCCGGCAAGCAGCAGTTTCCCGACAGACTGCTCAACGATGATTGCGTAGACAACCAGAATCGCTGACGGAGGGATCAAAGACGCCAATGTGCCTCCAGCCGCTATCACACCCGCCGTAAGTCGTGGCTTGTAGCCATTTTCCGCCATGTCGGGAATCGCAATTCGTGAGAAAACGGCAGCCGTGGCAGTAGACGCACCAGAGACAGCAGCGAATCCTGCGCTAGCAAAAACCGTTGCCACTGCTAGTCCGCCAGGCACCCACCCAACCCACCGACGGGCGGCTTCGAAGAGCTTGCCGGTCAATCCAGCGTGAAAGGCGAAAAAGCCAATCATTATGAATAGAGGCAGCACAGAAAGCGTATAGAAGACGGTCTTGGAGTGAGGTACCGTTCCTACGATTGCAACGGCCACGTTCCAGCCTTCAAGACACACCAGTCCCAGAAATCCTGTGAGAGCAGCTGCGACAAACACTCGAACCCCTGCAAGGACCATAAGTACGAGCAGAGCAACTCCAAGTATGCCGATCGTCAGTTCATCCATGCCTGACCTTGATGTTTGAGTATTACCACCTGCATGCTTGCACTAGCTCGATAGATCGCGTGCCATTTCGATTTCTTCCTTGGCTCGGTCCGAAGAACTTGCGACGATCGGTATGGCAACACGAGGCAGTTGCGGATTCCACAACATGCGCATGTAGCCTAGGAATTGGAGTAACACGCGCAGAAGAAGCACCGACAGCGCTACTGGCACCACCAACTTGGCCGGCCATGTCACAATTTCTATGTCCATGGTGCTGTCGCCGAATGAAAAGGCTCGTTCGAAGTGTGCATAAGATCCTGGAATTAGCACGAGCACAATGAGTGCCGTCAATGCAGAGCCAATCATTTCAACGGCCCACAGGGTTCGACCCTTCAATGCGGAAACAAGAAGCTCCATGCGCACATGACCGCCGAGGCGTTGCACATAGGCAATGGAAAGGATCGTAAACCCCACCATTCCGATTTCAATAATGTCGATGTGTCCGAAAATCGGTGAGTCAATCCATGGCGCACGCAGGACAACCTGAACGAGCTCAAGCAGCATCAGGAAGAAGATCAGAATTCCGGCAATCAGATTCGTAGTGTTCTCGATGAGCGAGAGAGCTTTGTCCGCGTATTGAAGTGCCCGACCCACGACGTCGGTACAAGCGGGTTCGCGCGTTGGCATTTGGCTATGGGGCGTTAGGAGACCGGTATTCCATGTCAACAGCAGAAAACACAGATTCGACTAAGCCGCGCGCGTCGAACTTCTGCTCGTTTTCTGCGATCCACTCTTCGATAACTAGGTTTCCGAAGCGTGTTCGAAAATCCGTGAGATCTGCTTCGGTGTAGCGCACCTCTTGCAGTTGCTCGCGGAGCATTGGAAGGTTGACCTCGTCGATTCCCTCGTAGGCCAAGCGCTGATCCTCCAACACGGATTCCTTTATCGAGTCGAGCAGGTTCTTATATTGCTGCGGCAACTGTTCATATGCTTCAATCGAAAACACAACTGGGCAATCGGATGTTCCCGGCGCTAAGTTGCTTGTGAACCAATCGGAAACCTCATGCAATCTGTAGGAGACGTGAGCATAGGTAAAGGGGAATGCTGCTGCGTCCATGGTTCCCAATTGAATGCCTGTATACACTTCTGTTGCAGTAGTGCTCGTTGGCACGGCACCGAGTTTCTTCATTACGGCACCTATACCTCCCCCCGCCCTTACGTTCAACCCTTGCCAATCTTCCAGCTTTAGCGGCGGTTTTCCGCGCCCCATGATCTCGTAATTGGGCAATATCGACGAACTGTAGATCATTGCTCCCCAGCGTTCCATTTCCTTTTGGATTTGTGGGTGGGCGTACACGGCTTGCCGAACGGCGAGGCCGTCCTCCCAATCCTCAATTGGCAGAAATGGTAGCGACAGGACCATGAGTCCAGGGTTCTTCTGCGGATGGTAGAAGTTGCAAACAAGTGCCGCTTCGAAAGCACCTACAGAAATTCCATCGAGGTTTTCACGAGCCTTGGACAAGGCTTCGCCATAGTGCACGACGAAATTCCATTTTCCGTCTGTTGCCGACTCGATGTGCTCGGCAATGGAGTCAAGCACTCTGGTGCCTGGTCGAGGCGTACCCCACACAGAGAGGTTCCAAGTTAAGATCTCCGGTTGATCCGGATCGTCGTCAACATCGGAGCGGGGCGCTGGTTGCTGGCAGCCCGACTGTAGGCAAATGACGAATAAGACAACGCCTAATGGGGTGATTGGTCGCATTTCTTGGTGTTTAGCGATTTACGATGAGCAACGAATCAGTTCTCAGAGTCGTTGGGGACCGCCAAAATAAAGGCTGGGATGGGCACCTTAAATCTTAGGCCTCGATCATCCTCGAACTCGTAGTGGCCTTCCATTGTTCCAAAGGGCGTTTCGAGAATCGTCCCACTCGTATATTCGAAGGACTCTCCTGGCGGAATTGTCGGAGTCTTTCCGATTACACCAGGTCCATCTACCGTTTCCTGAGAACCTTCGCCATTTGTTATCAACCAATGTCGATTGATGAGGCGTGGTCTAGTGTAGCCCTTGTTCATGATCGTGACGGTGTAGGCAAACACGTACCGCAAGTCTGAGGGATCAGATTCGTGCCACAGAAAGTGCGTCTGAACGCTAACGTCGATGTGTTCGGCTTCAGTCATTTCTGGTTGATCATTGAAACTTGAGTACTGGGCATTTGAAGAAATTGGATGTATTCGCCCTGCCGAAGCAAGCCCGTCGAGCATCACCATCAATCTATTTTAGAAGGTGCTTATTGATCTTTGTAGGCATCACCCTTGCTCGGTCTTCCATAGCCAGCACCCGTCGAAGAGCACGAACCTTCTATTTGGGCGTTTCCCATTCCCACTTGCAACTGCGGGGCGTTGAACAACCAAGCGATCCCACGCCAACTTAGAGCGTTCGGAGCCCCACAGGATCGAGCGTCAGGCAATCCATTGGTTCATTTTGAACCGAGTGTGAAGTTGAGGGAGGGTTGAACTATGGCGGACTTGCTTTCAGCCTATTGAGGTGTACCCTAGTGTCTTGGACCCAACGCACGGAGCATCGCAGAATTGTCGCCCTATAGACCACCAATTAGCGACATGCTATTCCTATATCGGCACGTGTTTCAGTTGGACCAGGATTGGCAGTCCTGGAACCATTCAAACGGCTTGAACCTAGAGTTGGCAGAAGCCATTCTCCTCGAGAGTGGAAAGCTGGCAACTGACGTATTGGGACCACTCTCCCGTTCCGGCGATGAAGAAGGAGCCCATTGGCAGGATGGCATAGTTCGTGCCCCAACTGGATTCCAAAAGGCGTTTCTGGACATTGCTGGAGGGGGATGGCTAGGGCTGGGCGGAAACCCCGAATGGGGCGGCCAAGGAATGCCCAAATCCATCGGATGTGCAGTTGAAGAGTTCTTTTGGGGATCGAATACCAGTCTGTGGCTATATGCGTCATTGACACTTGGTGCCACCCATTGCATCGATGCACATGGATCTCCGGAGATCAAGCAGCGCTATCTGCGACCCATGTACGAAGGCCGTTGGACGGGTGCGATGGCATTGACCGAACCACATGCTGGGACAGACCTCGGAATGATCCGTACGCGCGCTGAGCCTTTGGCCGACGGCTCGTACCGACTCGATGGAATGAAAATCTTCATTACGAGCGGCGACCACGATCTTTGCGAGAACATTGTTCATCTTGTATTGGCACGATTGGTAGATGCCCCTGCAGGTACTAAGGGGATTTCATTGTTTCTGGTTCCCAAGTTCTTGCTGGATCCCCAAGGGCACCCTAGCCGGCGAAATGGCTTTTCGAGCATCTCCATAGAAGAGAAAATGGGCATCCACGCAAGCGCAACGTCCACCATCGTGTATGACAATGCGATCGGCTACCTGGTGGGCGAACCTAACCGAGGCCTGTCTTGTATGTTCACAATGATGAACTTCGCTCGAGTGTCGGTTGGGTTGCAGGGCTTGGGGTTAGCGGAACGCGCATATCAACTGGCGATCGACTACGCGAGGGAACGACTTCAGGGAAGAGCGCCTACAGGTCCCGTAAACGTTGATGGACCGGCGGATCCACTCATCGAACACGCCGACATACGTCGTATGCTGCTAACTCAGCGGGCTTATACCGAAGGAAGTCGTGCATTGGCCATTCTGGTCGCACACCAGCTCGATTTGACCCAGCGCTCAATGTCGCCTGAGATCAAAGGGCGAGCACAACGATTTGTCGACTTGCTGACTCCTATAGCCAAGTCGTTTATGACTGATCGCGCAATGGAAAGCGTTTTGTTGGCCCAACAGTGTTTTGGAGGGCATGGCTACATCAGAGAGACCGGCATTGAGCAAATAGTCCGAGACACTCGTATTTCTCAAATATACGAAGGTACAAATGGCATTCAGGCATTGGATCTGATTGGTCGGAAGGTAGTTCAAAACTCTGGCGAGTATGTATTGGAATTCGCTGATTTCATGCGTCAGTCCATTTCGTCGGGTACTTACGCAGACGAAGTGAATTGCTTCATTGACGATTGGGTGGAAGTCTCACAAGACATATGTGCTCGCTCTCGCGAGAGACTCGAGTACGCATCTGCCATTGCTGTGGACTATCTGGATCTTTCGGGACATGTGATCTACGCTTGGCTTTGGAAGCGCATGGCAGATTGTGACGATGGCGCATTGGGCAAGAAGCACCTTGCTCGATACTACTTCGAGAAGATCTTGCCGATTGCAAAGTCCCATCTGGCCCGCGTCAAGGCGGGGCCAGACGCCATTACGGATCTAAGTTCTGCCTTTTTCTAGCAGATTTCGTCAGCGTATCGCGACTGGATTGATCACGGCTTGCACCGATCCTTCGAATCTGGGCTGTCCCAATACGAACATGAACTCCCATCCTTCGTCCTTTGCCAATTCGCGCACATCCATGTTCTCTAGGATGTAGATCCCATGTTTTGCTAGAAGCAACGGGTGAACGGGAAAAATCTCCTCTGGATTCTCTGCGGGAACCGCCTCCAATCCCCACGTGTCTGAACCGACTGCAACAATTCCCTTTTCCGCAAGAAACTTGGCTCCGTCCATTCCGAGTCCAGGTGCACCAGACATTAGCCTTGTGTTGTCAACGCCTTGCAGGTTCATCCATCCCGTGTAGAACAGAACGACATCGCCTTTCTCGATTTCAATCCCTTGAGCGGATGCTTGTTCTTGAATCTCTTTGCTGTTGTATGCCGTTCCTGCTTCCAACATATCGGTCTCGTAGTACCTGGTCATGTCGATGAGGATTCCCCTGCACACGATAGGAGGCAATTTGTCCACGGACAGCTCTCTCATTCCTTTGGGAGAGACTATGTCCTCGGCTCTCATTCCGTTGTAGTAGACATGATTGATTCCCATGTGTCCCAGGCCGTCGATTTGGCTGCCAATTCCAACCCATGTGAACATGAGGTCGTCGTTCCCCGTCGCCATGTTGGAACCCACTGGAGTTCCAGTACCGTCGCCTCCTTGCAGAACGGTAATGGAATAGGTTCGGGGTGGGTACGCGGGAGTCTCCCAACCCGTGACCACGCCAAGAGGGTACGTCTTGCCAAGTTTGACAAGCTGCGCAGCTTTGACGACACCTTCCGCAGAGAGATTGTTAATGGCTCCAAGCGTGTCGTTCTTTCCGTATTTTGATGGATACCAGGCTTCTTCCTCGCCGAACGCCGTCAACGCAAGGACAAGAAGAGCAATGAGTGTAAAACGTTGCATTGGGAACCTCTGTTCGTCGCTTCTGAGATTGCAGGACAGCGACTTTGAGGGAATCTAGCCTTGCTGGATTTGGTCGTCAACAAGTCGAAAGATCCCGTCAAATCCGCCGTTGCTCATTATTACAACATGGGTTTTTGTGGGCTTCGGTCTGCAAATGAACTCTACGAGCTCGTCGATGTTTGAATGGATGGTAGTCGGTATGGCACTGTCAGAAGCAAGTTCATCGAGATTCCACTTGATGCTGTTGTTTCGATACCAATGCACTTCGTCAGCAGCAAGGCAACATTCCTTTAGTGCATCACGATAGGTTCCCAGCGACATGGTGTGCGTTCGAGGTTCTATGACCGCGATAATCGATTGTGTGCCAACATGACTTCGAAGTGCCTCCAATGTCGTACGAATTGCTGTGGGGTGGTGCGCGAAGTCGCTGTATATGATGGTATTTCCACCTTCGGCTATTGTTTCCATGCGTCGCCGAACTCCCTTGAATTCGGAGAGATAGCCGATCGATTCTTCAGGATCGACGCCAGCATGTTCCGCGGCAAGGATCGCGCACATTGCATTGGAGACATTGTGCGATCCAATCAACGACCAATTCACTGATCCAAGCTTGTGCTTGCCCTCGAATACATCGAACTCTCGGCCGTCGTCGCTAATGCAAGTCGCTGAGTAGTCGCCATCACATTCAACGGACGTTTGCGCATCTATACGGAAATTCGCAACAGGCGTCCAGCACCCCCTCTCGAGCAGTTCTTGTATTTCTTTGTGATGCGCTGGCACCACAATGCGTCCATTGCTCGGAATTTCCCTGATCAAGTGATGGAATTGGTACTTGATTTGCTCCAGTGCTTCAAAAATGTCGGCGTGATCAAACTCAAGATTGCCGATCGTCAAAGTTCTGGGGCGGTAGTGGCGAAACTTTGAGCGCCTGTCAAAGTAGGATGTGTCGTACTCGTCCGCTTCGATTACGAAGTGGTGACCTCTGCCAAGCTCTGCAGACTGGTTGAAGTTCTGCGCTGCGCCGCCGATCAAGTAGCCAGGTTGCTTTCCAGCGCAGTGCAAGATCCATGCAACCATGGCCGTTGTTGTTGTCTTCCCATGAGTCCCGGAGATGGCAATCACATGACGCGATCGCAGTATCGTTTGCCCTAGCCATTCGGCTCCTGATTGGTAAGGAATGCTGTTGGCCAGAACAAATTCCAACGCGGGAGTGCCGCGGGGCATGGATGCGTTTCCAACAACAACGGTCTCTGGACGGGGAGTCAGGTGTGAAGGCTCGAAATGGTCGTGTGCAGTGACTGCGGCATTGGCAAGTTGATCACTCATCGGTGGATAGATCTTCCCGTCGTATCCACTCACGCTGTAACCTGCCTGCTTAGCCAGTATTGCCAAGTTCCCCATTAGCGTGCCGCCGATGCCCAGGAAGTAGATGCGAGGGGCATTTGACATGTTCGATTCGAACCAATAACTAGCCAGAATTGATGGACGGTACGTTTGGTCTCACGTAGCTTCGTTTAGAGGAAAGGGCACGACCATCACAACAACAAGAACACTCATAATGGTGAATGCGAGAGCCAACAGCAATCCAATAATTATTGAGACATCCAGTGAATGTTTGAGGATGAAGCCCACAACTGCAATTCTCCACAGAGAGAGCACCATTATCAGAAAGCTCGATAGCTCATTGCCAGCAGCCAGCCAGAAAGCTAACAACCACAGAACGTCTGTTATGGCAAGGGTCCCCAAGTACGCAGAAATCGTCTTGCGAAGCCTATTGGTCAAATTGCGAACTCGCAACGAGATGTAGATTGCGGTCAGTAGAAGAACATTCGAAAGTATTGAAGCTCCAGCGAATAGCCACATGCGCTCTCCGCCGACGGAGAAGCCCTGAACCAATATGATCGCTAGAACTATCGCCACCAAGATTCGTAGTGCTTGATCGTCGGCGGGCGTTTGGGAAGGACTGCCCCTAAAGATGCAGATGTTCCAGAATTCGGCAAATGCATTGACCATTGTTAGATTTTCTCATACCCGCAGACACGTACCCCAAGTTGTCTGGGTGGACCATGTTCGCTTGTGGTCAAATTAGAGGACTGCTACAGCAATCCTGCAAGGCAAACTGGAATAGGGGCGACATGTGGCTAGGAATGCGATTTACGCACAGTCTGGAGGCGTGACTTCTGTGATCAACGCGACTGCCTGCGCGGTGATCAAGACATCTCGAAACAATCCACTTACGTTCTCAAACCTGTATGCCGCTAGAAACGGCATTGTCGGAATACTGCGCGAAGAGCTGTACGACACGGGGAAAGAGACTCCCGAAGCGGTTGACCAGCTTCGCCATTTGCCCGGGGGTGTCTTTGGCTCGTGCAGATTCAAGCTTGGGCCACCCGATGGCAAAGATCCCAATTCACGCCGATTGTTCGAGGTATTGCAGGCACATGACATTGGGACCCTTTTCTACAACGGAGGAGGAGACTCGCAAGACACTTGCAGCAAAATCTCCGAACTTAGCCGACGCTTTGACTACCCAGTGCAGTGCATCGGAATACCAAAGACAGTAGACAACGACCTCTCCCAGACGGACACCTGCCCTGGATTTGGATCTGTCGCGAAATACGTCGCGGTGTCAACGAAGGAGGCAGCCTTGGACGTCCAGTCCATGTGCGAGACTTCTACAAAGGTCTTCATATTGGAGGTCATGGGCCGACACACCGGATGGATCGCCGCGGCAGGTGGACTTGCGGGACAAGGTCCAAGAGAACCGCCTCACATCATTCTCTTTCCCGAGATAGCGTTTGATCGTCGGGCCTTCCTGACACAAGTAGAACGTACAGTTGCAAGGGTTGGCTATTGCGTGGTTGTGGCATCGGAGGGGACGAGAGACTTAGAGGGGATATTCCTTGCGGATGCGGGCACCAAGGATGCATTTGGCCACGTTCAATTAGGTGGCGTCGGAACCACCGTTGCTCGAATGGTCTCCGATGAGCTAGGATTCAAGCACCATGTTGCGGTTGCCGATTACTTGCAACGGTCTGCACGTCACATTTCCTCTCAGACCGATCTTGAGCAAGCATATGCGGTTGGCGAAGCTGCGGTCAATGCTGCAGTGGCAGGGGAGTCAGGTGTCATGGTTTCGATAAAGCGACTGGCTGACGAACCCTACCGATGGAAAACGGCCACAACCTCAATCAAGCGGGTAGCGAACATAGAACGCAAGCTGCCGAGGTCATTCATCACCAGTGATGGATTCGGCATAACTGCACGAGCGAGGCGCTACTTGAGTCCGTTGATTCAAGGTGAAGCCCATCCTCCCTATAGGAACGGACTTCCTTTGTACGACGGCCTCATCAATTCTCTCGTGCCAAAGAAACTTCCTGCATATGGCGAGCTTTAATGAATAGCAGTCGAACCTGTCTTCTGCCTCAGTTTGCGCTTGGCTCTCCGGCTCGCTAAGCGATTACAGGTGCAATCACGAGGCTAACAATCGCCATAACGTTTATGAGAATGTTCATACTCGGGCCGGATGTGTCCTTGAATGGATCGCCCACGGTATCACCCACGACGGTTGCGGCGTGAGTTGCAGACCCCTTCAGATGACCTTCTCCTAAAGCGCCTTTCTCAACATGTTTCTTGGCGTTGTCCCAAGCTCCCCCAGCATTTGCCATCGTTAGTGCCAGGAGTACGCAACCCACCAATCCACCTCCCAAGACTCCGCCGAGAGCCTGCGGCCCAAGAGTAAATCCGACAAGGGGAGGCAGAAATACTGCGATGGCTCCCGGAAGCACCATTCGCGTCAATGCGGCGTTGGTGGCAATTTGGATGCACTTTTCGTTGTCAGGTTTGGCGGTTCCTTCGCGGAGGCCTGAGATTTCTCTGAACTGGCGTCGAATTTCTTCGATCATCTTTTCTGCTGCGTCGCCCACCGCGGCCATTGTGATGGATGCGATGAGAAATGCCGTGAGACCGCCCACAAAGAGGCCGATGAGCACTTTTGGATCTCCAATGTGCAAGGTAAGCGTTTCACCTGAAAAGTATGAAATTGCCTCCACGTACGCTGCGATGATCGCGAGAGCGGCAAGTGCGGCAGCACAAATCGCAAATCCTTTGCCCATTGCAGCCGTAGTATTTCCCAGCTCGTCCAACGAGTCCGTAATTTTTCGAACCTCTTCGCCCAGACCCCCCATCTCCGCGATTCCTCCAGCGTTGTCCGCAACCGGACCGTAGGCGTCCACACCCATCGTCATACCTACCGTTGCCAGAAGTCCAACTGCAGCGATGGCTACGCCATACAAGCCTGCCAGCGAAGTCGAAACGAAAATAATTGCACAAATGCTGAGTATGGGGATAAGAACCGATTCCATCCCTTTAGCCAGCCCTGATATCAACACTGTTGCCGGTCCCGTCTTGCCCTGTTCGGCAATCGTTCTAACTGGCTTGCCCGATGTGTAGTATTCGGTGATAAGGCCAATTACGATTCCCCCAATTGCGCCGGCCAGTACGCATAACCAAATCTCGAGAATCAACTCAAGAAATTCATTGATGATGAAGTACGCACTGACTATGAAGAGTAGCGGCGTTACCAACATGCCCAATCGAAGAGCCAATGCTGGATCTCGATTTGACTGTGTTCGCACCAAGGCGATTCCCAATATCGAGCAAATAAGACCAGTCGATGCGAGAGCAAGAGGCAAAAACATTAATGTTCCGCGTACATCCTCAGTCGACATCGTGGAAGCCACCAGTTCCAAGACCGTACCTTCAGCTAGGGTTGCGGCAATTGCAATACTCGCAATCATGGACCCACAGTACGACTCGAATAGATCGGAACCCATCCCAGCGATGTCTCCAACGTTGTCCCCGACATTGTCGGCTATCACACCAGGATTTCTAGGATCATCTTCAGGAATGTTTTCTTCCGTTTTTCCAACCAGGTCAGCACCCACGTCCGCGCTTTTCGTATAGATTCCGCCCCCGACACGTGAGAAAAGCGCAACGGTTGACGCTCCCATTCCAAATCCGTGTATGTGATGCGCAGTGTGGGGGTCGCCGCCGAAAAAGTAATACACCAAGCCCAGTCCCAGCAATCCCAGCGATGCGACGGCTAAACCCATGATCGAACCACCGAAGAACGCGGCTGAAAGCGCTGCTGCCGCTCCTTTCTGCTGCGCGGCTGTGGTTGTTCGCACATTGGCCTTGGTTGCTGTGTACATGCCAATCCAACCGGCTCCAGCCGACGCGAGCGCTCCTGCTACAAACGCCAGAGCAGTCTGGTAGCCAAGGTGCTTGGTTTCAAGCAGTAGCAATATAAACAGAACTAACGCAAATGCAGCCAGAATGGAGTACTCTCGGCGCATGAACACCATCGCTCCACGATGGATTTGCTCTGCAATCTCCTTTACTGTTGCCTCTCCGTCTGGATAGCGTTTAACAAGCAAATACACCACAGCGGCGGCAACCAATCCAACAACGCCAAGGACTGAAGGAACTAGCGTGAGGTCCATGAAGTCTCCCATGTCTGAAGCCCAACGAATTGCGCTCGAAATGCTCTTTCGGCGGTCATATGATAAGGAGAGGGTGTTGGGTGTGCGATTGTGCTACATGCAAGCGAGCAACTTGTATTGCCATGCGCTCCCGTTCAAGTGGCGGGGTCTCTGACCGTGAAATCCGCAACAATGATTGCACCATCACTAAGAACAAATTCGATCTGATACATGCTTGTGTCGCTAGGTTCCACGTCGAATAGCATCAGGTGCTTGCCTCGTGGTTTTAGGTGCAATGACGTACCAGCCGGAACGGGCAATTCGTCCAACTTCACCATGCTGTGCATTTCGTCTTCGTAGACGGATTCGTGGAATTCGATCGCTCCAATGTGTTCAGCGTGGGCGGAAACAATCACAATGTCCTCGTCTGTGCGATTGGAGATCGTGCAATACGCTGCGGTCATTGACCCTGAGGTCAATAGAGATCTTACCCATGCATCGCTAATCTCTGCGGTTTTCTCTGTGTGTTGCGTCTGCAGTGCAACGAATACTCCGATCACCACAATCAATGCAACTAACAAACCAATCCTCACGATTGCTCTTGCTTTGGATTCAGATTTCATGTCAACTGATTGCCAGCGACGCTAGCTTGAATATCAAGTAAAGTACAGCCACCCATCGAAATAGAATATGCGGCGGCATCGACATCGAACTGGCGATCAATGAACAGTACTACTTCCCCACCTGAAGCATCCAGGTCCATACATTTGGTAAACGGTCCAAATCTGAATCTGCTTGGTGAACGGGAGGCTCATATATACGGGTCGACATCCATGGATGAAATAGTTGCGGAGCTGCAGCGCGAAGCCGATGCAAGAGGATTCCACCTGACGGCGTTTCAGTCGAATTCCGAGGGCGAGATTGTAAACTCGATTCAACAAGCGCGGCATAGTTCTGCATTCCTACTAATTAACGCAGGCGCATATACCCACACAAGCATCGCGATTCGAGATGCCTTGCTGGCGGTGTCTCTTCCATTTATTGAAATCCATCTGTCAAACGTCTACGCACGGGAAGACTTTCGCCACAAGTCCATGCTGGCTGACATAGCGATCGGTCAGGTCTCTGGATTTGGTTCCTATAGCTACACGCTTGCCTTGTATGCTGCAGTTCGTCACCTTGGGTCGAGCGAGGAGTCCTTATAGAAATGAACGTTGAAGAGATCAAACGACTCATTGATGTCGTCAAGGAAACCGGTATTGCAGAGCTCGAGGTACGCGATGGCGAGTCGCTGATTCGCATCAAAGCGTCCAATGAAGTAGCCCACAATTCAATCGGTTCCCCATCCAAGCCCCTTCAGCCAGTTGAAGCCACTACGCCTTCAAATGCCCCATCCAGCGCATTGACAATTGAGTCTCCAATGGCTGGAACGTTCTATCGCTCTCCGGCTCCGGAGTTGCCTCCCTTCGTGGAGGTTGGCCAACGAGTCGAGATTGGAGATGTTCTATGCATCATCGAGAGCATGAAGATGATGAATGAAATCAAGTCGGAGCGTATTGGAACCATAGTTGATGCACCCATACAGAATGGACAGGCGATTGAGTCTGGAACTCCAATTTTCTACATCAATTGAGTGTATCCAGGTGAGCGGCGCTTAACGAGACGAAGGACGTGTTTGTCTCATAGCATGCCAAAGATCAACTGCTAATGTGTGATGGTGGCCAGGGGCAGAATTGAACTGCCGACACGAGGATTTTCAGTCCACTGCTCTACCGACTGAGCTACCTGGCCAAAGTACTGCGTGGAAGTGCGCCGCGGCGACGCAATTGTATAGTACGGTTGTCTTTGAACCGGCTGCCGCCAGGAAATTCCCAGCCGCTTGATTCTAGCCTTCAACTCTTCTGCAACTTGCGTGCTCCGCGTTCGTTTTGCTCGGTTTCGACCACGTATCCACATTGCTCCTGTCAGAGTTCTCCGAACACGAATTCTCGCAAACGAGAATAGGTCGCTAGCAAGAAATCAGAACGTGTGTGGCTACACTCACGATTCAAGATTGCCAGTCTTCAAAGTACGATTCCTGTTCGCAAAAAGTCGAGCGAAACGCCAATAGATTGCTTTGCTTGAGCTTACAATTTTGTGATGAAACTAGCCGATACTTTGGAACTGGGTCAGCTGTGAAATCATGTGTATACGTCGGAACTGTGGGATCGGGAGTTTGGTCCAGCACCGACTTAGGCGAGACTTGGAAACGAGCATTTGGAGGAAAGGAGGGTGTGGACGGAGCTTGGTCGCTCACTTGGCATCCGGAGAACCCAGATGTGGTTTGGGCGGGAACCGCTAGAGGAGTTGTCCGTCGGGAAGGTGCCAAACAGCGACAGGTCGCTTCCCCCTTTGACGACCGACAAGTATGGGCGCTAGCTCAATCTCCCAGTGACCCGGATCTGATGCTAGCTGGAACCCGGCCCGGCGCGATTTTCAGAACGCAAGACGGTGGGGAGTCATGGCAGGACCTGTCGGCGAATGTAGCGCAGGAGTGCCTGATCGGCAAGACGCGCATTACCAGAATTAGATTTGACCCAATTGATCCAGAAACCTATTGGGTTGCTGTAGAGGTCGATGGCGTACATGTGACTTGGGACTCCGGAAATACCTGGCAACGATTGGACAACGGATTCGAATTTGCTGACATTCACGACCTAGCAATCGTCCAAGAAAACGGTCACCGAAAGCTCTTGGCCGCAACGGCGGTCGGCTTGTACACGTCGAGTGACGACGGTCAGTCATGGGAGTTTCAAAAACTGGATTCACCCTGGCAGTACACTCGTGGCTTAGAGCTGGCGGGAGATTGTCAAGGCACAGTCTTTTTGGGAAACGGCGACGGGCCGCCAGGTTCTACGGGAAGGCTGTTGAGAAGCGGCGATTGGGGTGCGACATGGCAAGATGTCAATGTGCCCGGTCCCACTAATTCCACTGTTTGGAACATCGCCGTTAATGCTACGGATCCTGCATTGGTCTATGCGAGCACCATTCTTGGCCAAGTATTTCGTAGTTCGGACTGCGGAGTTAGCTGGAACAAGACATCGGGTGAATTCGAGCAAATCAGGTCATTGCTTTGGCATCCCCTACATTGATCACTGGAGAACAGGGATTGCCCCAGTGCTTTGGGTGCCAGCAAACCATCGGCGATGCTCAACCTCGAATTCAATGAAACGTCGACGGGGATCGGTGTGCTCTGCTTAACGCTTTGCTCTAATCGCTGGTAGGGTGTCCTTTGGGCAAAGGGAGTTGCGAATTCCTCAAAAATACCCGCAACTAAGCTGCCACCTCAAGATGAGTCGCTACAAACATTCCACAGTCGTCGTTTGCACCTGTGTGTTTTTGGGCGCATGCGGGGGAGGGGAAGACGAACCGGACGCAGCGGTTGCCGTGGGTCAGTCTGCCACCAGTGTGGCAATGGCATCAACACCTACCTTGTTTTGGGAGGAGGATCTAACCCACTGTTTGGACACCAATTCAGACACGACCTTCAACTCGGTTGGAGAGTCGCTTGGGTTGTGCTATCACGCGGAAGACGCCATTCACTTTATTGACCCTTCAAATCCAATCGAGCGAGATTTGTTTGACTTTTCGGGTGGACTGGCATATGCGGACATAGACAACAATGGCACGATCGAGTTGTACGTTACGCATGGCGGGGGTAAACCAAGCAGCTTGTTTACCTACAAAGGCGGCGCATTTGAGCAAGTCTCCGACAACAACGGAATCGAGCCAAGCACTGCAGAGTTTGGAGGTTATTTTGT
This sequence comes from Candidatus Azotimanducaceae bacterium, assembly GCA_965205545.1. Taxonomy (GTDB): domain Bacteria; phylum Pseudomonadota; class Gammaproteobacteria; order Pseudomonadales; family Azotimanducaceae; genus Bin55. The sequence goes on along the minus strand of OZ242170.1, from coordinate 1,417,559 downwards.
CGATCTCAATGGTGATTCTTGGGTCGATTTCATATCGGTACAGCATGGCGGCGTGGAGATTTTCGTCAATCAGAAAAACGGACGTTTCATGGACAACACGGATGCCTCACGCATCTATCACAGCCGAGCGACGCTGTCCGCGGCGGCATCAGACTTTGATCTTGACGGCGACATTGATCTCGCGTTCGCTCATTGGGGAACGGGGTGGCGCGGCGAAAAACCTCTTTCCGAGTATCTCTGGCTAAACGATGGAACGGGGCGCTTTCGAGACCGAAGCCCTCACTTGCCAATTGTGCCGACTCAGGGATCGGAACACGCCTTCACTCCAACTTTCGCAGACATTGATTCGGACGGCTATCCAGATCTCTTGATGGCTGGCGATTTTGAGTCAAGCCAGGTGTTTCGAAATATCGAAGGTCGATGGTTTGTAGACGTCACTAATTCTCAAATCACTGACAAAAATGGAATGGGAGCCGCCGTGGGAGACTATGACCGCGATGGAGACTTGGACTGGTTTGTCTCAAGCATATGGGGCGATCCCGGAATATTCGGCGATCTATACGACGGCAATCGACTGTATAGAAACAGGGATGGCGTTGGTGGATTCGAAGATGTCACTCGAAAAGCGAATGTCCGATATGGTGGATGGGGTTGGGGCAGTTGTTTCGCTGATTTCGACAATGATGGTTGGCTGGATCTTTTCCATACCAACGGGTCGGAGTTGTTTCCGGAAGATCGGTCAGTTTTGTTTATGGGTACTCCCAACGGCACATTTGTGGAGTCCTCTCAGAGATTGGGGGTAAGTCATTCCGACCAGGGCCGCGGGGTGCTGTGCGTCGACTACAACAATGATGGCAAGATTGACATTTTTGTCGCCAATAACCGCAAATCGCCTTCCGTCTACAGGAATGACATTGAGAATGGCAACCACTTCTTGAAGGTCAAATTGATTGGCTTGCCCGGAAATGCCGCAGCAGTTGGCGCGAGAGTGGAGATCAAGTCGTCTGGAGGAACCCAAACGCAGGAGATTCAGCTTGGCACCGGATATCTGGCCCAGTCAACAACGGTTGCCCATTTTGGTTTGGGAACGGACGAAACGGTCGAGTCGGTGGAGGTCATATGGCCAGATCGTCTTCGATCCAAGACGCTACTGTTCAATATCCAGGCTAACAACTCGTTGGAAGTGGCGCAGCCCGTGCATGAAGAGCTAGTACTCAATGTGGTGGACGGCAGCGGCACCGGAATCTACGAGAAGGACGACATGGTCACTCTGGAAGCGGGAACGCCGGAAGACGGCTATGTGTTTTCCCACTGGACATCGAGTGGCGGCGGAAGCTTCGTCGACGCCAAGTCGCAACACACCAATTTCACAATGCCCGAAAACTCAGTAACAGTCACGGCGAACTATCTACCTGTGACTTCTATCGACCCTGACGTATCAGTCGCCCGTCTGTGGATTGAAGTGCTTCTTGAAGCAATTCGAAACGACTATGCCCGGCCAACGGTTCATGCACGCAATCTCTTTCATGCGTCCGCGGCCATGTACGATGCCTGGACGGCCTATGGAAATGTTGAAATGCCTTGGCTGTTGGGCAAGAGACGAGCAGGAAGCGAATGTGAGTTTGAGAAGGCGAGCTCTTCTGGCGAAATCGAGATAGCTCGCGCAGAAGCGATCAGCTATGCATCCTATCGACTAATCCTGCATCGCTTTTCGCGTTCTCCTGGGCGTTCGATCATTGTCAGAGATGCAGACGTGCTAATGAGCTTTCTTGGGTACGACACTTCTATTGTTGAACGAGATGTCAGTTCCGCTAATCCGGCATTGCTTGGCAACCACATTGCGCACTGCTACATCACATTGGGTGGCCTGGACGCTGCAAACGAGCAAAACGACTACGCAAATCTAAGATATCGACCCGTCAATCAACCTCTAAAGCCAGAGCTTGCCGGGAATCCCAACATTACCGATCTCAATCGATGGCAACCACTGTCTCTCGTCGAATTCATCGATCAGGCAGGGAATCCAAGTTCGTCTGAACCTTCCTTCATTGGAGCGGAGTGGGGAAGCGTATTGCCTTTTGCATTGGATGAACAGGATCTGAATATCTACGTACGCGATGGTCAGAAGTATTGGGTTTATAGCGATCCTGGTCCCCCGCCATTTATCAACGATTCCCGATCCGAATGGTATCGCTGGGGATTTGAAGTCGTGTCTGTATGGTCGGCTCAACTCGATCCGGGGGATAGTGTCGAACTCGATACATCGCCCTCCAGCTTGGGAAATCTAGCTGGCTACCCCACAACATTTGAAGAGTATCAAGCCTTTTACGGTGACGTATTTTCTGACGATCTGAACGGTGGGCACCCATTCAATCCTACCACTGACTTGCCATATCTCCCGAACATCGTGAAGCGCGGTGACTACACGCGTGTACTTGCGGAGTTTTGGGCAGATGGTCCAGATTCAGAGACTCCTCCCGGTCATTGGTATGTGATATTGAACACAGTAATGGACCACCCGGACTTAGATCGTCGCTTTGGAGGTGAAGGTTTGACGTTGGGAAACCTTGAGTGGGACATCAAGGCGTATTTCACATTGGGGGGCGCTATGCATGATGCCGCCATTGCAGCTTGGGGAATCAAAGGCTGGTATGACTACATCCGGCCGATCTCGGCGATTCGCGCGATGGCGGATCGAGGGCAGGGCTCCGACGTCGATCTAGACTCCTATCACGTCGAAGGAATTGGACTACGCGAAGGTTTCATCGAACTCGTCAAGTCAGGCGATCCATTGGCGGGTGAAGCTGATGAACATGTAGGCAAAATCAAACTCAAGGCATGGCGCGGACCCAATTTCGTCGAGGACCCAAGATCAGATGTTGCAGGAGTAGACTGGATCCGTGCTGAAGACTGGTGGCCATATCAGCGCCCTTCGTTCGTAACTCCACCGTTCGCGGGGTATATCTCCGGTCACTCCACTTACTCGGCAGCAGCCGCGGAAGTACTTTCTCAATTCACCGGAAGCAGCTACTTTCCTGGGGGACTGGGTCGGTTCGAAATACCTGCGGACACTTTCTTGAAATTTGAACGAGGACCTAGCGAGGCAATCGAGCTTCAGTGGGCTACATACAAGGATGCTGCGGACCAGTGTTCACTGTCGCGAATATGGGGTGGAATTCATCCTCCTCAAGACGACATTCCTGGACGACAAATTGGTAAGGTAGTTGGATTGGATGCTTACAGAAAGGCAGAACTTATGTTTGCTGGATCGGAGGTCGACTAGGCGCACGCTTCCAGTTCAGATCGCTTGTACTAGGGATTGTGCCGGGACACAATGCGATACCGCCCCTGTATAGATTCCACAAGACAGACTCCATCAAGGCGAAACTCGATTCCCATCTCAAGGGCCGGAACCTTGACAGCCCTTTGGCGTGCATACCCAATGGTTACGTGTGGTTGAAAACCCGCATCGTCCACTACAGCTTCAAGTAGTCCGTGAGTGTCAACGCGAACTATGACGACTCGTGCGCGATTGCGGCTAGGGAACCCATCCAATTGTGTGGCGACTCCATCTAACGGAAAAGCGCTAGAGAATCTTTTTGCTTCATCTATTGCAGCGGGGAGCTTCTCAGCGCTCAAGTCAGCATAGAACTTCAGTGTTATGTGGTAGCGTTCCGGACGTGTCCAACGAACCTGTTGCAAGCTTGGGCGTTGACCATGAATTGAAGTTTGGACTCCGTCAGGAAGGAACGTACCAATGAAGCATCGCATGTCCCTACGTCTCCCTAGCGATCGTTTCCTCCAATTCGCCCAAAGTGCAGTAATTGCCAGCGTTGCCTGACGCTGCAACTTGGTGTCCAATTGATTGAACAATTCTATTGGCGGGAGTAGGGATGCCATAGAGGCGACCAATCTGAACGATTTCGCCGTTTAGGAAATCCACTTCGATGTTGCCTGTCTTACGCATGATGCTCTGCAACGATGAACCACCGTGGCGAGCGAACCCTTCCACGGGCGCTCCGTTAATTTCAGATCTACGTTCACGCGATTCCTCTGCAGATGCACACTCGATTCCAGCCGCTGCATAGCAGGCAAGTGCTTCGGCCCGAAGAATGGACGCGATAGTTCGCGAGCCTGTTCCACATGCGGCTTGAACTGCATTGCTTAGGTTGCCCAGCATTTTTGCGTACTTGTGTCGCATCACTGAGGAGTCGGCCACGGAACTGAAACCCGCTTTGCGTAGTGCGCCCGCAATGTCTTCAGCAGTCGAGTCGAGGCCTGCTGGATACCTGCCTACGTCCAATGCTCCGGCAGTTGCCTCAGCAAAGTTGATCACCACACCGGGCTCCAAATGCTCTGCGGGGACCAGCACACACATTGCATAGACCCTTTCAAAACGCCGAAGCGCAGCTCGTTCATTAGCGACGCCATTCTGGCAACAGACTATGGGCGTGGTGTCAGGAACAACCTTCTGCAGGTCTACAAGCGCACCATCTGTGTGCTGACCCTTCATGCACAAAAAGACAATGTCTTTCTCGCCGGGTCTTAGTTCTGAAGGGTGGCGGATGCAAGGAATGCGCAGCACTCTGTCGTGCCGTGGGGATACAAATCGTAGTCCGTTTGCACGAAGAGCTTTGAAATGGTTGCCTCGAGCAATGAGCACAACGTCTTGGTTGGCGAGGTGCAAACGTGCGCCAATGGACCCTCCAATTCCACCTGCTCCATAGATGATGAACCTCACTACCGTCTCCTTGGGGATGACAATCTAGTTTCAGGAGTGATTTCCTGCACTCAGTTCTCAACCCTTTTTCAATTGTGGAAATGCCGCGCTGAGTTCCGCAGTCCAGAACTTCGGCGAGTCGCCACAGGCGAAGAAAGAGGGATTGAGCAAGCTTGCCTTTTGGTTGTACCGCACAGGGGAACCGTCCAGCAGACGCAAGTCTCCGCCTGCTGCTCCCAGGACCGCATGCGCCGCAGCCAAGTCCCATTCCGAAGTTGGTCCGCATCGAAGATAGAAATCAGCGCTTCCCTCGGCGATTCGACACATCTTCCAGCTGCTTCCAACATTTTCTCGCGTGATTTTCCTCCCAGACTGTGTCAAGTACTCGGTGAAGCGGTCGTTGTGCGGCGTTGTATTGTGCCGACTCTCAACGAGAACTAAGGCGCCCAGATCGATCTTTCTGGACACTATGGTGCGTGTCGACTCTGTTGAGCGCACAAACGCTTTACGACCGACGCAATCACCGCCAAAGACTGTTCTTTTGGTTGGAACGTTTACCACACCCAGTCTAGGTTTGCCATCTTCAATTAGCGCAATATTGACTGTGAACTCGCCGTTGCGATCAACAAAGTCTCGAGTGCCATCCAATGGGTCTACCAGCCAATACTGTTTCCATTTCCTTCGTATCGAGAAATGGGGAATCTCTTCCTCCTCGGAAAGTATGGGAATGGAAGAGTCGAGCAGTGTCAACTCTCGAACAATTACATCATGAGCTCGTATGTCTGCTTGTGTAACTGGCGATTCGTCAGACTTTGTGCCAACAGTAAATTTCGAGTTGTAGACATTGAGAATTTCCCTACTTGCCAGATTGGAAATTCGTACAAGCTCGTCAATCACTTCAATCGCGAATTTCCATGCGAGCCAAAGTTAAGGCGGCAATGGATCGAGCTTCAGTCAGTTGGTCAGACCTAAACAATTCATCCAATTCACACATAGGCCATGGAACGACTTCCAAAGGTTCGGGCTCGTCACCCGTCAACGATTCTGCATACAAATCCGTTGCCAATATCGCATGTATGGAGAAACCCATATGGCTTGGTGCGATGGTCATTTCTCTGAGGTATTGCAAACGGCGGGCTCCTAGTCCCGCTTCCTCTTTAAGCTCCCTGTTCGCTGCTTCGTCGAAGGATTCCGCAGCTTCCACCCGCCCCTTAGGAAGAACAAGCTCGTAGCGATGCGTTCCAGCTTGGTATTCACGAACTAAAATACACTCATGCTTGTCATTGACGGCGCAAACTATGATGCCCTCGAAACCCCTCTTGGGAAGTCGTTCGAAAGTCCTTGTTGCGCCATTGGAAAAGACTAGATCGATTTGCTCAATGCTGAACAGTCGACTGCTTGCCACAATACGCGACTGACTGATTTTTGGGAGCACACCGATTTCCTGCAGCTTGACTGGCGGCTAAGTATAGGTGTACAAGGAATGTACAGGAAGTTTGTCACCAACCGCGGTCGGTGCTAAGTGCAATACTACTGTGAACACCAGAGAGGAACGAGTTCGTATTGACAAGTGGCTTTGGGCGGCACGTTTCTTCAAGACACGGTCGCGCGCCAAGGAGGCAGTCGTCGGAGGCAAGGTACACATCGATGGCGAGCGAGTCAAGCCAGCACGAAGCGTTCATAAAGGACAAACATTGACAATTACACTTCCGGCTCACCAGATCGTGGTTGTAGTGAAAGAACTCTTCGATCAGCGAGGTCCGGCCGTAGTAGCGCAGACCATGTACGAGGAAACTGAGAACTCAATTGCAAAGCGCACGGAACTAACAGAACGACGCAAAGCTGCGCGAGCAGGCATTACTTTTTCGAAACGCAAGCCCAGTCGAGCAGATCGACGTCGCATGGCGCAACTCAAGCAACGAGGTTATCAAGAGTGACCGACAAGAGCGTGTAAAGGAGCAAATTGATCCCATCGTGAATAGGGAGCACGGTTAACATTCTTTTCATGAACATTTCAACAGGAAGGTAGCAGTAATCGAAGCACTTCAAGAACCCAAGAGGCACAATGGTCTTGCTGCAGCCATACTTGCCGAGCACGCAATTGGCAATGGCGAAGGAATCCTCGTCTCTAACGGTTCCATAGCCGTTCGGACCGGAATACGGACGGGGAGGTCTCCCAAGGACCGATTCATAGTTGAGGACGATCGGACCTCAGGAAAGATTGACTGGGGCACAGTAAATCAGCCCTTCGAGCCACATCGGTTTTCACTGCTTTGGAAGCGAGTCAGCGCATTTTTGGATTCGAAAGAAAGCTATGCGGGGCTCATGCACGTTGGTGCTCATCCCCAACACTATCAACCCGTGCACGCATGTACTCAGTACGCTTGGCACCAAATGTTCGCGCGCACGTTGTTCATTGTTCCTGAAGAATTCAATCCTCAAAACAAACCCGTATGGCAAATACTGAACGCTCCCGACTTTGAGTGCGTTCCCGAGAGAGACGGAACAAACAGCGACGGCGTCGTGATTGTGAGCTTGGTCGAGCGAAAGGTATTGATCGCTGGAATGCACTATGCGGGAGAAATGAAGAAGGCGATGTTCGCCGTGATGAATTTCCTGCTGCCAGAAAACGACATCTTGCCCATGCATTGCTCGGCAAATGTGGACTCCAGCGGAAGGGTGGCTCTCTTTTTCGGACTGTCCGGTACAGGAAAGACGACGCTGTCTTCAGACCCGGATTGTCTATTGATAGGCGACGACGAACATGGATGGGGCACCGGTAGTGTATTCAACTTCGAAGGGGGCTGTTACGCAAAGTGCATAAACCTTCGAAGAGAGACAGAGCCAGTGATCTTCGACGCGATCCGATTTGGCGCCATTGTTGAGAACGTTGTGGTGGACCCTGACACCCGGGAGCCCAACTATGCCGATTCCTCTCTTACCGAAAACACTCGAGCTTGCTATCCGCGTAGCAACGTTCTGGCGTGCGAACCAAGAAATAGCGGTGGCGAACCTGAAACAATAATATTTCTAACATGCGACGTGAGCGGTGTCCTGCCTCCAGTTTCTGTGCTTACCCCGCAGGCAGCGGCGTACCACTTTCTTTCTGGCTACACGGCGCAAATTGGTTCGACTGTCGTTGGTTCCTCCGAACCCTACGCAGCTACGTTCTCGGCGGGCTTTGGAGCGGCTTTCCTGCCTAGGCCACCTGGAGTGTACGCAGATCTTCTTATGCGTCGCCTTGCGTCTTTCGATTGCCAAGTCTTTCTAGTGAATACTGGATGGACTGGAGGAACCTATGGCGATGGGAAGAGAATAGGAATACCGGAAACTCGTAGGATCATCGAAGCAGCACGCTCAGGTGCTCTACAGCATGGCCCATTGACGCACCTTCCTGATCTCAACCTCTCTATCCCCACACATGTTGAGGGATTAGATTCCAAGATCTTGAATCCGCGCAACACATGGTCAAACAAGGACGACTACGACTCGGCACGTAATTCTCTAATAGCCAAGTTCAAACGCAATTTCGCGAAGTTCATTGTTGATCGCGAAATTGTTGAAGCAGGTCCCCGCTAGCCGTAGCGGCATACATTACCGAGCAATTGCAGTTAGCAGTCTGGCAATGTCTCCGTATTGAGGTGAGCAACTAAAGTGGATGCTTCACTCGAATCTCGGTTGCAGCACATTTTTGGTTCTGCGGGGCAAATTCATTTGGACCACGGAATCGAGAAGGAAGCATTGCGAATTTCTCGCGACGGCTATCTCTCTCGAAAACCGCATCCTGCGGAATTGGGTGCGGCACTCACTCACGAATCCATTACGACGGATTTCTCGGAAGCGCAGCTTGAGTTCGTCACGCGTGTGCACACGAGCATTGACGATTGCCTATTGGAACTCGACGACATTCACCGATTCGTGTATGGAATCATCGAAAGTGAGCGCTTGTGGCCGGCGAGCATGCCATGCATGCTTCGCGGGGAATCTTCCATCCCGATTGCAGACTACGGCAATTCCAACGTGGGAAAGGTGAAAAGCATTTATCGAACCGGGCTCGCGTATCGGTATGGTCGCTACATGCAGTCTATTTCCGGATTGCATTACAACTTTTCCATTCCCGATTCACTCTGGCAATTGCGCGCAGAATCTGAGGGCGAAAGTGATTCACGAGAGTTTCGAGACAATGGCTACATGAGCCTAATTCGGAATTTTCGGCGACTGGCTTGGCTTCCCATCTACTTGTTTGGTTCCTCGCCGGCAGTGTGCGGATCCTTCATATCCACAGCAGATCATGGACTGAGCGAACTCGATGGCGAATCCTTCTACTTGCCATATGCAACTTCGTTGCGGATGGGACCATTGGGCTACCAAAGTACGGCGCAGGCATCACACTACATTTCCTACAACTCGCTTGCTGACTATTTGCATGACATGATTGCGGCACTTAGCAGACCATATGAGGCGTATGAGAAGATTGGAACACAAACGCCAGCTGGGGAGTACAAGCAGCTTTCCACTGCACTCTTGCAGATCGAGGCGGAATCGTACGGAACGATACGCCCGAAACCCTTGTCCCAAAGCGGGCTTCGACCGATCGTTTCTTTGAGTCGTAACGGAGTAGAGTACTTGGAAGTACGCTGCTTGGACCTGAATCCCTTCCTCCGAACAGGAATTGATGGTGCCACTGCTCGATTCTTAGATGCAATGTTGATTTATTGCTGGCTGATGCCTAGTGCTTCAGACACGCCAACGACGTGGCAGGAAATTCAGGAGAACCAGCTGGCTACAGTCCAAAAAGGCAGAGACCCCGCTGTTTTCTTGAGCCTGGACGGGCAGAAACGAGAATTGCGAACGTGGGCGTTGGATGTATTGGCCGACATCAAGAGAGTGTGCGAGACCTTAGACACTCTTTCTGGTACTACAGCCCATCGATTGTCGTGGGAGAACCAACAACATAAGATCTTGGACCCTGATGCGACCCCGTCCGCACAAATACTTGCCCGCATGAAGGGAAGTCGATTGTCGTACTACAGATTGATCGACTCGTTGGCCGATCAGCACCAGCGCGAATTCCTTGAAAATCCGCTAAACCGTAATCGTGTTGCCAGATTTGAAGAAATGACCCGAAGTTCGCTGCGTAGGCAAGAAGAACTGGAGAAATCAGAAACTCAATCGTTTGAGCAGCACCTGGATGTCTACATGAAGTTGGATTTAGGAACGTGAATTTCCTGGCACACTGCTGGTTGGCTAGACACGATGAAGCCCACATAGCCGGCGCGTTTCTGGGAGACTTCGTTAAAGGGCCTATCCCCACCACCTATCCATCCGATGTGCAGAGTGGGATTCGATTGCACAGGCACATTGATTCCAAGAGCAATCGGATGGAGGAAATGCGAGCAACCTATTGGCGTTTCGGCAAACCCTTGCGTCGCGCTGCGCCGATTTTGCTCGACTTGGTTGCAGATCATTTGTTGGCGGTCCATTGGAAAGTACATGGGGAAGGCGAGTTGAGCGATTTCACAAACTATTGCTATGGTGTCTTGACCAAATTCGAGATGCCGGATTCAGCCGAGAAATTTCTAAAGCACACCATGGATCGAGACCTTTGGTCGACATACTCGGACTTGAACGTGATGTTGAGGATCATGCAGAGAATCTTGCATCGCTTAAAGAACGAAGATGTGGCAGCACTGTCTGTAATAGCAAGAGACATCGATGTCTTCTATGATGACTTCCGAAGCTACTTTCCATTGATCGAAGAGCAAGCGGCCATTTGGTGGACAAACAATGTGCCAGACGGCCAAGTTGCTTGAGTTGGTATGAGAGTACGGATGTCATGGATTTATGATGGCGCATACGATGGTGAGGGAGGAGGTGTCCGTTGATGCTCAAATTTGACTATAGGCACAGCGAGTTTTGGGCAATCTTGGTTGTACTGTGCGGCGGAGGCGCACTGGCATTGACTCTAGCATTGGAGCACGTCTTCAATTTGACGCCCTGTTCGCTTTGCCTTTCTCAACGCTACATGATGTTTTTCGGAGTTCTAGTCTCCGTAGCCAGCCTAACGGTGGACTCGCGGCTGGGGATTCTGCCGCTGCTTTCCATACTGTTCTTCTTGGGCGGAATTGGATTTGCGCTATGGCACTTGTATGTGATATTTGGTCCAGACAACAGTGTTGCCTGTCTCGCTGGCGCTAATGCCCTGATTAGAGACGGCTATCCCTTCGCAGATATTTTCGAAGCGCTGTTCGCGGGATCGCCCGACTGTGCCGAGAGTGCGCCCACAATTCCTATATTGGCTCTCGTCGCATTCATAGTGTTGATAGGATTGACGATCCAGCAATTTCGAATGGGGCCACGCTCTGCCTACTGACTAGGAGCATGCTCTGCTTCAATTCAACAAGGTGTGCTTCAAGTACGGAGACGCGCCTCTTTTTGAAGATCTTTCCTTCACGGTTCATGCTGGTCACTCCGTCGGTCTCGTTGGAAGAAACGGAATAGGCAAAACCACGCTGTTTGCGCTGGTTCGGCGCAAGCTGCAGCCTGAAGAAGGAACCGTTGAGTATCCCGCGACCTGGCGAATCTCTTGGCTAGACCAGAACGTACCTCCTTCGGACAGTCAAGCCATAAATTTCGTCATGGATGGCGATACAGCGCTGCGCAAACTGCAACGAAAGATAGATCAAACTCAATCGTCGGGAGACGGCGTCGAAGTCGCCCGTGCATTTGCGGAATTTGAGGACCGCGGAGGCTACACGTTTGAAACTAGAGCCGCCACTATTCTCTCAGGACTTGGGTTCCAGTCAGATGATTTCACGAAGCCACATAAGGACTTTTCGGGAGGCTGGAGAATACGTCTGAATCTTGCACGCACACTCATGACGCCCGCCGATCTCATGCTGTTGGACGAGCCGACCAATCACTTGGATCTGGAGGCAACGGTGTGGTTTCAAAAGTGGCTCGCAAACTATGACGGTACGGTGCTCTTGATTGCCCATGACCGCGATCTTTTGGATCAAGTTGTAGACACCATAGTTCACATTGACCAGCTGCAAGCCTTCACATATCGAGGCGGCTACTCCTCCTTCGAAGAACAAAGAGCTCAGCTGTTGATTCAGCAGGAGACTGCGCTGAAGCGTCAAGAGCAGGAACGTGAGCGTTTACAGAGATTCGTAGATCGGTTCCGCGCAAAAGCGAGCAAGGCGCGTCAAGTTCAGAGCAGAATCAAGGTGCTTGAAAAGATGACTGCAGTAGCTGTGCTTCGCACTCAATTGCCATACAGGTTCTCGTTTCAATCACCTGCTCGACTTGATGAACCAATGGTGTCGATAGACCGATGCAGTCTGGGCTACGACGAACATGACGTAATCACCAACACAACTGAACGCATCTATCCCAAAGATCGCATCGGGGTTCTTGGGTTGAACGGCGCAGGAAAGTCAACCTTGTTGAAGGCATTGGCAGGTGAAATTCGGCCCAGAGATGGCAGCATTGGCTTCAGCGAACACACATCCACCGGGTACTTCGCACAACATCAATTGGAGATCTTGGATGGCGAACGAAACGCTTGCGATCACGTATTGGACCGAGTTGATTTCAGCGCACAGCAAGTTCGAGATTTTCTCGGCGGATGGGGCTTTGGCGGCGACGACATATTTCGACCCGTCAAACAGTTTAGCGGCGGCGAGAAAGCGCGTTTGGTCTTGGCAACGATCGCTCTAGAGAGACCGGCTCTATTGGTACTAGATGAACCGACAAACCACTTGGACATGGACATGCGCACCGCCCTCTCAAACGCACTCGATGAATTTCAAGGTGCCGTCGTAATCGTTGCACATGACCAGCACTTGCTAAGGCAGTGTGTCAACGAGTTTTGGCTCGTTAAAGGTGGCAGTGTTTCAGCATTTGAGGGGGATCTAGACGACTACGAAGCGACTATCGGCGAACCGAAGCAACAGGTCAAACCAGCGAAGCCCACGTCTAAACTGCTTAGAAAGGAACGTGCGGATGCACGAAATCGCACGCGAGAACTCGTGGTTCGCAGGGCTCAAATAGAGACAACGTTAGGACAGCTCGAGAAGACGGTAAAAGAATTGAACGAGAAGCTTGCGGACCCGCAAACATTCTTAGACGCCAATCGCAGCGAATTGCAGGATTGGATTAGAATGCATGGAAAGACTAGAAAAACGATTGAAGAGCTAGAGAACGAGTGGATGTCGATAGAAGAGAGACTCTATAAGAGTTGACTTTTAGGGAGGAACCTATCGACATCCACACACTTGATACTAGTTAGCGTTCTAGCACCGACACGAAAGCAGTGCGGCTCGAATCTAAATCGAGGGTTGTTTGCTTTCCACGCCGTCGAACTGTTATTTCTAACTCCGGAGTGTCGCTACGTTGTCGTATGTAGCGGTTTGCATGGGAAAACGAACGTACGGAGTTCTCTCCGATTTTCAGGAGAACGTCTCCAGGCTTTAGAACATCGTGGTCGTCTGAAACGCTAAGAACCAGCACCCCGAAGTCGACACCGAAGTAGTGACCGAGTTCCTCTTCCACCTCTAACAGAGAAATGACGTCAATGGCCTCTGCGGAGTTGCTTCGGGCACCAGAACCTAACCACCCCGTGAGAGATCCATCACTTGCTATTACAGTGCCGAAATCCCCTAGATCGAAGTTGCCGTCACCTAAGTAAACAATGGGCCGTTTCGGGGTGGGGTGGATCCAAAGTCGAGCAGCTGAGGATGTTCCCACCTCTATCGGAATATCGACGTGCTTGCCCTCCCGCAATATGCCTAAGCGCAACGTGTCGCCGTGCGACAGGTTCGAGATCAGCCTATTGGCAGTGGTTTCTGGATCATCGGCTTCCGTGATCTTAAGCCCGTCAATGGTGACGACTTGATCATCTTGTTTCAGACCTGCACCTATTGCAGGACTCCATTCCTGAATCCCGACAACTGTTAGGTTTTTGTCTGGAGTGGTTGATAGGGTGACCCCGATTTGCCCAAGCTGAATTGCATCACCAAATTCACCCAAAACGCTGAGCAAGACTTCAGTTAACGACTCGACTCCTGGTTGCAGGGAATGAACCAGCGGTCCAAGCTCGTGCACAATCACGTCGCTCTCGAGCTCGGCAAGTGCTTCCACCGCAGCATCGAGCTGTTCGAGAACCTCTTTGTAGTCTTGTTCGTCTTGCTTTTGATTCTCTTGCGCTCCCACATTGGCAACTACGAACAAAGCCATTGCCAGATAGAGCGAGAATCTTGAAAAAACAGTCATAAATATCTCCTAGCTAACCATAAGCGTTGGTTCACATCTGCGGATGCTTGTGGGTCCATAGTCCCAGTCATGCACCCCCTACTTGAGTTATATGTAGATCGCTCGACATGAAATCGAATTTCTGCTCGCGTCCGCGACGCTTTACGACAACTGCCGCGGGTTTTTCGGAATTGGAGAAAAATCGTTTCGCATGAGAGAAGGATCGAACTGGTTTGTCATTGATTCTCAACAACACATCACCCTTCTTCAATTCTCGACCTTCTGGGGCATCGATGACCAAGACTCCAAACTCCTCTCCGAAGTAATGTCCAAGATCGCTCTCAAATTCAACTAGCACCAGAGTGCGTAGATCTCGCAAATCGCCAAGTCTGCTACCGAATTGGTTCAATAGGGAATACCTACCTGGCGCATTCATTTCATAGGCCCACACTTCCGGGTATTGCCGCCGTGAAACAGTAGTGAGCGTCTTGTCTAGTTTCCTTTTGTTCCTAATTACTTCCAAACTAATTGTCGTGCCCGGCTCAGCCACACTAATCAGAGCAGTGAGCGCACGTACGGGATCGTCGGCTTCCTTGATTTGCACACCGTCAACTGAAGCGACTATGTCGCCATCCTGCAGTCCCCCACTTTCCGCCGGTGTGTCCTCAATTACCTGCTCGATCAAAACTCCTTGATCTGTGGCCTCGCCCATTCGGATTCCAATGAAACCCATACCAGCCTTGGATTGGATGGCATACGTGAGATTGTCCGACAGCAATTCCAATTGAGGCGATAGAGCTGACACATAAGGAGCAATCCGAGAAATCGCTTCGGAATGTCCTTCCGCCGCGGCCATGGCACCCACGGCTTCTTCAAATTGTCTTCGTACCCGTCTCATTTGCTCTTGCTGATACTGAGTAACAATGCCCCTAGTCGCTCCTCTGTCAGAAAGGCTAGCTGCTTCGATTTCAGTAAGGTTTGTGTCATCGGTTGCATCGCTCGAGTTGCCTTCTTGGGCGAGCGTGAACGTTCCAAGTAAACAACCAATCGTGAGAATTGAAGTTAGAAGTGATTTCATGATTGACTCCGTGCGGGTCTATAAGACTCCGTCGAAACTGGCTAAGGTAATGGGAGGGGATTGGGACTTTAGCAGCCGATACGATCTCTTGAGAGCGTCTTTTTGTTTCAGGAGTTCATCGCGTCGTGCCGTATTCCCGGCTTCTAGCTCATCAAGCTCTGTATTGATGCCAGCCACCCGAATTACGATTGCGGACCGCTCAATCGTTGACGCCGAGAACTCATTGAGCAATTCCTTTTGCAATGCGTCCAATGGATCATTGGGCGTATTTTCAACCTGAGGAACCGTGCTTACAGTTGCAGGATCGGTTCGGTTCAAGGGAGGTTGATTCCAAAACACCAGTCCAAATACGACGAGCGCCATACACGACACTCCGCCAATTTGCACGAACTGCTGTTGACGGACCTTTCTTCGTCGAATCTTGACCCGCACTTGCTCAAGCATGTCACCAGGCGGTGGCACGTCGGACAATTGGCGCAGTCCTCTTGTGAGATCGTTTATCGAGTTCACTGACATGTCATTGTGTTCCATTGATTTGAATATGCAGCTCCCTCGTGCGGTTGCCTTTGCTGGGCTGCAGCCTCATCTTGTCTTGATTTCTCCATGTTCTGATTTAGGCGCGAAATGATTACTTTGGAGTAACTTGTGCTGCGTTTGAGCAATTTGCCGATTTCTTCATGCGTGTAGCCCTCTACGCAATACATCCAAACTACCAAGCGAGTCTTTGGCTCCATGCTTGCAAGTGCTCGCTCAACGTCAATCAGTTCTGACGTAGCGTCTTCGGCGCCTGTCGCAACAGGTTCGTAATTCACGCGTCTGCGGTGCCAAGGCGACCTGAGTCTCATATAGCACCGATTGACCGCCAGCGTTCTAACCCAACCCACAAAGTGGGATGGTTGTCGTATCGTATGCGCTTTGGTCAATACATCCATGAACGTATCCTGAGCAACGTCCTCAGCAGCGTGAGAGTCGCCCAATATACGAAGCGCCATCGAGTAGACAGGGCCAGACAATGCCTTGAAAACTTGCTCTTGCGCTTCCGGATCGCCCTTCATCAGTCGTTCAACGACTTCTACTGCAATCTGGACGCCACCAATGTTCGCCATACATCCTTAGATGCCATTGCAATAGAAACGGTCACAACAAAGTAACAGAATCCTAGCATTAATTGGCTTGGCATTCTCTCGTTGGCGAGAACGGCCTTTGCGGTTCGCGGGATTGCGCGAAGCCTATAGCCCTGTTAGCTGGGTCATTCGGGACTCAGGTGCCCAAAGTGTTAGGCTCCCGCAGCTTGTGCGGCTGGGCCCTCGTATATGGACTTTTCTTTCTTTGAGTCCTCACTAACGCGTCTGCCTAATGACATGTACGAGGGAATCTCGTCGTCAGAGAGTTCGCGCATTTTGATCTTGCGTTCCATCGCTGCATCTAAATATGGCTGAAGTTCCTTGAGTTTCTTTTCTTCGCGAGCAAGGTCGCGCTCTTTGAATTCACCCATCACGTCCTTCGCGAATATTTCCAACGATTCGCAAATGTCTTCATGGCGATTGTTTCCAGCCTGCTGAATGAAGGTCACCTGATCGACCCCACATGCCTCAAACTTCAGCAAGTGCTCTCTAAGATCGTCTGGAGTGCCGATTCCACCTCGACTCCCGCTCAGTGCATTGGTGATGTCGACTGGGTTTTCCTGTCGTTGAGCATCGCGCATTTTGATGTATTGGTCCCAAAGGTTGGTGCGACCTGGCTTGTGGGTTCCGAACGCGTAGAGGCTGCCGAGAGCGAAGGCAAAGAACTCGAACCCGTCTAGTCCACGTCGAACTGCCAATTCACGGTCATAGTGACAAGAAAAGCTAGACACCATGCATATGTTTGGATTGATAGAGTGACCAATTGGCACACATGCCTCTGACTTGATGATGTTGTAGTACTCTTCGACCCATTCCGTCGCCTCTGCAGGGTCGACAAACGCAAAAGTAAGAGCACCGATTCCAAGTCGGGCAGCCATGCGGATGGTCTCGCGCTGTGAGCATGCGACCCAGAGGGGCGGGTGCGGTCGCTGCACAGGCTTGGGAACGATGTTCCTGCATGGCATATCGAAGTATTGTCCCTTGTAGCCAGGATAGGGATCCATAGCTAGCATGTTGGCTATTTGTTCAGTGGCTTCCAGATAGATCTTGCGTTTTCGCGCTACTGGGATCTTGAAGCCGCCTAGTTCAAGCTCCGCCGAGGATTCGCCAGTCCCAAACTCGACTCTTCCATTCGACACGAGGTCCAAGGTGGCTATGACTTCAGCCGTGCGAGCCGGGTGGTTGTATTGGGGAATGACTTGGCGAATTCCATGACCAAGACGAATGTTCTCCGTTCGCTGGGAGCACGCGGCGAGAAATACTTCTGGTGCGGACGAGTGAGAGTATTCCTCTAAGAAATGATGCTCTACTTCCCAAGCGAAGTCGATCCCTAGCTTGTCGGCCACCTCCACTTGTTCAAGAGCGTCTTGAAACAGCTTGTGTTCTTCGCCGTGATTCCAAGGTCTAGGTAGCTGATGTTCGTAGAAAATGCCGAATTTCATGCGCGATGGACGAATTTGAGAGTGTATAAGTGTAATGAATCGCCTAGCTCAGTAAGCCCAATTGCCACTCGGCAATACAAACACTTAGTGGCTGCGAAGGAACTCTACATCCATTAATATGCCCAAGTAGCAATGCTCTATAGATCGCAAGCAATGAGTGTCGGTGAGCTTACTCGACCAGTAATGGTCCTCTTTTTGACTCTGTCGTGTTCGAGCATGGCAATGTCGCAGGAGGACGAGGAGAATTCTAGTGCTGAAAGCGCAATCTCGGATTCCTTGCAAACGCTTGGATTGAGCGTAGCAGAGGTGACTACTACGCCGCTCTCCGAGATCTACGAGGTCGAGACGAACGATGGCAGACTCCTCTATTCATCGGCAGACGGCAAGTATGTTTTCGTTGGAGAGCTTCACAGGATTGATGGCGCTGGCACGACGAACCTTACTGAAACCAGCAGGAACACTTTGCGCAAGGAGCTATTGGCGAATGTGCCGCTAGACGAAAGTCTGAATTTTGCGCCGAAAGACGAAGTGGAGCACGTCGTGTACGTGTTTACCGATGTGGATTGTGGCTATTGCCGATTGCTTCACGAGCAGATAGAGGGCTACAAGACACGCGGAATCGAGATTCGTTATCTCGCCTACCCTCGGGCTGGCAAGAATTCAAAGACTTATAACAAGATGGTTTCAGCCTGGTGTGCAGACGATCCTAACGCTGCAATTGCGGCATTGAAGCGGGGGGAGACTATCCGAAACAAGAGTTGCGAAAATCCCATCGACGAGCAATTTGAGCTTGGCAGCAAGATGAATATTAGCGGCACACCAGCGATGGTTCTTGAAAACGGGGCGATCATACCTGGGTTTGTCACTCCTGAGCAACTCGAAAGAGAGCTCTCAACCCAACCGTCGTCGTAGACTTCACTGCACAACTGAGCTCAACTCGCAATTCGATCGCAACCTTTGGTTGTCCAAAAGTGTTGGGGAGTTTTGTGTTTTCACTGTAAGTTGGAAACGCCAACTCCAATAGCTGCTCTAAAGTAATAAAATACTCGGCTAACAAAAGTTGCGATTCCGTATCTACTTGAACTCGGTCTCGTCGCGGCGAATGAGGTAAATACTTGGAATCTGTCGATTCGAACCGACCTCGCGCCGACATTCCCTATTTCCGTTCGGTTCGCGGAAAACTGACGCTGTTTCTGATTGGCATCCTGCTAGTGAGCATTGCCTGTTTCACTGCGATGAGTGTTGCCTACATGAGAGCCACCATTCGAGACGAAATCCGCTACGAACTGGATCTCGATAGTCAAGTTTTCGGTTCGGAACTGGTCAACTACATCGAATTGGAGGAACGACTACTAGGGTCGCTGGCAACAACTGTCTCCAATACCGACCTGTTCAGTCAACGCGATCAAGGCATGCTTGACGATGTAATGTTGCGCAAGCGATTGCAAGCTATTGTCGAAGACGCCCTGACAAGCAACGAGCAATATACTCGCGTTCGCCTCACCGATGCGGGGGGCACAATACTTGGGTCCACGGTAGCCAGCGAAATTGGGCATCTTGCACTTGAGGCAGACTTTTTCGTGGAAGGCATTCATGGTCCGTACGTTGAGTTTTCCAATGGAGAACACATTGGAGAGTCGATCTCGATGAGCATCCCCGTTGTTGACATGCACGATCAAGTGGTTGGCGTCGCTAGCGCGGATGTAAGCAGTTCAAATCTGGCCGAATTGCTTGATTCTTTTAGGTCGCGCCATCAGACGATTGAGGTGCGTTGCGCGCGGCGTATGCAAGATGGCAAATTGCATTACTTGTTTGCTAGTGGCGATTTCGAGCAATTTCAACAAGAGGATGTTGGAATTGATGAAGCCATGTCGCAAGCACTGGCGGGAGAAAATGGCTTTAGGGAGAATGCCTTGGATCATCGAGGCGTCAGAGTGCTAACCGCATATCGACCAGTTGGCTACGCAGGATGGGGACTAGTCGTTCAGGTGGATCAGGCTGAAGCATTCCGACCGCTGCAGCGAGTTTTGGTTGTTGTTGTCTGCATTGGCCTGTTGATTGCTTGTATTGCAGGAGCTGTATTGACAACAGTGGTGCAAAGCTCATTGGGCCCCATTCGTCGCTTGGCACGTGCAACTCGTCGTATGACCGAGGGAGACTACTCAACCCGAATCAAAGTGGAAACAGCGGACGAGCTGGGAGAACTTGGGCGGGATTTCAACGCCATGTCGGAGACTGTCGAGCAACATACTCTCCATTTGGAGGAGAGTGTGCAGAAGCGGACCGCACAACTTGAGAAGTCCAAGGACCAACTTCGATCCCTTGTCATTGCTCTCGAGCACAACGCGGCTCTAATGGACCGGGATCTCGAACAAGCTGAAATCATTCAGCGGTCTCTCCTGCCACGAAATCCGCCTAAAGTCCCAGGCTACTCGTTCAGTGGGCTCTACGTTCCAGGCAAAAACGTGGGCGGCGACGTCTATGATGTATTCAGAATCGACGAGAGGCACCTTGGACTCGTGCTAGCGGACTCCACGGGCCATGGGGTCAGTGCGGCCATGCTGACGGTTCTATTCAAAAACAGGCTCGACATCATTGAGCAGGACGACGATGCGTTCCGATCGGAGCAACCTTCACCGAGTGCAAGTGAAGCTTTGGGACTTCCCGTTCAAAGCCATAGTGCAATTCCAGTTTTTGCTCGGGTGAACGAAGAACTCATTTCAGATGTTGTCGGTTCAAGCATGTTTGTCACAGCAATGTTCTGCATTTTGGATACTCACAGCGGCAAGTTCTCCGTAGCTAGTGCCGGGCATCCCCCACTTTTGGTATTGCGAGCGTCCGGCGAGGTCCAACGGGTCTCATCTTCCGGACCCGCTTTGGGTCTATACCCACATGCAAAGTTTGAAGAGGAGAGCCTAGTTCTCGAGTCGGGCGACCGTGTTCTGATGTATACGGATGGGATTTTCAACCTTAGCGACCAAGAACCGTTCTCGTTGGAAGAAATTGCCGTGCAACTAAGTGACATTCCACCGGGCAAAACCGCGATGCGTGATCTTCTCAATCGGATCACGCACGGTTCATACTCGGTAGATAGAGACGACGTGACGATGTTGATGATTGATGTTAGGGATGGGGAAAACAGCTTCGACCATCCGTCGGCCTCAATCTTTCAGGACAAGATTGAAGCAGAAGTTGCCAACAATCACGTTTCTCAAATCGAATACGCAGAGGACGACGAATCGTTATATCTTTCCTACCATGGCCGCATCACATGGATGCATGGCCAGTCACTCTCGATGACCGTCAAAGACGCAGCATCTGCAAGAAAGAGTGTGATTATCGACATGATGCACTGCGAGTATTTGGATAGTGCCATGCTTGGAACTCTGCACGAGACAGCCGAAGTGTGTGCGTCGCTTGGAGCCACCCTGCATATCCAAAGTGTTGGGTCGGCTATCCACGAGACCTTTGTAGAACTTGGAATGCGTGATGTGCTGGACTGCATCAGCGGGGTAGCGCGAGAAATCCCACACGATCGTGAGCAGTTGCTTGGTGGGTCCACAGATACTCAGACACAACAGAAATGGCTGCTACGCGCGCACGAAGCCTTAGCCTCATTGAACGAATCTAACTTGGCTGAGTTCAAGGATGTAATTGAGGAGCTTCGCGAAGACATCGCTAACGTACCTCAGTAGCGCACGACACCTTAAGGCCTCACTTTCGCTTAGGATTGGGATTGTTCGGTGTAGCATTAGCGACTCTGTGCGTCTCTATTCTTGAGTTGCATAGCCGCTAAGCGAGATTTGTGCAACGGTACAATTTACGCATTTCATAGGCACCTTTAATGTAGCGTACAGTTCAATTCGTCGATGCCAGTGGCTTCTCTAGATAGGGAAATCGGGAAGTGGGAATTGGCACAGGATTTGTTGTGGCGGACAGGCATTTCAGAAATACAAACGGGAGAAAAGCAGATGAGCAATCGAACCAAGTTTTACATAGGGGGCGAGTGGGTAAACCCATCTACCGATGCCACCCTTGAAGTAGTCAATCCCTCTACCGAACAGCCGATCGGGGTAGTAGCCCTAGGCACCGCAGAAGACGTTGACAAAGCTGTAGCAGCGGCTGTTGAGGCCTTTGACTCCTTTTCGCAAACATCGCGCGAGGAACGCGTGGAGTTGCTTGAGCGGATTGTCGCCTGCTATCAAAGGCACTTAGATGATGTGGCAGCCACTATCAGCGAGGAAATGGGTGCGCCGATGGGGTTGGCAAAAGCGGCTCAAGCTCCAGCAGGCATGGGGCATTTCATGACCACATTGAACGTGCTGAAGGAGTATGAGTTTGAAGAGTCACTAGGCTCGGTTCGTGTTATTAAGGAACCTGCTGGCGTCTGCGGATTCATCACTCCATGGAACTGGCCTATCAATCAGATTGCATGTAAAGTTGCGCCGGCTCTTGCGGCAGGCTGCACGATGGTGTTGAAGCCGTCAGAGGTTGCTCCCTTCAATGCTGTCTTGTTTGCCGAGATTCTCGATGAAGCCGGAGTTCCGCCTGGTGTCTTCAATCTTGTGAACGGTGATGGACCAACGGTGGGTGTGGCCATTGCCTCCCATCCGGATGTAGATATGGTCTCGTTCACCGGTTCGACGCGTGCTGGAATTGAAGTCGCAAAGAACGCGGCACCGACTGTGAAGCGAGTTGCCCAAGAGCTAGGAGGCAAATCTGCCAACATCATTTTGGACGACGCGGACTTCGAGCAAACAATTTCACGCGACGTGTTCCAGATGTGCACCAATTCCGGACAATCATGCAATGCGCCGACAAGAATGCTGGTACCTTCCTCTCGCATGAATGAAGCAGCTGAGATCGCAAAGTCGGCAGCACAAAATGTCAAGGTTGGAGACCCGAACGATCCTGGCACAACAATTGGACCAGTAGTTTCTGCATTGCAATACGAACGAATTCAAGATCTGATTCAGAAGGGTATTGACGAAGGTGCAAAACTCGAAGTCGGAGGACTTGGACGCCCTGATGGTCTGAATGCCGGCTACTACGTAAAGCCAACAGTCTTTTCGCATGTGACCAATGACATGTCCATTGCTCAGCAGGAGATATTCGGTCCCGTGCTATCGCTTATTGGC
This sequence comes from Candidatus Azotimanducaceae bacterium, assembly GCA_965205545.1. Lineage (GTDB taxonomy): Bacteria > Pseudomonadota > Gammaproteobacteria > Pseudomonadales > Azotimanducaceae > Bin55. The sequence continues at coordinate 1,394,802 of OZ242170.1, read as the reverse complement.
TACGAAGACGATGACGATGCCGTACGAATTGCCAATGACACAATCTACGGATTATCTGGCTACGTATCCGGTGGAGACCCAGAGCGAGCTCGCAACATCGCCAGAAAGATTCGTACCGGAAATGTCCATTTGAATGGTGCTCCCGTAAACCAACGAGCGCCGTTCGGCGGTTACAAGCAGTCTGGCAACGGCCGCGAGTGGGGAGTACATGGCTTTGAGGAGTTCTTGGAAACCAAGGCCATCATGGGATATGGACGTTAATCGCCCATTGGTGGAAGCTGACTAGGCTTCCTGATGAACGGCGAGACTAGGTCTGCACTGTCTCGCCGTTTTCGTTTGCAGGGACTGTAATGCATGCAGCCCGTACTAAATTCAGCATGTCGTTGAATAAAAGCGAATAGGAGTTGCGAATGACAGACGGTTACGACGATACGCCTTTCCTGCCAGGTGGCAAATGGAGAATTCATGATCGCGATAGACCGGCTCCGCCAATAGTCTGCCCCGGGTCGTTCTCCTCAAATGATGCCCACGGCTCGCCTCCTGACGACGCGGTCGTTCTGTTCGATGGTTCGAGTCTAGACGCTTGGTTGTCTGTGCGAGGCGGAACAGCAGATTGGAAGTTAGTTCCTGACAATGCAATGGAAACGGCACGTGGAACCGGCGATATTCGAACAAAACGCGAGTTTGGCTCCTGCCAACTGCATTTGGAGTGGAAAGCTCCAGCTGCGATTTCCGCAAGCGGTCAGGGACGCGGCAATAGTGGAGTTTTCCTACTTGGCTTGTACGAAGTGCAAATATTGGACAACTTCGAAAACCCCACATATGCTGACGGACTGGCAGGCGCCATCTACGGACAGTTCCCTCCACTGGCAAACGCGTGTTTGCCACCTGGAGCTTGGCAGACTTTCGACATTGTGTTTGAAACACCAGAGTTTGAGTCTGGACAATTGAAGACACCTGCCAGTATGACGCTGTTTCACAATGGTGTCCTCGCGCATCTTCGCCAAACTATGCAGGGTCCCACAAAGCACCGTGCTCTGGCCGACTACCAAACTCCGCATGGTCCTAAAGGCCCCGTGGTCTTGCAAGACCACGGCGATCCAGTTCAGTTTCGGAACATCTGGATTCGGGAGCTTGCTGGAATGCAAGCTGATTAATCGAAAACTTAAAGGTTTTTCTGAACTAGAACTTGAACGACGGCAGATTTTCGACCATCAGAATCCGTAATCAGCCCTTCGAATTCCCTAAGTATTTCCATATGGGAAATGTGAGCTTGCAATTCACCTGAGTCCACGCGGAATCTATTCGAACGCGGACCTGCGAGCGATTCATCATTGTCGTACTTTAAATGTTGCTCGAATAGTGCGCAGCCACTAACTTGAAGGTGCGATTCTATGCTGGACACTACTTTCCAGTCCAAGAACCGGACCATGATGACCAAATCGAATTTCCCTAGCTCTGGAATGCCATTGTCCAAGTCGTGAACGAGGTACTCGACTTTGCGGTTGGCTGTTCTATCCAGACTACGTGCATCTTCAATTGCAACGTTTGAAATGTCCAATCCAATGGTTTCGTAACCATTTTCACGAAGAAATCTTGCGTTTCTGCCGGCTCCGCAGGCTATGTCTAGCGCTCTACCTTGCGGACACAAAGGAAGCCACTTCTTCAGGATCTCGCTTGGAGAAGTTCGGTCTGCGTAAGCTCCGTGCAAATAGCGTTCGTTCCAGATTTCGCGATCTTCGCTAGTCACGCGATACGAGTGCGCAGTTGAAAAACTTCTAGTCGATTGTGACTAGATTCCACCTCCGTCAATTCCTCCATCGAACCCGGTGTCTATATCGATCGGCGGCTCAGCGTCCTTCTTGTGCGGGTCTCCTTTGCCCGCTACTGGAATTACAGGTGCTACCGCAGCCGGCGTTCCTTCGGGAGCAATGCGTCCTTGGGTGTCTTGCGCTCCCTTCACAGCATTCTGGTCCATGTCGTTCTGCTTTTGCATGAGTTTGCGCACAAGAACCCAAGCCGCCAGCAAGAACCCGGCACCATAGAGAATTCCAAAGGCGACGAATACTACTGACGTGTATGAGGAGTAATTGCTCATATTGCATCCTGCAATCGGACAAGGATTAGTCGAGGACCTTGCCCAATCAGCTTTATTCTCAGTGAGTTGATATTAATATGAACTGATCTAGTTATGCCAATGGCATTGATGGTGGCAGACTTGGACAGTCCCCATTTAGCATTCCACTGAATGGCCTGCGACTACCTATTTGAGTGCAGAACCAGTCTCAATGAGATGCTTTTGCGTAGGTACTAGAGTGACGAGTCGTCGATTCACTTGCGCCATCGCGACTTCCAAAAAGTGAGTAGCTAGTATGAGCTTCAAAATGGAAATCCTGCATTCGAAATGCAATATTTCCACTATGTCGCAGCTCAATTTAGGTTCGCTGCCGTCTCATGAGCTCAGGGCGCGTTGGCATCACCCGTGGTGTGCATCTGCTCCGTCGGAGACTTACTAAGGATCAAGACTGGCTGTTAGACGTGCACGTTCCCGAATCGCCAACGGTGCTCTTAGTGCCGCCTCCAATGTTGCTGGTGCTGGGTTCGGATCATAGTAGAGTCGAAAGAGCTCGGGAACGGAAATGCAAGGCTCGCCGTCGTATGGAATGTGGTCGACCTCGGAATTGGCAACGAGTTCTCCTTCGCGAATCACTCGACAATAGAAACCTGGTCGTTCGGCTCCCCTGAACAGAACTGGAAAGTGTTTGTCTCCCATTCGCTCGCCCAACGTCGCGCAAGGTATGCGTGGCGCAGTAACCTCGAGTACAACATCGTCCGCGATCACAAACCGATCGCCGATGTGAACCTCTCTGCTAGAAATATCGGATATGGTTAGGTTGTCGCCAAACGTACCGGGCTCAAGCTCCCTGTCTAACTCGCTTTGCCACCACAGATAGTCTTTGCCTCCATAGACGTAGACGGCCTGATCGGGTCCGCCATGATGCCGCGAGTCGCTGACAACGTCTCCTACGATGCCAGTCTTGGTTAGTGCTTGGACTCCAAGCATTGGGCGTTTGTAGATTCCTGAAACACTTTTTCCAACGACGCGTTCCGTTCCGATGTTAACGCTAGTGAGAGTAAGCATGCTCCGGTCAGGCCTTAAATGTTGAACGAATTGCTAGCGTCGATGCCCGTCGTCAACTTGTTGGCGTGTGCGCGTGAAGAAACGACTGAACTTGCTCGATTGTGTTGTCCGTTGAGGGATTCTTCCACTTCTCAACCAATTTGGCATTGGGCGATAAATCCGCAATTTCTCGGGAAATGCTTTCCGGATGATAGGGGTCCGAGCCCATCAATATCAGTAGAGGTGTCTGACACTCCTTAACAAATTGGCGTGACGTGTTGTAAAGGAACCGCTGATTGAACATGTTTGCGCGGAAGCTCTCCCAATCGAGTTGAGACGCTTCGGGATGATCCCCCTTTATCGCGTCTGCCCATGCGTCGAACATCGAATAGAACAGGTCGCGGTTGTCTTCCTCGCCTATTGGTTGTTGAAGTACGGCTGAGCAAACCCGTTCCGGCGCGGATTGAATTACTCCCATGCAATACGGACCACCAATGCAACCTCCTAGTAGATGCGTTTCCTCAACGTTTAGGTGGTCCAACAATGCAATGTGGTCTTGCGTGTAGTCAGACCATCCGTTTGCTGCGCTGACAGGTGCTCTGGACGCACCCGCATTTCGCTGATCCATTGCAATGACCTTGAAGTTGGAAGACAAAGCTTCTATGGGATTCCACTCGCTGCCCTGCCAAAACGAAATTGCAGATCGCATGCCTCCAGGTGCGAATAGAAGAATAGGGAATCCATCTCCATAGATCTCGTAGTGAATGGCTACCTTGCCGTAATTTAGAGTTGGCATAGGATCTCCATAGCTAAGCCTGCATTTTGTTCCATCTTAAGCGGTGTGAAAACAACCTCGAATTGAATTCGTCATGATGTCGCTCTCAAGTTTGTGGCGGGACATAACCGCTGGGTTTATCGACTTCCTCATTGTTGAAGAACTTCTTCATTTGATCCATCAGATAGCGTCGGGCGTCCAGGTCTTGAAGCGAGAGATGGTGCTCGTTGATTAGCATCTTCTGAAGCTCTTGCCATTCGGCCCAAGCTTGCACTGACACGTTCTCGAATAAATCTTGACCCAATGGACCTGGGATCGGAGGGTTTTCGAACCCTGGGAGATCTTTACCAAATTTGCGACAGAATACAGTGCGTGGCAACGCTATTCCTCGATTCCTTTTGCCAAGTCTATTCGTTTTTTTGTTTTGACCGACATGCCAAGCGGAGTTTGTTTGTCGTTCTCGTACCAGCGTGTGTTTCTTGGCGATCCAATTGTGCTTGCTTCAACACTATATCGTGCTAGCGTTGAATCCTCTGTAACACGTTGATTTGAAATCGTATAGGGATGTATGATGGGGCCTTTGCGGATCTGCACGCGCTCCAACGGAAGTTCAAGCTTCGCAAGCACCGTCTCCACGCTTGAGTTCTCTGGCAGGCTAGGCATCTCCCAGAGTCGCGCATACATTCCTGATTCGCCACGCTGCTGTAGTAGGCAAGAACCGGAGGCATCAAGAATTATCAACGGTCGTTTCGTCACCTCGACCGGTTTGGACGAAGAACGACTTGGGTAGAGATGCACTTCACCATGCAAGAGCGCTTTGCACCGAATTCGCAATGGACAAATGTCACAGTTTGGATTGGAACGTACGCATTGTTTCGTTCCAAAGTCCATGATCGCTTGTGTGTATTGCCTTGAATCAGAACTGGGAGTGTGCTGTATTGCAAGATCCCAGAGTTGGGAGTCGGCAATTCTGGATTCTGCTGGACCGTTGACTGCATGAAACCTTGCCAATATGCGGCGGACATTCGCGTCGAGAATCGGTGCGGAGACGGCGAATGCGCAAGAGAGGATTGCTCCAGCTGTGGACCTCCCGATGCCCGGCAGCGAGCACAAGTCCTCCAACGAACGTGGGATTGTGCCGTTAAATCGGTCAACGATTTGCTGGGCCGCCTCATGCATGTAGCGAGCGCGACGATAGTAGCCAAGTCCTGTCCATGCATGGAGAACATCGTTCTCGGTCGAGTTGGCCAGCGCTTGAACTGATGGGAAACGATTGAGGAACTGATCGTAGTGGGAGACAACAGTGGTGGCTTGAGTTTGCTGCAGCATGACTTCTGCCACCCACACGCGATAGGGAGTTCTATTGGATTGCCAGGGCAAATGTGTGCGACCGTTGGTCCGAGCCCATTTCAATATTCTTGAAGCGAACCAGTCCAACCGACTTCCATTCTGCGCAGCGCTTTTCGAAGAGTGTAGGATAGCCAATGTAAGAAGTATGGCTTGGCATCGGACATGTCCTGATGACAAATGTAGAACAGTGGGACCCGCGTTCCATCTCTCTTGGTGACAATCATCGCGCTATTTTGAGCAACGCGTGGCGAGATCGCAACGGGATGAATTTGCCTCTGACCCAGGAGGATCTAGAAACAATGCGTGTCGCCTTGATGGCGAAGGCAGGTGATTGGAAACAGTTCGCTGAACCCGCCGATGACAACACCATCATCAGTTGGATCAAAGTGTTCGTTCTGTGTGAAGAGCAATATTCGGGGTTTGATTGCGGTGCAAAATCACCTGTGATTCCCTTGGTAAGTGTCTTACGCCAGCGCGGATCCTACTCGCGGGAAATCACTAGCTGGATAAAGGAAAATTCTTCCAATCGCTACTTGCCTTACGGAAGCCTTCTCGACAGACTGTAGTTGGGGGGAGCTAAACGTGACGTGCTGTCACCTTGAAATTCGAATTGTAAAATCCGTGCACCTAGCTTAGGAAAAGCCGTTGTGTCTGGGGATCGGACAAGTTCTATTACGCGCCAAACACTCGAGACCGAAGTCTCTGTGAACTTGGACTTGGATGGATCGGGACAATCCGACTGTTCGACAGGTTTGCCATTCTTCGATCACATGCTAGATCAGTTCGCTCGTCATGGCATGCTTAATCTGAAAATCAAGGCGCAAGGTGATATAGACGTAGATGCACACCACACTGTAGAAGACGTGGGAATCTCCATTGGGCAAGCTCTTGCTCAAGCTCTTGGCGACAAGGAAGGATTGACTCGATTCGGTCATGCATATGTGCCCCTTGACGAATCACTGTCAAGGGTTGTAGTCGACTTTTGCGGCAGGCCTTCACTGACCTACAACGTTCAATTCACTCGTCCCCGAATTGGCGACTTTGATGTCGATTTGCTACGTGAGTTTTTTCAAGGATTCGTCAATCATAGTTTTGTCGGTTTGCACGTCGACAATTTACGTGGACGCAATGCACACCATCAGGCTGAGTCTATATTCAAGGCATTTGGTCGAGCGATTCGCATGGCCATAGCTGTTGACACAGGAGAATCTGGCATCCCATCCACCAAGGGTGTTATCTAGCGGTTGTTTGCTGCAGCACTGTCTACATGCAATTGATTCCAGCCATCGACCTTCACCAAGGGCAGTGCGTGCGTCTGAAGAAAGGAGTCTTGGACACTGCTATCGTCTACGGGGACGATCCTGCCAAAGTAGCGCAGCATTGGATTGAGTGTGGCGCTAGACGACTGCATGTGGTCGATTTGGATGGTGCAACTACCGGCAGGACTTTCAATGTGGACGCTGTTCAGGCGATCTTGGCTGTTACGGGGGACATTCCGGTGCAGCTTGGTGGAGGGATTCGAACCGAGGAAGATGTTCGTCTTTGGTTGGACCGCGGAGTTGCACAGGTTGTTGTTGGAACTTTTGCACTGGAGCGACGTATAAGGTTTCGCAATCTTGCCGACGAGTACCCAAGCAAGCTTGCTCTGGCACTCGACATTCGCAACGAAAGTGTGCTCACCCACGGTTGGAATCGCGTTGCCGATGCGACCTTAGAAGAGACATTTGAGGAGTTTCTTGCTGCCCCACTTTTCGCCATTGTCTGTACAGACGTGCAACGGGACGGAATGCGAAATGGTGTCAATTTGGAGACTACACTCAGAGTGCTTGCCAGTTCGGACGTTTCAGTGATCGCGTCTGGAGGTGTGCGAGACGAACGTGACATTGAAGCACTGGCTCAAATAGCAGAGAAACAACCGCACCTAATTGGGGTTATCTGCGGCACTGCGCTCTACGAAGGAAACATCGATGTCCGGCGAGCCAACGCGACGCTTACTGCTCAAAGTGCCGGCTAGGTGCTGAAGCGGACCTGATTCAAACACCAAACCAATCAAGGAGCCAAGACACTCTTCTTATTGAGGTTCCTCTCCTTCTAACCATTCGATTGGATCAATCGATTTTCCTTTGGAACGCACCTCAAAATAGAGTCCGGGAACAGTCTGCCCACCACTTTGACCCACTGTAGCGATCGCTTCACCAGCTTCCACGTTGTCGCCGAATCTTGCAAGCAGAGCGTCGCAATAACCGTAAACGGACATTAGGTCATCGCCGTGGTCAACAACGATCATCATTCCAAATCCACGCAACCAATCAGCAAACACAATCTTGCCGGGGGCCACAGCCACAACATCGGAACCCGTTTCCGAGGCAATGTGAACACCTTGCCACTTGAGTCGCCCATCAGCTCTAGAGTCGCCAAAGTCAACTAGAACTCTGCCTTTGGTTGGCCATGGCAATTTGGGTTGACCCTCGTCCGCATTCAATTGGGCCACATTCGACGGACGTTCGGATGCGAGCTCTATTTCAGACAATAGATCTTCAAGGCGCTGCCGGTCTTCGAGCAACTTGTTTACTTCTTGTTGCGTGTCCTTGATCTCGTCATTCAGTCTTGCAATCTGTACTCTTCTGGATTCGCTTTCCTCGTTGTAGTGCGCCAATTGACTCGCCCATTCCAATTCTTGATCCTCAAGCAGGTCGCGATCATCGCGTAGGCCAACGATGACTGTGTGAAGCTCACTCAGCAAATCCGAGAAACTTTGAATGGAATCGGTTTTGGAGTTGACGAAGTATTGGTGGTACTTTACGTAGCGATCATTCTTTTGGACACTTTCCTGCTCGAAGAACGCTTTAAGCCAATGTCTGCGTTGCAATCGGTAAGCAAGGTTGATGTGCCACTTGACTGACGAGGTCAACTTCAACACTTTTTCTCTAGCCGAAGCGGCTTGCTGTTCTTGCTCGCCAATGCGATCCTCGATCCGGGATATGTTCCCTTGAAGTACGGCGATGTGCAAACCAGCATCTGCTACCTCTTTATCGGCTACTCGGACGGACTCTTGTAGGTCGCGCACCCTGCGGTCAGCTTGCCCAATCCAGTCTTGCTTCGTGTTGAGTTCCTCGAGGACGTCGGATAAACGCTCCTGCAAGTTGTCGTTTTGACCGAGCGCAATTGAACTTGGAAGACAGACCAACAGAAGGGCAAGCGGCACAAGTCGGTGCCCATGGACTCTGTCCAATCGAGCGAGCATATGCATCTCAACTCATTTGTCAGCGTGGCTATTGCGAATCAGGGAATTGCCCGTCATTTCTGCTGGAATGGGTAGGTTCATGACATCCAGCATGGATGGTGCAACATCGCTAAGCGAACCAGATCCCGCCAGATGGATGTCTCGTGAACCGACATATACAAACGGAACGAGGTTGTTTGTGTGGGCGGTATTGGGCTGGTCACTTGCTTGACTGAACATGCTCTCAACGTTGCCATGATCAGCCGTAATGAAGCAGTCGGATGCTGTTCGCTTGCAGGCTTCGAGGATTCTGCCTAAGCATTCATCCAAGCACTCGACCGCCTTAACGGCCGCATCGAAATTCCCGGTATGCCCAACCATGTCGCCATTCGCGAAATTGCAGATTACGACCGAATACTTGTCGTCAAGCAGGGAATTTACGATTTCGTTTGTTATGGCGTCTGCACGCATTCTAGGGTGCAAGTCGTAGGTCGAAACTTGCAGCGAATCGAAGATTCTCCTGCACTCCTTATCGAACACATGCTCAACTCCGCCCGAGAAGAAATAGGTCACATGTGCAGATTTTTCTGATTCGGCGATGCGTAGTTGTGTCAGGTCGGCGTTAGCAACGCATTCTCCAAGTGTGTTGCGTATGTGCTGAGGTTCAAACAACGTTGTGACAGGAACAGACAAACTGCCGGAATTGATGTCGTCGGCGTATTTGGTCAGTGTGACAAACTGGTTAATGCGAGGTCTACGAAATCTGACGAAGTCTTGGAAATCATCACGTACAAACGCCCGTGACAATTGACGCGCACGGTCTGCGCGAAAATTCATGAAGATTACGGTATCTCCGTCTTGTATGGGCACGAATTGGTTCGTGCGAGTCGGTTGGACAAATTCGTCAGTCTCGCCGCGGTCATAGGCAGCGTTGAGCGCTGCTACTGAATCTTCGGCCTGTTGTACACTCGAGGAGCCAAGTAGCATGTCGAATGCGGATTTTGTCCGGTCCCATCTCGAGTCTCGATCCATGGCATAGAAGCGGCCACAAACCGATGCGATGTCTGCATGCGGATAACCGGCGAGTCTTTCTTCTAATGGCGCTAGGGACTGCACAGCGCTCTTGGGAGGTGTGTCTCTACCATCCAAAAAGGCATGAAGCTTGGTTTTCACTAAGGAAGTTGCTAGGTGCTCAACAAGCGCCAAGATGTGGTTTTCGTGACTGTGAACGCCTCCAGGAGACAGTAAGCCCATGACATGAACAATACGTTCTTGGTCTGCGCGATCGGTGATTCTCTGCACAATCGGATTGTTGAAGAGAGTGCGATCCGTTATGGACTTGTCGATTCGCGTCAAGTCCTGATCTACAACGCGTCCCGCTCCAATGGCCATATGGCCAACTTCGGAATTTCCCATCTGTCCGTCTGGCAAACCGACGTCTCGTCCCGAACAGGCAAGTAGCGTGCGAGGACAGTTATTCCAGTGGTAATCCCATACCGGAGTATTGGCGACGTTGATCGCATTGAAAGGTCCTGGTTCTCCATAACCCCAGCCATCCAAGACGATTAGTAGCGTTGTAGTCAAGAAGCAACGAATACAGTGTTTACCATGCGATTTTAGAGAATCCGCCAATGATGCTTTCTATAATTGCACGAGTTGACGCTACCTGAATTCTTCGATTGTCTGAGCTTTTTACCTTTATTGGGAACCACCCGCTTCTCGTAGGGATTTTCCTTGTCTTGATCGTGCTTTTCGTGCGAAATGAAGTCAAGCGGGGAGGCAAAACTGTGACTTCGCAGGAGCTAGTCAACCTGATGAATCGAGAGAGCGCGGTTGTGTTGGACATTCGAGATACCAAGGAGTATTCGGAGGGGCACATACCCAAAGCGATGAACATTCCGATCGCCTCGCTGCAATCGCGTCTCAAGGAATTGGAGAAGTACAAGACGTCCCCCGTCATAGTGGCATGCAAAATGGGGCAGCATTCCAGCCTCGCTGGAACAATGTTGAAGAAGGCTGGGTTCGAAAATGTAGCGAAGTTACGCGGCGGCCTCTTGGAATGGCGCAACGAGAATTTGCCGGTCGAAAAGGGCTAATTACTTGGCTAGCACCAATATCAAATCAGACTATACGGTCGAACGCATTTACTTGCGCAAGCTGAATTTTGAGCCCGGGGATGTACCCGAACTCTTTGAACTGAAATGGAGGCCTCAAGTCAAGCTTGAGATCGAAGTAAGTCACCGCAAGTTGGAAGAGCAGCGCTTCGAGGTGGTCATTAAGCTGCATCTGCGAGCAGAACTTGGATCGCGTCCAGCGTGTACGATTTCTGTTGAACAAGCTGGCATTTTCTCTATTTCGGAAGAGGTTGATCGGAACCGCATTCTGACCGTGGACTGTCCCAACCTGCTGTTTCCCTATGCTCGCGAAGCTATCGACAGCGTTGCTGTCAAGGGTACCTTCCCCGCCTTTGCAGTTGCTCCCGTAAATCTTGAAAACTTGATTCGGCAAGCGATGCACGAGCGTCAGCTCGGCATGTCAAAGGCGACGTCCACCGATGAGGTGCTCAACTAAATCCATCGTAGCCAAGTTGACGCCAAGCTTCATAGACGGCGACTGCCACAGAGTTCGCCAGATTAAGGCTTCGAGAGTTTGGAAGCATTGGAATGCGCACACATCGATCTTTGAACTTATCCCTGACGTGTGCTGGTAGACCTCGAGTTTCAGGCCCAAACAACAATACATCGTCCTCCTGATATTGAACGTCGCTGTAGACCCGACTTGCTTTGGTAGTGAATGCAAACACACGGCTCAAATTAGAGGATTTCAGGGCAGCGTCAAGCGAATCACATACTCGTATGTTTGCCCACTCGCGATAGTCAAGTCCCGCACGCTTAAGCTTGGAGTCCGCCAACTCAAACCCCAATGGCGCAACCAAGGTCAATGTTGAACCCGTGTTCGCGGCCAGTCGAATTACGTTTCCGGTATTTGGCGGGATTTCCGGTTGATATAGGACTATATGGACAGGCACTGGGGAGTCAATTCGTCAGGTGATAAAGTGTCCCATCGCAATTTCAGGAGCAGTTCCCGCGTCAAAATCGTGTCAGCTAGAGTCTGCTCCTGCAGTTCGTATTACCATGCGAATCACGTGACAATTCTCCGATGTCGAGACGATTTCGTGCCCGTGCATGCGACACCACGCAGGAATGTCTTGATGGACGCCGGGATCATTGGCTAGCAATGCGAATTTGTCGCCTGGTTTAACGCTGCGCACAAAATCCTGAGCACGAATCAGCGGAATCGGGCACAACGTGCCCGTGGCGTCGACTTCCTTCAAAGACTCTATGCACCCACATGCCATTCGTCAGGAATCTCGTAGGGTTCGAACGGCACTGTAGCGAGGGACTCAGCGGTTCCGTCTACGTAATTTACATCGACGATTGCTTGCTCGTCACTGTGTCGTTTGCTATAGCGAGCAACGACTCGAGCCGCAAGCTCGATGTCGTTTGGATTGGCATCTCCATCGATCAGAGCCAACGGTCCTCGACGGTTTGCTGCGCGTAGACTCACGTAAGCCTTGCGATAGCCCTCCAGGAATCGACTCTCTCCTTCGTCGCGCGCGATCATCATCTTGAACCTGGGATTAGGACGAATGTGTCGGCCAACTTTAAGTAGCACTATGTCATCCAGTTCGTAGTCTCTCTCGCTACGAGCCGTCCACAGATCGCCAAGTTTCTTGGAATACCCTTCGTCCGTAAGAAAACAGCATCCGCCAGCGGGTTGTGCGTAGTCCTTGAAGCCGAACTGGCTTGCCAGCTCCATTTGAGGCTTGCGTGAACGTCCACTCATCCCAAAGAGCTCATTGCGATTGACCCAGCCTTCGCGTTCGGGCAAGGTCTCGGGCAAATTCTTGGCACATAGCGGCCGGAGAAGTCGATCGTTTGCTTGCGATTCCTTTGCGATTATCGGCATAGTTTCCTTTCGTTGGGATTTTGGTCGTTGCCCAATGACCTCGCCAGTTATGGCAAAGTCAAAGTGACTGCCGTGGAAACCAACCATTTCCATGGCCTTGCCAACCATGAATATCTTGCAATCCAAGCACGGGTTCAAATTTTTTCCATAGCCATGTTTAGGGCTTAGAACAACATTTTTGTACTCTTCTACGACATCGACGACATGCAACTTGATGCCCAATTGCTCCGCCACCCAAAGCGCGTTGTTGCGCTTCGGTTTTGCTTTGTCCCGCCTTCGGATAGCATGTGTGTGCCCTTCCACGCAAAATCCCGTATAGAAGTTCACGCCTTCGACGTCTACGCCTTGGTCCGCTACAACTTTGGCGGCAAGCATCGAGTCCAAACCACCAGAGATTAGTGCGATGGCTTTGGGAGCGTTAGCGATTGGCATTGACAATGGATTCAGATGGAGGAATTTGCATTGATTGCGCTTCTACAACGGGTGTCTTCTGCGCGTGTAAGAGTTGGTGAGACCTTGATTTCGTCTATTGGTTCTGGGATTTTGCTGTTCGTGGCGGTAGCTCGTGGAGACCAAGAGGAACACGCAAGCTGGCTAGCGAAAAAGATTGTAAATCATCGAATATTCCCAGGCAACGGTCGCCCAATGGATCTCTCGGTTGCCGACATTACAGGAGAGATTTTGGTCGTTTCCCAGTTTACGTTGGCGGCCGCCGCGTCGCGGGGTAATCGTCCTGACTTTTCTGGTGCAGAACTCCCGGAACGTGCTATGGAACTCTACGAGTTCTTTGTAGAGCAAATTCGAGATTTTCATCAACTTGATAAAGTGGCAGTCGGAGAATTCGGCGCAGATATGCAAGTCTCGCTGACGAACGATGGACCGGTTACGATTCTTCTGAGTCGCGGCGGATCATCCTAGCGAAAATCAAACCAAGTTCGAAGAGAATCCACGCTGGCACTGCCAGAAGAAATTGCGAGATCACGTCTGGTGGAGTAAGCAGCATTCCAATGATGAAGCAGCCTACAAAAATGTATGGTCGACCTTTCTTCAAGGTTTTTATCTGAACGATTCCGGTAGCCGTCAAGAGCACGATTGCGATTGGGATTTCAAAGACTATTGCAAACGCGAAGAACATCTTGATCACAAAGGACAAATAGCTGTTGATGTCGGTCATCCACACAACCTTTTCTGGCGTCATGCCAGCAAAGAAAGCAAATACCAACGGAAACACTAGAAAGTAGGCAAACACCATGCCGAGGTAGAACAGTGTGATGCTGGAGATTAGGAGCGGCAGCGCGAATCGTTTTTCGCGCAAATAGAGACCTGGGGCGACGAATGACCAGATCTGGTGCAAAACATAGGGCATTGCCGTGCACAATGCCAAAAATATCGCTAGCTTGAGCGGCACAAAGAAGGGTGCTGCAACATCAGTGGAAATCAGGTGACCGACAACTTGCAGCCTACCTGTTCCAGATTCGTCAGGTGCGCCCGTGAGGTTCTCGAGTATCGGTAATGCGACAAGCGTGAACAGCTGCTTGCTGAACACGGCGTAAGGTACAAACAATACGCCAATCGCGATAAGTGATCTGATCAGGCATTTCCGCAACGCGACGAGGTGCGCTAAGAGAGGCTGTTCGTTGCTGTCAACGGCCTCGTCGTGTTCCTTTTCGCGAGATTGCTGTTCGGGAACGGAATCCTCTGCCATTATTAGGTTTGACCGGCTTCTTTGTCCTGCGGGCTCGAAGATTCAGTTAGATCTTTCTTGCTTGCAATAGGATTCTTCGCAGTCTGAATTGTGTCGTCTAGAGTGGACTGAGTGTCCGAGAGAATTGTGTTGGTCTCCCTTTCCAGCGCTTTCATCTCGGACATTATCTGCTCATTGTGCAATTGGCGACGTATGTCGTCCATGCCAACTTCGCGGTCTAGCTCAAGCTTGAAATTGTTGTACATGCGTCGTAGTCTACCGACCCACAAACCTAGTGTACGAGCTATTTCTGGGAGTCTTGAAGGGCCGAGGACAACGAGCGCTAAGACTAAAACAACTAGCAGCTCACTGATTTCAGGCATTCTTACGCTTGGACGATTTCTGCTTCTTCGTGTCGGTCGACGTCGTCTGAGAGTCAGCGACTTCCTCGTCACTAGCAGGTTCTTCTTTCACCGCGCTGCGAAACCCCTTAATTGCACTCCCGAGGTCGCTACCAATGTTTTTGAGACGGCTAGCGCCGAAAATAAGCACGACGATTACCAAAATGACGATGATTTCCGTAGGCCCGCCAAACACAACGCACTCCTTAGCAGGTGTTTACGAAATGATATTACACGACTATTGCTAACCCAAGAAGGATATTGCAGTTGTGTTGCAATGTGGGGAAATTTCAAGTCCGAATCCATTATTGGACAATTGGAGCGTGTGAACCAATAGTTCATTCTTGCGTGTTACACAAACCTCTAGAAATTGCCATCCAATCGACCAGCGCATTGGTGGAGATTGCTTGAGTTCGTGCCGGAATTACAGCCTTCTTTACGGAGTAATTGTTTGAAATAACAATAAAATATGCTGGATGTACGCGGCCGCTCGCGTTTAGAGGTGGCGTTGAGCCACTCTCTTTTCGGCATTGACATTCAATGACTTTCATGTAAATATTGTGGACATGAGACTATCTCGGTTGATCCATGAATGATCAAAGCCACCAAGATCAGCCCAGTTCTGACGCTGTAAGACAGACTAAGCCGTCAAACATGGCAAATGACATCCAAACAAGAAGTGGCGAAGGCGATTGGGTTGCTCCAGATACGATAGTTTTTGAAAGCAGACCAGACGACACTCTTGAGACGGCGTTAGACCGTCTGCTCAATTCAATCCTGGTCAACTATTCGGCTACACATCTCAACGCATTGGGATCGCGATTGGGTTGGTACGGCACCGAACCCATCACATTGCAACGTGCGGGCCGCTTAGCAAACATCACTCGAGAACGCGTTCGGCAGATTGAGGCGCGCGTAAAACGCGTCGCTAGATCAAACGTCCCCGATGTCGTTCATAGGATGGCAGCTCAACTGCCGAAGTATGAACCAGAACTATGGTCTTCGATAGCTAGGAGACTCTGGAATAGCGGCATTACGAATACCGAGTGGACAGCAAAGTCCGTCAAGTCAGTGTTGGATCAGTGCGGACTTGCAGGCTGGATTTTCGTCGACGGTGCACGAGACAGTCTAGTCGGACCCAGGAACAACGAAATGTTGACCCACTTGAACGAAATCGTGGGCATTGCCCGCCGGGCATGCCGTGCTTCGGGGTCCGTTTCGTTGGACTATGTGGCAAAGTGCTTGCCAACACCCATACCCATGGGCATTTTGCGCGACATGCTTCATTGTGCCAAGGACATTGAATTCATCAGCCCCGATTATTGCTGGGTGCCGCGTACTCCTGCAAAGCGGGTTCGTATTCAAAACGTAACCAAGAAAATGTTGGCCATAAATCGTCCGTTGGACATTGGAGAGATTCGCGAGGGACTAAACCGAAAATTCTCATTTCGCAATAAGACCGGGAGCGCAAAGTACGAAGGAGTCGTTCCGCCATCCCACATCTTGATTTCACTATTCCGGATGTATCCACAGTTTCATGTAATTGACGACGACACCGTAGACTTCATCGGGGAATTGCACCAGCAAAACGAATTGACTCGGCCCGAACAAGCGATTGTGGACGCTTTCAGGCATTTCGACACGGATGCTCTCGATAGGCAAACAATTAAGGAATACGGGGACGACCTTGGTATCAACATGAGCAGCTTGGAGGTCGAAATGACCTATAGCCCCATCGTTGTGCAGGTCAAGCAGAATGTGTGGAGGCTTGTAGGCAGCCATGTCTCTCCTGAAGCGGTGACGTCGGTTCACGAGCGCGTTCGAAACAAAGGATTCCAGCGCAGACTGATTGACAAAGGCAGATTGCCAAATGGCGATTTTCGCATCGTCTTCAGGCTTCCACGCTTCGTGCACAACTTCGTGGCAAGTGTTCCATCGGAAATTGGAGGATTGCAGCTTGACGAGACCTTTCGAACGCCAAAAGGTGTGACCCTTCGCTGCAAGAACGGCGCTATATTTGGCTTCGGGAAGTTTCTCTCCAAGTCTGATTGCAAGGAAGGAGACTACCTGATAATCGATCTGAATCTCAGAGATCGCTTATTCGAATGGAATCACAGCTTGGTTGAACCCCCCAAAATAAAACGAGCCTTTTAGCACCGTTGTCCAAAAGGAAACGTGGTTCCACGACATCGACTAGCGACTAAACAACAGTACTAGCCCGCACAGTCCAACCGTAGTTCCAACAACCATGGAGGTCGTCACTACGTTCTCTGGAAGAACTCCGGCTAACAGTACGCCTGCATACACGCAAAGAATCAAACCACAGACTTGAC
The DNA here is from genome assembly GCA_965205545.1 of Candidatus Azotimanducaceae bacterium. Classification (GTDB taxonomy): domain Bacteria; phylum Pseudomonadota; class Gammaproteobacteria; order Pseudomonadales; family Azotimanducaceae; genus Bin55. The sequence goes on along the minus strand of OZ242170.1, from coordinate 1,377,946 downwards.
GCAACCGCTTGGATTTGCTTCGTTTTTTGTTCGTCTCTTCCAGTTCTGCCAACTGCATCTGATGATTGCGGATGGCACTGGTCAATCGGTTGAGTTTTCTTCTTGCGGTTACCAACAAATCGGGCAGAAGGGGCAATTCCAGCGCCATTTCCGGCGCTCGTTCCAATGTCGCTTCAATTGTTGCGAGAAAACCATACCTGGCTTTCATCCACTCTTCCATGAAGGGTTTTGCGGTTGCCCATAGGTCTAGATCGGGATCAAGTTGACGTCCCAAACCCTCGATATTCAAAAGCGTTTTCTGGAGCAAAACCAACTGCGGCTGAACTTCCATGTGAAAGTCGCGAGCCGCCGTAAACAAGTCGAGCAGAAATTGGCCAAATGAGATCTCTGAGAGTGGTTTTTGAAACAAGGGCTCGCAGAGTCTTGCAATTACCTTCTCAAATGCCTCCGTATTTGTTGCGTCGGGTATCCACCCAGACTCCACATGCAGCCTCGCGATTTCCGCGAAATCGCGGTTGAAGAACGCCACAATATTGCGTGCAATAAATGTCTGATCTTCCGGCGTCAAACGCCCGATTATGGCGCAATCAACTGCAATGTAGGAGGGCTCTTCTGGATTCGTGACATCTACAAAAATATTGCCTGGATGCATGTCAGCATGAAAGAAATTGTGAGTGAACACCTGTGTGAAGAAGGTTTCGACACCGCGCCGCGCCAGCACCTGCAAATTGGTGCCATGCTGTTTGAGTTCGTCCACCGCCGAAATTGGGATGCCTTCAATCCGCTCCATCACCAGAACCTTCTTCGTGGTGAGCTCGATGTAGACACGCGGCGCGTAAAGTAACGGCGAACCAGCGAAGTTCATTCTCAGCTGTTGCGTGTTAGTAGCTTCCAGCTCAAGGTCAAGCTCGCCCATGATCGTGCGTTCGTAGTCTTCGATGACCTCCACCAAATGAAGTCGTCGCGCAATGTGGGAGATCCCTTCCAAAAGCTTCGATACGCTCTTTAGTAGGTGAATGTCTCGGACAATGGAGTCTTCCACATCTGGACGGATTACTTTGACTACCACGCGTGATCCATCGGGGATTGTGGCTCCATGGACTTGCGCCAATGACGCCGAAGCCAGCGGTTGTGTGTCAAACGTTGCAAATAGCGAATCTAGGTCGCCATCAAGTTCTGACTCGATTAACGCAATCGCCTCTTGCGCATCAAACGGAGGAACACGATCCTGAAGCTTTGCAAGTTCGTCAGCGAATTCAATGGGTAGCAAATCTCTACGAGTCGATAGCGCCTGCCCAAACTTCACATGGATAGGCCCGAGCTTGATCAATGCCTCCCGTAGTCGCACGGCTGACGATTTCTTGGGTTTAGGCAAATAGGTCGCGGGCAAAAACCACTTTAGCCAGTGTTGCGCTAACAGTTCTGCTAGCGTCGTGTCAAGTCGGTAGCGCGTCCCTATGTAGAGAATACGTAGAAGATGTCCGAGCGGAATCACCGATCCTCGAGGGCTTTTATGCGGTCCTCCAGGTCGTTGACCGCAGCCCGAAGTTGACCCAATTGCTTTGCAAGATCATCTATCCGTGCGTGGTCCGCCTTGTTGGTGGTAAGTTCGCTTGCGAGCCCCTCCAATGCAGAACGAGCAGTGGCTACGCCATACTCCGCTGTCGCTCTTGCTTTCTCTGCTACGTCCTGCGTATCAAGGCTTGGCTTGAAAATCCGATGCAGAGCATCCATCAAGTTCTCATCGCCTTCGATCACAACTGAAGTGGAGTTGTTGCTTAGCAGCATCTTTCCAATGTCGACGACGGATCCCTTGAGAATGAGATCAGGAGTGACCTCGGTCCTGCTGGAAACCCGCGCCTGACCACGTTCAAACAAGATCACCATACGAGTGTCGTCGACACACAATTCCACAGCTTTGCCGTCCAAGCTGCGTACCATGTTTCTAGCTTGCGGATCGATGGCAATCCGAGCTCGAATTGCGGCTTCGAGAGCACTAGCTGCTGTTGTTTGCACAATGGTCATCGAGAACCCTGATGGATAGCAACGATTCCACCCAGGAGATTCTCGAATTTTAAGCCTTTGAATCCGGCGGCTTCTAGAAGATGGAGCATTGCCTGTTGATTGGGGTGCTGATCGATGGATTCAACCAGGTACTTGTAGGGTTCGGTTGCTCCCACAACGAAGTGCCCAGCAATAGGCCATGTGCGACGAAACACGCTGAAGAGTGCATCCAGTCGCCGTGACTGGGGCTTGGAGAACTCGAGAATAGCCAGACGCCCGTTTGGTTTGAGTACTCGATGGCACTCTCGCAGGGCTTTCTCCTTGTTGGAGACATTGCGTATACCAAACGCGATCGTGATGGCATCGAACGACTGATCGTTCATAGGAATCTGTTCGGCATCAGCAATGACGAACTTTACTTCTGCAAGCCCGCAGTCGATGAGTCGGTTCCGACCCTCCTGCACCATGGATTCATTGACATCGAGCACGGTGACTTCGCCGTCCGGACCAACAGCCGTAGCCAATAGTCTGGCTATGTCTCCGGTTCCGCCAGCCACATCCAATATCTTGTGGCCCGGACGTAAACCCACCGAATCGCAGAACACACGCTTCAATATCCTATGTGTGCCAAGCGACATCACGTCGTTCATCAAGTCGTAGCGGTGTGCTACCTGATTGAAGACTTCTGAAACGCGGCGTCGTTTCTCGGAGTCGGGGATGTCAGTGTCTTCGACGATTACAGTCCTCTGAGTACGGCTCACTTTGAAGGGTTCCAGTGTCCCAATGGAATCTTGGGCAGCCTCGAAGCGTTGGCCAGATCAAGCTCGCGCAAGTATTTGTCCCAATACTCGTCGGTGTTTTCTGCTAGCTCTCTTAAGTAATCCCAAGAGTAAATTCCAGTGTCGTGCCCATCGTCGAACACGATGCGAATTGCGTAGTTGCCTATTGGATCTATAGACTGAATTCCGACTTCTTTCTTACCGGTTTGTAGAACTCGTTGGTCCTCTGAGTGTCCACGTACTTCCGCGGACGGCGAAAACACACGAAGAAGCTCTGCACTCAGCGTCGAGACACAACCATCCTTGTATCGCAGTTCGATGCTACGGGATTCCCTGTGGTACGTAATGCTACTCGGTTGCATTTGCCCTGTTGAACAATTACAGAATGTAGCGCGACAGATCCTGATCGCGAACTAGATCCTGAAGTTGTGAATCTACATAGTCGCCGTCGACGTGCAAGGACTGCTTTGTGTCTCCACCAGAAAAGGAAATGTCGTCCATCAAACGCTCCAGAATCGTGTGCAAGCGCCTTGCGCCGATGTTCTCGGTATTCTCGTTGACTTCGCAAGCGAGTTCGGCAATTCTGCTTATGGCGTCATCCCCGAAGGTCAGGGCCACGCCATCAATCGCAAGCAATTCGCGGTACTGTTCGGTTAGGGATGCATTAGGCTCGATCAAGATTCTCTTGAATTCCTCAGCCGTTAGTGCGTTTAGTTCAACACGGATAGGCAAGCGGCCCTGCAGTTCCGGAATAAGATCGGAGGGTTTTGAAAGGTGAAACGCTCCCGATGCAATGAACAGAATGTGGTCCGTCTTCACCATGCCATAGCGTGTGTTGATCGTACAGCCTTCGATTAAAGGCAAGAGATCTCTTTGAACTCCTTCGCGAGATACATCCACGCCATATTCATTGCGTTTAGCGACCTTGTCGATTTCATCTAGAAACACTATGCCAGTCTGTTCAACTGCGTCTACTGCGCCGGCTTTGATTTCCTCATCATTGACAAGCTTGCTTGCTTCCTCGTCACGCAGTCGACGCCTTGCATCGCCAACCTTGAACTTGGTGCGACGGGTCTTCGTGTTGCTCAGATTCTGGAACATGTCGCGAAGATTGTGTGCCATATCTTCAAGTCCAGGTGGCGCCAGAAATTCCACACCAATTCCTGAATCTGCACCTGAGACTTCAATTTCAATCTCTTGATCGTCAAGTTTTCCTTCACGCAGGTACTTGCGCATTGCCTGTCGACTACTGTCGGAATCGAGAGTCCCCGCTGAAGTGCCTGAACGATCGGCCATGTTGCTACGCAGGGCGTTTAGTATGCGTTCCTCCGCCGCATCTTCTGCGCGACCTCTGACATGATCGATGGCTTCCTCCCGCATCATCTTGTAGGCGGCATCGGTCAGATCACGCACAATGGATTCCACGTCGCGTCCTACATAACCCACTTCGGTGAATTTGGTCGCTTCAACCTTTATGAAAGGTGCCTTCGCTAATCGAGCAAGTCGACGTGCGATCTCCGTTTTGCCTACTCCGGTTGGTCCGATCATCAATATGTTCTTTGGCGTGACCTCATCGCGAATTTTGGCATCTAGCTGCATCCTGCGCCATCGATTTCGAAGAGCTATGGCGACCGCCCGCTTGGCTTGATCCTGACCAATGATGTGCTTGTTCAGTTCGCCCACTATTTCTCGAGGAGTCATCATGCTCATGCGTTCAGTACCAGGGTTGTCCTGTTTTCGTTCGTGTAGATGCAGATTTCCGCAGCAATTTGCAGCGCGTTGTCCACGATTTCCTCTGCATTCTTTTCAGTGTTGTTCATCAAGGCTTTTGCTGCTGCTTGAGCATACGGGCCACCAGATCCAATTGCGATGAGATCGTCGTCGGGATCGACAACGTCCCCCGTGCCACTAATCAGCAAGGACGCGGAGCTGTCTGCGACGACAAGAAGGGCTTCTAGACGTCGTAACGCGCGGTCCGATCTCCACAGCTTGGCCAGCTCGACGGCAGATCGAGTCAAATTGCCCTGATACTTGTCGAGCATTTCCTCAAAACGCTCAAACAACGTAAAGGCATCTGCGGTGCCACCCGCGAATCCTGCGAGAACGGTGTTATTGTGAAGTTTTCTGACCTTCGAAGCGCCCTGCTTGAGTATAGTGTTGCCGAGGGATACTTGCCCATCTCCGCCCATCGCGACCGCCCCGTCACGTCGTACGCAAATTACTGTGGTCGAGCGTATGCGTGTCATCGTTTTCTTGCTCCAAATTTGGACAATCTGGCTAAATTCAGGGCGACTCTTCAGTCATAGGCACCAGAAACGCCGATATATTGCTTTGGCGGAGACGAGCGATGTCCTCGGCACTATCTTGCCTCGTCTCATACGGGCCAATAATGACGCGGAAACGAGCGACTTCGGAATCGTCTGGATGCTCTTTGGTATAGGCTTCATACCCTTCGAGCAACAGGGTTGCACGAAATGCATCGGCTGCTCGACGTTGACTGAACGCGCCCGCCTGCAACACATAACCTGTGATTTCTGTGCCGAATATGGTTTCCTCGCGTTGCATGGGTTGGCCAATGACCGATGTGCCGTTCTCTCCGCTCGATGGCGAATCTTCATTCGATACTTGCTCGCCAATTGCCGCTGGACCGGATTCGGCAGACCCTTGCGCGACCGTTGATGGTGCGCCGACGCGTTCAGGATCGGTAGACTCAAGCTTGTCTGGAAACTCAAATCGGGTGTTCGGGAATACTTTGTCAATGTCTGGAAACGTCTTGAGGAATTCGGTATCCACGACTAACGAGCGATTTCCCAAAGAGGCGATCAAAACCGAAATCACCAAACCAAGGGTAAGTCCGATCAGAAACGATGGGGTACTAAAGTTCGAAAGAAAGCTCCGTTTGGGGTTCTTCTTTCGTGATTTAGGGGGCACTTGGATCGATTCCTGCGCGCTGCTGGACAGTATTTACATGATATAGGTATGGGCTGTTTCCCTACGATTCAACTGGATTCCGTCAGAATTGATCGGATCAGACCTAAATCCGAAACATAATCCACTACCGCATTGCCGAATTCTCGCAGGAGAACGAATCGCAAACCTGTGTCTGTGGCCTTCTTGTCATGGTGCATTGCACTTTCGATGTCTTGTACAGCCAGAGTTCTTGGTAAGCGAGTAGGTAAGTTCAGCGACTCGAGAAGCTTCACGACTCGATCGGCTGTATCGCGAGCGCATAGTCCGAGCCGGACTGAGAGTTCCAGTTCAAGCACCATGCCAATGGACACCGCTTCACCATGCAGCAACCTACCGTAGGTGGCCGCATTTTCGATTCCATGGCCATAGGTGTGACCAAAGTTGAGTAGCATGCGAGTGCTGGATTCCAATTCGTCCCGTTCCACGATCCTCGCTTTGATTTCACATGAACGCGTCACAGCGTGTAGCAATGCTCCTTTGTCTCGGGCTAGCAACGCTTCCTGATTGCTCTCTAGCCACCGCAGAAATTCGGCATCGAGAATGAGGCCGTACTTGACCACTTCGGCGAGACCTTCCACATATATGCGTTGTGGGAGCGAGTCTAGAGTCGTGATATCGATGACAACGGCCTCGGGTTGATGAAATGCACCGATTAGGTTCTTTCCGCGAATGTGATTGACCGCCGTCTTGCCACCAATCGACGAGTCGACTTGAGCAAGTAGCGTTGTAGGCACTTGGATCAATCGCACGCCTCGCAAATACGTAGCTGCTACGAAGCCTGCCAAATCGCCGATGACACCGCCCCCAAGCGCAAGAATCGAGGAGTCTCGCTTGTATCGGTGTTGGATCAAATTGTCGATTAATGTGGTGTAGGACTCAAGGGTTTTGTACTCTTCGCCATCCTCCACTTCGAATACATCTACGTTGTGCGGCAATGCTCGCTGCAGAAGTTCGCCATAGATTTCTCCTACAGTCGGGTTTGTGATAAGCGCAAGCTGATTAGCGCCTTCCAAGAATGCCCAGGTAGCCTGGTCTGCGAGAATTCCCTGACCAATGTGAACGGTCGAAGAATTGCTCGACGCAAAGTCGATCATTAGAGTCTTAGCCTTCACAAAGACCTCTTCGAGTACCACGCCACGATGTCTAAAGCTACTGCAAGCTTGCTATGACCGTAGGTTTCGAACGAGATGTCGGTCACACTGTCGTATAGCGGATTACGTTCGGACTGCATTCTCTGCAATGCGCTTTCTATCGATTCCTCATCCTGCAACACCGGGCGTGTGCGTGCACTGCCAATCCGTTCGACCAGGTCGGAAATCGGAGCTGTAAGGCGTACAACTAAGCCGCGGTTTTTCAACAATTCACGGTTGGACTTGCGCAAGACAATTCCGCCGCCAGTAGCGAGCACAATTCGATTTCGTTTGGAGAGATCCTTCAATACCTCGGACTCGCGTTCTCGGAACTTGCTCTCGCCCTCTAGTTCAAAGATCCAAGATATTTGGACGCCTGTACGCTTTTCGATTTCGGTGTCTGTATCGAAGAACGCGTACTCGAGCTTGTCTGCAACGATCCGTCCAATCGTCGATTTGCCGGTACCCGACATACCGATTAGGATTAGGTTGCTACGATTATTGTCCACGCAAGTCTCGAACTCTATGCTGCATTGAGTGTTGAATTTGACATGCAGTCGATTGAACTAAACAATTGACAAAGTTCCTGCCCGTTACTGAGCAAGATCATATTGCATTGCTTGAACTAGTAACCCGATAGTGAAGAAGCTTCGTTTCAGGTTGGCCGGACAACCTGTTATTCCACCTTTAGCCAAAATGGGCTTGGCTCTGCTGTGGATGTCCAGTTGCGGGATATTCTCGATTGTGCTGGGCATTTCTGGAATGTATCTGTATCTGGACCCCAAGAATCCGGATGCGGAATCGTATCGCAACTATCAACTGGAAACACCGCTGCGCATTTTCTCGTCGGAGGGCGCGCTCATCGCGGAGTTTGGCGAAAGACGCCTGATACCCGTGTCAATTGAAGATGTTCCTCAGTTGTATCTGGACGCAGTTGTTTCCACGGAAGACAAACGATTTTTCCGACACCAGGGAATTGACTGGATATCGTTGGCAAACGACGCAATTGATTTATTGCTTAGCGATAGTGTCAAGAGAGGTGCGTCCACGATCACTATGCAATTGCCGCGGAATATTGCGGACCTGTCACGGGAGCAAACTCTCGTTCGCAAGTTTCGTGAGATGTTACTCGCCATCAAGATTGAGCGAGAACTAACCAAGGAGGAAATACTAGAGCTCTACATCAACGTTGTCCCTTTCGGCAAGCATTCCTATGGCGTGCAGGCAGCTTCCTACACCTACTACGGAAAGCCAGTGAATGAACTGAATCTAGCTCAATTGGCAATGCTAGCTGGTTTGCCGAAGAGACCCGAGGCAGGAAACCCAATCAACGGTCCCAACTGGGCATTGGAGCGCCGAAACCTGGTTCTGCGGCGCATGCGCGATACGGAAGCAATATCGCTTGAACAGTTCGAAGATGCCTCGTCCGCACCTATCACTGCACGGGTCCACCGACGCGAATTGGACTTGTATTCACCTTATCCCGCGGAATTAGTGCGACAGGAAGTGATAACACGGTTTGGTAAGCAGGCGTACACAGGATTTTCCGTTTACACGACGATAGACGTAGAGCAGCAAGCTGCAGCTCAGCAGGCAATACTTCAAGAACTTGAAGCGTTTGATCGACGCCATGGTTATCGGGGTCCTGAACGTCGCATTAGTGTTCCTGCAGGTGACGAGGAACGTGTTCAGTCATTTGTCAATGAACTCAAGAGTGAAACGACGGTCGGTTCCCTGCTACCTGCGGTAGTGCTGAACGTGGGCGAACAGGAAATCGATGTAGTTGTGGCGAGTGGTCGAGTTCTAACCGTTGGTTGGGATGGCCTGAAGTGGGCAAGGCGTTCGCTTGGCGATGCAGGAGTTGCCCAGAGCCCGACAACGGCTAGCGATATCGTAGCTATCGGAAACTTGATAAGGGTTCGTCAAGTATCGAACCAATGGGAATTAGCACAAATACCTGAAATTCAAGGCTCGATTGTTGCAATGGACCCCAGGTCGGGTGCAACCACGGCAATGGTCGGAGGCTACAGTTTCGATGTCAATCAATACAACCATGCAACACAATCTCAACGACAGCCCGGTTCTGGGTTCAAGCCGTTTGTGTATACAGCCGCATTGGCAAACGGTGTTACTCCCGCATCAATATTCCTTGACGCACCATTGGTTTACAACGACGAAAACCTGCCGTCAGCCTATCGTCCGAGGAACTTTAGTGGAACCTATAACGGTCCGACTCGTGTACGCGAAGCACTCTACCGATCAATCAATCTTGTCTCGATTCGGGTGCTTGAGCATATGGGCGCCGCGACGGTTCGCGACTTTGTCACGAGATTTGGATTCAACAAGGAGGACTTGCCAAACAATACACAGCTCGCCATTGGTGGCGGAACTATTTCAGTTTCACCTGCGGAAATGGCTAGTGCGTATTCAGTGATTGCTAATGGAGGATTCGTTATCCAACCCCACTTGATAGAAAGAATCGTTACTCCCGAGGGTGAGACTGTGTTTCACCCCACCTATCCGATTGTCTGTAATGAATGCGGCTACGACGATACTGGATTCACCACTATGCAATGGCGTGAATCCACCAAGCATCAAGTCGATCATTCCGCGCCTCATTCCAGCGTGACGCGCGCGGCAGAGCGTGTATTGGACGAGAGACTGGTGTTTTTAATCGACTCAATGTTGCGGGACGTGGTTAGGATGGGAACTGGTCGCGGCGCTCTCGAATTGAACCGAAACGATCTTGCCGGCAAGACTGGTACAACGGACCTTGCAGTTGATACTTGGTTCAACGGCTACCAACAGAATCTTGTTGCTACAACATGGGTTGGGTATACAAACCACCGGCCGCTGGGCGAAGGAGAATTTGGGTCGGGACGGCCGCTTTCAATTTGGGTGGATTTCATGCGTCAGGCTTTGGCCGACGTCCCTGAGTATACGCCCGAGCCACCCAATGGAATTGTTAGCGTAAAGATCGATCCGGCTACCGGACAGGTAGCACAGACGAGCCAAGACGAGGCAATTACGGAATACTTTCTCGCTGAGTCAGCACCACCCACCGGAGCCGATAGGTCGGCTGGAAACACTGAAGTTCTGGCTCCCGAAGATCTCTTCTAACGCAGTGTATCTCTGACGCCAGTGGGACGGTCAGTGCTACTTGGAGTCCCCGGTAGACGGGATTTGACTTGCAATGCTGTCGGCGAGTCTTGAGAAAGGCATGGTTTGCAGCCAGACAGACCCTGAACCAGAAAGTGTTGCCAGAAATATGCCCTCGCCTCCGAAGAGCATAGACTTCAATCCTCCCGCCGATTGAATGTCATAGTCGATACTCTTCTCGAATGCAACGACGCAACCGGTATCGATTCTCAATGTCTCGCCACGAAGTTCATGCTTGATTAGCGAACCGCCGGCGTGCACGAATGCCAATCCGTCGCCTTCAAGTCGAGCGAGAATAAAGCCTTCGCCTCCAAACAGTCCAGCGCCAAAGCGTCGCGTAAATTCGATTTCTATTCGCGTTCCTCGGGCGGCCGCAAGAAAGGCGTTTCGTTGGCAAACGACTTGACCGCCAAGCTTGGAGAGGTCTAAAGCGACTATCTCACCGGGATGGGGAGCGGCCAATGCCACATGTTGCTTGCCATGGCCCGAATTGGTAAAGTGGGTGAGAAAGATGGACTCCCCAGCCATTGCTCGTTTGGCAGCTCCAAGAAGCGACCCCATGACACCTTGGCTTGTCCCGTCACCCATTTTTGCTTCGAACGTGATGCCAGAGGTCATGTATACCATTGCCCCTGCTTCGGCAATCGCGGTCTCTCCGGGATCTAGCTCGACGAGCGCGTACTGTGCACCTCCGGATCCAAGAATCCTGCAATCAATTACGTCAGCCATTGTTGATCCCTTTGTGTAGCTATCAGCTTAGTAGCCAATGTGGATTTTTTCGCGAAGTGCTCTGCCTATTGAACGGTCTTGACGTAGTCCCCTGCGCGAGGTTCACCGTTGGGATGGTGGCCATTTAGCAGGCGTAGCGTCTCTTCAGCATATCGGCGAAGGGAGCTCTGTTGAGCAAGTTCTTTGTAGGTGTCGCCGGGTTTGGCCACCACTACGCGAATACGTTGAGTTTGGGCGCTCTGAAGGTCGCTAACGCTCAAGTTGCGAATGCCCCTTATAACGGCTTTTGTTTTTTCCAGAAGATCTTCGGCATCGCCAAGCGATCCAGCCTCTCCTCTGATGACGTAGCGATTTGGCCCTCGGTCGCGAATTGCCAAGATTGAGCGTTTCTTGCTAGAACCTTCTACCGACCGTTCAACCAAGTAGATTACGCAGCAATCCTCCAACTCGATGGATGAAGCACTAACAGCATCCAACACCTTCAACGTGCTCTTTACATATTCCGAAGGATCGTCCAGAACTTCAGGTGTCATCGTGCCTACACTGATCAATCCCTCATCTCGTCCACCTGGCGCACGTGCTACAACCTGATGCTGGTTGTAAGTTACTTTCCAATCGTGTGGGAACTCAATGGCTAGACGTTGGCCCTTGTCGTAGTAGACATTTTCTTCGTTGACGCCGCTTGGCGCGTCTGAGCCGTAGTTGAGGCCATTCATCAATTCCCAGAATTTGCTGTCGTCTTCTTCTGTAGTCTCAGGCAGCATAGTGAGTGCGTAGGAAACAACATCGTGCAGTCGCTTGTCGTTTTGCGGGTGCGTGGCAAACAGACCGTGGTAATTGCGCGGTTGATTGGTCACTTCGAGCGAAAACAACTCTTGATCCTTAAGAACATGCACTGCATCGATCGTAGCTAGTGGGTTGTATCCTGCACGCGCAATAATTTCTGCGCCGATCCGATCCGCTTCAAGCTCCATTTCGCGACCGTAACCTGCGAGCAGCGTTCGAGTCGCCATGTCCGCCGCCTCATAGGTCTCCACTCTTCCAGTAAGAAGCATTGCGGCTATTCCAGTACCCGTGCCCAGTAGGTTGGTTGTACGGCGTTTGGCGGGATGCCTTGCTACAACATGAGCGATTTCGTGCCCGATCACTGCGGCAAGCTGGGCCTCGGACCCCATGAATGCAATAAGCCCGCGGTTGACGAAGATGTAGGCGTCCGCTGTGGCAAATGCATTGATCTCCGGGCTGTCGAGCATGAAGAAGTAGTACTCTTGACCCTTGTCTGCAGAATGCTGAAGGAGCTTTTGTCCGAGCGAGTCAATGTATTCCTGCCATTCCTCGTCTGGATACATGGCATCGCTGTCCATGAACTCGTTGTAGAGTCGCGCGCCGTCGCCGGCGGACGCTACGCCCGCTATCAACAGAACGAAAGAAAGTAAAAGGGACCTGGTTAGACTCATTGAAATCCACACCGCTCAACGGAGCATTCAGACCATAGAGTATTGGATTGTTTCGTTGTTGGAAAGTGCCCTAAATCACAGTATATGAGGTTAAGCTCGACGTGCAGTTGTAGTTGATCGTCCGAATCTACTCTTGAAGCGTTCCACTCTTCCCGCGGAATCGACAATCTTCTGCTGGCCTGTATAGAACGGATGACATCGGGAGCACACTTCCAAGTGAATGTCTTCACACAATGTCGATCGTGTCTTGAATACGTTTCCGCAGCTACATGTAGCAGTGATTTCCTTGTAGTCCGGATGGATTCCTTTCTTCATCGACTCGCATTCAGCGTGGAAAAAGTCGGCGTATTTTAGAAAAGTCCTGAACTTAGGACAAGGTAGAGCTAGCAAATCAGTCGCATTTGCGGGCTCGGTCGACACGCACCAGCACAGAAAACCACCAAATATATGTTCATTTGTATAATATTGTGGTTTCCGCAAACGGCCTTGGGCCGCTATCAATCGATTCGTTAGAAATTTCCAATTGTGAGCGACATCGTTCAAGTAGCCATACCACGTCCTGTGTGGCAAGAGTACGACTATTTGGTACCAGAAGGTGTATTGCCCCCCGTTGTTGGTGGCAGAGTCAGGGTTCCGTTTGGCCATTCTGTCGCCACAGGAATTGTCTTGGGCTCAAAACCTCAATCGCGGCAGGGTGCCAAGCTAAAGCCGATTGACCGCGCAATAGACTCGGTTCCCGTGTTGCCCGCTGATTTGCTTCATCTGGCGACTTGGATGTCCGACTACTACCACTTTCCAATTGGCTCTGTGTTCGAAACCATGCTGCCCCGTGAAGCGCTTCGAGGAAGAAGCATTGATGTCGAACCTGAGAAGCAGTGGTACACAGTACGCGACGCTGCTACACCAGAGTTTAAGAATGCCCATCGCCAGGCGCAGTTGTGGAATTTGCTGAAGGAGCGATCGCCAATTCTTGAGAGCGATTTTCGCGAGTTCGGCATTGAAAGGAAAGTGCTTGAAGCACTAAATCGCAAAGGTCTGGTCCGATGGGACTATGTTGAGGGCAATTACGACTATCGCTCATCGAACATTGTGCTTACGGATGAACAGTCCATAGCCGTTGACTCGATTGTCCCGAAACTCGATGAATTTGGCGTCCATGTCCTAGACGGCGTGACTGGTAGCGGCAAGACCGAAGTCTACATTCAGGTCATTCGACATGTCTTGAATAGGGGAAAGCAAGTTTTGGTGCTAGTTCCGGAGATTTCGCTGACTCCGCAAACCGCCGAGACGTTTCGTACTCGGTTTGGCAACGTTGCGGTGCTGCATTCGATGAAGACAAACATCCAGAGATTCAATGTGTGGTCAAGGATTGGTTCGGGAGAGCACAGGCTTGTGATCGGAACACGCTCTGCCGTTTTTGCGCCCTTTCACAACTTGGGGCTCGTCGTCGTTGACGAAGAGCACGACACTTCCTACAAGCAAATGGAATCATTGCGCTATTCAGCTCGGGATGTGGCTGTCGTAAGGGCCAATTTTTTGAACATTCCTTGCATATTGGGGAGTGCTACTTTGTCGATGGAGACTCTGCACAATGTAAGTCGAGGTCGCTACTCAGTGTCGAGACTTTCGCATCGTCCGGGCACAGCCCAAATGCCCACGTTCAATGTCCTTGACATTCGGGGTCATCAGTTAGTTGGCGGAATGAGCCCTATTTTGGTCAGCAAGATTCGCCAGCACCTAGCGGCAGACGCACAAGTGTTAGTCTTGATCAATCGTCGAGGCTATGCGAAATCCGTCAATTGCTCGGATTGCGGTTGGGTCGCCACATGCAAGGGTTGTGACGTCAAATTGACATTGCATGAGGTGCCGGCCTCCCAGCTGATTTGTCACTACTGCGAGAGCAAATTGCCTGTGCCTGAGACCTGTCCTAACTGCGAGTCGAACCGCGTGCGCTCGGTAGGAGTAGCATCGCAACAAGTTGAAGAGACTATTAGGACCACGTTCAACGACGTACCTGTCTATAGAGTCGACAGCGATGCAGCAAGCACAAGCAACAAACTGGAACGCTTGTTTAAGGAACTCCATTCGCAACAACGGTGCATTCTTGTAGGCACGCAAATGCTGGCAAAGGGACATCACTTTCCGAATGTCACACTCGTAGCCGTAATCGGGGCAGATGCCGGGTTTCTAAGCCCTGATTTCCGTGCACCGGAACGAACGGCGCAGTTGATTGTTCAGGTCGCAGGCCGGGCCGGACGAGCTGAGCGCAGAGGGGAAGTGTGGATACAAAGCCACGATCCGTTCAATCCAAACATGCGAGCGCTGGTTGAGGAGGGATATAGTGGATTTGTGTTACGGGAACAACAAACTCGCGAAGATGCACAAATGCCACCGGTTACTCATCTGGCCGTGTTGCGAGCGGAGGGCGCAAATGCAGTTGAACAGGAGAAGTTCTTGGAAGATCGCTTGAACGACGTGAAGAACTTGCATGTCGAGACTCTCGGTCCCGCGGCTTCGCCAATTGCCCGCATTTCTTCGCGTTGGCGCTACCATGCGGCATTGCTCTCACATAATCGAAGACACTTGCATGAAGCTTTGAAGACGATAGAGCGCGTTAGCGTACCCCGAAGCAGAGTTCGTTGGTCAATCGATGTCGACCCAGCCGATATGGGGTAGTAGCCACGGCATGGATAAGCCGGATTAACTAACTGAGACGTAATTGAGGAATCAGAGGTCCTCAAGTGAGTGAATTGCTACGTTCAATTCACTTCAATTCAAAGTGCCCTAAACCACCTCAATTTGTTGCTTGAGTCCAATAGCCCGGCAGCCGGCCTGCCTCCCATACGTGTTGGGCGGCCACCTCCTCATTGAGGTCCGCGCCCCAACCGGGTCCTTCAGGTATGACAACGTGCCCTTGATCGAATTGCAGTGGGTTAGTCACAAGATCGTCCTTCCACGGAACGTCATCGATGTCAATCTCGCAGATACGAATGTTTGGAGAAATGTTGCAAAGGTGGAGCGAGTGCAACGTGGAGAGGTGGCTGTAGTAGTTATGAGGGGCACAGTTGATTTCGAACGTTTCCGCCATTTCGACTACTCGTCGTGAATTGGAGAACCCATTCCAGGGGACATCCACCATACAAACGTCCATTGCACGTGCTTCAAAGTAGCGTCTATAGTCGCGCGCGGTGAACAGGTTTTCACCTGAGCAAACCGGAACAGCGACGGCATTGCGGATGTCACGAAGCGCTTGGGGTTCGTACATGTCGATCTCCACCCACATCATTTGCATGTCTTCAAGTACTCGGCAAATGCGCGTTGCCGCTTCGGCGCGGAAGTTGAAATTCAAGTCCAGCGCAATGTCAACCTGCGGACCAACGGCATCTCGAAACGTGCCTATCAATTTTTTGATGTGGTCCAACATAGAGTTGGTCACGTTTCCGTCGGTAGTGCCTTCGCCTCCTCCAAATCCCCCACGATAGGTATGAGCAGTTTCACCTGGAAAGATGATGTTTGTCTTGAGCGCTGTGAAACCGCGTTGGACGACTTCCTTGCCTAGATCGGTGATGTCCTGCCACGATCGGATTGGTGGTGTGCCGATTATTTTGTAGTTTCCGGCTCGTGAACTGCCACAGTGAGACCAGTAGACTCGCTGGCGAGTGCGCATGGGGCCTCCGACGAGCTCGAACACCGGCAAATTCAGCGATTTGGCCTTGATATCCCAAAGAGCTAACTCGATCCCTGCGATGGCCTTAGCGGCGATGCCGCCAGGGCTTTGCCGCGCCATTCGATACATGTCCCAATAACGCGCCTCTACGGCTCGAGGGTCTTGTCCCAAAAGTATGGCTTCGAATTCCTTGGCTGAGGAAACAACGCTGTAGGGCATTCGTCCATCCGAGCATTCGCCATAACCGGTTATCCCTTCGTCGGTGCGGACCGCCACGAACTGCCACGGTCGCCAACCCGCATCCACGACGAACGTGTCAATCTTCGAAATTTTCATACGTATGTCTTGTTTGTTTGTCCTTGCCAGGTTGTTGTACCACACGGACGTAGTGCGATTGAGATTGCGATTTGCAGTGCCGCGCTTTGGCAAGCATCCTTCAATGGATCTGCGTCGGCATCGATTTCCTCAAGGTGTCAACTCCGAAGCAAATCTGAACCACGAGGCAAATCCAATGCGTTGAAAGTCATAGAATGTGCAACATGAGGAAACGTGCAACATTAGGTGGAGTAGCTAGGTTCGGACTAGCTGCCAGGAACCTAGATCACTACAGCTTTCACCTCGTGCCCATAGTTGCCGCCAACTGTTTGAACTCCATTCTGTGTAGAGGCTTTTGAGCATCTATCGGTTTATTCCTTTGCAAAGCCTTGAAGAGACAGAGAGCTTGAATGGCTGAGCAGCTGCCCAAGCTTAGACCGATGGAATCCACTTTGCACACTGATAGCAATAGGCTAGTTAAAGCGATCGGACAGCTTCAAGTGCGGATGGGCGGAGAATGGCCTTCGCCATCCTACGAATCAGACGAGCTCAACGAACTTTGGGTGAGAAATCGGGTTGTTCTCCTAAGGAAGCTGATTGAACACCATCCTAGCCATGAAGCAGCGCTCAGTTGCGCGGTGCAATTGGACGGGCATGAATCTGAACAGCCGTGGTTGTTTTCGCGAGTAAATGATGCGCTGGACGCGCAGGAATTTCAGATTACCGGCTTGTATGAGGCAGATGATTGGTCAAACGATGAATATCTACGCCGTTGGCGAGAAGAACAGGGTCCGCTAGAAGACATCCAACAAAAGCGAGCGGAGTCGCTCATCGAAGCGTACCCGAAACTCCGAGTAGCCGAATGGGCTCACCGATTTCGAATTGACAAGTTTTACACAGACATGACCCGCTCTCGCAGCGGAGGTTCCGGTGTAGACGAAGAATCGATTAACAGGCTGATATCGATGATTGAAGACTTCGTGGAGTTTCGTAGGGATTGCTCTACTGCCATCGAGCCAGTCTATGGTTGGTTTGCAGCAGGAATGCGACAGTGTGCAGGTCACTTAGTGTTGGCAATTGATTGGCTGGAACCGAGGGACAGACGTGTTCAGGAAGAACTGCTTCAAAGGGCGGAGGACCTTCTACCCAATCAAAAAATGTGGCAAATTACGCGCGGCGATTTCACTCAGAAGGCAAGGAGTTTACTTTGTCTATCAATGATCTTGTTAGTGGAGAGCACGTTGACATTCGAAACTATCAGGGTCAGGTTGTGCTAGTGAATTTTTGGTCGACATCGTGTGAGCACTGTACAGATTTTGTGCATCGACTAAAAGCGTTTGTCGGCTCCCATCACGGGAATGTGGCTGTGATCGGCATCTTCTCTGATCGAGCGGCAAATACTCAGTTGTTAGAGCGGAGAGTTTGCGATTACCTAAAGCGGCACGAAATCGATTGGTGCGTATCTGTTGATAACCCACTTTGCAAGCATTGGGGCATTCGAGAAACCCCCACACTCTTTGCAATCGACAGGCAGGGAATACTGAGGTCGACCCATGCGGACGAAAACTTTCCGCAGGTAGTGGAGGAATTGTTGAGCGAGCCATGATGGGTTTTTTGGAGTTTGCCAATTGCTGTAGCACGCTACGGATGTGCTGTCCGCGGATTTCTTCTCTGCTCCTGCACTTGAATCTCTGAGAACAGTTTCGCAGCCTGAAGCTCTAGTTGGAGCGAATGCACGGTTGATGGAGATTTGTGGTTCACCTCATTGAGTTACAACTCACCCACTTAGAGCGGTTCTACCCATAAGCCGGAGATCTATTTGTTGCGCCGCTTCTCGCCCTTCATTGATTGCATTTACGACGAGCGACTGCCCGCGCCGGCAATCTCCCGCTGCGAAAACGTTCGTTACATTGGTCTGATAGATTCCTTTAGTAGCCAAGTAGTTTGATCGCGAGTCAAAATTGAGACCCAGAGGTTCGGCTATGTAATGTTCGGGTCCACGAAACCCAAGTGCTAGAAGCACAAGATCGAATTCCCATTCTCGACGAGTGTTCGGAAGTTCTCGTATTTTTCCGTCTTTAAGGCTTACATCGACGGTTGCAACCCCTTGAACTCTTCCATTGTCGTCGCCCAGAAACGAGGTGGTGCTAATGCTGAAGACTCGCGGGTCCGCACCAAAGCGAGCTTGCACTTCTTCGTGGCCATAGTCCACACGGAAGACTTGGGGATACTCTGGCCAAGGGTTGCTCCTCCGATCTTTGATTGGGATGAGCGGGAAAGAGCTCAAAGTTGACAAGCGACTTGCATCCTTGGCGAACTGCCGTGGCAATGCAGTCAGTTCCAGTGTCTCCGCCACCGATTACTAGAACATCTCGATTCTCTGCATCAAAGAACTTCGCTTGGTCGCAACTGGGATCAAGCAGTCGCTTGGTGCTCGCGGTGAGATAGTCCATGGCAAAGTGAATGCCGTTCAATTCCCTGCCCGACACCTTTAGATCATTGGGTGCGGTCGCGCCCGTTGCCAACAAAACGGCGTCGTACTCCTCTGAAAGTTCACAGATAGAGATAGTCCCGCTATTTCCGTCGGCAACGTCGGAGCTCACACGGAATTCAATGCCTTCTTCACGCAATAGGTTGATCCGTCGCTCTACAACCATTGTCTTGTCGAGCTTCATGTTGGGAATGCCATAGGTCAGCAGTCCGCCAACTCGATCCTCTCGCTCAAATACGCGGACCAAATGCCCAGCTCTGTTCAGTTGCGCAGCCGCTGCCAATCCTGCGGGTCCCGATCCAACGACGGCGATCTGGCGACCTGTTCGACTTTCTGGGGGCTCTGGCACTATCCATCCTTTTTCGAACCCATAGTCAACGATCGCCATCTCGATGTTCTTGATAGTGACCGGTGGATCGGTGATTCCTAGTACGCAACTGCCTTCGCAAGGCGCTGGACATACACGACCGGTGAATTCTGGAAAATTGTTTGTTGCATGCAGACTGTAGAGCGCATCGCGCCAATGCCCTCGATAGACTAGATCATTCCAGTCAGGGATGCGGTTGTGGATCGGGCACCCGCCTCTGTCTATCCGGTGTGTAGACTTGGTGCCGGACTGGCAAAATGGAACTCCACAGTCCATGCACCTTGAGCCTTGAACCGCTAGCCCGCGAGCGTCATGGGGCGTATAGATTTCCTGATAGTCGTCGACGCGCTTACGAGGATCTCTGTAGGGTGCAGCACTTCGAGTATGCCTTAGAAAACCAGTTGTGGCACCCATCGTCAGACTTCTGCTGGTGACCGGACGCGTTCGTTGCGGAGCGGATCGCGCGCTTCAAGGATCCGCTTGTAGTCAGTTGGCATTACCTTGACGAATTGCTGCAAACTGGAATTCCACTCTTTGAGGATACGTTGGGCGACCTTCGATCTTGTGTAGCGTGTGTGGGCATCTAGAAGCGACTTCAATTCGAGCTCGTCGCGACAATCCCGAACATCCTCCAATTCAACCATGTCCAGATTGCATCGAGATGAGAAGTCCTGGGTGGGATCCCAAACATATGCGATGCCTCCGCTCATCCCAGCGGCGAAATTCTTTCCAGTCTGGCCTAATACAACGACACGTCCCCCGGTCATGTACTCACAGCCGTGGTCTCCTACACCTTCAATTACGGCGATAGCCCCGCTATTACGCACACAGAACCTCTCGGCTGCTCTTCCACGAAAGTAGGCTTCTCCGCTCGTTGCACCGTAGAGCACAACGTTGCCGACCAAGATTTGCTCTTCGGGTCGGAATGGACTCGACTTTGGAGGGTAGACAATCACTCGCCCCCCTGAAAGCCCTTTGCCGACATAGTCGTTGGCATCACCTTCAACCTCCAAGGTAATGCCTCGAGCTAGCCAAGCACCAAAGCTCTGTCCCGCCGTACCAATGAATTTGAACCGAATGGTGTCGTCGGGAAGCATGTCTGGACCAACCTGGCGAATTACTTGATTCGACAACATTCCCCCTACTACCCGGTTCGTGTTGCGTACTGGCAGGCATGCGCGAACCTTTGTGCCGTCTTTGAGTGCAGGCTCCGCAATCTGAATCAGTCGATTGTCGAGAGCTGAGTCAAGACCGTGGTCTTGGCTGTGCTTGCAATACGCCCCGAGGAAATTCTTTGGAATCAAAGGACGTGCGAGAACTTGCTTCAGACTAAGCGCATGCGCTTTCCAATGCGAAGACGCAGGGCTTTCCTTCAATGCATCGACTCTACCGACGGCTTCTCTGATCGAACGGAATCCAAGAGAGGACAACAACTGACGCACTTCCCTTGCAACCAAGAAGAAATAGTTGATCACGTGGTCAGGCAAGCCTGTGAATTTCGCTCTTAGTTTTGAATCTTGAGTTGCAATTCCGACGGGACAAGTATTGAGATGGCATTTGCGCATCATGATGCATCCCAACGCGATTAGCGGGGCGGTCGAAAAGCCGAATTCCTCAGCACCAAGGCATGCGGCAACCATTACGTCGCGACCGGTCTTGAGTTGGCCATCCACCTGAAGTACTACACGAGATCGCAAGTTGTTGGCGACCAGAGTCTGGTGGGTCTCTGACAGCCCCAGTTCCCAAGGTACACCAGCATGCTTGATTGAAGTTATTGGTGAAGCACCTGTTCCGCCGGTGTCGCCCGCAATGACGAGATGGTCCGAGCGTGCTTTGGTCACTCCTGCTGCCACTGCGCCCACGCCCATCGCGGAGCCGAGCTTTACACTAATCCGGGCATTGGGATTGGCATTCTTGAGATCGTGGATCAGTTGGGCGATATCCTCGATCGAGTAGATATCGTGGTGGGGTGGGGGGCTTATCAATCCGACCCCGGGAGTCGAATGTCTGATTTGTGCGATGTACTCGTCAACTTTCCTTCCAGGAAGTTCGCCGCCTTCACCAGGCTTGGCGCCCTGAACAATCTTTATTTGCAGTTCATCTGCATTGCTCAGATAGTTGATGGTTACACCGAACCTCCCGCTTGCCACCTGTTTGATGGCTGAGCGCTTCGAGTCTCCGTTGGCAAGTGGCAGGAAACGGTTAGCATCTTCTCCTCCTTCGCCAGTGTTCGATCGTCCACCCATTCGATTCATGGCAATAGCCAACGACTCGTGTGCTTCCTTGGAGATTGAACCGAAACTCATTGCTCCTGTCGTGAAACGCTTGACGATCTCGGCTTCAGACTCGACTTCTTCTATGGAAACTGCTCCACCGTTTACGTCCGTGTTGAAGTCCAGCAGACCTCTCAGATTCGCTCCTCGTGTGTTTTGCAAATTGGCGTGATTGGCGAATTGTTGGTACGTGTCCCAACTGTTGTTGCGTGTAGCGAGTTGGAGGTCGGCGATGGTCTCAGGGTCCCACATATGCAGGTCTCCATCGACGCGCCAATGGATATCACCGGGATTGGGAAGTACCGACGCTCGCACGTGGTTGTTGCTGGGGTAACCAACAGCATGGCGCCGCTGCATTTCGCTGGCCAGCACTTCGAATCCTATTCCGTCTACTCGGCTTGCCGTTCCTGTGAATGCCCTTTCAACAACTTCGTCGGCCAGTCCCACGACCTCAAAGATTTGGGCACCCTTGTACGATTGAAGGGTTGATATGCCCATTTTTCCCATCACCTTCAGGATGCCCTTGGCTGTCCCAGTCTTGTAGGCTATTTCGATGTCTTGGTCGTTTTGCAGATGGGCTATATCGTGCATGTAGCCATTGCGTCTTGCGTCCCAAAGCGCTTCAAACGCAAGGTAGGGATTGATTGCATCGGCGCCGTAGCCTACAAGCAAGCAATGATGATGGACTTCACGCGCTTCGCCTGTTTCCACAACGATGCCGATCCTAGTTCGAGAATGCGTTCGAACTAGGTGGTGATGTACAGTACCCACCGCAAGAAGTGCACTAACCGGTGTGCGAAGTAATCCCATTTCGCGATCAGACAGAACGATCAATCGGAATCCTTGCTCAATCGCATTGGTGGCTTCATGGCACATGCGCTCCAATGCAGACAATAAACCGTCGCGGCCGGAATCGGTCTCAAAAGTCATGTCGATGACACGTGCTCTCCATCCTCTGTAGTCCAGCGAGACTAGGGAGGCGAGTTCGGCATTAGTCAGAATTGGATGCTGAATGCGAAGCCGATGGGCGTGGCTGGCGGTTTCGCTGAGAATGTTCAGTTCGGGTCCAATGTAGCACTCCAGGGCCATCACCACTTGTTCTCGGATTGAATCGATCGCTGGATTGGTGACCTGCGCGAAGAGCTGCTTGAAGTAGTCGTACAACATGCGTGGCTTGTCCGACATTACTGCAAGCGCGGCATCGTTGCCCATTGAGCCGAGCGGGTCGCGCTGCTCGGTCACAAGAGGCAGAAGCATGAATTGCAGCGTTTCAGTCGTATAGCCGAAGGCCTGCATTCGTTGCATCAACGTGCTGGACTCCAAATGGGGCACACTCGCAGCTTGCGGTAGATCATTAATTTCGAGACGTTGCTGACGAAGCCAATCACCCCAAGGTTGTTCCCGAGCCCACTCCTCCTTTATTTCGTCGTCAGGAATCATGCGTCCCTGCTCGAAGTCGATGAGAAACATCTTGCCCGGCTGGAGGCGTCCCTTTTCCACTACATTCTTGGGCTCTATGTCGAGCACTCCCACCTCGGAAGCCATGATGCAGCGGTCGTCGGTGGTTATGTAGTACCTTGAAGGTCGCAATCCGTTGCGGTCCAACACTGCTCCTATGTAGGTTCCGTCCGTGAATGCGATCGACGCTGGTCCGTCCCAGGGTTCCATGAGGCAAGAAAAGTACTCGTAGAAGTCGCGCTTTTCTTGCGACATCGTTTGGTCGTGCTGCCACGCTTCAGGAATCATCATCAGAATCGACTCCTGCAAAGTTCGACCGGTCATCAATAGGAACTCCAGCACATTGTCAAATGTTCCAGAATCCGAACAGTCTGGCTCAACGATGGGGTAGAGGTCGTGCAGCACGTCGCCGAAAACTGCCGATTCGGCTTGTCCTTGGCGAGCGTTCATCCAGTTCTTGTTGCCGAGCAAGGTATTAATTTCACCGTTGTGCGACATGAATCGATTTGGTTGGGCGCGGTCCCATGAAGGAAAGGTGTTTGTCGAGAAGCGCGAATGCACCATTGCAAGGTGCGATTCATAATTGGCATCCTGCAAGTCCACGTAAAACGGGAACAGTTGATTGGGTGTGAGCATCCCCTTGTAGACGATTACTTTGGCGGACAGGCTACATACATAAAAAAGTGAGCGCTGTGCGATCGTGGTATTGCTGCGAATACGTTTCGAAACCGACTTCCTTATTAGATATAGCACTCTTTCCAGAGCATCCGGGTCCGATTGCTTTGGAGCCGCTATGAAGACTTGTTCGATGTGCGGCATAGCCGCTCTTGCGGAATCACCGAGCATTGCACCGTTGGGATCGATAGGAACTCGACGCCAGCCAAGCAGCTCATGGCCAACATGTCGAATGCAATCCTCAAAGTGTTTTCTACATAACGCCTGTTCAGAGCGGTCTTGTGGCAAAAACACAACGCCAACCCCATATTGGCCGACTGGGGGTAGTCCAAAGCCTATAGCTGTTTGACCGGTCTTGCGGAACAGGCGATCGGGGATGCCAGTAAGTATTCCCGCACCATCCCCCGAGTTCTTTTCGTATCCCAAACCGCCCCTGTGCTCCATGCTGCAATTCATTTGGTTTGCATCATCGAGAATGGATCGGCTCTTTCTCCCCTTTATGTCACATACAAATCCAACTCCACAAGATTCGTGCTCGTATTGGGGTTGTAAAGACCGGAAGCGGGAGGGTGTCCCAGCCGAGGAGGGTTCTTCGTTGTCGTGTCGTTGCCGTGCATCGGTCTGTGGCTTACATGTGCCGAGGCATTCCTGTGTCATGCGCCGCGTGATTGGCGCACCAACCCCAGTTTAGAAAACCGCATAGCTTAGCAAAGCGCTACATAGATGCTCTGTTTGGGATGATTCGTTGTGGAGTTGTTTCCTCTTGCGTGTCAAAAACCAAAGCAGTGGCGCAGCCGGTCGAATTTGATTCAGTGCACTCTTGATTGGCGGCTAGACATGAACTCCGCACAGTTCGAGAAAAAACTCTTTCTGTTCCTTGCTCATCGACCCAAACTCAGGTACTCCCATTTTGTCATAGGTAGATCTGAAAACTCCGGGGATGGTGCTTGAAGCCTCGCCGCGATGTTGTGCAGTCCTCCTCCTTGTTCGGAGCCTTTGCCCAGAGCAGCGGCAACTTCCTTCGGCCAAACTGCCGGCTTGCTGCCTCGTTTCAATCCGAGCGGGTTATCTCTTCCGGTGTAGGCTGCAATGTCTTGAAACATTATTCGTTCTTCAGCTGATCGCTGTTGTTGCCCTTCGCGGCCGTAGAGCGACCGTGACTGATTGCAGATTGATGCCCACTGAATCTCGACGTGGAAACCTGGGAGTGCAAGGCATTCAGATGGAATTCCGTCGCCTCCACTAATTTTCCCGTCTTTCACCATGATGAAATAGGCTGATAGAGAGCGTCCATTTTCAAGTAGACGTCGTGGAGGATGAGTGTAGTTCTCAGTAAAGCCCCACTCTAGGTCACGGGGCAGGTCGCCGTCCTGCAGAAGCTGGACTCCGTAGCTGGCGACTGTTTCACACCAGATCTTGGAGCCGAATTCTCCCACTGGTTTCAGCTCTTCAATGTTGATTTCTGTCATGCGGCCTCTCCAGTGCGTTTAGCCCTGCCAATGTCGGACAGTGGAGAATACCACCGCCACTACGAGTGTCATTCAAGGCGAGCTTCAAGCTCCATCAACCAGTAGTGGTCGGGAAATTCCTCAAGAGCTCTACCGATGGCTTCGATTGCGCCTTCTGTATTGCCCACGTTCATCAGATAAATGACCTCGTAGCCAAGAATGCGCGCAAATCCCCATGTGGGCGGATGCATGAATGTGAGATCCTCATCCATGTCACCGATGTCGAGTGATGCTTTCTCCAATGCTTGTGCAATAGTTTCTTGTGGATCGACTGACCGACCAAAGCCGGGTATCTCTACCACGGAGTTCATTACGTTTGCCAAGTGAGCCCTAAGGTTTTCGCTATCTAACTCAATCGCCGAAGATACTTGGTTGCGTACCTGAGTTACTAATTCGAACGTCTCGTCTGGGGCAAATTTGATTTTTTCTTGAGACAGTATGGCAAGCAGAGAATGCGCTTCGACGTTCAATGCTTCGGTGTCTCTCAGTGAATCGATAGCTTGATCAATCAGCAATAGGCTTTGATCCGTACTGCCAAAGATCTCTTCCAATTGAGCAATATTGAAGTCGGCAAATGCAAGCCAGTACACGTGTGCTGCCCATTGCTCTGAATCCACATCCCAAGTCAGCATTTCTCGCTTTAAAGCGTACAAACTCGAAGTGTCCTTGGCCACATAGCATTGATGGGAAGTAGCGAGTATCCGGTGTTCGATCTCCTCGAGGGGATTGGCTCCGGATTGGAGCCCATCGGTTGACGTCTCAAGCGTTGTACAACTAGAGAGTGCTAGGCAAGCAATAATCGGCAAGAGGAGTAAGCAGATACCCTCCAGTTTTTGAATCTTTGCAGGCATGGGGCGAGGAACTACCGGCAACATAGGAATGTATGCTATTACGAAATATGCGAAAGCGGAATTCTCCCACCTCTGGGTGAATTGAGCTCATGAATGGCGAATTAGATTCCTTGGCCGATGCGTTCCACTGTGGCAACCGATAGCAGGACCGGAATTTCGTTGATCGTTCACACGATTGCACGAAACGCACACGACGAGATACTTTTGCTGGAGAGAATGAATACGGGATATAGAGATGGTTTCTATTCGCTGCCGGGAGGCCACGTGGAACCTGGCGAATCAATCACTTATGCAGCAATCCGTGAAATCTGCGAGGAGTCAGGACTAGTGGTTGAGAATGTCCTCCCTCGTGTGGTGATGCCCTTCGACGGAGGCGTTGACTTCATTTTTGAAGCTCAAGAATGGAAAGGAGTTCCGAGGATTGGGGAGCCTGATCGCTGTGCGCGAATTGGGTGGTTCCGCCAGCATTTGCTGCCACCAAATGTTGTTCCCTTTCTACCGAAAGCGCTTGAATTAATCGAGAACGATGTTTGGTACTCCGAATTTCACGATTAGAGTTGTGTCGGCTAATCCCCGGTCGTATTCTCTCTGTGTATATTTGTAATTGGTCCCGAACTCTCGAATAGGAACATCCGAATGAAGCAAACCGTGCGAATTGCCGTAACTGGAGCTGCGGGGCAAATTGGCTACTCACTGCTCTTTCGCATAGCGTCTGGCGAAATGCTGGGAGGGGACCAACCCATTGAGCTTCAGCTTCTGGAAATACCGCCTGCAATGGATGCACTCAAAGGGGTTGTGATGGAGTTGGAGGATTGCGCCTTTCCCCTTTTGCAAAAGATTGTGGCAACAGATTCGCCTGAGTCCGCGTTCGCCGATGTCGACGTGGCGATTCTTGTAGGCTCGCGTCCTCGATCTCCTGGCATGGAACGAAAAGATCTGCTTGAAGCGAATGGAGCAATCTTCACAGCGCAAGGTAAAGCATTGAGTTCCTACGCATGCAAGCATGTCAAAGTCCTAGTTGTAGGAAATCCAGCCAACACAAACTGCTTAATTGCATTGAGTAATGCGCCCGATCTAGAACCTTCGCAGTTCTGCGCAATGACTCGGCTTGACCACAATCGCGCTACAGCGCAATTGGCACAGAAAGTGGACTCCAAGGTTGATTCGATCGCCGGTCTGGCGATATGGGGCAACCATTCCGCAACGATGTTTCCTGAGCTAGGTTCGGCAACCGTTGAGGGAACACCAGCCTTGGAAGTTGTGGACATGCACTGGTACGAATCCGAATTCATTCCGTCAATTCAGCAGCGTGGTGCCGCAATTCTCAATGCACGCGGCCTCTCGAGTGCGGCTTCGGCTGCCAATGCGGCTATTGAACAAATGCGCGATTGGTATCTGGGCACTGCTGACGTGACTAGCATGGGAATCTACAGTACCGGCAGCTACGGCATTTCGAAAGGGATCGTGTTTTCCTACCCGGTAGTGTGCGATGAGGCAGGGGTCCATGTGGTTGAAGGAAGGCAGTTGGATGAATTCAGTCGCTCGAAGGTTGCGATTACAGAGCAGGAGCTGCTGGAAGAACGCAGCGCTATTCTTCATTTAGTCTAGGATTCGGTCGACCGCCGGTGGTGCATCTGTCTCGGTTTGTAAAATTTACAGCTACTCGATTTTTCCGTGGGGCCCTTGGCAATGGCGATACTGTCTACCGGTCAGCGACTCAAGAGTGGCGTGTGCACTACTGAAATCATGGTTATAAGCGCGCCGCAAGAAGACGTAAGTTTGACATGTGGCGGCGCACCGATGACAGACAACGGAGAGAACCAGAATGCCGAAGTGGACCCGCAGTTTGCCGAAGGCACTACTATTGGCAAGCGCTATGTGAATGTAGATGGCAAGCTAGAAGTGCTGTGTGTTAAACCAGGTGAAGGGTCGCTAGCAGTCAACGGTGATGCACTAAAGCTAAAGGACTCGAAGAAACTTCCCAAGACCGACTAGGAATTGCGGATTCGCATTTCAGTCTGCTTCGCTGTCCCAAGAATCCACTTTCACTCGAGAGGCTCTTAGTCCGTGAACATCATGATGCTGCTGGAAATGGCAGCTTCAGCTTATCCAGACCGCACGGCATTCTACGATCCTGTTGAAGATGAATCGATCAAGTACGGCCAGTTGCTTGACGACGCTCGCTCTCGGTCGCAAGTGTTGCGTGAGTCTGGCGCAAGCCGTTGCGTGTTGCTGGACACATCAAACCTGGCAATACCTATAGCACTTTTCAGCAGCTCGTGGGCTGGAATCCCCTACGTGCCCCTCAATTACAGACTGACGGATGACGAAATTGACGCCCTGTTGGAGCGTGTGCAGCCAGCGTATCTGATCACGGACGACAAACTTGCTTCCAAGTACGGCGGACGCAGAGAGTTGCAGGTTGTAGGTCGCAACAGGTTTAGGTCAGCGATTCCCGTTAATCCCAATGATGACTTTCATTGGTCGATGGAGCCGCGTGAGGTGTCGGTGCTCCTTTTTACTAGCGGGACAACCGGTGTACCTAAAGCCGCCATCATGCGCCAGCGACACTTGGTCTCCTACATATTAAGCAGTGTGGAGTTCATGTCCGCGAGCGAAGACGAGGCAACTCTAGTTTCAGTGCCTCCATACCACATTGCCGGCATCGGTGCGATTTTGAGCTCCGTCTACTCGGGCAGAAGAGTTGTACAGATGGCTCAGTTTGACGCGCACGAGTGGTTGCGTCTAGCGAACGAACACAACGTTACAACTGCGTTTGTCGTGCCAACCATGTTGACTCGGATCGTGAATGCGATGGACGAACAGGAATGCGCGCAATTACCGCATCTGCAATCCATCGCATACGGTGGTGGAAAAATGCCTCGTCGAGTCGTTGAGCGAGCCTTGCAACGGTTTCCGAATACGGAATTCACCAACGCCTACGGCTTAACTGAGACTAGCTCTACCGTTACTGTGCTAGGACCACGCGAACACCGAGCTGCCATGGACAGCAAAGAACCGGATGTCCGGCGACGCTTGGCATCCGCAGGAGTGCCGCTTCCGGGCATTGAACTGGACATAAGAGATTCGAGCGGACGTTCCTTGCCAGAAGGTAGCCACGGTGAGATCTATGTAAGAGGAGAGCAAGTTTCAGGGGAGTACGAAGGCCGGGGAAGTCTGCTTGACGACGATGGCTGGTTTTGCACTCGCGATGCGGGCTACATTGAAGACGGATACTTGTTTTTGGAAGGACGTGCTGACGATGTGATCGTCCGAGGTGGAGAGAACCTGTCGCCAGGAGAAATCGAGGATGTGCTTCTCGAGCATGAATCGGTAGACGATGCAGCTGTTGTAGGAGTCGCAAGTGAGGAGTGGGGCGAAGCCGTGGCTGCTGTTGTAGTGGTAAACCAACATGTGGCGATTTCTGATCTGCAGCAATGGGTGCGCGAACACATGCGTTCCTCTCGAGTGCCGGAGTCGATTGAGTTTTGGAAGGAACTTCCTTATAACGAGACAGGCAAACTGCTGCGTCGTGTAATTCGAAATCAATTGATGCAAGCTCGCGACTAGCTTCCGAGCGCTCACATATCAAGTTGCTGATAGTCTTTGCAATGCACTAACAAAAGGGTTAGTATTGCTGCACTCAGTTCTGTGCGCCACTCAGTGTGTGGTTCAACTCAAG
Organism: Candidatus Azotimanducaceae bacterium; assembly: GCA_965205545.1. Classification (GTDB taxonomy): domain Bacteria; phylum Pseudomonadota; class Gammaproteobacteria; order Pseudomonadales; family Azotimanducaceae; genus Bin55. Next base: position 1,348,431 of record OZ242170.1, on the reverse strand, counting down.
GAAGAGTTATGAATTGGCCCAACCTATCGCGAATTCTGCGTGTTGTCCTAGTATCCACTCTAGCCATTCTCATGGCTGCTCATTCTTCTGCTGGTGGAATTTACCTGGGTAGCGGAATAGCGTTGGAAGATGTAAAGACTAGGTATGACAATCGTGGCGATACCAAACTTTTTCCAACTCTCTCGCTCTCAGACTTGGTTTTCTCAGAAGACAAGAGCGGTGAGGGCACACCTTACACATTGGGAGCTTTTGTCGGTTATCGTTTGGACCTTCAACGCCAGGGTACGTGGTTGGCATTGGAGGGTAGCGCACTACTCAGAGGTGACACGATCGAAGGATCGTTGTCAGCTACAGGCTTCACGTTGGATGGGTCGCAATTGCCCAATTTGATAGTAGAGGACTGGAAATTCCAAGCAGAGAGCGACAGATCACTGGTAGCCAAACTCGGGACGTATGTGACGCTCTTCGGCTTTTTCGACTTGTCTGTGTACCTGCTGGGAGGCAAACGTGAAATCGGAGTCGCGTTCGAAAGGAACTTCGAGGTTTGCACGAATGATCAGGGATGTACTTCACCTGACCAAACGTCTCAAGCCACGGAGACTAGAAAGCCCGTTCTCGAGCAATGGGTAGGTGGCATTGGAATTGAAAAATTCATTGGTGATCGGTCAGCCCTGCAATTGGAGTTGCGAGTTAACGATGAGGGCTCGAATTCATGGAAGGATAGCGAACGTAACCTGGAGATTCCCAAAGAGCTCACCACGGAGAGCTACGACCTGTCTTTGCGTCTGTTACTTCAGTTCTAGACGATCAAGCGTTGATCCTCTGTGAGCCAGTCTAGAGCTTGCAATGCGGAACAGAATGTCGAGTTAGAGTGACATACTCCGAAGAATTGCTTTGGAGACTTGATGCTACGCAGTCAACTCGTCATTTGCTTGGCTTCAATTCGATCCCAGAAGTGGCACGCGACGCTTCCTCCTCCCTTCAGCTCGGTAGCTACAGGTGCTTCCTCCTCACAGCGGACCTGAGCATGTATGCACCGGGTCCGAAACCGACAGCCGCTTGGTGGATCAATGGGAGAGGGCACGTCGCCTTCCAAAATGACTCGATCACTTTGCATGGTTGGATCGGGCTTTGGGATGGCAGAGATCAGTGCTTGCGTGTAGGGATGGTGTGGAGAGGAGTAGATTTCTTGAGCATTCCGTTCCTCGACCACTTGGCCCAGATACATGACGGCAATATGGTCTGACACATGCTTTACGACCGCGAGGTCATGAGCAATGAAGATCAACGCCAAATGCATCTCCTGTTGAAGGTCGAGCAATAGGTTGATTATTTGGGACTGTACCGACACATCCAACGCTGAAACAGCTTCGTCACAAACGATTAGCTGCGGCTGAAGTGCAATCGCCCGAGCAATGCCAATTCGCTGCCGTTGACCTCCTGAAAATTCGTGAGGAAATCTACTGGCGGCTGTTTCGTCCAAGCCTACTCGGTGCAGCAGCTGCGTTACACGTTCTCTGCGTTCAGCCACTGTGCCTATGCGATGAATCACAAAGGGCTCTGCGAGGATCTTGCCTACGGTATGGCGGGCATTGAGAGACTCGAAGGGATCCTGAAAGATGATCTGAATGTGCCGCCTAAGTGCTCGCAGTTCCCTTCGCTTCATTGCGGCAATGTTCTGACCATTGAAGCGAACGACGCCTTTTGTAGGTTTTTCAAGCCTTAGCAACGTCTTCCCCACCGTGCTCTTTCCGCAGCCAGATTCACCGACCAATCCCAGCGTTTCTCCTTTGCGCAAAGAGAATGAAACATCGTCAACCGCATGGACATGTCCGACGGTTTTCGGTATGACTCCAGCTCTAACTGGGAAGTGCTTCGTCAAGCCTTCAACCTCTATGAGCGGAGGATCCATAGAGTCGTTCACGCGCTTAGCTCGGATTGCTTGTGCCAATAGTGGCACGCCACAGAATGAGTCGGACCCTCTTTGCGGAATTTGGGTATTTCGTCGGCGCATAGTGTTTCCGCATACGTGCACCGATTGCGGAAGCGACAACCTGACGGCATGTTTTGGAAACTCGGAACCAACCCGGCTATCGTTGCCAACTGAGTCTTGGGGATGCCCTCCAATTTCGGTATCGAATTCAACAGTCCCCGTGTATACGGATGTAATGGGTTCGCAAACATTTCGTGTGCAGGGGACTCCTCGACGACTCGTCCCGCGTACATAACGCACACACGGTCCGCAATCTCGGCGATTACCGCAAGATCGTGCGTGATGAAAATCACAGACATGCCGTTGGATTCTTGAAGATTGGCAATGAGTTCCAATATTTGAGCCTGAATTGTCACGTCCAATGCGGTCGTTGGTTCGTCGGCGATGAGAATGTCGGGGACATGAATCAACGCCATAGCGATCATCACTCGCTGTCTCATTCCACCTGACAGTTGGTGAGGGTATTCCGTTAAGCGCTGGATTGGCTCAGGAATTCCAACTTGCTCCAGTATCTTGACGCACTCTGCATATCCCTCTTCCTTGCTCGCTTCGGGGCGATGAAGCCGAATGGATTCCATTAGCTGTTTGCCGACGCGTTGGACTGGATTCAATGCCGTCATTGGTTCTTGGAAAATCATGGAAATCCTACGCCCGCGCACGCTGCGTCTAGCATGGGGAGATATATCGAGCAGATCTTGTCCGCCAAGAACGATCTTGCCATTGGTTATTCGTCCAGAGGGTTGTGGAAGCAATCCCATTAATGCCAACGCTGTAACGCTCTTGCCGCACCCTGATTCCCCTACGAGACCAAGAGTTTCGCCTTTGTCCAATTCGAGCCCAACGCGATCAACAACATCGACGACGCCTTCATCGGTTGAGAAGGAGATAGAGAGATCTTGGACGCTTAACAATGACATGGTGTCACTCGAGAGAATCAGAGCCGGTAGGTTCTGTCGATTACCTCCAACACTGGCAATGTCTCGCCGTTCCTCTTTGCCTCGAGAATCTTTGCCTTTTTCTCTTCGTTGATCCAGAACAGTCCGCCACCCGAGTACATACCGGACGGCGGCTGACTGTTGAACAAGGATGTACTGCTCTTAGTTCCTAGCCACTCTGGCAGTTCTATCCAGCGCCATGCTGCATCTCGACTGAAAGGCGCTTTTGTTCGCGGAACCATCACTGCGGAGTCGTGAACCATTTGCTCGAGATGGTGAGCAAGGCGGATGCGCTCCCCACGGTCTGCGGAAGCACGGAATTGCATTATGAGCTTGTCCATTTCAGGATTGGCGTGGTTGGTGATGTTGTTGGTTTGTGTAACAAAGGCATTGTCGGAGTGAAAGTGCTCCCAATATCGGGGAGCGACACCGGATGAAGCCCAGGCCATCCAAGCCATTTGATGCTTCTTTTCCAACATTTGCTTGAATGAGGCGGCGCTGTCTAACAGCTGCAATTGCATCTCAAGACCGGCTTTCTTGGCCTCCTCCTTCAATACGACGAGTCTATCCGTGTGTTGCGGATTGCCGTAAGTAACTCGGAACGCCAATCGAGTGGTTTGACCATTCTCTTCCTTGCGTATGCGAATTCCTTGCGCATCGCGAGCATTGAACCCGGCTGCTTCGAAGTACTCCTTTGCCTTTTTCAGATCGAATTCTCTGGGTTTGATCGATTTGTTGTCATATGCGCCAAATCCCAGTTGGAATGTCTCCATTCTCTCGTAGTCGCCACGCAGTATTGTTTCGATTAGGCGTTTGAAGTTAAGGGAGTGTGCAATGCCCAACCGGATGTTCTTATCTGAAAGTAGTGGATCCGCCGAGTTGAGATATACACCGGATGATGCTAGCGGCAGCTGATTGTAGAACCAGTACTTTCCAACATATCCCTTTTCAAAGACCTCATGTTTTGTCTTGTCGTGCCAGTACTCGGGTATCGTTATTCCAAACGTGTCGATTTCCCCTTTTAGGAAATGCTGCCAGGCGGCGTTTACGTCGCGTATGACTCTGATGCGAACCGTATCTGGGTTGAACCTATTGCGCATGTAGCGCAGGTCGTTGCCCCACCAGTCTTCCGTTCGGTCGAGGTCGATGAAATTGCCTTTGTCAACTTCTCCAATGTGGTAGGGGCCGGTTGTTGGTTGGGGCTTCCAGTTGTATTCACTGACCCAGTTGTTGCTCATCTTGTGGAAATGCGAAGGCTTGGGGCCGATGCCGTAGAAGTAGTGCATTTCCTCCTGTGGTTTCGCGTCAGCACCCTGTACTCCATAGGTGAGCATGTCGTACTTCTTGATATCTCTGATGCGCTCGGTGTAGTAGTTGTTGTACCAGGGAGCGACAATCTCCTCTGACCTGTGGAATTGAAGTGAAAAAACAAAGTCGTCAGCTGTTACGGGAAATCCATCGGACCACCGAGCATCCGGGTTTATTCTGTAGAAGATTGATCGTCCGTCGTCTCCGAATGCCCAATGAGTAGCTAGCATGGGTATTGGTCTGCCCGTCTGAGGGTGGTGCGAAACCGGTCCCAATTGGTTGGCGCGTGTAAAACCGGCGAAACTTCCGTTCGAGTCAGGTCCCACCAATCGTAAAGTCAACGGGAAACTCAAAATCCACGTTCGGAACACACCCCCGCGTATAGCATTTGGAGACGCGTACACCGGGTCTTCATTATTGGTTTGCCACACTAGATCGGGAGGCAATTCCAACGGTAATCCGTCGCCTTCCTTAACCGTGATTGGCGGCAACTCCACATACGTGGTCTCTTCGATCTCGTCAGACTCATCAGGCAATTCAGATTCATCGGCTTCAGTGATCGAGGGCTCCTGATTGCCTCCGCTGCAACCTATGAGAAATATGAGGAAAAACCCAAGCAAAAATACAGATTTGACCAATTGGCTAAGTTGCATAGATGGAGTTCCTATTCGTAGTAGGTGAATTTCTTGGGGTCAAATGCCTCTCGAATTGCTTCGCCGATGTAGGTGACCATGAGCAATACAGCGACGATGGCTAAACCGACAGAACTCACAATCCAAACCGACTCTAGGTTTTCGGTTCCCTGAGACAGCAACTCACCCCAACTTGGCGTTGGTGGTGGTAGTCCGAATCCCAAGTAATCCAGCGCTGTTAGTGAGGCGATTCCACTGGCGATGGAAAAGGGGATGAATGTGACGATCACGGAAATGGTATTGGGCAGAATGTGTATGCCGATTACTCGCGAGTTGTTTGCACCCAGTGCCAGTGCTGCATTGACGTATTCTCGAGCCTTTTCCTTATAGGTGGACGTACGCATGTTCCAAGTCATAGTCGTCCATCCAAAAATGACCATGACGGTGACCAGAGTCCAGAAGCTTGGAATGACAACGCTCGCCACAATCATGATTACGTATAGAAAGGGAATCGTATTCCAAATCTCAATCAATCTTTGGAACAGCAAGTCGAAGATGCCACCCCAATAACCCATCGCACATCCAACAACAATCCCAGCAGCATAGCTGCACACAAGGAGTACGGCGGCGAATCCCATTGCAATTCTGAATCCATAGACCAGACGTGCCACTATATCCCGACCTGTTGAGTCAGTTCCAAGATAGTGTTGTGTTTCGAGCGAAGGCGGGTATGGTGGAAACGTGTCTGTACGGAGATCGTTTTCGAATGGATTGAAGGGAACTAAAGGCATTAGCACCCAATTTTTGGATCCTTCGTCCTTGAATTTCTGCTGCAATTCGCGATAGTTTGTCTCGTAGTCGTAGTCAAGACCGAACGTTTCACCCGGGATCATTCGTCCATAGGTCGGAAAGTACCAATCGCCCTCATAGGAAACTATTAGCCCACGACTGTTTACGAGAAGTTCCGCTATAAGGCTGAGCGCGACAAGTGCGAACAACACTAGCGCGGACCAATAGCCGCGTTTGATTGAGCGGAATCTCCTCCATTGCTTTACAGTTTGGGGATCTAGCATCTCTTGAATTTGCTACTGGTTGGATCCATCCGCCCCGAACTTCACTCGTGGATCAACGATGGCAACGCAAATGTCCGACAGTATGTTGCCGATGACAAAGAGGAGAGAGGAAATTACGAGTATTCCCATGACAACGGGGTAATCCCGTTCCACAAGCGACTCGAATCCAAGAAGTCCAAATCCATCGATATTGAAGATTTTTTCGATTAGGAACGATCCAGTGATGATCAGCGAGATGTTGTTGCCGAATGAGGTCGCGATTGGGATCAAACTGTTTCGCAGTGCGTGGCGAAACACTGCTGACCGAAAGTTGAGCCCCTTTGCAATTGCTGTACGTACGTAGTCGGCCGCCAAATTGTCCATCAGCGAGTTTTTCATAAGCATCGTTGTAAATGCGAAGCTTCCGGCAACATAGGCAACTAGAGGCAGAGCTGCGTGAAAGAAAATGTCTCCAATCTTGCCAAACAGCGACAACTGGTCGAAGTTCTCGCTAACAAATCCGCTTAGAGGAAACCACTCTAGATTCGCGGCGAAGATTGTCAGGAGTGCAATCGCGACCACGTAGTTGGGAATTGCATAACCGAGGAACACCAGCGCAGAACTTACATTGTCAAATGCGGTTTTGTGCTTTATTGCCTTCGCAATTCCCAGCGGAATGCAGACACCATAGGTAAGGATTAGTGTGGCTATGCCGTAGAACATGGAAATTGGCAGGCGGGAACGAATAATGTCCCACACCGGCTCCGTGTAGCGTGTGGATGTACCTAAGTCCAAGACAATTACACGACTCAGCCAATGACCATAGCTTTCTAGAATGGGCTTGTCGAACCCGTAGTACTTGCGCAATACCTCCATTTGTTCTTCTGACAAAGTACTGCCACCTTGTCCGCCATAGTCCGTTGTGACCGAGACTGTTCCCTCAGCTCCCGCCAGAGCAGCTTCGTTCAGCATTCGTTCTATTGGTCCTCCGGGAACCAATCGGGTCAAGGTAAAAACGAGAATTGTCACTCCAATGAAGGTTGGAATGATCAGTAGGAATCTACGAATGAAATAGGTGGTCACTGGTCGTCATGCCGGTGAATCAAACGGACCGAAACAGCTATTTCGGACACATTTGCAACATATGTTTGTTTAGTTTTCGGCGTTGAGCCAAGACGAATTAGTCGTCGAGTGCAATACAGTAGTCGCAGCATACATTCAGGCACACCAGTTGTCCCGTTAGCGAGAAGTCTTCCAGCATCGAAAAAGTGCAAGGGCCACAAGCAAACGCTGAAACTAGTCATTGCGTGGCGGCTTTCTGGCAGTGCGCGACGATGGTTCCCAAAGCATGTCCGCGCCAACTACCCATAGAAATTCAAACTAGTCGGCTTCGCCGTTGAAGTAGCGCATTGCATGCTCGAAGGATTTGTTGCCTATGCTAATGCCTATGATCCTGCCCGGGATATCGTCGGCTGGCGGGTGAATGCCTCCCCATATCCGCGACAGGCTGCACTGGTCGGAAGCGTCGTAGTACTTTGCCCACTGAAGGGTCATGTCCACCGACGGTCCTTCTTCAAAGACCAAAAATTCATTGGCCTTTATTTCAAATTGGCTCATGCCGCCAGGGAAATACTCCGAGCCCGTCAATCCAGTGAGAACTTCCGCGGCGGCTCGCGAGTAGGTAGAGTGGCCTGACACAAACCCTGCGAACGGTGGAGTCACGAACGTTGGCCGCTGGTAGGGCCACCAGTTCTCAGCGAGAATCCATCCAACACCGGCAGCATCAATTTCAGGATCGTCGATGTAACTGGGACCGCGCCATGCTAAGAGCTTGATCTTGTCTACATGCTCGTTGTCTTCGCCAGCAAGGTCGTCTCCTTCAGCCACGAGCTCGATGAACCCTTCGACTAGGGGAATTCCCTCAGAATCATAGTTTGCGCCGTCGGAATTCGAGCTTTGGCCCCGATCGGCCATGGCGCGAATTGCGGAAATTGGGCGAATGTAGTCATACCAGCCTTTGATGCCCCACGCTGCGATTGCCACGTCGTGCATTGTGCCGCCGAGGGCGAAGTACACCTTCACGTCCCACTCGAGGTCGTCAAGAATGGGACCAGTTCCTCCCAATCTCTTTTCGAGCATGGGATGGTCGTTTACTTCGTTGACTAACGTGAACCAATGGCCCGGAGGCGTTTCGGAGTCTGGTCCGTCGGCCCAGAATTCGGCGAGTACGCGGGTATAGTCGCCTCGAGGAACGATTTGGGGTTCGTACGGTTCGCCCGTGACAGGGTTGCTGTCGTAGCCCTGACTAGGGTCGCCTCCATTCTCGAGATCGTAGAACTCTTCGTAGCTCTCGTAGTCGGTGCTTTCTGGGAACTCTTGAATGTTTCCCAGGGATGCGGGCGAGATGTCCCACATGACGCCATCTTCCAAACCTAAGTGCGCGGACCAAGTGGAAACAAGCGAGAATCCCCACTTGTAGGAGTCCGCGGACAACGACGAATCTCCAGCCAGAGGTGGGCCTCCCGGGTCGTGATACACCCAGTAGTCAAAACTATCTCGTACATAGATCGTCAGGTCGCTATCATCCAGCGAGAACGGCCACACGCTGCCCCATTCGGGGCTGAGGAAGTCGGGCTGGTTGGTGGTCGACGGATTGCCTGCCTGATCCACAAAGGCTTCTAGAGCCAGTGGCTGCCATCGGTTGTGGTCCACAATGTTAGGATTGCCTGGCAGATGCGGTTCCAGGGCGGGATTCACTGGTTGGTACGACAGGTTTGCATAGTCGTTGGCTTCATTGGCCCCATCATTGCTTCCAAAGTCAATGTAGCAGCCCCCAATGTGGTTGCCCAATGCGGCGGCGGAGTCGCTCTCCCAATCCGTGGAGTCGTTCGAGACGTCGTATCCAAGAAACCCCATCAGCGCATCGGCATCCGTTCGTATCTGACTTGCGCGAGGAGATAGCTGGAACCGATGCCGTATGATGCGGTAAACGGCGTAGCTTAGCGCTTCGCTGCGCATTTCACCGATCGCATCGTCATCGGCGTCGACAGAGCGACCGTCCCACTCGCACGTAAAGCTGTTCTGCTGTTTGCCAAGCAGCCAAGTGCTCTCTCGCGTGGATTGGGCCGAGTACGCCACAAAGGAGTCGTACATGGCCCCAGAGGTGTGGAAGAGATTGCGCGCGTGAACGGTCGGACGCGCCCAATCGTTGCGTATTGATTGCAACAGCACTTCGTTCCATCTCCGTGCAACGGAAACGTCGTCGTCTGGTGCCACCCCGGGTAGGTAGTGTGCTGTGACAGAAACTGAATTACCCGGCATGGTGAATGTGGTTTCAGCCGCATAGCTGTCGTGGAACTCGCCACCGTCGCTGCTGGACCAGTGCGAGAAGTAGTAGTTATGCGCTGCCGGGCGCGCGATGACGTCGATCACATCGCCCTCGTTGTAAGTGCCGGTGCCTGCACCCTGCACTACCGTGAGCCTCAACGCCACTTGAGTAGCTCTAATCGACAGCACCTGATTGACCGCTACTCCGTCAAGTGTCGATGTCGTTTGATCTGGCCAAAGTACGTGCACATCGGCAGACGATGCTGTTCCCAATCCAAAGTGTGCCTCCAGCGGATTGTGCGAGACGTAGTTGTTGCTCCCGCCCAAGTCGCGGACTTGGGAGCCTGCTTCAGTTGTTACTGTGATCCTAGCCCCAACTCCATAGAGATTTTTGGTTAGCCCCTCCAAATCGACAATTAAGTAATTGTTGCCGTTGTTCGTTTCGTTGCGGTAGTAGACGATATGGTCTTCGCTGTTGTTCACAACGATCACATCCTGGTCGCCGTCGCCATCGGAGTCGAAGCACACCAGCCCTCTTCCCTGGCCATCGTTTGTCATGCCGACGAGTTCGCCCATCTCGCGAAACTCCAGCCCCGTTCCAAGGTTTCGCCAGAAACGCAATGGTCGGTCTCTATAGTCTTTTCCTACGAGCACCCACCCATTTACCATGATCAAGTCGATGTAGCCATCCTGGTCGAAGTCTGCTGCACATGCGCCCCATCCCCAGTCGCCGTTAGCTGTAACGGATTCGTCTGTAGCGTCCTCATAGTTCCCATTGCCTATATTTCGGTATAAACGATTGCCGAATCGTGAGCCTTGAGGGAAATCGATATCGTAGATGGACGTTATGAACCAGTCCATGTCGCCGTCATTGTCGAAATCGGCAACCGAAGCGCCCATACCTGATTGATCAACCAGTACGTTTCTGTCGGTGATTCTTTCGAAGGTCCCATCGCCGTTGTTTGAAAATATCTCACTTGTTACAAAATCGGAGGCCAGCAGAAAATCCGCATCTCCATCCCCATCGATATCCGACATATTCGGTGTAAAGCTCCAATCGAATTCCTTCTCAACAAATGAGACACGGGCTTGAAGGCTTACGCTGCTGAAAGTCTTATCCCCATTGTTGCGCCAAATGTATTCGGTATCGAGACCAGGCGACCACCTTGAGCCCCAATGAGTAGTAAAGAGGTCTATGTATCCGTCTACGTCATAGTCGTAAAACATCGCCGAAACGGTGTTGTCTGCCCGCATTTGTATTAGTGTCGACGGCGTGATGTCGACGAATCTACCTTCACTTTCGTTAATTCGATTTTCGAAGAGGTAGATGGGGTCTTCTTCGACTGCACCAACAAAGAGGTCGAGATCGCCGTCGCCGTCGATGTCGCCAAACGCGGGACCGCTACCCCAATGCCGTACATCTACTCCAAGCGCTGCTCCAACCTCGCGAAATGTACCGTCGCCTTGGTTTTCGTACAGGTGATTTGGGTCAGTAACGCGACCAACAACATATAGATCCGTGTCGCCATCTTGGTCGTAGTCGCCTGCTGCTATTCCTCCCCCGAACAACTGGGGATCTGAGAATTCGTCAAGCGGTCCCAAGATTCGACGGGTCAAACCAACGTCTGTTTCCTGTACAAAGACCAAGCCCGTCTCATTCAACTCTGGAACTACGGGGGTGTCGTCGTTGGTGTCGGTCGGCTCGTCAGGGTTTCCTCCCCCTCCACCGCCTCCACCACCACAACCTGCGAGCAGCGCGATAGCGCCAATTCCAAGTAGTCTTGGTGCGAGACTCAATACGTCCACGATCCCATCCCTGAGACCCTTGAAAAGAGTTTCATATAAGACTTTAGCGTAGCCATAGAGCCGGTGAGCTCGTCGGTCCGCGTCCTCCCGATGCATGCACCACAAAAACACCCAAAGGCCAATGTTGGTTGCCCGCAGTTTCACTATTTTGCAAAACAATCCAATAATCTGCTAGTGGCTTGCACAAATGTTTCGTTGTTTGTGGCGGCATACCAGGACCAACTCTACTTGGATTTCCATGCTCAGACTGTCTGCAAGCGTTTGATGGAATTTAGGCTGGCGGTTGGAGCTGGTGCCATCGATACGTACTGCTATCGCAGAAATGGTATCGGCAGTGGATTGCTATTGCGGGCCTCCAGCGCCACAAATGCCCCGTTGTTCCGGCGGGTTAGCTCGCGCATCAGTACTCCGAAATTTTCCGGAGAAGCGACACTCTCGCGATTCCAGAATCCGATTGCATGAATTCGCAGCTCGCCCTCTTTAATGGATTCCGATCGAACCTTTTGGTCGATCTGGTCAAGAACTCCCTGAAAACTTGCGCCCTGATAGTCGTCTCCAACTACAACGATTGCCATCTTGATTCCGTCTCGGTACAAATCGTCTATGGCTTGAATTACTCCTTCTACGGGACTGCTGTTTGAGAATCCCAACCAAATTCTCGTGCGTAGCAACGCTCGCCTTCGTGCGCCCGGCGAATCGGGCATCCAACGTCCCTTCGTGTGTCTGTAGAGGTAGTTTCCGTTGTCATTCATAACTTGAAACCCCTTGATTTCGGGATATAGCAGCCAAAAACGCTCGATTTCCTTAATGACCACATCCCAAATCGTCTGCATGCTGCCAGAGGTATCTATGACAAACGTCAAGTACTCGGAGTCAACTGGAATCCCTGCAAGTTCAGTTTGAACCTGTTCCGCCGCAGGACCTTGAGGCCGAATGTTCTCAAGAATAGTGCGTGTTGTTGCCAATGCTGAACGCTTCGCTTCCACATCCGCCATTTGTTCCATAGCCTCGTCCACAGAATTGGAGATCAGTTCGGTAGCATCGGAAATCGTTGCCGATTCGGCTTGAATGCTTGCCAACAACGCTTCGCTTGATTCAATTTGCGACTGTAGAGACAAGATTTCTTCATTTGCTTTGTCAATCAGGAACAGGATTCGCCCCATGGCCGCGGCCGAGGGAGTTTCCGTGTCCGATACTGTCTGCTGACCTATTGGGAGAATGAGCACAAGAATCACTATTGCACCGAATGCACAGGCTATGACATCCAGGAAGCTGAGGGATGTTGGTTCACTTTTGTCAGTCTTTGGCTTCATTCAAGTTGCCATCGCATTTTCACTAGTGCTCACCATGGCCATCCAGCCGCCGGAACAAGCACTCTGCCACCGGTGTTAGCAGCTAAGTTCCAATAGGAGAACATTGCCTGTGCATCGCCATCTAGGGGGAGGAGAATTACATTCATTTCGGTGGAACGGAAACTCCTGTGAAACGTAGAAACGGCACGATCGAAGATGCCTTTGCGGCAACGTGGAGAGAGAATTGGGGTACTGCTGCCCCGCGGAGAGGGACACCCTCTAATTCGTCCTAATCCTACGCTTTCGGGCACGGTGGGAAGCCCATCCGTAATCAGAATGACCTGATTCGGACGAGGCCGAATATTGGCAATTGCTTCAAATGCCAACTCCAGATTTGTTGGACCTTCGGCATGCAAGTTCGCCAGAGTATTCCGCACATCTGAGAGTTTGATTCCCGTTGTGCCTTTTTCCAACCAATTGATGGTTTGCGTCGCATCAAGGGTGTTGTTGGAAATGTCGACAACGGAATCGCTGAACGAAAAGAACTGAAACTGGCCTTGGTCTCGAACTTGGCTGTAGATCCACTCGGCAGCCTTCCGCGCTGTAGACCACTTTTCGGCGGCTAGCCTGGTTTGCGGGTCCGCAACGCGAAGCCGGACGATCTCAACAAGCGATCGGTCAAGCATACTCGCTGATCTATCCAACAAAATCACCACTCGGGATTGGGCCACAGCCAACCCCCCCAAGTGTCCCGTTGACCCGGTTTGAGGTTCGGGTTCTTCTGTAGGTACTGCCTGCAGTTCCTTTAATTCGTCGTTTGCCTTTTGCAGTTCGGCCTGTGCAGCGGTGAGTGCAGCGAGCTGGTTGGTTAATTCTGTGATCGTTTCGTCTTGCGATCGAGCTAGTGCAGCTTTTGACGCGACAGCTTGTTGAATGCCCCGTACGGCATCATTCAATTGCCCACCTAGATGAGATTTGCGTTCAAGCAGTTCGTCCAGTTCGTCTTGGACCCTCGCAGTTTGGGACAAGACGTAGGCTTCGGTGTCTACAGGCATGTCTGTCGTCCCGTGCTTGACGACTAACAACAGCAAAATTGCGGCTCCGAGACCGCAACTCAGAACGTCAAGAAATGAAAGTGAGAAACCAACAGCATCGTTGCTGCGGATCTGTTTACTCAAAGGACTTGGTTGCCGGCTGATCGAGAGGATTCGAATCCTCGGTCAGGCGAGTACTCAGCACGGGGATAAACGATGAAGAGACGAAGTGCTTGAAACGTGCGACTAGTCTTTCCTCTCGTCCCTGTAGTGCATTTGAGACCAGCATCAGCAACAGACTAAGAAAGAGGGCCACATAGGTGGAGTTGAAGGCTACGCCGAGACTTGCTCCAATGCCGGAAATGTCCCCTTGCATGGCTTCATGCGCTTTTGACAGAGCTTCGCTGATGCCACGGACGGTTCCAAGAAACCCTATTGAAGGTATCGCCCATAGTATGTACTTGGAGATCGACAATCTTGAATTCAGCAGCTCCAAGTGCAAGTCGCAAGCCTCGATAGCCACGTCGTTTGCCTCGTGGAAGTTTCGGTTCAGTCGAATGCGCTGCACAGCCAGGTCGAGTGCATCGATTAGCTGGGAACCTGGCAGGGAGGCCTTGAGTTGTTGGACGCGATTGTCGACGAAGTCCAAGAGTGGCATTTCTTCTTGGTTTGCGTCTACCTCCAGACGGTCAAGTCTCAGAATGTCTAGTTCCAGAAGATAGGTCTCGCTTTGGAATAGCCGGTAGCGAAAAAACCAAAGCCAAATGCACCAAAGCGTGAGAATTAGGCACATCTCCTGTTCGAGGTCCTTAAAAACCACAGCGAGTGTCCGATCCGGCACCGTACCTGCGCTTTCGGCTAGCGCGATCGCCTGATCAGCTGCTGGAGCGATGAAAACTACGTAGAGCAAGTGGACAACGACGAAACTAAGAAACAGTCCTACTAGGTCTATGGAGAGGCCGTAGCGGGTTACAAATCGTCTCAACCCGCGATTGGAGTTAGATTGGAGGCTTTTTTCAGGCATCTGAATTCTAAATGTCCTGGGGTAAATCGACGTTTTGATTGGGACTCATTTGACCTTCCAGGGGAAGTCTTTTGTAGGGAACACTATTGTCTGGTTCGGAACTATCGCTCTCCTCTTGTTCGGTCGTGGGTTCAACTTTTTCTTGTTCCGTACTAGTGCTTGAGGGTTCGTCAGAACTGGAGGTATCGGATTCCTGTTCTTCTGGTGGAGGGTCCGGCGACTCGGATTCTTCGCCAGTTCCGAGTGGTGCTCCCACCACGAGAAGCCACACTGTCACTATCTTGACTAGCCTTGTTCCTACCATAGCCACCGAGCCACTCGAAACCCAACGGTTTCGTCTTTGAAACCTACGATTCGACGTGCGTTGATTTGCATTTCACTCATGTCGTGTGAACGAAAGTTTGCTCCCTTGACCATTCGGTCCATGCCTGAATCAGGTCCCATCGGGTCTACTAGGCGTTCGTTGTAGCCGCTTGCCGCGCTCTCGTAGTAGTCCTGAACCCATTCCGAGACGTTTCCTGCGAGATCAAAAAAGCCATTTGGATTGCGCCGATAGGAGCCGACAGGGGCCAACCCCACATGGTTGTCCAGATGCTTCTCGAGAAATGGGTGCAAGTCTTGTCGTGACTCGCGTCCCGAGAAATTTCCGGAACCGCTGCTCGGCGTCTTGCCATTGCCCCAGGGAAACAAGCCGATCACATTTCCCTTGGCCGTGTTGAATTGCGATGCGGCTTCCCACTCCGCTTCGGTTGGCAGCCTGTAGCCGAGAGCTTCAGGGTTTATTTTCACAGAACCGTCGCTCGAGAACACATAGACGGGATCCAAACCTTCTTCGGCACTTAACCAATTACAGAATCTTGCCGCATCCATCCACGAAATCCCACTGACCGGCAGATTTTCTTCAGTTTTGCTGACTGCGCGGGCGCTGTTGAACAGTGCGTACTCCTTCAGACGAATTTCGTGGACACCCAAGTAGTAGCCTCGCGTCAACTCAATTTGGCGATGAGCCTCTTCACTCAGTCCAGACACCTCGGGTTCAAGTGAAACTTGAAACTCCAGCGGAGGCATTTTCTGCAGAACGATCGAGTTCTTGATGGTGGTCTGGACTGGAGCCTTGTTAAATTTGTCCTGCAACTCGTCGATTAGTACGACGTTCAAGTTCTTTTGGGGATGGTCAGCTGCATCAATCGTAAAGCGTTGGGGCGCAAATCCTTGCTTGGACACCATGACTACGTCATCCGCTAAAGCGTCCAAAGTGATTGGTGAGTTGCCGATCTTGCTTTCGTTTAACCAGACACTTGCTTGCGGTTTGGAGGCAACGACTACTTTTATGGAAATTGGACTCAATGTGAACGACTGTTGAGTAATTTCACCGGGACCGAATCGAAAACTCTCGGTGTGCGCCTCAAAATTCGACTTGCGAACAGAAATCTCAATATTCTCGTTAGCGTCTACTGTTATTGAAGTAGGTGTGCTGCCAACAAAACTCCCTTCGATCAGGATTGAAGCATCACTGGGTGTGCTGCTGATGGCGACAGTTGCCGGTTTGGGACGGAGAGTGATAATTCCGAGATCCAAGGCTTCATCTGGAGCAACAGCCACTGTATCCTCGTAGCTAAAGTAGTTTGTCTCAGCCACTCGAACGCGCAATTCGCCAATCGACACACGATTGCTAAAGTAGCCCTGTCCGACCAATTCGCCATTGATCTCAATGCTGGCTGTTGCTGGTTGGGTTTGAAGAGTGAGCGAGCTCTGGCTCAGCTCGGTAACCAAACTGATTTCTTGCAGCTCTCCGAAGCCAATAACGTCAAATTCATGCTTTAACGGGACAATTTCCCTGCCTGTAACTTCTGCCGTGTGCCGACCCGATTGCAACTCAACCGTTATCGATTCTTCTCCCACCACTTGCTCATTGTTGACCTTAAGGAACACCTGCGAATCCGACTGTATTTTGAAGGTAACTCGGCCGGGTTGTGGTGCCAATGAAAGCTGGAGTACACGAGTTTCCTGATTTCGGTCAATATGAGCTTGTGTTGGATGAAATCCGGGAGCATCAACTGTTAGGGTTGCGGATTGTCCAAAAAGCAGTACGCGGTTACCCACAACGATTGTTAATCCGTCCTGCGCGGCCAATCTAGCAGTGCTTTGAGCTCGGTCGGGGCCGATCTTGACGTGAAACGCCGTTGTGCCAAACAATGCCACCGGGACAACGATGATCACAGCAAGGACGGCAACAACCACCAATACCCGTATTCGCCTCTCTCTGCCGATCCTGTTCAGATCGATCCCAGAGTCGCTTAGATCTCTATCAAAATCTGACATCGCAAATCACGTGGACTTCGATCGGCTCAGAATCAGGTGCGATTGATATTTTCTGTCTGGTTTCGCGAAATCCCCTCCGAATGCCGACAAGCTCGTAGGATCCCGGATAGACGGAGATCACTTTCTTGGAGAACCTCCCAAGTTTGCGCCCTGGTCTTATTGTCACTCGAGTCCTCTGGTCTGAGATCAAGGTTACCGACACGGGAGTCGTATAGCGTTCAAGTTCTTTTGCTAGATCAGTTCTCTTTTCTGCAATTCGTGAATGTTCAACATGTTCGTCTGACTCTTCCAGCAGCTTACGAACTCTCTCGCGTTCTTGCTTGTCCATGGCGTTTGACAAGCTGTCGAGTGAGTTTGCGAGTTTTGTGTCAACGTCCAAGAGTGCTTGAATCTCCGCTCTTGTTGCGGTTAGCTCCTGGTTCTCAGGATCCAATTGACTCAACGCGTCAAGAATCGGAAGCATGGGCTCCCATCGCTCATCCGCTTTAAGGGTTTCAAGCTCAACGCTTAACAGGTTGAAGTTGTGATGTGCGAGCCTTGTTTCGGCGTCCGCCAGCGCTTCGAGTGCTACGGTGGAGTCGGGTACCAATTCGACAGCATCTGCAAAGAACTGCTTGGCTTCCTTCCAACGACCCTCGTCGAGGCGACTCATCCCCTGAGACATCAGCGTGTTGAACGATTGTGTTTGTCGGTACTTGGTAATCCTATTCTTCGCACTGGCGATTCGGCTAGTCCAGTACTGTTCCGGGAACTGCTCTAACTCTGCGTCCGCCTCGTCGAGCAATTGGCCGTCGATGAGTCCATCGATGCGTTCTACGACTGTTGCGAGTTGGGTAGCGGTTTCTGCTCGTTGAAGACCGCTCAGGACCTCTTTCGATTGTGGTAGCCAACCCACAAGCTGTTCGAAGTGATTCAGCGCATCAACGTAGTTTTCTTTCTCGAGCAGCTCAAAGGCAGCATCGAATTTCTCGGATGAAGCAGTTTCGAATTGATTCTTAATATCAAGCAGCTCAGTTACTACCGACTCAAATTTAGCGGCGGCATCGCCAAAGAACTGTTCTTGATAGTGATTCTGACCTTCCTCGAATTCGACCATTGCTGCTTCATAGACCGATTCATCCCAGGGAGGAGCAGCCACGTCTGGCAATTCCTCTAGCAAAGCGTCTATCCGCCCTCTGAGTTCTATAGCTTTTTCGCGTTGAATGCATAGCTCAGAGTCGGCCCACTCACCCTCGCAGTCAATGGCTTCGACCTCTTGGGTAGTCGAACTTTGCGGAACTACAAAAATAAGCGCTGTTGCTATCAGGCAGGCAGCAAATGCTGGAATGCGGCGCGAGAACTTCAACGTCTCAATCCGACGAAGCGTTTTCTTCCTCTTCGAGGATCTGTACGGACTCAATATCCTGTTCGGAAGACTCGTACATCTCCGTTAGCATGGTTCGCCATTGCGTGAACTGATCATGAACCGTGCCAGTTAAAGTGACAACCTTGCCATCGAGGTCCACTCGAGTCGGCCTCAACGAATTGTGAAGACTGCCACCAAGCTCATTGATTTCTGCAACCGCAACTTTGCGTCGTTCGTTATTCACAAAGCTAGAAACGAGAAGTGAACCGCCCAACGCAGCTCCCATGCGGGTGCCTAGCTGTGCCGATCCGTCCCCGTCGGCTGCGGCACCATCGATTTCTGCTGCGACTGCGGCCGCAACTAAAACCGCACCTGCAACTCCCTGCAAGGCGCGGTTGCGCTTTGCCAATCGAAGCTCACGGGCTATGGGAAACGAGTCCCTTTGCCATTGCGCGTATTCGTCTTTGATAGTGTTGGCAAATTCCTCGTAGTACTTCTCGATCACCTTGGCGAAGTCGTCTTCGCGTACTTGTATGCTGTTTATTCGCGCCCAATCGCTGCCTTCGGTTTCTGGCAAGTATTGAATCTCGTACCTACCGTTCGTGGCGACCAATGCATCACCAAATTCCCGAGGGGAGAGAAATCGGGCAAACGCGAGATCGCGCGTAGCAGCAATTCGCTCCAAGTCTGTAAGCCTTCGATCTTCTTGGTTCTTTCTCCGCGATTCTCGCTCAAGCTTTTCGACGTGTGCCTTGCCACGATCCTTTAAGGCTTCGTACACGGTATCGGCAATTTCGTTGTAGAGTGGATCGAATGGATCTTGGCCTGTACCTTCGTGACGTTGGTGCCAACCAATTTCTACGCGATGGGAATCAGACATGTCGGGAAGCCATATATCGCCAGTAGCATCGACAACCTGATAGTCGATCCGCATGGTTTCGCCATCCGATCTATTAATTCTTCCAATTAGGTAGACGTCTGCGCTCACAGAGGCGTCTGCCGATACTACGATGGAATCGAACTGGTTGTAGCGATGCATCCACTCTTTGAGTTTGAAAGCTGCCCATACCGATTCGCTCTTTCGAAGTTCCGGCCATATTCCTTGATTGGATTGTTCTTCCGTACTCTCTGGAATGCCGGGATCCAACACAGGAATCGCCAAACGGAGAGAAGGGATGTTCATACGTGTCTTAAGGAAACCTTCGGATTCGTAAACATCCACATTTGCAGGTTTTTGAGGTATGGGCTGCGGTCCCACTCGCACCCCCTGAGCAAACAAGCTGGAGCTGAGTCCAACTGCAAGCAAAATTAGCAGCGTCGGTAGTCGAGTCATGCGACTAACCCTTTTCCCGATTGTCCAAGTATTCATAGTATTGGTCCCACAATGCTTGCTTCGTTCGTGGATTAGATTCTTTTTCGGCTGCTTCTCTCAATTGCCTGAGCAACTCGTCCTCATCCTCTGGATCCGCTGGCTGTCGATTTGGTTCGGCATGTTTACTGTCTTGTGTGGGATCGCCTCCTTGAAGTTCAGAACGACCGGTGTTGTCAGAGGCATCACCCGGTGAGACCTTGGTGTCAACGCTTTGTTCCTCCTGATCGAGGTGCGACAATAGCTGAGATCGCTCTTCTGTGGAATCCCTCCCTTCTTCAGACCTAGAGTTACTGTTCGATTGTTTTTCTATTGGCGCCAACTCGATCTCTTGGTTAGCCAAGTGCTCATCCAGCCCGGCTAGGCTCGATGCTAAAGTGTTCGAATTTTCGGATCCAATCGCGGTGGTTTCTCCGGAATTGAGGGTCTCTTGTGGTGCATTGGCGTCTGCGGCGTTTGAGTTGCCACCGTTGCCACCTGAATCTCCATAGAGCAGAGCATTAAGGCACTCGTCCAGTTTTTCGATAGATAGATCGAGGCTTTTGGATGTGTTCTCGACGTCTCCCTCATCATCGGAGGAAATTACGACTAGCAGATCCTCGCAAGGGTCGTTGCTTTCTTCAGTCGCTTCGTCTGCCAAAGTCGCTTGCAGTGGCAGTGTTGCAAACAGCAACACTGCAATCTTCAAAGCAGATCTTTGCGAGTTAAGCATTAGGCTGGCTCACCCTCCTCGTGATGACGCAAATTTCGTTCGATTCGAAATACGACCAATACCAAACAGGCAGCGAAAAATATAGACCCCGCACAAAGCACAAACCACAAAAGCGTTTTGATGAACGATGCTTTAGATGCCTTGGCTTGCGAGCTTTCGACAAGTGCGGCGTGTGTGGAGATGTCCAGTGCATACAAGTATTCCGCTTGGAACTCGTTGATGGCATTGAGGATCAGTGATGTTCGCGCGGAGGTGTCGGCTATACGAGAGAGCATTGCATCGGTGCTTAGGTCAGTCGCAAACTTTTGAAGAGAGTCTAGATAGTGATCCATGACACTGTTGTCACTGCGGAATTCCTCTAAGTCACCTGCAATCAGCAGAGCTTCGAGCCGTTGGGGACTGTAGCTGTCAGAAAATTTTTTCTCTTCGCGTCCGACAAGATTGTATTGCTTGTCGAGAGTTTCTGTGACGACTCTCAGACGGGCCTCAAACGGCGAATCCTGTACCGGCGAGCTTTGGTCTGCGTCGATTGGCGTACTGTTAGCTGATTCACTGGCCACAGGCAGCAAGCGACTGCGCAGTTCGGAGTAGGCGGGAGCTTTCAGGTTGTCTCGAATGGCAGTCTCAGTTGGTTGGAATGCGGCGAAACCTGCCCAAAGCAGGAGAACCGTTGCCGCAACCGCCATGAGACCGCCTGTTAGCACAAGCAAAACACGCACCGTATCGATCACGTAGTTTTCGACTTTGTACAACCATTTCATAGCGTTCGTTATTCTTGATTGGCCTGTGCCAACATTGTTATGTTGCGGGCATCACTCGCTTCGTTGTTCGTCAATAGGTGGTAGTGTGGGTCCCTTGCCTGACTCGAGCTGATAGCGACAATCGACATATCCGACGGATTCGAGGAAATTGGCAACTGCTGTTCCTTCGACACGGATATCCTTGGATTGTTTCCAAGTGAAGTAGGTGCGATCGTTGTGTTGCACATGGTTTGACGTGGGAGTCTCGACCGTGTCGGAGAGGAAATCCAACACTCTCGTTGGAGCATTGGAACCCTGGTCCAAGTTCTCGCAGTGAATGGTTAGGTAGGTGTCCTGCGTGCTGTCTTTGCCAGCAAATGGCAGAGTTTCGGGAGTGACCTGTACGTTAGTAGTTAGTTTCAGGGGAATGGAAAGACCAACATCGAAGGCAAATTCAACAAACCATGCGGTCCAGCCAGAATCTTTGGGGTTCAGCGACGCGTGGAACTCAAGGCCATCATCAGTTGAAGGGTTCAATACACTCATGGAATAGATAGGCCCACTAGGCGCGCCGTTCTCGTCTGACGGCAGGAGTCTAAAGTCGCGGCTTGTGGCATTGTGCGCCGACCAGAGCAGAGCTTGCAAGGGTGGCTGCGAGGTTCGAACCTCAATGGAGTTTGAATCCTCTCTCGTCCATTCAATGCTAGGTATGTCTTTCCCTTGGGAAACGAGCGAGAGAAAGGCTGCGATACTCTCTACCGCATCCGATCCATCAAGACTGTGATCTGTGTTCGGAATGTATCGAAGGTACTTTGGATTGGAGAGCCCATCCCAATAGAACTGCGAGGAATCTGGAAGGAAAAATTGATCGCCAGTGGAATTGACGATGAACTTCGGGATCTGCAAGCTCTCTCGATACTCGTAGGGATCGACGTAGGCTACGAGTGGGTCCAATTCCTTCGACCGCAATTTAGGCATGATTCCATGGTTTACATAGTCGCCAATGGAAACCGACCAGAAGCCATACGATTCAAAGTGGTGACGCATGGAAGGACGGGTGTTTAGGGCATCGAAGACAAGGGGGATGATGCCAATTACACGTGAGTCCATGGCGGCTGTCAGCCAAGTGGTCCAACCTCGTTTTGAACCACCAGCCACTACGAAATTCTCGACAGATAGTTGCCCGGCTTCCTCGGATGCCAAGACCTCGCTTGTGGCATCCATAGCTCGTACCGCGCTCTTGACCATGGCATTTTGGGCAATCCACATCGTGTTGCTCGTCTTCAAGAACTGCACCCAGGAAAACGCGATCAAGTCGTCCTCGGACCTTCCTTGGCCGTCGCTTAGGAACTCAAGTGGCTGATTGGGCACCTGGGGCAGCTTCACAACGACGTTTCGAGTCGTTTGAGCCACTTGCAAGAGTGTCGAGTCTGGCGTGTTCGGCATGCTTGAGTTGACGCTGCCACCTGTAATGAAGAGAAACGCAACGTCGGAGGCGAGTTCGTTTGGGATGTAAAACTCCAACCAATGCTGCCACTCGACGCGATTGACTTGCTCTGGAGTCAGCCAAGTTTGCGAAGTCAGCCGTACAACAATGAAACGGAAGTCGTCAATTACTTGGTTGGAGGCGATCGTCCAGTTATAGGAGTCGTCTGCCCGGTGGACATACCCATCTAAGGTGTTGTCGTTTTGTTCAGCATGCGACGAAGCCATCCAGCTAAACAGCAGTAACGTTGTGGCCAACAGTTGGGATAGGCGGACATTCGTGAATCTCATCTCTTGCAACCAAGCTAAGGGAATACATTGGAGAGAATTATGGACGGATTGTCATTTGGGAGGTCTGTCGAAGACAACCTGCTGCTCGTAGAGGCTCTCGATTTCCTCATCAGACATGTCCAACCAACCAGCGAGAACTTCCCTGTTGTTGTTCCCAAGCGGAGGACACGGGGTCCAGTCTTGGGTGGAAATCCCATGCATCTTGATGGGATTTCCCGGCATCGGAGTGTCTTGTTCCAAAGGAACGAAAAACCCTCGAGCTTGAACTTGCGTGTCCGCCACCATGTCGGGTGTTCGGCGGACATGACCAACGGGCACCCGCCTCTGCTGGAGCAAGCTCTCGACATCATCGTGGTCGCGAACTGACGTCCAATCTGTGATTTGAGAGTCGATTTCCGCTTGTTGCTTCCGCCGCTCATGAACTTTAAGCTCGTCATCAAGCGTGTCAATGCAGCTGCATAGCGCGATCCAGTCAGCGTCGTCTCGACACGCAAGCGCCACCCACTGGTCCTCGCCGCGACACCGGTAGACACCATGGGGAGCCATGGACGGATGCGCGTTGCCCATTCGTGTCAACTCAGCGCTCAATTGATGGTCGACTAACCATGCTCCGTTGGCCGACACGGCCGATTCGTGCAACGACATTTCAACAAGAGATCCCAATCCAGTTACATCGCGATTTCGGAGGGCTGTGAGAACCGCACACACAGAGTGGGCCGCTGCAATTGGATCGGGCAATGCCATTGCTGTCGATCGTGGTTCAGTGCACGAATAGCCCATAACGTGAGTCAATCCCGACATAGGTTCAACGGTGGGACCAAAGGCTACCCAATCCTTGTAGGGACCTGACAAACCGAAGCCTGGCATTGCAACGTGAATGATTCTTGGATTTCTTTGTTGAAGGACTTTGTAGTGCAGTTCGAGTGCGGACATCGCGCGTGCGCTGAAGTTCTCAATTACCACATCCGCAACTTCAACAAGGTCCAAGAAGACCGCTCGACCCTGTTCGCTCTTGAGATCTAGTGCAATGCTCTTTTTGTTTCTTTGCAGCTTTACGAACGCGGCGTTCTTGTTGTATGGTTCCTCTCCGCCGTCGCCTCCAACAAATCCTGCTATCGGCATGCCAGGGTAAGTTCTAGGACCACGGCTCATTGGGGCCTCTACCTTCAGCACCTGCGCACCCAGATCACCGAGTATTCGGGTAGCTAACGGACCCGCCCACACGTGGGTCAAGTCGAGTATTCGTACATCTCTCAGCGGTCCATTAGCCATTTGAGATCTCGATAGTCAAGCCAGGTCGGTTGAGGGGGTGGAATCATGAATCATCCAAGGAAGACGAGGTAGCTTTACTCGTTTGTCGTCGAGAGTCCACTCTTCCCACATGCGTCGTTTGGCGAGATGCTCATCGTCTAGGACTTCGTCAAATGTAAGGATTGATCCCAAGGGTATGCGACACTCCACAGCTCGCAATTGAATCTCGTTGCGCGTTAGTCCAATAAGGACATTTCCGGTGATTTCATGCAAGGCATCTCGATTGCGCATCCTGCGCGCGTTTGTGATGAAGCGATCGTCAAGTACAAGCTCCGGCAATTCGAGAAACGCGACGAACGGATCCCAAAAACCAGGAACTATGTTGATGTAGACCCAGCCATCCTTGCACTTGAACATGTTTGTCGGCACGACGGACCAAAAGTCGTTGCCGTGTCTTGAACGAATGGTGTTCGCGCAATGCCACATAACGGTCGTGAATTGGCTGAGCGCCATGACAACTTCCAATTTGCTAATGTCAATCGAATTTGGCTCGCGTGCATGGCGACAGGCCTGAGCTGCCGAGTATGCAAACGCACCTGACTGAAATTCCACGAAGTGCCCAGGCAATGTGAGTGGCTCGCGGTCGGCGTCGCCCATGAGGAATGTGAATCCTCCCATCGCCAGTAGCGTTGCGGAGGTTGCCTGCCAATTGCGGTGCGGTCCAGTCCTGCCAAACGGAGTAATGGCAACTCTTACCTCACTGGCCCATTCGTCGAAATTCCAATCGTCGATGGAGTCTGCACAATCTGCGTCGAGGACGACTACGTCAGCTTCCTTAACCAAGCGTTGAATTAGAGCCCTATTTGTGGTTTCAATGATTTGCTTGCCGCCATCGAGAAATGCCTTCATTGCGTCTTGAGAAACATATGCAGGATCGTATTCTCCAGTGTCTACTCGTACGACATTGTGTCCTGTTTTAGCGAACAAGCGACCGCAATACCTAGCCGCATACCCCCCAATTTCCACAATCTTGTCCATTACGTGTTGTAGAACCATGTCAACTGCTTTGACAGGATTCCTAAGTGAGCTAAGCCCCTCCTGGCATTTGGCCTGTCTAATGGTTTTGCGTCTAGGCTAGCAACATCCTTTTGCTTGCTGAATGCTTGCGTTGAGAGGTCCGCTCCGAATCTCAGCGCGGTCGATTACGTAGCGATTTCGTCAATTAGTCCCCATTCAAGGGCAGTCTTAGGTGAAATTCGCTCACCTGTCAGACCCATCCACGCCAATCGGTGTCTGCCTATTCTGCGAAGGATGCTTGCTGTTCCCCCGGCACCCGGAACAAGACCCATTCTGACCTCTGGCAACTGGAAGTGTGCATCCGGCGAGGAAACTACCCTGGCTGAAAACGATGGAACTTCGATTCCGGCCCCAATGCAAGCGCCGTGTACGTTAACCGTCAGTCTGTCGCGCAGTGCGTCGATTAGTCTTCCAGCATTGCGCACCGTCCGCGAAACGTGCGCAACTCCGGCGTCCCGTGCGCTGCCAAACTCATCTAAGTCTCCACCAGAGCAGAATGAAGGGCCATTTCCCCTTAGCCGAACTTGCTCGATGGATCGATCCTCCAAAGCCAGTGCCAATCCTTCGCAAAGCGCATCACGCATTGATGCTGACCACGCATTGTGCTTTTCAGGTCGATTCAGAATCAAATCAAGCACAGAATCAGTTCGTTCAACCAACACGACGGGATTGCAATCACTAGCCTCTGCAATGGGGCCGCCTCGAGTCTTGAGCCATGTCAAGAATTCCTTACCGTGTTGAAGCGTAGAGAAAGTCAGCGACTCGGCTTGAAGAGCGTGATCGATCGAGCATTTCTCATTGTGGCGCAGCAACTGAACAAACATTGTCGATGCAATGGGTCGTTCTGCAATTGCTTGCGCGATGTCTTGCAGTTCTTCCGGAGTGTCCACTACTAGGTCGGCACTCGGGTGGGGATTGTCAGAATCGCCGACTGCAATCACCGGGCACGCTGGGGAAATCGTCCACGATTCCTGCGGTTCGTCGATCTCTATTTCAAGATGGGTGACACCATTGAAGATGCAAAAATCCTCAACAGCGGACGGATTCTGCAGAAGTCGGGACAGAGATGTCAGGTTTGTGGGCACTATTCTGGCGATATGGTTCATTGAACTCGCAATAGCACTGAATGCATGATAGATTAGATTCTCACACCAAAAATCCCGCTGTGCGGGCAAGCGTTGCGATAGTGCACGAGAAATCAGGCAGTTTGCTTATCCAAAACGCCGAAATCAACGATGATTCGGTTGTAGACGTTCGATGCCGAAATGGCGTAATAGCAGAAGTTGCCCATTCGCTTGTCCCGCGAACTCAAGACCGAATTGTCGAGGCCAATCGCTGTGCGCTAATTCCAGGTCTGCATGATCATCACATGCACCTTCTAGCTCTCGCGGCGCAATTTTCGTCTGTCCAATGCGGCCCGCCCGAAGTGAGTAATGTCGACGAGTTGTTGGATGCGTTGGAGTCTGTCAGCGGCACTGGGTGGATCCGTGGAGTTGGGTACCACGAGTCAGTGGCTGGAGACTTGGATCGGGCGACGTTGGACACCTTGTGCCGAGACCGACCAGTTAGGATTCAGCATCGGTCCGGAAGACTTTGGATTTTGAATACCCAGGCACTCAAGGAGCTGGATTTAAACGCGAGTGGGGACGGACAAATGTTTCGCATGGATAGGACGCTTAGAAGTGTTTTTCCTCCTTTGGATTCGTTGCGAGAAGATGTCTCACGAATTGGCGATCATCTTTTGTCGATGGGCATCACTGGAGTTACGGATGCTACACCGTTCAACGATGAAGGTACCCGCGGCTTGATCTGCAGCTTGCTTGGAAGCCGGCTTCGGGTCTTTCTGATGGGAAACGAGCAATTGAGTGAAGGTCCACTCAAACTACTTATTGATGACTATGATTTGCCGCCAATCGATTCGTTCGAAAGGCGCATTGCTGTTGCGCACGATTGTGGCAGGCCAGTCGCTATTCATTGCGTTTCGCGTGTCGAGCTTGTTTTTGCTTTGTCCGCACTGCAGGCTGTTGGATCGATTCCCGGCGATCGCATCGAACATGCCTCAGTGGTAGAAGAGGACACATTGAACATCATGCAGGAGTTAGATCTAACCGTTGTCACACAGCCAAATTTCATTCTGGAGCGGGGTGATCAATATGTGCACGACATGGGACCGGATGAGTTGGACTCACTTTTTCGGGTACGCGGCTTGTTGGATGCGGGGATGAGAGTTGGCGGTGGAACAGATGCGCCATTTGGGTCTTGCAATCCTTGGAAAGCTATCTGGGCTGCAGTCAATAGAACCACTCGCGATGGCCGGGTGATTGGTACGAGAGAGTCCATCGATCCGGACCGTGCACTCGAGCTGTTCACAACCAGACCTGAATCTCCGGGTGGGCCATCGCGTCGGGTGTGTGTCGGGGAAGCCGCTGACTTGTGCCTATTGAACAAGCGTTGGTCCGACGCGCGAAACGACCTCTCAACGAACCACGTTCGGTTAACCGTTGTTGATGGAGATGTGGTCTATGAAATTGCGGCAGACGAATCGCGTGGTTCGGGAAGCGATGCCTAGTACGAGCAGCTTGGATTGGGCTACTCAACGATTCCTTCGTTTTTGAGTTCGGCGAACCTATCTTCGTCGATTCCAAGATCTTGCGTCAAGACTTCAAGCGTGTGCTGACCAAGCAAAGGTGCAGCCTTGATTTCCACTTCAGACTCGGACATTCTCGGCGCAAATCCAAGTAGTGGGACTGTCCCATGACCGTGATGTTCAACCATCTTCACGAAATTGCGCTGAGTCAAATGAGGATCCGTATGTAGTTCTTTGGTATCCAGCACTGCCGAGCAGGGGACACCTGCCTTGCCAAGTGTTTGCATGGCTTCGTGCTTGGAGCGCTCGGAAGTCCAACTACAAATAGTGTCGTAGAGTTCATCCTTATGGATTCTCCTTGCCGCCATGTCGGCAAATCGCTCGTCGACAAGAAGATCCGTACGGTCGATTGCCGCGCAAAGAGCGTCCCAATGCCCCGATGTAATAGGCATGATGTAGATCCAGTCGTTTTGCTCAAAAGGAGCGCAGGGGTACATGTTCACAGGGGGCAATCCGTGAATATTGCCCGTTCGCCAAGCTGCGCGTGTGCCCCACTTTGATCCTGTAGCAATTCTGGTGCGCATGAAGTAGGTCATAGCCTCTTGCATAGACACTTCTATGCATTGTCCTTTGCCGGTGTTGATCCGTTGAACGTAAGCAGCAAGTATGGCCATTGCAAGCTGGACACCAGATCCCGAGTCACCTGTTGTTGGACCAGGAACGATTGGAGGCCCATCCGGCTCTCCTGTTACCGACAGAGCACCAGCGGCGGCTTGCGCAACCATGTCGTAGCACTTGAAATCTGAGTAGGGGCCGCTTAATCCGAACCCTTTGAGGCGCGCGTAGATTAGACAGGGGTTCACAGCCTTCAGCGTGTTGTAGTCAATCTCTAGTCTCTCTACTACGCCTGGCCCATAGTTTTCTACAAAGACATCAAACTTCGGAACTAGGTCAAGAAGAATTTCCCGACCTTCGTCGGTTTGAAGATTCAAAACGACGGAGCGCTTGTTGGCATTCCAATTGCAAAAGTAGGACGAATAGGCTTGTTCAGAAGTCAAACCGACCGCTCGCCCCGGATCCCCGTGGCCCGGTGCTTCGATCTTGACCACATCGGCTCCAAGCCACGCGAGAGCTTGAGTGCACGAAGTGCCTGCCTCGTATTGAGTCATGTCTAGAATTCTGAGTCCGTCCAATGCTGGCATACGAAATTTACCTAGCGAGATTTACAGGATTGAAAATGCCGAGCACCCATACAAAGGCTTGCTGAAGCAAGTTTGATGTTACAAGCTTCCCGATTAGTTTTCTTACGAGCAGAGCGCGTTGGGGTACGGTTTCGGCACCGCAGATCGAATGCACCAATGTGACACTGACCATTAGTTCTCGGCTACTGATCGATTGAACTTGAGAAAGGGAATGAGCATGGGGGTAGTTTGTTTGTAGGCCTTGTAGTCAGGATACTTTGACGAGGAAATCGACTCGGTCAACGGAATAGACCCTGCAAATAGGGCAATGAGTGCAATACACCCCAATCCAGTCCAGTGAAACCAGATTCCCGATGCCGCGACGCCAAAGAGATAAAACGAACACCACAGTGCCATCTCGCACAGATAGTTTGGATGGCGGCTATAGCGATACAAGCCGTGCCTCAAGAACGATTCCTTGGGTTGCTCCCCTGCTGCAAGTCGCTTTTTCTTGTCTTGCTGAAATCGCCACATTTGCTCGTCCGCGACTGACTCCCCCACAAAAAAGACAAGAAACAGCCCAGCGGCTACGAGATCGAGCATGCCGAGCGGCACACCTTGTCCTAGCCAAGCCAGATGAATGGGCGAAGTGAAGAGCCAAATGATGAGCATTTGTCCTGGCGCAACGAAGGTGATATTGAGTGCTTGAAATCCAATTGGTCCCATTCGTTTCTTGACAACCGCCCAACGATAGTCTTCGCCTCCACGCCAATACCCCCCTTTTCGCACGAAATTGAAGGTTAGCCGCACTGACCAAAGACCGACGAGAGCGGTCATTAGGGCAACACGGGGAGATTGAAAGTTGACCGACGCGGCCACAACCAAGCAGTAGAGCAGCGGGCAAATTGACCAACTGCGATCAATCCAAGAGTATTCCCTCGTTACTACAGACAGAATCCATATGAGGGCCGCGAGAACTATGCATAGGTCCAAAGCTGTTCCCATGGGGGTTCCTGCAAGCGGATGTCCAAATAAGCTGAAATCGAACATGGGCTTTCTCTTGTCGAGTGTGTGACCATTACACGAAATCTGAACGACGACAACAATAGCGACGCTAAATGCGAAGTCTATGGTTGAGCATCGGTGACGCTGGTAGCATTACTCGAAGCTGCATTTACTAAACAGCTTGCTTCACAGTAGTTGAGATTTCCATGTCGATCCAAGACGAATTGATTATTGAGCAGATTGAAATTGGACCTATGGCGAACTTTTGCTACATCGTAGGTTCCCGCGAAACCCGAGAGGTTGCCCTCGTTGATCCCGCGTGGGATATCGACAGCCTGTTGGAGCGCATCGATCAAAACGACTACCAGCTAGTAGCCGCGCTTGCAACACACTACCATCCAGACCACGTGGGAGGAGGAATACGAGGCTCAAACATCGCAGGCGTAGCTGAACTTGTCGGCAAACGGCCGGTCAAGGTCTATGCCAACAAGCTTGAGTCCAGTGGCGTAAAGCGGGTTACGGGACTTTCGGATTCGGACTTAGTTAGTGTTGAATCCGGTGACTCTCTTGATGTTGGACCTGTGCGGATTGAGTTTCTACACACGCCGGGACACACGCCGGGCTCTCAGTGCTTTCGGATTCGCAATACTCTTGTTTCGGGTGACACGCTGTTTATCGACGGATGCGGTCGCGTAGATCTACCTGGGTCCAACAAGGAAGACATGTTTCACAGCCTTCAGAAGCTCAAATCTTTACCAAGCGAGACGCTGTTGTTGCCTGGCCACAACTACAGTGCTGTGCCCAATGCCACGATTGCTGAAGTTAGGTCATGCAATTCCTACCTATCGATTCGAGATCTAGAGACTTGGCACCAGATCATGGGACGCTAACATGTTGCTGGCAAACAAATTTCCTGGGTCTGCAAATTCAAAGAGTTGCGCGAGATGGCTTGAATTCCATTGCCTCTAGGAGCGGATGTACATGGGCTAATATATTTGCCGACAGATACTTGATTCGATAGTTGTATGGCTCGAAGTCTTAATAAGGTCATGGTTCTTGGCAATCTTGGCGCAGATCCCGAAACAAGATTTACGAATAGTGGCACTCCAATTGCAAGGTTTAGGATTGCAACAACAAGGCGTTGGCAGGACTCACGCACCGAAGAATGGCGAGAGGAAACCGATTGGCACGACGTAGTTTGCTTTGGTCGGACCGCTGAAGTCGCAGGGGAATACTTGCAGAAGGGGCGACAGTGCTTTGTAGAAGGCGAATTGCGCACCAATTCGTGGGAACGTGACGGTGAACGCCATTATCGTACGGAAATCCATGCACGCAACCTGATCTTACTAGGGGGGTCCGGAGGCCAATCTAGGGGTGGTAGCTATGGCGGCTCGCCTCCTAGGGGAGGCAGTAGTGGCGGCACTTCGGGAACATCCGATGATAGTTACAGTAGACGAAGCGAGCGCTACGGGGAAGGATCGAGACGCAGTGGGTCTCAGTCCGATAGTTCAAGTGGCTCAAGCGATTCCTTCGACGATCTTGACGACGACATACCGTTCTAGCTGAGTTTCGGATAGCAAATGAACTCGATTAGATTTGCATCGGGATCCCTCGTGTAGACGCTGGCGCCGATGTCGTTTCCGTTGCTTCTGCCTCCTTGACGCGAAACGGGACCCTCCTCTATAGGTGAGGCAATTTTTTTCAAGTGTGCAAACAAGGAATCAATCGATCCGGACCATACAAAACACAGATCACCACACCCAGGCATGGCGTTTTTGGCTCTCAAGCCGAAATGGTTGTCCTCCCATAGACTGGGTGAGTGAAAATTGATTTTCTGGTTTTGCAGATTCGCACTGTAGAGCTTGGGCTTGAGCGAACTTTCGATTTGAAATCCCAAAGATTCATAGAACTGGAGCATTTCGTCAACGTTCCGTATAGGCAGTGCAACGTGGTCAATTGATTCAATCATCATCGATGGTTTCGCTAGCCGATCATCGAGCAGTATGCGAGAAGACCAATTAACTTGCAAAAGAGCCCTGTTCGATCCGGGCTATTGAATGCCGGTAGTTCCCAATCGTGGTGCAATTAGCAGACTACCTTCAGTTCGTGGTGCTTGCACTTGTGCAAGGGCTCACAGAATTCCTGCCCATTTCCAGCTCTGCGCATTTGATTCTGCTGCCCAAACTCTTCGGTTGGAGCGATCAAGGGCTTACATTTGACGTTGCCACCCACTTTGGCACTTTGCTTGCAGTTGTTACATATTTTCGTTCCAGGTTGGGGCAGTTGGCCTGGGGATCACTTCGAGGCGTTTGGAATCGGGACTACAACGAAGAATTGCAATTTGTCGCAAAACTGGTGGTAGCAACGCTTCCAATTGTCGTTGTAGGCGGTTTGTCGATGGAACTCGTCGAATTGCACTTTCGTTCGATTGTCGTAATTGGCCTTGCCACGATCGTGTTCGCCATAGCCTTATTAGCTGCCGACTTGACGGGCAAGAAAGAAAAGCACGAGGATTCAATTTCCATTCGCCACTCACTTCTCATTGGTTTGGCACAGGTTCTTGCTCTAGTTCCTGGCACTTCTCGTTCTGGCATAACGATTACAGCTGCTTTGCTGCTCGGTTTTAGCCGAACAGCGTCCGCTCGATTTTCGTTCTTGCTTGCTATTCCTACGATTGCTGCGGCAGCGTGGTTGACCGGAATAGACGCGCTCCGGCAATCGTCTGGTACCGATTGGGCAGCTCTCGGATTGGGTGTGCTAGTTTCCTTCCTAGCTGCATACATGTGTATAGAGGCGTTTCTCAGACTCGTTGATCGAGTAGGCATGACGCCGTTTGTGGTTTATAGAGCGATTATTGGTTGTTTGCTGCTCGGCAGCGTCACGTTTGCGTGAAGGGTTTGACCACTCGTAGAACTCAAATGACGTACTATGGAATCAAGGACCTCAGTGAGACCCGTGTATCAGGTTGTCGCGTGCATGGAGTGGGGCGTCATTGAACCATGACTCCCCGACTTGAACTCCCCCTTTTTCCACTCGGAACCGTCCTATTCAAGAACGGTCGATTGCCTTTGCACATTTTTGAACCACGTTATGTGAACATGATCGAGAGAGCTATACAAACAGACACAGGATTTGGAGTTGTTCTGTTGCGAGAAGGGGGAGAGGTTCATGAGAGCGGGACAACCGGAACCCCGGCAATCTATCGCGTCGGCACTTTAGCTTCGATTTGTGAGCATACTCGGCTAAATGATGGACGTTACAAGATTGTTGCCGAAGGCGGCGCAAAGATCAGCATCGAGAATACTTGGGAACAAGACGACCACTTGTGTATGGCACATGTTCGAATTGAGATGGACGAACCGAAGGCTGCCATTCGAGATTCAGACAAGAGGTTGGTGGAGGTACTCAAACAAGTCGCTGAGGCGACCCGTTCTCGAGGTTACGTCATCGACGTGGACTTCGAGGACGCCTCGTCCGTGAGCATGAGGCTCGCTGAACACATTATGATGGATGTACATTACCGGCAACGACTTCTCGAAATCGGCAACGCCCACCGTCGTCTCGATCTGATCTGGGAGTGGTTGCATGAGAATTCGATGCGCGATGACTAGGCTATTGCCCGAATGCCTGATCGAACGGTTCGCAGGCTATCACGAAGCTCTCTAAATTCCTGATTACGTTTCATGGTTGTTTTTGGGGGCACGTTCGATCCGATCCACTTTGGTCACTTGGCGGCAGCACGTCATGCATCAACGAGTCTAGGTGACGCAACAGTTGTACTAATGCCTGCCCCGATTCCGCAGCTACGACAGCCTCCCAAAGCAAGTTTCGAACACCGCTGGCAAATGTCACTCCTTGCATCCAAACTCGATGAGCATTTTGTTGCATCTCGATTTGAAGACATGAGCAAAGGACCGACACGCACAATCGAGACGCTGCAAGCCTTAGCGATGGAAACGAACTGCACGGTGATTTGGGTGCTCGGTTCTGATGCGTTCAAGAACATTGCTAGTTGGTACGGCGCGGAGAAGCTTCCAGAGTTTGCCAGCATGTTTGTCTTGTCCCGACCGCAGACTGAACAGAGAGTCAACTCAACAGTGTTCAGACAAGTTTCCCATGCACACCGATTGCTGGATGGACCCGGCAGGTTCTACGTTTCGCGAACGAAAATGCCGGATATTTCTGCGACGGATATTCGGCAGCGGCTAAGAAACGGACTAGATGTGTCCGAAATGCTCCCCCAAGAGATTCTGGAACATATAATGCAGAACGGGTTGTACCAAAGCTAAAGGATTCTCGCTGGCCGACCAAGATCTAAGCGATGTCCTTGTCGAATTGCTCGAGGATAGAAAAGCACTCGACATTGCTGTCCTTGACGTGCGCCGTCTCACGGACATGACCGACTACATGCTCGTAGCCTCTGGTACATCCAGTCGTCACGTTTCAGCTATCGTCGATTTCCTCCTTTACGAGTCGAAAAAACGGCACATTCCGGTATTGGGAGTGGAAGGTCAGGAGAGGGCCGAATGGGTGCTTGTGGACTTCGGTGAGACGATTCTGCATGTAATGCAAGGCAAGGCTCGAGATTTCTACCAACTCGAGCGATTGTGGGAGTCGGAAAAACGCACTGAACGACTAATGTGAAATTTCAGGTGCTCTACTTTGGCAAAGACCCCTCATGGGTCGAATCGGCGGTAGGCGATTACACGAGACGAATGCCCGAACTCTCATTAGCGCGCATACGAAACAAACCAAGTCGTACCAAGTTTGACCGCATGTTGCAACAAGCTGGATCTTCGTCCAAAATCATCATGTTGGACCAACGTGGCCAACAGTGGACGACTGAACAATTGACAAGAAATTTTCAGCAGTGGCTCATGGAGTTTAAGACGGTGAGTTTTCTAATTGGAGATTCTGAAGGCTTTACGCCACCTGAAAGGCAACGAGTCGGGTCACTTTGGTCTTTGTCTAAGCTAACATTTCCCTACTCAATAGCTCGCTTGATTGTCTGCGAGCAACTTTATCGAGCACATTCGATTTTGGAAGGCCATCCCTACCATCGCGATGAAAGTTGAGCGATCAACACTCCAACTACCCAAGGAGCTACAAGGAACGCTTCTCTTCCGATCCCTGGCGATCGGAGCAATTGGCTTGCTGGTGGTTGGAGGGCTTGTGTTTCGTCTGTATCAGCTGCAGATCGTCGACCACGAACGCTACGAAACACGAGCCAGAGAAAATCGATTGGTCACACAACCCATCGCTCCTGCAAGGGGCCTAATCTACGATCGAAACGGAGTGGCGCTTGCTCGCAATCGGCAAGTTCAGTCACTTTCGGTAATTGGAGAAAACGTTGACGATGTAGATGAGTTGCTGGGACGGATCAGAGAAATCATTGAATTCACCGCCGACGAGGAAGAGAGCTTCCGAAAGCGGCTCAAAGTTCAGTTGCGACCGCGAACCGGCGAAAAGGTAACGTTGAAGCGGCATTTGAGCGACAAGGAGTTGGCGATATTCGCAGTCAATCGCTATCGCTATCCCGATGTTTTTGTAACAACGGAAACTTTGCGGGAGTATCCCATGGCCGGATTGATGGCTCACGTTGTAGGCTCTGTGCGGCAGGTTACTACGGAGGATCTGCAGCGACTCGACAGTGTTAGGTATGCCGCCACAAAATACGTCGGTAGACGCGGCATAGAAAAGTTCTATGAGACCGAATTGCACGGCCAAGTGGGACATCGTACGGTTGAAGTGAACGTGCACGGTCGAGTTATGAGAGAGCTCAACCAAGTGCCGCCTGTACGCGGACGAACGCTTACTCTTCACGTCGACTCCAACCTGCAGCGTTTGGCCGATGAGGAAATCGGGGATCGCCGGGGAGCTGTTGTAGCCATAGATCCCAATACGGGAGGAATTCTCGCCCTTGTCAGCAAGCCAACCTATGACCCAAATTTCTTCGTCATGGGCATGACAGACCGTGGATATACCGATCTTATCGCTCGTCGTGATACCCCGCTGTTCAACCGGGCGACGCAGGGCACCTATCCCCCAGGGTCCACCTTTAAACCTGTTATTGGGTTGGCAGGATTGAGTTTTGGAGCGACCGACTGGGAAGAGGTCATATCGGATCCGAATGGAGAGTTTCGACTTCCAAACGTCTCTCGAATATGGCGTGACTGGGACTGGAATGTACAAGGCACAGGAGGCCAGGGAGAGATTGATCTCTATCGAGCCATCTATCGCTCCTCCAACATTTACTTCTACGACATGAGCACTAGACTCCATGTAGACGACTTGGCAAGTTTTGCTGCTCAATTCGGCTACGGGAGGGCTACGGCAATCGATGTTGCCGACGCAGATCCTGGCCTCATGCCGTCGACACGGTGGAAGAAGGAGACTTTGAACGACGAATGGTATCCGGGAGATTCAGTGAATCTGGCGATTGGACAAGGTGGGATGATGGTTACGCCCTTGCAGATGGCAACTGCTGCGACAGTCATTGCCAATCGCGGAGAGTGGGTGCGACCCCGTCTGCTTTTGTCGAGCGATAAACCAATCGAGTTGGACGAAGGGTTCACAGAGCAGTATCCGAAAGTAGAAGGTCCAACAGACGAAGATTGGGACCAAATGATCGAAGCGCTTAAAGCCGTAGTTCACAGGGGTGGGTTGGGCTATAAGCAGAATGGAGTAGCCTGGGCATACATTGGTATGGATATTCCCTTTGAAATGGCAGGGAAATCCGGCACTGCCCAAGTTGTGGAAATCCCACAGGGCGAAGAGTACAACGACGAATTGCTTCCAGAAACTCAGCGAAAGCACGCCCTGTTCTTTGCCTTCTCTCCGCCGGAGGATCCGGTGATTGTTGTTGCGGTGGTAGTTGAGAACGGAGGCATCGATGGAGGGGGCTCAAAAATTGCCGGTCCGATTGCAAGAAAACTCATCGAATCCTACTTGAATCGAACTGTCGCACTTTCCCGTGACTGATTATCTCAACGCTCCGACCACGTCGGGATTCCTGCCCTATCTAACAAACACCGCAAGAAAGAATTTCAATCTCGACCCGTGGCTGACCATCCTGTTGGGTCTTGTTGCTATTTTTGGACTGGTGGTTCTCTACAGCTCTCTCGGGAAAGACCAATCTGCTCTGATTTCCTTGGTGGTGAAACTAGGGTTCGGATTCGCCTTGATGGTGGCTGCCTGCTGCATATCGCCGCTGACCTACTTTAGGTTGACTCCAATGATCTACGTTGGTGTGGTTTTGCTGCTCGTTGTGGTCATGTTCTTTGGCGAGTCGTCAAAGGGTTCGCAACGTTGGTTGGACTTGCCGGGACTGCCCCGCTTTCAGCCATCCGAATTGCTGAAGCTGGCAATTCCCCTAATGATCGGTTGGTACTTCTGCCTTCGTTCGTTCAAACTGAAATTGTTGGATTTCTGCGTGGTGCTTGCAATAGCGGGCATTCCAACTGCACTCGTGCTCTTGCAGCCGGACTATGGCACGGCAATGATTCTGCTGTTGGGAACCGCGGGAGTCTTGTTTGTCGTTGGACTACGGTGGTACTGGATTGTGTTGGCAATCGTGCTATTTGCCGCGTCGGTTCCATTCG
Organism: Candidatus Azotimanducaceae bacterium; assembly: GCA_965205545.1. Classification (GTDB taxonomy): domain Bacteria; phylum Pseudomonadota; class Gammaproteobacteria; order Pseudomonadales; family Azotimanducaceae; genus Bin55. The sequence goes on along the minus strand of OZ242170.1, from coordinate 1,311,062 downwards.
CGTGGCTCTACCTTCTCCACGACTATCACAGGACCCGAATCTCCATTTTGTTCAATCCCGATAGCGATCCTCAGAACGCAGGTTGGAACATACTTCAGTCCAAGACCGCAATTGGTTCAGGCGGTCTGACTGGCAAGGGGCTCTTCAATGGAACGCAAAGCCAATTAGATTTTCTCCCCGAGGGACATACCGACTTTGTGCTCGCCGTAATTGGAGAGGAATTGGGATTTGTGTGGTGCACTCTTTTATTGTTATGCTATCTTCTAATCTTCATACGGGTACTCTATCTGAGTATTCGTTCGTCGAATGGATTCGGACATCTTGTTAGCGCAGGGATTGCGATCATTTTCTTCCTCTATGTCGTTGTAAACGTCGCTATGGTATTGGGGCTGCTGCCTGTCATCGGATTGCCCCTGCCGTTGGTCAGCTACGGTGGTACCTCAGCGGTAACAACTCTCGTTTCATTCGGTGTCGTAATGGCTATCTGCACTCGTAAGCAGTGGATGGATCGGGAGTGAAAGTGAAGTTTGTCGCATGTCTGATTGTGGTGTGGGTTGCCGTTGTGTCCATTCACGCCGACTACTCAAAGAATGAACTTGCGGTCGAATTGATCGATGAATTGGTAAACGATCTGGAATTTGACCGCGCAACTCTGGAATCCGTCCTCGCTGATGCGAAGTTCGATCCCACGATCATCAAGCGCATGGATAGACCTGCAGAGTCCATAGATTGGCATGCCTACAAGGATATTTTCCTGCAACCCGAGCGTACGGCGGCCGGAGTGCAGTTCATAAAAACTAACGTCGCGGATCTGCAACGCGCTGAGAAGACCTATGGGGTGTCAAGGCACATAATTTCGGCAATCATTGGAGTTGAGTCGTACTACGGCAAGTTTTTGGGAGAGCATCGTGTACTCGATGCTTTGGCTACGCTTGGATTCGACTATCCACGGAGGGCGGATTTCTTTCGTGATCAGCTTCGACACTTTCTCATTCTTGCATGCGAAGAGAGGATCAAGCCGTTTGATCTTGAGGATTCCTGCTACCGTTCGTCAGAATACCAGTCCAGTGGCGACGGCAAGGCAATTGGTGATCTTGTCGGGTCCTATGCAGGCGCTATGGGCTATGGCCAGTTTATTCCCGAGAGTTACAGAAACTTCGCCGTGGACTTCGACCGCGACGGTGTTCGCGACATATGGACAAATACTTCCGATGCGATAGGAAGCATCGCGAACTATTTCGCTAAACATGGTTGGAAGGAAAACGAGGAGGTTCTGGAACTGGTGGAACTGAAGAATCAGCCAACCCAGCTGGAAGAGATTGCTAACAGTGATCTCAAACCTGACAAGACCGCGGCAGAGTGGAGAACACTTGGGGTGAAAACTGATGCTCCGGATTCGTCCCTGGCGGCTTTGTTTGCCTTTCGCTTAGACGATGGAGAAGGTCCGAGGCGCCACGACTACATACTCGGTTTTGACAATTTCTATGTAATTACCCGCTACAACAGAAGCCGACTCTATGCACGGGTCGTCTATCAATTGGCCATGGACATACGAGACAATCTGTAGCACGAATTGCTAGTCTCGGTCCAAAGAAACTTCACACAACTCATTCGATATCCATGAAACTCTCAAAGCTCCTTCTCCTCATTGCTTGCGTTTTCTACTGTGCACTGGTGCAGGGCCAATTCATCATGCCGAGCCCACCCACACTCGATGCTACCAGCTACGTCCTGATGGAGGCTCAGTCCAAGAAGGTACTTGTTGAATTCAACAGCCGGGAGAAGCTCCCTCCCGCAAGTCTCACCAAGATTATGACGAGCTATGTGGCCGCAGCTGAGATGGCGGCGGGCCGACTTGAAATGGATGAGATGGTCCCCGTAAGCGTCGTTGCTTGGAAAACGGAAGGCTCAAAGATGTTCATTCGCGAGGGCACGACGGTTTCCGTGGCCGACTTGCTTCGTGGAATCATCATTCAATCCGGAAATGACGCTAGTGTCGCGCTTGCCGAGTACATCTCTGGCACTGACGAGGAATTCGCCAGGTTGATGAACGAATACGGCAAGCATTTGGGGCTGAAGGACACGTACTTTATGAATTCCACAGGATTGCCTGGCGATGAACACTTGTCTTCCGCTCTCGACAATGCGTTGCTCGCACGCGCACTCATACTCGACTATCCGGAACATTACAAGATGTATAGCGAGCTTGAATTCACCTATAACGACATACGTCAACCCAATCGAAATCGTCTCTTGACCCTTGACGAGACCGTGGACGGAGTCAAGACGGGCTACACCGCGCGGGCCGGCTATTGCCTAGTGGCGTCGTCTGAGCGCGATGGCATGAGGCTCATTAGCGTAGTCATGGGTGCAGAAAGCAATGATGTGCGAATACGGGAGACGCGAAAACTCTTCAACTACGGCTTTCGGAATTTTGAAGTCAAAAAGCTTGTCGGTCCAGAGAAGGTATTCAATGTAGCTGTTTCCGATGGAAAGGAAGACGGCGTTGAGGCACGAATTCGGACGGATATTAGGCATTTCGTCGCCAAAGGGAGCGATCAAGTGGATTTCGAAGTGGACGAAGTTGATTCATTAAAAGCTCCCGTTGCAAAGGGAGACGTGGTGGGTACTCTTCGTGTAACGGAAAATGGTGAAGAAATTGCGGCAGAAAGTCTCTATGCGCAATCTGATGTTGAAAAGGTGGGTTTCTTTCAGGGCATCTTCAACGCCATGGCGGACTTCTTTTCTACCAAACCCAATCCCGAAAAAACCAAATCCAACGGCAACCAATCGGGCTGAGAACCCGCTATCGGCTTAGTCCATGGCGACCAGAAATCTACCGTTGTCCGTCCGGCTGCTTGGCCGCACCGACTATGGCATTGTGTGGGACGAAATGAAGTCCTTCACAGATGTCCGTGATGCCTCCACACAGGATCAGTTGTGGGTCACCGAGCACAACCCAGTTTTCACACTAGGTCAAGCAGCTCAACAACAGCATTTGCTTATGCCTGGTGATATTCCGGTGGTCAAGACGGATCGCGGAGGACAGGTTACATACCATGGACCAGGGCAGATCGTTGCGTATTTGTTGAGGGATCTGCGCAATCGAGGCGACACAGTCCACGACTTCGTAAATGGACTTGAACAGTCCATGATTGAAATGCTGGCATCGTACGGACTTGATGCTGTTCGAAGACAGGGAACGCCTGGAGTATACGTTGACGGAAGGAAGATTGGTGCACTAGGACTCCGCATACGAAGAGGCTGCTCCTATCATGGGCTTAGCCTTAATGTGGCGATGAATCTGGAACCATTCCGGCGCATCAACCCGTGCGGCCTCATTGGCATGGAGGTGGCTCAAGTCTCAGATTTCGCGCCCGATGTCGATTTCGACGAAGCGGTTCAGACGTTAGTGCGAAGCATGTGCAAGCAGTTCCGTTATACGTTTAGCCGCCGCATTCAGAGCATTGAGGGTTCTTTTTCAACCTGAGCTTGCGCCAATCCATGCGTTTGGCGTCGAAGTAAAGCACCCAACCACTCGATGAATCGGGGAATCTGCAGATTAGCTTGATTGTTTCCATTGCCTGCATCGATCCGATGATGCCTACGAGAGGCGCAACAACTCCATTTTCTGCGCAGTTGAGTGGTTCGGAAACCCCATCGCTGTAGAGGCAGCAATAGCAGGGAGAGTCCGGAACTCTTGGGTCAAACACTCCAATCTGTCCTTCCATTCGAATGGCAGCTCCTGAGACGAGCGGCGTTTTTGTCGCAACTGACGCTTTGTTGACCGCATAGCGAGTGGAGAAATTGTCTGTTCCATCCACGAGTACATCTACAGATTCCGCGATATCGCACAAGCGCTCTAAGGAAACCTGTTCATCGATGGTTGTAACAGTAGTGGCTGGATTGAGTCGTGAAAGGGCTCTCCTCGCCGAAAGGACTTTTTGCTCGCCAATGCTCGCTTCCTCGTGGGCGATTTGGCGTTGCAGATTCGAGGCGTCGACAATGTCAAAGTCAACTAGATCCAAATGGCCCACACCGGCCGCAGACAGATAGAGGGCTACTGGACAGCCTAAACCACCTAAGCCAATTATGGCGACTCTTGCATCGAGAAGCTGCTGCTGCCCTTCGATCTCGATGTCCGGAAGCATGATCTGTCTGCTATAGCGAAGGAGTTCCGTGTCATTCACAGCACTTTCCAAAAGCGACTCTGGGAATTCTTGCAAGATCATCAAGATATTGAATGTCTTTAAATCCAGCAGCTTCAAACATTTTGACAACCTCTTGACGCTGATCGTAACCGTGTTCAACGATTAACCAACCGTCCTTGACTAGGTGGCGTGCAGCGCCGGCTACAACAGTACGCAATGCATCGAGTCCATCAGAGCCACTAGCGAGAGCTACAAGAGGTTCATGTCTTATGTCGCTGTCTAAGAGACGTGGATCTCCAGCACCTACGTACGGTGGGTTGGAGACAATGACGTCAAAATTGCCGGCAATGGCAGAGAACCAATTTGATTCGACGATCTGCACGCATAGACCTAGCCGCGATGCGTTAGTCCGGCAGACGTCTAATGCGTCTGTGTCGACGTCAGTTGCCACGACATCGACGTCGAGCTCGGAACGCAGGGCAAAGGCGATGGCGCCAGACCCGGTGCCTAGGTCAAGAACGCGATCGCCGTCTTGTAGAAGACTAAGTGCTGTTTCGACAACCAATTCCGTTTCTGGTCGAGGCACGAGCACTTTGGGTGTTATGTGAAGCTTTTGTTTCCAGAAATAGGCCTCTCTAGTTATGTAGGCTACCGGCACCCCATCTTGCCGCTGGGCAATCAAGTCAAAAAACCGGTCTTCCTGATGCGAGGTTAGTGTGAGATTTGGCTGAAGGTGGATTTGGGTGCGAGTGGCGTCTAGCACATGCATTGCCAAAAGCTCTGCATCGAATTGATCGATTTGCTGCTGTGCCCACTCCAGACATTCGTCCAGGTTTCTAATTCAAGCCTCCATTGAGCTCTTGCAGGAGGTTTGCCTGGTGTTCTTTAGAGAGTGGGTCAATGACTTGGTCGAGTGCACCCTCCATAATCTCGTCCAGTTTATAGAGAGTCAGGTTGACTCTATGGTCGGTAAGCCGACCCTGAGGAAAGTTGTAAGTCCGGATGCGTTCAGAGCGATCTCCAGTTCCCACTTGGATCTTTCGGTCCAATGTTCTCTCTTTCTCTTGCGCTGCCCGACGCTCACTAAGGATTTTCGACTTTAGCAACGCCATTGCACGTTCGCGGTTCTGGTGTTGAGACCGTTCATCTTGACACTCAGCGACAGTTCCCGACGGCAGGTGGGTGATTCGAACGGCGGAGTCTGTCTTGTTGACATGTTGGCCGCCAGCGCCTGATGCCCTGTAGGTATCGATTCGAAGATCGGAATCATTGATTTCTACATCAGTAACTTCCTCAACTTCCGGTAGTATGGCGACGGTGCAGGCGGAGGTGTGTATTCGTCCTTGCGACTCGGTCTGCGGAATCCTCTGAACTCGATGGGTGCCAGCTTCAAACTTGAGCTTTGAGTAGACATTTTTGCCCGATATTTGGAACACCGCCTCCTTTAATCCTCCCTGACTAGCAACCCGCTTCGTGATCAACTTGGAGCTCCACCCCTTCAGCGAAGCATATTTGTCATACATTTTGGCTAGGTCTCCCACAAAGAGAGCTGCTTCCTCTCCACCTGTGCCAGCACGGATTTCAAGAAAGACATTTGCCTTGTCGTCGGGGTCCGCTGGCAACAGTAGCAATTCCACAGACTTGGTTGCCTCGATCAATCGTGGTTGAAGCTCATCAATATCTTCCTGAGCGAGCTTGCGCAACTCCACATCGTCGTCGTCTAACAGCTCCTCCGCTTGGTCAAGTTCCAATTGGATAGCTCGAACTTGCTCATATGCCTTGACAATCGGCTGCAATTCGGAATATTCCTTGGATATTGCAGAGAACCGTGTTTGATCAGCAAGCACCTCCTGATCGCCAAGTAGTGCTTCCAGTTCCGCATAGCGGTCCGAGACTTCTTCCAATCGTTGTGTGATTCGAGCGCTCAGGGGCATTATGAAGCTCTAAACAGATTCCGAAGCAATTCAAGTAGGCGTTGGTCCTTGGCTTTGCCTGCGTCCTTCAAGGCGATAGTGGGCTGATGCGCCAGCTTGTTGGCGAGATCTCCGCCGAGACGTTCAATCACAGTTTCGGGATCTTCGCCCGATAGCAGTCTCGCACGCGCTTTATTGACCTCGTTATCCCGGATTGCGGTTACGCTGTTGCGAAAATCAGAAATTAGGTCCGCAACTTGGCGAATTCTGCACTCTTCCTTGTATCGCGCAACACCTTCGTCAACCAGACACCGGGCCTGCAATGCGGCTTCTTCGCGTGCTTTCAGATTCTCATCGATGACCGAGGTCAGATCATCAATGGTATACAGATAGACATTGTCTAGGTTGCTCACGGTTGGATCAATGTCGCGAGGGACGGCTAGGTCGACGATGAACATTGGTCGAAACCGCCGCCGATCGCAAGCCTTTGCAACCACTTCCCTACTAACGATTGCAGTTGGACTGTTCGTTGAACTTATCAAAATGTCGTATTCGTGCAGGCGATTTCCAATCTCGGCAAGCGGCATAGAGTGGGCGCCAATCTGTTCAGCCAGAGAGGCCGCATGCGCTGGCGTTCTATTCGCAATGCCAATTGATGCAACTTGAGCGGAGGTCATGTGTCTACTTACCAAACAAATGGTTTCACCAGCTCCGAGTAGAAGGACTTTTGTTTTGCTTAGGTCTGAATATATCTGTCTCGCCATGATCACTGCAGCTTGAGCCACGGATATGGAATTTCTCCCAACATCGGTTTCCGTGCGAATGCGCTTTGCCGCGCGGATTGTGGCTGTAGCGATATCAACTAGCCTCGAATTGCAGGTCTTTGCGACGGCAGCGATGTCAAAAGCAGCCTTGAATTGTCCAAGGATTTGTGGTTCTCCAAGTACCTGCGAATCTAGTCCCGCGGCAACGCTAATGATGTGCGTCAAGGCTTCGTCGTCCCAATGGAAATAGGTCGTGGACTCTAGCTCCGCCAACGTTAGGTTTTGAAGGTTCGCCAGCCATCTGAGCAGGTTCTCCCGAGCCGTATCTTTTGATACGTCACCTAGAATGGCATGAACCTCCGTGCGATTGCAGGTTGACAGTATCAGTGCTTCCTGAACGAAGGCCGCTGACTGGACGAGAGAATTGAGGGCCGGCTGTAGGTTGCCAGGTAGTATCGATGCTCGACCCCTCAGATCAATCCCCGCAGTTCGGTGATTGAGGCCGAAGGCTATGATCGGCATGGAATATTGAAGAATTGCCTAGTGCGGTTAAGTGAAATGATAGCAGAGCGTCCATGTCCGAGAGAGCACAGATGCCGTCGAGAACGCTCCATCTGCGCCGGTTTGGCTTTCATGTTCGTGTTTGTTGTACCACTGCTGGCGTCATGTCAACCCTTTAGAGACATATCCGGACCGGTGTCCGATGAGGAGCACGTGGACGTCGTCGAGATCAGTGGTCGGATAGCCTTCATAACTCCCTCGCGTTCGGGGTCGGCTCAGTTCAGGTGGAAATCCGAGAAATCCGCATATGAATTGCAACTCACTGGTAGATTTGGCATCGGACGAATTGTTATCCGCGGAACGAAGGAGAGTGCAGATATTGAGACATCTAGCGGAGAGACAATGGAAAATATCGATTTACAGGCTTGGCTGATCGATACATTCGAGATCGATGTGCCCATTTTGGACTTGCCAGCGTGCATGCGTATGGACTGTGAATTCGCCAAGAATGGCACAAGCCGCCAATACGATAGAAATGGTCGGTTGCAGGAGTTTGAAAATCAGGGCTGGTCCGTCAAGTCGACCTACACGAAGAACCAACTCGGAGAGCTAGTTGTCAAAGAAATGCGATTGCAAAGAGACGAAACTCGATTTCGAATAGTGTTCGACGGTTGACCAAGAGTCCGTAATGTGCTTCGAGTGGGAGTTTGACTTCTACAGCACCGCGACTAAAATTCCGAGCCTATTTTGGGGTGTGGCCAAGCGGTAAGGCAACGGGCTTTGAACCCGTCATTCGCAGGTTCGAATCCTGCCACCCCAGCCAATTTTCAATTGGGTGATATCCGTCGCGCCGGTGAGGTTTCTATGGCTGATTTGTTAACAATTGATGTTGTCGAACGTGACGACGTTGGTTCGGCGAAGGTACGGCGATTACGTCGTAGCAATGATTTGGTGCCGGGAATTGTCTATGGCGGAGACCAGCCGCCCAAGTATTTCTGCATGGAGTACCGCCGTATCGCCAAGGTTCTGGACGACGAGGCGTTCTTTTCTCGAGTTCTTAATTTGAGCCTGGACGGCAAGTCAGAGCAAGTCGTGCTACGGGAGCTACAGCGCCACCCAGCGACCGAGAAGGTTATCCACATGGACTTTCTTCGTGTCAGCGAAGATAGAGAACTGCAGGTCTCGATACCCTTCCATTTCATTAATGAGGAAAACTGCGTCGGCGTCAAGCTGAATGGCGGCATGATTTCCATAAACTTGACAGACATTGAGGTGAGCTGCCTGCCGCGCGACCTTCCTGAGTTCATCGAGATTGATATGGAGTCTCTGGATGTGGGCGATGCCGTTCATCTGTCGGATCTAGAACTGCCATCAGGCGTATCGCTGGTTGTGCTTTCACATGGAGATGATCGGGATGACCAGATCGTCAACGTCCACATGCCTCGCGGGCTAGCTGTGGAAGAAGAGGAACTTGAACAGGAAGAGGAACTCGAGGAGCCAACCGAGGAGTCTCCCGAAGAAGAACCTTCCGACGACGAGGATTAGGTCGCTGGTCAGGCTCAAGGACCTCATTGCGAACGCTCAAAACTGGTTCCAAACTGGAACACAGAACAAGACCGATAACGACGACACTGGTTCTGACGCTTCGACGCTCGAGCTGATAGTAGGTCTTGGAAATCCTGGTCCCAAATACGAACACACACGGCACAATGTCGGTGAACGCTGGGCACGAAACCTAGCAGACAAATTTTCGATTGTCTTGCGGCAAGAGACGCGGTTCCAGGGATTCCTCGGACGCGGCTCCATTCTTGGGCACGACGTCAGGATTCTGATTCCCACGACCTTTATGAATCGCTCAGGAAACTCTGTCGGTTCGGTTGTGCGCTACTTCAAGATTCCCACGGCGCGAGTTCTCGTCGCATACGACGAAGTTGCGTTTCCTGTGGGGACCAGCAAGCTCAAACTAGGAGGAGGCCATAACGGTCACAACGGCATAGGAAGCCTGTTTGAAGGCTTCGCTGGTGACAGGGAATTCGCTAGGCTTCGCATTGGAGTGGGACACCCGGGAGATGGGGCTGAAATGCACAATTACCTGACAGGCGCCAATATGCCCAGCGAGGAACGCGAGATCGCAGAATCGAGCAGCGAACTAAGCGACGACATACTGCAATGCATGTTAATGGGAAATTGGCAGCGAGCGATGTGGTTGTTGCATACGCCTCAGTAGAGCTGGAGTCTCGCCACTGTACAGTTTGATTGATCGCTTCGTTGCAGGTGTGTAACAGTATGGGATTCGCCTGTGGCATTACGGGATTGCCAAACGTCGGAAAGTCGACGCTGTTCAATGCACTTACCGATGCGCAGGTCGATGCAGAGAATTTCCCTTTCTGCACGTTGGACTGCAACACCGGAACGGTAGCCATTCCAGACAAGCGATTGGATGCAATTGCAAAGATTGTCAAGCCACCCAAAGTGATTCCTTCGACGATGACATTCGTCGATATTGCGGGACTCATTAAGGGAGCATCGAAAGGTGAAGGCTTGGGCAATCAATTCTTGACCCACATCCGTGAAATGGATGCACTCGCACATGTCGTAAGGTGTTTTAGCGACGAAAACGTTGTGCACGTTGATGGTTCCGTTGCGCCCGTTAGAGATATTGAGTTGATCAATGCAGAGTTGGCTCTTGCGGATCTTGAGGTCGCCGAACGCATGCTTGCGAAACTCTCAAAAGCAGCGATGACTGGCGACCGAGTGGCGAGAAATGAAGCCAAGTTCTTGAACTCACTGGTCGAACACCTTTCCCGTAGTTTGCCGATTCGAAGTATCGATGCATCGATCGAGGAGATAGAGTTGCTGAAGTCATGGCAGTTTCTGACTGCCAAGCCTGTCCTTTATGTGGCTAATGTGGCGGATGATGATCCAGGATCTTCTGAGCACTTGGACGCTGTAAGGCGAATAGCGGCTAGCGAGGGAGCGGAGTGTGTAGAGTTTTTCGGGGAAATTGAATCGGAGCTTGCAACTCTTGATGAGGAGGACCGTCGCGAGTTTCTAGGCGAGCTTGGGTTTGACGAATCGGGCTTGGAGCGACTCATTTCGGCAGGCTACAGACTCCTGGGACTTCACGACTTCTTCACGATGAACGTAAACGAGCTTCGGTCATGGGCCATACCAAGAGGGACCCTAGCACCACAGGCTGCTGGGAGAATTCACTCCGATATAGAGCGCGGTTTTATCCGTGCAGAAGTCATCGCTTTTGAGGATTTCATACAACACGGGGGCGAGCAGGGCGCAAAGTCAGCTGGCAAGTGGCGTGTTGAGGGACGCGACTACTTAGTCCAAAGCGGCGACGTCATCTATTTTCGATTCAACGTCTGAACCAGTGCATCTCAGAATTGGACGGACTAAACCGAGCGTCCTCGCGATTAACTCGTGATCTCGTAGTTTTCCTTCATGTAATCGACGGAACGAGCGATGATTTCACGGAGTACCTGAGTGTCGATATCGGCAAGCTTGTTGATGTAGAGGCACGACATCGAAGTCTTGTGTTTGCCTAGTGCGGCTAGCAAATCTTGCATTTGGCCAAATCCCGGCATGATGTACACCGTAATGTTTCGCTTGCGAGGCGACACGCCGACAACAGACCATTCTCCAGTACGGCCACTTCGATACTTGTACAAATAAGAGCCAAATCCAATGATGCTATCGCCCCACATAGTTGCTGGACAGCCAGTGATTTCATGCATCATGTCGACTATCGTCTGAGTATCTTTGCGTTTCTGCTCAGTGTCGACAGAGGCGAGAAAGTCTGAAACGCTTGCGTTGGTGGGTTTAGTTTTGTTTTCTGCCATGAATGTCTCTCAAACTATATTTCGCCAACGGGCAATCCAATAGTCCACACTGACGTATCGCCCACCCCCGGTGAAAAGCAAAGCCAAGAGCATTACGAAATACGTAATCGCGAACTCGATGCCGTTGTTTAGGATTGTAATAGCTCCAGAACTCGTCAAATAACGGTAGTTTCCGTGTTCACGCACGATGTCTTTAATGATTTCCTTCTTTTCCGCTGCTTCCATGACACGATCGTTGGCGAAGATGCTACTCGCATCCGATATTGCCAACCAACCGTTTTCCCAATGAACCAAAAATGCAGCCACAAGCATCGTGACCATTAGTGGTATGGCTGCGAGTCGAGTGCAGAATCCGAAGATGAGGCAAATGCCGCCTCCAAATTCCGCCGCGGCAGCGAGAAAGGCCATGACTTCCGGCAGCGGCACGTCCATCCGAGCAAGCCAAGTTACCGTACCCTCAAAACCGGCGATTTTTCTCCATCCCGCCTCAATCATGATCGGCGCTAGAAATATCCGAAGTGCTAGAGGCCCAAGTCCGTCAAGTGGGCGCAATAGATCCAAAAATCTCCGATATACCCGTGTCATCGCCTCTAGTAGCATGGCCGTTCCGCCCCACCTAGTCTGTAGATCAAATTTTAGCCTTCGGCTTGGAAGCCCCTAGGCTGCTATTTCTTTTTGTTCGAATCAACGAGGACGTTCGACACCGAATCCTATTTGGCTTCTTGCCGTTGGGAGGATTCATATAGACTCGTATAGAGTCGATCAAACAGGTATACGCCAAGCCGGAGACCTTGATCTACCCACATCCGACGGTTACGGTCGAGCCACGACTCCTCAATTAGCTCAAAAAAGTCCTGTGCATGGCGAATGTCGATACTTGCGTGAATTCGATAGTGCCTCAAGTCCTTCGGTTCAACCCAGTTTCTATCTACCACTCCCTGGGCGATCGTGTCTGAGATCGTCGCGAAGCAGTACTCGATCACTCCCATGCAGCCAATGCCAACCTCCAATTCATCCAAGAGGCACGCCCCTATTAGGGAACTGTTGAACGCCCGGGTTTCTGGCCACTGCTTGTCTTGATCGCCAAGATTTCGGATGTCGCTGCCGATTGACTGCAAGAAGGATTTAAAAGTATGTTGGTGAAACGCAGCTTCTTCAAACTCTCCATGTTCTTCGACCACATTGCGTAGTATTTCGAGTCTACGGCTTGCGTTGGATATTCTCCCGACCAATGCCATCATGGGCCGCGAGAAGAAGGCGACGCAGAAATAGAACTGCTCCTGCGACCGTCGGAATGCGTCAAGCGACATTGTTCCATCCTTTAGTGAAGTGAAGTATGTGTTCGTATCAATGCCAATCTCTTTTTTGATTGAGTCGGCTTGTGCCATAACTTGCAGCTCTGAAGACATTCTGAAACCTCTAGGTTTGTAGCGTGATTCTAGATTTCGGACGACCAGATGGGCAACGTATCTGGTGTTACTGTTTCCGTTGCATATACAGTTGCCTTGAGTACTCGCGGAGTCCGCATCCTTGGCAGACGATTTAGCATTGCATCTTGCACCTTTTGGGGTATGCAGACAAGCAACTCGGCATTGCCCGCTAGGTGCGATTTGTTGCACGCTAGGTCGATTATCGGTTGGAGGTCGACTACGTTTTTGTACCAATGATTCGTCAGATGTGCGAATCTGATTTCTTCCCCTGCATCGTCGTAGAGTCTCTTGGCTTGCCTTGTATCCTCTAGGAGAGCAAGACAACCTGTCTCTTTATGGAATAGCCAACTGGGTTCCATATCGGATCTGAGTTTGGGATCCGTTTGGATCCAACGGGGACACTCCAGCCGTCGTGATTGCAATCCTCGATTGGCCGCATCAAGTTTGGATTGTGGAGACGCCTCTACGTTGGTGGCTTGTTCAGTAGAGGTGATTGTGCCACGTGTCGAAAAGGCCAAGAGACTCACGGCCGCCACTGGCTGGAATGCAGGAATTCCCATACGACCGGTGTACATCGAGGGAGTCACGTTCGTTCCATCCATGACTACCGAGTAGCCCTTGCTGCATCTTCCGCCAACCCATGTATTAGTGGCTGCAAACAAGAGGTGCAGCACGCGTTTCCCACGGTGAATTGGACTGATTTTGACATCACCAATATAGAGCCAGCTCTCCGACTTTCCCCGTTCAAGTTCCAGAGTGCGAATCGTCGCACTTAGGACGCCTAGTATGCTGCCCTTTCGTTCCACCACAATCGTCGCTGCTTCGCCCATTGCGGCAAAAAACTTGGTGTAGTCCAACGAATGCTCAATTCGGAACCGTTGGTGTGCGTTCAATGGGTAGTCAAACTGTCTCTCGAATTCACGCAGTTTGTTGCAGAAGCCCTGGGGCACCCGTGCCCAAACGTGTGTTGACACTTTCACTTTCGAGCGAGGTGCACCTTGCGGTAGAAAAAACTGCGGTCAATTCGGTGTAGTGCCTCTGCGTCTTCAGTTAGCCACGTGAAGGAGTCAGCCAGGCTTGGAATGTCCAAATTGGAATTCAGCTGTCTTATCAATGTGTACCCACCATGAACGAGACGATCCCACGTTAGTTGAAGCAGGTTGCCAGCATCTTCAGTCGAAAGCCAATCCAGAACATTGGAGAGATGAATGTAATCGAAATAACCGTCGCTGTTCTGTAAGAAGTCTTCAATTGAACAGACATGCGACTGAATGCTAGGGAAGGTCTCTGGTGGACCCATGCTAATCCAAGGCACCGAATGATGTGGGGGGCAGACGCTTTTGAGAAACTGCCAGAGGTAAGTATTGGATTTTGCAGGAAGATGCTCGATCGCCCAGATGGTTCTCTCGAAGAAGTGCGTTGCAAAAGTCTGAACTTCATTGCGTGTAGCTTCCTCGCCGAATAGCGTCACTAAGTTCGCCAAATCCATCGCTTCATGAATGGCCTCGAACAGTGCTTCGCCCACCCTGGGCATTTCACTGAGTGTTTTTTTCTGCTGCTCCACATTAGCGAGCCCAAGAAGTTCAGACAGGTCGTCGCCAACTACCTCCATTCGGTCGGAAATTTCACGAAATACGGCTTCGTAGCGTCCTGCGAAGTCCAATCCCCGCTGTGTAACAGTCTCTGGCGGACCAAGCGCGCTTATATCTCCCGACTCGATTAGCTGCTCGCATTGTCGCAGTCGCTCAGCGACATCCATTTGTGCGTGACCCAATATTTGCATGCGTTCAACCATGTCGCAGCGTCTCAGCAATTGCAGCTTGATTTTTGTCAAATCTATCTGTGCTTGGTTTGGATCGACAAGGACTAATTCGCGTACTTCTGGCATGGTGGTCAACGCGCATGCAGTGCAGCCTCCCGAAGCGATTAAAAGGACTTTGCCAGTACCCGCTGCTCTCCGAGTTACGTTCATATCCAGTGTAGGATCTTCGCGAACTTGTGCAAATCGGATAGGTAGTTGCAAGGCTTGGTCGATCCAACCGACTTTCCCTTTGCTATCCATGTTCGTGTCGGTGCGTCAATACAGTTTGTGCGACTAGCCCGATCACACTCGCAGCGAACTAGGTCTCAGTCGTGATGGGGTCGCGAGACTCGCGAACGCGGAGAAGCCGGAGAATGTCGCTTCTTATGACCACTAGCGAGGGAACAAGGAACACGATCACAACACTTGCAAACACGATCCCGGTGGCAAGCGAAACCGCCATGGGGATCAGGAATTGTGCTTGCAGGCTTGTCTCGAAAAGCATTGGTGTCAGGCCAAGCGCAGTGGTTGCGGTCGTAAGGAATATCGCGCGAAAGCGAAGTCGAGCTGCTTCCACGATGGCTTCCTGAACGGAAAGCTCGGGTCGTTCATTCTTCAGTCGTCGGTAGCGATCCACAAGCACGAGACTGTCGTTTACCACAACGCCGCTTAGCGCCACCATGCCAAACATGGAGACCATCGACAAATCGTAGCCGAGTACAAAGTGACCAATCACGGCGCCTGCCGCACCGAATGGAATGCCGGCCAATATGACGAAAGGCATGGAGTAGCTCCGCATTTGAGCTGCCAGAAGCGCGAAAATTACGACGATGGCGATAGTGGCTAGATACTGAAGCGACGCGAGGTCGCGCGCTTGTTCACGGCCGAAACCGGCTTGGCTGATTCGTAACTCTGGAAACCGTGAAAGAGCGTCGGGAATGATTTCACGCTGAATGAGCTGTGCCGCTGCTCCGGTTGACATGAACTCCTTGTCAACTTCAGCTGAAATGGTGATAACTCGATAACCATCGACTCGGTCGATCGCTGAAAAGCTGCGAGTCTCGCTTACATTGGCAACCGTTGATAGTGGCAGTTCGATTCCGTCATTTGTGCGTATTCTGGTATTGAACAAGTCACTTGTGCTGCGCCTCTGGTCGGATGGATAGCGCACCATCACTTTAATCTCGTCGCGGCCTCTCTGAATTCTCTGGACTTCCTCGCCGAAAAAGTTCTGTCGCAACTGTCTCGCGACCATGGCTTGGGAGAGCCCCGCCGCTTCTCCTTCAGGCGTTAGTTCAATATCAAACTGCCGTTTGCCATCACTCAAAGTGTCCCTCAGCTCCGTCAGCATTGGCTGTTCTTTGAATCGCTCCCGCATCCATTCAACAGCTTGCTTTAGACGTGCATCATCATCGTGCACGAGTTCATATTCGAGCACCGACGACTCAGATATCAGGTTGGACGAATAGTTGACGGACTCGGCATTTGGAATGTCTCCGACCCGCACTCGAATTATTCTCTCCAACTCATTCGCAGACACTGTGCGCAATGGCTCTTCGTGAAGCTGAATTCCAATGGTCGCCAAATTGCGAGCAATTCGCATCGATTGCGGCCCATCGTCTGCAGGTCCGCTTGTGTCGACGGTTCGGCCCCCTGCAGTAACACTATAGGAAGCAATTGCCGTTCCGTTGAACTCTTGGTTCACGGCAATGACCACATCTTGAATGTCTAGGGCGGCTTTGCGAGTGACTTCAAACGGGGTGCCAACTGGAAAATTCACCTCGACAGTGATGCTGTCGGATTCAACCTGAGGAAAGAACTCAACGCGCACTGCCCCGTTAGACACAAACAAAAAAGCAAGCGCAAGCATTCCCAGACCGTAGACTACAGTCAAGTAGCGATGTCGAACTGCATACTTGACGGCCATGCTAACGATGTTGTCTCTAAACCACTGCAATTTGGTCGCCACGAACGACTGTAGCTTGTCCAGTGGCCAACGGCTCCAACGTTCTTCGTGTGATAGGTGGGCCGGAAGAATGAAAAAGACTTCGACGAGGGACATCGCAAGCACCGCAATAACGACAACTGGTACAACCCCCAAAATCTGCCCCATAGTGCCGGTAACAAACAGGAGAGGTGCGAACGCGACCATGGTGGTCACCACCCCTACGAATACCGGAGAAAACACTCCCCTAACTCCCGCCACGGCAGCAGCGCTGCCCAGTAATCCCTTTTGCTGTTCGCTACCGATGTTCTCGCCAATCACTATGGCGTCGTCAACAACGATGCCCAGCACAACGATTAGCGCGAAGAGAGACACCATATTGATGTTGACGCCGAAAAAGTCGAAAAACAGGAAACCTCCTAGGAAGGAGATTGGTACTCCCATAGCGACCCAAAATGCAAGCCTCAAATCCAACATGAGAACTAGAAAGAGGAATACGAGAGCGAACCCTAGTGTCCCATTGCGTAGCAGCAAGCTCAGACGACTTGACAAGATGGAGCTTGCATCCTCCCATACCGACACTGTTATTCCTGGTGCTGGTTCGTAGGTCTCAAAAAACTCGTACAAGTCGTTCGAAACATCAAGCACGTTTTGATCTTTGGAAGCCTGGATTCGGACGAATACCGCACGTTCGCCGTTGATTTCGTTTGTCAGTTCGTCATCTACGAATCCATCGTTGATTGTGGCAATGTCGCCCAAGCGAAGTACTGTGCCGCTTGGTAGACTGCGAAGCACGACGTTCTCGAAACCTTCTCCCGATTCTCGCTTTTGGTCTGTGCGTAGCAGCAAATCACCACCGTCTGTGCGGATTTCTCCCGAGGACAGATTGAGTGACGATCTTGCAATGGCATTTGCAATTTCCTCTATGGAAGTCTGATATTGCCTAAGTTTCTCTTCGCTTACCTCGATGGTTATTTCGTATCCCCTTTGGCCTTCGATGGAGACCAACGAAACTTGAGGTAGCTTCAGCAATTCTTGCTCAAGATCCCTTGCGGCATTGTCAAGGTGGAATTCGTCGCCACCAGACCTCACTGCAAGTGTCATCACGTCTTGCAAAGTCTCGGCTACCACCACCTCGGGTTCCTCAGCATCCAGTGGAGGAAAGTCTGCGAGGGCATCGACGGCCGATTGGATGTCGTCCTTGATTTCGCCAGAGTCGACGAAATCCTTTAGCTCCACCGTTATTCGGCCATATCCTTCAGATGCTTTCGAAACAACTCGATCAATTCCGTCGATTCCGCGAACGGCTTCATCGACCCGCCTTGTGATGCTCTCCTCAACTTCTGAAGGCGTGGCACCGGGGTATGGGACAGCGACTGTGATGATTCCCGGATCGATATCAGGAAATACCTGCGTTGTTAGTCCTCGTGCCGCCAAAAATCCTCCAAGCAGCATCACAACCATTAGCAGGTTTGCAGCCACAGGATTGTTGGCAAAGAACGTTATCAGCGTTCCTCGTGCGCCCGACCGCATTTCTGGGGTCAAACTAGATGCGGAGGAGTCAGTCATGAACGATTTTCTGAAATGGCTACCGGCATTCCCGAATATGCGTTGCGTGGCGATCCAATCACGATTCCCTCACCATAGTCGAAAGCTGAAACTACCAGTTCGTTGCCCTCTCTCGCTATGATTCGGGCGTTTACGCTCTGAAGCTTTCCTTCCCGAACGATCCAAAATTTTGAACGAGATTGCTCCACGGACTCTGGCAGACGGTAGGTGTCGTCGTCGAG
Source organism: Candidatus Azotimanducaceae bacterium (assembly GCA_965205545.1). GTDB lineage: Bacteria > Pseudomonadota > Gammaproteobacteria > Pseudomonadales > Azotimanducaceae > Bin55. The sequence continues at coordinate 1,292,916 of OZ242170.1, read as the reverse complement.
ACGTCCAAAGATGCGAACATCTACAAAATGACCGGGCAGAAGTGGAGAGTTCGGATCAACAGAAATATAGAGCGTTGTTGTTCGGGTGCGAATGTCGATGGACGCCGAGATTCGGTCCACTACTGCATCAAATGAGACGCGACTTCTGCTTATGCGGGCGGACCTTCCTATCACAGGTTCCAACAGACGCATTTCGCTTTCTGCCAAGTTAACCTCCACTTCCAGTGAGGCCGTGTCGTATGCCGATCCGAAAGGTTGGCCCTGCGTTAGCAACTGACCCACACCCACATCCGTGGCAAGGACCTTGCCGTCGAACGGAAGCGAGTAGGTGGTTCGAGACAATCGCAGCTTTGCGATTGCCAGACTGGCGTCAGCCGCCGCAATGCTTGCTGTAGATTGGTTTATTTGAGGCGCTCTTGCGACCAGCGTGGGAACCTCTTCGCCCGGGTTCATTATTTGCCAGTTCTCCTCGCCCGCAAGACGCTCCGCTTCGCGCAATTCCAAGTTTGCGTTTGCGGCCTGCAGGTTGGCTTCGGCTTGGTCTAGCGCTAGTTTGAAATCCGTAGGGTCTATCCTCAGTAGCTCCTCGTCCTTGTAAAACGAGCCCCCCGTGCGCAACGAGTCGGAGATCCAAACCACTTGGCCGGAGACTTGGGTTGCCATTGGAACGACGCTAGTCGTTTTTGCGGTACCCGTAGAGTCAACAAACAGCTGGCTTGCTATGGCTTGCGGCTTGACTACGGCAACGCTGGGAATGCTCTCAGTATTCGACGCTACAACGTCCGAGTCCGATTGAATGTCCTGAATATTGGGTGCGCGAGAAAACAGGAAAGCCAGCACAAGCAGTAAGAGGATCACCACCACTTGCAGCAGTCCGACGAGAATTTTCTTCATTGTTTGACTCTTTGGTTCCAATCAATCAGAGTGACGTATAGAGTTCGGTTTGTTCACACCTGTGCGAGAGTTCACTAAACCCCTGATACTCGTCGAAAGGGAAGAGTGGTAGCTACGGTTGGACTCGAACCAACGACCCCAGCATTATGAGTGCTGTGCTCTTACCAGCTGAGCTACGTAGCCTTTGTGAATGAGAGCTCCCGTATGGTCGCTCGTCGATATTGTATCGAGCGTAAGTGTTCTAAGCGGCAATTGGGCGGCTTCCACTCAATAGCGCTCCTCTTCGCGAAAACCAAGGTCGTTATTCTCCTGTACGCGTTGACGATACGCCACTACTGCTTCTACCTTCTGTTCGTACAAGCTCTGTATTTCCACCTGATGGCGGCCAATCTCAGTCTGACGCCGCTTGATCTGACGAAGCCTGGTGGACCGCGTTTCGTCGTCAGTATCCTCATCTAGCAGTTCCACCTCGTACTTACCGATTTCAGCATGCAATCTCTCTATTCTGCGATTTTTCGAAGCAATGCTGCTATTAATTGATTCGATACGCGATTCCGCCTCGTCAAGCCTACTCCCTGGTGTGAAACCAGAGAGAAAGTCGGCCTCAAGGGTACGTGGGCAGACATGCTTGTACTCTCGACCGTAGCGACCGATGTAGTATCCGTTTTCCCTTGTGCAATAGGATTCCAATCCCTTTTGCCTGCCTTCGGTATAGTCCTGTCGGTTAGGCGAGATGGCGTATTTCGAACAGTCCGAAACGTACCGACCAAACCTCGACATGGCTTCGCCGTTTGTTCCGTCAATTACTCCCTTTGCATACCAGTCTGTGTAATAGCAATCGGTATGGCTCATCGACGCACATGCGTATACGAACATCAAACAGAAGGCAACAACGAGACTCGCCGCGGTGCCAGCAACAATTCTTGCTGGAGTAGAACCGCACAGCGATCGCTGACGACAATCCCGCAGAACTGGATTGAGTTTATTGCGGCGTTTCGTCATACTGCTTTTCCAATCCGGGTCGTGAAATGCGGACAGAGCTTGATCACAGCCTGCCTAGAGTAGCCCAGGATCAAGCTGCCCTCACACGTTAGATTATGTCGAACGCTCTTGGTTCTATCCTCCAAATAGGTTGCCTATCTGCATTTGCCATGACTCTTAAACAGTAGCGGACGCATTTCTTTTGTGATCATGCTTTCAATCTGTCTATTTTGAACCGTGCTGTATGATTCTCGACCTGCAAGCTCAGTCCACGAAAAACTTTACGAAGCGACCTCCTTTACGCTACGTCAAGCAACACTCAATGCTAGATCACTTTGCCAACCACGCCACCCTAATCCAATCAGCTTGTAGAAGTACCTAACGTGCTCGAGTTCAACTGCTTGAACGGACATAACCTCCGTAACGCGCGAAGGGCCATTCGCTAACGCAATGAGACGCGTCGTTGTGGTTGGTGGAGGAAATGCCGCGCTCTGCGCGGCAATAGCTGCAAGCGAACACGGAGCCGAAGTCGTGCTCTTGGAGAGTGCACCATATCAAGCGCGAGGTGGAAATTCCCGATTCGCAGGCGGAGGATTCCGAACACACTATGGTGGGCAGGAAGACTTGCTCTCACTAATGCCGGACTTGTCTGAGAGGGAAATCGAGCGATCAGATTTTGGCACATATGATCGCGAGCAATACTACGAGGATCTTTGTCGACTTTCGCAATATCGAACTGATCCTGCTCTTGCCCATATGGTGGCAGAGCAAAGTTTGCCGACGCTTCAGTGGATGCTTGGCAAGGGGATTAGATTTCTCCCACTTTATCGGCGCCAATCGCATGAGGTGAACGGCAAGCAGCGATTTTGGGGAGGACTGACCGTCGAAGCATGGGGTGGAGGCGCAGGTTTGGTGGATGCGCTCACGCACATTGCGCAAGGGATGAACGTTGATATCAGGTACGGCTACCGCGCGACGGATCTTGTGACACGCAAGAGCAATGGAAAAGTCGTTGGAGTGATGGCTGCGGGGATGCCCCTTGATGCAAATGCGGTGGTCTTGGCTTGTGGTGGTTTTGAATCCAACTCGGCGTGGCGAGCCCGATATCTTGGTTCAGATTGGGATCTTGCTCGTGTCAGGGGAACTCGCTACAACATAGGCGACGGCATACGCATGGCTCTCGATGTCGGCGCCATGCCACGAGGTCACTGGTCAGGTTGCCACGCGGTGGCTTGGGACTTGAACGCACCGGATTATGGGGACGTGAGCGTCGGAGATTCGTTTCAAAAGCACTCCTACCCTCTTGGAATAATGGTGAATGCCGATGGGAAGAGATTCGTGGACGAGGGTAAGGATTTCCGCAATTACACGTATGCAAGCTACGGCGCTTCGATATTGAGGCAAAAGGGGCATTTTGCGTGGCAGGTGTTTGATGCAAAGACCACCTCCTTGCTTAGGGACGAATATCGTGTGCCACAAGTGACGAAGGTTAGTTCGAGCAGCTTGGATGGCTTGGCTCGGCGAATGTCTGGTGTGGACACAATAGGGTTTCTCGATACCGTACAACGGTTCAACGAGTCAGTACGGACAGACGCTGCTTTCAATCCATCGATCAAGGATGGCAGATGTGCAAATGACGGCGTTGTGGCAAAGTCAAACTGGGCTAACTCAATATCATCGCCTCCTTTTGAAGCCTACGGTGTCACGTGCGGCATCACATTTACGTTTGGTGGACTGCACACAGACGAATATGCGCGCGTATTGGACGTATCAGGAACTCCCATTGGCAGTCTATACGGTGCAGGAGAACTTGTGGGCGGACTGTACTACCACAACTATCCAGGGGGAAGTGGACTTACGTCAGGTGCAGTCTTTGGACGAATCGCTGGAACCAATGCGGCTCTCGGGCTTTGAATCAAATCTTACAATCGAGTAGTCACTCACTACGCGTGATACAGGAACTGTCGTGAAATTTGGAATCTTCTACGAACACCAGCTACCAAGGGATTGGGAAGAAAACAGCGAACATCGGTTGCTCAAAGAATCTCTGGCACAGATTGAACTGGCTGATCGGCTGGGTTTTGACTACGCCTGGGAAGTGGAGCATCACTTTCTGGAGGAGTATTCGCATTCGTCAGCGCCAGAGGTCTTTCTCGGAGCTGCTAGCCAGAGAACGAGCAACATACGTTTGGGCCACGGCATTGTTCAGCTAACAACGAACCACCCCGCGAGAGTGGCGGAGAGGATTGCAACATTAGATTTGATATCCGACGGTCGGGTGGAGCTTGGATTGGGAGAGGGTGCGTCGGTTACGGAATTGCATCCGTTCAATCTGAGATTTCGCGACAAGCGTGAAGTCTGGGAGGATGCAGTTCGTTGTACGTTGCCAATGTTCTGGAACCATGCATGGGAGTACGAAGGCGAGTTCTTCAAGTTTCCTTTGCGCTGCGTGGTGCCGAAACCGCTGCAAAAGCCCCATCCGCCACTCTGGATCGCGTGTTCGCAACTTGACACAATTCGCTATGCGGCTCGTCGTGGCATGGGTTCCTTGTGCTTCAAGTTTGTGAGTCTTGAAGCCGCCAAGGCGTGGGTTAACGCTTACTACAATACGTACGTGCGTGGACTCGAGAAGCTTGAGAACTACGAAACGAATCCGAACATTGCCGTGGTGTCTGGATTCATGTGCGCCGCAACTGACGAGGAAGCGTGGCAAAAGGCCGACGGTTGGACATTCTTTCAATTCGCATTGCAGCTCTACAACAAGGAAGGGCCCTTTGCACCTGGCAGCGTGAATTTTTGGCAGCGCTATCAGGAATGGAAACGCACTCCAGAAGGACAAAAACGATCGGGAAGCGAGCTCATTGGCTCGCCCGAAACTATTCGAACGCGGCTTCTGGAACTTGAGCAAGCTCACGTCGATCAAGTTATCCTCTTGAATCAGGCCGGCAAAAACACTCATGAAGACATTTGCGCGAGCCTGACATTGTTTGCAAGGGAAGTGATGCCGGAGTTTCAAGAGCGACAAAATCAGCATGATCAATGGAAAAGCGAGGTACTTGCAGGTCAAAGAGAACTGGAATCCATCGACACGGAACCCTATAACTTCGCTGCTAGGGGCAAACCTACGCTAAAGTCGACAAAGGAAGCTCGGAACATGGTTTCGGGAGTGTCGGGCCGACCCAATGCGGAAACCATTCAATAGATTGAGTTGTTCCGCTCCTAGCAATCCCCCACTCATGGCCGCATAGCTGGTCAACTCACGGGCTACTTACAAGCTATACAAGGTAAAGGAAATGTCATTAGAGGAGTGCTGGTCGCAGCTTGGGCAAAGGCTTTTACTCTCCGAAGACGAGGCTGTTAGGCAATTATTGGAGAGTCACCCGTTCACGAGCAGCCAGAGGCTGCAAATTCAGTCCAACGCTAAGAGTCTGGTCACCGAATGTCGTGATCGCAAGCAGGAGAGTCCAATCGTCGAGCGATTTCTGCATGAGTACGGACTGACAAGCGAAGAGGGTGTGGTATTGCTTTGTCTCGTTGAGGCCCTTCTTCGGATTCCCGATGAGCGTACAGCAGAAGAGCTGATTGCTGAGAAGCTGCGTCAGGGCGATTGGGCGTCTCATGTCGGAAGCTCAGACTCGCTGTTTGTAAACGCAGGGACTTGGGCGCTCATATTAACGGGAGACTGGCTCGACTTGGGCGCCGACATCCGCAATGACGCTGGAGGGTGGCTCACAAGGTTTGCTGCTCGAACCGGCGAGACGGTTACGCGCCGAGCGTTGCTCACGGCAATGAACATACTCAGCGGCTCGTTTGTCGCCGGCCAAACCATTGAAGAGGCCGTAGCCAAGACGAAATGGACAGCCTCGTTTGACATGTTGGGCGAAGGAGCGCGTTCGTTCAAGGTTGCCGACGACTACTTCGATTCATACATGGGAGCGCTGCGTCATGTAGCCGATCATCGTTCGACGTTGGAACTTGGACATGGCATGTCTGTCAAGCTAACAGCGCTTCACCCGCGAATCGAGCCACTCAACGAGCAGAGCTCAATGTCTTCACTTGTGGAGAAAATGGAGGAGCTCTGTCTCGTCGCTGCAGATCGCGACATCCCAATCACAATCGATGGAGAGGAATCCGAGCGATGCGAGGTTGGGCTCAAGGTAGTTGAAACTCTTCTCAAGAATCCCGCACTACGACAATGGGAGGGCTTAGGAGTGGTTACGCAAGCCTATGCCAAGAGAGCCCCAGCGCTGATCGATTGGTTGGCAGAGTTAGCCCGTATTCATAAAACTCGTCTCAACGTTCGATTGGTGAAGGGAGCCTATTGGGACTACGAGATCAAGCATGCTCAGGTGAACGGCCTGTCGCAGTTTCCTGTGTACACCCGCAAGGAAAACACAGACCTTTCCTACCTCACTTGCGTTGGCAGGATGTTCAGTCACCACGAACGCATTTTCCCTCAGTTTGCCTCCCACAACGCTCACACAATAGCTTCCGTCCAGAGCATGGGCCAGGGAAAACGTTACGAGTTTCAACGAATATTCGGCATGGGCGAGTTGCTACATGACGTAGCACGCAGACAATTCAACGACTACCCGGGTTGCAGAGTCTATGTGCCTGTAGGCAACAACAAGGACCTCATGCCCTACTTGATGCGTCGCCTACTTGAAAACGGAGCCAATACCAGCTTTGTGAATCGCATCTTTGATTCCGATCTGTCGGTCGAGCAGGTGGCTAGCGACCCAATCTCAGCAGTGGAATCTGCTAACAGTCACAGCCATGAACGTATCGAATTGCCAAAAGAAATCTATTGCGAACGTGAAAACTCGTTTGGCATTGATTTTGGTAACACAAAGCTGCGAGAGCCATTTAGAAAGGAAGTCTCTCGGTGGCTAAGTGCGCAGTGGAACTTCTCAACAGAAGGTGAACAGGTTAGAAATCCAAGTGATCCTTCTGATGTAGTTGGATCGCGCCCGCGCATTGACAAGAGTCAGGTAGATGCAAGTATCGAACGGGCATATGAACAACAGACGAATTGGTTTAACGAAGGTGCTGAAGTTCGGGCTCAAAAGATTGAGCTGTGGGCAGAGGAGCTCAAGAAGAACAGGGCTGAATTGATCGGACTCTTGCAGCGAGAAGCCGGAAAGACCGTGGAAGATGCAATCAACGAATTACGTGAGGCGGAGGACTTCTGTCGCTACTATGCGGCCCAGGGTAGGAAATTGTTTCGTGTGCAAGAGCTTCCGTCCCCTACAGGAGAGACTAATAGGCTTTGCATGTATCCACGCGGAACGTTTGCAACGATAAGCCCGTGGAACTTCCCAGCATCAATATTTGTGGGGCCTGCGGCGGCCGCGCTTGTAACTGGCAACACCGTTGTGGCCAAACCTGCCCCGCAAACGTCCTTGGTCGCATTGCGCATCGCTAGTTTGGCTCAAGAAGCAGGCATAGGCCAAGATGTCTTTCACGTGCTACCTGGTGGGGATGAAGTGGGAAAGCAGATTGTGGCCAATCCACTGATTGGAGGAGTTGCCTTTACAGGGTCTGTTGGAGCGGCCAAAGCAATTGCTCGCTCGTTATCTAGTAGAGACGGTCCCATTGTTCCGTTGATTGCCGAGACCGGTGGTGTGAACGTTATGGTTGTAGACTCGTCCGCGCAAATGGAGCATGTCGTGGACGACATCGTTTTGTCGGCGTTCAAGAGCGCGGGCCAGCGGTGCTCTGCAATGCGGCTGCTTTGCGTCCAAGACGAGATAGCAGATGAATTGCTCGAGCTCCTATGTGGTGCCATCGATGCACTGTCAGTAGGCAATCCGATTGATTGGAGCGTAAACGTTGGACCCGTGATCGACAGCGAAGCGAAGCAGTGGCTCGAATCGGGCATCAATCAGAACAAGCTAATCTACAGGATGAAAGTAGCCGACCCACCATCCGGCAACTACGTACTACCTACTATGGTGGACGCATCCGAAATCGATTCCTTTAACACCGAGTACTTTGGCCCCATATTGGGAGTCCACCGATTCAAGAAAGCCGCAATTGATGAGCTTGTTAGTTCAGTGAATTCACTTGGGTACGGGCTCACATTTGGAATTCACAGCCGGATAGAGTCGACTATTGCCCAATTCACAAAAGGCGTCAAGACAGGAAACCTGTACGTGAATCGCTCAATGATCGGTGCTGTCGTTGGAACGCAGCCGTTCGGCGGCGAAGGTCTCTCCGGTACGGGACCTAAGGCTGGTGGCCCCTTCTACTTGCAACGGTTCGTCGTCGAGCGAGTGGTCAGCCGTAACGAAACGGCTACTGGAGGAAATGTTGCTCTGATGCGTCTTTAGGCACAGTCAGCGAGGGCGGCAGAGGCGAATGTCAAGATCAAACGCTTACACCCGCTTGCACGTGTGTAGCTCACGACGAGCTTGAAATAACGTTTACCAACCTTAATATAAGAGTGAATTGTGAACGGAAACCAATCAAAACAAATGCAAAGTGCTAAGTTGGCTGTCGCGTCGCGTGCGCAAGCTATTGAAATCAATGGTGTTCTGCGAAACACTTATCTGCTCTTGTCTGGGCAGATTGGGTTTTGTGCCGTTTGTGCAGCTGTAGCAATTGCTGCTAGGGTTCCGTTCATGGGCTTCTTGCCTTATCTAATCGGCTTTTTCGGAATCTCTTGGATAGTCCATCGCACAGCACGTAGTGTTTGGGGACTGTTCTGGTCCTTTGTGTTCGCCGCATTCATAGGGGTGGCAATTGCTCCTATCTTGGCGTTCTATCTGAATGTCAATCCTATGATCGTTGTGCAAGCTTTGGCGCTCACGGCTTCAACCTTTGTGGGATTGTCGATGTACACAATTGTGCGTCGAACGGACTTTAGTTGGCTTGGGCAATTCCTGACCGTTGCGTTTTTTGTATTCATTGGACTCGTCGTACTTTGGTTCTTTGTAGATCTAACTCCGTTTTCACTAATCATTTCAGGTTTTTTCGTCTTTGTGGCATGCGCATTGATCCTATTTCAAACTAGCCGGGTAGTGCTTGGTGGAGAGCGAAACTACATCGTTGCAGCGATAGGCCTTTTCGTCGGAATCTACCTACTGTTCATGAACTTGCTTTCGATTATTGGATTGTTTAGTGGTGACGAGTAGTTGTACCTGCCACGTGACTTGCTAGGCTAGCGAGCGATTAGTTGTCGGTAGGCTCGATTCAGTTCGATTGGTAGCGACTCCAAATCTTCAATAACTAAGTAACGGTCACGTCGACACATTCTGCGCAAGTAATCGTGTCCAGCATGATCGATCGTTACACAGAAGCTCTGAATGCCTTTGTGGCCGGCCTCCCGCAAAGCCATGGCAGTGTCCTGCAAACCATACTCGTGGTTAGTGCGGTCAGGTCCATAGTCGCAGTCTTGAGGGAATCCATCGCTAACGATCAGCAGTACTTTCATGGCAGCACCAGTATTGATCAGTTTGTTGACAGCGTGCCGAATAGATGGGCCCATTCTCGTCGAACGCTTGGGTTCCATTGATGCCAAAGCCCCGATTTCCCGCATGGTGAGTTTTCGATTGAATTCCTTGACAATATGCAGCTCGACGTTGTCCTTACCATACCCCGAAAATCCATAAACCGCATATGTATCGTTAACTGACTCAAGTGCGGTGGCTAGCAGAAGTACCGCCTCTCGCATGATGTCTATGACGCGTCTGCCTGGCTCTTGTCTTAGGTCAATGGGATTGAAGTTCAGACGCCCATTCAAGTAATCGTCGTCAAAATAGGGGTCACGCAGATCTTGAGCCTTAGTCTCAATAGGATCCGCGGGCGAAGGTGCAGCTATGGGATTGATGATTGGGCTGTCGGTAGACGCGGAGAGGTCAACCAACACAACCGTCGCTACGTCGCGACTGACCGCAAACTTACGCGAGTAAACCCTATCGTCAAGCGAAGTGCGAGTTTGTCGATCAACTCTCAAGCTTACCGTTCTGTCTAGGTCAAGCTCGTCCCCATCCTCCTGGTGCTTGACACGTTTCATCCCCACGGGTCGAATTTGTTCGAAGAGCTTACGCACTGACCTCACATGTGGTTGGACGGCCAGTAGAAGATTGGATGTGTCCCTGTTGACCTCACTAGTCATAGGTATTTCGTGCACTTGGCACCAATTGCGCAACCAAGCTCTATTCAAGTAGTCCCACTCGTCGTAACGAAAACTGATAGATGTACTGACACTGCCTCGTGGGGCGATGCCAAGGGTTGATCTTTCAACGCTAATGCGCCGTTGAACTTGGTCTCGATGCTTTGCAAGAAGCTCTCGTTCAGCGGGGTTACCAAGCAAATTCGCGGAGGAGCTATTGATATCGCTAATTTCTGCTGTTGCACTAAGCAACTCTGATTGAACCAGCTCCAAGTCGATTCCCAAAAGTTCGTCTTCCCATTCCTCTAATTTCGACTGTCGCTGAAGGGTTTCCAAGACGAGGTGATGCTGTGGCACGGCAGTCTCCAGGAAATTGGATTCTTCGTCCCCTATGAGGTGCCTGATCGCTGTGTAGCAGTGGAATGTGGCCGATATGCTGTCCAACACACAAGCGCGCCTGTCCATTGCCCCTGCAACCGTGTCCTTGTATGGAGAACGGCAACCGGGAACTCGTTTTAGGTGGCCCGACAACTGAATAATTGCGGCGTCCACAGGGCTGGAATTCTTGCGTTCATGCAGCGAGTTGATGTAGGGCTGAATCTCTTGTCGGTATGCCTTCGCTCCAGGGTATTGCCTTAGTAGCTGACGCTCAATTCGTTCCGACTCAATGATGCAAAAAAGATCTCGGGCAACTCTGGGATTCTCGAACTGCTCGTAGAGCTGGACCAGGTCCGATTTTCTAACGGTTGACAGTGGTTTGTCCGATCCAAGCGAACGAAACAGCCTGCGGACTGTGTGAATATCGAAGTCAAACGTGCCAAATTCTCTATGGGCGAGTTGCTGCAAAACCATAAACAAATAAGCGCGTCGATTGATAGCGTCCGACGCAAAGAACTCAAACTCTTTGGGAAGGTAAACGTTGTAGTGCGAGGTTAGTGGTATGCGATTCGGGTTGTGGCCAAAGGGATCTGCAAGCGTCTCATCGTCTTGTAGTTGATAGCGTCTGCCAGCGATTCCTTCGGCGAATACGGCTAGAGACGTTTCAATGTCAGCTAGCAGCGTCATGGGAAGACGACATCTGCGATGGACGCAAGTGCTGTCTTAATTTCCCTATCGTCGGTGAGAGATTGAATGACCGCTTTGTCTATTGCGGTCCTAGCAGGGATGGATCGCTGAATGAGAAAGCCAGCGTAGATAAGCAATCGGGTGCTAACACCTTCCTCGAACCCGTGATCTCGCAGATTTCGCACCTTTTGCCCCAATAATGCCAATCGCTCCGCGATTACGGCGTCGACGCCGCATTCTTTTTCTATGATTTCGGCCTCCTGTTCCGGTTGTGGATAGTCGAAGACGAGGCTTACAAATCGTTGACGCGTGCTTGGCTTAAGGTCCTTGAGTACGCTTTGGTAGCCTGGGTTGTAAGAAATGACTAGCAGAAAGTCGTCATGTGCGTGAACTATTTCGCCAGTTTTGTCTATCGGTAGCAGACGTCGATGATCCGTCAGGGAATGGATCAGTACCGTTGTGTCCTTTCTTGCTTCAACGATTTCATCGAGATAGCAAATTGCACCGTTGCGCACAGCTCTCGTCAATGGTCCATCCTGCCAAACTGTCGAGTCGTGGTCGAGCAGGTAGCGACCAACTAAGTCCGTTGCCGTAAGATCTTCATGGCAAGAGACGGTTACGAGTGCATCTGAAGAAGCCAAAGCGTCGGTGTCGAGAGCCAAAAGCCGATGTGCCATATGCTCGACAAAACGTGTCTTTCCACATCCAGTTGGACCTTTGAGCAGAACTGGCAGGCGACTTTCGTACGCTGCGGCGAATACTGCAATCTCGTCGCCTAGGGGAAGGTAGAAGGGCGCCGAATCGTCGATGTCTTTCACGTTGGGACGAACATGTCTCGTCCAGCGCGGTAGTTTCCAAACGTTTGGGCTGAATTTCGATTTACAAGGACACGTCGCTTCATGGGGTGGTGCAAACTCCGTACCTCATGTTCAAGTTCGGCTAACACCTTTCCGGTAGTGGGATCGGTTATCGATTGAAATCGGTATTGATGTTGGCTTGACTCTTCGCTTATCGTGCCGTTTTCCTTTAGTTTTTGGTGCGGACCCGAGAAATTGGCAACGTATATGGCTATGTGGTGTCCGTCATATTCGGGAATTTCTTCATCGGATTCGCGAAAAATAAGTGATTGGTTGTAACCCATTCTTACCACTGCACGTTTGCCATTATCGTCGTCGACTACATTTGCAGGTGTTGCAAAGACTTCATCGTAGAATCGGGCAATTCCTTCAGCGGTTCCGGGAGCTACTAACATTTCTCCATACGGAATTCCCAAATCCATGGGATACGGAAGGCCGCCCTCAGGATTGTAGATTTGAAAGATGTTTCCCCACGGACACTTCACATGGATGTAATTTTCATTGCTCTCCCAGGAATACTTGGTACCTTCCATGAATCGAGTGACGAATTCGAGTCTTCGTTTCAATCCATCGTGGTCCGGAATTATCAGTGCTACGTGCCCCCTAAAGACCTGGGCGTCGCTCTTGGGTAGATGGAACTGCTGCTCGCCAACGTTTATCCACATATTGAATGTTGCGAAGTCCATGTAGGGGTCTCGCGTAAAGCCAAGACCAGACACATAGAAGAGGGAAGCAAGTTCCTGGTCGGGGACGGTGAAATTGAAGTGCTCCAGGTTCAAGATATTGCCTACATCTTCAACTGAGCGATCAAAGGTGGCTGTATTTTTCAACGGAGTCCTCCAGCTAACGAGCCTTCGCTATTCCTAAGTCGGTCTGAGTTGACCGTTTTGTGGTTCTGTCGGCGCCGGATTCATTGGGTCAAGAGCGTCCAACATTGGGTTCCCGTGATTTTAGCTAACGTTGCTGGAAACGCTTGAACCTGCTTCAGTTGTGCAGTCCGAAATGCAAAATGTCGAACATTGGCGTGAACGACCTGTGGGTCTTCGTGCATGGGAGTGCATGTTGGTGGGAGCTTTAGTTTGATTGCGCACGGCCTGACGCCCCCGGTGGTAACTGAATGCATGACGTGTAGCGGAATCGCCGCAATAGCTACTTTGTGCACGGAAATTTATGGATGTGAACGATACGGGACTCATTGGTGAGACGGCTCGCTGGATTGAGAACTCAGTAGCTGCTTTCGCTCTCATTCGCCGGTGTGCAACGCCGCAAAGCGTAGTCGATGTTGCAGTTCACTTTGCACCGGATCTTTCCGAATCCATTGCGTTGGAGGAGCGATGGAATGATATTTGCGCTGGGAGCACAAATGCTGATCACCTTGCAATCGGCAAAGCGGTTTCCATTCTTCGAGACGCGACGGCAATGGTTTGGAGCTTGGTTGGAGACCCCAATCCATTCTTTGAAATTCGAAGCAGCTGTTCGGCTCAGCCACGAGTGTATGAGCTTCTCTACCCACTCTCTGCCCGACATGAGTGGGTTAGCGAATTATTCCTTAACGAACAGGCACGACGCGATGGTCGATTGAAGAACACCTTGGCTACGGCCGGTAAAGCATCTGAAGTTGTCGGCATTAGCCATCAGCAAAATTCGAGAGATTCGCGGGGTGGGTACACACTCTATGTACCTGAAAATTACAGCGAACTTAGAGTGTGGCCGCTAGTCGTCACGCTTCATGGAGGCGGAGGTCATGGCCGTGGCCATGTGTGGACATGGCTAAAGGATGCTCGCTCTTGTGGTGCAATAATTTTGTGTCCAACTTCGCTGGGTTCAACGTGGGGCCTGTCCGATCCGGAACGAGACACTGAAAACATTCTTTGCCATGTGGAAACCGTTCGTCGTCGACTCAACATTGACGGTGGTCGTCTGATGCTGCAGGGAGTGAGTGACGGAGGCACGTTCTCGCTTGTCGCGGGACTAGCGGAAGACTCGGCCTTTACGCATTTGGTGCCGTGCTTTCCTAGCTTCCATCCAATGATGATCGAATTGACTTCGCGAGATCGGCTACAGGCAGTGCGAATCTACATGATTCACGGTTCATTGGATTGGATGTTTCCAATCGAGTCCGCACGAGAAGCAAATCTCATTCTCACTCACGCTGGAGCCGACGTCGTGTTTCGAGAGATTGAGGATCTATCTCATTCGTATCCCGACGACGAAAACCTCAAGATTCTTGAGTGGTATCGCATGTGAACTTTCACGGTGCATTAGAGTTGAAGTGAATTTCGGAATAAGGGAAGAATGAACGCAACTACCGAATCAAGAGGGAGAGAACAGTCTTTTCACGTTGAACTCGAGCACAAGTCCTTTGAACTTGTCGTGACGGAAAATGACGATCTAGAACTCTATGTAGACAATTGCTTGCGCAAACGTTGCACTGCTGCATCAGCCCCTGTTCTCTATGTCTGGACAAATGTGGAGCTGCATTGGGAGGAACACCGGTTTGTCGAAGCTCGTTTTGATCGGACTTCGCGACGACTGAGGGTCACCGTGAACCGACAAGACGTGCTGGATGCAAATGTGCCTTAACCGCCCGTTGGTACGGGTACCGATCGGGAACCGAACGCAAAGGTTGGGTCGTTAATCACATCTGGATTGCGTGTTCGAACCAAGTCTCCGCCGATTCGAAGCAGGCAGGGGACTAGTACAAGAGTAATCACTGTGGCAAACACAATTCCAAATGCGAGCGATACCGCCATTGGTGCAACTATCTGCGCCTGCAGCGAAGTCTCAAGCAATATGGGGACAAGTCCAAAGAACGTTGTCAATGAAGTAAGCAAGATGGCCCGCAACCTGGCCTTTCCAGCTGCGAGGATCGACTCGAGTAACGAAGCGCCGTCTTCGCGGCGCATGCGATTGACAAAGTGAACCAGAATCAGACTGTCGTTGACTACAACACCTGTAAGAGCGACGCAGCCTATCATTGAAGCCAGATTGAAGGACATTCCAAGCAGCGTGTGCCCTACTACAGCTCCAATCATTCCGAAGGGAATGACAACCATGATGATGAGGGGCTGGAGGTACGACTTGAGCGGAATGGCAATGAGAGCATAGATTGAGACAAGAGCTATCAGTAATGCCACAACCAAGTTGCCCATCGCCATTCGTTGATCCCGCGCCGCTCCGGCGTTTTCCACGGTAATGGTTGGATACTTTGCAATCAAAGCAGGCACAAAGTTCTGTTCCATGTCGTACACCACCATAGCAGGACTAACTTTGCTCAGATCCGCCTCGGCAGACACTGCAACTGTACGCTTGCCATTTATTCGCTGAATGGATCCATAGCCTTGTTCGAGGCGATATTCGGCCACGGAGTGAAATTGCGTGCTGGTTCCGTCTGGTAGTCGAACAAGCATGCTCTCGAGATTTCCGATTGATCGGCGTTCTGCTTTTGGATAGCGAACTATCACTCGAACTTCTTGCTCGCCCCTCTGAATTCTTTGTGCTTCTACTCCCAAGAAGGCCTCGCGAACTTGGCGGGCAAGCGAACTCAACGTCAAGTTCTGGGCTACTCCTTCTGGCTTCACACTCAGCCGGATTTCTTCTGGACCAGAACTAATGGGAGTTCTAATCTCAAACACGCCGTCATAGTTAGACAGGTGCTCCGCTAGCTCTTCAGCTGCGGCGTCAAGTTCGCGAAAGCTCTTGCCAGAGAGATTGAACCCGATCGGCGGGCCACTGTAGAACCGCTGTTCGGCACTGAACGACAACTCCCTGGTTCCAGCAATTTCGCCAACCTTTTGCCGCCAAAGTATGGCGATTTCCGTGGGAGAAAGTGTTCTATCTTCCGGTTTGGCCAATTCGGCGTTAAGACGAGCCTGTGTTTCGCTGTTCGTCCAGGCAAAGACATGGCGGATTGGAGGCACGTCTGCCTCGGTGGTATCCATGACTTCGGCGTTCAATTCATCCATTGATTCCGTGATCTGCTTGATCACGTCGACAATCATGTTCTCTGGCAAGCCTTCCCTAATACTAACGTTCACCCAAATGAAGTCGTTCTCAAACGATGGAAAAAACTCTTTCTTCATGAAGGGGCTAAGGTAGAAGCCTGCAGTCAACATCAGCAACGCAAGAAAACCACAAGTAGTGATGTATCGGTACTTAACCGCAAACTTCAGGAAGGGCAAATACACGTGGGTGGAGAAGAGCTTCAGTGCGCTATCCATCCAATCCGCAGGCCCTCGTCGTTTGCGGACTTTCTTAGAGGGACGCATGAGTGCCAAATGCGAAGGTAGGATCAGTTTGGACTCAACTAGTGAGAACAACAGGCAGAGAACGACCACCCAAACGATGGGTTGGAACATTACTGTCATGCGACCAGACGTCAACAAGATCGGAGCAAATGCCGCCACCGTCGTCAATACACCAAAAGTTGCCGGTACGGCAACTCGGCGCGCACCTCTGACGATGTTTTCCGTGTTGTAGCCGTATTGCTCGGTTTCGGAAAACGCTGCTTCGCCAATGATGATTGCATCGTCCACGACAATGCCGATGACGAGAATGAAACCAAACAGACTGATCAAATTCAGTGTAACTCCGAAAAATGGGAGCAGAAAGAACGCGCCGAGAAACGCCACTGGAAGTCCAACACAGACCCAGAACGCGATCTTTAGGTGCAGGAATAAACCAAGCAGCAAGAACACAAGGATGGCTCCAAGCACGATGTTCTTGATCATCATGTTTAGGCGATCATTCAAGTAGTAAGTCGAATCGCCAAAGTAGTCGATCTGTATCGAAGATGGCAGTTCTAGCTTCTTTGTGTCTACATACTCGCGAACAGCTTTCGAAATCTGCAACGCATCCTCGCGATCCCTAGCTTCGATGCCAATGCCGATTGAGGGTTTTCCATTGAACAATGCATAAAAGTTGACCTCGGAATACCCGTCAATCACGTTTGCGATATCGCCCAGTTTGACCAGTCTGCCGTCTGGCCCGGTTATGAGGGTTACATTTTCGAATTCCTCGCCCGAATACGCTTGGCCTGTAGCACGTACTCGAATCCAACCACCTTCAGTTCGTATTCCACCACCCGGCACGTCGACCGACCATTGACGAATGATTTGGGCAACCCCGTTTAGAGTGAGCCCGTAACGCTGCAGATTGGCTTCCGGTATTTCGATACTAATCTCCGAAGAGCTAGCGCCCTGCAGTTCAGCTTGCGAGACTTCGGGCAATCCAAGAATTTCGTTCCGCACGTCCTCGGCGATGTCGCGCAAGGTAAAGATATCGACATCGCCGAATACCTGCACATTGATAACTCCCGGGCCTCCCCATCCGCGGAATTCGCGAATGATTGGCCTTTCCGTTTCGCTTGGGAAGCTTGAAATAGAATCGACCGCTAGCTTGATTTCGTCGAGTACTTCATCGAGTTCGTAGCCACTAGCTACGTCAACGCGAATTGACCCGGATCCCTCATTTGCTTGGGAGCGAACATCCCCTAAGCCTTCAACGGTCTTGATCGCTTCCTCGACTTTGAGCAGTACTCCTTCTTCAACCTCTTCGGGAGTGCCGCCGCGAAACGGTACGTAGACCTGAATTTGGTTCTGCGGCATCGACGGCATCGTTTCCTTCTTCAGGTTGTTGAAGAGTGTGTACAGACCGCCTGCCACTATGGCGAACATCAGCAGGTTTGCAGCGACGTGATTGCGAGCGAACCATCCTATGATTCCGCCATTGTCCCGGACCGCAGTCGCAGGTGGAGGAGCGATTCGCGTGACTGACGAAGAAGTCTCAGTCAGTTCTGTTGATTGGCTTTCGGAATCGGAGGTGTCCGAGTTGTCATTCATCGAAACGTACCTTCATCCCAGGAAGTGGCCGGTCGATTGGTGTAACGCAATACACATCGCCCTCGCTTATGCCATTGGATATGTACGAATAGTCGTCGTCTGACCGCACAACAGACACTTCTCTTGGTTGGATGGTATTGTCGTCCAACACGATCCACATTGTTGTTCCATTGCGCACCGCGTGCCTTGGCACCACGAACAAGTCGCCACCATCGTTACCCTGTATCCTAGCATGGACGAACGTGCCAAATCGCAGCAGTTTCTGACCACCGTTTGCAATGTCGTATGGATCGGAAATTTGCGCAACAGCATGAATGACTCGGCTTTGCTCGTCGATGATTCCCTCGGTTCGGACAATTTCGGCGTCCCACTCGGCGCTCTCCCCTCCCAATTGGGCGCGTAGTTGTACTGGAAGAGGCGTGCCATCTGCGCCATTCGGTAGCTGAACAAATTGCAGTTCACTCAATGCAATGGGTAATCGGACCTCTGCGTAGTCCACTGCCACAGTGCGCGCCAATTGAAACCCCACATTTACGAACTGTCCCACATCGGCCATTTTTTGGCGAACCATTCCGTCATAGGGAGCTCGAATCGTAGTGCGCTCCAAATCCTCCTTTGCCTTATCCAACTCGGCTTTAGCAGCTTCGTATTCAGCCATTACCTCTTCAAGTTGAGGCTTACGCAATGCAAGATCCGTTGCGTCGATCCGTGCAGGATCCAGTTCCTGGAGCCGCTTCCAGTCGTCCAACGCATAGCCGGTTAGGGCACTCTCAGTCGCCAATCGCGTCTTCGCACGTGCCAACGTCAAATCGGCCCTAGCAATTGCCGTGTCGTAGTTTCGCGGGTCCACTTTCAGCAACTCATCGCCCTTCTTAAAGAAACCGCCAGTTACAAATGAAGGCATCACTTCAGTGATCTCACCACTGACTTGTGCAACGAGAACTGTAGCAGTGCGTGGCGAAACCGTGCCCTGCGATGCCACCTCAAATGTGACCGGAACTCGATTGGCTACTTCGACTCCCACAAGAAAAGCTGGGGGTTCGATACTTGAAGGAGTAAATTGAGGTTGCTGGCTAGTTAGCCATCTAAAGCCAACATACCCCAGCCCCAAAATTACTAGGCAAATCATGAATATAAGTAGGAAACGGAGGAAATTCCGCATAGATCAAGCAATATTCGGTTGGGCGGGGCGTTCCAATCTACGAGTGTTGGGGACTATGCCTAAGAAGATTACGCTAGCGCCCGTTCAGCGCCCGGTCTGCATGTTCTTCTGAGGCATTTGCGATGCATCGAACATGGAATTCTAGCATGTTGAACGAGTTGTAGACTTGTAGTCAATGCCACGCATGACAGCTTACAATCGTCCCAAGCGGTGTTGTACTCGACTAGTGGAATCCATCGCTGAGACATTGGAAGTCGCTAGATGAATAAGGTATTGACAGTTGGAATGATGATTGCATGCATCCAAGTGCACGGGACAGAGTGAGGGATTCTTCGAACTGTTGGCTATAGCAACATGACCAAATTGAAAGGAGACCCCTCGACGTTCGAGGATACGATGCGCGATGTCGTGGCGATTGACGCTCCACAGCGTGCGACTGCGTTTCCTCGCTCGCAATCCAAACGCGAGGACAGAGCTCTGCGTCGTGCCAATGCTTCGGGTGAAAACGAAAGCAAGCAGAAGAGCGGATTGTCGGACGGAGGACTGGTTCTTGTTCGACCAAACGACTTTCTAGAGTGGAAATTAGACGGGGTCCAACCTAAGGTATTTCGTACTTTTCAGCAAGGCGGCTACGAGATTCAGAAGACTCTGGACTTGCACAAAGTAGGCATTGAAAGAGCTCGAGTTTTGGTTTCAAACCTGATAGACAGGTGCATCGACCTTGACTATCGTTGCGTCAGGATCTTGCATGGGCGAGGAGAAAAGAGCAATCCTCCTGCAGCGCTGAAAAGTCACGTATTGCATTGGCTTAGGCAGCACAAGGATGTCATTGCACTTTCTTCTGCGCCCAACCAGCTGGGCGGTACTGGCGCAGTCCTTGTCAAGATCCGAAAGGGACACAAAGCCAAACAAGACAATAGGGAGCGATTCGGTTGATAGGTAGCTTCAGAGCATTCCCTTATTGAGTTCCAAGTCGCCACGAGCCAAATTTAACCGCAAGATATCGCTTGCGCCTTCAGCCAGCCGCCAAGAACGAACAAGTCGCTGAAGTTGCTCAAGCGGATGGCCCACTCGGAGTGCAATGCCTCCTGTTAGTTGTATCGCTGTATCTACGATCTCCCCTATGGATTCAGTGCAGAAGACCTTGCTGGCGATTGTTTCATTGATCGAGTTTTCGCCGGAATCGGCAATTCGAGCCGTACGGTAAACCATGCTCCGCATGGCAAAGGCTTTGATTCGCATGTCTGCATAGCGGATACGAACGCCTTCCCGGGATGCTAGTGGTTGACCACTCCTATGTGGAGCACGAATATGGTCAGATAATTGACGGATCACCCATCGTGCAAGTCCAGCGCTCTGGGCGGCCAAAACCAATCTAATGTCTGTGATTTGGTCCATGGCCCGCGGTAGTCCTTTGCCCGGTTTTCCGACAATATTGGTCAATGGCACCTTTACATCACGAAATGTTATGTATGCATGAGTACTTCCATCGGAAGAAGGAAAAACTTTCTCTACAGTTACACCATCGCATTGGCGATCGATTACAACGACACTTGGACCAAAGTTCTCGACCTCGACCAGTGTATTGATGAAGTCTGCGGACTGACCGCCGGTGACATAGGATTTTTGCCCATTCACTAGCAATGAACCATTCTCGACAGTTGCTCGAGTTGGTTGCTTCACGTCAGTTGGTTCAGTGAATCCAAAAGCAGCCCGTTTCTCTCCTTGGAGAAATGGTTTCAAGTGTGAGCTTCGTAGCGGTTCGGACGCATTTCCAAGCAAGCCAGGAGCAGGTCCGAACAAGCCTGGCACACGAACTAAATTGTTGGATGCCAATGTGTCATGAAGTACTACAAGCTCGACAAGCGAACGACTTGCTGGTCCCCCCAGGTCCGACGGATGGTTGAAGGACCAGATCTTCGCTTCTTGCGACAGTTCTCGAATGCGATTTTCTTGGCTTGTGGAGTCCAATTCGGTCTCAATTGCCCGCAAGACGCTTTCACACAAGCTCTCAACAGATCGTCGAAATGCAATGTGATTTTTGTTCAGCGTCTCTGGCATATCAGGTACCTAAAGCGAAGGATCCAAAGGGTTCTCCGGGGTTGGAGAAACCGTTACGGCGAAGGTTGTTCGGAGCCATGAAACAAAGAAATCAGATAGGGAATCGATGAGAGTGCAACAACGAGCAACGCAAGAACGACAATGCTGATCACTGCGTATAGCAAGTATGTCTCGTTCTTGGCACGCCGGTTTATGAATTGTTCTATTTCTTCCTGCGATTGGATTGCTACAGATGGCCGCAAACCATACTTAGTAACGCTCTGACGAGACGACGGAAGCCTTAGAAAAATTTCGGGCGCGGACTCCAAGATTTCAATGACATCAAGCATATGCAATCCGCACTGGCGAGAAATCTCGATTGGGTGCAGCAATCGCTTGGGTGAATCAACAAAAATCTCGTAGATTTCAAGGATTCGAGCCTTGCGCTTGCGATATCGAGAAAAAGTTAGTCCTAGCGGTGCAGCCATGCCCGGTTCAGTGGGTAGTAATTGTGCGGTGCGCGCTCATTCTAAGCTACAGTCTATGTTCAGTCTGGTAGTTCCTCAATTCAAACTACGGGTGTTTTCGGCGAGGATAATCGCACGTTGGGGTGCCGGATGCCCTTCGACTGTAACTGAGGGGTTGGCAGCGGAAAGTGCGTCAGCCAACGATTCAAACGGCATGTATTTTGTCCGCCGCTGTTCTTTTGAGGTAGTTGTGGCAACACTAACTACACGCAGATTGGTGAAGCCCAAATTCTCCAGAGCTAGAGTGATCGAGGAGACACTTGGGATGCACCAGACGTTTTTCATGCGAGCGTAGCGACCAATTGGATAGAGTGGGTTCTCCGCAACAATGGACTCCAGAACGAGTGTACCGCCCAACTGCAACGAGCGCTGCAAATCCCTCAGATGAGAACCATGATCCCGCTGGTGATAGAGAACTCCCATCGAACACACAACGTCGTAGCTTAGGCTCCACGTTCCTTTTTCGAATCTCAACGGGAGGACTACGTTTTCCTGGGACACATAGTGGTTGATCAGCGCATTCTGCAATACAGGAAGCAAGGAAGAGTCGAGTCCGGTTACGGACTTTGCTCCCGCCTCAAGCATGCGGTAGCCAAAGTACCCATTTCCTGAACCAACGTCCAGTACTCTCTTTGACTTCAAGTCCATATGTTCTACCAGACGGGACCATTTGTAATCGGACCGCCATTCCGCGTCGATCTCGATGCCAAACAAGGAGAAAGGTCCCTTGCGCCACGGGATTAGTGCTTGTATTGCCTGGTTCAGTTTGACGCGATCTGAACATGTCAAATTTTCAGGGCTCGACGCGCGAACTACTTGACCACTGCGAAATCTCACATTGTGAAATTGCGGCAAATCGTTCAATGCTTCTAGCCACTGGGAAAGGTCGCCGTGAGCTATCTGATCGAGTCGTCCGTTGAAGCCGAAGCGCTTCCAGTTGGTATGAAGACGTTCGACAAAATTCATGCATTCGCGACGAACGATGCCCAATTGAGGCATTGATACCACATTCTTGGGTTTACGAATCCAGTCTGGGACAGCCGGTCAAGATGATCAAAATTGGAGTCGATCTGCATGACATTCTCTAGGGCTTGGCGCTTTTGTGCTATTTCCAAATCACTGTAATTGTTGAATTTCTTAAATTCGACGTGTAGATCTTCAAACTCGCTAGTCGACTCGACTTTCTCTGAAACGATCAACAACCCATTCGGCTGCAGCGAGGATCTAATCCTTTCAAGAACTGAAACCCGATCCTGAGCAGGAATGAATTGAAGAACAAAGTTCAAGATCACTACAGCCGCGGGCTCGAGTTCAATCTCGCGCAGATCTGCAACGCGAAACTCAACGCGAGGGTCCACTATTCGTTTTGCGGCCTCCCGTACCATCGGCTCCGACGAGTCCACTCCAACTATGGTTGCCTCGGTATCTCCTATTGCACTCAAGACTGCCAAAGACGAGGCACCCAATGAGCAGCCTAGGTCATAGCATCGCTTGCCAGTCGTGAGGTATCGAGACGCAATAATGCCGCTCAGCTGGACTATGGTGCTGTAACCGGGAATGGACCGTTGAATCATATCGGGAAACACCGACACTACTCTGCTATTGAACTCGAAAGGAGTCACTAGGTCTTGCTTCGTCTCGTAGAGGCGATCTCGACCCATTTCCTTTTTTTCGATAAGCATGGTAGGATATTATCAAATTGATAGTTCAATCAGATGGATTCAATAGACCTCAGCGATCCTGCACTCTACATTAATCGCGAACTGTCACTACTAGAATTCAATCGTCGTGTTCTAGCTCAAGCAAATCGAGACTCCTATCCGCTTCTAGAGCGTCTTCGCTATCTATGTATCGCCAGTTCCAATCTGGACGAGTTCTTCGAAATCAGAGTGGCTGGCCTAAAGCAGCAGGTCGAGTATGGTTCCGCGCAGCGGGGACCTGACAACCTGTCCCCAGAAGAGCAGCTGACAAGGATCTCTGTAGTAGCGCATGAAATTGTCAACGAACAGTACGTGGTACTTAATGACATGCTTTGGCCCGCTCTTCGAAACGAAGGGATTTACTTTCTCAGGAGAGAGGAGTGGAACGATGCACAGAGAAGTTGGGTAAGTGACTACTTCAGAGAGGAATTAGCTCCAATACTTAGCCCCATGGGATTGGATCCAGCACATCCCTTTCCTCGTGTGCTTAACAAGAGCTTGAATTTCATTGTTCAGCTGGTTGGTCAGGATGCTTTTGGACGAAGTGGCGGTATGGCTGTCGTGCAAGCGCCACGTGCACTGCCTCGAGTTGTGAAACTGCCTCCCGATGTAGCGGCACATGACTTTGATTTCGTCTTTCTGAGTTCGATCATACATGCTCATGTGGGCGACCTGTTTCAAGGAATGAAGGTTACGGCTTGCCATCAGTTTCGAGTTACCCGAAATAGCGACTTGTTTGTAGACGAGGAGGAAATAACCGACCTAAGAAGAGCACTGGAGGGGGAACTGCCGAGCAGACGCTTCGGCGACGAGGTGCGCTTGGAAATAGACAACTCATGTGCTGAACCAATGCTTGACTTTCTCAGCTCGCAATTTGGATTGACGAGCGAGGATGTCTACTTGTGCAACGGACCGGTAAATTTGATGCGACTGAGCAGCATTCCCGACTCAATTGATCGGCCGGACCTAAAGTTCTCCTCGTTTTCGCCTCGCATTCCAGACAGACTGCAACAGTCCGAAAATATTTTCAGCGTCATCCGCACACGCGATGTCCTTTTGCACCATCCTTTCGAGTCCTTTGTGCCTGTGCTCGAGTTCCTTCGCCAAGCCGCTAAAGACCCCGATGTCTTGGCTATCCGCCAAACGCTCTACCGCACGGGTGCCGACTCGGCTGTCGTAAAAGCGTTGATCGACGCGGCGTCGAATGGCAAGGAAGTGCTGGTAGTCATCGAGTTGCGAGCACGTTTTGACGAAGCCGACAACATCGAACTTGCAACCGAGTTGCAGGAATCGGGTGCACAGGTGGTGTACGGCGTAGTCGGTTACAAGACACACTCCAAGATGATCCTGGTAATCAGACGCGAACGCGAGGGTCTTCGACGCTACGTTCACTTGGGCACGGGCAATTACCATGCAGGAACGGCTCGCGTTTACACGGACTATGGATTGATGACATGTGATCCCGACATGGGTGCCGATGTTGAGCAGTTGTTTCGTCAACTGACCTCCACCACTCAGTCCGGCAAGCTCAAGAAGGTGCTTCAATCACCATTCACGCTGTATGAGACAATTTGCCATTGCATACGCCGCGAAATCGAACATCACGAAGCAGGTAGGCCGGCTGGCGTTGTTGCCAAGATGAATTCTCTTGTGGAGCCCGGCGTAATCAAGGAACTATATCGGGCTTCTCAAGCCGGGGTCAAGATTCAGCTCATAGTAAGGGGCATGTGTTCCCTGCGCCCTGGGGTTGCGGACGTTTCCGAGAATATTGAAGTTAGGTCGATAATTGGACGTTTCTTAGAGCATGCTCGCATATTTCGCTTTGAAAACGGCGGACATTCAGTAACCTACCTTTCCAGCGCTGACTGGATGGCACGAAACTTCTTTCGTAGGGTGGAAACTTGCTACCCCATCGAGGACCCTGAGCTATCGGGACGTATTGCGCTGCATAGTCTAACCACCTACCTGCAGGACAACAGCCAATCCTGGATTCTTCAGTCCGATGGTTCGTACCGTCCGATGGCGTGCGATGAGTCCGGTGCCGATTCTGTAAGTGCACAGGATTCGCTCTTGGCTCAATTGGCTGAGAGCAGCTAATTCATTTGCGTTTTGATGCTCAGCTGGTAGGGCGCTGACTGCAAATAGGAGCACTCTTGCTCCAAATCAAGCAACGTCAGTCGATGTTTCTTTAGCCATTTGCGATCAAGTACAAGTTGCAAGCCGGAATCCACTATGCTCAACCGGCATTTGGGTAGTGACTCGCCTGTGCGATTGCGTTTGAGCAAGACTGCAAGCCTCAACAAAATAGTCAGTTTGGCGATCGCTGGATTGTCCGGGTCGAAATCCGGTGGAAACGCTCTTCGATGTCCGCGCACCAACGACGCGAGCACGTGTTGGTCCCGCAGGGAGAATCCCACCATATCGAAATGCTGCAGCAGATAGCCTCCATGCTTGTGATAGGAGGAATGCGAAATGTCCATTCCAATTTCATGGAGTTGGGCTCCCCATCGCAGAAGCTTCTCGTTGTCGCTGTTTTCCAATTCCCAATCATGCTGGATTTGGCCAAGTAGAAACATCACGGTGTCGCAGACTCTTTGGGCGTGGACTGTGTCGACATTGAACCGGACCATCAAGTCCTTTACGGAGCTCTCCCGTATATCTCGATCATGTATGCGACCCAGTAAGTCATTGAGCAATCCTTCGCGAAGTGCACCGTTGGACACTTGCATAGCACTCAGATCTAGCGCTTTGAACAGCGCAATTAGGATGGCTAGGCCGCCGGGGAACAGAGGAGCGCGATCAGAGTTGACCAGCCCGACGATGCGATCAACATCACCGAGCTTGACAACCTGACTTTGCAACGTTGTGAGAGACTTCTTGGTTATGGTCAATGACGAGTCATGCGCAATCGCATTGTGCGTTGCTAGTATGGTCCCGCTTGTTCCAACGGCATATTCGCATTCCAGAGCACGGAATGTTTGCTCTATGGCCTTTAGCTCTTGAAGCGCGTTGTTAGTCGCCCGCTGCATGCGTTTCTCAGTGACTTTGCCATCGCCAAACCATCGTTCGGTCATGGAAATACACCCCATGCGAAGACTTTCCATCATTCGTGGGTGGAACTTCTTGCCAAAGATGACCTCTGTGCTTCCTCCGCCAATATCTACAACGAGCCGTCGGTCGGCATCGTCTTCCAGAGATTGCAGTGCTCCAAGATAGATTAGGCGCGCCTCCTCTCTGCCGCTTATGATCTCCACTCGCTGCCCAAGTAGTCTCTCGGCTGCTTCTATGAATTCATCGCGGTTGAGCGCAGTTCGTAACGCGTTCGTTCCGACGACTCGGACGTTGTGTTTTGGGAGATCTCGAATGCGTTCACCAATGCGAGCAAGAGCTCGCATTGCGACTGCCATGGAGCGACGGCTGATGCGATGTGTCAATTCGAGCCCGGCTGCCAATCGAACTACCTCTCGATGCCGGTCGATCACCTGCAGACGCCCCGGACGATCGTTTGCGACAATCAGGTGAAAGCTGTTTGATCCCAAGTCGAGCGCTGCGTATGGTTGATCCTGCTGATCAATCTCGGAGAGTCTTGCTTGATTCAAGGTAGATTGAGCACCCTACGCCCAACACATTTGCACTGGTCTACACATGGCAGAAGCCAGCAGGTTGGAGGTGACAAGTTTGTACGAATGGAACTTGTTAGTAGACAGGATAGCAGATCGCGTTTGCGGTAAATACCAAGGTGCAATGAATGGGTAGAAATTTTCAATCGTATTCCCCATTTAGAGGCGAAACATGTGTACGATAGGCACTCACACGACACTGGAGCGTTTGACAAATGAGTCGTCCTCCCTCTAAATGCGACTGCACTCAATCCCAAGCTCCACACATACCCTCAACAGATGTTGGGCTTTGTAGCTAATTCCTTTCGCAGAATTTGGCAGCGCTTGAAACTTCTGCGACTAACGGTTACGGATCAAACTTCAAAGCAATTCCTTGCAAAGGGTATAGAGCTTCAGACGCACTAGAGGCACGTCGTCGATGTTGGCAAAGGTGAGAGCATCCGCGTTGTGTGAGCTTCGCGTTCAGTTGGGGTCTTCCAGAATTTGGTTAGTGCTTGCGGCGGGAATAGGCTCGGTGCTACTGGCATACTGGACCTTAAGGCTTGCGCAAGGTCCTGGCTACACTCTCTCGATTGTGGCTCGGCTGTACGATGTCAAGTACCTCGCCTTGACATTGGGGCATGCGATTTTGGTTGCCTTCTGTCTGGGCACAGTCTTCTTGGCGTGCGATTTGAAGTCGAAGGACAACGGGGTGGGAATTGCGGAGACCTTAGATGCCCATGCGGTTCGCAGTCATGAACTGCTATTGGGTCGCATACTAGCGGTTTTCCTTGTAATGGTCGGTGTGGCGGTTGCAAGCATTGCCATGTTGCTGATCGTTCAGCAAATTGCCTTCGCCTCTGGTGCTCCTGGCGAAGCCATGATGCCCGCAGAAGCTGCTTTATTCTTGTGCCTAGACGTTGCCCCAAGTCTGCTCTTTTGGGTTTCAGTCGTTGCATTGCTCGCGGCCAATATCAGCAACCGGGCGATCGTCGCCGTCGTTGGTTCTGCTCTGGTGATAGCTCATTTCTGGTGTTCACAGGCAGCTCCACTTCATATGTCTGGACTCGTTAGCGGAGTTGGAACTCTACTACCTGAGCTTCCTTCGGACTTGGTCTCTTGGACAACGAATCACACATTGACGGTCTTGCATCGAATCGGCATTGTCGTTGTCGCCGTAGGTCTTCTCGTTGCTTCACTTTCTCTCCCCAAGCGTAGAGATGAGGTTAGTTCGACAGTGAAGTGGTCTTGTGCACTCGTGTTGATTGCAGTCGGTGCAACCGCGTTCGCAGGACTAATGCATTGGCACCTCGAAACACAGGATCGGCTAGAGGTTTGGGCCGAACATCACGCCAACTATTCCTCGGTGCCGATTGCCGATCTTGAAAGCATCGAAGGAACCATACGGGTGGACCCGGGTGTGCGAATTGACATGGATCTGGTCTACACGATGCAATTCCCCCAATTGGGTCAGCGCGACAATTTAGTCCTTTCACTCAATCCAGCAATGGAGATAGAAACACTTAGGCTTGAGGGGGAAAATACTGAGGACTACTCGTTCGTTCATGGATTGTTGCAGATACCGCTCGGGGCAACACTAGCTACTAAAGGTACAGTTGAATTGGCAATCGTGGTTACGGGAAATCCCGACAAGCAATTTGGATATTTGGACGATGAACTTGGTTTGTGGAATAGTCCCCGCGCTGCTGGGCTACCTTACCTTGCACTTGGCAGGGACGCTTCAGTGTTTGAAGGATCTTATGTTGCTCTTATGCCTCACTCAAGTTGGCTCCCAATGCCCGGACCAAACGTCGGAATCGGCGACCTCTCGATGCGACCAAGAGATTTTTTTGAAGTCGACTTAGACATCACCGTGCCGACTGGGTGGACCATTGGAGTTCCCGGTAGACGCCAAGTTAGTTCCACCGACACTTGGACTACGTTTAAAGTTGAGCCAAAAGTACCAGTTCCAAATTTCGCATTTTTGGCTGCAGAGTTTGAGGTACGGTCTCTGCAGATCGAGGGTCTTGAGGTTGAACTACTAATCCACAAAGAACATGCCGACACGCTGAACTACGCAGCATCATTCATGCACCGATTGCCCGACATGGTAAACCCGGTGGCAAAGAGGGCGAAAGAATATGACCTCGACTATCCATTTGAAAGGTTCTCTCTCGTTGAAATCCCGAGCAATCTGCGCGGCTATTCTGGATCGTGGCCGTTCGAAAGTGTTTTGTCTTCACCATCTGTGCTGATGTTTCGCGAATGGACGTTGCCGACAGCGAAATTGGAGCGTTTCTTCAAACGCTATGCGCAGTTTGTTCTCCAACAGGAAGACCAAATTTCGCTCACGCATCTGTTTTACCTCCAATCGTATCTTGACAGCGACCGATTTGGGGGCAGCTTAAGAAACGAGCTTTGGCGCAATTTCGTTTCCTTTCAAACACATCCTACTGGGGAGGGAGCCCATGCTTTGGAGTTCGTTATCCGGCAATTGACTCATTCGGCCCTTATGGGCTACGGCGAGATCGGAATTTGGTACTTGGCAAATGTATTCTCTGCCTTGGACGTTGATCGGTACAAACTGGTCAACCGACTAACCAACAGGAGCATTCCTCTTGCCAACACTGGAATGACCGATCCGATGCAATACTTGGCCACTCAACAATTTCAGGATCGAATTGCTGGGTGGGAAGCTATGCAAATTCCGTTGGCTGAGATCGACTCGCGAACTGATGTGCACTTTGCTCGCAAAGTGCTAACTATGAAAGGACTGGCGATCTCGTCGATGCTATTGGATGTGCTTGGTGAGGAGTCGACGGGTCGGTTTCTTGGTGCGCTTCGTCGCAGGTGTATTGGCCGATCGTATACGTTCGAGGACGTCGAAGCAGTAGCAAAGGAGCTTGAGCTTCCTGCACTTGAGCATCTGGACTCTTGGATTTTGGAAGGTGGACTTCCGGGATTCACTGTCGAAGATGTGGAGGTGCAAACTGTGTCGGAAGAAGATGGCACAACATCGTTTCAGATCCAAGTGCTAGTAAGAAATAGCGAGTCGATGGCTGGTGTAGTCTCCGCTAGTGCTCTGAGCGTGTGGGAGCAAGGGTCGTATTGGATGATGTTTCCTATGAGTGCGAGCAAGGCTACCTTGGTGCCTCCGCATTCCAAGGCACAGATATCCGTACCTTCAGCTCAAGAGCCGAAGTACGTAGCAATTCAACCCTACCTTTCGTACAACCGCTCCAAATGGGAGGTTGTACTGCCCGATCCAATCGAAGCTGCCTCAAACTTGAACGCAAGTGAATCAAGCAATGAATCGGTCGCAAGTCTTGCCGCGGGTTCTGTCGAAATTGTTGTCGATGACCTCGACGACTCGTTTTCTGTGGCGAACGTCAAGTTGCAGCCTGCAGGGTTTTTGCTCGTAAACCTGCTGCGACCGGGAGTCATGTCGCCACCAGACTTTGATCAAGGATTGCCCAGGTACGTTTACTTGTCCAAAGAACCACAGATCTGGTCGCGAAGTACCCTTTCGGGTGCGCACGGCCGCTATCGCCGTACGACCGCAGTGGGGATTGGTTCAGCATCGGGAGGCTGGGCTCGATTCGAAACCCCATTGCCTACCTCGGGTGAATGGAAGCTCTACTACCACCTTCCTCTAGAACCAAAGCAGGCAGAAAACTACGAAACAATGTACTCGACATACATGGGAGAAGCAGCGGCAAAGTCGCAACCCTGGGGAAAGCAAGGAACTTACCAGCTTCGTATATTGCAAGGCTCGGATGTGCAAGACGTGGCATTTGATGCCGCATTGGGACATTTGGGGTGGAACGACTTGGGGACGTACGCTCTGGGGGAAGGGTCAACGACGGTCGAAGTCTCAAACGAGTCTGACGGTACCTATGTCTACGCGGATGCTGTGAAGTGGGTCCCTCGCTAAGGAATGCAATTGGATCTTGGGCCGCATACTCATTGCATAAAGACTGAACACCAATGCGATTGAGGTCGAGGAACTGCAACATGCATGAGTTAACCTCTATCTTTCGACGAAAAACGAGCATGTCAATGAAAGGAATCGGGCTAGCCGCTACTGCTATTTTCATTGCCTACTGTGGTTTCCTTGATGCAAAGGAACTCCGGGTTGCAGCATGGAATTTGGAACACCTCAATGCGAACGGCGACGAAGGATGCATTACGCGAACTCAAGCGGACTACGACAACATTGCGTCTACCGTGGACAAAATGCAATATGACGTAGTTGCCATTCAGGAAGTCAAGGATGAAGCTGCGGCGCGGCGGGTGTTTTCTAGTGGTGAATGGGAAATTGAATTGTCGAAGCGACCACCCATGAAGAACCTGCGAGAATGCTGGGGCCTGTCGGGACGGTACCTTCGACACCTTGGAACGGGATTTGCAATCCGCAAAGGGATTTCCTACCGTCGCAATCCCGATTTCGAGGTTTTGGGGCTAAATGATGACTTTCAGAGGTGGGGCACGGACATAACTCTTCTCGAAGGTAAAGAAGTCCGATTGCTTTCTGTCCATCTCAGGTCTGGCTGTTGGGGCGCTGAACAAGATGAGGATGATGAACGAAAGGAAACCTGCCAGACGCTTCGCCAGCAGATAGAAAAACTTGCCGAGTGGCGCGACGAACGGTTGTCTGAGCAAGAGAGGTTTCTGATCTTGGGAGATTTCAATCGAAGATTAGCAGTGTCCGACGATTGGGCATGGAACCTGCTGTCCCCAAAGGAGAGTTCCCTGCACCTAGTTACGGACAGTATTGAGACAAAATGCGACCCGCGCTTCGATGAACTAATTGACCACATAGTGGCGGATACGTCCGCTGCGGAGCTTATTTCCGCAAGTAGCACGACGGAAGGACCGCGCATAGGAGAGCATCCAGATCACTGTTCCGTCTCGACTGTTATTCGGTTGTAGGGGAGTTGGCAATAGATTGATTCGATTCTGTGGATTTGCGCTGTACGCAATAAGAAACTGCCCCAATCGAGCCGCATCTATCGTCGTGCTAGTTTCGTTGTTTGCTAATCCTGCAATGTGGAAAAATCGCAATTGAGTTTATGAATCAGAACATTAGCCGAAAGAAAACCGAGCTGTTTTCGTGGCAAATATCCCAATCCATAGCTGCAGCAATGAACTGCAGCCTATCGCTTATTGGCGACCGACTGGGACTGTATCGCAAGCTCAATGAATGTGGCCCATCGACTAGCGAGAGTTTGGCAAACGCAATTGGTTTGAACGAGCGTTGGGTTAGAGAGTGGTTGCGTCATCAGGCTTGCGCCAGTCAGCTTGAGTACGATCCATCGACAGATGAGTTTTCCATCTCTGCGGAAGCCTACGAGGTTCTATGTAATACGGAGAGTCCATACTACTTCGCATCAGGATTTGCTGTTTACGACGTTCTTCACCGGTCCGTTGATAGGCTTCCCGATGCGTTTAGGACTGGCCTTGGATTGAGCTACGACGACCACGGACCAGGTTGTGCTCACGCGATAGAAAGCCTGAACAACTTCGTTCCTCGATTCCTGTTGGTATCAAAGATTCTGCCGGAAATGGAAGGTCTCTGTGAACTTCTAGAGAACGGAATACGCGTTGCTGACGTAGGTTGTGGAGCAGGAGTTGCCCTGCTCAACATGGCGAAGGAATATCCAAATTCCCAATTTTTCGGATATGAGATTTCTGAACACGCGCTCGTTAGAGCTCGAGAGAATCTCTCTCAGGCGCCTGTTGCAAATGTTTCAATTTGCGATGTCAACGAGAATCCTCTCCCTACGGATCAATCGATCGATCTAATCTGCACTTTCGACGTCGTCCATGACGTTCCATTTCCTGCACAACTACTGACGGACATTCGAAATGCCATTCGGCCCGACGGGAGGTGGTTGTGTTCCGATATTCGGTCGTTTCCAACGTTTGCAGAAAATTTGGCGGACAATCCAAGTGCTTTTCTCATGTATGGTTTTTCTCTCCTTGTTTGCATGTCGTCGGCGATGTCAACGCCGAACGGAGCGGGCCTAGGAACGCTGGGGTTCAATGAACAAGTGGCACGAACAATGGCTGCCGAGGCCGGTTTCGGGCGATTTCGCAAGCTTGAATACGAAAATGCCACAAATTCGTACTACGAGATCCGACCTTAGGTGTAGGGCACATGTCGAAATCCGTTGCCAACGCGATCAGTGAAGCGTTAGTTTCAGATGATCGTGACAGGTTGCTTGAGATTGTTGAGGAGTTCAGTGATTGGGAGGGCTTCTCTCAGGACGAACTTGGTCGCATACTCATGCAAATCGCCAGGTATGGGTTTTCGGGGCGCACAGATCGCTACAAGTCGGTGATACGCGAGATATTGAGCAAAGATGTCGAACCCAGTGTTTTTGCTCTTGCATTCCTCAACGAGAGTGCGGCAATCTCCGACCAGCTCAATCGCAACCCTGCTCTTATGGATGTACGGGATGACGAGGGCAACACCTTGCTTCACGCAGCGGCAGAGCGTGGCAATGTGGAACTAGCAGTACTGCTTTGTCAACGGGGCGTAAACGTTGACGCCATGAATAACAGGTTTTCCACTCCAATACATCTCGCCATGCATGCGGGTCCGTGGAAAGAGAAACCCGCATTGGAAATCGTACAACTGCTTCGCAATCACAATGCAACGATTGATCTTCACACCTCGGCAGCACTTGGCGACCATGAAGCCATCAATCGCTGGATCACGGAAAAGTCGGTTGACGTCAATAGCTTTGACGCGGCAAATCGCACGGCACTGTTTCATGCAGCACGAAATGGACACGACGAGGCGGTTACAACTCTCTTGGAACTCGGTGCGAATCCGAACATTCCGTGTGGAGACGGTCAGACTGCGCTATCTACTGCCTGTCTGCACATGCTTTCCCAGGAATGCAGTCAATCAGTAGTTGAAGCGCTTATCTCATATGGGGCTCGGGAATCGCTTGAATCGGCGATTGTTCTTGAACGACTGTCGCGGATTGACGAAGCAATAGCTCGAGAGCCGGATCTATTGGCCGGACAAGACCATGAAAGCCCCTTAGGCTATGCGATCCACGTGTGGAGGCCCGCAAGTTTGAGACGCCTGCTTGAATTAGGTGCAAAGCCAAATTCTGAGAACTGGGGGCACATCGAGAGGATCGCGAAGAACCAACCGAGGCTGGTTGAGGAGTTGCGCGCAATCTGATCCGGACCCAACGCGCCGAACGTTGGAGTTGCTATTGATCAGTCGAGAATAAGATCATCGCTACGGTCACCCGTAGCGTGCGGATTTTTCGGCGTATTGAAATGCGTCGACGCCGATCCGGCTACGAATGTTCTTGCCGAGCTCATCTTCGTAGTAATCGATGGGAATGCCGGTCGCGTCCGCCACCCGCGTGATCCCATTGAATCCGCACACTACCGACAATGCATCCACCATCGATTGAATTCCCAATAGTTTTGCGGATTCCTGTCGATGCCTTGCAAGGTCGTCCCAACTTCCTTGGAGCGTACTCTCGGCCAATTTTCGGAGCATGTCCGCATGTAGAACCCCGGGATCCCCCCTATCGTTCATCACCGCTTTCAAATTCGCATCAAACCCTTCGTCTTGGCTGCTCTCACGGAGCATCAATGCATGCGAACTCGTTCAGTAGAAGCACTCATTCAGCGCGGAGACTCGCGCTGCAATGAATTCGCACTGAGATGCCTGCAAGTCCAGTGGAACGCCCATCATTGAGTAGTGGTTGCGAAAGCACGTGAAGAACAACGATACTGCCGATGGAACTGACCCCATGGCGCGCAATATGTTGGGAACCCTCCTGAATCCTAGGTCGGATCTACTTTGATCACGTTGGCCCAATGGCAGCCACGCTCCTCCGTCTTCCACGAGAGCCGGTTCACATCCGGGTGGAGTTCGTAAGTCGGGTTGTTCAACATCGGGCAATTCCAACCCAAGGCAAGAATGCATGGTGTCAATGATCACGCTGCTCGCGACAACGCTGACGATCTCTACATACTGCTGGGTCGAATAGCCTTCACAGAACTGGTCGAAGACTTTTTTCGTAAATCGTCCTGGGTCGGTTCGTAACCGATGTATGAGGTCAACGACCACACGTGGCAATTGCGAAACCGAATCGTGATCCCCTGACACGGCGTTAGGCGATAGCGCATCTGCACGATCTTGGCAGAGACCGCATGACAGTGAAGCCCTTCCTTCGTAGACCATGGCAACTCGATCTGCACCGGACCAATACGAACCAGTTTCGGCGATTCGCTTCCACACGGACTCGTGGGCGTACTTCAATGCTGGACGAATTGGGTATTGCGTCGTTTCGTACATTTTCAATTGTCAGTTCGGACCAACTTTTGAGAGCTAATCTCGAATTTACAGTGTACTAGTACCAGTGGTCATCTACGCGACGCCACTGCGAAAATCGCCATCCATAGTCCCATGCATGTCTTAGAACTCTGCATTCACAGATGAACCCAAAAGTTGCGGTACGGGAATAGTCATAGACGTGTGACTAAGTCCCGTTTGGTTAAATCCGACGACGGCTTTACTGGCCAAATTTTTTCCAGGATCCGAAACAACAACATCAATGTAAACGGTGGAACAAAATCGATGGAGTTGGGTGGATTAGGACTGTCGAAGAACGCAGATTTGCGAGTTAGCGAAAACAATTTTGCCAATATAGGCGTCTGTTAGTTCGGGTGTGGACCATCCTTGGATGATCGGTTCGCGAGTTGCGAACAATTCATTGCAGTGATTGACTAATACACTATTGCCCACATTAGTAACCCCCAATGGGATGTGCTGCATTTAGTTTCATTGACGGCGGTGGGTAATCTATATACAAGAGTGGACCGCGCGGAATTCTGGAGGGTTTATAGGTGTTGCGTACAGAAAATCTGACTCGACACTACGGTGACATAGTGGCTGTCGACGACGTCAGTTTCGAGATTTCTTCTGGCGAGATTGTTGGCTTACTTGGTCACAATGGTGCTGGCAAGACAACAGTCATGAAATTGCTTACGGGCTATCTTGAACCAAGTTCTGGCAACGCATTCGTGGACGGGATCAACGTACAGGAATCACCGACTCAAGCCCGGGCAAACGTAGGGTACCTGCCGGAAACTAGACCGTTCTACTCAGAGCTTTCAGTCATTGACTATTTGTGGTTTACATCCACCGTTCGGAATGTACCGAAGGAATCGCGTCGTCAGTCTGTGGAGTATGCAATTGAAAGCACAGATTTGCAGGACCGGGCAATGGACACGATAGGAACCCTCTCAAGAGGATTGCAACAGCGTGTGGGTGTTGCACAAGCGATTCTGCATAGTCCAGGAACGCTTATCCTCGATGAGCCGACCACTGGATTGGACCCTTCGCAAACACAACACATGCGAGACTTGGTCAAGGAGCTTTCCAAGAACGCGACGGTTGTGCTTTCGACACACATCATGCAGGAGGTGGAGGCAATCTGCAGCCGTGTTCTGATCATGCGCGATGGCGTGATCGCTGTTGACGAACTGCTTGAAAACCTCAAGGAAGGAAGTCGGTGTTGGTTGACCACGGATGCAAGTATTGACGATTTGCGGACCTCCCTCAAAGAAATCGCATCCGTTGGTCAAATCAATGGCCGTTACTTGCTTACCCCTCTGCAAGACGAGGGGAAGAGCGACATACCGGCCACTGTCAGGAAGTTGGTTGCAGACAACATTGCGGTCGGAAGCATAGAACCAGAGAAACGGGATTTGGAAGCTCTGTTCAGAGCTGTTAGTGCAGGAGGAAAGCTATGAGAGCAGAGTGCTTGACCGAGATAGCACGGAAGGAGCTGAAGCTCTTTTTCGTCTCGCCTATCGGTTACTTGTTCCTGGCTGCTTATCTCGGAGTGACGCTATTCGTATTTTTTTGGGGCGAAGCCTTTTTTGCCCGAAATATTGCAGATGTTAGACCGATGTTCGAGTGGCTGCCGATCCTTCTGATCTTCCTGACGTGTGCGCTAACCATGCGGATATGGAGCGATGAACGTCGAACTGGTACGATCGAGTTTCTCTCCACCTTGCCGGCCAGTTCGTGGGAGCTGGTGGTAGGCAAGTTCCTGGCTTGCTTGGCGCTTCTGGGAATCGCGCTCGTTCTTACACTGCCACTCCCCATTTCGGTTGCGTTCTTGGCAAACTTGGATTGGGGCCCCGTGCTTGCTGCTTATGCCGCAGCAATGCTTCTTGGAGCATCCTACATAAGCATCGGACTCTTTGTGAGCGCGCGCAGCGAAAATCAAATTGTTGCTCTTATCGTCTCCGTGTTCGTTTGCGCTGTCTTCTACATGTTTGGCAGTGAATTCATCACGGGGCTTGTTAGCAACGATGTGGCGGAGTTCTTGCGGAAGGTTGGTTCGGGTTCGCGATTCGAGTCGATTGCGCGTGGCATTCTCGACTTCTCAGATTTGTACTTCTATCTATCGGTAACTGTTGCTTTTCTCGTTCTCAATGTATTGGTGCTGCAGTCATTGGGTTGGGCGGAAGACGCGAAATCCGCGGGCCATCGCAATGCAGCAATTGTGACCACGCTGTTGGTGGCCAATCTTCTAGTGGCAAATTTCTGGGTCGGCAGCATCAACTTGCTTCGGGTTGACGTGACTCGAGGTCAGCAATACACAATTGCGCCGGTTACAGTTCAGGTCCTGGACCAGCTTCGCGAACCTTTGCTCATCCGCGGCTATTTCAGTTCCAAGACGCATCAACTCTTAGCACCTTTGGTTCCCCAATTGCGCGACTTAGTCAGAGAGTACGGCGTAGTGGGTGGCAATCGTGTGCAGATCGAATTTGTCGATCCGGCAACCGACGCTGAGTTGGAGGACGAAGCAAATTCCAAGTACGGGATTCAACCCTCAACATTCCAGGTATCTGACCGGCACCAGACGAGTTTGGTGAGTTCCTACTTTGATTTGCTCATCCGCTATGGCGACGAGTATGAGGTGCTTGGATTCAGGGATCTTATTGAAGTAAAAGCCACATCCGAAGCTGACCTAGCTGTGCGGCTCAGGAACCCCGAATACGACATAACTCGTGCAATCAAGAAGGTGTTGGCTGGATTTCAGGGTGGCGGGTCGCTATTCGACTACGTGGGCTCGGAGGTCGCGTTCACCGGTTACATTTCTGGTCCAGAACGCTTGCACGAACAGCTCGAGGAATTGCGCATCCCATTGACGACGGCATTGGGTGAACTTATGGAGTCTTCAGATGGGAAATTCAGCTGGTCCATTGTCGATCCGGAAGCGGACGGTGGAGCTGTTGCGGAGGAAATCGCCGAGAACTTTGGATTTCAACCGATGGCAGCGAGTATTTTCGACACCAATACGTTCTATTTCTACCTGACGTTGTCCGATGGACAAACTGTTGTCAGCATGGGAATTCCCGATTCGCGAGACAAGGAGGGATTCACACGAACATTAGAGGAAGGATTGAAGCGATTCGCGACTGGATTGCTCACGTCGGTTGCGTTCTACGCGCCAACACAACCTCCACCTCAATACATGGGTCAGCCTCCTATGGGTAGCGAGTTCACCGAGCTTCGCGGCTACTTGATGGGCGACTACGACTTGGAAAACACAACACTGCGAACGCCCTTGCCAAACTACGTGGACATATTGGTGGTTGTAGCGCCTTCGTCATTGAACGACGAGCAGGTCTTTGAAATCGATCAATTCCTGATGCGCGGAGGCACTGTGATTGTTGCGGCTGGCGGCTTCGAGACCATGGTTGTCTCGCAGACTCTCAATTCAACGCCAAACTTCACAGGCCTCGAGAGTTGGCTTGTTCACAAAGGAGTAACCATCGAGCAATCCATGGTGCTCGATCCGAGAAACTCGGCCTTCCCCGTTCCCGTCATTCGCGAGGTTAGCGGCTTTACGTTTCAGGAGCTGCACATGGTTGATTATCCGTTCTTCGTAGACGTTCGTGATGAAGGATTTGTGGCCACCGATACAGCTGCCAAGGACCTAGATCAATTGACCTATGCCTGGGGATCGCCAGTCTCCATAAACGCAGAGACCAACTCGGAGCGCGAGGTAATGGAGTTGATGCGCAGTTCGGAGAGGAGCTGGACAGAATCCTCTCCTGAGGTGATGCCAAAAATCACCGACGGATCGATCTCGGCTTACAGCCCTGCAGGAGGTTTGGTAGGCTCGCAGTTACTGGCTGTTTCGCTAAAGGGATCATTTTCGAGCTACTTCGACGAGTCGCCTGCACTCGTTGCAGCTCGTGAGCGCGCACAAGAACTTGAGGAGATCGAGAGCATCGATCTAGTCGAGGACAATGGAGAGGAATCTGGTGATGCTGCAGACGAGCTCGCAGACGACATGGAGCTTGACGAGCTAAATGTAGTTGAGGAACCGGGGGATACTCTCGATCCCCTGGCAGAACAAACAACCGATGAGGAAGCCTTGGCTGCTCCTCTCGATAGCGAAGAAAGTCAAGACGAAGCTTTCAGTCAAGACGAATCCGACGAAACCGAAGATGAGGACACGCTGGGTGTTGTTGGAACAGTAATTGATCACTCTCCTGAGTCGGCACGATTGATTGTGATTGGGTCATCAGAATTCGTTTCAGACTATTCGGTTCGCATGATTAGCTCCGCAAGGCAAATGGTGTACGTGAACAGTTACCAGTTTGTTGCGAATCTAATCGATACTGCCATGGAAGACGCTTCATTGATGTCCATTCGAAGTCGAGGACATTTCAATCGTACGCTTCCATCCCTGGAGCCGGCTCAAACGGGATTGTTCGAATATGGCAACTACTTTGCCGCCATCGTTGGATTGGGCATTGTTTTGGGAGTTAACGCCTTTCTGCGCACGAGGCGTCGAACTGAACAGGCTAGCTGGTTTGGAGTATCGAAATGAAGCAAATCGTATTGGCAGGAATTCTCGCGGTCCAGGTTCTGATTGTTGCCGTCATTTGGTTGCTCAGTCTCCAGGGTCCAGCAACGCCCGAACCATTTCTTCAGTTTGACCGTGCGACAGTTGACCGTTTGGTGCTTAGTACTGCAGACGAATCCATTGAGCTTCAGCGGGAGGACGACCTGTGGTCAATGCCGGATGGCAATCCAGCTGACGAACGAAAAATCGACCGTGTCCTGGAACGTCTCGAGGATGTTGCGGGCGATTGGCCGGTAGCTACGAGTGAGAGCACAGCAAAGCGTTTCGAAGTGACTGAAGACACCTTTCAAAAGCACGTATCGGTGTTTGCTGGCGAGGAATCACTCGCCGACATCTATCTTGGCACGTCTCCGAGTTTTCGAAAAGCTCATGCAAGGTCGGTCAAGGGAGGCCCGGTCTATGCGATTGACTTCTCAAATCACGAGGCCAGCACCACTCTGAATTCGTGGCTGGAGAAGTCTCTCCTTCGGCCAACTGGTCCAATAACGGCATTCGAGCATGTGGGTAACTACACCCTGACCGATGGCGAGGACGGATGGGAGTCGCTACCTGAGAGTGAGCTTGATGTGTCGAAGGTGCGAAGCTACATGGACAGATTCGAGTCACTTACAGTCTTCGAACTCAGCGAGGCTGAAATCGGCGACAACGAGCCACGGGCACAATTTGAGATCACGGACGAAGACGGTTCGTATACGTTGACGGTCTACTACATTGAAGACTCGGAGGATTGGGTTGTGCAATCCGACCGCCACGTTAGTAACTATGGACTAGCAAGCTATGTTGGTTCGGAATTGGTCAAGGATCTTGTCGAACTTGCACCTGACGAGGAAGAAAGGGACGAAGTGACCATTACGACCGAGGACATAACGGACGAATCGGACTAGACTTCGTTAGTCGTCGCTTTCATCTATGGCCAGCGACACTCGAAGCTCATCACAAAAGGAATCGAGCTCGTCGAGATCATAGGGCGTCGCATCGCCGGAACCCCAAACCGGACCTGGCCAGGCAGCATCGTCGGTACGCCGACCAATGACGTGAATGTGGAGCTGCGGTACCTGGTTGCCTAAGGCTGCAACGTTCAGCTTGTGGGCGTCACATTGAACCTGCAGCGTCTTTGATGCCGCTTCGATTTCATCATAGAGATCATCCCGTTGCTCGAGGGGGAGGTCGTGGAAGTCGCGAAGGTTTTCGGCTTTTGGAACCAGGATTAGCCAAGGGAATCGGCTGTCGTTCATGAGCAACACATGGCAAAGGTACAACTCGCCGATGTAGATGCAGTCTGCAAGGAGCTTTGGATGGATTTCGAACGACATTATTGGTGTGTACTCCTTGTTGCGTTGGGCGGACGCCTGCTCTAAACCGCGCAACGTACGGGCAGAGCTAGCTGGCACTACATGCGGAACATAATAGCTTTCACCACGTTCTCCACACTTGGAATTGGACTCGGTTCGCGTGGTAGACGACCCGGCTCGCTATTGATGGAAGTTCAACGGTCGTTCGTCGACCTTCATCGAAATCCAATGCATTGAAGGTTTGCGGGATGCACCTAGGTTTATCCTGACCCCGTTGCCGGTAGGCAGGTTTGAGTCTATGGGAATTGGTTACTCGTCGTGTGCGTTGCGAGCAAGGGCGAGTTCTTTTGAGTGGTGCCGAACTGTTGCCAAAGGGTGCATGAATCCAGCACCAGCAGGCCAAATTCCCGGCTCGGCTCGTACCCATTGTGCAATCGCTTGACCATGGGGAGTCAACGATTGCCAGATCTCGTGAGGCATGGTTCGTGAAATCCGATCTTTGGAAACCCAGGGAGCGCCGTACTCGACATCCGGCAGCGCTCTTACTTCTCGACTCAAGTTTGGAGTTGCACCGTGCCATCCCCGATTGTCTCTAATCATCCCGGCACCTGCTTTCGCTCCAACCAGCGTGGATGTACGCATCCACATTGGCTCATCGCTCTGCAAAGGAATTCTCCCTGCGCTGCCATGCGTGTGCGGGACTTGTCGAATCGGTCCGTTCTCCCAAGTCAGGTCGCTCATCAGAAAGTTGATCGTAATCATTGGAGGAGTTCGTTCAACGATGGCCTGACGGGTTCGCGCGTCCAAGTTTTCTGGGTCTTCGACTTCGGAGTCGATTCCTAACGTGCGTGCTTGATTGAACCTGGCCATGGAAATTTGAAAATTCTCGCGGAGATCAGTGTGCAGCGCTTGATATTCGATTGCGCCTGGCAGGCACAAGTCTCCACCCGCGCCCCAAACGTGATAGTCGGCTGAACCAAAAAGCCTTGTCAGAATTGGCGTTGTTGTTGGCAAATCGACCATGTTTGCCCATGCGGGCTCGTGCAGTAACTGACGAGACGCCGAAGCAGTTCCGTAGCTATAGCGATGGGGCAATCTATTCGTTTC
The DNA here is from genome assembly GCA_965205545.1 of Candidatus Azotimanducaceae bacterium. Lineage (GTDB taxonomy): Bacteria > Pseudomonadota > Gammaproteobacteria > Pseudomonadales > Azotimanducaceae > Bin55. The sequence continues at coordinate 1,250,801 of OZ242170.1, read as the reverse complement.
AGTGATGTACTTTCTGCCGCCGTGACCTGGATGTACAAGGATGTCGCGCAGAATGCGGGCGCAACCTTCTCTCCAATCATTCAGCACGCCAATCTCAAGCAGATTGTCGACAACGACAAATCCATCCCGAAAAAACAGTCTCTCAATTCGGTCGAGTTCGTGTGGTTCGCAGATTTCAAGTCCTTGAATTCCATTGTTCTCGCGAAGGAAGTCTCGCAGTGCTTCCACTTGGGGATCGTCGTAGACGCGATAGCTTGGTGCAAATGGGTCCATTGCCGCAAAACCGGTCGTTTGTATCGAAGCCGCGCCGTCGTCATCCATCGTTTCATTGACAGGTGTGTTGGCGCACCACCCGACATCCGTTCGACCGCAGACATTCATGCGTGCAAGCTCGGAGTCGGGCAACGTAGTGGCAGCCTTCAAGTAGGTCCCTTTTGTCCGCTAAATCGAATCGATGATACCTACTTGACCGCTCCACAATTGATTGGGATGGGGTGTCGAATGTTAGCACTGTCTCAAGTACCCCTAAGGTAAAATCACAACAGATGGCTTTGGCGTTCAAAATCACAGTATTGCCGCATTAATGACAAGTTCAGACACAAATGGAAACCTACCTGATCTCGACCTGGGATGGATGGATCAGCACGGATCCTGGGGCACCCACGCGGAACCCGGAAAGTATGGATTCACCCTTGCCGATATTCAAGTTGGCGAATATGGCCATATCCCCGAGGAGAGCAGCAACCTAACAGGACGTCCGCGTGGTTCCAAGCCGCGAGCCAATTCGATGCGTCTAGGCGGCTATACCGTCCGAACCAAGAGCGATATTTGGCTCGAAAACGCCTCGTTTCTCTATGAGGAGGCATTGCAACGACAATGGAGTTCCGCCACAGATGTGCCCTGGGAGTCAATCAAGCCGCTACCGGACGACGTAGAGCAAGCGCAATGCCAAATGGCGACCTTTCTTACGGAGGTCGAGTTCGTGGCTGGCGATGTTCCTGCGCGATGGATTTCGAGCACTACGCCCGACTACTTCGAAGCGCGTCAGGTCCTGCTGGCACAGGTCATGGACGAGTCGCGACACATGGATGTGTTTCGCAAACGAGCGCTGGCAAACGGCGGAGGATTGATGCGCGCGACGGGCGCCACGGCTGGTTTCGTCGGGGGAATAGATTTGTCCCGAGACTTCACCGAGATGTCGTCTCGGCTGCACATATCAGGAGAGGGCGCGGTATTGACGATCTTTCGCATGGGCGAACTGATGGCATACAACGACGCTGAGAAGACGATATATCGGCTGTGTGCACAAGATGAAGCTAGGCACGTCGCGTTTGGCGTGATGCACTTGAGGTACATGTCGCAAAATGAACCCGATCGGAGGGAAGAGATTCACTCATATCTTGATGAGGCAGAAGGTAGCATGTTGACCGATGCTGCCAATCCCGCCGGAAGACTAACGCAGACTTCAGAGTCGCTATGCATTCTCTTAGGTGGAGGAAGCAAAAAGTTTGACGAGGGCTATCGCAAGCTCATTGCGATAAGGCGACGACAACTACAGGAATACAGGAAGCGTGTCATTTCAGCTGGATTTGGCGATAGATTTGACAACGGACGATCGCGCCTTAATGAACTGATGGCTCAGGCGGCAGCGTAGCTCCATTGAAATCAATCTAAAACTCTGGTTCCCAACGAGGCACGAGAGTCCTTAACCAAGATCAAGCACTAACTTCATTCAATTGAGCTAGCATGGCAGATTCTCAAACTGGGACGAAGTCGGCAGACGAATCTCGTCCCATGGATATACCCGAACCCAAGTTCAACTGGATGAACCAGTCTCGACAGTGGGGTACGCGAGTGACTCCAGACAAGAAGGGACTGACACTCGACAAGACGAACGTCGGTATCTACGGGGAAGTGCCTCAGCGCTGGGGCGATCAAGGGCGAAACCCTCGGGGAGCGATACCTGTCAAGGGCGCATTGCCAATCGGCTACTCGGTCACACAGAAAACGGAACTATGGGCTGACTGCGCTGCCGAGCTCTATGAGGAAGCAATCCAGCGACGATGGGCGCCCGCTACCGATGTGCCTTGGGCATCCATTCAGCCCCTTCCAGACGACGTGGAAGTTGCGATCTGTCAGGTATGCACGGAGATTCTGCAATACGCAAATATAGACATTGAAGTTCTGACCAACTGGCAGCACCGCATGTCATACGGCTATCACGAAGTGAAGCAGTTCTTGGCAACTGCAAGCCTGGACGCGGCTCGACGCTATGAAGCCTTCAGAAAGCGTGCTCTCATCAATGGAGGAGGCTTGGGTTTGGAACCCACAGGACAGGCGAATCGCTTTTTGTTAGAGAGCCGTGGGGGATGGACTGAGACCGTTGCCGGACTTACGTTGATTCGTTCGTTGTTTGTGGCCACGATGTGCGAGTACCTTTACAAGCACAGCTACAACGATGCAGAGCGTATGGTCTACTCCTTCGTGATTCAGGACCTCGCTCGATTGCTCACCTATGGCGTCGAACACCTCAAGTTCAGCCTTGCGCATGACGATGAACGAAGAGGCAGTGTCATAACCATGATTGTCATTGGCTTGGGTATGTTTGCACGAGATCTGCGGGACCCGGTCTTGCGTGAAGCGTTGGCCATCGTGTTCGGGGGCGGAATTGCGGGAGCGAGAAAAGAGGGCATGTCCATTTTCTATGATCTGATTGAGGATTTCCGCGATCGGCATTTGGAAATGCGACGCTGGCTCGACCTTCCCGCCGATCTAGCAACCATGCCTCGAGCGTTCCGACCTCGAGACCAAAGCTGACATGGGCTCGGCACTAACGTTTCCCTCGATCGAGTGGTTGAACGCTGTTCGCGAGGTGTTCAATTCGACGGATATGTATCGAGGCGCAGGAAGCGGAAGATGCGATTGCGAAGTGGGTTTGAAGATCGAAAGCGCCGTCTTCATTGTGGTGTTTGAAGGGTTTGGTTGCACGGAGGCAAGGCCGGCGAACGATGCTGAATTGGAGAACGTCGATTTTTACTTGGACATGCCGTACGATCTATGGAAATCCATGCTCGAGAACATAAGTGCCAACAACCATGCAATGGGAGAGTTCACTTTGAACACGCTCGACTTGGGCATGGAACAAGGCATCGCGCATTCCAAGCATGAAGATCAATATCGCCAAGACTTGTTTGTTCGCTACAACCAGACGATGCAATTCTTCTTTGATGCTTCACACCGGATCAATACCACGTTTGAAGAGACCGTCCCATCATGAAAATGTTTGATTCCATGCAATCTGCAAAGCGAAGTGTCAATCGCCAAGCCGGCTATCGCAAACTTGGAAGTGCAGAGATTGCAGTCGCCTTTTCTAGTGATGACGAGCATCGAGTCGTGGAATTCGACGCATTCAAGATTGGTGAGATAACGACAGTTGAAGATCCATCAGAACTGCGAGGAATTGGTGTAAGGATTCAAATGTCCAAGAGGCAGTGGAACTTCTATCTACGACGCAGAATGGTTGGGAAGTTGCCGACCTTGTTCGCCTTCAACTTAGACCATCCCGTCTTGGAGTTTGCAAGTCCTGTGGATCGTTTGCATTTCCTTCGCGTGCACAAGTCCATACAAGCATTTGTCGATGCGTGGGCTCGGCACTCAAGGCAGTAGATTAGCGCACTTTTCCTGTGTTGACGGCGCGGTCAAATTTGTTCGAAGAGTTTTAGTGCCGTTTTACGAATATCGCTGCCAGGACTGTCTCAAGCTCAGCGAGACTTCATCCTCCGTAATAGACAAACCACCCTCAATCTGCTGTCAACATTGCGGATCGGAAAGTACACGTCCAATCGTTTCTCAATCAAATGTGGTCTTGTCCAGCAAATCCAAAACTGAGCGACTTGATCCCAAATACGACAAGATGGTTGACAGCACTATGGCGAAGAATCCCTTGGCCGATCCAGATCGATTGCTGCACAAAATGAGGGACCCTGGCGCGGGAAGAGCCGAGGATTGAAGGGTGGCGGTAGTTGAGCCTTGAAAACGCGCGAGTCAGTACCCCTTCAATAACACTCAATCAAGCGAATTCAAGAATCCGATGAGTGCTTCATTGACTTCGGCGGGTGCCTCCTGCTGCGTCCAGTGGCCAACTCCCGAGAGAACCACAGGGTCGCGAAGATTCGGAACAAGCGCTCGCATACGTTGCCCCGCGTAGTCGTCATAGGGAACTACATCGAACTCGCCGGTAACGAAGAGTGCCGGCTGCATGATCTTCATGTCCTGAAATGGGGCGGTCAATACCCAATTGTGATCAATGTTTCGATACCAGTTCAGTCCACCCCTAAACCCTGCCTCCTCGAATTCCGCAACAAAATAATCTATGTCCTCTTGGGTCAGCCAATCTGGCAAGTTTTCTTGCGGGTCGGGGATGTTCTCTAACATGTAGGAACTCTTGTGTGGCGCTTCCGAAACATTGCTCAACATGGATCGCCTGTTGACGCTCCCGGACGCCCCAAACAGCATTTTTCGCATGGTTTCGGCAACGTCGTGCTGCAGTTCGTGCTCTGCCACTCCAGGAGTCTGAAAATAGAGTTGATAGAAGAATCTGTCGCCGAAGTACTGTTTCATCCCTTGCATCGGCGGGTATTCGACTCGAGGACCCCAAGGAACTGACAGCGCAACAACGGCTCGAAAAATGTCCGGACGCATCATGGCGCAGTGCCAGGCAACGGGTGCACCCCAGTCGTGTCCAACCACTACTGCGTGATCGGATTCAAGCGCTTGCACAAGTCCGACAATGTCGCCAACAAGCTGCATGATCGAGTAAGCCTCGATCATAGGGGGCTTGTCAGTCTTGCCGTAGCCTCGCTGGTCCGGCGCCACTGCGTGGTAGCCAGCTTCGGCAAGAGCGGAAATTTGGTGTCGCCATGAATACCATGACTCGGGAAAGCCGTGGCACAGCACCACGAGCGGTCCCTCGCCTTGTTCAGCGATCCGCATGTTTAATCCATTGGCTTGTATGGTTCGATGCTCTATCGGCATGGATTGGCCTGTCGGTCCAGTTGTAGTTAGTAATAGTCTAGGATAGCAATGTTACGATTGCGCGAACCCCAAGATCGATTCGTGGTCACTCTAGCGGGATAGAACGGTTGCGAAACGCGGAGAACATATGCCCGGACCTCTAGACGGAGTGCGTGTAGTCGATTTCACAACAATGATTGCAGGACCGTATGGAACGATGATTCTTGCGGATCAGGGTGCTGATGTGATCAAGATTGAAGCGCCAGCCACCAGCGATCACTCACGACGGGCGGGTTATGGGATTCGAAAGTTGTCCGCTACGTTTCTCAACAACAATCGAAACAAGCGATCTGTTGCGATCGACGTAAAGCAAGAACGCGGTCGCGACCTGCTCCTACGCCTTGTGAAAACTGCTGATGTCTTTGTGCAGAACTATAGACCAGGCGTCATGGAGCGACTTGGTATTGATGAACCCGTACTGCGCGAGGCGAATTCCCGCCTCATTTACGTGTCAATTTCTGGCTGGGGAGAGAAAGGCCCGTATGCATCCAAACCCGTCTACGATCCAATTGTGCAAGCGTTGTCGGGGCTTGCCACTGTGCAAGCCGGTTCCGATAACGTGCGACCACGTCTTGTTCGAACGATCTTGCCAGACAAACTTACGGGAATCACTGCATCACAAGCGATTTCAGCTGCTCTATTCCATCGCGAGCGAACTGGTGAAGGTCAGCATGTACGCTTGTCGATGCTAGATTCGGTGGTGGCGTTCATGTGGTCGTCCGACATGGGGAGCCAAACGTTCGTTGGAAGAGAAACGGACGTTCAACGCGCTGCAACATTCATTGATCTCATATACGAAACCAAATCAGGTTTCATAAGCATTTCAGTCATGACGAACGACCAGTGGGAAAAACTGTGCAACGCTGTGGAGCATCCAGAGTGGCTGGATGACGACAGATTCAAGACGCCCGCAGGCAGGGATCGGTTCGCTGACGAAAGGCTTGCTCTCACGCAGAGCGTGCTTTATGAAAAAAGCGCAAGGGAATGGATGCGAATCTTAGAAGCCGCAGGCGTGCCATGCGCACCTGTGCTTACACGTAGAGAGATGATTCATCACCCACAAGTCGCTGCCTCGCAGATTGTCATTGAGCTAGACCACTCGGAGGCTGGAAAGATTCGTCAAGCACGCAACGCGGCGCGGTTTGAGGGTAGTGCCGCGGAGAATAGACGACATGCACCCAATCTCGGCGAGCACACAGTCGAAATCATGCGGGAACTTGGGTACGAGCCACGCGAGATTGAGCAGTTGGTTCGGGAAAACACCATAGCGGTGTGATACGACAGCTCGTCCACAGGCATCAATAATTCTGGAGTGTGCATCAACATCGGAGTACCTGCACCGTGAGACTATTTCAATGGAGGGCTCATTGGAATACTATGCGTAGAAGATGGTGCTAACAAACAGAGAAACAGGATTTCTTGTCCGTGAATTGGATCAGGTTCCACATCGGTAGATCGCATTGCGATGAACATGCAAACTTGCTTCGCAGCATTTGCAATGGATGTCGGTTACTGCTTGCATGTTTCATACTTTGCACAGGAGTTGTTCTGAGCGGAGAAACCGAAAGCGAGTCCGAGACAGACGGTAACGACAATTCCGCAGAGGAACCAGTCGCAGAAAGTGAAACAGAAGACGAACAGCCCCTCGACGAATCAGTTTCGAATCGACAAAAAGACTACATTTTCAATAGCTTAGAGGACATATTGGCCTACGAGTCCTCGGACGATGACTACAAGCTAACGAAGCGATGCATTGACCGGCGCGAGGTGGACGACTACGACATCCTCAGCCAACGGTTCATCGTAGTTCAAATGCGGAGGGACGAGGAAAAATTCTTGATTCAATTGCCGAGAAAGTGCGTTGGCATGACCAAGGGAGCTCTGTTAAGTTTCGATGTGCGGCGTAGTGGAACGCTTCGCATGTGCGCCAATGACTCAATCCGTGCAAGCATTGGAACGGAGTGGGGACCCCCCTGCCGAATTCCAGGATTCGAGCCTGTCAACGACGTCCAACTTGAGCAGCTAACTCGAGGACTTTACTCCGGCCGAGTCGAGTGAATCAAGTTGGTTGCCGTATTTGCAGGGTTGCTTGTATAATTTGTTAGTGCGCAATAGCTTGAACATTAGTTCAGGATTAATGTTCAATGCGGTCATGCTGTGACATTTGCGATGTGCAGTCAAAGCGATAGTGAGATCTAGGATGGAAAACAGTCGCGGTACCGCAATCTCAGAGTCGATCAAACCGGAAGTAACTACGCTAAAAGCGGCAGCAAAACTTACTTCGCTCACCGAACGGCAAATTCAGAACATCATTATCAAAGGGCTGGTATGCCCTCGGCGAGGCGCAGGAAATCGCTATGAGTTCTCATTTCAGGATCTACTAATTCTTAGGAGAATTAGCGCTTTGTCCAGAAACTCCGTTTCGATGAGAAAAATCCTGAAGAACATTTCGTTGTTGCAGGCCAGTGCCTCCATGCAGCCTTTGTCTGCCGTAAACATTCAAACGAATGGTTCGGAAATTGTCGTTCGGGAACGAAATGCACTTTGGAACCCAGAGACTGGCCAAACAATGCTCAATTTCGATGCCGCCGAAGAGTCAACAGACGCGAATGTGCACGAAATCGCGCGGAAAGCCGACGAATCCGATTTTCTCGCTCAGGATTTGGAGCGACGTATTGAACAGGGTGGACTTGCAAGTGAGGATTGGTACCAAATCGGTGTTGACTTGGAATCCCTCGACGACTCTGAGCGAGCCTGCAACGCTTATCGACAAGCTATTCGTCTTGATGAGTCAAATGTAAACGCGTATCTCAACTTGGGGCGGTTGCTTCAACTGAACGACAAGCTGCCGGACGCCAAACGCCTCTACGAGAAAGCTCTGCAAGTAGCACCAGATAGTGAACTAGCGAGCTACAACCTAGGTACGATTTTCGATACGTTGGACGAGTTCGAACTTGCCATCAAGTATTACCGCCGAGCGCCAAACATGGCACCCGCACACAACAACCTGTCACGCATATACGAACTGCTAGGGGACGAGGTCTCGGCCCGCCGACATTTCAAGCGTTCAAAGGAACTAGAGGATCGGTTTAGCGGGAGCTACTAGATCCGAGTGCGCTCGATATCTCGTGTCAATGCGGTTGTACCGCACGCTTTGTTAGTCTGATTGGCTAGAGCCCGAGCAAGTTGCAACACAATTGGTTCGTGGCAAGTGGATTCGTCAAGCATAATGGCGAAAAGACGGCAGCCGAATCTCGAATGAACGAGTACAACCAGGGACATGCTTCTAGTCAGCCGATTGACGAGCAGGTGGAAGTCGAGGAACCTAGCATCTACAACGAACCTCCTGAAATCGGGGGAAACGGAAGTGTTACAAGCGATGATGTAGCACACTTCGTAGAACAGGGATTTCTTGTTAAACGCAAGCTTGTCAAGGACGTGTCCGCACTTGGCCATGCCATCGATCTGCTTTGGGAACACGTGCCACGCAACATACTCACGCGGGACGATCCTTCAACATGGATCGACTCACCTCATGAGAAGTGGATGGTAGACGACGTTGATCGCATAGGCAGGTTGTATCGTGGCAACTGGAAGATGCGTTCGCGGGGCTGCGATGGATTGGGAACACAATCGTTTCTGGTGGACCGGGTCGCCAACTGCCCTGCGATAACCGACATTGCGAAAGAGCTGCTTGGTTCGCCCGTAGAGCCTGCAAGACGCGTCAGAGGAGTCTATGCCGTTTTTCCCAAGCCGCCCAGCGAACGATGGAAACTTGGTCCACATGGCGACTACATGGCGGCCCAGATATCGGCGATGGTGTTTGCAGACGACATCCCTCCTCACTGCGGCGGGTTTGCCGTTTGGCCTGGGTCTCACACGCGATTGCATTGTTGCTGGGACAACGTTCATGGAAGCACCATTGCTGGCGCCAACGTGCAGAAATATCCCAAGGTACGGGATCAAATCCTCGTGGACACGACTCCAGTAGAGTTTTCTGGCGAAGCAGGAGATGTTGTTTTTTGGCACCCAAGATTGCTTCACTCTGCTGGAGTGAATTGTTCCGCTGAAGAAGGCAATCCTATCGTTCGAGTGCTGATTCCCTGCGACTACCAGCGTGCTGGACTATCCTATTACGACGACTTGGAGTTTGGCCCAGGTCCAATGTTCCAATATTGGGTCGATACTCGGAATTTTCGGGAGGACGTTCCCGCGACACCTTCGAACATGTGGAGCAATTGGAACGTTTAGGAAACTACTGAATCCCAACGAGAGCCAACGAGGACTCGCGAGTGTCGTCACGCGCCGCAATTGATGGAGGGATGAATGAGCACTGAGGAAGCAAATGCTCCGATGAGTTCGGAGGCATCGGGCACCCAGAGCGCGCTTGGACCTGTCGCAAGAGGCGAACGCATAGATTCGATCGATGTGTTGCGCGGCGTTGCGGTTCTCGGGATTCTGACAATCAATATTTTCCTTTTCGGTCTTCCGTCGGAATTGGGCAAGAGCCCTGTTTTGTTCATTGGCGAAGGAGTTGCAAACCTAACCACCTATTTCATTGCCTTCATAGCCTTTGAAGGCTCGCAGCGCGCCATTTTTTCGATGTTGTTCGGCGCAGGCATTGTCATTTTCACGTCACGCATGCTCAATAGCGATAGGGCGCAGTATTCCAAGCGCATCTACTATCGGAGAACGTGGTGGCTGATCGTTTTTGGATTAGTCGACGCTTACCTGCTGCTGTGGATGGGCGACATACTGTTCTTGTATGGTGTGGTCGGACTCGTGCTCTACTTTGCTCGAGATTGGACTCCACGCAGGTTGCTCCTGGTTTCAGGCGCGATCTTGCTCGTGCTTTGCCTTGTTCGATTGGCTTTATCTGCTGGATTTAGCGTCATGGAATCGCTAGCCGAAGATCCAGATCGCGCGGCGACATTTGGAATGGACGACGAGACGCTCGCATCGATTCGTCCTCCCACCCCTGAACAATTGAGCGATTCAATTGCCACACGAGGAGGCGGATATCTATCAGCATTCGGTGAAAACGCCTTCTATTCTCTGAAATCGCAGACCGTCAACACAATCCTCATGTTGTTTTGGGACGCCTTGGCTCTCATGATGATTGGGATGGCTCTGTTCAAGATGAAGGTGCTCAGTGCGTTTCACTCCGCCAAGGTCTACCTTTTGATGACCGTCGTGGGCCTGGGCGTCGGCTACTTTGTGAATTGGTGGGAAGTTCACGATACCGCGCAATTGGAGTTCTACGTCCCGTACTTCGAATGGACCTATGACATTGGTCGTATATCCAATGCTATGGGTTATGTCGGGCTGGTAATGTTGATCTGCAAGCTACAAATATTGCCTATCGTGCGTTCAAGTCTGGCGGCAGTAGGTCGCATGGCGCTCTCCAACTACGTTATGCAGACAATCATTTGCAACACCATGTTTGTAGTTTTCGGGCTGTTCGGTACGTTTGATTTGGCTCAACTCTACTTGGTTGTGCTAGGCGTATGGACAGCGCAATTGATCTATAGCCCATTGTGGCTGAACCACTTCAACTACGGTCCACTTGAATGGTTGTGGCGCAAGCTGACCTACGCCGGTCTTGCGCAACGAACTATAACAATGCGCCAATGAACTGCGGACTTTAGCGAAAGTGGCGCGGGACTACCAGAAGATTTGTGAAGCTATAGCTCAAAACGATGTAGGCTCTGTTAAGACGGAGTTAGCCGCTAACCCACAAATTGCCGCACATTGGAAGCCCTTGTGCGATGCGGCGTTCCATGGCAACGTTGCCAGTATCGATTTGCTTCTTGACGCAGGTGCCGATCCCAATCAAATAGCGGGAACAGCCTCGCGCCACACGCCGCTCACTCGCGTGGCTCAGTACCACAAGACGATTCCCAGGCACGAGCGGCATGTTGAAGCGATGAAGCTGCTTCTGGATCGTGGCGCGCATCCAAGCGTTCCAGCGGGACCGCTTAACGTATCTCCCGTTGTGTACTCGACCGTGGGTCCGCAATTTGCCTTCATAGATGTTCTTAGCAACTACGGAGGGGCAGGGGACATCTTTGCAGCTGCCGCACTGAACGATTTAGACACGATCAAGGCAATCCTGAAGGATTCCAAGTCTCCTGAGTTGATCGACCACCTCAATCGAACTCCTCTGCATTTCGTCTGTCTCTCGGGCATGTGGCGACAAGGCGGTTCAGCCCCGTCAATCGCATGTGCAGAGCTCTTGTTAGAGCGTGGAGTGGCAATCGATGCCATGCAGGAGATTCCCGATGCCGGAGAAGTATTCCAAGCCAACGCATTGTGGTATGCAGTTGCATACTCACAGAACATCGATCTGATTGAGTTTCTTTTGAATCATGGATCGACTCCTCAACCATCGGCGTTTGCTGCCACTTTTGGGGGCAATGATCAAATCGTTGAGCTGCTACACAACCATGGAATCGATTGGAACGCTAAGTTTGGGGGCTACACGCCACTGCAAGAACTGCTCAACTACCGGAAGATCAAACTGATCAAGTGGTTGCTTGATCATGGAGCTAGTGTCCGCGAGACGGATCCGGACGGACGAACGGCACTTCACATTGCAGCGATGCGAGGACTGAAGTTTGAGTGTCTGCAAATGCTCTTGGAGCATGGAGCTGATCCGAAGCTGAAGGACCAAGACGGCAATACGCCCTTGGAACTCGCCATTGCAAACAACAAGCCTTCGGCAGCAGAGTTCTTGAGAACTCACTAGAGGCACCTATAGAAGTGCCAGCCAGTTTAGGAATGCGCTTGAGACACGGGGATTAGGCGATCCTCACTTGGGGCTTTCTTGCGTCCCCAAAATATGAGCAACGTGAAGACCACGCACGTAGCAGCGATCGTAATGCCTAGAGTGAGCAATGATTGAAGTGGCTGCGTACCGAGCATGCCAACTTGATAGCACACAACTGCCGCAGAATAAGCTATGACAAGACTCCACCCCGCGCTAAAGGTAGCCCAGAACGCCCCAATCTCCTTGTAGATTACTCCTATCGTCGCGACGCATGGCATGTAGAGCAATACGAATACTAGATAGCTAAACGCGCCAAGTTGCCCGTGAAATAGAGCTTTCATAGCCATGATGGTATTCACTTCCACCTGATGGCTAGATGCAGCTTGTTCTTCGTTTGTTGTGTCCTCGATTCTCAACCCCAACGGATCGGCCAAGGACTCCCCTAACTCGGAGAAGTTTGCTGGAACCGATGTGAATGCTGAAGTCACGGTCTCTGTAAAGTCGAACGGTTCATCTTCTCTTGAATCTGCTGTGTACAGAGCATCCAATGTACCCACAACGACTTCCTTAGCGAAAAAGCCCGTGAATATGCCCACGGTAGCCGGCCAGTTCTCCTTGTCGATTCCCATTGGATGAAAGACTGGGGTAATTGTGCGTCCAATCGCGGAAAGCACTGAGTTCTCCTTGTCTTCGTTGCCGACCGATCCGTCCGTGCCAATGGTGCTGACCATGTTCAAGACAATTACAACAAGGACGATCGCTTTTCCCGCTCGAAGCACAAATCCTTTCAATCGATGCCATGTGTGGGTAACCAAACCACGTAGGGATGGCAAGTGGTAGCGAGGCAGTTCATGGGCAAACGATTGTGAAGTGTGAGGTACTAGATGCTTGCGGACAATCCATGCAGAGCCAAGTGCAACGAATATGCCGAGTAGATAGAGCGCAAAAACGACGTTTTGACCGTTAGTAGGGAAAAATGCCGCGGCAAATAACGCGTAGACGGTAAGTCGGGCGCCACATGACATGAACGGGGCCATGATTGTGGTCAAGACTCGGTCAGGGCGATTGTCGAGGCTTCTAATGCCCATGACGGAGGGAATGTTGCAGCCGAATCCAACAATGAGGGGCACAAACGCTTTCCCTGGCAATCCAAGCTTGTGCATGGGCTTGTCGAGGATGAACGCAATGCGACCCATGTAGCCGCTGTCTTCCAATAGAGTCAAGAAAAGGAACAACATTCCAATGACGGGAATGAAGGTTGCGACGAGTTGAACTCCACCACCAACGCCGTCGCAAACAAACGCTGTCAACCATGAGGGTGTGCCAATCGCCGACAAGACCTGCCTCGGTCCTTCGACGAAGAGTGCGCTTCCAAGAAGATCGAAGAAGTCAATAAGTGCGGAACCGACATTTATAGACACAAAGAACATCAAATACATGACGCAAAGAAAAATCGGAAACGCCATCACGCGATTTAGAGCGAGACGATCAATGAGATCCGTAAGGCGAGCCTTTTCTTCGGATTGGGAGACTGCCTTAGCCACAACGTGGTCCACGAATTCGTAGCGCGCTGCCGCGGATCCATGTACAACGGCTGGAGGTTCACGCGCTATAGACAAAGCGGCGCAGAGATCACCAATTCCTTTGTTTCGCTTAGCTGTAACGGGAATCACCGGGCACCCTAGTTTCTCAATCAGGTGTTCGACGTTGATCTCTGCGTTGTTGCGACGAGCGACATCCACCATCGTAAGAACCACGACCACGGGTATGTCAAGCTCACGTAGTTGCGTGGTCAGGAAGAGACCGCGATCCAAGCTGGTGGCATCTACGACGTTTACATAGACATCGGCTTGATGTTGCTGGATGAAATCCCGTACGATGCGTTCGTCCAGTCCCAACTCTGCGTCAGGTGGTTCGAGGTCATAGAGACCAGGTAGGTCAATGACCTCTATGCGTTTGTCTCGGTAGTTGAACCAACCCGATGTACGCTCGACTGTAACCCCCGGCCAATTGCCGATTCGTTGGTGGCTCTTGGTTAATGCATTGAAGAGTGTGGACTTGCCGCTGTTGGGGTTGCCCACCAATGCAAGGGTTGTCATTTAGACGGCATTGGGCCTCACGGTAATGCAGTCAACTTCGGTTCTTCGTAGACCGAGGCTGTAGCCTCTAAAAGTCACTTGGAGCGGGTCGCCTAGAGGAGCGACTCGTTGCACTTTGATGGTGGTCCCTGGAACGAGACCTAAGCTCCGTAGCCGTTTGGTATGTTTGCTGTCTTTGGTGTAGCCCAATATAGTTGCGGTTTGACCAGAAACAAGTTCGTGAAGTGACTTCATCGTGCAATTGAGAATCGTAGTAAGAATTATTCTTATTTAGATTGTAAGCAACAAAAGAGTTCAATGTCAAGAACAAAGCCATTCCAAATTTTGGATCGGTCAATTGGGCTAAGCAAAAATCAGTGCTCGCTCTGTCGCAGGTTAGACAGTGCTGCTATGGTCTCGTGCTAAGCTGACAGAAATTCAGGACAGGTAGCGAGAGTGAGATTCTGTAGTGCAATGGGCGCTGGTGCGTCATTGATTTGCTTTTTGGGTTCAACTAGTCTTGTGGATGCGCAGGAGACGCTAACCGTTGTTGGATGGGGAGGAGCCGCGGCAAAGGCTCAATCCGAGGGTTACCACAAGTCGTTCATCCGGGAAACAGGAATTGGCATAGTGTTTGAGGACTACACAGGGGGCTTAGCCCAAGTTCGTTCACAGGTCGATTCTGGCTCGGTCCACTGGGATGTCATCGATGTTGAGAGTGCATCGCTCAGAGTTGGCTGCGACGAAGGGGTGTTCGAAGATCTTTCAGATATCGCGTTACCTCCCGCCCCAGATGGAACTCCAGCGAGGGAAGACTTCCTCGAGGGGATGATCGGAGAATGTGGAATTGGAGCATTTGTTTGGGCCACTGTGCTTGTCTACAACTCTAGCCAATTCGACGAAGAAGCTCCAAGCACCGTCTCAGACCTATTCAATATTGCGAAGTACCCTGGACGGAGAGGTTTGAGACGAAATCCAGCGGTCAACCTCGAGTGGGCTCTTATTGCAGACGGCGTGAGTATCGATAAGGTCTACGAAGTCCTGTCTACGGAGGAAGGATTGGCAAGAGCTTTCCGTAAACTCGATACGATCAAGGACCACGTCGTTTGGTGGGAGGCTGGGGCTCAGCCGCCACAATTGCTTGCAGATGGAGAAGTGGTCATGACTGCAGCGTGGAACGGGAGGATCTTCAATGCTCAAGTAATGGAAGGCCAACCATTCGAGATCATATGGGATGGGCACGTTCGAGACTACGATGCATTTGCGATAGTAGCCGGATCACCCAATCTCGAGATTGCAAAGAGATTCATTGCCCACGCGACCAGCACACACGGAATGGTTGGTTTTGCTAGCTACATTCCCTATGCACCCGTAAGAAAATCGGGTTTAGAACTTGTGGGAAAACATGCCATCAAATCTGTCGACATGCTTCCACATTTGCCAACTGCACCTGCAAACAGTAATACCTTTTTGTGGAACGACGTGGAGTGGTGGAGTGAGCGAGAAGACGAACTCACCGAACGATTCAATGCGTGGCTTTCGCATTAGCTCGACACGGCGCAACCTTCCTGCATAGAGGAATCTACAGGTAACTTGCCTCGCGAACGATGGCATGCGTGAAATGCGAGACAAGCAGCTACGCGAACTAGCCTTAAGCACCGGTCAACAAACGGTGGCATACTTTATTTACTAATCCATACAAGGCGGCGCGAAAATTAATTCGAGCCACTTCGAATTAACAGGGCCGACGAACCACAACAGGACAGGCCTCTACTGCCAATTCAAGAGTGAATGTACCAAGAGAACCTTCGTTGTTGTGAGACTCGTGAAGCCTGCGACGTCAGCAGTACAGCCGTGCTTGGACTGTTGAAGTGAGACCAACCGTAGTCACGCTGCTTCTTTGTGTCGCGGCATTCGCCATCTTTGTTGGGGTATTTTCCGTGGCAGGTGGTGCAATTAAGCTTAGATATGGCGATGGACTGGCACTAATTGGGATTTCAATTGGTTGTCTCGAACTCTTCGTGGCAGGGTCGATAATCGTCCTCATTGCACTGAGTAACAAGATGGGAGGTAAGACTCAAGGCTGGTTGTTGATCGGCTGTTCGATAATTGGGATTTGCACATTGGTTGGGATAGCCGTCATAGGAAGCTTGTATGCCTACTCGGTAGACTACTTTTTCGGCGCGCTGCTCTCGCTTACGGGAATCTCTTTTGGTGCACTTTTGATCCTTCCGTTGTTTGTGGGAATCGGGACTATTCGGGTGACTCCGAGTTAGCGCTCTTATCACCCACCCGAAAGTATCTCTAGGTCTGTTGCTCTTACCGTAGCTGCAGTTTGCTGGTAGTCGAAGCACATTCGACTAACTGAACCAGTTCCGTTCGAGCCATTTAGCAAGACTGCGAGCAGAGATCAACCCATACGATGGGTAAGGGCTCCTACTAGCGATAGGCGTGTAAGTCTGCCCTATCCGCATCGGCGGCACCTACTCTGATTAGGACTCCTCCAATTAGGACAAACGCAACAAACACGGAAACAAACCAACTGACAAGGAAGATTGTTCCAGTGAACACAGAGTAGTCCTCTGAAAGCATGGAAGGCAAAGCTAACACCAAGCCAACAATGACAGCGAAACCTAAGAGGGCTATAACTAGTGAGGCAACAATCAGTAGAGCACCACAGTTTCTTGCGTGATGCTTTGCTCTTGTTGCAAGAATTGCAAGAAACGCCAACGAAAGCACAATCGCGCTTGATCCTATGGAAAGCACTTGCCCTCCAAGCGCTTTGCCCGACCGCAAGTCTCCGATACCTGCTAGGACGACGAGTACTCCGCAGACAATGCCTATTGCAGCACCAAAGGTTACAAGAATGACACCTGATCGTTTCACAAATGCCTACGCAACCATCACCCTAACGAGTTGATCGGCGGCAGCTTTCCTAGTCGTTCAGCTTCGGATGCTGGCATTTCCCTGCTCGTTTCTGCTGACTCTGTTACCTGTTTCATTGGATGTTAATTCGTTCGAATTTTGAGGTTGAATCTAAATCGTACCGTGAGAGACTCTACTTAGCGTTCTATCGAACATGCTCTTTGCAGTTGCGGGAAATTTGCAGGTGTGCTCACAGATCGAGGGCAATCATTTGCAAGCGAGACTCTAGCTCGAGACTGTCCACTCGTCTGGGCGCTCGAGTAAATCCCGAATTGTGGCCAAGAACTCAGCCGCTGGCGCACCGTCAAGCACACGATGATCCCAAGTCAATGACAGATTCATTAGCTTTTCTTTCACTGGCCTATCAGCCTCCCACCGTACTCCGTTACGGATGCCTCCAACACCCAAAATGCCCGATTGTGGTGGATTGATGATCGGTGTGAATGAGTCGACTCCGTACATGCCAAGCGACGATATGGTGAATGTTCCGCCTTCCACGTCTTGCAGAGTTAACCTGCCACCGCGAGCACGATCTGCAAGATCCGCAGACTCCCGAGCGATTTCTTTGAGGTCTTTTGAGTTCACATCTTGAACTACGGGAACTATGAGACCTTCGGGCACAGCTACGGCAATACCCATGTTTACTTGCTCGTGCATTTGCAAGTGTTCGTCTAGCAGGTAGGCATTTAGAGTGGGATGGGCATTTAACGCTTTGGCGGCGGCGACGATGATCAAGTCCGTGAACGCGATTCGAATATCGTCAGCAGCCCATTCTTCGTTCAATCTCGACCTGAGTGCGATGCAGTTGTCCATTGCAACCAGCATGTTCATCGTCAACTGAGCCGAGCCTTGTAGGCTAGCCGTCATGCGACGGGCGATAACCCTTCGTAGGCCCGTCAGGGGAACTAGCCCTTCGTCAGTTGATTGTGCGTCAGTCGTATTCACAGACTCGACATCTTCTAGGGTTATGCGCCCGCGTGGTCCGGTGCCAGTTATTGATGCAAGATCGATACCTCTCTCTTTCGCGAGACGCCTCGCAGCAGGCGAGGATGCAACACGACGCGAACCGACAGGGGAATCGTGTCGCGATTCTCTAGTTGCGCTTTGAAACCGTTTGGCTGATTCTGCCCGCATTGCAGATGAGGCAGGCACCTGGTCGTCGTCCGCGTCGACTAAATCGATATTTGGATTTGGTCTTCCGGAGGGCAGCTCTTCAGGAATCGATTCTCCCTGTGCGTAAATCCAGCCGATGACATCCCCAGGGTGCATGGTCGTTCCTGCTGGAACAATGTGCTTGACTGTTCCGTTCGACTCCGCGTCGACATCCATATTGACTTTTTCGGTTTCGAGTCGATAGAGTTGAGCCCCTTCCTCTACAAGATCACCGTCGCGAACATACCATTCGTCGACTGTGCCTTCAGTCATCGTCATGCCGACCTTCACCAAGTAGATTTCCTTAGGCATTGGAAACCTCCTCAACTTGGTCGATGCTTAACAAGCCCAACCGAGATGCTTCTCTCAATGTAGCGCTTACGTCGAACAACCTGGGACCGTCTTGCTTTACAACGCAATTGACTGTTTGATCCTGCGTCAAATACTCTTCTCTTTCACCGTCGAATGCCAAGACTAGTGGCCCGGAAAACGATTTGCACTGGTTCAATTGGAGCTGTTCGCAGGTAGCGATTCTGACATCATCTACGAGTCCGGGTGCGATTGCCGCCCTCACAGTTCGCAACATCTCGTTGTCGACATTGAATGTCAAAGCGGCACCAAGTTTCTCATCCGCTCTGATTTGCAAGCAAGACCCAGCTACACCAACCATGCCAATCTTCGCGGCGTCTGCTTGAGTCACCACAGCAAAGGCATATTGCTCTGGGTCGACTATTGCTCTTGCTCCAGTGAATTTGTCGTGAGTTCCCACTACGTCAACAAGCGCGAGACTGTCGGTGCGATCGTCGTCGAAAGAGACATGGACCATTTTGCTTTTCACGGAAATCGTCTCTTCATCCAGTTCCTTCCTAGCTATATGGCTTGCGGCCATTCCTGCGGAAGTCGATTCAGTCATGCTTGTCCATGCGTTGTTAGTTCCCGTGCTCAAGGCGATAAGAGGAATGTCTCGCCAACCCTTGGCTATGGCACGATTCGTGCCGTCGCCACCAAGCGAAACGACAAGATCCACCCCACGGAGCTTGAACGCTGCGCATTCTGAATCGCTCGACATCCCCTCCGATTGAACGTCAAGTTTGTAACCTTGTATTCCCAGTGACCTCAGTGCGGACCGAACTATGCCACCAGAGTCGTCAAGATAGTGAATGTCAGGACGGCAGTTCGAACACAGTGCCGCCAAGAACCGGCGTACAACCGCAACTTTCTCCTCCGTACTGCTGACGGAAGCCCCAGCAGTCAATCGACGGATGTCCTTTCCCGCATTGGGATTGGCGATGATCCCAATTTGCAAACTCTAACCTCAACTAAACAATTCGCGTACTTCGTTCACAATTTTGTTTGCGTTGGGAAGATAGGCTTGTTCGAGCACCGGACTAAAGGGAACTGGAGAAAAAGGTGCACCGACCCTGGTCACAGGAGCATCGAGATAGTCAAAAGCTTGTTCCTGGATCTGGGAGGAGATTTCCCCTCCTAGTCCACCGAATCGCACGGCTTCGTGAACAACCACTGCTCTATTGGTCTTGCGGACCGATTCAAGAATCGATTCGGTGTCGAGAGGCTGGAGTGAACGAAGATCGATGACTTCGACACTGATTTCGTCGCCCGCGAGCGTTTCGGCCGCCTTCTGGGACTCCCCAACCATTCGGCTATAGGTAACCACCGTTACATCGGTGCCTTCCCGTACGACATTTGCGCTCCCAATTGGAACCTCGTAGGGCTCTTCGGGCACTGGTCCTCTGTTGCGGAGGGACAGTTTGTTCATCACAACAAATACCGGATTATTGTCGCGAGCTGCCGAGATTATTAGTCCCTTTGTGTCGTAAGGAGTCGAAGGCGCCACGACCTTTAAACCGGGCAGGTGACAAATCCAAGCCTCCAGACTCTGGGAGTGCTGGGCAGCCATGTTTATTCCACCGCCCGACATGGTCAAGACCGTAATGGGAAGAGTTGCCGAACCACCGAACATGTACCGCATCTTTGCCATCTGGTTTGCAATTTCGTCCATGCACTCGCCCATGAAATCCATAAACATGATGTCGATGATGGGGCGCAAACCGGTCGCTGCCGCTCCGACGCCCAAACCCACAATGCCTTCCTCGGATATTGGCGTGTCCACAATTCTGCGATCTCCGAATTCGTCGAGCAGGCCGCGAAATGAACCAAAGACCCCTCCAGCACCAGCTACGTCTTCACCAGCGACGAATGCGTTTTCTTGTTCTATGAGAATAGATCGGACCGCTTCAGCAACTGCGGCAATGTAAGTCGTTTCCCGACTTGGCGAGTCAGTTTGGGCTGTCACGGCAAAGGAATGGTATGAATTAGAGTAGAGTTAGGCATACACGTCTTCAAGAAGCGTGGCTGGATCAGGCATTGGACTTGATTCTGCAAATTCGATCCCGTGCTGAACATCGTTCATGATCTCTTCATGGACGGCTTTTGCTTGATCCGCGCTCAACACACCAAGTTCTTGCAGTCTTGCTTCGAACATATGGATCGGATCGCGTTTTTGCCATTCCTCAAGCTCTTCGTCTGTCCGATATGTCAAGCCCATGCCACGGACGCCGACATGGTCGAAGAATCTATAGGTCTTGCATTCGAGTAGTGTGGGACCGGACCCACTCTTTGCTCTCAAGATCGCAGCGTGTACGGACTCGTAGACTGCAATAGCATCCATGCCATCGACGACTACACCGGGCATGCCGTAGCCACTCGCGCGATCAGCCACATCCAAAATCGCCTGATGAGATTCTTGCGGGGTGTACTCGCCGTAGCCGTTGTTCTCGCATACCAAAAGCAGCGGAAGCTTGTAGAGAGAGGCCATGTTTGCTGCCTCATGAAACGAGCCTTCATTGCTTGCCCCGTCCCCAAAGAACGTGACGGCTACGTTATCCGCTTCGCGGTACTTTAGTGTGAAAGCTGCCCCGACGGCAATCGGTGGGCCAGCGCCCACAATGCCGTTTGCTCCCAGCATGCCGAGATCCATGTTGGATATGTGCATGCTTCCACCTTTGCCCTTACAGTAGCCGGTGGCACGCCCAAAAAGTTCGGCGAACATAGGACCAAATTCCCCGCCCTTCGCAATGAGATGTCCATGACCGCGGTGGGTGCTCGTGATCCAGTCCTGATTGGAGAGTTGGGACATCACTCCAGCTGCAATCGCCTCTTGCCCAACGTAAAGGTGAAGCGCACCGGGAATCTTGCCCGCCTCAGCTAGCTTTCCTGCTTCGGTTTCGAATGTTCGGATCCGCACCATCCGTCGGTGAATGTCGAGCAATGTGGCATCACTCAAGTCCATAGATCCTCCAATTGGGTTGCGAGCCCCTTCACTGTACGCATGCGCTTGAATCGGATTTTAGCGTCAAGAGACCTGTAGGAACCTTGTAGCGCCAGTGTGACGTTGTTTGCCATGACACAGACAATATCAATAATAGACTTGATCGAAGAACACGAGCGTTGAGATGCAAGCTGCCAAATTGCGAGAGAGTTTGGGACACCCGGTGATCGATGCCGACGGGCATTGGTTGGAGTATGGCCCAGTCGTTGTTGAAGCAATGCGCAAGATTGGAGGACCTGTTGCGACTCAGGCTGTGACCACCAATGGTGGTCGAGTAGGGCGTAGTTTGCGCATGACGCCTGAACAACGCCGACACGAAAATGTTGCGCAGGAAGCATTCTGGGGAGCACCAACGAAAAACACGCGCGACCGAGCGACTGCCATGATGCCGAGGCTTCTCTACGAGCGATTGGATGAGTTTGGCATCGACTTCGCGATCTTGTATCCCACTATGGGATTGGGTTTGCCGAGGGTCAATGATCGGGAGTCTCGTGTTGCCGCGTGCAGCGCATTCAACACATACTGCGCTGAGCTTTTCGATCCTCTCAGGGATCGAATAACGCCGGCAGCGGTTATACCAATGCACGAACCTGAAGAAGCAATTGCAGAACTCGAGCATGCAGTGGGAGAACTAGGCTACAAGGTCGTTATGCTCAATAGCATGATCGATCGGCCAGTGCCTGCGATCGAGGAGTCAAACCCTTCTGCAGCGGGCTTGGTACGTTGGTTCGACATGTTTGGCATCGATAGCGCTCACGACTACGACGTTGTATGGAAAAAATGCAAGGAACTAGGAGTCTCGCCAACATTTCACCGTGGTTCGCGAGGACGCGCCTTCAGAATGTCCGTGTCAAACTTCTGCTACAACCATATCGGTCACTTCGCGGCCGCATCTGAGGCCGTATGCAAAGCGCTGTTTTTGGGAGGAGTCACACGACGTTTTCCTGATCTGAACTTTGCGTTTCTCGAAGGCGGAGTCGGCTTTGCGTGCCTGTTGTACACGGACCTTATCAATCACTGGGAGATAAGAAATCGGGATGCACTGGCCTTCACAGACCCGGGCAATCTTGACTTAGGTGTATTGGACGAACTTGTGGAGAAGTATGGAGGGACGGAGATGCTCGAGGCAGTCAAGGAGCGTCGCAGCATAGGTACTCGAAACGATGCCAACACCATTGGAGGGATTGAGGAGTTGGATGATTACTCCCGCTGCGAGATCGCGACAAAGAAAGACTTCTTGGAGTTGTTCGTCGAGCGTTTCTATTTTGGCTGCGAGGCGGACGATTCCTCGAATGCTTGGGCGTTCAATCGCAAGTTCAACCCACTGGGTGCACAGCTCAAAGCATTGTTCGGTTCTGACATCGGCCATTTTGACGTTCAAGACATGTCTGGAGTATTGCCAGAGGCCTATGAGCTAGTGGAAGAGGAAAAGATCACAGATCGAGACTTTAGGAGGTTTGTGTTTGAGAATCCTGTGAAGTTTTGGGGAGAAACCAACGTCAACTTCTTCGAAGGCACTCGAGTCGCTGATCAGGCTAGTGTTCTCTTGTCGAACTGAACCGCCCGAACATACCTCTGCAGACTTCACAGTACTCAAGAACCTAACTTGAGCTCGTAGAAAAGGAAATGAAGTAGTCTCCAAAGATCATCATTGGAGGCGGGAAGCGAGGTTGTCAATTCGAGCAACAGTGACGCGAAGAGTTGGCTCGGATTCGCTAGCGAGAAGGGTTTGTTTGTACTGGGCGCAAAAAACGGCAGGACTTGCGTACTGAAAAGTTGCAATGAATCCGTCAATGCACAAGCTACACGTTCCAGTAGTTCCCTATGGTGAACACGTCTACGCAGCCACTCACAATGTGGTCTGTCGCTATCTAATTACGAATCGTCGTAACCCACGAGAAACCCTAAATTCCGCGAAAGCGACCATTTCACGCGAACTCGATCTTCACCAGGAACGTCCAGTAACATTTTGGTCGCAAATGCCTGGTTGCAAGTGCTTGAGTAACGAATGAAGCGAAGCAAATTAAGTGGTGCGCTCAGAGACTTTGGTCGCCTCAAAGACGTCCGGCAACTTTCGAAAGACGATGTGCATCGGATTGAAGAACAACCCCGGTTAGTAAGCCGGTTCTATGATGTAGTCACCAAGTTCTACGAGTTTGGCTGGGGCACGACGTTTCACTTCTCCCCGCGACAGCCCGGTCAGAGCCTTCGTAAATCGCAGCAACGACACGACGAGGGCATCGGGGAACTGCTTCAACTGAAGCCGGGGATGCACGTTGCCGATATCGGCTGTGGTGTGGGTGGACCGCTCGTCAATATCGCCCGGGCAACAGGCGCGAGTATTACGGGTATTAACTTCAACTCTCACCAGATACGCCGTGGCGAGGAGCGTGTGCGGCGCGAGGGATTGGGCGGCTCATGCTCGTTTCTGTACGCGAACTATATGGATGTCCCACTGGAGAACGGCACATTTGATGCAGCGTATTCGTTCGAGGCTGTGTGCCACGCGCCAAACAAGCCGCTAGCGTTTCACGAGCTGTTCAGACTGCTAAAACCCAATGGCAAAGCCGCGATAGTGGATTGGTGCTTAACCAGTACGTTTGATAGCGCAAACAACCAACACGTAGACGTTCGGGACCGGATCGAGAGAACCAACGCGACGCCCGAACTGCTGACAGCTGACCAATATGTCGACGCGATTCTCGGTGCGGGCTTTGAGGTCATCGAAGCGGTTGACCAAAACGCGACGAACTGCCATCCTTCAACGCCTTGGTACATGGCACTACAGGGAAGAGATGCTTCAATGTCTTCGTTCGCTCGGATTCCGGCAGGTCGTGCTCTGACCGAAGGTGTCACCCGTGTTCTTGAATGGATGCGTCTGGCCCCCGCTGGGACGTACGAGGCCGCTCGGATTCTCAATTTCGCCGCAGACGCACTGGTTGAAGCGGGCGAGCTTGGCATTTTCACTCCGAGTTTTTTGGTACATGTGCGCAAGCCGACATAAAGTGAGTCTATTGCTGGCACGGTCCAATGCGGCGCGACTTTCAAGCTAGCCAACTTCGAGCCTGAACGTTAGTGCCGCTCGGCAAAATCGTAGACGTTGCTCCACAGCGACATTCTCTAACTAGGGTATTAGGGACTTCCCTTTAGCGAATCCCCAAGAATGGGCTGCTAGATTGAAGGCCGCTCACAACCCCAATGGTTGTGAGCGGCAAGTTAGCCTATCTAAGTCGACATTGTGCTAGTTCGTGCACTTTGCCAATGGCCTACTAAATAGGGGAATAGGAACGGTGGGGTCGACGCGGAGAAGTACGTTCTTCAGGAATTGCAAACGCGCAGAGATGCAAGATTTGATCCTCGTATAGTAGAGCGCCTCCCGTGAGTCTCTCGTCCTTGAAGCGCACGTTTACTCCCTCGCACAAACCCGGAAACTCTTTAGTCCACGCCGACTTGAGCTGATCATTGAACTCATTGACTGCGTGAACGCATTGATCCAGTGTTTTCGTACCAGCTGAAGATTTGACCTTGTCGGATAAAGGCAGAGCCGAGTCTACGGCATCTAAAGCATAGCTTCGTAGGATTTTGTGAATCACATTCTTGTGAGTCGCTTCACTAGCGAAAAGCTCCATTCCCGACACGTGACCGTCAATCAGGAATACGCAACCTACTTGCTTGGGTTGATGCTTGAAGGATTTCACGTACTCATTGATTCGGTCTTCAGACATCACGTACAGTGCATCCGAAGCGGCGGAAGGCGAACGGGCATTCATCCTGGACGCCTTGTCGTCAATGTCGGACCATATGCCTGACTGGTCGCTGCGATATTCGTTGGAGGACGCTAGATTCATGGAGACAGCTCTGTTTCCCAATGCTCGACCACGTGCATAGTGCATCCGGTTTGCCACCGTAAACCGTTGTTTTTTTCGATTAGTGTGTTCGTGATGCCAGCGGCCGGCTTCAACGCACGAAACGGGTAATTTCTGCTCGGTTTTTGGAGAAACGAGCACTGTCACATTCAAGATGCGATTTTGCATCGCACCAAGCAGCTCTTCTCCTTCAAACAATAGAGCCTTTTGGTCTGCCTTGTTGCGAAAGAGAACATTCGAAACGCTTGCGCCGCCGTCAAGTTCTTCGATTTCGAGCAGTGCCGACGTCAAACCCTCATCGAGGGTGATGTAATTGGGCTCGTTGTTCGCTTTACGGAACAGCGGAACCATAGCTAGGTTGTTGCAAATCGAGGGTTCCCCGATTCCCAACTCAGCAAGACAGGAAATTAATGCGGTATTCAAGAATAACCTCCAGTAGCAAATAGGGATACAAATGTATAGTATATTGAGAAGTTAAATGTGGTCGGCTACCTCCGAATTGGTCGAAAAAGTGAGTGATTTGCGCTAAATGGATTACTAGTAAGCACTATCGTAAAATTTTTTCTATTGGTATTGCAGCAATCGTATCTCCCGCTTATTTGTCGCTATTTTAAACAATTTCAAAGGAAATCTCAATTGTTAGGGAGCGATTTATGGGTTTTGCTCATAGTTTTTAAGAGATTGCGACAGACTCAACAAGCGCAAATGGGCATTCGAACCAAATGACATCTTGCAGTGGAAGCTCGTATCTTTATATGAGTGAGAAGAGAGTGTTTACAACTACTTGACGCAGCGGAATTTGATCGTAATTTCTTCGATTCTTCGTTCGCACCATCCATGCAACGCTGTTGAATTAACGAGTTTCTAGCGTTGCAACAGCTAGCACATCGCCGCGATGGAAGGAGTTTTCTGTTCTTGAATGGCACGCCCGCAGGGACTCGAACCCCGAACCCCCAGGTTCGAAGCCTGGTGCTCTATCCAGTTGAGCTACGGGCGCTACTGTGGCTACGGCAATTATAGGGACGAATAGTTGTTGTAATGCTACGTTCCACGGGCCTACCCCAATGGGCAAGTCGGTGGCGTGGTAACCTACTCCGTCTTTTTGAGCGATTCCATTCACGAGCAGATGGTATTCGACACGGTTGACGATGCGATAGAGGCCATGGGTCGCGGAGACCTGGTCGTAGTCGTAGACGATGAAGATCGGGAAAACGAAGGCGACTTGATCATGGCCGCAGGAAAGGCAACATCTGAAAAGATTGCCTTCATGGTCAGACACACGAGTGGGATTCTCTGTGCTCCAATCACGCAGGACCAAGCCGACCGGCTTAGTTTGGAACCAATGGTGTCACGCAACAATGCCCCCCTAGCCACTGCGTTTACCGTCAGCATTGACTATAAGCAAGGATTGTCAACGGGAATCGCCGCCGAGGAACGAGCCAACACCGTGCAAGCGCTTGCAAGCAACAATACTCAGGCTTCGGATTTCGTCAGGCCGGGTCATGTCTTCCCACTAGTTGCGCGAAGAGGAGGTGTGTTGGTTCGATCGGGACACACGGAAGCCGCGCTTGACTTGGCTACGCTGGCGGGATGTGCGCCTGTGGGCGTACTGGCAGAGCTTGTCAACGATGACGGCAGCGTCATGCGTTTGCCAGAATTGATCGAATTTGCCAAGCAAAACAATCTTCACATAATCTCTATCGCCGATTTGATTGCGTGGAGACAACGGCGAGAAAAACTTGTCGAGCGCACCCATAAGTTTTCGGTTAAGACTCGCGTTGGAGCCGCCCGAGGCTACTCCTACAGAACGAAATTCGAAGATGCCGAACATTTGGCATTGGTGTTCGGTAACTTGCAAACAACAGGCAGCGTCCTAGTTAGAATCCATCGCGAAAAACTCGTCGAGGACATCTTCGGTCCACAAGACATACACGAATCACGGCTTGTGGACGTTTCTCTTGATCGGTTAATCCAAGAGGAAGCTGGTGTGTTCATCTATCTTCGTGGAGGATTTGCGGGTGTACCCTTGGATCACTTGCACGGCGAGAAATCAAGCCGCGAATCTCTTAGAGCTCGAGAATGGCTTGAAATTGGAGTGGGTGCACAGATACTGCGAGACTTGGGCTTGACCAATATAACGATTTTGGCTGGAAGAAAGGTCGACTATGTGGGATTGGAAGGGTTTGGCCTACATGTGGATGATGTGAAACTTATTGAATGAACAGTTTGATTTATAGGGAATTATTGCTTTGAGCGGTTCAGATCTGCCGAAAATTGGAATTACTCTCGGTGACCCAGCCGGCATCGGTTCAGAAGTGCTGGCCAAAGTGCTTGCTACGATCCAAAGCAAGTGTGAACCAGTTCTTTACGGATGCGCGTGGTCACTGCAAGATGGAGCAAGGATTGGGGACGTTGATTTGGGGAAGCGCAACGGGTTCACAATCGTTGACGTCAACATCCCAAGACCTGACAGCTTTGCATTTGGCAGAGTGTCGGCAAAGTGTGGCGAGATTGCCGTCAAGTCTGTAGAGACCGCAATTGCGGATGCGATGCGCGGCGAGATTCGTGCCATCATGACGTGTCCGCTGCACAAGGAAGCCATTCACGCCGCCGGTTACTCGGACATTGGCCACCAAGAGATACTTGGAAGGATTACACAATCCAAAGCCGTCGCGACGATGCTCATGACCCCTGGGTTGCGTGTAGTGCATCTCTCTACACACAAATCGCTAATAGAAGCAGCACGCTTCGTCACAAAGGAAAATGTTCTCGAAAAGTTGCAGCTTTGTGCTACGACTTTTGGCCAGTGGGGTCTACCAAATGTGAGAATAGGTGTTGCAGCACTTAACCCACATGGGGGTGAGGGTGGCTTGTTAGGTCGGGAGGAATTGGACGAAATTGGACCTGCAGTACGCGAAGCGCGAGACCGAGGCATACAAGCGGAAGGACCGCTACCAGCAGATTCGATTTTCAACAAGGCTATCGCCGGCGAATATGACGTGGTATTGGCCATGTACCACGACCAAGGACACATTGCCATAAAGGTCCACAATTTCCACCAGAGCATCTCAGCAACAATGGGAATACCATTCGTTCGAACATCGGTGGACCACGGCACGGCCTTTGACATTGCTGGTCGGGGAGTTGCAGACCCTCGGAGCACAGTCGCTGCAATCGAAGCCGCGATATCACTTTCTACAGGCCGACTATGATTGCATTAGGTTTCTGAAGGATTGCGCAATAGGGAGCATGTCATGGCGCGTGCCGCTGTATTCAGAGAAGTCAACAAAGCAATGGAAGTCGAGGAAATCTCGATTGCGAAGCCCGGTCCGCGCGAGGTTCTAGTTCGGACAGTTGCGGCGGGAGTTTGTCACTCTGACCTTCACTTCTTTAACGGCACGTATCCGAGTCGCCCACCCATGGTGTTGGGTCATGAGTCGGCCGGCATTGTCGAGCAAGTGGGTTTAGACGTTCACTACGTCAGGCCGGGCGATCATGTGATTACGTGCCTGTCGGTGTTTTGCGGACACTGCGAATACTGCCTTACAGGGCATATGTCGCTTTGCCAGTCGCCTGAGACTCGACGTGGACCGGACCAGGAGCCTCGATTGTCCCAAAGTGGCGAACCGTTGGTACAGTTCGCAGATTTGGGTTCCTTTTCCGAGTTGATGCTGGTTCACGAACACTCGGTTGCAAAGATTCGAGAAGACATGCCGTTGGATCGAGCTGCACTTATCGGTTGCGGCGTGACCACAGGAATTGGAGCCGTCATTCACACCGCAGACGTCGAGCCAGGATCTAGTGTGGCCGTAATCGGTTGCGGGGGAGTTGGCTTGTCGTGCATAAACGGTGCGGCAATAGCAGGTGCGGGAAAGATCATTGCTGTCGACCGCGTTGCGCCGAAATTGGAGCTAGCAAGACAGTTCGGCGCGACAGATTGTGTGGATGCGAGCCAGTCGGATCCTGTAGATGCAGTACGGGAAATTAGCGGGGGCGGTGTCCACTATTCCTTTGAAGCCATTGGATTGAAACTAACAGCGGAACAAGCGTTTCGCATGTTGCGTGCCGGGGGTACAGCGACCGTCATCGGAATGATTCCGCCTGGTGAAATGGTCTCTCTTCACGGTCCCGATTTTCTGCAGGAAAAGACGCTTCAGGGATCGATGATGGGTTCTAACAGATTCCGTGTAGACATGCCTCGATTCGTGGACTTCTACCTTCGCGGCTCGTTGCATCTCGACGACTTGTTGGCGAAGACTATCCAGCTTGATGAAGTCAATGACGCTCTAGCTAAGCTGGAAACCGGCGAGGAAGCGCGTCACGTGATTGTGTTTGATTAGTTAACGTCTCGCTACGATCAAAGACAACCAAAAAATTTTGGTGCGTCCGATCTTAAATCCGCATGTATATCGGTTTCTTGGCAAAGTCGCCAGTGAGAGGCGACGTACCATGCACACCACTTTTGGGGAGCAATAGCAATGCGTTGGATTTCCTTCCAAAACGGCGATTCGGAGTCGTTTGGCTTTCTTACACCTGATAACTTAATCCATGACGTGGGCTCTATCGCAGAGCAGGAAACTCTTGGAGCGGCAATGAGAGATGGTGCCTTGTCAGGGCTAGTTGCCAGAGCCAGTGAGAGTCAGCCAGCTCACGCATTGTCGGACGTGACACTTTTGCCGCCGATTACTGATCCTGACAAGATTCTCTGCATAGGATTGAACTACCGGGCACACCAGCAGGAAACCGGTAGAGGGGGAGAAGATCATCCCACGATCTTTGTACGGTTTGCCGCAGCTCAGGTAGGTCATCGCGGCTACATGGAGCGTCCGATTGAATCGAACACACTCGATTTTGAGGGTGAAATTGCCATGGTCATTGGCAAGCGCGGGCGCCGAATCCGCAAAGACGACTACATGGACCACATATTCGGTTTCAGCTGCTACAACGACGGCAGCGTGCGAGAGTTTCAGCGACACACGAGTCAGTTTACTCCGGGCAAGAACTTCATGAACACAGGAGGATTTGGCCCGTGGATCATGACTGTGGACGAGATTGACAACCTAAACGAGATGGAACTGAAAACTCATGTGAACGGCAAGCTCATGCAACACGCGAAATCTTCGGATCTTGTGTTTGGGTTTGCCGATCTGATCTCGTATTGTTCGACTTTCATTGATCTTGTCCCTGGGGACGTAATCGTGACTGGAACCCCTGGTGGAGTCGGGTCGGCCCGGAATCCGCCGGTCTTCTTAGACGAAGGCGACAGAGTGGCGGTATCAATCAGTCCAATCGGGACGCTTGAGCACGAAGTGATCGTTAGGTGACTCTACTGAGCGACCGGTGTACGCACTAGTTCTAGTTGGCAGTTTGAATGAACTCTAGGACTTTTTCGGGGTGGTCAGCCGCTCTCGATACTCGTTTCCAATGTTTCAACACTGAACCATCGGGGCCGACGACCACTGTCGATCGAATTACACCCAGCATTTTCTTCCCATACATGGTTTTCTCGCCGAATGCCCCATATTCCTTCATGACGGAGTGATCTGGATCGCACAGTAGAGTGAATGGAAGTTGATACTTGTCTACAAATTTTCTGTGAGCCTTTTCGTTGTCGGGCGAAACACCTAATACAACCGTGTTGCTGTCTTGGATTTCGTCCCACAAGTCTCTGAAGCCGCAAGCTTCCTTTGTGCAGCCCGGAGTATCATCGCGGGGGTAGAAGTAGACTACGACATTCTTTCCTTTGAAGCTATCTAGTGAAACGTCATTGCCATCGGTGTCGACTAGAGTAAACGAGGGAGCAGCTTTTCCTACTTCTATTGACATGTCGCAAAATGGTTGGTAGCTTGAATTGTCTCAAGTATACGCAACGAGAATCCTGTGGTTCGCATGTTCATTGGAGGCACCAACTGAAGCGAGTCACACAAGGAATTGATGTCGTCGTGGAGTAGGGTGAAATGGAATTCACGGATTTGATCAAAGACAGGACAGCAAGATTTCTGCTCTGCGTGATTGGTTGTAGTGTGGCAATGCTAGCCATGCTCGTTCTGCTAACAAGTTGCATGTCACTCAGGCCTCCCAGCAACACCGCGAACCTATGCACGGTATTTGAGGAGAAGCGCGCTTGGTATCGACACGCCCTGAATGCAGAGAAGAAGTATCAAATTCCCGCTCCGCTCCTCATGGCTGTCATCTATCGTGAGTCGAGCTTTATCCACAACGCGCGTCCCCCCCGCAAGAGAGTCTTATTTGTCATTCCTTGGAAACGACCATCAACCGCTTTTGGATATGCGCAAGCGCTAGATGAAACTTGGTCTGACTATCAGGAGCGCACCGGCAACAGAAATGCTAAACGGAGCAATTTCCGCGACTCGATTAATTTCGTGGGTTGGTACTTGGATGGAGCCGCGCACCAAGCTAATTTGCAGCGATGGGATGCAAAAAATCTCTATCTCACCTACTATGCCGGTGTAAATGGCTACATGTCGGGAGAGTGGAGCAAATACCCGCGCTTGGAGTTTGTCGCAGAAGAAGTCGCACAAATGTCTTCAAATTACGAAAACCAATTGCGCGAATGCACCAAGGGGCCAGGCCGACACTACTATTAGTCATCGGCCTTTGCAACGTGAACGACTTTGTAGATTGCTCCGCGAAAATCGTCTGAGATCAGTAGATTGCCGTCGTTATCAACGAGCACGTCGTTGGGCCTTGCATTGGATCGCTGGCCTTCTAGCCAAATGTCGACAAACGGAAAATAGGTGGGCTCATCTCCGTCAAATCTCACCACCGAGACCTGATAGCCCACCTTTGACGATCGATTCCATGAGCCGTGCTCCGCAATGAACAACGCATTCTTGTAGTTGGCGGGAAAAGCACTCGCTGTATAAAAGTCCAATCCAAGAGCCGCTGCATGCGCTTGGATGTTGACAACGGGCGTCTTGTAGTCCACGTCCTCTTGACGTTGGCTTCCAAATTCTGGATCCACTAGATTGTCGCCGTGCAGAAAGGGATATCCGAAGTGCGAGCCGGGCTCCTCCACGACGTTGATTTCCTCAGGTGGCCGGTCGTCTCCCCACATGTCACGACCATTATCTGAAAACCACATCTGCTTCGTATCAGGATGCCAATCGATTCCAACACTATTGCGCACGCCGTGTGCATAGACTTCGAACTCTCCGTTAGATGGGTCCATTCGAACTATGCTCGCGTAAATCTCCTCTTCTGAAAGACAGACGTTGCAGGGAGCGCCCACGTTGAAGTACAAGAAGCCGTCAGGTCCAACGGAGAGATATTTCCAACCGTGATGTCGGGCTCGGGGCAAACTCGCGCTAACAACTTCCGGTTCTGGAGACGAGCGATAGGTTTCCTCGATGTCTTTGTACTTGAGGATTCGACTGTGTGCGGCGACATAGAGATCTTTGCCGTGGAGTGCGAGGCCAGTCGGCATTGCTAAGCCAGTGTCGAAAGTAACTACCTCGGGTTCTGTCGCAGTCTCGTTAGACGGAACAACTGCGTAGAGATTGCCGCGACTCATGCTGCCGACGAAAAGCAAACCGGATTCGGTCAATGCCAGCTGTCGGGCCGACGGCACCTTGTCGGTAACGGTCGTTAGATGAAATACGTTGCCCAAGTTATCCGTGATTTCGGTCGGTTCCTGTGCAGAGCACGTTAAAGCTAATATGAAAAGCGAAGCAATGGTGAAGTGTTGCATCGAAAGGGTCTCCAAGTTCAGAAATGAGCATAACCGAACGCATTGAGCAGATGTATGGCGCTTGGCTGGAAGCGAAGGGTTACCAGCCACGTGAAGGCCAGCTGCGCATGATTCGGTTCATTGATCGCGTTCTACAGTCGCAACGACCTCGAATAGGCGTTGTCGAGGCGGGAACCGGCACGGGGAAGACAATTGCCTACGCCACCTCTGCTGTCCCAATGGGCAAGGAGCAGGGAAAGCGCGTCGTCATCGTTACTGCGACAGTCGCATTGCAGGATCAGATTACGGGAAAGGACCTGCCAGAACTGCGTACCCTGACCGATGTTCCGTTCACCTTTGTATTGGCAAAAGGACGCCGGAGATACGTGTGTCCTCGAAGGCTCAGTCACTCGGCAAACGCTACTGATGCACAGGTGCTTGACTCATTGGCCGAGGTCAACACCAAAGAACGCGAATTGGGAAGAAGGTACGTCGAACTCTTCGACAGCTTCATTCACGGAAAATGGACCGGCGACATCGATCACTCTCCCGTGGCTCTCAACCCACGACACTGGCAATCCATTACCACTGACGCTCGGGGTTGTATCAACAACATGTGCGATTGGTATAGCAGGTGCCCGTACTTCAAGACCAGAGCGCAGTTTTCCGATGTCGATGTAGTGGTGACCAACTACGACCTGCTGTTGAGTCATCTGCGTATTGAGTCGGATATCCTGCCGGCAGCAGAAGATTGCATTTACGTGCTCGACGAAGCGCATCACCTTGCTCCGAAGACGATGGATGCGTTTTCAAAGTCCTTTGGCCTCATCGCCACCGAGTCTCTACTCAAGGAAGTCAACAGGGGCATGGTTGGCTTGCTGAAACAACTCGAAGAGCCAAGCTTATTGAGGCGTTATGTCGGTGAGTTTAGCAATGCCAACGATCTCTACAGCAATTTGAGCAAGCAGTTGCACCAACTCATCGCCAACCTAAAGTTTCGAGATGACCGGGAAGGCACAAGGCGCTTCCGGTTTGAAAACGGAGAGGTGCCGCAGGACATCCAGGCGATGGCCGCTCAGCTAGCCAAAGTGAGCCAAGACATTGCGGTTTCCATCGAGCGCGCGAGCGGGTGGCTGAAGGAGCAAAACGATTCGAATCAAGCAACGCTGGGTGGCAACGTCTCTCTTGACGTGTTGGACGAACTCACAGCAGCGATTCAACATTTTGACGAAGCTCGGGAGCTACTGTTGGATTTTGGCTACGCAGACCACGGTTCGGTATGTGGCCGATGGATCGAGCACATAACCCATGAAAGTCGGGAAGAGTGGCGTCTCAAGTCGGTTCCCATAGAGATTAGCGAGATCTTGTCGGACAAGCTATGGAACCGAGCAAACGCCACGATTTTCACTTCCGCCACTCTCAATGCCGGCGACAATTTTCGTCACTTCATGTCGTCTGTAGGGCTGGAAGAATCAAAAGTAGAGTTGTTGGCTCTAGATAGTCCGTTTGACTTTCAGAAAGCCGTTAAGTTTTGCGTGCCCAAAATGACCATCGAGCCAACCGGCACGGAAGGACAATCCTATGCAGACGAAGTTGTAAGGGTCCTGCCGAGATTGCTAGAACAGGAACAAAGCGCACTGGTATTGTTCACATCAAGATCGATGATGGAATCGGTTGCGGCAAGTTTGCCTGAGAAGGTTCGTCGCCGTTGCATGGTGCAGTCTGCCAGCGGCAGGCACGCGTTGTTAGATGAACACAGAAAAAGAATCGATTCTCGCAATTCAAGCTACATCTTTGGTTTGGCTAGCTATCGGGAAGGAATTGATCTTCCTGGAGCCTATTGTCGGCATGTCATAGTGACACGACTTCCTTTCGACGTACCGACCGATCCAATTGTCGAATCCAAAAAGGAGCTACTACAGAAGACTGGGATTGAAGGGTATCAGTTGTTTTTGCAGTTGCAGGTGCCGGAAGCCACACTAAAGCTCGTTCAGGCGTGTGGCCGGCTCATACGCAACGAGCATGATTGGGGTCGAATCACCGTGCTGGATCGTCGCATTGTTACAAAGCGCTACGGCAAGCAAATGCTGGAAGCCTTGCCAAACTATCGTAGGTTGATCGAGTGATATCGTAGGTTGAAGAAGGTGAGGTCCACTCCTTGAAGCAATCTCCGATTGATTTGTTCTTGCTATGAGACCGTTTGAGATTCTCGGTCCGAGCAAGATCACGCCTACTGAAATTGAGAACTTCGATTCTCTGGATCGCAACGCGCCAGCCGAGTACCGAGAGTTAGCCGTCTTGCTCGTGTCGCGCTGGCATCGCACAAGATCACGAATCATTGGGATAGGAGGCGGACAGGGAACGGGCAAATCCACATTGTGCTCGCTCGTGAGCAATGCGAGCAGAACTTTTGACGACC
Source organism: Candidatus Azotimanducaceae bacterium (assembly GCA_965205545.1). Classification (GTDB taxonomy): domain Bacteria; phylum Pseudomonadota; class Gammaproteobacteria; order Pseudomonadales; family Azotimanducaceae; genus Bin55. Next base: position 1,215,480 of record OZ242170.1, on the reverse strand, counting down.
CGACCGCCATCCTGTGTCTCGATGATTTCTATTTGACGAAGAGTGAGCGCAGTGATTTGGCAAAGACGATCCATCCGTCGCTGCGGACCCGCGGGCCGCCAGGTACTCACGATGTCGACCGGCTTATGGATACTGTTGAAAACTTGTCGCAAGGTCGTCCCGCTAAGGTTCCCGTGTTCGACAAGGGTTTGGATGATCGAGTGGGTGTACGCTCGGTTGACGCGGGAACGGCAAGGGTTGTTCTAGAAGGATGGTGTGTTGGTGCTGCTGCAGAACCCATTGAACGTCTCACGAATCCAATTAACAGACTTGAACGCGAGGAAGACGTAGGTGGCGAATGTCGAAATTGGATCAATGACCAGCTTGCCGGCCCCTATGGACAGCTGACGACAATGTTGAACGAATTGGTCTTTATTCAATCACTGAGCATGGAGCACGTGCGCAAATGGCGATTGCGTCAGGAGCAGGAGCGACCAGAGCACTTGCGCATGGACAAAGCATCCGTCGACAGCTTCATCGAGCACTATGAACGGATTACTGTCTGGATGCTGGAAGACCTAGTACGCAAGGCCGACGTTGTGGTGACTCTAAACGAACAACACGAAATTTCGTCATTGAGGGGCTTCGCGTAGCGACGATGACAATATTGGCGCTACTTCAGTTTGCTAGATCGTCTAGGTGTTTACGAATCGCATTGTGGAATCTTTCGCGTAGTGGCTGGTCTCCATAGGCTGTAGAGCACCACGCCTGAATCAGTCGCTCCACCCTTTGCTCCTCGGACTCGCCGCCGCGAGTCAGGCCGTGTTGCAGGCGAGAAACCTGAACTTGCATTCGCTTTCCTGCGTCTTCGGGTGGTGAGGGAACATCCGCAAGCACCTCTGCTCGGAGAACCAGCTCGTGCAACGCAAATACTTTCTTGGAGACGTCCTCTGCGTTTCGGGAGCTAAACCAAGGTCTTCCCGATCCGGCCTTTTCAAGCAATTCCTCCGTTGGTTCCAATCCTTCAGACTCTAAGTTCGCGATCTCCAGGTCAATGTCGATCAACGCTAGCAATTCCTTTGAGCTTCGTCGAGTTTCAAGTTCGTCACGTCGTTTGTTCAACTTTGTGGCGAGTGACGACAGTTCGTTCTCAGTGCTCTTGCGGATGCGGGCTGGCAATTCCACATCAGCGAGTTTGGAACGCAACTCGTTGAGCAGCGATGAATTCAGTTGTTGCAGGGTCGTTTTGGGGTCGCTTAGCAGTTGCTCTAGCTTGGCTACTTCATCCTTTGCTGTCTTGATGTTTGCGTCAAGTTGGGAACGCCTCTCTTGCTGTTGCGCTTCACGTCGCTCAAACGCAACGTTGCACTGAGACCTAAAGTTCTTCCAAAGCCCCTGCTCCTTGCGCCGTCCAGCTGGACCCACAGTCTTCCATCGTGCCTGCAGTCCCTTGATCGTTTCAATTAACTCCATCGGGCTTAGCGAGCTATCCTCCACAGCCTTCTGTGCCTCTTCGATTATTTCTTCCTTTTGCCTGGAGTTTTCGGTCCAGTGGTCCGCAAGCCGCGATTCCAGTTCTCTTGTCAACTTGCCGAATGATGCATTGATGGACTTAGACTTCGTCCGCTCAATTGGCGTAAAGGAACGCCACTCGGACTGTGCCGAGCGCAGCATTCGGTGAACGACTTTAAAGTCAGGCTGTTCCCAGTCGTATTCCTCGACGAAGGACTGTAATCGACGGCAAATCTCTTGGCGACCCTCGAAGTTTCGTTGTCGCATGGCTGCTTGTTCATTGAACCAGGACTCACAGACTTGAAACGCTTCCGCCGCGGCTTTGTCGTAGCGGTCCTGAAGGCTTCTCTCGTCGCGAGACCTTAACATGCCCAAACCATTCCACCGTTCCCGCAATTCTCTAATCTTGTGGAATTGGTCTTCTGGACTTAAGGGGTTCTTTGCTAGTTCTTCGATTTCTTCGCAGAGGGCGAGCCTCTTGGGTTCCTCGGCGAATTCCTGCCATCCTGACAATTGGCGTATCGATGTAATCGCCGGAGCTAGGCGTGCGCTAAATGTGCCCTGGTGTCGTTTGGGTAATCGGTTGATCAGAGCAGTTACGTTGCGTTCAGCGGATTTCGCTTTCTTGAGGCTTCCGGAGTCAATGAACTTGCTTAGCGACTCGAGATTTGATTCAACATGTTTGATCGTTTCGTCTTCGAGTACGTTGCATCGTTCAATTGTTGAATTCAAGGAACGAACCATCTCCGCCAACGCAGCTGTTGCCTCTGCAAGATCTTCGGCCTTAGCTTTGCCAGCCAATCGTTCTTGATGGCGTTCAATCTTGCGAAGGCGTCCCTGTGCAGCGCTCCTGGTTGACCAGACGCGGAACCACGATTGGGATTGCGTATCCGGCTCCTTCAGCACAATTGGTTCCAGCAGTGTCTCTATTTCGCGTTCTTGACGAATCTTGTTTGCTGCTTCCCTGATTTCTCTTCGCTTGGAATTGGCAAGTTGGTAGAACTGATCGGCGATTGCACGAGGTGCCGGTTGCTCCTTGAGGGCGTCCAGCCAAAGCCTTTCGCACTCGTCGATCTCATTCTCATCGTGGATGCCACATTCCCTCAGTCGGGTCAAGATGCCTTCGAATTGTTGGGGTCCAACGGCATTGATCGCAGACGGGTCAGCGCGACTGGGAAACTCGCCCTTAAGAGCATCGATGTCGATCTCTTCGTGTGCATTCTCGACCAATTGAGCGTTTAGCTGTTCGATTGCCTCGAGTGTGTGTTCCCATTCGCGCTCGATTTTCTCGCGTCGAGCCGTGTAGTGAGGGTCGTGTGGCAACGAACGACTTGCTGCGCCTATGATGTGCTCAGCCTGGGCTGTGAGATTCTGCTTGCGATTTCGCAATTCCTTGAAAGCATTGAGTCGGTCCCTCACAAAACGATTGACGCTTTTGTTTTGGTGACGGCTGAGTTTCTGCAATTCTCCTAGCACGTCTTCGTCGAAGCACAGACTCAGCACTTCTTCCCTAATCTTGGGTGTCGGCAAGGCAGCAAGTGCACTAGCTGTTTCCGCACTGGAGCCAAGCCTTCGCACCAGGTCGTAGATTTTCGCTGGCTCCGAAAGACTTTGGAGTCGCAAGGGCAGTATGCGCGGGTCTAGAGCAAGACGATGGTCGTCGTCAATGTTGTCGGTGAGGAATTTTCGACAGATGTCCGATAGCTCTTCCTCATCAAGCAATTCTTCGTATAGCGCGAGGGAATTTGCCTTGCTCAAGGCAGCTTTTCGCACACCTACATCCCGGTCCTCCCGGGCAATTTTCGCGAAATGTTCAAGTGTGAGCTTGGGATCATCGTTAAGAGCGCGAATCCTGACTTGGGGATCGGGGTGGTCTAATTTGGACCTTCGTTGGAAAAAGCTCTTGAGCATGACGGTGAATCCATGGTCACTTGCATCGGTGACCCAATGCAAGCCTTTTTGCAGTTACGCTTGAAATTTAAGCGGCAGTTAGTCACGGTGCAATAGTAGTCGGCACCAATCGCATTATGTTACAAAATGTGTCAGCTGTGATAGGGCATTCGCAATGACAGGCGACTGTCAGTTGGCCTAATTTCCGTGGCCGTTGCCAACTAGTAGGCGGTTAGGCATAGCGAGCGTTCGTTTGGAAGGGAAGCATTTTGGCTCGGTGGGATAGGAATACAACTAACGAAATACCGAACTGGTTCTGGAATGCAATAGAGTCACCGTCGGCGGAGCATGTGGTCGAAGTTGACGATGGTGACGTTGTCTATCGCACATGGGAAGGGAAGGGCGGATCGAGCGTGCTCTTCATTCACGGAATGTACGCTCATTCCAGATGGTGGGACTTCATAGCTCCTCATTTCACGGAGGAATACAAGCCCGTAGCGTTGGACTTCACGGGCATGGGAGACTCCGACCACAGGTATGAATACTCCGTTGACACCTGCATGGACGAAATCTTGGGAGTGGCAGAGCACGCTGGGCTCGAAGACACGACGATTTTGATTGGACACAGTTTCGGTGGTCGCATGGCAACCAAACTCGTAAGTCAGTATCCCGAACGATTCGCCGGGTTGGTGCTGGTGGATTCAGGGAAGCGCGCGCCAGATGAGCCAGAGCGCAACTACATGCAATCTATGCCGGGCGGGGGTCGAAGCAAAACATATCCAAGTCGAGACGAGGCCGAGGCTCGCTTTCGGTTATTCCCTCCTCAGCCCTGCGAGAATCCCTTTGTCGTGCAATACATTGCCAAGAAATCTGTCGAACCTGTTGACGGCGGGGGATACACGTGGAAATTCGATCCGGACCTGCCGCTGACCTTCAAGGACAGTGAACTACAAGAGGAAGACTACCGGTCACTTGAATTGCCGGTTGCTGTGATCTACGGTGCAAATAGCAATTCCTACACGGCGACAACTAACGAGTACATGACAACGCTAGTTCCAGAACCGTTCAGTTCAGTAGCAATTCCCGACGCGGGTCACCATGTGTTTCTCGACCAGCCGTTGGCCTTTATTGCTGAACTGCGAAAGACCTTCCGATGGATCGAGGAAGCAAGTACTAATGAGAGTCGCAGCTGAAAGCGACCGACACCAAAGCGAGAAGTCGGCTAGACGACGCTAACCTCTGCAATTTAGTCCCAAGACAGCGCGCCGCCGGTCTGATACTCCGTGACTCGAGTTTCGAAGAAGTTCTTCTCCTTCTTCAGATCCATGACTTCGGACATCCATGGAAACGGATTTGATACTCCAGTGTAGCGTCGTTCCAGCCCAATGCTTGCGAGGCGACGGTTCGCTATGTATTGAAGATACTCGGTCATTTTGCGAGCGTTCATTCCAAGAATCCCACGGGGCATCGTATCGTGAGCGTAGGCTACTTCTAGCTCGGTTCCTTCAACGATCATGTCCGAAGCCAGTTGCTGCATGTCTTCATCCCACAAGTGGGGATTCTCTTGATTGATCGTATTGATGACATCGATCCCGAAATTCAAGTGTATGGACTCATCACGTAGGATGTATTGGAACTGTTCAGATGTCCCCACCATCTTGTTCTGGCGGCCCATTGAAAGGATTTGTGTAAATCCGCAATAAAAGAATATGCCTTCCAAAACACAATAAAAGGCGATGAGGTTCTTTAGGAGGGTCTTATCCGTCTCTATCGTTCCCGTTGTGAAATTTGGGTCGGAAAGTTCCTTGGTGTACTTCAATGCCCAAGAAGCCTTCCGTGCTACAGAGGGAATTTCGTGATACATGTTGAAGATTTCGCCTTCATCCATCCCGAGAGATTCGATGCAGTATTGGTAAGCATGCGTGTGAATAGCTTCTTCAAACGCTTGGCGCAGCAGATACTGACGGCATTCGGGATTCGTGATCAATCGATAGACAGCTAGCACTAGATTGTTGGCGACTAGCGAGTCAGCGGTCGAAAAGAATCCCAAGCTACGCTTGACGATGCGTCGCTCATCCTCTGACAAGCCATCGGCGGACTTCCACAGGGCGATATCTGCATACATGCTGATTTCCTGCGGCATCCAATGATTGTTGCAGCCGTGCATGTACTTCTGCCATGCCCAGTTGTACTTTAGAGGCACCAATTGATTGAGGTCGGCTCTACAGTTGATGATGCGCTTCTGGTCAACTGTAACTCGCTCGAAGTCTTCGTCCTCGGAGAAGACTACGTCGTCAATATTTCCGTTCTGAGCCTTGTTCTGCAGGTGTGCCTGCGAGGTTCCGTGAAGCATTTGATTCGCGTTCTCCAGTTGCTCTGGGTCACGAATAGAAAGAGAACTGGATAATCCCGCATCCTTGCGAAGTTCACGGTGATTGTTTTCGCCCTGTTTGGACGAGGGAAGCGTATCCGCCGTTCTTGTTACAGCTACGTCCTTGTCGTCGTCCCAAGTCAGCATCTTTATCGTTCCTCCCAACCCTATTCAATTAACGATTTGTTATGACATTGTACCGATTTGTTATCGGCTTTTTTCTATTTTGTTGACACGGTTCATCGCTTGGCTGTCGAGGTTTCGACAGAACAAAATCTAGCTTCTCCCTAAAGCAATCTTAATCGTCGTACTCGCTGAATTTCAGAATCTATATTCGGCTCTGATTGACCTCGGCACTGCGGTTAGCGCGACGTTTCTGTGAATTGTGAGCCTGTCAACCAATCGTTAGACGTCTCATTAAGTGCGTCTACGGGAGCGTCTCGCAGCACGGTCGAGAATTTGTTCAATAGTGTCATCTGCAAGTCAAGAACTGAAATGCGTTTGGGTACTGTAGGAGCCGTCGAATATGGACCGACGATTCAAGTCAATTTCGTGCCTAGTGAAGCTAACAGTTTTTCGAGACAACAGCTGGCGTCCATTAGGATGCCAATTCGCCGAATCCAGAGTCGTTACCCTATCCGAACTTTCTACTTGTTGGGGCTTGCACGGTGAGAATTCAATGCTCTTGCGGGGTGACCCACCAAGTCTTCGTTAGCACCGGGAACTAGCTGAACCATAGCGCTGAAAGCAGAGCGTGCTAGCTATTGAATTTACAGCTCGCTCATGCACGAAACAATCACAACCTGCCGAATCAATCTACAGATGTTCTACGTCTTTGAGTTGAACTCTCTATTGGCACGCTTCGCAGTCAGGATCATCGATAGAACACGATGGCGGCACTGAAACATCGCCTGCTAGCTGACTGGCAACAGATTGTGTTACACCGCTGCCGATCGGGGCGACCGTCGCAGACGACGGCTCTGAACTTGCCTGAGCATTGATGGATGCTTTCACGGAAATGAGGGAATCGTCGTTTTCCAAAGTGGACTTTTCAGCGTCTGTAGCGCCAAGCGACCTCAGATAATAGGTCGTCTTGAGGCCAAGCTTCCAAGCACCACGATAGATCGAATCTAACAGAGGTCCATTTGCTTTCGCGCAATATATGTTTAGAGACTGTGACTGATCGATCCACTTTTGACGTCTTGAAGCACACTCCAGTATCCAATGCTGGTCGAGCTCAAACGCCGTCCTATAGAGTTCTTTGAGATCGTCTGGCAGTTGATCGTTTTTCTGAACGCTGCCATTGTTAGCCTTTAATTCAACGGACATGACACGATCCCACATTCCTAGTTTCTTGAGATCATTTATGAGGAAAGGATTTACGGCGGTGAAATTGCCCGACAGGTTCGCTTTGACAAAGAGATTTTGATATGTGGGCTCGATTGACTGTGTGACGCCGGTAATGTTGGCTATTGTTGCTGTTGGGGCAATGGCCATGACATTGGAGTTGCGCATGCCCTGTTCTTGTACCTTGTCGCGCAGTCGCTCCCAATCCATGGTCGATGAAGTGTCGAACTCACAGTATTCGGAATTGCCGCGTTCTTGCTGCAATAGTTCCAAAGAATCGATGGGCAGCATTCCATGATTCCACAGTGATCCTTCATAGGTGCTGTACGTTCCTCGCTCCGCTGCGAGGTCGGAGGAGGCCTCGATTGCAAAGTATGAAATGGCCTCCATGGAGTTGTCGGCGAACTGAACGGCAGATTTGCTGCAATACGGCATTCGCTTGATGTACAACGCGTCTTGAAACCCCATGAGCCCCAATCCGATGGGGCGATGTCGCATATTGGAATTGCGAGCCGCCGTCACCGCGTAGTAGTTGATGTCTATGACGTTGTCAAGCATGCGAATCGCTGTTCTAACGGTCGAACGAAGCTTGTCGTAGTCCAACTCGCCGAGTTCACCAATATGATTCGCCAAATTTATCGAGCCAAGGTTGCAGACTGCTATTTCGTTGTCCGAAGTATTGAGTGTGATTTCCGTACAAAGATTGGACGAATGAATGACGCCAACGTGTTTTTGCGGAGACCGAATGTTTATTGGGTCCTTGAAGGTGATCCACGGGTGACCAGTTTCGAATAGAGCCGTAATCATTTTTCGCCACAGATCTACTGCGCCGACTACCTTAAAGAGCTTGATTTCTCCTGAAAGCGCTCTTGCTTCCGCCGCTTCATAGGCTTTGCGAAATTCTCTGCCATGCAGTTCATGGAGTTCAGGAAAATCATGAGGCGAAAACAGCGTCCATGAATCGTTGTTCATTACCCTTTCCATGAACACGTCTGGAATCCAATTGGCTGTGTGCATGTCCGGAGTGCGTCGCCGATCGTCACCTGTGTTCTTGCGAAGCTCGAGAAATTCCTCGATGTCCAGGTGCCACGTTTCGAGATAGGAACATACGGCGCCCTTGCGCTTTCCTCCCTGATTTACCGCTACGGCTGTGTCATTGACGACCTTCAAGAAAGGTACGACGCCTTGGGATTCCCCATTGGTTCCTCGAATATAGGATCCCAACGCTCGAACACGTGTCCAATCGTTGCCCAAACCACCAGCCCACTTCGACAGCATGGCATTGTCGTGAATCGAGCTGTAAATGCCTTCCAGGTCGTCAGGTACCGTCGATATGTAGCAGGAGGAGAGTTGGGAGCGCACTGTGCCAGAATTGAAGAGCGTTGGAGTCGAACTCATAAAGTCGAACGAAGAGAGTTTTTCGTAGAACTCGATTGCGCGGGTTTCGCGGTACGTCTCGTTCAGTGCCAGACCCATGGCTACGCGCATAAAGAATATTTGTGGTAGCTCAAACCGGGTTTTATCGCTGTGCAAAAAGTAACGATCGTACAGCGTCAGCAATCCCAGGTAGGTGAACTGTTTGTCGCGTTCCGGCTTTAAAGCCTTTGCCAATTCGTGCAAGTCAAATTGGGCTAAATCTGGGTTGAGAAAGCCCAATTCGACTCCGCGTTCAATGAACACGGGCAGGGAACGCGCATATACGTCGTTCATATCGGGTGCGCCGTCTTGCTTCTGGAACTGCAATGCATCCGAGAACAAATAGTCAATAACCTCATTGCGCAAGCTCACAAACAGCACTCGCGCCGCAACGTAGCTGTACTCGGGCTCTTCCTCGATCAGCGACCGCGCCGTCAACGCCAACAGCGAAAACACCTCGTTCTCGGTAATTTGGTTGTGTGCATCATTCAGCATCTCGTCAAACAACCGATCAGGGTCGACTTCGGTCAAGTCCGCACAAATTTCGTCGAGAACGCCAGTCCAAACACTCTGTTCCAGCGGTGCAGTGGTTCCATCAGCCCGAACAAACTCTATGGTTTTGGCAGAGAGTTCAAAGTTGGCTAGTTCCTTCTCGCGGCGCTTTTCTGCTCGTTGCTCGCGATAAATTACGTATGCTCTGACAATGCGATGCAGCTCCGCCCGCATCAGAGCGAGTTCGACTTGGTCTTGTATATCCTCGATGTCTACGGTGCTGCCATCGGGGTTTGTCCTGCCAATTCTTTCAGTAACTGATGAGGCCAGCTGCTGAATCTGTTCTAGAACAGACTTTGCTGTAACGTAAGCTGAACCTTCTACCGCGATGAACGCCTTGGTTATCGCTGCGACAATCTTGGTGCCATCGAACGGCACGACTGTTCCGTCGCGTTTAATGACTCTTAGAGTTCCTGCACTATTCATAGTCTCTGCCCGACTTCATACCTGCTAAAGCTCACGCCTAGAACGGTCGCTCGCGCCATCGCGCTTGGTATTCCCCCCATACAAGCTATCTCCCAACTGACCTAAAGAAAATAGCTTGCCAACATTAGCCTAACATATTGCCTGAGATTCAAAAAACTGAATATACCGGACTCATAGAAACGGAATGCCTCAACAAATGCAGATAGCTGAGCAACCTCTCACTCACGTGGAAAAGGCGGTCGCAAAGTTTAGTTTTGTCGAATTTGACGCCCGCATTGAAGCTTACCAAAAGTTGGCTGCCGACAGGAGTTCCAATCTTCAATGGTTAATGCACAGAAGCGGAATTTCTGGGGATTGCGCATCGGACGACTTGGCATTCAAGGAGCTAGCAGCTCGAGACATCGGGTTCGATTCCTTCGCTCACATGGATGGCTTGGTGCAACCACAATTCCACTCGTTCGAGTCGGCAGAGCGCGCGCTAGTTGCAGCAGCCTATTTTGGCAACGAAGCCAGGGTTTCTCAAATCCTGGAAATTGACGGTCGATTGATGAACGAATCGACGGCTGTGGCTTTGTGTTTGGGAATGGCCGATGCGTCAGATAGGTTGATTGGCATCGATGCGAACGCTCGTTCGGGTCCCATTGGGTGGCACCCAATCATTTACGCGTGTTGTTCCCAGGTTTGCATTGATCGTGGGAGCGGCACACAAGTTAGAAAGCTAGTTCGGCAACTCCTCGACGCGAACGCTGATCCAAGTGTTGGTCTCTACGAGAGCGACACGATACGCGGATTCCTGACCGCGCTTGGAGGCGCTGTGGGTTTTCGTTGCGACGGTGAACTGGTCAAATTGCTATTGGAGGCCGGTGCGGATATCGACGATGGACCCACTCTATACGAGGGAAGCGCCATGTGGTATGCAGTTGAACTGAACGATGTGGTCTCCATGGAACATTTGCTCAACGCCAGCCCACCGCTGTGGCACTTGTGTCACGCGCTGCCTCACGCAATCGACTTGGAGCACTACAAGCTAGTCCACCAACTACTAAGCGCGGGAGCGGATCCGAATTGGGACAAGACCGCCAAGAGCTATGGCGGAAATAGTCTTCATGAAGCGGTTTTCGTGGGCAGTCCCATCGCGATTGCCAGAAAACTAGTCGATCGCAAGGCGAACTTGGATCAGAGCAACGGCGGAGGGATTACGCCTAATTCTGCCGCGACGGCACTGCACCGTACCGATTACATCCAACTTCTGAAGGAACTTGGTGTGGACACCAATGAGTGCAAAGACATTCATCGCTGGGTCGGCGCTTGCTTTGCACATGATCGCTCTTTGGCGATTGAATTGTCTCGCGCGTTGCCGCCGTCCGATGAATGGCGATTCGAAGACCACCTATGGCTTTGTCACGCCGTACGCAATGGCGATTTGGTTGCAGTGAAATTGTTGCTGGACGGTGGAATAAATCCTGGTGCGGTTGACTACGATGGCAATTCCGCGCTGCACTTGGCGGCAATAAGTGGCAATAGCGAACTGTGCAGGATGCTTGTCGAGACGGGAGCGGCAATAGACGTCCCAAATTTCGAGGGGTGCCTGCCTATCGATTGTGCCCTTACAGAGAAGCACTGTGAAGATGAACTGTTGGAATTCCTTGGATACCGGACGACGGATCTTCCGGACTCACGCCTCTTGCTGCAGGAGAAAGACTCATTTGAAGAAGCCGCGTCTGCTATTCCAGAGGGCAACTTAGAGAAGCTGCGGTCCATATGTGAGAGCAATCCCAAATTTGCCCATGCACGCTCTCCTCGCCCACATCGCTGTACGCTGTTGAACTACATCGGAGTTAACGGATTTGAGGGAGAACGCCAGGTCACTCCCCCCAACGTCTTGGAAGTCATGGATTACCTCATTGATGAAGTGGGATGCGATACGAAGGCTTGGAACTACACGTATCGTGGCGGACCAGGCAATAACACGGTTGGATTGTTGACTTCGTCAGGTCATCCTCGTGAGATGGGGCTGACATTGGCTATGACCCACAAGATGGTCGTAGGTGGAGCCGAAGTTAGTCCAGGGTGGCAATTCCTCATTGAGATGCACGGTCATCGAATCGCCGGTACTCTGGATGATTTCCTAGTGGCTAGCGATATGAAATCAGAGTCGTCTATTGAGGCGTTTCTCGAGGCCGGAAATCTTGGTGAATCCGAACTGGTCGGTGCGTTGCTGCGGGCAGGAATTGATCCCAACACTAGTGCGTGGGGAAATGTGCGGGCACTTCACAACGCGGCGATAAACGGCAATCGTGGATTGGTTGAGTTATTACTCGAAGCCGGAGCTGATCCGACTCTGCGCGATTCTCAATTCAATGGCAATGCAGCGGGATGGGCAGATGCTGGCGGCCATGAAGAGTTGACAAAATTTCTGGTTCAGAGAATCCGAGAGATGGAGTCTGACTAGGCGACCAACTTAGCCTACAAGTAGCAAACGCTCGATTAGTGCCTACTGCAGGTGAAGTCGATTGCCGGCTTTTTTCCAAACTGCAGTGCGACGACCGCCTTGCACAAACGCTTTCACTTCTTCGTCACGATGGGCTGGCAAGCAAAGCAGAAGCAGACAATGGGGATTAGCGCTGTCTAGCCATTGCGAGTTGTCTTAAAAGCCATCGAACGATTGTTAGCACTCCAAATTCCGCCAATGACCCATCGAGGATCAAACATCGGGTACTACGAGATCAGCACTGCCTACGGCAGCATCTGGATCCTCGAGCAAGACGACATGCTTCTGAGACTTCGCTGGTAGATATGTGGCTGCATGAATCGAAGGAGTGGCAATTCACAGTTTGCAGTCGAATAGGACCAAGTCTTTTTTGGAGAGAACCCAAGTTGACTCCGAGCTCACTATTTACGAGCGGGTTTGCGCGTTCGCGTCATTTGTGTAGGGAACGCATTCCTGTTTAGGGACTTGCAAATGATCCGAGAACAGCTAGGCGAGAACTTGGTTGCGCAAGCTCAGGGACTAACACTAACAGAGTGCCAGCATTGACCTAAGATATTGTCTATCGATTCGAGATAGCGAATGTAGGGCAATCAAAGAAACGGAATGTCTCAACAGATCGAGCCAGCTGAGAAACCTCTTACCCATGTGGAAAAGGCGGTCGCTAAGTTCAGCTTTGACGAATTTGATGCACGAATTCAAGCGTACCGAAAATGCGCTTCCGAGAGCGACAGAATTCTTAGCTGGAGACTTCGGCGGCGCGGTCTTCAAGCTACTCCGCCCTATAGCGACGACACACTCAAGGACCTAGCTTCCTGCGATTACGGCTTTGATTCCTACGAGCACTTGGATGGTCTTTTGGCTATTCCAGCCCATTCGTTAGGTGCCATGGAACGCGCAACAATTGCTGCAGCATTTGTAGGCAACGAACTCAGAGTGGCTCAGCTCGTGGGATTGGACGAACGATTGTTGATTGAGTCACCTGCCGTAGCATTGTCGCTAGGAACGACTCATCCGTTGGATTGGCTTGCAAGCGTCAACGTGAACATACGGTTGGATCCAATGGGTTGGCATCCAATCACTTATGCGTGCTGTTCTCAGGTTTGCATTGACACCCGGGGCGGGGCACATGTTAGAACGCTAGTTCGGCAACTCCTCGAAGCAAACGCTGATCCAAACGTTGGTCTCCACGAGAGCGGTTCGATACACGGGTTCCTAACCGCACTTGGCGGCGCAGCCGGCTTTCGACGCGACGAGAAACTGGTCAAATTGCTATTGAATGCAGGTGCGGACATTCACGATGGTCCCTCTCGCTACGAGGGCAGCGCGTTGTGGTATGCGATAGAGCAGAATGACGTGGAAAGCGTGGAACATCTGCTCGACGCGAACCCGCCAATGTTTCACCTGTGCCATGCACTGCCACACTCGATCGATTTGGAGCACTACGAGATTGTCGACCAGCTGCTCGATGCCGGAGCGGACCCGAATTGGGACAAGACCGCAAGGAGCTACGGTGGCAACAGCTTGCATGAAGCGATTGTTGTAGGTAGTCCAATTGCTGTCGTTAAGAAATTGGTCGAAGCCAAGTCGAACCTAGATCAGCGCAACCATGGAGAGATGACGCCGCTTTCCGCAGCGATCGCTCTGAACCGCACACAATGCATTCAGTTCCTAGAGGAAATTGGGGAGGACTCCTATGAGAGCCGCGTTCTGGATCGTTGGATTGGGGCGTGTTTCGCACACGACTCCGGCTTAGCGACCGAGTTGTCACGGACACTGCCGCCACCCACAGAATGGCTTTTCGAGGACCACCTGTGGCTTTGTAAGGGAGTACGGGATGGTGATTTGCTTGCTGTGGCTCTGATGTTGAAAGGAGGAATGAACCCGAGCGCAGTCGACTACGACGGCAATTCCGCACTGCACTTGGCGGCATCATGTGGCAATAGCGAACTGTGCAAGACGCTTGTCGAGGCGGGGGCGGCAATTGATGTGCCGAACTTCGAAGGGAAACTACCTATCGACTGCGCCATGGCGGAGCTGCATTGCGACAACGACTTAATGGATTCGCTGGGAGATACGTCGATGGACATTCTGGACCTGCGTCTATCGCTTCGCGAAAAAGACGCTTTTGAAGAAGCCGCAACCGCCATTCCAGGTGGCGACCTAAAAGAGCTGCGATCCATTTGCAAGCAATTTCCGAAGTTCTCGCATGCCCGATCTCCCCGGCCTCATCACAGTACTCTCCTCAACTACATTGGAGTCAACGGATTCGAAGCGGAACGCCAAGTCACACCCAACAACGTCTTGGAAGTGTTGGATTACCTTTTAGATGAATTGGGATGTGATGCAAAGGCTTGGAACTACACGTATCGTGGCGGTCCGGGCAACAACACGGTTGGATTGTTGACTTCGTCAGGTCATCCTCGCGAGATAGGTCTGACATTGGCTATGGCCCACAAACTAGTTGTAGGTGGAGCCGAAGTTAGCCCAGGGTGGCAAATGCTCATTGAGATGCATGGTCGTCGCATTGAGGGAACTCTGGACGAGTTTCTTTTTGCATGCGACATGAAAGCGGATTCTTCGATTGAGGCGTTTCTCGAGGCCGGGAATCTTGGTGAATCGGAACTGGTTGGTGCGTTGCTGCACGCTGGAATAGATCCCAACGTTACCGCAAGGAGAAATGTGCGCGCGATCCACAACGCAGCGATAAATGGCGATCGTGGCTTGGTTGAGTTGCTACTCGAAGCCGGAGCTGATCCGACTTTGCGCGATTCGCAATTCAATGGCAATGCGGCGGGGTGGGCAGGTGCTGGCGGCCATGAAGAACTGGCAAGATTTCTGTTTCAGAGAATTCGACACATGGAGTCGGACTAGGCGACAAGATCAGTCTACACGTAGTAAGTGTTCGATCAGAGCCTTCTGTGAGTGAAGTCGATTTCCGGCTTCTTGCCAGACCGCGGAGCGAGGATCGTCAAGCACATAGTCGTCCACTTCTTCGCCACGGTGTGCTGGCAAGCAATGCAGAAACAGACAATCCGGTTTTGCGTTGTCCAATACGCCGGAATTGATCTGGAAGCCATCGAACGATTTCTTTCGCTCCAAATCCTGTTCATGACCCATAGAGGACCAAACATCGGTGACTACGAGATCAGCATTGTCTACGGCAGCAGCTGGATCCTCGAGCAAAACGACGTGGGTCTGAGACTTCGCTGGCAAATACGTGGGAGCATGGCTCGTAGGAGTCGCCACCCTTAGCTGGAAATCGAATTGGGCAGCGGCTTCGATGTAGCTATTGCACATGTTGTAGCCGTCGCCAACGAACGCAACTGTTCTACCTTTGATCGGTCCCCGATATTCAACGAAGGTCTGAATGTCGGCAAGCAATTGACACGGATGAAGCAAATCGCTCATGCCATTGATTACAGGAATTGTTGCTGCTTCCGCAAACTTCGCAATCGTCTCGTGCTTGCTGGCTCGGATCATGACAATATCGAGCATTTGAGAAAGCACGCGGGCCGTATCCTCGATGGGTTCGCCACGTCCGAGCTGCGTATCGTCCGCGTTGAGAAAGATTGATGATCCACCCAATTGATACATCCCCGCTTCAAACGCCACTCTTGTTCGTGTAGATCTCAATTCAAAAATCATCCCAAGCACACGATCCGCACAGGTTTTGTGGCTTTTCCCGGTGTGCTGAAACTCTTTGAGTTCAATGCCACGAGAGACAATCGAATGCAGTTCTACCGCACTAAAGTCAAAGAGACTAAGCAAGTGTCTCGGTTTCATGTGCGTTCCAGGACGAGATCCGCGACTATGTTGACAAGCCTTTCCGCATCCGGGGGTGACAAATTCAGCGGCGGCAGCAAGCGAATGACCGAGTCAGCTGTTACGTTGAGCAATACGCCGCGATCTAATGCTCGTCCAACAACGTCGATGCAAGGTTCGTGCAGTTCAACGGCAACCATCATTCCTCTTCCACGAATGTCCTTGACCAAGTTGCAGCCTCGAAGGGCTTTTCGTAATCCCTGAACCATCGCTTCCCCAAGTGCTGCCGCATGATCTATCACGCCATCGGTGAGCTGCTCGATCGTTGCTAATGCCGCAGCGCAAGCCAATGGGTTGCCCCCAAATGTCGTGGCGTGTGTCCCTGCTACGAGAATCTCAGCGGCATCGCCTCGAGCTAGGCACGCACCGATCGGCACTCCGTTTGCTAAACCCTTGGCGGTGGTCACTACATCAGGAACTATGCTTGAATGCTGAAAGGCAAAGTACTTGCCAGTTCTCCCATTTCCTGTTTGGACTTCATCCAGCATTAGGAGCCATCCTTTGCGGTCGCATACTTGTCGGAGGTGCGGCAGGTAGTTGTCGTCAGGTATTCGCACTCCCCCTTCGCCGAGAATTGGCTCGACTAGCATTGCGACGATCGAATCATTCGATTCCGCTAGCGAGTTGATGGCTTCGATGTCGTTGTAGGGGACTTGGATGAAGCCACTAAGCAATGGTGCAAACCCAGCTTGCACCTTTGGGTTGCCGGTGGCTGTCAGGGTAGCCAAAGTCCGGCCGTGGAAACTCCCCTCCATGGTGATTACAACAGGGGTATCAATGTCTCGTTCGTTTCCGAGCTTCCGGGCTAGCTTTAGTGCAGCCTCGTTGGACTCCGCTCCAGAATTGCAAAAGAACACGTTATCCATTCCTGAAAGGGCGCACAGACGTTCGGCCAACTTGGTTTGCAGCGGTATTTCGTACAAGTTCGATGTGTGGAGTAGGGTTGCCGCTTGGTCGGAAATTGCCTTGGCCACTAGGGGATTGGCGTGGCCCAGTGCACAGACAGCAATGCCTGAAAGACCATCGAGGTACCGTTTCCCACCCTCGTCCTCCAGGTAGGAACCCGCTCCCTTGACAAAACTAACCGGAAAACGGTTGTAGGTGGGCATAACGGAAGTCATGCGTTCAATCCTTCAATTCCATGGGCATATGGTTATGCACAAACAAAAAAGCAGCCGTTGGGCTGTCTGAACCAAAATATTAGTCAACGCACTATCGGTCGTCAATGAGATATAGCAATGTAACCGGCGTATCTACTGACGCAATAGAGCAAACAGATGTTGCAATTGCTAACTTTCCTTTTATGATTTTGTCTAAAGTCCCACGAGGCTAAACACGACACACTAGATCAAGTTGTGGTAGAGAGGAGAATGCTAACTGTTACTGAAGAACTGATTTTGTTGTTGATTGACGATCAGGAAGGATCGTTTGTCCACATTGAGCCGATGCGGCTCGATTGGCTGACGGCAGGAGGCGTTCTTGCCGATCTCCACTTCCTTGAACGTATCGAAGTTGGCAGGTCAAAACTGGAAGTAATCGACGAAACCCCAACCGGCGAGTTATTGCTCGATCCGACCCTCTCCGACATAGGGAACAGCAAGAAATCTAGAGACTTGCTGTATTGGCTCAAGCACACTGCGTTGCGAGCTGAGGTTATCCGAGAGTTAGCTCTACGCAGACTTGTGTCGAGTGGAATTTTGGTGGTTGACGAGGATGGCCTGCACAGACGCTCACGATGGGTGCGCGATACACACAAGTATCCAATACTAGCCGAAGGCGAGAACTTCGAAGTCAAGGTTCGAGCGATGGAAGCCTTACTAAGTGGGGTTGTTCCCTCGAAGCGCGATGTTGCCATCGTGGCTGTTGCTCACGCGTGTAACGCGTTTGATGCGCTTATGTCACGCGATGAATTTGTCGATATCGAAGCACAATGCAATCGGGTTTGCAGCACCAATAGGGCATTGCAAGTCTTGCACGAGACCATCGAACATGGCATCGAGTCGAAGTCACACACCCCTACGGCTCGAGGATTGCCGGTTATCGGTAACGCGATTGAGATGGCGGGTAACGTTGGTCAGTTCCTGACGGACCAATATCTCAAATTGGGTCCAGTGTACCGAGTCAAGATACTCAATAGGGAGTACACGGTGTTGGCGGGAGCAAACGCTAACAATTTTGTACACCGGCAAGGGCGTGAGTATCTGCGATCTAAGGAAACTTGGCAGGACTTTGACAGCGAACTTGGTGCGTCGACATCTATGGTCAGCGCTGATGGCGAAGAGCACTTTAAGTTGCGACGTGGAATGCGTGATGCGTTCTCGCAACGAGTAGTAACCAATCACATCGACAGAGTCGTCTCTATAGCCCGAAGGGAAATTGGCTTGCTGAACGACGAACGACCCAAACGAGTCCACTACACGATGCAGCGATTAGTTTCCGAGCAAATCGGAGTCCTAACGACGGGGGTCTCTCCTGCCGATTGCGTGGACGATCTCATATTTTTCTTGGAAACGATGCTCTTGTTACGAGTTACCAAAGCTCGTCCGAGCATGGAGCTGCCTATGCCTCGTGTGAAGCGCGCGCAGAAGCGCTTGATTGAGTTTGCAAACAATGTGCTCGACGCACATGATCCACACCTGCGCCAAAGGCAGGAACCAGACTTGATTGACACGATTTTGGAATTGCACCGCCAAGACCCGACTTTGGTTCCGGAAACCGATTTGGTAATTACGTCCCTAGGCCCCTTCTTTGCCGGCCTGGAAACTGCGGCGACAGCGTCATCGTTTCTGCTCTACACGACACTAACGCAACCAGATCTGCTTGAGGAAATGCGAAAGGAAGCAGCTGAGTTTTTTGAGGGACCGATGACAGGCGAACGTGCGCTTGAGACTTTCGATGTAATTCGCCGTTCGATGATGGAAACAATGAGATTGTTTCCCGTTGTTCCTTCGATAATCCGCACGGTGTCGAACTCATTCGATTTTGAGGGGTACCGGATTCCAGCCGGTGAGCAGGTCATGGTCGCCGTGTCGGTTCCACACTACTTGGAGGAATACTTTCCCAATCCCAAGGAATTTGATATAGACAGGTATCTTCCTGAACGGGAGGAGCACCGACAGCTCGGCGCATATGCGCCGTTTGGGCTAGGAGCTCATCGATGTCTTGGGGCAGATTTCGCGGAACTCTTGGTTATGACGAATATCGCGACGTTGATCCATTACTTTGACATTCGTCTGAGCAATCCAAAATACACATTGCGGATGAGACCTATACCGACTCTGCATCCAGACGACGGCTTCCGTGTTCATTTCGAACCGCGCCAATCAATGGCCATTCCCCAAGTCGCTAAGGAAGCGGTACTCGAGCTCGAAGACTAGAGGTTCAAACTAAGCGCTATTCTGCGCCCAAGTGCTTCTTGAAGAAGTCGAGAGTTGCTTTTTCCACTCGTTCGGAGTGTTCCGGTGCACCAAAAGAATGCCCTGCACCCTCGATCTCGATGTACTCGGTGGTAACCCCTGCTTCTTCCAATGCCGCATGCATACGCTGACTATGGTTCACTGGCACCACTTCGTCTTGATCTCCGTGAATAAGGAGTATGGGTGGGTCATCTTCGGTTACAAATTCAATTGGTGAATTGGCTGGCGCCAACTCCGCATCGAAGCGCAACGCAGGATATTCGGATTCAGAATTCACCCAGTCCTTTAGATCGACAGGAGGAAAGTAGGCAACTACTGCATGGACTCGGTTCGACACCTGATTGATTGGGTCTTCAGCTTCGGCGTCGCCCTCATCGCTTGCCAATCCCAGCATTAGCGACAAATGCCCTCCTGCACTTGCGCCATATACACCAATTCTGTCTGGATCTATCCCAAAGCGGTCTGCATTTGCTCGTATGTGTCGAACAGCGCGACGCACATCGCGAACTGCATCGGGAACCTGATAGCGCGGAGAACTTCCATGATTTACTGCGATGAGCGTGAACCCTTCGTCCGTGAGAAAATCAGTAAAGGTGGCCAAGACTTCCCCGTCGATCAGGTACGAATACCAGCCCCCACTAAGCATTAGCAAGACCGCAGCCCCATTTTGCTCTTCAGGCGTTAGCACGTGGTAGATGAGCGCCATTCCATCCTTCTTTCCATAGATGACATCCTCTTCAACCTCGACAGCATTTGCAGCTTGGGTAAACCCCAATGCAAGCACGCAAGTTGTTGCTATAGTCAAGACAAGATAGTTTTTTGCTATCAACAACTTAAGGGAGTTTCGGCGCATCATTTATCGATCTCTACGGGTTGATGAGGGAAGAGAGTATACATTCGAGGAAGGATCTCATTTGTTAGCGTCTAAACGCTAAATAGTGATCATTACGCCTCCCCGAAGCCAAATTTGATCAATGGATTGCGCGAATCATTGTGGCGAACTACTTGAACAACATTCAAGCATTTGGCCGGTCAGATCTTGAGGGAAAACCACTTTGAGCAGTACGGGAACACCCACCAATTCAGATTTCAGACAGCCCAATCTCGCCACAAGCAAGATCCGGCAGTTTGGCGCTGAGTCGAGTAGCAGGGACGCTTGGTCATGCCCGTTCAAACAACGCAGAGTTTTGCTGCCGCTAGCGGGATATCACTTGGATTGGCGCGTTGGCTCGCTAGCGCAGTCAATCGCGCGTCGAAACCGTTGCAAGCCTTGTTCAAGCAGCTTTCGAGGCACCGCAAAATTTAGGCGAACGAATCCTGGAACTCCGAATTGCGCACCGTCCGACAATCCCAATCCAAACGCTTCGAAATACGATGCGGTGTCTTGCACGGGCAAAGACCGTACATCAATCCATGCCAAATGGGTTCCTTCCACCTGCTCCATGCTTGTTAGCGGCATCTCATCCATGGTTTTCTTTACTAAGTCCCTGTTGGTTTGAAGATAGGCGTTAAGCTCGGGCAACCAATCACTAATGTCGTTGTAAGCGGCTATTGCCGCGGCGTAAGCCAGCGGCGAACCACTTGGCATCGTTCGTTCAATTAGAACCTCGATTCGCCTGCGAATGGAGTTGTTTGGCACGACTGCCATTGCCGTGAGCAATCCGGCTACGTTGTACGACTTGGTGTGTGAAATCAAGGTAATTGTGTTGTTCGCGATTTCTTGAGACAGGGTTGCTACGGGAATGTGCGATGAGTCTTGATCGAGAATAAGCCCCCAATGGATTTCGTCAGAGATTAGTGTTGTTTCGAATTCAAGGCAAAGGGTAGCAAGTTCGAGCAGTTCAGTGCGGCTGTAGACTCGACCGGTAGGATTTTGTGGATTGCACAAGATCAGCGTTGAAGACTCTCTGGCTTTAGTAGCTATATCGTCGAGATTCATGATCCACTGCTTTCCGCTTTTCTGGAGCAGTGAGTGCAATGCCTGCCGGCGGTTCTGCTCCGGCACCTCCAAGATGGGTGGATAAATCGGGTAGGGAATCAAGCAGCCATCACCGTTTACACCGATAGAACGAACAGCTAGGTTCAGTCCTGGAACAACTGCTGTGATGGGTACGACCCAGTCTGGATCGATGAGCCATCCAAATTTCCTGGCAGCCCAAGCGGTGAACGCCTCTGTCAGTTCTTGCGGTGCGGACGTGTAGCCAAGTATGGGGTGCCTCAGTCGCTCGGCCAGCGCATTTCTAATGAACCCTGGAGTTGCGAAATCCATATCCGCAACCCAGAACGGCAACACGTCCCTGCCGTTGTATTTGGTCCATTTGACGCTGTCCCAATTCTTGCGGTCGATTGGCGTGTCGAAGTCAAACATCTACAGCGGTCGTTGCGTTTCGCTCACCAAATTGCACGTTGCTTCAGTGTCAAGTAGGCAAGATTGGCGGGTATGTCTAGGCACCAAGAAAGGAATGTGCGGCTCGCGGCTGTTGGCGCGTCTCATTAGCTTGTTTTGGGATTTCCGTAGATGTCGTACTTGTCGTAATTGAGCCAAGTCGGGTCATACTGGTTTTCTCGGTCGAAATTGGGCTGACCGCGCCATTTCTCAGGAACGTCTTCGTAATCGCACGGCAATTCGCCCGAAGAACGCTTGGAGAGTTCGTCATGAAGGACCATCATTACTCGTCCCAGAGCGGGTGGCATGTTGGGTTTGCCAGACTTGTGCGTTTGCTCAAATACCGGCGTTTCGCCCTTGTCGGCATCGTACCGAAAGGCTTGACGCAAGTAATTCTGCTGTTCTTTTCGGTCGCTTTCGGACATGGCGGATTCCACGGTGCGTCCCACAGGTACAACGGGTGTGTACTCGCCACGATTCTGAAAATCCGCCGGTTGCAGGTGGTCCGGTAAAGCACCGTAACCGACGGTAACACTTCCACGTTCACAACGCACCCAGAATCCTGCGGTTGCCCTGTCTGGAAATGCGTACTTTGGAGGATTGACAAATTCCTCCGAGAACGTGTACTCGACATCAATTAGGTCGTTTCGATACTTCTCCGAGATTGCTCTATTGGTTACGATCGCTCGAGTGCAGGTGACCCACTCCGGCGACATCCAGACGAAACGGGGCATGGTCTTGGGAGCCATCGCATCGTGAAGAGTTCGCAATACTTGCATCAAACTGGGGTCTTGTGGCATCGTGCCTTCGATTTCCCATCTTCCCACGCGATGCAATCTTGCTTGAGCCGCAGCCACAACGCGAGGGTCTCGGTTTTGGTATTGGATTCGAGCAACATTGCTCATAATCGAGTGGTCCCCCGTGATTTTGAGGTCGCATTCGCTAGCTGGTATTTCTCCTGTTGCAACGGACACATTTGGGCCGTCAAACCTTACATTCCAGGCAAGTCTTCCACCACATTTGAGATAGGCAGGAGGGTTGACTGCTACTTCACACAGGGTAAAGGACCCGGAGTTGCCCAATTGCTCGGAACGCCTGTCAGCCTCCTCCGCTAGCACTTCTTGTGCTGTTTCCACCCAATTCGCCGCTAGAAAAACCGTCTCGCCGATTCCTTCCGCCATGGCAGCCAATAGCGTTGATGATGTTTCCGTTCCGTAATTCATAGCTGTCGCCATTGTGGTCCTCCGCCATGATACGAATGAAGTTTGGCGTAGCAGGGGAGGGAATTCTGCATTCGCATGGCTTTCAATTGTTTCTAGCCGAACAGGCTAAAATAGTGGTTCCCCTCGAATTGGGTTCTCTGAGGAAATGGCAGACGACATTCAATCCGCAATACGAGAGCAAATCTCCAACAATCCTATTCTTTTGTATATGAAGGGCTCTCCAACCGCTCCGCAATGTGGGTTTTCGGCACGTACCGTACAGTGCTTGATGGATTGCGGTCAACGGTTCGCTTATGTCGACGTTCTCAGCAATCCCGACATTCGCCAAACATTGCCACTTGTTGCAAATTGGCCCACTTTTCCGCAGCTTTACGTAGAAGGCGAGTTGGTCGGCGGGTGCGACATAGTTGCCGACATGCACGAGAGTGGCGAGCTTAAGCCTCTATTGGACGCTGCAGCAGAAAAGACTGAAGGCGCGGAATAAGGAAACTAACGGGTCAAGTGCGCTGCAACCAGTGCATTGGCGTTCTTTGTTTTTGACCCATTGACACCTAGAACAAGGGTGCCAAATTAGTCACGGCTTCCCCACTAGATTGCGTGTGTCGTCTCGGCAATTACTTGCGTAAAAGTGGGGTGGCATGAGATTGAGAGTCTTCTCAAAACGGATAGGAACAGTAGAAATGATTGATACAAGAACGCAATCGCTTGTTCGACTTTGCTTGGCAGGATCGCTAGCTCTAGTGATGATGAGTCAAGCGTTTGCAAAAGAGATTGAAGACCTGTCGTGGCTGACAGGAACATGGGTCGGCGAAATCGGCGACATGGAGTTGGAGGAAACGTGGAATCAACCAAAGGCCGGTTCCATTCAGGCTGTATCCCGGCTTCGCAATGGGGACCAAATGCTGATGGTCGAGATGATTGTCATTGACGAACACGAAGACAGCTTTCGCTTGAGGTTGCAGCAGTGGGATCCTGGCATGGAGCCTCGAGCAACAGGTCGTCAAACCATGGAGCTGACCGAGTTGAAGGAGAAGCAAGCCAGCTTCGAAGCAAGCGACGAAGGTCCTCTAAAAACTCTCACTTATCATCGGAAGAGTGAAACCGAGTTTGCGATCACCGTCGTAAACTCTCAAGACGAAACTCACAACATTGAGATGGTCAAGGACTCAGAATCCAAGGTCGATTCCGACGAAAGTGCAGCTGAAGCGGCGCCGCTGAATCCGGGCGAATCTACAGATTCTTAGGCGAATCTACTGGTTCCCACTGATTCTTGTAGTTCGAACTATTGACTATTTCACAAAACAGCCTTGCTGTCACTCGAGCGTCATAGTGAGCGTTGTGCGCCTGGTCGGGATCGAACTCGATTCCTGCACGTTCGCAGGCAATGCGTAGCACAGAATGGCCATAGGTCAACACTGCTAGCGAGGCTGTGTCAAACACCGTAAAGGGATGAAAGGGATCGCGCCCAATGGCATTGCGCGATTGTGCTGTTTTTAGGAATTGCCGGTCAAAATGAGCGTTGTGGCCAGTTAATACTGCGCGTTGGCAACCACTTTCCTTCACAGCTTTGCGCACGAGTCGAAAGCACTCGCGAATACAGCTTTCCTCATCCGCGGCTTCTCGTTCGGGGTCGTAGGGGTCAATGTTTGTAAAGGCGAGAGACTTCGAGTCAATCTCGGTTGCTCTGTGCGGAATAATCGACCACGTATGGCTCTCTTTGCAGGATAGTGTGTCGTTTTGCCAATCCAACGTTACGACCGCCATCTCAAGCAACGAATGACGATTGGGATTCAGACCGGCCGTTTCCAAATCCAAGACCACTGGCAGAAAGCCGCGAAATCGGCTGCTGAACTCCATTTGCTTCAATTCGTTGTAACGCGCTAGCAGTGTAACCGACATATCAATCGGAGACTGCTAGACTTGCTGAATACGGGAGGAATCGAACGTTGAGCGAAAAGATCGTACTCGCCTACTCAGGCGGACTTGACACATCTGTGATTTGCCGATGGCTGCAGGACGTCTACGATCGAGAGGTTGTAACTTTTACGGCAGACATTGGGCAGGGCGAGGAAGTGGAACCTGCTCGTGCCAAAGCCGAGGCACTTGGCGTCAAGCAAATCTTTGTGGAGGACCTGCGCGAGGAGTTTGTTCGTGACTTCGTCTTTCCCATGTTTCGCGCGAACACGGTGTACGAAGGCGAGTACCTGCTGGGAACGAGCATTGCTCGTCCGTTGATTGCCAAACGCCTTGTCGAAATAGCGCACGCAACCAATGCGGGCGCGATTGCACATGGCGCAACCGGTAAGGGCAACGATCAGGTGCGGTTTGAGCTGAGCGCCTACGCGTTGTCGCCGGGGATTGAAATTGTCGCGCCGCATCGAGAATGGGACTTGAACTCGCGCTCGGCGATGATGAGCTATTGTGAACAGCGACAGATTCCAGTTGAATTCAAGCGTGGAGAGGAATCTCCTTATTCGATGGACGCGAACCTTCTTCATGTTTCCTATGAAGGAGGAGAGCTCGAAGATCCGAATCAACCTCCATCGGAAAGCATGTGGCGCCGGACGAATTCGATCACAGATGCACCAGACGAAGACGAGGTATTCACAATTCAATTCGAACACGGTGACCCAGTCGGTATCAACGAAGATGCCGGCATGTCGGCGACCTCAATACTTACCAAACTGAACGAAATTGGCGGAAGACACGGAGTTGGACGAAGTGACATCGTTGAGAACCGTTTCGTCGGCATGAAGTCAAGAGGCTGCTACGAAACCCCAGGAGGCACGATTCTTCTCAAGGCGCATCGCGCCATGGAGTCAATAACCCTCGACCGCGAAGTAGTGCATTTGCGAGATGAACTAATGCCTCGCTATGCTCAGATGATCTACAACGGATTCTGGTGGTCGCCAGAGCGGGTAGCTCTACAAGCTCTAATTGATCAAACGCAGGTTCCTGTGTGCGGCACGGTTCGCATTCGTGTGTGCAAGGGTAACGTCGATATAGTTGGTCGCGAGTCGTCAGGTAGCCTCTACGACACGACAACAGTCACCTTCGACGACGATGAAGGTTCGTACGATCAAGCAGATGCAACGGGATTCATTCGCTTGAATGCGCTGAGATTGCGCCTGAGTGCTCGCCTGGGACGCAATCTCGGACAGAGGCAAACCAACTGATCGGGCATCTCAACGGGACAGCTCACTCGTCGAGATTCTTCTGCTTGAATTCGCACAGGTCTACTATCTGGCAACTTGCGCACTTGGGGTTGCGCGCAGTACACACATAGCGTCCATGGAGTATTAGCCAATGGTGGGCACCCAGCTGATACTCCTTAGGCACTAGCCGGACGAGGCGGTCCTCAACTTCCCTTGGCGTCTTGCCCGGTGCGATCTTGGTTCTGTTGCATACTCGAAATATGTGAGTGTCTACCGCGATAGTGGGCAAGCCGAACGCAGTATTCAATATGACATTGGCTGTCTTGCGACCGACACCGGGCAATTCCTCTAGTTTCTCTCGACTCTTGGGTACCTCGCCGGCGTGTTGTTCGACCAAGATTCGGCAAGTCTTTAGGACGTTTTCAGCTTTGGTATTGAATAGGCCGATAGTGCGAATGTGATTCTTGAGCTCTTCGTTTCCCAATTCGAGCATCGTTTCGGGCGTGGGTGCAATTTCAAAGAGGGCTCTTGTTGCCTTATTGACGCTCACGTCGGTCGCCTGTGCAGAAAGAATTACAGCAATTAGCAATTGGAAGGGGGAGGCATAGGCTAATTCTGTTCGAGGGTCTGGATTCTCTTCAAGAAACCTTGCAAATATTTGCTCGCGAACACTGCGGTTCATAGCTAACCCACGAGTTGTAGAGGACGATTGGTTTCGGATTATAGGATTGGGTTTGTTCGCGAGACTGATTTACTCTACAAGAGCCCGATGGCTTGAAGTCTATTATTTTCCAGTTCCAAGTTAATATAAATTAATAAATACTCGTATTTTGATAATATACTTAATAGTAACTTTAATTTTCATGTAGACCTCTCAACAATGGAGCTAAGCTATGTCAAAGGAAATTGAGCAAGTCCTCACCATGCTGACGGAAGGCAAGATCAGCGTCGACGAAGCCACCCGTCTTCTCGAACGATTGCAGCCAAAGCAATACAACGACCCCGCGCTTGGGTCTCAAAGAGATCCAGGTCAAATCGAGAGGACCACAGCCGTAAGCACTACTCGTCGTCCAACGTATCTCCGTGTACTCGTGGTAGATGGAGACTCGGATAAAGTGGACATACGCGTGCCGCTGAAGCTTGTAAGGCTAGGAGCCAAGTTCTCGGAAATGGTGCCAGAGCCGGCTCGAGATGCCATTGCCGCCCAGGGGGTTGACCTATCGGGTTTGGGCGATATTAGCGAAGACGAATTCTACGAAGCAATCGGAGACCTTCGCGTCGACATAGAAGACGGTGAAGACAAAGTCCAGATTTTCTGCGAGTAGGACGCTCAGTGAACGCTATGGTGCTTGGTTAGATAACGGAACATGTTCTCCAACGCTCCGGGTCGCGTCAAATCCGATTTTGCGTAGCGTGCAGCGGACGCGTTAATTGGCACCGCCTCGCGTGCCTTCAAATGGGCCTCGCAGACCTTCTCCAGTAGCACGAATCTGCAAATTGCACGGGACACGCTGGACCCTACTGTCAGTAGGCCATGGTTCTTGAGTATTAGTGCGTGGTTGCGTCCCAAGCACTGCGCAAGGCGCTCTCCTGCAGCGAGGTCTTGTATCTGCACCTCGTCGTCGTCGAAAACAACGCTGTCGTCAAAAAAGAAGCATGCCTCTTGAGTGATAGGTTGCAATGGCCGTCCCTCTGCAGAGAATGGGGTGCCCCAGTCAGTGTGTGTATGTGCGGCAGACGCGATGTCGCTGCGCGCTGTGAGAATCGGACGATGGATCTTAAAAGCGGGTTGGTTGACTTCTCCTTCACCCTGCACGGTGGAACCATCTGGCCCGAGCATCACGAGGTCGTCCATTGAGGCCAGTCGAAACGGCACTCCATACCTGAGCATCCAAAAGCAATCCCTCTCATGTGGATCTCGAGCACTGATATGACCATCTCCAGTAGATCCCCACCCAAGCGCCGCAAAAAGCCGGTAGCCCCGACACAAATCTTCAAGAAGGTCCGCTCGATCGTTGCTCATTTGTCTTTTCCGTAAAGTATTGAGTTAGTCGCTGACTCGGCGCAACAATCTGTAGTCTATGAAATGAATGACGGCATTCAAGCTCGCCAAACACAATCCGGTAATGAGAAAAGCTCCAACAGGTTGCTGAATCAAAGGCACTACAGGACTAAGCGTCTGCCGGATCGTTCCTAGTGCTACCAGTGCAGCGGAAAAACCGACTGCGGTGCCAACGGCATTGGCAAGTGATGTGCCCACGGGCTGCTTGAAAGCAACCGACTCTATATGGCCCAAAATCATGCAGTTGGTCACGATGATTTGCACGAACAGCGCCACCTGCGTGTAGATCGAGAACGCCAAGGCCTCCATGAACATAGTGGCAAGAGTAGTTAAAGTCGCAATCACGAGTACGAAACAGGGTAGTCGGATGTTGTCTGGTATGACTTTGCGAATTGACGAAATCGTTAGCGACGAACCGATCAGCACAAACGAACTGGCAGCCGCTAGACCTAATGCGTTGCGAACGTTGTAACTTACGGCAAGCAGCGGGCACAAGCCCAGCAGCTGAACTGTTGCAGGATTTTTGCGCCAAATGCCGTCGATTAACGCGTCCTTTAGCAATCTCCCAACTCCCAGTCTGGCGAATTCATTGCCGCCTTTATTGCGCGAAGCACAGCATTTGAAGTAATGGTGGCTCTCGTGACCGCGTCGATGTCATCAAGAGGCTCCGTTCCAAATCGTCCCATCCAGTTTTCCGGTTCCAGAACGTCCGAGAATCCGGGAGTCTCCGAGTGCCGAATTGCACGAGCGCCAAGCAGTTCACCTCTATGCACGGCAATGGCTACAAGCATTGAACCCCCGTATCCTTGTGTCTCGACTTCTAAGAGATGGATTCCACGTTCGCACAGCTTCAACGGATCCGTCTCATCGACGAGACCTTCCAATCGATGCAGCTCTTCAAGCTTGCGGTTCCGCTCGATGGGCTCTTTCGTATACCAGTTTGCAGCTCCAATGACGGTACCAGCGGCGATCATTAGCAAGGTTAATGTCAAAATGGATTTCATCGGTTGCGCAGCGCGGTTATCCGGGACTTCCCCTCAATGAGAGGCAATGCAACGTTCGCCAGTAGAACTGCAAACGCAAAACCATCTGGCCAGGACCCATACTTGCGGATGAGCATTGTTGCAGCTCCGATGAAGAAGCCGTAGATCCATTGCTGACGGGGATTGGATGGCGAAGTGACGGGATCGGTTGCGATAAAGAAAGCAGTCAGCATTGTTCCTCCTGCGAAACAATGAAAGAGGGGCGAGCCCCAGCTTGACGCACTTCCGGCATCGAAGAACACAACGGTGGGCGCTATGACTCCTAGGAGAACTGCGAGAGGCATGTGCCATGAGACGACACGAATGGCCACTAGGTAGCAGCCTCCGACTAGAAAAGCACCATTAATCCATTCATAGCTTTTCGCACCAATGTAACCCAACGACGAGTGATCCGCCAACTCAGCAAGAGTTGTTCCACCGCGATGAGACACAACTTCCAATGCGGTTGCTCCGGTAACGGCATCGTAGTGAGTGAGTTGATCGGGAAAGCTCACGAGAACGGCCGCGTACCCCACCATCGCGGGATTGAAGAGGTTTTTTCCAAGTCCACCGAAGGCATGCTTGCCCAATCCGACGCCGATCACTGAACCGACGCCCGCAATCCAGAGAGGTACGGTTGGCGGCATACAGAGACCGATGAGTGCACCTGACACCACGGCACTGAAGTCGCTTAGGTGCTTGAACGTTCGGGTGCAAATGACTTCGGTGGCAACTGCGGTGACCGTGCTGACGGCCACAACCAACAGTGCGCGCACACCAAGTGCCCACGCCGCAACCGCCAACCCAGGTACAAGCGCAATCACCACTCGCACCATGATTCCTTCAGTGGTTAGAGAAGACTTTTTGCCTATAGCCACTGATGGTCTTGCTGCATACGCGTGCGTCGTTCGCCTTGGTCGTGCCGTGCTCGCTCCTGCAGCCGCTTTGCTCTTGATTGGTGTCTGCTGCGTGCTCTGGCTGCGTTCTCGTCGCGCATGACCATTTGTTCGCACTTGGTTCGGGATTGGCGAATATGGTCCAGAAGATGAATTCTGCTCGGACATGCCACTACGCAAGCACCACAATCGTTGCATGCTTTCAGATGGTGAAGCGAAGCGGAGCTAAAAGCTTTGCGCAATGACTCGTCGTACATGCGTTCTACGGGCAGGTCTTTGGGGCATGCGATGCTGCATTTCCCGCAACGGATGCAAGCCAAAGAGCCAGCGGAGTGATCTTGAGAAATGGCATTGTG
The DNA here is from genome assembly GCA_965205545.1 of Candidatus Azotimanducaceae bacterium. Classification (GTDB taxonomy): domain Bacteria; phylum Pseudomonadota; class Gammaproteobacteria; order Pseudomonadales; family Azotimanducaceae; genus Bin55. The sequence continues at coordinate 1,185,158 of OZ242170.1, read as the reverse complement.
CGTCGCCTTCAAGACATCTGACGCACAAGCAACATGTCCCGTAGCGCTGCTGCCCACTCGAATGCCTTGAATATCGGGAACGATCGCGTCGACCGGAGTGCCAATTTGGTGCCACTCGTCGCGGCCAAGCACAGTCACCATCCTTTGGGTAGGCATTACCCCATCCCTTATACACCTGCAAATCGCATACAGCGTTGCAACGTTCAATACGACGATTCCGTGGTTCGCTGGGTAGTCGTTCGCCGGAATGACCGTCGAGGTCAATTCTTCGATGAGAACCCGTTCTTCGCCAATTTGATAGGACGGTCTTACCACTGAGATTGGGATGTTGTGTCCGCCGCAATTTCTCAAATCGCTGGCCAGTTTCGGATCATCGACAGCCAAGTAGCAGGAAGTGGTATCGAGGACTTGGGCTACGATCTGAATGCCCTCCAAAACATCTACTCCGTAGTCGGCCAGTAGAGTTCGGTCCGCTGTCACATCGGGATCGGTTTCTACACCATTTGCGATAACGCTGCGAGTCGGGGCATTCGATGCAGCCCTCAGTTTGAGATGTGTTGGGTAGCCCGCACCGCCCATACCAACTATCTTGGCTTTCTCGATGCGGTCAATAACGCTTTCGGCCGAAGCGTTGCGCCACTGCATGGGGGTTAGGTGTGGATTGTCGTCCGTCACGACGGTTCTACCAATTCAATGCATGCAACAGGGCACGGAGGCACGCACAGTTCGCAGCCTGTGCAATGCGATTCCAGTATGGTGTGTAGAAACTGAGGTGCCCCGATGATCGCATCGACAGGGCAAACCTCCAGACACAGTCCGCATCCTACGCACTTTTCCTCCTGAATTCGCGCGGTCAGCTCTGGAGGCTCAGCTAGTGTCGCATTGTCTATGGGACGATCTAGTAGCCGCGTCAATGCTTGGTGTGTTTCTTCACCTCCCGGTACGCACAAGGCAGTACTCTCGCCTTTGACTACGGCTTCGGCGTAGGGTCTGCAACCGGGGTATCCACACTGAGCACATTGAGTTTGTGGCAGGAGATCGTCCACCGCGCTAGTGAGATCGTCGCTAGGAGTTCGTGAACGAACGATGGCCTCCAGGGCAACTACAACAGCGGCGACTAGAAAACCAGTGGTTCCCAAGACCAGAACCGGCATTGTCAGCGCTTGAATCAAAAGAAACCCTTGAACCCAGCGAACGCCAATGCAATCAAACCCACGGTGATCAGTGCAATGGGTGCTCCCTGAAATGCTTGCGGAACACTAGAGTGATCGAGGTTCACACGTAATCCTGCGAACAAAACGAGAACCAAGCAAAATCCGACTCCGGCTCCTACGCCCACAGCGAGCGCACTTGCTAGTGGAAGATCGGCGACGGACAACGCCACACCTAAGACTGCGCAATTGCTAGTGATGAGAGGCAGATATAGTCCGAGCAATTGGTGCAGCAATGGACTTGCGAACCGAACATAACGTTCAATCAACTGAACGACCGCAGCGATGACCACGATGAATGTAATGATTCGCAGAAATTCCAAATCTAGAGGAACTAAGACGAACTGGTTAAGGGCATTCGAGACTACGGTCGAAATAGTGATGACACATATCGTGGCTATCCCCATTGGGACAGCCGTCTCCATCCGGTTGGATGTTCCCATGAAGGGACACAAACCCAGCAGCTGAACTAGAACGAAATTGCTTACAAGAGCCGCGCCGACGAAAAGAACGAAAAGGTCCGTCACGTTGCGTGGGTTCTAGCGAACCTCCATGCCAGATTTCGCGCCTTCGTCCGGTGATAGCAGAAAAATGTCCTCGCCGCCTGGACCTGCAGCTAGCACCATTCCCTCAGATGTACCGAATCGCATTTTGCGAGGTGCCAAATTAGCCACAACGACGACGTACCGATCAACAAGGGATTCAGGCTCGTATGCTGAACGAATCCCGGCGAATACCGTTCGGGTTTCCTCACCCAGAGCGAGATGAAGACGTAGAAGTTTGTCAGCTCCATCTACGTACGATGCCTCTAAGATCCTAGCCACCCGTAGGTCGATCTTTTGAAATTCCTCCAAATCGATAAATTGAGCGCGTGTGTTGGTCGCTTGTTGGACTGGAGCTTCCTTGGACGCTTCAATTAGCTTTTCAATCTGCTTAGGGTCGACTCGGGTCATCAATCGCTTGAATTTCCCCAATTGATGGTCCAAAAGTGGCCTTTCTGTGGCGTCCCACTGTAGGGGTCCCGAGTTGAGAAACTCTTCGCTTCTTGCGACCAGTTGAGGGACGATCGGTTTGAGATAGACACAAAGTACGCGAAATAGGTTTATAGCAACTGTGCAAACCATCTGCACTTCTTGCTCTCTCCCCGTTTGTTTGGCCAGTTCCCACGGCGCGTTTGCAGCAATGTATTGATTGGCTCTGTCGGCAAGAGCCATGACTTCTCGTACAACTTGTGCGGTATCCCCCGACTCATATAGGTTCTCTATCGTGGATTTGCGTTGAACGAATTCATCATAGAGTGTTGTTTCGCTCAGGGTTGAAGACAGTCTCGAGTCGAATCCCCTAGCTAGGAAATTGGCACAACGGGAAGGGATGTTCACCAACTTTCCGACCAAATCGGAATTTACTCTTGCCACAAAGTCTGCAAACGTAAAGTCTATGTCGTTGATAGTTGGGGTAAGCCGGGCGGCGTAGTAATAGCGCAAAGTCTCCGGTTCGAGAAAGTCGCAGTAAGTGGATGCGTTGATGAAGGTGCCCTTGGACTTGGACATCTTCTCGCCATCAATCGTCACATGGCCGTGAACATGTATTCGAGTCGGAGTGCGAAGACCGGCACACTCGAGTACCGAAGGCCAGAACAAGGCATGGAAATTGACGATGTCCTTGCCAATAAAGTGATGCAGTTCGGCGTCTCTGTCACGCTCCCAGAAGTCGTCAAAATCCACGTTCGACGTGTCGCACCAATTCTTGAAGCTGGCCATGTAGCCAATCGGTGCATCGAGCCAAACATAGAAATACTTGTCGTCCGTATTGGGAATCTTGAAGCCGAAATACGGGGCATCGCGGCTGATGTCCCATGGTTTCAGACCGGCTTCTAACCACTCGTTAAGCTTGTTGGCCACGTCGACTGGTACGGTGCCGCTACTGGTCCAGTCCCGCAGAAACGTTTCGAACTTGGCTAGATCGAAGAAATAATGAGTCGACGTCTTGAGTATAGGTGTGGCGTCGGACAGAACCGAACGGGCATTCTTCAAGTCGGTTGCCGCATAGGTTGCGCCACAAGCGTCACAGTTGTCACCAGGTTGATTCTCGGCAGAGCAGCGAGGGCAATTGCCGCGAACGTAGCGGTCCGCTAGGAAAATGTTCTCCTCTGGATCATACAGCTGTGTAACCTCGTCCGTAAATATTGCTCCTTTTTCCTGCAATTTCCCGTAGATATCGAAGACAAGACTCTCGTTCTCGGAGGAGTGGGTGGAGTAGTAGTTGTCGTGGTCAACGCCGAACGACGCGAGATCTCGAACATGCTCTGCTCGCAGACGTTCGATCCACTCTTCTGGAGTCAGCCCTGCCTCTTTTGCGCTGAGCATTGTTGCCGTTCCATGTGTATCGTCGGCACAGACGTAGTAGCATTCGTTGCCAGTGAGCTTCTGAAATCGCACCCAAATGTCTGTCTGAATTTGCTCTAGTAGGTGGCCAAGATGAATTGCACCATTGGAGTAGGGCAGCGCAGCTGTAACTAATATGCGTCGCATAGTTCGTCGCTTTGAAATACTTATGTGGGTTGGAGTGACGTGCGGGCGTGGTCGCTTTGGACGCACAGAATACAATACCCAACCCCTTCACCCGCATGACTTTCCATGGCGCAAGCGTTAGAGCTGTTTCGCGATCCAGTATTGGGAACGTCGTGGGGTGAGCTAGATGCCATCAAGAATTCCGGTCGATTGGATGGCCAGTGGCACGTCGATGTGGATCTCGGCTATCCGGTGGATGGACTGAAGGAATCCTACGGTTCGGCGGTTGCCAACTGGATCGAAGTATCGTCTGTTGAGCTTCAATTGAGATTTCGACCACCGGAAACCACTGCGCTACGAGGCGTTCGCAACGTGATTGCGGTGGCGTCGGGAAAGGGAGGAGTTGGCAAATCCACTGTAGCAGTGAATCTTGCTTTGGGCTTGGCCAAAGCGGGCGCTAAGGTAGGTCTGCTGGATGCGGACATCTATGGTCCAAGTCAAGGTGTAATGCTGGGCATTCCTGAGGGCCGAAGACCGTCAGTAAGGGACGAAAAGTTTTTCGAACCGATCCGAACTCATGGAATTGAAGCCATCTCCATGAGCATGTTGGTGACCGAACGAACGCCAATGGTCTGGCGTGGCCCCATGGCCTCAGGTGCGCTTCAGCAATTGCTGAATCAGACCCTGTGGGGAGATGTCGATTACCTGATCGTCGACATGCCTCCTGGAACAGGCGACATTCAACTTACACTCTCTCAACAGGTGACTCTTGGGGGAGCTGTGATTGTGACCACGCCACAGGACATTGCGCTCGCCGACGCGAGGAAAGGAATTGAGATGTTCGCCAAGGTGGATGTGCCGATTCTTGGTGTCGTCGAGAACATGAGCTACTTCGTATGCGACGAATGTGGCAAAAAGCATCAAGTTTTCGGCTCCGACGGAGGAGCCCGCGTCGCAGGTGAATACGGCACGCGGACATTGGGTGCGTTTCCGTTGGACGTAAGACTGCGCGAACTAACCGACGCCGGCACGCCACCCACTGCGATTGATCATTCCGGTGAGATTGGCAGCATGTTCGTAGATTGCGCCCGCCGCACGGCGGGAGTGCATTGGGAACAGAGTCGAAAGGCTGCGCCGGCCCCAACGATATCCATGGACTGAAATTGACTATCAAAGCAGATCATTGGATTCGCCGTATGGCGCAGGATCATGGGATGATTGAACCGTACGAACCTGATCAGATTCGTCGAGTGAATTCCCAAAGCGTCGTGTCGTGGGGAACGTCAAGCTATGGCTACGACGTTCGTTGCGCCCCCGAATTCAAAGTATTTACGAATATCTTCTCGGCAACCGTCGATCCCAAGGCGTTCGACGAAAGAAGTTTCGTTCCGACCTCCGGTGACGTGTGCATCATTCCTCCGAACGCTTTTGTGCTGGCGAGCACGATCGAGTACTTTCGAATACCACGCGATGTCCTGACCATATGTGTCGGAAAGTCGACCTATGCCAGGTGCGGCATCATCGTGAATGTGACTCCACTTGAACCGGAGTGGGAAGGACACGTGACATTGGAATTCTCGAACACGACTAATCTTCCAGCGAAGATCTATGCCAATGAGGGCGTGGCTCAGATGCTGTTCTTTCAAGCTGATGAGCCTTGCGAGGTTTCCTATAGAGACAGAAAGGGCAAGTATCAAGGGCAACGAGGCGTAACACTGCCCAAGATTTAGATTTCTATCCGAATTGGGTGCCGTCGTGATCGATCACGACACAGTGCCGATCGGGCGCCGTCCCGTTTTCGACAACGCACCCAATTTCGAATGGCCGTTCGCCGGCTTCAACCAATTTAGCCTTTACAAACTCTGCGTCGGATGCGCGGACGGCAACGACAAACCCGATGCCGCAATTGAACGTTCGCAGCATTTCAAACTCCTCCAAGCTGCCAACTTTCTGGATCCAATGGAAGCACTCGTGGCGTTGCCATGCGTTCAAATCCAGCTGTATTGCTAGAGCGTCGTTCAACATACGCACTGGATTTTCAATCAGCCCGCCTCCAGTAATGTGAGCCATGCCTGTTGCGTAGTCCGCGACGGGCAGAACTGCTTTGACATAAATGCGCGTTGGTGCGAAGAGCTCCTTCCAAACGACATCCGATGGCGCAGCCTTGCTTCCCGCTTGCTGCAAGAGTTTTCTAATGAGCGAAAATCCATTGGAGTGTGGTCCGTCGCTGGCAAGTCCGATGAGCGCGTCTCCCGTTGCCGCACGATTTTTCCCGCTTACTCGTTCGCGCTCGACCACGCCAATGCAAAATCCTGCAAGATCGTACTTGCCAGGACCGTACATGCCCGGCATCTCAGCTGTTTCGCCGCCTGGCAATGCACACCCAGCTAAAGCGCATCCATCTGCAATTCCTTTTACTACGCGTTCTGCGATATCGACATCAAGCTTTCCTGTAGCAAAATAGTCAAGAAACAGCAGCGGCTCAGCACCGTAGACTAGGACATCGTTGACACTCATCGCCACTAAGTCCTGCCCAATCGTGTCATGCCGATCGTGAGCGATGGCGAGCTCGATCTTGGTGCCTGCTCCATCCGTTGCGCAAACCAGAACGGGATCTTGGTAGTTCTTCGGGATGGACGAAAACGCGGCGAACCCGCCCAAGTCGTTGAGTATCTCTGGGCGCATCGTACGGGCAATAGCTGGACGGATTCGGTCTACCAACTCATTTCCGGCGTCGATGTCGACACCAGCGTCACGATAGGTGTTGCCCATATGGAAGAATCGCTGTGGGATGGTGGAATTCTAACTAATCGCTATTTCCCCAGACCGGATAATAGGCATGGCGATTAGATTGCAGCAGTTGATGGCACCCGGCATTTCCGTTTGTGTAGTTGTCTGTGCACTGTGGAACTTGTTCCCTTTGAACGCAGAATCTATTGAGTGGCTATACGACGTCGAAGTTCGTGTGGCCTCCAGAACGCAAGCTAGCGCGAACGATGCACTATACAAAGCAATGCGAATTTGTTTGGCACGAGTAACGGGAAGAGTCGAGGTCGCGGAGTCTTCAGTGGTAAGGATCGCCTTGCAGGATCCAGCCTCCTATGTTGAACAGTACCGGTTTGCATCTATTGCCGACAGCTACGGGGATGAGAAAGACATCTTGGTAGCTCAATTCGACAAGGAACTGATACAGAGTTTGGCGAAAGAGGCTAGATTGCCGATTTGGCCGGCACATAGACCAACAATCCTCTTGTGGATGTCACTTCGGGGTCGCGCCCAGTCGGAAATTGCGAGAGCTGACACGCAACTGGGTGACTTGGCCCTGCAGTGCGCTAGAGACCGAGGGCTAAAACTGGTACTTCCCCTTATGGACCTTGCAGATCGTGCGCTCGTCAACACATCCTCGGTAGATGGAAAGTTTTGGCTCGACGTTGAACAAGCGTCCAAACGCTACGCTATTGATATGGTCGTAGCAGGTTCGGTCAAGAAAAACGTTTTCGGTGAAGCCCGACTGCGCATCACTACTTGGATTGACGGCTCCGCAACTACCAAAGTGCTAGAGGTAGGCGACGAGTCCAACGCAATCCAACGAAGTGTTGACTACATCGCAGACCTTCTAGCCGATCGTTACGCTCTGTCAAGAGACGTGCAAAACGTCTTGCGGATGAAGGTCTATGAAATAGGAACGATCAGTGCGTATGCGGGATTGCTGAGATACATGGATGAGCAGGAATACATCGACAGTATGAATGTAGTTTCGTACAGTGATGGTGTGCTTGAAATAGAAGTTCAGACGCCGTCTCCACCTGACCGGATTGTTACTTTGATCGAGCCTGAAGGCAAGCTAGTGCCTTGGTTGCCTCCAAATGAAGCGTCAGTTAGTGAGGGTGAGCTAGTTTTCTCATGGAACGGCGAGAAGTGATCTCTCAATTGCCCAACGCAATCACCATCGGTCGCATCATTCTCATCCTGCCCATCGGCTACTTCATAGTTTTCGATAGCTGGGTTATCGTTCTAGTGCTGTTGCTCATCGCAGGCGCGTCGGACTTGCTGGATGGCGCTCTTGCTCGGGGATTCCATTGGGAATCTCGATTTGGTCAAGTAACAGACCCCATTGCAGACAAACTCACGTTTGGACTTGTCGTCATTCTCCTCGCGTTCAAGCAACTGTATCCATTGTGGCTAATGCTGGTCGTCATCGGGCGAGATGTTGGAATATTGATTGGGGCCGGCGTGTATCGGCTGATGGTAAAACGCCTTGACGTAGAACCGTCCCTGCTTAGTAAAGCCAACACCGCTGTGCAAGTTGCGATTCCGCTTTTGGTTGTCATTGGAACGCAGGAATGGCTTGTGAGTCAGTACGCGCTCCAGTTTCTCAATCCGGCTGGTTTCTTCATTGCGTTGGGATTCGCAGTGATTTCTGGTTTGGACTACCTTTTCGTCTGGAGTCGTCGGGCACTCAAGGAATGGCGTCAGTCAAGGAATGCTCGTTCGAGTACAAGTGATATCGCATGAATCAAGTCACACTGCGGCTGCGACCGCATCAAAGGCAGACTTTTGAGAGCTTTCGAATTGGTCTGAACGATGCGCTGCTTGATCGATTGCGTTCAAGCAACAACATTTGGTTGCACGGTTCCCGCTCTGTGGGCAAGTCGCATGTAGTGAACGCTCTTGTCAACGAATCCACCAATTCAATACTGACTAGCGAACCCAGTTACGACTTAAGCGGGTTGGAACAGTTTTCGCTAGTTGTCTTTGACGATATCGAGCAATGGCTTGGGGACAAGGAACGTGAAGAGCAGATTTTGGGGCTGTACGAACGGCTTAGGTCTACAAACGGGCGCGTGGTTGCTACGGCATCAAAGCAAGCAGCTAGCCAGGAATTCGCATTGCGCGACTTGGAGTCGAGAATGCGAACATTTGATGAGATTCATCTGCAAGCGCTTCCGGAGCAGCAGAGGATTGAATTGTTGCGCGAATTGGCCGCAGACCGCGGCATAGAGCTTGCACAGGAAGTCGCTGATTTTCTGCTAGTTCGCATAGGTCGCTCCCAGCACGAATTGCTGGACACCTTGGAGAGACTCGACGATGCATCTGCAATCGACCAACGTCGTCTCACTATTCCATTCGTGAAGCGAGCGTTGCAGCTTTGACAACGTTCCTGTTCACTGGTGGCGGCACTGCGGGACATGTGATTCCCGCTAAACCGGTGATTCGTCATTTGCTCGAACGTGGCGATGACGTCGTGTACGTTGGATCCAAAAGCGGTCTCGAGAGTGGTCTGGTTTCGGATCTGGGCGTGCGCTATTTTGGAATAACCACGGGCAAGCTGCGACGTTATTTATCGTTCCAAAACATTTTGGATGCATTTCGAGTTCCTATTGGTGTCCTTCAAGCTCTCTGGATCGTGGCTCGTGCAAAGCCATCAGTCGTTTTCTCTAAAGGCGGATTCGTTGCGTTTCCAGTCGTTGTCGCAAGTTGGGTGTTGCGGATTCCCGTTGTTGCGCACGAGTCCGATCTCAGCCCAGGATTGGCAACCCGACTATGTACACCATTTGTCAAGTCGCAATGCGTCAACTTCGAAACCACTCGTATTCGAGCCAACAAGGTGGTTGTTAGTGGCACTCCTATTCGAACAGAGCTACTAAACGGCGACGCGCCTAACGCTAGGAGGTGGCTAGAGCTGAACGAAAGCAAACCGGTAATTGTTGTCGTCGGCGGAAGCTTGGGAGCCGGGGAGATCAATCGGGTTGTTCACAATTGCGCCGAGACCCTTGCAAGCAAGTACATTGTTGTTCACGTGTGCGGCAGGGAGCAGGTCCACGACGGATTGAAGCATCTCACAGACTACTACCAGTTTGAATTCATTGACAAGGAGTGGGGAGATGTACTTGCGTTGGCAGATGTAGTTGTTTCGCGGTCCGGCGCGAACGCTCTCCTCGAGCTGTTGACGTTGCGCAAGCCAAACATTCTGATTCCCTTGCCCCTTTCATCTAGTCGAGGGGACCAGATTGAAAATGCCGAATATGCCGAAGTGAATGGATGGAGCTTGGTAATACCGCAAGAGAAACTCACCGAGAACTCACTTCTCGCTACCCTCGATCTGATCGTACCGGACACAGAGACTTGGATTCAGAAGATCGCGGAATTTCCCATTCGAGATAGCTTGGCGGCAATTGTCGAGGAATTGGATCGCTTTGTTAACTAGCGTGCCAGAACCGTAGATTGATTAAGACTGAAGTGCGGATTGGCGCACATAAGTAGCACAGCCAATTCCTACACGGCAACTGTCTCAGGAATCAGTTCTCCACGAAGCGAGTTTGGCAATGCCTCTGTAATAGCTACGTCAATTAACGGCTCTTCTACATTCGAGGCAACGAAATTCACGACGCGGTTGTTCTCCGTTCTTCCTTGAAGGGCCCCAGGAGTACGCTTGGAAGGACCTACGACGAGCACACGCTGCGTTGTGCCAACCATATTGCTTGCATGGTTTTCTGCCTGGTGGCGTAATCGAGATTGAAGCCTATTCAGTCGTTCCTTCTTCTCCTCGATTGGTGTCGGATCGGGCATCGACGCGGCTGGTGTGCCCGGGCGGGCACTATAGATGAAACTGAATGAAATGTCGTAGTCGAGTTCTTCAACCAGGTCCATAGTGTGTTCAAAGTCGCACGCTGTTTCACCTGGAAATCCAACTATAAAGTCGGAGGAAAGCGCAATTTCGGGACGACACTCGCGCAATCGACGAATCTTGGACTTGTACTCCAATACTGTATGCCCACGTTTCATAAGGGCCAAGATGCGATCAGATCCCGATTGAACAGGAAGATGAACGTGACTTACGAGTTCGGGAATAGATCGATAGGCATCGATCAACGAGTCTGAAAACTCTACAGGATGGGAGGTCGTGTAGCGAATGCGCTCAACGCCATCAATTCTCGATGCATAAAAGATGAGCTCCGCCAAGTCGGCAGTGCCACCTTGAAATTCTCCTCGATAGGCATTGACGTTTTGACCAAGGAAGTGGATCTCTCGCACTCCTTGTGCAACCAATGACACGACTTCACGCATTACGTCGGTTACCGGGCGACTCACCTCAGGTCCTCGCGTGTAGGGGACTACGCAAAAAGTGCAGTACTTGCTGCATCCCTCCATCACAGAAACATAAGCAGAAACGCCGCTTGCATTTGGTGTTGGGAGGCGATCGAATTTCTCAATTTCAGGAAACTGGATGTCGATCACAGGATGGCGTGTACTGCGCGACTGGTCGATCATTTCTGGTAGTCGGTGGAGAGTCTGGGGTCCGAAAACCATGTCGACGTACGGAGCCCGACTTGTTATTGCGCTTCCCTCTTGGGAGGCTACACATCCGCCCACACCAATCAGCAACTCAGGATTCAGGAGCTTGAGTTGGCGATAGCGGCCGAGTTCGTGAAACACTTTCTCTTGAGCCTTCTCGCGTATCGAGCACGTGTTGATCAGGATAACGTCGGCGTCTTCAGCAGCGTCCACAGGAACCGCATCATGGGTTGACCGTAACAGATCGGTCATGCGCGACGAGTCGTACTCGTTCATTTGGCAACCGTAGGTTTTGACGAAGACTTTCACGCTAACGCTTCTAGTTCAAGAGTGGAATTGTCGAGCAAGTATCTGTGAGTGCTGGTGCGGGATTGTGCACGACTACACCTGATTCAATCAGCAATTTTAGCTACTGTTGAGCGCGCGTATTTCAGATTCCGTGATCATCACTCGTTTCGCACTCGTGGGTCGACCGCGTCGCGGAGAGCATCCCCAATGTAGTTGATGCTCAGCACGGTCAATGAAATAGCAAGCCCGGGCCACAGCACGCGAACCGGAGTGATTGAAATGAAGTTTGCACCGTCGAACAGGAGCCTTCCCCAAGTGGGAAAGTCCGGCGGAAACCCCAACCCAAGGAACGACAGCGTTGATTCGGTGATGATCGCGTTGGCAATACCGAGGGTTGCTGAAACCATGACCGGACTCAGAATGTTGGGAAGGATATGCCTAAACACAATGCGCATGCCCGACGTTCCAACGCTAGTTGCCGCGAGCACAAATTCGCGTTCCTTGACCGCCAATGTTTCGCCGCGAACAATTCGTGCGGTCTGCATCCAGCTAGTTATTCCAATTACGAAGACAATGAGAAAGAAAATTCCCATTTCAGGCCCGAATGCCGCTCTGAGGGTGTCTCGAAACAGCATGATGATTACCAAGAGCAATGGCAGCAGCGGCAGTGCGAGGAACAAGTCCGTTATCCGCATGAGTGGTCCGTCCAACCACTTGAAATAGCCTGCCAGCACCCCCACCGCGGTGCCGACAACCAAGGATAAAACCATCGCTGTGAAACCCACAGCGATTGCAATCCGGCCTCCTGAAAGCACCTGGGCAAGCATGTCCCGCCCCAAATTGTCCGTGCCGAAGGGGTGTGCCAACGATGGGCTCAAATTGCGAATCGAGACATCGGGAACCTGCGGATCAACTGTATAGAGGATCGGACCGATCGTTACGGCGAGAATGATGAAAGCAAATACGCCAGCTCCCACCAACGCTCCCTTGTGGCTGCGTATGGCCACCCAAACAATCATCCACGGTGACGGGTGAATCCGTGCGCTGTGGAGGGCTTGTTCGTTGCGTACGTTCAGAGCCACCGCGCCTCCTACGAGTACCGGATACGCGGATCGAGAATCCCGTAGAGCACATCGGCAACGAGATTGAACAGCACGATTAACACAGCGAATACGAAGGTAAGAGTTTGTACTAGGGGAATGTCAGCCGCTTGGATTCCATCTATGAGCAGAGCTCCTAGTCCGTTCACGCGAAAAATCTGCTCGGTGACAATTGCTCCACCGAATATCGTGGGAACGCCAAGGGCGATCATCGTGACTACAGGAATCATGCTGTTGCGAAGTATGTGTCCGACGAGTATCGCGCGGTCCTTCAAACCCTTCGCGCGCGCGGTTCGAACGTAGTCGAGATTCAGGTTTTCCAATACCGAAGCACGCATGAATCTGCTGAGTTGCGCAGCGTTGTAGAACGCCAAGACGAGCACCGGCATCGCCATTTGTTTGATCTGCACCCACAAGCTAGAAAGATCCGTCACTTGGTGAGTTGTGTCATAGACAGAAGGAAGCCAGGAGAGAGCCACACTGAAAATCGTAATGGCGAGTATTCCCGTGAAAAACGTGGGTACGGAAAAGCCCACCATGGACACGAAGGTGCCGATTTGATCAAACCAACTGTATTGCTTGTATGCCGAAATCACCCCGATCGGCAGAGCAATGAGAATCCCAACTAGGTATGAAAAACCTACAACCCATAGCGTTTGTGGAATGCGCTCGACTATTAGATCCACCACAGGGCTACGCTGTTGCCACGAGAGCACCCTCAATCGTGAGCTTGGGTTTGTATCGTTTGGGTCCAGAATTTTGTCGATCAGATTGAGTGGCTCGTTAATGAAAAATTGGTTCATCCACTTCACGTAGCGAATGAGAAATGGCTCGTCAAGTCCTAGCGATTCGCGGATTTCCTGACGTACTTCGGGCGGGATAGTTATTGGCAAACTACCCGTAGGATCGCTAGGTGCTAAATCAAGAAGCGCAAAGAGGACAAAACTGATTGCAATTAGCGTGGGGATGGCGAATAGCAGTCGCCGGCTCAGATACTTCAGCATTCGGGCATTGGGTTGACTCTACCTGCCGTTACTCAGCGATGCCAATTCTCGACGTTCCATAGCTCTGAGTCCCATCCATTGAGTTCCACACCCCTCAATGAGTTGGTCGCGGCTGATACACGCGCACGATGCACTAGCGGTATTTCCCAGTAGTTCTGAACTACCATATCGTTCAATGTCTTGACTATTTCGATTCTCTCCTCACGGTCTGCAACCGTCGACAGCTTCTCAACCAAGTTGTCGTATTCTTCCGAACAGGCACGAGGTATGTTTGAACCAACCCAGCTCTTGTCAGGGTTGGGCATCTCGCTACAACGCCACCCGCGCAAATACTGAGTAGGGTCCTCGCCGTCGAAGTTGCTTGTATACATTTGCACGTCCGCAAAGAACTTGTAATAGGTATCAGGGCTAGCTGCATCGCCGCCAAAAAACACCGAGCCATCAATGTTGCGCAACTCGGTTTCTACGCCAATCTGATCCCACATCTGTTTAATGAAAGCCTGATTCCCTTGGCGTACAGAATTGGTGGATGTTTGGTAGAGAATTGAAAGACGAACGCCGTCTTTTTCTCGAATGCCGTCTCTTCCAGGCACCCAACCCGCGTCATCCAATAGTTTTTTCGCTCCTTCGATGTCCTGATTCTTGCATTCCTCATTGGCGTCTGAATAGTATTCCTCTGGTAGCACAACGACGTTGCACGTGGGACGTCCACCATCACCATAACCGGTCTCGACCAAGATACTTCTATCAATTGCCAACGACAGGGCTTTGCGGACCGCAAGTTCCGACAAGAAGGGATGCGGGTTTGTTCCGTCCAAGTACTGGGACCGACGGTCGGGTCCCAAGGACGAATCCGCGTTGGTGAGGTTTACGATTATTCGCTCAACTAGCGATCCGAACCCGAAGAGGATTCTTCCTTTACCGGCTTTGGTCATGTTCTCCAGAATCTCGGGTTCGACCTGCAAATTCCATGCATAGTCGAACTCACCAGTCTCCAACACTGCGCGAGCAGCGGACGTCGCATCTCCGCCCGCCTTGATGGTGGCTGTCCTGAAGAATGGCTTGCCTTCCTCTCTATAGCTCTCGTTTGCGACATAGTGGACAACGTCATTTGCTCTGAACTCGTTCACTTTGAATGGACCGGTTCCTATAGGTCCAAAGTTCTGCTCAGTGCACTCTTGAGCACGCAACCCTAAGCAGTCCTTGAACTGTTCCTTTTGAATGATTGGTACAAGGGAACCAACAAATGGGCCGTAGGGATGGGGCGTAGTACGAGTGAAAACGATTCGAACCGTATGAGGGTCCACAGCGCTGACGCTTTCAACGTCTGTGAAGTAATTCGACACGCTACATCCAAACTCCTCGTGGGTGCAGTACTGCCACGTAAAGACCACGTCGTCTGCAGTGAATGGGGTGCCATCCGACCAGACTACGTCGGGTTTCAGCTTCCACGTAATGCTCGTGTAGTCTTCGTTGATGCCTCCATTCTCTTGAGAGGGAATCTCCATGGCTAGAGTGGGCACCATTTTTGCGTTTTCGTCATAGTTGGCAAGGGGTTCCAAGATCATTGAGGCGGCCTCAATGTCTTTTGTTCCGCCGGAGAGAAACGGATTCAGTGTTGACGGCTCCTGCCAATACAGGATGTTGAGATGGGTGTCTAGGTCTTCCGCCGTTTCCGTGTCTGTGGCACCGTTGCCGGGCGTTTGAGCATCAGATTCGCTGATCGCTGGAGATTGCGAACAAGCTACCAAGACTAAACCGATAATGGCAAGAAATACACATCCTAGGACGTTCTTCATGGAGGGCGTTCCTAAACTAACGACGAGTCCTTCCGCAATGGTAATCGGTTTGCTGCAATGGAAACGACGAGGACCAGCGTGCGGTCTCAAAAAATGTGTGGATGCAGTGCAACCTCTCGCGTGTTCAAAGTGTGAACTAGCTACCCGCGAGCGATTGACCGTTTCGAGAAAGGATTGGGTCTTTTCTCTTGACGTCTTTCGAAACGCATGGGGTCGATCACTTCGATGAGTGATCGCGGAGCTGGAGGCAATTCCCCCAAGATCAGAGAGGCGACAATTTCTCCACAATAGAGAGCGGATGTTGTTCCGCTGCTTCCGTGTCCAATGTTGACCCAATTGTCAGAACCTATCGGGCCGGCTACGGGCAAGCGGTCGGAAGTAATTGCTCGACGAGCGCGAAAGCTGTTCACGTGAATCCAGTTTCCGACACCGGACACGTCCACAAGGCGTCGCAAATTCGTAGCGGTCGGCAATCCATTAGGCCAAGGCTTGTATTCATATGTTGAGCCAGCCACCAGACCAAGCCGCGACGGCGCGACATATCCGTCTAGCAATAGTGCAAGCGAAGGGAGAGATAGATCCGTTGACGGTCGAAATTCGTCTACTTGACCTTCAAGCTCTGCGATTTCCATCGCGGGTGCGTGAGGCTCAAATGGCCTATGTGTGCCGGTTGCAAATACAGTTGGGTTTTCACAGTGATCTGTTTGAACGACAGTTCTAGCTGCGACCTCTATGTTTGGGTGCAACGAGAGGCTGCTGCATAGCACAGGTCCACTAGCAATTAATGACTTGGGGAAAAAGACACCATTGAGGTTGATGGGAAATTCCGATAGTTCTCTAATCTCGTTTTGGTTAGAGGCCTGCGCCCAATTGGTTCCCAATGTTTGGGCGACATCGTTCAATCGTTGCTCAGACATGCGCGAGTTTGGGAACTGGATAGCACCTCGTTTGCAGTCATCTACACAGGTCTCGATCAAAGATTGAGAGTATGTGTAGGAATGTAAGCGAAAGCGCGAAGAGGGGTCGTTGCTGGCACTGAGACGCGAGTGGACGATCGCGGTAGGGATCGCGGACGTCTGGTCGGCTACATGACCGGAAGGAGTGAGCAATTCAATTTGAAGACCTCTTCGAGCGAGCGCGTGTGCTGTCGCACAACCAGCGAAACCACCTCCAACGACTGTTGCGGAACTGAGCGAATTCGTTGGCGAAATGCCCTTGGTAGCAAGCGTGGCCAAAGTCGTATGCCTTTTGTGCGGCAGACTCGACACCCTTGTTGCTTGAAAGCCTGTTTGCGATAACGAACGCCTTACGTGTCCCGCAGACGAATAAGTGGTAACTGTTGCGCCCTTCTTGGAAGTTTGAGCGAGAGATCCAAGAAGCTCCGCTTTCCACATGTCAGGATTGCGGTCGGGAGCAAACCCATCGAGAATCCAGGCGTCGACGCCAAGATGGTCACGCTGCACGAAGTCATTAAGTGCAGTGTCCGTTGTCGAGTACATCATCGTTAATTCGACTTGATGGTCCGCGAAATACCGTCGATGAATCCCCGCGACGGCTGGCGGATATTGATTGCCCCATTGTTTGGCTAGACTAAGTTGCGAAGCACTACCTGCAATAACCTGCTCCAAAATGTGCTTGGGTAGCGGGCTGGCCTCCGTGCTGAAGAATCTCAATCTGGCTCTGGACGGAGCGTTCTGCAAGAACGTGTCAGCGACAGCGAGAAAATTAAGGCCCGCCCCCAACCCGAATTCGAACACGGTGAATGTGGCCGCTTTTTTGGCCATGCGGTCAGCGAGATTTGCCGGGCCTATGTGAACACGATGGCATTCCTGGATCGCGTCTTTCGATGCGTAGAAGTCGTTGTAGTCACAGGAGTAAAGCCTGCCGTCAACAAACTTGGTGGCAGCTTCACGCATACTGAGTTTCTAGTCTAGCCGTGCGTATTGGTTCTTGCACAGCGGCTAACTTTGCTACGTGGCTACAGGCCGTGAATCGTCCTCAATCCACTCGCTCCACGATCCGGGGTACAAAGTCGGTTCGTCGTAACCGGCCACCACTAGGGCGAGAATGTTGTTTGTAGCAGTTACGCCAGACCCGCAGTAGCAAATGACGTCTGCGTCCTTGGAAACGCTCGCGAATTTGCCTGGATCGCGAGTGAATTTTCCATCGGGTCCCAAATTCTCGGGGAATGGGCTGCAGATCGCTCCTGGTATGTGTCCCGCGGTATGGTCGATCATTTCGTTCATGCCGTGGAAACGATCCTCCGTCCGCGCGTCCAGCAGCACTCCCGAGTGGTTTGCCACTTCGTCGGCCGTTGCGGTTCGAGTCAGTGGTTGCCTGATCGAAAACTCAGTTTGAACAGGAGCCGGAATGTCGGAGGAAATCGGATAGCCCGCATCGGTCCAAGCGGCAAACCCGCCATCCAGTACCGACACTTTTTCGTGTCCCAGCCAGCGCATCATCCACCACATGCGACAGGAGAACATTGCGTTTCCTGCGTCATAGACCACTACATGTGAATCGTTCGAGATTCCCCACCGACCCAACGACTCGGCGAACCGTTCTCTGGTTGGGAGGGGATGTCGCCCTCGTGCGCCCGGAGGATCGGACAGATCCTTTTCAAGAGATACGAACAACGCCCCAGCTATATGCGAGTCCAGGTATTGACGAAATCCCAATTCAGGATCCATCAAATCGGATCGGCTGTCAGCAATCCTTAGGTTCGTGTCGCCCAATCGCGCGTGAAGAGCGTCTGCGGAAATTAAGTTGTCTTCAGGCTTCCACATTTTTTTCGGACTGCTTAGGCGTGTACTTGATCATTACTCTGGTTCCGTCTTCTAGTGCGCTCTTGAATTGCGGGCCCCACCGACCCCACTCGCGGGTGTACTTCTTGCCCATGACTTCAAGCACTTCGGCATGTACCTCCTCATCCTCGACTATGCTGCCCGTCGCCATTAGCTCCGGGGCCTCACGATACTTTTCATTTGCCCGTTGCCAATTGCCGAAGTCGCCAACCCAAATGCGGGTGCTCGTCAACTTTTTCCGAATTGCCTCGGATCGCCAAGCCGTAGTGGGTGTGACGACGTAAATTTCGTCGTTATGAAAACCAAACCATATCTCGGCTTTGCATTTGCTCTCTTCGCCGTCCGATTTGATCGGCGTCAGGTAGACAAGCGGCGAAGTTTTCAGTTCTTCAGGCAATCCCGATGCTTCTTCTACTTCTGCTTCTACTTCTTCGCCAATTGCCGCTCTGGCAAAAGCTAGTGCAGCAGGTGTAAGCAGCACTCCCAATGTCAATTCTCTTCGTGTAATCATGTGTGTGGTCGTTCCTCCCCCACTATTGATACTCGCTCACCATATCTCGATTCAGGGTGGTAGTCCCAAACCGCGTGGTGTTGAGTACAGCGGTTGTCCCAAAAGGTCAATGTGTTAGGTTCCCATTCCACCCGACACCAAAGTCGAGGAGTGGAGTTGATGTGGTTGTAGAGCATCGACAGGATAGCTTTGCTCTCGTTGCGCCGCAAACCGGCTAAGTGTGATGTGAATCCCTGGTTTACGTAAAGCAGCTTCTGTCTCGTCTCAGGATGCGTGACGACAACAGGGTGGACGTTTCTTGGGTAGCCGCCTTCCGGCTCCCTAGTCTTGTAGCTGCCAACGTACGGAATCTTGCCATCGTGGACGGCATTCAATTCTCCAATGAATTTCTTGACTGGATCGGATAGCAACTCGTATGCCAGGTACATATTCGCGAATAGAGTATCGCCCCCCGTGGACGGGGTCTCAGTGACGTATAGCATCGAACCCAACGGTGGAATTTCCTCGCAAGTTACATCCGTATGCCATCCGTCTCCTGATGTGTAGGCAGAATCCTTGGTTGTCTTCACAATCAGGATTTCGGGATCTCCATCGTAGAGGTGCTGCATGGGATGGACATGCAATTTGCCAAATCTACGTGCAAACGCCTTGTGTTCCTCTCGGGAGAGCAATTGGTCCCGAAATACCAAAACCTTCCAATTCAGCCAGGCATCGAAAACATCATGTGCCTGCTCGTTGGAAAGTGGCGCGGATAGGTCTACACCGCAGACTTCCGCACCAATATGTGGAGTCAGAGGAGTGAGCTCGAATGTTTCGAAGTTCCTCCTCAGCGCTGTCGTCTGCCCTTGTGAATCTCGCGTGGCAAAACTCATGCACGTGAATATCGTTCTAGAGGTAAGTCGCCAATATACAGGAATTCGGTTACCGGTGGCAACAACATGGCTCACGCTGAGTGCAAAGAGACTGGAATTTGCCACCCAATCCGTTGTTCCGGCGACAAACGACTTCATCGTGAGTCTCAGTTGGGTATTGAATTGGAGCACACCACTACGCCCGCTGTCGGCCAACACTCTTCGATTGGTCCTGCGACACTCGCAGTGCTTAGTGTTTTCTTTCCACAGACTGTATCTCCCGTCCAACGGCACTATTTGTTCCGACTTTGCTAGACTGCCAGAGCCGATTTTCATAGATCAAAGGAACAATCGGATGACCAGCAGTTTCGCAAACCTTAGAGAGTTCATGAGTTCCACGTCTGACCTTGGGAAGTGGCGACGGATTTCGTGGACTTGCTCAATCACAATGATCGCAGCCACGATGATTTTGGTTGCCGCAATTGCTTCGATGCTCGCTCCGGGCGATGGAAGCTTGCTCTTAAGTGCATTGAAGTACATTAACGCTATCGCGGGAGCTGCACTACTGGTCTTTGGCCTTCTTCAGTTGAGACGGCATCACTTTGTTGCACTTCGAAACGGCGTCGCGTCAGAGATTGCTAAAGCGGTCCTCAAACAAGCCTTGTTTACATCACTGTCGGTCTTTATTGGAGGTCTTGCTGGGTGGGTAACACTTGCGCTCTTGTGTCTCGTAGTGTGTGAGCTCATTGGAATTCCATTGGTAATGGTTTTTGGGGTTAATCCACTCCTTGGCTTGCCCATAGTGGCGGTTAGCCTAGCTTTATCACTCGTTGGCGCTTGGTGGCTAGGGGGTCGACGCGTCTACCAGCACTATTCATCTCAAATGCAACTCAACGAGGAGACGTAACCCAGGTACGGCACTGAGCAATTGAGGATCGAAAAACTGCACGCTAACGCTCTTTACGCCGATGTGTGAAGAGAATTAGGACCTTGGTGATGCTGGTTAGCTAGATCTCGTCTGACCAACCTAGGGCGATGAGCGACTTTCGGACTTTCAATAGTGCGTCAGCAAATTGCCTATTGAGGGACCATTTCCCGTTTCTAGTCCTTAAAGAGCGAATCAAAGAACCAGTGTGCTCCTGCGGGCTCCTCAAGCAGTCGCTGTTGCCGTTCGGTAAGTTCTACTCCTTCTGGAGCCGTAACTCGTGATCTAGACCATGTGAGTTGTGAGGCACAGTACTTATAGAGCAATGATCGTCGTTCGTGATCGGCTTTCCATTCCATCGTTCCGTGGGTCGTCGCTTCGGAGAAGAATGTCACACTTCCGGCTGGAGCTTGTGGCACCTCAACAACGTCCTTGTAGGTTCCATCGCGAATGCTTGCGGGAAGTTTGATATGGCTGTTGTGACTTCCTGGAATGCAGCAAAGCCCGCCTGTTTCCGGTCCACAGTCGGTCAGGTTGAATACGGCTACCCCGAATCCGTGTAGCGCCTGAAAACCCGGTTGCACGAAGGGTTTGCCTGGTACGGCGCGAGTAAAGGGTTCAGAAGCGCCGTAGTCGGAATGCAATACTCCGCTTGGCATTCCTTTCTTCATTCGCATTCCAAATATTCGGTCTAGTCGAAAACAGTCACCCAATTGCATTCGCATGATTTGCAGAGTCTTGGAATGGTCAATCAAGTCGCAGAATTCTTTGCCAAACGCAAGAAAACCGGGTCCGGAAGAGTAGGAGCCTCCTGCCATTCCAAATCGGTAGTTGTCGTATAGGGCCCGCGGCTGCTGCTCTCTACGTAGCTGTACATCGTCCGGGAGATCATCGAGACGTTCATCAAGAATTGTGTTCAACGTCTTGACTTGATACGGTGTTAATACACCGTCGACCACCAAGTACCCTTTGAGGTCGTACAAGTAAGACTCTAGTTCGGTAGGACCCTTCATGACATCCGCGCTCCAGCGGTCGAATCTCGTAACGAATTAGCGGTGCTTGATTCAATCATAAGCGGGTGGACAAACCGACAATTCGATCCCCCAAGGATTCGAGCCTTTGACAGCCTTGGGACAAAGTGCAGCTAGAACTCGCGTACGACTATTACAATAGGAGACAAACTTCATGCATGTGGTTGCTCTAGTTCTGCAGTCACGTTTCAATCCGAACAATTAACTATTGAAGGGGTCAACATTTCGTGAGTTTCTTTGACTGGTGGTACGGCGTCGTAGGTCTGTCCATACCTTTGGCGGTTCTATATGTCCTAACGACGACGCACATCACATTCATTGCCATCACACTTTATCTTCATCGGCACTCGGCGCATCGCTCGCTTGAGTTGCACCCCGCGCTCTGCCACTTCTTCAGGTTTGTTGTTTGGTTTACCACAGGAATGGTAACAAGGGAATGGACCGCGGTGCATCGCAAGCATCATGCTGCTACAGAGACGGAGGAAGATCCTCATAGTCCAGTTGTTCACGGCTTAGCGAACATCATCTGGGGAGGGTCGGAGTATTACCGCGACGGCATCACCGAGGAGACTCTTAAAAGGTACGGAAAGGGAACTCCCGACGATTGGATAGAGAGAAATCTGTACTCTCGGTTTCCATGGGCAGGTCTTGCAACTCTCGCAGTGATCGATTTGCTTCTATTTGGCGTCATTGGAATTGTTGTGTGGTCACTTCAAATGATTTGGACACCTCTTTGGGCTGCCGGAATTGTCAATGGAGTTGGCCACGCTTTCGGCTATCGCAACTTCGAGACTCAGGATGCATCGAAGAACATCGTTCCGATCGGAATAATGGTGTGCGGTGAGGAGCTACACAACAATCACCACACCTATCCCAATTCAGCTCGATTTTCGTTCAAACCATGGGAATTTGACCTAGGCTGGCAATACATCCGTTTCTTGAGCTTTCTGAAACTAGCCAAACCGTTGCATACGGGTCCGGTTGTCGAGCGCGTTCGTGACAAGTCGCACATCGACATGGACACCATTTGGGCCGTGGTGAACGATCGTTTCAGAGTTATGGCCAAATATGCTGACCATGTCGTCAAGCCGGTTGTAAAACGCGAGCAGCTTGCGGCACAAGGTCCGTTGCGTCGACTCTTGCGAGGAGCGCGCAAAGTGCTCTGCTCTCATCAGCTGGTTCTTCGAGACAAAGAAATAGACCAGATCGACAAGATCACTACGCAAAGCCCCCGTCTAAAGATCATCTACGACTTGCGCCTTGAACTGAATTCGATTTGGTCGAAGCGCACTGCAAGTGGCGAAGAATTGTTGAGTGCCTTCAAAAAGTGGTGCTCAAGGGCGGAGGCGACAGGGGTCGATGTCTTACGAAACTTTGTCGCGGAGCTCAAGACCTATACGGTCCCACGAATTGCTCAATCGACGTCGACTACATCCTAGAAGGGGTCGATATACCTAGACAGTCGAGTCCAATCCGCAGAGTGTTTGCCATTCGGGCACACAAGGCAAGCCGACTGTCGCGTACAGCGGGAGCAGCATTCAGTACGTTGCAGGTTTCGTAGAACCTCGTGAAGTGGACGGTTAGGTCGTACAAGTAGTTGCACATGTGATGCGCCTTTCGCTCTTCAATTGATTGCTCAAGAGCTTCCTGAAAGCGCAACAATCGAACGGCTAGGTCGTGTTCTGCAGGTTGTGAGACCGATACTGAGTTTGGGTCAACATTCTCTGGCTTTACGCCACCTCTATTGAATATTGCATTAACGCGTGCAAACGCATATTGCAGATATGGTGCAGTGTTTCCATCCAGTGCCAGCATCGTGTCCCAATCGAACTTATAGTCGTGAGTTCGATTCTTCGACAGGTCGGCGTACTTGATCGCACCAACTGCGACTTGACTAGCTATTTCACCTTTCAAGTCATCACTCAAGTGACCACTCTTTTCTTGGACGACTGATTTTGCACGTGCGATCCCTTCGTCAATCAGATCTGCAAGCAGAATGTTTGCCCCGGACCGGGTCTTGAAGGGCTCTCCTTTTGAATTGAGAATGGACCCAAACACGTGGTGTTCCAATTCGACTTCAGGACTAACAAAACCAGCCTTGCGAGCAACCGCAAACAGCATGTCAAAATGCAGGATTTGTCGCGAATCCGTGAAGTAGAGAACTTGATCTGCTCGTAATTCCTTGGCGCGATATAGCAGCGTCGCCAAGTCTGTGGTGTGATAGAGATAGCCTCCATCCGATTTTTGAACGAGCATTGGCAGCGGACTTCCGTCCTTTCGTTTAAATCCCTCTACAAACACACACTTCGCGCCATCGGACTCGACCAGCATGCCTGCGGATTCGAGCTTCGCGATGATCAACGGCAGATCATCGCTGTATGAGCTTTCTCCTCGAACGTCGCGTTCGGTTAGTCGGACATCGAGCTTCCTGTAAATCTCCTGCATGTGTGCAATCGAAACTTCTAGGAATTTTCTCCAGGTCGCATTCGCCTGTTCGTCCTTGTTCTGCAGTCTTACCACAGCCTCTCTCGCCTTCTCTGCGAATTGTGAGTCTTCGTCAAAGCGCCGGTTGGCGGAAATG
The DNA here is from genome assembly GCA_965205545.1 of Candidatus Azotimanducaceae bacterium. Lineage (GTDB taxonomy): Bacteria > Pseudomonadota > Gammaproteobacteria > Pseudomonadales > Azotimanducaceae > Bin55. Next base: position 1,161,247 of record OZ242170.1, on the reverse strand, counting down.
TAGAGCTGTTCGATGTCCGCGAGGGATTTGTCAAGTTGCTTGATTGAGTCCTGCTCGTCTAGATATGCGATGAGTTTTCCGAAATTCGTGCCCCAATCTCCAATGTGGTTCTGGCGGACGACCTGATGCCCTGCCAGTGCAAGCATTCGAGTGATCGCATCGCCAATAACCGTGCTTCGCAGGTGGCCAACATGTAGCTCCTTGGCAACGTTGGGAGACGAATAGTCCACGACTATCCGTTGAGGGTCTGCATGGGGAGTAGAGATCGGTTCTCTTGCAATGCACCGCGAGAGGAACTCGTCACTGAGAGTAATGTTGACGAATCCCGGTCCTGCAACCTCTACATCCTGGGCAACATCGCCGAGCACATTTGAGTCGACTACCTTGCTGGCAAGGCTACGAGGGTTGGTCTTCAGAGCTTTCGCTGCGGGCAAAGCAGCATTTGACTGGTAGTCACCAAACTCCGGTCGAGTTGCCTGCGCGATTAGCGCGGAAGGTTCATCGAGTCCTTCTTGGGCAAGAACGGATTCGATCCTACGCGAAATCTCGTTTCGGAGATTAATCTAAGCTTCCTGTGAAACTAGTCGGATCTTCGTAGCCACCGGTCCACGATCCCCTGATTGAATCTCAAAACTGACCGGTCGTTCCTTTTCGAGCTCTTTGTCGTCTACTCCAGGATCCAAATTGGTCTTATGAAAAAACGCCTGTTCTCCTTTATCGCTCACGACGAACCCATACGATTGGCGACTGGAATACGATTTGATGCGTCCACTAGTACGGTTTGCCGATCGGGACTGTGACCGCTGCGAATTGCGTGAGGCCGATTTGTTTGGCTTAGATTGTCGCTGGCTTGAACGGGATGCTGTGCGATCGCTTGACTGACCGCGGGGCTGTGCCCGTTGATTTGTATTTCTTTCGCGACCGGATCCCTGCTGGTTTGCATCGGGCTTTCCACGTTTTTCTCTAGCGGAACGACGATTGGGCGATTGCGAATCGGTTGTTGCTGATCTACCTGCGTTGGCTGACTTTGGGACGCGACGAGCGAAGGTATAGGCAAGCAAACCCGTGGACAGGCACGCAATAAACACCAGAAACGCTAGGGCGATGAAGTTTGCGGGCAGAAATCGCAGTGTGATCTCCGTGATCAGCGCGCACCAAAATAGACTTGCGCCAACGAGGGCGGCAAGAAATGTAAGCGATCGAGACATGGGAAACAACTCTCGCAAATGAACGTTAGCAACCCGAGTATGGGTTTGCTTCAAAGTCTAACAGTAATGTTGAGGTGGCACTGGCAGATGGGAGCGCGGACGGCTCCCTCCAACAACCAATCATCAAGACACATCGGGTCTTGAAGTCCGACCAGCAACGAAATTGTCGAATCATCACGGGTGACTCTGCGAAGTATACGTACGGTTTCATGCCAATGGAGTGTCGCATACGATGAAAATCTCTGGCGATTTCTCTAGTTCAATGCACTCGACATGTCGAATTGGTATGGGCAGGAACACAAAACACATTGACGCGACTGGCGGGGATGCGTCCATCCTATCGATAGGAAATGGTGCTAGGCGTGGAACAGATTTGACTGGCTGCAAGTTTTGCAGCCGAATCACTTGTCGCGATATCTCTGTGCGCTGATTATTACAACTTTTTCGACAGGTACATTCTCGAGTTTGATTCCGCCTACCTCTTCGGTTTTAACCTTGAGCTTCTCAATTGCGTGAACAACGTCCATTCCTCGAGTAACTTTGCCAAACACAGCGTAGCCTACAACGCCTTTCGATTCGGAATAGTCGAGAAAGAGGTTATCCTTGGTGTTTATGAAGAAGTCAGCTGCAGCCGAGTCTGGATGGTCGCCGCGTGCCATAGCAACGGTACCCTTTTCATTGCTCAGCCCGTTGCTTGCTTCGTTCTTGATCGTGTCAGGAATGTCCCGAGACTCCATTTCTTGATCAAAACTTCCAGCTTGGATGACAAAGTCTCGGTGTGCTCGATGAAAAATGATTCCGTCGTAGTGCCCGTCGTCGACAAGTGCGAGGAAGTGCTTGACCGTTATGGGTGCTTCCTTTTCGAAGAGCTCCATCATGATGGTCCCATGTGTTGTGTCAAACAACACTTTCGGATTTTCTTGGGGTTCGTTAGTCACTTCTTCTTCTTCTTCGGTTGCAGCATCGTTCTGAGGTATGCCGGACATTGCCAGTGCAGCAGCAGTAACCCAAAGTAGGTTGCGGAATCTTTTCATAGTTGAATTTTAGCCCTTCGTATTGTGGATGCTTCAATGCTGTCAGTGCACACGCATGAATTGAGCAACTCTAGAATCGTGTCACCCCATCGTAGAGTCTTGGTCGAGAAGCTACCAAATCGGGGCACAACGGTCGTGCTTCTGTATGCATGTATCGTGGTTTTGGTCCTCGGTTGCCAAAGTGGCGGCAACGCTTTATACAGCGGCAATACGATGGGTACCTACTATCGCATATCCGCGGTGTGCTCGAGTCTACCGACTCGTGCCCTCGTTGAGGAAGAATTGCGAAAAGTCGACGAAGTGATGTCCAACTACAGGCCTGATTCCCATGTGGCATTGTTCAATAGCTTTCCTGTTGGCAAGTGGTTTGATGCGCCTAGATCACTGGTACATGTTGTGGCTGTAGCCAATCAAGTCAGCGTGATGAGCACTGGGAAGTTTGACATCACAGTTGAGCCATTGGTTTCAGCTTGGGGCTTCGGAGCCAGCGAGGTAAAGAGTCACCCAACTAGCGAGTCCGTTCTAACACTACTCGACACCGTCGACTATCGCAAGCTGGAATACCGTGCTGAACCACCTGGACTACGGAAACTAAGCCCACTAACAATTGACCTTTCCGGCATAGCCAAAGGATACGGAGTGGATAAGATTGCCGAATTGCTAGACGAACACGAGTGCGATAGCTACCTCGTAGATATTGGAGGGGAAATCCGCGTTCGAGGATCGAATCTCTTGGGTAAGGCGTGGCAGATTGGAATTGAAATGCCAGACGGATCCGGGAGAGTACACTCAAAGGTTTCGCTAACACGAGGTGCGGTAGCGACGACTGGAGACTATAGAAACGTCCGGGAAATCGACGGACAGACATTTGCACACCTACTCGACCCAGCAACTGGCATGCCAGTGAATTCCACGTTAGCTAGCGTAACTGTCTTTATGCCCACTGCAATCGAGGCAGACGCACTTGCCACTGGGCTGTTCGTATTGGGTGGTGAAGCTTACGGTGTAGCTGCCAGGAACGAGATCGCAGCGATATTCTTGACTTGGAACGAATCGCAACGCAGCTACTCTATGGACATTACACCGGCAGTAGATGAATTCACGGACACGAATTCAATTGATCTGGGAAACTCTAATGACTAAATGTGCTTGGGCAGCGATTCGAATTTGGAGAATTGCCTTAACCGACTTGGGAAGTCGGTCTCACATCGTCGTGGCGTGGTGCAATCCGGGAGGCAGATTGATGCATCAGCTTGAGTGCCAACACATCATGCAGGAGGAAACCGTAGGAGAAGATTCGGGACCACTACCACGACGATGTTCGAACTGCAAGGTCGAAGAAATTTTGGCAAAACACTCTGAATTAGTAACGGAAGGAAAGTGGAGTTATTCACGAGATTACAGGAGCTCTGACATAACTCGCACACCTGTCTATCCTGGATAATTGAGACTCCAAGTGAACCTTCGAATTGCACTGCTAGTTGGTGTGCGCTACGTGCTTTCACCCCGAGACTTTCTTTCGTCGGTTGCTTCGCTATCTGTGCTTGGATTAGCTTTGTCGGTTGCGGTGTTGCTGGTCGTGCAGGCTGTTCTCTCGGGGTTCGAGTATGAATTTCGCGAACGAATGCTTGGCACCATGCCACATGTAGTTGTATACGGGACTAATACATCGCTCGATGAGGCGTACATTCGTGAGCATTCGTCCCGTATCGATGGAATTGTCGCGCAAGGCAAGATTGTCAGTGGTAACGCTCTTGTTGTGGTGCCACCCCCACAAGCTGTCAAGGACTCTCGTGGCGCAGGCCAACTCAACCAAGGTGATCGAGTGGACAGTTTTGGTCGGGCTCATCCCGTGAGAGTTGAGGGCATCACACCAGACCGATACCACTTTGCCCCAAAGCTGCTGGACTACGCGGCAGCCAGCGAGGTTGAGAGGCTTCAATCTGGCGCATTCGAAATTTTGCTTGGCGAGGCATTGGCCGAAAAGTTAGGAGTGGGTGCAGGCGACTACGTAACACTCATGCAACCTATCGATCAAATCTCGTTGGTTGGATTCGTGCCAAGACAAAAGCGTATGCGAGTGGCTGGTCTGGTGGAAACCAAGACTCTCATGGATCGAACCAGCGCCTACATGCACATTGAAGACGCTGCTCGCTTTTTTCGCGGTCGACAGGCGGTGGTGAGCTACGGCATAACACTAGACGATCCGTTTCGCGCAAGTAGCGTCAACTCGTTCCTGGACCGGAATCTTGCTCGCAAGGAACTCGTCGTTCGGAATTGGAGCGTCGGTAGGGGTGCTGGTTTCTATGGCGCCATCTTGTCATCCCGCTACCTGCTCCTTATTGTCTTTTCCATGTTGGTAGCTGTCGCATCTTTCAATCTGGTGTCAACTGTTGCAGTTATGGTTTCAGAGCGTCGTCGGGACATAGCGGTCCTCAGAACATTGGGAAGCGAGCGAAAACTTATTTCGATTGCGTTCCTTACCGCAGGCCTATCGATCTCGATAATCGGCTTGATTTTGGGTTGCGTGGTAGGTGTAGTAATTGGTTGGCTGCTGGAAATTGGACTGCCGTGGTTCGAGAGGCTGACTGGAACTGATTTGCTCTCCCAATATTTCATTCATTCATTGCGATTGAAGTTTCAACTATCGGACTTTGCAGTGGTGTTGGCTATAGGATTTAGCTTGTGTTTGCTTGCGGTGGCGATACCAGCAATTCGGGCGACGGGATTGAATCCTACGGAAATCCTAAGACATGACTAACGTTATCGAGGCTCGTAATGTTCAAAAGTCCTATAGCGATGGCGAGAAATCGTTGGAGATTCTCCGTGGTGTGAACTTGCTGGTCCAGGAAGGCGAGCAAATAGCGATTCTAGGCAGATCGGGATCCGGCAAAAGCACGCTCCTCCACATATTGGCTGGACTCGACGATCTCGACTCTGGGGAAGTGGTTGTCGGCTCCGAGTCGATTAGCGCCGCCAGCTCTAGTCGTCGTGCGCGGATTCGCGGTGATTCCATGGGGTTCATCTACCAGTTTCACCATCTCTTGCCAGAATTCACGGCCGTTGAGAATGTGGCAATGCCACTTTGGCTTAGGGGCAACGTTTCACGCCGAGAAGGCTACCTCCGTGCAGCCGAACTATTGTCATCAGTGGGGCTGAGCGAGCGTCTAAAGCACCTTCCTCACAAACTTTCCGGTGGTGAGAAGCAACGTGTGGCCGTAGCCCGAGCATTGGTTGTTGAACCATCCGTAGTGCTTGGCGACGAAATGACCGGCAATCTAGACTCGGAAAACGCTGAGGGAGTATTGGCGCTTATCGAGTCGCTGCGTCGGAAGGCCGCGACGGCGTTTGTGGTGGTCACCCACGATTCTGAAGTGGCAAAGCGCATGGAGAGAGTAGTGTTGCTGGAGGATGGTGTCTTACGCCCGCATGCGATTGAAGACTAGCATCAACCTTGCCGTTTGGATAGGCCTGCGATATTTGCGCACGCGAAGGGTCGGACGCAGCCGATTGATCAACTGGGTATCGTTTGTCGGCTTGTTGTTGGGCATCGCGTTGCTCATCGTTGTATTGTCGGTTCAGAACGGTTTGCACCGCCAAGCCGAGCAATTGGTTGTTGGCGCAGCTCCGCACGCCGTTCTCCAATCGGAATTTGCTACGACCGCAAACATAGAGAAATTGGAGAGAACTGAGGGTGTGCTAAGCGTTGAACCTTTTGTCGAACTCTATGCACTTCTTTCGACTCGAGGTATTAACCAGGGAGTGGTTGTATATGGTGTCGATTCTCTTCAGCAACATCTTAAGTTGCCTATTTCGAGCTCCGTCGGTCAGACCGGTGTCGACAGCGACAAAGAATCTTTGGATGCACTAATCCATGGATCCTGGATGCTGTCGTCCATGACGCCACCCACTTTTTCACTTACCTTTCCCGTGGTGAAAGCGGGAGGTGTTGTCGCAAAATCCGGCAATTTCCGGTTAGTCGGATACTCGGACTCGTTTGTACCTGGCGAGCAACTCCAGCTCGTGACGGTGCGTGTGTCGGACTTGCTACAGCTTGGAGTATTGGGACCGAATCAAGTTGCTCAACGAATTACACTTTCGGATCCATGGCAAGCTGACTCAATTCTTGCAGGAATCGACGGAGTCAGAACTTGGTCGCAAGACTACGCAGAACTCTTTGACGCGATCAACATGGAGAAGTCGATTCTCTTTGTAATGTTGACGTTTGTAATCGGTCTAGCATCACTCAACATTGTGTCTGGTCAAGCTATGCTCATTAACTCCAAAAAGTCTGATATAGCCATACTGAGAACTATGGGAGCGGAACCTAGAGTGATCGAACTGGCGTTTGCCATGCACGGGTTCTTAATTGCCCTCGCCGGTATCTTGGTGGGACTGGCTGTAGGAATCCTCATCAGTAGCGAAATAATGCACTTCTTGCAACTACTCATGGATTGGGGCGTTATTGGCGCCTTCCAACTGATCGACATGCGTCCCTTTTTGCAGCCTTGGGACATTTTTTTGACGCTAGTTGTAGCCTTTGCAATTGTGTGTATAGGGGTGATGCGTCCACTTTCTCTAGTGCTACGGACAAATCCGATCGATGCATTGCACAATCCGACCTAGGATTCAATGGGAGGCCAGTGCTCATGCGATCTATTCCTCGATTCTTCAATTGCTGATGCAATTAGCCCAGTTTTTCATCCTAGATTCACAGGAGCAACGAGCAAGTGGTCAATAGATGCCTCGTCTTGGCCGGCGGATATGGAACACGATTCCTGCCCGCCACCAAAGCAGTCCCCAAGGAAATGTTGCCTATCCTCGATAAGCCGCTAATTCAATATAGTGTCGAGGAGGCCGTAGAAGCCGGCATGACTGAGATTGGGTTTATTACAGGACGCGGCAAACGTGCAATTGAGGATCACTTTGATGCCAACTTGGAGCTCGAGAACCGAATAGGAGGCACCGCTCGCGAAGCGGATCTAGCGGGGCTCCAACGTCTTATCGATGTCTGCGGTTTCTCGTACACGCGACAAGGAGAGACGCTAGGCACGGGGCACGCGGTTCTCTGTGGACGTCTCATTATGGGTGACCAACCTTTTGCAGTGGTACTTCCGGACGATTTGTGCCTCAACCCAAACTACGGGATTCTCGCTCAGCTTGCCGATGTATTTGCCGAGTACCAGTGCTGTGTTGTTGCGGTGGAGAAAGTGCCTCTAGCCAAGACAGATCGCTACGGAATAATCGATGCCACAGAGCAGGCAGACGGGACCTTCCTAGTCAATGAACTCATTGAGAAACCTAATCCCGAGGATGCGCCAAGCGACTATGGAGTAGTTGGCCGCTACATCTTGGTACCGGAGATTTTCGGGGTGCTTGAGACAACAGAGCCCGGGCACAGCGGAGAGATCCAATTGACAGATGCGTTGAATACTCTAGCCAAGACGGATCGCGTGGTGGCATGTGCATTCGAAGGACTGCGATTCGACTGTGGATCAATCGACGGATTTGTGGAAGCTACAAACCACTGCTATAGCCAACGATAACAGGGTCAAAACTCAAGCAAACCCACTTGTTCGGTTCGTTCCAGATGGACTCGAGCTCGGATGGCCCCACCTATAATGCCGGGACTGCTTCGAGGTGCGAGAACACATGCTGGAACTAGCCAAATCCGGCGGCTGGCTAATGGTGCCAATCTTCGTGTGCAGTCTCGTTGCCGTGGCTATATTCATCGAGCGGAGCTGGGTTCTGCGCAAGTCGCGAGTTGCCCCCTCCGGACTGATAGAACGGATTACAAACAGGTTGCGGCAGCATGGATTTGTCGATAGCAGCCTTCTTGACGAATTGGACAGGTGTCCGTTGGGCACCATACTTGCTGCTGGGCTGAGAAAGTCGGAATTTGGCGCAGAAGCGGCCAAATCGGCCATGCAACAAGCCGCGAGTCAAGTCACAATCGAATTGGAACGATTCCTTACTGCTTTGGGCACAGTTGCGTCAATCTCTCCACTCTTGGGGCTGTTGGGTACGGTGATTGGCATGATCCAAGTGTTCACGACATTGGTTGCCTCAGGAGGCGGAGATCCCACACTGCTCGCAGGTGGCATCTCCGAAGCGCTGATAACCACGGCTACGGGAATTTCGGTGGCGATCGTCGCTCTGGCTTGCCACCGCTACTTTCTACGTCGCGTGGATAAGCTTGTGGTTGCAATGGAACAACACGCTGGTTCTCTTGTGGACTTGCTGATTCGAGACTTCGATATGGAGCAAGATTGAATTTTCGAAGACCCCGGCGCGTCAACGTAATGATCGAGCTCACGCCGCTGATCGATGTAGTGTTCTTGCTTCTAATCTTCTTTATGGTCACCTCGACAGTGGCACGTGAGACGGTGTTGAGTGTGCTGCTTCCAGAAGCACATGGGGAAAGCATGAGAAGCACCGAAACCGTGTTGGAGATTGCCATTACCGACGACGATGAGGTGTTTATCGCAGGTGAGAAAATTCCCGTTGTCTCATATAGCTCGATTCAAAATCAGCTACGGAGTCTTGATGCAGCAACTAGCGATTCCCATGTCATGATTCGTGGCTCGGCAGATGCTCGCCACTCCACCGTCGTGCTTGTGCTTGATGCGCTGGGAGGACTTGGAATGAACAACGTAAGGATTTTGGCGACAGATCCCGACGTGCAATGAGAGCAGCTGATGCCGAATCGTAGTCCTTCCGATTGGCAGACCTACAAGCGGCTTATAGGCTATGTGCGTGGACGTGGCTGGCTCTTCGTTGTGGCCATCGTTGCCTATTGCTTGGCATCTTTGGGTGAAGTGTTCTTTGCGCAGATCCTAGGCTCTGTAGTCGATACCTTCAAGGAACCCACTGCCGCCGAGCCGGTTTCCGAGAGCAGATTCTGGATTCCAGATCTGTTCCTGCAGTTGCATTGGCCACTTCCATTGCTGTTTTCCTTAATGATCGGGGTCGCCGCAGTTGTTCGCGCGTTTGGAACAGTATTCGGCGAGTTCCTGTTGTCACGCGTCTCCTTTCATGTTGTCCATTCGATTCGTTGCGAACTACACGCTCGTCTGCTAGTTCTCCCCAGTTCATACTTCGACGCGAGCAAGCAAGGTGATATATCAAACCGCCTGACGGATACCACATCCAAGCTTCGAGATACCGTCACCGATGTTCAGCGAATCCTCTTGCAGGACGGGGCCAAGCTAGTTCTAATGCTTGGCTTCATGTTGGTGATCAATGCATATTTGACAGGTCTATTTCTTGTATTGGCGCCAATCGTTGCCGTAATCGTGCGCATCGCTTCCAAACGATTTCGACAGATTAGTACCAACATTCAGTCGTCGATGGGAGACGTAACGCATGTAGGGCAGGAAACCGTCAATTTCTTCAAGTCCATTCGAGCATATGGAGGGCTTCCACATCAAGATTTGACATTCAGGCAAGCAAGTGAACGGAACCGCAAGCAGCATCTCAAGCTCGTTGCAACGAAGGCGGTAAGTGCTCAGTTCATCCAGCTTCTGGCAGCATTTGCAATTGCGGCACTGGTAGGGATATTGTTTCTAGAGCAAGTCTCCGGAGGAATGTCAGCGAAACACCTCATTACCTTCGTTGGTTTGGCTGGCGCATTGGCCAGTCCCATCAAACGACTGTCGGACGTCAACGCAAGAATTCAGATGGGATTGGCAGCGGCTACCGAGATATTTGAGCAAGTTGACAAAGATGCCGAGGTCGATAGCGGCAGAGTCGTACTTGGTGATGTCCATGGCAAGATCGAATACAGAAATGTGACTTTTCGGTATTCCACTGGAACTGGAAATGCACTCGACGAGGTTACGCTAAGAATCGAAGCAGGACAGACGTTCGCCTTAGTGGGTTCTACAGGAAGTGGGAAGACAACGCTGATCGAGATGTTGCTGCGCTTCTATGAACCCAACTCCGGGGAGATTCTGCTAGATGGGCAACCGATTCAAGATTTCACCAAAGAGTCCCTGAGACGACAAATCGCATTGGTGAGTCAGGAGGTGTTTCTATTCAATGACTCACTGCGCGCCAACATTGCTTTCGGTGACCTCAGAGAATCACCCGATGATCGGATATTGGAGGCGATCGACCGATCTAGAGTTAGCCAGTTCGTAGGTAGGCTTCCCAACGGCTTAGATACCGTAGTCGGCGACAGGGGATCCAATCTGTCACAAGGTGAGAGACAACGGGTATTGATTGCACGAGCGATTCTCAAGGACGCTCCAATCCTCATTTTGGATGAGGCAACTTCCGCTTTGGATGCACAATCCGAGACTCTCATCCAAGCCGCTCTCGAAGAAGTAATGCAGGGAAGAACTACGTTAGTTGTGGCGCATCGTCTATCAACCGTTGAACGCGCCGATGTCATTGCCGTCTTGGAGCAAGGGCAAATCGTCGAACAGGGATCGCATTCTGAATTGTTAGCGGCGAACGGGCGCTATGCGCTGTTTCGCGAGTCTCAGTTTGGAGTAGAACGCTAGAACCCGTCTAACTGTGGTTTTGACTGGCATGACAGAATCGTCCAGAACCACGTTTGAGTCCATCTTGAACAAGCAGTGGTACTCGCATTCTCGCTCCGCAAGGTTGCTCAGTCCACTTTCCTGGATTTTTGGCCAAATGGTACGGAGGCGTCGCCGAAGCTACCTGTCTGGCAAGAAAGCGGTTTGGAGCGCTCCTGTACCTGTTTGTGTCGTTGGAAATGTAACTGTGGGCGGTACGGGCAAAACTCCCTTGGTCGCATGGCTGGCGAACTGGCTGACAACGAGAGGAGCGAAGGTCGGAATTGTCAGCAGGGGCTATGGCGGCTCATCCAATTACCCATTGGAAGTTACCGATTCGACGTCCGTAGGGGAGGCCGGCGACGAAGCGCTGCTGCTAGTGCGTAGAACCAAATGTCCGGTAGTCGTTGACCCTCGTCGCGTTGTCGCGGTTCAAACGCTGCTGAGCCGACACTCAATAGACCTGGTGCTTGCCGACGACGGTCTGCAGCACTACCCGTTGGGACGAGATATAGAAGTCTTGGTCATCGATGGAACGCGGGGCCAAGGCAACGGCATGTTGCTGCCTGCAGGTCCATTGCGTGAACCCGTCGACCGACTGGAATCAGTGGATTGGGTCGTCGCAAACGGCAAGCCCAGCGGGCTCGCAGATCACGAATGGGTAATGCACTTTGTAGCGAGGGAGATGGTTAATGTTGCAACTGAAAGGACTGTATGCGTGCGTGAGTTTCGCAAAATGCATGGCGCCCCGATCAGTGCCATGTCAGCAATTGGGAATCCAACCCGTTTCAAGGAGACGTTAGTAGGTCTTGGGTTTGAACCGTCGTTAATTGCATTTAAAGACCACTACCGCTTCAAAGACACGGACTTCAATCATGTCCAGAATGGAATACTGGTAGTCACAGAGAAGGATGCTCAGAAGATTCGCGAACTACCTCAAGTAGCGCCAAACACGTGGTTTCCTAGGATTGAGATTCAGTTTGAAGGAGATGTTGATCGTCACCTTAGCGAGATGTTTGGCGAGCATGGCGTAGAGTTGTCAGACAGAGCATGAAAGACTTCCATGTGGTGGTTCCTGCCAGACTTGGCTCAACGCGCTTGCCAGGCAAGCCTCTGCTTGACCTAGGTGGCAAGTCCATGATCGTGCGCGTGGCCGAGCGAGCTTTGCTCTCTAGGGCGAAAAGCGTAACTGTAGCCACGGACGATCAACGGATAGTGCAGGCCGTGGGCGAACTCCCGGTTAAAGCAGTCGTTACCTCGCCAGATCACCAATCTGGTACTGATCGAGTGCACGAAATTGCTGAGCTCATGGATTGGGACGAACAAACAGTTGTCGTCAACGTGCAGGGCGATGAGCCACTTATTCCTCCAACGGTGATAGATCAAGTAGCGAATTTGCTTCTGACTAACCGAAAGAGTGCGGTAGGCACATTGGCAGAACCAATTTTTGCTACAGAGGACATCTTCGATCCAAACGTCGTAAAGGTTGTTGCAGATTCAAAGGGGAGGGCACTCTATTTTTCGCGAGCTCCAGTTCCGTGGCATCGAGATCAATTCCCCACGGGAGTTGAGGGGATCGACCCTTCAATGTGGAGTCGACACGTGGGAATCTACGCCTATAGAGTATGGGCTTTGAATGCGTTCGTGCGTTTGCAGCGATCTTTGCTGGAGCTAACCGAATCTCTGGAGCAACTTAGGTTCCTGGAAAATGGCTACCGATAGCTATTGAGAGTGCGTGCGAAGACATTCCAATCGGCGTCGATACCGAATCAGATTTGATTAAAGTGCGGCAATTGCTCGCAGGCAAATCCTACAACTAAGTTATTGATGCTAGCGGGGCGCCATGCGAATGCCACCATCAAGTCGAAGGGTTTGGCCGTTAAAGTAGGTGTTCTCCACTATTTGCTGAACCAATTGGGCGTATTCGCTAGGTTCGCCGAGGCGTTTGGGAAACTGCACGCTTTCGATCAATGGGAGACGAACACGATCAGGAGCACCGCTCATCATTGGAGTTTCGAATATTCCAGGAGCAATCGTGCAGCAACGAATACCGTCTCTTGCCAGGTCTCGAGCGATCGGTAGAGTCATTCCAATTACTCCACCCTTGCTGGCACTATAAGCTACTTGCCCAATTTGTCCTTCGAATCCAGCTACGGACGCGGTGTTTATGATGACTCCACGTTCGCCGTCGTCGCCGATGGGTTCATTGCTTTGCATTGCGGCTGCACACAGTCGCAGAACATTGAAAGTGCCAATCAGGTTTACTTGAATGACAAAATTGAAGTTTCGCAGAGGCAACGGCCCGTCTCTACCTACGGTTCGTGCCGCTGAACCTATCCCTGCGCAATTAACGTTTATGTGGATAGCAGAAAAAGCACTCAATACGGCCTCAATCGCTGATTCCGCTGATGACTCATCGGCAACATTGCAGACAAATGCTCGGGCATTCTCGCCCAGCTCTTTGGCGGTTTGGTTTGCGAGATCTTCATTGAGGTCGAGCAAAGCGACCTTGCCACCATTGGCGATAATCCTTTCGGCCGTGGCTTTACCAAGCCCAGAAGCCCCTCCGGTAATAACGGCTACTTTGTCTCCTAGATCCATGGTCGCTCCCCTGTGTAGTTTGGTCTTGGTCCGGTGGAACGGCGATTATAGGTTTGGCGTGACGCAAAATGATTAGAAATTTCGGCCATTCTCAGCGATGGAATTTGTGTCGAAGTTAACTCCCGACCAACTAGGGATGGCGTGTGAAACTTTCGATTGAACGGCAAGCCTCATTGAGCAAACTGAATACGCTCGGGGTGGATTCAACGGCTGCGGAACTCGTAGAGGTTACACACGAGCGACAACTCTCAGCTGCCACTTCGACCACGAGTCCGATTGTGTTGCTAGGTGGAGGATCAAACGTTGTACTAAGGAAGTTTGTAAACGCTCGAGTGGTACGAATCGCCATTCGAGGCATGAACTTTGAACAGTTGGACGGTGGTCGAGTTAGGGTAAGAGCGGGAGCCGGGGAGAATTGGAACGAACTGGTGCGCGCGACGGTTGGTCGCGGCATAGCTGGACTCGAGAATCTTGTTCTAATTCCTGGACTAGTAGGTGGAGCACCCTATCAGAACATAGGCGCTTACGGTCGCGAATTGGGTGAAGTTCTAGAGTGCGTTCGAGTTTTTGACTTGCAGGCACACGGTTTTCGCATTATTTCAAACGCGAATTGCAGATTTCGCTACCGCGACAGCTTGTTCAAATCGGATTGCAGGGACAGGTATGTGATCACTTCTGTCCAATTGCTACTTGGCGATTGCAATTTGGAGGCGAGCTACAGCGACGTGAGAGCGTCGGCGAAGGATTGGCCCACATACACGATGTCGAGCCGGACAATTGCTGAGACAGTTGCTCGAATACGCCGGCGCAAGCTGCCGGATTATCGGTCCCATGGAAATATCGGAAGTTTCTTCAAAAACCCCACTTTGACCTATCGGGAGTACGATTCACTACTAGGCAGGATTGACACTCCAGGTTTCAAGGAGAACCAAAAGGTACGTGTACCGGCTGCGCGACTCATAGACGCATGCGGCTGGAAGGGCAGGTCGATAGGCAACGTGGATGTGTGGCACCGCCAGCCCTTGGTGTTAGTCAATCGGGGAGGCGCGTCTGGCAGCGAGTGCTTGGACGTTTCCAAGCGAATTGCGGAGGATGTACATAGCCGATTCGACGTCAAGCTCGAACTTGAACCCAAAGTACTAGGGGACGATCGTTAGCCTTTCGCCAAGTTGGAGGCTCAAGTCAGGTCGATTGCACTTGGATTGCTAGTCGCTGTTGATTCGTTCGCGCGGTTTCTCGGATCATTGCTTGCACGACTCTGGTCGTCCTCATCGTCGCCGTTTCCATCTACTAATTCTTGAGTTGGCGATTCAGGACCTTCTTGAGAGACATTCAAGTGGACAGCCTCCAGCTGCTCGCTTGCTTCATCGATCACACTGGACTCAATTTTTTCTTGACTGGAGATTTCGAAGATGTCCTCGCTTTCCTCGCTAGGAGCTGAAGTATTTCCAGAGTCCACGTCGAGACTCGACGATGGTTCAACGTCATCTGAAGTCGGTGCGTCATCCTGCACCAATGGAACTGACTCGTCAGAGCGCTCCTGTGCTTTTGTATCCGATTGCGACATCGATTCTGATTCATCTGTCGCGCTTGGGACCTGCGGCACAGTTTGACTGCCATCGCTTCTTAGCTCGCCAAGGCCATCCTGTGTTGAGGTCGCGCTCTCGATAGCAATGTCGCTGGTTGCGGGTTCTCGATCTTCCTTGGCGGCCTGTGGCGCACGTTGTTGCTTCGCTCGCTGCTCACCTTGCTGAGCCTTCGGGTGACTTTTGGAGGGAGCACGAGTTGGTTGCTTCACTCTGTCTTGGCGTTGAGGTCGTGTCTTGCTCGTCGGCCTGCCATTGCTCGATTTCGACTCATTAGTCTCTTTCTGTGGGTCCGATTGCCTAGATCTTCCCGATGCCGTACGTCGGCGGGAATCAGATTGGGCTCTTCTTGAATCTGGCTCTCTTTGCGATTTGCGGCGCGTTCGTTGAGACGGTTCCGGCGATGCTCCGGGCCGCGTGGTTCCTTCTTCCGAATTGGATCGGTGACGCATATTCTTGGTTGAGCGCTCGGTCTGTCCGTTTGATTGGACAGAGAACAATCGTTGGAAGATGCGATTGAAGAGATTACCCAGGAAACTGAGTGCATCCAGCGGCCAAGTCATTGGCTTCGACCCGCCCGCAGGCCGACTGGTGCGGTTTGCTCGCCGATTGGTCATTTGTTTGCGTTGTCTCTGCGCTCCCTTGTGCGATCTGCCCAGATCTGCCCGAGTTACGGCAGCTTCTTGGACCGATTCGGCAGGCTTTGTTCGATTTCCGTTGTGCTTGCGGTCCCTTTGCGGTTTCTGCTTGCCTTGCGTATAGGTGTCCGTCTGCCGGGGCTTATTGCTATATGGACTACGATACGAATGGGTAACGTAAGTGCCATTGTCGTCGTCCAAGTCAGGAATTATCTCTATGGTCGTCTTGGACTGCAGTTCTAGCACACTAAGGTGTGATCTCATTTCGTTGGTTAGAAACGCAGCTACGTCTGGGGTTACATGTGTGCGAATCTTGGTGACCTTGCGGTCGTAGCACTTTGCTTCGGTTTCGCGGAAAATGTGATGGGCGATTGACGAAACAGTTCGAATGTGTCCATAGCCGTCGCAGTTGGCGCAACGCTCGAATGCGGTGTCATAGATAGACGATTTAGTCCGCCGGCGTTGCAATTGCATTAATCCAAAGCTCGATATCGGCTCGCTCTTGGTTCTATGGCGGTCCTGGTGGCAGGCGCGCTCAACTCTCGACTCGACTTTCTTGATGTCTTCCTCGGAGCTCATGTCGATGAAGTCAATGACTACTAATCCACCAATGTCTCGCAGACACATTTGTCGGAACAACTCGTCGACCGCTTCGAGATTTGTGTTCAAGACCATGTCGTCGAAGTTGTTCTTGTATTTGGAGCGGGCGGAATTAACGTCGACTGCCAAGAAAGCTTCAGTGGGATCGAGCACAATTTGACCACCTGACGGAAGTGAAATTTCTCGGTCGAAAACGCGATTCGATTGTTTTTCTATTTTGAACTTCGTAAAGAGTGGCAATGCGTCGTCGTATAGCGAGATCTTGCCTTCAAAATCTGGCATGAAATCTCTGACATAAGCCAAGGTCTGATGGTAGGCATCTGAGTCGTCCACCAGAATTTCTTCTACGTTCGTGTGGAGATTGTCGCGAAGCACTGTGTTAACCAAGCTGTTTTCTTCGTAAAGCAATCGTGGTGACTCAGATTGCTCGTATGCTTGGCTGATCAATTCGAGAAGTCGGACACATTCGCCTATGTCTTGCTGCATTGTCTTCAAGTCTTTGCCAGAAGACGAAGTGCGCGCTACTACTCCCGCGCCCTTTGGAAGCTTGATTTTGGCCAGGTGTTCCATCAACTTCTCGCGATTCTTACCAGTAATCATGCGCGAAATGCGCGTCTTGGGTCGATTCGTTGTAAGGATCACGTGCTGCCCATGCAGTTGGATACGAGTAGTAAGCGCAGCACCTTTATCGGCGCGAGGATCCTTATCTACTTGCACTAGCACGTCGTCGCCAGTCTTCAAGTAGTCGGAAATCTTAGCCTTGCCGTTTGAATCGCCTGACGATCTCGCTTGAGGTGGAAGGGATTCGACTCGCGAAAGTGCAAGCAGCCCTTGCTTTACTTCTCCATAATCGACAAACGCAGCGTCGAGTTCGTCTTTTACCGCGGAAACTCGTGCCTTGTAAATGTTGCCCTGGAGGGGCCGATTGTTGCTATGCTCCGTGTGTAGGTCGTGGAGCGTAGGCGTGGAGCCATTGTTGCCATTACTGACTACGGCGACGCGCACTTCCCTGGCGGGAAGCACATTGATAAGTATCTTCTTCATGGTTTCGAAATCCCCTATGTGGGATCGAAACCTATTCTCGCTATGAACGGTAAGTTGCTACATTGAGTTCGACCTGAAGACGAGCATTATCCGCTAGCTGCTTGAAAATCCAAGACAACAATGATCGTGCCAACTACGTCGAATGTATACGAGCGTGAACGACCAAACTCCTGCTTTGAGCTTGATCATTGCGTCCACCATTTTTGTGGAGGAATTAGGTATGGTAAATTCACCATATGCCTTTGCACTTGATCAGTCTTCAGTTGCTTTATCGGACGAACAACTAAGTTCCGGCGAAATATAGGTTTCGAAAATAAAACTTCAGTTATGTTCACTAACGCTAAATTGCGTCAATTGCATGTCTGGCACTAATGGCCAATCTCATGCACGAGCCGGCTGCACCTAAGGATCTTCTTCAATCGATATCATAAGGGCCGAATTTGGCAATAATTCTTTGTTGCCATGCAACCCACCATCGACGTCACCTAATGTTGGTACCCGTCGCTCTCCAACGAATAATACAACATTTTGACGAAAATTGGTAGTCCCCTTGAGCGGACCACAATGGGAGTTTTCCAGCGAATCTAAGCAAAGACAGACTTTGCTACTTCACGAGTGTGTTTTGAACTCTAGTCATCCTTAGATGAATGTAGTCATAATGGTGGTTTACCGAGTGATGTGAGGAGCGTGCACCAAATTGAGACAACCAGAAATATTTAATTAATTCAATTATTTGCCATGATTTTATTGGTGCAGAGAATGGTTGAATCAGGGGACGTCTAGAAGGCATGCAGGTTCGCTACATCATCGTGAAAGACCACGAGGGCCAACGGCTCGACAACTTTCTGCTTCGGGAACTGAGGCCGGTTCCGAAGAGCCGAGTCATGCAAATGATTCGTCGAGGCGAAGTTCGTGTTAATTCGAAAAGAGTGCGCGTTGGCTTGCGTCTAAACGTTGGCGATCGGATCAGAGTCCCACCACTGAGACTCGACCCTACCCCGCCAAAATCCATTCCAAACTGGTTGAGGGAATTAACCCAACAATCTGTCATTTACGAAGACGAAAAGCTCATAGTCCTCAATAAACCCCCGGGAATTGCTGTCCATGCTGGTGGCTCAATCCAAGTCGGACTCATCGATGCGATTCGCGAACTCTATGGCGATGAAAGAATTGATCTTGTTCACCGCATCGACAAAGACACTTCTGGTTGTGTGCTGGTAGCTCGCTCTCGGGTGGCAATGTTGGAAATGCACTATGCATTCCAACAACGCAAGGTAGAGAAGCACTACGATGCAATTGTGGCCGGAGTTTGGCCAGCGAGTCTCAATTCCATTGATCGACCTCTTGAACGGTTTGTCCTTCCCAACGGGGAACGAAGGGCAAGAGTGGAGGAATCGGGGCAGAAAGCTTTGACTCTTGTCTCAGTAAGAGACCGGTGTAGGAGCGCTTCGTGGATCATTGCAAAACCAGTCACTGGACGGACGCATCAAATTCGCGTACACACTGCAGTTGTCGGACATTTCATTTTGGGTGATGAAAAATACAGCGAGCCCACGTCGCTGCCACGGCCGCCACGGCTCATGCTGCACGCTTCCAAGATTTCCATAGACAATGAACTGGCGTTTGAATCGCCGCTGGATGGGGCTTTCACCCATTATTGGAATCAAGTCGCGCGAGCGGATTGATCCCTAACTTCCGTAAGAATTCCGATGTTTTTATAAGGGGAAGTCCGACCAGGGCCGAGGGGTCGTCCGAACGAACCCATTCAAACAAGAGCGGTCCGCGTAGTTCGGATTTGAAGGCTCCTGCGCAATCGTAAGGCTCGTCCAAGTCCACATATGACTCCGCTTCAGCAAGCGTAAAGTCTCGAAATCCTATTGTGGTGGTAATGGTGTCAGAGAGCTCTCGTTCGTTCGGGCTCTTAATGACCAAAGCGGTCTCGAAGGTTACGACCTGTCCCGCTAGGCGACTGATTTGATGTACGGCCCTTTCCCTATTTCCTGGCTTGGCAAGTAGTTCACGGTCACTGAAGCCAACTTGATCGCTTCCGATGACGGCCGCCGCTGGCTGTTCAAGGCTCACTTTGCTCGCTTTCTCGAACGCAAGTCGCAATGCCAACTGGCGAGGCGCCTCGCCGCGCAATGGCGATTCGTCAATGTTCGCAGGTACTACGGAAAACGAGTATCCCATCATTTGCAATTGGTGCTTGCGGTAGGGTGACTTGGATGCGAGAATCAAATTCATCGGTATTGAGCAACTTCATAGAACCCCAAGCAATTATGTATGTTTGAAATGGACCATCGAGCAACTTGAATGATTTGACTCTATTACACAATGCTATTAATATCCGCGACGAAAACGGTCCTGCGCTGTTGAAATGGTCGCACTTGTAGCAAGTGAATATGCCCGTTCCAATAGGATTTGGCAAGGGAAATTACGGCTATCGTCGTTTGCTCGATTGCCGAAAGCCCTCGGTCGAACGGACGGGTTCGTTAAGGTACGGTTGGAGTTCACTTTTGACCCCAACGGTCGAGTTCACATCATAGGAAACGCGGTCGCACCTGCGGAACTCATGTGCTATACGTGCATGAAAACGAAGCGGTGCGACATTACGGCACTTATAGACATGCGCGTGGTTCGCACCGAGGACGAGGCTAGAGAGACTTTTGCCGATTTCGATTCTGTCGTTCTCGGCGATGGACGAACGTCCGTACAAGAGCTGGTAGAGGACGATATTCTCTTGAGCATTCCTCCTAGCGTCTGCGTGGATACTGATACGTGTGAAAATCGCCCGCAGGCAATGCCGAACGAAAAGGGAGAGTCCCATCGACCGTTTCAACGCATTGGGCTCGTTGCCAAAGCGGTGGACAAGAGCCAGACCAACTAGATTGATTTGAGAAGGGACCATGGCAGTACAGCAAAATCGCAAAACACGATCCAAGCGTGATCAACGCCGGTCGCACGATCGAATTCCCAGACCCACGCTTTCCGAAGACCAGGTCTCGGGCGAGGTGCACCGACGTCACCACATAACCAAAGATGGCTACTACCGAGGGCGTGAAGTCGTCGACACGGTTGGCGTAGATTCTGCTGACGAATAGTAGATCCCGAACTTGCATTTGGGGCCATGGCGGACTTCTGTCGCATTGGCATAGACACGCTAGGGTCTGAGACGCCAACGTCAGAGATTATCCAAGGAGCATTGGACTTTGCTCGGGTACACACAGAGTGCCGTCTCGTGTTCGTCGGGAGAGAAGAGGAGCTGCGTTGCGTTCGCGAGTTTGGTCACGCCGTAGCCGCATGCGAAGAGTCCATTAGCCAATACGACTCATTGATTGGAATATTGCGCCACAATAGAGATTCATCAATGAAAGTAGCGTTGCAGTTGGTTGCCTCGAGCAATGTCGATGCGGTTGTTAGTACCGGTGACACTGGCGCTCTCATGGCGCTGAGCCGTAAGTTGATACCGATGTTGCCGCTAGTGGACAGACCATCGATCATCAAGAGATTTGACGGCAAGCGCGGTCCTGTGTGGATGCTCGATCTTGGAGCGAACATCATTCGAAAGTTGTCTTTGCTTGTGCAGTTCGCGAAGATGGGAAGTGCCTACGCCAAAGCCATAGGCAGGTTGGACCGTCCTCGGATTTCGCTGCTGAACATTGGTTCAGAAGCGCGGAAGGGCCCACAGGTCTTGCGAGAGGTCGCTAGTCAGCTATCGAAGAACGCAACGCTGAATTTCGTCGGCTATACCGAAGCCGATCAGTTGTTTGACGGCACTACGGATGTCGTAGTGGCTGATGGGTTTTCGGGCAATGTAGCTCTGAAGTCGATTGAAGGAGCTATTGGAATATCGCATTACTTCATCGAAAACGAACTTCGGGCCGCCGGTCTCGACGACAGTGAATTGGCTATCTCTGTTGCCCAAAGAGTTCGTGACAAGCTAAGCGCTCAAGCGTACAACGGCGCAAGTCTAATTGGATTGGACGGCATCGTTGTAAAGAGTCACGGTAGAACAGATCGAGTTGGGATCGGATCAGCACTCCTTTTGGCCAAGGAAGAGATACAAGCTGGCGTACCGTCCTTTCTTCGATCTTGTCAATTCAGCTAGACCGTCATTATGTCAATTGCATTCGTTTTTCCAGGTCAAGGTTCACAGTCGGTGGGGATGCTTGCTGAGTTGGCATCGGAAGGCACTCAAATCAACGATCGTCTGCGCCAGGCTTCCGAAATCATTGATGAAGATCTGGTAGAGCTAGTGAACAGCGGACCTCCTGAGAGGCTGAACCAGACCGAAATCACGCAACCAGCTCTTCTTGCCTCTTCTGTAGGGCTCTACGATATGTTTTTGGAACGAGGCGGCGTTTCGCCGGACTGTGTGTCCGGACACAGTGTGGGCGAGTACTCGGCTTTGGTAGCTGCTAACGCTCTAGGGTTCGACGACGGTGTTCGAATTGTGCATGAACGGGGACGACTCATGCAGCATGCCGTACCTATTGGCGAGGGGTCGATGTCAGCAATTCTTGGATTAGACAACGAATCGGTTGCAAAGATTTGCCAGGAGATTCAAGGAACCGTAGCACCCGCGAACTTCAACGCACCCGGGCAGGTGGTCATTGCGGGACACACCGAGTCGGTAACTGCTGCAGGCGATGCCTGCAAAGCGGCTGGAGCCCGTCGAGTTTTGCCTCTCGATGTCAGTGTTCCGAGCCACTGCTCGCTAATGGAACCTGCAGCCGAAGGACTGTCCGGCCTGCTCGAGTCGATACTCGTTGAGAGACCATCGGTGCCTGTCTATCAGAATGTGGATGGTTCTCCCGTGGTCGAACCTAAGCAAATTCGAGAAAACTTGATTGCACAGGTGAAAGTTCCAGTGCTATGGACGCAATGCATATTGACCATGATCAAGGACGGTGCCACCAATTTCTACGAGTGCGGACCCGGAAAGGTACTTGCTGGACTCATGCGCAGAATCGACCGATCTGCAAGTGTCGTTGCGCTGTCGGATCACGTAGCCTTCAACGCCGCACTGAGTGAGGAATGATGACCCAGCAACGAAACGCACTAGTAACTGGAGCTAGCCGAGGTATCGGCGCGGCAATTGCCCAACGACTCGCTGAGGACGGCATTTTTGTATTCGGAACTGCCACAACAGCGGAGGGAGCCGCACGAATCTCTGACAGTCTGGGTGAATGCGGCTCAGGTATTCAGCTAGAACTGCCCGATGAGAATTCGATTCGCAGCGCTTTAGACAAAATCGAAGCTACGGATCGGACCATTGACGTACTAGTCAACAACGCAGGAATCACGCGTGACAACATCTTTTTGCGTATGTCGGGAGATGCTTGGGACGACGTTGTAGAAACCAATCTCACGGGACTCTTTCGAATTACAAAGCCTTTGCTCCGAAATATGATGCGCAATCGCTGGGGCAGAATTGTGAACATGGGCTCCGTTGTAGGAAGCACGGGAAATCCCGGACAGGTCAACTATTCAGCGGCAAAGGCAGGAATTGAGGGGTTCACTCGCTCGCTGGCTATAGAGGTCGCATCGCGGGGAATTACTGTCAATTGCGTGGCTCCAGGAATGATCGCCACCGATATGACCGCGGACTTGCCGGATTCGGTGACCTCCGATCTTCTATCCCGAATTCCTCTCGGCCGTTTGGGTCAAGCTGGAGATGTTGCATGCGCGGTATCGTTTCTCGTAAGCGACGAAGCAAGCTACATCACTGCGCAGACCATGCATGTCAATGGGGGATTGCTAGCGACGTGAAACTTTGCACTCCGTTTCACTAAAATACACCTCCCCCTATACCGAAACTCAATCAATCACGGAGAAACACAAGCGTATGAGTTCAATAGAAGAACGCGTAAGGCGACTAATTGCTGAACAGCTGAAGAGCGACGTGAGTGAAGTCAAGGATGAAGCATCTTTTGTGGATGATCTCGGTGCAGACTCTCTCGATACCGTTGAGCTGGTGATGGCGCTCGAAGAAGAATTCGAGACTGAAATTCCCGACGAGGATGCGGAGAACATTACGACAGTTCGCGAAGCGATCGAGTACGTCAAAAATCAAGTGGGGGATGACTCGTAGATCGCGAATTGCGAGCATAATGCGGTCAATCCTCATTCGTGCGAAATCTATACGGTTTGTAATGCTCTCATTCAGCAGGAGATCGAGACCAGGCGTCGCCGATGAGTAGGCGGCGAGTAGTCGTTACAGGGCTTGGCGTCATTACGCCGCTTGGCAATGCCGTCGAGGAACTGTGGTCCAACGCGCTGGCTGGAAAGAGTGGCGTAGCGCGGATTGAATCCTTTGATACAACAAATCACAGGGTCCTCATTGGAGCCTCCATCAAAGACTTCGATCCGGCTGAGTATATGGAAGCCCGCGAGGCCCGACGCTACGATCCTTTCATCCAGATTGGCTTCGCAGCCGCCGTACAAGCCATCGAGCAAGCGGGACTAGCCGACAGCCATGACAAGGATCGGATCGGTGTAGCGATCGGTTCTGGGATTGGGGGCATCCGCACAATTTCGGCCCAGCACGAGGTCGTCATTACTCGGGGTCCGAGGCGCGTCACGCCGTTTTTTGTGCCCTCCAGCATTGTAAATTTGATAGCCGGCAAGGTCTCGATCCAATATGGTTTTGCCGGTCCCAATATCGCAATTGTGACCGCTTGCACAACTGGAACCCACAATATTGGGTTTGGTGTTCGAACCATTCAACATGGGGAAGCTGACGCAATGGTTGTGGGTGGGGCCGAGTGGTCTACATCTCCCTTGACGATGGCTGGGTTCGCGGCCATGAAAGCACTCTCAACGCGCAATGACGAGCCGGAGCTGGCAAGCCGTCCTTGGGACAAGGGACGCGACGGGTTTGTTCTTGGGGACGGCGCCGGCGTATTGGTTCTCGAGTCCTATGATCGAGCAGCAGCGCGCGGAGCCGACATTCTGGCGGAAGTGAGTGGGTTCGGGATGAGTGCCGATGCTTATCACATTACCAGCCCCCCGGACGACGGAAAGGGAGCTATCGCGTCCATGCAGCTCTCGCTGCAGGATGCCAAGCTCAACCCAGACCAAATTCAATACATCAATGCTCATGGAACATCGACCCCCCAAGGCGATATCGCAGAGACAAAGTCCGTAAAAGCAGTATTTGGACACGACACCCGGGTGCCAGTGAGCTCCACGAAATCCATGTTTGGGCACCTGCTGGGAGCAGCGGGCTCAGTTGAAGCGGTTATCTCCATTCTTGCGTTGCGTGATCAAGTCGCGCCCCCTACCATCAACCTTGATGATCCGGACGACGAGTGCGACTTGGACTATGTGCCCCACGAAGCACGGCCGATGAAGATGGATGCCGTTTTAAGCAACTCTTTCGGGTTTGGCGGAACCAACGGGACACTGATTTTCGGCAAGGTCTGATGATCGCGCATGGTGCGTAAGCTAATCACTGCACTATGCGTGATCGTTGTGATCGCACTCATAGCTTCGTTTGCTGCACTCAACTTCTTCGACCAATGGAAACATAGGAAAGTCTCGCCAGCCACCGAGATTGTGTTCACGGTTGAGCGCGGTGCATCTTTCCAACAGATCGCCGAAGATCTCGAACGAAGTGGACTCATCGATCACCGGCACATGTTTCAATTGCTTGGATGGCTGCAAGGCGAGTTGTCCTCGATTCAAGCCGGCGAATATCTCTTTAGTCTGCCTCACTCTCCCGTGTCGATACTCGACAAGCTGACCAAGGGGCAGGTTGCACAATACCGCGTCCGGCTTCCCGAAGGCGGCACCTTCAAGACATTCAAGCAGCTCCTCTCGGTAGCCGAAAAGCTCTCATTCGACTTGCACGAATCCACAGCTGCAAGCGTCCTGGTTGAAATTGGGATGGCTGATGATGTCGCGGACTACGGAAACACCCATGCAGAGGGGTGGTTCTTTCCGGACACCTATGCTTACAGTTCGGGTGAACTGGCCTCCGATGTGCTTAAGAGATCTCTTAAGCGCATGGCTAATGAACTGGAAATCCACTGGAAGGATGCAGAGGCATCCAAAGCAATTGGGAATCGCTATGACTTGCTCATTCTTGCATCCATCGTAGAAAAGGAGACGTCGATTTCAGAAGACAGGCTTCGTGTCAGCGGCGTATTTGCTCGTCGCCTCGAGATGGGGATGAAATTGCAAGCGGACCCAACCGTTATTTACGGATTGGGCGCGAGTTTCGACGGCAACCTGAAGCGATCAGACTTGCGTCTGGATACGCCGTACAACACGTACCTGCACTTCGGTTTGCCACCGACGCCGATTGGCTCGCCGTCAGCTGAAGCGCTCTATGCCGCGGCAAATCCCGCGCAAGGAGATGAGCTTTATTTTGTTGGTAGGGGCGACGGAACAACTCAATTTTCGAAGACATTGAGCGAACACAACAGCGCTGTAGAGCGGTATCAGTTGGGCAAGGGTGACTGAAAGGTGAGAGGCAAATTCATCACCGTGGAGGGCATCGAGGGCGTTGGCAAGTCCACAGTGGTTCCGTACATCAAGTCGTTGATCGAAGATGCAGGATTCAATGTGTGCGTGACTCGAGAGCCCGGAGGTACTGAACTTGCGGAAGCCATACGGCGAATACTGCTATCTGGATGGAAGGAAGGGTTGTCGGCGCAAACTGAACTGCTGCTGATGTTTGCTTCGCGAGCTCAACACACCAGTGTTGTGATTGAGCCAAATTTGGAGTCGGGCAATTGGGTGATCTGTGAGCGATTCACAGATGCTTCATTCGCCTATCAAGGAGGAGGGCGAAACATACACTTTGAGTACATCGAATCGCTGGCTAAACTGGTGCACGAGAAAACTTGGCCAGATTTGACGCTATACCTTGATATGGATGTAACGGGATCTGTTAGCCGTACACGGGATCGGATAAAGGACAGGATTGAGCAAGAAGACGTGGAGTTTTTCAATCGAGTTCGCAACGTCTATCTTGATCTCGCGTCGCAGGAGTCGCGCATTGTTGCGATCGATGCCAGTCAGTCTCTTGGAAACGTGCAAGGCGCAATTTCTTCAGCTCTTTTGGAATTGCTTCAATAGGCTATGGAATTACTAGCACCGTGGCTTGATCGCTCTTTACAGCAATCTTTGCGAGCTTGCGATGAATCTCGCTTGCACCACGCTTTCCTGGTTGACTCGCGTCCAGGGTGGGGTGCAGAAAACTTTGCGGCCGTGTGGGCTGCTCAGTTAGTTGGAATCGAGGGAGATCCACGAGAGGGCGCTCATCCGGATGTTCTATGGATCGAGCCGGATGGATCTTCGCTCAAGATTGACCAAATGCGCGAATTAATTGAATTTGTTGGGCGTTCGGTTCAGATTGGCGCGCGAAAAGTTGTGGTTGTGAATTGTGTGGAGACAGCGACGATTGCCGCGTCAAACGCTATCCTCAAATCGTTGGAGGAACCTGCGTCCAATGCGCATTTGATCTTGGTAACGAATGCCATAGATCAGCTTCTACCGACCATTCGTAGCCGGTGCCAACGAATCGCCCTTGTCTCAGCAACAGAGGAGGAATGTAAGGCTTGGCTGCTAAACAAAGGAATGAGTGAAGATGAGATTGAGTCTTTTCTGGTTGAGTATGGCAATGCACCCTACAGCATCTTTGACGCTTGGCAACAGAAAGTTACTTCGCTTCGCTCTCGATTGCTGGAGGTTTGGAACCAACCCCAGCGCACTGTTCATCTTGCCGGAGAGCTGAAGAACGCGGAAATCGACGATCTTCTGGTTAGATGGATGAGACTCACTGAACGGTTTGCCCAATCAGGGCAAAACCATCGCGTGCACTTGTTCTGGGATGATCTCGTAGCGGCTCGCAGGTCCTTCTACAACGTAGGTTCACTCAATAAGCAGTTGCAGATTGAGAGATTGCTGATCCGCTGGTCGCAACTCAGGTAGAAAACTACGACAATTCGAACTGGAACGCCTCGCGAGTCAAGTTCCTTACCGTCTCGGTCTCCACTAGCACATTGTCCTCGATGCGAACGCCTCCGTATGGCAAAAACTGCTCGACTTTGGACCAGTTAATGTCTTTGTGCCCGGCAGCTCCGCGTAGAAGTATGGGTATGAAGTAGATTCCTGGTTCAACGGTAAACACCATGGAGGGTTCGATTCTTCGAGTCAGTCGAAGAGATGGAAACCGATCAGGCGGATTTGCGATCGTTCCGTCTCTTTCGATCAAGTGTCCGCCCACGTCGTGGGTCTGCAGGCCCAGCAAATGTCCGGTTCCATGGGGGTAGAAAATGTCTGTCAACTCTTGCTCATACGCAGACGACGGACTGCAGTTCACTAGACCGTGATCGACAAGTGCTTGCGCCACAAATTGATGTGTCCTCTCGTGCAGTTCAACGAAGTTTTCAAACTCGTTCATTTCGGCAACCAGCCGCTGCTGAAGCTCCTCTACCGTGCGGACAAACGCTTTAAAGTCGAGGTGCGTATCTAAGCTGTAGGTACGAGTTATGTCAGAGTGATAGCAGTTGTACTTTCCCCCTGCATCGATGAGCAGGGTGCGGTGTTGCGTAGGCGGTTCAGTGTCGTAATGTTGGTAGTGCAACGTGCTCGCATGTTCGTTTATTCCAACGATGCTGGGGTAAGGCAGTTCGTGGTAGCTCTGTCTGCTCGCCGAAAGATACGCAGCATGAACGTCGAATTCGCTGGCGCCATCAAAGAAGGCGTCCCTTGCAGCTATGTGTCCCCTGACTCCTACGCCCGATGCATTGGCCATGCAATCGATCTCGAATGGCGTCTTGTAGGCTCGACCGTAATCTAGCTGGCTCAAAAGCCTCGCACTTGCTGGTTGTATGTTTTGGTGGGTCAGGAGTGTTGAGGGTTCCGGTCCTATGTATGCTGTCCGGTGACTTCGTGCAAGCGATTCAGCACACGCCTTGTGAAGACCCTCTACCGTTGTGTGAACTTGACATTCAAAACTGGAGGCCACCCAATTCGGAATAGAGGAAGGCAAGTACCAGTAGTCCGCTGGTGTGAACCAATGTACATGAGGTTTTTCGCCAATCTTGAATGTTACTACGCAGTGTTCGCACTTCTCCTCGATGATCCAACGAAGAATGTGTGGGTTCGCATGAAACGTTGGTTCCTGGTCGTCCGCGTAGTAGTACGAGTTTTCGCCCGCAGCGACTACTACAGAATCGAAATCGTTTTCTTCTAGAACGTCCGACCACTCTGCAGCAAGGAAGTCCAAATGGGCTTTATAGCTCTCTTCATTCATGCAGGTATGGTGGAAGCGATGGGTGTGTTGCGCGTTCGATTTTACTTTGCAAGCATTCAATGGCGTTTCTAGGCAGCGATTGACTCATGTGTAAAATTCGGGACAAGTATCAGCGGCCACCGACGGAGCACCAATGAGCACTTACGCATATGTTGCGCCTACGTCTATTGACGAAGTTCTGTCCGTGTTAGCCACCGCGGCTGGCAACGGGGAACGCACCCAGTTATTGGCTGGGGGAACGGACGTCATTGTGCAAATGAGATCGTTCGACAATGAGCCTAGGTTGCTCGTCGACGTCAAACATCTTGCAGAGACCAACGAGGTCAACATTGGTGATGAAGAGATTTTCATTGGGGCTGCAATACCGTCCGGAATCTTGAACGAGAACGACGAATTGAAATCATTGCTGCCAGGATTGCTGGAATCTGCCGACCTGATTGGGTCGACGCAAATCCAGGGTCGAGCGAGCATTGGGGGAAACCTCTGCAACTCTTCACCGGCCGGAGACACAATTCCAGCATTGATTGCCAACTCTGCAGTCTGCGTAATAGCTTCACAATCAGGCAATCGTGAAGTGCCAGTAGAGGACTTCCTAACCGGCGTTGGAACTAATTGCATGAGCTCTGAAGAGTTCCTCGTGGGTTTGAAGATTCCTCGCCCGCCTCTCCGTACCGGCGATGCCTACTTGCGTTTCATACCGAGGACGGAAATGGACATTGCGGTGGCAGGGGCTGGCGTGTCCGTTACCTTCGACCAAGGTGAAGTGTGCACACGCGCTCGCGTGAGCATTGGTGCTGTAGCGCCAACAGCATTGCTGGTTCCAGCAGCCGCTCAAGCGCTTGTTGGGACCAAGGTCGACGATGGAGACTTGCGTGCAGCAGAAGCGGCTTGTAGCGAGGCGGCATCTCCCATCACGGACAAGCGTGGGACCGTGGAATACCGAAGGCATGTGGTTGGAGTGCTTTGCAGACGAGCGGGCGCAATCGCCAAAGAACGCGCTTTGGCATAACTAGAAGGAAAGAGTGAAAGCAAGAGTAGGGATAGATTGATGAGCAAGATTCATGTTTCGACGACAGTCAATGGACAACCGGAAGAGGCTCTATGCGAGGCCCAGCAATCGTTGTTGGACCTGCTGCGTGATGAGTTGGGACTGACCGGCACCAAAGAGGGATGTGGCACGGGAGATTGCGGCGCTTGTACCGTGCTGCTCGATGGCAGGCTCGTTTGCTCGTGCTTGGTGCTTGGTGCGGAAGCGCATGGCAAGGAAGTAGCTACCATCGAAGGTATAGCGGATGCCGATGGACTGCACGTTGTGCAGCAGAAGTTCCTCGAACACGCGGCACTTCAATGTGGCATATGCACTCCAGGGTTCATCGTCGCCGCAAAAGCTTTGCTTGACAAGAACCCAAATCCGGATGAGACAACAATTCGCTACTGGTTGGCGGGAAATCTGTGCCGATGTACTGGATACGACAAGATCGTGCGAGCAGTGCAAGATGCAGCGCAGGAACTTGCCCAAAGTAGATAGGTAGGAGGATATTCGTGGCTGAAGCAGTGGAATTGAAAGCAATCGGAACCCGACCGGTTCGACCGGACGGAGTAGACAAAGTAACTGGCCGCGCCAACTTTGGCGCGGACATGGCTCTACCTGGCATGGTGCATGCAAAAATTCTCAGAAGCCCGCATGCACACGCGCGCATCAAGAGCGTTGACGTTTCCAAAGCATTGCAATTGGATGGAGTTCACGCAGCAATTAGCGGAAACGACCTTCCCCAAGAAGGAGCCAACGACCTAAGCATCAATATTCTGGCCCGCGAAAAGGCTCTGTACCACGGGCATGCGGTTGCGGCCGTTGCCGCACGCACGCCGGACATTGCTGAACGCGCATTGGAACTTATACACGTGGAATATGAACCATTGAGCCCGGTGCTCTCCATAGATGATGCAATCGCAGAAGGCGCAACGCTAGTAAACGAAAACATGTACACCAATGGCGACCGTTCACTTGCGCCAAGCAACGTAGCGGCGAAACAGTCCTTTGAACGTGGAGACGTAGACAAGGGATTTGCAGAGGCCGATGTAGTAGTCGAAAACGCCTACAGAGTGCCCACGGCACATCAGGGATACATCGAGCCACACGCCTGTGTAGCAACCATCAATGAAGGTGGTCGAGCGACGGTGTGGTGTAGCACGCAGGGCCAGTTTGATGTGAGAAGCATGACCGCGGGAGTTCTTGACAAGAAGGTATCGGACATCAAGGTAATTCCCTCCGAGATCGGAGGGGGATTCGGCGGCAAGACCACCATTTATCTCGAGCCTATTGCGGTCAAACTATCCGAGATATCAGGCAGACCCGTAAAGATGGTCATGAGTCGAGAGGAAGTGTTCCGAGCCACAGGGCCAACATCAGCAACGCTATGCCGAATAAAGGTTGGCGCGAAGAACGACGGGACGATTACTGCTGCTACGGCTTGGCTAGCCTACGAAGCCGGCGCATTTCCTGGCGCGCCTGTTGGACCTGGATGCATGTCGGTATTGGCGCCCTACAACTTGGAGAATTTCCGAATTGAAGGGCTCGACGTTCTCGTCAACAAGCCCAAGGTTGCGGCATATCGCGCACCTGGCGCGCCTCAATCTATGCACGGCATGGAATGCACGATTGACGAAGTAGCACGCAAGATCGGCATGGATCCCATCGATTTGCGTCTCAAGAACGCAGCAGATGAAGGCACCGTTGCGCCCTATGGCCCTCGTTTTCCGGCAATTGGACTCGTAGAGTGCCTCAAGGCCGCCAAGAAGCATCCAAACTATGTCAAACAGCCTGACACTGGCGTAGGTCGAGGTGTTGCGGTTGGATTTTGGTTCAACATCGGAATGCAATCGAGCGCTGAAGTACGGATCGCCGAGAACGGTGGCGTGACAATCATGGAAGGCAATCCCGATATTGGTGGTTCTCGAGCGTCAATGTGCCTGATGGCTGCGGAAACGCTTGGTGTTCCCTACGAGACCATCAATGCGCATGTTGGAGACACCGAAGCTACAGGCTTCTGCAATGTCACTGGTGGCAGCAGAACGACATTTGCAACTGGTCTAGCTGTAGTGCAAGCCTGCGAGGACATCATTGCGCAGTGCAAGGAACGCGCTGCGTTGACTTGGGACTTGGATGTCGAGCAAGTGGATTGGCAGGACGGGCGTGCAGTTCCAAAACCGGGAGTCAATGCTGACGTAAAGCCATTGTCCTTGGCGGACATTGCGCGATCTGCGGGTCGAACTGGTGGACCCCTCTTGGGTCGTGCGAGTCTCAATGCGCAAGGTCCGGGTGCTTCGTTCTCTGTAAATTGGACCGATGTAGTGCTGGACAGAGACACTGGCAAAGTGGACGTGTTGGCGTTTACTGCCGTGCAAGATGCCGGTCGAGCCATACATCCAGCCTACGTGGAGGGCCAGATGCAGGGAGGCGCTGTTCAGGGACTCGGATGGGCTTTGAACGAGGAGTACATATACGATCGAGATGGGGTCATGGAGAATGCAGGTTTTCTCGACTATCGAGTTCCCGTCGCATCGGACATGCCGATGATCGAATGTCAGATTGTGGAAGTACCGAATCCGTCGCATCCTTATGGAGTACGCGGAGTCGGCGAGACTCCGATAGTTGCGCCTTTGGCGGCGACTTCGAATGCGGTTCGCGACCTTCTTGGCTTTCGAATCAATGACTTGCCCCTTTCGCCGCCGCGAGTGTTGGAAGCAATTGAAGAGAATGCCTAGCGTCGATTCCCATAGGGGTGCACAATCAGCTGGCAACCCATTGGATTTGACGCGAGTCTGACATGATCGGCTTGCAGTTTTGGCTAAGGTAGTATTCCCCGACCACTTGCTTTCGCATACCAACGGCGAGCGCGAGCTCGAAGTAGACTGCAATTCGTTTCGCAGCTTGCTCCAAGAACTGAACCGGCGTTGGCCCGGAATTGACGAGGTTCTGGAAAAGACCGCAGTAGCGATCGATGGCCAGATCTACCAGGATGCCTGGCTGGAGAAAATAGGACCGCAGAGCGAGGTCTTCTTCATGCAACGTATCGAAGGCGGCTGACCCAAGCCTAGACACATGCCCAAGCTGGTTAATTTGGGTTCCTTGTGCGTCGACAACGTCTACCACGTTCAGAACATTGCCCGTGCTGGCGAGACTGTAACCAGCTTGGGACACGAGATCCATCCTGGAGGCAAGGGGCTGAATCAGTCACTTGCTGCCGCACGTGCCGGAGCTGAAGTTATCCATGTTGGATGCGTGGGCACCGATGGAGGCAGTCTCGTCGATGTACTTAGCGGATCTGGAGTGGACGTTTCCTACATTCGCACCATCGATTCCGCTTCTGGCTCCGCAATTATTCAAGTCGATGCACAGGGTCGCAACGCGATTTTCATAACGGGAGGCGCAAATCGCCGCGTCAGTAAGGAACAGGTCGAAGCTGCCGTCAGCTTGTTAGAAACTGACGATTGGTTGCTGGTGCAGAACGAGATAAACGACTTGGATTTTGTACTGAAATCGGCTGCTTTAGGTAACGTGAACGTTGCCTTTAATGTTGCGCCTGTCGACGGTCGCGAGAGCACATACCTGTACGACTACGTGTCGTTGCTGATCGTCAATGAGATTGAGTCTATGGCGGTCGCACAAACCGACAATCACGAGCTCGCTTTCAACATCATTCGAAGTCAGTATCCCAATACCAAGGTGATTCTGACGCTGGGAAGGCTAGGCTTGCGCCACGGACACGGCGACAATCAGCTATACGTGCCAGCTTTTGAGGTCGAAGTTGTCGACGAGACCGCTGCTGGCGACGCGTTCATAGGGTTCTACATGGCGGCACTACTAAGATCGGAACCCCTGGAAGTAGCACTCAGGGAAGCTTCTGCTGCTGGCGCACTTGCTGTAACCACGACCGGAGCCGCGACATCGATTCCGCGACGTGAGGAAGTTCTCGAGTTTCTTACTTCGGTTTAGCCTTTGACGAATGCCTCTGATACTGCGCAATCCAAGCCTATGGGAAGACAAGCCCCGTGGCATCAGTTAGCTCTTGTATTGCGACATCGGGTTCCACAACCTTGATTGTGATCATTCCCATGGCTCGGGCAGGTTTCAGGTTTATGCCGAGATCATCCAGATAAACACATTGGTTGGGACTGCAGCTAAGTCGATCGCAAGCAATGTTGTAGATGCGCGGATCGGGTTTACGTACTCCTTCGACGCTAGACTCGACTATCGTGTCGAACAATTGCATTATTTTCGCCGTTTCGGACGGTGGCCATGACGCGCTCTCATCGCTGGTTGTGGCAGGCTTCATGTTGTTGGTGATGCAACCGACGGAATAGTGCTTCTTGCATTCCCGGAGAGCTTGAACCATACGAGGTCTCACTTGGCCCGAGAGGAGCAAGAGTACGTCAGATCCCTTTATAGGATGGCCGAGTTCGCGACTCTCCTGTTCGAACATGCGGTCGAATTGCTCATGCGAGATCTTGCTTGACTCAAATTGCGCCCACGCGTTTGTTTCGTGATTCGTGGAATTGACCTTTCGAATGAAATTGTCTGGAAGATTCCGTTCCTTCTCGAATCGAGCAAAAGCTTCAAATGGACTTGTCGTGAAGACTCCACCAAAATCCCACAGAATCGCTTTGAGTTGTGTGTTCATAGAGTTGCCTGGGAATGTTCCACGCTGCTGATCTCTCAGCCTGAATCTAATTCAACTGAGCTTCAGACCACAAGACAGGCAACGGCGACGTGTTCAACAGGTGCGGCTTGAAGTTCTGCATTACTCTACATTGAATAGGAATTTGGGTTGCAGGATTGTAGGAGAAATCAGCATGGACATGCAGAACGGAGTGGCAATTGTTACCGGGTCATCGTCTGGAGTAGGGGCGGCGTGTGCCCGACAGCTGGCGGAGTTGGGAAGTCATGTGGCCATCAACTACTCGCGCAACGAAACCGGTGCACGAACCACTCAGGAGGAGTGTGAATCGCTGGGAGTCGAGACTCTAGTCGTTCGAGCGGACGTTGCCGATGACACTCAATGCAGAGCTTTGGTTGACGCGACTTTGCAGAAATGGGGTCGCATAGATGCTTTGATAAACAATGCGGGAACCACCAAATTCAATCCACACGACAATCTCGATGGACTAT
This sequence comes from Candidatus Azotimanducaceae bacterium, assembly GCA_965205545.1. GTDB lineage: Bacteria > Pseudomonadota > Gammaproteobacteria > Pseudomonadales > Azotimanducaceae > Bin55. The sequence goes on along the minus strand of OZ242170.1, from coordinate 1,126,573 downwards.
CAAAACAGGATTTTCTCGACATTTATTCGGTCAATACCGTGGGACCGTACCAGATGACTCGAGCGGTCGTTCCCGCAATGCGACAAGGAGGGTGCGGAAGCGTTGTCAACGTATCTTCCGTTGCAGGCGTCATGGGTGTCGGCAGCTCCATAGCCTATGCTGCCTCCAAGGGTGCATTGATTACGATGACGCTATCTCTGGCCCGGGCCTTGGGACCGCAAATCCGCGTAAATTGCATATGCCCGGGATTTATTCAAGGAGATTGGTTAGAGCAGGGGTTGGGGAGCGAGGCCTATGCAGCTGCAAAGCAGCGAATCGAATCCACCGCTCCCCTGAGAGTTGCCTCGACGCCGGACCAGATCGCTCAGGGAATTCTGTTCTTCATTACGGGTGCCGATGTGGTGACCGGTGAATGCCTGATCATGGACGGAGGCACTCACTTGGCACAAGCTGGTACCGTGAAACGTTGAGCCATCGGATCGCGCTGACCGGATGATTTCGCCCAGGCAAGACTGTCATTTGACATTGTGGATTATGGTTTGGCCGTGCACAAGATAGACGACGTTTTCGCAGATGTTCTTTGCGTGGTCGCTAATTCGTTCTAGGGACCGTGCCACCCAAATGATCGCTAGGTCGTTGGTGAGCGTTGTGTGATTCTTGGACATTTCATCGATTGCAAGCTTAACTACTGTGTCGTAAAGCTCATCGATTTCGCGGTCGGCAGCGATTGTCTTGAGAGCGTTATCCACATCGAGACGTGCATATACGTCGAGAGAATTTCGAAGGGCGATGGACGCTTTGGCATGCATTTCGGTCAAGTCGTTGTGATAGGACCGACTGGAGTCGTATGGATTTACCTGATCTGACAGTTTTGCAATTTTTTCCGCCTCGTCTCCAACTCTTTCAATGTCAGTGCTGTTCTTTAGGAGTCCAACGACGAGCCTCAAGTCAGCAGCTGCAGGCTGACGGCGCGCTATTACGAAAGTTGCGCTCCGGTCCAACTCAACGGCGTGTCGATTGATTTGCAGCTCCGTGGTCTTCACCTCGGCCGCAAGATTGGAATCGTTGGTGAGAAACGCTCGCATGGCTTTGTCCAGTTGCTGTTCAGCCAAGCCACCAAGCATTGTGAAGGTTGATTGAAGCGAGTCTAGTTCCTTGTCATACTCGCCGGAAATGTGTCGAGACATGTCAACCTATATTAAGCCCTAACCATACCTTCCTGTAATGTAGTCTTCTGTCTGCTGTTGTCTTGGGTTTAGGAATATGTTTGCCGTGCTGTCAAATTCGATCAGTTCGCCAAGGTACAGGAAGCTAGTGTAGTCTGAGACACGGGCGGCTTGCTGCATATTGTGCGTGACGATCACAATCGTGTAGTCGGATTTCAACTGTGCGATCAACTCTTCAATCTTCAAAGTTGAAAGGGGATCCAGTGCTGACGCGGGTTCGTCTAGCAACAGCACACTTGGCTTGACGGCAACCGCACGCGCTATAACAAGTCGCTGTTGTTGGCCTCCAGACAACCCTAGCGCCGACTCTTTCAAGCGCCCCTCGACCTCCTCCCAAAGGGCTGCGCTCTTGAGTGCCCACTCCACGCGGTCGTCGAGCTCCGATCGTGGCAGGTTTTCCGTCAGTCGCAGTCCGTACGCGACATTCTCATAGACTGATTTAGGAAACGGATTGGGACGTTGGAAGACCATGCCCACTCGGCGTCTAAGCTGTGCCACGTCAACGTTTCGATCGTGAATCTCGGTGCCGTCGAACTCGATGCGTCCTTGAATTCGCACTCCGTCGATCAAATCGTTCATGCGATTGAAGCATCGAATCAGGGTGGATTTTCCACAGCCTGAAGGACCAATCAGTGCAGTGACCCGCTGCCGTGGAATCCTCATGCTTATGTCATTCAGCGCCATCGCGTCGCTGTAGTGGAGTGATAAGTTTGAGACGTTCAGACAGATTTCATCGTCTGGCAGTTCATTCGGATCGAGAGTTTCAGTCGATTCAACAATGGTCGCATCGAGGTTTACGCCGCGTTGATTGCGCATATTGTGGTCGCTATCTTTCATCAGGCCAATGCACCGCGGTAACGTGCCTCAAGTCGGTTTCGCAAGGTTATGGCGGTTAGGTTTAGTGCAATGATTATCAGCACGAGCAGCAATGCCGTAGCAAATACAAGCGGTCTGGCAGCGTCGACATTCGGGCTTTGAAATCCTACGTCGTAGATGTGGAATCCCAAATGCATGAATTTGCGGTCCAAGTGAAGGAAGGGAAAGTTTCCATCGATCGGCAATGTTGGTGCCAGTTTCACCACGCCTACGAGCATTAGTGGAGCAACTTCTCCAGCTGCTCTAGCTATAGCTAGGATTACACCCGTGAGAATCGATGGACTTGCCATGGGCAATACGATACGAAACAACGTTTCAGCTTTGGTTGCACCCAACGCCAGGCTGCCTTCCCGAAGAGCGTTTGGAATCCGCGTCAGCCCTTCCTCGGTGGAGACAATAACCACTGGTACAGTCAGGAGTGCCAACGTCAACGATGCCCACATGAGACCTGGCGTCCCAAATGTAGGTGCTGGTTGCGCCGCCTTGAAGAAGAGATCGTCAATCGAACCTCCTACTAGGTAGATGAAGAACCCCAAGCCAAACACGCCATACACAATTGAGGGAACGCCGGCAAGATTGTTGACGGCAATGCGTATCAATTGAACAAAAGGTCCTTGTTTTGCATATTCCCGCAGGTAGAGCGCTGCAATGACTCCGAAGGGAGTGACCAATACCGACATTAGCAGCACCATGAGCACGGTACCGAAAAGTGCCGGAAACACACCGCCTTCGGTGTTGGCTTCGCGCGAGTCCTGAGAAAGGAAAATCCAAATGCTTGAGAAGTAGTGGGCGATTTTCTGTCCAATCGACATCTTGTTGGGTTGCCACGCTCTAATGATGTCTTTCAATTGAATGGAGACCATCCGACCGTCGGCGATTCGGATCTCAATTTCGTCTCTATCGAGTTGCCCATGGATACTCCTCAGCCGCAGCTCTTCGAGTTCATACTCGTCATTGAGTTTGCTTCGCTTCTCTTCCAAGTCGGCGGTCTCGATTTTGAATGTGAGGAGCTCAGTTCGTTGCGCGTCGGACAAATGGGAAAGCCGATCCTGGTTTCGTTCCAACTTCGCGATTCTCTCCTCCTCTCTGAGGTTGCGTCGTTGCTCTTCGAGTCGTAGTTGCTCAATTTTGTAGTTGATTCGATTGATTGACCCTTTTTGAATCTTGTGCGCTTCGTTGCGAAGCTGCCCGACGCGTCTTATGCGATCCTGAAGTTCAATCCATGAGTTGGAAGACTCAATTTGCGCTCCGCGTTCCGTGATGGCTACGAGCGTGCCGTAGGCATTGCCCCATTCCGCACGCTCGAAAACGATCATCTCTTCGTTCTTCTGTTGCTCTACCACTTCATTCTCGAAAATCCAACGAAAATCCGGCGGATCGAACTTTCTATTGCCGGACTTGATCATCCAGCGTTGGAATTCGACACCGTCGACGTATTCTGAGTCAGGATTCGCCTCGAGAAACTGATCTCTGCCAATGGTTTCACGCTGTACGATTTCGCCTGCCAGAGCAAACTCACCGAAGGTGTTCTCGTAACGCAGAGAGACCACATCCGCTGGCCAAAAGTGGGCTAAACCGTTTACTGCAATTAGTCCCAAGAGTCCCAGCACGGCAACAATGCAGGCACCGACTGCGGAGGCAGTCATCCATATCCATGGGTCGCCGGATTTGAGCCAGTCGCTCAAGGAAGTGCGTCGAACCCGGAAGCTTGGAAGGCGACGAGACCTGTTAGAGGTTTCCATAACGCTTTCTTAAGCGGTGCCGCACGACTTCGGCAATCGTATTGAAGAGAAAAGTGAGAACGAACAAGACGAATGCCGTTAGAAAGAGGATTCGAAAGTGCGTTGAGCCAACTTCCGACTCGGGCATCTCAACGGCTATATTGGCCGCGAAAGTGCGCATTCCTTCGAAAATATTGAAGTCCATGATGGGCGTGTTTCCGGTCGCCATGAGCACGATCATGGTCTCGCCGACGGCCCGTCCAAGACCAATCATGACCGCCGAGAAAATGCCAGGGCTCGCGGTTAGCAACACGACCCGAATCAAGGTTTGCCACTGGGTAGCACCAAGCGCCAGCGAACCTTGGACCAGATGCTGCGGTACTCCGTAGATTGCGTCTTCGGAAATCGAAAAGATTGTGGGGATGACAGCCAAACCCATGGCCAATCCGATGATCAGAGCGTTGCGTTGGTCATAGTCAATCCCTGCCTTCTCGTAGAACCACAACTTCGCATCCATCCCAAATATAACGTCCGAAATCCAAGCATCGTTGTTGATGGTCACGTACGCCAGAAGCACAAGTAGGGGAATTGTTAGCGCTGCAAACCAGCCGTCAAATCGTTTGCTGATTGTGCGCGGAAGAAGCTGAAAGATGAGTGCAAAAAGAAACACTCCAATTGGCAGCACAATGAACAAAAGCAGCACCGACGTCAAATGCTTCTCCACGATCGGTGCTAGCCACAGTCCCGCAAGGAAGCCAAGTATGACCGTTGGCAAAGCTGCCATGATCTCAATGCCGGGCTTGATCCAATTGCGCATGCCAGGCGACATGAACATCGCCGTGTATATGGCACCCATAATCGCTAATGGGGTGGCGATCAGCATGGCATAGAAGGCTGCCTTGATAGTTCCAAAGAGAAGTGGCTGGAGCGAGAATTTAGGCTCGAAGTCGGTGTCCGCAGATGAGCTCTGCCAGCTATACACAGGTTCTTCGTAGCCTTCGTACCAGACCTTACCCCAAAGCGTTGACCACGAGATCTCTGGGTGCTTGTTGGAGACTTTGTAGACATCGATTGAAGCGGAGCCGATCGCCACAAGTCTGTCTCCTCTGGGTGAGAAATCGACAATTCTTGGAATCTCGCCGATAGATGTAGAAGTTAGTATTCGGCGGGACGTTGTATAGCCAAGATGGGCGCTACCCGTTCGATCAATCGCAAGGAATCCCTTTCGTCTGTGTTCAGTCACCACCTTTCCAATAGGAGAGGAGAATTTGAACTCACGAATCTTGCGAAAGTCCGATCCTTCAGGTGTTGGCCCAAGAGACCAGTGGTCGAGTAGTCCAGACTGGTTTGCTACAAGGAAGGAATACCTACCGAGCACGGGAGTTGCCAATAGGAAGCTATCGTTTGGACCAACAAACGATCCTTCGGCCTCGATGCGAAAACGGCGGATGGATGCGACGTCGATAAGTCGATATTCGCCGGTAGACTGGTCGATCTCATAGAGCCAGCGACCGCGGGGTCCCCAAAGGAATTGAATATCTTTGGCGTTTCGTCCCCATGGCTCAATCTCGAGTTGTCTTGGCTCCTCCAATGCAAAGCTGTCTTCTACTTCGTCATACTCAAGAATCGTGATCGTGCCGTCGTTAGCCAAGGTGGCAACCCGCAGCTTTGTATTGCCGCGGTACACATCGTGATCCACAACATCCACAAGAGCAACCGCTGAAGCCTCGAACAGCAACTCAGCGCGGTTTTCGATGCGACGCCTGTCGCCTTCATCGAAACGAATCGAATGAGACACCTTAAAGAAGACTAGATCATTCTCAGCTGTAAGCGCGGCAAAGGAGTCGCCAGTTGGGAAGATAGGTTTTACGGACTCAAGATCCACGCCGACCAACTTGACCTCGTCGACAGTTTCGAAGCCTTCTGTGTTTCGAAACTCCACCTGTCCGTCGGAGCGGATGATCGTGACCGTTTCGAACCGATCGTCGCTGACCACGTGCAATGCCGTCTCCAACCCAAGGTCATGACTTGAATGCAACTTGATGCTTGCGGGCGCCAACATCGGTAAAACAACCCACAACAGGTAGCCGATGATTAGCGCTATTGCGCAAATCACGGCGATTCCTCCGGCGGCAACTATACGCTTGGTTGCCGTGTTGACCCACACGCGCCGGCGCGAAACACCGGGCAAGGCGGTTGCGGGCATATCAGTCAAGCGACTTTCCTCGGATGCTAGGAGAGTTCATTCGTTAGAAATGCGTTGGAGCTCCCGATCTGCTAGTTTGGGCGAAAGGGGGACATACCCGTCCTTCTCAACAATTTCCTGACCCTGTTGCGAAAGAACCAGCGTTAGGAATTCTCGTTCCATAGGCGGCAGCGGCGTATCCGGTTTTTTGTTCACATAAAGATATAAATAGCGCGTAAATGGGTATGAACCATCAGATGCGGTTTCCACATTGGCTTCTACTGGCGGGTCTCCTTCAACTTCAGCGATGGCTACTGACCGCACACCAGACGTTACATAGCCGACACCCGAATATCCAATGCCGTTGAGAGACGCTGTGACCGCTTGTACGACCGATGCCGAACCCGGTTGCTCGTTGACGGTGTTCTTGAAGTCTCCTGAACACAGGGCGGCTTGCTTAAAGTACCCGTATGTGCCTGATACGGAGTTTCTACCGTAAAGCTGTAGCGGGCGCCTTTCCCAGGATCCCTCAAGTCCCAAGTCGCCCCAGACTCGTATGTCGCGAGGATAGCCACATCTTCGTGTAGAAGAGAAAATTGCATCCACTTGGTCCACGGTCAATGACTGTATCGGATTGTCTTTATTGACGTATACGGCTAACGCGTCGATTGCGACACGTATTGGCAAAGGCTTGTATCCAAACCGTGCTTCAAATGCTTCAATTTCCTTGTCCTTCATTCGGCGGCTCATCGGTCCAAAGTTGGCGACCCCCTCTGTCAAGGCGGTTGGTGCTGTTGCCGAGCCTGCTGCCTGCACCTGAATGTTCACATTCGGGTAGAAGTTCTCGAACGCCTCGGTCCATAGAGTCATCAAGTTTGCAAGCGTGTCTGACCCGACGCTGGAGAGACTTCCCGCTACTCCGCTAACGCGTTCGTAGTTTCGCAGTTCTTGTTCGTCTTCACAATTTGCTGGCGAAGCTGTAAGCAAAATTGCTGCTGCCAACGGGATTGAAAAGGACCATTTCACACTAGGGCTCCTTGCTGTCCACACTTGGGAGGTCGAAGTGGAAGGTACTCCCCACTCCAGGCTTACTATCGACTTGCAGCGATGACTGATGCCGTCGCAATACATGCTTCACAATCGCCAATCCCAGCCCGGTTCCACCTTTGGTGCGGGAACTTGCCGGATCCACACGGTAGAACCGTTCGGTAATTCGCGGGATGTGCTCGGAAGCAATACCGACCCCTTCGTCACTAACCTCAAATCTTGCTCCTTCGTTCACTCTATGCCATTTGACATGAATGGATCCACCTTCCGGGCTATAGCGAATGGCATTTGTGAGCAGGTTCATGATCGCGCTATGCAGTTCATCGCCAACTGCCGTCACGGACAGGTCCCTCTCCAAATGAAGGATCAATTCGTGATTTTCATCCTTCAAGGATTCGGCCTCTTGGGCGATTCCAACAATTAAATTGGCACCGTCAATGCGTGCCAACGCTTCCAGCTCAGGCTCGGGCGACGATTCCAATCGAGTCAGCATAAGCAGATCGTCGACCAATGATTTCATGCGTTGAGCTGGCGAATTAAGGCGAAAAATAATGTCCCGCAACGTCTCCTGATCGAGATCGCCCTCGTATATAGACTCAATGTAGCCAATTAGCACAGTCAGAGGCGAACGAAGTTCGTGTGAGACGTTCGCGATGAAGTCTTGCCGCATCGAAAGAAGGCGATTCAGCTCGCTCACATCTCGTGCAATGAGAATGTTCTGGTCGGAACTTACCCGAATCAGTCTTAACTCAAGCCGAACATGCTCTTCGGTTGGCGCAGAGATTTCAACAACGTTGACCTGGCTGTCGCTTTCGTCTAGCAATTGCTGAATCTCAGGATTCCGTATAAGAGCGAAGATGGGTCGGCCCACATCGGTGTGCGTGAGACCGAGCAACGGTCTGGCGGCATGATTTACAGCTTCGATGATCATTTGTTGGTTGAGAACGACCCAAGCGTCGGGAATCGAGTCAGAGGAGTTGCGGTACTTGCGGGCCAGATCCGCTAGCCTGCGGTTGCGAAATCGCGAGCGCGTTAACTTGCTATGGATCTCTCGAGCCGGTTCATACCAACTACCCAGGGATTCGGCTGGAGAAACTATTGGTTTTTCAGCCCATAAACGGAACCGTCTCGATTCGTGCAAACTCCACAGATAGGACGCAAAGACGACGGCGATCGCCAAGGTTGCCATCAAGCCCCAGGCTTGGAACAAACCACCCACAATTAGCAGAAAGGCTACAACTAAAGCAGTTGCGACAGGCGAGGTGAGGTTCACGCAGTCATGCTTTCGCTGTCAAGTCGATAGCCTACTCCCCGGACGGTCTTGATCAAGTTGTGACGATTGAATGGCTTCAGTGCGTTTCGCAAGCGCAGGACGTGGACATCGACAGTCCGCTCGTCCACGTATACGCTTCTGCCCCATACCTGATCCAGAAGTTGGCTTCGCTGAAAGGCGCGATTTGGATGGCGCATCATGATCTCAAGCAGCCGATATTCGGTGGGCCTGAGATGTACTAGGTTGCCGCCAATAGAAACCGTGTGTGCAATGGTGTCCAAGTCTATGCCACCAATGCTGAGGTTCCCGTTGCTTGGGTGGCCTGCGCGACGCAGTAGTGCGCGTATTCGGGCAACCAATTCACGAGGCGAAAACGGTTTGGTTATGTAGTCGTCAACACCGTGCCCAAAACCTTGAAGCTTGTCGGTCTCTTCGCTCCGCGCTGTCAGGATGATTATTGGTAGATCTTTAGTCACAGAATCTTCGCGAATCCGCTTGGACAACTCAATGCCGCTCATGCCTGGAAGCATCCAGTCAATCACTGCAAGGGAGGGCAGTGGTCCTTCGAGCACTCGCATGGCTTCCTCTGCATCAGCAACCGGATTCACCTGAAACTGCGCTCGGTGCAAAGTAAACCTCAACAGTTCACGAATGTCAGGTTCGTCTTCAACGACGAGAATTGAATTGGCGACCATGGCATTCGATAGTCGAAAGAGTTAGCACATTAATAACAAAAACTATGACCGTTTTGTTAAAGACAAGAGGCATGCGGATCACAATTTTGCAATATCGCTCTTCTACAATGCGACTACGGGTTGATGAACTGGGAGCAATTGAGTGGGCATCAAGAGACAACTTCGCGCCATGGATGGACACACCGTTAACGCTTACGAGTCGTTGCCCCAGGGAGATCCACGAGGTTCCGTGGTTGTCATTCAGGAGATATTCGGCGTCAACGAACATATACGGGAAGTCGTAGATGGTTTCGCGAGTGAAGGCTATGCAGCTCTGGCTCCGCAGATATTCGATCGAGCACGTCGCGATGTCGAGCTAGGGTATGGCTCGGACGATATGGCGGAAGGACTGAAACTGGCTTTTTCGCAGGTCGACCGCGACCTCGTTCTAGTCGACTTGCAAGCCGCCATTGAGGAAATCGGCAAATACGGCAATGTAGGGATCGTTGGCTACTGCTACGGTGGGTTGCTGAGCTGGCTCTCGGCCTGCCAGTTGCGCGGACTGTCAGCAGCCGTGGTGTATTACGGCGGCGGCATTTCGAATGAATTGAGTCAGCAACCGAGTTGCCCCATGATGATGCACTTTGGAGAAAAGGACTCGATGATCCCGTTGTCTGACGTTGAAGCGATTGGAAACTTTGTGCCGGAAGCAGAAATCTACACCTATCCGGCAGACCACGGTTTCAACTGCGACCATCGGGATTCCTACGACTCCGAATCGGCATCGCTTGCCCGACAAAGAACCGTCGCGTTTCTTGAAAACAATGTAGCCGCATAAGTGAAGCTACACGGTCGAATCGACGATATTTTTTTGCAGCAACTATTGAATTGATTGTCGTATGTGCCAAAATAGTAATGTCAATTCGCATTGGCAGAAGAAAACACAGATTTCGGTTTCCTAAACTTTGGGAGGGGAATAGATGTTTAGTCGAATTGACAAGAGCAAACAGCTAGACTACAAAAGGCTTGCATTGCGTTAGCGGAAACCGCTTGTGAGGGCAAGGAATTCGCAGCGCCGTTCTCTAACGGATGCGGCACCAAGTGGTCTATTGTCTTAGAGGGACACTAAGTGAGGGCGTAGGAGTCAACATGACCCAATACTCAAACAAATATTCGAGCCAAAAGCTTCCCCTGCTACTTGCCGCGCTGGTGATTGTGGCGGGTGTGGTTGTCGCGGCACAAACACCGATCGAGGACCTCTTCATAGTTGCGCAAGCGCTCAACGAGGATGCAGCAGAGACTCAAGCGAAGATTGACGAACTTGATGATGAACGCTCTGAAATCTATAGCGAGTACCAGCTCAAGTTGAAGGAGATTGACGGACAAAAGGTTTACAACCGACAAGTTCAGTTAGTCGTCAACAAGCAGGATGACAAGATTGCAAGGCTGAAGAAGTCGATCGAGGAAGTTACCAGCATCCAAAGGAACATCACCCCGCTGATGTGGCGGATGATTGAGGCATTGGATCAATTCGTTGCGAATGACCTTCCGTTTGCAATGGACGCGCGAATAGATCGGGTCGAAAGGTTGCGCACGCTCATGGATAGTCCGGACGTCGCGGTGTCTGAGAAATTCAGTCAAGTATTGCGGGCGTATCAGATTGAAAGCGAATACGGTAGAACCATCGAAGCGACAGAATCAGTGATCATGCTCGATGGTCAGGAACGGAATGTCGACCTACTGCGTATTGGTCGCATCACGCTTGCTTACCAGACTGGCGATGGAAAGGAAACTGGTTGGTGGAATCCGAACTCCGAAGCGTGGGAGCCGTTGGCTGACAGCTATACGATTCCTATTCGTAATGGATTGAAAATGGCACGAAAGCAGAGAACTCAGGGACTGATTAGAGTGCCAATCTTAGTTCCTGAAGCCTCGGCGCAGCAGGGAGGCTAATCATGAGATCGTTAATTTGTAGATTGGGATCCGTTGCTCTACTGGCGACATTTGTTGTACATGTAGGTTGGGCGCAGGAAGACGCTCCAGAAGGTGAAGTCGTGAATCCACTGGTGGATGTCGGGTTGACTGTGATTCGAGGAGATTCGCACGGTGAATTGCTTGAGCTCATGAGGGAAAAGCGTCTCGTAGAGAACCAAGACCACGCCGCAATCCTTCAAAGGTTTCAGAATGAACGGGACAATCAGCAACGGCTTTTTGACGATGCCGTCGATGAATTGGAACGCGAAACCCAGAGAGGTGTTCAACTCGAGGAACGGCAGTCGGAAAACGAGACTGAAATTGCCAACCAGCAAACGATCTATGACGAGCGTCTAGGTTCGTTGCGAGAATTGTTCGGAGTGCTACAGCAAATTTCCGGTGATGCCCGAGGTGTCTTCAACGGATCGATCGTTAGCGCGGAATTGCCAAATCGCGGCGTGTTCCTCGGGGAGTTGGCCGCAAAGATGGGGACTGCAGAGGAATTGGCTACCGTTGACGAGATGGACCAGTTGCACTACTTGTTGATGCAACACCTCGTGGAAACCGGCAAGGTTACGCGTTTTCCGGGCGTAATCGACATGTCAAGCGGCGAGAAGGCACAAACCGACGTAGTGCGAGTGGGGGCGTTCAACATAGTTTCGCAAGACGGATACGTCAACTACAACCTTTCTTTACAGGCGATGAACGAACTGCCGAGGCAGCCGTCGGCTGAATTTACCAATACAGCTCGAAGCCTTTTCCGTGCGCAACCCGGTGACGTGGTCGGATTCGCAATTGACCCAACGCGCGGGCAATTGCTTTCGTTGGAAACCCAGCGAGCCACCTTAGGTGAAATGGTGGGTTCTCCGCTAGCCCCGTTTGAGGGAAGCGGCTGCTGGTTGCCGTTTTGCAACGGTCAGGGCGGCATGGTTGGTTCCGTGATCATCCTTGTGGGAATTGTTGGCGTATTGCTGGCCATCGAACGATTGATCATGTTGTTTCTCGTCAGTCAAAAGGTGGCAGCACAAAAGAAGAATCCCGGTGAGCCTCGAGAGGACAACCCTCTGGGACGAGTGATTGGCATCTATCACGCTAACAAGGAAGTGGACAACGAGACGCTGCAGTTGAAGATGGGAGAAGCAGTGCTGCATGAGACCCCATCATTAACCCGAAACATTGCTATCGTTCAGGTAATTTCAGTGGTAGCTCCGCTCATGGGCTTGCTAGGTACTGTGATTGGGATGATTCAAACGTTCCAGGCAATTACGTTGTTTGGCACAGGAGATCCCAAAATCATGGCTGCTGGTATTTCGACAGCACTCATGACGACAGTGCTCGGTCTGTGCGTTGCGATTCCGACCGTGCTGCTCCACGCCTTGGTATCGCAATACAGTCGATCCGTGCTACATGTCTTGGATGAGCAATCCGAAGGAATCATTGCGCAGCATGCGGAGGATTCTGGCGATCCAATAGGTGCACGCCAAGAAGGCGAGGCCAGCAGCGAATAACAGCATGGACATTTTCGTAGCAATCAACAGATTCTTCGAACAGGGCGGCGATGTTCTATACCTCATTGCCCTAACGACATTTCTTATGTGGACGTTGATTCTTGAAAGGGTCTGGTACTTTCTGCGCGAACATCGGGATGTTGTCAAATCCGCAATGGATCGATGGGAATCAAGGGAAGAGCGAAACTCATGGTCCGCTCGTGCTGTTCGACGTAGCCTCGTGTCAGAGGCATCGGCGAAGATAACTGGAAGCATGCCGATCATACTGACCTGTATTACGCTATGTCCACTGTTGGGATTGCTTGGTACCGTGACAGGTATGATTCAGGTGTTTGATGCCATGGCCACTCAAGGCGGGAACGCTAGATCGATGGCGGCAGGCGTCTCGGCAGCCACAATTCCAACCATGTCGGGCATGATCGCATCGCTTTCGGGAATAATGGGTTCGACATTCATTCGTAGAAGAGTCAATCAGGAAACCGAATTGCTGGATCGACACCTAACAATGGATCACTAGGAACGGAGTCAAGAATGGCACTTGGAAAGCAATCTGCTCGAAACGAAGACGAGAGTGACATCAACCTGACTCCGATGCTTGACGTCGTGTTCATTATGTTGATATTCTTCATCGTAACGGCGACGTTTATCAAGCAAGCTGGCATTGAGGTAATTCGTCCTGACGCGAGGACCTCCTTGCCGAAGCCATTGGTTAGCGTGCTTGTTGCGATTGGTCCATCAGGGGATATTTGGATAGACAAGAAGAAGGTGGATGCAAACCACGTTCGCGCGCATATCGAGCGATTGCATGCGGAGAATCCAAAGGGTGGCATCGTCATTCAGGTGGATCGGCAGGCAAAGTTTGAACAGGTAAGAGCGGTACTCGATGCCGCTCGGGGAGCGAAGGTCTTGGACGTTGCGATTGCAACGGAAGATTGAGAGGTACTAGACATGCAAAAGTCCATTGAACGGTACGGAGTGGGAATCGTTGTTGGTTCAGTTGTCACAGTAGGATTGCTCTACTTGATGCAGGCTGTGATCAGTAGCGACAAGAACCCGCTGAACGAAGCGCCGAACATACGGCCTGTGGAGATTGTTCGGTTGCTTGACGACGAGCCACCACCATTGATCAATCGTAAGATTGAGCCTCCTCCTCCGCCCGACCAACCACCGCCAGAGCTTCCCGATATGGAGTTTGACGTAACCAATGACGGAGCATGGGCGTGGGACAACAACCTAGATGGCGTCGTAATCGAACCCGACCTTGGTCTTTCTGGGTACAACCAGGACGGCGAGTATCTGCCTATACGCCATGTTCGACCAACATATCCCAATAGAGCTCTGCAACGAGGCATCGAAGGGTGGGTAATCTTGATTTTCACGGTTACAGAAACTGGTTCGATTGAAAATCCTCAAGTTGACGATGCGGATCCAGCTGGCATTTTTGAACGCTCTGCGCTACAAGCTGCGCAAAAGTTCAAATACCGACCGCGCGTTATCGACGGAGTGGCTGTGCGAGTGGAAGGAGTCAAGTACAAATTCACTTTTGAACTCGAGGACGCCGATTGAGCTATGAGATAGCTGCGATCCAAAGTTTTTAGGACGGGAGTGTTCAGGCTAGATTAGCGCGGAGCACTCCCGTTTATTATTAAGAAGCTACAGACGATCGACTGCTTTGCCGGTGCTTGACGCTTGACAATCACTAGTGAGACTTCAGGCGGCATGATCACTCCCTAGTACGAAATCCCCAGACTTCCAGTCAATACATCCCTACTCAAGCTCGCCCAGCTACAAGACTTAACGTTTTCGCGGTCCTGTTGGAGCAAGTCACCTAGCTACGCAAATTTCCTTGATATGCATTGATTGCAGGATCGAATCTGCCACAGATTCATGAGTCTCAATAAAACGTGCAAATGAGTCTCACATTGCTGTGTCGGCGGATCGCTGAGGCATTCGACAGCGGTTGAAAATTGGGTTGCAAGCGGACTTGGCTAACACGTAGTCGACCACACATAACCTGGGTGTAACAACACACGATTACTGTGCTACGATGAGTTTGGAGCGCAATTGGTCGCTGCAGCAGCAGCGAATAGTGTTAGAGGGATATTCACATGCAAAAGACTATTGAACGATATGGGATCGCCATCGTAGCTGGCTCTGTCGCGACGGTGGGGTTTCTATTCGTAATGCAATCTGTACTTGTCAGTCCGTACAGCTCTTTGAGCGATGTGGAGACTTCACATTCTGTCGGACTAATGGACAAACCTGTAACGACTGTTAGCGATTCAGTTGCCCAACCATCGTCGAATGCAGGGGAACTGCAACCGGGAATGCCGCAACTTGATTCGGCTGGTAGCGATTCTGAGCCTGCAGATGTCACAGCGGATAAAAGCAAGGTTGCCGAAGAAGCAAATGGCAACAATCAAGGTGAGACCTACCTTATCCGGTCTGTTTCGCCTGTCTATCCGTCCAGAGCGCTAGAACGCGGAATCGAAGGTTATGTTGTGCTTGAATTCACCATAAGTGAGACGGGTTCGGTAATCGATCCAGTTGTTGCCGAGTCCGAACCATCTGGAATATTCGAGCAAGCGGCGCTCGAAGTATCGAGCAAGCTCCGTTACCGGCCCAGGATTGTCGCGGGAGTGCCCATTGCAACTGAATCCATGAGGCATCGGTTCGACTTTGAGATTGAGGACGACGATTACACGAGTCCTGCGAGAGTGTCTGGGCACCCGGTCCCAGACCGTCCCCTGCGCTGGCTTCGCCCCAACTATCCGCTGCGTGCGCTTCAACGAGGCATCGAGGGTCATGTTGTTCTTGAATTCACTATCGATGAGACTGGTTCGGCAATCGATCCTGCTGTTGTCGAGTCTGAACCTCCAGGGATTTTCGATCAATCCGCTATCGATGCGGCATCCAAATTGAAATACAAGCCTTTGGTTGTGGGCGGGAAGGCCATTCAAAGACAAGGGATAAAGTACAGGTTTGTATATGAGCTCAACGACAATCGTACGGAGGATTCCCTACCGTATTCTGAGAACAAGCATGGGGATATTCCAATAGGCGAAGTTGCTCCTTTGTATCCAGAAAGAGCGCTTCAACGCGGAATTGAGGGACATGTGGTAGTGGAGTTTACGGTTAGCAAATCTGGTTCAGTAGTCGATCCCGTTGTTGTAGATTCCGAACCACTTGGAATTTTCGATAGGTCTGCTATCGATGCGGCATCCAAACTGAAATTCAAGCCGCCGATTGTAGATGGGCAAAACGTACAAAGAGAGGGTGTCAAACACAGGTTCGAGTTTGATTTGGAAAGTGCGACAGGTAACCTGCAAGAAGAATCGCGTGATCTGGAAGAGTATCTACCTCTCCGCCACGTGAGTCCAACGTATCCTGAGAGAGCACTTCTGCGGGGCATTGAGGGGCACGTACTCATGGAGTTTACAGTGACCGAAAATGGTTCTGTGACCAACCAGAACGTATTGGAATCCGAACCATTAGGGATTTTTGATCGAGTCGCCCTTGAAGCATCCTCTAAATTCAAGTATAGGCCGCGCATTGTCGATGGATCGCCAGTAGAAACGGAGGGTGTTAGGTACAAATTCACATTTGAGCTCGAGTAAGTACCTAAAGAGCTCGGTTTCATTGGCGTCAATTGTGAGTGAGGCGACAGGGAGGTTGTCATTGTTGGAGTGTAGAACTCCATCTGCATTTCCTGTCTTTGCAGCAAATGCTCGATGTATAGGATTGCCACGAAGGGCATAAGTTTGTTACAACGAATCCCCACGTAGTGGAAGGAGCAGTCATTTAGATGGCGGAGTTCGATAGAGCCGTTCCGACGTTGCAGTGCTCAACTTTGGCAACGGCTACTTGCAACTGATTAGTGCGAGACGAGAATCAGCAAAACTGTTGTGGCTTGCACTCTAATTGGGTTAACATTTTGTGGATACGGTGCAGTCGCATTGACGTCACCAAGACGCTTAACGTTGTAGAGGTATTTGCAATGCAAAAGAGTATTGAACGATACGGGGTTGGGATCGTAATCGGGTCAGCTGCAACGATTGGGTTGCTCTATTTGATGCAAGCTGTAATCGGCAACGACACATACCCCTTGAACGAAGCTCCAGTCCTTCGAGCAATTGAAATTGTTCCAGTGATCGAGGATGTTGAGCCTATACCGAAGGATCCTTTTGAAAAGCCACCGCCTCCTCCGGATGAGCTACCACCTGCTCCTCCGATCCTTGAAGATCCAGAAGAGGGAGCAACGTGGGGAACCCCCATTGAATACGAGCCCGACGACGAAGGCACGGGAATCCGCGCTACTCGATACATACAAGACGGAGAGTACCTACCGATCTACAAGACTCAACCAAAGTATCCGCCCCATGCCGCACAACGTGGCATTGAAGGGTATGTAATCCTAGTGTTTACAGTTACGGAACTCGGACGGGTAGTCGACCCGGTGGTAGAACACTCTAGATCCAAAGGGCGTTTTCGATCGGGCTGCTCTGACCGCCGTTGGAAAGTTCAAATACAGGCCTCGCGTAGTTGACGGGGAAGCAATTAGGATTGACGGAGTAAGGCACAAGTTCACGTTTCAATTGGACGATTGAGCATAATTCAAAAGCGATGCGACAAGATCCTCCCAATCACGTCGGAGAGCAAAGTGGCATTGACGGGCAGCATTGAGTCTTATACGACGCTTACGCGCAGTTTCGCATGTCTGCTAGTCGCGCTTCTCGTTCAAGCGGGAGCGGATTGTCTATTGAGTCAGAGTGAAAATTCCCATGCAGGATTGCAGTATCTCGTTGCTCAAGAAAACACATCCCAACCCCCAACCACCTCAGCAAGAACTATCGAAGATACGCGGCCAAAGAAAGACGTTCCTGCCATAACTCAGCGTTTCTATGAGGAAATGACTAAATTCAACAGCATCATGTCACCTGAAGAAGAGGAAGGTGAGGATGCGGAAGTTGATCCCTTAGCTCCGGATACGCGGGACTTGACGAAAGCTCAGAAAATACTGGACGGGTTGCTTTCAAGCGATTGGCTAAATGACAATGAGCGGGCGCAGGTGCACCAGAGCTATGCGTGGCTGGCTCAAGATATGGAAAAACCTAGACTAGCCATCGAACACTTGTCTAAAACCTTGGATTTTCGCGACGGAATTACTTACGCTCAAGAGGAACGCGCGCTCGATGGGCTATCCAGACTTCACTACTTGTTAAGGGACTACCAGATCGCATTGAAATATGCTCTTCAATTCGTGGATCTTGCGTTGTCCCTCAATGCAAGTCAATGTTCGTACATTGCGCAAGTCTATCGTGGTCTGAACGACTCGCAGAATGCAAGAGTCTGGACACAAAAGGCAAAAGACAAGAAGGAAGAATGATTGACCGATGAAACGAAGCCTACCCCACAGTACAATCTTATACTCGTCCGTTCTAGATACCTCAATGCGAGGAACTGTTGCAATGAATAAGCCAGTTAATAGCACGGTTGCGCGAGCTTTTGCAATTCTCGTAGTTGCACTTCTCGTTCAGGCCGGAGCTGATTGCCTGTTGAGTCAGAGTGAAAATTCCCATGCAGGATTGCAGTATCTCGTTGCTCAAGAAAACACATCCCAAGCTCCAACCACTTCAGCAAGAACTATCGAAGATACGCGGCCAAAGAAAGAGGTTCCCGCCATAACTCAGCGTTTCTACGAGGAAATGACAAAGTTCAACAAGATCATGTCCCCTGAAGAAGAGGAAGGTGAGGAGGCGGAAGTTGATCCTTTAGCTCCGGATACGCGGGACTTGGGGAAGGCTCAGGAGATACTGGATAGGATGCTGGCGCGTCGTTGGCTTAACGACAACGAGCGAGCGCAGGTTCATCAGAGCTACGCATGGTTGGCACAAGACTTGGAACAACCGAGATTGGCCATTCAACACTTGACCAGCGTCTTGGACTATCGAGAGAGCATTAGGTACGCGCAAGAGGAAAGAGCGCTTGACGGGCTGTCCAGACTTCACTATTCGATAGAGGAATACCAACAAGCATTGAACTATGCATTGCAGTTCATGGATCTTGCGTTGACCGTAAACGCTAATCAATGCTCTTACGTTGCCCAAATCTATCTCAACCTGGAAGACTGGGTAAACGTGAAGAAGTGGATTACAACCGCTATTGACAAGAAGGTGGAATTGTCTAGACCAGTTCCAGAGCAATGGTGGAAGTTGCTCCTGTACTCCCAAACCACACTAGAACATTGGGACGAAGCTCTTGTCACCTTGAAACTTCTTGTGGTCGAATTTCCAAAGCGTGACTATTGGCTCGCACTCGCTCAAACCTATGCGGAATTGGATCAAGAAGACAATTCAATGTATACGTTGGAAGCAGCTCACACTGCTGGAATGTTGAGTAGAGAGTCTGACTACACGAATTTCGCGTCGCGGGTAAGTTCTCACGCACCTCAACGAGCCGTATGGATATACCAAGACGGATTCCAGAAGGAAATCATTGAACCATCTGCCAAGACTCTTAAGTGGTACGCACAATACCTTTGGCTTGCTCGGGACTTTGAGACAGCCATCGATGCATACAAACAGTCCTTAGAACTTGAACCTGATGGTGAATTGTGGAATCGAGTCGCCCAGTTGTACAACCAGACAAATCAATACCCTGAGTGTGTCGAAGCTTGCGACATGGCTGTGAAAGTTGGCGATCTCAACAACGTCTACAGCGTTAGATACCAAAAAGGTTTGTGCCAGTTCTACGATAGCGATTATGACGGGGCAAGAGAGACGTTCGTTGAGTTGAGAGATGACATTCGAGACATCGAAGACGAAGAAACTCTCTTGAGAAATGTTCGTTTGTATATAAACGCGATCAATACTGAGTTCTTGAGAATTCAACACGAGCAAGAGGTCGCGGATCAAGAACGTGCATATCGAGAGGAGAAGGCTCGCGCACAGTCCTAGTATTGTTCGCAGAAGTTCTACTGGGTCTCATTTGCATGGCATCGCGGGGAGCGATTCACTCTTCCGAATTGAATGTTCACTGGCTTAGTCGCTAACGCCTGTTCGGTCGTTTCTGTCCACCAGACAGCGTCCGGTCGGCGGCTGAGCATTGCACTTGAGCCGCTGTCGACCGGATTGGAGCTTGGAGCCTCCGTGGCGGTAAATGGAGTATGTCTCACCGTCGCAACAATTACGGACGGAATTGTGTCCTTTGACGTCGTTCCCGCTACAGACTCTGTCACAAACCTAGAGTCCTTGCGTACTGGGAGTCTGGTAAACGTCGAACGATCTCTCCGTATTGGCGACGAAATTGGTGGACACCTTGTCTCGGGCCACGTATGCACAACTGCAACCGTTGTAGATATCGAACTTGGCAGGAAACGGGGCATTGAGTTCGAAGTAACAGACGAATGGAGCCGCTTCATGGTCCCCAAAGGATTCATTGCCTTGAACGGTGTGAGTCTAACGTTGGATTGGTTCGACGATGCTAGACGCCGAGGTCGTGTGAATCTCATTCCTGAAACACTGCAGAGAACAACGCTAGGAGCGGTTGAAATTGGTGATCAACTGAATGTAGAGATTGACGCCCAGACGCTCGCTACTGTAGGTACGGTTGAACGCTATCTTGATGCTCGGCAAGGAATCGGTCAATCCGAGCCATAGGGAAGACCACCTTCAGCCACCCAAACTGAGCTTCGCGCAATTCCTTGAGATCGGCGATTGACGTTTCAACTCAGGCGAGTGACGGCAATCGATTCTCCGGACTCAATCGACATGTTCAATGCTCAGGGTTAGGTTAGTGGCTACCAATTGACAAGTGTGTACTCTATAGAGAAGTAAATTGCTCCTGCAAATCTCACACTCAGGGCTTAGTCAACGACATCAAATTTGTTAGAGCTTTGCTAAAGACATAAATGGCTGACAATTCTAGCTTTTACGCCAAGCTCAGGTCCTCCTGGGATTCATCTGGCTCGATGTTGTGCGTGGGAATTGATCCAACAAGGGACATAGTTCCACAATGGATCGATGCCCGCGAAGACAGCTTCTACGAATTCGGGACACGTATTGTGGAAGTTGTTAGTGAATACGCGTGCGCGGTGAAGATCAATCACGCACATTTCGCTGCCGCTGCGCAAGAAAATCAATTGACTCGTCTAATAGAGTACATTCATTCTCGTCACCCAACTCTCCCCGTAATTCTTGACGCGAAGCGGGGCGATATTGGCGAAACCGCCCGACAGTACGCGCGAGAGGTTTTCGAACGTTACGGGGCCGATGCCGTTACGGTCAATCCGTTTCTTGGTTGGGAGACCGTACAGCCGTTTCTCGAATATGAGGATCGCGGCGTCATTGTTCTGTGCAAGACCAGCAACCCCAATGCCGCCTGGTTGCAGGATTTTCCGCACGAAGATCCGATGTATCTTCGAGTCGCCAAAAAGGTCCAGGCCGCATTGAATCCGAATCTGATGCTCGTTGTTGGCGCCACTCATTCTGAAGCTCTTCGCCGAATCCGATTGGATGCTCCTGACGTCACTTTCTTGGTTCCTGGCGTTGGAGCGCAAGGTGGAGTAGTGGGGGATGTCCTTCAATATGGACGACGACACGATGGTCGGGGACTGATCGTCAACTGCTCACGCGGCGTGATTCAACAAGACCCGTGTTCAGCTGACTATTTTGAATTGGTTCGGCAGTCTGCAGAGGCATATAACCGAATGTTGGCTCATGGGTGTGGCTAGAGGCATGCCTAAAGGTACTAAGCTCAAACTTCTCTCAACACCACACTCTCATTAAGGAATACCTGACGATGCCTACCTATCCGTTCGCTTGGGATGATCCGTTCTTGCTTAACGAGCAGCTCTCAGAAGAAGAGCTGCTGATTCAGTCTGCGGCCCGGGATTTTGCACAGGAAAAGCTGATGCCCCGCGTTCTTGAAGCAAATCGTGAAGAACGATTTCATCGAGAAATAATGAATGAAATGGGAGATGTTGGATTGTTGGGATCAACATTGCCGGAGGAATTTGGGTGCAGTGGAGCTAGCTACGTCGGGTACGGCCTCATGGCACGCGAAGTGGAACGTGTGGATTCAGGCTATCGGTCAGCAATGAGTGTGCAGTCATCGCTGGTTATGTATCCAATTTATGCCTACGGTTCCGAGGAGCATCGCAGCAAGTATTTGTCGCGATTGGCATCGGGAGAGTGCGTGGGATGCTTTGGATTGACGGAACCCGATCACGGTTCCGACCCTGGCAGCATGACAACTAAAGCTGAAGAAACGTCAGATGGATACGTTCTCAATGGAACGAAGACGTGGATAACAAATTCCCCCATTGCGGATATCGCGTTGGTTTGGGCAAAACTCGATGGTGTGATCAGAGGATTTGTAGTGGAACGCGGCACGCCTGGGTTTTCCACTCCAACTATCAAGGGCAAAATGAGCCTTCGAGCTTCTGTAACGGGTCAAATCGTTCTGGACAACGTACTCGTTCCAAAGTCCAACATGCTACCGAACGCTAGAGGTCTGGGTGGTCCGTTTGGTTGTCTAAACCTTGCACGCTACGGAATCGCTTGGGGAACCATGGGCGCTGCAGAGTATTGTTGGCATGCGGCACGGCAATACACCTTGGACCGCAAGCAATTCGGCAGACCGCTTGCCGCCAACCAGTTAATACAGAAGAAACTTGTGGACATGCAGACGGAGATTGCGTTGGGGCTGCAAGGGTGCCTACGAATGGGTAGATTGATGGATGAGGATCGGCTGGCAGTCGAGAATATATCGATTATGAAGCGCAACAACTGTGGCAAAGCACTGGAGATTGCGCGCACAGCACGGGATATGCATGGCGCTAACGGCATTGCCGACGAATTCCATGTCATTCGACATGTCATGAACCTTGAAACCGTAAACACCTATGAAGGTACCCATGATGTCCATGCTCTCATTCTTGGCCGCGCGCAGACCGGAATTGCTGCCTTTTTCTAGATAGTGAGGCTCGTGAAATCTAATTTCTGTCGAAGCTCAAACGGTTGGTAGCTGCGGTGACCGCCGCAAAATCCAAGAAGGATCAATTCGACGCATTGCTCAAGTCACTGCCCGAACGCAGTGGCGTATATCGAATGATTGATCGCAACGACAATGTCTTGTACGTTGGAAAATCGAGAAATCTCAAAGCTCGCGTCTCCAGCTACTTTCGACCCACTGGACTTGCGACCAAGACCATGCGGTTGGTTTCTCGGACTAGGGACATTCAAGTCACGTTGACTAACAGCGAGACGGAAGCGCTATTGCTTGAACAGTCCTTTATAAAGAACTATAAGCCGCCGTTCAATGTTCTGTTGCGAGACGACAAGAGCTATCCCTATATACACTTCACGGACCATCAGTTCCCCAAGATTGAATTGCACCGAGGCAGCACACGCGGTGGCGGAATGTTCTTCGGTCCTTTTCCTAGCGCATCAGCTGTACGCAAAAGCATTTCTATCCTGCAGCGTCTGTTTCGTTTGCGTCCATGTAAAGACACGTACTTCAAGAATCGATCGCGCCCATGTTTGCAGTATCAGATAAAGCGATGTAGCGCCCCTTGTGTTGCCCACATCGACGAGAAATCATATCGAGACGACATTCGATTGGCAGAGATGTTTCTCAATGGCAAGAGCAAGACAGTTCTGGCGGAGCTGAAGTCGAACATGGAAGCTGCTTCAGCAAGCTTGCAGTTTGAGGAGGCTGCACGTCTACGAGATCAGATTCACACCCTCAGGCAGGTGCAGGAAGATCAATATGTTCACACTGCATCTGGTAATGTCGATGCGTTTGGAATAGCCTCGAACGAAAATACTGTCTGTGTGCAAGGAATGTTCATACGCGATGGTCGTCTGCTAGGCGACCGTACCTGGTTTCACACGAACGAGTTAGGATTGGAAAAACCCGATTTGTTGACTGAGTTTCTCGGACAGTATTACTTTGGGGATGTCGCGCGCGACTTGCCCAGAACGGTCGTGACCTTGATTGAAATTGAGCATCGCGAAGCTCTTGCGTCCGCATTGAGCGAGCAGGCGGGCCGAGTTGTCGAAGTCACGGCTCACGTACGATCATCTCGAGCCCGGTGGCAGTCCATGGTGCAAGAAAATGCAGAGCTTTCTCTAGCAGCCTACTTGAGGCAGCAAGACAACATACTCGAGAGAATGATCAGTTTGCAGCAGGCATTGAATCTTGATGAAACGCCAGAGCGACTGGAGTGTTTTGATATTAGCCATGTAAGCGGGGAAGCGACGATGGCGTCCTGCGTAGTATTCGACGAAAACGGGCCGCTAAAGTCCGACTACAGAAGGTACAGAATACAGGGCATTGAATTAGGCGATGACTATGGCGCATTGAGCCAGGCCATAGAAAGGCGCTATAAGAGAATCCAGAGCGGGGAAGGGAAATTGCCCGATGTTCTCGTCGTCGATGGTGGACGGGGACAGGTCAATAAGGTTCGGGAGACGCTCTCGGAGCTATTGGTAGATGACCTACGAATTTTGGGCATTTCGAAAGGACCTGGACGAAGACCCGATATGGATACCATTTGGGATGCAGGTCAAGGCAAGTTAGAGATTGAACATAACAGTTCGGCGATGCATCTCCTGCAGCACATGCGCGATGAAGCACATAGGTTTGCTGTCGAAGGTCACAGAGCTAGGCGTCAAAAGGCGCGTCGCAAATCAGATCTAGACGACATAGCTGGCATCGGACCGAAACGAAAACGACAATTGCTGACGCACTTTGGGTCCGTCACCGCGATCAAAGCCGCTAGTATTGAAGAAATGTCGAAGGTTCCAGGTGTCAGCAAGAAGCTAGCCGGAGAGATTTACGGAGTGATGCATGCAAGCTAAGCCGCTTTTGTCGTTCATCCCAAATTCGCTATCGATATTGCGCATTGCATTCATACCGCTCTTCGTTCTGTTCTACATCACCTCTGGATCGCTGCACTGGGTGGCGGCGTTGCTATTCGCCCTAGCCTGTTTCACGGATTGGCTTGACGGACTTGTTGCGAGACAGTTCGGAGCAGCAACAAAATTTGGAGCATTCATCGACCCAGTCGCGGACAAGCTAGTCGTCGTGTCGGCGCTCGTGCTCCTCATTGGAAGCTATGGCAGTTTGTGGCTTACATTGCCTGGAATCGTCATCGTGGGGCGCGAACTGCTGATTGCATCCCTTAGAGAGTGGATGGCCGAAGTGCAGGCGCGGTCCCAAATCTCTGTGAGCATCATTGCAAAGGTCAAGACAGCGATTCAAATGGTGGCGATCATCATCTTGTTGGCCAATCCACCACACTTTGACAAGCCGTGGACCATCATAGGATTGGTATTGATCTACTTGGCAACTGCCTTTACCTTGTGGTCAATGATCATCCACCTTCGTGCAGCGTGGGGAAAGCTGCGGGAGGGCTTCCTTAGCGAATAGTGTTGGTGGTGGCTGTGCTTCTTGGCCGATGAAGTCTGGGCGCCCACAACTGCAAGGTGGCCGCTTCCTAACTAAAGCCGCACTTGCGGATTTCGAACGCTATGGGATATTTGACACGCAGCTCCTGTCCAAAGCTGCCATGTAAAATTGAATCTCTTCGCGCTAACGCGCACTCTAGGGCTGGGTGGCAGAGTGGCCATGCAGCGGACTGCAACTCCGTCCACGCCGGTTCGATTCCGACCCCAGCCTCCAACTCTACATAGATCAAGCGCCAAGATCACTTGAAGAGAGTCGATACGCTCTCACCAGAGTGAATTGCACGTATAGCGTCCGCGAACAGTTTTGCCACAGAGACGACTTGTATTTTGCTGCTGGCATTCTCTGATTGGATTGGGATCGTGTCAGTGACAATTAGGCGTTCAATCGGTGATTCAGTGATTCGTTCGTGAGCGCGTCCCGATAATACGGGGTGCACCGCTGCAGCTTCAACGCGATTGATTCCGTGATCCTGCAGAAATCGTGCGGCTTCCAGCATGGTGCCGCCGCTTGCAATTTCGTCGTCGATCAGCAGGGCATTGCGACCTTCAACATCTCCTATCAGTCCCACTGCAACCGGCGCCTCTGCATCATCGACTCGACGCTTGTCCACGATGGCGATGGGCAATCCTAGACGATAGGCGTAGTCTCCCAAGTCCTTCGCCTCGCTTACGTCGCTTGCTACAAGCACAGAGTTGGACAAGCTCGTAGTGTCGCGCAGATAATCGCAAACGATAGGAGTGGCGTTCAATTGATCAACCGGAATTCGAAAAAAGCCTCCAACCTGCGGCGAGTGCAGATTCATTGTGAGGACTCGGCTTGCGCCTGCCGTTTCGAGCAGATCGGCAACTAAACGGGCAGTTATCGAGATGCGCGGACGGTCTTTCTTATCGGACCGCGCATAGGGGAAATAGGGAAGTACCGCTGTGATTCTCTTTGCAGAGGCATGCTTCAAGGCATCTATGATGATAAGTAGCTCTACAATGAAATCCGAAAGTGGCGGACAAGATGTCTGCACGACAAATACATCGGATTCGCGGACATTTTCCTTGCACTGAAACATGATGTTCTCGTTACCAAACCTGATGATTTCAGTTTCGGTAAGAGGGACCCCCAAGTGCCTTCCTATTTCCTGAGTAAACTCTCGATGCGAAGTTCCTGCAATAAGCTTGATTTCATTGGCTGACATTAGAGTTACTCGATGCTAGAACGCAATAAGCGACCCCAAGCAAATACGGTGTGCATTGGCGGGGTGACGATTGAAGGTGTTGAAGTCGACCCACAGACGCGGTGCGAGCACTACCACGGGGATAGCGACATCATCGCGATTTTGTTCAAGTGTTGCGATCGATGGTTTCCCTGCTATTTCTGCCATCAAGAACTAACAAATCACACAGTTGAGGTGTGGCAGGCGTCCGAGTTCGAATCGAGTGCCATTATATGTGGCGCGTGCACCGTTCAATTGAGCATTGCAGACTACCTTGCATGTTCCGATAGCTGTCCAAATTGTGGCGCTGCGTTCAATCCCGGCTGCAGGCATCATAGACACCTGTACTTTGCCACTTGACATGAAAAACGGTCTTGCAATTGACATTGGCGGCACCTTCACGGATGTAGTGCTTCAGTGGTCTAACCGAATTCATGCCGTCAAGGTCTTGACTTCGCGAGACGATCCCAGTGATGCCGTTCTTCAAGGAATTTCTCGCGTATTTGACGAGAGCAACGCATCGCCAAGCGACATCGGCATCGTTCTTCACGGCACGACGCTCGCTACGAATGCCCTTATTGAAAGACGTGGCGCGAAGACTGCGCTGTTAACAACAAATGGACACAGGGACATCCTGGAGATGGCGTTGGAAAACCGCTTTGAGCAATACGACATAAATATTGAACGTCCCGTCTCCCTTGTGCCGCGCGAGCTGCGATTGCCAATCACAGAGAGAATGAATTCCCACGGGACACCGTTGATCCCGCTAGACATGGATTCTGTTGATGCGGCCATCGACAAAATGGATAAGCGAGGAATCGAAAGCGTGGCGGTTGGTCTGCTTCATTCCTACGTAAACGACGAGCACGAGAAGGCGATACAAACGCGTGTACAAGAGCGGCTGGGCGATATTCCAATGAGCCTTTCCAGCGATGTGTGCCCAGAGATTCGCGAGTACGAGAGGCTATCGACGACATGTGCAAATGCCTATGTGTTGCCTTTGATGTCCAACTATCTAGCACGATTGTCACAAAGGCTTGAAGAATATGGATTTCGTTGCCCGTATCTAATGATGACGTCGGGCGGAGGATTGACCACCTTCGAGACAGCTCGCCGCTACCCCATTCGACTTGTCGAGTCCGGTCCGGCAGGCGGAGCCATATTGGCGGAACAGCTAGCACGGGAGATGGACGCACACCGAGTTGTTTCGTTCGATATGGGTGGAACGACCGCAAAGATATGCCTAGTCGACGACGGGCAGACGCTGCTTTCTCGATCCTTTGAAGTCGATCGAGTGTATCGTTTCAAAAAGGGGAGCGGGTTGCCGGTTCGCATTCCGGTCATTGAGATGGTGGAAATTGGCGCCGGTGGAGGCTCCATCGCTCGAGTTGACAAATTGGGAAGGGTTCAAATCGGACCTGAAAGTGCCGGATCGCAACCTGGACCAGCCTGCTATGGGTTAGGAGGCTCGGAGCCTACTGTAACAGATGCAGATTGTTTTTTGGGGCGCTTGGATGCCGAAGGATTTGCTGGTGGCAATCTCTCATTGCAGGTGCAAGCCGCTGAGACGGCGATTCAAAGCCGAATAGCAGAACCACTGACGCTAGACGTTAACGAGTCTGCTCTTGGCATGGCGGAGATAGTCGACGAAAACATGGCCGCAGCAGCTCGAAGTCACGCCGCAGAGTGGGGAAAGTCACTTGAAGGGCGAATGATGGTGGCGTTCGGCGGCGCTGCACCGCTTCATGCCGCGCGACTCATGGAAAAGCTTGACCTTGAATGTGTATTGATTCCGGAGCACGCAGGAGTAGGCTCTGCAATTGGTTTTCTGGGAGCGCCCATATCCTATGAAGTCGTCAGAAGCCGGCATATGTCTTTGACTGTATACGATCAACATCTTGTGGATGAAGTGATTTCGATATGCGCGAGGAAGCTAGCGGCGTTGTATCGGGCGCCACGCAACAGCACGATTTCACGGAACGTGGTTCGGCTTTCATGCGCTACGTGGGCCAGGGTCATGAAGTTTCGGTGACTTTCGATCCGTCGTCCGTAGACGAACAAGAACTGCTGGTTTCATTTGAGAAAACCTATACCTCTCTGTATGGTCGCACGATTCCCAACGCTGAAATTGAGGTGATTAGCTGGACTCTCAATGTGTCCACAAGTAGGGACGACGAGATTTTCACCTCTGACGACTCGAGGGTTAGCAATGGAGGAGAAACTCGAAAGCAAGAATTGTTGGATTCGACTGGGATGAGCCTCGTGCCTCTTCAGAACCGCGACGAGCTTTCAGTTGACGAGGTCTTTGTCGGGCCCAGGTTGGTTACGGAAAGGCACACTACAACAGTTGTACCCAGGGGATTCCAGATTCGTCGCCTTACTTCCGGCCATTTGCTCATGGAGAGACACACCAATGCCTAGTTTTGGCGCAATTCAACGGCAGTTGGTTTGGGATCGGTTGCTTGCCATCGTAGAAGACCAGGCGCAAACCCTCATGCGCACCGCGTTCTCGCCTGTCGTGAGAGAGGCGGGCGACTTGTCCGCCGGTGTCTTCAACACTCGCGGGCAAATGCTTGCGCAAGCCATCACAGGCACTCCCGGACACGTCAACGCCATGGCCAAATCCGTTGGCAACTTTCTAAAGGAATACCCCATCGAAAGTTTGCGGGCGGGCGATGTCCTGCTTACCAACGACCCATGGCTGGCTACGGGACACTTGAATGACTTCACGGTTGTGACACCCACCTTCGTTGAGGATCGCGTCGTGGCGCTTTTCGCCTCAACAAGTCACATTGCCGATGTTGGAGGACGAGGATTCGGCCCGGACGCAACAGAGGTATACGAGGAGGGTTTGTGGGTGCCTATCACTCGGCTATTCGAGCGTGGGAAGCTCAATGAAACGCTTATGCGATTGATACATTCCAACGTTCGGGATCCAGTGGTCGCGGAAGGTGATCTTTATTCTCTGACCGCATGCAACGATGCTGGATCGCAAAAGCTTCTGGCAACTATGAGGGAGTTCCAACTGACCGATTTCGATGCCATTGGCGACGAAATACTCACTGCGTCGCGAGAAGCTATGGAAAACGAGATTTCGGCGTTGCCAAACGGCACCTATCGCTATTCGATGAATGTGGATGGGTACGACGACCCTGTACATGTTGAATGTTGTGTTTCGATCAAGGAATCAAGCATCGACATTGACTTTGAGGGCACCTCGTCGATTTCTCGATATGGAATTAATGTTCCTCTTCCGTACGCAGAAGCCTATGCGTCCTTTGGAGCGCGATGCCTAATCGGCAACGACGTACCTAACAACGCTGGATCGCTATCAGCTATCAATGTAACAGCGCCGAGTGGCTCGATATTGAATGCAGAGCCACCTAGCCCGGTCTCGGCAAGACATGCGTTGGGTCAAATGCTGCCCGACGTTGTGATTGGGTGCTTGAGTGAAATCATGCCTGATCGCGTTCCATGCGAGGGGTCATCATGCATTTGGAATCCGGTTTTGATGAGCGACTCCGGGGCCAGTCCGAATTTCAATGCTCCCAATTTCGTAATAAATCCAATATTCAATGGCGGAACTGGAGCTCGTCCATCTCGGGACGGTCTTTCCACGACTGCGTTTCCTTCGGGGGTACGAACGACCTCGACGGAAGTAAACGAAATAACGTCGCCATTGATTTTCCTGAGACGTGAATTTCGCGAGGACTCGGGAGGAGCGGGTGAATTCCGAGGAGGGTTGGGTCAGGTTCTTGAGATCCGTCATGCGAATGGCGCGCCTTTTGTTGTCTCGAAGATGTTTGATCGCGTTAGGCATCCGGCTCGTGGTCGCGATGGAGGTGCTGACGGCGCGACGGGCCGAGTCTACGTAAAGGAAGGCGAGGAGCTTGCTGCAAAGGGAAAAGAAATTGTTCCTGCTGGCGCGACTCTAGTAATGGAGACGCCCGGTGGGGGTGGTCGCGGTTTGCCTACAAAGCGGGATCGCAAATTCGTTCAGAACGATCTAGAAACGGAGTTGATAAGCGAGGACGCCGCACAAAGAACGTACGGTTACTCTAGATTGGAACGAGACTCCAATTGAGTGGTGCCCGAGGCCGGAGTCGAACCGGCACGGAGTATTCTCCGAGGGATTTTCTTACCACTACGACTTTCGGCGCCGTTACTACTGCAACGTTCGTGGTCTGGACTTTCTCTTCACCTTGATCGGCTCGGGTTACAAGATTTTTCAAGGGGGAGCCGTAAAGTCTCTACACTTTCAACCTCTGCTTCAAGGTCGCTTAGCTCGGGATTGCCACAATTTCACGAAACGAGGTTTCCCCGAATTTGACTCCATTCACGGTGGACGTCGCCGTCCACGTGCTCAAATTGACGCTCAAGTCCCTTGCGTCTACCAATTTCGCCACTCGGGCAACAATTTCCAAGTGATTTTACTTGCCGTATAGACTCGAAAAAGGCAACAACGTTCGATTACACCGGTTACTTGTGCCAGCTTGCAGGAAGATCGGAACGAGTTGGCCAGCCTAAGCTCTAAAATTAGCTGCGTTGCCCAGGTGTTGGAACTGGCAGACAAGCAGGATTTAGGTTCCTGTGCCTTCGGGCGTGAGGGTTCGACTCCCTCCCTGGGCACCACATCGCGCTTTCGCGGCTGTTCACATCGAGAAATTGTGGACCATCGGAGCAGGAGCTGGAACATCTAGTGATCACTGGTAGCCGTGCAGACCAAGTGTCTTGACGGCATAGCGCCCCTTCAGACTGGCGACGATGTGTTGCCACGTACATGCCTAGTGCTATCTCGGGTTGGCGATCATGTCGATCAGCTACTCGACCCAGAACACGTGGCAATTCAGAACTCCATAGCAAGTCGAAAGCGGGAATACTCATCAGGTCGTCGTGCAGCGCATGCTGCTCTCAGACAATTTGGAATCGACGAGGTATCGATCGACCGAATTGAGAGAGCACCGAGTTGGCCGAGTGGCATCGTGGGTAGCATCTCTCATTCCAATGCGCTTGCAGTTGCAGCCATTGGATCCAATGAAGATTACCTTGGAATGGGAATTGACGTAATTCCAGTTCTTGCGGTTTCGGAGAGTGTGGGAGAACGCGTACTGTTGTCAACGGAACGTCAATGGCTGCGGCACATGGATTCCGGAATATGGAGAACTGCCCTCTACAGCGCAAAAGAGTCCATATATAAAGCAGTCAATCCGGTCGTTGGTGAGTTTCTTGCTTTCGACGACGTTGAATTGCGGGTTTCGCTTGAATCCCTAGAGTTTTCCGCCATCACTACAAGCGTACGCGAGTCTAGCAATGCCGTTCAGAGAGGAAAAGGCTACTTTCACCGAATTGAAGGTCATTGGCTAACGATTTTCGCTGTAGAACACGAAAATGACTCGCAAGAATATGACCCATCCGGTCAGTTAAGAAGCACCTGAACCCCAGTCTCACCTATGGTGGTCCCATCAGTCACGTAGGAAGATGGGCTATCATGATCTCCAACAATTCACCACTAGTTCTCGCCCAGCAAGACAATAACTGAGACATCACGGAACACGACTGCGGAAGCTGGTGAAGCAGTCTCAGATGACAGCCGTGCAGCGATAAGTGGACCTGCAACCACTCAATACCGAGCAAATGCTATGAAGCAGCCCGCGCAGCAAATTAAGACAGTTTTAGGACTAACAGGACACAAGAGTAGGGTGTTGATCTGGGCTCCCGCGTTGTTCGTGTTTAGCGTGGACGCTAATGCACAGCCTGCAGAGGGCGACCTCGTCGTTGATGGCGCGAAATCTTCCACTTCTTCATTGCAGCAACAACTGCCCGACATAATCTTTCAACCGGACCAGGCATCCGCCTACCAATTGGAATTGCCAGATTTAGAGGTTTCAGAAGAACTGAGAATGCGCTCTGAAGCACATATCGGTCCTCAAAAAATTGGAATGCACCGAGAAATCCCATTGGACGCACAAGGCAATCTAATGGAAGATTTGCGTTGGACACCAATTGACTCGGGTGTTGTCGCCTACGCAACAATCCGGTCGCCTGGCGCTAGATCAGTCAGAGCGGAATTGGAATTGAATCTTCCGTCCAACACAACGATCGTATTCTTCGAGTTCGATGAAGACGGCGACCGTACAGCGATAGATGTCATCAAGACTAAGGAATTGAAGACTTCGGAAAAGACCCTGTGGTCGCCCCCAGCAAACGGGGAGGTGATCGGAATCGAAATCCGATTGCCAACAAAGGAAGATGTCCGAAACTCAACAATATCGTTGTTGCATCTCGCACACCGCACTAGAGGTGCTGTTACTGGAGACATTCCAGCTTTTGAATTGGAATGCACAAATCACAGGGACACGCAATGTGCAGTCGAAGACGGAGATTTGGACGAAGGTTCAGCAAAGTCTACGGTCAAGCTGGAATTTGAGGACACAGAGTACACGTATGTCTGCTCGGGAGTGCTGATGAACGTTGACGATGGCGAAGGCATATTCAAGCCTTACGTCTTGACTGCCGCCCATTGCATTGCAGATAGTGCCACTGCAAGTTCCGTTGTTGTGCACTGGTTTTACCGCAAGTGGGTGTGCGGCGGCAACTCCACGGACTTGGACTACACCGTTACGTATGGTGGAGCAGACCTCCTCCAGACACGAACGCAGGACGATATGACACTGTTGGAACTCAATCGCAGCGCCCCGTCTGGTGCATGGTATTCGGGTTGGTGGACCTCAAATGTTTCCTACGGCACGGAAGTGCACGGTGCTCACCATCCTGGTGGCGAGCACAAGAAGTACTTTGAAGGATCGTCGTTAGGCAACGACACGATTGAAGTGTGCGATGCAGAAGACGAAGCCGATTGCTTCACGCTAACAAATGGCATCTCAGTGCGGTTTTCCGACGGAACGGCTGAGGGAGGAAGTAGTGGAGCTGGAATGTGGGAAGTTCATCCAGACGACGGCGAAGCTCGGCTGGTTGGAATCCTTTCGGCCTCGGATCAGGAGTGCACCAGACCCTACGTATGGTTTGGAAGGCTGCAAAATTTCTACCCCTACATAGAAGAGTGGTTTGATCCAGAGATTGATGACACCCAGGACGATCATGGCAATACGACCGCCACGGCAACTCTCGTAACCATTGGACATGTGATCGAGGGAGAGATCGACGAGAGCGACGACATCGACATGTTTGAGATTAGCATTTCTCAATCAGGAGAGCTAAAGGTTCACACTCAAGGCTCACTCGATACCGTGGGTTGGATAATCGATGAAGATGGCACAGAAATTGCCACAGACGACGACAGTGGAATAGGGCTCAACTTTTCAATGTCGGTCGAGGTCGAACCAGGAACCTACTTTGTCAAAATTGAAAGCTATGGCAGCAATACTGGTGAGTATGAGCTGCACACCGAATTCGTAGCTGGCGACGACCATGGAAACGACGCAGCTACTGCCACAACGATCTCTTGCTCCGCCAATTCGTGGAATTTGGATACGCCTGGAGTCATAGATGTTGAGAGCGACGTTGATGTCTTTGAGCTGGAATTGCTACGTTCTTCCGTCGTAACGCTGTATACCGAGGGAGAGACCGACACGATTGGCGAATTGAAGAATGATCAAGACACTTCACTGGTGCGCAACGACGATCGTTCTGAAACAGACGCCAATTTCCGAATTACACACGAACTCTCTAAAGGCACATACTTTCTGTACATTGAAGGACGCGCATCAGACCCGTCCAAGTATCGGCTGAATGTCGAGGTAGCAGTTGACTAGCGACAGTTGGTGGCTTGGCTAGTTCGAGAAGTCTGTAGGCTCAGATAGTAAATGCGACCCCGAGGATCGTGTAGGTAGTAATCATATGCACCATCCACAATTACAAGGGGTGGCTCTCGATTAAGCAAGTTCTTTGCCCCTAGAGAAATCTGCAGTGGCATTCCGAAACGGAACCACTCGGTGGTGCACCAGCGAAATTGTGCATCGAGTGTGGTCATCGCTTTGATGTTAGGTGCGTACCCCAAGTAAGCGCCAAGGAACGCAGTCTGGGTACTTTCATCTTGATAGCTTCCTATCGAATTGACGCTAACCCTTCCTGCTGCGTTTCCGCGCGACCAATCCAAAGCCGCTTGAAGGCGAAGTTTCGGCATTGGGCGCGCTATGGCATTCGACGCATTTCGCTTGCCAATGCCGTCGATGACCGTTCCGGACTGCAGAGTCAGCTTGTATTCAAGAAACCGAGTTAGCGAGGAAGAGAGCGTGAAGTCGCCAATTGCGTCAACACTGAACGAGTAGGTAGCGGATGCATCGAGTCCACTTGTGACTAGCCTGTTCGCGTTCAAATAGCTAGGTTCGGTTCGCACCAAGTATCCGTCTGATCGTCGGATTACCTTGTCTGGCAATCCCTCGCCGATGCTAAAGACCGATTCGACTCCATCACCGTCGTGGTCCCAAACACCACAAAGAGGTCCAGCCGTTACATCGCCATTGACGCCGTTGGGACAGCGTAGCGCATTGTCTCGGTCGATAAGAGCTTGATGGCCTTCACGAATCACCAATTCGTTGTAGTCGTAGTGATACCAGTCGACAGTTGCTTTGAGTCCGTCGACAGCTTGAGGACTCCAAGTCAATCCGATGCTGAGCGTTCTCGCAGTCTCGGGAGTTAGGTCTGGATTGCCTCGAGCTTGAGAGGCCCTGTAAGCAAGCGATGCGGCGTTGGAAAAAGGATCGCTCGAATTTTGAAAGATCGTTCTACTGCCTCCTGTCTGCAACAGCGATCCAATCTTGAAGGAAGTTCCCGCGCTCACTCGTAGAGAGACGTCTTCATTTAGCGAAACCAATAGAGAGAGCTTGGGATCCAGCGACACAGCATCGGGATCTCGAATTTGCTCTCTGCGCAGTGCCGCATACAAGTTTGTTCGCCGAGACAGCGGAACGTGCAGTTCCGTGAAGAGAGACCAACTCTGGGTGTCGTTGGTCCAATCCGTATCCCCACTAAGGAAAGCGAAACCAAAGACGTTGGAAATGTCGTCGTAGTCGGTCTCGGCAGAACTCTGACGAAATTGCGATCCCACCGCCATGCCAACTGGCAATCCTCTCAAAGTAGCTATGTCCGTAAAGGCGAGAAAGTCCAGTACAAAATGGCTCAATTTGCGGTCCGAACGGTAGATTCCATGCAACCACTGAAGCAATTCAGGCGGATTCTGATAGAGACGGGCTGCATCTGAAACTGTCAACTGAGGATCGGGAGCCCATGAACTGCCAGTAGGACTCCATTCCTCTCCGGTCGAAGGATCGAAGACGCTCGTCTGAAAACTGTTGTAGTAGAAGCAATTGCCAGTGCCCAGATTTCCTGAGCCCGGGGATCCTGTCGCTGCATTACAGTCGGGGCCTCCGAGGCCCTCAAAAGCCAAGTTCACTCGATCCGTGATGGAATCAGTGGGAAGGTGTGTTGTGATCTTTCTCGATGCCGACGCAATGCTAAAGTCGATGTCCCAAGATCGATCAAGCCACGTCCAATTGGACTTTAGCCCTGCAAGAACATCGAAACCGCTGCGCAGGTATTTGTCCCGCGTGTTCAATGGCCGGCTTTCGAATGTGGACGCGGAGGTACCACCTATGACCCGTTGCAGCGCTTGGTAGGGCACAGGCTCAAACCCACGCCGTGCAGCGTCAAGCTGCAATCCCAGATTATGAGAGGGAACAATTACATACCTAACGTCGGGATAGTAGGAGTTTCCTCCTTGCGAAGAAGAACTGAAGAGCGCCATCGACGCATAGAGCGTCGCTCCACCTTCCAGTGTCTGCTCAATTGAAGAACTCAATTGGTATTGAGATTCCGCTCGAACCATCGAGAAGAATGTGGAGTAGTCGTAAACGCAGATGTGGGCAAAATTTGGATGCAAACCCAATGTTCCCATCCCTGCATCCCGTTCCGCCACCTTGTCACATTCAGGGTCGGGCAGGCTGCCTTGAAATTGAGATGCATCTGGTCCGCCGTTTGGCCACCAGTAGTTTGAGTCTACTGCCTGCGGCCCCGCCTCGCCCACCAATGGCACGTATCTTCCTGGCTGACCGAAACTTGAAAGTCCAGAAAGCCCGAAGCGATCGAAGCGATCAGTGTAGGTAAGTTCGCCGCGATTCAGCAAACTTGCTGCTAGCGTGAATTGTGTGTTTGCGTTGCCCCTGCCGTAGAGCACGTCAACGGTGGTGTCCACTTGCTCGCCGGACTCGTGATCCTTGGAAACATAAA
This sequence comes from Candidatus Azotimanducaceae bacterium, assembly GCA_965205545.1. GTDB lineage: Bacteria > Pseudomonadota > Gammaproteobacteria > Pseudomonadales > Azotimanducaceae > Bin55. The sequence goes on along the minus strand of OZ242170.1, from coordinate 1,090,166 downwards.
GTTGCGTCTCAAATCCACGAAAGTCGGAGCGAGTAATCACATTGACCACTCCGGCGACAGCATCCGATCCATAGATTGCGGAATTGCCATCCTTCAAAAGATCAATGCGTTCGATGGCGATATTTGGAACTAGCGTTTGAACGTCCACATACGATCCCCCATTCTGATCGAACTGCGAGGGGATCACGCGCTTGCCATTAAGAAGCACGAGCGTCGCGCCGTTGCCTAGGTTTCTTACATTAATGCTGGCGTGGCCGTATGATCCGTTATCGCCGACCCAGTTGCTGGAAGAAAGCCCCAGCGAGCTCATGTTTGAGCTTAAGTCGCGAAGAATGTCTTTGAAGTCCGCGGGCGCGATGCCCTGCAGCTCATCGGACGTGAGCGTAGTCAGTGGGACCGCTGCTGGATGAATTCCAGTGGGAATTAGCGTGCCCGTGACTACGATATCTTCAATATCTGAGTCCGCAACGCCGCTGGACTGTTCGTTTTCTGCCGCTTCCTCCGGGAGCGTAATAGCAGGGCTCGCACAGATTGGGCCCGCACAGATAAGCAAAAGGCAGAATCGGAAAGGTAGTAGGGGTTTCATGCGGAACTCAATCTCTCAATGGAGTTGGATCCGGTTACTAAATGGCCGCTGGTTCGGACACGAACGAGACTACCGGTTCGGACCGCGTTGCATGGGAATGGGTTGCCATCGTTCCAGCGACGTTTTCGGCAACACCGTAGGATTGACGCAACTCATGGGCCATTTCCCTCTTAAGACAAGAGACACTTCGCGGCCAACGCGACGGCGAGCGGTGGGACGCATTCGCGTCGTGGCCGAAGCCACATGCGGTGTCACAATTACGTTTGTCATGCTGAGCAAGGGGTTCTGGGGGTTGGGAGGCTCAGTCTCGAGAACATCTAGTCCCGCTGACTGAACTTTTCCGCTGTTCAATGCATCGATGAGGGCAGACTCCTTGATTATTGGTCCGCGTGCGGTGTTCACAATTACGACACCTTCCTTCATGCGGTCAAACGCGTCGGCATCGAGTAGGTGCTCGGTCTCCTCATTGTGAGGCGAGTGAACGCTGATATAGTCAGATCGCTCTAGGAGCTCTCCCCACGAAACTGGTTCGACGCCGAACTCGCCCATAGTGAGCTCGCTGACATAAGGATCGTAGGCGATTACATGCAAGCCAAAGGCCTTGGCACGCGTGGCAGTGCAACGAGCGACGTTGCCGAACGAGACTAGACCGAGCGTCCGACCCATCAGTCTAGGTACGTGATTGAGTATGGGGCGACCTCGGTACCATTCTTGGGTCGAGGCGAGGATGTCCATCTCCTTGGTCTTGCGAACCGCGTTGAGAAGCAGCATCATCGCGTGGTCGGCTACTTCCTCAATGAATACGTCGGGAGTATTGGTAACAACGATTCCCGCCTTAGTTGCAGCTTCCACATCCACCATATCGACTCCAACGCTGCCCAGTCCGATGACTACGCACTTGTCAAGCCGTCCGATAATGTCCTCGTTGATGTGAATCCCCCACGAAGTTATCACTGCGTCGGCGTCCTTGGCACCCTCGGCAAAAGCTTCCGGCGAGGGGCTTGCGACCTCAACAATGTCTGCTACAGGTCCGAGAGCTTCTAGTTCCAGTGAGTATTTCTTCTCCAGATCCACTACCTCGGCTATTCGAGGCAGCTGCATTGCGACAATTTTCTTAGTCATTTGATCCATCGGCCTGTTGTTTCAATGTTCTAAGCACTTCCTCTCGAATCTGCCTCTTGTAGATTTTCTCCGAAGCCGTCCGTGGAAGCCGCTTTGTTCCAATCCAAATGCGCTCGGGAACCTGAAACCTAGCGAGATGCTCACGTGCGAACTCTTGTAGCTCTGATTCGTTAAGCTTGGAGTCGGGGTTGGTGCAAACCACGGCACCAACCGTCTCGCCGAGCCGTTCGTCAGGTATGCCAAAGACCGAGCATTCTAGAACATCAGGATGTTCGTAGAGCACCGCTTCTACTTCCTGGCAGCCGATGTTCTCGCCGCCTCGAATGACAATGTCCTTCTTTCGGTCGGTTATGTATACATAGCCTTCTTCATCAAGGTGACCAACGTCGCCGGTGAGCACCCAGCCATCATTCAATGTTGCAGCTGTGGCTTCGGATTGGTTCCAATACTCCTGAAAATTCATGATCCCCCAGATGCACAGCTCTCCCGTTTCACCTGGTCCGAGATCTTCGCCGTTGTTGCCGATTGCCTTGACTTTCACTATGGGCGGAATGGCACGACCACAGCTACGAGGTCTTTCTCTGAAGGGTTCTCCTCCAATGCTGGTTGCCAATCCTTGAGTCTCGGTCATGCCCCAACCGGTTCCCTGTCCACCTTTTGCAAGTTTTCTATCAATCTGCCTAGCTTGTTCCGGAGCCATTGGCGCGCCACCGCCTCCGGCACTTTGTAGACTGGTGAGATCGTACTTTTTCAGATTTGGAGATTGGGCAAGCTCCCATGCCATGGTTGGGACGCCGTTGAAGGAAGTGATTTGTTCCTCTTGGATAATCCGCAGTGCTTCTTCGACATCCCATTTGTACATGCCCACTAGTTTTCGACCGCTTCGAAACGAAGTTAGCATTTGGACTGTCAGTCCAGTCACGTGAAAGAGCGGCACGCTGAGAATGCTCGACGGGATTGGAGGATCGGGCTGTGGAGGTTCGGCGGTGCGTTGGGGATTCTCGTTAGCTGCCAATTGCAGCTCTTCAGCGTGTTCTTCTAGCTCGCGCAGACGACGGAGTTGCATGGCACGCCAGCCAATTGCCCCTCCTGCTTCCCAACCGAGCAGTGCGTTTGTAATTGCAAGATGCGTTGACAAGACTCCTTTTGGATGGGCTGTGGAGCCCGACGTGTAGAGCAGCGTTGCCGCTTGGTTTGGCGTAACGTCTACTTCCGGCATGGATTGCGACGCGCCTTGAATCCAGCTCTCCCAAGCCGTGGATTGAGCCTGAGGGCTTGTCCGCACTGTTATTACAAACAGCTCCAATACGTCGATATGGGCTCGGATTTGGTCGTATCGCTGCTGGTCGACGATCAGTGTCTTTAGTCCACTGTCTTTGATGCCGTAGACCATCTCTTCGTCGGACCACCACGCGTTCATAGCCACCGCGACGCAGCCGATGGATGTCATGCCCATGAATGCCCAAATCCATTCAGGATAGTTGCGGAACGATATTCCTATCCGGTCTCCCGGAACACATCCCTGTTCTCGGAGCCTATTGGCAACTTGGGCCGCAAGATTCCAAGCGGATTCGTAGGAGTAGCGCTCTTGCTGATAGACGTAGAAATCTCTGTCTCCGTATTTGAGTGCGGAACGATAGAGTTCGCAAAGATTTCTTGGAGCGTTTACGAAGCCCAGATACTCGACATTGCCAACCCTGACAGTTTCAGTCTCGTAGGGTTGTCCTTGGGCGGTTATTTCACGTATTGCCGTCTGGTAGTCGTTGGACTGCATGAATTTCCTCGCATGGGCATTTTACAAATCGGCTACCGGCCCACAGCATTCCCACTACTGTGTTAAGTCGATTTGTTAGCCCAATTTTCTTGTCGAATTTCTGTTCAAATTGCCTTGCTACAATCCGTGGAATCGAATGCATCTCGCATGGATGAGGTTAGCTGGCAATGAGAGAGAACGTCGCTTTAACCAAATGGCGCAATGGAGAAAAGACTGTAGGAGGCTGGCTGAGCATTGGCAATGCCTATAGCGCTGAATTGATGTCCAGCTTGGGATTCGACTACCTATGCGTGGATCTTCAACATGGCATGCTAAGTTTCGACGACCTTAAATACATGCTGCCGGCAATCTCGAACTATCCCACAGTGCCACTGGTTCGAGTGCCATGGAACGACCCTCCAGAAATAATGAAGGCGCTGGACGCAGGCGCGTTGGGTGTAATCGTGCCCATGGTGAACAATCGGGAAGAAGCAGCAATTGCGGTTTCAGCCTGCCGTTATCCACCGGACGGCTCTCGATCATTCGGACCAATTCGTGCATCAATGTATGGCGGGCGAGGCTACGCACGAGAAGCCAATGACCAAATCGCTTGTATTGCCATGGTCGAGACCGCGGAGGGTCTTCAAAACCTAGATGAAATCGCGTCAACACCTGGACTGGACGCCATATACATCGGACCGAGCGATCTGGGTTATGCACTAGGGCTAGGACCAATGGCCATGAACGAAGAGTTGCATAAGACCACGGTCGAGAGGATTCTAGGAGCCTGTCGCCAACACGGTACTGCAGCTGGAATCCACACTGGCAGCCTGGGCCAAACGCAGTTTCATCTTGCACAGGGGTTCAATTTTGTCACGCTGGGCACAGATAGTGCATTTATGGCTCGTACTGCAGGATTGGAACTTTCGCAAGCCAGGGAATCTGCTAATGCATAAGGTACTGCTCGTTATCGCACCTCTCGGTTACCAACAGATTCCTGTAGTACGTCTCCTGCAAACGTTGCCGATCACTGTGAAATTCCGAATTTTACATGTTTACGTCGCATAGCATTATCGATTAAATGTTTTTGTAGGAGTATAGAATGGACTTCAACTATTGAATGTATCATACACATCCATCCAAGATAGGAGAAATCCTTTCACATTGAAAAATCATCGTTGGCAGTGACTTCGCATACAAACAACCGATCCGCAACAAGGACAAGCGATACTATGTGTTATCCCAAGATGACTTCGTAAGGAAAAAACCATGATACTCTTTTCAAAAGTCTTTCCCTAATTGAACCCGAGTATTTAAGCATTTCTTCTTTCGTGACTAATTCTTGAAATCTCCATATCTGCATTCCACTTTTGCAATCGTAGTATGTGGCAGTAGACTTGGCAACGCGTAGGGACGAACCATCAAGTGATTCTTCGCCTAAAGTAAGAAATAGCTCGACGTGTCCCAAGACGTCCACTTCTAGCAACTCACAAATTTCTAATCTATGTGATTTAGCCATTGAAATCGATTTCAACCTACGAATAGTGTCTTTGTGGAATTTACTATTAGTCATCGATGGATTTTGAATCTCTATTGTAATCCTTCCCTGCATATACCCTCTTAATAGCTCTTTGTATAAGTATTGCTGCAAATCCTTATCATAGTATATCGAGACTTCTTCTGATACGTCATTCAATGTTGTATTTGTTGCTGTATTAGTGCTAATCTCTACTGCGATCGGTAGAATTGCTAATACATCATCATGAGCGCTCAGTGAACTGAAATTTCGATGTTCCCATGTATAGACTCCAGGTGTTGACACGTCGTACATCGAGCATCCAAATAGAAATATTGCAAGAAAGATGTATGGTAGGGTATGAATTCGTATCGAAATAGACTCATTATTCACGACTGTTCCATCCTTAAAAATACTCACGCGATGATCTGATTACTAGGTTTTTATTCGAGTGAAATTGCATAGATATGGGCCTGAGTTGCGAAGACTACTCTACCGTCGTTCAGCACAGTGTGTGCTGAAAAAATGGAGTAGTGCGGCTCTTCGAATCTAATCGCATGTAATTCACTCCAATTGCCGTCTTGACGCAATTCTAATATTTTTGTAGGACATCTGTCGGTTCTACCAGCGAACAGAGCAGCTGATGTCTTGCAGCTGAACCAGTCATTAGTCAGCACTACCACTGTTCTAAAGCATTCCGTATGTTGTTCATGGTCGCAATCGTTGATTGGAAATTCGTGATATAATAGTATTCGTTCAACGCCGATGTGGTCTCTTCCCAGTTTCCATCGGTTGAGAATTTTTCCCTTTATGTCGCGAACCTCAAGTTCTTTCCCATTTTTTAGAGTTCTAGCAAGTAGTATGTCTGAATATAGTTTGGACTCTACGAGATGCCAAATTTTGTGCTTAGTCGGAACGGATCTAAGATACTCGATTTCAACTTTAGCGGTCTCGGTGTTTCCGTAAATTCTTGCCAGTCTAACGGCTCCAGACTCGTTGAATGCGGCTCTACGGGACTTGCTTGTCCACTTTGACGGATACGTCATAGCTAGCACTTCCTCGGCATTGGAGCCATCGATGGTTCGAATAAGTGGATAGGAATAATTAACTGGATCAGTTTCAATTGTTTGTATACCAGCGTTGAATGTCTCTAACGGATTCGAATCGAAAATTTGCTTAACATCAAGGATGTGAACCTTGGAAACAGCAGACTTTTTTCCGCGATGCTCCAATGGCAACTCGTTGACAATCACATGTTCGCTACCCTCTCCCCAGAAATCGGCCATTGCAAGGTTGTCGAACTGACCGCAATAGCCTCCTCGCCACCCATATTTCGTTCTTTGGCAGACATCCAATGAGACTTTTCGGTTTGGCTCCGCAAGAGATGAGACGAATAAGTACTCATCTCTAGGATTGTTCTTTTGCATGTACTTGCCAAAAACATAGACGTTCTGAAAGGAAAAAACAAAATGTGGACTGTATCCCCAAGTTCTACGTTCAGACGAAGAACCCCATGCATACGAAACTTTGGACTCTAGTTGAAAGTTAGCGCTCAGCCTTACGATTTGCCTAGTGCTCAAGGCCAAAAAATCACCATTGGATAGCTCATGTAAGTCATTGAAAAGGATATTCGGGCTATTGAATATCTCAATGAGTATCCCATTACTGGATATTGAATAATGTGATCCAAGCTCGTGTTTACTGTCTGAGTTACAATAACAAAAGACACTTGCAAAAACGGCACTCAGCCCAACCAGAGTTCGTAGTCTTTGTGCAATGAAAGACTTGTACGATGGAGGGAGACTTATTTCACGAAATCTGCTCAGTTTTCAACTCCACGGTTTGTATTTTGTCATGTGCATGCGAGATCATCGACATACAGGTATAGGTAATTGATACCGCTGCGATGTGGAGAAGTTCATATCTACTCTCTTCTTCAGGAGTCTGTAGACGACAGCTTGATCTTGCACTTAGTCTAGCATAGGTCTTTTGTCGCAATGCATCATACTGGACTAGACGAGAAAGGTCTTGGGTGTTGCATTAACATCGCGGAAGCAAACCCCTAAGCATGGATGCTCTAGATACGTGGCATTTTTGCCGGATGTTGGTGCAGTGTCAAATTGTGGCCAAAAAAGCGTATGTTGTGGTTGGAGAAGCAAGGCACACTGTTCCGAAAGGAGGAGCAAGAAGGAGAGCTGGCACCCCATTTCTTTGTGGTCGCAATAGCCCGTAATTGCTATCGCTCGACAATTCCCCTTCAAGGTAATTTGCAAGACTCGCTAGCAAGTCTGATAGCATTTAGGAGTTCTCGACACTACACGGACGTAACGAGCAATGCGTCGACGTACTAAGATCATTTGTACGGTTGGCCCATCGTCGAACAATTGGGAAACAATGCAGTCCATGCACGAAGCCGGCATGGACGTCGTACGCATCAACATGTCCCATTCGACTCACGATGAAGCTGAAAAGACCGTCGAATGGGTCCATGCGCTAAACCGCAAGCGGCACGATGAGATACCCATTCTTGTTGATACCAGCGGACCTGAAATTCGCACTGGTGAACGAGTCGAGCCGCTAAATCTCGTCCCTGGAACCAAGGTCATTCTTAGTGGCAAGCCACGTAGCGACGAAAGCTCTGAGTTGGCCCACATAAATATTGGTTATGCCGACTTCGGCAAGTCCGTTAGGGTCGGTGACACTATTCGCTTGGACAACGGACTTATCAATCTCGACGTCCTTGAGAGTACAGGTTCGGGTTTGGTTTGCAGGGTAGCAGACGGCGGCGAACTGGGCAGCAAGCGACATGTCAATTTGCCAGGAGTTCATGTTGACCTGCCGTCGATTTCGTCAAAGGACCGCGACGATATCGCGTTTGCAAAGGAGCACGATGTAAGCTTCATCGCGCAGTCGTTCGTCCGTAGCGCGGACGACGTGCTTGCTATGCGGGAGGTGCTGGGAAATTCTCACCAATGGGTAAAAGTCATTGCCAAGATCGAGAACTACGAAGGAGTGGACCAGGCAGAATCTATAGCAAAGGCTGCCTTTGGTGTTATGGTTGCTCGAGGAGACTTGGGGATCGAGACGGACATAGCCAAGTTGCCGAGCCTTCAGCGTAGGCTTGTTGATACGACGTTAAGACTTGGGAGAAGGTGCATATTGGCGACTCACCTTCTGGAATCCATGGTCGAAAACCCCATTCCAACCCGAGCTGAAGCCATTGATGTCGCCAATGCAGTATATGAAGGGGTGGATGCGGTTCTGCTCTCTTCTGAAACCAGCATCGGCACGCGGCCAACACTCGCAGTGGAGCAATTGCGCCAAATAATTGAAGAGAGCGAGCGCTATCCTGGCTTGGATTTTTCGCAGGCGTTGGTCACAGACAACATCAAGCAAAACCTTGCAAAGTCTGCGTCCGAGTTGGCGGAGCACAGTGGCGCGGCTGGCATTGTGGTCATAACAAGGAGCGGACTCATGGCAGATTTGGTGACAAATTGTGCGCCGAGCAATGTTCCGATATTTGCCTTCAGCAATCTCAACCACACTTTGCGGAGGCTAATGCTGAACCGTGGAGTCTATCCCTATCGTACTTCGTTCAACAACAATTCGGAAATGACCATCCAGTCTGCGTTTGAAGTCCTACGCAAACGCGAAAACTTGCCTCCCGACGCAATTCTTGTTGTCGTAAGCGACGTGCTGAGCAAAGGGGCCGTCGATTCAATTCAAATTCGGCACGCCGATCCTGCCTACGGCGCGACCATGCTGTAGAACATATGGATCGAAACTAGGCACATCATGCCGCCGAAAACTTTCTTCAAGCGATCAGCTGGAATTCTTTGAGCGAAATGAACCCCCAGCGGCGCACAGATTGTGTTGGCAATAGCGATCGGAATGAGCGCGGGAAGGTAAATGTAACCCAAGCTGTGCGGGTGATTGAGATCGCTGCCATTGATGAAGTAGCCGGTAGCCCCCGCGAGGGCGACTCCTAGTCCGCAGGTGCTGGCAACCGCGGCTGCACGAACAATTGGCGTGTTGAAGTAGAGCAGCGATGGGACTACGACATTTCCACCTCCAATGCCTACCAATCCGCTAACCAAGCCCCCTGCAGAGGCCACTACAGCGGTGGACCCAGCCCTGGGTGAATTGTGTTTGGAAGTGGGCAGCTTGTTTAGCAGCAAGATGGTTGCAACAAAGAGGAGAAAACCGCCGATGATTGCCTTCAGCATTTGGACAGGAAGGAACTTTGCAATGTAGCTGGAGGCAAATGCACCGACCATCAGCATGGGAAGCCAGATTCTTACCATTGTCCAGTCGATGTTCTTTCTTTGGAACTGCGCGACTGCCGAGGAGCCTGTTGTGAATATGATTGAAGCCATGGAGGTGCCGGTTGCGAAGAGAACCATGGCATTTGTGGACAGCGTGGGACTTGAAAAAGTATTTGTGGCTTCAAATATGAAAATCAGTGCTGGTACGACCACGACACCTCCACCCACTCCGAGGAGGCCACCAAGAAAACCCGCGGAAGCTCCAATCAGCAGGTAAGCAAATACTAGGAAAAAGTTGTCCAAGAGATTGCATAGAGGAATGCGAGAAGTGAGAGTTTACTTGCAGTGCTAGTTCGCTCCCGACATTTGCAGCCATGGGGTGCAGCTGTGAAACGGCTGTACTGTTTTCTGATTCTTGTGTGTCTTTGTTTCTCTCAAGTCCAATTGAACGCTCGCACTGTCACGCGTGAAGTTGAAGACGACCAAGGAAACATCTATATAGGTGAGTTGCGTGACAACGTGAAACATGGTTCGGGACGCATGGAATGGGTGGATGGCAGAACTTACGAAGGAGACTTCAAAGACGGGTTAATTCACGGCGACGGCACCATGTCGTATCCGGACGGCGAGACCTACACTGGTACCTATGATCGGGAAGTCAGACACGGCTATGGCGAACTCACACGCTCAAATGGCGACGTCTACATAGGATCTTTCGTCAGGGGCCAGCTGACTGGAGAAGGATCCTACGAACACCACGAATCTGGCGACCGCTACGAAGGATTCTTCCGCAACGGCAAACGCCATGGGTTAGGAGTGCTTGTGCAAGCTAGCGGTGAACGCTATGAAGGAGGGTTCCTGGACGACGAGCGAAATGGCTACGGCATTCTTCGGACTTCTGACCATGCAACGTTCCGAGGATTCTTTAGGGAGAACTTGCAGCATGGAGACGGCGTGCTGGCTACTCAAGGAAACGGACTGTGGTTCCAAACATGGGATGGGGGAAGACTGGTCACCGAACGGTTGATAGAAGTAGTCGAGAACTGCCAATTGGAAGTCGACGGCAAGTCTTGGATGTTTGATGGTGAGCAGTGTATCGATGGGCTTGCGCACGGGCAGGGAAGTGCGGTAAGTCTCGATGGGGAAGCCTATATTGCGAATGGAAAATTCGTATTAGGTCATTTGACGGTGGGAGCAGTTGTCCCGTTGGAGCATTCGTTGGGTGATTGAATGAACATCCACGGCTACGAGGTGCTCGAACTCCTATCCGAACGGGGAGCGACAAAGGTATTTCGCGCCCGGAACCTCCATACGCACACACAGGTTGCATTGAAGGTGCTGGACATCGTCAATGCGGAGTCGCGTTCACGCGCAGAAAACCTGCGCCTATGCGCTACCGCGTTGCAAAGCAATCCGCACCCCAATATCTGCGCTGTGTTGGATGTGGGAAGTGGCGATGGCATTGTATATGTGGCCTACGAGTGGTTGGAACCGCGCAACTTGCTCGACGGTCTCGTAGATGGGCTGAGACTCTCTCAAATCAGACACATCTTTATTGGTCTTTTGCAAGCCATCAGACATTTGGAGAGCCTAAGCCTCGTTCATGGCGACATAAAGCCAAGCAATATTCTTCTCCGCGGAAGACAAGAACCAGTCCTGATCGACGTCTGCGGTGGACACTTTGGCGATGGAGATTTGGTCGTTTCCACATTGACGCCCGGATATTGCAGTCCTGAGGCCCAGAGCCGCAGACCTGTTGACGCCCGGACCGATGTCTATTCGTTGGGTGTTGTGTTCTATCGAACCCTCGTTGGTGATGTTCCTTGGAAGGATGGCGCGGGAGTTGGAAGAACGGCAACAGAAGAGGACATCGTTCCCCGGATAGAAGAGGAGTACGAGTCGTTTCAGTCCATATTGGAGACAGCGCTGTCGTACGATCGCGAGCAGCGGCAGCTCAGCCTGGAAGCCCTGAGAGCAGCTTTTGACGACATTGGAAGAGACGTTCATGCACCCTCATTCGTCGTACGTACCGACTTGGTGAGCTCTGAAGAACTAGCAACAGTCTCGCAGGGAACTGATCGACGGAGGACAGCACGGACGGATCCGCTGTTTAGCGAACGACAGCGATTTCTTTACAACGCTGCTGCGCTTCTACTTCCGGTACTTGTTGTGTTCGGCGGTTGGTTTGGGTATGTAGAACGCAATCTCGTTCAGGAATTCTTTTCTGGCTTGGGCATCGTGGAGCATCCTGAATTTGAACAGCGATGGCGAACAGCCCAGGCCCTCCGGTCTGATGTCAATCAGACTCTGAGCGCCATCACTGCGGCTTATAGCCGCGTGTTGGAAGTAGCGCCGGATCATCAAGGAGCTAAGCAAGCCATCGACGACGTACGAAGAGAGTGGAAGATTCAGATTGACGACTACATCGCAAACAATGCCATTCCGTTGGCCCAAAGTCGGCTCAATGAGTTGGTGCGTGTGTATCCAGCAGACGAAGCCATCGATGGCTATGTGCGAAGTTTGAACCGCATGCGACGCGCAGACAGACTATTGCACGACACGCGGTCACTGCAGGAGCAGAGCACCATTGACGACCGCAGCGCGTTGACAGCGACAATCCAGGCATATAAGGAAATTGTTCGTCAGTTTCCAGGGTTTCCGCAGAGCGAGGAGGCCTTGAGTCGTTTGAATAGCATGTCGGAACGGTTTGCGAGACTATCGCTCGATGCGATTGAACAGCAGAACCTATCGCGAGCGCAGGAACTTCTAGATTTGGCAATGGACGCTAGCACAGCATCCGCTGATGTTGAGAGTGCACAGGAAGAACTCATCGAAGCCCAGTCGCTCCAGGAGGAAATAGAGGGGAACTTACAGAATGCAGGATTGCGACGAAATGAGCAGAAATTGCTTTTGCCTCCTGAAGACAATGCCTACTCGTTGTTTCGCAAGGTGCTGTCGCTGGACCCCGACAATCAGGTCGCACAAGACGGATTGGACGAGGTTGAAGCTCAGATCAATTTGAAGGTTATCGACCTGCTATTCGAAAGGAAGTTTGATCAAGTCGATGAACTTGTCAATGCTGCACGATCTCAAGGAGTTGCCCAAGAACTGATTGATGAAATGGAGGCACTTCGCGAAGCTGAACTCATGCACATCGCCAGAGCCAAGGAACTCTACGACGAAGCTGTCAATTTGTTTGGCTTGGGTTACATCACGAAGCCTGAGGCAACCAATGCCCTGCAAAAGCTACGATTGGCGCAACAGCAAGACCCTAAGAATTTGGATGTAAAGAGTCTCATTGGACGGTGTGCCGAGAGACTAGCCAAGGTGGCACTGGATGCATACGAAGCCGGTTTGGTGGATGTCGCCCTGGAGTACTTGGAAGCTGCCTTGAGCACTGGTAGCACACGACCGGAGTGGGAGAACTGGCGGAATACGTGGGCTTTAGAGGAAAGTCAAGTGAGAGACGACAGTGCCGCGATTGGAGCCGAATCGGGGAGTTCTTCTGTGGAGCACATGGTCGGCCAGTGAATACTCTGTTGCACTGCATTAATTGTTGGATGCCCCTTTCCGCCAGATGAGCATAGAAATCCCATTTGTTAGAGATCTCAGCTTTGATTATGGCGAGGTCTCAGACGTTAGTCCGGGAATCCGGCGAGTCATTGCACGAAATCCCAGCGCATTCACGTTCTACGGAACTGGCACTTACATCGTGGGACACCGGAACGTCGCTGTTATCGATCCTGGACCACTTGACCGCGAACACGTCAAGTCGTTGCTCAAAGCTACACAGGGCGAGACAATCACCCACATCTTTGTGACTCACACTCACATGGACCACTCTCCCGCTTGCAGAATTCTCAGAGAACAGTGCGATGCGCCCACCTATGGCTTCGGTCCCCACGGTTCCGGGCACGACGATGACGGAGTGGTGGTGGAAGAGGGTGGCGATATGGAATTCGTTCCCGATCATCTGGTTGTTGACAACGACGTCATTGAGGGCGACGATTGGGCGATTCGTTGTCTATACACTCCCGGTCACACTTCAAACCACATCTGCTACGCATACCTTCAAGAAAACGCTTTATTTTCAGGAGATCACGTAATGGGCTGGTCTACAAGTGTGGTTTCTCCGCCTGACGGCGACATGGAGCAATACATGGCTAGTCTGCGGAGACTACTGGTCGAGCCATTTGAAACCTATTGGCCCACCCATGGACCTGCAATTCTCGATCCGCTTCGTCATGTAGAAGCTTTCATTGCTCATCGAATGGAACGGGAGGAGCAAATACAAGACCTTCTTAAGAGCGGAATACACGAGATTGCGGCGATGGTGCCGTCCATGTATGCCGATGTAGACAAGAGGCTTCATCCTGCGGCTGCGCGAAGCGTCTTTGCCGCATTAAGCTACATGGTCAAACGAGGGACTGTCTCGGTCGATGGTCCACTGCGTGAAGACTCCTCTTTTCGCGTTGCGGAGCACTAAGCCGTCTGGCGAGTGTCGGATTGAGGAGATTCGGAGTCAGCAACCAGCGGGAGTTCGACGGCGATGGCGACGCCGGATCCATCAACCAGATTGATCGCTCGCACACTTCCTCCGTGAAACTCGGCAATTACGCGAACTACATACAGTCCTAGACCAAAGTGCAGCTTACTCTGCTGCGCACGGTGGCTCACAAGCGAGTTGAACACGCTGCCCCAGTTTCCCCTGAACGCCGGTCCTCGATTGGCAACAATTATGCGAAGATGCCTTCTTCCACGCTCGAGCTGAACCTTGATCGGGCTGTCGGGTCTGTGGAAGTCAAGCGCGTTGTCTACGATCTTGTCGAGCATTTGCTCTATATAGAAGTCGGAGACCTTTGCAAATGCCTTGCCTGGCGTACTACGAAAAACAAACTGTACATCCTTGTGTGTTGTTTGGAGATTGGCCACATATCCCTGTACGAGTTCGTGAAGATCGACGACACTCAGCTCTTCGTTAGTTAGCGAGTCTTCCAAACTGGCGGCGTCGGAGAGGTTCTGAACTATGCTCCCTATACGCATAACGCCACGCCGAGCACTTTGCAAGTAGCGTTCCTGCTCGTCGGGGTCAGTAGTATTCCGAAGGTTTTCCAGCGACGTGCTTACTGTGTTGAGAGGATTGTTGATCTCATGCCTTAACGTTCTCGGCATTCGCTGAAGAAACTGCTGATGTTGGTTTAGCCGCTCCAGCATTCCGCCGATGGATCGCGCCAGGTCGCCAATTTCATCTCCGGCGTTGATTTCGGCGCTGATAGAACTGGAGGTAAGGCGACCGTGTTCGTCGATGGCTCGAGTTGCCGCACGGCGCAACTTTCGAATCCGGTAAGCAAGACGTATTGAGTAGCCCAGCGCGACCACAATGACTATCACGAAGGCAAGAAGCGTAATTAGCAGTATTTGTCCGAAGGCGGCCTGCTGAAACGCGAGTATGTCTTCTATGTCCTGTTCAACAACAACGGCGCCCAGGATTTCTCCTTGAACCTGCACGGGGTGTGCTGCAAGAATTGAAGGCGCACCAGACATAGAGATACGTCGAACGGCATGCGGTTCACCTGCCAGTGCAGATTCAATGGCTTCCTGTTCGAGTTGTTCTGACTCTCCAATCGACGGTTCACTAAATCGCTCGCCAAGGAACACGCGGTGAAGGAAAGGCCTAAGCGCGTGGAAGACTCTATTCCGATCTCGTCTTTGGACTTGTGATTGAGAGGAGTCTACGCTGCCATCTTCGATTTCCCCGCGAGTGCGCCGCTGGTTGTCCACAACGAGTATTCGCGTATCGACATAACCTAGGCTTTGAATCACATCCATCGTCCGGGCGGACCGAAAGACGACTAGATAGAAGCTGTCCGTTTCGGAATCAGGTTGGGCTTCCACGATTTGGTGAACTGTTCGGCTTTCGCTGTCGTCAACGTCTACAAAGGCAATCGAAAAGTCCCGATTCATGCCCATTAGCGACAACGGGAATTCAAACTCTACGACTATTCCTTCGTCGGCCTCCTTTAGGAATCCGCCGACTTCACCCAGAGGACTCCCAAACTCGCTGGCATCGTCGTTCAAGCGAAACGATGTTGCTTCACCTGGACTTGAAAACGTCAATGCAACTTGCTCTGCGTCACCGTTGGTATTTTTGTACGAGATCCGCACATGGTCCGCAGTGTTGACATCTATGTTTCCTGGGTCTCTGTAGACATGCTCTACGTCGCTGATTTGGAGAAACCCGTAGAGAGTGTTGACCATTTCTCCCAGTGCAAGTTGGAAGGATCCATCCCCCGTTCCAAATTCGTGCGAAATCCTGTCTAGGTTCTGTCCCCAGTCCAAGGACTCACCATCGACGTTGATTACTCCGTCCAGGGGTTGTGCAAAGAGGTGTTCGTAATCCTCGATTTGGACGGGAAGATCGTTGAACAAGTCACGATTGCTGAGTTGAATTGCAACCGTGCTGGCAATCTGCCGTTGAGTGTTTTCTTGTCCCTGTACAAGCAGCCGTTCCATCTCCACGAGTTGCACATATCCCAGCCAAGGCACTACAAGCAATACCACCGCGAACAGCAGTAGGAGCTTGACCTGCAGCTTAGGACCGCGCAGTTTGGTGAAGAATTTCTTCACTGCACCTTATGCATTCCAGCGATAGCCGAATCCATACTCACTCTTGATCGCGGAAAAGTTAGTGTCCACGCTCTCAAACTTTTTTCGAATATTGCGAATGTGAGTGTTTATGGTGTTGTTGGTTACGAAGTTTTGGCTTGTCGTCTCCATTAGGGATTCGTAGCTGACGGCGTAACCAGGTTGCCGTACCAGCTTGGCAAGCATTTTGAATTCGGTTCCAGATAGGTCGATTCGTTTGCCTTGCCACGAGACTAGCAACGCATCTTGGTCCAATCTAAGCTCGCCAACGTCCATAGTTCGAGTACGAGCGCTCTCGTCGGTACTTGATCGCACTTGTTCGATTCGAAGCAGAGACGCTATGCGTTCTGTTAGGTAGTCGAGCGAAATTGGTTTGGGCAAATAGTCCCACGCACCGAGTCGCAGTCCAGAAATCTTGTCGATTTCGTCAATTCGCTCCGTGAGGAAAATGACCGGCAAATCGGGAGATCGTGCGAGCAAGTCTCGGCACAACTCGAAACCGGCATCCATTTCCTCGCCCAAGATTATGTCGAGCACAGCCAAGTCTGGCAGGGACCTGCCAAATCCTGCCAAGGCGGATTGGCGGTCGGCAAATGCTACGACTTCGTAGCCGCGTTTGCGTATTGCGTCTTTGTAGTTTGCTCTTTGATCCGGATCGTCTTCAACAACGGCAATTCGTTTAGGCATTGCGATTCCCTCCGTGGAGTCCTTAAGAATAATCTAGGTGTCGTGAATTGAGGTGCAAGAACCTGCTGGGTGCAATAGCGCAGGTACCATCGGCACGCGATTGCTCATACTCTTCTGGCCGTGCGCCAATCTTCCCTGGGCAGCTTCGAGAAAACCGGCTAGTTTCATAGAGTTTGCCAATCTGAACGGCGGTTCGTGCGCTTTTTGCCACACATTCCATTTTCTTCCATTTTTTCCGCATTAATTCTCGCGTAGCCATAGGTAAAAAGACAACATGAAGTGCTTCATCCCCTTTGATGAGAGAATCCTCAATGGAATGGGGGATCAGACCTCATCCTCGACACTCGTTCCCTACGAGTATGACTACCGCTGTTGGCGTGTGTTCCGTGAAGAGGAGGGCGCCGAAACCCAGGTGCAAGACCACCCTCGCAACGAACTTCATACAGATTGGACCAATCATCGTTCCGATTCCTGATTTGTAATAGGAACTCCTTTACAGATAATCAACGTTGTCCATTGGCCAAGCTAGTAATTAGCTAACATCCAATCGCGAAGTCGTTCACTTCGTCTAACTTGGGCACGGAATACCGTTCCGTGGGAGATTGCGCCGAAATTGGAGTTTTCTTCTGGTGAAAATTATTTCTATTGTTGGTCCCGAATCGACAGGAAAAACGACACTCGCACAAGGTTTGGCTCGTTGCCTTGGGGGCGTATGGTTGCCAGAGTATGCTCGCGAATACTTGAACACGCCGGACTACGATGTCTACGACTTGAAGGTTATTGCAAACGAGCAGTGGGAAAGAGAACGATCCATACTGGTGGCTTGCCCAAGTGTCGCCATTCTCGACACCGATCTCCTAGTCATCAGGATCTGGTGGAAAGAAAGATTTGGCTGTGTTCCCGAGTTTGTCGATGATTGCCTGGCCAGTCAACCGAATCGACAGTATCTTCTAACAGCTCCAGATCTTGAATGGGAATACGACCCGCTTCGTGAATCTCGAGGTGACCGAGATCGGCTGTTGCAGGTGTACAAGGAAACACTGAGCAGTTTCGGCTTCAAATACACATTGATTAGCGGTCAGGGCTCAGCACGACTCTCGAAAGCCATCGCCGCGGTCCAATAGCAATTCACTGGCCATACAACGTCTTAAGGCGATGGAATTCGGACCGGGCCATGCGAGCCTGTGCCTGGATTTCAGGACGATCATTCCCGCGAGCAGCTTGTGCAAGAGCCCACGAATGTTCTCTCGCTTGAAACAACAGACGGGTCAGCAGCAGAAATTCCGTGTCGAAACCATCGCCGCAATACTTGCTGGCACAAAGCTCGGTCTCTGAATCGGAGTAGTTGAGTCCATGGCAAAGATTGACGAGGTCAAAGAGAGGTTCGTTGTCTCCGGCGAATTCCCAATCGAGCGTCACGCAGTTTGTTCGATCAGCTCTTACTACGTTGTAGGGGTTAAGGTCGTTGTGACATCCACAAGGATTGCGCGGTTTCCAGGAAGCAGCGAGCAAGAAGCGCGAGATTTCATTTTGGACATGTGCAACAGAAAAATGACCAAGTGCAACAGCGGTGGGATCGTGTGATCTTATTCCTTTGGGGATATTGCAATGCAAGTGTTGGAGAAAGCTGACGCTCTCGTCAATTCCGAATGGAGTCGTTGCCAGCAACGGTCCTTCAACAAATTCTGTAATCATATGGCCGGTCGACTCGTCATAATTGATTAGCCGAGGAGCCATGGGCAACGCCAAGTAGGCTTTTTCGGCATCGACAGAATCCGGAACGTAACGACAAATTCTCAGGATGTATGTGGATGATCCCACCTGAATCCTATAGTTGTCATTGCTGTAGCCTCCAGGCAGGTAATTTATCTCTGAAACCTTGGCGTGATCAGCAAGCAAGCCAGCTACTACACTGAGAATTTCATTGAGATCGTGTTCTAGTAGAGTTGGAGGCACATTCAGCAACTGCGAGCATGAGAGAAGAGCTAGAAAATTCTACGCCGTTGCCTTCTGAGGATGGACTGGCACGCAGTGTCGCACTCTTCGTGCGTGCGCTTCGAAATGCAGGAGTGGCGGTATCTCCTGCAGAGACTCTGGATGCGATCGCAATTCTGTCCCACGTAGGAATGAGCAATCCTGCCGTTGTCAGGGACGCGTTAGCTTTGTCATTGGCAAAAACACCTGAGGAGAAAAAATCGTTTCATGAAACGTTTGAACGATTCTTCAATTCATTTGCGTTTCGCCAAGCACCCAAGCGAATGTTGATCAATGCGGCCGACGCAGATGAGCAAATTGGGAACATGCCTACCGACATGTCTGCACATTTGGTCAACGAACTGATAGCCCCCATACTTTCCGGCCGTCGAGAAATCCTGTCTTTGAAAGTACAAGAGGCAGCAAACGAAAGCAAAGTCCACCAAATACAGTCGCTGCGAGAAAAGCGTGAATACATCCAGCAATTGTCGGACTCCTTGGGGTTGGACGAGCTTGCCAAGTACATACGAGGCGGTCCAACTAGACCTGAATTGCGCCATTTGCATTCGTATCTGCAGGACGAACTCGCAGACTACATCGACGTTCAATACAAGAACCACGTGGACGCAACCGGTAAGAAAGTCATTCTTGAAGCGGCATTGAAGGGCCAGTTGAGACATATTCCGTTCGAATACCACGAGGCGATTCGGAACGTCATTCGGAAGCTAGCAGATCGACTGACCCGAAGTCACAGAAAGAAACAATCCAGTACCGCAAGTGGGCAGTTGGACATAAAGCGCACACTAAGACGCAATCTGGCTTACGAAGGAAACCTGTTTGACCTGAAATGGCACAAGAGCAAGAGAAAGGTAGCCACGGTTTATGTGCTCTGCGACGTAAGCGGATCGGTGTCTCAGATTGCCCGATTTCTGCTTCTCTTTCTGTATGAACTCGTTGACGTTCTACCTCGCATAAGAGCGTTTGCCTTTTCCAGCGACATAGGTGAAGTCACGCAGGTTTTCAGCAGGCAACCCTCTGAGATGGCCATTGAAGAAGCACTCTTTCAGTGGGGCAAGGGAAATACAGACTACGGTCGAGTATTGAAGGGCTTTCGTGGCATGTGCGGCAATGAGCTCGGTCCAAGATCAACACTGATTGTTTTCGGCGATGCGCGTAGCAATTTCTATGAGCCTGGGTTGTCTGTTTTCCGAGAGATGGCCAACAGGGTCAAGCAAGTTTATTGGCTAAATCCGGAGGAACGACGGCAATGGAGGGATGGAGATTCTGAAATGAGCAAATTCGCACCATATTGCACAAGGGTTGATCTGTGCAGAAAGCTCTCAGACATTGAACGCTTTGCTGATCGATTGCTATCGAATTCTCGATGAGAGGTTGCTAGTGCGATCGGAATTACCCGGTCCGTGTGAATTGGCTAGAGAGCTCGGAGAGTAGTCAGTTGATGCCAACGACAAAGCTCAATGTTGGCCCAATCTCCTTGTGAATCGCTAGCGTAGCAATCGAATCGAGAGGGGTTGGCTCTCGATTAACTATTACCAACGGAATGTCTAGCTGAACGGCGAGTTCGGGAAACCCTGCGGCAGGGTACACGACAAGTGATGATCCAACTACGATGAAAAGATCGCATTCGATCGTAGCCGCTTGTGCGCGGTTCATTGCATCCGTGGGCATTGGTTGCCCAAACGAAATGGTCGCTGTCTTTATGATTCCCCCGCACTTTCGACAGGGTTCGATATGTTCTCGCTTCTTGAATTGAGTTTGTAATTCAGCTAACTCGTAGCGCGTTTCGCAACTCAGGCATTTGGCATAACCAGCATTTCCGTGCAGTTCTATGACTTGCTCGTCGGGGACTCCCGATTTTTGGTGGAGGTTATCGACATTTTGAGTGATTACAGCGGAAGCCTTGCCTTTGCGGATGAGTTGACTGATGGCCTGATGTCCTAGGTTGGGCTTCGCGACAAGCATGCCGTCGTTTCCTTTGAACTTCCGTTTCCACGACTCGGCACGGACTTTCTCCGAAGCAATGAAGTCCTGAAACTCGATCGGCTTGATCTTCGTCCAAATGCCGGTTCCGGGACTGCGAAAGTCTGGAATTCCCGACTCAGTGGAGATTCCGGCTCCTGTGAAGAAAACGATGCGATTGGATCGGTCGATGAGTTCGATGAAGCGATCCACCGCGTCGTCGTTTAGCATGCCGTCCGTCATCTATCAATAGGGCGCAAATATTTGGGGTGGTGGACCAAAGACTACTCGCTAGTCATGGAGTCGATTGCACGCTGCAGCTTGGGTTGATTGAGCACGCTCAAGACTCTCTCGGCGAGCTCGTGAGGTGTGTCTTTACTAGTATCAACCTCAATGTCGTATTTCATGCCAGAGTGTACTTGCTGCAACGTTGTTTTTGCAGTACCTGGAAAGCGTCCTTCTCTGTCCGCTTCTCGGCGTTCCATCTCTTCAATGTTGCAATGAACGCCCACAAAGATTGTTTGAAAGTCCTTAAGCGCGTGCAAGTACCCATCGCGATGGTTTGGATGAATCAGTAGATCGTCAACAACGACATTTAAGCCTTCACGGGCCATACTTGCTATCGCACTCCGCATGCCTTGCAGCGTAGCAAGACCGTAGTCCCCAAAGCGAATTTCCGTTGCTCTTGTTCCGTTAAGTTCCGTTGGAACGATATTCAAGCCTTGCGAGCCCGTAGTTCCCATGGGCGAGTTCATACCACGATAGCGATCCGGAAGACTATCGCGAAATTGATCAAGCGACACAATCAAGCAAGGTTCAGGAGAGCAGTCTTGAATTGCCTTGGCCAATGTGGTCTTGCCGGCGCATGATGCGCCATTTATAACGATTACAAATGCTGGATTCACTTAGACTGCTCCCTTGGGATGCCAAGAAGGGAAGTATCCCCATTCGTGCTTGAACACATCTCGGAAGTTCGCCAAATTATGCGACTGCGAGCCACGACAGGCCATGTTCATCGCCGCAACCACTGCGCCGCTGCGAATTGCATCACGCCACGGTGCATTGCACAGCCAAGCGTGTGCGAACCCAGCTCGGAACGCATCGCCGCAACCTGTGGGATCGGTTTCGGCAACGACAGAGACCGCCGGTTCGAATCCAGATTCACCACCTACTCTCCAAGTAATCCCCTTTGCTCCATTGGTAACGATGAGTCCCTGGAGAATTGAATCGATGTTGGATACAGTAGATCGAATCCGTTCGATCTCGTAGGAGTTGCCTATCAAGAATTGAGATAGTTGGACGAGCTCCTCGCATTCTTCATTGGTAAAGTCAGAGACTTGCTGGCCCGGGTCACATAGAAAAGGAATTTGCTCCTTTCGAAGTAGGTTAGCTGCGCCGATCATATTTGAAGGTACGTCCGGCGCAAGTAACGCCAAGTCAATCTCCTCACGAACCTCGCTAACAAATTCCTCGAACCTATCGCAGTAGTCGTCGGTTGTTGCAGGTCCCGAATAAAAGGCCGTGAATTGATTGCCGTCGCGATCAGTGAAAATAAACCCATGCGATGAATGTTGCCAATTTTCTAACTCTACGATTCCTTTGCTGTCAATTCCCGCTGCGCGAATGTGATTTGCATATTCAACATCAATCGGCATGCCACTCATTACAAATGGAATCGCGTGATGACCGAGCTTGCTCAAACTGTAGGCAATATTCATTGCGCATCCACCAAACTGACGCTCCAATCCTTCAACTCGCGTCGAAACGTTGATGCCAACGTGTTCCGGCAGTCGCGAGAACGAACCCGGATATTGCGCGATGTAATCGATCGCAAGAGTTCCTGTTATGAGTACGTTGGCGATTCTTCGTTGCTCCTATAGGTACACTCACTACTTTAATTGACTTGGGCGAGACCGATGTACGGTGTAATTGGAATTCTTGTCGTACTCCTCGTGGCATGGCTCGTAAGCGAGAAGAAACGAGAGGTGCGTTACATCCCAATATTAATCACGCTTGGTGTACAGCTCGCTCTCGCTGCCATCTTGCTGCGCGTTCCCGTTGTGAGCGAGGCACTGGCGTCGCTCAATGCCGTTGTCGGGGCAATTACACATTCAACGCGCGAAGGGACCTCTTTCGTTTTCGATTACATCGGCGGCGGCGAGTTGCCTTTTGAAGTCACTACGGAATCCCCTCCGTTCATTTTTGCATTTCAGTTGCTGCCCCAAGTGCTTGTATTCGCTGTATTGGTGGCATTGCTATGGTATTGGCGAGTGCTCCCAATGGTCATCAAGGGTTTTGCCTGGCTGCTGCAGCGTTCACTGAGGATTGGAGGAGCAGTAGGTTGTGCCGCCGCCGCAAGCATCTTCGTAGGTATGGTTGAGTCTCCTATGGTAATTCGGGCACATCTGAGGAGCATCACTCGCTCTGAGTTCTTTGTGGTCATCACTTGTGGAATGTCGACTGTCGCCGGGTCGATCATGGTGCTCTACGTGACGATCATCGGTGGCGTGGTTCAAGATGCACTCGGACACATTGTCACGGCGTCGCTGTTGAATGTGCTTGGCGGGATTTTGGTGGCGCGGATCATGATTCCCGACGACACAGTAACGGATTCCGGCGATGTCGAAGATGCATTCGGCTATCAAAGCGCATTCGATGCGATAACTCGCGGCACGTTCGACGGAGGGCGAATTGTGGTCAATATAGTCGCGATGCTCATTGTGCTGATTAGTCTCGTTGCATTAATCAACTACATGATCGCCTTCATTCCGGCGGGAGACGCGCCGCTCTCACTAGAACGAATGGCTGGCTGGTTCTTTCAGCCTCTTGCTTGGTGCATGGGTGTGCCTTGGCCGGATGCCGCTTCAGCTGGCAAACTGATGGGCATCAAATTGATCATCAATGAATTGGCAGCGTATCAACAACTGGGGCAATTGGGATTAGACATGCAGGCGCGGTCAAATCTAATTCTCACTTACTCGCTTTGTGGCTTTACCAATCTTGGTAGCGTGGGGATATTGATTGGAGGTGTAAACGCGCTAGTTCCTGAACGGAGAGCGGATCTTCTCGCATTGGCGCCAAGAACGCTGCTCTCAGGAACTCTGGTTGCGTTTCTAACAGGTTCGATTGTAGGGTTGGTGTCCGTGGGGCTCGACCTACAGCCAATAGCGACCTAGCTAGTGTCCTTTGTGACGATAGTGTTTAGGAATCAGAAGTGACGAACTCAAACAGAAGTTGAGTTCGTTGCGTCTGCCACTCGACGGTTAGTGTTGACTGGCAAGCTGTACCTTCTGAACTCCAGCTAGCTTTGCCGCATCCCACACCGCAACGAAAATCTCGGATGTGGAATCCGGGTGCGGATTGATGATTACGGGGGCTTCCGGGTCCTCAGCGTGCAATCGTTCGATGTTGGCGCGAATTGAATCCTTGTCGACATTACGGTTGGCAATGATTATTCGGTCTCGACTGGTGATCTTGACAACGATCGATTGCTTGTCAGGGTTTGTGGTCTTTGGAGGCTGATCGTCTTCTGGTTGATTGAGATCGAGTCCAATCTCTTTCACGAAAGTGGCCGTTACGATGAAGAAAATCAACATGATGAACACAACGTCAAGCATTGGCGTCAGATTGATTTTCTCTTCGCTATGTGCGTGTCTGCTTCGACGCATTCTCACGATCAGATCCAACTTTGACTCATGACAAAGGCGCGTATAGTGTAATCGAAAGTGCTCCAAAATCGTAGAGGTAGCTATTCCTCTACTGACTAGTTTTCAGCACAAGGCGATTACACCAAATCAACTCTTCAGACCTCAACAACAGCGAACACCTCGGCTTAGGTTTTTTGCGTTCGAACCGGTTGAGCACAGTCGGCATTGGCGTTGGCTAGCGTGTTGGACAACTCTCGCATTCTGTTGTTCGATGGTCGATAAATTTGTGCTGTCTACCTAGATACTGCACTCGATGGGCAAGTCCTTTGCCGAAAACCGCTGAAGTTATTCACATTTCAGTTATTTGAACATCAACCATTAACATGTCGCCTAGTTAGGAACTAAAGTAAGAAGCATGAATAAATATTTGAATTTAATAGTTATTTTCATTACACACATGTTGCGGATCATTTGAACACATTTCAATGGCACTATTCACATTCAGAATCCACCGAGTTATCCACAATGCTCAACCAGTCTATGCCTGGTCGAAGGTACTCTGCCAGCCTGGCTGCTGGAGACCCCGGCTGCGGCTCAAATTGGTAAGCCCATTTGACGCGTGGGGGCAGTGAAGCCAGCACAGATTCAACTCTTCTGCCGCTTTGAAGACCGTATTTGGTGCCGCGGTCGATAGCAAGATTGAATTCTGCATAGCGTCCCCTTCGGATTAGCATCCAGTCTTCTTCCCCCTCTGTCCACTCGAAATCTCGGCGACGTTCTACGATGGTTTCGTAGGCCAGCAAAAAGCAATGGCCTACTCGGCGGACAAACTCGAAACTTGCGTCAAAACCCTCGCCTACATAATCGTCGAAGAACAAGCCCCCAACCCCACGTGTCTCATTCCTATGTGGCAGGTAGAAGTACTCGTCACATTGGTTCTTGAGTTGTTGGTAGTGAGTATCCGAAAGACACGCTCGTCGTGCGCTTTCGTGCCATGTGCGAATGTCCTCGTCATAGGGTAAGTGGGGAGTGAGGTCGAATCCGCCACCGAAGTACCAAACCTCTGGTTGTGCATCTACAAGGAACATTCGCAAATTCATATGCGTTGTTGGAATATGGGGATTCCAGGGATGGACGATTACCGAGAGGGCTGTCGCTCGGAATGCTTTTCCGGCAAAGTTGGGGTTTCTCTCGGTCGCTGCCGCCGGCAGGGCAGTTCCCACACTGTAGGTGAAATGTACCGCCGCCTTTTCGAATAAAGAGCCGGCTGCAAGCACGCGAGGACGCGAGTACCCCATGTTGGGCGTGTCTAGTCGTTCGTTCGAGAATTCTCCACTGCCATCCAACGATTCCAATTTCTCTACCAAACGAGACTGCAACTCTTGAAAGTGGTCGCGAACTGTTTCGATTTTGGCGCTAGTCATACGACGCGTAGGGACTTCAGGTCGTCCATTTGCTTTGGCGTGTAGCCAAGGGACTCCAAAATTTCGTCAGTGTGCTCACCCAAGGTTGGAGCGCGACTGCGAATGTGGTTTTCGATTGAGGAGAATTCGATTGGCATGCGAGGAACCGGTACTCGCTTTTCCACATCGGGATAGGCTAATTCAGTGCAGAAGTTCATTGCACTGACTTGCTCATTTTGTAATGCTCGATCGGGAGTAAGCACTTCACCGCAAGGTATTCTGGATGCTTCAAGTTCCGCTATCGCCTCGCTTGTAGTGCGTTCCCGCGTCCACTCGTCCATGCGTTTGCTAATTAACTCTGCGTTGTTGCCGCGAAGTTGGTCGCTTGAGAATCTGGGATCATCTAGCCACTTTTCCTCACCCATGAGTCTGGCCCATCGCTCGTATAAAGGATTACCGACACATTGCACCAAAATCCAGCCATCCTTGGTTCTATACACATCAGCCGGAGCTGCCGTCTGTCCGCGGTTGCCCGTAGCGATTCGATTGATCTGCAAAGCTGATTGCTCGATCAGAGTTCCGCCAATGACTGTAAGTGCTGAAGCCAACAGGCATCCCTGCACATGTTGTCCCTCGCCTGTCTGAGTTCTATGCAGGACTGCGGCTACCGTACCTAGTGCGTTCAAGCAGGCGGTAGTGAAATCAACATACGGAACATAATTCTTCATCGGTTCGTCTGCATAGCCAGTCAAATGCATGTTTCCGGACATTGCTTGCGCAACTCCGTCGAATCCCACACGTTTAGAGTATGGGCCTCGTGAGCCAAATGCTGTAGTAGTGGTGAGAATAATGTCCGCCTTGATCGTCCTCAGGGATTCGTAGTCCAATCCCATGGACTTCAAGGTGTCCGGTGGGAGATTTGCTACTACAACGTCCGCTGTCTTGACGAGACGCTTGAGTATTTCTTGCCCTTTGGGCTTTCTGGGATTCAAGGTAAACCCTAGCTTGTTTCTGTTGAGTTGGAGAAACCCCGATCCCGTGCCGGCCTCGCCGATCGGTGCTGTATAACGATCCTCGCTCCCGTCCACTTTTTCGATCCGTATGACTTCAGCACCCAAATCGCCAAGCAACGCAGCGCAGTATGGTCCCGCAATGTAGCGACCAAAATCCAAAACCCTATAACCACTCAAGATTGACATGTGCTACGGCTTCCTATAACAGTGCTGAAGAGAGCGTTTTGTGTGCTGACGACCAATTTGGTTTTGGCCATTTGCTAGCTGCTTTCTTACATTCTCATCAAATGATGCAGTGGAGAAACGAGCGAATGGTACTTGCCTTGTCGTGTGCGCTGCCGATTACGGCGCTTCGAGTACCATTTAGAGCCTATGGAATCTCTCCAGCAAAATCTTGACGAAGGTTGGAGAATTCTAAGAGCTGGAACGGAGCTACTTCGATCTCGAAAGCTCACCCCAGATGAAGCCCAGCTGGAACTTTATTCGCTAGCCTTTGGATATTCCTATTTCAAGGCAAGCGAAGCACTGATCGCATACAGGCGCGCCAGTTTCGAGCAAACGGACTCAGGAACTTTTGAGCTTGTCGATGCCATGGTTCGATGGTTCTTGGCACATGCTCTCAACGAAACTTGCCACCAGCTGTCTACCCTTATTCCAGACTTTGCATCCACCTTGTCGACAGATGTTCAACAGTTTGTCGGCGAATCCCTAGCTCCAGCCTCACAACTGAGAATGGGCCAGAGCTTGCTCACACGTGCCAATCATCCTATGCCCGATCTGTTGGATCACGATATGCAAGTTCTGCGCGAGTCCATGAGGAGAGTGAGTGACACGCACATTGCTCCTCAAGCCCAACGGCTTCACCTGGAAAATTTGACTGTTTCCGATGAGCTCGTGAAATTGGTTGGAGAAATGGGATGCTTTGGGCTGTCGGTACCTTCGCGGTATGGAGGAACCAAAGAAAACGAGGATGAGGGTACGCTTGGCATGGTCGTAATGACCGAGGAGCTCTCGCGGGGGTCGCTAGGCGCAGCAGGAAGCCTGATAACACGCCCTGAGATATTGGTACGCGCTCTTCTTGAGGGCGGCACGGAAGAGCAAAAGCGCCGATGGCTTCCAGGCGTCGCTATTGGAAATCCGCTCTGCGCTATTTCGGTGACGGAACCCGGTACGGGTTCGGATGTGGCATCTGTCGCGTTGAAGGCTACACGCCACGGCGATGGTTGGAAATTGAATGGAAGCAAGACATGGTGCACGTTGGCAGGCAAAGCCGGTTTGATACTTGTTCTTGCACGAACGGATGCGGATGCCTCGCCGCCGCATAGAGGATTGTCCCTATTCGTTGTAGAAAAGCCTGCTACAGATAACCACTCGTTTGAAGTCTCGTCGCCCGGTGGTGGAACGTTGACGGGAAGGTCGATAGGAACTCTAGGCTATCGGGGAATGCATTCATTCGAGATGTTCTACGACGATTTCCAAGTGCCTCATTCAGCGTTGGTCGGGGAAGATCACGGATTGAACCGGGGCTTCTATTACACGATGCAGGGATTCTCAGCGGGAAGGCTTCAAACAGCTGCGCGCGCGACGGGCCTGATGCAGGCAGCCTACGAAGAGGCATTTGCACATTGCAATAATCGCATCGTGTTTGGCAAGCCCTTGGCTCATTTCCCAATATCTCTCTCGAAACTTGGCCGCATGGCTATTTACATTGCGGCTACCCGACAGTTGTCCTATGTTGTAGCACGCCGTGCAGAAACGGCGGAAGGTCAAATCGAGGCAAGTCTAGTCAAGCTGATGGCTTGTCGCTTCGCCGAGTGGGTAACACGCGAAGCAGTCCAACTGCACGGTGGTATGGGTTACGCAGAAGAGTCGACGGTGAGTCGCCTCTATGTGGATGCTCGTGTCCTTTCGATTTTTGAAGGAGCGGAGGAAACGCTTGCGGTCAGGGTGATCGGGAAGTCTCTGCTTGATGGAATTCTAGGCTGAAACAGGTCGTGTTAGCTTGCACGGGGCAATAGGAACACGACACTAGGAGACAAGAACAGACATGAAAATTGAGGATGTTAGTGTCACGTTGTGGAAGTGGGGTGACATTCCGCCTACTCGTTACACGAAGACAGTTTCAAGTTCTCGATCGCGGTCAACCAAGATGGGTTTGGTAAGGATTGCTGCGGACGACGGGTTAGTTGGACACGCGTTCCTTGGGTCCGCACTGGGCTCTGGGGAACGCGATGCTCAAGTGCTTATCAATGCACTAAAACCCATGCTAATGGGACAAGATCCATTGGCTCGCGAACGCTTGTGGCAGTCCATGATGCGCCGAACCCGGGGTACCCTCGTTCGTCCCATTGGCGCGGTCGATGTCGCGTTGTGGGACCTTGCGGGTATGGCAGCCGGAATTCCGGTTCATCGGCTGATTGGCTCCTTTAGAAATGAGGTCCCAGCGTATGCGAGTTCCGCGGTTCTTGATAGCCCCGAAGAGTATGCAGATGAAGCTGTGCGACTAAAGGAAAGTGGATGGACAGCGTACAAGATTCACCCACCCGGAGTTCCAGAGCAAGACACAAAAATCTGCCGCGCTGTAAGGAAAGCTGTGGGCGACGATTACCGAGTCATGCTCGATTCCACTTGGTCCTACGACTATCCACAAGCTTTGCGAGTAGGAAAGGAAGTAGAGGAGCTGGGATTCTATTGGTACGAGGACCCGCTGGTTGAAGACGACATCTACAACTATGTGAAGCTAAAGTCGCAGCTTCGCATTCCCATACTTGCGACTGAGTTTCCGGCTGCCGGTCCTACTTCCTACGCCCCGTGGGTTACATCGCAAGCGACAGACTATCTGCGTGGCGATGTTGCCTTGAAGGGAGGATTAACCTCCTGCCTGAAGACTGCGCACCTAGCGGAAGCTTTCCACATGAATTATGAGGTACACCACGGCGGAAATTCGTTGAACAACGTAGCCAATCTGCACTTGATCATGGCAATTCCAAATTGCGAGTACTTCGAGGTGCTATTGCCTGGTTCGGCACAAAAGCACGGTCTCGTTCAGGACATTGATATTGACGAAAAGGGCATGGTACAAGCGTTTGACGAGCCAGGCCTGGGAGCGACAATCGACTTTGACCTTATTCAATCCAGCAAGATCGCCGAATTGACGTAGGAATGGAGCGGGAAACGGGATTTGAACCCGCGACCCCAACCTTGGCAAGGTTGTGCTCTACCACTGAGCTATTCCCGCTTACAGCCTATTATGCCGGAAACTAGAGAACTACCGAATGTAGCAAATCGTAGTGGATTGGCGGTATCCATTAGATTGCCTTATGGCATCCAATTCATAATATGCAAATGCATTGTCTCAGTCCGACGAGAGCAAGCAATTGCGTGGCTCCCTCGAAAAGTGTGAGCGTGGGCAAAGAGAACTTCCCCTCGCCCTTAGTTTGTTGAGTCGCGGGACATTCGTATTTCGTAGAATATAAACATATGAGCATGGTGGCTAAGTGGGCGTTTCCTGCTGTATTGAGGAAGTGCCGCGCAGAAACGAGACTAGGTTCTGCGCCAGAAACTCGCTCAGTGGGTTGAGTTAACTGCGAAATTCGCCATCAGACTAAGAGGTATAGCGACGGCGAACAAGTATTTCTTCGTAAATACAGTGTACGTCGATTTTTTCCACGTACGTCTAGCACAGTGAGCGGGACTTTCGTACCACGAACAGTTCAGCTCTTTTCTGCTAGTCTTCGTTAACTGGTAAGAACGGTAACGACTCAGGCAACCGGGCGAGTCACGGACAGCGGGCTCTCACCACTACAGAGGGCTCCATTGGAGTTTATCGAAAAATACTAATGGCTGAACAAGAAAACTCAAATGTAATTTCGGTTAGAGATCTCTGTAGAACCTTTCAGGTGGGTGACGTCCAAGTTCATGCCTTGGACCATATAGACCTTGACATCAAGAAGGGCGACTTTGTAGCTGTTATGGGTCCGTCGGGCAGCGGAAAATCAACGCTGATGAACATCCTTGGATGCTTGGATACGCCGACAGCTGGCACGTACCAGCTTTTGAACCAGCAAGTGTCGGACATGGAAGACGGAATGCTCTCTAGTATTCGTAACAGATATATAGGGTTTGTATTTCAGAGCTTTCACCTTTTGCCTCGCCTCTCCGCCTTGGATAACGTGTTGCTACCGCTACGATACCGAAAGGAGGAGGGGGCAAACGGAGAGGCAAGCCCCGAGTACGTTAGAGAGATTATGGAGCGATTGGGCATAGCTGACAGAATGACGCACCATCCCAATCAATTGTCTGGTGGGCAAAGACAGCGTGTAGCAATTGCGCGCGCTCTTGTAACACGACCTTCCTTGCTTTTGGCGGACGAGCCAACAGGTAATTTGGATTCCAAGACTTCAGAAGGAATTATGTCGCTATTCGACGACTTGAATGCAAACGATCAGACCATATTGATCGTGACGCACGAAGACGAAGTAGCCCAACATGCAAAGCGAGTCGTTCACATGCGCGACGGCAAGATTGAGCAACAAGTGGAAAAGGGAAAGGATTTTGGATTTGGTTTCGAAAGAAGAGTATGATTTTGGTATGAAAACTTGCACTTTAGCTGCCGCACTGTTGCTTGTCGCGTCAGCCCCGCTGATTGCACAGAACGAAGATGAAACAGGGGCTGAAGCAGCTGCGACGACTGCAGTCAGCGAATCGATTAGCACGGATGCAGGCAGATCAAGAACGTTGCTAACAGGAGAGATCGAGGACGCAGCGGCACAGTCGATTCTCATGCCGCGGTTCGTGAATTCCAATGCCAATACCCGAACGGTCGAGTGGATGGCACCGGAGGGAAGCGCAGTTGAGATTGGAGATATGGTCGTTAGGCTTGATCCGAGCGATCTCATTGCGCAAAAGGAGTCTTTGGAGATTCAGCTGGAGGACACGCTTGCCAATGCGGAAGCGCAAACCGCGCAGCAAGACCTAGCTATTTTTGATGCCGAGACTGCGCTGATTCGAGCGGAGTCCACGCTGGAACTGGCAAAGCTGGATGCTTCAACGCCCAAAGGAACAATTCCCGATCTGACCTATGAGCGCAATCAGCTTTCATTGGCAAACGCTACAAACGCTCTAAAGCGTGCAATTAGAGCCTATGAAGACGCGAAGCTAACAAAGGAACAGGCTATTCCTCTTCGCGAGCGAACAGTCCAAAGAGCACAAAAGGACATGGATGAGGTTGATGAGGCCGTTGCCCAGACGGAAATACATGCGACTCAACCGGGATTCGTCATATACGGCACCAACGATTGGACTGACGAGAAGGTGTATCCCGGTGCAGCAGTCATGAGCAGCATGGAAATTGCGAAAGTGGCAAGCCAAGACTCTCTACAGTTTCGTTTTTGGGCTCATGAAGCCGATGTGCGAACACTGCAAGTTGGTTCAGAGGTGTCCGTAACACCAGATGCGTTGCCTGAATTCTCGGTGAGAGCTCAAATCACTTGGATTTCAAGTCAAGCAAACACGCGCGATTGGAGTGACGGTGGATATTTTCAGGTAACGGCGATTCCCGCAGACGATGTAACCATGCCTGCTGAATTCTTGCCAGGAATGGCAGTAGTGGGCGAGGTGGTCAATTGACAAATAACAAAAGCAAACGAGAAAACCAAGTGAAAGAAAACGGAGAAAACAATCAATTGCGAATGACAATGCCCTTTGTCTTGATTGGGTTGTGTTTGTTCGGCGCCAGTTCGGTGCTTGCAGCAAAGTGGTTCGAAGTTGAACAGGAAGATCGAGTGGTGACCGTCGGCGCCACCGGAACTGTAGAGTCGGCGAATGAACTGAGCGTAGGTGTACCAGCAACTGACAGTTGGAGACTGCGACTTGGGGAGTTGGTAGAAGAAGGGACGCGAGTTCGCAACGGACAAGTACTGTTCTCAATAGAGAGTTCGTCGCAACAGAGAGATCTCGAACAACTGGAAGGCCAACTGCAAGTTCGGAAAGGGGAAGTCGAGACCAACAAGGAGAGAAATCTTCAAGTCATTGAACAAGAGAAGTTGGATTTGGCGAATCTAGAGTCCGAAGCCGACAAGGCAAATCGAAGAGCCGAGCTTCCAGCTAGCGTTGTACCGGGGATCGAATACAAGAAGCTCGTCGAGCAGAAGAGGTTGGCCAACATCTTGTATCAGCGCGGTCTTACTCGCAAGGACATGAGTGATCGATCACGAGAATTGGCAAAAGAAGCGCTAGACAGGCAAATACAGCGACTTGAAGCGGATATTGAACAGAGAAAGCAAGAAATGGCTTCGTTTACTGTGCGTTCGACCATTGAGGGACTTGCCATTGTGGGAGTAGGCTGGCAGGGAGAGAAACTACAGACCGGTGATCGAGTAGGACCTGGACGACCAGTTGTTACAGTTGTCGATGACTCTAGCGTCCTTATCCGCGGAGTTGTACGCGAGCAAGCTGCCGCCAAGCTTGCCGTTGGTCAGCGAGCCATAGTGGAATCAGATGCTCTGGCAGGATCGGAATTAGTTGGCAAAGTGACATCAGTGGGAAATACGGTACGACGCAAGTCTCAACGATCACCGATTATGGTTCGCGACTTCACCGTAGAGTTTGACGAGGACTATGCTCACATACTAGACCTTAAGACCAGTGTGCATGTCACCATTGAGGTCGATGTGCAGGAAGGGGCTTTGGCAGTTCCAAAGGAAGCCTTGGTCTATAGGGAAGGCAAACCTGGCGTCGTTACAAATCGTGACTGGACTCCCGTCCAACTTGGTAATGCCAGTGGAAGCTTCTTCATTGTCTTGGGCGGGCTCAATGCCGGTGACAAAGTGAGGTTGTAATGAAGTACATGAAAAGCATCTCGATCGCTTCGACGATCTTGTTCCTGTTTGCAATTGCGGGTTGCTCGGGTACCGGTCAAGCGCTTTCAACTGTTACAGTGGAAGCGAAAAACCACACTTTTGAAGTGGTAGCCAAGGGTCAAATCTTGGCTACTGAGGAAGTCCGCATAGGCGTTCCTAGTGGCGTCAACATGAGCTTTGAAATTCAATGGCTTATTCCAGAATATTCGGAGGTTTCCAAGGGCCAGGTAATTGCGACATTCGACGACGCGGTTGTATTGACAGAAATTGAGAAGATGGAATTGCAACTGGACCAGCAGGAGCTGGAGTTCGAAAATTTCGTGCGAAACAACGATACTAGCCTTACACAAATCAACCACAACATAATGCGAGTTGACGGCGAGACGGATATTGCCGTTCGCTACGAGGACATCGATACAAGCGCGTTCAGCCAGCAGGAAATAATCGATGCGCTAGAAAACATTGAGTACTTGGAAGTACAAGACCAATTCTACGAGTGGCAATCCCACTCTCATGAACGACGCGTGGATGCGGAATCTCAGAAACTTCAAGCCGATCTCGACATTACGAATCAAGACCTAGAGCGCAATCAGAAGGCACTGGACGTGATGCAGCTCAAGAGCCCCGACGACGGCACCTTCGTATATGCCTATGTAGGGTGGGGCAACTCAAAAGTAGCGCCGGGTCAAACGATGTGGCCGGGCAGACGAATTGGCTCACTGCCGATAAAAGGGAAGGTCAATGCCGAGATTCACGTGTTGGAGGTGGATGCAGTTGGCATCGAGGAGGGTCAGGAGGTTAAGTTTCGCATCGATAGCGATGTGACTCGTGAATTCACAGGAGTTGTTACTGACGTTCCACGAATGGCACGCTCTCTTGATCGTGAGGATCCTACAAAGTACCGAATTGTCAAAGCCAATTTCGACGAAGTGGACGCTGATATTATGCGAGTGGGTAGCAGCTTTACGGCCACCATCATTACGGGCGAACTCAGCGATGCCATACTTGTTCCGCAGCATGCTGTGTTTTTTGATCAAGATAAACCTTACGTCTGGATCATCGCTGACAGTCCTGAACCGGAACTGCGCCATATCGAACTCGGTCGACGAAGCCCAACGCTCGTAGAAATAACAAATGGCTTGAATGCGGGTGAGAAAATCAGCTTGATCGCGCCAGCCAACGCATCGGTCTAGAGAAGACGCACACTAATCTGCAGGAAACGGTATTGTTAGCGGCATGAGTTTCGTTTCATTTATGAGCAAAGACCTAATACCTGACATTAGGTCTGCTTTGTCCTACCTGTCGCACCACGGCCTACGTACGTTCTTGACATTGTTGGGAATGATTTTTGGCGTTGGAGCGGTAATAGCCATGTTGGCGGTCAGCGAAGGTGGACAAAGAGAAGCCTTGGCAATGATTGAAACAATGGGCGCCAACAACCTGATAATCCACGATGAGAGCCCCACAGACGACACTCTAGTCGACGTCAGACAGCATACAGCGGGATTGTCAGTCGCCGATGCCAAAGCCATAGCTGACTCCATGCCGTTTGTCGAGTCTTGGGCTGCCATACGAGAGTTGCCTCTTTGGGACGAGTTATTCTCGCCGGAGGGCTCTAGTTCGGCTGAAGTGTGGGCTGTTAGTCCGGAGTATTTCAGTCTATCGGGGCTGGATGTGGATCTAGGCGAACTCTTTACAGTTGACGATGATGTACAGTATGCCCAAAAGGCTGTCTTGGGCGATGCAGTTGCGCGTCAGCTTTTCCCCCGTGGCGACGCAATTGGACAGCGTTTCAAGGTCAACTCTCTATGGGTGGAGGTTGTAGGAATCCTTGCTGATCGTCAGCTGGCTGGGGAAGACTTTCAGGGTGAGCAAGTTGGCGGCGAGAGCGGTCGAGCCTACATTCCATTGTCGACTGGATTAGCTCGAATGCCACGCGACGTCATGGACGCAGAACTTTCGCAGCTCAAGCTCAAGATAGCGTCTGGTCAGAATCTGTTCGCTTCAGCGGATGCCATTCAGCTGTTTCTAGATCGTCGCCACGGCAACCAGGAAGATTTTCGAATCGTCGTTCCGGCACGGTTACTTGCACAACAAAATCAAACACAGCAAATCTTCACTGTAGTCATGTGCGTTGTTGCTGGGATCTCTCTTGTTGTTGGGGGGATTGGAATCATGAACATCATGCTGGCGTGCGTATTGGAGCGACGTTCCGAGATCGGTCTGTTGCGTGCGGTTGGTGCACGACGCAGCGACGTGGTGCGACAATTCCTGATCGAGACTACGGTAATCGCGCTTCTGGGTGCTTTCCTTGGCATCATTGCTGGATTCGTCATTGCGTACGGAGTCAACCTGTTCTCACATTGGGCAATCGCGTTCTCGTTGTTGAGCATCTTAGGAGCGGCAATCGTCTGCGCGACGATCGCAGTAGGGTTTGGTGTCTATCCTGCGATGGCGGCGTCAAAGCTTGATCCCGTAGCTGCACTGCAATCTGAATAGCAGCGGCACCCATAACTGGTTACGGCCGGTTGCCGCTATCGGGCCCCGCACTGCCATTTCTTAGTGCATTTCTAGACCACCAGCAACGTTTAGTGCTACACCAGTAACATTTCTAGCGTTGGCAAGGTAGACAGCAGCCTGCCCCATGTCGTCGCTGGTCTGTGGTTGTCCCAATGGAATGGTTCGCGACATGCGACTATTGAAAGCTTCATTTCCCTCATCCGCCATGAGATGGTCCCTCCACATGGCAGTACCCACGATGCCGGGGCAAATCGCATTGACACGTATACCAGAAGGTGCCAACTCGTGAGCAAGCGATTGAGTCAATCCCACTACAGCAAATTTGGACGCACAGTAGCAAGAGAGATTAGCTGAGCCTCGCTTACCAGCTATTGAGGCGGTATTGACTATTGCTGCGTTAGCGCTGGATCGAAGGTGAACTAGAGCCGCTCGCGTCATGTTGTAGATGCCTTTAACGTTGACTTCGAAGATGCGATCCCAGCTTGCTTCCGGAAAGTCGTCGATGGGTCCGCTGTCGATAACCCCGGCGTTGTTGATCAAGACGTCCAACGCCCCGTAGTTGTTTAAAGATGTGGCCACTGCGTGCTGACATGACTCAACATCCGTTACGTCCAAGTAGGTGCTTGTTGCGTCTCCAATCTCTCTTAACTCCCCTAAGGTCTCTTCCATTTGGGAGTCAGTGGAAAGTTCATATCGCCAACCCGAATCAGATGGCAAATCTGCAATAAGGACATTGTCTCCATGTCGGAGAAACGCTTGAGCGATTCCCTTTCCAATTCCCCTTGCTCCTCCTGTAACTAAGACGCTCCGACTGGTCATTGATCGGTCTCGTGGTTGGCTCCAAGAGTCAGGATATTACGAACTTCTCAGAGTTCGCGTGTGGCCGCCTGTATTGGCTAATGAAGAACAGCCGGGCTAAGCTGAAGCGCTGGCAGCCAATCCAGTCTTTACGTCTTTGTCGTCGCCGGCATCTGGGTAAGCTGGCGCATATTGGCCGTACAGATGCTTACCAATGCGCTCGATTCGCTCTCGTTCCTTCGGGTCCAGCGGACCTTTGTGCAGCGCCGCGATGGCTTCCTGCATTTGGTCTCGATTGGCGGGACCGCAAAGCACCATGTCTACACTTGGGTGGGAAAGTGAGTAGCGATAGCAATCGCATGCGCTGACGGGTTGCTCTCCGGATGGCATTTTGGCGGGGTCCACCAGATGACCCCAGCGTGTGGCCGTGTAAGCCAATATTGTTTGGCGTGGTTGGGTGTCCTGCACATAAGGAAACACATCCGTTTCGGCACCTCGATGAACCGCGTTGTAGCGCAGCATCAAAATCTCGTATGGCGAATTTCCGTTGGCGTAATCCTCTATGAAAGTGGGCACTAAGGGACGATTGTGGCTGCTGAGCGATAGGAATCGAACCAATTGACGGTCCTTCAGGCGTTCGAAGACGTCTATGAAGGATTGGTCTGGCACAGCGTTTCGATTGCCAAGCAAGAGGAAGTCAAAACTCTGTACACCCGCTTGGGCCAAAGCATCTTCAACTTCCTTTTCGATAGTTCCTGCATCGTTTGAGTAGGACTGTATCGTCAGTATGAGATCGTCTCTGTGTGAACGCTCAAGATTTCTCATTGCTTCTGCAAAACTTGGTTGACGCACTGTGCCCCAATAAAGGTAGTTGATTCCCTGCTCGAACGCTTCTTCGATAGCGCTGGCAGGTGCATTGAACGTCGAACCGATTCCTAGCCTGGATGTAGTCAAACCAGTATTGCCAATTTCGATTTTGTCCAAGAAGTTGCTCATCGGATTCCTCTATGAAAGTTGAACTGCAAATCTTGTTTCCGTTTTAGTGCGATGGTTGCGACTGCTCTTTAGGAGCATAGAACGGCGTTCGCCGCGTCTTGTCGTAGTCCAGAATCGTTAGACGCTCCATCATCCGTCGATGTGGCCAGAAGTCTCCGCTTGCCGAATGCAACACTGCACGATTGTCCCACATTGCAATTGATCCTGCTTCCCAAGCAAACCGACATGTGTACTCAGGCCGTCCTTCCTGCATTCTCATCTGCAACAGCAGTTCGCGCTCTTCTTCAGGTTCAATGTTGTGTTCATCTGCAAATCTGCGGACAAAACCCTGTTGCACGAACAACGTTGTGTGGCCGGTCTCGGGATGGGTACGTGCAACTGGGTGCACAGCGGAAGGAGTCTTGCCATCCATCTGGTGTCCGACCGATCCCACATGGACGGCGCGCAAGAACTCCACTCTACGCTTTGTAGCCAAAGGCAATCCTTCCCACATGGCGTAGCAATCGCAAAAGCAGGTGTCTCCGCCAATTGGAGGCGCTTCGCGACACATGAGAATAGACCCCATTGGGGGTCTCTCCTGCCAAGTAGCGTCCGAGTGCCAGCCACTCGCCGCATTGGGCACGACCTCGTCGGACGGCAGGACCAACATGTCTGGAATGTCTGGCACCTTAATTTGTTGATTGATATCGTAGGGTGAATTGGGCTTGTGTTCTCGTTCCCCAAACTGAGCTCCAACCTCTCCGAATTTTTCAGCGAATTCAACC
Source organism: Candidatus Azotimanducaceae bacterium (assembly GCA_965205545.1). Lineage (GTDB taxonomy): Bacteria > Pseudomonadota > Gammaproteobacteria > Pseudomonadales > Azotimanducaceae > Bin55. The sequence continues at coordinate 1,051,637 of OZ242170.1, read as the reverse complement.
AGCTGGTGCCTTGTAAGATGATTCTGGTTGCGAAATCCGATTACTCGTCGTTCAAGCCAAAGTTCTCGGAGAAAGGTCACCATTTCCTTGGTTGTCAAATGGGTTGCCAAATCGATTCCATGGACGATCGTTCCAATACTCGGATGCAACGGTTCGAGTTTGAGATCGATGCCACACACTGAGACCGGCTTGTAACGAATCGTTCCGAAATGACCCACAACGAGGCCTTTGTCTTGGTTCAAAATCGCATCAGCTAATGCGCGCCGGCTCTCTACACCCGGGCTTCTAGCATGCGCTATAGCTCCTAAGGCATTTGAACGCGATGGCGGTTTGTCGTCATCGGCGCGTTGTTTGAACTTCTGGTAAAGAGGGTTGTCGGCGAGTTGCGAATCGAGGGGTTCGTGTGTGCTATGTTCGCGTTGTCGGTGCATGAGTTGGATTGCCTATATCGAGTTGAGTCAACGGTGCTCTTTGCGATTTGAGTAGCTATTTGTCGTTCTCACATGTAGTGTCACGGTCGCCAAAGCCCTGAGTCACATGTGATTAAAGCACATACGAAACTTCATTCAGTGAGAGCAATTTCCAATAGATTGAGAATGTACATTGCAATCTTGATGGTGGCTGGGTCCTGCTTGCATAGTGGTTAACGCTGTCTGGCGTTCGAGCGTAGCGTTGCTGCGAGGTTGTCGTCCTTGGTCTTTGAGCGCACGTGCGCCGGTCGCTCGCTGACACGTGTCCAATATTCCTTGAACACTGGACGAGGTTCAATGGTTCGCAACATTTCCATGCCCCAACCGATGTGAGACCCAAAGTACACGTCTGCCGCTGAGAAGGACTCGCCGGTCACAAATGGTCCTGCGGAGAGAGCTGTTTCCAGTGTGTCGACCACCGCCTTTAAGGTTCCGTATCCCGCCGCTTGTTCCTGCTCGATTGGGACCTTGAATCCAAGCCTATGGTTGAAGGTGGCCGCCTCGAGCGGTCCAGCGGCAAAGAACAACCAGCGGTAATACGCTCCTCGGGCATTCATTGGAGGTGCTAGCCGAGATTCCGGGAAAGCATCGGCGAGGTAGGCACAAATTGCTGCTGATTCCGTGACGACCGTTTCGCCGTGGCGTATTGCCGGAACCTTGCCCATTGGATTGACCTTCAAGTACTCAGGCGACTTCATTGACTCTGCATACTCAAGAATTTCGACGTCGTACTCGACGCCCGTCTCTTCCAGCATCCAACGTGCGATGCGGCCACGCGACATGGGATGGGTGTACAGTACTATTTCAGCGGACATTAGTATCTCCTTTGCAGTGGCCAGACAGAGACGCCCAGAAGCTCCCGCCTTTGCAACGCGATTGCGTGCCTGTTGATACAGCAAGCATAGCAACGCTAGTGTTGTGCTTCACGCATCCAACGAAGTTGAGCTGAGCGCCATGGACCTATCGCACTGAGTGTGCCGGAGCACCCCGTTTTAGGGAACGACTATGGAAACAGGAGGATTGGACGCCATTCTTCCTATTGAAGTGGGCGGGATTTGCGCAAATTGGCTCGCAACGCTATTCGTTAGTACGAATTGGGGCTCAAGTCAGCTACCCAATTGATTCAACGATAATCCTGGCGGAGAGGGAGGGATTCGAACCCTCGATGGGTGTTTGCCCATACGCGCTTTCCAAGCGCGCTCCTTCGGCCTCTCGGACACCTCTCCTGCGTTTCTGGCGAGTCTGAATTGGGTGGCGGCCCGTCAGCCAGGTTCCGGCACCCGAGTCCACTGCTACCGCTGCTCCCTTCCAGGCCTGACGGGGTTTACAATTTTTCGTCGCGGAGGGGCCAACCAAAGCCGCCATTGAAGTGCTTTAGAGCACACTCACAAATTATAGTTGCATCACGCCATTTTGACGCGCCTTGCTACGACCCGTGGGGATTGAAACGACCGGAAGAGCAATAGCCGTTCGTGGTTCAAATTTCAGCTAATTGTCGCTTAGCAGTGAGTATTTGCGCAGATAGTTTCTGAGTTGGTGGTAAGTCAGCCCAAGCATCTCCGCCACCTTGCGTTGATTGTGTTTGGCTTTGACTAGAGCCGACTGAATTACCTGAATTTCAATGTCGCGCACCGTCTGCTTTAAATCCAACGGGAGCTCGTAGGAATGCGAGGCGTGCCTAGATGAAGCTTCGCCTGATTCACTCCCTATCCGATAGGGCGATTCGAAGGGGTCTATGACGATTTCTCCCACGGGATCGTCTGGATTGTTGCGATATACGGCCCTCTCGACTACATTCTTGAGTTGGCGAACGTTACCGGGCCAATCGTATGAAAGAAGCAATTCTCGGGCCTCTTCTGTGAATCCGGGAAAGACACTGCGTCCGATTTCATTTGCCATGTTTACGGCAAAGTGCTCTGCGAGCAAAAGTATGTCGGCTTTGCGGGAACGTAGTGGCGGAAGCGTGATCACATCAAATGCCAGACGGTCAAGCAGGTCCTCTCTGAATTTTCCCTTTTGTGCCAGGGTTGGCAGGTCTTCATTGGTCGCGGCAACAATTCGAACATCGGTTTGGATTGTTCCTGTTCCTCCAACGCGTTCAAACTCGCCATACTCGATTACACGCAGAACTTTTTCTTGAACACGCATCGAAGCCGTCGCGAGTTCGTCAAGAAACAAGGTGCCAGTGTTTGCACGCTCGAATCTACCTAGGTGTCGTCGCGTTGCGCCAGTGAACGAACCCGCCTCATGGCCAAACAACTCTGTTTCCAGAAGAGTCTCGGTCAGTGAGGCACAGTTCATTTGGAGGTACATGGAATCCCACCGCTTCGACAGGAAATGCAACCTAAGGGCGAGAAGCTCCTTGCCAGTGCCACGTTCACCGACAAGCAGCACCGGTTTGTCGAGCTCGGCCACGGTAGACACTTCCTCCAATACACGGAGAAACGATGGCGATTCTCCAACTAGTTGAATCTCTTCAGAGGGCATTGCTGAAAATCACCAAAATTTGATTAAATTGACCGTCCCACGGCGCCTATCTTACTTAAATCGCCAATGCGATTGGTTTCGAAACCTCGAAAAGATTGACAGGCTAATGATTGGCACGCTTCTTGCATAAAGACTGACGAGAACTTTTTTAATCACCTTTGGAGACAAAAATGGGTGTATTTTCTCGAGTAGCCGACATCGTGAACTCCAACCTAAATGCTATGTTGGACAAAGCGCAAGATCCATCGAAAATGATTCGGCTCATAATTCAGGAGATGGAACAGACTCTCGTCGAAATCCGAACTTCAGCAGCACGCGGAATTGCGGACAAGAAAGAGCTGTTGCGCAAGAAAGAGCATTACGAACGCGACATAGACGAGTGGAAGCGCAAAGCGGAGATCGCCGTTCGAAAGGAACGCGACGACTTGGCAAAGGCTGCCCTAGTGGAATGCCACAAGTCGACTGAAGTTCTTGAAACCATCGACAACGAGCTGACCGCCATAGACGAGATGCTCGCGAAGATGAACGAGGACATCGCGACTCTCACATTGAAGCTCAAAGACGCGAAAGCGAGGCAGGCAGCACTGGTAGTGCGAAACAAGTCCGCCCAAGCCAGATTGAATGTTCGTCGTCAGCTCTCTGAACGGAACGTCGATGACGCCGTAATCCGCTTTGAGCAGTACGAACGCAAGATCGATGATCTTGAAGGCGAAGTAGAGTCTTTCGACATGGGCCAAAAGACACTTGCCGAGGAGATCAGCGAACTTGAAGCTGACGAGAAACTCGACGAAGAATTGGCCAAGCTCAAGCGCGAAATGTCAGAGAAGGCCGAAAGGACCAACGGGTAGCGACTCGTCCTACAATCGCGGAAACATCGAGGATCATTAGCCAATGTACTCACCAATTCCAGAATTTGTCTTTGCGCTTCTCTTCATTACAGGAATCCTGTTCGTTGTAATAATCCTCCCGATTTGGCTATGCCTTCACTACGCTCGATCCAAACGCGTACACCGGCTTCTAGCGAGGGAAGACCGCCAGGAACTACGGAATCTGGAAGAGAAAGCTGAGGACATGGCTGATCGTATTGAAGCGCTCGAATCGATCTTGGACAGCGAGACTCCCAAATGGCGACGAAGGCGCGTAGAGTGACCAAAGGTGTATTTTCAATCGCCTTTGGTATTCACGCTTCACGATCTGCAGTTGCACAACTACGGAACTAGCATTCAATGAACCAATCGAATCACTCCGGCGACTCATTCAACTTCAGTAGCAGAAGACTATATCGCGACCCTGACAATGGACCACTGTTTGGTGTATGCACTGGAATAGCCCAGTACTTTGGCATCGAACCGTGGATTACGCGTCTCTTGTGCGTTATCGGAGTATTTTGTCTTCCATGGGCCGTCATTCCAGGCTATTTCATTGCCATATTTGTCATGGACAGGCGTCCGGACGAAGACTTGTACGAAGATTCGCCGACGCAGTCTGACAATTACCGGAAGCGACGATACTCCAAAAGGGATCCGGACCGGTCAATCGACCTATACGATGAGCCACGCAACATTCGCTGGCGCATGAACGTTGTCCGCCGCGATATCCGAAAGATGGATCAGAAGCTGCAACGCATGGAGACATACGTCACGTCTGGACGATATGAGCTCTTAAAGGAATTCGAGACCCTTAATGACAAGTAGCGAATCGAGTTACGGGTCGTTGGCCAAATTCAGCAATCAACTGACCAAAAATTACGGAGATCAATAATGCGAACGGTAAATCTAATCGGCCTTTGCGTAGTTCTTTGTGCTTTGTGCTCTACGACTGTTGCGGAATCCGACAGCAAACCGAACCCCAAAGACACAACTGATCCAACAGATGTTGCATCCCATGCAGTCGAAACGGTAGGAACTGAACACTCCGCCGAATTAAACGATCTCGAACTCCACCTTCAGGGTGTTGCAACCGCACTACTAAAGACTCTGGCGGGAGCATCTAGTGTCGTACTGGATGGTGTGATCGAAGAAGTATCGCTGGACACGTCAATGGCAACAGCCGATGAAGACTTTGCACGTCACATCGAGAAGTACGATGCAAACAACGACGGGGCGCTGTCCATCGATGAATGGGCGAAAGTCAACGTGGATGACTTGCCTAGGAGTTTCCAGGAACTTTCTGAAGACGAACGTGCAGAGAGAATTGCAACAAACATCAAGTTTGTTGATTCAAACAAAGACGGCAAGACTACCCACGCTGAGATGATCCAAGCGCTTGAGAGAATTGAGAAGATCTCTGAGTTTGCAGAAACACTGAAAACCTATTCTGGGGTAGACGAGGACAATGACCTTCTACTGGACCTCGACTCCCTCCTAAAACCCCATCCGGACACACAGGACACGCTCAATCTAGACTTTGAGGACCGTAACGAAAACGGCACATGATTTCCAGTGTGCTTTGCTAACGAAGCACATTCAATGCGTTGTCAGCAGCAACTTCACTGGTGAACTTGCGTGAAACTAGCCTAGGTGAATGCGACCTTGACGATACGCTGCATGTAGTCGTGTTGCACGGATTTGATGCTCACACGCAGTGTCGACAAGAATTCAACTGTAACCAATCAACTTAAACTAGAAACTCGTGCTTGATCCTGTCGGGTGCATCAGTGAAGACCCCAGCTGCACCCATATCCTTTAGCGATTGAACGCGTTCTAGTTCGTTTACTGTATACACGTACACCTTGAATCCCGCTCGCTGGGCCATGTCGATCACATCGGCGTTAACGGACCAGTCAGCCAAACTTATTGAGGATGCGCCTACTCGATGCGCCTCATCGACGGTACCGTCGGCCAGCTCCAAGCGCAGATAGGCAAGGTTCACGTTTGGCAAAATCGGCTGTTGTGCGGCAAAGGCCTGCAATTCCGCTAAACGGAACGAGGACACCATGAATTGACGCTCGCTATGGTCCTTGAGAGCAATGGCGGTTTCGGTGCCCGTGCATTTGCCCTTGAGTTCGATGTTTACCAAGGTCGTTTTGGGTATTGATTCAATGGCTTCCTTCAAGAGAGGTATTTGCTGCCCATATCCAAAGTCCAGTTCGCGAAGCGCACTGAATGAGTATGCACCAGCGCTTCCCTTTCCATTGCTCGTGCGATCCAACGTTTCATCGTGCAGAACGAGCAATTGACCATCGAGCAGTTGTATGTCGAATTCGATGCCGTCGACACCTTCTGCTACGGCACGGCTGAACGATCGAAGCGTGTTTTCCGGTTCTAACGCGGCGGCGCCACGGTGCCCAATGATCTGAAACTTCTCGCCTTTGGTGCGGCTCACGACACATTCCCGAAGTGCAATACAATGTGAACGCATGAGTTACTTGGTTCTAGCACGCAAGTATAGACCTCGCACTTTCCACGATGTCAAGGGACAAGAGCACACGGTACGTGCACTTGTTAACGCACTAGACAACGAAAGACTGCATCATGCCTACCTCTTTTCTGGGACTCGCGGTGTAGGAAAGACAACGCTCGGTCGCATCCTGGCGAATTGCCTAAATTGCGAAGCGGGCGTCTCCTCACAGCCCTGTTTCGAGTGTGCCTCCTGTGTTGCGTTTGCGGACGGCAGCTTCATCGATCTGGTGGAAGTCGATGCCGCATCGCGGACTGGTGTTGACGATATGCGACAACTCCTGGAGAACGCAAGTTTGAGGCCGTCGATGGGACGCTTTCGGGTCTATCTCATCGACGAAGTGCACATGCTCTCCAACTCAAGCTTCAATGCGTTGCTCAAAACCTTGGAGGAGCCTCCAGATCACGTCAAGTTCGTGCTAGCGACCACCGATCCCAAGAGGATACCGGTTACCGTGCTCTCCAGGTGTCTGCAATTTCACCTTACCAACATTTCTCCCGAAACAGTCAGGAAGCAGCTCACCGAAGTACTTGATCAGGAAGATGTGAGCGCTGAGCAGGAAGCGTTGGAAGTTATTGCCCGTGCAGCTGATGGAAGCATGCGCGATGCGTTATCAATTGTCGATCAAGCAATCTCGCACGGCGGGGGTTCGATAGCCTTAGAGAATGTGTCCGAAATGCTCGGAACCGCGAGGACAGACGAGGTTGCTCGAATACTTGAGCTTATCGGTGCTGGCGATCGCAAAGGCACTCTGGAATTCATCCAGGGAGTTTCAACTCGAGCAGTGAACTACGGCGACTTGATTGCTAGCTTGCAACGAACAATACACGCCTTGTCGCTCTATTACATCACTGGCGAAATTGACGACGAGGCCTTGATTCCATTCGCTGAGAAGTTGTCGCCTGAGTGGCTCCAGGTTGCCTATCAAATCCTGGTAATCGGAATGCGAGACTTGCGATTTGCTCCGGATCACCGGACCGGATTTGACATGACCATCTTGCGGTTGCTTGATTTTGAACCGGTTTCGGCCTATCCAACTACGACACCATCGAGCGGGCCTGAACGACCGACATCCACAGAAAACGCTAGTAGTACGAGCAGCGGTTCCGGGCGTTCGCAAGAAACCGAGTCCGACACTGCAAAAGCGAGTCCGCCCTCGTCACCAGATGCAACAAGCGAATTGCAACGAGCCCAGGTTGGAGATTCGACGGCGAGCCCTGAGCCTCATGCTGTTGCAAGTCCGACAGCGTGGTCGGAAACTCAACCTTGGCATGAAACGGTCGCGAATTTGGACCTTCAAATGGAGTTGAGGCAGCATTTGATATTCACAGAGCTGGTCGAGCGCAATGGCATTGAAGTTTCGCTGCGAGCGCCTCCCGACCACGAGGAGTTCTGGACGGATTCGAGGATTGAAGAGGTCAATACGGCATTGCGGATTCTCTATGGGTCGAAATTTGCGACATCTTTCGAGTATGCGGAAACTCAGAACGAAACGCCCGCGCAATACTTGGATCGAGTTCGCATCGAAGCTGCGCAGGAAGCTCGAGAGCGTCGTAGACAGGAAGCCCGCGATCGCGACGAACGAAAAAAGCTTGCGCAGGAAGAACTGGATAACGACGCGTTCGTTCAATCCTTGAAGAAGCACTTTGGCGCACGTATTCTTGACATTCAGCTTCACTGACTCCGAGAATGGAGCCCTTTAGTCCACGCATGGCGCGACTTGTTCGCGCCCTTCAGGCATTGCCCGGAGTCGGTTCAAAGACCGCATCGCGGATCGCTCTTCACCTTGTGCATAAGGACCGTTCCGGTGGTCAAGCACTGGCGGATGCGCTGCACGACGCCGTAGCCAACACGACGGTTTGCAAGAAGTGTCGCAACATCTCGGACTCCGAAATTTGCGGTCTGTGCGCAAATGCGAAGCGTGACGCCAAACAGCTTTGTGTGGTTGAGACTCCAGCTGACGTAGTGGCCATTGAACGTTCCGGCGGCTATTCCGGCAGGTACTTTGTGCTGCATGGTCATCTCTCACCTATTGACGGAATAGGGCCCTCGGAATTAGGCGTGGACCTTATGTCGTTGCGCGTCAAGGGTGAGGGCATCTCCGAGGTGATCGTGGCTACGAGCACGACGGCAGAAGGGGAGGCGACTGCGATGTACATCTCAGACATGTTCGTAGGATTGGACGTAATCGTTTCAAGAATCGCGCATGGAATCCCGGTCGGAGGGGAATTGGAGTACGTGGACATGTCCACGATATCGCATGCATTGCGTGGAAGGAAGCCAATCGACGGTGGCTGATCGTCTCATAGACACGCAAAGGGACTTGGATCGCCTTGTGGGCGAAGTGACAAACACAGTAGGCATAGACACCGAGTTCTATTCGAGGCGGACTTACTTTCGCGTGCCTTGCCTATTGCAACTCGCAACGAGAAAAAGCGTCTGCGCTATAGATCTCTTGGCGCCTCTAGATCTTCGGGCGATTGAAGCGCTGCTGTGTGATCCCAAGATTCGAAAGGTCATGCATGCAAGCAGCGAGGACCTGAGGTTGCTCTACTACCTATTTGGGGAAATGCCAAAAAACGTAGTGGATACGCAAGTGGCCTGCGAGTTTGTCTCACTAGAGGAGCAGCCCCCTTACCAACGTATGGTTAGCCAGTTTCTGGAAGTTGATTTGAGCAAGTCTTCATCCATAACCACCTCCGACTGGCAAGCACGACCCTTGGCGTCGGAACAGTTGAACTACGCAATTGACGACGTGCGCTATCTGTTGCCGCTGTGGCGCGCGCTGGAAGAGAAACTGGCATTGCTTGATCGGAAGACATGGTTCCACGAGGAGATGCGCAACCATTTGTTGACGCAGGGCCGAAACATGTCCGATGGCTTACCCAGCCTGAGCGGCATAGGTAACTTGCCCCAGAAAGATCGTGCACTCGCGAAACTACTGACCGGATGGCGAGAGAGGGTGGCCCGTCGATCAAACGTGCCACGTCAATGGGTCGCGCGCGACGAACAGATCGTCTCGGCACTGCGCAATCGCAAACAATCCAGCGAGCACTTTCGCGAGCAGTTCGGAAAGAAAATCGGGGCGACACTCTACAAAGCAATAAAACGAGCCAAGAAGGACTTGGCACGAGGCAGGCTACCGGAATCGATGTCTGTGGAATTCCCCTGGAGCATTAAACAGGGCCAGCGTCTTTTCCGTCGGCTGCGGACGGTAGTTCAGCAACACTCAGAAAAACAGCAAATGTCTCGCACCATGCTTGCAACTCAAAACAACATGCTAGATTGGAGCTCGGCGTACTTGAGAAAGGGCTCGTTCCCACCATCGTTTGGCCGGTGGCGCGAGGATTTGCTGGGCAACGAATTCAAGCAAGTGATTGAGGAAGTGAGATGATCGAAGAAAAAAGCGATGGGCTTCCCTTCTGGCGTGCCAAAAAACTCGACGCCATGTCGGACGAGGAATGGGAGAGCTTGTGCGACGGTTGTGCTCAATGCTGCCGCATACGGTTTCGCGATGACGACACTGGTGTTGTCTCGGAAACTCCCGTGGTTTGCGGTTTGTTAGACACGTCCACTTGCAGGTGCACGCACTACGAACACCGCCTGCGTCTTGTCGAAGACTGCATCGAGATTACGCCTGACAATATTGGTGAAATGACGTGGTTACCTGAGACATGCGCCTATCGCCTGGTTGCAGAAGGCAGGGACCTTTACGATTGGCACCCGCTAATTGCCGGAAGCCGGCAGGAGATGGACAAGTTGGGAATATCTGTTAAGGGAAAGGTATTGTCGGAACGAGATGTCCATCCGGAGGACTTGGAAGAGCAATTGGTCAAGTGGGTCAAGTGAACCGGCTGACACTGCATGCCATCCCTGATGCCATAAGGCTATGTCATATCTAGTCGCGTGGCTGGTGGCTTTCGCAGCAACGGCGATCTTAGCTTTCCTTGTCTACTACCCTTTGCGACGTCGCAAGCTGCTTGCATTGTTGCTTATTGCATTGGGCTGTTTTTGGGCGTTGTGGCCCATGAACTTCGACGAAGGACATTTGGCTCCTCTATTCGTAGTTTTTTTGTTCTGGACATTCTTGGAACCGGAAGTGGATCCAACTCCAGCTATTGCCGTGGGTTTGGTGGGGTCCCTGGGAATCGTCGTTTCGTATGTCGCACTGTTGCTCATTCGACGAGCCTTCGACCGACCAAAGCGTCAGAATCTTAGCGGGATTGACACTTCTAGCAGAGCAGGTGACTGATCTTGAACCTTGGGCACGAATCAATTCACGCTGCTACAAATAGCACTTTCGGGTACCCTATCAGCCGGCAAGACTAGATGACTCACGCACAAAATATCGTAAAGGGATAGCGGATTTTCATGATTTTTGACAGTACGGACACCTACATTTCGACCGACGAGCTATCCATGGCGGTGGATGCTGCTGTTAAGCTCGAGAGACCGTTGTTGGTTAAGGGCGAACCTGGAACGGGTAAGACGGTCCTTGCAATAGAGGTTGCCAAGACGTTGGACTTGCCCCTAATAGAGTGGCACATAAAGTCGCAAACAAAGGCTAGCCAAGGTCTATACGAATACGATGCGGTTTCTCGCCTTCGCGATTCCCAACTTGGAGACGAACGAGTCGGCGACATTCGAAACTATATAAAGCGAGGCAAGCTCTGGGATGCGTTCGATTCGGATCAACGGGTCGTATTGCTCATTGACGAGATAGACAAGGCGGACATTGAATTCCCCAACGACTTGTTGCAAGAACTCGACCGTATGGAGTTCTTCGTGTATGAGACGCAGGAAACCATTAAAGCCAAGCATCGTCCCATCGTGGTTATAACGTCCAATAACGAGAAGGAGCTTCCCGACGCATTCCTGCGCAGATGCTTCTTTCACTACATCAATTTTCCCGACCGGGAGACCATGCAAGAGATCATTGAATTGCACTATCCGCAAATCAAGCAGGGCTTGGTCAAGGAGGCAATGGAAATCTTCTTCGACGTGCGCAAGGTGCCGGGATTGAAGAAAAAGCCTTCCACATCGGAATTGATAGATTGGCTGAAACTTCTGATGGCCGACGATATTCCAGACGAAATTCTCACCAATAGGGACACGACCAAGGCGATTCCTCCACTTTACGGCGCACTTGTGAAAAACGAACAAGACGTGCAGCTGCTTGAGCGACTTGCATTCATGAATAGGAGAGACAGTCGCGGTTGATCTAGCGACGCATTGAGAGCGGCCAAATGCTGATCAATTTCTTCTTAACACTTCGACGGTACAGGGTTCCCGTAACCCTTCGGGAACTCATGGATCTGTTGGCCGCGTTGGACAAGCAAATCGTCTATGGAAGCATGGATGATTTCTATCTGCTCGCAAGAACCTGTCTAGTCAAAGACGAGACCAATTACGACAAGTTCGACAGGGCATTCGGCGCATACTTTAAAGGACTCGAGGACTTGCACGGATTGCTCGAAGCCCTAGTGCCGGACGAATGGCTGCGGAGAGAAATAGAAAAAACTCTTTCGGACGCGGACTTGAAGGAAATCAACTCCCTAGGCGGGCTCGAGGCCTTTATCGACGCCGTGCGCAAACAGCGTGAGGAAGAGGAGCGTCGATTGGCGGAACAGCGTGCCCAAGAGGAGCGCGAGAGAGAAGGAGACCGCGAGGGCAATGGAAGAAATGGACCTGGAGGCACAGGTCGCGGCCGGAAACGCAAAGCTCGACGCGTTTGGGACCAAAGACAATACAAGAATCTGGACGATTCGGTCGAATTAGGTACGCGCAACATCAAGATGGCGCTCAGACGACTGAGGAAATTTGCGCGAGCAGGGATGCCTGACGAGCTTGACATGGACTCAACCATCAAGGCAACGGCAGACAATGCAGGTTTGCTCGACATCAAGATGCGTCCCGAACGACGAAATACCGTCAAGGTCTTGACGTTTTTCGATATCGGCGGCTCGATGGACGCACATGTGAAGATTTGCGAGGAACTGTTTTCGGCTACGAAGACCGAATTCAAGCACCTAGGCAGCTACTACTTCCACAACTTCATCTACGAGTCGGTGTGGAAGGACAATCGTCGTCGCATGAACGAACGGATTTCAACCTGGGACATTTTGAACAAATTTGGTGTCGACTATCGGATTGTGTTTGTGGGAGATGCGACGATGGCTCCCTACGAGATCACGCATGCTGGCGGCAGCGTCGAGCACTGGAACGAAGAGCCGGGTTCAGTGTGGATCGAGAGGTTCAACAACCACTACGACAAGCTGATCTGGATAAATCCCACCCCTCAGGAGACGTGGGAATACTCCTCGTCAGTAGGTATGACTCAACAGCTCGTCGATGGCCGTATGTTTCCGTTGACTATCCGCGGATTGGAAGAGGGCATGGGCTTCCTTTCCAAGTAGAGCACGTGCTTGTGGCTCGTGTTCAACCAATGCCCACTTCAAGTTTTCTAGATCTTCAGTAATTCCCATGAAACACTTGGATCCTTCGTTGCTATTGGCACGGGATGCTTTCGCTGCAGAGCGCGCGAATAGCGCTTCGAAGCTCAGCAAGAAGGCAGCCGTCAGGTTTCAAAAGAGCATGAAGGAAGTCGGGCAACGCAAGGAAAGCGTGCCGAAAATAAGCTATCTGTCGAACCTTCCAATCAGGGACTCGCTATCGAAGATCGAGAGTCTTCTGAAGTCGCATCAGGTGCTCATAGTTGCCGGCGAAACCGGTTCCGGAAAGACTACTCAGATTTCCCTTGCCTGCCTTAAAGCTGGACTAGGCGTCCGAGGCATGATCGGACACACGCAGCCCAGGCGGCTTGCAGCTCGAAGTGTTGCCACTCGCATCGCTTCAGTTCTCGGCGTCGAACTGGGAAACGAAGTTGGATACGCGGTTCGCTTTGAAGATCGGGTGAACCCGAACACTCTCGTCAAGGTAGTAACGGATGGACTATTGCTGACTGAAATACGTCATGATCGATATCTAGCGTCGTATGACACTGTGATCGTAGATGAAGCACACGAACGCAGTCTCAATATCGACTTTCTGTTGGGATATTTAAAGACTTTGCTCGCACGACGAAAGGATCTGCGAGTCGTAGTGACAAGTGCAACTATTGACGTAGAGGCGTTCTCGCAATACTTCGACGGTGCTCCAATAGTTCGCGTTGAAGGAAGGAGCTATCCCGTCGACGTCCGCTATCGTCCCGTCGACGATGAAATTGAAGAAGCGGTAAAGGAGTGCGTTGAGGAAATCGCTTCTGAACAGTCCTCAAAAATCCGAGATGTCCTCATGTTTCTGTCTGGGGAACGCGAAATCCTCGAGTGGTCGCATTGGTTTCGCAAGAACTATCCAGAGCAGTTCGAAGTTCTTCCACTCTACGCGCGACTGCCACCAAAGGAACAGGCCAAGATCTTTGCGAAATCAGATAAGCAGCGAGTGCTGTTAACGACGAATGTTGCGGAGACTAGCCTAACGGTTCCCAACATCCGCTACGTCATTGACATGGGCAACGCCCGAATCAGCCGCTACAGCCTGCAGTCAAGAATTCAACGGTTGCCAATTGAACCAATTTCTCAAGCAAGTGCAAATCAGCGCGCGGGACGATGCGGAAGGCTTGCACCTGGAATTTGCTTTAGGCTCTATGACGAACACGACTTCCAAGGTAGAAGCGAATATTCGATACCCGAAATCCGAAGAACCAACCTTGCGTCTGTTGTATTGCAGATGCTCTTGATGAATCTTGGCGACATTGCCGATTTCCCCTTTCTTGATCCGCCTGACAGCAGGGCTATCACATCGGCCAAGCGCTCATTGCAGGAGCTTGGAGCGACTCGCGACGGCAATCTCACAGAAATTGGAAGGCAAATGGCAGTATTGCCTGTGGACCCGCGTTTGGCGCGCATGTTGATCGAAGCAAACGTTCGCAAGTCGCTAACGGAAGTCTTGATCATTGTCGCTGCGCTCGCCGCCCAGGATCCACGGCTGCGACCACTCGACAAACGCCAACTCGCAGACAAGGCACATAGCTCGTTTGTCCATCCACAATCGGACTTTCTGACATTCGTAAACCTATGGCAATGGGCTGAACGCGAGCGTCAAGCTCACTCGCGTGGCAAGTTTAGGCGTCAGTTGGAATCTGTGTTTGTGTCGCCCACTCGCTATTTGGAATGGCGCTCGCTACACCGCCAGCTGCTGCTCGCATGCACACGATTGGGAATGAAACTCAACAAGAGAGATGCTGAATTGACGAACGTGCACCTAGCGATATTGAGCGGATCGCTTAGTTTCATAGGCCTCCGGGTCGAGAATGACACGTACTTGGGACTACGCAACCTCAAGTTCAGGTTGTTCCCCGGTTCCGCGTTGGCAAAGCGCAAACCGAAGTGGATTGTTGCCGCGGAGATTGCGGAGACCACGCAGACCTTCGCTAGATGCCTTGCTCCCATCGAGCCAAGATGGCTTGAGCAGTTCGCCAAAGAACTCTTCAACTATCACGCGCACGACCCATTCTGGGATTCCAAGAGCGGCAAGGCTCTGGTATTGCTCGACGCTAGTTTGTCCGGACTCCCGGTATACCAGAACAGCCGCGTGGACTATTCTGATTTCGATTGGGAAGGCGCACGTCGCCTATTCGTGCGACATGCGCTGATTGGGAAATCCGCCAAGATTGATGTTGCAATCGTCAAGGCAAACAGAGGGCTAGTACGTTCGCTTGAGGAAATACAAAACCGAGAGCGACGCCGCAACGTAGTAGTCGATGAGTCGCGCTTAATTGACTTCTACCTTTCTAAGCTCCCAGAGCAAGTGTGCGACGTCAGTTCGTTTCGCAAGTGGTACTCACGGTCCAATAAGCCTTCTCGCGAAGCACTGCGAATGTCGATGGAGGACATTCTCCTTGAACAGAAGGTGCATTTGCGCAGCGATGCATTTCCTTCCGAATTGCACTTCGATGGAGTTGCCTATCCGCTAAAGTACCGATTCAGTCCAGGAGACGCTGACGACGGTATTTCCATACAGGTTCCGCTGCACGACCTGAACTGTCTTAATCAAGAGGCCCTCGAATGGCTTGTGCCAGGATTTCTGGAATCCAAGTGCCTCGAACTTGTGCGCTCGCTTCCGAAACAATTGCGCAAGAAGCTTGTACCCGTATCTGATCGAGTCGAGAAATTGCTGCCAACGCTACTTGAGGACGAGGTATACCGCTCTGGAAATCTCTTTGCTTCGATATCAAGATGTGTAGGTCACAAGTTTGGCTTTGGCATCGATGGACATGCATGGGACCCGAGCAAGCTCTCTCCACATCTGTTGATGAATATTCAGGTGGTGGATGGACGGGGTCGAGTTATTGACCAGGATCGGGATCTGCAGGCTCTTCGAGACCGAACAAGCGATCAGTCCCTAAGTCGGCTTGATAGTACAGACATTTCGAAATTTGAGCTTAAGGGCGTGAGGGAATTTCCTAGCAAGGGAATTGAGTGGTCGCGCAAGATTGCGACGCCCAAAGGACCAGTTGTGGCCTACGCGCACATCGTAGATCGTCGCGAGGCGGTCGACATAACGATGTCGCATGAGTCAGGGAATCCCACTAGACAATCTTTGATGGGAATGTGCAGGCTTGTGTACTTTGCCGAGCACCAATCCGTGAAGTATCTCAGCAAACTATTCGATCAATATGGAGAGATGCAAATGCAATGGATCTCCGTTGGTAAAGTCTCGGATCTAAAGGATGCCGTACTACTGAAAGCGATTGAGCAACTGTATTTTCGTGATCGGAGTTTGCCGACCACCAGAGTGGACTTTGAGCGCATGCTGGAGCAAGAGAGGGGCAAGCTTGTCGAGTCTGGAACTCAGTTGCTAGACCTAGTGGCAGGAATAGTCAAGGAGCGTTATCAGATCGTGCTTAGCCTTGAAGCGTTAAAGTCGCGTGCCTATGAAATAGCTAGACGCGACATTCTCGACCAAATCGATTCTCTAATTACACAGAAGTTTCCACTTGGTGTTGACTTTGACAGATTGAGCGACATACCACGGTATCTGAAGGGAATCCAAACAAGGATTAGCAATTTGCCGGGCAAGGTCAATCGAGACAACGCGCTGACCAATGACATTCAAGCCTGGGATCTGCGTCTTGCCTCACTGCGGGAACAGGGCTATTCAGTAGAGGTGGTCGAACGTCTCTTTCACCTCGTTCAGGAACTCAGACTTTCGCTGTTTTGCCAGGGCGTGAGGACACGAATTCGCGTCTCTGCTAAGCGTCTTGAGGAGGAATTTGTACGAGTCGAGCAGAATCGGCCACAACAATTTGATTCTTGACAAAATCTGTAAAGAAAATGGAGGAACTATTTGTTACTATCTTAGTCTCAACGATTACACCGACAACAAAGTGCAATTCCTTATGGTCGTTGCGCTTGAGCGGCAATTCCTATTCGGTTCTACAGGAGGAGACACCTAATGGAAATACGTAATACGAAGCCTGCCATGATCGGAATTGGCTCTTTTCTGGCTGCATCACTTGGCGTTTCGGTATCCGCATCGATCGATGAGGATTCCTCAAACCTATTCCTAGCTGAAGCATTGGACGACGCTAACAACATTCTCACATCCGAAGAAGAGGAAGGTGAGTGCGGTGAAGGCAAGTGCGGTGAGGACGACTCGGAAGGCGAATGCGGCGAAGGTAAGTGCGGCGAAGACGGCGAAGACTCCGACGAAGGCGACGAGGACGGCGAAGACTCTGACGAAGAGGAATCTGAAGAAGAGTAGTCGCTACTCGCTAGCAAAACCCCGGTCACGTCGCGTTTCGTCCAACGAATCTCGACGTGACCATCCCTTCTACCTATGAGAAATTTCCCGATCAGTGGATCCGGAATCGGATTGCGTCGGGGGATGTTCGAGCAACTAAGGCAGTATGAGTCCCTTGTTGCGAAGACTGTAGATTTCTTTGAGGTAGCCCCAGAAAACTGGATTGATGTAGGCGGCCGATACGGCAAGCAGTTTCGCGCCTTCGCGGAACAGTTCCCCCTTGTCTGCCATGGTCTGTCTCTGTCCATTGGAAGCCCAGATCCACTAGACTTTGATCTATTGCACAGGGTCAAGCAGTTCCTGCAAGAATTCGATGTCCGTTGCTATTCAGATCACCTCAGTGCCTGCAGCGACCAGGGACATCTCTACAACCTAATGCCAATTCCGTTTACCGAAGATGCCGTAAAGTACGTTGCGGATCGAATTCGTACGGTTCAAGACGTTTTGGAGCAAAAGATCGCCATTGAGCACATTTCTTACTACGCCGCACCCGGGCAGCAGTTGAGTGAAATTGAGTTTGTCAACTCGATTTTGGCAGAGGCGGACTGCAATCTATTGCTGGACGTGAACAATGCCTACGTCAACGGCATCAACTTCTCCTACGATCCCATTGAATTCATCGACTCGATGCCGATAGAACGCGTGTCGTACATTCATATAGCCGGACACTACGTCGAAGCCGAAGACCTTCGCATCGACACGCATGCGACCACGGTAATCGAACCGGTGTGGGAACTACTGGAGCACACCTATTCAAGGCATGGCGTCATGCCGACGCTTCTGGAGCGAGACTTCAATTTTCCGCCGTTGCCAAGGCTGATGAAGGAAGTGCAGCGCATTCGCGATTGCCAACGGTCATTCAGCAAAGCCATTTAGAGAGTTACTGCTGATTGTCGAAGGCTGGCGAAACCTCCGCAGACCAATTGACTTGCGATATTTCACTTGATTGAGCTTGCGGCAGGGGTCATTAGACCAGCGATTGTTTTATTGCCTTCAATTCCGGAACCGATTCAATCTCAACATCACAATGCTACTTCTAATCGGGGTTCATTTGTCCGAGTGAATTTGCAACGCATCAGTGGACAGTGCACAATGACACAAGTAGGATACACGTGGGAAAAAGCACTATCCGCAGAAGTATTGCGAACGACTAATCGCTCAGGCGCGAACCGAACGCAGAGTCATGAGACATGCTAAGGACTTCGAACTAAGGCTGCCGACGACTCACAATTCGCTCGTTAGGGCGGATGGGTCAGTTGAACAGATCGACCCGAAAGGATCCGAGTACTTTGACGAAATCGGCACGCTCTGGAAGGAACAAGAAGCCCTAGCAAAAGCGACGCGTTGGTTTACGAAATTGGCGGCGAACACAAACCAATCTCCGTGTCAATGTATCCACCCCAGAATAAGTTAAGGTTTCCGTCATGCTTTGCCCCCCGCAGGTTCACATTTTGGATAAAGCCTATATGAACACCACGATGCTTAGTCATGAATTCGACAATTTATGTAGGCCAACTCCCACTACTTTTTTTATCAATGCAGCAAAAGAGCCCATATGAGGAAACCAAAGGAAAAAATCACGATTAACTTCACATACTGAGTATATAATCCTTTCCAATGTAACCCACAAAAGACAGGTTTTCTGGAAGCAACCTTACCAAAGACAAAAATGATGGGTTTATGGCATCATTCAAGGCAGGTACAAAAACTCGTCGTTATCTATTTACGTCAGAGTATTCGTGCAAATTATTTTACGCCTATACTCTTCTTTGTTATATGTACCTGTGTCACCATCTATGCCTACTATGGTTGGTCATTTGAACACAATTCCACTTTAAGATTATCCAGTATACCTCCAAGTTTGCTGGTAAATGTGTTTGGACCAGTAATAATAACTGTAATAACACTCGCTAACCTTGTATCAACTAGAGAATGGAGCCATTTTACAACAAATTATTCAGAAAAACTCACTCCTCTCTTGGTACGACCTATAACAGACCTAACATTTACTATTGCCCAATTTACACAAGTAGTAATACAGATTTGGACCACATTTGTGATATGGATTTTAATAGTTCAGGCTATAGGGGTGATTGGGGAAAGTCAGTCACCCAGAATATTGCAATTCATCGAGCTAAGATCTTTATGCGAGTTTGTATTAGTCGACGCGAGCATATATTGCGCAATGGTGGCTGCAATAATTATATTTCTAAACAGAATGAGCAAATCTTGGATGCTTACAACTATAGTATTGGTATCCATATTGGCTGTACAAGTTTTCGCCTTAACTAACATACCGCCCAAGGACTTTGGATTATATACGCTATTTCCACGTTTTGGAGATGTGGCTTCAGAAATAATTCCAATAGATTCCCAACCGGAAATTTTATTCTTCAGGATAATGAATTTGTTTGTAGCATTAAGTATTGCGGGATTACTTTGCTGCACAAATTCAAGAGTCCGGAGAAACAAACATAGCGTCGTTCAATATTGTGCGTTGTTTGTCTTGGCACTAAGCATTGCAGTTAGATTGTGGTATGGCTTTACGGATGATAACGCTTCCAATCCGGCATATCACAAGAATACAACAGGTCCAAATGTGGCTAATAAAGCACGTTCGGCGCTCATTTTGTCCGATATAAACGGGACATTGCGCATAGTTCCGAAAGAGGTAATAGCATACCAGTTAGAGTTTACTCTGCAAACGTCGCGCGACATAGATATAGCTCAGCTGCGACTACAACTGAATCCGGGGCTGAGAATCGAAGGAGTTACGGTGGATGGAATAGGCGAGGAGTACTTCCACACCGCGGAGGGGCTTGTGGTAGCTTTCGGTCGGTCCTTAGAGAGTTCTCAAGAAGTACGCGTTATGCTGAACGTAACGGGAGCACTCGACGTTACGCGTGCACGGACGGAACAAACCTACGTGGTATCAAATTTGAGCTACTCTAGAAGTCGTATTCATGCGTTGGGCGAAAGTGATTCCATTTTTGAACGAAACTATGTAGCCCTTTTGCACGGTGTAGCTTGGCTTCCTCATTTTCAATACTCAACTGAAACAAGCAGGTCGAAATTTACTGAGGTTTTCAATTTTTTTAGATATTCCGTCGTAGCTGAATTGCCCGTGGGGTGGATTGTCGCTACATCTGGTGCGATGCCAGGTTCCCAATCCATTGGTCATGAAGGTTTTGTTGACTTGCATTCTACTGGTCCACATCGTACCCTAGCTCTGATAATGGCACCATTCACACGGATCTCGGATGAAGTCGAAGGCATCGGCATAGAATTGCTACTCTACAAAAAGAATACCGAATTCATGAAGTCCTTAGGCAAGGACTATTTGGCATACAAAACATACATTAAGGAGAGAATTATTAGGTTGCGTGAAACCAACTTTGATGCCAATTTAGAATTTCTTACCATTGTTGAAGTACCCATTTCTTTAAGAGCATATAGCCTGGATTTTTCGTTAGGATCTACCCAGTCTCATTCTCATATCTATCTAATACGTGAGCACGATTTTACGATGGCCAATTTTGAGAGGTTTAGAGTAAATAGGGTTAAAGATGGGGATGATATGTCTGCCGAAGCTATGGCGTTTCACATTGCTAGCTATTTGGATGGCAGTAAACATTCCGAATCCTTAATTGAGCACATCGCAAAACGTCATTTTTATAACAATATTTGCATTGAAGGAGAAGGGGCGAATTTGCTAACTATGCTGCTTCATGAAGTGGTTTATGCGATAGTACGAAGTTCGGTACATCGCGTATCTACCGAAAAATACTTTTTGTCGCAGTACTTTCGTAGTGATGACTCATTGGGCGGGTTGCCATCTCGTTATTCATTCATTCAACGTATGAATTTTCTTTTTGGAGGCATGACAAAGGATTTGTATGGTGTAGGACGCTGGGATCATCCTCAAGTTTGGGCGCTCATAATCCAAGGAAATTGGAATGATATAGTCCAGCTTAGTCATGGAGAACCATATAATCTGGCGCTAGCGAAGTCAATCGATTCGGTGAAAAATGTTCTTTTGTCGAAACACTCGATGCAGCAATTAACGGAACTTGTTGCGGGGATTCTAACGGAGGGGAAGAATGGCTGTTTGGATAAGGAAACTGTTTTTGATATTGCTAGTGGCTTTGGTGTACCTTTGAATTTGATGTATGGTTCTTTATTTGGGGATGGCTTACCGCGATTCGATGTATCTAGGGCTGAGGTTCTAGAGTTGATCGATTCGGAATCGGAATATCGTTATTCTATTTCTGTTGATACGAGAAATAATTCGGGAGTTTCGGGATATGTTTACTTTAGGATGGATTTGCCGTTAGAAGATCGATTCGGGAACGTGTGGATTGAGCCAGTTTTTAGTGATGTAACGCACGTACCAGCTGAATCTAGCGTTCGGTTTGGAATGATGTCGGATAGGGATCCGCTTTACGTTTGGATAGTTCCCGTTTCGTTGTCTGAAAATCGATTCGCTACCTTGGCTTCGATCGACCGTCAAACGAGTGGTTCAAGAGATGCTGAGTTGGCATCCGTAGGACCTGTAAGAAGCGACTGGAAGCCATTGCCACAAACCGGCATTGTGGTTGACGATCTTTCTAGTGACGTGAATGTGGTGCGTATTGGCAACACAGGGGAACGATCCGTTTCTGGGGATAGTCCTGTGAATTGTAAAGATATTGCGGTCGATTGGACGGAGATATCTAGGGGTATTTGGTGCAGACTCGACTATGAGCATAGGTGTCCTGTGGTGCAGACTCGACTATGAGCTTTTGGTCAGTATCGACGTACATTTTTGGTTGCACGGGGCGGCAACGGGAATCAAGTATTGCAGTATGTAGCTGATTTGCCTACAGCGGGGAAATGGAGGCTAGAATTTCATATACCGAAAATTGCTGATGTTCCGGATCAAATGCGATTTGGGTTACCAGAGCTCCCAAGTGATTTGCCGTTATACGGCGAATGGGAAATTGAGGTGTTGGGTAATGAAGTTAGTACTAGATTGCCCTTTAGCCTTGCAGACTCAGTGGTTGGGTGGAATGTAGTGGGAGATCTAGACTTGCCCCGAGGTGATGTGAAGGTTTTGGTGTCTAATGCGTCTTCCTCGGGAACTGCGATCTCTGATGCAATTCGTTGGTCGAGAGTTGAAGAATAGCAGCTAGATTTTCTGTATTGAGTCACTGTCGAGGATGTTGGTCGGACGAGATTAAGGCGATCTTCTGTTTTGGATGCTGTGCCCGTTGATCGTGACTGTTGGTGATATGGATTTTTGTGTCAATTCTCACGCAATTCTGCATGGTGCGTGCATCTCATAACCGAACTAACGGTGATCTGCTTACCAGTCAGTAGACGAAATGTGCACACGCTTCTTATCCAGCTAGTCAAACTACTCAAGAAAGCCAATCGATGGTCTGATCGACATGCAACGCATTGTCACATACACAGGTATCATTAAAGCTTGAACATGCTTGTTGTTCAGCGTAGAGGAGAATGACTAAATTGCAGTCTGGCAACCGCAGACACCCGTTCCAAACTGACCAGAGCGCATTCTCGGCACACATCAGGGACCCAGAAAACGAGCCAGGTCCAAATGGCATTGAAGCGCGGCGCCTAGCTATCTACCAACGTCTCTTCTACGACAATGTAGAGTCGTTTTGCTCGAAAACATTTCGAGCGTTTCGGGAAGTAGTGGACGAAACCTACTGGCATTCGCTTATCCGAGAGTTCATCCGTTCGTATGAATGCAAGACTCCGTATTTTCGTGAAATTCCCAATGAGTTTCTTCAGTTTCTCGTGTCTCGAAATGCTCAAGAAGAGAAATACCCCTACATAGTTGAGCTTTGCCACTTCGACTTCGTACGTGTGGAACTCTATTTCGCCCCGGATTCGGAGTTGGAAGAAAGTGGAGAGTTGATAGATCAGGAGCAATTCGTCGTTGCATCACCTAATGTTCGACTGCTGAGCTATCAATGGCCGGTTCATCGCATTGGCTCTCGGTATTCAGCAACTACACCTCCCGAGCAACCAACGTGGCTAATTGGATTTCGAAACCGAGCAGACAAGATTGAGTTCCTGGTGTCGAATCCGCGCACGATTCGGATGATCGAACTGCTCCGAGAAGCTCGACGTGTTAGTCAGCTAGTTGAGCTATTGGCCACCGAACTGCACATAAAGGAAGAACTGCTTCGCGAACAAACGCTATCAGCACTGAAAGCATTTGCTAGAGCTGGCGTTGTTTATGTGCCGGCTGGATCTAGTGCCGCGGATTCCCGTTAGCGCGGACCCATGTGGCGGCTTTGCCGCAGTCTAGAGCAACCCCAATCGGTAGTAGGAGTTTCCCGTCTCGCGCAAGGTGTCGTCGATATCGTAGGGCTCGAGCCCAAGCTCTTGCATTGCCAGTAGACAATACGAACGTGGCGAATCGTAGGTGCTTTCAGCGGGATGGCCGTTGTTCATTTCCTCTCCGCCAACACTTTCAATGTTGGGAAACAGCTCACGAAGTCGTTCTTGCATTTGCCACGTAAAGAGTTCGCCTTCACGGTCCTTTGCCGAGAGAATGTAGCGAGATCCATTCTTGGCAACCGTGCTTTCGGCGCAGAGCCTGTGCGCTCTCGCAACATCTCTCACATCGACGTTGTTCCATAGCATTCTCCCACCGCGTGACTTCTTGTAGGGCTGCCCCTTCATCATGTATTTGATGCAGTTCTGCCAACTCCACCCCTGATCGTGGTTCTTGCACATCAATGGACCTATGACGTGCAACGGGAGAATGGCCATTGCATCCCAATTCCCGTCGTCTTCGGCACGCTTGTATAGCATCTTCTCGGACGCGGCTTTGGCCATTGCATAGGCTATGTCACGATTTTTCGGAATCATTTCGTCTGTCCATCGACCCCGATACCCTTCAATGTTGTCTCCGCACCAATCTTGTTCGGTAAACACATAGCCTTGAGGTCTTGGATGCCCCACCGCCGCAAATGAACTCGTGAACACGAACCGCCGCATAGTTCCAGAGCGGAGCGCCGAATCGAGCACGTGCAGGTTTTCGGTGAAGCATCCGTCGTAGACTTCCTGTGGCGTTTCTCGGTTGTAGCCAACAGCTGCACCCGCGTGAATGATGGCGGAGCAGTCAGCAAACGCTTCATCGTAGCTTCCGGCTTTCCAAATATCACCCTGAAACAGTTCGACGCTACCTCGAATTCCGTCGTCGTTCAACACTTTCAAGTGATCGATCTTGTCGGAGTTGGTGAGATCGCGGACACATGCGCGTACCGTATATCCCACTTCCGCAAAATCCTGGACAATCCAGGAACCGATGTAGCCCGAAGCACCTGTTACAGCAACTGGTCCGTCGTTTGGTCCAATAGCACGATTTTGATTTGCCATTCGAGTCTCCCTTTCAGTCGATGATCTATGCCGTGTTTAGGGCGGCATACATTAGCACAGGCACAAACTTGCTCGCGCGCCAGCCAAGTTAGGAATGATCTTGCGCCCTCAATTTGGCTTCAATGAATTCTGAGTGTCGCAGGTTTAGGAGTTCAGCTGTCGTCCGAATCACGCTTTCCTCATAGTGGAACGGCGAACCGTCGAATGCATTCATGCGCCACAGGTGCATTAGTAGCTCTTTTCGTTCCTCAATGGACAAACTCTCGTTGAGTTGGCGCGTGAAAGGGTACATGCTGGTGTTCGTCTTGTGTTCAAGTTGTGCACGACTAACAATTGCGTTTGCCTTGTCGGAGCTAATGCCATAGAGTGCTAGGAGAGAATTTCTTATGAGATCGAGCTCGTGCTGCTCAAGGTTGTGGTCGGCCCACGCCACCTCAAGTAGTATCATGGCTGCTGCCAGAGGCACAATCTCATGCTTTGTGGATTCGGCCGCCGCTTCCAATTCGCCTTGGTTGCCTTGGGAAAACAGCTCTCGGAGTCGGTCTAACAATTGCGTTTACCAAG
Source organism: Candidatus Azotimanducaceae bacterium (assembly GCA_965205545.1). Classification (GTDB taxonomy): domain Bacteria; phylum Pseudomonadota; class Gammaproteobacteria; order Pseudomonadales; family Azotimanducaceae; genus Bin55. The sequence continues at coordinate 1,026,519 of OZ242170.1, read as the reverse complement.
AAATCCTGTAAAATGGGGCTGTAAAGTGGACAGTATTCATAAAGGCTTCATTTTTTCTTCATTTTCTGGGCGTTTTCGTTTATAGTACGCACGGAATTACAAAGGTATCGGTCGCATGCTGCTGCAACGTACAATTGTCAAGCCCGTTAACGCTATCGGAATTGGTGTTCATACCGGTAAACGGGCTAGAGTTTCCTTGCGACCTGCGGCGGCAAACTTCGGAATCCAATTTGTACGCGACGAATTTCCCAACACCTTCATCCGAGCATCGGGATGGCATGTTTCGGACACCACGCTCTCCACTAGTATCGCATACAACGACGTAGAGATTTCTACAATCGAACACCTCATGTCTGCCCTCTGGGGCATGGACATTGACAATGTCATTGTTCATGTGGGAGGGGAAGAGGTACCAATTCTGGATGGCAGCGCTGGCCAATTCGTCGATTTGATAGAGACGGTAGGCACGCGTCAATGTTCGGCGCCGCGGAGATACTTGAAGCTCGAACGTGAAGTTACGGTTACTCAAGGGGACGCGGTGGCGTCCCTTCGTCCATTCGATGGATTCAAAGTCTGCTATTCCTATGTGTACAACCACCCTGTGTTCAATCGTTGCCCCAAGTATGTCGAGATTGACTTTTCCAAGACCTCCTACGTCGATGAAGTGAGCCGCGCAAGGTCCTTTGGGTTGGTGCGTGAGCTGGAAATGGCTCAGTCCGTGAACCGGTGTCTAGGTTCAAGCTTGGACAACGCCGTGGGAATCGATGATGCAAATATCCTGAATCCGGAAGGACTACGCTATCCGGATGAATTCGTAAAGCACAAGATTCTTGATGCCATCGGTGACCTTTATCTGTTAGGCATGCCGGTCCTAGGCGAGTTTGAGGGATACAAATCTGGTCACGCCTTGAACAATCGGCTTGTACGAGCCGTTTTGCGAACACCCGAGGCATGGAGTGTGGTCAACTCTGATGGTGCGGCCGTAGCCGATTTTGACAGCGTCTCCCGTCCCGTCGGCCTAATGTAGAGAGTCAATAATCTCGCTCTTTCTCTAGGCAAGCACAAACTTACTAGTCCGTATTAGCTCTAATTGCTTCACCTTTGTGAAGCATTCGGATTGGAAGCAGCGATCGTTTGAGTATCCTGCACGTCTGCAGTGACCGTATGCTATTTGTCTACTAGTTGAACTCCAAACATGGTTGTACGTACCCGTCTAGCTCCGTCGCCCACAGGTGACCCGCACCTAGGCAGCGCCTATGCAGCGTTGTTCAATCGGGCATTTGCTCACCAACACGGCGGGCAGTTCATACTTAGGATTGAAGATACCGACAAGGCTCGCTCGAGCGACGCATCGGAGTCAGCCATACTCGAGGCTCTCCAGTGGTTGGGTCTGGATTGGGATGAAGGTCCCATCGTTGGTGGCCCAAAGGGACCTTATCGTCAAAGTGAAAGAACTTCCATATACGAGCAACACATTCATCAACTATGTGATCTCGAAGGGGCGTTCCATTGCTTTTGTACCAAAGAACGACTGGATCAGGTGCGCAAGCAGCAAATGCAGGAAGGCAAAGTACCCAAATACGATGGGCTTTGCCTCTCATTGAGCGAATCGGAAGTTGAAGAAAGATTGGAACAAGGCGTCCCGCATGTCATACGTCTTCGAGTGCCCGATGAAGGAATATGCCAATTCACCGACGGCGTGCGAGGTGAAATCGAAATCCCTTGGGGCCAAGTGGATATGCAGGTGCTCATCAAGTCCGACGGATTTCCAACGTATCACTTTGCCTCCACCGTGGACGACCACTTGATGGAAGTCAGTCACGTTTTTCGGGGCGAGGAGTGGATCAGTTCCTATCCAAAGCACCAGCTCGTGTACAAGTACTTCGATTGGGAAATGCCGCAGCACTACCACTTGCCGTTGCTGCGCAATGTGGACCAATCCAAGATGTCAAAGCGCAGGAATGCGACCTCCATCAACTACTACCGTCGTTGCGGATATCTTCCGGAAGCTTTGCTCAACTACCTAGCTACGATGGGCTGGTCAATGCCGGAGGAAAAGGAGAAGTTCTCGCTCGAAGAGTTCTATGCCAATTTCGATCCAAACCGGCTATCTTCGCGGGGGCCCGTGTTTGACACAGAGAAACTGAGCTGGTTAAACGGCCTGTACATTCGGGAACTGAGCCATGACGAACTCAAACGACGCATCTTCGATTGGGCATTCGGTGAAGATCGACTTGATGCACTTTTAACTCTGGTCCAGGAACGTTCGGAGAGGTTCGACGACCTTTTTCGCCAAGCGGACTACATTCTGGGAGACCGCATTGCCTTGGATAGTCAACAGTTCGATCACAAGTCAGTCTCGCAACAAGACTGTCTCAGGATTCTTGACTTCGTGGACCGTAGGTTCGAGAGCCTCGAAGAATGGGATAGAGACGCGCTCTACAGTGCGCTCAAGACTCTGTCGGAAGCCATGGATTTGAAATTTCGCGACTTTCTGTTTCCCCTATTCGTGGCCATAGCAGGCAGATCGGTAGCGCTGCCATTGTTCGACTCTCTCGTGCTCTTGGGAAGCGATGTGACAAGAATTCGATTGCGTTCCGCCATTCAAACTCTTGGTGGGATATCGAAGAAACAGCGCAAGATACTGGATAGGGAATGGCAAGGTTTGAGCCGGGAGTGAGTGGGAACCTTGGGCCGATTTAGTCGTCTATTCGTTGGGTAGAATGATAGGAAACTAGGGGCCATAGCTCAGCTGGGAGAGCGCGACAATGGCATTGTCGAGGTCGGGGGTTCGATCCCCCCTGGCTCCACCATCCCTTCACAGTTCTGAATCTCGTTCGGCAAATTAGTGTGATCCGAATCGAAATTTCAATGCAAGGCGAATTCCCTGTTGCTATATCAAGCCCGCCAGCAACAGAGCAATACCCAAAAACACAAAGAATCCCACAACATCAGTGATGGTCGTCAAGATAATGGACGACGCAGTTGCGGGATCTTGACCAAATCGACTGAGCAGCATTGGCACAAGCGCCCCTGCAACCCCTGCAACAGCCATTGAAATCACCATGGCAAGCGCAATGATTATGGTTAAGCCAATCGACTGGCCGCTCCAAAGGAAGACCGCGCCAGCACATACAAGAGCTATCAGGAACCCGTTGGCGATGCCGACAAACAGTTCTTTGCTGGATAGCTTGAACCATTGGCGAATGCTTATTTCGCGCAAAGCAAGACCTCGAATGGCGACAGCCATCGCTTGCGACCCCGCGTTGCCGCTTTGTCCCGCCACCACCGGCAGCAGGACGGCAAGCGCTGTGAATTGTGCGATTAGGTTTTCAAAGAGGCCAACAACCGCTGCAGCAAGAAAAGCGGTGAAGAGATTGATAAACAACCAAGGGAACCTATGTCGTATGGACAACGTACCGGATGACAGTGCGTGTTCCTCTACGCTGACGCCAACCATGCGTTGAAGATCGGCTTGTGCGTCAGACTCCACAACGTCGCGAAGCTGTTCGTGCCGGACAACACCTAGCAGTCTTTGCTGGTCATCGACAACCGGCAACGCATCTATTTCGCGATCATCTATCAGCTCGGCTACGGATTCGTAGGGATCGGACACGCGAACCGCCAAGGCGATTTCGGTTTCATCCATGAGTTCTCTGATCGGGGTGCTTCCATTAGCCAATGCCAGGTCCTGCATTGACACACGACCCACAAAGCAGTTGTTTTCATCGGTGACAAAGGCAAATGAATCCTGCTCGGTGGCTTCCACCCGAATTTGATGCAATGCCTCATCGACACTCATGCCCAGGTGAATGCTACCTATTGAAGATTCCATGAAGGTAGCAACTGAATTGGGCGGAAATTGGAGCAATCGCGTTACTTCCTGCCGTTCAGCTTCGCGAAGTGGTTCCAGCCACTTGTCGCGACGCTCTTCGTCGCTCGACAAGAGCACCTTTAGAAGTAGCCGAGGCGGGGCATGAACCAGAAACTCTTGCTGGATTTCGGTTGAGGTGTTATCAAACAACGAAACCGATTGAACAGGCGGGAGCAAATCGATCACGTCTTCGAATGATCGGCTATGTAGCCCCGATGTCTCTTCGACTAACTGATCATCAGACAACGATTGCAGAAACTGTCCAGCTTCCGCTGGAAAGAACTCTACGTAGTGTTGCCGAAGCGTTGCAAGGGCGGCGAGTGTCATGCGACTGCTACCTACCTTGTGCCGTGAGCATGTCTCGACCTAGTTCGATCATAGTGTCGAGAATTTCGTAAAAGATGCCTTGATCCTTCGCTTCAGTTTCATCGACTACAGTTTCCATCTCGGCGATCTGTCCCCACCGGAGCACACCTACCGGCATAGATTCGTGGTCGACTACAGGAAGGCGGTTCACTCGATGCCAGTCCTCCAAGTAGAGTACTGCTTGGGGTCGAGCGTGAATAGGAATGAGTGTTGTGTGTATAGCGCAGGTGCGCACCAGCGCATCGTCGGCAGCTTGGGTCAAGCTTACGTAGTCAAGCAATCCCACGACGGTATCGTCGTCATTCACGACAATGGCTGACTCTATGGCATCTCGGTCGCTAGACTTCTTGATTTCGGCGCGTACTTGATCAATCCGTGTCGATGCGGCAAACCAAAGAAAGTCCTTGTCGGCGAGTTCTCCCACGGAATCCTTTCCCGATGCAAGCGACCTGTTGAGCACCCGTTTTCTGCGTGCATTGGGGATTCGTGAGACGAGTTCCGCACGTTCCTGGGCCGGCAAGCGCTGGATTAGTCGCATAGCATCGTCCATGGTCGCGTCGTGCAACCACGCTACCACCTGGTCCCGTTCCTGTTCTTGAAGAAAGACTCGAGCGATGTCTTGCGTCAGGTGGGCGGCAACAGGAATCATGGACGCTTCTGGAAGCGACTGAAGAATTGTTCTAGCCTCGACAGAGTCGCAATGCGACAGGACTCGGGCGAATTCACTTGGGTGCTTTAGCGCAAATTGTGACACCAAACTAGGCGCTTCAAGATTAAGGGTCGACGGGTCTATGCTCATTTGGCCAGCCATTACTTGGTCTCTGAAAGAACCTCTGCGATGGACTGAGAGAATCGTGCGGCAGGAACGGAAGCGGTTCCCTCATTGGTGACGAGAATTACTCGCGTACGTTGGATGTCTGCCACGGTCCCTTCCACGTCGTCGATCCGAATGCGATCTCCGACGTTCAAGCGAGTCAATTCCTGCCGAGCGATCAGATTTGCGATGTGATGTTGAGCGCCGACTGCAAAGGAAAGTCCTAGAGTCACCAGGAATGCGCCGGCCACTACCAGCATCCCTATCCCAACAACGGAAATATCGATTCCAAATTGCTGGAACGCGACAATCAAACCAGTCAGCAATACCACGATGTAAGCAATCGTTCCCGATGGGCGTGCGATTCGAGTGTCGTGAATCGTTCTGCGTACGATGTCGCGCACGGCAATGCCCAGAAAGTGTGCCAATAGCACAATGGCTATGGCCAAAACGATCCGAGGCACTTGGTCGGAGATCAATGTGTAGAACTCCCATTCGCGCGCGATTTCCAACACTTGGAATGACCAAAGAACGGATACGATGAGGATCGTCCAAAAGGCAATGGGTCCCGCTCGTCGAAAAGCAAGCTCGAAGCTCTTGAAGTAACCTTCGCCTCGCTCTCCTATGCGATCGCTCAGACGCACCAGCACAATACGGACAACCAGCGCGACGGCGAATCCCACTACGAGTATTGCAGCCGCAATGAATTCCTTGGACCCAAAGATCACCAATAGAAACTCGCCAAACTGAAACGAATCCGATGCCTTCACGTCAAGCTTGCCGGTCGTGCGAAGTGGAAACGTTGACGTGGCGTGAATATTGCACTACGCACCTCGTCAATCTTTGGCTTGGACAAGTTCGATGCTCACTCCATCAGGACCACGCAGGTAACAGATAAGTGAACCTGGGCTAAATTCCCAGGGCTCGACTAGAAGCTCGGCGCCTTTGGATTTGATCTCCTCACAGAACTGTTCAAGATCCCCGTGGTAGGTAAAGCCAAAGTGATCTGTTCCCCAGACATTGTGGCTCGAGTAGTCGTCAAACTCTTGCATAGGCGAGCGTTCTTTCGGTGTTTCGCCTGGCCTTTTGCCACGAATGAGCAGAGTCGCGCTGCCAACCTTAACGTTGATTTGCGGAGCCTTGCGCAGTTCATAATGTGCCTGGATTGACCCACCAAGCACATCAACATACCATCGTGCAGCTTCGACTGGATTTTCACTGATCAAATGAATATGGTCGAATCTGAGCAGTTCACTGGTCATAGGAGGACCGCACGAGATGATTGGTCAATCATTTTAAGGGACGAAATTGGTGTGCAGACTCATCTACATATCAACAACGCAACGTGCGCTCTCAGCGAAATTTTGTGGATGTGCGACTTGCGACCATACTCACATTGAAACTGGATCAGGTCTCGAAAACAGCAGCACCCTACAGTCACAAATGGCCGTTTGTGCACTGACCGGCAGATCGCGACGCCAATTAGTCCTGTCTCTCCGCTTCTACAACCTCATCTGGCTAATCCAGCATTTGTTGAAAGGTACGCGGGAGAATTTTCCTTAGCACCTCCTTTTGCTCTTTGGTGAGTTGAGATGCACTGATTGCAGCCAAGGATACACTTAGATTTCGCTTGATTTCGTCGGAGGGCAACTCGTCCAACTTGTCGAACAGGTCATGCGGCTCATATTCTGCCCATTGGCCTCCTATTCCGTAGAAGTACGAGACTTGGTACTCCATCGATTGCTCGCTAACAAGTTCAATAGCCTGAGATGACCGGCCTTCACGGATGAGGGCACTTCCGATCCCAACGTAGGCAGTTTTGCGCACTTCCTGGTCAGAAATGTGCTGTAACTCGCTTAAAGCACTATCCGAACCATAGAGGTCAGCGACGTCCTCAATTATCGATCCAACGTCGAAGACATCGGGCTGTTCAAGCGCTACGTTGATTGCCAGTCTCACATCTCCAACTCGAACCGCCTCTCTCATCATGATCTCGAAAAGAGTTTGCTGGAAATCCACAATAGTGGGGTCCGCATTAGACTGGAGCCAATGCACGCCTGCACGAAGGTCTCGCCCAGCTATGCCGCGAGCGACTGCTATTGCAATAGCCTTTTTTGCTTTCTCGCCTGATACTTCAGACAGCGCCTCTGCTGCAGCTTCCGGATTTGTTAGAGCAAGGGCCTTTAGTCCTTCTACGTGGCCGTACTCGCGCAAATGTGCGGGGAGACGGTCTACCATAGCTAGTAGTGACGATGGATCTGCAGTCGCCCACTCCCCAACGGCGATCCGCTGATAGCGTAATCGCGTGACGTCATCGTCGATAGAAGTTGCGGCGGAGAGAGCTCGGGGCCCATCCATGCGCGCCCAATTCTCCATCACTCGATCCATTACACGCACGCCGACTCGCCGACTAAGCTCGCCCGCGACGGATGCGAGTTCGAATGCAAGTTGTGGTTGTTCATGAACAATCGATTCGACCAAATTGCGGATCACGAAAATGCGGCTAGCATCGTTTTCTAGTGTCGAGAAGATTTCTCCCACTGCTTCGATTCCATTGCCCTGTGCGACCCAGGATTCGGCAATGTGGGACAGCAGCGCCGTTTGCCGCTCGCTGAGTAGCATCGCGTCCGCACCATGGCGGTTCACAAAATCGTTCAAGGCAACGCCATGGTCGTCTATGGGCATTCCAGACATCGAGCTTGCGAGCATCTCCAATACCAGTTGCTCGTCGCCTAGGACGCGACCAATCTCGCGGAGTTCGGACTCAGGCAAATCGTGTCGTGTTCGAACAATGCCCGTTAGCGCTGCGCTGCGCTTCAAACGTGAGAGTTCTTGTGCGTGTTCAATTGCCACTTGCAAATCAGTTGCTGCCCACTCCTGAAAAACGATTTCAATGAAGACTCTCTCTCGGTGAGACGGGAATTCTGCTGCCAGACCCAATGACTCAAGAGGATCGAGTAGTGCGAGCTTGCGAAGCGATACTTGCTGCAACTCGTCGCGAATGCTCGCGTCGGCGAATTCTTTGCTCTGTTTGAAGAGATTCGACAGTTTGTCGGTTTCCGCTGAAGCGACTAGACGGTGCAAGGCGGCCCGTCGCAGATATGTGCTCTTACTCAGCAACGCCTTTTCGATTTCGTCTGAAGTCGAGGCCTCTAGTATTCGATTAGCCGTTTGCTCTATTTCAATAGCAAGGTCGCTGGACATCTCGTCTTCATCGGCAGATGCCGCAACTTGCCAACAGATTGCTAGCCAGCAAAACATCAGGGACTTGAATGCCAACACAACGCTACGCATGACTCTACGAAAGCTACCGTCGCGGCGATAGGAGATTACAGGGGTTCGATCCATCACGCTACTAATCCACCGTGTGCTTCATCAGATCGCGATCCTTTTCGGCCACGTATTCTTTGATTTTTTCCATGTCTTCCTTTGTCATGAACGGTTCGATGGAATTCTCGATCAAGAGGTATCGAGCACATTTCCGTTTCACCTCGTCAAAGGGCACGGAGTCAAGCTTTGACAAGAGGTCTTCTGAGTGAGTGAGTGCCCAGATCCACGCAACCGATTCGTAGTGGGTGAACTGATCTTCTTCCGATTCCTTGGAGATCAGTTGAATTGCGCGATCTGAGTTCCCGCGCCGAACCAAATTTGTCGCGATGCTTGAGAGGGCATCGGTACGGGTAGCGGAATTGCGCGCGGATTCCATCATGTCGATCGCCAAGTCGACATCCTCCGTTGTCATCGAACCAATCACCACGGCTTCTGGTCCTATGCCATTCTCATCCAGAGGCAGGGCAAGTGCCATTGGCAACGCGGAATGGGGATTCCTTCGTACGGCTTCATAGAAAATTGTGCCAACGCGACTCCCTCCAGACTGAGCTTTCAAGCTCTTGTCTCCAGACATCGTCCATTCGTAGGCGGCGAGTGGGTCGATGCGTGCCCAATCCATCACGAGGTTGTCGACGATCATGCGCACTTCACGCTCGTCCTCAATGCCATCAAGAAACTCCGGGACCGACTCGGGATACGTATACCTCATTTTCAATAGGGCAGTCTCTCTGCTCCATTCGAAGAGTGAAGCTGGAAGTTTCGGCAATGCGGCGATTAGTGTGTGTGCGTCATTCTCTGCCCACGCGATGATGGCGGAGCGCTGCATTCGGTCCGATTGGGCTGTTGATTCGCTGTCGAAGAGCTGTGCTGCTTGGAATGCAGTCCAGCCGTCTGTTTCGGCCCAATTCCCTACCGCCCAATTCAAGACTTCGCGATCTGTGTTCGCAACATGTTCTGTGTAGGCAAGGGAGCGCGCGGGATCTTCATCGTAAAACCGTTGCAAGAGCGCGCTGACAATCGCGGCGCGATCTTCCTTGTTGGATAGAGTTCTCATGACATTCCGATGGGCTTCAAGGCCGCCTTCGCGGATCCACATGCCAGCTACGTGGACCAATGCCTCTCGCTGGGCTTCGCTAAGTTGATTCATGTTGTTTCCGTAGTCGCGCATGAGTTGGTTCCACGCACTCTTTGGATTCTCAATCTCTTGGTCGACCAGTGCATTGGCATTCAGGTCAACGAGGAGTTGCTCCTCGCTAAATCGACGGGCGATTGCTAGTCGATCGCCCTCCTCAAGATCATCGCGAGCTGACAAGATCCCCTGAAGAGCCCACCTATAGGTAGGATCGGCGAGTTGCTCCGCATGGTCCAACGCTTCGTCCAACTCATGGAATGACCACTCCTCAAAAACCGCTTCAACCAACAGTTTCTGATGGTTTTTGGGTAAATCAACGACCAAACCCAGAGCCTTTGCAGGGTCATCCGCGCTAAGCCGACGTACCAGAGATTCTTGAAGCTCGCGACGCACGTGGCTTGGCGTAGTGTCCTGCGACTGAACCAGTAGGCTAGCGAGCGTGCTGTCAGATGCTCGTTCAAGTAGATCATTCAGCGCACCTTGCCGCTCGAAGGGACTGAGAATTTCAGTGATTGCCTCAAGCTCAATACGTACATCGAGAGAATGTACATCTAACGCCTCATTTTGGCGCAATGCGGCGTCCTGATGCGTCTCAGCCGTTAGGTTGGTGTAGCTTTGAACTGTGAAAATCACCAAACCAAGCCAAGCAGCCACGCGACACCCTGCGACCTGATGCGTTGCACCCGTCGTACGCTGGCGATTCTTGCTATGTCCCAAAGGAGCCCTTTGCCTCATCGTTTCATCGACTCGTTGGCCGCTGAAACTGTAAATGACTCGTTCATGAATTGCAAGGATGACGCAGTGAGCGACATTGATTCCAAGCAACACGATTCGATTGGCTTGGCTATGCACAAGAAGAGTTGGGCCGTACTACTTATTGGGTCTTCGTCGTTCGCGGTCCAACAAAGTGATCGCGATTCAACCGATCTGTATCTAGGGTGGCGACCTAGCAACATCACTTGTTCCTTGATGTTTCCGTGCCATGCAGTCATTTCATGGAGTTTCGGTGTAGCAATACGTGAATCTAGCTCGCGAGTGTCCGAACAATACAATGCCAGTCGAACTCGCCGAACCGGGTAGGATTCCCTTTGCTGTCGTTACTCTTACTTCTGCACAACGGGCGATGAAGAATGAATCGGCATAGGCAATTTGATGCGGTCGTGGTTGGGGCGGGAATAGCCGGTCTTTACATGTTGCATCGTCTACGCGAGTGCGGACTTGCGGTCGTAGTCCTCGAACGAGCCGATGGAGTTGGAGGCACTTGGTACTGGAATAGGTATCCAGGAGCACGATGCGACGTAGAGAGCTTGGAGTATTCGTACACCTTTTCTCAAGAGCTGCAGCAAGAGTGGAGTTGGAGCGAGCGGTATGCCGGTCAACCCGAGATACTACGCTACATCGAGCATGTCGCAGATCGGTTTGACCTCAAGTCTCACATCGAGTTCAACTCTGAAGTCGAGAGCGCGTGGTTCGACGAGCAAGAGTTGCATTGGCTGGTCCGCACCAATGGAAGCGTCTGCTACATCTCCCAATTCTTGATTATGGCTACAGGTTGCCTTTCTTCAACCAACCTTCCCGTAATTGAGGGCATAGAGAGATTCACGGGCAATACCTACCACACGGGCAACTGGCCACATGAATCTGTCGATTTCGGTGGACAACGTGTGGGGATTGTCGGTACGGGATCGTCGGCCATTCAAGCAATCCCCCACATTGCAAATCAGTGCAAGTCACTGTCAGTGTTTCAGAGAACTCCCAACTATTCAATTCCTGCTCGCAATGGCTCTTTGGACCTTGATTACGAAGCAAGCGTCAAAGCCATGTATCCGCAATTCAGGCAAAGGAATCGTGCTATGCCGGCTGCGCTGGGCTGCTTTCACGAGGCGAATAACCAATCGGTGCTCGATGCCGCTGAACCTGAACGACTACGAGAATTTTCTAAGCGGTGGGAATTAGGAGGTTTTGGCTTTCTTGGCGCTTTCAACGACCTGACGCTGAATCCCGATGCCAATGACATCGCTGCAGAGTATGTGCGGGGACGTATCCGCGAAACGGTCAAAGATCCGGAGGTGGCCGAAGCACTATGTCCAGATTCGACAATTGGGTGCAAGAGGCTTTGCCTAGATACCGAATACTTCGAGACGTACAACCTTCCTCATGTCGAATTGGTGGATCTCAGAACGAATCCCATCGAGCGGTTGACCGAGAGCGGGATTCAGTGTGCGGAGTGTAGGTTTGAACTTGATAGCATCGTATTCGCTACTGGATTCGATGCCATGACCGGTACTCTTTTACGGATCGATATTACGGGCCGTCAGGGAACCCGTTTAGAACAGGCATGGAACGAAGGACCCAAGACGTACCTCGGGCTCATGACTCACGGCTTTCCCAATATCTTCTTCATATCTGGACCCGGGAGTCCGTCGGTTCTGACCAACATGATCATTTCCATTGAGCAGCACGTCGAGTGGATTGAACAGTGTTTGTGCTACATGCAAACCCGCTCCTACATGACTGTGGAAGCAGAAGAAAAGAGCCAAGTAGCTTGGGTGGAACATGTAAACGCCATTGCCGACAAGACGCTGTATCCAACGTGCAATTCCTGGTATTTGGGAGCCAACATTCCCGGCAAACCGAGAGTTTTCATGCCACACGTAGGTTTTCCAAGCTATGTAGAGAAGTGCGAGCAGGTCGTAGCCAACGGCTACGAGGGATTCTCGTTCGCCTAGGCTTGTCTACCGAGTAGCGGAAGCACTCAAACGATCAAACTTGAGAACTGCACAATGCGATCGTGAGGCTATTCCGCCCACTCATTTGTTGGATCATCGCCAGCGACAGTTGTACGAACCATCGATCGTCCTTCGTTGGGCGGGTGCGCTCTGGCACGGTGCAGCACACACCGGTTGTCCCAGATTGCCACATCTCCTTCTTGCCATTTGTGAGACCAAGTTCGTGGCGGTCGAGCGGCATCGAAAGTTAGTTCGCGAAGTAGCTTCCGACTGCTACGAAACTCCTCTCCAACTATGTGGCTGGCGTGTCTCCCGACAAATAGCACTTTACGCATCGAATGTGGGTGCGTTTTGACTATTGGATGCTCGACGGGAGGTAGATCGTCCAGTTCTTCGTCGGAGAGTATGTCCAATCCACGATGCCAAGCATGACTGAACCGATAGCTATGGACGGCAACTTTATCGTGAAGCCAATTCTTCATTGATTCACAAAGAGCGTCGTAGCCCTGACGCATGTCTGCCCATTCGGTATGACCGCCGGAAGAGGGGACAACCCTAGCGGAAAGTATGGACGCCATGGCCGCCACTCGCTTATAGGAGCTGTCGGTGTGCCAGACCGAGTTGCCAATATTGAATTGCCGACCAATGTCTGTCTCGGGCAAAAGGTTTCCTTGATCGTCGATATTTGAAATGAAACCAGCCCCCGCTCCGCGACTACGTTTCAGACCACGCTCGAGACGGCCAAATCGTCGGGTAAACGCAATTTGGTCATCGAGACTCAGTCTTTGCCGGGGAAAACAAGGACCGAATACTTGTACCACCACTCCAAGACTTGCCGGAATTCAATCTCGGACAGGTTTGCTAGGTGAGAGTCCCGAACGTATGCGCCAAATTGCTCTGTTGCCGGCTCGACAACCATGGGGAGTGAATCGCTATTGCGCGTTCAAACTAGTAGCTACAGTGCGTCGATTTTTTCTCGCAATATGCTGCGCTGATCGGTAACTATGGCTTCTAAGGCCTGTAGTCGCTGTTCGACAGACTCGTCGCCAACCTTTTTCTCGAGTGCTTCCAATCGCCGGAGAAGCTGATTTCGTGATGTGATACGCCGCGCCTTCAGATGGGAACCCAAAATGCCACCACCAACGCCTATAGCCACAATAAGTACGACCATAAGGAACACGTCTTCCATTAGGCTTATCTCGAGAATTGCTTCAGTGCGTTAAGTATACGGCAGTCGGAAAGTTTTCAGTTTTGGCTGGCTCGCTCACATATCAATCATTACGACATTGAAAAACAACTTGCCGAGCTTCGATAAATTGGTCCAAAACTGAGGTGCGATAAGTGGCGGAGAAATGGTCGACCGGCCTGCGAACGATTATGAATTCGTCGTGCGGCACCACATGCCAAACTCAAGAGTTCACCGGTCCTCTGGCAATATAATGCTCGTAGATGTGCGACTGTCCTAATTGCTAAATTTGTGGGAATATTCCGCCGCTTAACAGAGAAACCGTGGCTGCCAACCGACGACAGTATTGTGCGGCTGAACACGGCCGCGATCGGTACCCATAATCGCAGAGTGGCTCTCATAGTTTTCCTCTGTGTAGTGGGAAGCGTTTTCTTTCTACTCTTCGCAGCAACACACATGCGGCTCGCTATGGCGACAGATTGGGTGCCAATGCCGGAACCTCCCTTAATCTGGGTCAACACTCTTGTGCTGATTGGCGTCAGTGTTTTGCTTGAAGTAGCCAGAAATGCTGCAAACGCCTTGAATCTTGAGAAAACACGCACCTACTTCATCATCGCTGGGTTTGCAACGATCGCCTTCATGCTGCTTCAACTTTTCGTTTGGCAGCAATTGCTCGAACTGGGCTATGCTGCGTCTAAAAACCCTGCGAATGCCTTCTTCTACCTACTGACGGCCGCCCACGCGGTACATTTGCTTGGTGGCTTGGTCGCATGGTGGCGCGCCATAAAGAAAATGCGAAAGACTGACAATATCGAATATTCGAAAATAAGAGTAAGCGTCGGCCTATGCGCGATATATTGGCACTTCCTACTATTCATTTGGGTGGCGATGGTGGCGTCCTTCGTCAGCACCTAACATGACAACTGGCGCAGCCAGCAGCCAACGACTCGAGCTCAATGTAGAAGGCATGACGTGCAGCGCGTGTGCCACACGCCTGGAACGAGCGCTTAGCAAGTCTGGCGGAATCGAAGAGGTTTCCGTTAGCCTGCCGTTAGAGCGAGCCTCTCTGCAATTCGACCCTAGCACGACCTCTTTAGAGGATGTTGCTAAAGTTGTTCGTCGCACAGGCTTCAGCGTAGGCAGCACCAAACGAAATTATGTTGCTTCCGGCATGAAGGATGGACACAGCGCAGCACGAGTACGAGAGGTTCTTCTGAACTGTCCAGGCGTTTTGGATGCGACCGTTGCCTTGGATGGCGGACGTGTGAATGTGGAGTATGTAAGTCGTGTGGTTGACGATTCCACACTCGCGTTGGCTGTTGCGAGTGCAGGTTTTGAGTTGCGTGCTGAGTTGGACGAAAACGAACTATCGGAGTTCGAACGCAAGGTTCAAGTCGAACGCAGGAATGCACTACTTGCCTCGCTACTGACACTTCCGCTCGTGCTTCAGATGATTGCGCAGTTCTTGGGATGGGAACGTGTTCATCTCATGCCAGCAGCCGAGGTTGCCTTGGCCACCCCCGTTCAACTGTGGTTTGGCCTTCGGTTTTACAAGGCGGCATATAACGCGTTGCGATCTGGCGGGACCAACATGGATGTACTTGTTGCACTAGGAACGACTGCTGCGTACGTATACAGTTGGTATCTGATTGTGGCATTGGGCGAAGCTGCCGAAGGAGAGCTCTACTTCGAGGCAAGCGCTGTAATCATCTCGCTTGTACTTTGGGGCAAGTACCTCGAAGCAGGAGCAAAACGACGAACTTCGGCAGCGATTCGAGAATTGCTTGCATTGCGCCCGACGACGGCGCGCATAGTGTTGGACACAGGAGAACTCGTCGAACGTCCATTGGGGCAATTGAGAGTTGGAGATGTCGTTCGCTGCCTACCGGGTGAACGCATTCCAGCGGACGGTCGAGTCAAGAAAGGAACTGCAAGTATCGACGAATCGCTGGTAACGGGCGAGAGCAGGCCGCAGGTACGAGGCCAAGACGAGCAAGTTTTGGAAGGATCGTTCAATTTGGATGGCTTGGTTGACATCGTTGTAACCGAGGTTGGAGAGGGCTCAACCTTGAGCAAGATCGCCAAATTGGTGGAGCAGGCTCAACTTGGCAAAGCGAGCGTCCAACGGCTAGTTGACAGAGTCAGCGGCATATTCGTGCCCATTGTGGTAGTCATCTCGTTGGGTACGTGTGTCATATGGCTATTGGTAGTCGCAGATTTTGAGGTGGCTCTTGTAAATGCCGTCTCCGTTTTAGTTATTGCCTGTCCCTGCGCATTGGGACTTGCCACACCCACCGCTGTGATGACGGGGACGGGCGCAGCCGCTCGCAACGGGATCCTATTCAGAGACATAGAAGCGCTCGAAACAGGACATCGAATCAAGCACGTTGTGTTTGACAAGACGGGCACGCTGACACGAGGCAAACCAGTTCTCACGGACATTGCGATCAGTCGTGAGTCTGAGGAACTAGACCGGTCGCATTTCTTGAGATTAGCCGCGTCCGTGCAGTCCGCAAGCGAGCACCCTATCGCTTCTGCCTTTACTAATCATGCCAATTCTCTCGAAATTCCCCTGGGAGAAGTCAGAGATTTCCGGTCGTTCGTTGGAGAGGGTGTAGCCGGCACAGTCGATGGGACAGCATGCCTTGTCGGCAACCATAAGCTCATGCAACGGTTTGGAGTGTCAACAGCATCAGCTGTCTCAGACAGCGGCGAATGGAGTGTCGTCTGGTTGGCTTGCGACGGGCTGCTTGTTGCATCCTTCACGTTCGAGGATGACTTGCGGGAGAGCGCAATTCAAGCAGTTTCTCAACTTCATGACGCTCGCATGGAAGTGCATGTATTGTCTGGCGACAACGAAAAGGTTACTTCACGCATGGCAGACCGATTGGGCGTCCAGTCGTATTGGGCAAACTCGACGCCGGACTCTAAGGCTGAGTGCATTCGCAAGTTGAAGGAACCGGGAAGTTTCGTAGCGATGGTGGGAGATGGAATAAATGATGCTCCGGCTCTCGCCGAAGCCAATTTGGGAATTGCAATGGGTTCAGGAACAGATGTTGCTATTGAAGTCGCCCCTGTAACATTGATGCATGCTGATCCTCGGCTTGTTCCAGCGGCGCTGAAGGTTAGCAAGAGAACATTCAGGAAAATTCAACAGAATTTGTTCTGGGCGTTCATCTACAACGTGATAATGATCCCATTGGCAGTCCTCGGCCACCTAGACCCGACGATTGCCGGAGCGGCCATGGCTTTCTCGAGCGTGAGCGTAGTCTGCAACTCGCTGTTGTTGAAGCGTTGGTCACCAAGACTGGAGGCTTGAACATATGGCAAACACAAGCACCTTGATTGTGGGCATCTTGGGAATGGAGTGCAATGGGTGCACGCAAAGCGTCGAGCGTGCCGTTGGAGCTCTTGGCGGCATTCAGAATGTGAGTGTTTCCTTGGACGAAGAGAAGGCCAGTATTGCCTTCGATCCCTCTCTAGTTGACGAAAGTTCAATTCGAAGTGCAATCTTGGAATTGGGGTTTGACATCCAGGATTAATGGACGGTGGCTGCCCAATCCCGGATGGCAGGTGCTAACTCACCATAGACTTCAGAAGCGGCTGCGCCTCGCCCGAAGTTTTGTCGGCTACGGAAATTACTAGCGAAACGTAACCGGTTCAAATTCCCCTGCGTCTAGAGCCGCTACAAGATCTTGCTCACTGTGTATTGAGGTATTGAAACGTGTAGCACAGCGGCCAATGTGACTGACAATGTGCGCGTCGCTTCCTCCAATGCCTTGGTAACCCTGCGTTCGAGCCATTTCCTGTGCAATCTCGTCCTCTGCGCCTCGGCTGCCTCCGTTGTAGACCTCGACAATCCTCACGCCTGAAGGCACACCAAACTCCTCAAGATGGGCACTCATTCCTACTCGAGGACGTCCAGGATGGCATGGCACTGGCATGGCACCATGTTTCTCGCAGGACTGAATGACTGTCGCTAGTGGAATTCTGATGCTAGAAAAGTCAAACTCCTCCACCAAGTCTTCAGTAACGCCAAAAACCAATACATGCCCGTACTCGGTTTCCACTTCACTTCCCTTCAGTATTGTGAGTGAGTATTCCTCGGCCAGTTCCGAATAGTCGGATTCGAAGTCGAACTGGCGGTGCTCGGTCAGAACGAATCCGTCTATAGGTATATTCCGCGCACGAATCCACTTGCAGTAGTTGTCCACTTTTGCTCGACCATCGTCAGACTTGATCGAGTGTGTATGCAGGTCGAGGATCATGTGCAGTTCCTCGCGGCCAGCAAATCTAGTTCATTGTCTACTTGATTGCAAAGATCGTCGACACTTCCGCTATTGTGTATGTGTACATCGGAAGCTGCGATTCGTTCTTCATTGCCGATCTGTGCGTTAATGCGTGCCTCCACTGCGTGCCGGGAAGAGCCATCGCGAGCACAGGCGCGACTGATTGCTGTCTCAGGATCGACTGAGACAACCCAGACCTCATCAACGATGTCTTCCCAACCTGCCTCGATCATTACGGCTGCTTCCAGCACTACGTGCTCATTCCTGCGATGAGATTTAGCTTGTTTGATTTCACCAATGGCAAGTTTCTTAATCTCTGGCCAAACAATGTCGGTTAGTTTCTTCAGGGAGTCTGGATTGCCAAAAACCAATGTTCCAAGTTTCTTGCGGTCGATCATTCCATCTGAATCGACAACGTCACTTCCGAATTCATCCACTACTTTGTTGAAACCGGAAGTTGAGGGCAAATAGACTTGATGCCCTAGCTGGTCTGCGTCTATGACGGGATATCCACGTTCCTCGAAGTATCGTGCTACCGTTGATTTGCCCGACGCAATTCCACCGGTCAACCCTATGACCGTCAAAGTTTTCTCCGTTTTTTCGGCAAGGCATTTTAGCAACCGAGTCAATACATGCGAAAAGCTAGAATCGACCACGGAACTGCCGGCTGGAAGTCTCTCGTCTGGCGCTGAAAAATGGCAAGTAGTTCGTGGTGGAAAAAGAAATAAGGGTCGTATTTGCGCATGCAAATGGACGAAGAGAGTGCCATCTAGGTAGAGCAGGGGAAAGCGTGATGGACGTTGCGCTTGACAACGGCGTTCCCGGCATTCTCGCCCAATGCGGAGGAGGATGCACGTGCTCGACATGCCATTGCTATGTGGATCAATCCTGGTACGCCAAGTGTGGCGCAATGCATCCTGACGAAGTCGACATACTTTCATTTACCCCAAATCGTCGTTCAAACAGCAGATTGTCGTGCCAGATTTCACTGACAGGCGCGTTGGATGGCATTTGCATATACACAATAGACGAATCTGACAAGGAATAGCAGCATGGAAGACTTCCAAGGAAAGATTGCAGTGGTTACCGGTGGTGGCACGGGAATGGGGCGGGAATTGGTGCGTCAACTCGCCGCACAGGGCTGCCACGTTGCGTCGTGCGATGTCATAGATGACAATCTCAACGAAACACTGGATCTTGTACGCTCAGAATCACCCGATGTGCGCGTTAGCGGCCACCACTGCGATGTCGGGATTGAAGAAGAGATCGTGCGTTTTGCCGGCGAAGTGCAAAAAGAACACGAGACCTCTCACATTAACCTCTTGTTCAATAACGCCGGGATTGGAGGCGCCGGAAGTTTCGTCAACGATCCTCGCGAAAACTGGGAGCGCACCTTCAACATTTGCTGGAACGGCGTCTACTGGTGTCTGCGGGCGTTTCTACCGCTACTCAAAGCCAGCGAAGAAGCGCATGTCATCAATACGAGCAGTGTGAATGGTTTTTGGGCGTCCATCGGATCGCAAACTCCCCATACTGCCTATTCAGCTGCGAAATTCGCCGTCAAGGGACTGAGCGAAGCACTGATCACGGATTTTCGCCTGAATGCTCCCCACATCGGCGTCTCGGTGGTAATGCCTGGCCACATTGGCACATCAATTGCCACAAATAGCCAGCTGATCATGTCGGGGCAATCACAATGGGAGTTCTCTCCGGAGCAGGTCAAACGCCTGCGAGAATGGCTGACCAACTCTGGAGAGCCCGTGCACAACGAAAGCGATCAGCAGATCATTGATCGAATGAAGCAGCGGATGAACTCTTTCCGAGACAATGCTCCAATGACGGCGGCGGAAGCGTCAGGGGTCATCCTCGACGGCGTAAAGCAAGGTCGGTGGCGAATTCTGGTAGGCGAAGATGCCCACCGACTCGACGAGAGAGTGCGCAACGCGCCCGAAAAAGCCTACGATGAGGATTTCTTCTATCGAATTATCTAAGGCTCGTGCTATTAGAGGGACGCTACGAGGAAAATCCAATCCAGCGACCAGCACCCGCGACGGTGAACCACAAGCCGAGCGACACCAAACCTAAGGCGAAAAGCACGTATCGGGGGGTCCGTTCATTGCGAATCAAGGGGTGCTTCAGCGTGTAGGTATACACAATGGCAACTGCGAGCGCCGTCACCTTGACCCAAAATGACCGGTTGTAGTAGAGCTTGATCATCTCTGACAGCGCTAACGGTATGCCAGTGGCGAACATTAGTGCGAGACTTCCGAGAAGGTAGGGACTTGCACCGGCAGCAACTCGTTGAATGGGCTGTTTGGTCAAACCCAAGCCAAGAAGACGAAGGTCCACAATAATCACGGCGCCACCCAAGAGTGAAAGACCGATGAGGTGAACGGCTTCGATTGCTGGGAACAACCAATAGGAATTGCGAATGGCATCCCCGATGGGCCCTCGTTCAAGCATATCGAAGATGTCGTAGAGTGTCATGGCGCAGCTGCCTCGGAAATGCAACCCGCGAGGAAGTTGACCCAGGCAGGCTGAGGCTTGTCGCAGTCGAACCAGTTGTAGGCGATCATTCTTCCGCAAATGATCACGCCGGCCCAAGCGGCAAGAGAAATACCGCCGGACATTCGAACTAGCAATGGAGGCTTGCGATCATTGTCCCATGCGACACGCGTTCGCGTCATTCTTCGATGAAGCAGCCAGGCATTAATGCCTGCGGCAACAATCAATATGACCTTGAGTCTGAACCAGACACTGTGGAAAGTGCGAATTGGAATCGCATAGAACAGCATGACGCCTGTGGAAACTATGACCACGAATCCCAACACAGTCCATGGCAGGACTCTGCTTGTAACCTGCGAGACAGGTACATTGCGGAAAGCGACTCCCAGGAGCCGGAAATCGACTATGGCCAATGTGCCAACGAAGACCATTAGCGAGAGCACGTGCGTGGTCTCCACAATGGGATACATGTGCAACGACTCGTGCAGCGCAGTGCTCCACGCGTGTGTGTCCAGCCACTCTACGAAACTGCGCATCGCCGTGTCTTAATCAGATGGAACAGTTGCTGCTCGCTGGTTTTGCCTAGCTTAGGTCAACGATTGGTCCAGTAATCGTCGTGACATTCGACGCATGACTGATAGAGACTTGCGCCGACTTGGAACAGGGCATCTCCGTCGCGATCCAAAGCGGCCTGTCTGGCCAATCTACCTTGTTCAGACATTTTGGTCGAATACTCCAACCACGATGCGGCTCTATCGCTAGAGCGCTCAGGTAACTGCAGGAGATTTCCGGACTCGATAATGACGCTTGCAGCACTTTCGACTGCAAACCAACCGTCGTCGTCTGTGGGAACAAGCGAATACTCGCCCTCTAGAGTCATGATCCATCCGGCGGAATCCCACAGGACATCAGCAGAAGGTTCGACGACGAGATGCATTAGCTCGAGCGTGGTTAGAGCGGTATCGTAGGAGACGTCAAGTGCTGTCGAAGGTGCGTCGCGATTGCATCCAGCACAGAGCATCAACGCTATGCAGACTACCAAAAAATACGAATGTTTCAATCTTCAGCCGAATCGTCAGATGTTTCCTCGGTCGCTTCGTCTCCATCTGCTGCCGAATCTTCAGTACCTGAGTCGTCGGAGTCAGAATCCGGTTCAGTCTCGGGTTCCGCTTCCTCATCGCACCTGTTCCAATCGCTCTTGATCTTCCTCGCTTGCTCGTTCCGTTGGGTCTGCGCCGTCGCGTGGCGCTCCAGTCCCCGATGAACCCATGAACAGCGTTCGGCCGTCGTCATAGGTTATGTTTCGGCCATTTGCTCGCTTGGACCTATCCTTCGATTGATAACCGTCGACCACGATCTTAGTGCCTGGTTTCAACGAGTCCCTAGTGATGCCGCGTCTGAGTAGAGTGTTCGGTGTTCCTCCCTCGACCATCCACTTCTCGGTCGTGCCATCCTCCTTTTCGTGCTCGAGATGAATCCAAGCGTGCGGATTGACCCACTCAACCTTTACGACTTTGCCCTTGAGAATTAGTGGGCGATTTGGATCGAATTCTGCACCAAAGGCATGATGAGCTAGCGCATTGGCCCCTGATAGCGCTAGCACGGCGCAAACCGCCGTTTTGACGATCTTCATTCGCCAGTCTCCTCTTGTTCCTGTTGGGCATACCAATCTTCTTCCAGAACACGTGCGCCTTTAAGAATTCCCTGCATGGAGTAGTTGCCTTCATGGCAGGCGTACTCATACATTTGATCATCGGTCTTAGGCCACGTGTAACGGCCCGACCATTTGTCTTTCCATGCGCCCGGATCAGTCACTGTGAAATCGTAGTGCAATGTGTCATCGTCAGCCATGGAAAACCGCTCGACGACGTGCAATTCCCTTGTCGCGCCTCCCAAAGCTGGAGTGTCGTTGAAATTCGTGGTGTCCACGACAAGTGTGTCTTCTTCCCACCACGCGACCGAATCGCCAAGCCATTTGCGGACGTCGTCGGGGACATGTTCACCACCAATTCGAATAATCCGCGCATCGTGCACCATCTCAATCAGGATCATCAGAGTGTCTTCTGATTGCACAACCCTCTTTATGTTGTTGTAGAGCGCTGGAAGCATCGGCGGACCTCCAGTCGATGAGAAACCCAACAGGCAACGATCTGAAAGCGTCAGAAACTCGGGATGATCGCTTGGTCCAGCTATGCCTTCCTCCAACCAGTATGCGGTGCCTGTATTTTGACGCCAATGTGCTCTGAATTGGCTCCATCGTCCAATGGCAGCCTCTGTCCACCCGGGTCGACGTCCGTTCTCTGGATAGTAGACAATCGATGTTGGATATTCGCCGTCGACCTTTGTAAATTCGTCACCATTGTCAATCCAGAAGCGGTTGTAGCCGCCAACGTTTCCAGCGGGACCGCGAGATCCATCCCCGCCTTCAGGAGGTGCCGAGCGATTTGGGTCCGAAACGCGATTGTCGGTTGCTTGATTGCGTGCCTTTACTCCCTTTGAGTAGTTTTCTGCATCTGTTGCATCAATAACCAAACTGTTAGGATCGCTTCGTTCTAGCGGTGTGATGGTCTTGGTGTCGTAAGTTCCGCTAAAGTCCGGTTTTCCCGAAGGTGTGCGGGGTATGTCGTCTGCAGCCGCCAACGGGATGGCGAAAAGTGACGTAATGACTGCGATTGCGAGAGTTTTCATTGATTTCTACCTCTATTCCTCTGGCTGAACGGATTCCCGCCGCCATTGCCCATAGAGCAATTCCTCTACGAATTGTACGCACTTGAAGTCCATTAGTATCAGGTTTTCTTCCATTCTGCGATACAGAGGCATCTCAATGGTCCACGGCTCGGTGAAGGTTTCGGGATCGTCAATTGTCGCTTCATATTTGATGTGATTTGGACCCATCGGCGACCACTTTTCTGTCACGACCATTTTTTCTGAGTGGTGATTGCCCGACCGGTCAAACCATGTTGAGGCAAGCTGGGCTGTTACTGTTACTTCCAACGTGTCACCGTTCCAATTGCCAACGGATTGTCCCATCCAGGAGTCGACCGGTGCGGGACCCGGATCCTCGTAGAAGATATCACGTACAGCGCCGGCGTACTCGTAGGCTATGAAGAACGAATTCTCGCTTTGAACTATCTGAAATGGAAAAGGCATGTAGTTGGCTCGAGGTACGCCAGGCAAGTAGCATTTGACTTCTGGATCACGGTCAGCCCAATTCTCTCTGTTTTCCTCACGTATGGCAGCAGCTTCCGGCTTGTAGGGAATCTTGCTACCGTCCTTGACGACGCCAAGTCCGCCCGGTACGGCGCCAACAGCGCCCATTGCTAGCACTCGAAAATGCGGAACGGGTCCACGTGGCCCTTCGACAGTCATCAACGCTGGGGCGGCAAGATGTCGCTCCACGTTGTAGTTCGCTGTGTTTAGGGCTTGCCATATTCCATTGAGATCCGGGTGGTCGGTACCTGGCACCCGCTTGATTGCAGGCGAACTTTCCCCTTCTTCAGCTAGAGCTAAATTCCCAAGAAGCAAGGAGAGAACAAGCAAGCCTACAAAGCAGGAGGATTTCGATAGTTGTGTGAATTTGAGATCGATTCGCATGATGATTCCTCGATTGCAGCTTCGGTTGCGCAGAGCCAATAGCGGGTGCGTATTACTTTGGCACCACGAGAAAGTTTACTTCGCTTGGAGCACAATTCTCATGGTGACTAGGGCTCGTTGGCTCACGTCGCGGTGTTCGCGAGCGAACGTGACCGTCCATTCTGTTAGGGCTCTACGGGCACGCTCTGCGTATTCAATGCAGCGTTGGTGACTTCAGGGTGTCGACTCTCCATAAGCGCAGAGCTTGCCGAAGAGTGGTTGGCAATGTCTACATCCGTATCGACGGTGCCTTGTGGCGCACTGCAGTCGCGAATCATTAGGGCGCATCCGCCCATTGTGCCAACACATAGCGCCAGGAGCACTAAAGATCCTGCAATTCGAAGTCTAGCTGCTTGCATTTTCCCTCAATCCCATCAATTGCTTACAGAGCGCAATAGAGTAACGCACATTTGGTGATTCTACTAACTAGTTGCTAATCAATCGTTTTCACTTGCCCTTGCATTTCATATTCGAATCGAGTGAGCCAACTGCCAACCGTCTCTGTCGTTTTAGTGGATTCGGGGCATCCATCGCAATTATTCACCCAAATGTCGCCGGTACTTGGCAAACCCGTTCCAGAACCAAACTATCATCCCCAATTTGGATTAAATGGAATATAGGTATACATTTTTCACGTAAAATTGTTACCTATGTATACAAGATTACTAAAGAATCCCCAACAGTCCGCGTTTGTCTTTGGCCCTCGAGCGGTCGGGAAGTCTACTTGGGCTCGGTCGCGATTTCCCGATGCGATCTACTACGATCTCTTGGATACAAGCTTGTACCTAGATCTCTCGAGGGACCCAAACAGGCTTTACCGCGAGGTATCTGCCAGACCTAGGCATAGTTGGATAGTCATCGACGAAATTCAACGCGCGCCCGCATTACTGAACGAGATTCACCGATTGATCGAAAATCGACAAGCGAATGTCATCATGATGGGGTCTAGCGCACGGAAACTGCGGCGTGGTGGCGTCAATCTTCTTGGGGGTCGTGCACTCACGCGTACGATGTTCCCGCTCACATCACGGGAGCTCGAGTTTCTATTCGAGCTTGATCGCGCGCTGCAATATGGCACATTGCCCGAGGCGCTGAACCAGTCAAATCCCCAAGAATACTTGCGCTCATATGTTGAGACTTATCTAACTCAAGAGGTGATTGCAGAAGCCCTTGTTCGTGATGTAGGAAGGTTTGCACGCTTCCTAGAAGTCGCGGCGGGACAAAATGGTCAACCCACCAACATCACGTCGATTGCGCGCGACACTGGCACGAACCGAAAGACGGTAAACACACACTTCGAGATCTTGAGTGACACGCTAGTTGGCAGTTGGCTTACACCCTGGAAATTGAAGTCAAGCAATAGGCAACTTCACCAGAGCAAGTTCTACTTTTGCGACACTGGAATCGTGCGCGGATTGTCCAACAGGCTTCCGTATCCTCCTACACCCGAGGAGCGAGGATTTCTTTTGGAAACTTTCCTATTCCATGAATTGCGTGCATATTTGTCCTATTCAAATCTCCACTACCCCCTGCATTATTGGCGTTCCTACGACGGCGCCGAGGTAGATTTCGTGCTCGAATCGAGTGACCGCTACATTGGAATTGAAGTCAAGGCAGCAGGTCGCTGGTCTAACAAGTTCAACCGAGGATTCAATCGTCTAGCGGCATTGCTGCCTCCGCAATCGGCGTTTGATCGCATCGGAGTCTACACCGGCTCAAGAGAGGAACGCTGGGACACGGTGCGGTTGTTTCCGTTAGTGAAATTCCTCAAGAGTCTATGGGGCAATGAACTGATCCAATAAATGCAGACCCTTCCGCAACCAGCGCGCGATGGTGGTGTTGTAGACATGTCAAAGAGCTCGTTCCAACAGCATCAGTGGTTAGGTCGCAAAGGTTGGTACGCCGCTTTTAATTCGCTTGTTGCGCCGTCGCAATTGCTATCATACGAACCCAAATCATGGCGCAGGAACCGTGGTGTCGAAGATGCTTCAATTGGCACTCTCGCTAGTGCTTTTTTCCGCTTCTAGTTTGACGTTCGCAGGGGTAGAGAACTTCACCTTGCTTGATCACCGGGGAGATGCGCACAAGTTGTACTACTTGTCGGACTCCGACGCCGTAGTAATCATGATCCATGGAAATGGCTGCCCGATCGTGCGAAATGCTCTGCCAGATTTTCGCGAACTTAGGGATCGGTTCTCCAAGAGTAATGTCCACTTTCTGCTACTCAACCCAGTCAGCCACGACAATCGAACAACTATCCAAGAGGAAGCGAAGGAATGGGAAATCGACTTCCCCATACTCAATGACGAGTCCCAGATCGTTGGAATGGGACTTGGGTTGACTCGAACCGCGGAAATTCTTGTCATTGACCCCTCGAACTGGACTTTGAAGTATAGGGGTCCCATCAACGATCGACTCGAGTACGAACGGCAAAAAGCTGAAGCTAGCGAGCACTACGTGGCTGACGTTTTGGACGCCATGCTAGCTGGAGAGACAGTCGAGTACCGAGAAGTAGCCACCAAGGGCTGCCTGATCAACTTCCCAGATCGGACAAACGACACGACGGAAATCTCCTATTCAAAGCAGATAGCTCCCCTGCTTCTGGAAAACTGTGGTGGGTGCCATGTCAAGGGTGGCATTGGGCCCTGGGCTATGGAGAACTACGAGATGGTGCGCGGATTTGCTCCCATGATGCGCCAAGTGCTGCGCGAGCAGCGAATGCCTCCATGGCACGCGGATCCACATGTAGGGCAGTGGAAGAATGACCGCAACATCACGCCAGAGGAACGTCAGCTCATCGTGCGATGGATCGAGGCAGGCGCGCCACGCGGTTCGGGTCCAGATCCTTTGTTGGATCGTTCGCAACCTGCTGAAGAATTCCCGTTGGGACCACCGGACTACGTCATCGAGTTCCCAGCCTACGAAGTGCCCGCAACAGGCGTGGTCGAATACCAATACTTCACCGTGGACAACAACATGGAAGAGGATGCCTGGTTACGGGCACTGACTGTTGTGCCCGGCGATTCGCGCGTATTGCACCATGTTCTTATGGGTACGGTAAACGCAAATGCCGGCCCAGCCCGCGGGGCGCTATTCAGCCAATTCATGGGTGGCTACGCGCCTGGAACGGAAGCGAGTGGAGTCAGTGGACCAGAAAATGCGGGCATTCTTGTTCGCGCTGGCACAAAGTTCCGAGCACAAATGCACTACACGCCAATCGGGAAAGCGGTCACTGATGTAACGCGTGTGGGTTTGTACTTCTTCGATGAGCCACCTGAGACGATCAAACGTTCTGGAGTGGTGTTGAACACCATTTTTGAGATTCCATCGAACACGAAGAACCACGTAGTGCGATCGTACTTGACGTTTCCACGAGACGCCACTCTCTATTCGCTACTGCCACATTCACATTATCGAGGCAAGAATTCAAGCTACACACTCGAGTTTCCAGATGGGAGAAAGGAATTGCTTCTGTCTGTTCCCAACTACGACTTCAATTGGCAAACAAGCTATGAATTCGCAGAGCCCGTAGCAGTGCCTGCGGGTGCTCGCCTGCATCACCAAACGACTTATGACAATTCCAAGCAGAACCCAGGGAATCCCGACCCGAATCGCGCCGTTCGTTGGGGACAGCAGTCGTGGAACGAAATGCTCTACGGAAGTTTCGTTTACACCTGGGACGGCGAGACAATTGAGGATCAGGTAGACGAAGGCCAGCGAATGAGGCTTTCTCAGTCATTCGGTTTCTTGGATCGGGACATCGATGGCAAACTCGTTCAAGAAGAGATTCCTGGACGTTGGGCTACTTTTATTCGCGAGAATTTCAGTTCTCTGGACGAGAACGAGAGTGGCGGCCTCGAGCTCGATGAATTTGTCGCGGCCATGGACCCAGAGAACCGATGAGGCGACACTCCCCGGTTTGTGGGGCTCTCCGAAACCAAGATTGGTGTCTTGATCGCTATTGAAACGGCGCACTATAACCATTAGGTCACATACGTAGGATTGTCCGACACCGGACAACGTTTTGATGGTTCCCGAAGTTCCCTATGTCCGAGACTTAGTGATTCTTGGCGGAGGGCACTCAAACGTCGAAGTGTTGCGCCGCTACGGAATGAAACCCGAACCTGGCGTTCGCGTTACCGTGGTGGCCCGGGAGCCTCACACTCCTTATTCTGGAATGCTCCCCGGCTACTTGGCCGGCAAATACAGCTGGGACGAGATCCACATAGATGTATTGAAACTTTCGTCGTTTGCCAACGCACGGTTTATTCCGGACGAAGTTACTTGCGTAGACTTGGATGAGCAGACACTGAGATTTCGCTCGAGACCAGACCTTCGATTTGATGTACTCGCGTTGAATACGGGGGGCGCTCCCGGAAAGAAATTCCAAAACCACGAGTTGGTAATCCCGGTAAAGCCAATTGGACGATTCATCCCCGCGTGGGAGCGAGTCGCAAAAGAACACGGGTCGGGTACGGGATGCCGACTTACCGTCGTTGGTGGAGGTCCCGGCAGTGTAGAAGTTGCTCTCGCGGTAAGGGAATGCTACGGGAATGCGTTTGACATTCATTTAGTCTCGGCCAACGACTACCTTCTAAAGGAACACAATCCATTCCTGCGCCGGACAGTTAATCGAGAGCTACGCAAGAACAACATCACCGTTTCCTGCGACTTCAATGTCGTGGATGCTACCAGCGACGCGGTGCTAGCGCAGGACGGACGAAGTCTTGCCTCGGACTGCGTTCTGTGGGTTGCTGGCGTGGAAGCACCGGATTGGATCCGCGAATCAGGATTTGCTGTTGACGACGGCGGATTTCTGCGCGTCAACAAGCAACTGCAAAGTGTCTCGCACCCCAATGTATTTGCGGCGGGGGACATAGTTTGCTTGGATGGTCAGGAGCGACCGAAGTCCGGGGTTTATGCAGTCCGCGAAGGTCCACTTTTGGCACGAAATACTCGTGCAGCCTTAAGAGGCACGCGATTGCGCAACTTTCGGGCGCAACGGCTTGCTATGGCGATTCTGCGGCTGCCACGTGATCGTGCCGTTGCTTCCAAAGGTCCATTCAGCCTCAAATCCAAACCTATCGCTATATGGAAAGATTGGATCGATCGGAAATTCATGACGCGTTTTTCCGATGTTCCCATTATGAGATTGGGTCGAACGCGCAGGCTTCCCGCGAGGTTTGCTGAGGAACAGCCGAGCCAGCTTCGATGCGGAGGATGTGGATCCAAATTGGGAGCTGACTTGCTCGAACAGGTCTTGCGACGCCTGAGCGTGGGACCGGATAGGGAATTTGTTGACGGAATTGGTGACGATGCTGCAGTAATTGATTGGAATTCGTCGCGTCTAGTTACAACGTGCGACAGCTTCCGTGCCATGATCACGGATCCCTATCAGTTCGGGAGGATTGCCGCAAATCACGCGCTAAATGATCTCTACGCAATGGGATCCAAGCCGAGAATAGCGCTTGCGGTGGTAACGGTCCCGTTGATGTCCCAGACTCTGATGCAGGAAGAGTTGTTCCAGTCCATGTCGGGTGCCGTGGCGGTGTTTCGCGAAGCTAACGTCAAGCTTGTCGGTGGTCATTCGGCTGAAGGAAGTGAGCTATCTCTGGGATTCGCAGTCACGGGCACGGCTCCGTCCGATCCTGTTCGCAACTCGTCAATGGAACCCGACCACGCTTTGGTTCTTACCAAGCCATTGGGCACAGGTCTGCTGCTCGCGGGAGTGATGCGTGGGACCACATTGGCTAGGGAATTGGTTTCCGCCGTGGCTGTCATGGACCAATCCAATGCTGAAGCAGCCGACACAATTCTTGCCAATAGTCCGAGCGCTATGACCGACGTTACAGGTTTTGGATTGTTAGGGCACTTGTCGGTTCTCGCCAAACATTCAAACGTGGGGATGGAGCTCTTTGTTGATCGAATTTCCACACTGCCCGGGGTGCGGGACGCAGTGCAAAACAATGTTCGGAGCTCACTGCACGAAAACAATGCGCAAGCACTCAAAGACTTCGAAAACGGAGACGACTTTTCCGATGAGGAGCTTGTTCCGCTAGTGGATCCACAGACTTGCGGAGGGTTGGTCGCCGCAATTCCGCTCGCTCGTGTGGATCAGTGCATTAGCGATCTAAGAAACGCTGGCTTCGCCGAAGCTTGTCAAATTGGCGTCTCATGCGCCGACCGAGGTTTAAGGCTGGTTCGCAACGCTGCATAGCCGAGGATTTCATGCGTCTAGGAAGCAGCTAGCTCCTGATCGCCGAAGTCCCACGGTTCGAGAAAATAGCACACGCAGTCCTGTAGTGCAATTCGCGGGTCCTCGGTATACATCGACATGATTACGTCGCGGGCGAGTAATACTTCGTTGCCTTTATATTCCAGAAACTCGTTCGTAACGTCGTCCATATGGTCGTCGTGAGCGACGAGCCTACCACCGCCCGGCTTCAGTTGCGCAATGGATGTGCCTTTCTCCAAGGTCTTAAAGTTCCATTGATTTAGAGCCGGTGTGAAGTTTGGAACTTGCCAATCCTTCTTTTCATACGCCTTTTCAATCACCACCCTGATGTTGTTGCGATAGATACGCAAGTCGCTTGGGCTCGTGGATGGCAAGCTGCCCCTATTGATCAACGAAGATAGGAACGCCTTGGCGCGTGCCGCACTCTCCAAGTCCCATGGCGTGCCAACTTCAATGGTAATTGCCGTGCAAAACTGGGAGCATCGGCGTGACAAGACTCCAGGGGGTTGTGCAGCGAAGATGGCAATGTCACTAAATTCTCGAGCCACAGATAGAGTGGCTGCATCCATATCGGTTATCACCGAGTGATGGGGATTTGGGCAGGTGTTGTTGTGTATGTCGAGAGCAAACCATGGCTCACCAGACGCAACCTCCGTGATTGCATCTTGCGTCCACTCGGACTCCGTGGGGTGGTTGCCCTGCCAGATACGATTGAAGTCGGGCTGTTCGTCAAGTGCCCGAACGTTTTGGTTGGCGGCTTGAACGTTGCCTATCAAGATGTACATTGATGGGTACTCGCCAACTTGGAGTTGCTCCTTGAGCAGTGATCGAACAGCGTCCCAACCGGATATCTCGTTGCCGTGGAGCAGCACCGATACAAAGATGGGAGGCACATTCGGAGTCCTGAGGTCGAACAGTGTCGGCCCTTCGAAAACGCTCGACAGATCGGACGCGTGGAAATCCAGGATTGCTGGATCGAGCGATGTCTCCTTCCGCAACTTCACTTTGTGTCCCAAGTGTGAACAGGTTCATTGGATTCCTGTCGTTCTCCGTATGCGCGAGTGAGCAACGCCAGATCGGGACCGTGAGCATCCACCCATTTGCGTTGCCAAGTCGCGCCGTTCTGACCAGTACTCACGCGATCACGAATAATTCCCAAGAACCTCTCGATCTCTTCGTCTGGAACCTCCTCGGCGACTAGTGCTTCGTGCGCTCGCGGCAGCAAATCGTCCAAGATCAGTTCCTTCACTGGCACCTTCTTGCCATCGGTCCATACGATGGATGCATCCAACCCAAGTTTTGCGGCGGCGTAAAAGTTTTCGCGCGCGGACTCAAACGGAATCTTGGATTCAATCGGGAAAGGAAGACGAGATAGAGCTCTAACAAACCCAACAAACGCCGCGCAGTTTGCTACGCAATCAACAATGGAAGGTCCCGCTGGCACAACACGGTGCTCAATCCGCAAATGGGGTTGTCCGTCGTAGTCAAATCCAATTAGGGGTCGATTCCAGCGCCAAATCGTTCCGTTTTGAAAGCGCAGGTGAGCGTACTTGTTGATCGGTTCGGGTTGTACGAACGGCAGAAGAATGGAGTGGCTCAGCCTATTCTCGGCAAAAATTTCACACAGAGAGTCTTGAGCATAGTTTGAGCCGAAAATGACGCGCTGCAAATGCCGCTCGCCGATGTCAATCGCCTGTTCGAACAGTGGAATGCGCGTTTCGGCCCACAGATCGCGGCCAAACAGGTAGGGCGAGTTTGCGCTGAGGGCTACCATCGGCGCTGATAGCGCGATCGCGGCATTGAAATCTCCAACCGCTCGGTGAGGCTTGCACTGTAGATGGATTTGAAAGCTTGTCGTAGCTGCCTCCAGCATGACGTCCTCGTGCGTTAGCTTTAGCTTCTCGCGCCCCTCTATTTCAAGCTTGATATCCGCGCCGTCGCGCATGCCAATGATCCGATCATTGAGAGCCTTGTACCGAACCATGTCAGTCATGTGTGTGGAATTGAGCAGGTCCCGTCGCATTGTCGGAAGAATGCCAACCTGCACGAGCTTGCTGTTATTGGCCTGTGCTGTTGATTGGCACGCGGTCCAGGTGGTATTTAACTCATCGTGCAAGCGGGAGAATACTCTGCCAGTCAGCGAGCAAGGGCTGCCATTGAGTTCGACATTGAACTCCGACAGCTCAGGAACAACCAGCGGGTTGTCTATGGTTTCGAGAATGTCCTTGTTGATGCCTTTTGGATGACCAGTCTCGTCCACAATGCAGGCTTCCAGCTCGAAGCCCACGATGTCGCCACGGGTGCTGAACCCATTGTTTTCAAATAGTCTTGTAACGTGGTCGGTTTCCTCCTCCAATAAGCGGCGGAACCGGCTGTAGTCAACGGCTTCGAAATGACGAACGCTGATTTCGTCTCCCACGCAAACCTCCCAATCGAACGATTTCCGTTCGATTCAAAAGAATTCGGGTGAAATTGTAAGGTTTCGAAATTTTGTCACGATTCTCGAAGGACACACCGCCCGGTGCAGGTTCTCATTTCTTGACTGGCCAGGGTTGGGTCCTAGCGGCGAATCTGCAAGAGGATATGGGCAGCTGTGCAATACTAGACGCATGAACAACGAACCGACGGAATGGACTCTCGTTAGTTCCTCGCGAAGCCACAGGGCGATCATCGAATGTGAGCTGGTGCTAACCTCGATAGGCATTGAGACCCGGCTTGAGCGGAATTCCGACGGTTGGCTGCTGCTTACACGTTCAGAGATGGCTACTGCTGCACGGCAGCAACTGGCGCTCTATCGTCAAGAGAACCGAAATGCCGGTAGACAACGCGATCCTTCACCGAAAATCGATAGCGGAATCGTAGGGTGCATTGCCTATCTTGGAATTATTTGGGCGATCTCATTGTTGGAGTACCTTGGACTTGCCACCCGCCTGTCTCAGGACGGCGCAATGTGGGCGTTGGCAGTGCGAGAACAAGGAGAGTGGTGGAGAACTATTACCGCGTTGCTACTCCATGCGGATGTCGCTCACATAATTGGAAATTCCGCTTTCGGCTTGCTATTTGGCATTCTGGCTGGAAGATACTACGGAAGCGGTGTCGCTTGGTTGCTTATCGTTCTGTGCGGAGCATTTGGAAATTACCTCAACGCCCAGGTCCAAAATGACATGTTTGTCTCCATTGGAGCCTCGACTTCAATGTTCGCCGCGGTTGGGCTAATTGGCGGAATGTTCTTTCGAAGAAGGTTCCTGCCGGGAAGAGGGTGGAAGTACAACGCAATTCCCATCGCTGGAGCCATAGGCGTATTCGCGTTCATGGGGATTGGCACTGAACGCACTGATGTGGTGGCTCACTTCACGGGGTTGATCTGCGGATTGCTAGCTGGCGTGGTAGTTTCAAGTTTTGACCTTCGCAGAATCGGAAGAACGGGCCAGGTCTTGGCAGGCATATTGACTTTCGCCATCTTGGGCATTGCAATCGCCCAAGTATGAAGCGGTGGCGGAAGAGGTAGGAGTCGAACCCACCAGACGCAGGTTAAGCGTCTCAACGGCTTTGAAGGCCGCGCGCCTCACCGGAGACGATGCTCTTCCACCTAGCATTAGAGTACAGACTTGCTCTCGATTCAAGTTTGGATTGAAGTCTGAATAGATGGAGAGATTGTTCAGAACTGAACTGAGTGCCCCTTCCGATCGAAGGAACACGCTCAGCAGCATTTCTAGTCAGAATTACTTTATCGTTACGTTTTTTCAACTAATCGGCCACTTATTGGCCCACGATCATATTGGCAGTTGAACTGTCCAACATTACAATGAACGTTCAAGACACAAATACCTCATTTGTTCGCAATGCACAAATTCAACATTGCACACAGCCTCCGCCTGCTATTGCCGGTCTAGCCGGCACACTTCTTCTACATTCTCACCCACACTGCTAATACCCCAATCACCCTCTCTAGAGCAATGATGTAGCCATGAAGCCCTACTCTGCCTCCGGCGGCAAATCCGGCAAGATGCCATTCAATAAATACTCGGCTTTTGCGCCGGTCGATTTACCTAGACGCCAGTGGCCCTCTCGAAGACTGTCGAAGGCACCTCGATGGTGTAGCGTGGATCTTCGCGATGGCAACCAAGCACTCATCGAACCAATGAGCGTCGATGAGAAGCTGCGAATGTACGAACTCCTATTGGAAGTTGGCTTTCTTGAAATAGAAGTAGGCTTTCCCGCGGCATCACAACCCGATTTTGATTTCATCCGAAAAATCATTGAAGACGGACTGGTGCCGAAAGAGGTCACCGTTCAAGTCTTGTGCCAGGCCCGGAGCGAGCTGATAGAGCGAACCGTTGAAGCCCTCGAAGGAACGTCAAGAGCAATTTTTCACCTCTACAACTCAACTTCGTCGTTGCAGCGACGGGTTGTTTTCGAAATGTCACAAAATCAAATTGTCGACTTGGCAGTGTCGGGCACCCAGTTGGTACGGGATATGACAAGACACTTGTCGGGCACTCAGGTTGAGTTCGAGTACTCGCCTGAGAGTTTCACCGGAACCGAGCTCGATTTTGCTCTCGAAATCAGTTCTGCAGTTTGCACAACTTGGGGTGCGACGCCCGAACGTAAGGTCATAATCAATCTGCCGTCTACAGTCGAGTTGGCGACTCCCAACGTCTACGCGGACCAGATCGAATACTTTTGCGAGAATTTTGAACACCGAGACTCTTCGATCATTAGCCTTCATACGCACAACGACCGAGGTACAGGCATCGCTGCAACTGAATTGGCACTCATGGCGGGGGCCGAACGCGTGGAGGGAACCCTGTTTGGAAACGGAGAGCGTACTGGCAACTGCGACTTGGTTACGGTTGCCATGAATTTGTTCTCGCAGGGCGTCGATCCGGAACTGGATCTGCGCGACATGCCACGAATCAGGGAGACAGTTGAAGCCATCAACAAACTGCCTGTGCATCCACGTCACCCCTACGCGGGCGATTTAGTATTTACGGCTTTCTCCGGCTCTCATCAGGATGCAATCCGCAAGGGCATGGCGCATGTCGATGACGTTCGGTGGGAAGTGCCCTATCTGCCAATCGATCCTGGCGATGTCGGTTCGTCCTACAAGGAATCAGTCAGGGTCAATAGTCAGTCTGGCAAGGGAGGCGTTGGGTTCGTGCTCGAAGAACGCTACGGAATCTTCCTGCCGAGAGACATGTTGATTGAGTTTTCTGGAGCAGTGCAGAAGCTAACCGAAGAGACCCAACGCGAAGTCTCGCCACAACAAATGTTCGATTGCCTTGTGGCTGAGTATCAGTTCATCGATGGGCCATACAAATTGGAATCGTTTTCACAATCAAGAGAGGGCGACGACGCGATCGCAATAAATGCGAGCATTCTTGTTGCTGCGAATCGCATGGCCATTACGGGTAGTGGTGTGCGTCTCATCGACGCATTTGTCAATGGACTGGTTGAAACCCTGAATGAGCCATTGAAATTGCTCGAGTTTCAAGTGCTCGATGTCGGTTCTTCCGGAAATCAGCCGGATGGGAAAGAGCCGGTAGGGCTAGTGGCAATTGAATTCGAGAACCAACCTGTCTATGGCATTGGAGTCAGTGAGGATTCGGAAAGGGCTTCGCTGGTTGCGGTTATGGCTGCTCTGAACCGCAGATGGCGTTTAGTGGAACAATAGGATTGTTTCTAGGAAGTATCCATCCTATCTTTCTCAGTAGAATCCTCTTGATCGATGACATCGTCGGGCGGCGACTCAATTTTTAGAACACGAATGCTTGGTAGTGCGGTTTCTCCAACCTTCACTGTCTCACAGACGTAGTTACCAATTTTCAATCCAACATTGGCATCGGGAATGTCTTCTAGATGTTCCAACATCAGTCCGTTCAGTGTTCTGGGTCCGTCAGTGGGTAGATCCCAGCCTAGGCTTGTGTTGATGTCGCGCAGCAGAACATACCCATTGATGACGTACGATTCGTCGTCCTGCGGATAGATTTCGATCAGTCCTGCGGCTGAATCCGTGGTGAATTCCCCGACGATCTCTTCCAAGATGTCCTCGAGCGTGACAATTCCTTCTATTGCGCCGTATTCATCTACTACAAAGGCAAACCTCTTCTTCTTGGATTGAAAATTAATGAGCTGGGTGGACAGTCTTGTTCCTTCAGGAACAAAGTAGGGCTCTTCCAATTGGTCTCTCAACTTTTCAATGTCAAAGTCATCGGGATGCAGCACAACTCCCGACCGCTTCAGATGCAAAACTCCTACTACATTTTCGATGTCGCCTTCGTACACTGGCAATTTCGTGTGAGTGGCGTGAAGCAAGTCATCAATGATCTCGCCATGAGGTAGCGCTAGATCTATTCCTTCCACTTCTGAACGTCGAATCATGATGTCAGCGACTTTAGCTTTGCCCAAGTTGAGAATGCCAAGCAGCATCTCCTGTGGTCGGTTGCCGATATCGATTTCCGATCCGACCACTGTTCGGAGTTCATCGAGGGAGAGCGACGAGGACTTCGCTTTAGTGTGCTTCACAAAAGGATTGATGAGAATGCTGGCACAGAATTTGAGGAGGGACACTACGGGCGACAGCAGTTTTTCTAGGGGAGTCAATACATAACTTGAAGGAAACGCAATCAATTCAGGTCGTTCAGCAGCAATTGTCTTGGGTGCCATCTCTGCGAAAACCAGCATTATTAGCGTGATCCCAATTGCACCGACTACAGGACCAGCGGTATCGCCAAACAGCTGTATGCAGATAATTGCGCTTATGATCGCTGCGAAATTGTTAACCAGATTGTTCCCTATAAGGATTACACCCAACAATCTGTCTTGGCGCTGAAGCAATTTGTCCGCCTTTTTGGCACCTCTATTCCCTTCGGAGACCATGTGTTTCAAGCGGTAATGATTCAGCTTCATC
Source organism: Candidatus Azotimanducaceae bacterium (assembly GCA_965205545.1). Classification (GTDB taxonomy): domain Bacteria; phylum Pseudomonadota; class Gammaproteobacteria; order Pseudomonadales; family Azotimanducaceae; genus Bin55. The sequence continues at coordinate 989,516 of OZ242170.1, read as the reverse complement.
ATGGCTGTTTCCGAGCTCGAAAAGTAAGCGCTTATGAAAATCAAAACAACAGTGGCTGCTAGCAGTAATGTGAGCATGGTGTTTGCTAATCGCGTGTCTTTTAGGTCAGCAGACTATCGGTTATGAGCTTGGTACCAAAGTATCCAAACAGTAGCACGGCGAATGCCGACAGCGAGAGTTTCGTCGTGAGTTTGCCACGCCATCCACGAAGCATGTGCCCCATCATGAGAAGCGCATAAATCAACCAAGCAGCGAAGGTCACCACGACATGCAGGTGGCTGGGATGGGTGAAAAGATCTCCCCAAAAGAATATAAAGCCCGTGGCATTCGCAATGGTCAACAATGCCAATCCAGTCCACAAAGCATTGAACAAGGTTCCCTCCGCGGACTCGAGCGGAGGGAAAATCCGAAGGAAGGCATTGAAATTGTGCCTGCGTATCGCCGTGTCGAGCCAGATTAGCAGGGCCGCTTGGCAAGCCGCGTAGGCTAGGATCGAATACGAGGCCACGCTCACAACCACGTGCAAGGTGAGTCCCGGGCTCAACTCGGAGGGATGCAGTGATCCGCGATGGAATACACCTGCGACGAGCAATAGCAAAGCAATCAGCGGATAAACAACAACGGCGATCCCCGTAGCCCTTGCCGGTTTGTAGAGGTGCTCGGCGACTGTTATTAAAGCTGCCGAAACTGAAACTAGCATTGCAAAGGGAACTATGGCCAAGTCAACCCCATTGCCGATCCAGAATATCTGTATTGCGTAGACAACATGACACACGCACCCAATCAGCGCTGCGACTGGTGCAATTCGCAGCACCATTCCATCGTCGATCTCTCGATTCCTAAAGGCCAAGAGTGCCGCAATTACATAGAAAATTGCCGCAATTGCTGCCAGCGTCATTGCATTAGCTTCTCAATGATTGCTATGGGTTGGAAAGCCGAACCTAAAAGGAATCTCATGTCCTATACTTGCCAGCGAGTCGGTGTTCATCGACCAACGTTTCCCACGAGTCATGAATTGATCTGAGATGTTTGACAACTTAAGCGAAAAAATCTCTGGTGTTCTCGCTCCATTGCGGAGCCGGAGACTGACGGAAGCCAATATTCAGGAAGCCATGCGGGAAGTGCGCAATGCGCTTCTCGATGCAGATGTTGCGTTCACCGTAGTATCGGAATTTGTTCAGGATGTTCAGAAACAAGCGATTGGACAAACAGTATCGCGTCGTGTTCAACCCGGAGATGCCTTTGTCGGAATAGTACACGATTCACTCGTCGATTTGATGGGGAAATCCAACGACAAGCTCGACTTGGACGGGGGGAATCGTCCCAATGTGGTACTGCTGGCAGGACTTCAGGGAGTGGGCAAGACCACCACCGTCGTCAAGCTCGCCAAGTGGCTCAAGGAACGGGAATCAAAGAAGGTCGCGGTAGTTTCAGCAGATACCTATCGGTCAGCCGCCATTGAGCAGCTCCGTAGCCTTGCAGAGCAAGCCAATGTGCGCTTCATTCAAAGCAAAGACTCGGAAAAACCAGAGTCCATTGTCAAACGCGCGTTGCGGGATGGTCGCAAGAACTTTGATGACGTCCTGCTTGTTGACACTGCAGGCCGACTGGCGATCGACGAGACGATGATGCAGGAAATTCAGCGAATTCACTCTGTGCTCAATCCAAGAGAAACACTGTTCGTTGTTGACGCCATGACTGGGCAAGACGCGGCCAACACGGCGCGAGCATTCGGCCAAGCCTTGCCTCTAACCGGCGTTGTACTGGCGAAAGCAGATGGCGACGCACGGGGCGGTGCTGCCCTTTCTGTAAGGTCGATAACAGGCAAGCCAATCAAGTTTCTGGGAGTAGGTGAAGACCTAGATGGGTTGGAACCGTTCCATCCGGATCGCATAGCCTCCCGAATACTAGGAATGGGCGATGTCCTCTCCTACTTGGAAGAGGCTGAGCGCAAAGTAGACAAGAAGAAAGCTGAACGGCTTACCAAGAAGGTGTTCAGCGGAAGCAAGTTCAATCTTGAAGACATGCGCGAGCAATTGCAGCAATTCAGTGACATGGGTGGCATGGACAGTGTCAAGGACATGTTGCCAAATATCGATCCATCACAAGCACGGATAAAGAACGTCGACGACGATCAGATCCGCAAGCAATGCGTGATCATAGACTCCATGACCCTTCGCGAGCGAAGATATCCCGCAATTCTCGACGGTTCAAGAAAACGCCGTATTGCCGTCGGAAGTGGGACCCAAATTCATGACGTGAACATTCTCTTGCGCAAATATCGCCAACTCGAGAAGCAAATGAAGAGAGTTGGTCGCAAGGGAGGCAAAATGATGAGGCGTCTAGAGGGTATAGACGCTATGGGGTCGCCGGGGTCCAGCGTGCGTCGTCCAAGGTGAATGCTTCTACTACGCAACGCGATCTGTCTAGCAGAATTGGCAAGCCCACTCGAATTGAATATGGGTTTGTTGTGGCACGTCGTGCACTTGTGAATCATTGACGTGCCAATCAAATGTAGGCACATGTCGGTTTCTTAACAAATGGCGGCAATTCCATTAAAATGCGCGCCCTCGCATCTGACCCCCTAGTTCGCCATGGTCGTAATACGCTTGGCTCGCGCCGGCACAAAGAAGAAACCCTTCTATCACCTTTCCGTTACGGACAAACGCAACCCTAGGGATGGTCGCTTCATAGAGCGCGTTGGCTACTACAACCCAATTGCTCGGGGCGAGGCCGTGCGGACATGGGTGAACTTGGAACGCGTCGACTATTGGATTGACAACGGTGCGAAACCGAGTCCGAAGGTGCGCAGCCTCATCACGGCGGCGCGCATTGAACAATCTAGAGTCGACGAACCAGTCGCTGTCGAGGATCACGACGAGCAAGCGGAAACGGAGCTGACAGACTCGGAAGAGACTGCAGCTGACGCAGTTGCCGAAGAGACGGAAGCCGAAGAGACGGAAGCCGAGGAGACGGAAGCCGCTTCGACTGAAGAGGAAGAAACAGTATCCGAAGCTAGTTCTGAGGAATCTGCAGACGAGGTCGACACTGAAACTTCCTCGGACGAGGAAGAGCCTGAGTCCGAAGCCAATGCAGAGGATTCGGGAGAGGAAGAAGTAGCTGCAGCATCGGCCTCGGCCTCGCAAGATGAGGAAGAGGCTGCTACTGCAGAGAGCGACCAGGATTCGAGTGAAGACGAGACCGAAGACACAAGTGCCGCGTCCACCAATGTAGAAGAACAAGAATCGGAGTCCGATTCCACAACTACTGACAACGTCGAAGAAGACACAGACGAGGAATCTAACGACAAGGACGCCGAGAAGTAGACTGTTGGGCAAGTAGCCTACTGCTTTCTCTGATCACACAGTTACTACTTTGTCGACCTGGAATATCTATTGCGTGGTAGTGGTGTGCCTGAACTTCCTCACCAAGAGTTCATAGTTGTTGGGCGGATTTCCAAACCATTCGGATTGAAGGGATGGTCGCATATCACATCGTACACCGAGCCACCAAGCAATTTGTTGCAATATCGGCCGTGGGCATTAGGAAGCGAATGGGAAACCACACTTCGTTGGGAGATTGTGGAGAGCCTCGAAATTCGCGAACACGGGGACGGATTTGTTGCACGCATGAAAGACTGTGGTTCAAGGGAGTTGGCACGCGAACTCACAGGTCGGTATATCGGAGTGCCAAAGAGCTCTCTTCCCGACCTCTCGGTTACGGAGTATTACTGGGTGGACTTGGTTGGTTGTTCAATTGTGAATGAGTCAGACGAGTGCCTAGGGGAAGTCATTGACGTGTACGAGAACGGTGCGCATTCTGTATTGCAAGTACGCGGTGATGATCGAGAGCTAATGATTCCGTTTGTGGAGGATGTAATCAAGCAAGTCAAGGCCGGATCGGAAATACGCGTTTCTTGGGAAGTTGATTGGTGATTGGACGGCATGTGGATTGGTGTGGTCACAATATTTCCCGAGCTAGTTCAGGCCGCACTGAACGAAGGTGTGGTCGGACGTGCCATTCGGAACGGCTCAATACATCTAGAGTTGGTAAATCCTAGAGACTTTGCTCAGGATTCGGCCAAGACAATTGACGATAGGCCTTTTGGTGGTGGTCCGGGGATGGTAATGATGGCTGAACCACTAGCGGATTGCGTCAAGCACGCATGGACATTGGTGTCAAACAAATCCACAACGACGGTTATGTTGTCGCCTCAAGGCGAAACTTTTGACCAGTCCATGGCTCGAAAGCTGTCTCAGCTTGACTCGTTGTTGTTGATTGCGGGACGCTATGAAGGAGTAGATGAACGGTTTGTTAGCCGCTACGTGGACAAGGAAATCTCAATTGGCGACTACGTTCTCAGCGGAGGCGAACTTCCGGCTCTGGTAGTTATTGATGCTGTCGGTCGCTTGATTTCTGGTACATTAAGCAATCCGGAATCGGTCGGTACGGAATCCTACACCGACGGGCTGCTGGATTATCCCCAGTTCACGCGACCTCGGTGTTTCGAGGGAAGCAGCGTGCCGGACGTGCTGCTCAGTGGCGATCACAAGGCAATAGAGACATGGCGTCATAGCGAAGCCATCAAGCGTACCTGGGAACGTCGACCTGACCTATTGCTAGGCCGCAGGTGGAACGATTCTGAGCAGGCTGTGGTCAGAGCCCTTCACGAATCTGATCAGATGTCAGACTAACGTACGGTATAGGAGAGGAACTTTGAGAAATAACAAGATAATCGAGCAACTCGAAAACGAGCAAATTCGAGATTCCATACCGGATTTTCATACTGGCGATACCGTGTCTGTTCGGGTAGTCGTACGGGAAGGCTCCCGTGATAGATTGCAGGCCTTTGAAGGCGTCGTCATTGGCAAGCGCAATCGGGGGTTGAATTCGTCGTTTACGGTACGCAAGATCTCCCATGGCGTTGGAGTGGAAAGATCCTTTCAAACCCATAGTCCATTGATCGATTCGATACGAGTCGTTCGGCGGGGTGACGTACGCAAGGCAAAGTTGTATTATTTGCGAGAACGTTCTGGAAGGTCGGCTCGGATCAAGGAGAAGGTCTGACGAGTCGGATTGCAATCGAACGTTTTTGCGCGTAGCAACTGATCTGAGTTCGCGCTATGTAGACAGGATGTCAACACAACGGCATGGAGGCCGACATGGAACAACAACGGATTGGCGAGCCACCCCAAGAGATTCGCAGGTATATCAATAGCGTCTGGCTTGAGAAGGGACTATCTGAAGCCACCTGCGAAGCGTACCAACGAGACCTGACTCAATTCGAGCAATGGTCGGATTGCGGCTTGTTGTCGAGTCGCGAATCCAACATTCTCGACTTTTTGGCTTACAAGCAAGAGCAAGGATTTTCTGCTCGATCCTCCGCCCGCATTCTGTCCACATTTCGGGGCTTCTTTAAGCATGCCATTGAACGTGGAGCCATTGATCACGATCCTTGTGCAAAGATTCAAAACCCAAAATTGGGTCGTCCCATTCCAGATGTTCTAACTGAAAAGGACGTCGAGGACTTACTTCATGCGCCGGACATTAACAAGAACGCAGTGGAGTATCGCGACCGGGTAATGCTGGAGGTGCTGTATGCCACGGGATTGCGAGTGAGCGAAATAGTTGCCTTGACCATACTTTCTGTGAATTTAAGGCAGAACGTTGTCCGCGTTATGGGAAAGGGGTCAAAGGAACGGATTGTGCCCCTAGGTGAATATGCATCCAGCTGGCTTGAGAGATATATCCATGGAGCTCGATCCCAATTGTTGAACGGCCATCGGTGCAATGCTCTGTTTCCAAGCAATCGAGGGCAACGAATGTGTCGACAAACGTTTTGGCACGCAATTAAGCGCTACGCCGCTCGGGCGGGCATAACAAAACCACTGTCGCCACACACTCTTCGACATGCTTTTGCAACGCATCTTTTGAATCATGGAGCAGACCTTCGTACTGTACAATTAATGCTTGGGCATGCGAATCTATCGACTACACAGATTTATACGCATGTCGCAACTGAAAGGTTAAAGGAGCTACATGCTCATCATCACCCGCGAGGTTGAATGTCTAATGCAATCATTTCGAAAGAAATTCAGGGGCCTATCGATTGTTTCCTTGCCCGTCGCCGTAGTGGCCATGGCGCTAGCCATAGGTTCCTCAGCCCAGCAAGTTGAAGGGAGCGAGGCAGGGTCCGAAAGTGGCAAGAATGCCATCAAGGAAATCTCGAAAGTCTTGGGGACCACCACCAAGGAAATCTCGGAAGCGCCGCTGTCCGATTTTCAAATGGTGGAAATGGACAATGGCCGCATTGCCTATACGAAGACCGACGGCGAGTATGCATTTGTTGGAGATCTGTACGGATGGACAGAGCAACGATTTGTCAACTTGACGCAGGTACAAAAGAGCAGAGCACTATTGGCAATGTTCACGTCGCTGCCGGATGTGAGCACAATCAACTACGCGCCGGACGAAGGCGAGGATCCTGCTGTAGTGTATGTGTTCACTGACGTCGATTGCGGCTATTGCCGATTGTTGCACGAACACATGCCTGAGTATCACGCACAGAACATCGAGATTCGCTACCTCGGCTATCCACGAGCAGGAATTAACTCGCGAGCCTACAACAGGCTGGTTTCCGCGTGGTGCGCCGAAGACCGACACGACGTCTTGGCTCGCGTTAAGAATGGCACTGCCGTCAACGAAGAGGAGTACTCGGTAAACACCGAATGCGCTGAAAACGTTGACAAGCACTATGAGCTCGGACAGAAAATCGAGATCACCGGCACGCCCACCAACGTACTTCCCAACGGAAGGGTTGTACCAGGGTTCACACAAGCAGCGGACCTTAGGAACCTAATCGATTCCTAGAATCACCACGCCTTCGGGCGCATTTGGGTCGGCGATCCCGTAGTGCGTCTTGGAGTCGCTGGATTAGGAACTGTCGCGCAAGGGCTTTTCGAGCTCTTGCGCGAGAATGCCAGTCGAATCGCGCGCCAAATTGGCGAACCAATCTCTGTCTCGCGTGTCGCTAGTCGTACGCCGAAGCCAGAGATTGACATACTAGGCGCCGAATTCAGCACCAACCTTGAAACACTAGTCGCCCCAGAAGTCGATATTGTTGTCGAATTGATCGGCGGCGTCGACGCAGCCAATAGCCTAATTGCCAACGCTCTCCATAGCGGTAAACCCGTAGTCACCGCCAATAAAGCGGTGCTTGCTCGTTTCGGCAACTCCTACATTGCAAGCGCTAACAGTCGGAAGGTGCCGTTGGGATTTGAAGCGTCCGTCGCTGGCGGCATACCCATTGTGGCAACCATCAAGGATGGCCTTGCCGGCAATCACATTGATTCCATCTATGGAGTATTGAATGGAACTTGCAACTTCATTCTCACGGAAATGGATCGCAATGGTTCCGCTTTCGACACTGCATTGCACCAAGCTCAGCAGCTCGGCTACGCCGAGAGTGATCCGAGCTTTGACATCGACGGCATCGACGCTGCTCAAAAGCTAGCGATCCTGGGTTCAATCGCGTTTGATCAGCCAATCGACATGGACGATGTCTACATTGAGGGAATAACAAGAGTAGATGCAGAGGACCTCAAGTATGCGCGAGAATTGGGCTTCCGTGTTAAGCATTTGGCATTGGCACGCATTTTCAATTCCTCTGTCGAAATGCGTGTGCATCCGGCTTTGGTCTCGGAGCACAATCTTCTAGCGTTTGTGGACGGCGTGGAGAACGCTATATCGATAGCTGGGAATGGAGTTGGTAGTTTGTTGTTGAAGGGGCCGGGTGCAGGCGCTCGTCCCACAGCTTCCGCTGTTTTGAGCGACATAATTGAGATTGCCAGAGGCAAGTCATCGCTACCGGCAGGTACCGGCGTTGCTCGTAGTGCGAGTCCTATAGAAGAGTTGGAATGCGCCTACTACTTGTACATTCCTGTCTTCGACGAACCTGGAGTCATGGCGTCACTGGCAGACGTGTTTGGTAAGCACCAGATTTCAATGGAGGCGGTCATTCAAAAGTCTGATGCGATCCGTTTTTCTGAGGACACACGTTGGGTCCCCGTGGTTGTGCTTACGGATCGAACCAGCGAATCCGTAATGAACGCCACTGAACAAGACCTGCAAAATCTAACTTATGTGCAAGGTCAAATCAGGCGCATTCGCGTCGTTGAACTCAATTGAGCGATAGGAGCTCGCAACCTCGTAAATTCAAGGCTCGTCCACTGCCCGAGAACTGGGAGAAATTGCAGCGCGATCTGAACGTCTCCTCGGTCCTCGCACGGATACTGAGTGCAAGAGGTGTTGGGTCGGTTTCGGATGTTGATCTCTCGTTGAGGCATATGTTGCCTCCGGATGGGCTGGCCGGCATACAGAACGCCGCGGCGCGATTGGTTTACGCCATTGAAAACGACGAGAGAATTTTCGTTTCGGGAGATTTCGACGCAGATGGAGCAACGGCAAGCGCTCTGTGTGTTTCCCTTCTCCGGGAGTTCGGTGCAACGCAAGTGGGGTTTGTCGTTCCAAATCGATTTCAGTTTGGATATGGCTTAACCCAACCCTATGTCGAATCGCTGGTTGAGAGGAATCCGGACGTCATTATCACAGTCGATAACGGCATCAGCTCCAACGACGGAATCGCGTTTGCTCGAAAGCAGGGAATCGATGTCATAGTTACTGACCATCACCTCCCTCCAGAAAATTTGCCCGTTGCCAACGTAATCGTCAATCCTCAGCTAGAGACGAGTTCGTTTCCAAGTGCTCCCGCTGGTGTAGGAGTGGCGTTCTACCTCATGGTAGAACTACGACGCCAGCTTCGTGTCTCCGGCCACTTTGGAAAGAACGGATTGGAAGAGCCCAATGTGGGTTCCTATTTGGACCTTGTTGCTCTTGGCACAATCGTGGATCTTGTTCCTCTAGATCAGAACAATCGGATTTTGGTCAGGAACGGTTTGCAGCGAATGCGCAGTGGACGATGTCGACCGGGGATTGCAGCTCTTTGCGAATTCAGCAATGTAAATTCGGCAACCATCAATGAGGAAGACCTAGGCTATCGACTTGGACCCCGAATTAACGCTGCCGGACGACTCGAGGACATCAGCCTAGGCATCCAAGCTCTGATTGCCAATGATTTGCGAGACGCAAGAAAGTGCGTCTCGAAGCTTAACTCCATCAACGTTGAACGCAGAGAAATCCAATCCGAAATGACCGACATGGCTCTTCGCTACTTGGATAGGGTTGCAGCCGACGATCGAATAGGCATTTGCATTCATGACGCGAGCTTTCACGAGGGCGTAGTCGGCCTCGTAGCAAATCAGATTGTGACAAAGCTGAGACGACCAGCCGTTGTCTTCGCTGTAGCGAATGATGGCAATTCGGAAATGTTGAAAGGATCAGCTCGGAGCACGCCCAATGTGCATATTCGAGATGTCCTAGCTGACATTGATGCACGCTATCCGCACCTCATCAAGTCTTTCGGCGGACATGCGATGGCCGCGGGGTTGACAATTCACGGCTCTAGCTTGGATCGATTCTCAAATCTCTTTGAATCGGCTGTTGCTGCTCGCGCGCCGGCCGAATCCTTTGGTTCCGCTGTACACACCGATGGAGAACTCGAAGCGAACGAACTCTCATTGGATCTTGTGAGAGAGATCGATAAATGGGGACCTTGGGGTCAAGAGTTTGAACGCCCGTTGTTTCATGGTTTGTTTGATGTCGTGAGCGAAATTCCTGTTGGCAATCGGAAGCACGTCAAGTTGGTGCTTAAGAAGGATGCAACAGTAGTGGACGCAATAGCTTTCAATCAGCGTCCGGTGGACGCACCAGTTGTGGAAATCGCCTATAGGCCGTCTGCCAATCACTATGCGGGCGTGACAACTTTGCAATTGATAGTGGACTCCCTGCAGCCAGTTGCCGACTAACTAGCCGTAGTCTCCATTTTCGCCGCCTTGACCTGAACCCCGTGCTTGAGGGGCATTCTGTTCTTCGATCCTCCTTGCAATTGGTTGGGTTGCCGTCGTGCAGCGTTCGATTGCACTGTTTGAGACATGGGACAGGTTTGTAACTTGGCAGCTCAATGTCTCAGGTGATTGAGAATCGCACACGTGGTGGGTGCTAAAATTCCGCACTCCGCAAAACGCAAATATTGCTATCTGTAACGCTTGTGGCCGTCATCCTATCGAGGAATACCCCCGCAGGGTAGATAGACCGTAGGAATCCTCGAGCTCAAGGTCGACTACATGGATACCAGTATCGTTGGCTAGAGAAGAGAGGCGAACAACACTTGCCTCGAATTGCTGCAAATTGGAGAAGTCACTACAGAAAGACCATTTTTGAGTATTTCGTGGGCAGCAAATTGGACTATTGGGACAACAATGGCAGAAATTACTTCGATTAGAGAGAAGATCAAGGACATTCGTACACGCATTTACGTGCTTAGGGACTCTCTTTGACTATCAAGTAAGTAAAGATCGATTGCAGGAAGTCGAGCTTCAACTAGCGGACGCTGGCACATGGACTGATCAGGAGCTATCACAAAGGCTCTCCAAAGAGCGATCAGTGCTAGCGGATTCAGTTGAGGGCATGGATAGCATCGTCCATCGCGTCGAGGAAGCCGACGAACTTGCAGAGATGGCTGCCGACGAGGAGGATTCTGGCGTCTTGACGGATGTGTCAGTCGAGTTGGACGCGATCGAAACGCACCTCAAGTCCCTTGAATTCCAACGGATGTTTTCCAATGAACTCGATCCGCAAAATGCGTATTTGGATATTCAGTTTGGTGAGGGAGGAACCGAATCGCAAGATTGGTCGAACATGCTTCTTCGCATGTACCTGCAGTGGTGCGAAAAGAGAGGATTCAAGGCAACGATTGTCGAGCTGTCGGAAGGCGACGTCGCAGGAATTCGAAGCTCGACGATTCTGGTCGTCGGTGCCCATGCATTTGGATGGTTGCGGACAGAGACGGGAGTCCACCGATTGGTTAGAAATTCTCCTTTCGACTCGAATCATAGGAGACACACCTCGTTTGCTTCGATTTACGTGTATGCAGAGATTGACGAAGACGTTGAGGTGGAGATTGATCCAAGCGATGTGCGAACGGATACATACCGAGCCAGTGGGGCGGGAGGCCAACATGTCAATCAAACGGACTCAGCGGTGCGGTTGACGCACTTGCCGACCAATACAGTCGTGCAATGTCAAAGCGAGAGGTCGCAGCATAAGAATCGAGCCCAAGCGTGGAAGCAATTGCGTGCGAAGCTTTACAGTCTGGCGCTGGAAGAAAAGCAAGGTGAGAAGCAGGCGATAGAAGACGCCAAACCGAACATAGGGTTTGGAAGCCAAATTCGTTCGTATGTCTTGGACCAATCTCGTGTCAAGGATCATAGAACGGGCGTGGAACGCGGCGACCCGAATCGAGTCCTAGACGGGGACATAACGTCGTTCATGGAAGCAAGTCTGATAGCTGGAATTTAATGGAAGATCGGAACGAAGTAGCTGTAAGAAGGAGAAAACTCTCTCAGTTGCGAGAGATGTCCCTTGCATATCCAAGTGGGTTCAAGCGAACTCATTGGGCAAATGGCCTGCATGGAGATTTTGCCGATTCCATCAAAGAGGATCTGGAAGAGCAATCTGTGCATGTCACGGTTGCCGGACGCATTGTCTTGCGACGTGTGATGGGAAAAGCGAGTTTCCTAACGTTGCGAGACGGGTCAGGAGAAATACAGTGCTATCTCCGCCAAGACGGAATCGGACTCGACGAATACAGGAACTTTGTGGAGCTGTCGGATCTTGGCGATATTGTGGGCGTTAGCGGCACCTTGATGCGAACAAACAAAGGTGAATTGACCGTTGCCGGAGTTGAGTACTCCATGCTTGCGAAGTCTCTGCAGCCGTTTCCTGACAAGTTCCATGGAATTGAGGATTCTGAGCTCAAGTATCGAAGACGATACGTTGACATGATTGCCAACAAAGACTCGCGTCAGGTGTTTGCGACACGAAGCACCATCGTGAAGGAGTTGCGGGACTTTTTTGATTCAAGAGACTACATGGAAGTGGAAACTCCCATGATGCATGCAATTCCAGGCGGCGCATTGGCCAAACCGTTTACTACGCATCACAATGCACTGGACATGGACTTGTTCATGCGAATTGCGCCCGAGCTGTATCTAAAACGGTTGGTCGTCGGGGGATTTGAACGTGTGTACGAGATCAACCGCAATTTCAGGAACGAAGGGTTGTCGACCAAGCACAATCCCGAGTTCACGATGCTCGAGTTCTATCAGGCCTTTGCGACGTACCACGACTTGATCGATCTAACAACCGACCTGATGAAGAGTTTGTCGGAGAGAGTTTGTGGGTCCACACAAATCGAGTGGAATGGCCACTGCATCGATTTTGCTGCTCCGCCGATTCGCACGACCATGCGGGAAGCCGTAGCCAATGAACTATCGCTTGCAAGCATAGACGACGCTTTGGACGAAGAAGTGTTACGAAAAATAGCGACCGAACGTTCAGTTCACCTACCTAAGGGACGCGGGTGGGGAGGAGTATTGAACGAATTGTTTGAATCGCTAGTGGAACCTAAATTGGTTCAGCCAACGTTCATAACAGAACATCCCACTGAGATTTCTCCTCTCGCACGGCGGAACGACGAGAACTCGCTTGTAGCTGATCGCTTTGAATACTTTGTCGGAGGACGCGAGATTGCCAATGGATTCTCCGAGCTCAATGATCCAGATGATCAGGAAGATCGATTTCGGTTGCAGTCGGAGCTTTTGAAGACGGGCGATCTCGAGGCAATGCACTTTGATGCCGACTACATAACGGCGTTGCAATACGCCATGCCTCCAACTGCAGGGGAGGGAATTGGAGTCGACCGCCTGACCATGCTCTTGACGAATACGACCACGATTCGAGACGTGTTGCTTTTTCCATTGCTCAAGCCGCCAGCAAAATGAATGACGCCCTTGACCGCGTTAAGCTGCATGCATCGTGGAAGAATGCGTTGCGCGAGGAGTTCACTTCCGACTACATGGTGCGATTGAGGGAATTCCTTGTTGCAGAAATTGCTGCAGGCAAGCGTCTGCATCCAGCAATGTCAAAAATCTTCTTAGCGCTGGATCTGTGTCCCCTGGACAAGGTTCGGGTTGTCATCATTGGCCAAGATCCATACCACGGACCAAGTCAAGCTCATGGTTTGTGCTTTAGTGTGAATAAGGGTGTGCCTGTTCCTCCTTCGCTTGTGAATATAGTCTCCGAGATTCAACGAGACGTTGGTGCTTCTCAGCATTCGAGCAACGTTCGTAATGATCAAGGGTGCCTGATACCTTGGGCGACGCAGGGAGTGCTGTTGCTCAATGCGGTTCTCACCGTAGTTGAAGGACATGCGGGCTCACATCAGGGTCGTGGTTGGGAACGGTTTACCGATCAGGTTGTCAATGTGGTCAACGAGCAATGCGAGAATGTCGTATTCTTGCTATGGGGACAGCAAGCCCAACGCAAAGCGCAGATCGTCGACCGAGAGAGGCACTTTGTTTTGGAAGCTCCCCATCCCTCGCCTTTGTCCGCTAACAGAGGGTTCTTCGGATGCGGACACTTTTCGGCCGCCAATCGTTACCTGAAGTCGAAAGGACACGACTCCATAGATTGGTTGGCCATAGAGTGAATTAGGAAATAGCGTGAGCCAATACTTCGAGATTCATCCCACCCATCCGCAGGAGAGACTGTCCAGGCAAGCTGCCGAGATCGTGCGAGATGGCGGCATTATTGTTTATCCCACGGACTCGACCTATGCGTTGGGTTGTGGATTGCTCAATGGAGCGGGGCTCAATCGAATCCGAGCGATTCGCCAATTGAAAGCGAATCATCTCCTGACCATTGTCTGCAAGGACCTATCGGAGCTGTCCACATACGCTCATGTGGACAACGCAACCTATAGGATGTTAAGGCGCAATACTCCAGGCCCATTCACTTTCATTTTGAGGGCAACGCGCGATGTGCCACGAAAGATCGCAGGAAGCAACAAGGGAACAATAGGGTTACGCATCCCCGCGTCACCAATTGCCATGAGCTTTCTGAACGCACTCGATGCCCCTTTGCTGTCTACTTCACTAATATTGCCGGGACAGGAGCACGCGATGACAGATCCGCAGCTCATGCGCGATGTGTTAGAGCATCAGGTGGACGTGATAATCGATGGAGGGGTTCTCGCTTCAGATCCGACGACGCTTGTAGAAGTGGTCGAGTCTGTGCCTACTGTAAAGAGGCAGGGAATTGGGACTCTCAACAGCCAGGAACAGATTTAGTGTTCATTTGGACAGGCAACTGCGGACTTAGTTAGAGCAACAGCAATATGGAAAACCGAGTCGTATCAGGCATGCGGCCTACGGGCCGCGTTCACCTTGCACACTACCATGGCGCTCTAAAGAACTGGGCGAATTTGCAGCACCAGTACGAGTGTTTTTTCTTCGTCGCTGATTGGCATGCCCTGACAACAGCCTACTCGGAAACTGAAGACATTGAACAGAGTACATACGACATGTTGATCGACTGGTTTGCCAGCGGGGTCTCCCCCTCGGCAAGCACGGTGTTCGTACAGAGTCGTGTGCCAGAACATGCAGAATTGCATGTGCTGCTATCCATGGTTACCCCACTTCCGTGGTTGGAACGAGTGCCAACTTACAAGGACACGATCAATCGCCTGAACGACAAGAATCTCAATACATACGGTTTTCTTGGCTATCCTCTTCTGCAAGCGGCAGACATCCTGATGTACAAAGGCAGCAAAGTTCCGGTTGGAGCGGATCAGGTCGTGCATGTTGAACTGACGAGGGACATTGCGCGAGCGTTCAATTTGAATTATGGAAGAGACGCTGAGTGGTTGTCGCTAGCGCAACGGGCGTTGAAAAAGGTTCCGAAGAAAATTGCTAAGCAATACGCAGAGTGGCGAAAGCAATACACCGAGCAAGGCGTCTCCGAGAAGCTTGAAGCGGCTCGTGCTCTGATCTATGACCAGACTCACTTGTCCGTTGATGAAATGGAGCGGCTGATAGGCTATCTAGAGGATGGCGGACGCAGAATTCTGCCTGAACCCGAGGTTCTTCTAACCGATACTCCTCTGGTTCCCGGACTAGATGGCGAAAAAATGTCGAAGTCCTACAACAATACGATCATGCTTAGAGAAGAGCCAGGGGTACTCGAAAAGAAAATTCAAACAATGCAGACAGACCCTGCTCGTGTCCGCCGACGCGATCCGGGCGATCCTCAAAAGTGTCCTGTGTACGCGCTGCACAAGATCTACTCCGAGGCCGCCACTGTGAATTGGGTTGACGATGGCTGTCGCTCAGCAAGTATTGGATGCTTGGATTGCAAAGGTCCGCTCATCGATACTCTTAAGAAAGAGCAAGATGGATTCCACGAACGTGCAGCACCATTCATCGAGGATCGCAGCCTCGTTCACAACGTTATTGAGAAAGGCTCGGAGAAGGCTCGCGTCATTGCGCGAGAGACACTGGAGGATGTCCGATCAGCGATTGGCATTTCCTATCGCTAATGGCTGAATTCGAGAATACGGCTATCGAGGAGCATGCGGCTTCTGCGAATTCCACTGAACGAAACTACCAGCTGCCGGACGACCTCTATATCCCGCCCGACGCCTTAATCGTGATACTGGAGGCCTTCGAAGGCCCGCTGGACTTGCTGCTGTATTTGATCAAGCGCCGCAATCTGGACATCTTGGACATACCAGTTGCTGAAGTCACCGACCAATACATGGCCTACATAGACCTCATGACATCACTGCGAGTCGAACTCGCTGGCGACTATCTGGTCATGGCCGCCACCTTGGCTGAGCTCAAGTCGCGCATGCTGCTTCCCCGTCCATCGGAAGACGACGAGGAAGAGGACCCGCGCGCGGAACTCGTTCGCAGACTCATGGAATACCAAGTCTTTCAGCATGCCGCTGAGCAGATTGATGAATTGCCGCGACTTGAACGGGACGTGTTTCCTGCAGCGCTCTTGCGACCCGATCACCTAACACAACAGGAACCTCCTAGTGTCGAGCTGCGGGAATTGCTTGCGGCATTTGCTGAAGTATTGGAGCGCGTAAAACTGCGGAAACCACATGCTGTGGAAACGGAATCCCTTTCGGTTCGCGAGAGAATGACCCAATTGCTGGATACGCTCGCCGCGACAAGCGGCTACGTGGCATTCTTCGATTTGTTCAACCCTTCCGAACATAGACAAGGAGCAGTCGTGACACTCTTGGCTTTGCTCGAATTGCTACGCGATGGTGTTGTGAATGTGGTTCAACATGGATTCCATCAGCCCATCTACGTTGCCCATGCTTCAAGCCACAGCTGATTGCGATCACGTTCAATGAACGTAGCGGCCGAAATAAAGCAAGCTATCGAATCGCTCCTTTTCGTTGCGGAGGACCCTCTAAGCAAGGAGCAGTTGGTAAGCCTACTCAAGGATAGCGAGCTAGACTTGGAATCGGGAAGTCTTTCTCAAGACGTTGAATCTGCACTTGCCTCATTGCAAGGGGAATGCGCGAACAGAGCCTATGAGCTTGTCGAAGTTGGATCCGGATATCGCTTCCAAGTGCGAAGCGAATACAACAAGTGGATCGCAAGGCTCTTGCTTCACAGGCCTCGACGTTACTCTCGTGCACTATTGGAGACGTTGGCTCTCATAGCGTATCGACAACCAATAACTCGAGGTGAAATCGAGCAGGTCCGAGGTGTTGCGGTCAGCACACAGACCATGAGAACGCTGTTGGACAGGGGATGGGTGCGCGAATTGGGCGTCAAAGACCTTCCCGGTCGCCCAATGATGTACGGCACAACGTCTTCATTCCTAGACTATTTCAGCTTGCGGTCACTTGAGGAATTGCCTCCTCTACAGGATATTGCAGAGTCTGGATCGGGAGCCGCAGACGACGAAGTCGCTCCAATCCGAGACTGACATCCCATGGGCTCCAAGATTCTTTCAGGCGATTTCTCGCCAGGAGCTTCTGAAAAATTGCACAAAGTCCTGGCAGAACGCGGATTAGGTTCGCGCCGGCAAATGGAACAGTGGATCCAAGCAGGTCGAGTGATTGTGGATGGCGAGACAGCACATATAGGTCAGCGTGTCTCACGTGATGCAACCATTGAAGTCGACGGCAAACGCCTACGAGAGCCTAGTGCATCCGATATCCCGCGAATCTTGGTCATGAACAAGCGAGTGGGCGAAATAGTCTCCAGAAAAGATCCTCAAGGGAGACCATCGATCTTCTCCCATTTGCCGGTGCTGAAACAGGGAAGATGGATATCCGTGGGCCGGCTAGACATCAATACCAGCGGTCTATTGCTACTAACAAACAATGGACTGTTGGCTCACCGACTCATGCATCCTAGTTCGACAATCGATCGAGAGTACGCCGTTCGCATTATCGGGGAGTTGTCAGATGACCGCATGGACAGGCTCCGACAGGGCTTTGAGATTGAGGGCACGGTTCAGAGATTCTCGGACATTCAGTATTACGGTGGTTCAGGGTTGAATCACTGGTACCACGTTGTTTTGTTGGAGGGTAGGAACAACGAGGTCCGACGGTTGTTTGAGCGAGTCGGAACGAAAGTTTCGAGACTCAAGCGCGTCCGGTTTGGGCCGGTTGTGCTTCCACGCGCGATGCCTGTAGGCAAGATGCGTGAAATGAGGGAACGCGATGTACAAGCCATTTGCTCGTGGCTCGGAGTCAGCGTTCCTAGAGGTCGAAGCACCCAATCGATAAAGCAGGAAGCGGAAACTGTCTTGATTCCCTTTCCTGGTCTAGAGCTGCCCTAATACAGCACGTCACGCTCACTCGGAATACTTCCAGGTTTGAGCATCGAACTTTTGACCGCTAACACCTCGGGAGTCTGGACCCATGAGGTACAAGTACAACGGCATGTGGTCCGCTGGCAGAGGGAGCGAGTTCGGATCTTCTGCTGGAAACGCCAATGCGCGCATTGACGTACGCGTACCACCGGGATTTAGCGAGTTGACCCGAAGGTTGGATTCAATCTCCAATTCATCTGCGAGAATCTCTGTGAGCGCTTCCGTAGCAAATTTCGACGCAGAGTAGGCGCCCCAGAATGCCCGGCCCAGCCTGCCAACGCCCGAGGAAGTGAAGATGATTGAGGCGTCTTGCGATTCTCGAAGCAGCGGCAAGAGTGATTTTGTCAACAAGAATTGCGAGTGTACGTTTACCTGGAACACCTGCAGCCATTGTGTATAGGAATAGTGTTCTATCGGTACCTTTGGGCCGAGTACGGATGCGTTATGGAGAATGCCGTCGAGGTGTTCGTAGACATCCTGAATCGCGTCTCTTAGTTGCTGGACATTGCTCTCGTCCAGTTGTTCAAGATCGACAGGAACTATGAGCGGTTTAGTGTATGTCTCGGAGACGATTTCATCATTCACGCTCTCCAGTTTGTCTCGGGTTCGACCAACTAGCACAACGTCTGCTCCAAATTGTGCATAGGTTTTGGCAGCGATGCGACCTATGCCATCCCCAGCACCGGTAACTAGGAGTGTGCGATCCTTCAGGAGATCTTGGGAAGGCTTGTAAATGCTATTCCGGTTTGATTGCATGCAACAGGTAGTTCACGTTAGCATCACTGGCAAGAGTCGCCGAACGCGTTAGCGGATTGTAGCGATAACCTGCGACACGTCTTACGACCAATCCTGCATTCCGAACGGCGCTCGAGAGTTCCGAGGGCTTTATGAACTTGCGGTAGTCGTGAGTGCCTCTCGGCAGTACGTTGAGGAGGTACTCACCACCCAGTATCGCAACGAGGTAGGCGAGGGGATTCCGACTGATTGTTGAAAGAAACAAATGTCCCCCTGGGCGAATCAGTCCTGCTAGCGCGTGAACGGTTTGACTGAAGTCGGGAACGTGTTCAAGGATTTCGAGACAGGTGACGATGTCGTAGCTACCCGGTTCAAACTTCACGAATTCTTCCGCGGTTGTCTGCAGATACCTAATGCGTTTCTCTAAGCCCATCTCGATGGCGTGGAGTTTTGCAACCGTCAGAGAACCTTGTGCAGGGTCTATCCCAGTCGTATGGCCACCAAGATTTGCTAGGCTCTCAGTAAGAATCCCGCCACCGCAGCCAACATCCAAAATGTCCGCGGCGTCTATGAGAGCGTGCTCGGCGATGAAACGAAGACGAACGTTGTTTATGTCGTGGAGGGGCCGAAACTCACTATCTGGATCCCACCATCGCTGCGCGAGGGACTCGAATTTTTTAACTTCTGCTGGATCTAGGTTTACAGCAGGCATAGTGCAGGAAACGGATTGAATTGGTTGTAGCAGATTTTATGGACAACCTGAGCTAGGCAAAACGAACGGCTGAATTGGACACCTACCTAAACGGATTCTGGCTCAATTCGCCCAGTTCATTTGTTCAAGCACTGAACAGTAATTTCGAGACGGCTTGTAGTTAACTGGTTTTGATTTCGATCAGAAGCCACCAAAGAGGTAGGGTGCGGGTTTTAGCACGCTGACGACAGGATTGCCTTGTACGCACCAACTCTAGAGTTGTGCTTTCAGGATGTCTAGCTGTCTGTTTATTCCTTGAAAAACCAAGAGACCAATTGGGTAGGCTATTGCTACAGCAATCGGTATCGCAGCAAGGAAAATTGTCAAATCGCCCAACCCATAGGTTTGCTTGCCCGCTAGGAAAAGTATCGAACCTGTCAATCCTCCATACAGCAAAAAAGTTGCCACGCTAACGGATATCGCAAAGGCAAGAGGCGTGCCCAAGTAACGGTTTTGATTCTCGAGTCCGTTCAAGTAGTCCCTAGCCGTACGCTTTTGCAAACTCCGACCAATAACTATTGGCGCTAGGGCGAACATTACGACCATTAGAGAGGCCAGGTAAATCGTTCCTTGCGTAAACTCAGCGAGAATGCTTTCGGTCTCTCCAAGCACTCCCAATCGGATTGCCTTGTAGGAAAGTAGGTAGACAAGCACCGTTACGAAGGCTAGGAGCGCTTGGCCTCGATAGATTCCAATAGCGCTTTTTCGCATGGAATCGCTCCAGGAATAAATATTTGTTCCATCACTCATAGGGTTCTTTGTACTTTAGGAAGTCGTTCCGTTAGAGACACTGTGAATTGTGCACAAATGTCCTCTTGATTGTCAATTTCGTGCCGCCTCAACGCGCTTCGAGCCTGTACTTTCGCTCCCTTGTTAGCTAAAATGACAGTTCGCCTTCTTACCTCTCCTTTGAGCACATTTGTGCCTTGTTATGAGTGACGACGATATTCCCATTGGCTCCGACGGAGGGTCCAATGGAGACGACGAAATAGACCAATCTGCGCCAACCAAATCCGACGGCGATATTGTACGGGTGTTCATAGAAGACGAGATGCGCCACTCGTATCTCGGCTATGCGATGAGCGTGATTGTCGGTCGTGCGCTACCGGATGTCAGAGACGGATTGAAACCGGTACATCGCCGCTGCCTCTTTGGCATGGATCAACTCAATAACAGGCATGATCGCCCGACGATCAAGTCGGCACGGATTTGTGGCGAGGTTGTTGGCAAATACCACCCACATGATGAACAAACGATCTACGGGACGATTGTTCATATGGCACAAGACTTCAAGATGCGTTATCCCTTGGTGGAAGGACAGGGCAACTTTGGGTCGATTGACAATGATCCCGCTGCAGCCCCGCGCTACACGGAGGCTCGAATGTCCCGAATTGCCTCAATGATGTTGGCGGATCTCGACAAAGAGACCGTCGATATGGGTCTCAACTACGACGACACACTGCTGATGCCGTTGGTGCTGCCAACTCGCGTGCCAAATCTGCTGGTAAATGGTTCGTACGGAATCGCTGTAGCAGTTGCCACCAATATTCCGCCGCACAACTTGGGCGAAGTCATAGATGCCTGCATTGCGTTGGTCGACGATGAGGAACTCACTGTCGACGACTTAATGGAATACGTAAAGGGACCAGACTTTCCTACGGGTGGAATCATCAATGGCAGAGCTGGAATTGTTCAGGCATACCGAACGGGAAAGGGACGAATTCTAGTGCGAGCCCGTGCAACGATCGAACAGGAGAAGTCGGGTCGCGAAACGATCATTGTTACCGAAATTCCCTTTCAGTTGTACAAGTCCAAGCTGGTGGAGTCAATTGCCGACCTCGTGCGGGAAAAACGCTTGAGCGGCATTTCTGACTTGAGGGACGAGTCAAGCAAGAATGGAATGCGGATCGTTATTGAGGTAAGCAGGGGCGAGCCTGCGGACGTGGTGTTGAACAATCTCTACACGCACACGCAGCTCCAGTCGGCTGTGAATGTCAATTGCGTTGCGCTCGTTCGAGGGCAGCCACGCACCGTAAACCTCAAGGACATGCTGATGGAATTTGTTCAGCATCGACGAGAGGTTGTGGTCCGACGCTCAACCTACCTGCTTAGGGAGTCCCGTCGGAGGGCACACACCCTCGAGGGGCAAGCTGTTG
Organism: Candidatus Azotimanducaceae bacterium; assembly: GCA_965205545.1. Lineage (GTDB taxonomy): Bacteria > Pseudomonadota > Gammaproteobacteria > Pseudomonadales > Azotimanducaceae > Bin55. The sequence continues at coordinate 968,015 of OZ242170.1, read as the reverse complement.
CCTTGGCGGATATCGATGAAATTGTTGAATTGATCCGCAAGTCTTCTTCCAGACAGGAAGCTCAAGCAGCACTAACAGAAAGAACATGGCTCAATCCAACTGACGACGCGAGCGCCAGCGACGATCGGCAAGCACGGGTGTCCGCAGTTCAAACCTTGCTAAGTCGTGCAGACGTCAGACTTGCACGAATCGAAAACCTGCCCCCTGAGTTTGGCTTTGAGCAGGATTCGGGACTATATCGTCTATCCGATGAGCAGGCTGATGCAATCCTCAGTTTGCAGCTTCATCGCTTGGTCAGCTTGGAACAGGATCGTTTGATTACCGAATATGAGAGTCTCATTGCTGACATCAAGGAGCTGCAGGAAATTCTGGACTCAGACGAGCGCATGAACCACGTCATCAAGGAAGAATTGGAGGAAGTTCGAGAGCAATTTGCGGACGAACGCCGAACGGAGATTCTGGCTACGCAGGAAGACTTCACGACGATTGACATGATCGTTCCCAAAACGGTGGTGGTCACGATTTCGCATGGAGGCTACGCCAAGATTCAGGGGATCGACGTATACGACACGCAGCGTCGCGGCGGCAGAGGCAAGGTTGCGGCGACGACGAAGGACGATGACTTCATCGAACACCTACTGGTTACCCATAACCACGCAACTCTGCTGTGCTTCAGCAATCAGGGACGCGCATATTGGTTGCCAACCTACCTGATACCTGAAACTAGTAGGAACGCGCGTGGTCGGCCATTGGTCAACATGCTGGAATTGGACGAAGACGAAAGAATTTCCGCCATTCTGCCTATCAAGGAATTCACTGAAGATTTATTTGTCGTCATGGCGACCCAGCAGGGGTATGTAAAGCGCGTTGAGTTGAACAGATTCAGCAGACCGCGACGTATGGGATTAATTGCAATCGGTCTGGGCGAGAATGATAGGCTCATTGGCGCCGATCTGACCGATGGTCAGCAAGAGATCGTGCTAGTGCAGAACAAAGCACGAGCCGTGAAGTTCATGGAATCCGATGTGCGAGTCATGGGTCGATCTGCTCGTGGCGTCCGGGGCATGAGACTGCGCGAGGGTGCCGAGGTCATTTCGCTTGTCATTCCGCACGAGAACGGCTATTTGCTTTGTGCAACTGAAAACGGCTACGGCAAGAGAACCGACTTGAAGGCCTTCCGAAAGACTGGGCGTGGAGGATTGGGAACCTATGCAATAGGCCGTTCTGAACGCAACGGCGACCTGACCGGTGCAATTCAGGTAATGGACTCCGATGAGGTCATGTTCATCAACAACCGCGGGACGCTCATTCGCACTTCGGTGGATCAAATTCGCATTGCAGGCCGCCACGCGCAAGGGGTACGTCTGATTAGGCTTGGCGATGAAGAGAGACTAATCGGCATAGGACGCATCGCAGAGTCGGTGATTTCACAGGACGAGTCTCCAATTTCCGAGGCGGAGCCTGCCAGTTCACAGGAATCCTCTTCTGACTCCGACGCAGATCAAGAAACGGACGCACCAGACGAGAACTAACGAAATCGGGGAGTTCGCGGATTTCATCTCCTCCTGATGGCTTGTCTTGATGTCACGAGCGTTTAACTTTTCAGCGGGACCTGCGGCACTCCCAGAGCCTGTAATGCTTGAGGTCCAGCGTGATTTGCTGGACTATCGAGGTTCAGGAACATCAGTTGTAGAAATTAGCCACCGTTCGCCGACATTCATGGAGATTGCACAGCGCGCAGAGGACTCGCTGAGAACACTTTTGAATGTTAGCGAAGACTATTTTGTGCTGTTCATGCAGGGAGGAGCAACGCTGCAATTTGCGATGGTACCTCTGAACTTGTCAATGCAGGGAGAATCCGTCGAATACTTGGATACTGGGTTGTGGTCGCAAAAGGCAATCAGCGAAGCCAGCTACCTGCGCAATGTCCATGTGGTGGCATCGTCTACAGATTCCGTTCCGGAAGCTAGCAGTTGGGATAGAAGTTCAAACTCGCAGTACCTTCACATAACCTCCAATGAGACAATTAGCGGGGTTCAGTTTCCCGACTATCCGTTAGATGTTGGGGTAACACTTGTTGCCGACATGACATCCGATATTCTGACGAGACCCCTAGACATGGACAAATTTGGTTTGGTGTATGCCGGAGCGCAAAAGAACATGGGTCCTTCAGGGGTTTCAATCGTAATTGTTCGGAAGGATCTATGTCGAGAGCCTAGGCAGGGCGAACCCTTGTACTTGAACTACCGTATCCACGCTGAGAACGATTCGATGTACAACACCCCAAGTACGTTTGCGTGGTACGTTTCTGGTCTTGTGTTCGATTGGTTGCTTGACGAAGGTGGGATTGCTGAAATGCAGCGACGATGCGAGGAAAAGTCGCGAAAAATTTACAGAGTAATCAACGATAGCAGTCTGTATTTTTCAACCGTTGAACCTGCTTTTCGGTCCAAAGTAAACGTTACGTTTTCCATTAGGGACGAGTCTCTAACTGAAAAGTTTCTAACAATGGCCGCTGAAGCAAACATAGTCAACATAAAGGGACATCGAAAAGTTGGAGGATTCAGAGTGAGTCTTTACAACGGTGTGACTATTGAGGCAGTCGATGCCTTGGTCGACTACATGGAAACATTTGAGAGAGAGGTTGCATAGCCGTGAGTGAGGAGAAGTTGGGCGACCTGCGTTTACGAATCGACGAGATCGACGACCAGATTCTTGCGTTGCTAAATGAAAGAGCGACATGCGCGACAGAGATCGCCAGCGCAAAGCAAGAGTCTGCAGAGAACGAGCGGCCAGCGTACTATCGGCCTGATCGCGAGTCGCAAGTGCTGACGCGGGTGCGCGAAGTGAACAAGGGACCCCTGACAAATGAGCAAATCGAGCAGCTATTCAGTGAGATTATTTCGTGCTGCCTTTCCCTTGAGCAGCCCCTGACGATCGGCTACTTGGGACCGCGCGGCACGTATACGGAGTCTGCAGCTGTGAAGCAATTTGGGCACTTTGCGGCTACCAAGTCCTACTCGTCCATTGACGAAATATTTCGCGAAGTTGCTTCTGGAAATTGTCACTACGGTGTTGTACCAGTAGAGAACAGCACCGAAGGCATGGTCAATCACACGCTGGATTGCCTCATCGAAAACCAAGTGAAGATTTGTGCCGAGGTAGAGCTGCCGATACACCACGCGCTAATTTTGAGAAGAGACGCCAAGCCGAAGTCATTGAAGAGAATCTACTCGCACGAGCAATCTCTTGCGCAGTGTCGAAAATGGCTGGATGGGAACTACCGGGACGTGGAGCGAATTGCTGTAGCCAGCAACGCCGAAGCTGCACGGCTGGCGTCGGGACGACGCGACTCTGCCGCCATAGCTGGGATTCTTGCTGCAGAACAGTACAACCTCAAAGTGTTGCATCGCAACATTGAGGACGAGAGCGGCAATACTACGAGGTTTTTGGTATTGGGAATGCAAGACGTTGGCGCAACAGGCAACGACAAGACGTCAATACTCGTAATGGCTAGCGATCAACCCGGTGCATTGTTCAAAGTGCTGGGACCCTTTCAAAAGCATGAGATCAATTTGTCGAGGATCGAAACTCGGCCTTCCAACAGAAGCACGTGGTCGTATGTGTTCTTCATAGACTTTGATGGCCACGAAACATTGGATGACATTCAAACGGTACTTCAGGAAATCAGGGATGTCGCCATTGGCGTGAGATCTCTTGGTTCCTATCCAAAGGCCCTGAAGGCATGACGGCTACGGTAAATGAACGTGTTCTGGAGCTTTCGCCCTACACGCCTGGTAAGGCAGTGGAAGAGTTGGAACGCGAGCTTGGCGTTGCAGACTCCATCAAGCTAGCAAGCAATGAGAATCCGCGGGGTCCCAGCTCCACGGTTCGCGCTGCTTTGGAAGGAGCAATTGAAGCCGTTTCACGCTATCCAGATGCAGCCGGCTTTCGGCTCAAGCAGTTACTCGCTCAGCAGTTGGATGTTTCGGCTGATCAAATTACATTGGGAAATGGATCAAACGATGTGTTGGAGCTCGCAGCCCGCGTAGCCATGTCGCCGGGCACCAAGGGGATTGTGGGCGAGCATTGTTTTGTGGTTTACCCCTTGGCAATTGCAGCAGCGCACGGTCAGATGGTCGTCGTTCCGTCTATAGACTGGAGAGACGATTTATTCAGGATTGCAGAAGTCGTAGATGGAGATACTCGAATTATCTTTCTGGCTAATCCAAACAATCCAACTGGGACTTACTTTAGCGAGTTGGAACTTCGTAGGCTCTTGGACGCAGTACCGTCTGAAGTGTGGGTTGTTATAGACGAAGCCTACTTCGAGTATGTCTCCGAGGACGACTATCCAAATGGTGTTGAGCTTGTCAGGGAGTACCCCAATGTCATTGCAACGCGCACTTTTTCTAAGGCCTATGGGTTGGCTTCGCTGCGAGTTGGATATTGCGTGTCTTCAAGCTACTTTGCCGATCTACTAAACCGGATTAGGCAACCATTCAACGTGAATAGCATGGCTTTGGCGGCGGCCGAAGCAGCGTTGCAAGATATCGACTACTTAACCGAGAGCGTGCAATTGAACGCAGCAGGAATGAACTATCTGGAAAATTCCCTGCTCGAACTGGGCTACGAGTTCATCCCGTCAGTCGCGAATTTCCTAACTTTCGATTGCGGCGAAGACGCTACTTCAACCTATAACAGGTTGCTTAGATTGGGAGTTATCGTCCGACCCATTGCCAGCTACGAAATGCCCAACCACCTTCGCGTAACCATTGGAACGCATGCGGAAAATGCGCGATTTATTGAGGCACTGGCATCCATTCGCTGAAAGCAGTTTGGTTTGTTAGCTTGTAGTTTGGCTACTAACGGTGTCATCTAACGTACCAGTCATAACAATCGACGGATTGTCGGCGTCGGGCAAGGGTACGGTTGCGAACGCGATTTCCTTGAAACTAGGCTGGAACTTGCTGGACAGCGGACTTCTTTACCGAATTGTGGCGTTTCTAGCTGACCACTTCGAGTTGGATCTCAACGACGAAGAGGGAATTGAGCACTTGGTCTCCCGCACGGTGAGAATTGACTACTCCGACCGCGGCGTTCAGGCCAGTCTCGATGATTCTGGCCGACCACTTCGAGATGGAGTGATGATTCTGTCAGACTCACTGCATAGAAAGACCGTGCAATGGAATGGTTCCGACGTAACCAGTGAAGTTCGAAGTAACAAGATTTCAAGATTTGCAGCACGAGTGGCAGCTTCGCGCCGAATTCGAAACGTCCTTGTTCCTAAACAGCGTGAGCAGCGAGTCTTGCCTGGCCTGGTTGCGGACGGTCGTGACATGGGTACGGTAATTTTTCCCGATGCGCAATTGAAGATTTTCTTGGAAGCCTCTCCCGAAACTAGGGCTCGTCGACGTATGGCACAGTTGGGAGCAGCGGAGACTGAGGCTAGTTATCGACATGTCCTGCAAAGTCTGCAGGAGCGAGACGCGCGCGACAGTCTGCGTGAGGTCGCACCCGCCAAACCTGCGCCAGATGCGGTTCGCATAGACAGTTCCGAACTATCGGTGGACGATACAGTAGATCGTGTTATGGATCTTGCTAGACAACGAAAAATGATTGTTTAATTTGACGCACCCCAACAATGGTTTGGCACTACAAAACAAACATTCCAAATTTGGCATTTAGTGGGCTGAAGACGAAGAGTAATAGGCAGGGGCACCTAAATCGCTCGTACTCTACAAGTTCCGGCTACTTTGTGATTTAGTGCTGCGATTTAAATTAGGACGAGTGAAAAGGCTGACGCCACTTGAGTTAGTGCATGTGAATTCTCAAAGGTGTGACCTGCGTCATTCTGAGGGGGGATTTGTATATTGTTGGAAGTGACGCTTGAAGTGCATGAGAGGCATCGCAAGAACCAATGCCTCTCAATTATCAACCGCCAGAATTCACCTTTTGGTGGCTCGACAGGTAATTGCTAGTCTACGATCAATACCTCGGCCGGTTCGTTCGCAGAAACATCGGTGGCTGGATCGTTGACTGATTCCTGACGGCTACCCAAAGGCGTCAGATCGACGGCATCAAAAGCATCCTTCATTCCTTGTCGGGCAGATTGCATTAGTTCCTTGACTTCGTCGACAGTTACTTTTCCATCCGCGTTGATGTCCATTTCTGCGAATCGACTTCTAACCAGCTCTTGCTGCTCGTGGAGGGACAGAGACTTGAATTCCTCGTCATCGCTTTCTTCAGGAGGAATGCTTTCCATCTCTTCCAAAGTAAGTGCATTGTCATTGTCAGCATCGTATTTGGCCATCTTGGCTGACCACTGGGCGTCGACCTGTTCCTCGATTGCCTGATCAAGGATCGAATCAGATGTCTCCAGAGCGAATCCAGCGAGTGTTGTCGCGAGCTCTCCAAAGGCTTTGCCCAGTTCAAGCGCTTTCGAAGCGGCGAGTGCTTCTTCTGTATTCTCGCTCTCGTCTACAGCAACGGTCGTTGTTGCGAGGTCGACAACGTCCTCTTCATCATTGGATTCATTTGCGTTTAGAGCAAATCCCAATACGATGGTAATTGCCGCAAAAACGGAAGTCAGAGTTCGTAGGTTTCTCATGGCTTGTTCCTCAAATCGATTGCCGAACGTATTGCGGTTAGTGCATTGCAACGTACCTATCCACAGATGCTGGCAAATAGTGATTGGTTACATTGATTGCAGTAGTTCCAACCAAGTTGCCGTGTCGCGTTTGCGTGCTGCCACAGACCTCGGGGTTTGTCCTTTGTGATTTTCCTGGCTGGCGTTTGCTCCTGCATTCAGCAGTAGACATGCCACTCCACGCAGATTCTCTTGCTTCTTAATGGTCGATTGTACAGCGACCATGAGCGGTGTGTTGCCGTCCCTATCTTGTGCATCGATAGACGCATTCCGATTCAGCAGTAATTCCACAATATCAACGAATCCAGCCTTGGCAGCACAGTGCAATGCAGTTTGTTTTTTGTAGTTGCAGCAATTCACATCAGCTCCTTGCTCAAGAAGCTGTCTAACAACTTCCGCGTTGCCGCCCCGATCGCCTCGAGCCGCATACACCAACGGCGGCCAGCCACCCTCTGGAAGATCTGGGCTATATGAAATGCCAAACTTGCTAAGCACCGCATTTATTTCTGGATTTGTTATGCCAGATCGGGGAACCGCCGCTAGATCGCGTTCCGCTCCCGCGTCAAAGAGCATGCCGAGAATAGCGGCGTTCTCACGCCAAATAGCGAATCGGATCAGCCAATAGGAGTAAGGTTGCGGATCTGCGCCTTTGGACAGCAGCAAACTCAAAATCTCGCTGCGGCCACTGCTCACCGCATAGTGAAGTGCGGTGGCCGATACGTTGCGGTCGTTTTGAGGCTTCTCTTGTTTCGCCAGACTTACATCTGCATTGAGCAGGTTCTCTACTTGATCGTAGTCTCCCAAGTAGATGTATGTGAAGAAATCCAATTCGGCACCGAGTTGCAGTAGTAGGCTAGCGGTGGACTCTCTCTTTTTGAACTTTGCTGCGCAGTAAGCTGAAATATCTACGAGCAGTGGCGTGAAGTGGCAGGCACAGACATTGATGTCTGCCCCACGTTTGGATAGGAACTCAACCATTTCTGTCCGCCCGCGGTACGCGGCTTCCCACAGCATTGTTCGTCCATGCGAACCGATTTGATGAATCCAATTCGGACGCAAGCTCAGAATCTGTTCAACCGAGTTCAAGTCGCCGCGGCCTGCCGCAGCGACCCCAATTTTCAGGAAGTCGCTTGTCTTGCCAGTAAGTGTTACTTCATTGGTTGCCATGGAATAAGGTGAAAGCCTTGCTACTTCAAGCTAGTTAGCGCTGCAGAACTAACCGGATTGGTCAGCATATTGCTGTGTCACTATCCGTACACGAGCTCCATGCATTATGACTGCAAAATCTCTCAAAAAGGGCAAAAAACACATCCGGTTTATTGTCCAGCGTGTAGAATATGCAACCCTTTTGCGCATGCCCGCTCAATTCTGATTCATATTGGAAGAGTTGTTATCGTATTGCACGATAGTGGGCCTCCTTAGGTGAGTGCGTGTCCAGCTGTTTGGCTATTGCGGATTGCTACGCCGTGGGTGAGTGTAGAAGGAGCTACTTAGAGAATACCGTCATGGGAGTATATGGCAGAGTCGTTTGAGTCGCTGTTTGAGCAAAGTGTTCAAACCGTAGAAATGACACCGGGGTCCATTGTCGTGGGTACCGTTGTCGACATTGATGCAGAATTCGTCACGATGCACGTGGGCTTGAAGTCCGAGGGCGTAATCCCGCGAGAGCAGTTTCTCGACGCAAATGGTGATTTCGAGCTTGAAATTGGCGAACAAGTGAAAGTTGCCATGGAAGTCGTTGACGATGGCTTCGGGGAAACGCGTCTGTCGCGGGAAAAAGCCAAGCGTGCTGAGACCTGGGAAGCCCTTGAAGAGTCCTTCGAAAAGAAAGAACCGGTAAAGGGAATACTCAATGGGAAGGTAAAGGGCGGATTTACGGTAGCTATTGATGACATAAGAGCGTTCCTGCCAGGATCGCTGGTGGATACGCGTCCAGTTAGAGACGCCGTCGACCTCGAAGGACAGGAGCTAGAGTTTCAAGTCATCAAACTGGATCAGCGTCGAAACAACGTCGTCGTTTCTCGTCGAGCAGTTCTTGAGTTGGAAAACAGCGAAGAACGAGAGGCATTGCTGAATTCTCTAGGCGAAGGCCAGGTCAAGCAAGGTGTTGTCAAGAATCTAACCGAGTATGGAGCCTTTGTTGATCTAGGTGGCATCGACGGATTGCTGCATGTGACCGATATGGCCTGGAAGCGTGTCCGTCATCCAAGCGAAGTGGTTACTGTTGGCCAAGAAATTACTGTGAAAGTTCTCTCGTTCGATTCTGAGCGCAACCGTGTATCGCTAGGTGTTAAGCAACTGGGAGACGATCCGTGGGTGGACATCACACGACGGTACCCCAAGGGTACGAAAGTCTATGCCACTGTCACCAATATCCAGGACTATGGGTGTTTTGCTGAAATCGAGGAAGGCGTTGAAGGACTTGTGCACGTGTCCGAGATGGATTGGACTAGCAGAAACGTCATACCCTCGAAGGTAGTTACCACGGGCGACACAATCGAAGTCATGATCCTTGACATCGACGAGGACCGGCGTCGTGTGTCGTTGGGGATTAAGCAGTGCCGAGAGAATCCTTGGGAGGCATTTGATCGCATTCACTCGGTTGGCGACAAGGTTTCGGGAACAATCAAATCCATTACCGACTTTGGAATTTTTGTAGGGTTGGAAGGCCACGTCGACGGTCTTGTGCACCTGTCCGACATGTCTTGGACGGAACCTGGTGATGTAGTAGTCCGACGGTTCAGCAAGGGTGAGCAAGTGGATGCCGTCGTGCTTGCAATCGATGTTGATCGAGAGCGCATAGGGCTTGGGATGAAGCAATTGGATTCCGATGTATTCGGCGACTACACCAAAGCCAATCCGAAGGGCACTATCGTTACTGGTGAGGTAACAGAAGTGGATACCAAGGATGCGACTATTCAGCTTGCGCCAGAAATTCAAGGAATGATCAAGGCGGCGGAAATCTCTCGGGACAGAGTTGAGGACGTGCGCCAAGTGTTAAAGGTTGGCGAATCCATTCGCGCGAAAATCATCAACGTTGATCTCCGAAATCGGGTAGTTTGGCTATCCATCAAGCAGAGCGATCAGGATTCTGAAGCGGAGGCGCATCGCGAGTACCAACGACAGACTGCGGAAGAGTCCAAGACGACTACCTTTGGCGAGTTGATTCGGTCTCAAATGAAGAAGCGAGGCAGTACTTCCGACGATACCGACGATGTGTCCGAATCCGTTGCGGGGGATGCTGCGGAGGAGATGGTTGAAGAGGCATCGGCTACAGAGGATGTTGAGGCTATTGCTGAAGACTCCGTCGAGGACAGCGAAGAAATCCCAGTGGAATCCGCTAGCGAAGAGGATGTGGAATCCTCCGACGAGGGTTCGGAGGACTCTGAACCGACAACGGTAGCTCAGACAGATGTGCAAGAGGAGTCTCAAGAGGAGACTGATTCTTCTGATGATGATTCGACGCAGTCAGGCTCGGCAAGCAATCAATCTAAAGCCAAGACGACCAAGTCTTCTAGCAAGAAGAAGAGCGAAGAAGCATCTGACGAATAGGAACCATGCATCGAGAGCTACGGTTAGACACTCCTATAGAGTTACGCCGTAAAATGCAATTGTGCGAATTCAGTTACACAGACCCACAAACTAGACAAGCATGACTCGATCCGAGTTAGAACAGCGAATCGCTGAACAACAACCAGAATTGTCACCTCAAGCTATACGGCAGTGTGTCGAGCTCATACTCCAGAATATCTCCGACGCTCTAGTGCTTGGCAAACGCGTCGAGATTCGCGGATTTGGCTCTTTTGGACTTCGTCGTAGAGCAAGTAGGGTCGGACGAAACCCAAGAACTGGCGAACCTGTGGTAGTTCCAGAACGCCACGCCCCATATTTCAGACCAGGACGCATTCTGCGTGAGCGAATCAACGATGCGAGGTTGCGGGACAACTCGACCTATCTCCGTCTTGAAGAGGGATGGAAAAACCGTACAGGTGATAACTCTGACGCGTAGCGTGATACGCTTTCGTTAGTTCTGTTCCACCTGCACCGATCATGGATATTCCTGGTGCTCTGAAAATTGCCAAGCGCGCGGCATTGGTCAGCGTGATTTTGCTTGCGTCGGCATTCGTGACGGTTTTGGTGATTGAAAATCAAGAACCTACGGTTATCGGCATGTGGCTATATGACTCGCATGAGCTGCCGCTCGTGGTCTGGTTAGCAGTGTCGTTTCTCTTGGGAATTTTGGTGGCTTCTAGCATGGCGTTGTACTTGCACCTTCGCCACGCGAATCGCAATGCAGGCGGGCGGTATCCAGAACCTGAACAGCCAATAGAGGATGCTTGATCTGTTAGGCTGCGCCTAGACTCTCGCTATTGCTCTTTGAGACTAAAGTTAATGGACGAGCGAAACTTGAGCTCGTCGATTCCTCTATTGAGCATTGCATTCGAAAACTTCGGAAATGGCGTCGCTCGTTCCACCATTCGTAGGGCTTCTGCATCCAATTCACTGAACCCCGACGATTTAACAATTCGAACCGAATCGACGCTGCCATCGGAAAACACCGTAAGCGCTACATCTACGCGACCTTCCTCTCCCGCTCGTCGCGAGGTCTTCGGATACTTCTTATGGCGATTCAAATGAGCCGCCACACGTGCCAAATAGGATCGGGACAGTCGTTTGCTGCTTCCCACTTGGTCCGAAGAGCCAGTGCCAATTGTGGCGGTTTGGGTGGAAGCCTCCTGGAGCGTTTGAGGGGAGATATCCAGGTTTGGCATTGCCAGTTGAAGCTCGGGCAGCTCAAATTCGGTTAGAGGTTGATCTACTGTCAACAAGTCCGGATCGGGGAGTTTGCGATCTATTTCGGGCATGACAACGGGTTCTGTGAATTGAGGAATCGGCTCTGGCTCAAGAAGAGGCTCTTCCACTGGCTTCTCAGGTTGAAGCACTTGCGTTGCGTCTCTTAGGTCGCCAACAATCTTAAGCCCGACTTCGACTCCCTGGTTGCCAAATTCCGCACCCAATTGCGATTCGAAACCTATCCACGCTATTACAGCGACTGAATGCAGCGAAAACGCAATAAGCACAGCAATGGCCCATCGAGGCAAGCTCCTTAAGGAAGGAAGAGAACCAAACTTCGAAACTTTACTGTTCATTTGCTGCCACAGTCTGCAGAGTCGCCAGAGCTACTTTTTGCAGACCTGCCTCTCTAAGAATCGTCAAGATCTCTCGCGTTTCCTTGGCTGGCAAGCGTGCATCGGCCCTGACCAAAATGTCCTGAGACGAGATATCTGCAAGGTTCGGACGAATCGACCTGACCCTCTCGACTAGCTCGTTGGTCGATGTTGCAACCCCGTTCACGAAAACTCGCTTGTCTTTGTCGATTGAAATGGTCGTATTAGCTTGCTCTCGTTCGGCATCGCTAAGCGAAATGGGTGTATCCAACTGAACATTGTCTGACTTTTGAATCTGTCCCGCGATCATGAAGAAAGCCAGCATCAGAAAGACGACATTTATCAACGGAATCATCTGAGTATCCGAATGATTCTGCGCTTTTTTGTCGGACTTGAACTTCAATCTTCTTTGAGAACCAAGTTGTCCGCGCCAGCTACCGTGAGTCGGTCGAGAACGGTGATTAGAGCTTGAGTTGAAATTTCGGGCAGTGTATCAACGACGTAGACCGCGTCGGAATCTTGACGAATCCAAGCGACGAGAGAGTTCCGATCTTCAGTTCTAATGGTTTGATCTTCGCTAGATATGTCACCGTCTTCAGACTCAATGGTCAAGTGCCTTAAGGTCTGCTGTTGGTCAAGCGGCGATTGCGACGAGTAGTTCATGGGCAATTGCTTCTCCTTTGCAACGCTGGTCGTTAACATGAAGAAGAGCAGCAGTATGAACACAACATCGACCAGCGGCACGAGACTAATCCGTTTCCTCTGTGTAGCTTGCGACTCTATCAATTGCAACGGAATGCACTCACTACTTCTGGCTCCCTTCGATGTGGAAGTGAGTAAACACTTGAGTAACGAGGTCGCTCATTTGAGTTGCAACTCGCTGAATCTTGCGATCCATCCAATTGAAGGCAATCAAGCTTGGAATGGCTACGCTCAGTCCTAGCGCCGTGGTGATTAGTGCTTGCCAGATTCCCCTTGAGAGAACCGATGGGTCTACTTGTGTTCCTGCGGCTTCCATCCCTTGAAACGCCTCAATCATTCCGAGAACAGTGCCCAGCAACCCAAGGAGCGGGGCAAGTGTTCCAATCGCATCTAACGCAGGGAGTAGAGTTCTTAAGTCATTGAGTTTGGCTGAGGCGACTCTATCGAGCTCTTCCCTAAGCACACTCTCTTCCATTTGGTTTTGTGTGAGGCCCTGCATGGCGACTTCGACGACTTCGCCTGAAAATAGCGTTCGGTCAATTTGCTCCATTGCTTGTTGGCAATCACCTTTGCGCCACATCGAGAGAGCAGCATGTAAATTGCCAAGCGTCTCCGGTTTGGTTGTTACAAATTGCCAAACCTTGAGAAGAATGATGGACAAAGCAATGATGGACATCGCCGTAAGGATCCAAACCACGGGACCACCTACATCAAGAAAATCTCCAATTCCCTGTAGGGCTTTCAAGGTTGAATCCTCTAGTTTGGTCTAACGCGCTGCAGCGACTTGCAAAGCATTGTGGTAGCAGCCGCAATGATGTGGAATCTGTACTCTAGTTGGACATTGGCCGCAGCCACGGAGTGGCATGGGGCACCCTGAAGTTAGTGGTCGGCAGCCACAGCTGAGCAATGACCGCCGACTGAATTTCCTCAAGGTGTCAATCGACCGTGTTGATTCACCTGAATGAGACGCCAAAATCGATCCAGAATCGCCTGCCTTTACTATAGCGACGTCTTGTATCCACGGTGCTACTGTCCACGATTTCATCAAATAGATTGTTGACTTCCAACGTTGCAAACATTGACAGTCGTTGTGATAGCTTCCCGCGCCAGGTAATTTTCGAATTGACCGTAATCAAACTGTCGAAGTCGAAATCCTCGTAGATGTCGTAAGTCAACCCAGACGATGGATCGGTGTAGTTCTCTCGAGAGTCACGCGCAACCGTGCCTCCACGACGGTGATTGAAGTAGTTCGTCCAGTTGATGTCCCAGATTGGGATCTCTGTCGTTGTAAAGAACCCAAAGGTGAACGGAATGCTGTAGTCCCATGGCGGCAGTTCGTCAACAGAGATCAGTCCGCCCTGGTAGTAAATGAGGTCTTCTTCCAGTTGCTCGTCATAGCCGTTATCGTCCTGACGATTGCTGGTTGATTCACGATAGCCTAGGCTGACCGAGAAATGAGTGTTCGTTTGTCCAAGCACGATCGTGTCAGCATTCGTAATTGTTGCCGTTATGCCCTGCGATGAGCTCTCGCCGTCGTTGGTGTAGTAGTAAAGACCATCGTCGTCGCGCTTGCGGGACACTCCATCTTTGTTGGCGCGATTTACGAACGAAACCGTAGCGTGCACCATTTCTCCTTCCGTTCGAGACCACCCAACCATTAGTTCATCGGAATAGGGTGTATCTAGGTCCGATGCACCAGATCTGTCGTCATATGTCAAATGTCTGCAATTCACCCAGTCAGGCACGGAGCACGGAATTTCTTCGCCGACTAACCCTCTCGGTCGCGTGAGATTGGAATAAGTTTCGCGCCATCCATAGATTGCGTCGTTCAGCTCATACCTGAAGAAGCTGCGCCCGTAATATCGGCTAGCTCCCACAACAAACGCACCATAGTCTGTGTGTTGCTGCAGGTTGACTCGTGGAGAGGCGTTGAAGTTGTCCAGATAGCTCTCCCAATCGGTGCGAAGACCTAGTGTCAAAGTGGTGTCTTGGCCTTCCAAGAACTGGAGTCCAATAACATCTGAAACGTATGCAGAAACTTCCTGATAGGAGACATCGACCTTGCCGGACAACCAAAATGATCTGCGCTGGATGAATTGGTCGCCTGCACTGCTAACACCGTCGCCATCTTGGTCTCGGCAACCGTTCCGTCCGTTGTCTCGCACGCAGAAGAACTGCTCGAAAACAATGTCCTCAGGTCGTTCGTAGAAGCTACTGGTTCCTCGAATTTCGCCACCGATTGAAATGTTGTGCGTGCCAAACTCATTATCGAACTCGTCCATAGTCCATTTCGGCTTGACGCTCCAGCGGGTTTGTTGTTGATTCGAATCTCCAAAGGCTCCTTCGTATCGCGATGTGCCACTGTTTTCTAAGTATTCGTCATATCTGAAATAACTCGTCTCGCTGTCCAAGCTATTGGTCATCTGGTCAAGCGAGAATTTCACCCCCAACGAACCATTTGCAAGGTCCGTTTTGATGTCGACAGTCGTGCCTAAGCCTTGGTGTTCTTGAACAAACATACCGGTATAGGTCGTCGACGTGAGTCCGTCATGCGATCTATTGGAATATCGGAATGACACCCCAACTTCGTAGTCGGCCACTGTCGTGTCCAATCGTCCTACTAGATTGTCGATCGAATCTTCGTAATCGATCATTTGTATTGTGTCGGTGTCGTCCTCGTACTCCTGTGCAAAAACCGATGTTCTTCGCGTCAGCGAAAGCGTCAAGCCAAGATTGTCAGTCAAACCGTATTGAACTGATAGACCATAGTTCGCTTTTTCGTAGTCAGGCGTATAGACGCCTCGATACTTGTCAGCGGTGGAAATATCTTCCTCGCTCAGATGAAACTGTTCCCATTCATCTTTTTGGAGCCCGTAATTGAACGCAAAGCGATCCTCACCCTCGTAGGACTTGAGCTCGGCCGCCACTACGCCGCCAGTAAAACCCCCGTATTCGACAGGAATGTTGCTGTCGAACACCTGCACTTTCTGGAGCAGCTCAACATCTACGTAGTAGCCTTGAGGAGAGCTTCCTCCATGTGGAGCCACAAGACTTGGGGTGCTCCAAGTATCTTCAGATGAGGCAGGATTGAGATCGTTCGTGGTGTCAGTTCCGTCTAGGAGGAACAAGTTTTGGTAGAAAACATTGCCATGAATGGAAATTTCATCGGGACGCAACGATGCGGTTCCTGCGGAGAGGTCGCTGCCGCGGGAGAACTCCACGGCTGGATTGAGACGCAGGAGATCAGCCAAGTTTCCTTCACCGGAAGGCGTTTCCGTGATTGCCTCCTCCGTGTACGTAGTTGAACCGGGGCTAATTTCGATGGGAGTCGCTTCGACTTCGATTTCGACTACTTCGACATCGTCGTCCTCTCCATCGTCGTTATCGCTCGCACTCTCCTGCGCGGTTAAACCAACGCAAAGTACCAGCGATACAAAGCCAAGTGTTGTGAGTCGGAATTCAGAGTCCATAGTTGTGTTGAAATCTCCTTTTGGCTTATGTTAAGCCAAATGCGACCGTTACTTAGACCGCAATTGCTCTCTGTTGCCTAGTGTTCAGTAAACCGTGCGGCATCGTGGTTTAACGGCACGTTGGGTGTTCAGCACGACGACAACAATGCGTAAAAGCACGCGGCCATGTCTCGACTGGCCCACCGACTGACAACACTCCAATTTTACAATTTGACCTGAATCGTCGGCCACACGCAAGCTAGCCACACGCGCTACGACAGGGCGATCAGTTCATCAGACTCGATTGCTATCAGTTGTGGGATGTCTGTCAGATAGACGGCACATCGTACGGGACGATCGTCGATGCCCTGCAGAATTCTTGCGTAAAGCGAGAGTTGTTCATGGTATCGCTGGCGCACAAATTGCTCCAAGTTTTTCTCGTCGCTGACGTTCAACATTGCGGTCTTGTAGTCAACGATCCAGCGGATTCCTTCGGCATCGACGAAGGTGCGATCGACAACGATGTTGCGCACCGTCCCATCAATCAGTGCTGAAAACGGGGCTTCCGATTGCGCGTGATCGTGGGAGTCGCTTAGGATCCAGCGGCCATTTGGATCTGACACTACGCGCTCCAAATGCTGTTGAGCACGTTCAATCACCCAAGCCAGATTGGAACCGTCGACTCCTTCCGCCCTAAGGCTGTTACGCCAGCCGCTAACACGATTGCTGGTCAAGTTTTCCAATGTGTAGTCTTGAGTCTCTGCAAGGTAGTGGAGTTCTCTGTGCACCAGATTGCCCAAAGCCAGCTCGCGTTGAAATCCGATCGGTGCCAGTGATGTCGATGACGGCTTCTGAGCGGTCATCAATTCCTCAGGAATCTCATGTGAAACCTCGGGAGGATCAAACTGATAGTTTTCATCGAGACGATTCAACAAAGTGCTTTGGGCTTGCTCATGCTCCGATGTGGACTGCTGACCCTCTACAACTTGCGCCTCGTGTAGTACCGGTTCGAGCAGCGCTAGAAGACTATTGGGTTTAGGCTTGCGCTTTTCGTCCGGAAAACTTCCGAAAATAGCGAGTGTTTTTCTCGCACGAGTTGCAGCTACATAGAGCAACCGCTTAAGTTCGTTCGAGTTTCTCAGAGAGTCTTCATCGTGCAGCCAATTGAATAGACTGTCTTGTTCGCCGGCAAGATTCAACGCAAGCACCAATTCCTCGTTCCATGTTTGCCACTGCAGCAGCCCTCGAGATTCGCTTCGGGGACGCCTATTGAGATCAGGGAGCACCACGTGGTCGAATTCGAGGCCCTTGGCCTTGTGAATCGTCATGATCTCTACATCGGCGGAATCGCCAACTTCGGTTGCGTATTCCGATTCGATTCGTCGCCAGAGCTCATCCATTCGAATCTCTCCGCGTGTGGAGGCTTCCAGCAAGGTGAGGAATCGCTCGGCGTTAATCAAGGTGTCCTCATCTTGGTATGCGTCGTTTCCGCCCAAGCGATACCAAAGCCGCTCAACCTGAGAGCGAAGAGTCATATGAGAGTCCCTTCGCGCTTCAACAAATGCTTGGCTGACTCTATTCAGTCTTCTAGCACCGAGCGCAGAGAGCTCGCTGCAATCGAGCATTTCCGTTCCGGTAGCGCAGGTCGCGACAAATTCCAAGTCATTCAACGACAATCCACATAGGGGAGATCGAAGCACGGACAACCAGGCGAGACGATCACGTTCATCGTTCAATGCCTGCACTAGCGAAAACAAGTCTCTAACCACTGGTGCATTCGCCAGTGGCACAATTTCCACGCCGCGCCACTTCAAACCTTCATCGCGTAGCGCTTGGAAGAACGTGGGCAGGTTGGTTCTCCTTTGCACAAGCAAGCCAATGCTCTCCTCGGGAAATTCTGCGGCTGTAGTCGAGATGTGCTTGGCTACTTGCCGCGCTTCCTCCAAGGCATCGGGATCGCTGATGCAGAGTGTAATTTGCACACTGCCCTCAGGTTCTCGGGTTGGCGAGGAGTGAGCGTATGCGACAGCACCTACGGTCGAGTCGTTGATGGTGCCAAAGACCAGGCCAAACACTCGGTTGATCCATTCGACAATGGTCTCCGACGATCGAAAATTGCTTGTGAGCTGACGTGGCACTATGGGAACGGCTCGCAGGCCGCTCGCGTACGTGTCCTGAAAGAGTTTGAGGTCCGCGTCTCTAAAGCCATAGATGGATTGCATAGGATCCCCAACGGCAAAGAACGTGTTGCCAGAATCTGGTGCCCAAGAGTCCATTACTCGTTCCAGCAAGTCGAACTGAGCCTGAGAGGTGTCCTGATACTCATCAATGAGAATGTGCGAAATGCGATAGTCGAGCGCAAGTGCTAGGTTGGTTGGGAGATCGTCCCTTGCCAATGCACGCTGCGCGGCGAAGGAAAGTTCAGTGAAGTCAATGATCTCCCGTTGTCGAAAAACCTGGTTGAGTTGGTCCAACAATGTCGTTAGTACGACTACAAGGTTTTCTAGCGACTCGGCATGTGCTGCCGGAATCTCTGCGTCGGGAAGGTGAGACAGTCTCGCAAAAGACTCTTCGAGACCACGGACTCGTGCTTCTGCTATTGCCTCCAAACACAGTTTCTTGGTAGGGAAACGAGGAGGAAATCCGTTTTTTATTGTGAGCGTCTTGCGAAAGGTGCCACCCTGAGTCACTAGTGTCTGAGCAAGAAATCTCCAATCCTCAGGAGTCGTTAAGTCATTGAACTCCTGGCCAAGAATTGGTGCAATCACATTGCAAATCTCCTTGAAGCGAAAGTGGAGCAACAATGGGATTTGTGATTCCGTACTCTCGATGACCGATCGAATGTAGCTTTCTCGAGTATGCGAGAGGTCGCTGAGAAATTTCTCCGATCCCTTTTGTGCCGTGATCTGTGTCATGATCGCTCGAATGGGAGCGATCCAATGTTGGCGCTTGGCAAGCATTTCAGACAACATTTTCAGTGCAGCGACGTAGTTGTTGTCGAGCAGCGAGAGGATGTGGGCTATGTCATCGGCAAATGCAGTGTCCGAGTAGATCAACCCTAGCAATTCGGCGGCTGCGTCGTCATAGATTTCCGTTGCGTCGTCGAGGCGCTGGTAGTCAAGGCTCAATTGACTCTCGTAGGGCATTCGCTGCACAAGGCTGTACGCGAAGCTGTCTATAGTCTGAATCTTCAGGCGTTGAGGATTGAGTTCCAGTTCCCAATGCATGACTCGACTTCGTTCCAGTGCATCCTTGGCACCTTCGGATTCTCCCTGGGACAATTCGGTCAAGATGCGAGTCTTCATTTCGTGCGCGGCTTTGCGCGTGAAAGTGATTGCAAGTATTTCTTCCGGCTGATTCACACGTGCCAAAAGCCTCAGATAGCGCGAAACAAGAAGAGTTGTCTTTCCCGAGCCAGCGGGAGCTTGAACTATGAACGATCCCTCAGGTGACGTGACCTCGTTTCTTATCTGCTGGTCGCTAGCGCGTACCACCGCAGTACGCAGCACTGACGGTTCTGCCGTCATGGCGTTTCCTCTTCTTGGTCTTCCAGCACGAAGTCGACGCCTGCGAATTGTCGGCAAAAGCTCATCAAATGGCAGTTTCGGCAAATGTAGTTAGGATTCGTCGGCACGACTGACGCACGTCCCGCCTTGAACTCTGCAGCAATTCCATCTAGGGATGATTTCCAGTCGCTCTTGAGTCTGCCGAACTTTCGATCAAGTCTCCGTGATGCCGGAACGATGCCCGACTTCCGGTCACCATGCTCCGCAACGCCGAACATCCTGATTTCTTCGCCAGAGATTTGCTGATATGCCAATCCATCGCATTCATGGATGGCAAGTGCGTAGAGAGGCATTTGCGGATCCAACGGTCGTGGCGGTCGCCAATTGCTAACAGAAGCCGCACCGGTCTTGTAGTCGATTACAAGGGCACCAAAGTTAGATGTCTTGTCGATCCGGTCCACACGCAAATTTATGCTAATGCCATCAACTTTGACGCTGTGTTCGCTTTCGATTTCAACGATTTCAAAAGGCTCGCGTTGTAGTTCGAAATGCACCCATTCGTCAACGATGTTGCGAATTCGATCCTTTTCCCATTGCAAGAATCTATCAGGCAGTTGGAAACTCTTCAGTCGCTTCGTAGACTCGTCGATCGCGTCGTCGATCTGAGCTGTAGAAATTTCTGCAATCGCCTTTTGATCGCGCGCATTCTCCACTAGTAGTTGTAGAGTCTGATGGATCATGGTTCCACGGTCGATGGGATCGGGAAAGCGGTGAGGTTCCTGGCTGTCGCGAAGATTCGCGCGATGGATTGCCCAAGCTCGAAATGGGCAATTGGACTGGTCCCTCAAGAATGAAGTTCGAAGTTCGCCGAGCTCGTCTTTAGAAGGCGGTGTACCTGTGTCGGCAATGAATTCGCGCAATACGTCGAATTGAATGGCTTCGCCCCAAGGATGGTCGTGACTCGCAAATACTGGTTTGTCCAAAACCTCGTTCATCTCAACCAGGCCGTGCTCCACAACCAATCGACTTGGCTGTACTTCAGTTTGCTCGTCTCTGGGAGCACAGCTAAACACGACGCTGGTTGCGCTCTGCTGCCACATTGAAGTCAACTCTTGTGCCCATTTCAGCATCTGCTGATGGGTTACTCTCGGGATGACTGCCTTGCGCTGCACCTTGATCGGAATCATTGGATTGGGATTGGCATCTACGGGCCATGTGTCCTCCGCCAATCCACAAACCCACAATGCGTCGAATTGCATTCCGACCGAATCCGTTCGGCCAATGACTTGGATCGGGGCGAAGCGGGATTCGTAGGTAAGCTCGTGTGATCGAGCACCATCTCGCACCAATTGAATTGCCTGAGGCCAATAGGTACGGCCCACAAATGATGAAAGATTCGCTACGTCGTTCAATACTTCAACGAAGGAGGCCTGTATCTTGCGTTCTTCGACAGAGTCATCCTCGGAGGTCCATCCTGCGAGGTGTAGTACTCGAGACACAATTTCCATCCACTCGCTCAACAGCTTTGGGCGTCCTGTCGTTGATTGAGTGATTTGTTTCGAGGTTTCAGATTGGCTGCGGGACGCGTACCCCGCGAATCGCATGCGGTCAGGATAGTGAGGAGGAAACTCGAATGGGATTTCCAGCCCGCTGAGATAGGGTGATCGACCTAGTTGGAGCACTTCTCTATAACTTAGCTCGCCGATTGTCCAGGATAGGAACTTCAGGACATCTTGAACTAGGCGCGTGTCTCGCAATGGCACTCCGGCTCCGATGTTGACGAGCTGGTCAACTCCATTGCAGTCGAAAAATGATGCTTCGAAGTTTCTCCGTAGTGTCAAGTAGTCGCTTGCTAGATCGGGTACAACTATGCCAATTCGGCAATCGGCTCCCAACGTAGACAATTGCTCTCGCGCCCAATGAGCAAAGCTCGATTTTTCGCGAGCGGCAGATTCGAACCTAATAGCCTTGATCGATTGGCTCGGGACCGATTGTGTTTGGATCGACTGATGGATAAGTTCCTTGCGGTCCAATTCGTTGATCAATTCGCCACGTACTGGGGAGAGTTCGTCACACCCAAACAAAGTTAGCCTTTGCGGTGTAAACGATCCTGTTCTTACAGCCTGCGCTATAAGCGAATGGAGTTCGGGGACGGTAACGACTTCCTGTTCGTTCCGAAATTTAGCGAACGCCTCGATCCACTGCAAGAAAAGTCTTCCGTTTTCAGTTACTCGCAAATCAGGGGCGACTCTTTGCAGGTTCCACTCGCAGTAGAGGCGCCACGCGTCGACCGCTGCCTTGGTGTGCTTGTGATATTCGGCCTCGGGCGCGCACAATCGAAATGCAAGTTCCAGCGCAGACCGTTGTAGCAGTCCTTTGAATGCGTTTGGATGACCGGATCTGGCAAGATCGAAGTAGTAGCCGATCACCAGAGAATCAAAGTGCTTGATGCTTGGAGTTTTCCATGCTGTCTGACCCGATTGAAACGACTCGAATGCCCAGGCGTAACGAAGTTCCTGTGCTTGTCGAGCGGTGGCCGTCACTAATGTCGTTTCGGCTATGGACTCTCTCAATGCTTTGGTTAGCGGTATTAAAGGTTTTCGCATATCAGGTTTGAAACACCAGCACAATCTCTACGGAGTTACAGCATCAATTTGTAAAATACGGCGCGAAATCTACTCGAGAATATCGTCAATGTTACGCGCCCTCTGGAAAGACTTTCTTGCGCAACGATGGCCCATGAAGTTTGTTTTCGTTTGGGGCTGGTTGTGCATCATCATTATGGTTGGCGCGATTTTCGCGCCGTACTTTGGAGTTATGATCGACGAAGTCATAACACCATTCTTCAATTCCACTTCCTAACGATTAGGAGTTTTTTGGCCTTTGTGGCTCTCCGCGCTAACTGACGAACAACGTAGTGCCCTAATCGGGTTGGCGCACGATGTAATGGTGTCGGATGGTCTGCTCGATCCTAATGAGGAATTCATGCTGGACGAATTCAAGCGTGAGATGGCATTGAGCGGCAAGTCGGGGGTTGGTGAAGAAGAGGTGTCGCGCATCGCGACTACATTCGACACACCTCGCACCAGACGCATTGCAGTGATCAATCTGCTGCGACTGTCGTACGTCGATGGCGAGTTCGACATTGAGGAAGAGTGCTTGCTAAAGCAAATCTCAGAAGCATTTGGAATCGACCGCAAGGAATTTCAGCGGATGGACAACTGGGTCAGGCGGCTTGTCTCCTTGGAAGTTGAGGCCAAAGACTCGTTTCTTCAGAAATAGGCATCAGAACTCCGTTCGTCAAATGTTTTCGAGCAACACTCGTCTCGCTTCGTTGATTTCGGCTGCTAGGTAGCTGGATCCTCCCTGATCGGGGTGAAGGTGCTGAATTAGGCGTCGGTGCGCTTCGACAATTTCGTCGCGACTTGACGTTGGCTCCACTCCGAGAATGTCCGCAGCTCGCTGCGCCGTCATTTGTTCCTGACTTCTGCTCTCCTGATTACCGTCCGACTGGTTTTGGTCACCAAGGTCTGGTCTATGGCGTGAAATGTACGCCTCAAGAAGCCTCTTCGATTCTTCCTCTCTAAGGCTGTGATAGAGATCGGCGATTTCGATGTCATCAAGTTCGTTTAGGTCTTTGTTTGCATATTTGCCATTGAGGACCGTTCCGCCCATGTTGCCCGACTCGTGATCCAAACTCATGGATAGTTCGCTAGTGCTCGCTTCACTTCCCGCGCCATCGTTGCTTGCATTGTCAAACTGTCGAAATCTGGCCCTGTTGAACATCGCTCCGAGGGGATTACCAAATAGCTGGCTAAACGCTAAGAGGGGAAGCATCGCTAGCAATCGTTTCAGAAATGGAAGTATGGCCGTGCCGACCGCAGCCAACGGATGAATGCGATTGGACATCATTCCAATGACAAGAACGCCGAGTAGAACTGCGGACGCTATAAGAACAGGTTTGGAAGTTAGCGAGACTTTCCTGTTGCCCCAGAGCAGTTTTAGCAATAGAACGAGCGCAAAGACCCCTGCGACCGCAAGGACAAAGTACACGATCATGATTTGATTTGCGTGAGCAAGCGAGTTGCGAACTGCCCCTTGATTTTCTTGATGGCATCGATGCCTTCGGTAGCATACGCGGCGATTGCACCCAGCAATTCGGCGAGTTCTTGCGCCGACCCTGGCCTAAAGGGGATGTGAGCTCCGCCGGAACGCTGTGCGATTCGAGAGAACACATGCTCGGCGAAAATGTCCGATCCTTCCTGAAGCACAAATACTGGAACACGGAACAATCCCAACTGGCCGGCAAGTTCGTGCAATTCGTGAGGGTTTTCTTCACAAGCGTCGCCTACAAAGACCGCTGCTCGCAGTTCTGAGTCTGCGGCTTCCTTGCGCACATGCGAGAGTACCCTGACAATTTGCGTGCCACCGGCTATGCATCTCACTCGCTGCATGCTATTCAGCAGCTCTGCGGGAGAATTGCTCCAATCCGAAGCGTGGAACTCGTTAAAACCTCGGTAATAGACGAGTTGCACGGACAGCTTTCGCGATCTCGCAGCCTGGAACAGTTCGCCGTGCAAGCTGGTCGCAAGGTCCCATGTGTGTTCGCGACTTGCAGTCGCATCCAATGCGAACACGAGACGTGCAGGCTTATGCAATGCGACCGGATGCTTCTTGGTTGCCTCAAGAAATGCAGCGACCGAGTTCTTTCTGTCCGGCAACTTTTCCATGGCGTGATTATCTACTATCGACCATCCTTCGCATACATGCGCCTTGCCAAGCGTTCGAGTTCAAACGCCAAAGATTTCGCACACTGACGTGTCACTCAGTACCTGTGTAGGTTTGTAGAACTCCGGGTTTGGAAACTAATTGAGCTCGGTTTGCATTCCAGTCCGCAATTTCGTATACATTACCTATTCACAAGTTGACTCACTAGAAGGGAATACAGGAGGTTCGATTGTTGGAACAAACCGAGACCCAGCAGCTGCTGGAGCGACTTCGCACGGAACACCGGGACTTGGATGAAATAGTAGACATATTGATTCAGTCGGGACACAAAGACGAAATGAAAATTCAACGCCTGAAAAAGAAGAAGCTCCATTTGCGTGACCAGATTGCACGGCTCGAAAGTTCTCTATCAGTAGAAGCGGACGCCTAAAACAGACTTGCCGAGCCACCGCAGAAATTGCACGCGGCTCGCTTCTCTCTCGACTCTGTGGCGTAAATCCAATCTTGTGGCAGTTTATCGCCACGGGTGGCCTATTAATTCGAATGCACCAGCAAAATTTGGCTGGTCAACTTATGTACTGCAGCTACTCATTTGCGTATTGCGCAAATGGTCTAGATAAGCTTTGTGGTACGTTGTCTCTTACACCGAAAACTGACAGACATGGTCATTCCTTAAAATCTCGTTCCCTAAGGAGTTTGCGGCAATGACTTCAACCCCAATTGCCTCTAGTGTGCCAGGGCCGGAGCTTTCCAGGTCGGTGGTACCGCACAATCAAGCTCCTCTCAATCCCTCACTGACCCGCATGTTGCATGGTTCCGGAGCTTTTGGTGTCTAGCTCAGATAACGACAACCATTCACCAGGCCAACGACTCCGAATTGCTTTGGAGAACGAGAAGCCTCTGCAAATTGTTGGAACTATCAACGCATATTCCGCCTTGCTAGCTGAACGAGCAGGATTCCGAGCCATCTACTTGTCGGGTGGGGGAGTGGCAGCATCTTCGTATGGAATGCCAGATTTGGGGATAACAACGATGGAAGACGTGCTGACCGATGCACGCAGAATTACTCGAACAACAGCCTTGCCGTTGCTAGTAGACATTGACACAGGATGGGGCTCGGCATTCAACATTGAACGCACAATTACTGAAATGGAACGAGCCGGAGTTGCTGGCATCCATATTGAGGATCAAGTGGCCCAAAAGCGATGTGGACATCGGCCCAACAAGGAAATCGTTGACGTTGACGAAATGTGCGATCGAATCGCTACAGCTGCAAACGCTCGGGAGGACAGCAACTTTGTACTAATGGCACGAACAGATGCATTGGCGGTTTCTGGTCTAGACGAGGTCTTGAAGCGAGTTCAAGAGTTCGAGAAAGCCGGTGCGGACGCGATATTTGCTGAAGCCATGACCGATGCGAGCATGTATCGAGAGATTGTGAATTGTGTGAGCGTTCCAGTTCTTGCGAACTTGACAGAATTTGGAAAAACTCCCCTTTATCAATTGCAGGAGATGCGCGATGTGGGAGTAAGTATGGTGCTTTATCCATTGTCGGCATTTCGCGCGATGTCCCAAGCTGCAGAGAAAGTGTTTCGAACGATTCGCAAGGATGGTTCTCAGCAGGATGTCGTGGACAGCATGCAAACGCGGGAAGAGCTCTATGAGGTATTGGGTTACCACAAGTATGAACAAAAGCTAGATGCGCTCTTTAGGGGAGAATAACGGTATGGTTGACAGGAAACTTGGGGGTAGCGGCCTAAGAGGGCAGGTAGCCGGAGAAACTGCGCTCTGTACAGTGGGAAAGACGGGAACGGGCCTGACTTACCGCGGTTACGACATATCGGATCTTGCCGAGGGAGCTACGTTTGAGGAAGTGGCCTATTTGATCTTGTACGGCGAATTGCCGGACAAAGACCAACTCGCGCGATACAAGAACCGACTGCGGGCCATGCGTTCGATTCCAAAGGACCTGGCCGCCACACTAGAACGCCTGCCTGCATCTTCCCATCCAATGGACGTGCTCCGAACAGGAGTTTCCGTTCTCGGAAACTTGGAGCCTGAGGTTGATCACAGCCAACAACAGGATGTGGCAGACCGTCTGCTAGCAGTGTGCCCTTCCATTATCAATTACTGGTATAGATATTGCCACGACGGCGTCCGCATTGATGTGGAGACCGAATGCGATTCCATGGCCGAGCATTTTCTTGCGACTCTATTGGGCACAACTCCAAACGAGACTTTTGCAAGGGTGATGGATGTTTCCCTCATTCTGTATGCAGAGCACGAGTTCAATGCCTCCACATTCACTGCACGTGTGTGTGCATCCACATTGAGCGACATGTACTCGTGCATAACGGCTGCTATAGGTTCTTTGCGTGGACCGTTGCATGGAGGCGCCAACGAAGCTGCAATGGAACTCATCGAACGCTTTGAGAGTCCCGAAGAGGCAACGGATGAAACACTACGTATGCTCGACCGCAAGGAATTGATCATGGGATTCGGACACGCAATCTACCGGGAGTCGGACCCGCGCAATACGATCATTAAAGGTTGGGCGGAGAGACTTGCCGAAATGTCGGGCGATACAAGGCTCTACCCGATATCTTGCGCGATTGAGAAGACCATGTGGGAGGAAAAGAAGCTATTTGCCAATGCAGATTTCTTTCATGCAAGCGCCTATAACTCAATTGGAATTCCAACTAAGCTCTTTACACCGATATTCGTTTGCTCTCGTGTGAGTGGCTGGGCTGCGCACGTCATGGAGCAACGCCAGAACAATCGAATAATTCGACCAAGTGCGGACTATACGGGACCGGACCCTAGGGCTTTCGTTCCTTTGGACCAACGTTAGGACCTCTCTAAACGACTCACTAATGCACCATGACCGCCAATGTTGATGTAAGTACGCGACCGGCCCCAGACCAAGTTCTGCTAGACATCGCGGACTATGTGTTTGACTTCGAAATCGAATCGGACACGGCGGTTGAGACGGCACGCCATTGCTTGATCGATACTTTGGGGTGTGGATTCTTGGCTCTTAGATTTCCAGAATGTGCGAAGTTGCTTGGTCCAATCGTGCCAGAAACGGTTGTGCCAAACGGCGCCAGAGTTCCCGGAACTCAATTTGTGCTAGATCCTGTCAAAGCTGCTTGGGATATTGGATGCATGATTCGTTGGCTCGACTTCAACGACACATGGCTAGCTGCTGAGTGGGGTCATCCCTCGGACAATTTGGGAGGAATTCTTGCTGTAGGAGACTATGTGAGCCAGCGAGCGCTATTGGCAGGAAAATCCTCGCTGACCATGTCTGACGTGCTGTGCGCTATGGTCAAAGCGCACGAAATTCAAGGATGCCTTGCATTAGAGAACAGTTTCAACCGCGTTGGACTCGACCATGTCCTGCTTGTGCGTGTGGCGACCACAGCTGTAGTTACGCGAATGCTGGGCGGGACACGAGAGCAAGTTGTTGATGCACTTTCTCACGCATTTATCGACGGATCGAGTCTAAGAACATATCGGCATGCTCCCAATGCCGGCCCTAGAAAGTCTTGGGCTGCCGGCGATGCCACCAGCCGAGCTGTGAGAATCGCAATGCTGGTGTTGAAAGGCGAAATCGGCTATCCAAGCGCCCTTTCGGCTCCAACCTGGGGTTTCTATGATGTTTCGTTTGGAGGCAACACTTTCAAATTTCAGCGTCCTTACGGTTCGTACGTCATGGAAAACATTCTGTTCAAGATTTCGTTTCCTGCCGAGTTTCACGCACAGACTGCGGTGGAAGCAGCGGTCCACCTGCATGAACGCATTGCGGGACGCGTCGAGGACATCGAAAGAATACTGCTTCACACTCACGAGTCCGCAATTCGGATCATTAGCAAGACCGGGCCGCTCAACAATTTTGCGGACCGTGACCATTGCCTTCAATACATGACTGCGATAGGGTTGTTGAAGGGCGATTTGACGGCGAGCGATTACGAGGACGAGGTCGCCGCAGATCCCCGCATCGACCAACTACGGGAGCTCATGGTCGTTATGGAAGACGAACGTTTCAGCCGAGACTACCACGACCCCGATTTGCGCTCCATTGCTAACCGTGTAGAAGTGGAATTCAAGGACGGCAGCAAGATTGAAAAGGAGGTCGAGTATCCCATTGGCCATAGATTTCGCAGAGACGAAGGGATTCCCAAATTGATAGAAAAGTTTCAGCAAAATCTCAGAACGCGGTTTCCTGCATCTCAAGCGGAGCGTATAGAGAGTCTATGCCTAGACTCTCATGAACTGGCAGCAACACCAGTTGCGGAGTTCATGGACTTGTTGGCGATTTAGGTTGTCAGAACCTAATGATGGATCTTCCGGCGATCCGTCCTTCGGCCAATGCCGATGTAGCTTCGTTTATGTCGTGCAACTCATAGGTCTTGGTCACCAAACTATCGAGATCTAGCTGTCCACTTCTATGCCATTCAAGGAATACTGGGAAGTCACGATCCGGGGAGCACGAGCCACCAATCGAACCGCGAAACTGCTTTTCCGTTCCTAGTATTTCACCAGCGCTCAGCTCAACCGTCGTGTGCGGCACTCCGACAAGAACCGCCGTGCCGCCTTGCCGCGCCCCGAAGTGTCCTGGTCTCACCGAAGGCACTATTTGTTCCATAGTTGTTTTTAGGCCGATGCAATCAAATGCATAATCCACACCACTAACTGAACGGCCAGCGATACTAAACTCCTTTGGATTAACTGTCATTTCATGGATTGTCCTGACGGGATCGACTTTCGACGCGTTAATTCCATGGGTCGCCCCAAACTGCTTGGCAAAGCTGAGCTTGTCCTCATCTAGGTCCACCGCAATGATTGGGTTTGCACCCCGAATGCGTGCAGCCACGATCGCTGACAGACCAACACCACCGACACCGAATACCGCTACCGAATTGCCTTGCTGGACATCGACGGTGTTGATGACTGCTCCAGATCCTGTCATTACGGCGCATCCAATGATGGCGGTTGAGTGCTTGTCCTCAAGTGGTTCCGTTCTTACGACGAATCGCTGGTCGGCAATCGTGTGCGTTGCCCAAGTAAAGACGTTCTGCGAAATGGCCGTGTTGCCTTCGATTTCGAGTGATGCGGAAGTTGGTTGGGAACGGTCCTTCGCTGCATTTCTCGGTACCCAGGTGACAAGTACCTCATCACCTTCGTTCACATGGGAAACTTCTGTCCCTTTCTGAACAACCACACCTGTAGATTCATGCCCCAGGAGAGTGGGGACGTTGCGGGGCGCATTCATTTGGTGGAGCTGGGAGTGACAAATACCAGTCGCAAACTGCTTCACGACGACTTGCGAAGGTCCAGGGTCAGGCAGCGTAACCTCGCGGATGAGTAACGGACCTTCGTGTGCTGGTAGTACAACGACCTCTGCGGGTGTGGGCATGTGCAGTCCTCTGGCTTAGCAATTCATTGGTCAGCTTGCAGCTTCTGGCATTCTACGAGAGTAGTAGCAAACTCTTGGATCACTCGAACTGCGCCTCTTCTGTTGATCCGGCAAGAGCCGTAACCGACGATTCGCCCGCTTGTATCACGTTGGCAACTTCGTCGAAATAACCGGTTCCCACTTCCTGCTGATGGCTAACAAAAGAGTATCCCTTATCAGCTGCGGCAAACTCTCGCTCCTGGAGTTCGACGTACGCAGTCATCTGCGATTCGACGTAGTCCTTGGAGAGCTGAAACATGCTGTACCACATGCTGTGAATTCCCGCCAAAGTTATGAACTGAAATTTGTAGCCCATAGCCGCCAGCTCAACTTGGAACTTTGCGATTGTGGAGTCATCGAGATTGGCGCGCCAATTGAAGCTTGGCGAGCAGTTGTACGCGAGCATTTGGTCCGGGTAGACATTGTGGATGGCTTCGGCAAATTCTCGTGCTTCCTCCAAAGAAGGCACGGCCGTCTCACACCAAATCAGGTCAGCATATGGTGCATAGGCTAGCGAACGTGCTATAGCTTGGTCCAACCCCGCTCGCGATCGATAGAACCCTTCAGGCGTGCGTTCTCCGGTCAAAAAGGGTCGGTCGTGTTCATCCACGTCGCTGGTTACCATGGCAGCAGCATTGGCATCAGTTCTTGCCATTAGCAGTGTTGGTACGTCGCAGACGTCGGCAGCTAAACGGGCAGCAATCAGCTTTTGTACCGCTTCTGCTGTCGGAACGAGAACTTTTCCTCCCATATGCCCGCATTTCTTGACTGATGCAAGTTGGTCCTCGAAATGCACTCCAGCAGCTCCCGCCGCAATCATTGACTTCATCAACTCGAATGCATTGAGAATGCCGCCAAAACCCGCTTCTGCATCGGCAACTATAGGGGCGTAATAGTCGATGCCTTCGTCGACTCCCTTGGCCCACTGTATTTCGTCTGCCCGACGGAAGGCATTGTTTATTCGGTTCACTACGGAAGGAACCGAGTTCACGGCGTACAACGATTGATCGGGGTACATGGTCTCCGAAGTATTGTTGTCGGCAGCCACCTGCCATCCCGATAGATAAATGGCTTTAATGCCAGCTTTGACTTGCTGCACGGCCTGGCCGCCAGTAAGCGCACCAAGTGCATTGACAAAGGGCTCTTCTTCAAGCAGCGCCCAAAGCTTGTCGGCACCGTGGGCCGCCAGCATGCTTCGGTGCGGAATCGTTCCGCGGAGACGCACTACGTCCTCTGCGCTATACCCGCGTTTTACATCCTTCCATCGAGGATGCGACTCCCATTCCTGTTGCAGTTCTGCGATTTGCTCGGAACGTGGTTTCCGAGGTACGTAGTGAAGAGCCACGAGTTATCTCCCATTTGGAAAGTTGCTGATTGTATTGACTAGGCGGCTGTTTTTCCGCTAGACAACTCATTTGTCGAGTGTGTGCAGTATTCAGTCGGGGGGACGTCTATATCTCATTGCAAGGTGAGGAATGCCAGCATCGTCAAACTCCTCTCCATACACTTCGAATCCGTTTCTGGCATAGAAGTCCACTGCGTGGGTTTGTGCATGCAGAAAGATCTCAGCAAAGTCCAGTTCCGATGCTTTGGCTACAGCACACTCAAGAAGTTGCCGACCTATGCCTGCCCTGCGGTGTGGTTCAAGAACCGCCATTCGCCCAATCTGACCTGTTTCCAACAGTCGTGCAGCTCCTACATCCGCTCCCAGTGATGTAGTTGCAAGAAAGTGGTAGGAAGTTTGGTCGAGACCATCGATCTCAAGGTGCCTAGGCACACCTTGTTCCTTGACGAACACCTCGGTTCGTATAGCGATCAATGTCGCTTCACAACAGCTCCAGGATACTTCGCGAATGTGCACGTTTGAGTTGCAGTTGCGCTCAAGTGCGAGACATCTTGATCTTGTCAAGAGTGTTTAGCGCAATCGTCTCCGCAAGCCCGTGTAGTTTTCAGGTGTCAATTGACTTAACTGATTCATGGCTTCAGCGGGCAAGTTGAGGTTTGCTAACAGTTGTAGGTAGCTTTCCTTGTCGAGTTGCTCGCCACGGGTGAGCTCCTTGACCTTGTCGTATGCATCGCCAATTCCCACGACTCGCATGACGGATTGAATTGCCTCTGTTAGCACTTCCCATGAACCCGACAAGTCTCCCCTTACTCTAGAGTGATCGAGTTCCAATTTCCTCAACCCACGCATGGAGCTCTGGTAGGAATGGAGTGAGTGACCAAAAGCAATGCCTAAATTGCGAAGTGCAGTGGAATCTGAAAGATCGCGCTGCCACCGCGAAATAGGAAGCTTCTCTGCGAGATGGGAAAGCAATGCATTGGCGACTCCTAGATTCCCTTCGGCGTTTTCAAAGTCGATGGGATTTACTTTGTGCGGCATAGTGGAACTTCCGACCTCTCCCTCGACTTGCTTTTGCTGGAAGTAGCCTAGAGAAATGTAGCTCCAAATGTCGCGCACAAAATCCAGAAGCACTACATTGCAGCCTTTGGTCAAGGAGAGCACCCTAGCAATGTAGTCGTGGGATTCGATTTGCGTTGTACAGTCGTGGGGTTGGAGACCAAGCAATTGAACAAACGCTTGACCCATGGAAAGCCAATCAATGTGGGGACAGGCTGCCATGTGGGCGTTGTAGTTGCCGACCGCGCCATTCATCTTGCCATACAGGATTTCGTCTCGAAGCTTGCCTTCCCACTCGTTCAGCCGTGCGGCAAATACGGCAAGCTCCTTGCCCACTGTGGTTGGCGACGCCGCCTGTCCATGGGTCCTTGCAAGCATGGGCACCGACACAAGCGGTCTTGCAAGATCCACTATTTCTTCGACTAATCCGCTTAAAGTGGGTAGAAGAACCAAATCGCGAACATCTCGGATCATAAGCCCGTACGCTAAATTGTTGATGTCTTCTGACGTACACCCAAAATGGACCATTTCGGTTGTGGACGCTAGGTCAAGACCCTCCAATTTCTGACGCAAGTAATACTCAACCGCCTTTACGTCGTGATTGGTTTTGGATTCGATATCGCGGATCTGCCGAGCATCGTCTAGGTTGAATTCTCGCCAAATCCTTCGACACCGGTCGACGTGGTCGCCGTTGAGAATCGAGAAATTTGGAATCTGGTGGCTTTGATTGAGAAAGAGGTACCACTCGACCTCAATGGTAAGCCGGTATTTGATTAGTGCGTACTCACTTACGTAAGAGGCGAGTTCGTGCGCTTGTCTTCTATATCGACCGTCGAGGGGTCCGATAGCCGTGAGTGGATCGTAGGGAAGTCTCTCCATTTCGGCGGCTCAATTCATCACGCGGCTTATCCGGGCTCCGCCTAGACACTTGTCGCCTTGGTATAGCACAACGAATTGACCTGGTGTTACTGCTCGTTGGGGACTGTCAAATCTAACGCGCAATTTTTTGCGCTCAATTGAGCACTCGCAGGGCGCGGGCGGCTGCCTGTAGCGAACCATCGCTTGGCACTTCAGAGAATGACCTGGGTCATCCACAAGCCAATTCATGTCGATGGCTTCAAGTTCGTGGTTCATTAGTTCGCTTTGGTTCTGAGTTACCACTAGCCGATTCGAATCCTCGAGCTTTTCCATCACATACCATGGCGCTTCGCGCGCCTCTTGCTTGCCACCAATCGCCAAACCTTTTCTCTGGCCAAACGTATAGTAGGCCAGTCCAATATGCTCGCCCAGAATTCGACCCTTTGCATCAACAATTTCCCCAGGTTTGTGGCGAATGTACCTTTCAAGCAGTTCATTGAACCTTCGCTCGCCAATGAAGCAAATTCCTGTGCTGTCTTTCTTCTCGGAGACGTGAAGTCCGTTGCATTTCGCCATTTGCCGCACTTGCGTCTTTGTGTGATTGGCTAAAGGGAACAAACACTGTCCCAGCCTCAACCGCGGTACGCCACTAAGGAAGTAGGTTTGATCTTTGGCTAGATCCGTCGCGCGAAAAAGCTCAAAGGTCTCGTCTCGACCCTTACCGCGTGCGTAGTGCCCAGTAGCTATGGTGCTGATGCCTAGTTGTTCCACATAGTCCAAGAACAGCCCAAACTTGATTTCTCTGTTGCAAAGAACGTCGGGATTGGGCGTGTAGCCTGCCTCATAGTCGCGCAGAAACTCAGCGAAGACTCGTTCCCAATACTCCGCTGCAAAATTGATCGAGTCAAGTTCAATGCCAATTCGCTCGGCAATTTTTTGTGCGTCGTCATAGTCCTCAGCGGCAGTGCAGTAGTCGGTTCCATCGTCTTCGTCCCAGTTCTTCATGAATAGGCCGGACACTCGATACCCAGCGCGATGAAGCAAGAGGGCGGCTATAGCAGAATCCACTCCACCAGACAGCCCAACCACAACAGATGTCTGGTGCTTGTGAATTCGACTACCCCCAAAGGCTTGAATATTGGTATTGTATGCTCGTAGGACAACTGAAATCTTGAGTCACAGAGGTAGTGACCACAACGATGACTAAGCTCACGCATTTGACCAAGTCCGGCGACGCACGCATGGTGGACATTGCCGAAAAGCAAGTCACAGAGCGTGTTGCGGTTGCAGAGGCGATAGTGACTATGTCGGCAAGCACTATGGACCTCATATTTGAGGATTCGCTGCCGAAAGGCGACGTGTTAGCTGTCGCTAGAATTGCCGGCATTCAAGCGGCCAAGAAGACCAGCGAACTAATCCCCTTATGCCATCCGCTGCCGCTGGCCTCGGTAGAAGTCTCTTTCGAGCGGGACGCCCCAGGCCAGCTAAAGATCCATGCGAGGTGTACAGTTACAAGTCGTACAGGAGTCGAGATGGAAGCGATGACCGCCGTGGCAGTAGCAGCTTTGACGATTTACGACATGTGCAAAGGCGTGGAAAAGGCCATTCAAATTGAGGGAGTTCGATTGATATCCAAGACGGGCGGCAAGTCGGGTAGCTGGCGAGCGGAGACTGATTGAGCATGCAAGTGAAGGTCTTGTTCTTCGCGTCGCTGCGCGAGGAATTCAATATAGAACAGATGACTCTTAGCCTACCTTCTGGCAGTACAACAGCCTGTCTGACGGATGCTTTGTCAGTTTCTCTTGAACGCCCGATCGGAGGGGTACTAAACCAGGAAGGAGTACGCTTGGCGGTCAACTTTGAAATCCAGGAAGATCCAGTCGAGTTGCGTGACGGCGACGAAGTTGCATTTTTTCCGCCTATAACGGGAGGCTAGCGCACCGATGGACATCAGAGTTCAACGGGAAGACTTCTCCATCGACGAAGAGTGGCGCAAATGCAGAGAACGCATGGCGGGAAGAGGAGGTGCGATCGTGGCCTTTTCCGGACTCGTTCGCGACCTAAGCGCTGACGACGATGTGTTAGGGCTTTACTTGGAGCACTATCCAGGAATGACCGAAAAGAGCATTGAGAGGATAGTGCTCGAAGCGCAATCGCGCTGGTCGCTGCTCGACGTAGTAATCATCCATCGCATTGGCGAACTCAAGGCAGGCGAGCAAATTGTTCTTGTGCTGATCGGGTCCGCTCACCGGCCCGACGCGTTTGCCGCCTGCGAATGCATCATGGATTTCCTAAAGACCGAAGCTATGTTTTGGAAAAAGGAGATTCGTAGTACATCTGAACAGTGGATAGAGTCGACCGGCAACGACGAAGTACGCATTCGACGTTGGAGGAACGGTTAGCCAATCTGAAAACTTTCTAGATACATCATTGATTTGGTGGTCGCTATAATCCGCACTTTTTTAGGGTAGCCCACCGCTTTGAATTACCAGCACATAGAGATTCCTAAAGACGGTGAGAAGATCACCCACTCCGTAGACGGCTCAGTAAACGTACCCCAAAACCCCGTCATTCCCTTTATTGAAGGGGACGGAATCGGTATTGATATAACTCCGGTAATGCGACGTGTAGTGGACGCGTCTGTTAGCCACGCATACGGGGCAGATCGCCGTATTGCTTGGATGGAAGTCTTTGCAGGGGAGAAGTCGCTCAGAGTATACGGCGAGGATCAGTGGCTACCCCGTGAGACTCTTGATGCTCTGCAAGAGTTCAAGATAGGCATCAAGGGACCTATGACCACCCCCGTAGGTGGTGGCATTCGGTCCCTGAACGTTGCGCTTCGCCAAGAACTGGATCTATACGTGTGCCAGCGCCCTATCCGATGGTTTCAAGGAGTTCCTAGTCCTGTCGTAGCTCCCGAGAAGACCAATATGGTGATTTTCAGAGAGAACACTGAAGACATATACGCTGGCGTTGAATGGGAAGCCGATAGCGATGGTGCTGAGAAAATTCTGAGATTCCTGCGCGAGGATATGGGTGTCCACAAAATCCGCTTTCCCCAACATTGCGGCATCGGAATCAAGCCTGTGTCCGTCGAGGGTACGGAACGGCTGATTCGTCGAGCCATTCAATACGCTATTGCAGAGGATCGCGATTCGGTGACATTTGTCCACAAGGGCAACATCATGAAGTTCACGGAGGGTGCATTCAAGGATTGGGGCTATTCTCTGTCCGCACGCGAATTCGGGGCTACGCCCTTAGATGGCGGTCCGTGGCACGAGCTGAGGAGTCCTAACTCGGGCAAAAACATTGTCATCAAGGATGTGATTGCCGACGCAATGTTGCAGCAGATACTCACGCGGCCAGACGAGTACGATGTGATTGCCACAATGAATCTGAATGGCGACTACCTATCGGATGCGCTGGCAGCTCAGGTAGGTGGCATAGGAATTGCCCCTGGTGCAAACATTGGGGACGATGTAGCGGTGTTTGAGGCGACCCACGGAACGGCGCCAAAGTACACCGGGCAGGATAAAGTCAATCCAGGTTCGCTCATTCTGTCAGCCGAGATGATGTTGCGTCACATAGGGTGGAAAGAAGCCGCGGACGCCATCATTCGTGGCATGGAGGGAGCAATTGGCAACAAGACGGTGACCTATGATTTCGAGCGGCTAATGAGCGGAGCCACTCTCCTCAAGTGTTCGGAATTTGGTGAAGCCATCGTGGCCGAGATGTAACAGAATCCCCGACAGTAAACCCTCTCGTCACATTTACTAGCCTCAAACGTACTGCAGCCGCAATCCTAGATCGCTGCAGATTTCTCGGCCTGCCATCAACAATGAGAGTAGGTTGTTT
The DNA here is from genome assembly GCA_965205545.1 of Candidatus Azotimanducaceae bacterium. Taxonomy (GTDB): domain Bacteria; phylum Pseudomonadota; class Gammaproteobacteria; order Pseudomonadales; family Azotimanducaceae; genus Bin55. The sequence goes on along the minus strand of OZ242170.1, from coordinate 931,241 downwards.
CATGCACAATATGAATTTCTTAGCAAAATCTGCTAAATTTATGTCGATAATTCAATCGCCTAACAAGAGGTTGAAGGAGTGTTCGCGATTTGAGCGACGATGACCTAATCGACGACGTGAATCTTGACCTCGACGACGTAGTTGTTCTCGAGCGAAAGGAAGCGAAGGTAAAACCTCCGCCAATGTACAAGGTTGTCATGTTCAATGATGACTATACGCCGATGGAATTCGTCATTCATGTGCTGATGGTGTTCTTCTCCATGGAATTGGACAAGGCCGTTCGAATCATGATGACAATCCATACAACGGGACAATCAGTCGTAGGGATATACCCGCGTGAAATTGCCGAAACCAAATGCGAACAAGTCAACAACTACTCGCAAAGCCAAAACCATCCATTACTATCGACTATAGAAATGACGGATTAGAGTGATGTTTACTGAAAATCTCATGTATACACTCGAGAAGGCGATAAACCATGCACGGTCGAACCGCCACGAGTTCATTACCGTCGAGCACTTGTTGTTAGCGTTGCTCGACAACGAGGAATCTCGGGAGGTGTTGGAGAACGTTGCTGCTGACATTGACTTGTTGCGACAAGACTTGGAATCGTACCTAAGAAAGTTCATGACCGTGATTCCCCCAAGCGAAGAGCAGAGCAACAATGTAGAACAGTCCACTGGTTTCCAACGCGTAATTCACCGAGCAACGTTCCATGTCCAGACAACACAGCAGCGGAGCAAGGTCAGCGCAAAGGACATACTGATTGCCATTTTCAGTGAACCTGAATCTCAAGCAGTCTTTTTCCTTCGCAAGCAAGACATTGCACGAATCGACGTGGTGAATTTCGTTGCACACGGAGTGTCGAAGATCGCCAAAGACGAGGCAGAGGAAGCTCCATCAGAGTCGTCGGAAGAGGGCGACGAAAAGCAGAAGCAAAAACAGAAGCAGCCCTCCGCGCTGCAAGCATTCGCCACCAATCTCAATGAATCTGCCAAGTCCGGACTTATTGATCCACTAGTGGGAAGGGGCGACGAGCTGCATAGGGTATTGCAGATTCTCTGTCGTCGACGCAAGAACAATCCTTTGCTTGTGGGCGAGTCCGGAGTGGGCAAGACTGCGATCGCTGAAGGCCTGGCAAAGAGAATTGTCGATCAGGACGTTCCTGATGTTATGAAGGAGTGTTGCGTCTATGCGCTCGACTTGGGCTCGCTCTTGGCCGGTACAAAGTACCGCGGGGACTTTGAAAAGCGCTTCAAGATGTTGCTCAAGGAGTTGAAGTCCAAGGAAGGGACGATCCTTTTCATCGATGAAATCCACATGATAATCGGCGCTGGTGCCGCTTCAGGTGGCGTGATGGACGCTTCCAACATGCTTAAGCCGTTGCTGGCTTCCGGCGAGATTCGGTGCATGGGATCGACCACGTATGCTGAATATCGTGGCGTATTCGACAAGGATCGGGCTCTTTCGCGGAGATTCCAAAAGATCGACATTACAGAACCTTCGGTTGACGACACCTACAAGATATTGAAAGGTCTCAAACTAAGGTATGAGGACCACTACCACCTTCGCTACACCGATAGGGCTTTGCGCGCAGCCGCTGAGTTGGCGAGTCGCTACATAACTGATCGATTCATGCCAGACAAAGCCATTGATGTAATCGACGAAGCGGGCGCAGCGCAACAACTGGTGTCAGGCAAGAAACGCAAGAAAACCATCGGCGCCCCAGACGTGGAGCAAGTTGTCGCCCGCATAGCAAGAATACCGTCAACTCAAGTGACGGTGTCAGACAAAGAAGCGTTGCGCGACCTTGACGTGAAACTCAAGCTGACCGTATTTGGGCAGGATGAGGCGATCAACATGTTAGCTTCGTCAATTCGACTGTCGCGAGCCGGTCTCCAATCTGAGCAAAAGCCAATTGGGTCGTTCTTGTTTGCGGGCCCGACCGGAGTTGGAAAGACTGAAGTTTGCCGACAGCTCGCCTTGATCATGGGAGTGGAGCTACTACGGTTCGACATGTCGGAATACATGGAACGACATACCGTTTCTCGATTGATTGGCGCTCCACCTGGCTACATCGGATTCGATCAGGGTGGCCAGCTAACGGATGCGGTCACTAAACATCCCCATAGCGTTGTGTTACTGGACGAAGTGGAGAAGGCACATCCTGAAGTGTTCAACTTGCTGTTGCAGGTCATGGATCACGGCACATTGACCGACAACAATGGACGCAAGGCGGATTTTCGCAATGTTGTATTAGTGATGACGACTAATGCAGGAGCTCAGGAAGCGGCGCGTGCTTCGATCGGATTCGATCAACAGGATCATTCAACCGACGCGATGGAAATGCTGAAGAAGATTTTCACACCGGAATTTCGCAACCGCCTCGATGCGATCATTCAATTCGGTGCGTTGTCCATGGACGTGATAAAGACGGTTGTGGACAAGTTCCTGACCGAATTGCAGGCGCAACTCGACCAGAAGAAGGTTGAATTGCATGTCGACGATAGTGCTCGTCATTGGCTAGCTGTTGAGGGCTATGACGAAAAAATGGGTGCGCGACCAATGCAGAGATTGATTCAAGAGGAGATCAAACGTCCTCTTGCCGAAGAGATTCTTTTTGGACCACTTGCTGACGGCGGCGGACTCGTTGAATTGTCGTGCGACGAGAATGGTTTGACGATCAATGTCCAATCTAGAGACGAAATCAAGTCGATCCCTGCAAGCTCCGTCTCCTTAGAAGAGGAAGAGGCGATCGACTAGCGTTCGCGGTATACGATGCGGCCCTTAGTGAGGTCGTATGGGGTGAGTTCTACTTTAACTCGGTCGCCTGTATAGATACGTATGTAGTTCTTGCGCATCTTTCCTGATATGTGCGCAATGATTTCGTGGTCGTTGTCAAGCTTCACTTTGAAGGTGGTACTAGGCAAGGTATCGATCACGACACCTTCCATTTCAATCTGTTCTTCTTTTGCCATTCATTCTCCAGCAAGCGCGCATATTGGGTTCGCCAATGTAAAGAATGCGCGATTGTACAAAATAGCTCGTTTGCTGGCCTATTGAAATTCCCTCTCGAGACGGAGTGATTGCACAGTCAGGAATAGTCGGTGTTTGCTTCCTCTAATTGGTTTTTCCAACCTAAGAGCTTAGGTAGCGACTACTAGTGCGAAACTAGAGGGACGAAGGGACGGACCTGCCAAGGACCTCGAATGGTCGCGACATCACGATTGGCGAACACCTCGCGTAGGAATGAAGCCCGATCAACTCTGGCCGCGCCAAGACTCTCGAGGTGTGGGGTAGGCAATTGGCAGTCGATAAATTTAAATCTCCATGAAGTCAGCAGATTGCACAAAGCTAGGAGCGCCACTTTCGATCCGTTTGGTCCTGTTGAGAACATCGACTCTCCATAGAAATGCAGGCCGAGCGACACACCGTAGATTCCACCGACAATCTGCTTGCCGGACCACACTTCCAATGAATGACAGTAGCCCAGACGATATAGCTCCGAGTACGCGGACTTCATGCTATCGGTGATCCAGGTCGACTCGCCTTGCAAGCGAGGTTGGGAACAACGGTCGACTATCTCATCGAATGAGGTGTCCACGGTCGCGATCCACCTGTGTTTCCTGCACCACTTAGCTAGGCTGCGTGATGCGTGAAAGTCGTCTATTGGGAGAATGCAGCGGGGATCGGGCGACCACCAAAAGACTGGGTCCGCATCGTCGTTGAACCAAGGAAATATGCCATTGGCGTACGCCTGTAGAAGGCGATTTGGGGAGAGGTCGCCTCCAACTGCAACCGGTCCGAATTTCGGGCCGTCAATAGGATTGGCAAATGGTTCGTCTGAGCGTATGAATTGTGGAAGCCTTATTTGGCGCACGTAAGAAGCTAATTGGGAAGCAGATCCAGGTATTTCTCAGCGTCCAGCGCGGCCATACATCCAAATCCGGCTGATGTTACGGCCTGTCGATATACATGATCTGCGACATCTCCCGCAGCAAATACACCAGGCTCACTTGTGGCTGTAGCGTTTCCATCCAATCCACTATTGGTGACGATATAGCCGTCCCGCATTTCAAGGAGGTCATTGAAGATTCCGGTGTTGGGAGTATGCCCTATGGCGATAAACACTCCGGACAAATCCAACTTGGTTCGAGACGAGTCGAGTTTGCTCTCGATTTCGATGCCTGTCACTCCGGACTCGGTGCCTTGGACTTCATGGAGTGTGTTATTCCACCACATGGTCACTTTCCCCTCATCGACTCGCTCAAATAGTCTTCCCTGCAGAATTTTCTCTGCTCGCAGTGCGTCTCGTCTATGCACGACATTCACGTGGGAGGCGATGTTCGATAGGTAGAGCGCTTCCTCCACTGCGGTGTTACCGCCTCCTACAACTGCCACATCTTGGTTGCGAAAGAAGAAACCATCACAGGTTGCGCAGGCACTTACACCCCGGCCTTTATATTTCTCCTCACTCTCTAGACCCAGATACTTTGCAGACGCACCCGTTGCAATAATTAGTGCGTCGCAAGAATAGATTCCAAAATCTCCCCGTAGTTGCTTGATTCCGTTTCGAAATTCTGCAGTGTGGATTTCGTCGTTGATGAGTTGGACTCCGTACTTGGTCACGTGCTCCTGCATTCTGAGCATCAGATCGGGACCCTGCAAACCCAGCGAATCGCCAGGCCAGTTGTCAACGTCCGTGGTAGTTGTTAGCTGTCCGCCGACTTCGATTCCGGTGACAATCACCGGATCAAGGTTCGCTCTTGCAGCATAGAGAGCGGCGGTATAGCCCGCGGGGCCTGAACCCAAAACGATGAGTTTGTGATGTTGCGAGTCCATTCGAGAATTATCAGTCGAAATGTTGGTGTCGTATTTTAGTTGGCTATTTGACTGGAGGAAGGAGTTGAAGATACAACTTGGCAGCAAGTGATCCAGAGACGTTGCTCGCACTATGGGCGCGATTCATCGGTACAAAGCAATAAGCTAGCCAGTCAAACGTAGCTTGGGCTAAGAGCAAAGGATGGATGAAGTAGAGCAAGAAATCTCTACGTCGACGGTGTGGGTTGTTTGTAGACAATGCCCAAATTTCAAGGTATTGCTGCCGAGGCACCTTACCTTGAGGAATAGCGTTTGTTCACAATGAATGATCTTGGTCCAATAGCATCACGACTTAGATTCGATCCAAATCCAAAAACCGGTTATTTAAATGCGGAGGGCAAACTACGGCTTTTCGCATACTATCGGCGGCACCGTAACCATCGCTGAATTCGCGGGAATTCGGCTGTCTAATCCATCTTGGGACTGTATTGATCAGAACTGTTCGTCTTGCTATGTTTCTTCTTTCTCACCGTTCAATATTCGGTTGAAGAAGCTCTTTAGGCGTCCCCAAGCATGTTTTGCTGGTTCTTTGTTTGTCTCAAGGTCACGTTCAACATAGAGCCAAAACCCGTGTTGGACTGGATCGTAGATGTGGATGTCGTTCGGAATTCCGGCGTCGCGAAGCACTTTTGCAAATGCTTGAACCTGCTCCACCGTCGGTCCCCGATCCTGGCCCGCAAATGTACCGTGAAACTCATGATGCATATTGCCAAGCTCTTCGGGATCGTACAACAGCTGACCGTAGAAGATCGCCGTGCCGTCATGGTGTTCGCCTCCCATAGCGAAAGTCAAGGCAACACCTCCGCCAAAGCACCATCCGATAGTTGCGACTTGCCCGTTTGAGTCTGAGCGGTTCTTAAGATACTGAACTGCGGCATTGAGATTTGCTATGAGCGTTTCGGAATCCGCACGCGTCTCCCGAACTAGCGCCATGTTCTCTTGTGGATTTGAACCCGTACGGCCCGAGTACAGATCAGCCGCCAACGCCAGGTAGCCCTCTTGAGCCAAGGCGTCCGCAACTTGCTTTACTCGGGTGACCAAACCATTCCACTCGTGAATAAGGATGATCGAGCCAAACGGACCATCACCTTCCGGAACTGCTAGGTAGCCTTTCGCCTTATCGTAGTACTCAAGGAGCTCTCCGGTTGGATCGCTTCCCGCACCTTCGATCACCTGGAGCATCTGGGAATTGTCGGACACTGCCGAAGGTTGGTCCTCTGGTGTCTGTGAATGCGCTGTGTACGCGAATGTAAAGAGAATCGAAATGGCGACAGTTCTATATGCGAGCTTTGAGTTCATGCAAGTACCTGTAACGCTTGAATGAGCAAGAGTTTGCACGATGGTATCACGAGGGTTTGACTGCTAGCTTGAGTGCATTGAAAGCAAATTTAGTTCTGATATAACTTGGTAGGACGTCATGGGAATCACGACTCGATTACGTCTTTTTCGAGTCATTTTGCTTCAGATGGGGCAGCAACAGCCACGCGTTGAGCGCCTTAATTCGGGTATTTTGATACTATTTCTATAAATTTGTCCATGGACGAGGACGAATGATGTACAGCATGAAGCTAGATTCGATTGCGCTCTCTCCACGCATACGCAATCCGATCCTTCTGGGATTAGTCGCGACCTTGGTTTTCTTAGTGTTGGTCGCATACTCTCCGCTTAATCCAGATTGGGGTCATGCGTCCAACAATGAAGCCATCAGAGGATTCTTTGGCCCCGTCGGATCATTTATGTCCAATGCGCTGGTGGGCATGTTTGGACAGGTTGCTTATGCCATTCCCATCCTGCTGTTTGTGAAAGTGTTGAGCATTGTCGCCCATCCTCGCGAAACGCGATGGTGGAAGGGATTGATTGCGGTTGGCGGCTTTTTCTTGGTGGTGTGTTCTCTGTGTCTACTAGCCGCTGCATGGGTCGGGGGTCCTCGAGTGGCAATAGGAGAGGTGTCTGGTAGCGTTGGCTCGTGGATCGCGATTGCTACCTTCCCGTATCTGAATGCAAAGGTTGCTGCGATTGTCTCTTCGATTGGATTGCTGATCGGCACGCACTTGTGGTAAAGCTCCCTTGGTCGAAGGCTCTAGAAATTACTGGGCATTCGTTGGTCGTAGTCTTCGTCAACCTCAAGGAATCCGTGATTGCACTTGTGCGATTGTCGAGAGGTAGAAGGATTGGTGCATTGGAACGATCTTCGCCACGAAGAGGGGTTACAACTGTACGTAAGGGAGAAGCTCACAAGTCAGTTCGAAAGCGTACGAACGGTGTAGAGTCCTCTAAGAAGCGACAGGAACCTAAGCTAGCAGCTACACCCAAGTCTAAAACATCCACGAAGGGAGCGAGAGGCGCAAGTGCGGCTCCGGTTAGACAGCGTCAAGGAACGAAGTCTGGACTTCCAGATTTGGCGTTGCTGGACAGTTCGCGTTCTGGTTCTGCGACTGCCGCGTCCCGAGATTCCATCAATCGTGTTGCCGAGCAACTTGCCAAGAAACTAGCAGACTTTGGAGTAGATGCGGAGGTTGTATCGGTTCTTACCGGACCAGTAGTCACTCGGTTTGAAATTCAACCTGCCCCAGGACTGAAGGTCAGCAAAATTGCAGCGCTCGCCAAGGACTTAGCACGTGCATTGGCAGTCTTGAGCGTCCGGATAGTGGAGGTCATTCCGGGCAAGTCGGTGGTAGGAATTGAAATTCCAAACGACGAACGATCACTTGTGGGATTGCAGGAAGTGCTGCACGGATCCAAACGAGCTGGACTGATTGGTACGCCATTGAGCATTGTCTTGGGTAAAGACGTTGCTGGGGCACCGGTTATCGCCGACATCGAGAAAATGCCACATCTTCTCGTTGCAGGCACGACTGGATCCGGCAAGTCGGTATGCATCAATGCGGTATTGATTAGCCTGCTCTTGCACACCCGTCCCGATCAGGTACGTCTGATACTCATCGATCCAAAGATGCTGGAACTCTCTATTTATGAAGACATCCCACATCTCCTGACCCCTGTTGTGACAGACATGCAAGAGGCGTCGCGCGCACTAGGCTGGTGCATTGCAGAAATGGAACGCCGGTATCAGCTGATGGCTGCTCTCAGCGTGCGTAATTTGGCCGGCTACAACGCTCTAATCGAGTTCGCCGAACGAGATGGCGAGACTGTTCTCGATCCGTTGGCAGCGAGAGAGGGTCGACTAGATGCCGAACCGTTGACGAAACTACCTTCCATTGTTGTGATCGTGGACGAATTCGCCGACATGATGATGATTGTTGGCAAGAAAGTTGAGCAGCTCATTGCCCGTATAGCTCAAAAAGCCAGAGCTGCAGGCATCCATCTCATTCTTGCGACGCAACGTCCATCTGTAGACGTCATAACCGGGCTCATCAAAGCGAACATTCCCTGTCGCATCAGTTTTCAAGTGTCGAGCAAGATTGATTCTCGCACGATCTTGGACCAAGGCGGTGCTGAACAGCTTCTAGGCCATGGCGATATGCTTTATCTGCCTCCGGGCAGTGGAGTTCCTGTGCGAGTGCATGGCGCTTTTGTTTCGGATACAGAAGTGATTCGCATTGCGGAGCATTGGCGTTCTCAAGCTCAACCTGACTATGTGGACGAGGTTACGAGTGACGAGAACGCACAAATATCCGATGCAATGGTCTACATTGGTAGCGACGAAGAAAAGGACGAGAACTATGACGAAGCGGTGGATTTCGTGTTGCAGACAAAGAAGGCATCGATTTCGTCGATTCAGAGAAAGTTTCGGATTGGCTACAACAGAGCCGCCAGAATCGTTGAAGCCATGGAAAGTGAAGGGATTGTCTCTGCTCCAAACGATATGGGCAACCGCCAAGTGTTGGCGAAGCAAGCCTAGTCGCGAACGCACAATCGTGGCTGTCAGCATTGGACTAGCCGTTGGAAGTCTGTCGTTAGGTGCGCAAGACAATTCTCGTGACGAATTGTTCGACAAGCTGTCTGCCATCGAGTCTCTGCAGGCAGATTTTGTTCAGCAAGCAGTAAGCGAAGAAGGCGTAAAAGAAGAGTCGCAAGAGGGCCGCATCGCCTTCCAACGTCCCGGCAAGTTCCTTTGGGTGAAATTGAAACCATTCGAGCAGCATGTGCTTATCGAAGGGGACACGATGAGCGTATATGACCCAGACTTGGAGCAATTGACTCATTCAACAATGGACACAACCAACGAACTTTCGCTGGCAAACGTGCTGATCTCGCCAAACAAGGAGCTACTCGAACGGTTTGAAATCGCTCAGTCCGACTCTGAATTCAATCTTGTGCCGCTTGACGTGAACGCTCCATTCAAAAAGCTGACGATCTTGTTTCACGACGACCAGGTAAGTAAGGTTGACGTTGAAGATCACTTCAATATCGTCAACGAGTTCAAATTCTCGAACATACGGATCAACCACGAAATCGAATCCGATGTGTTTGAAATCAAGGTGCCTCCGGGCACAGAGGTCATCACGCACGGAGAAAGTGTGGAACCGTCGCAAGACTGAATTCAAGGCAAATGGAAGAAGGACAGCCGCTGGCCGCGCGCGTTAGACCACAAACACTGAACGACTTCGTAGGCCAGCAGCATCTCCTGGGACCGGGCAAGCCCTTGAGATCTCTGGCCGAGTCCGGCAACGTTCACTCAATGATCCTTTGGGGGCCTCCCGGTACCGGGAAAACGACATTGGCTAGGTTGTTGTCGTATAGTGCCGAAGCCAACTGGATTTCGATGTCCGCCGTTCTCGCTGGTGTGAAAGATGTCCGCAATGCCATAGCACACGCAGAAACCCAACCCGAGCTGCGCACCGTAGTGTTCCTGGATGAAGTGCATAGGTTCAACAAGGCTCAGCAGGATGCTTTCCTGCCGCACGTGGAGAGCGGCACAATTACCCTCATTGGCGCAACGACGGAAAATCCGTCGTTCGAAGTGAATTCGGCATTGCTGTCTCGTACGAGAGTGTTCGTGCTGAAGCCGCTAACGAAAGATGAAGTGTGCCAAATTGTCAAGAGCGCGTTGGCACGTGAAATGCCAGATCTAGCGGTGTCACCCGACGCGCTCGACGAGATTTGCTCGTTCGCCGACGGCGACGCGCGAAGAGCATTGAATCTCTTGGAAATGGCCATTCAGCTCATGGATTCGGATGGTTTGGAGCTTGCACATGTTATGGCCGCATCTGGGCAGTCGCACCGTAGATTCGACAAAGGTGGCGAAGAGTTCTACAACCAAATTTCGGCTTTGCACAAATCCATGCGGGGAAGCGACCCCGATGCAGCACTCTACTGGTTCGTCCGAATGATCGATGGTGGATGTGATCCGCTTTACATTGCTCGACGCTTGGTTAGATTTGCTTCTGAGGACATTGGCACGGCCGATACGCGAGCAATGTCAGTAGCGCTGGATGCGTGGGATGCCTTTCATCGGCTCGGTTCACCCGAAGGGGAACTATCGTTGGCTGAGGCGGTCATTTATCTTTCGTCAGTGCCTAAGAGCAATGCGGTCTATGAAGCGCTCAACGCTGCGTCTTCTTTCGTTCAAGACAATCCGTCGCTGCCGGTGCCATTGCGATTGCGAAATGCCCCGACGCGACTCATGAAGGAAATGGACTACGGCAAAGGCTATCGGTATGCACATGGCGAGGAAGATGCTTACGCCGCCGGAGAGCATTACTTTCCGGACGAAATGAAGGCTCATCGGTTTTACAAACCGTCAGAGAGGGGGTTGGAGCTTCGAATTAGGGAACGATTGAATGAATTGCGGAGGCGTGACCAACGCAACCGCGATCAGTGAAACCTCGGTGTCGACTTCTGAGCGAGTTCCTTACTCAGGATTCGGCCTGACGCTTAAAATGCGCACGTTCTCGAGAGTTCGAGAAGCCCTCGCTCGTGAGTCCGTCCACGCTACCACCACCATCAAGGAATGACTAATGTTGGATCCCAGATTGTTCCGACAGAATCCCGAAGCGATTGCGGGAGCATTAAGCATTCGTGGCTATGACTTGGATCTCGACACCTATCGCGACTTGGAGAAAGCGCGACGCGATCTTCAAACTGAGATGGAGTCCTTGCAGCACGAACGCAACATAGTCTCTCGAGAAATAGGGCGGGCCAAACGGTCTGGTGAAGAAATCGAACCTTTAGTAGCTGCGGTTGGTGATCTGGGACTACGCCTCGAGGTTGTTACGACGGAATTCAACAAGGTTCACGAAGAACTGCAGGGCTACCTCCTGACTATACCCAACATTCCGGACGATTCGGTTCCCGTAGGTGAAACCGATGAGGACAATCGTGAGCTCTACCGGTGGGGCGATGTGACTGAATTCCCATTCGAACCAAAGGACCATGTCGACATTGCAGGAGACAGTTTGGACTTCGAGGCAAGCGTTCGAATAGCTGGAAGTCGTTTCTCTGTGTTAAGAGGTCCCCTTGCTCGGTTGCACCGGGGGCTGATTCAGCTCATGTTGGACATTCACACCGACGAACATGGCTACGAGGAACTCTACGTTCCATACATCGCCAATCGTGAATCGCTGACCGCCACAGGTCAGTTGCCGAAGTTTGAGGACGATGTGTTCTTTGTTAGTTCGGAAGTCGACAGTTTCCTCATACCGACTGCAGAAGTTCCGGTGACCAACATGGTTCGTGATCAAATCTTGGATGCCAACGATCTTCCGCTTAAGTATGTCTGTCATACACCATGCTTTCGACGAGAATCGGGTAGCCATGGCAAAGACACAAGAGGTCTGATCCGATTGCATCAATTCGAGAAAGTCGAGCTCGTTCAAATTACTCATCCCGATCGTTCTTGGATTGCACTCGATGAGATCGTGAATCATGCAGAAACGGTTCTCAAGAGATTGGAACTGCCATTTCGGGCTGTGAGTCTGTGTGGCGGGGACTTAGGCTTCGCCGCCGCAAAGACGATTGATCTTGAAGTGTGGTTGCCCGGATTTGACAGGTATCGTGAGGTGTCGTCGTGCAGCAACTTTCTGGATTTTCAAGCACGCAGAGCACAAGCTCGCTTTCGTCCAGCCCCTCAGACGCGGCCAGAGCTAGTTCATACTCTAAACGGTTCGGGATTGGCGATTGGGCGAGTTTTGATTGCAATAATGGAAAACTACCAGGATTCTCAGGGTCGCGTGCGCGTACCGGATGCGCTAATACCCTACATGCATGGCGTGCAGTACTTGGAGTTCGAGTCCTAGTATCGGTAGGCGTCAGACGCAGTCAGATGGCTTTGGGGTGCCGCTGAGTTGAGCGACCACTTTAGATGTATTGCTCGTGAACAGTTTCGCAAGCAATAGTGAACTGCCGAGACTAGGGTCAGCTTGCTTTGCGATGTTCACTAAAGGTCGCATGGATGGGCTGACTCCAGTATTCAAATAGAACTGCCGCGCTGCGTGAATGACTGTCCAGTGGTCGTCGGTAAGGCGAATAGATAGTCGCTCTGCCGCAACAACGGCGTGCTGTTTAGTCCACGATGCGGGATCCTTAAGAAATCCCTCTCGGTCCACTTCACTCAAGCCCATGTGATAGACGTCTCGGTCGCGACAATGAGGTCTACGAATTCGTCGTAGGAGATGCAAGTTACTCCCTCCGGAGGGTCTAACCCGCGTCCGTCAATATCCATGCCTATGACATAGGTGGCGGCACAGTCAGTGGTCTTGGCGGAATAAGCGGCATCTCCCGTGAATAGAACTGAATCCTCTGCCTGAAGTGCTCTCTCGCACGACGCAAAGCCTTGAGGGTTGCAGACAACGTGAAGCACTAGTCACTTACCACACAATTTGCTTCGCGAAGCAAATCTTCAAGATCGGAATCGGAAGCTACGCTCACAAAGCCAGGCAACAAGGATTCGGCAATGTTGCGTTGAGCCAGACTTGGCTGATGAACAAATACTCGATCAATGTCGTAAGTGGGGAGGGCTGTCCATTTTTTTGCTGTGTCCTTGCGCTCAATTTTTTCCCCATCGCCAATGAGTTGAAACACGCCATCGTCCATGAAAACTACGGTGGTTGGCTGCCCAAATACGCCGCTGACCAGAACCATGTCGACGGTTTCATTGGCCAGTGTTCCAGGCAGCTTCCTAACAAGATAGAGGATGGAGTTCATTTAGTTGAATGTGACGACTCGATCCGATTCGATTGTCGCTTCGATGAATTGTCCAAGTCCCACAATTTGAAACTCTGATTTCCCATCGTTTGGGAGTGACGCTTCTGAGATGCCCCTTCGTTGCGCCGCGCCAATGCAAACCATTAGCTCTACGTTGTTGTCGCGTGCAAACTCCAACCAAGCTTCCTGAACATTCCATTCGTCGCTGGGCAGCTTGTAGGTGCCATTGGCAATGGACACGGCATCCTTGTAGAAGAACACTCTGTATAAAGTATGGTTCTTTCTAACTACGGCCTGAGCGAAGTTCAAGGCCTGCTCGCATGCTGTGGTAGAGTGCGGAGCACCTTGCACCAGTAGTGAGATTTTCACGTGTCGGCCTATACCTTCAGGCAATGGCGGAGGGGCAGGGATTCGAACCCTGGGAGGCCTAAACCTCGCTGGTTTTCAAGACCAGTGCTTTCGTCCACTCAGCCACCCCTCCGGCAATATCCGGATATTGTGCCCGAACTGCCAATGCGAGCGCGCAGTTCTAGCGTTCAAAGCCTCTCGGTGATAGCCGATCTTGGTAGGACGTGCTGGATGTCGAACACGATCGCGTTCGGCATGCAGACGTTGTCGATGAGTTCTAGGGGATTCTCGGCGAATTCATCGTGGGCGACAGCAAGAACTACAGCCTCATATGACCCGAATACAGGCCAATCGTTCAAGTTGATGTCGTCAGGAATTGTGCTCCCGCTTCGCTGCACAACTGGATCACAAACATCAACAGTCAATTCTCGGGAACGAAGTTCCCTTACGAGGTCGATCGACTTGCTATTGCGGGTGTCGGGGCAGTTTTCCTTGTATGCAATTCCAAGCACAAGAACACGGGATGACTTCACTTCCGAACCTGTAGCGTCTAAGAGTGTGCAGACCCGATTGGCAACATACTCAGGCATAGAGTTATTCACTTTTCGTCCAGCCAGAATCATTTCTGGATCGAAGCCGATTTCCCGCGCCTTGTAGGTCAGGTAGTAGGGGTCGACACCGATGCAGTGCCCCCCTACCAAGCCAGGCTTGAAAGGCAGAAAATTCCATTTTGTGGAGGCAGCCGCCAATACCTCTGCAGTGTCAAGATCCAAGAGATTGAAGAGCTGGGAGAATTCGTTCATGAGCGCGATATTGATGTCCCGCTGGATGTTCTCTATGACTTTTGCAGCTTCGGCGACTCGAATCGACGATGCTTGATGGGTGCCAGCGCCAACGAACGAGTCATAGAAGCGGTCGACATAATCTGCGGCCATCCTGTTGGACCCCGAGGTGACCTTCACAACATCGCTTAGGCGGCGCGACTTATCGCCAGGATTGATTCGTTCCGGACTGTAGCCGACCCAGAAGTCTTGATTCAGCTTGAGCCCTGAGTTACGCTCCAGTATCGGTATGCAAAGATCCTCTGTTGCGCCAGGGAATACGGTTGATTCAAAAATCACTACGCATGCCTTTTCCATTATCGAACCAACGGAATCGCAAGCCCGCATGAGAAGTGTCAAATCGGGGTTGTTTTGAGCGTCAATGGGTGTGGGAACGGTCACTACAAATACGTCACATCCCCGCATTTCTTCTAATTCATTGGTGAAGTATCGGTTTGGATTGTTTTCGAAGTCCGTAGGCTCCACTTCTCCAGTGTGGTCTTCGCCCGCATTGAGAGATCGGATTCGGTCGGGCGACAGGTCAAAGCCGCGTGTGCGGTACAACCTGCTACATGTCAGCGCGAGGGGCAGGCCGACATAGCCGAGACCAATTACGCCGACCGTAGTCGCCGAATTCAGCTCAGGAACTTGCTCGTGCACTTGGATTGAATGTTGCTACTGCGATTCAGCGACAGACTTGGCCCACTTGTAGTCTGCCTTGCCACTCGGACTGCGAAAGATTTCGTTCACAAAGACAAACGCTTTCGGGAGCTTGTAACGGGCGATGTGTCGGTTGCATTCATCCAGGAGACTTTCCTCAGTAGGACGAACGTTGTCTCGGAGTTGAACTATGGCAACAACTTCGTTTCCCCATCTCTCGGAAGGTCGGCCCGCGACAACAGCGTCAAAGACGTCTTCGTGATGCTTCAATGCCTGCTCGACTTCCTCTGCGAAAATCTTTTCTCCACCCGAGTTGATTGTTACGGACTCCCTACCGTGCAATTCGAGTGAACCGTCTTCAAGCAGTTTCACTTTGTCGCCAGGAACCGAGTATCGAACACCGTCTACTACAGGGAACGTTGCTTTGGTCTTGGGCTCGTCGTCCAAGTATCCCAACGGTATGTTGCCACTTCGAGCCCACCATCCCAATCCTTCATGTCCCGGCTCCAAGATGCGCGTCATGTCATCCGACAACACAGCATTGTTTTCGCTCAATGTAAACCGGCCTGTGGACGCTCCAGACGCTCGATCGCTTACATGGGTGGCTTGTCCTCCCGTTTCAGACGAGCCGGCCGAGTCGATGATCTTGATGCTTGGGAGTGCAGACAAGAGGTCGTTCTTTACCTTTGCCGTCATGATGGCGCCACCGGTAATAATGTTCCGCAAGCTTGGCAATTCCCTTTGAGACCGTTCCAATTCATCGGCGAGGGGACGACCAAAAGCGTCTCCGACAACTAGCAAGTTGTGCACTTCTTCGCGCTCAATGACGTCAAGAACGTCCTTTGCGTCAAACTTCCTCACGTTGTCCTGAATAACCGTAGTGCCACCGGCATTGAGCATTTGCATCGCATTCCAATGCCCTGCACCATGCATGAACGGTGGTGCGGGAAGCGATTTGCGATATTGGTAGAGTGAGCGTTCTACGAATTCATCGATTGAACCTAGGAGTTCGCCATTGGTCCTCCGCCCGCCAAGTGCGGCTGTAAGTATGTCCGCGTGTCTCCATAGCACTCCCTTCGGCATGCCAGTCGTGCCGCCCGTATAGAGGATGTAGAGATCGTCCGGCGATAGCTCGACATTGGGAAACTGACTGGAGGAGCGATCGAGCGCTGCCTCATAGTCGATTGCGTCAGAAATCAGCGGCGCGTCACTATCGCTGACTTGAATGAGGAGTTTCAGGCTGGGAACGTGTGCCCGAATGGATTCGACGTGATGTGCAAGGGAACTATGGAAGATTAGCGCTTTCGTAGAGGCGTTGTTGAGAAGGTAGATGAGTTCTTCATCGACGTAGCGGTAGTTGACGTTGAATGGCGCTGCACGACACTTGAACGCCCCTAGCATTCCTTCCAAATACTCATTGCAGTTGTATAGGTACAGACCAACATGGTCTTGACCCGACTGCCAGGGATTGAGTTGTGGTCTTTGCGTATGCAAGCCAATGCCGTTGTCCATCAGGAAATTCGCTAGCCGGCGTGTTCGTTCAGTGAATTCCCCAAACGTGATTCGGCGATCCTGGAATACGATGGCTTCTCGCTGCGGTATGGCGTTGGCTACTGCTTCGTTAACTGCCGCAAGATTGAATTCCAACTCCCTCCTCCTGTGCTTCCCTAGCGTTGTCTGATAGTTGAGGCAGACGGATTCTATGAAACCGCGGAAATCTTTGGTGGCGTCTCTAGGCTACCGTCGGTCTCAGACTCGACGGATTCATAGCGTGACGGTTCGTCGTAGCCTTTTCGAATGCGAGCCAATTCCGGAATAAACACCTTCAAGGCGTAGGTAGATCCGGCGAGGAGAACCGCGCTGATTAGCAAAGCAAAGCTTATGTTCCACATCTCGGCGAGCCAGCCGATAGGAATCATGCCCAGTGGCATGAGTCCATGAGTCGCCCACAAAATGGCCATCATGCGTCCACGCATTGCCGGCGGTACCACCAGCTGAACCACGCTCATGTTGAGCGAACCCATCACTGAACTGAATAGACCGATCAAAGCGCTGAACGTAAGCGCGAGCCAAGGTATTCCGGAGAACGCGAAGAGTGCTATGAATATCGACCACAGGTAAGCTGTCAAGAACATTAGCCGCCCCTTGTGACCTACATCGCCCAAACGAGCTAGTGTGAGTGATCCAATTAGGGCGCCTACGCCCATGGCTGCGACGAGATACCCCAGCATTGTTGAATCGCCTTGGAGCATGTCGGCATTGAACGCAGGCATGAGGAATGTTGCTGAAAACCCAAAAGTCATGGGGAGGAGTCCCATCAGCACAAGACCTATCAAGGTGCGGTTGCGGCGGATGTAGATGAATCCTTCGGTCAAGTCGCGACGCACTTTCTTGGGTACTTTCCGATGTGGTTCTCCGCGGTAGTGCAGGAGATGAGTGCAGTAAATTGAGACGGCATGGAGACCCGTAATCACAAAAAAGACCAGTCCCACCCCATATGTTGAGGACGTATTACCCGCCGCGAATAGCGCGATCAGCGTTCCCGCCACCGTAGGTCCGGCAACTCTGGCAAGATTGAAGGTTGAACTCGAAAGCGCCATCGCGTTCACGAGCGATTTGCGACCTACGAGGTCAGGCAGAATCGATGTTCGGGCTGGCATGCTTAGCGCCATTACTGTCCCGTTGAACATGCCGAAGTAGATGAAATGCCAGAAAGTTATCGCGTCGAGAAAGATGATCAATCCAAAGAGAAAAGTAGCGGCTGTGTTTAGGCATTGCGCCGCCAGCATGATCGATTTCTTGCGTACCCGATCAGACAGCACGCCTCCGATTAACGAGAACAACGCCGAGGGCAGCAGAAATGAGAGCATTACCCACGTCAAAGCAAGCTCTGATTCGGTCAGATCGTAAATCAGCCATCCACGTGCCAAGATTTGCATTTGTATGGCAAATGCGGATGTAAGGCTAGAGATCCACAAAAATCGGAAATCGCGAGACCTTAGAGCTTCGAAGGTTCGGCCAAGTGAACCTTGCAGTAGGGAGGGCATATTGGGAAAATCCCAATGGAATGGAGCGTTTTGGAAGGTCGGAATGATAGCAGATGCGGATTTCAGTCGGTTGGACTGAATTGAGTCCCAAAGCAGTAGAACTTACTAGCGATTTGGCAATCGCTAGCGACGCGTTAGATCACGTGGCGGCTGGTACTCGTATCTCGTCGCTTTGTGCCAAGTATCGTTCCGGAATTGGCAATTTGAACAACCGAGCCGCATTCAAACCAAGGATCTTGGCGCGTTCGGCTTCGCTAAGTTGCCCCATTGTCCGTTCGATCGCTGCCGCTGAGTGGGGCCAGGTACCTTCATGGTGCGGATAGTCATTCGCCCACATGAAGTTGTCAATGAGATTGTGTTCGCGAGCCAGATCCAGACCAGGTTTGTCTTCCTGAAACGTTGCAAAACCATTTGATCGGAAGTAATCGCTGGGAAGTTTCTCCAATTTTGGGCGAACGAACATGTGGTGCTTTCGGTACGCCTCATCCATCGCCCAAAGCGCCCACGGAACCCAGCCTATGCCAGCTTCAACACTTCCAAAAGTCAGTCGCGGGAAACGATCGAGCACTCCCGATGCACAGAGATTGGCGATGGGTTCCATTGTCGGAGCGAGAGAGTGAACGGCGTAGTTGATTACGGCTCCGCCATTGCCTCGAGACGTCCGTGGATCCCGACCAGTTGACACATGAAAGGTCATGGGGAGTCCGGTTTCCTGAATGGTCGACCAAAGCGGCTCGAACTCAGGCAGGTTGTAGTTCAACGCTTCGTGATTGGGTGCACCCCAAACTGGCTTGCAAGGAAGAGCCAGTCCACGAAAGCCAAGCTCGGCACACCTCTCGATTTCCTGGATTGATCCCTCTATGTCTTGAGTGGCAATGCATGCCATGGGACAAAGTTGATCGTTGAACGCACCAAACGTCTCCCATGCCCAATCGTTCCAGACTCGGCACATGGCCTGACTAAAGTACGGGTCCTGGGTTGCCCACATGGCCAAACCCTTATTTGGAAACAATATCTCCGCATCCACGCCGTCGCGCGCAAGATCGCGTATTCGCTCCCGTGGAGTCGCTCCGGATCGGTTGCGAAGCGCATCCTCCCCTTTGAACTCGATGTTGCGAATCCTTAGAGGTCTAAACCCCTCAGTTTTCTGGTATCTCTTGCCATCGGATCCAACGACCACGCCCGGTAGCCGCTCGAGATATTTTCGGTCAATCCTCTTGTGCCAGAGGTCTGCGGGTTCTTGAACATGCCCGTCCGTTGAGACCATGAAGAACTTTTTGGGATCGTCAGGTCTGGCTGTACGTGACCATCCTTGATTACCAGGTGTTTCGAGACGCCATGCGTTGTTGGGGTCAGTAGTTCGATCGTTCACATTGCCTCACTAGTCGTCCACCAAGGGTTTTGGACAGAGTTAGAGTGCCAGTAGCCTTTGGGTGTCTTTAGGACAAGTGTGAATTTATACCAACTCTGAAAATTACAATAACGCCAAACGGGGCAATCGACGCTCCACAGGTTTTCTAATGTGCCGCTTGCCTTGGCTTTAACAGGTACTTCGTGACTACAAATCTCATTCGAGCAGATCATGTCAAAAGTTGAGTATCAGCAAGTATTGGACTTTTGGTTCGACGACAGTCATTCAGATCCCGCAAAGTGCAATGAAATGGCAAAGTTTTGGTATGGCGGAGGACCAGAATTTGACGAACGCGTTGTCGTGAAGTTTGGGCAGATCTACGAACGAGCTTGCACCGATTCGCTATCGTCATGGGGCAAGACTGCTGAGGGCGCGCTAGCACTTGTTATCGTACTGGACCAGTTTTCTAGGCAAATACATCGCAGCACCCCTTTGGCATTTGCACAGGATTCCATGGCTCGTGCTATTGCAATTCGCTCTGTGGAACATGGATTGGACGAGGAGTTGTGTATTCCGGGAAGACTTTTCCTCTACCACCCGTTTCAGCACAGCGAATTCCTCGACGACCAGGAATACGGTGTGTCTGTCACTGAACGACTGCTCTTGAAGTGTCCAGCTATGTGGCAAGACTATGTCAAGGGAAGCCTCAAGTTCTTCGAAGAACACAGAGACATCATTAAAGAGTTTGGAAGATTCCCGCACAGAAACGAGATCTTGGGTCGTGAGTCCACGCCTAAAGAATTGGAATTTCTGCAGTCCGCGTCCAGCTACGGACAGTGACTTCACTTAGTCCACTTCGTCGAAACGACAAATGAAAATTGTTCAGGTCGTGCCTCGATTGGAGAGTGGCGGAGTGGAGCGTGGCACAGTTGAAGTGGCGGCAGCTTTAGCCCAGACAGAACACGACCCCATTGTGATTTCGGAAGGTGGGAGCATGGTCGGGCAGCTTGAAGCCCTTGGTGTTCGCCACGAGCAAATGAACGTGGGACGCAAGACCGTTGGTTCCTTGTTGTCCATTGGTCAATTGGCAAGTTTTCTCCGTAGAGAGCAGGTAGATATCGTTCACTGTCGATCTCGTCTGCCCGCATGGTTGACCATGCTTGCTTTGCGCCGCATGTCCCAACCGCGCCCGCGATTTGTGACAAGCGTCCACGGCCTTCACTCTGTGTCTCGGTATAGCGCAATTGTGGCGAGAGGCGACCGAATTGAAGTGGTGTCCCGTACTGCCAAGGAATATCTCGAGAGAAGCTTCCAAGGTGTGGATACTGACAAGATACGGTTGATACTCAGGGGTATTGATCCGGAGAAGTACTACCCGACCTTCAGTCCGTCAAAGGAATGGACCAAAGACTGGAATGAGCGCGTCCAAGAATTCAATCCCGACGCCCATCCAATCATTACATTGGCCGGCCGGATCACGCGATTGAAAGGGCACGACGACTTCCTCTCCGTTCTGGAAATGTTGAATCGTGAAGGTCGTTCCTGCAAAGGTCTGATCGTGGGAGGTCACGGAGGGCGGCATACACGGTACGCCGCGACACTAGAGAAGCGGGTTCAAGGGTCAAGCACGTTGAGAAACAATGTTTGGTTCACAGGCCACCGCAATGATCTTCGCGAGATTTTGTCGGCAAGTGATGTCGTACTTTCACTGTCTCGTACGCCGGAGTCGTTTGGTCGAACCGTGCTCGAAGCGCTGTCACTCGGTACTCCTGTAGTAGCCTACGATCACGGGGGAGTAGGCGAGATTCTTCAAGAGCTCTACCCAAAAGGCGCGGCGAGACTAGCGGACTTGGACTCTGTCGCCTCGAAAATTAAGGCTGTTCTTGACAACTCCGCATCTATTGCCGAACATTCAATGACTCTCCAAAAAATGTGCGCGGAGACCATTGCGATGTACGAGGAATTGGCATCGTGTTGACGGCTGCGCTTGTTATCGCGTTGATCGGAGGATTGCTGTTCTCTTACCAATACGCTTGGTGGCGACGAACAGTCGATTATTCTGCGCCGCGAATATTGATGTATCACATGGTCAGCCGTCAGAAGCCGAAGGCCAAATTCAACAAGCTTAGGGTTGATCCTTCCGAATTCGAACGTCAATTGCGCTGGATGCGCGACAACGGTTGGAAGTTTCTCTTCATGTCAGAAATCGAACGATCGACTGAGCGAAAAGGGGTGGCTCTCACCTTCGACGATGGGTATCGCGACAACCTGCTTTTGGCCGATCCCCTTTTGAAGAAGTATGGTGCCAAGGCCACCTTGTACCTTGTCGTCGACCGGCACGATCGCGACTGGTCGCAGTCTAAAAAGGAGCACCATTCGGATGGAGAATTGATGCATGAGCCGAAACTGCTGGATGAAGACGTCGCAGCCATGCTGAATTCCGGTCGATGGGAACTCGGAGCCCACTCATTGACCCATGCGAACCTAGAAGACTTGGAAACTGAACAGCGAGACAATGAAGTTCACGACAGCAAGAGAGTGTTGGAGGAGAGATTTCGAACGGACGTGCAAACATTCGCCTACCCGTTTGGGATTTTCGACCAAGATGACGTGGCTTGCGTTGATTCTGCGGGCTTCCGAACGGCAGTGACCACCATCCAAGGAGTTTCCAAAAACATTGACCAGGAACGATTGAAATTGCGTCGCGTGAAGGTTAGCGGCCACGACGGGCTGTTAAGCTTTCAGCTGCGAATGAGGACGGGGAAGTGCAGGTGGCGAAGTTAGGTCCTTTCTGGCGATCCACTGCTTGCATTGGGGTTCTAGTGTTCTCAACTGTTCATCTATTGGGTTCCGAGCAAACCGTGGATGGAAATGAAGCAGCTACCGAATTCGCTCTCAAATACGACGGGAGAGTCGGACCTGTCCGCGTAGGCAAGCTAGAAGCTCTTCTTACGGTTGAGAATGACACCTACGAGCTCGATGGATCCATCGTGGGAACAGGTCCGTTGAAACGGTTGTTGAAGTGGCAAGGTGAATTCACGGCGAAGGGATTCTTTCAAGAGGGAAGGCCAATCACTACTTCGTATCGGCTGACCGAGAGCGAGAAGAGAGGGGACGAGACTGAACTCAAGATCATTAGCATCCAAGAGTCCACCGCCTACATAACCGAGACTGGTAAGCCCGACATTGAAATGCCCGCACCGGATGGAATCGACATGATGTCTTTCATGTTGGTAAACGCGAGTTGTGCTGAAGACATGGTCGTTCACGACGGGGAAGACCCTTTTCAAATCAAACTCAAGCAACCGGGAGAAGACCGGAGACTAAGGCAGGGCCGCAAGTACTACTCTGGCGAAGCGGAAATGTGCCGTTACGAGTTCATCTACGACGAGGACGAAATTCGCAAGGTGGACATATGGCTTGCGGAAGTTGACGGGCGCAGAGTTCCAGTGCGAATCCGCATTCGTATTCCTGTGATCCCCGACGGTGTTTTCAAGCTACGCCTGCAATCCGACGATGAGGAAAGGGAAGGCTCTTCGTAGACTTCCAGCCTATGTCAGGTGTAGGGCACTCCTTGTGCTTCTACATACAGCGAGTAGATGGAATGGGAAGCGGTAACAAATAGACGAGTTCGTTTGACTCCACCAAAGCAGAGATTTGCCGCACCTTCTGGCAGGTGGATCTTGCCGATCAAGGCTCCTTCGGGGTCGAACACATGAACGCCGTCTTCATTAGGGTCGCCCCAGCCCGCACTTGCCCACAAATTTCCGTCTATGTCGCACCGTATGCCGTCGGAACTGGTCCGTCCCATATTGCAGAATATGCGGTGGTTGGTTAGCGCGCAATCCGATTCAACATCAAAGGCATGAATGTCTCGGGGATGTCCCGGTTTGTGTGACGCGCCCGTGTCGACTATGTACAAAATGCTGTAGTCTGGCGAAAAGCACAGTCCGTTAGGCTTCTCCAAGGACTCGTTCACTACAGTTGCGTTGCCTGTTTCCGGATCGACTCGGTAGACACGAGTTGGTAGCTCGAACGGTGCCTTGTGCCCTTCGTAGTTCCAATGAATGCCATAGCCTGGATCGGTAAACCAAATTGCGCCGTCAGGGTGAACAACTACATCATTGGGCGCATTAAGTCTCTTATCGTCAAACGAGTCCATAATCACTGTAACGGTTCCGTCGTGCTCGGTTCGCGTAACCCTGCGAGAGCCATGCTCGCACGATACCAAGCGGCCTTGCCTGTCTCGTGTGTGCCCATTAGAGTTGTTTGACGGTTTGCGCCAAACGGTCGTCTCGCCGGTCACTTCGTCCCAACGCAGGATGCGATCATTCGGAATATCGCTGCACAAGAAGAAGCGTCCGTCCCCAAACCAAACCGGGCCTTCTGTCCAGCGTGCGCCTGTATACAAGCGTTCCAATGACGAACTGCCAAGAATGTATTTGCGAAATTTTGGATCCAATACCTCTATCGCCGGATCCGGATAGCGTATTGGGGCTGACCAATCGCGTGGAAAGTTGTAGGAATTGGCCATGTTAGATTCCGCTGTGCTAGAAATACCCGACTCAGTTCGTGTCGGCTGAGTCCGAAGTTTCCGAATCCGAGTTCTCTTTCTCGGTCACCCGATTGAATGCTCTGACATGCTTTTGAGCTATGCCGCCCTGAGGCTTGATTGTGACGGTCACGATCATGTTGTCGTCCCGGTCAAGTTTGATTGAATGCTTCACACTGCGCGACGTCGAACGATACGACTCTGTGAGTCGCTTGCTTCGCCATATGGTTCTTCGTCCATGACGGTTGCCAACGTGAAATTCGCGCTGCGTACCATTGTCGCATTCGATCTCGACCGTCTTGTCTTTCTTGGTCAGCGTCAATCCCACACAATCAAGAATGAGCGGTTGCTTCAAGGACGCAGCGTTTGGATTCTGCGCACCTGGTCCGCCTGGAGTGGGAAGCACCATATTTCTTAGTCCGCGTCCGAATTCACGATTGGTTCTTACGGGTGGCTCAAGCTTTTTGGTGAGTTCCTCATCCAATTCCCAATCGCCAGTTAGATCTGGGGCATCTGTCAATACTGGCAAAGCAAGCACAGAGACCAGACATATGCAGAGTCTTGAAATATTCCTTAGTGCCATGACTGTGATTGTTGCGTTTGGATTCCAGATTTCAATAATAACGCTATGACTAGCGAACCAAAATTCTATCCGGGTCAGATCGTCGAACACCTTCGATTCGCGTACCGTGGCGTAATCTATCGTTGCGACAACGAGTTTGGGTTGACGGATGACTGGTACCGTCAGATGGCCATAAGCCAACCACCCAAAGACAAGCCATGGTATGGTGTGCTAGTCGACGCCAGCCACGACACAACCTACGTTGCGGAACGCAATTTGGTGCTTAGCGCCAACAAATCTCAAATTGAGCACCCGGATATTGGCTACTACTTTGAGACTTTTGATGGTCAAGAGTACTCGGTACGCGTATTGAATTAAAGGCCCAAGCAATTGGGTCTTGCGCCTATAACCCGGCAGCCACCAAATCCTGCATACGTACGAGTCCGATGGGGCGGCTTTCCTCTAGTATCACGATTGACGTAATTTTGTCTTCTTGCATTTGCTCTAGGCAATCGATGGCTTTGGCTTGCGCGCTAGAGGAGCCATGAGTTACCGGAGGTAAATCGTCGCCACGTCGGCTTAGCCGAAAGCACTCGCTGGCATTAAGCTCTGTGATGGGTTCGTTTCGTTCCATCAATCGCCTAATGTCTCCGTCCGTAAGCAAGCCTTGGTAGCTGCCAGCGTCGTCGACTAACAGAACCAATCCGAGCCCCTTCGAGGAAATCTCGTATATCACCTCCGAGAAGGTCGCACGAAGTGGGCGAATCGGCAACGCACTGCCTGAGATCATTAGATCTCCCACCTGTAGCAATAGCCTCCTGCCAAGTGTGCCGTGAGGATGGAATTGAGCAAAATCTTCAGCCGTCAAGTTCTTTTGTTGTTGAACACAAATTGCAAGCACATCGCAAATGCTCATGCTAGTCATTGTGCTTGTAGTTGGGGCTAGATTCCACTCATCGATTTCCGGTAGTTTTGGGATGTGGAGAGCCACATCGGCTTGTTGCTCCAGACGTGAGTTGGGTTCTGTTAGCGTGATAACGGGACCACGAGCTACTTGCTTGAATTGGCGTGCAAATTCGATTGTTTCTTCGTTTCCTCCGCTCTTGGAAATTGCAAGCATTCCTGTATGTTCCTCGACGATCCCGAGGTCTCCATGCAATGCTTCGACAGGATGGACGAATGTCGCACGGGTACCGGTACTCGAAAACGTCGCTGCTGCCTTTTGACCAACCAATCCACTCTTGCCAAGCCCAGTAATGACCAAGATAGACGGCAAAGAAGCGATCGCGTCGACCGCTCGTTGAAACTCCGGATTCAACAATTCCGCCGTACGTTGCATGGCTTCAGCATAGGTGGCAAGCATTGCTGAAGCTCGCTTGACGTCGTCAGTCACGGATTCGTCGAATAGATTGCATGTGGTTACTTGGGAACTCGCTGTAATTCACTGATTTGAGATATTTCTAATTCAAGCCCAGTCTACTTCTTGTCAAATTAAGTAGGCATTGCCCAACGGCGCCCTAAAAGGCGCATACTGATTATTTTTCTATCAACTAACGTGTCGCAAACTGATGGTAAAGCTGCGAAACCAATGGTGGGGACGATTTCACCCATGGTTTTCGCTAATTTAGTCCGCCCACAACCATCATGATGGCCGAAAAGAAGAACAAGACGACCAGTATGATCAAGGCGACAGTTATGATGATCCAAACGGAAGTAACCTTGAATGCCATTGCGATCTTTTCAAGTCCCTCCATCATGTCTTCTTCCGTGAGATTCAGTTCATATCTCCCTATGGCACTTGATGCCTGGACTAGAAGCACCCCTACCCAAATCGGCAACCACGCAATGACAATGCCTAGGCCGAACGTCCCCAATATCTGCAGCCCTGCATTGATGAAAGCTGCAACTGCCAAGAAGGTGATCCAGCCTCTAGAACGTACTAAGGGCATTACAACATGCTCAAGGTTCATGATTTTCTCCGAGTACTCGATGCTCAGCCGCCAGTTGCGTTAGAGGATTGCCTCTGCGTCCCTCAATTGAGCACATTTTGCGCTACTAGTGTATAGCAAGAGTGATGACACACTACGCTGTAATTGGCAAACAATGGGTCTTGTTTACAAGTTTTCTTGCGCTGCTTTCGCTTTGAAACAAAGTGGAAGCAAAAGGCTTGGCAAATATCTGCGAAGCAGGAGTACCATTGCGCCAATCGATTCAGCGAGTTTCTGTGTCGCACCTGGCACTAGAGTCGCCAATGCACAGTAGTTTGGAGGAAGGCAAACAGTTATGAGCGAAGGGATTTCGGTGGTAGTGGTCCCACTGCTTTGGGTGGAGGACATGGCAATTTCGATGGCATTCTACGGTCGACTCGGGTTTGAGACGGTGGACACCTGGGAGCCAGACGATAGGCCAATGTGGTGCAGTCTTAAGTTTGGAGATGCCGAGTTGATGCTTCAGCAATCCGAAGGTGAGATTGACTCTAAGGAACGAAAATCCCGCGTTCGGGAAATCGAGCTTTATTTCATTTGCAACGACGTGGAACGGCTGTACCAAAGCTATGCTAGCGATGGATTGAATGTAAGCAAACCTCGTACGGCTTTCTATCCGATGAAACAGATCTTCCTGCGAGACCCGGATGGGCGCACTCTGTGTTTCGAAACTGCAGTGCCAACTCAGAATAACGAATAGGAGTCGATCTAACTCGGTGCGATTGCACCCAACGAATTCGCAGGCATTCTGCTTAAGAAACGGGTGCGCACAAGATCTACTCAGGCAAAATGCACTATCCGCTTCATGACGGAATCTAGGTGATCATTAAGTCCAAAATAGTGTTAACATGCTAGAGACTTGCGCGCGGCACACGAGTGTTCTTGCACCCAATGCGGCTCGTATAGTATGGATTGTGAGTGTGTTTAAGGGACGTGCACATGAAACTACGAACAATTGGCTTGCTAGTGGCGTTGTTTGCTTTCTTGACGGGATGCTCGGGTGGCGGATCTACCGACGATGCCGCAACTTCCGATGAGGCCGAGTCCGAGACCGTGGATATGACTGAAATGACGGGAACCGGAACTACAGATGAAGGCTCGACTGAAATGACGGAACTTGAAGAAGCTGCCGACACAGACGACTCAGC
The DNA here is from genome assembly GCA_965205545.1 of Candidatus Azotimanducaceae bacterium. Taxonomy (GTDB): domain Bacteria; phylum Pseudomonadota; class Gammaproteobacteria; order Pseudomonadales; family Azotimanducaceae; genus Bin55. The sequence continues at coordinate 903,780 of OZ242170.1, read as the reverse complement.
TGACGGCGAAGAGACGGAAATGACTGATGTCGAACCGGCAGAAACCGACGGCGGCAACGAGTCTGAAGAAATGACAGATCTTGAAGAGAGTGAGGATTAGGTTCTTCGGTAGGTGAAACCACTGGGCGAATCTGCGGCAGGAACCATTCAGTTCTTTGCGTTGACAAGTAAAACCGTCTGCAATTTTCTACATAGCTGACTTGCTTGGCATTCGCTACCGCAGGCTGTCCAGAATCTCTATGCAGCCAGCCACCAGATTGCCTTGATCGACTATCTGATTGGTGAAAAGACCTCCTATTCTGTGCGAATTCTGCAGAACGGTCTAGGCGAACGAAAACAGCAATACTCTGCGAGTTGGGGGCTGTTCGATCGTTGGACAGTAGCTAGTTTGTGCAGGTGTAACGCAGTCTTAGCCGCCATGCATATTCGTTGCTAGTGTTGCTCAGCGACTAGTTTGCACAAGTCAATTAGTCCGATTCCTTCGATCTCCGGATTGAGCATGAATCGGTCAGTACCTGAATGGACTACAAAGCTTCGGTGTGGAGCAATGTCGTGACGCGCAGAATAGAATCCTCTCCTAACTTTGGCAGAGAGACTTCGTTTGATCTCTAACGCCCACGCGGAAGTCGGATCCCCTGGGAATTGGAGAATCAAGTCTATCTCGGCGCCTCTCGCAGTTCGATAGAAGCTGGCCTGCGTTCGTGGAGGTGCTACGCTTAGCACGTTTTCAATGACGAATCCCTCCCAACTGTGTCCAACTACGGGGTTGCCGAGGACTTGAATATCGGTCTTTAGTCCCAACAGGGCGTGAGTCAATCCGCTGTCGCGAACATAGACTTTTGGACTTTTTGCGTACTGTTTCCTGACATTAGCCTGAAACGGACGGAGCATCCGAATTAGAAGCATTTTTTCAAGAGTGCTAATGTAGTTTTTGACGGTTGGCGCGGATACGCCCAGAGATCTGGACAACGAGGATTGATTCAATAGCGACCCTTGCGAGTATGCGAGCATGGTCCAAAGCCTGTCAATTAGAGCGACGTTTGTTTGCGCTACTAGAAAAGGGATGTCCCTCTCAATATAGGTGCGGATAAACTCTGAACGCCATTCAAAACTATCTGCCATTTCTCTCGCAATCAAACTCTCGGGAAACCCACCACGCACCCACAGTTGATTAAGTTCGATACCAGCAGAGCTAGCTTCCATAACGTTGATGGGATCGAGATTTGCATAGGCTATGCGTCCGGCCAAGCTCTCGCTGCTTTGACGAAGCAAGTCCATTGATGCTGATCCGAGGAAGAGAAACATAGAGGTTTTTCGTCCCCGCCTTCTCGATCGGTCAATGGCTCCGCGAATTGTGGAAAAAATGTTTGGAGCACGATGTACCTCATCGAGTACAACGAGGTTCTGGGATTGGTTAGCCAAGAAGTACTCTGGGTCATCAAGTATCAACCGATCATTGGGACGCTCCAAGTCCAGGTATGTTGCGTTGAATTCCTGTGCAATTTGAAGCGCTAGAGTAGTTTTGCCAACCTGACGAGGACCAATCAGTGCGACGCTTGCGTGACGATTAAGTGCGTGCACGACTTGTTCATGGGCAATCCGCCGAATTAACATCCTAAATTTAAAGTGACAGTTTAAATTTAGGATATTAACACAACGCTTGTCGATGGCGCACTCGAAATCCTGCTGATATTGAGATCATGGATTTGCATCGTGCTTCGATTGGTTTGAGTGCTAAGGAGGTTATTGTTTGGGCGCAGGAACTACGTAAATCTAACTATACGAACTAGCTGGAAGTGTGCCGCAATGGTTCAAATCGGTGCTTATATTGGCGACGTCGAGCAAGTGGCTAGATACTTCTAAGAAGCCAATGCCAAATTGACCGGATCAGGGCAATACTCCGTCAATTTCGCAACAATTGGGGTACGAGGTGCCTAAAGTTATACAATTAGGCAGCAGGAGGCTCTGATCTGCAGACTCAACAGTTAGTCAAGCATTCGAACTAAGCTGTGCTAGCTAGTGAATTTCAAGGGAATTTTGGAACGCGCGCTTGGATTCCTGAGTCTTTTTTGGAGCATCACATTAATCAATCGGGAGTAATTTTTCGCATGAAAAACATTTTCGCATCAGTAGGTATCCTAGCAGTGGCAGCGCTTGTCGTTGCCTGCAGTGGGAATCCTCAGCTTCCTTACACGGTGACAGGTGAATTCCATGTCGCCGAAGCGGAGGAGGTTGCTGACTACGTTCAAGCCGCCATCGATGCTGGTCAGCTCGAGGTCGACGAGCCGATCGACATTTCGGAGACTACCGTATCGCTAATCCAAAAAGTGAAGAACGATGCAGGTGAGATGGTCGACGAAGTCTTGGCTTCCGGATCATTCGAGAACGACAAAATCGAATTTGAAGGAACAATTGAGAGTCCTACGAAAGTCAGCATTTCTATAGATGTTGGGACTGATTCTCCACTTGAGCTGGACGCTGTCATTGCTCCGGGCCAGAACGTAGCTTTCAAGCTGGTTGATCAACTTACGCCGGCAACACCGGACCAACTCCTTTTGTCGGGCGAGTATCGAATATACACAGACGCATCTGATACGTTCGTGATAACGGGCGATGTCAGTGAACTGGATGAAGATTTGACCTTTGCAGAAGTACAAGTCTTCGGAACTACTTGGGACGATGAAATTCAAGATTCCACACGGTTCACGTTAGGACCCGTAAACCCAAAGGATGGCAAGTTCGTGATAGAAGGAACTGCGAGCAATCCCATGGTCGTATCCCTATATCTGCGACGGGGATTCGATCTCTACAAGAATGTTGAAGTAATTGCCGAAGCGGGAATTGAAGCCGATGTCTCGGTGGATGGATCGGATTTGGTTGTGTCGGCTCCTGAGGGATCCCACCACTACGAAATTATCGAGAGCTGGACCAAAAACGCGGACTACCTTGCAAAGGTAAGTGCTTACGAAGAAGCGTTCGACGCATATCAGCAAGAGATGGAAGCACAGCGGGCTGCCGCAGAAGCTTCGCAGGATGAGTCTGCAGTGCCTGCAGACGAGGTCGCTGTGGATGCGAACGAGTCTGAAGAACCGTCAGAGTCGGAGAGCGTTGCGGTTGCTGACGAACCAGAAGAGACGCAAGCAGCGAGCAAAATCACAACTGCAAACGCAGAGGGATGTGAACACGTTGATACAAGCACGTTTGAGCCATTGGATCTTTGGAGCTATGAGCCGCCGTCAGATGCCGATGCACCAGAGTACGTAAAGCTTGCAAACGAAGTCACCGCCTATCGAACTGCCGAATTGCAGAAAATCGCCAATAATCTCGACGCTCCGCTGTCAGCTCTGCTAGCAGTGGAAGCAGGAGCATTTTCATCTCAAGAAGAGAGATTGGCAGCCTTGGAGAAATTGGCTACGTCCTCACTCAATGCAGAGCTTATTACAAGTCGCGTTGCACCAGCTCGCGACCGAATCGTTGCGCAGATGGAAGCTGAAACTAATGACAAGAGCCTCGTTCCCGGACAGATAGCTCCTGCGTTTACTCTGGCGTCTTTGGACGGAGAGGAAGTTTCCTTATATGAAACGCTAGCATCGAACGACTACGTGCTGGTAGATTTCTGGGCGTCTTGGTGTGGCCCCTGCATTGCGAGTTTCCCGAAGCTGAAGAAACTCCACGCAGCTTTTAACAATGATGGATTTGAGATCATTTCCGTTTCAATCGATGCGACATTCGATGAGTGGGAAGAGAAATCGAGGAGCCTAGAGCTTCCTTGGATCGATCTCGGCGAAGTCGAGGGAGAGGAATTCCAGGGACCAACTCCGGTCGCATATGGTGTTGGCTGGATTCCGAAGGGTTACTTGTTGGATACCAAAGGCTGCATCCTAAACAAGGACATGGAAGGCGAGAAGCTTCAAGAACTGCTAGTTGCGGAATATGGTGACAGGCCAGAACTGCAGGAAGAAGTAGAAGAGGAAGAGAGCGCCCCTGAAGCTAGTGAAATAGAAGTAGACGAAGCCTAGTCAGATTCGATTCGTCTAGTCAATCGCGGCACTTGTTTGGTGTCGCGATTGACCATTTGCTGGGCAATTGTTAGGGATCAAATCCCAGCGTCGCCCGTAGGTCTTCCAAGCCCGTTAACGGCGCTATGATTGCGCCGGAGGTCGAGGCAGATTGCCAAACTACTTGCATTGGATTGTTGTTTTCTGTTTGTTCTGCTGGAAACAACCTTCACGCAACCGCTCAAGCACATACCGATTGTTCGCTAAGCATTTGTACGTCAATTACCCGGTATGAGAGTACTCCTCAATTGCTATTGAAATCGGCCAAAACCGGCTGAATGGCTTAGTGAATCTCACTATCTGAATCCGGGAAATCTCCGTGTATTGATTATTGGAGAGCTTGCATGGATTGCTCGAGGTCCGGGATTGCGCGTTCGACAACAACGACACGCAGCTGTCGGTTGATGGCATAAATCTCTCTTGTCAGGTGCGGATACCACTCGAGCAAGGGCAAGAGATTGCCTTCTTCGTCGTAGCAGCAGTCTTCCTCTGACATTTGAATCGGAAGAAGTTCTGCAGTCAATCCGTTCAACATTCTTATGTTTCGATCTAGCGCTTCAAGTGCTGGACGACCGGTAATTATTGCGCCGAGTATCCCATTATCGAGAGCTTCGAAATTTCGACCACTGAATGCAGCGTCTACTACTCCATCTTGAAATGCAAACACCAGATTGCTTACAGGAATGATCGGACGATTCCCTTGCTCGATTTCATCAACAATTGCTAGGTGCCTTAGAATCTTGGGCTCTTCTCCGTCAAGGTGAGCAGCCAGGGCTTTGAACTCCAAAATCAGGCTCTCGTAGTATTTCACCTGTAATTCGCGCTCACGAAACTCCTCTTGATAATCTGTAAGCAGGAACGCTAGGTAAATGCCAACGAAAACAATGAGGAATTCCACCAAGTAGCGAAAGACGTCTGCCCAACGAAAGTTTGCAAGCCGATTAATGAGACCTGAGATACGAATTGCCATTGACCTTATCTGCTGTCGCCCGATTACTGCGATTCTAATGACGGCAGTCTCGGAAGTTCCGTTTTGAGGCATTGACTAGCAACCGAGTCGGATTGTGCGGGAGATGGCTAAACTCGAAAGCAGGTCGACGACTTGATAGCGGCGTCCCTAGAAGGACTGCTAGAGTGGGTGTGACAACTACGCCATTAGCTCTGTTGCTCATCGAGGCTTCGCCCGCTCTACCGGTCTACGTGTGTGGACGATTCCCTATAATCGGGCACGAGCTAGAGACCGTCAAAGGGGCGCCTTGGCTCGATTAGTCCCGCCGATAGCTTACGACCGGCACTTGTTAGGAACTAACAAATAGAATTGAAGTATTCGCACCTCGTACTCAATAGCCATGCTCGATTCTGAATTCAAGCACAATTTTCACACGCACACGTTTCGCTGCAAGCATGCCCGTGGCGAAACCGAAGACTACTGCGAAGCCGCGTTGCAGCTAGGCATGGAAACGTTGGGATTCTCGGACCACAGTGCGTTGCCGGACAACCGCTGGATTTCCGCCCGCATGCACTACGACGAACTTGCCGACTATGTTGAAGCGGTCAATCGGGCGAAACACGGCTATCCAAGCCTCCGCATATTGCTGGGGATGGAATGTGAATACATACCTGAGTTTCAATCGTTCTATGAGGATGAGTTGTTTGGTGAGTACAAATTCGACTATTTGGTGGGCGGACCCCACTTCTTCACTGATGACTACGGGAATTGGCGAGGCACGTATAGCGGTGCTGTTGATGCAAAGGCACTACGCGACTACGGTCGCTATGTGCAGAGCATGATAGAGAGCAATCTTTTCGATTTCATTGCACATCCCGACTTATTTGGAGTGTGCTATAGCACATGGGACGCGAGCACTGTGTCATGCAGTAGAGATATATTCGCCGCCGCGCAGGACTGCGGGGTAGGCCTGGAAATCAATGCTCTTGGGCTGGAAAAAATCGCCAGAAAGAAGGCGAGTAATCCATTCCCGTTGTATCCATGGGAGCCTTTTTGGGAGCTCGCCGCAGACTACGACATAAAGGCCATCGTAAATGCAGACGCGCACCGCCCTGAAGACTTGATCCGCAGAACGGGTGCCGCCGAAGCCATTAGAATGAAATTTGGACTTAAGGCGATGGATCCAAACGCGATTGGCGATCGCAATAAGGCAGAGAACTCGTACGCGTGAGTCCCATCCACTAGAGAAGTGGTTCGCAGGATGCCAGGTGAATCAAGGAGATTTTGAATGAGCGAAGCCGTTGACTATCAATACATCGGGACCCGTCCGGTCAGACCAGACGGCATCGAAAAAGTCACGGGTAGGGCCAAATTCGGTGCAGACGAAATTCTTCCGGGCATGCTGCATGGCAAGGTTGTCCGCAGTCCCCATGCACATGCAAGAGTACTGTCTGTCGACACCTCTGAAGCAGAGCAGATTCCTGGTGTACTTGCCGTAGTTACCTCAGCCGATTTCGAGCATACGCGAACGGGAAGTCCAGGCTTGAAGAGATTCGCGGAGAACTTGATAGCCGGAGAGAAGGTGTTGTACCACGGTCACGCTGTAGCGGCAGTAGCAGCACTATCAACGACTGCTGCCCAAGCGGGTGTCGATGCGATAAAAGTGGAGTATGAGCCGCTGGAATCCGTAATGGACGCACTGAGTGCCATGCGGGATGATGCGCCTATATTGCACGACGATATGTTCACTGCAGGTCTGGATACCGAGCCCACAAAGCCATCGAACATATCTAGAAAGCAGACGATCGCCAAAGGTGATATTGAGAAAGGTTTCCAGGATGCCGAGTATGTAATAAAGAGAGTCTTCACCACTCCGATGGTCCACCAAGGCTACATTGAACCGCACGCTTGCACGGCTAATTTTCAGGAAAACGGCAAGGCAACCGTATGGTGCTGCACGCAGGGACACTTTGATGTTCGCAACTCGACTGCCCGCATGATGGGAATGGACATGGGCGACCTGAAGGTTACCGCGAGCGAAATTGGTGGCGGGTTCGGCGGCAAGACGACTATCTATCTGGAGCCGCTCGCGTTGAAGCTATCCCAAAAAACTCGTCGACCCGTTCGGATGGTCATGAGTAGAGATGAAGTGTTCAGGGCGACCGGACCGGCGTCAGGTTCGGTGAACACGATAAAGATCGGATGCAAGAGTGATGGCACAATCACGGCCATGTATGCGCACCTGGTCTACGAGGCAGGGGCCTATCCAGGAAGTCCGGTAGGTGCCGGCAGCATGTGCATTTTCGCTCCTTACGACGTCGAGAACATACTCATTGAAGGCTACGACGTCGTGGTGAATCGACCTCGAGTCGCAGCCTATCGTGCGCCGGGAGCGCCCCAGTCGATGTATGCCGGCGAGTCCGTTATCGACGAGCTTGCCGAATTGGTCGGCATTGACCCGATAGATTTCAGATTGAAGAATGCTGCCACCGAAGGCACGCAGGCGGCGTATGGACCTAGATTCCAGGCGATAGGTCTGCGCGAATGCCTTGAAGCCGCGAAGGTGCATCCCAACTACCAGCGAGAGCTTCGGGACGACGAGGGTAGGGGAATTGCTGTTGGATTCTGGTTCAACGGTGGCAATCAGTCGAGTGCTGAAGTCCACATCACCGATTCGGGCATGGTCATGGTTGTGGAAGGGAGTCCGGACATTGGCGGTAGCCGTGCTTCGATGGCCCTCATGGCTGCCGAAACCCTACAAGTAGCCTACGACAGGGTTCGCGTAAATATCGCCGATACCGACAGCACTGGATACTGTGCGACAACAGGTGGAAGTCGAACGACGTTTGCTACGGGCCTCGCAGTAGTGAAAGCTTGCGAGACCGTGATTGCGGAGCTTCGAGCCAGAGCCGCACGCACGTGGGGAGTAGACGTTGATCAAGTGGAGTGGCGAGATGGAACAGCATTTCCGGTGCCAGGTGTAAATGTCGAAACTGAGCCGTTAACGCTTCGGAACTTGGCGCGAGGAGCTGCGCGTACAGGGGGACCAATATCAGGGCGAGCTTCCCTGAATGCGCAAGGACCCGGACCGGCATTCTCCGTAAATATGTCGGATGTACATGTAGATCGGGAAACTGGCAGTGTCAAGGTACTGAATTTCACATCGATTCAAGACGCCGGTACAGCCATCCACCCTGACTACGTCGAAGGGCAGATGCAAGGCGGGGCAGTTCAGGGCATTGGCTGGGCGCTCAACGAAGAGTACATCTATGATGAGCAAGGAGTCTTGGACAATCCGGGCTTTCTGGACTATCGAATCCCCGTATGCTCCGATGTGCCCATGATTGACACGCAGATCGTCGAAGTACCGAACCCTAACCATCCTTATGGCGTGCGTGGTTGCGGCGAGACTCCCATTGTTGCTCCCTTGGCAGCAATCGGAAATGCCGTAAGCCGGTCGTTGGGAATTCGCATGACGGAACTTCCGATGTCTCCTCCAAAGGTACTAGAAGCTATAGCAAATCACGACAAGACCGTTTCATAGCAAAGTCTTGCGGCTCAAGTTCTGGCAATCTGCGGAGCGAAGCCAGTGCTTGAGTCGCGTTTTCCGCCATAGTCCTACTGAATTATTTGCGGCTGACTTTCAATGACCTAATCGTTATTGGACTAGTTCAACAACAGATTGCCGCGCGAGCTAATGTGGATTTCTTGTTACCGCCCAATGCCGTGCTGGCAAGTTCACGCTAGAACTGGAGGAATTCGGATTCGTCTTCGTTGGGTAGCAAGTAGCGCAAAGGTTGTGCGCATTCAATATCAGTAAACGTCGATTCGGCCAATTCGTAGATCTTTCCAGCCAATATCACAGATCCATCCACCTGCATGGCCATTCTGCTAACGGCGAATCCACTGCAACTGTCGACGTAGGAATAGTGAAATTCCATCTGGAACTTTGAGAGCTTGAACAGGAAACGCTTGCGCAAGGGCTTTTCGAGTCTCATTACGAAGCTAGTGGGTGACTGCTCCCGCGTGCCCACTGTAACTTCGGCGATCCACTTCATGTTTTTCGCCATGTCTGGAAATTCATTGTCTGTTTCAGCAAACATTGTCATGTCTACATCGAAGACAAACTTTGCTTCGGAGTCTGATTCTTCTAGAACCCTGCCGGTGCTAGCATTAAATGGGAGGGGAGGCAAGTAAACGAACGGGCTCGCAGAATTCAAGCCCCATGTGATTGATTCAGTTGCATGCTTAATTTGGCCGTCGTCGGTTACAGACCAACTGGAGTTGGTTTCCGAAGGCTCTTCATCTGAGCTTTCCTCGCGTTCCGATTGAGTGAAAGAACTCACCGGTACGCCAAGATACATTTTGGACATCGCCGTAGCGAGCAATTCTTGATGCTCTTCCGAAAGCGAGGACGATGCAAGACCCTCGGATATTTTCTTGTAGCGATCCTCTCGATAACCGTTGATGGCTTCCATTGTGTCCAAGCGAGTGAAGTAGGGTTCCTCTTCAACGGAAGTCTCTTCGGTCTCTTGCTCGGCATTAGCGAGAGTGACAGCTAAAGTAAGAAAGCAAGAAATTACGGCCAATCTTCCGAAGATTGGCTCTTTTGGTACTGTATTGACTGTTGATTCCATGCTGAATTGCTCCTAGCCTGATGTAAGTCCTAGTATCTTCAACTCTCGGCGTTCTATGCGAAAACCGTTATTTCAATTCCTAATCGCCAACAGATTCCACAATCAATCCAGCGAAACTGAATGACCACGGAACTGCGCGCTCATGCCACATTTGCATGCAAGATTCGTGCCATTGCGCCTGCTTTGGCAGGTATGACCAATTGGGAACCTTGGCGACACGCTCACGCTAATTTCACGACTATCTTGACTTGCTCAAGTGCCTCCTGGCCTCAGCAATTGTAGATTCATGATTGGGTTCTCGATCTAGCTATAAAATGTCATTCAACCGGTAGTTGTTAGCAAAATGTCATGAATACGCAACCGATTTCAGCAGACTCTCACGTAGTCGAGGCCGAGGATGTGTTTGTTGGGCTAGCTGATCGCTTTGGGGACGATGCTCCTCGAATCATGCACGCTGGCACAAATAGAGATGCCATTGTCATTCCCTCGAAAGGGGCTGCAGGTATTCGCCGCCGGATTGGCATAGCCGGCCTCAGGCGGAGAGACGGCGAAGACACCACTATCGAGCGGCGACACGGACGCAAACCCAACGTCGACGACATGGCTGCTCCTGATGTCGTGAAAATCATGGCCCAAGGCTACGACGGAATTCGCGAAGGCATCCGCGACGGTTCAAAGCGATACTTGGATCAGGAAGAAGACGGAATCAAAGCCGAGTTCCTCTACCCAGGATTCTTCGGTTTGTTTAGTTTCGAGAACCCAACTCTGTTAGTCGCCTGCCAAAAGAACTACAACGATTGGCTGCATGACTATTCGAGTTCAGGAAACGGACGCTTGTTTGGATTGGCCGCAATACCCATCCAAGATCCCGAAGCGGCAACCAAGGAGTTAGACCGAGTAATCGGAATGGGGTACAAGGGCGGATGTATTCCATGTACGGCACCACCTGAGCGACCGTATTCCGACGATTGCTATGAGCCTATCTGGGCGCGTGCGGAGGAGGCGAATTTCCCGTTGTCCATGCATGTGGGCACAAATGCATATACGCCGAGAGAATTCAGACAGAATCGTGCGCTTCGCGATCCAATTCAAGACTATGCATCGTCCCAGACTACGATTCAACGCACCCTGGTTGATCTCATTTGTCGAGGTCCGGCAACACGACACCCAAGCTTGAAATTCGTTGTAGCCGAGTTTAATGGAGGTTGGATTGCCCATTGGCTGGATCGCGTTGATCAGGGCATCCAGCGCGAATCTCGATTCAAGGGCACGAGCGAGTACTCTGGTGAACGTCCCCATGATGTCTGGGCAAGGCAGTTCTATGCAACTATAGAGGACGACCGTCCAGCTATTTTGACTAGATCATTGATTGGAGTGGACAACTTGATGTGGGGATCGGATTATCCTCACGTTGACTCCACGTGGCCATGCTCCTTGAATGTGATTGATGAGATGTTTGAAGGTGTGGCTGACGCAGAACGCGTGAAGATCACACGTACCAATGTCGAACAGCTCTATGGGCTGAACGCGGGATAGAAACACAAGCGCAATCGCAGATACTTGATCTGTTGCTCAAAGTGCATGCTCCTAAGTGCGAGACTAACACTTAAATCGTCGTATTCCGAAAAGCAAAACAGCCCAGTATTCGTGTTTCCTACACTACCAGTGTGGATTTGGTAGTTAAAAGTAAATGCAAAACTTGAAAGCATTTAGCATTACTTGACAAGCCTCGCTTGGCCAAACATCTCTCAGGAGCAGCCTACTTGAACACTAGCATAACGGTACGTGACATCGATCCCGCGGATAAGACCTGGCTCCGGCGCCACTCCCAGCAGCTCGGCGTGTCTATGGAAGAGCTCGTTCGTCGTCTAATACATGAAAAACGAAGAAAAACCGAGTCCCATCCGAAACCGTCGGAGGCGTTTGCTCTATATTTCGGGAAGGAACACGGGATTGAGTGTTTACCGTCAGCGCGCTACGGCTATAGGCCAATGTCCTATTCCGGCGAAGGTGAGACTTGACATCACCTATTAAATGGCTGTTTGACACCAATGTTGTGTTTGAAATGATGCGCCCGAGTCCCAATGCCCAGTCATGCCCGTTGATAATGGAAAGTAAACGGCGACGAAGCGAAGCACTTGATGACCATCTGCCAGTCGCAATGCTTGCTGCAGCTGCGTTCACCAGAGGGCTTAACATACTGACACGAAACACCGCTGAATTCCGCAACGCGGGAGTAGACACCACAAATCCGTGGACCTCCCCACTTGGGTGACAGTACGAGTTGCCAGTAGTTGGCGTTTTCAACGGAAGCCTTCTAATTTTGGGCTCTTGGAAATACGACAACATGGGTCGATTGGTATCGACTATCGTTCACTTGAACAGCAATTCTCAAGAAATTGCCGTTTGCCGCTCTGCCACGTACTAGTAGGAGTCACGGAGTCCACTTACGAGAAGTGGCTCAAGTACCGAAGTCCATCACGAAGACGACTTACGTTTGTCGTGTTGTACAGTAATTGCTTCAAGTTCGACCGAAGCGATTGTCCAGTCGTATTCATGAAGTTTTTCCCAGGGGACCAAGCTGTCTAATCCACGAGACTGCAGCTTATTTCCCCCATACACCACGGAAATTGGGAATTGCTTTCCAGACTGAGTCAACTGCTTCTTAACTCGCTTTGTACCACCAAGCAGGCTTGTTGACGGTGTGCTAGAAGACTTTGCATCTAGGAGCCTGCATTCGTTCTATGTTTTGCAATCTCAGACACCATCCACGACTCGAAGATTGCACCGCGAAGTGGATGTGTACGAAGGTGATCTGCAGTACGTATTCCTAGCAGCCAACAGACCAAACCTGTGCCGTAGAAGTGCAACTTAGGCATTTTCACTAGGCGTTTTCGTAGATTTGCATAAAACGCAGGAAGCCGAAAAACAAGAAAGTGAGGTTCCAATATGCCAAGCCATGCTTTTGCGGTAGGTTGGGACACTCCGCAGTCGCTTGCCAAGGAAGAGAAGTTCAGTAATTGTGCCGTACGACCAGCACACAGGCTGGCAAACCTCTGAAATGTGGAGAGGTCAATCACTTGCGCGGTTGATCGTACGTCTCGCTCCATGTAGGTTGCCACGTAGGAGCTGAACCAATCCGCTGGATTTAGCCTTTGGTTGAATATCCGCGGGTAGGAACCTGCCACAAGTGCTTCATCAAGAGTCGTGGGATATTCGGAAAATCGAATTGTCTCCCCTCGGGTCAGGGTATGTAGGTTGTGTACGGCCGTTCGTCCAGCCAGCGATTGACTAATGGAATGCAGGAGTGCTAAATTCTGAGAACCTGTCAGTATCCATCGTCCAGGCGATGGATCGTTGTCAATAAGCTCTTGAAGGTACGATAGCAGTTCAGGGGCTCTTTGTACTTCATCAAGTATCGCTCCACTGTCGAATTGTGCCAAGAAGGCACGGGGATCTTCTTCTGCAAATTCACGGACGTCAGGTGCCTCAAATGATGGTAAGCATGACTGGGGAACAGGGCGCGACATAGTGTCGTTTTTCCACTCTGTCGGGAGCCGGTCAGCGTCACGGATGGCCACTTTCTCGCAGAGTTTTGCAGTATTGGAGCCAAATCTCGTCGGATCATGTGTCAATTACTACAAGAGACTTGGGCTAATTCAAAATGTAATTTTGAATTAGCCCATAAAGCTTTCAGCGGTAGTGTTACAAGTTGGCTTTAGCTTGCCAATTCAGGTCTCGGGTGTGGGCGGTTCATCTGTGTCTTGACCAAAAATTAGTATGTGACCTTCCGGGTCGGTCATTTCTATCTCTTTCATTTGATAGAACCTCACGGCAAAGTCACTGACTGGATAGCCTTTACTAACAATGCGGGCTCTAAGACTCATCACGTCATCCGTATAGAAATAGAAGAGCACTTCTGATAAACGTCCATCGGTTGGTCGTGGAGCAGGTAGGTAGCTTGGACTCGCCAGCATCAACTCGACTTCGCCACGTTTCAGCGATGCCCAACCCGATCTACCCACGTCGTCCATTCGGCCTTGCACTTGGAATTCCAAGACATCACAATAGAAGCGAATGGCTTCCTGCACGTCGTGGCAGATCATCATGGGAACTAAACTGGTAATGGACGTATTGGACATGGCTTTTGTTGCGGGACCTGGTTTGCTGTGCAGTATTGAATCAGCTTCAAATGATAGATTCAACGCTCTTTCGAATGCAGTTCACCGACGGAGGCACCGAGTGTCCGGTGCTAATTCTCGGACGAGCCGGATCCTTCTGGCAGCAAACCTTCAATGAGTACACACGAGGTACAGGTTGCAATCCTTGGCGCTGGTATGTCTGGTGTTTGCATGGCCATTCAGCTCAAGAAAAGGGGCTACCGTTCTTTTGTCCTGCTAGAAAAGGCGGAGAAAGTCGGTGGGACATGGCGTGAGAACACCTATCCAGGTGTAGCGTGCGATGTGCCTTCACACCTCTATTCATTCTCTTTTGCGCTAAATCCCCAATGGACACGCATGTATTCTCCTGGCTCAGAGATCCAGCAGTACATCGAGGATCTCGTTTCGAGGTACGACTTAGGCAGTCATGTAAAGTGCAATTCCACGGTGGTTCGTGCGAGCTATGTGGGGAACGCATGGCATGTCGACCTTGAGGATGGCATTCGCTACGTTACGCAGGTGGTCGTTAGCGCACTTGGTGGATTGCACATCCCGTCGATTCCCAACTTTGCTGGCATGTCAGACTTTGGCGGCGAATTTATCCATACAGCTCAGTGGCCCTCTGCCCTCGATGTGAAAGGCAAACGGGTAGCGGTTATAGGTACGGAGCCTCGGGCGTGCAAATTGCTCCGGCGATCGCCGATCAAGTTGGCCAACTAACTGTGTTCCAAAGAACTCCAGCATGGGTCGTTCCGCGCGGAGATTTCGCATTTTCAAAGAAAGCTCAGGCGAAATTCGCAAGATGGCCTACATTGTGCCGGCTTTATCGATGGTTCATCTTCTGGCTGTTGGAGTTTCGCGGCGGATTCATTAAACGGGATAGCCGACGCAACCAATGGCTGGAATCAACGGCGCGTGAGTATCTACTAAAGTCGGTTGCAAACGACGAGTTGCGTCAGAAACTTACTCCGAGCTTTCCCATTGGATGCAAACGTGTCTTGGTGAGTGACGACTACTACGCGACGTTGATTCGCCCTAACGTAGATGTCGAAACTCGACCTATTGACCACATTTACGAGAGAGGGATCCAAGTTGAAGGTGGAGCGATGCGCGAATTCGATGTCATCGTTGCAGCAACCGGATTTCAGCCATTTGCTGTGAATCGCAGCATTGACATCTCAGGCAGAAACGGGAGCAACCTGAACGAAGTCTGGCAAGAGCGGATAAGTGCCCATCGAACGGTTATGGTTCCAGGTTTTCCAAATCTGTTCTTTTTGCTGGGGCCAAACAGCGGACTTGGACACAACTCTGTTCTGTTTATGATCGAGTCACAAGCCAGATTCATCATACGAGTGCTACGTACGCTACGACGGGCTGGCTTGTGTACGGTGGAGCCTCGCGCGGATGCAAACGAGGCGTTCAACTCTCAACTCGCCAGCGATTTGGAGAAAACTGTTTACGGTGGAGGTTGTGGCGCTTGGTATACAGACTCGAACGATCACAATTTCACACTTTGGCCGCATTCCACGATTCGCTACTACCTGACAATGCGAGGATTGGATACAAAAGAGTTTCTGTGGCGGCGCAGTAGCGTGCTCCCAGGTTGAGCAATTGAACAACACGAAAGTCCCATGACAAGAATCTGGCGAATTCTGTTCTTCCCCAATCAAGTCTTTACTGAGCTGCGGGAAAACGCGTCGTCGTCCACCCCGCTTGCGTTGCTCTTGTCTTGCGGTGCCCTATGCATGGCATTGATCGCTTACGTGGAAGGTGTCGACTTCAACGTGAGCGAACTGGAGCGGCTGCAAGTCGAAACGGAACAGGAGGGGATTGCTAGAGGAACTACAAGAGCTACGGACGCAATTGTCGGATCCGTTCTCTTTGTGATTGGCATGGTCGTAGGTTTGCTGACACTCGGCACTTACTACTGGATTGCTGGAAAGTCCTTCCAATTTGAGACAAGTTGGCCCCGATGGTTTGCCTTTACCTGCTGGTCTGCTATACCTGTCATTTTCTGGTCCATTGCAACATTTGCGTTGGTATCTTTCTTTGGTGTTGAGTACAAGAACGGATTCGCACCGCTTACATGGTTGGGAATAAACCAACCTTGGGCAGCTTTGCTAAACGTTGCAGTCGTTTGGACCATCTTCATTAGCATTCAAGGATTGCGCTGTTGGGGTTCGCAGCGACTGAGTACGAGCACAATCATCGTTCTGGTGCCGTACGTCTTGTACATTCTGATTGGAAGTTTCTACATGACGACAATGGCCGTTGGATCCTAACCTCATTCAGGACAAGTCGACCCAATTCTGTAGTGTCCTGCGGCGAATCTTGCCCTCTGTTTCTAGGCTTCTCCGAACAGCATTCGATGCAAATAGATCGGCGACATGGGGCCGTCTTTTGAGAATCTATGTCGCATACAATCCATTTTGTTGCAGTAGCTGGAAGTAGATAGAGTGGAGCGACTGGTTCGAGTCCTTACTTCGCCGCGGGAAGTATTCGACGAGATTAGAGAAAAACCTTCAATTCTGTTGCCTTTGGTTTGCATCTTGCTAGTTGGCGGGATTTGGGCAGCCGTTGAGGCCTATAACGTGGACGAAGCGGTTTACGCACTGCAGGTTAAAGCGGAAAATCAATTGGGCCAAGTGTTTTCTACCCTCGTCGAAGGGGATGTCGAAAAGTTGGAAGAACAGTCAAAAGACATGAAGGAACTGGAGGAACTAAACCTGCGGGTCCTAAAGGGCGAGACTATAGATGTGGAATCGTTGGGTGTTTCCGCGGAGGATATCGCTCGAGTCCGAAACAATGCGACTGCAATGGCTCCCTTCATGTCTGCCGTCGGCATCGCACTAGTACTGCTTCTGATAGGAACCTATTACTTTATTGCGGCGAGGATTGTCCAAGTAGAAATCGGGTGGGACAAGTGGTTCGCGTTCGCCTGCTGGGCAGGACTCCCCTATGCAGTTGGCTATATCGTCAATAGCGTTCTAATCGTCTTTGGGGGATCCGGTTTGGCGAATGCACTGGCACCGCTGAGCTGGTTTGGCATTGATGGTGCCTGGGCACTATTCTTGAATATTCCCCTTTTCTGGAGTTTTTTTGTTGCGATTCAAGGATTTCAGAGCTGGACCTCAAAGGATGCAAGAACAAGTGCGATTGTCGTTCTCTTGCCTGCGGTACTGACCCTTGGTCTCGTATACGTTCTAGAGGGCTTTACGAACTTTGCGACTCAGACCCTACAGTAGAGAAATCTCGTTTTCGCGTTATCGGACGGCTCTTTTGTAGCTTAGTTCGCTGATGCACGGGTGCGATAGTGCTCAAATCCATAGAGTTTCGCAGCGTTGTGACATATGACCTGTTGTTTGTACTCGGGAGAGATGTTGGCGAACTCCCGTTCTATGAAAGCCTGCGAGTCGGGCCAAACCCCGTCAGGATGCGGAAAGTCGCTACCCCACATGACGTTGCCCACACCAATCGCATCAAGAAGTCTCAACCCAATCGCATCGCTTTGATAGGTTGCATAACATTGAGCGCGCCAATACTCGGAAGGGCTACGAGATAGACCCAAGTCAGCGAATTGATCGCGCCACTCCAAGTCCATGTGTTCAAGCAAATAGGGAATCCAACCAATTCCGCTTTCGCCTATTACGAGTTTCATGCTCGAGTGACGGTCCAGAACACCACCGTAAATCATCTCCATGATGTACTTCGCCATGGCCATTTGGAATCCGGTTATGTGAACGGCGAACGCCTGACGTCGCTGAAGCTTTTCAAGTTCACCCAGGTTGTAATCCAAGCGTGGACCGATCGTATGGAAGTGGAGAGGCAGACCTGAACTGCTAATCGCCTTCCAGACGGGTTCCCAGGTCGGATCAAACAACGGTTTCATGTCATGTGAGCAGGCGATTTCCACACCTCGAACCACTCCTCGAGCCGCGACCCTTTCGATTTCCTCGACTGTTGCTTCAACGTTGCAATTTGGGAGGCTGGCGATGCCTGCGAATCGATCAGGTGCGTACGAGCAAAAGTCCGCTAACCATTCGTTGTAGACTCTCACCATTTCAACGCTCGCTTCGTCGTCGTTTAGTCGCATGGAGGCTCCGAGGACGCCATAGAGCACTTCTGCCTGCACGCCGTCGCGATCTTGGTCTCTAATCCTCAGCTCTGGATCCGTGAGCCTAGGAATGCGTTTTTCTCCATCACTGTACAAGCCTTCAGATGCCATCCGGTCGGATCGATAGATTTCACCGGGCACATACTTTCGTCCGGCAGATCCCATTCCATTTCGGAGGCCGAATCGAGCTCCGTTTCGAGACACCCAGAATTCGCCGTTGTCGGTTTTTTCAACGTACGGCATGCGCTCTCGAAGTGATTTTCTCGCTCGACTCACAAATAACTCGGGAGGAAGCCAAGGCAGATCTATGTGACAATCTGCAGAAATGACTCGGTAATCCATGTCGGTATTGACGCAGAGTTGTTGTTTCCCGCATACTCTAACAGGCATGCGGTCCGATTTGCGTGGTTGGGCATCACGACACTTTCGTCCGGCGCGTCCAACATGGCTAGACGCCCCTTGATTGCTGCTTTCATAACAACGGGCCGAGCAACTGCGAACGTATAATCGAGTGCTAGTTGACGCGGCGCCCACAACTACGTGCCTCAAGCACTTGTTAGGCTGTCGCGTAGCACTACAAAAGTAGTTGGAAAACCAATGCGAGCGCAGGATAAGCTAGGTAATACGCGTGTCATTGATGACTTGATTGAAATGCGCGGCCTCCGATTTCACTATCGAGATTGGCAGGCTCAATGTGATAACGCTCCCAACTTAGTCCTTCTGCATGGGTTTTCGGGCCATGCACGATCATGGGATTTCTTCGCCGAGACTGCCACGGACCGATTCAGGGTACTAGCTCTCGACCAGCGCGGGCATGGAGAAACGGATTGGTCGACAGACGCTTCCTATGGCGTGCTGGAAATGAAAGAAGATCTGGTTTGCTTTATAAGCGCGCTGGGATTGGACAACTACTACCTTGTGGGCTTGTCAATGGGTGGTATGGTGGCAATGAACTTTGCGGGAGACCGCCCAGTTGGACTGCGTAAGCTCGTGATTGTCGACATAGCTCCCGAAATTGGATCGGTTGGAGCGCGAGCGATCCAGGAACGTGTTCGTCAGTCTGACGAGTTTGATTCCGTAGAGCAGGCGTTCGAGCGTGCTCGCGCGGCAAATCCGATTCCTCCAGACGACGTATATTTTCATCGTGTACGGCATTCGCTCATGCGGACCGAAAATGGCAAATGGACTTACCGTTACGATCGAGCCTATCGTACCCCCGGAGATACTCCGCGCAGACGTCCTAGTGTCGAAGAGGGATGGCAAGCAGTCGCAAGGATTTCAGTTCCTACAATGCTGGTGCGAGGTGAGCATAGCCCGTTGCTCACACGAGAAATTGCCGACAAGTTTGTGGGTGTGGCAGAGGACTGCACGTTCGTGGAAATTCCGGGGTCCGGCCACTCTGTACCCTTGGACAAACCGAAGGAGTTTGGAGATGCGGTGCTCAGTTTTCTATAGGAGCCTGCTGGTTCTAGGGTCTTCATTGCTCGTAGCAGGCTGCACGAGCCTCCAGTATGAATTGCCTGGGTCGTTCAATCTTTCAGGCGATTGGACTCTTGACGAGGAAGCCAGCGATGCGTCCTTGGATGTATCTGAGATCTGGGATTCCGAGAAACGAGCCATTTTCGCGGGGGATGCGCCTGATCCCACCGATTCCGCCACTTTCATAGTTCACGATTTTCCAGTGGTAGTCTCCAACTCAGTACACATTGAGCAGGACGACGAGTCCATGGGCATACGATATGACGATGCTCCGTACGAAGACTACAAGTGGGGAAGGAATGTCCGCGATGGCTGGCGACTCGACGTGGGTTGGGACGGCCGTTCTCTAGTTGTTACCAAACGCCGCGATTCGGTAAAGGGTTCCGAGAGCTTCAGCCTGGACGATTCGGGCGATGTACTGCGCGTTCGAGTTCGAGTCCAATCCAAAAACAAGAACTACACTTTCGACAGAGTGTATTCCAGGAATTAATCATGGTCATTGAACTGGGTATGAGAGTCCTCATGCACTCGTCTGTCCAGAACTGCAATATTGACAGGGATGGTGAGAAGCAGTGTTAACTCGCGCTTCGCCAGGTGGGTACTTGCTGCCGTACACCGAACGGGCTTGCGACGCTGCGCACGAGCTCGAGGACCAAGGAGCTACGTTGGTTTCAGGCGCATTCTCGACCAATGAGATCGAATTGTTGCGTTCGGAAATTGAGTCCGTGTATGCATCTATTCCAGGAGACGGCAGGGGCGCTAACACTTCGAGGAGCATTGACGACGACTTTCGCTACGAGATGTACAACCGCAGTCCTTTGGTTCAGGAATTCGTTGGTCGAAGGGAAGTACTTGACGTGATCGAGCCGCTGTTGGGAGAAGACTGCCACATCATCGCCAATACTTGCTGGCGCAATCCTCCTAACGATTCACCCAAGCATGGAGGAGGTGGTTGGCACATCGATGCGGGACCGCACATTCCGCTTGCGCAAGGTCAGGTTTGGCCCGAAGACATTCCTCATCCAACATTTGCCGTCGGCGTCCACGTTTACTTGCAAGACTGTCCCATTGAGTCAGGTCCTACTGCAGTTATTCCAGGCACACACAAATCTGGTCGACCGCCTCCTGGAGATTCTCGATTCGATACTGAATTGACGCATAACGGAATTGGTGCTTCGACATTTTCGGCTGAAACGGGGGATGTCCTATTTTTCGTCTCGGATGTGTGGCATCGTCGGATGCCGCCTTCCACCCACCACCAAGGCCGATTCTTCTTGCAGGTTCACTATGCTCGACGAGACATCGCGCAGCGTGTAAAGACCACGCAGGAGCGAAACCATGTGGACGACCAAGCGAGGTCTCGCATTAGAGACCCTCGAGAAGCGCTGTTGCTTGGTCTACACAGCCAAGGCTTCTACGACGGCTAGAGCTTCTACTACCCCATTGATCTCCCCTAGAATTCCGCACGTAAAGCGTCGTGCAGGCCCATGCTGCTGTCTACTGAAGTTGTAAGGTACACGGAATTCAAGTGCCCAAACCGCTGCAAACATTTGACGCTATACCGCAAGATCTCCGTGACGATGTTCGACGCCTGGGATCTATCCTAGGGGAAGTTATTGCTGCTGATCGTGGGTCGGAATTTGTTGACACGATCGAAGAAATCCGATCTTTAGCCAAAGATGCACGTACACAGGATGTACAAAACCTAGATGTTCTATTGTCGCGTCTTCAATCTTTGGAAGACTCCGAACTTGTAGACATTGCGCGATCCTTCAATCAGTTTCTCAGTCTTGCGAACATAGCTGAACAACGCAACGAGGTTCGATCGGGGGAAGGTCAGCTTCGCACAGATTTTCGACGAATTAGAAATGTCTTAGGCGTTCAATCCCGCGATGCCATTCTCAATACACGAATTGAGATGGTTCTAACTGCGCATCCAACCGAGGTGTTGCGCAGAACGCTAATTCGCAAGTATGACCAAATTTCGCGAATATTGGGTGAAAGCGACCCGAGCGCGGACGAGAAGTTGAGACAGCTTGTAACCGAAGTCTGGCATACCGATGAGATTCGCAAAACTAAGCCAACACCGATAGACGAAGCGAAATGGGGATTCGCCGTCATTGAGAATTCTCTGTGGGAAGCGATTCCTAATGCAATTCGGTCAATTGATGCTTTTCTGCATGAATCCGGACAAGAATCCTTGCCTGCTAGCTTTTCACCGTTTTGCGTGGCGACTTGGATGGGCGGCGATAGAGATGCTAATCCTAGCGTGACCTGCGACGTGACGAAGGAAGTTCTTGTACTCTCGCGCTGGATGGCGGCCGATCTGTTTCTGAGGGACATTGAGGAACTGGTCAGTTCCCTATCGATGTCAGTGAGCGATGAACATTTGCAACAGGCATCTGAAGGGTCACACGAGCCTTATCGCCACCAGCTGCGCCTGCTGAGACATCGACTACGGACAACTCGTGATTGGGCTGAAGGAAGGACTCCGCTGTCGTCTCATGTGATTCAGAACGATCAAGATTTGAGACAGCCTTTGGAATTGTGCTATGACTCGCTTGTTAGTTGTGGGTTGCAACGAGTGGCTAACGGACTGCTCTTGGATACGTTGCGAAGGGCGGCATGCTTTGGATTGTCGCTAGTGAAGGTTGACGTACGTCAGTCCGCAGATCGACACAGCCAAGTATTGGATGAGCTAATGGCCCACTACGAGCAAGGCGATGCCAGTGAGGCGCCATTCGGGCGCATGAGCGAGGTCGACAAGCAAAAATATCTGCTTGAAGAGCTTGCCAGTCTCCGTCCGCTATTCCCACGAGATTGGAATCCCTCTTCAAAAGCACAAGAAGTGATCGACACCTGTCGCTTAGTGGCGGACGACGCTAGTAGGGGGATCGCGTCTTACATCATTTCTATGGCGCAGAATCCGTCGGATGTGCTCACGGTCGCTTTGCTACTTGTGGAAGCTGGATTGAAGAAGCCAATTTCAATTGTTCCCCTGTTCGAGTCGTTGAACGACCTGGACCGCTCTGGCCATGTTATGAAATGCCTGTTCGAGATGGCTTGGTATAGGAACTACGTGCAAGGGCTTAATGATTGTCAAACGGTAATGATTGGTTACTCGGATTCTGCCAAGGACACGGGGCAATTCGCAGCTGCATGGGCGCAATATCGAGCACAAGAGAATTTGTGCAGGATTGCGAAGGATTTTGGGATTAATCTGACGCTGTTCCACGGACGCGGAGGGGCGATTGGTCGCGGAGGAGGGCCAACGTACGAGGCGATCATGTGTCAGCCTCCCGGCGCAGTTGCTGGCTCGCTTCGAACCACTGAACAAGGAGAGATGATCCGCTACAAGCTTGGCTCGCCGAAAATAGCTCATGCAACGCTGATTCGGTATCTCCTTGCGACGATCGAGGCAACGCACGTATCGCCTGAGCGCATTTCAGATCAGGAACGTGAGGTTCTGGACGAGGTTGCTGGCTTGTCGGGTTCGGTCTATCGAGCTAGTGTTGGCTCGCGGGACTTTTCAACCACATTCCACGAGTTGACGCCTGTGCGGGAATTGTCCGAGCTAGCCATTGGTAGTCGTCCAGCACGGCGGTCGGCAAACGGCGATATTGCTTCGTTGCGTGCGATTCCTTGGGTTTTTGCGTGGACCCAGGTGAGACTTATGATTCCGGCGTGGTTGGGGACCGAAGCCGCATTGGATTGGTTCAGTAGGCGAAAGGACACATTTGATCAACTCTACCACCAGCCTTTTTTTCGTATGCAGATCGATATGCTTGAAGTTATGGTTGCAAAGGTGGAACCGATGCTCGTTCAGGTTTACGCGACACGCTTGGCCGACAAAAACGTCCAAAGTGTAATCAGCGACCTCGTTGCGCGAATTCAGACGGTCAAATCCCAATTGCTCTTTCTGTTGGATTCGGACGAATTGCTGAGCGGCAATAAGTCCATGTTGGATTCTCTAGCTGTTCGCAATACCTATCTCGATCCGCTGCATTTGTTGCAGGCTGAACTTATGTATCGGCACCGCAACTCAGCAGGCCAGGAATCCGAAGTTCTTCACGCGTTGAAAGTGACCATGGCAGGCATCGCGACAGGTCTAAGAAACACTGGTTGACTCAAGTCACCACATACCACACGGGAGAAGCAAGTAGATACAGTGGCTCAAAGGCAAACGGTAAACAGCATTGTCCATGGCGACTACGTCGTAACGATGGATTGCGAGAGTAGAGTCGTGCGCGATGGTGCCGTAGCCATAGACTCCGGCATTATTGCGGCAATTGGGCCGGCTGAGGACATCAGAGAGAAATTCCAGTCTGACACTGAGATTGACGGCACAAATCAAATTGTGATGCCAGGTCTCATTAACGGACACACCCATGCGGCCATGTCGTTACTGCGTGGCTATGCCTATGACATTCCACTAATGGAATGGCTCCAAGACTACATCAACCCAATTGAAGCCTTTGCGGTGGATGAGGAATATGTTCGGGTTGGAACTGCGTTGGCGTGTTGGGAGATGCTATTAGGTGGAACTACCACTTTTGTAGACATGTATTTCTTCCATGAAATTGCCGCGCAGGTCGCCGACGAAATTGGAATGAGAGCATTGATCTCCGCAACTGTTGTAGATCAACCTAGAAACGACGCGGTAGACATCGACGATTCCTTTGAGCAGGCTCGACAATTCGTTGAAGGGTGGAAGCATCGAGAGTCGATCGTGGAGCCGATTCTTGGTGGACATGCCATCTATACGTTAAAGAACGAGCACCTCTTGCGACTGAAAGACATGGCGGCAAGTCTCGAGGTGCCGATCCACATTCATGTCTCCGAGTCTGAGTTTGAGCTGCAATTTTCCAACGAGCAGTACGGAACAACGCCGATCAAACACTTTCAAGAAATCGGATTCTTGGATTTTCCCGTAATTGCCGCACACGTGGTATGGCCCACTACCGAAGAGATGGGAATTCTGAAGCAGTATGGAGTCGGGGTTATTCACAATGCGACCTGCAACGCGAAGATAGCGTCAGGTACCGCACCGATAGTCGAGATGCTGGCTAATGACATCAAAGTGGGACTTGGCACAGACGGAGTCGCAAGCAGCAACAATCTCGACCTGTGGGAGGAAATGCGTGTAGCAAGTCTGCTACAGCGAGCACGAAGCATGGACTCTACGGATCTTCCGGCCCGGCAGATGCTGAGATTGGCTACGTCAGGCGGTGCCGCTGCCCTAGGGCTTGATCACAAGATCGGTCATCTTGCAGAAGGAATGGAGGCAGACATGATTCAGGTAAGCATTGACGCCGCGCACCATCTTCCTTTGTACGACGTGGAATCGCACCTTGCGTATAGCACGAAGAGCGGCGATATTAGCAACGTGTTCGTGCAAGGCAGGCACGTAATTCAAGATCGGCAGGTGATGACGATCGAAGTTGAAGCTTTAAATTCAGCAATTCAAGGGGTAGCTAATCGAATAAGTTCGTTCAATAGAACTGGGAGCCCATAGTTAGATACTAGGGGTGTCATTCCTCTACTAGAGGTGCCCTCATTTCTCCATTTTGGTGGAGTGTTAAGGCCACAATGTTCTCGTCTTCACCACGTTCAAAGTGAATTTCCGCGTCCACGACTTTGTAGAAAAACCGATCCTCTTGCAATGCGAAGATTGGAAACACCGGCTGTCCGGTTGCGTGAGCGAACAATTGGCCTTCACGATGCATGATCGTTAGGTAGACATTTTCGGCGAGCTTGTACTTGCCAGGGTATTGCACGAGAACCTCGTTGCTCAGTTCTATTTCTTCGCGTTTAGCAATGCCCTGACTATCCTCAATGCGGTTGGCAGATATTGTGTGTCCTGCTTGCGACCACTCTAATTCTTGGGCTTGACCGTCGATTGAATCGCTGAACGTGATGGAGATACCTCCCACCTCAAAACTGAAGCTATGGCCATCCACATGTGTCAACGGGAATTCTGGTTGACCAGACGCTTGGCCGAAAAGCTGGCCGTCTCGACCAAAGAACGTGATATTTAGTTCGGGCGACAGTTCAAATACGCCGACATAGGGAGAGAGATCAACTGCTGCTGTTTTTTGAGGTGCGCGGAAGAAAGATATGCCCATCTCATTGATCAGTGCCGACTCGGTGGAAGCGGCGAGAATGACCCATCCCTTTGATTCTTCGGGACTAATCGCCAAAAAGCTGACATATCCGCCGGTTGCTCCTGCATGCCAATACACGGGTTTGCCACCATCAGACTGCATTTGTGCCCATCCCAGCCCTTGATTGGCCGCAACTTGTGGTTCTCTAAGGTTGCTTAGCGATTTGTCAATTGGGGAGTCTGAGGTCTCGATGTTTCTACTTACAAATTTCATCAAGTCTTCCGCGGTCGAGAGTACGCCGCCTGCGCCAACCATTACATCGAAGTTCCAATTCGGCATCCTGGCGCCGCGAGAGTAACCAGGTATCAACATTTGTTGATTCTCTGGAGTGTGTTCCACGTAGGAATTGGTCATTTCCAAAGGCTCAAAAATGTTTGAATGCATAAGCTCATCGAAACTCACGCCATAGGCGGCGATCGCTCCCAACAGTCCAAAGCCCAAGTTCGAGTAGACCTGTGTCTTGTCGAGCGTTTCCGGATCATACTCGGACACCCATGTAAACAGCTGCTCGGAAACATAGTCTGCATATGGATCCAACAGATCACTTGGTTGCATGTTTGCGGGCAATCTTGGGAGTCCAGAGGAATGAATGGCGAGTTCGCGTAGAGTGATCTCCTGTACTTGATTGTTTGCAAACTCGAAGGTTGGAAGCTGCAGCGCTTCCTTCAAAGTACTATCCCAATTCAGTTCTTCTTCTTGGACAAGGGTTTGAACCAACAAAGCTGTAAAGACTTTCGAAATCGATCCAATCTCGAAAACCGTGTCTTTTGTGGGTGGATTGGACGATCCGTGGGCTGCAGCACCAACGCCTTTGTAAGTTACTGTTCCCGAGTCATAGGTTGCAACAACAGCACCTCGTACAAGTTCGCGATCTACTGCTTGCTGCAGCTTGTCAGCAACTTCATTCAAGTCCGCCATCGAATCTTCTGAGCCGTGGACGGGGAGAGCTGTGGCCAAAATTAAAGTTGACGCCATTAACGCGGCGTGGAGAACAGAGCATCTCAATTTGGTTCTGGCTATTACTTTATCTCTCATCGTAACGCAACAGTTTTTCTGTTCGGCGGGTGTATTGATTTTGCACAACGCTCCCAAATAGGTGCGCTAATCTCCTATTCGCTGCGCAAATTTCGTGTTTCTACGCGAACAAAGTCCTTTTTCGATACTTGACCTTCGTCATCAACTGCAAAGAAGCGGATCCTTCGAGAATGACCGTCGATGTTGTCGGGCGTGTAGGTAACTTTGAATGTGCAAAGTTCGTTTGTCTCTTCGTGGCAATCGCCACCTATTTCAAAAGGTTTTGACTCTTCAATAGAAGTGGATTCGTCGCCGTCGACTGCAATGCTCTTGGCAGTTCGTCCATCAATGGTCTCAATGACAAAGTAGTCGATGCTTCCGTCTGGATCGCGTGCATTGAGAGTGAATTCGATGGTTCCTTCGCTCTTGTTGTAGCGTGGTCGTGGACGCTCGAATACCGGAGGGGAGTTCCTAACATGAATGGTTACGATCGCCCAGTCTTCCAATCCCGTTTCGTCTTCAACTGTGATTCGGTAGGATTGTGTTCCACGCTTGGTGGCTTCAAAGCGGAGCGTTCTATTCTCTCGGACACGTCCGGAAGATGGGAGAAAGTGGCCAATCGACCTTCGTCGCTGATCTATGTTGAACCATTTGGCGTCGCCATCTGGGTCCGTAACGCTGAATCGTAGGTCTAACGTTTCGCCCACATAGGTGGAGATATCCTGGTGCGGAAGAAATATAGAAGGCGGATCTGGACTTTCAACGACATCAATGGCAACGGTTGCTGTGTTGCTTCGTAGCCCCAAGTCGTCGATTGCGACAAATTCAAACGAGTCGTCTCCCCAGAAGTCGGCGTTGGGTGTGTATGTCAATTGCAGACCTTGGCCTAAAACGGATCCGTGACGAGGCGATCTCACTACTTCATACCGTACAACTTGACCATCTTGATCGGTGCTTTTGAATGGAATCGAAACTTTTCGGCTGTCTTCTGCAGTGATCAGTCGCGACCATTCTGCGGTGGGCGGATCATTTGTCGGCTCCACCGAGATCGTTACCGTAGCGATATTGGATTGCGACCCAAACTCGTCGGTGGTCATGAACTGAAATGAATCTGTGCCATGGAAGTTCGCATGCGGGGAATAGGTTCGCATTGAGCCGGATCCACTAAGTATTCCGTTGCTCGGAGTAGTCAATAGCTTGTAGTCCGCTACCGATCCATCGGGGTCGTCACTCTTCAGTTCAAACGAAACAGAGCTGTCTTCGGAAACTACTAGTGTCGCCGTGTGAGCACTGGGAGGATCATTTGTCGGCTCGACTTCAATTGAAACCAATGCTGAATTGGAGACTGCTCCTGCGGAATCAGTCGCGACATACTCAAAGGAGTCGTTTCCGTGGAAGTCGGGGTTCGGCACATAGCGGCGGGCGGCTTCGGATCCAACGACGTTGCCAAACTCTGGGAGCCTTGTAAGTCTAAACTCTAACGAGTCGCGTTCCGCATCCGTTGCGTCAAACTCAACAGTTGCGGGTGTGTCCTCGGGCGTGGTAATACCAATCGGATGGGCTTGGGGCGTGTCGTTTACAGGTGTCACCGTAACGGAGACGATTGCGGGTGCAGAGCTTTCTCCTCCGTTGTCGACGGCTATGTAGTCAAAACTGTCCGATCCATTGAAGTTCGGGTTTGGAACATACTCAAACCGCGATTGCGTGCTTGTAGCCGTCCCGTGTCGTGGGGGATTGGCAATTTCGAAATCCTCCACGACCCCATCGCTATCACTACCTACAGGTATTAGCTCTGCACGTCCATCTTCCAATACTTCCAAAGCAAGGGGGCTCGCCGTGGGAGGGTCGTTGACCGATTGAACGGTGATGTTGACGGTTACAGGCTCCGACGGTGCACCCCCGTCTGGCACAAGGACGAACGAAAACGAGTCGCTACCGAACGAGTCTCTATGCGGCTGATACTTCAATAAAGGTGGTCTTCCCTCCAAATTTCCCAGTTTTGGCTGTGTCTTGATCTCATAGTCAAATGATTCTGGGATGCCATCGCCACCCGACAGATCTATTTCGATTGCGACATCCTCAAGAGTCACTACAGTCTGCGATTTGGGACTCGGTTGCGAGTTGCTGCAACCACCTAGCATCAGTGCGGCAAGGAGAGACAGACCTAGTAGCGCTACCCACGCACTCCAGTGGAAAAAGCGTAGAGAATCTCTATTCATCTAATCATTGCTATCGAAGTAGCAATTTCCTGTGGCTCAAGGAACTGACTAAGAATCTTGGTTAACTATGGGATTGTCCAACCACTCAAAAGTTTCTCGGATTCTTGTTGTAGGACTGGATTGAAGTCGCTTTTAGATGGCTTCGTTTAGCTTGAAAGAACCTTTGCGGTAGTCCATGAGAACGTGATCTATTAACGATGGGATTGCCGGTTCATATTCCCGTGAAACTCCATCTGATCGCCATATGTATCCGAGCATCTTCAGAGCATCTATCGTGTCGCTTGGGTTTTGCGACCCCTGTACTCTCGCAACAGCGGCTTCGATCTGCTCAATGTGCACACGCATGTCTTGGGAGTCAAACTCCTGTGCAACTGCAGCTGCATACGGCATGAGTTTGGCATTCGCCAATTCGTCGATCCGATCTGCGAACATAGTGTCCATTCTCCGTTGCCAAGCAGGCTCTGCTGCCGCCAACACATGAGGAGTTATTGCTTTGGTATCCATTTCATACGCAGCTTCCCAAATGGCGTGCCCGATAGACTGGATAAAGTGCGGATACCTTTGTGTGAGGAGTATGAGTGAATCGGCTTCTTCATCGGTAAGGTCAATAGAGTATCCACCTTCTTTCATAGGCTGAAACAATGCTGTTCGAGTGGCGTTGTCACTAAGCCGGTCTATACGCAATGTAGTTGCACGATTTAGAAATGTACCATCCAAAGATCTCAAATGATCGGGCAAAGCTGGTGGTCCGGCGAGAACAAAGTTGAAGTGGCTTGACCCGTGTTTCGCGCCCTTGGCCAGTTCCTGTATGGTGTTTAATCCTTCCGATGTAATTCTATGGGCCTCATCGATCATGAGCAATGTTGGAACAGCGACCAAAGTGGTCTCAACGGCTCTTTCAAGCTCGGTTGTGTCCATTTGGTAGGCTTGCGACGTATCTAGTGTGACACTTCCACCGGTCTTCGACACACTGATCGATACTGCTTCCCTAGTTGCTATAGTCTTCGATTGGGGAGGCGAGTAGTCGAGTAGTCGGCGGTACAACCTCTCAGCATTTGCTACTTGGGTTGCCATCATGCACATCACTCGAACGTTTGTTTTCGCGCTAAATTCTCGTTGTGAGGCGTTAAGCAGTGCACTCTTGCCATTTCCTCGCGGGCCATAGATGACCATATCGGACGGATTGCTGCGAGGCTCAGCAAGAGTCGACACTACCCCAGCCAGCATTTCTTGCTCATAGTCTCTTCCAGCAAGAATTGGCGGAATCGCATCGTAGCCTGGTGTGTAGGGATTCGCTGCCATGGTTTTGTTCTATTGCGAGCGAAACCAACCAATCGGAGAGCTTGGGGGCCCCCTAGAGTCTGAGTGTGAGTTAGTGCGGAAGTGAATTGAGTCCAACGGCTCAATCGAGCGGATCATTAGGGGAATTGCTTTCTTATAAGCTCGCGGAGTGCTCCGCACCTAGGACCCCACAATCCCTCCATCCTTGCGAGTGATCACAACAGTGCAATCACGGGGAACATTGGGTCCTTCGAACCCCGGAAACTCTTGCTCACTCTGCGACGACTCGTAGTTGCCAGTGCCTGGATGCTGCACATTGATGAACATTGTCTTTTGGTCGGGTGTGAACGCGATTCCAGTAATCTCGCAACCATCTACGCCAGTGAAGAGCCTGCGGATTTCACCTGTATTCGTGTCGGCAACGAGAAGTTGATTGCAGATAGTTCGACTATCGGTAACACCTCCTTGAGTACCGTCAGTCTCGATAAATAACCGGCCATCTGGGTCCGCCCATAAGCCATCGGGGCTACCAAACATTTCTTCAGTTGTTTGGGTTTCGCTTGCTAGCTTGAAGATGTTCCATTCGAAAGTCGTGCCAGTGTGCATTTCCGAGTCCTTCCAACGAATGATGTGCCCGTACACATTGGGAGCCTCGGGATTTGCCGAATCCGTTTCGGATCGAGACGAGTTGTTTGTCAGCGCACAATAGACTTGCTCGTCGTGCGCGACTGTAATCCATTCTGGCCGGTCCATTTTTGTAGCGCCGACTTCGTCGCCGGCCATACGAGCGTGCACTAGCAGGTCTGCCTGATCATCGAACTCGCTTGCCAAATCGTCATTTTCAATAGTCAATTCGACCCACTCTCCAGTAAAGTCTTCATTGAATCGAGCTACGTACAGCTTGCCGCTCGCCAATGGCGACTCGCCACGAGCAATGATGTCCTCGTAGCTCTCTTCGCCGACAAATTTGTAGATGTATTCGTTTTGGCTATCGTCGCCCATGTAGACGACAACCCTCTTGTCAAGCCCAACTGCAACGGCTGCTCCTTCGTGCTTGAGGCGACCGAGCGATGTGTGTTTGACCGGAACTTGACTGGAGTCGTGAGGATCAATCTCCACGACCCAACCAAATCGATTTGCTTCGTTTCTATAGAAGGGACTTGAAAGCTGAAACCGAGAGTCTCGTCGAAACCAACCATATGAATCGCCTGATGTGTATGACAATCCGTATCGCGAATTTTCGGCAGAGTAGGGTGCTTCCGAAAAGTATTGATGAAAGTTCTCTTCGCAGGTCAGGTACGTGTTCCACGGCGTGTAGCCATTTGCACAGTTATTGAGAGTACCTTCTGGTTCGTACTCATCGCGATTCTTGAGCAGATCATGCTCAGCAGCAGGCCCCGAAAAAGTGACAGGAGTGTTCACATGAATTCTCCGAGCATTGTCGCCCTCGACTATTTGCCACTTGCCGTCGATTCGCTCGATGTTCACAACAGAAACACCGTGCGCATGCTGAGATGTCCGAACATCATCTAGCGAAAGTGGCAAGTCTTCACCCAATACTCGGGAGTTCGATCCGAATTCGTGGTTAATGACCAAGACGCCTCGCGAGTTCCTTAGCTGTTCCAATTCTTCCGGTGTTGGATCATTGTCGGTAGATCCATCGTCATCTGACTCGTCTTCGTCGGTTTCGGCAGGAAAGTCTTCGGGATGCGGGAAGTACCACATTCCATCGTGCCCCACGCCGACTTGTTGGGCTTGATCGTCTGGGCTGGGGGGATGAGCAAATACTGGTCCGTCAGGCAAGATGGGATCGCCCCAGGGAAAAAGTAATTCGTACTCGTAGTCTTCGGAAATCAGTGGCCAATTCCTCTGAGTTGCGGCATTCGCTACCGTTACAGGAGTGAAATTCATCAGCGGTTCTGTCGCGTCTGGATCGCCATTGTCCTGCGCTTTGAGCGTTAGCGGCCTGCCAAACACACCAAGCACGGCCAATCCAACGCCTCCCTGGAGTACAACCCTCCGAGAGGTCGCAGCCTCGAGAATTTCTGAGAACGATCGCGATTTGTGCGACGATGAACCCGTGATTTGTGCATTCTTCTTAATGGCTTTCATGGCGACAACTTTCTAAATGCGGAGAAAATCCCGTACACAATCGGAAATGCCATTGTATTTGGGTTTGTAAAGGAATTTTCAGCAATTCCGACACCACAGACTCGCGAAATAGCTGTACTAAAGTGTTATGGACTATCCCCCTTAAACCGTGGGGGGTAGGCCAACGATGAAAGTAAAATGGCTAGCTGGCTGCTAACAACACGCTTAAGGGAAACATCGTGATCGATCTCTACTACTGGCCAACGCCAAACGGTTGGAAAGTCACCATCATGCTGGAAGAGTGTGGCCTCGACT
This sequence comes from Candidatus Azotimanducaceae bacterium, assembly GCA_965205545.1. Lineage (GTDB taxonomy): Bacteria > Pseudomonadota > Gammaproteobacteria > Pseudomonadales > Azotimanducaceae > Bin55. Next base: position 871,299 of record OZ242170.1, on the reverse strand, counting down.
ACAACATCGTTCCAGTGGACATAGGCGGGGGCGACCAGTTCAAGCCCGATTTCCTTCAGATTAGCCCAAATAACCGAATGCCCGCGATTGTCGATCACGAACCTGCAGACGGCGGAGCGCCAATCTCCATATTCGAGTCGGGAGCCATTTTGGAATATCTAGCCGACAAGGTAGGGAAGTATCTTCCTCAGGAGCCACGGCAACGCTACAAAGTGCTTCAGTGGGTGCATTGGCAAATGGCCAATCTCGGTCCCATGATGGGTAATGCAAACCACTTCAAGAACTACGGAAGAAACATAGCCTCGGATCCCGCGCAGCTCGAGTATGGAGTCAAGCGATTTGTAGGAGAAGTGGATCGTCTGTCAGGAGTGATGGACGCGCAATTGTCCGTGAATGAATACTTAGCGGGAGAGGAATTCACGATCGCAGACATTATCAGCTGGCCATGGGCGCGACTTGCTGGACGCATGCTTGACGAGGAGGCATGGGAGACGTTCCCTCATTTGAAGCGGTGGGTAGACCTAATTCATCAACGGCCTGCATGCTACAAGGGCTATCGGATTGGCAGAGAACTTGGAGAGCGCGAACTGACTCCCGAGGAAGAGAAACGTCGAAGGGACATTCTCTTCAACCAAACTAACGAGAAGGTAAGAACAGCGCGCGAGGCAGCCGCCCGCGCTGCGAGCTAAATGTTAGCGGACTGACTTTTGCCTAGCCAGCCGGCTTGAAAAGTAAGCCAGCTCGTACTTCCAAGCCAACTCCATTAGTGTATGCTACCTAGTTCCGAAGCAACTTTGTAGGCTTGTATGAGTCATTCACTAATCATTTCTGGCGGAACTGTCTACGACGGAACTGGAGCGGAAGGAGTCAAAGCGGATGTGGCTGTCGATGATGGAGTCATTTCTCAGATAGGCGATCTTTCCGGCGCAGAAGCGGAACAGACAATTGATGCCAGTGGGAAAATCGTAACGCCAGGATTTGTCGACTTGCATACTCACCTGGACGCTCAAATCGGATGGGATCCCGAAATGAGACCAAGTTCCTATCACGGCGTCACAACCGCATTGATTGGGAACTGCGGCGTTACATTTGCACCCTGCGGAGCGGAAAACCGACGGTATCTCGCGGAATTGATGGAAGCCGTCGAGGACATCGCCGCCAATGCCATCATGGACGGACTTCCGTGGAATTGGACGAGCTTTGGCGAGTACCTTGATACGGTTCAGTCCTTAAAGCCAACTCTCAATGTCGTTGGAATGTGCGGGCACTCGGCGATTCGATTTGATGCCATGGGAGACAAGAGCTGCGATGAGGGAGTTCAGCCAGACGACAAGGAATTGTCTCGCATTGTCGATTTAGTCAAGGAATCCATCGAAGGTGGAGCCGTTGGGTTCTCGACTTCGAGATTTCTGGGTCACCGCGTTCCAGACGGACGCTTGACTCCTGGAACATGGGCTGACGCTCGTGAGACAAGCGCTATTCAGAAGGCTGTCGTGGAAGCTGGTGGTCGAGGAGGACTCTTCCAGGTTGCTCCCGATATGCAATCTCGCGCAAAGATCGAGCGGGAGATGTTCGAGACGGGCGCAGAATTGGGTTGCCAGGTATTGTTCTCCGGAGGAACGGGTCCGCAGGGAGACGGCGGAGTCTCGTATTGGCAGGACTTTCTTGGTCGCAACAACGACGAGGGCAAGAGAATCACTTCGATTTGCCACACGCGTCCCAGCGGTTCTTTCTTTGGCCTGGCTCAACAGGCATTCCTGCGCACGGAAAGTTGGCGTGAACTAATGAAGCTTCCCACCATCAAGGATCGCGTCACCGCGTTGAAGGATCCGGAAACGCGCAAGAAACTTGTCGACGAAGCCAAGGAAGCAGGGGGATTTGGGCGTGTAGCAAGCATTCTGCATCCCATGGGCACCGGGCATTACCCAGATTTTGATCTGGACAACAACAGAAACCTCCAGAAGCTCGCGGACGACTTGGGACAAGATCCAGTGGACGTCTACGTTGATCGACTCATAGAGTCGGAAGGCAAGGAGTTCTGGAACCTTTGGGCTTTCGGTGGCGCGTTGGAAAATCAATGGAACTACATGCGACTGCCGCACGTCGTTCCGATGCTGGGAGACGCAGGTGCACATGTGGGTCAATTCACAGATGCGGATTCACCGACATTTCTGTTGGGCGAGCTCACTCGCGATCGCAACGTCTATACGCTGCAAGAAGCCATTCATCGCATAACTGGAAAATCCGCGCAAGTGCTTGGTCTCAAGCGTCGTGGGCATTTGGAAGAGGGTTGGCATGCAGACATCAATGTCATTGATTATGAAAACCTGAAGTCCTGCCATCCGGAGTATGTAAACGATTTTCCTCACAACGGCGGCCGAATCGTCGTCAAGAGTGAAGGCTACGATGCAACGATTGTGGCGGGCAAGGTTGTCATACAAAATGGCGAGTACACGGGAGATCGACCCGGAGAGGTCATTAGGGACTTCATCCGCGACTAGTATCGCCTGAGTTCAGCCTGGACTGAACTCCAAGCACAACAACGAGCATGGGCTGCATGGTTTTGGGCCATGCAGCCCATGTTTGTGTGTTTGTTCACACGACCAACTATTCGAAAGGAACAACTGCGTTCGGAACCTTGGCGTAGCATTTGTGTCCCAACACTTCGCTAGAGCTGTCAATTGGCGATGCATCGTGTTTGTAACGCATATTGCCTCTCTAATGACGTAGCCATGCGAACGATCAGAGGGTAGTCAGCACCTTCCATCCATTGGCATTCTGCGAAGCCCACAAATAATTCGAGTCTTAAGTTCTTGCGGTCACATCCAATGAAGCAAATTCATGTGCGTGGACTCTCCAAGACGTTTCGTGTGGCGAAACGCCGTCCCGGAATGATTGGCGCCGTTACGGGCCTGTTCAATCGTTCCTATACGGACATTGAGGCCCTTTGTGGGATCGACTTAGACATTCAAGCGGGGGAGATGGTCGGCTACATTGGTCCAAATGGCGCTGGTAAGTCAACAACCATAAAGATTCTTTCGGGGATACTCGTTCCGAGCTCCGGCGAGTGTCTTGTAAACGGAATTGTTCCGTGGAAGCAGCGCATTCGCCATGTAGCGCAAATCGGCGTTGTATTCGGGCAACGCACGCAGCTTTGGTGGGACCTTCCGGTAGTCGAGTCTTTTGAACTGCTACGTGACATCTATCAAGTGGCAGAACAAGACTATCGTCGCGAAGTAAACCGGCTAATTGACTTGTTTGGTTTAAGCGATTTGTTGGATATCCCTGTTCGGCAATTGAGTCTAGGCCAGCGGGTCAAGTGCGACATTGCATCGGCGTTGCTGCACAGTCCAAAAATCCTCTTCCTGGACGAACCCACGATTGGGCTCGATGCCTTGACAAAAGCCAATGTCAGGACGTTCATCAAGGAAATCAACCAGACACAAAACGTGACCGTGCTGTTGACTACTCACGACCTTGGAGACATAGAAGCGCTGTGTGATCGGGTGATCTTGATAAATCGAGGACAGTGCCTTATCGATAGTTCGCTTGTTGAACTGCGCAAGCGCTATGGGCAGGAACGTCATGTCATTGTTGACTTCGAGTCCGTTCCAATTCTTTCTGAAGCCCACAAAAGCCTATTGATCGCAAACGAAGAGACTCAAATCACGTTTCTATGCAAAACCGATGCTGCATCTTTCGTTTCTCAAATCACCTCGCAGTATGCAGTCAAAGACATTGCCATCGCAGAGCCGCCAATTGAATCCATTGTCTCGGAATACTACGAAAAGGAAAGCTAGTTGACTGAACAGGCGCTGTCGAGCTACGTTGCTGTAGTCGCCACACGATTTAGGACTCTTCTTCAATATCGCACGGCTGCGATAGCCGGTATTGCGACGCAGATTTTCTGGGGATTTGTCAAGCTCATGGTGTTGGGTGCGTTTTACGCGGTGTTGGAAGAGCCACCTCCAATGTCGTTTGAAGCTATCGTTGTCTATGTATGGCTTGGACAATGCCTTTTCGCATTGTTCCCGATCAACGTGGATCCCGAGCTGCGCGGCATGTTTAGGACTGGCTCGGTAGCCTACGAATTGCTACGACCTCTAAACCTCTACGCTTTCTGGTGGGCACGAACACTGGCATTCCGTACGGCACCGACGTTGCTTCGGTCGGTACCCGGCTTGATATTCGCATTTGTAATTTTGCGCCTACTTGGTTTTGACGAATGGGTGATGCCGCCACCCGCTTCGGTTCTCAGCTTCGTGGGGTTTTCTATATCACTCGTAATTGCGATTGCTCTGTCTTGCTCGATTCTGATGATCCTGAACATATCCATGTTTTGGCTTGTCGATGCACGTGGCACCGTCGCGTTGGCGACCGGATTCGTTTGGGTTTTGAGTGGAATGATCATCCCCCTTCCACTGTTTCCCGATTGGGCACAGAGCATCCTTTTCTGGCAGCCATTCCGCGGGTTGTGCGACGTTCCATTTCGAATCTACAGTGGCGACATTGCGACGAATGTCATGGCTATGGAGATGGCACTTCAGTTGAGTTGGACGCTCCTGATGGTGGCAATCGGTTTGGGATTGGAACGTCAGGCACGTCGCAAACTCTCGGTGCAGGGCGGATGACCTCCAGCGCTGCTCTCTTTCGCAAGTACCTTGGCGTAAGCATTCGAGGTCAGATGCAGTACAAGGGCTCCTTCCTCTTGTTCTCCATTGGACAGTTCATAACCACGGGAGTGGAAGTCGTGGGCATCTGGGCTTTGTTTGAACGGTTTGGACCGCTCGGCGTGTGGAGTTTCGCCCATGTAGCTGTCTTCTACGGCAGCGTGAACGTTGCGTTTGCCGTCGCCGACACGTTTTCCAGAGGATTTGATACGTTCGGAACAACCATGGTCAGAACCGGCGATTTCGATCGGATTCTCCTCAGACCGCGTTCAGCTGTTCTTCAAATTGCCTGCAATGAATTCCCATTGCACAGGGTTGGGCGGTTTCTTCAGGGCGCGATAGTTCTAATCTATGGAGTCGTAGCCTTGAATCTCGACTTGTCGATTGCTCAGGTGTTTCTATGGTGCTATGCACTGTTGGGAATGGTGTTCTTCTTCTACGGTTTGATGGTCATTCAAGCAACCATCAGCTTCTGGAGCATTGAGTCGCTGGAGGTTATGAACGTCTTCGTTTATGGAGGCGTCGAAGCATCCCAATATCCACTAAGCATTTATGAAGATTGGTTTCGCCAGTTCTTTACCTATGTGATTCCACTTGGGTGCGTGGCGTACTTCCCAATTGTTGGGGTTCTAGGAGTAGAGGATCCAACAGGTTCAAGTCTTCTGTTTCAATATTTGTCTCCGACTGCGGGCATTGCTTTCTTTTGCGTGTCATTGCTCCTATGGAATGTCGGCGTTCGTCACTATGCATCGACCGGTTCGTGATTACGCCACGTTGCATTGTCCTGCGTTTTCTAGGTTGCCAGGTCGACTCGGAACTTCAAACTAGAATCGCCGTGGGCAAATTGATTGAAAGGGGAAACATCAGTCCTCCGTCTTGAATCACCCTACACAATCAACTAGGCAAGTGCAGCTAGAAAACATTGCTATTGATGCATTGTCGAACCCAAGGAACCACGCCCGCCGATTCGAATACAACCGGAAACCAACCGAAGTAGCGTAGGCGGGAATGTCGTGGCAGACGCTAAGGGTGACTTACTTGGTGATCTCACTTTGAACTACCGAGAATTCCTCGGCAGTTGCCTCATCCACTTATTCCTCATTGACATAGAGGTGGATGAGTGATGGCGAGCGATAGGAGTTGCTGCGCCTCTACTCGCCAGGACTGCTCATATAATTCCGCCCTCTAATGGGGCTTGGAGCCAAATTGGTGAGCGCACAACTAACTTTCTACACGAATCCTAGGTCTCGCGGGCGAATAGCTCGCTGGATGCTAGAGGAGGTGGGGCAACCCTACGAGACGGTGATTCTCGAGTATGGAGGATCCATGAAGGAACCTGAATACATGGCAATAAACCCCATGGGGAAAGTTCCAGCCATTCGCCATGGAGAGGTTACGGTAACTGAATGTGCTGCCATTTGTGCTTATCTAGCTGATGCATTTCCCGAAGCTGGGCTTGCACCCGTACTATCCGACAGAGGCCCCTATTACCGATGGCTGTTCTTTGCAGCTGGTCCGGTGGAAGCTGCCACCACGAATCGATCGCTAGGTTTTGAGTTGACGTCCGAGCAGGAGTCAATGGCAGGCTATGGAAACTACGCATGTGTCTTGGCAACACTTGAGGGCATTTTTGCTGCTGGACCATATGTAGCAGGTGACTCGTTTACCGCTGCCGACGTGTATGTCGGCTCTCAGGTCATGTGGGGCATGTCGTTTGGTTCGATCGAACGGCGGCCCGTGTTCGAGGATTACGTCCATCGCGTTCAGAAAAGAGAAGCCTATGTGCGAGCACAGGAGTTAGATGGACCCATGGGAAGTGGATAGTAAGAATTCCCCGTCAAATCCATCATTTATCTCATATATCTAAAGTCGATCGTAAGGTTGAATTCTGCAATTTGGTTGATGAATTTTCATTGGCTTTTTGAACCCTAGAAGGCAAGGTGTCTACCCAATACAGACAACATAGATTCGCTAGTCCACCTGGATCCACGGACATATTGCTGATTCGACACGGTGAATCGGCTCCCGCCGATCCAACCCGACCGTTCAATCTTGTCGACGGGCACGGTGATCCACCATTGCATACAGTCGGTGTGGCACAAGCGAAGCAAGTTGCAGATCGGCTGCAAAACGAGTCCATTGACGCCATCTACGTATCAAACTTGCAGAGAACTAAACAGACTGCGGAGCCGTTGTGCCGGCTACTCAATCTCGAGGCTTTTGAGCTCGCCGACTTGAGGGAAGTCAATCTGGGTGAATATGAAGGAGGACTCTACCGCGAGAAAGTTGCTCAAAACGATCCAATTCTCAAGCAAGCGATAAGGGAAGACCGTTGGGAGATCATTCCTGGAGCAGAAACTACTAAGGGGTTTGAGCGTCGTTTGACGAAGTCCATCAAGACGATCGCGCAAAGGCACCCCGATCAGCTTGTAGCGGCTTTCGTGCACGGTGCCGTGATTGGACAGATTGTCTCGACGGCAACAGGTGCTCGGCCAATGGCTTTCCTAGGTGCAGACAACGGGTCAATAACGCATGTCGTTGTGACCAAACGACGAGTTCATGTGCGTCGTTTCAACGACACATCCCACCTAATGACTAACTACCTCTCTCGCTATAGTGAATGATCTGAAAAACTACCTAGTGTCTTTTCCTAGTTAAGTCGTAAAAGGGCAAAACTAGCTAAGCCCGTAATCGATTAGCAACGATTACGTTCGGTAAGTTGCAGATTTAGGCGCGTGTCTGCACTTAGGTCAACTTTTTGCGAATACACGATTTCTCGGTCAAGGGTGTAGTCGCCTGTGGCATCTTGGGAAATCTTGTCCGAAATGTGCCGTACGGTCGCGATGTGTGGACCGTTCACAGGTCCGCTGTCTTCGTGTATTTTGAACTCGCCTTTGGATGATGGATCGATCCTAACCCGAGCAGAGGGTGCATTTCGGTCCATAGGTTCCAATGTAAGCCAAATATGGCCGGGGAGCTGTCCGTTTATCAGCACTTGACCACTCACCTCAACTCTTTGCTTCGAAGTCAGAAAGCCCTGACGGCGAATCCAGTTGTGAAGCAGTGAAAACCACAAGTTAGTATCAGGGTCACCGCTGGCCAATCCCACTCCGTGCTCTCCGCTTCCGAATACATGCATTTCTGAAGGAACGCGATGTCTGTGCAGGGCGCTATAGAAGATCATTGACTGTTCCGTAGGGACGATCGCGTCCTGGTGCGTATGCATAAGAAATGTGGGTGGAGTTTCGGCATTTACTCGAGTGTCTGTAGGCGTGTACTCGTCCGCTTTTCTGCCGCGGACTATTCCATTCGTTACCGCGTAGCAAAGCGCGAGGAAATCTGGTCTCGCGCTCATCGCATCTACTGGGTCGATGCATTCACCTTCGACTAACCAACGATCAGTTCCTACATTGGCCGCCAGGTGTCCTCCAGCAGAGAATCCCAACATTCCAAGACGCGAAATACCGTATTCACTTGATTTGTAGCGCAATATTCGGATTGCGCGTTGTCCGTCCAGCAATGAAATAGCCGACGAATACGTTGGCGCAACGCGATAACGCAGAACAAAGGCAGCGATACCGAGTTCGTTGAATGCTTGTGCCACTTGTAACCCTTCATGGTCCGACGCAAGAATGCGGTAGCCTCCACCTGGAGCTACAAGAACCCCGCAGCCCGTGGCATTGTCTGGGGAAGGAAGATGGATCGTGAGTCGGGGCTCGTGCACCGGGCCGCTGCCTGTGGCTTGTGGCACTTCTCCTTCCCACAAGGAGAGCGAGCCGAACTCATTCATATTGGCGCTGCTTGACTGTAGTGGGCCCGTTTCCACTTACTGAGGAGCGCCATAATGCAACTCAAGCTGCTGAATGCCTCAGACGGTCAATTACTTTGGCTGGCTAAACATGAAGCCGTTGTTTTCGGTATCAGCGAGCATAGCAAGATGAATTCCTTCATCGCCTCGATCCTCAGGCTGCGATCGAATCGAACCGCCGCCATCGACTACTGCTTGGCAGGCATTTTCGATATCGGACACGGTGAACGACAGCCCTGTTGCGCGAAAAATGGCGTCTCCGCCACCGTGCAGAGCAACGGTTGCATCTCCAAAGGCCAGTTCGCTCCAATGATCTGTATGTAATTTGACCTCAAGCCCAATTACGTCCCGATAGAACGCGATCGCCCTGTCCATCTCCTGAACGATAATCATGAACTTGGTGCCTACCAAGCCACATTGGCCCCTAACTGCAATTGCTGGTTTCATTGTGCGTGTCGCCGCGAAGTCACGAGCTTCAAGTGTACAGCCAAGTCACTCGCTTGTCTTGTCGGCCAAGTCAAAACTCGATGCGATGGAGTCGCGCATACTTTGTTGGCGATACATGTCGGCATATTGGCCATCGATCTTGAGGAGCTCCTGGTGACTTCCCAACTCGACAATACGACCCTCATGGATGAACGCGATTCTGGTTGCGTTGCGGATGGTCGAAAGTCGGTGTGCGATTACAAAGCAGATTCTGTCCTTCAAGAGATTCTCGAGTCCTCTCTGAATGTGCTGCTCCGTGTCGGTGTCGACGGAACTGGTGGCTTCATCTAGTACGAGAACCTGAGGATCGGCCAGTATTGCACGAGCTATGGAGAGCAACTGCTTCTGTCCAGCAGACAGCTTGCTGCCGCCTGCTCCTGCCTCGGTGGAATAGCCTTCCTCCATGGCTTCAATGAAACCATGTGCACCTGCTAGCTTGGCAGCATCGTATACCTCGGCTACGGATGCATCTGTGCGTCCATAGCGAATGTTCTCGAGGATAGATCCTGCAAACACATGAGGATGCTGAAGTACCACGCCAAGTTGTGATCGGTACCAATGCAGGGGAATTTCCCGATAGTCCAGATTATTGACAAGAATATGTCCGGAAGTCGGTTCGTAGAACCTACACAGAAGGTTTGCCAAGGTTGTCTTGCCGCCGCCGGTGGGTCCAACCAGCGCAATGGTTTCACCAGAACTTGCTTGCAAGTTGATTTCGGAAAGTACATTTTTCTGCTCCGAATAGGCGAAGTCGACTTCCTGAACCACAATGGAGGACACTCCATTGTGTTGACTAGCATCCAGCGTGTCTCCTGCGTCGATGTCGGGAGTGGCATCCATCACTGCAAGGATTCTCTCTGCTGATGCTTGCGCCGTCTGCATTTCCGTAAACCAATGCGCCATTTCGATGGTGGGTTCAAAGAAATACCGTACCCACATGAGGAATGCGATCAGCGACCCAGCGACCAGTATTCCGTCAAGGAATTCCAATCCTCCGATCGATAGCACCAAGCCCGTCGACACGCTCGCCATCGTCATGACAATTGGCATATAAAGCGCTGCCAAAGTGAGATTCTTGACTGAAGAGGTGTACATCCGGTCGGTCAGGTGCGTGAATTCCTGCAGGTTCTTCGATTCCTGCACGAACGACTTGCTGGTAAGCACACCCATCATGCTTTCATTGAATGAACCTGTGATAAGTGAGTTCGTTGATCTTACGTCTCGTGCGGTGCGAAGAATTGACCTTCGGAACTTGAGAGTCGCCCACCCAATGATGGGCAGTATGGAAAAGGCGCACAGCGCGAGCTTCCAGTTCAAGATCACCATGACAACTCCCATCGAGAGCATCATTGCAGTACCCCAGACAAAATCAATGAACGCCCAGGTGAGAATGTCGGTCAAGCGTTCGCAGTCCGAAGTCAATCGAGCCATGAGCCATCCCACTGGCCTTTTGTCGAAGAACTTGAACGACTGCTTTTGAATATTCAGGAAGGCATCTCGGCGAATGTCAAAGCTCGCCATCGCTCGAAGCTTGGACACGTAGAAGACGAGGCCTACCATGGCAATGCTGACGACTGCGCTGGCAGCTACGATCAAAGCCGCCCAAGTCATTAGCGAAGCTTGCGTTCCATTCGCTTGAATGTCGTCAATCAACCATTTGGTAACCAATCCATAGGTCATTTCCGTAGCGCCAACAACGGCGCCGCAGATTCCTACCACTAGAAGGTGACCTCGGTAGTGCAAGACGTATCCAAACAGCCTTTGCCATAGGCTGACTTCCATCTTCGCGTTTTCCGAATCTTGGAATTCGTCGGTAGAGATCAGATCTGTTTCGCTGTAGACATCAGCCATGGCTGGCGACCTCGGTTTCGTATTGGATTGTCTCGTCCAGAAGATTCTGGATGTCGCACAATTCCCGATAGGGGCCTGGCTCCTTCATCAGCTTTTCGTGAGGTCCTACCTGAACGATCTTTCCCTGATCCATGACCACAATGCGGTCAACCTGTCGAATAGTCGTAAGACGATGCGCAACTATGATGGTCGTCACGCGTCTCTCGGGGTCCGCGAGGTTTCGCAGAATAGCGCTCTCGGTTCGAGTGTCTACTCCCGAAAGGACGTCGTCCAAGACCAATATCGGCGCCCTAGTCAGCAACGCACGGGCAAGAGCCATGCGTTGTCGTTGACCTCCGGAGAGATTCACGCCGCGCTCACCAATTTTCGTGTTGAATTTCGCTGAGAACTCATTGATGGTTGTGTGTATGGCAGCAAGTCTTGTGGCTGTGTTGAATTCATCGTCGCTCGCGGCGAAGTTTCCAAACTGCAGGTTCTCACGCACCGTCTTGGAAAACAGAAACGGCTCCTGCAGGACGCAACCAATTTGTTTTCTCAGCCACGTCACATCTATCGATTCAATATCGATGCCATCCAACAGGATTCGACCATTTGCAATTGGATAGAAGCGCATCAGGGCTCGGATAAGCGATGATTTGCCCGAACCTGGTCTTCCAACAAGGCCAATAGTTTCTCCGGCTCGAATGGAGAGATCAATGTTCTCCAGCTGGTTGGAATTCCCATCGTATGAAAGCGAGACGTTTTCGAAGGTGATTTCTCCACGAATAGACGTGGATTCAGGAACAGTTTGTACGGGTTCTTGCTCGGACGTCAGAATGTGGTTTATTCGCCGAAGGGACACCAAAGTCTTCCCTGTGTGCTCGACGACGTCGATCATTTGACGCACACGCCAGATCACAATGCCCGACAGTGAGGTGAACAGAGCCAGTTCACCAATAGTCAGTGCTTCGTTCATTACCAAGTAGCCGCTGGCAATCAAAACGATCGCAGATTGCAGCATGCAGACAAAATCGCTGATGCCCCAATACACTGCTTCGAAGGCGTTAAGACGTATATATCGATCTCGAAACTCCCTGTTGGAGTCCTCAAATCTCTCGTACTCCTTGGCCTCTTGTGCGAAGGCTTGGACGACCCTAATTCCCGTCAGATTCTCTTGAAGCACTGCCGTCAGCTTGCCTTCGGCTTCATCGGTCGTCTTGAACAACTGAGAGACGCTTTTGAAGAAGTAGATACCTCCGAGCACTACAACCGGCATGAGGACTACCGAGTAGAGAGCTAGCGTTGGATTGCGCCACCAAAGCACTGGAAACATTACTGAAAGGATTAGCAGTGCACGGGCCAACGCGTCGACATCGCTGTGCATGTAGCGACGAACGGTTTCCACGTCCGAGGTGCACCTTTGGACCAAGTCGCCAATCTCTTCCCTGTCGAAGAACGACGCCTTGACGCGCTGAATGCGATCAAACAGAACTTCACGTAGCCGTCTGGCGATTCCTTCAGAGGCTTGCGCGGACAGGCGATCGCGACCGAATTGGAATGCACTTGCCAGCAACGCGATCACAACTCCGCAAAATGCCGAGACTATGAGATAGCTGGCGTACGGTGTGTCTGGGCCAAAGTAATCAGCAATCGAATGCAATAGCGAATTCGCGTATCCAAAATCGCGCTGATCAAGTACGTCCAGAGCGTACATGGTTACAAGTGGTAAACCTAACGTACAGACACTTGAAATCGTCGAACTTAATGTCGCCACGACGTAGCGCAAACGTTCTCCGCGCGTAATAAACCATAGGGTGGGACGAGATGGCTTTCGTTCTGTGTGTTGTGGTGGTTTCATGAGTGATCGAAGCAAGACACGTTCACGCTATGCACCTGGCATAGCAGGAAGAAACAGATTGGTTGGCGCTCCTAGAACGGTCGGAGCAGCGGGCTAAAGTCTAGCGACTCTCTGTTTCGCAAAGAACTGATGGTCGGTCGGTCTTCATCGGAAATCCTTTGCGTTAGTGGTATTGGTGTGCGTATGTTACGTCTCGACGATTAATCGTCAAGTCATTTGTTCATTGCTGAGCAACGATGTCGGATTAAGACACACCGATTGAAGTAAGGTTCCTTTCAATCTGCAAATCGTGCCAAATGAGCGTGGCTACGAGTCATTCCGCGCTTATAGCAAACGCGACGTTGAATTTTTCTAATGTGACTTAAAGTGTGAAGGCAACAATTGTCGCTAAGCGCTAAAGTCAGGCTGGTTGAAATCTACATACTAAGGATCAGGAATCTGAGTCCCGTGCAGTGATCCACTTCATCCAGGCTTCAACATCTCTTCCAAAATCTTCACCGCTCACCGACGTTAGGAAGTCGTGGGCCGGCTTTCTAAACTTTTCGTGCTCTACCGCTGCATGCGCGATCAGCAACTCTGGCTTTTCTTGAACTAACTTCAGCGCGAATTCGTTGTCTACTTCTGTGGCCACCAAGGACTCAAGAATGTCGTTGAAAGCCCATGGATTCGTGCCACTGAACAGAGCCAATAGTGTTTCCTGGGCTTCCGACCAATTTACTTGGGTCGTCTTGCCCGTTCGAATCAAGCCTTTGAGCACCTTGCCTGCCACATCTCTAACAGCAGCTTCAGAGTCGAGTAATGAATTGACTAGTGCATGCCAAGTCGATTCGTTATCGGGGAAATAGCCGAGAACCATTGTTGCAACAGCTCGCGCTGACCGTGAGCCGTCCTTTGCCAGCACCTCGAGTGCTAGACTTTGATCTGAGTCCTCGTATTCCCGATCCATTAGTTTCCAAACTGCATCAGCCGTTTCAGAATTCGCACCGAAATACTCGGCAAGCATCGCCGCTTTATCCGGCTCGCCAGCTTCAATGGCTTGGTAGCGAGCTTGCACAAGAGAGGCAAACGTGCCGAAGTCCTCGTCGAAAGCGGTCTGCAACTCCTGCCAGGATTGAGGTATCGCGATGGTTTCTTCTCCGGGAGAGCGATATTGCACTCCCAAATCGTCCTCGATACCGACAACTACGGTATACATGTACATTGAACCGTCTTCTAACTGTTTCATGAATCCAAAGGCGGCAGCGTCCGCGAATTCCAGATTGCGCTTCAACGTGGCAGCGCAGGCGTGGAATGGCTTATCGGGTTCCTGTTCCTTTATGGCGTCGAACAATTGGGACGCGGTCCACTTCTTTAGTCCCACAAACTCGACGGGACCTCTGGGTCCCTCAAGGACTTGCGCGACACTTGGCATCGCAAGCATCATGGAAAACGTCAATACACAGAGCCAACGAACTTTTTTCACGGTAACTTTGTCTCCTACTGGCCAAATGGCAGAATGGTCCAATCAGTGGCGATTGGCGACCAAGTTTCTGTGGGGGCATACTAACCCAATGGGCAATCTCGAACAATACGCACGGGTAACTAGCGGAGCCTTGACCGATTCGTGAAGATTTCGAATTTTCTTAGTCGTTGATGTCGATTCTCCGTGCTCCACAACTGGCCTGCACCAGCTTGACAACCCCGTAATTTCAACGAGTTTCTTTTCTGATGACGAAGCAAAGCACTCGCGGTGCGGATTGAATTTGCCAACTGACGCATCAGCACATCTAGCGGCTATTAAACTCGCGCGTGTTTACAGTGTGCGAATCCTGCTACATGGCTCCAAATCGCAATCTTTAATAAGCGAGATATGACAAGCAACAACACGCGGTCTCGCGCATTCTTCTACGCAGTCGTTCTCATGACGCTGCTTGTAGTGGGGACGATTGTTGTCTATTTCCTCATCCTTCCGCGGGCCATTCCCAAACAGATAATTGTTGCGGTGCTGCCTTTCGACGGGCCCGAGTACCTGCCGAAGCATATGACTCACGCGTTCCCGAAACACCTGACAGAGCTTGTGTCGCTGAGCCGGGAACTCACTGTCATAGATTTTGATGAAGCCCGCTCGGCTCTCGAGTTGGGTGAGAGGTTTCGTGGCTTTACGGAGGAACTTGGTGCGACCCATATTGTTGATGGCGAATTTGTAGAGGACGCTGAACAACCTGGGAATTTTGTCCTAACTGTACGGGTTGTGAACGTCACCCAATTAGCTTGGAAGCTCCGCTGGGACGAACAATACCACTACCCCGAAGAATCGCTCGCGGAGATCCGAGATCAAGCCGCAGCTGGAGTGCTGAAGGGGCTATACGACAACAGTGTCGGGGAAATTCCCATCGCGTCGAACTTTGCCAAGAACTTCGAAGGCTATTTGGAAGCACTATGGTTGGCTGATTCGGGTAATCGACCGCAAGCACAGCAACAGTTGGTTGGATTGCCGCAGGTCGAGTCCAATCCCTACGCGCTTAATCTTCTATCGACCTTGCTTCCTGACGACGCAGGAAAATATGTCGAGCTGGCGCTAGCTGCAAATCCAAACCACTACCCATCCCTGATAGAGCATGCCAAGCAAACCTATCGCGACGATGGCGATCTGACCCAGTACTTGCAGACCACTACTGCATTGGCTGGCAAATACCCAAATTCTGAAGCTGTCAAGGAGCTGGCCAATCTATATCACGCGTTGGGTTGGTATGACGAAGAGGAGCAGTTGCTGTTTCGGTGGGTCAAGATGCGTCCGCGCTCTGGAGAAGCAGCTCTGGCGATGGCATTTTCGCGCTTTCGTCGCGGCGACGACCAGCAAGTGCAAGAAGCCCTGCGAATTGCCCACTTGCGCGATCCTGACAACCCAACTGTTCAACGATACCTCGCGTTGTATGCATTGGAAGTGGAATCAGTAGATCCTTCCGCCTTGGAAGATCCAGGTTTCAATTTCAGATATCTCGCGGGAAAGGGATTTATGGATGAAGCTATAGAGGTTCTCGAGACTATCGGAGAAGAGATGTCATGCGACGAGTCGGTGGAGGCAGGTTTGTATGTTGGCGACTTGGACCGCGCGTTCCGAAGTCTCGAATGTGCTGAACGACTATGGACGACACCCCCAGTTTGGTGGCTCGAGAGTGATGCTCGATGGGAGGGATTTACGTCAGATGAACGCTATTCCTCTTGGCTTGAGGAACGGGGTCTTCGTGAATCCGCAATTGCTGGACTCGAACCAGCTTCCATTGAACAACTCTTTGCACCAGTACGAAGAGTGCTTAAGCCAACCCAAGACACCTCTTCCTCCAGCCGTGGCAACTAGTACCAAGACACGCTACCTCTCTACGATTTGATTCCCGCTGTAGCGAGTTCGCCCAAACTCGCGGAATCGGTAGCAAACTACACACGGTGAAGGAACGCCTGTCTCTATGGGTGTTTGAGAGTGAGCGTGTGTTCTTTCTCTTCGACGTCTACCTTGAACTTGACACGCTTCCAGCTTGGTATCCGCATGCGGATTTTGGGATCATTGGAGAACGCAAATGGTTCACCCGGCAATCGAAAGACACCCTTTCTGTTGAATTCCTCGTCGTCGTTGACATCGTGGTAGGTAGAGACTGCATATTCCCCTGGTTCCAGTTCAATCGTCACTGTAGTCTTTGGACTTGCAGGCTTTGCGGTCAACTTGTGAGTGGGATCCAAATCCTTCCACGTCTCTTCGTTCGTGTAAACACCGATGTATATGGTTCCCACTTCCTCGCGCACATCAGCGATGGTGATTTGTAGCTCAACTTTTTCAGCAGGCTCCTCCGTTGATTCCAAGTCTTCGTCGTCGGTTTCTGACGAACCCGTCAAGAGTACGAGGACCGGGATCAGAACAGACAGCTTCAGAACCGCATTTGCCAATGAATTCCACGGTCGTAGTTTTGATGGGCTAGCGAATTTATTCACTGGTTGCACAATCTCTGTTCGTTGGACAAATCTATTGCTTCGTCGCCTGGGCGGTTTTGCTGCTGCGTTGCAGCAATTCGACTGCAACAAGCACGAGTATTGCGAACACAATCAGCAAAGTTGCGATTGCTAGGATCGTGGGACTGATCTCCTCTCGAATACCCGACCACATTTGGCGTGGGATTGTGCGTTGATCAACCCCGCCAAGGAACAACACGATCACCACTTCGTCAAATGACGCCGCAAAGGCGAACAGTGCACCGGTGAATACGCCTGGAGAGATGATCGGCAATTGGACGCGTCGAAACGCCGTCAGTGGACTCGCTCCCAAGCTGGCTGCAGCTCGAAGCAGGGTGCGATCGAAGCCCGCCAATGTTGCCGTTACCGTGATAACCACGAACGGTGCACCCAGCATGGCGTGGGCAAGAATTAAACCAAGATGTGTCTGGCCCAACCCCAGCGATGAGTAGAAGAAAAACACGCCAACTGCCACGATGATTACCGGAGTCACCATAGGTGAAATCAGAAGTGCGGAAATTGCGTCGCGCATTGGGCACTTTGGATGATTCAATCCCATCGCGGCTAGCGTTCCAAGAACCGTCGCGATAAATGTTGCGCAGACGCCAATCAGGAAGCTATTGCTGATTGCCGTCCGCCACTCGGGATTTTCAATTATTGAGCGATACCAGCGCAACGAGTATGCCTCACCATCGAAACGCAGCATGCCTTCAGTAAAGGTAAAGTAGGGTTCAGCATTGAAGCTGAGTGGAATGATGACGATCAAGGGCAAGATGAGAAATCCGAACCCGAGAGCGACTACCACAATAAAAGCGATCTTTGCAGCTTTCCAAACAGCGTAGTCCATCACCCTAGCTTGAGCTTGTCGATGCCTACCCATCGATCGAAGATGAAGTAGCAAACGAATACACCGATTAGAAGAATGACTGAGATTGCCGCGGCCAGCCCCCAATTCAGCGATGTTTGAATGTGGTAGGCGATCATGTTTGAAATGAGTTGGCCCTTCGTGCCGCCGACAAGGGCAGGGGTTATGTAGTAGCCCAGCGACAGTATGAACACGAGCAGGCAACCGGCTGAGACACCTGGCAGAGACTGAGGGAAATAGACCTTTGCAAAACCTTCGATTGGATTTGCTCCAAGCGATGCGGCGGCTCTCATGTAGTCTGGTGGGATCGAACGCATGACGGCGTAGAGGGGGAGAATCATGAACGGCAGCAACACATGCGTCATGGCGATCAATGTGCCTGTCATGTTGTGAACAAGTGCAAGACGTGAGTCGTCGCTTACCAATCCTATCCAAACCAACACGTCGTTCACTACCCCTTGGTTTTGCAGCAGCACGAGCCATGAGGTCGTTCGAACTAGTAGGGAGGTCCAAAACGGCACCAACACTACGACAAGGAGGATCTTTGCCCATGAGTCGGACACGCTTGCAATGGCGTAGGCTATGGGGTAGCCAATCAGGAAGCAAAGGACAGTAACAGCAAGGCTTACATATACGGTACGAAAGTACAAAGTGTTGTAGATTCTTTGGTCTTCCGACACCTGCTGTATTCCACCATCTCGCGCAGGCTCAAGATCAACTGAGCGCAAGTAGTGGCGGGATGTGAATTTCTGTCCCGCGGATCTTATTGCACGCCACAGTTCGATGTCTCCCCACCTATCGTCAATTTCGATCATGGCTGTCTTTAGATCGGCATCCTCGACGCGTTCCAGCCTACGAGCTGACTTGGCAAATACGCTTCGACTACCGCTTTTTATGCGGTTGACACGGGTGGCAACCTTTCCAATTGATCGATCTTCCCGGGAGGAAATCAGCTCGGAAGCCATTGTTTCGAAGACATCAGCTGAGGGAAGCGCGGTATCGTCCCAGTCACTGAGCAAATCCAGGGTTTTGGGCAATGCCTGAGCGACTTGAGGGTCGTAAGCGCTTTGCACCACCATCGTTCCGAGCGGAATAACAAAGGTGACCAACACAAACGCGACCAAGGGAAGCGCCAAGCCTATGGGTACGAGCCTGCTAGGCTCCTGGTTTTGGCTTCTAGTACTGGCCATACAGTGTTCTAGGCGCGGCGACGCAAACGAATTTTCTGTACACGTCTCAAGTTAGCGGAGCTATCCGGTTAGCGAGACAGCCACGCGTTGAAACGCTCCGTCAGTTCGTCTTCGCGTTCACTCCACCATTCGACGTCGTTCCACAGAAAATTCTTCGAATTCTCAGGATAGGTCGGCATGTGAGGCTGCATGTCTTCTCCTGTAACGGCGTGCTTGCCGACGAGAGGCAGACCGGAATGTCGAATTGGGGCATACGAAATGTGGTTAGCGACGCCGACCATTGCACGCGTGCTCGTGGCGAACTTCAGGAATTTCTTCGCATTCTCGAGATTCGGCGCTCCCGCAACGATCGTAAGCGCGCCGACATCTCGAAGGTGTCCATCCCAAATGATCTTGAACGGTTGTTCCTCAATGACTTGCGCGTTGAATATGCGTCCATTCCATGCTGTGGACATAATCACCTCGCCATCAGCCAGCATCTGTGGCGGCTGTGCGCCCGTCTCCCACCAGATTACATGGTCCTTGATGCTATCCAATTTGCGGAATGCGCGTTGCATTCCTTCCTCTGTCGAGAGAAGCTCGAAAACCTCATCCGAGGGAACGCCGTCGCCCATTAGGGCAAACTCCAAGTTTGATGCTGGAGAACGTCTCATTCCACGCCTGCCTGGGAATTTCTCTAGATCGAAGAAGTCTTGCAGTGTTGTCGGCATCTCGCCATCGATGTTTTCGGGGTTGTATGCAATAACGGTTGCAAAGACGAGAGTTCCTATGCCACAGTCTTGGATCTGGCCGTCGAAAAAGTCTTCGGATGCCGGTGTCCCGTCAGGAGCTGGGGGGAGTTCTAAGTCTCCAACGTATTCGAACAGTCCTTCGTCGCATCCAGTCAGCAACGGCGAGCTTTCGGTATCTACCACATCCCAGTGGACCGATCCAGCGTCGACTTGCGCACGTATCTGTGCCAAGCCACCGTTGTAGTCTTCAAGCTTGATCTTGATGCCGGTTTCTTCAGTGAAAGCTTTGTGGTAGCCATCTACACACGCTTTCGCATATGAACCGCCAAACGAGACAACTGTCAACGTCTCCTCGGCCCAAACGCAGTTGGCGAGGAAGCAAAGTAGTGAGCCTCCAATGAGACTCCGAAATTGAAAATTCTTGCGCATTAGGTTTTCTCCGAATCCATCGAAAGCGCTCGACAATCGAGCGTTGCCCAACCCACTTGAATTTCGTCTCCTGGCAGGACTGCACCATGGCCAACAAGGTTGGGAATCTTAATGATAAAGTTGCGAACACCGCAGGTATCGACGTTGATTCTGAGGTGGTCGCCCATGAAAACGATGTCGTTGACGATCGCATCGAACTGATTGGAATACTGGTTTTCAGTCTTGGCGATACCAACTCGTTCTGGCCGGATGGCAACCCATACCGGTTCACCCGGCTTCGTTTCCTCGACAGAAAGTGCTTGTACGTTTCTGTCGGGTCCAATGGAGACATGGCAAATGTCGTTGTCCTGCACTTCTCTTACTTCGCCATAGAGAACATTGTTGTCGCCGATGAAAGAGGAAACAAATACACGGCTGGGTTCTTCATACAGTGTTTCCGGCGTGGCGATTTGCTCGATTCGACCATCTCGAAAGACTGCGACGCGATCGGACAAGACCATCGCCTCCTGCTGATCGTGGGTGACGTACACCATAGTCACGCCGAGCTGTTGGTGAATTCTCCGGATTTCATACTGCATTTCCTCCCGCAGTCGACGGTCCAATGCTCCCAGAGGTTCGTCCATCAGCACGATTTCAGGATCAAAAACAAGGGCTCGTGCGATGGCTACACGCTGCTGCTGGCCTCCAGATAGATTTCTTGGTTTCCGATTCTCCAACCCCTCTAGTTGCACAAGTTCCAGAGCTCTCATCACGCGGCTGTTTCGCTCGGAAGCACTCATGCCTCGGACCTCCAGCGGAAACGACAGATTCTTGCGAACCGTTAGATGGGGAAACAGCGCATAGTTTTGGAACACCATGCCAATGCCACGCTTGTGGGGCAAGATATCTTGAATAGCCCGGCCGTCGATCGTAATCGTGCCGGAAGTAATGCTCTCAAACCCCGCAAGCATCATGAGGCAAGTAGTCTTGCCCGATCCAGAGGGTCCCAACAGAGTTAGGAATTCGCCTCGATTGATTTCCAGATTGAGGTCTTTGACAACCTGAGTTGTACCGTCGTAGCTCTTGACAACACTGTCGAACGATATATGGACGTCGGATGCTTGTTCCGTCGCCTTATCGGTTGTCATTGGCTCGTCCAAGTCTAGATTTCGTCGATTAAGTCCAAGCCGCTCAAATAGCTCGCTCGATGGAGTCGATCAATTGGTTTGGCGGAGCAGAATTGGACAGGGATCTTCCCACTGAATTGAGGATTGCGCGGAACGTTAGCTCAAGCTAGCGTTGAGGTTTTACCTGAACAAATTTTAACGATTTGCAGCAACACCGTAGGAATCTCGCATGTCAGCCAATTTAGCTAACTGTGGCCAACACATAGCGCACGCGAGCATTCTTAGCTAAATCGTCCTCGCATATGGTTTTTTCTTGTTCGCGAGCAACACACATCCAAGCAAATTGACCGACGCGGCAACGCTCCAAATGTTCTTGATTGAAAACGCGCAGGGACTTAGTGGATGCGGGGGAGACTACGATGCGACGCGCATGTAAACTGCAAGAATTGCAGCCTCGAATTTAAGCTGGGTTAGCAATTTCCACAATTATGGTCCGCCAAGTCCTTAGCGCTTACTGCTGCGGCTAATCGATCTACCTTGTGGTGCTTCATGTACGAAATCGCAGTATCGGTGTTGTGCTATAAATCGGACATGTAAGGCTTATATTGTCGGGCTCGATGAATTGCCGCCTAGCGGACAAACAAAAATTAATTAATGGCTATCGCTGACCAACAGGAGAAGTGATTGAGGAAACTGGGGGAGTTCTGGCTTCATTTCCAATTTCAAAGGCTGCGGAAAGCCAAAAATAACGGATTGCGTGTCCTACCGTGAGTTTCTCCGTGGACAGCAGATTATTGCTCCGCTCGTCTATCGAAATTCGTCTACTCGTTCCTAGGTAGGTTTATTCGTTGAAGTTCAAGCTGCGTCTAGAGTACCTAATTGAGTCATAGGCACTGTGGTATAAAGCATGCAACGTAAAGCGTATCTGATAGAACTCAATCCGCTGCTCCTAAAGCAACGGTCTAAAGCTAGTTCTTATCAATGATTAAAGGGAGAGTTTCATGAGAAAGGCGGGCGGAATTGTGGCAATCATTGGTGGTGCCATTGGGTTGTTCATGGCGTTTGGCGTACTGTTCTTTGGAAATATTGCTACAAGCATTGCTGAAAATGCAGATCTGACGGAATTGGAAGAGGCCTTTACCGTTACCGATGACGAAACGGGTGACGAGATTGACATCGATCTCGCGGCTGGGGCGGAGACGCTCGGAAAATCGGCAGAACGGGCAGGTTGGTTTGGACTCATTTTCTCAGCGGTGGCACTTGGGCTAGGTATTTGGGCAATCATGGCTAAGAATTGGATGCCTGGGGCGGGAATCATTGTTGCTTCCGTTCTTGGCGTTGTCTTAAGTAGCTTTACGATGCTAGTGCCATTGGTCATTGCGGGGATTGGTGGAATACTTGCCCTGTTTCCAATTTCAGAGGCTGCTGCAAGCGAAGACTAACGGTACTGCCTATCCAACGGTCATTTCTGCCGTGGACGGAACCCGACACTTTGAGTAGGAAGAAGGCGCAATGCGTGCTTTAACGCATTGCGCTTTGTTTCAATTTCCCTTAACTTCCAAAGAGCGCTGTAGTTCGCGTTCATATGCTCAATTGGGCCAAACGCCCAAGAGTTGTGTGATAGTTCATAGCAGTTGACACCATGGCTCAAGGTGCCTAAAGCCGTCGCTGCCGCTCGGCTTGTAAAATTGTCGACTCGTTGGATTGCCCATGCCGGCAGAGATCAGAGGGAGGCGATTTGTGGCATACAACAAACCTGTACCCCGCAAGGGACAGCACCATGAGCCATTCTGGGAGGGCGCTAAACAAGGGAAACTGATGGTTCCACGCTGCAACGACTGCGGTCGCGTGCACTGGTACCCGCGCTTGATTTGCCCCTATTGTCATTCGACCAATCTCGGTTGGACACAAGCAAGCGGCGAAGGCACCCTTTACACATTTGCCGTACAACACCGTGCATTTGGCGGATGGGGCGAAGAAGCTCCCTATGTCACTGCTTATGTCGACTTATTGGAGGGAGATCGAATGATGACGGTGCTGCGCGGCGTGGACCCCAGCCGTCCGCAAGACATTCAAATCGGTTGCAAGGTTCGTGTCGAATTCGAAAAGGTCGACGAAGACACATTCCTACCGTTTTGGCGCGTAGTGGAGGAATAGGGCATGCCAGTAGCACACAACCTCTCTCGTATGGCAGCAATCGTTGGGGCCTCGGAATCGAATGAGATCGGCTTTACTCCGGAACGAGGGCTCCGAATTACATCGCTGCAGCATCATATAGAAGCGATCAAGAATGTATGTGATTACACCGGGATACCCATTTCCGATATCGAAGGTATTTTCTCGGCAGGGTGGTCCTCTGAACTTGCAGAACATCTCGGGCTGCGCCCAAACTACATTGACACTACCTCGGTTGGAGGGTGTTCATTTCAGATCCACGTGCATCATGCCCTAGCTGCAATTGCTGCAGGAATCATTGACGTTGCACTGGTCAGTCACGGCGAGGCAGGCCGGTCTTACCGAGGACAAGGCGGACGAGGTGGAGGCGGGCGCGGAGAGGTTTCTCCCGGTGAATTGGCCACTGCTGCATATGGCACCTTCGGTGCGCCGTCTCAATATGCCCATGCGATGGTCCGGCACATGCATGCGTTTGGAACCACCCCGGAGGATTTTGCCCATGTGGCCGTCGTAACAAGGCAATGGGCAATGCTCAATCCGCGTGCTGTGATGTTCTCGAAGGAAACCGATCCCAATGGCGGACCAATCACGGTTGAGGATGTTCAGAACGGTCCAATGATTGCTTGGCCGATGACCATTTCGCACTGTTGCCTAGTGTGCGATCACGGCGGCGCCGTAATTGTCGCTCGTCCAGAAATCGCCCACTCCTTGAGAACTCAGCCGGTCTGGATTGCCGGTGCGGGAGAGTCGATGGGACACTCGAACATTGTGGAAATGGGCGACTTCACGGCAACATCGGCGGCACAGTCCTCGCGGATCGCCTATGAAATGGCGGGACTCGGTCCACAAGACATGGACATGGCGATGATTTACGACTCGTTCACTATCACTGCCGCAATCACAGCCGAAATGTTGGGCTTGGCCCCACGCGGCAAAGGGCACACTCTATGGAAGGATGGGCATGCTGCTCCGGGAGGAGACTTGCCAATCAACACAAATGGTGGAGGATTGTCTTTCAACCACTCTGGCATGTACGGCATGCAGTTGCTTGTCGAAGCTTACCGTCAACTGTCTGGAACTGCTGAAGATGGAGTAAACGGAATCGAGGGCAAGCAAACTTCTGCTTCCACTTGTGTAGTCAATGGAACTGGTGGAACGCTGTCAACAACGGGCACTTTAGTCTTGGAAGCCAACTGACAGAGACAAAGGAACAAATGCGAAATGGTCACCTATAACGCTACAGCGGCACTGCCGGATGGTAAACCAGGACCTTGGGGTGATCCAGTGTCCATTCAATATAGCCAGCGTGACGTGCTCTTGTATGCCGTAGGAATTGGAATCACCGATCTTCGTTACGTCTACGAACGACATCCTGTATTTGGCGTATTTCCAACGTTCGCGATACGTTGGGGCGGTGCGGGAGCACCTGTAGACACGAGCCTAATTCCTGGCTCGCCTGGTCCTTTGAATATAGATGCGGAACGCTACCTGGAACTCTTAGCGCCGCTCCCGCATACGGGAACGGTTAAGGTTCGATCCAGGTTGGTAGGCGTTCATCCTCGCGGTCGCGGCAACGGTTTTTGCGAGTATGAGAGCATTGTGTCGGACGAGTCGGGCAAAGACTGCATCCGTATGGTGAACGGTTCCTTTAGAAGAGGTGTCGAGAGGCTCGGGGACATTGAGCCTTTCGAGGGATCAGGCACTACGTACTCGCAGAAAATTACCGTGCCGGAATCCAGTCCAACCTACACCGCGAGCGTGCAGATTGCTGAGAACCAGGCACAAATCTATCGCCTGTCCGGAGACTACAACCCTCTACACATCGATCCCAGCTCAGCTAAGTTCGGTGGATTCGACACTCCAATCCTGCATGGACTCTGCACATTTGGGCACTGTGCCCAAAAGCTGTTGGAGATCATTTGCGACGGAGATGCGTCACGGTTTAGAAAGATTAAGGTGAGATTCTCCGCTCCCGTCTATCCTGGGGATGAGCTGGAGATACGCGCGTGGGAGGAAAACTCGTCAAGAGTGGTATTTGAGGCGAGCGTCGGTGAGACAGTCGTCGTTTCAAATGCGTATTTTGAATTCGGATAGTTTTCTAAGGCTAGCTCCAGTGACTGGAAGATTCCGTTAAGCCTGTCTTTCGGCATCGTTTCTAACGGGCGGTAGGGGATCTCAGAACTACCTGAAGAAGCATGCGTCTCGCCACGCTCGAAGTGCTAGTACACGACTACATCTCAAGCTCTTGTCGTCACCAAGCCTGCACCTGCAACGCCCTACTCAATCCACTAAGGGACGAAGTCCAGCAACTAATTGCAAATGATCCTATTTGTAATCTCAAAGTACTCTTGAGTAATTCAATGTGCTTATAGATTTGGACTTACTCTGAGGTCGTCAGGTTCACCCACTTGATCGCATCTGCAATGACGTAGTCATGGCTTCCGTCGGATATGTGTACGTCGACGATTGATTCCTTCCGAATGTTCACACTACCGATGACATTCCAACCAGACAGCAAGCTCTGCGAATTAATTTCAAAGTTCTCGACCTTTTCGCCGTTGTGAACTTCAATGTGCATGGTCGTGTCTCTGTCTTCCGACTGGTTTTGCCCAATTGAATACGTATAGGAATACCCCACGCTCGTGGAGAAACGCCCCTTATGGATATTCACTTTCGGGAGGATTAAGCTCGGTTGGTGGTACTCGAGTTGCCACTCGCCGGCCGATGGCAAATTGGTCGAGAAACTGGCGCGTGAGTCAGTTAGGTCTGCCAATTTGAAGGCAAACGTAGACCTATAGGTCCCATGGCTTGACGAGTCAACGCCCCTTGTCCAGCGGGCGTCGTGTGCCGGCAGGGGCCAACCCGAAGAAAAAGAGACCTCAAGTCCCTGATCAAGTTCACGTTCCCAGGGTCGGTCGTCGACGTCCGCTCCAATCATGTATCGAATCCATTTCGGAAGTCTGTTCTCGTGGTTCCGACTGATTTCGTCGATGATCGAAAATCCGCTATCCAGATCGTCCACGATAACGTCACCAGATTCGACATTTGTCAAATCGACCTCCTCAACACTTGGCAGCAATGCAACATTGGCAGCCGTGGACTCCGGAACGTCTGCTACTTCCAGGTGTAATGGCGAACGATTGAGAGATAAGTAGGGATCGACTTCAATCCAACTTGGTGGGGTGTCAGATTGGATTGCAACACGCAATGTCGTGTCTCCATCCACGAGAATGCTGTCCCACTGTCGAATGTTCGTCGAACTGGACCCAAACACTTCACCCAATGCAAATGGATTTATACCTCCTTGCGACTCGGCACTGTCCGTGTACGAAATCTCCAATAATCCCGCCACGGGTTCGGAGTTTCGCAGTATGAAGCTTGTCTGATACGAAGCTTCTTGGGTCTCGGGCATCGTTATTCGTTCAACCTTTATGTCAGTCACAAGGAATCCCGGAAGTCTAGTGTCGTCCAGCCATCCCGGTACGACCGCATTGAAGTCTATACCTGTCGCTGCAGCAACGTCTTTGAATTGCTCCTTCGTGTAAGTCTGACCGCCGTAGCTATCCAGGAGCTGGCGCAAGAACTGGCCAATCATCTCGTCGCCATAGTATTGAATTGCACTGCGCGCCACAGCGTTTCCTTTCAGTAGCAACATGTGGTACGCCACCATGGGAGTTTCTCGAAAGTTGATTGAGCTCAACGAAGTCTCGGAAGCCTTCTGCCAGATGGTAGGTCGTTCATTGAATCGCTCCGATCGGTTAACTGTTGCAGTAAGCGTTGTGCCTGAAGTGCTCCCAGTTCGAGTTGACGACCATGAAGAGTTTGCGTTTCGAAATCGCCCACTTTGTCCAGTTGTCATGCGAGCTGAGAAATACTCGCTCCTTCCTGTTGCCAGCTGCGCAGCCAATTCATTGACGACGTGTGAGATGGCAATTGCTCCTTCCCCCTCTGGTGATGTTTGAAATTGCACGAGGTGTCGCGGTATGTTCTCAAGTATGTTTCCCCCGTGAGTGTCGTTGTTGAAGAAGTCCCGCACTTGGGCGAGCATCAGTTCTCCCTTTTCTTCAGCATCGTCAATGTTGTGCGCAAGTTGCAACGCATTGTCGAAGCGAGCGCGTGGAAACGCAGATTCTCGTAACATCTGCATTCCTGGTTGAATTGAGACACTGCCCATCTTCCATCCGTCGCCGTAAATGCGAAGAGAGACAGGAACCTCCACGAGGGAAAATGTATCGTGAGGATATTCAAAGCCCAATTGACGCATGTTGGTTGCTTGCTCGCTAATCCAAGTGTCCAATGCACCAGCCATCTCGTCCAAGACTCGCAAGTTCTTGGTGTGCTTCTGGCTTAGTAGCAATTCAAACTCAATGCCTTCAACAACCATTGCTCGTCTTTCAAATCTTGAACCAACCAAAGCAACTTGGGGTACAGGATTCTTTGGATTGAACCGAAATCGCGATTGATCGTCGTGGCTATCGCTTTTTGTTGGGCCAGGTCCAACAATAGTCCAACCTCTTGGCGCGGTTACTTCAATGTCCAAGTCGAAGAAGTCTAGCGGTCGCGACTCCCAATCAGTCTTGCCATATGCCGATCCAGAATGTGGAAACCAGCTGACGCCCGGCATGAGAACGACAAAGTCGCGATGAAAGATATACGTTTCATTACCGAGACGAATGAGATCCCGGCGTTCTGAAGCGTCCATCGTTGACCAGTCAATGCGGTTGTCCAGATAGCCAAACGATGGATTGGGCTTGCCTTCAGCAATTAAATTGATTCTTGTTGAGCTGTCGCTACTTGCGGTTTGAGGAATATGTAGCAATCCGTCCTCGAACTGGTAATCAGACAATTCCTGGTCATTTACGGACACGTGCTTCAGTTTGTAGCCAGGATTCAGCGAAAACAACCACTTGTCAGAGCTGTCCGCGTGGAACGGAGCTACGGTAATGGTGAGGTCCAAATGCACTGTGCGCCCAGGGTTTATCTCGACAGACCCGTCGATTTTTTCTATGTTGGTGAATGTGTGCGATTGGTGTGCTGCGTGTATCGCCGACCAGTTGTCAATCTCGACGCGATTGACGTGCTTTGCGTGGAGCAACCACGAAATCCCCAACACACCAATCGCCAGCATCACGAGACATATCGGAGCAGCAGTAATGCGAGCTCTATCGAGCGTTGGTCTTGAATGCAGAAACGCAGTGAGCGCTAGCAGTCCTGCGGATAGGCATAGAAAGGAGGCGCGATTGACAAGGACTTCAGTCGAGACAATGACGGGTGCTAGTTCCGACGGGAGAGCATCGAGCCCTGAATACATCACCAACCCAGCCAAATACTCGTAGGGCAATCGTGTGCTCAGCTGAAAATATCCCCACAGGATGGCTCCAATAATCACAACGGTCAGCCACCGATACCTCACCACGATGGCGACAAGCATCGTAAGTGAGCACCATAGCGCAAGATTTGGAACGATGTCCCAGACGATAAGGACTAGCGTGCTCGAGAAGGCGATCGATTCACCGGCATAGGTACCCAGAAGCTCGCATATCTGCCCCGCACTGTACAGCAACAACACCCAGATTACGGCAAATGCGCTCAATAGTGTTGTAATTCCAAGAAACCGTCCTACTACAACCTCCAGATTCGAAACGGGTTTCGCATCCAGGACTTCGCTCAGCCGCTCGCGAATGTCGCGCGACCGAAAATCGAATGCTAGAGTGACGACTCCGACGGCTAAGCAAAACAACAGAGCGGGAACAATGTAGTCTAGTTGAAAGCGTGGTGCATTCAGACCATAAGCCGGAAGGAATCCCGAGAGTTCAGCGTGGTCAAGAAAACTCTCGACCATCGGGAGGACACTAGCGATGGCAGCAATTGCAAAAAACACCCAAGTGCGGGTCAATCGCCGACATGATCGAATTTCCGCGTCGGCAAGATTCAGGAGATTGTTTAGTTTCATTCAGAATCTCTAGTATTCAACGCCAGCACTTGCAACGGCACTGCTGGGGAAGCTTTGACCTGGTCGGCACAGTAGCTCAAATGTGGGTCGCACGCTCAATCACCCAAGGCAAAGCCCCTAGCTGGCGACAAACCAAATGAGAGTTCCACCCCTTCCAGCAATAGATGATTGCCAATTGGTTTTGGTTAACCTGCCGATTCTAGGGTACATGCAGCAAGCCTTTCTACGAACATATTGATCTGCAAGACATTGATATTAAATGACTATTGACGCACCAACTATCCAAGGCAACGACAATCTGCCTCTGCTGACCAATTCGGAAGACTATTCGCGAGTCATACAATCGAGTTGTGCAAGAAACGAAAACGCGCCACTTCATGTGATTTGCATTATTGAGCTATGAGTTGAGCGCGTTTGAAATTGAAGCCAGAATTCAGGCTATCGGTGCCTACTAAGGACTTATCAGGTCCCTACTGATTGTGCATCCAAGGACGGATTGGTCGGCGGCAACCTTATTTCAGACGGGGTGGTCGGAGCGACTCTCACACATCTGGATTACGTGACCAAAGAACTCAAAGGCGTGTGACTATGGAAATCTCTCTACGACGAAGAGTCTCTCCTTCAACTGTGGCGAGACACAGCTACATAGCTATTAGAGTCCGCGCAACTTGCGCATCCACCTTGACCGCGTCTTAGTTTCCTGTATTGGCTTCTTGGATTTGGCCCATCCATTGAATCCAGGTTCCAGATGTGCAACGTTGCTGAACCCCATTTCTTTCAATGCTTTGACAGCAAGTGCTGAACGGCCACCGGCCGCACAGAACAAAACGATCCTCTTGTCTTCTGTGAAGTTTCCGCGGAAATAGGGGCTACTTGGGTCGGCCCAAAACTCTAGCATTCCTCGCGGCGCATGGACCGCATCTGGAATGGTTCCTAGGTCGACGAATTCCTGAATCTCACGTATGTCCACGAGCAAGGGCTTTTCGTCGCCCTCCAATTCCTTTTCAAGGTCCTCGCAAGTTAGATTCTCGATGTCTTGTTTGGCTTCCTCCACAATCTCAAAAATCGGCTTGATCGGCATGCAACGCTCCGTATGTTGTTCGAGTTTCCTGACTGGTCAGGTTAGTGACCGAATTGTATGGCTTAAGGCGGCTACGGGTTGCTAACTTGCATGTGACACAACGCCTTTGATGTAGCCCTCAACCTTGCCAGTAGTAACTCCCGTCATGAAAGTCGGATATTCCTCGATGGGTACTACATGAGTAACTAGTGGCTTCAGGTCGATCAATCCGTTGTGGATTGCTCTAATTGCTGCAGGAAAGGGGTCGCGCATTTGTGCTGCCGGTGAAGTGTTCACGATGGATATCGCCTTGCCGTGCCACGCCGTTGGATTGAAGGTAGCCGTCGAACCCTTGATCCAGCCAAATAGGTTGATCAGGCCGCCAACTTTGACAATTTCCGTGGCCAAGTCCAATCCGGACTGTGAGCCGCTTGTGTCTACAACCGTGTCGATCCGCCGACTGCGTAAGTCCTTGCGGACGTTGTCGAAATCCTCCGATTGAACGTTGTAGGCTTCAGTAGCTCCGAATCGGCTCGCCAAATCTAGCCGTTTGTCGTCGATGTCGAGGGCGATCAGCTGATCGGCCCCAGCTCCAGCTAGCCCTTGGATCATCATTAGCCCCATAAAGCCGCAACCTACCATTGCCAACCGTTCTCCTGCCTTTAGGCGACAATGATCCATCCCCGTAATCACGCATGAGACAGGTTCGACAATCCAATGGTGGTCTTCTAGATTGGAATCGGGGATCTTGTACAGTCGATTGGCTGGAGCGTTGCGAACTTGCGCGAATCCGCCTCCAACGACCCGCTGACCTATTTCCACATTGGTCACACCGGGTCCCAGCTTGCTGACATAGCCAACCCCTTCGTGACCGGGAGGAGCCGGACTTGGCCCATCGGATCCTGTACGAAAAGTCTGCAAGTCCCAAGAGCAAATGCCGCAGGCCGCCGTTTCAACTTGCACTTCGCCAGGACCCGGATCGGAAATCTCGTAGGACACGAGTTCCGCGCCACCGCCAGGCGTGTAGCGAATGTTCTTAACTTTCATCAAATGCACCTACACGAAGTCTGACCAACAGTGCGATTGTATTGGGTGTGCGCACAAATGCGGAGTCAACGTAGCTGGTGGTCAAAAATCACTTAGATTTTCGATGCAACTGCATCCCAGTGTCGCTTTACAGCATCACCATGTTCGGTTGCTCCTCTTAGGCCTCTTCCCATGGTCACCGCCGATACGTGCGTAACTCGCATGTCGCGACAGGATTTGAAACGGTCTAGATCGCTTTGGCCCAGGTCGCCAAGTGGCAAGAGGCATTCGATGCCAATTTCGTCGGAAGACCGTCCCGCTGCGTTGCTTTCCGGTGTATCTCGGCGATTTGGCTCTTGAGATTTGGGTTGAAAAACGGAAACCAGCCATCGCCGATGCGAGCGACTCGGTCGATCACTTGAGGTGCCATCCCACCCAGCCAAATTGGAATGGCCCTGCCTGCAGGAAGAGGATTGAGGCCCGCGTCGGTTATCGTGTGCCACTTACCTTTATAGGTAATTGTCTCTTCGGCCCAGAGCTTTCGCAATAGGTCAATCTGCTCTTCGCTTCGCTTGCCTCTATTGTGAAAATTCTCACCTAGAGCTTCATACTCGACGTCATTCCACCCTGTGCCAATTCCCAGTCGAAATCTGCCTCGACTTATGACGTCCAGACACGCGGCTTGCTTTGCCAACAGCGCAGTTTGGCGCTGCGGGAGAATTACGATGCCCGTTACGAATTCGAGTCGAGAGACAACTGCCGATAGGAATCCGTAGAGAACAAAAGGCTCATGGAACATGCTCTCGGAAGAGTACGGTCCGCGCCAGTCCGGTCGGCTTGCGGTGTTTGCACCTAGGACATGCTCATACGCGACAATGTGGTCGAATCCGGTTTCTTCGACAGTCTCGGCAAAGCTAGCAATATCGTCCGGATCCGATCCGATTTCAGTCTGAGGAAAGACAATTCCCAACTTCATTTATGGCTCCTTTCAGTTTGAGATTCTTTGAGTACGTTTGCCTAGTTTCAATGGCTATTCGCTTGTCTATTCGCTAGCCCAGCGAATTGCCTATTCGATCAAGCGCTTCCTCAATTTCTTCAGTCGATGCAGCGTAGGAAAATCGTATGTAGCCTTCGCCGTACGAACCAAAGCTCGTTCCAGCAACCGTCGCAACACCCAGGTCTTCCAGCCAGTGGTTCTGAATCTCACGAGCAGACTGGCCGCATTCCGTAATGTTTGGAAAGACGTAGAAAGCCCCACCAGGGTCGCGACAAGACAGTCCGGGCAAGTCGTTCAGGCCGCGAACGATTATTTCGCGGCGTTCATCGAATGTCCTCACCATGTGGTCAACGGAGTCCTGAGGTCCTTCAAGAGCAGCGATCGCTGCGTGTTGCGCAGCGGCGTTCACGCATGAATGGCAGTTGATCGCCAATCTAGTTGCGTGTTCGATGAGACTTGCTGGCCAGACCGAGTAGCCCAATCTCCACCCCGTCATAGCGTATGTCTTGCTCCAGCCGTCCAATAGGATCAAGCGGTCGCGTATTTCTGGATAGGAAAGCAGTGAAACGTGGTCTTGGTCGCCGTAGCAAATCCGAGAGTAGATCTCGTCACTCATGATTGCAGCTTCTGGAAAGTCGGCTAGACCGCGAATGAACTCGTCCATTTCGGACTTGGGAACGGCACCTCCAGTTGGATTGGCAGGAGAATTCACGATTACCAGGCGCGTTTTTTCGGTCATCAGCTCGAGAGCACCCTTTGCGCTGAATGAGAAATCAAGCTCTTCTAGCAAAGGTATGGGAACAGCCTTGGCTCCGGTGAAATTGATTGCCGATTCGTAAATGGGAAATCCGGGATTGGGGTAAAGGATCTCGGCACCAGGTTCGCCAAACATCAGTATGGCGAAGAACATCGTGACTTTGCCACCAGGAACGACGAGCACGTGCTCTGGGTCTACCTGCACGTTTCGCCACTTGAGGATGTCGGCCGCCACCGCCTCTCGCAGTGCCGGTATCCCCGGCGCGGGTGTGTAGCCGTGGTGCCCATCGCGTAGAGCCTTTACTGCGGCTTCGACAACATGATCGGGCGACTTGAAGTCAGGTTGACCGATTCCAAGATTGATGATGCTCTTGCCCGTTGAGCGAAGAAATTCGGCGCGTTGAAGAACTTCGAATGCGGTTTCGGTCCCGAGACGGGACATCTTTTCGGCGAGTTGCATGCGGGTACAAAAACTGGCGACTCTAACAAGTGACCATGATAGTTAAATATACAGGCGTGACGACTAAGTCGTCGTTACCGGCTTCCCCCTGCATGAATTTGCGTAGATGAGCAAGTTGCTTGAACAAATGTTCGATGTAGTTACAGTGTGATCTACAAATTCACTTCGTTAATTCAGCGGAGAAACTGTCGATTGCACTTCTAGAATGTTACGAGTCCATAACTGCCATCTGTCGAGCTTGTCGAGCCGTCCTAAGGACATGCTTTCTCTTCATTGGCGAAGACAGAAAACGGTTCATTGCAGCGGAGACAAGATTTCGGGACTCGGGGTCGCCCACTTCGCATTCCTTGCGCGCCGCCAGCAATGTCTTCAATAGATGAACCGACACTATGAACTCTTCCATTCCATGGTCGAACAGATCGAGCATCTTTTGTTTAAAGAATGTGTCGGAGTCGTTCACAAACCAGGAGGATTGCGATTCGCTGAAGTTCACGTAAGGTGAGTTTCTACCAGAGAAGCAAGCAAGTTGAAGCAGTGCCTGTGGCCAAAGCCATGGGAACTTGGAACACTGCTCGTGTACGGCATTTGCAAAGGTAATGGTGTGAGTGAAGCTCAACCATCCGACATTGTCGTCTACCCGATTTGTAGTGCTTTCCTGAAAGTCTAAATTGAAGTGCAGCATGTTGTCGGCATTGACTTTCAAGAGAGCAGAGAAAAGGCTTGGAGCTTCTTGAGTGCTGTGTGCAAGTACCGATTCCAATGACTGGTTAATGGATCGACCCTTTAACTCTTGCCAATCGACGCTTTGACCATTGGATGTTTCTCGCCATTTTGCTAGCGTGGGACCATAATTGCGAAATTGCGGTATTTGGTCTTCGCGCGTCGTGTAGCAAAGTGTTCGGGTGAGCGACAGCAGAAGAGGCAGTTCCACTCTTGCGCCCAATCTTTCGATGAGTTGACCAGCTTTGGCGACATAGATGAGCGCATGTCCAAAATCGTTGTAGTGAGCGAGGGCGGCGGCAGAAAACGCGTCTTCGAGGTCGGGATAGTGCATTCCTTCACCAATGGCGCCGCGAATCAGCGCCACGGCAACATCTTCGTCCTCGGTCTCAACTGCGTTGAGAAATTCATCACGGGAATAGGATCGAGTTGCCGTGCAATACTCGTATTTCGGACGCCGAAGCGTGTCGTCGGCAATGTGTCCGATTGCCTCTAGCAGACAAATCAGTTGCCGCTCTGAATCATCGCTGAATTCGTCATGCAGCGTTAGCCAGTCTGTGGCGCCCGCATATGCGTGGGTCCATCCGTATTGCAGGTGATCGTGACTCCATTCGATTGCATTGGTGACCATTTCACTCAGGTCTGCACCCAACAACTGCAATCGACAAAGTTCTCTTGCAATGTGTTCGTAGCTGTTGTCGAGAATGGCTCGATGCAGATTTGCAACTAGCTTCGAGTATTGCTCCTCGTAGGGTGGATCCTGGACATCGATCCAAATTTCGTTGTCTCTGATTTGGACTGGATACACGCGGACCGAGTCGCTACCCTTCAAATTGGTCCCATCTATCAGGTCAAATTTCCAGTTGTGCCAATTGCAGGTGAGAATCCCATCTTCCGTGAGACATCCCTCGCTAAGTGGATAGCCTTGGTGGGGGCAATTGTTATTGCATGCCAGAAATCCACGAGACGTGTCAAATATCGCGACTTGCTTGCCGTTGTGCCGAATTACTTTGCAACCCGTGCCTTTGACCTCGGCAATGTCCGCTGCTTTGATCCAAATGGGCTGGTTTTCCATCCAGAGACTCTGCGACCAATGTGTTCTCCACGCAGTTTACCGAATAAATCCAAGGTTGTTGCGGTAATCATTGGTGTGTTTTCTAGAGCAAACCGACTTGGAGCGAATATCCAAATGAATCTTGTGGTTGGTGACCAATAGGCATTGTGACGTTGCACAATGCACGCCATGGAAATGAATGATGCAAGCCGTGTTAGCCCAAGGGGCCAGGCAATTCACCATTCAAAGTCTCTAGTTACCGATCGGTCGTAGAGACACTTCGCTAATGCGTCGGCGCGCTCCTTTTTGATAAATCGGATTCTGGATTTTCCGGAATTGTGGGCCGAGTGCAACACCAAGGTAGCCGTACCGTGTCTGCGGTCAAATGGATTTTGGGTTACGTCAATGGATTGAAGCTTACTGTAGGCTCGAGTGGTCCACGTCCTCTTCAACCATCCACTTTTGTAGGAAATGGCTTCCTCCAATAGCGTAAACGTAATACTTGCTGCCGACCTCTTGCAGACATAGACCAGCCAAGCTACTAGAGGAATAAACAGAAGAAGCAACCATACATTGAATGACGCCAATATCAGGCCGATAGGAACCAAGTAGACACAGTGCTTCTTGAGCATGCGTGGCCATGCTCGCTTTGCGTCGATTATCTCCCACGATGCAGACGATAAATCTTCGAGCGGCAGTACTTGCTCCAGAATTGGTAGTGTCTTGGTTGGCTCAACGAGAGGCGCAAGCCATGTACCAAGAGGAGAGAATATTGGACTTCCAGATATGCCCGCCGACGAACTAAACCTTACTGACTCGCGCCCCATCAATCGAGACCGTATATTGCTCTCCACCTGTACAAGCTGAATGCGGGATAAAGGTGTTCGTTTGCGTGATCGAATAATCGAACCTGATCGGGCGTCGAGTTTGTCCTCTTCGACCAAGAGAGCGAAGTTCTGGTAGAACGTCAAACAGATAACCATAGAGGCGATTAGAAGCGCCGCGACTATAGGTAGAACGACCTGGACTAACCAATTTGTCAGCGCAATCCAGTCGGCGTTGGCACGGATAGACAGATCTATCCACGGTATGGGAGAAGTAACGACGTTTAGGGCAACAAAGTCTGTAATGGACAGAGGAAGCAACCATGTCTTAACCCAGTCTCCCAAGAGACCATGATTTGAAATTGCAAATGCGATCAAGAGAAATATGATCGTTGTCATTTGATTGCGGATTAGAAACACCCTAATGCAATCCATGGTCGACATTCGAACTAGAGGTTTAGCGTCTTGCGTTTCTTGACTACCCGCGTGCTCGATCTCCGGTTCCTTGATTAACGGAGAGTCGGTTTCGTGTGCGCGGTGGTAGTTTTTGAGAAGGTCCTCGAGTTGCAGAATCTGTTTGAGTGGTACACCGTCAAGTTTGGCTTCAACTATATCGCTACCTGCAGTGTGGAGTACTAAAGTTGCGGTCTTGTACATTCGTTGCGGCATGCTTTGATTTGAGTCGACGTTGTGCAATCGTTCGAAGGGAATAACTCGAGTCTCCCTCCTAACAAGCCCCTTACGGATGACCACGGAATCCTGAAGAAATGCATATACATGAAACGCCCGATGAATTGCTCCAAAGAGCACGAGGAAAAATGCAAGAAAAATTGCATTGGCTATAGCCGTCGTTTGGGTTGGATATTTCGTGTAGACGGTCTCTGGGCCTATTACAACGAGCACTGGGACGGCTATCGCAAAGAGAGCTATGACGACCAAAATGTCCGTTCTGAGAAAGATAGCGGAGACGTGAAGATGCCGCCAAGGAATATTTTCTGGAGGGGAGTCAGTCAATTCTTAGCCGTATGTAGTCAACAAGTTCCCTAACCAAAAGCTCTCCTTTAGCTTTCGGGAGATG
This sequence comes from Candidatus Azotimanducaceae bacterium, assembly GCA_965205545.1. Classification (GTDB taxonomy): domain Bacteria; phylum Pseudomonadota; class Gammaproteobacteria; order Pseudomonadales; family Azotimanducaceae; genus Bin55. Next base: position 834,242 of record OZ242170.1, on the reverse strand, counting down.
TCTGACTACTATGTTTGGTGAAGAGGATGCAGCGGTATGAATGACTATTGTGTTCAGTTCAAGTAAATTTTCGAAAATCCTTGCTTAAGGTCGGCATGTTGCATTCTGTTTTTTGGTACCACCGTGTACTTTTTCCACAACACTCCTGACTTCAGATGCAGTCCGTGATCATCAACGCGATAGCAGCGGAACCAATGTTGAGCAAACGTCTTTGCGCTCTGCAATACCCAAAGCGCCACAATTGCGAGAAGGCTGTATTGAAGTAACGATTTTCTTGTCAGTTCGCCGAATACTTCGTGAAACTCTTGGTGACTATAGGCGTGCAGAAGTTCATACCCTGGAAAGACAACACCTAATATGACTATTCCGCACAATAGACTCACTGCGGCGGTCGTCAACATAGACACGAGGAGTGCACCACCACCAAAAAAGGTGTATCCCTCGTTACTGACGTCATCTTGCTCAACTTCCGCCATTGTCGCAATTGTTTCGTGCTATTGCGTCAAATCATAAACGCTCGAGTCGATCACGTCATTTGCAGCCGACGAACCACGCTCTCAATGCTATTCGCACATGTATACGTTGGGCCTTCGGCATGTCCGAGCAAAGCATCGATCGCATACCTGAACACACCATCGCAAATTGGTATGAAGATGCGATGCTACGTTTAGTGCTGGCAAACCACTACCATCCTTGGTACGGTGTCATGCGATAGATTCGTTGCTCACGCTCATGTGGTTCGTAATTTGGAGACTGGCAGTTCATCCATTCCGCCACAAATGGATGATCCACATTGCAGCCAATCATCGCCCTAGCCATTTCGTACACAGAAGCTCCACAGGAATGGCGAAATTGGCGAATGGCCAGTCCGTTGAATTGCTCGAATAACTCTCTGATGTAGCTGCTGACAGTGTCCTCTGCAAAGTCGCCTCTTAGTAGGGCTTCGCGCAATTGTTCGGGCGTCACTTTTGGATGAAATCCCGCCATGCGCGGTGAGGAAAGTGCGAGAATCCTGTCGGCATCAAATCTTGACCGCTGGTGCAGATGTGGAAAGTCGAAGTTTTCCAAAGCAATAACATTGCGTCGTCTACGCCAGGCATAGGGATCGTGGGCAGCTACTTGGTTGTCTTGATCACTTTGGATTGACGTACTCATCGCGGTTTTTCAAGGCAGTTGGATCTGCAAAGAAATATTATAAATCAATATCTTATGATAATAACACCTACAACGAAAATTTATCTTCAGCACACTGGTGCAATTGCCTGGAGTGGATTGTCAGAGAATTGTCAGGAGAGTCTGAGGATCGCGGAAATCGGGTCGTTGCCACTGTTGCTCATACTGCAAATTTGGCTACCAATCGGTATCATTCACGCTTTCTTGCCTCTTGTATCCACGTGAACGGACCAGATTTCAGCAAGTCTTCTCTAATTCCCGCGATCGCGCAAGAAACCGGTTCTGGCAAGGTTTTGATGCTGGGATATATGAATAAGGAGGCATTCGAAGAGACTTTAAGCACCGGTCGCGTCTGCTATTTCAGTCGGAGTCGCAACCGACTGTGGCGAAAGGGAGAGACCAGCGGACACATACAGAATTTGCTGCGAGCCTTCTATGATTGCGATGCAGATGCCATCTTGTTGGAAATAGAGCAGGTGGGCGGCGCCGCGTGTCACGAAGGCTACAAGAGCTGCTTTTTCCGCGAAATCGACCAGACCACGCGAAGAGTTCGTATCGTTGAAGAGCGGGTGTTTGATCCCGACTCCGTCTACGGTAGATAACGGTTGGTCATCCAATGCTAAAACTTGGATTGCCTTCGGGAAGTCTTCAACACGCAGCGGCTGACCTGTTTGAGCGAGCAGGCTACAAGATCACTTATTCGTCGCGGTCTTACTACCCAGCAATAGACGATCCCGACATCGAGTGCTTACTGGTCCGAGCTCAGGAAATGGCACGCTATGTTGAGCTCGGCGTACTTGATGCGGGAATTACCGGTCACGACTGGGTCGTGGAATCGGGCGCAGATGTTCACGAGCTGTGCGAGTTGGTCTTCTCAAAGGTGAGTCGAAAGCCCGTTCGCTGGGTCTTCTGTGTTCCCAATGACTCTGAAATTCGGACGGTTAAAGATGCGGAAGGCAAGCGCATTGCAACGGAAGCAGTGAATCTGACAAGGAAGTGGCTGAAAAGACACGGTGTCACAGCCCAAGTAGAGTTCTCGTGGGGAGCCACTGAGGCAAAGCCTCCCGATTTGGTTGACGGAATCGTCGAATTGACCGAAACCGGCAACTCTCTCCGCGCTAACAATCTTCGCGTTGTCGATGAAATCCTAACAAGCACTCCACGTCTAATCGTGAACCACGATTCATTCAGGGACGTCGAAAAGCGTCAAAAGCTGGAAGCGATCGCGCTCATGCTGCAGGCGTGTCTGGACGCTGAAGGAAAGGTTGGGCTAATGATGAATGTACGCAGGGATAACCTCGAAGCGGTGATTGACGTGTTGCCTGCGTTGCAAACGCCTACAGTTTCGGCATTGGCGGATCAAGATTGGGTGGACATCAACACTATCATCGACGAGTCAGTCGTACGAGTGATTATTCCTAAGCTAAAGGAGGCGGGTGCCACTGGAATCGTAGAGTACCCCATCAACAAGATCATCGATTGAAAAGCGATGATCTCGCTTGCTGCGTGGGAGCAAGCTCGCCTATGAACTGCACGACAGCATGGAGCAGCCTACGCGTGTTCTAGCCCACTCCGGTCTCTTTCCTGCAAAGCGTTCCTTGCCCTCTTGTTCTTCATACGGATTCTTTAGCACTTCCATCCAATCATGAAGGAATGAGAAGTCACCCTCATCCGCATGGTCGATTGCAACTTGTGCAAGATAGTTTCGTGGCACGTACAGCGGATTTGCCCTATTCATCGACTCCTTTCGCCGACCGGGATCCCATGCTTCAGCTCGAACTCTCAACGCATAGGTCTTCAACCACGAATTGATAGTCGTGGCAGTTTTTCCGTGTAGCTGCTCTGGGCGATAGAAGACGTCCCCCAATTGCTCCAGCTTAGCTAGTCCATTTGCTGTAGCTTCTACATCGATTCCACCTAGGTGTCTGAAGAAGAGAGTCATGTCAATTTCGGTGCTCAACAGAGCTTCCTCCATTCCTCGGAGTAAATCGGAGTCTTGTTCGGTTAGTCGTTGTAGTCCGAGCTTTGCGGCGAGCGCTTTGGTGTAGTAGGAACTGTACGATTGCGCAAAATTATTCAAGACATCTTCAAGGGGTTTGGCTTCGCCGACTACAGAAACAATTGCATTGGCAAGCTGCAGCAAGTTCCATTGAGCAACGGCAGGTTGCTGGCCAAACCTGTAGCGTTTTGTAGATGCATCGGTGGTGTTAGGCGTCCAATTTGGATCGTAGCTCTCGAGCCAACCGAATGGGCCATAGTCGATGGTCAGTCCAGTTATCGACATGTTGTCGGTGTTCATCACACCGTGAACAAAACCAACTCGAGTCCATTCGGACATCAGATACGCCGTGCGATCTACGACTTCCTCGAACCACTGGATGTAGGCGCTAGGTGATCCAATGTTTGATATTCCAGGAAAGTCGTGCTTAATCGTGTGGTCGATTAGCTGGCGCATCACATCGAAATCTCGTTGCGCCGCGAAGATCTCGAAGTTGCCGAATCGCAAGAACGTAGGGGCAACTCGACATACGACAGCTCCTCTTTCAGGAGCGGGATTTCCATCGTAGAGCATGTCTCGGATAACTGTGTCGCCAGTAAGAACTAGAGATAGAGCACGGGTCGTCGGCACACCTAGATGGTGCATTGCCTCGCTGCAGACAAACTCGCGCAGCGATGAACGAAGTACTGCCAGCCCATCAGCCGTTCTCGAGTAGGGCGTTAACCCCGCCCCCTTTAGCTGCAATGAGTAATTTGCGCTATCTACGCCTATGGCCTCTCCCAGCGTAATTGCGCGTCCATCTCCTAGCTGTCCGGCCCAATTGCCAAATTGGTGGCCGCCATAGCACATTGCATAGGGTGATGTTCCCTGGAGCTTCTTGTTCCCGGAAAACACCTGTACGAAGTCGTCGCTCTCGCAATCCGCCTTTGTAAACCCAAGAGTTGACGCCATTTCTGAAGAGTAGGCGACGAGTTGCGGATCGGAGGTTCGAGTTGGTTCCACGATCGAGTAACACGCACTTCGAACTTGCCTGACGTAGTTGCGCTCTTCGGGATCACCTGGCAGGTGATCTACGAATCGATTGTCAACTTGTAGATTTGTAAGCATGAATAGTTAGTGGATCATTATTCAATGCACCGCCGTCAAGTCGGTAGGTCACCTTCCTTGCTAACGATGTTGTTCATTAGAGAGGGAATTCCAGCATCATATCGCTGACTCGACTTTGCCGACATCGAAATAAACCCAAGGTCAATAAACTCGTCGAGGATATCTTCGGGACTACGGCTGTCAGAACACTTCCCTACGGAGTTGTATAAGTCCTTGCGAGATACTGAGCCTGCACCGTCGAGAGAAGCCTTGGCAACGGCCAATGCTGGCTTGATTAACCCTCTACGAACGATCTCATCAATTCGCTGCCCATACATCTGCTCGGTTGCGAGATCGAATTCCCTTTTAGCAATAGGCAGGAGGTCTCCGGTAATGCGGTTTTCCCCCTTAGCTTTTGCAGCGCTGAACAGCATCGATCCAAGTTCTTGAATGAAATAAGGGTAATTCTGCGTCCACTCTAGCACCCTATCCGTTTCATCTTTTGTTAGCTCAATAGTGCAACCAGCGTTTCCAAATGGCTCAAAAAGCGCTTTTCGTGTAGCTTCGTTGTCGAGCCTTGATACGCGTACAAGTTGAGCGCTCTCGATGAACCAAATGTCGAATTCCGCCAGACGTCGCCGTATCCCCGGTGTTCCCGAGAGAACCAATCCGAATGGAGTTTTTTCAGCCTTCATGCGGCTCGCAATCGCAAGGGCCATTCTTCCTACTTCCCGGTCAAGATCGTGCGCTTCGTCCAGCATTAGTAAGGTAGGCGAGCTGAACTTCCTCCTTTTAGTAAGTGATTGCACAACAGCTTCAGTACCAACTGCATCGTGCGAGTCGGTATTTTGTCGCTCCGCAGAAACTCCAACACCAAGCACCTTGAGCGACCCTCCAACTTTGCTCAGTCCTGCCTTTGATGGGCCCGTCTTTTCTAGAAGGACGTCTGCAAGATCCTGCGGAGATCTAAGTGCTTGCGCCAGTGTTTGGACAATTCTGATCCTAGTGCGTCTCGGTTTGTACCTGTCTGACGAATTCAAAAGTGCGGTCTTTCCGTTACCCCTAGGTCCATATAGGACGATCGAGCGGACGTTACAACCAGTATCCAAGTCGGTGGCCATCTGCGACAGGATTTTCAATTCCTTTTCCCGTCCAGCCAAGACAGGAGGAGGTACGTCGAAATCAGGAGTAAAAGGGTTTCTTCCGAGGCGATCCACGGCTACGGGCACAAGCTCTTCAGCGTTCTCATTTTAGGTCGGATCATACGAACTACCCGACGCAGAAAGTGACGCCGAAGAAGAACACTTGTGCTTGTTTGCCGCCACTATTCCGATGAATTGGAGTGGGTGGGTCAATTCGTTCTACATGTCTTTGGGCGGATTTAGTTTAGAGTTCCATACAAGGTCAACAATGGTTTCTCATTGCGCGTTGTTGTATCAGTCACTTCCGGGCAAGTCCACCATCCTCGTATTTGCAGAGGCTGCTTCGGTTTGAGAAATCTGTTGTAGGCGTGCGTATTTGGGTAAACGCACCAGCTCTAGTTCAACCAGCAATGTTGGGACACTAATGTATCTTTAGCAGACTAAGCAAGAGAACAGCTGCGTGGGGGTGCATCACTTATGCAAACAAATGATCTGCCTATTGCAGTTCGCATGTTTCAAGGCAGTTGGTTTCGCCGCGACGACCTGGTTCTTGAACTAACGCCTACCGAAATAGATTTCATCGTCGCGACACTGGGAACCAATCCAAAGAAATGGGATGGCAACTGTCAACCCGACGTGGCCACTATGAAAGCAATGTTGAAGGCGCACCCAAACGTTCTTGATCGCATTGGAACTGGACTGCTAAAGGTGTGTATTCCGTTTCCTGGAAGTGGACCGGCAGTTCGCCTTCTTCTTGAGCAACAGATTGAACTGGATGCGGATCCAAATGAGTACAACATACTGCATGAAGCAGCGCACTCCGGAGCAGCCGATTCTGTCAAGGTTGTTTTTGAATCGGGGCTAGCCGACGCGGCATGTGTTAGCGTCGAAAAGCCTCACACGGGTTGGCCCAGCAACCTTTCGCTTCTCTATTGGGCGGCTTGGGGAGGATATCCAGAGTTTGCAAAAGTTTGCCTAGCGCACGGTGCCGCTGTACATCTCGAATTGGAAATCAAAGGAAATGGGGAACGAGGTAGCACAGCTCTTCAGGAGAGTTTAGCTCCAAGTCTCTGGTCGGAGGACCACGTAAGAACCATCGGCAAGCACCAAGTTGCTGATGTCCTCTTGGAGGCGGGAGCCTACTACGATACGTTCTCAGCCTGCGCAAGAAACGATTTGAAACGACTGCGTGAATTGATCAGGCAAGACTCAGCACTGGCTTCAACACCTGATAGCTATGGTTCGACACCATTGCATTGGGCTGCTCGTGCGGATGGGTTGGACTGTGTGAATGAACTATTACGACTTGGCGTCGAGCTCGATGTATTGAATCGGTCCAAGCGAACGGCCGTGCAATGGGCTGCAGAACAAAATTGCGCTGCATCTATCGAGTTGTTAGCCAAGGCCGGAGCGGACCTGGATACGAGTGATGGAAAGGGTCGAACACCGTTGCATCGCGCAACTTACGAGGGTCAAGTAGCGGCAATTGAAGCGCTGCTTGGCTGTGGGGCCGACATAACTCTTGTCAACAACAAAGGAAAGACCGCGTTCGAAATAGCGCGCAAAGATGCTCGACAGTACAGAAAAATGGGCATTTGACCCGGAAGTTTCAGTTCTCTTGGTTGCATCCTCCAGAAAAAGTTTGTCGAGATAATAACGACCACACCATCGGGAAGGGGATCCAGGGACCATACAAGTAATTCACTTCTAGGTATTGACGGCATAGGTGAAAGGTGAGAGGACCGGGATATGAGGATGCGCACAAAAGATGTAGGGCATAGTGTTGCAAATCGCAACAATCTTGCAAGACGCATAGCATTAGCCGCCGCTTTCGTCTTGATGAGTTGCAGTTGCTCGACCGATATCCCTAAGCCGATGGTTTCGGTGCTAGCTGTGGACTTTTCTTCAACAGGCGACGAAGTAGCCGGTCTCTTGTTTGGTGAGAGAGTCGTAACACAAGATCTCTTAACCGGCGAGGAACGCTGTAGTTGGGACGCAGACCCCTATACCTATGTCGTCCAATATTCGTCACAGGGAAACCTACTTGCGATGGAATATCGTGGGAAGTCCCGCATGGAAATACTAATGTCAGCTGGCGCCCACTTCATCGCCTTGTATGAGACAGAGACCTGCAAATTGATACGGGAGATCCCAGCGAACTTCCGAGATCATGCAGCTACTCTGTCGTTTTCACACGATGACAAATATCTTGTAGTTGGTACGCTAGCATCAATCGGAGAGTCGGACAACCTGCAAGTTATCGATGTTGACGCAGGAGAAATAGTACGCACTTGGACATTTGAGGATGCGCGTGTTGGTACTTCGACGTTCTCTCAGGACGGGTCTCTATTGTTATTCGGACTCATGGATTTCAATTCGTCGAGTGCTAACAGTGATACGCAACCATCAATCCATAGTGGGCGTGCTATATTGATGGAATTCGCGACTGGAATGATCGTTAACGAGTGGAACGAGCCCACGAGCAGAGGCGTTACCGCGGTTGCAATTTCAAATGATGGCAAGTCAATTGCGCTGGGTTTCTATGATGGGACGGTTAAAGTAGTAGACCGACAATCCAATGAGTCAATTGTTGTCCATAAGCATTTGTCCCTTGTAGAGACTGTCGTGTTTTCTCGCGATGGGAACACTGTTTTTTCTGGCAGTTGGGACGAAACTGTGGTGGCAAACGAAGTAGCTACGGGGAATACGGTGCAAGAATTTGATTTTGCCAGTGCCGTGAAGGACTTTGATATTTCTCCTGACGGAATGAAGATTGCAGTCGGGCTGCAATCGGCGTCAACCTTGGAATTCCGCGACTTGGGTTCGTAGTTGACTTAGCTACTTTTCGTTTGTACGTGGTGTGAATACAATTCAGAGAATTCTGAGCCGTCGGCTAGCACGAAATGACGGTATTGAAATAGTGCGAAGAACCAGTAGATGATTCGGCTCGCTCGAATATTGGTGTCGCCGCGTGATGTGTTCGACGAGATTCGAGCCAAGACACCCTTCGCCTTGCCGTTTTTTTCGATCCTCCTCGTAGCATTTCTCTGCCTCGTCGTTCAGTCCATCAATTACGACAACGTGACCGTCGGAGTATTGCAGGACGATGGTTCCGTTGTTCCCAAAGTATCCAATGACCTAGTGCTCTACTTTGGATTTGGAGCAGTTGTCGTATGGGTTGGGAGTGCGATTTGGATATCTTGCATTTGTCTCGGGTGGTCAGTCTACTACTGGGCCGCGGGAAAACTGCTCAGTTTCGACAAAGGCTGGCGACACTGGTTTGGCTTTGCGTGCTGGACTGCCGTGCCAGCAATCTTGGGATCAGTCGCAGACACGTTGCTCTTAAGGATTGGAACAAGAGATTCATTGTTTTTATTCTCGTCATTTCCATATGAATTTTTAGCGGTGAATCACGTCCGTGTCTATTGGATTCCAATCTCTCTGATTTGGACAGCCTACATTGCCGTCCACGGGTTCATGAGCTGGACTGAGAGAAACCTTTCTACCAGTTTGATGGTCGTATTGCCGTCAGTTGTGGCAGTAGGGCTATTGCAATATGCGCCAATGGCACTCTTTATGGGCTGACTTCCGTACGTATTCGAATGGCTCATTTGTAGTTAAGTGTTGAAATCCTCTCGATTTGTGGGGTTCAAGACCTCGCATTTGCTGAATGAGGGCTTCCAAGCGGCCTGAATCCAGGCGAGATATCCCTGTAGATTGCGGCTTGAGACGGCTAGCCCTGAAGTTAACACAAGTGGGACATTTTTTCTTGACATTGACAAAAGGAGACGTTAGGAATTTTTGATGAATGTAAGTGCCTGAATCTCTCGTCGGTGCGAAGCAAGAAATGGCTGGCGGCAACAATTCGGGTTGCGGTATCCTGAATCAAAGCGGAATTGATGAGAGCCAGCCCAAATGACCAGCCACAGAGTTTTGTTTCCTGAAGCAGATGAGATGCTCGCAATTGAGGATCGGTTGACGAGAATTCTTTCGCAAAAAAAATCCGGTCGCAGCGAAAGTTCTGTCTCCGCGAGGGAGCCCTTATCACAATGGCGATCCGAACTCGCCAAATATCAATTTGAAGCCTCTGAAGATTTAGAGCATCTCATGGACTGGGTGATGTCATCACTCGACGACGGGGTCGTTCACATGACTCATCCAGGATACATGGGGCTGTTTAATCCTGCGCCGACGTTTCCCTCAGAGTGCGCCGATAGGATTGCTTCCGCTTACAACCCACAAATTTGTGTTTGGTCACATGCCCCCAAAGCTGTCGAGATAGAGCAGCATGTCTTAAAACACGTCGCGATACGCGCGGGTTTGCCCGAAGGAGCGTCTGGTCACTTTACCAGTGGCGGTGCAGAGGCGAACAACACCGCCGTACTGTGTGCATTAACGGCTAACAACCCGGAATTCGGTGATCTCGGCGCGAGTGCGTTTCTTGGCCAGCCGGTGATCTATGCCTCAAAGGAAAGCCACTTGGCATGGTTGAAGATCGCCCACGCGACCGGAATAGGCCGCAAATCGGTGCGTCTGATCGATACAGATGGCGGCGGTCGAATGAGCGCGGCTGCGCTATCGAAGGCGATAGAAGCCGATATAGTCGCCGGCAACACACCTGTCATGATTGCCGCAACCGCAGGGACCACAAACGCGGGTATGGTGGACCCGCTAGAAGCTTGTGCACAGCTTGCCACGGAACACCGCCTTTGGTTTCACGTTGATGCCGCTTGGGGCGGTGCGCTGATCGCGTGCCCCAAAAACCGTTCTGTACTCGGGGGCATTGAGAGCGCTGACTCCATCACAATTGACGCTCATAAATGGTTTGCCACGACGATGGGCGCAGGTATGTTCCTATCATCGAAGCCCCATGTCGCGGCCGATGCCTTTCGCGTTTCAGCGAGCTACATGCCGGACAGCAACGCTGAGAACGATTTCTACCTGAATTCCGCACAATGGTCTCGGCGGTTTTTAGGCCTCCGACTATTCCTCTCATTGGGTGCCGCAGGATGGGACGGTTATGCAGACCATGTCAGTCATGCCCGATCTTTGGCGGACCAATTTACGCATAAGATGCTGAAGCATGGATGGTCGAAAGCCAATGCGTCGGAAATGGCTGTAGTATGTGTCGTGCCGCCTGAAGGAAGCGAAGCGGTAGAGGCTATCGTGGAACGCGTGCAGTCAGTTGGATTGAGTTGGGTCTCGAAAGCAATCTTTGAAGGCAATCCCGTTCTTCGAATGTGCATCACGAATGGACGGACATCGGAACGTGAAATAGACTGCTTGGTCAATCAGTTGATCTCGTGTGGATGACTCCCGTTGAGCGAGTGAAAGAAGACATGATCTCGGCGGCTTAAGTCGCCTTAAGAAGGACGCTCGTTATTTCGATTTGAATGAGGAAGGCGCACATATCTCGACTTTCACAATGTCATGACACGAAAGTCTACGTGCAATTGAAGATTTCACTTGGCGAAGAATAGTAAGAAGCTGGATAGTAGAGATCTGATTGGGAGATCTCATTGCCGTCTAACTAGTGGTCCAAAAAGACTGAAAAAATCGAATTGCGTTTAGCGCTCGAAACCAAGTCTGACTTTCTGGCAACATGCGAACAAAGGGACGAATCCGCGTCTTCTGTGATCCGTGTATTCGTCGAAAACTAATTCCAACAGTTCTATGTCGAGAAATGGCCCGCGCCAACGGAACTCGTTCGAAACATGCCCTGGTGGTCCAAGGTCGGCTCGATGGGAGCGGTCCAGCAGCGGTTTTAGTCGCTGTTGTCCTGCCCATGCACGCAACGAGTGAAATACCTTGGAAGAAAAGGTTCGAATCCAAGGATCGAGACAAAAATGGTGAAATCGAACGGGCGGATCTCCTCGTCACACTGAGCCCCGGTCTCGCAAAACGGTTTTCTGCTCGTGAAGTGAGAATGCGTGAGCGAGGAATGACTTCAGCGAATTATCGGGAATTCTTAGAAAGGGATGGTAACGGCGATTCAAAGTTTCGAAATCGGAATTTCGAACTCATCTGATAGACAAAGAGCGACGTTGGGCGCCTTGCATCCACGAAACTCTTAGCCAGGTCATCTCTCGGAGTTTGGTAGTGCGTCACTTTGAAATTTAAGCGTAATTTCTGTAAATCTTAGCTACAATTCACAGCTTCACAAACGGAGCAATCATTATGGTCAAAGGACCTAATGGGGAAGTCCGTCCTAATAACCCCAACCTTAGTAAAGAAGTCTATCATGACAATAGAAGTAAAAGTAGTTGACCCAAACGGCGATATGAAATCCAGAATCCTCCAAACTGAAATTGGGACACTTACTCTAGTGGCATCTCCTCAAGGTTTGCAACAAATCATTCTTGGTGCAGCTGACGATTCGCTCGACGATTCCAACAATCATGAAAGTGCAAAAATCTTGGATCAGACAGAGGAAGAATTAACTGCCTATTTGCGAGGGGATCTGCGAGATTGGTCGATAAGTATTGATCTCAACGACAGCGGTACTGCCTTCCAAAAGCAGGTTTGGCAAGCGCTACGAAGCATCCCGTATGGTGAAACTAGGACTTACAAAGATATAGCAGTGCGAATAAAACGTCCCAATGCGGTTCGAGCGATCGGTCAAGCCAACCATCATAATCCCTTGCCAGTCGTCATTCCCTGTCATCGAGTCATCGGACAGAGTGGCAAACTCGTCGGATACGGCGGTGGCTTACCTCTGAAACAGCAGTTGCTGGAGCTGGAAGCCAGAGTGTTGTATTCTCCATGATCGAGGATCCAGAAGGAAACTTGGTCCAGCTGATGCAAAAGTCAACTCCATCCTAAATCGCTCATTTGTATTTAAGTGTTGAAATCCTCTGTCTTGGAGGGACTCAAGACCTCACATTCGCTGAGTGAGGGCTTCCGAACGGCTTGAATCCAGCTTAGATATCGGCTCATTTGTAGTTAAGTGTTGAAATCTTCTCCATTTGAAGGGTTCAAGAGCTCGCACTCGCTGAGAGCGGACTTTTGAGCCCTCTGGTTTCGGTCATCCATCGGTCGAGATTCTGGAGAGCTTCCATTACTTTACGACTGCCGTGCCACCAACGGGCATGGTCCTCCTGCTCATCCAGATCTTCACAGGACATACCACATAGAGAGTCCAGCATAGAGGAAAATGTTTGTTTGTCCACAGACAACTTAGCCATGCAAATCAATCACTTGGAACAAAGATTGAGCCGATTTACCTCGTTTTCAACACTTAACTACAAATGAGCCATTCGAATCAGCGTCAACATTAGCGTATACAACACCAAGAAGATCTGATAATCCCTTACTGAATGCCAATGTTTTGGATTTCGATTCCGAGATTCGTCTCTGTTGAGCTATGTAGACTCATCCAAAAAGCTTAGCTAGCGTCTTCGGACTACGTAGAGGATGTTGTCTCCAAGATCCAACGCGCTAGGAAGTTTTGACCATTCCAGATCCCTTTCTACTATGAGATTCCAAAGGTCGGTGTCAGCTCTTACAGCATTGAGTGATTCCTCGCCAGCCATCCCTAGTAGACCGGCAGCTCGCCTCTCGACTATTTCAACAACATCCAAATCCAAGAGCTCGTCGATATCCGCACTTGTCATCATGTGGCAATAATGCTCCGTCTCGGGATTGTGCTCCTTATCCTGTAGACCAGTCTCAAGGAGCCATCTTGTGTTGGCCAATCCGCGAATCTCCTTTGTTGGTGGGACCAAGTGCATTAGCCGTACCACTGAATTGATGAGCGACATGACTCCCAGAATTACGATACCTCTAGGCTTCACTGTGCGCAGCATTTGCTGGACTCCGACTGAGGCCTTATCCAGTAGGTAGCTTAGGGTTCCACCTACGCAGACAATTGCATCGAACGATTCGGCTGCGAGCGGGCTCAAGTCCACAAGGTCTAGTTGCCGATATTCTCCAACAAGATTCAACAAGCCTAGCTCACGCATTTTCTCTTGATTCGCATCCAGTTGCACTTTGGAAATATCTGCAACAACTAAACGCCTGCACATCTGGACGAGTTCTTTGGTGTAAATGCCTGCACCAGCGCCAATTTCCAGCACATTCATGCTGTCCTTAATGTGTCGCCGCATTACATCCATGTGCACGAGAAAGTTGAGTTCGCCGTGACGGGAGCGTGTCAACCGCGTCCACTCGTCAATTCCAACGCGATCGTAATGTGCTCGCGGGTATTTTGGATCGTAGGCCACTTTGCACGCTCCTCTTACAATGCCATGGAATAAATAGCAATCATTGCTCTCTCGCTGCATAGAGCAAAGAGCAACGTTGGACACAGGGACTCGCGGAAAAGTTGCGCTTGCATGTCAATTGACTGTTCCTCTTGGATCTGACTACAGGTGCAACTGATTTTTGCGCGCCGGAACTCAAGCAAGGGATTGCGATTCTCACTACCGCTCTGGGTCTATTTCTCATGGAGGAAGCAGGCGCATAGTAGACACTGCTCCACAACTGAACACCACGGCAATCCGTAACACACCCATGATCGCACCATTTCAGTGTCGATTGGTACCATTTGAGGATGTTGTAGCCAATTTTGGCACTAGAGCTTGAAATACGGTTTTTGATCATCGTACGTGGCCTGCCACGATACAAATGACGCAAGCACAGTAGAGGAATAGAGGAGAAACCCATGGCCACGGTAAATACTGTTACTGGTCCCATAGACGCCGATGACCTAGGTTTCACGCTCATGCATGAGCATGTGCTCGTCGGTGGACCAGGCATCTTTCAATCATTTCCTGATTTGTTCGGACCTGAAGACCGTACACAACGGGCGATAGAAGCACTCCAGCGCGCGAAATCTCATGGTATCGACACTATGGTGGATGCCACCACGCATGACTTGGGAAAGGAGCCCGAATTCTTGCGCGCGGTGTCGGAAGGTTCGGGCGTAAACATCGTAAACACTACTGGATGGTGGCTCAGCGTACCCGGTTTTCTCCGCGGTGTATCCGCGAACCAAATGGCACGGGAGTTTGTGCGCGATGTTGAGGAGGGCTTTAGAGGCACGGATGTCAAAGCTGGAATTCTTAAGTGTGCTGCCGACTATGAAGGGGTCACGCCGGAGCTCGAGGTGATGGCTCGTGCGGTTTCACGAGCCCATAACGAGACCGGCCTTCCAATAATGGTTCACTCGCATCCAACGAACCAAGTCGCCCGGCGTCAAATTGCAATTTTTCGGGAGGAGGGCGTCGATCTCACACGCGTGAAGATCGACCATTCCAACGACACCACCGACACAGAGTATCTGCAATGGATCTTGGACCAAGGATGCTATTTGGGTCTAGACCGCTATCCAGGGCGGCTGGTAAGCCCCTACATGAGAACTGTGACTTTAAATCGATTGATCGAAATGGGCTATGAGGACCGACTTTGCCCTTCGCACGATTGCATTTGCCTGCATCTACACAAGGAGCGGCCGGACGGCACGATTCCCCAGGAGCACGAATTCACCAGATCCAACATGGACCAGTTCCTCTACATCCATCGCCATGTCATTCCGGACTTGAAGGAACTAGGCGTCACCGATCGTCAGCTTGAGAAACTCTTCGTGGACAATCCACGCAACTTCTTCAGTTCCTCGTAGAGATTCGACTATACGAAGAACCTTTGGAACAGCCACGGCAGACCAAATGCCAGGACTACGCTAACGACGAGACCTGAAAAGGCTTTCAACGCATCTGAAACAATCTTCTTGATTGTCTCGTGGAAGGACACGTCGACCAGGTAGCGAGACAGTGCAATCTCCCGTCCGGCAAGTACACCTAGAAAGACCCACGTAGTGCTCATCGGCATGCTGCTCCACTCCTTGAATATAAGGAGAATGATCCCGTAGATGAAATCAATGATGGTCGCCGCCCGTATGTCGGTGGTATCGGTCTTGGAGGTCACGATCTTCTGGATCTTTCCCCCAAACGTATAGAAGATGTAGCCTTGCATGGCAACCAAAACCACCAAACCAAAAACAAGCCAGCCAAGAGAAAGCTCGCGTGGCAGATAGACGAAAATATTCGCCAAGTCTTGAATGAGCCATTGGCTCCACAGAAATCCAGTGGACAGCCATTGCAGCACGACCCAATACTTTGGTCTTTGTTGGTTGCTCGTCTTGTGAAAGTACTTGGTTAGACGATGAAACACGAAGGAAAAAAGCACAAGTGTCGAAACGAACGCAACGAGATAGCCAAGCCCAGACTTTGTCAGCATCTTGTAAAGGTTGCTGGTCTCTCCGCCGGTAACTGCGAATACGGTGAGAATTAGGAAAGTCGTGCTGACCGGCACGCCCATCCGCGTGAGAACCAACAACGCTAGGGGTGGAATGACGTGCAACCATGAAACTCCACCGATAGGGACTGGGAAGTTCTCCAGTCGTCCATACGCGGGATCACCGCCATTGGCGAACCAACTGTAAGCAATTACGGCTAGAAGGATTGAAGAGGCAAAAATCCAAAGAAGCCACCAAGGCCGATGGGAATTGGATGCGAGAAAGGTGCCTAGGGTTTGAATTGAATCGTTGGCGACAACTGAATAGGCAGCTAGCAAAAACCCAACAATCATGTAGATTGTTAGCAAGTCCATTGGGTGTCCCTCAGATCCTTGGAAAGGTCAGACTTTGCGAGTTGTTATGACTATCAAAATTTTGTTGCAGGTTTATGACATCTACAGCATGAGAAGCCTCGAATAACCAATACTAAGTGCGAGATTAAGAAGGCAGGTCAGTTTGATGCTAAAGGTGCAATAGCAATACACCTACTTCGCAATCGAGCACATATTCCGCGTACGTTAGGACTGTCGAAGATCTAGTTTGCAGCTAGATCAGCCAGACAGCTAAAGGTCCTTTCAAACGATGCTCGTCCACTGTCACCTGCCGGATAAACGCTTGCGATGACTTCCGTGGCACCAGCATTAAAAAATTCCTGCAAACCTTCCGCTATTTCCTGCTCGTTGCCCACAACCGCAATCTCGCCTGCCTGATCGAGTCCTTCTGAGTCAAGCTGTCGTCGGTAATTTGGCAGTTGAGTGTAGTGTTGGAATATCTGTATCGAGCGCGCAATGGCTTGATCCTTGTCGTCATGGCAGCAGACGGGAACGCCAACTATCACGCGGGGTTCGTCTCTTCCAGAGTCGCGAGCTGCACGTGTAATGCGGGGCACTGTGTGCTCGCGGATGGTCTTGCGTCCGACCATCCAAGTAACCGTGCCATCTGCGACTTCACCTGCCACTTTCAGCATCAGGGGTGCCAGTGCCGAGATGACAATCGGAAACGGTTGAGCGTCAGGGCAGGCAAATCCTGTTTGGATATGATAGATATCGCCCGAAAAATCTACTCTGCCTGTCTCGCCGAGGGAGCGCAGAACCGAAACGTACTCACGCATGTGTAGAGCTGGTCGATCGTAAGCCAAGCCCAGACGTTCAATTGCAGGCGCATGGGACGGTCCCACACCAAGCACCAGTCTGCCGCCACAGAGGGCATTTGCTGTAGCCGCTTGTTCGGCAAGAGCGTTGGGGTGACGAGGATAGCTAGGGACAATTGCTGTGCCAAGCTCAATCCGTGAAGTGTGTTGGCCTGCAACGCCGATCATGGTAAGAACGTCAAACGATCCCGCCTGCGGCATCCAGTAGCTAGCGAATCCACGATCTTCCATGGCGACTATGTCGTCGATCAGGCTAGTTAGCGGAGCTCCGCGTCGGACGTTGCCACCGTAGATACCAATTTTCATTACGTTGCTCCCACTAATTGCATTAACTGGTTGAGTTGTACTCACGTGAGCAGCAACGAGATTTTTGGCTGCAACCTCAAGGAACAGTGTGTTCACCGTCGCTAGCGTGAGGGCTGGAAGATCGCTCCCCTGTTCGATCCCTTAGGAACGCAATCTACTCAGTTTCTTCTTCAATTATCTCATTTACCTTTTCAAAGGCTTCTCTGAGCCGGTCGGACATGTGTGTGGGGAACTGTGGATCTTCAGATTCAAACCCCTTTAACCGTTCGATTTGCTCCTTAGAGAGGTTCTCCTCCAAATTCACGCTTTTCAGAAGTTGGTTCGCAATGTGAGACTTCAATTCACCAGATGGCAACTGATCGAATGTTTCGAGAAGCAGTTCTGGGTCGGAATTGGCGACCATTGAAAAAATGGACTGATAGTTGATGACGTAGGTACCCGTTTGGGCGAATTCGAGCGCGACCTCAATTGAGCTCCTTGGATTGTTTGTAAAAGCTAGAGTCCTAATGAGTGAGCTGAATGCTTCGGTCTTTGTCTCTTCGTTTCGATCAACTTCCTTTAGCAGCGCTATGGCTAAATCTGGATCGTTATAGGACACCCAGTTTAGGACTTCGACCTCCAATCCGACTAGTGACTCGTCAAGCGGTTGCCCAACAGCAGCTTGAAATGCATGCCTAGGATTATTGTTGGCAAGTTCCCGAAACACAGATTTCAATAATTTAGACTGGATTTTGCTTGTATGGCTTTCTGAGCGTATCCATCCAAGCGCCGCTGCGAGTTCCTGCTTCGCCCAACCTATGGCGATGGCTTCAGTAACCGCGTTCTTGCTCCTCTGGGTGGAAATCTGGTCCAAGTATGCGATCACAGTTTGTGGCTCTGATCGGGCCAAAGAGATGAGCGCTTTCTCCAAGCTCAGCCCGCGAATACTTTCAGGAAGGCTTGGAGTCTCGTTTAGGAGATCGCTCGGAGACGAGCTTGCCCACCCCGTGAGAGCATGGTCGAGCAATTTGCTTCTCAAGCTAGGAGAATCCACGTCCAGTGCTGCATCCAAAGCTGCTCTCGGTTCGGACTTTGCCCAATCCTCGACAACATTTCGTGCCATATGTCGAGTCACGCCGTGGGGAGAATTCAAGATTACGTCCAGTGCGAGCTGAGGGTGTGATCCATGGAACCTAGAGAACAATCCCAAGAACAGAGATCGCTCTACCTCCGGATTTTCTAACGTCTCACTGATTCGGGTTAACACTCCCACTCCGTCTTTTTGGATCCACGCTTTTGCCACATTGATCAGTAGTCCCAAATATGCGTCACTTGGTTGTTTGGACTGGGTTTTGACTTCGGCTACGTAGTTGTTCCACGCAGACTCTGGATCATCTTGATATGTGTTGCTCTTGGAATAGGCTATGAATGTAATGGCAGCGTCTTCATTTCCGGCCCTTTGAGCAAGCGTTCGCAGCTCGTCTATGGAAGAGGATTGTTTGGATAGAAGGATGCCGGTAATGGCATGCCATTGAAAATGCTCGTCGAGACTTGCTGCATGCTCAATCGCATTGTCCAAGGCAATCATTGACCAATCCTGGAAAATCCAGGTAACAAGCTTCTCTCTACGATCGTCGCCAAACTCGTCTGCAATGTCCAGTGCAAGAGTTGGATCATTTGCGCCCAAGTGCTGCATGATCGCATTCTCTATTGACTCTCTAATTGGTCCTTCTGATATTGCATTAGCTTGTTTCAAATACTCGCGCAATTGATCGGCGTTTGCAGCTGCCAGAAACTGGTACAGCGCCGCACTCCTCGCAAGATTGCTCTTGAACTTCGACAAATCCGTGAAGTCTTTAAGGGTGCTAGGTTGTTTGCCAATTGGTGCCGTTGTAGGTGTTGACGAAGCTTGTTCCTGCTCGTTATCACCGCTATACGTCGGCACTTCGAGTTGCTCACTGAATTCGGTTCCGTTGTTGCGAAAAAACAACGACGTCGCTATGCCAATTCCAATGCCGACCAGCAGAGATATCGAGGCAATTGCAATCAGAGACCTAATCCGTTGCTTTTGGTCCGTCGATTCGGCCATAGGACGCTACCCGATCATCACCAATGGTGAGTTCTATTAAACAACACTTCTTTTCGTTACCTGTGGAGTAGTCGTCTAGTCGCTACAATCGAGAAAACTCGTCGGAATAGCAGTGCAATGGCAGCAAATGTTCACTTTGGAGTAACTGTTCCTCAAATCAAGCGACCATGGATTGCCACATCGGAAGCGGCACGTGCATTCGAAGACATGGGATTTGATTCGCTGTGGCTCTGTGATCACCTTTACGGACCACAATCTCCGCAACTCCCAATTTTTGAAGCTTGGTCGACACTTGCAGCGCTTGCAGCAATCACCGAGCGTGTTGAATTGGGAACACTTGTCACTCCAGTGGGTATGCGCAATCCTGCGCATTTAGGTAAGACCATAGCTTCGATCGACAATATTGCTGGCGGACGAGTCATTGCCGGTCTCGGAGGTGGGTGGATGCCTAGAGAGTTCACCGACTTTGGTATGCCGTTCCTGTCAACTCGGGAGCGGCTGCAGCAGCTTGACGAGACTGTTCAGCTTCTTAGACGAATGTGGAGCCCCGAGGAAGAGACGACATACTCGGGAAAATTCGTAAGTGCGGACCAAGTTGTCTGCCAACCTAAGCCACCGCGCGACATTCCAATACTCATTGGTGGAGCTGGAGAAACGGTCACATTGCGCATTGTTGCTGAACAGGCTGACATGTGGAACAACTTGGCAGGTCACCAAGCGAATCTAGCTCACAAGGTCGACGTTTTGAAACGACACTGTGATTCAGTAGATCGTGACTTCTCCGACATAACGATTAGCCAGCAGTGTTTGGTAACCATTGCTCGAACGGAAAAGGATGCCGGGCCAATGTCGCAGCGCGCCGCACAGATATTTGGCGGCCACCTTGGTGATCCCTTGGGCGAGATGGCCATTACAGGCACTCCGGATCAGTGCATCGAACGCATTCAAAAGCATGTTGAATTGGGTTGCACAATGCTCATGATCGAGTTCTTCGGAAAAGACACTCGAGAACCCGCACAACTGTTTATGGAGGAAGTTGCACCCGAGTTCAGCTAGGAAAGGGGACGGACAAACTGATTGTCTCGCCAGTCAGGAGGCGGTGACTCGCAATCTGAACTCGCATAGTGTGCGGATATCGAGCGGCGGAAATCGTTTGTTCGATTATGTCCGGATCCGTGGACCAGCAACGGGTGAAATAGGATCGTGTCACCAGGCTCCATTTCAATGTGGACTCGATTCTGAGTGAGATCCTCTTCGATCCCATAAAACTTGTAGTTGACAAATTCCCAGTCGGGCGTTGTGTGGTTCATCAACCCGACTTTGTGGGAACCGGGAATCACGGCAAGGCAGCCATTCTCTCGATTTGTTGGCGTGATCGCCGTCCACACAGCGACTATCTTCTCGGGCGGGCGTATCCTGAAATAACGCAAGTCTTGATGCAGCGGGTGACGTCCGTCCACATTTGGAGGCTTGTTGAATACGTTTGTGACGATTGAACAGAGATCAGTCCCGATCAATGCTTCGACCGCAGCCACCAAGTCCGGATGACGAACGTACGACATAAGAATCTCATCGTTTTCAAAGTTGAGTAGCTTGTTGATTCCATGAAGGTTCGATTCAGGTTGTACAGCACCTTTGGCAACCATCACATCCTTCATTAGCTTCATGCCGGACACCAACTTGCGGCTTGCGTTGGCAAACTCCACAAATCGTTGATTCAATCGTTCAAGACAATCTTGCTCGATTAGATTTTCGAGAACTAGAAACCCCTGCGAACGATAGGTCTTGATTTGGTCAGAGTTCAACTTTTTTCGAATTGATCGTGCATCTGCCGATTGTATGTCGCTAGTTCTTTGTGTGGCTATCATGGAAGTTGCCGAAATTGAAGGAGGCCGCTGTGCCATATTCAGACGTTTTGTACGAAAGTGAAGGCCGCCTGGCTACGATCACATTGAATCGCCCGGAGAAACTGAACGCTCTCAGCAACAACCTTCGAGGCGAACTCATGGAAGCCATGCGAGATGCCGAGGCCAACAGCGACGTTGGAGTGATCATTCTCAAGGGCGCTGGCAGGTCCTTTTCAGCCGGCTATGACCTTTCTCCGTCGAGAGCCGCTTCCGGTGACGAGTACGTTGATAAGCGATCAAAGCTACCGTATACGGGAAGCACCCATCCCGGGGCAACGCAATGGGCTCGACACGTCGTAATGACCAACTGGACGATTTGGGAGCTGGCGAAACCCGTGGTCTGTCAGATCCACGGGCATTGCTTGGCGGGTGGGACCGAGCTTGCTTCCGTTTGCGATTTTCGCATCGTCGCGGAGGATGCATCCATTGGTTACCCACCTGTTCGTGCCATGACCACCATGGACATGATGTGGGCTCCTTGGTTTCTGCCACCGGCCAAAGCGCGCGAGTTTGCCTATGTTGGCGACTCGTTCTCTGGCACCGAGATGTGGCGCTTGGGTTGGGCCAACTACGCCCGGCCAAAAGACGAGCTCGATGATTTCGTCGTCAAATTTGCCGAACGAATGTCTCACATCGACAACGAAATGCTCATGTATTCGAAACGGGCCGTAAATCGTCAATATGAAACTCAAGGAATCCGTGAAGCACTGCATTCTGGAACTGAGATTCAGGCACTCAGTGCACAACGAGCTGCGTCAGCAGAGTGGGGGCGTCGAGTCAGAGACGAAGGACTGAAAGCAGCGTTGGAGTGGAGAGACGGTCCATTTAGAGATTTCCGGGGAGCTTATGACAGTGCTCCAAAGGACCGGCCTGTCGCGGGTATGTCCAAGAAAGCCTGACAATGCGTCGTTTCGTCGACCATGTTGCACTGATCACTGGTGCCGCCAGCGGAATCGGTCGCGCCACCGCCGTGCGCCTTGCACACGAAGGTGCGTCAGTAGTCTGTGCAGACCGCGACTATGAGGGGGCAGCTTCCGCCGCCGCCGAAATCGTTGCGAAGCAGGGCAAAGCTGTACCGCTGAAATTGGATGTAACCGACGAAGACGCGGTCAAAGAGTCATTCAGCTTTGTCGAAGACCAATTCGGCGGATTGAACACACTTTTCAACAACGCAGGAATCGGCGGGCAGTCCTGGAAATCAACAACCTCTGTCAACCTTTCTGGTGTGTTTTACGGGTTGAGTCATGGTGCACATTACCTGGCAAGCCGTGGCGGAGGCTCCATCGTGAACACTGCCTCGATAGCTGGTCTAGTTGCGCTGTTGCCAGTAGAAGATCACGAGACTCCCAGAACACCGGAATTGAATGAAGGAATTAGTAGCTATGTTGCGGCGAAGCACGGTGTTGTCGGTCTAACCAAGCAATTTGCAGTGATGTATGCCAAACAGAAAGTAAGGGTCAATGCCATCGCGCCAGGATATATCGCGACGCCCATGACTTCGATCATTCAGCAAAATGACACGCTAAGAGAAATTCATGAGCGATTGCATCCGATGGGGCGCATGGGAACAGCAGAAGAAATCGCTGGCGTCGCAGCGTTCTTGGCGAGCGCTGATGCCAGCTTCATTAACGGTGCTGTCATTCCGGTTGATGGTGGCTACACAGCTCGTTAGCTAAGCCACGCTGTAATCTCCTAGCCAATAGGAGGTGACTTTTGCGAATATCGTAGCGACACGTGCCACTACTTGGGAATAGTGAAACGTAGATTGATTGACCGTTCGAGCGACGGTACATACCATGGAATCAATGCTGAGTGCTACTGAATCATATGAAATCGACTAGAGGCCGCAATTTGAACACTGTTCTGCTTGTGACCATATCGGTCATTGTTGGAGCATGTTTCGCTAGCGCAGTTTTCCTCGTGCTGCCTAAGCCCAGCGGTAAAGGCAATCTAGCAGATACATCCACCAACCTAAAACCGCCAGAACCAACCCGGTCAGTTCAGAATGGCACAACAGAGGATGGCCGGGAACGTGATGCCTTGCTAACTCGATCCATGGTCACTACCGCTAATATCCACTCTCTTGATGAACTTAGTGAATATAAGAGTCCATTCGACAGAAGTATTGCACTACGTGGCATGTTGTCCCACGCTAACGAGCAGCAAACTCTCGATCTACTTGAAGAATCGAAGAACATCAAACTCTCATCTCGAGCACAGGTGCAGTCCGTAATTTTTCAAAGAATGGCCCAATTAAGCCCACGAAGTGCTTTGTCACGACTTGATGGACTCAATGCTCAATACACCGAAGAATTTATAGTTTCAATTTTTGGCGAATGGTCCCGATCTAACCTAGAAGAGGCCGTGTCGCATGCAAGTTCGATGGATGAGAATAGGAAATTCTCGGC
Organism: Candidatus Azotimanducaceae bacterium; assembly: GCA_965205545.1. Classification (GTDB taxonomy): domain Bacteria; phylum Pseudomonadota; class Gammaproteobacteria; order Pseudomonadales; family Azotimanducaceae; genus Bin55. The sequence goes on along the minus strand of OZ242170.1, from coordinate 810,709 downwards.
AATGTCCAGCATTTTGGCAGAAAGAAGTGATCTTTCTGTAGCTAAACGTCGAGAAATTGCGCGACGACTTGGCAATGAACAGTATGCGATCAACTTGATCGTGCTGGAGAAGGTGAGCGATTCCACCCTTGATCCACGAGATGCATGGTATGAGCTTGTCGATGAACTTCAAAATGACTTTCAACAATTGTGGACGCTTGTCGATATTGCAAACGCATGGGTAAATAAGAGTGGCTTGGATGTTCTTAATCAAGTGTCGGAGTCGATAACTAGCACGCAAGCTAGAACTACCGTGTTGAATTCGGTCCTCACCAATGTGGCTCAGGCCGATCCAGAAGGTGCATTTGAATATTCGCTTAAGTTTGACACCGCCGGCTCTAACACATTTGTTTCAAGCGTCGTAGCAATTTGGGCTGGAACGGACCCAACAGCAGCACTCGCGGCAGTAGCTCAAATCGACAAGAGTGGATTGCGTCGCCAGCTTGAGCAATCTGTGACCAACGCATGGGCGCGTCAGTCGCCATTCGATGTTCTCGCCAACCTCGATCAATTGTCGGATCATCTCCAGCGTTCAGCAGTCACTTCGGCGACATCTGCCATCGCACATCGTGATCCCACTAAAGCTGCTGAATTAGTTGCTAGCTTAGAAGATGGCATACCGAAGACCAGCGCTGCCAATTTGCTTGCGTCAATCTGGTCAACGAGGGATCCCAAATCTGCACTTGCATGGATTTTGGGTGAACCGAGCATAGAGCACTTGCGACCGCAGTTGTTGTCCAACACCCTTTTCCGCGTCGCCGACGAAGATCCGCTATTTGCTTTTGAGACAGCGCTTGAACAACCCATCGACGAAGGATCGCAGGGATTGGAAGTAACGGTTATTAGCGCCCTCGCTAGGTTCGATTTTGACAAGGCCGTCCAATTCCTTCCTCGCGTGCGCAAAGGCCGAACACAAGCGGCTTCATACGCGATAGTTGGCGCAGGGTATATACGAGAAGGCGAAACGCAAAAGGCACTCGAGCTAGCACAAACGCTTCCTGAATCGAATAGGACGTACTATCTCAAGGAATTACTGCCGCAGTGGGCAGGTTCAGATCCTCAAGGATTGCTTAGTGCAATCGACAAGTTACCAACCGATGAGATCAAATCTAGGGCAGCGTTAGCGCTCTGGGTCTATGATAGTTTGCACAACCACCTGTCCGACGAAGAGTTAGAACTTGCCAAACGGTTCCTGTCAGATGAAGATGCAGAGAACGCAAAGAAAGGCATTATTTCTTACTAGCTGGTGGGCGTTGTTTATGGCATGAGGCACGAACTTCTCCGAGTAAACAAGCCTGCCCAGACAGATCTCAGGCGAATTGTTTGATCTGCTCGACAGGAGGATATCACGGGAATGAACTTTCCTCTTTCGAGCTGCACAATCAAACTCACCTCAACCCCACAAATCACTTTCTTCTCTGCTAGATTGGTCATGCTTCGAAACTAATCAAGGCGAACTGGCTCTACTGTTGTACATCACCAACTCCATTGATCAAAGGTGTTTGCCAAATGCACGTTGAGCGCCTGTTCTCTTGTCGGAATTAGATCCAACGCTCTTATGGAATCGACGTTTCAGCAGACTAGGAAGCCTCGATAGTCGCTGAGGGGGTTGTCTAAAGTCTAGTCCGAATGTGCTTTGCAGGCTTCAATTAAATGCGGATAGGTGAAGAACAACTCACCCAGCGAATGGAAGTACCAATCGCTGTTTGAAGTCGTGTCCCAGTCGAACGATTCGCTTTCCAACCAATCTTCATTCCTTCGACGTTGAAAACGTAGCCAGACCGCACTGTCTGGTACTGCCAGCAGATCATCGCTTGAATTTGAGATCGAGCTAACCGTACACTCTTTGGCTTGACGAAGTATGAGCACATTGGGTCCTGCCCACACGTCGAATGTCTTGTTTTGAAAATCGATTCTGTGTGTAGGAGAGCGAATGTCTAGTGTGCCCTCAATAAATTCGTCGAATGCTCCAGCAGTTACTACAACGTCATGAACATCCTCGTCAATGCGAAGCTGCCGTCGTAGCTCAACCACTTCGTTGTAGGAAAAGACGAAGCCGTCGTCAGCTTCAAATTCATCAAGGATTGTTACTTTTCGGCTACGAAAGTCGTCGATTCCCCTAGGCGAACTGCAGGAGTCAATCTCCATCAGAGCAACTAGCTGGCCGTACTCACTAATACTCCACAGTTCCGAATTCCCTTCGATGCAGGAGTTCCAGTAGCGACTCGCGTGATAACCGCCAGCAACGCAACACTGAAGAATCCGCCCGATTTTCTTGAGTTCAGATTTGCTTCGTACTCGTGAGACACTCAATCGTTGACCGATGTAGTAGGTTTGGAGTTGAAAGTGGAGCGTGTTCTCTCTTCGTCGCCTGCCGTCCTCCAGCAGTCTGCAATAGAAACGTCGGCCGCCTCTCGCGCTTTGTTCAAAACAGCTGTCGTGCGCAAGTCGCTTCAAGAACTTTCGGGCACATTTAATTGTGAATGGATCTCGGTTGTTTTCAAGCACAACCTTTAGCGCTGACCGTGTGTGACGTAGTGCGGTTTCTATGTGCCTTAGCGCACGAACAGAAATGCCACGACCGTCCCGGTTTCCTGGTGCGAAGCAGTGGTTGTATATGTTTTGGCGATACCGGCCTGGCAAATCGTGCAGGTCGCCGATACTTGATGCCCAGCTATCTTCCAACTCACGGAGTTGACTTTCGATCTTGCGCGGTAGTTTCTTTTCACTCATTGTTGATTTTCTCCTTTTGAGATAAGACAATTTGTAATACATTATATCATTTATTATTATTTAATAAATGCATAATAGGTATCTGTTCACAATATTAGAGAAAGTTATAGGAGTTGATTTGCAGTCGGTCCTGCAATCGAAATCAGCAGTAAAGCCGTATAGTGTTATGAATTGAATCTACACAACAATTTGCGCAGAACACGGTTTTTCCGGTGTCTGCGTTGAATTGTGGTGTTAGCGGCTTGTTGGAGTTTGAACCTGTGCAATACATACCCGCATTGTCCAGGTGCATTTCGATGCGATATTCAATTGCCGCAACGAGTAAAGCAGAGCAGATTACACGCAGCAATGGCCAACAAGTGGAGTGTTGACGGTACTAGGCTGTGGCGGAGGAGCTTCTTGGCTTACGATGTCTTGCGGTAGATTTTGGGTCTCTCTCGAACCGGATCGAGCAGTGACCAGTCTCCCTGTTCCACTTTGAACCCCTTTGGGAACGGTGGACGCGGTTCCATTTCAAGAGATTCCATTACGCGAGGATCGGTGTAGTAGCAATGGATTGCGATAGATCCTAGAGTCCTTACAAAATCCCGTTGTGCTAATTTATGCGCGTGGAAGCACTCTTCACGTTCTGCCTGATCGCACTCCACGAATTTACGTCCGCTTGCTGCATGAGTCAGCGCCTCGACCTCATTCAAGCCTTCAGCAATTTGTTGCAAGGAACCCACTCGAATCGACTTGACGATTCGTTCCACTATCACTGGATCACCAGCACCCGGAATCGATAGAGGGCTGTCGGGTGGAATCATTGTGTCGAGAAGCGAATTCAGCACCAGGCAGTGACTGTCCGTCAACGATTCCGTGGCTATGAGTTGTTGCGAATCGGACATCTTTCTAGTCAAACAGATTTGCCAGTCTTTTTTTCATAGAGTCTGCCACATACAACGCTAGCGCCTGGATAGTTCGCGTGGGATTGACCCCTGCGCTTGTAACGAAAATGCTTCCATCGACGACAAACATGTTCCTGACGTCGTGGCACCGTCCCCATTCGTTGACGACGGACCGTTCCGGATCCGTGCCCATTCGAGTCGTGCCCATCAGGTGCCAGCCGCCGTGCGCGATCGGGCACTCCGTCAGAATGTCGGTTGCTCCGGATGCCTTAAGAACCTCAGTTGCTCGTTCAATAGCGAATTGCAGCATCTTCTCCGAATTTTCGCTTACGGTGTAGTCGATCTTTGGACACGGGATTCCATTGGAGTCCTTTAAATCAGGGTCGAGAGTTACAGTGTTGTGCTCTTCCGGAAAGTCTTCGCATATCGCTGACATTCCAGCGATTCGATTGTGGAGCTTGCGATAAGCCGCATGATGGCCACTTCCCCATGGGATGTGACCATATCCCAATCCCGTCAAAGCTGTACCTACTACGCCGCGTCCACGAGCGCACTCAAATGTGAATCCCCTCAGATAGCCTCGTGATTCATCAGTTTCGTAGAACTCTTGGCTCCATATGCACACCCCCGGTCCTTTGTAGCCGTCCAGTTCGTCGGGAAAGACGCCCACTATTAGCGCGTACGGATGGAACATGAAGTTCTTGCCTACCAATCCACTTCGATTCGCCAATCCGTTTGGGAATCGTGGGGATGTCGAGTTTAGCAATAGTCGTGGAGTTCCCACACCATTGCAAGCGAGAATAACGACTTCGGCTCTTTGGTGCCTCTCCACGCCATTTTCGTCGAAGTAGGTCACGCCAGTGGCAAAGTCATTGTCGTTTACCGTGATTTCACGAACACGACAATGGGTTCTTAATTCAACTCCTGCTCGAATTGCATGTGGCCAGTAGGTAATGTCCGATGAAGCTTTCGCACCTTGTGCACAACCTGTATAGCAACCACCAAGATTGATGCATTTACCTCGACCGTCGTAGTCTTCTGTGGCAATTGCTGTGTCTGAAGGCCACCAGTGCCAGCCAAGGGAATTGAATCCCTTTGCAAGCGTCTGACCCGATTCCCCAAGGGGAAGCGGTGGCATGAGTTGTGGTTTTGGAGGATATGCGGGATCGCCTTCCAATCCAGAAACTCCCATCATTCGGTCGTTTTCGTCGTAGAACGGCTCCAACGTATCGTAGTCAATAGGCCAATCGTCAGCTACGCCGTCAAGACTCTTCACGCGAAAATCCGATGGATGAAACCGAGGAAAGTGTCCGGCGTACAAGATTGTGCTGCCGCCAACGGCATTGAAATTCGCGACCGCGATAGGAGAGTTCGTGCCATTTATCGGGTAGTCTGTTTCCCTCCCGCGATGATTGGGGTTAATCCCGAAGGAACCCCAATGTCGGTTTTCCCAGTCCACACCGGTACTTGGATAGTCAGATGGATTCGTCCATCCGCCTTGCTCCAGGCAGACTATGCGCATCTTCGTGTCGGCAAGACTCCAGGCTACAGCTGCGCCTGATGCGCCCGCACCAACAATCAGCACATCGACGATGTCTTCACTCATAGATATCAGCCTCGTCCTCTGCGATGATGGTCAATTCTCTACTAGAAGTGTTGTACCAATGAGCCATACGATGTACCGTGTATTTGAGAGGACACCAAGAAGTATTCGATAAACCAACAATCGTGCAGCAATGCAACTCACTACATTGATATGCTTCATTCCTTCATGCAATAGAGATTGTTTGCGTCAATTGAATTGCTGATTCAGTCTTCTCCCTCTACAGAATCTTGATCACATTTCTCACGGATTTTTAATGAATCTAACCTATTATCGTTGAGCTCTGATATCGTATTACCCCGTAACCTAACATGAGGAACAAGGAGGTCTGCATTTATTGGAATTTCTTCCATATTTTCTAACCATTGTTCAAAAATGTTGACTAGGTTGGATTTCATATGATTGGAAGACTCATAAAGACATTCTTCAAATGTAGAGAGTCGGTCTGGTGGTGAATCTTCCCAAATTATTGAATAAGCATCAATAAGAACTTCTATACCATCTGTATCAAGTTCAAAATACATAATTTCACGCAGTAGCGTTTCTGAAAAAGATGCAAATGTTCCATACAAATTCTCTTTTTTCGATTGTGGAACACTCGACTCATAGTCATCTATACGACCAATGTAATCATCAAGATCTTCGCGTGATGCACCTAGACTAACTAACGTATGATTTGCGACAACTTTAAGCTGTTCTAACCCATCCATAGTTTCCCATTCAGTTGAAATTACAGTTGAGTGCAAGTCTGGTATTGCACGTTTGAGGTAGTTGAGGTTTTCGAGACCATATTGAAGGATTTGTGGCTCGTAGGGGATTTCATAGGAAGCCTTGTTTACTTGGTCCGTACCTGTGTCGGTGACACTCTCTGCGTCACCGTGGACGCACACAATCAACAATGAGAGGGCGAATAGGCGACCTAGCTGAATACAGGAATCTCTCATATTGCGTTTCCTTTGTTTTGACGTGACAGTTAGATTGTGTTAGTCGAGAAATTGCTCTTGCATGCATGGTAACACAGGGCTTTCCATTACGGGAGCAGACTTCCTAACAGTCTGAAGCGGCTTGGTCGCGTAGAGAATGCGGACGTTTCTTGTATCGATTCCAGCCTAGCTTCCAATCCCGAGCAGCCTTCAAGTTCGTACCTAAGATTAACGGGCAAGCTGTGTCATAGAGCAAATGGTCCTCGTTAGATTTTGATCGTAGAACCGATACAGTGCCACGGTTGAATCGAGTCCCGTATTGCGGAACGGGCGTTCTAATGCGACCAACTAGGTGTTGCATCATTGCAACTCTTCCAGTCCAAGGTGCAACTCAGGGTCTTAGTCCCTTTTATAGAATAGTCGAATTGCCGGGAGCGAGTATAGGGAGCGGGAATTGGATACCGATATTGAAGACCTGAGAGAACGGTTCTTAAACATCGAATTCGATGAAGTGGAATTTGAGATAGACGGTAAGCGTTTTCGTGAGTATGCCCTAGCTTCAGGGGAAACAGATCCGAAGTTCACAGAAATCGACCATCCGGACTTTCAAGCGCCTCCTACGTTCGTTTCCACGCTTGTGGGACGACGCAATTTTCCACCGGACTTTCCGCCACTAAACGGCGTTGGAATGGATGCTGGAAAGCAGGTTGAGTGGAAAGCTCCGGTGCGAGACGGTGCAAAGCTAACCGGCAAGTCGCACTTGCACGACATTTACACCAAGACTGGACGATCTGGAAGAATGGTGTTCCTCGTCACACGGATGGAAATCTACGATGATGGAGGTACCCATATTGCCAATGCTGACACTCGAACGGTGATTCGGGAGCGATCAAGTGGCTGATACCGTTCATTCGATTGCAGATGTTGAGTTCGGTGAGACACTACCTGCATTTGATCCAGATACTAGTCTGGACAACATAAAACGGTTTGGCCGACACGTGGGGTGGGGCACCGGTAGATTTACGGACCATGAGATTGCGCGAAAAGAAGGCTTTCCTGGCGCGATCGTGCCTGGAGTCTTGAGCCAGGGATTTCTTGGAGCGATGATTCATCGTTGGGCACCTAACGCCCAGATCACCGTGATCGACACGGTGTTTCGAGCTCCAGTATTGGTCGACCACCCACACAAGATTACCGGAGTCGTGACGAATATTGACGAAGACGAGAAGACTGTAGAAATCGATATCACCGTTACCAACGAAGCCAATGAAACCCGAGTCTTCGGTACAGCGACCATCAAGTTGCCTTAGGTAGCGAATCAAATAACGTGACAGGCAGACTTGCAGGTAAAGTGGCTCTGATTTCCGGGGGCACTAGTGGAATTGGCGAAGCAACGTGTGAACTTTTCGTGGACGAAGGGGCGCACGTTGTGCTGACTGGCCGCTCAGCAGCGAAGGGGAATGCCCTAGCTGAGAGGTTAGGAAATGCAAATGCACTATATGTTGAGTGCGACGTAACTCGTGACGAAGACATTCGAAACTCGGTTGAAGCCACGGTTGAACGATTCGGGCGACTAGATGTGGTCTTCAATAATGCCGGTGGTCCCACGAGCGGGGGAGTACTGGACGTTACGGCGGATCAGATTGACTACGGAGTACGCCTATTGCTGACGAGTGTCATGCTCACAACTCGTTATGCAGTTCCTCACATGCAAGCGAATGGAGGAGGTTCCATAATCAACAATTCGAGCATTGCTGGACTACGATATCGTCAGGGCAATGCAGTCTACTCGGTTCTCAAAGCAGCAGTATCTCACTACACACGCCTCGCGGGAGTAGAGTTGGGGCCATTGGGGATTAGAGTCAACACTATATCGCCGGGAGCCATTGCCACGCCCATATTCTGGGGTGGTTCTGCCCGCGCCAACACGCTGCCGACCGAGGAGAACGAAAGAAAGATGGCCAAGTTGCAGCGCAATCTAGCTAAAGCCACTCCGACTCCTCGAAGTGGTCTTGCTAACGACATCGCAGAAGCGGCGTTGTATCTCGCGAGCGATGCGGGCAGCTATGTCAACTGTCATGACCTCGTAGTTGACGGCGGCCGAACCTCTATGTTCTTCGAGCCCCCCTAGAGAGCTGAGATCTCTCGTCTCTCTACATCATGTGGTGCTGCAACGACGGTTGTTCGCGCTAACGCAGATTGCATGAATTTCACAACGGAATGTATACGCCCTCGCACTCGGATCCCTAGTACGAGCCCTTAATCACAAGCAATTGGAAAACACTATGGCATCGACACACGATCCCTACCTGTGGTTGGAAGAAGTGGAGGGAGAGGAGCCACTTAACTGGGCAGAACAGAAAAACCACAAAACTAAAGAACAATTCTGCACCACGAGCAGATTCGAAGCACAACAAGAAAAAATTCTTGCAATACTGGATTCCGACGAACGAATCCCAGGCTTTGTTGCTTACGGAACCGATCTCTACAACTTTTGGCAGGACAAAGCTCATCCGCGAGGAATCTGGCGCCGGACGAATTTGGATGAGTACAAGACTAAAGATCCGGTGTGGGAGACCATTCTGGATCTAGATGCTTTAGCAAAAGCCGAAGACGAAGATTGGGTTTGGGGCGGGCATTCCATGCTTCGCCCCGATCACGATAGGGCACTGATCCATCTGTCTCGAGGAGGCGGCGACGCGGCAGTAGTGAGAGAGTTCGATTTGGAAAAGAGGGGCTTTCTTGAGAACGGGTTCACTGTTCCTGAAGCCAAATCGAATGTCAGTTGGGCGGGCAGGGACAAACTGTTGATCGGTACTGATTTTGGATCGGAATCGATGACAGATTCCGGATATCCAATGACGGTGTGTGTATGGGAGAGGGGAAAGCAACTGTCAACTGTGCGTGAAATTTTTCGTGGAGAGAGCACAGACGTGGGGGTTGGTGCCCATTCTGACCCCTGGAATGGCTATTCTGAGTACTACATTACGCGTGGGACGGACTTCTACAACTCCGAGCTGTTTGTCTATCGAGACGGCAACCTTGAACGTGTGAACAAGCCCAGCAGTGCAAATGCAATGATCCATAGGGGCGCATTGATTCTTCGCCTGAAGACGGATTGGAATTCGTACAAGGCGGGTAGCCTTTTGATTGGTGAAGTCTGTGCAAACACAGCCGACTCGACCAACTTGGACATACTCTTTGAACCAGACGAAAGCTCTACGCTTGAGGGATGGAGTACAACCAAGGATTCGGTCGTGCTCAATGTATCCGAAAACGTGAGAACACGAGCATATAGTGCCGTCAAAACGGACACCGGCTGGCGAGTTGACAGAATTGGCAGCGAATCTGGCTTTTTGAACGAATCGGCGCATGGTTTTGATTCGGACACCAGCGACATTTACGTAGTGCATTCAGAGAGCTTTCTTGAGCCGCCGTCAGTTTCAATCGGGCAGTCTGGTTCAACTTTGGAAACTCTCAAGCAAGCACCTTCGTTCTTTAATGAGTCGAAGTTTGCTGCGTCCCAACATTGGGCAACATCGCAAGACGGCACATGCATACCCTACTACGAGATCCGGCCCGCTAGTGCTGATGGTCCGACACCGACATTGCTATACGGGTACGGTGGTTTTGAAGTTTCAATGCTGCCGCAGTATTCCGGCACGGTTGGGGTTGGGTGGTTGGAACGAGGTGGCAGCTATGTCATTGCGAACATTCGCGGAGGAGGGGAGTTTGGGCCGGCTTGGCACCATGCGGCGTTGAGAGAACGCCGCCACAAAGCATATGACGACTTCATTGCTGTTGCTGAGGACTTGATAAATCGCGGAGTCGTTAGACAAAACCAACTTGGCATACAAGGCGGCAGCAACGGCGGACTGTTGATGGGAAACATGTATACGCGCAGGCCCGACTTATTCGGAGCGATTGCTTGCCAAGTGCCTCTTCTTGATATGAGCAGATATCACTTGCTCTTGGCCGGGGCTAGCTGGATGGCCGAGTATGGCGATCCCGAAAATCCGGACGATTGGGAGTTTCTCAAGAATTATTCGCCGTACCAAAACGTTGACCGTGACGGGAACTACCCTCCAATCCTAATTACAACGTCAACTCGCGACGATCGAGTTCATCCAGGACATGCTCGAAAAATGGCCGCGAGGCTTGAGGAATTTGGACATACTGTCTACTACTACGAGAACACTGCCGGTGGGCATGCTGGAGCAGCGGACAATACTCAGCGAGCATTCATGCAGACGTTGGTGTTCGAGTTTCTCTGGGACACTTTGTCAAACGCCTAGGTGTATTGGGGTTCAGCTACGTAACTTCTCTATAGGTTTAGTGCGGGCGATCGAGCGTAGCCATTCGTTGACACGCTCCCTTGGTATCAACCAGAAGGGGACCCAAGCTTGTGCCGCAGTCCCTGAAAGAAACCTATGACTTTGGTCTGAAATACTAGAAATGCAATCACGATAGTTGCGCACAACACAACCAACCCCCAGTGCGCGCGACCAGTGCTAATTACTGTGTACGAAAGAAACAATGTAGTTACGATTAGCAGCGTCCGCGAGACTCTCGTCAAGAGTATCGCATCGCGCCGTGTAATCTCGGCCAAATCAACCTTTGTTGTCTTTGAGCCGTCCAAATCTCGAATGCGTCGTGCCATAGCGATGATCTAAAGGTGATTGATGCGACGTGTAAACTCCGCTAAGTCTACCGCCGATTCAGTTGTCAGCAAGTCCAATCCTCACTTAGTAGGTTTGTACAGCGTATGAATACTCCGACGACTGTGTACCAGTTACTCGAATACGTGTGACACTTGCAACAATCCGTCTGACCTCGCACCGTTGTTGAGGTACTGCGTTCGCTAGTTTCTTCTCACGTCGCGAAACGGTCCAGAGTCCAGTCGAGGTTCCTTTTCCATGCCCAGCACCCGTTCAGCAATTATGTTCTTCTGAATCTCGTCCGTTCCTCCTGCAATGGAAATGGCAGGTACAGATAGGAGTATTTCTGCAATTAGTCCGTGCAACGGGCTATCTTCACCAGAAAGCATTGAATCCAAACCGGAACTCATGGTGTGCACCTTCAAAGCTTGTTTTGCTATCTGACTATTAGCTAGTTTCCCCAACGATCCCTCGGGGCCTTGAGGTTGGCCCTGCTGTTGTGCCGCCCGTGCTCGTGACGCTGTCCATTCCGCGCACTTGGACATCATCAGTAGACGTGAGAGTTCTTGTCGCGTGGCATGATTCTCAATGCTTCCAGTCGTGAGCGCTCGGTCGATCGCTAGGTCTACGCGACCGGCACGTTGCGGATACCACGTATAGGGTTCAGCGAGCAAAGCGTTTTCCTTGGCCTCTTCGCCATATATCGATCCATCTGGTCTTGGAGCCAGTCTTTGGCCCGTCAGCGCGTTAGCGGCTCGTCGTTCATACATTAGTGTGGTCATGGCAACCCGCCATCCATTGCCTTCGACGCCTACTCGCATATTTAGCGGAATTGTCGCGTCAGTGAAGAACACCTGGTTGAACGACGCATAGCCATTCATTTGTCTTAGCGGCTGCACGTCGACACCACCCTGTCGCATGTCGATGACGAAGTAGGTCATGCCTTGATGCTTGGGCACGTCCCAATTTGTGCGGGCGAGCAACAAACCAAAATCAGCGTGATGAGCGCTAGTAGTCCAAACCTTCTGCCCGTTGACGATCCACACATCGCCATCTCGCTTTGCGCGCGTAGTCACGCCAGCCAAGTCCGATCCGCTTCCAGGTTCGCTGAACAGTTGGCACCATATTTCCTCTCCGGTGAGAATGCGACGCAGAAAACGCTCTCGTTGTTCGTCTGTCCCATGCGCCAACAGCGTTTCGGCGGCTAAGAGCCGAATGCCAGTACGTGCTACTCCCACTGCACCAATTCGGTCGAATTCCTCTAGCACGGTTGGGACCAACCCAGGTGGAAGGTCCTTGCCAAACCATTGCGATGGCCATGCCGGCATTCCCCATCCTGAATCGACGAGTGTATTGCGCCAGTCGATCAATTTGGCGTTGGGATCCCAATTGGCTCCCAGCCACGCGCTGACTCCCTGTCGTACCTTGTCCTCGCTCCAGTCCACGTTCACACACCAAGCTCCTGCAGATACCTCTCTCGATGAAAGGAGGAATCGCCAAGGTAGACCTCTGAACTCTTTGCCCGGCGATACCAGAGATGAGTGTCGTTTTCCCAAGTAAAGCCAATGCCACCGTGAATTTGTATGCAATCCAGTGCGGCTTTAACAAAAACGTCGCTTGCCATGGCTTTGGCGATGCTGGCCATCTGCGACCGACCAAGGTCTTCGCGATCCATCGCTTCGGCCGCTCGGTAGCAAGCTGATTTGGCTAGCTCCACGTCGAGAAGCAACTCCGCGCACTTGTGCTTGATTGCTTGCAGAGAACCGATGGTTCTGCCGAACTGAACTCTGGTGGATGCATATTCGACCGCGGAATCGAGCATGTGTTGAGCCCCTCCTATCATTTCATTGGCCAATGCAACTACAGCCAAATCGAGGAACGCTTGATACTTGGACTCGTCGATTGCGCCCAGTCCGACTGCCTTCACGCTATCAAATCGAATCGTTGAAAGGCGTCGCGTCAAGTCGATTGAATCCAAATTTACGCAGTCGATCCCTATCGAGTTTGCGTCAACGGCATACAACCTGCAGCGGTCTGAAGAATCCGATCGTGCAGCAACAATCAACAAATCGGCGTTGGATCCGTCGAACACAAAGGTCTTTTCGCCGCTAAGCGAGCCATTGCTTGCCAAACACTCAAACTCCTGCGGATTCCATTTGGCATCACGTTCGACAAAGGCGACTGTTGCTACGCGATCGCCAGAGATTACATCCGTCAGAAAGGATGCTGTGCTTGCACCCTCGCAACACATTAGTGCGTTTACACTCAATACGTTCGATGAGAGGAAGGGTCCACTGTAAAGCGCTCTTCCCATTTCTTCCAGTACGATGCAGGTCTCAACATAGGAAAGTCCTGCTCCTCCTTGCTCAATCGGTGCGTGTATGCCTCCCAATCCTAGGTCATGCACCAATGATCGCCACACCTCTTTATCGAAACCATTGGTTGAGTGGAATTGGTTGCGTGTTTTCGCGATAGGGCAACGAGATTCAAGGAAATGAGCCACAGTTTCGCGTAGCTGGTTCTGTTCATCTGTAAAGGCAAACTCCATCGCGGGACTATTGAGTTAGTTCCTCGTCCTGTAGTTCTTCGAAGAGCTTCCGATTGTTTTCCTGCAAGGCTTTCGCAGCTGCTACTTCATCTAGCCACGGTTGCACGAGTTCCTGACACCGCAATTCGTCTAGGCTAGGTTCGGAATTGAAAGACTCGGGATAGCGGGAGGGATTTGAGCTGAGTACCGTGTCATTGCAGTCCTCGACAAACTGCTCATACGTTAAACCGGAATAGTGGTCTTCCTCAAAGTCCAAATGGCGGCAGATGCAGCTCTCAACATTGCGGTCAAATGTGGCCCGGGCGCGGTCATCGCTCGTGTGATTGGAACAACCGAACAACACTAGGATGAGCAATATTGCGGGAATGCGGCAGATCTGTCTGCTGCTCATCTAAACGGGTACATCACCCTTTACTACCACTCGCAGCATCGTTCTTGGAGTGTCGTAGTCGAGAATTGCCGTATGCATGACGAGTCGGTTGTCCCAAATGACTAGATCACCTGCGTGCCAGCGATGTCGGTAGACGAATTCCTCCGATATGGAATGCATCCATAAAGGCCAGAGTATTCTGTCGCTTTCTGCACGATCTATGTCTACTAAGTGAGTTGTGAATTCCGGATTGACGTATAGCGCTTGGCTCTCTGTCTCATCGTGCGTCCGAATTACAGGATGCACCGAATCTGGCACATCTTCTCCGAAACCCTTGCCTGTATGATTTGCACGAAGACTTTCTATGTCTTGGCGTGAAGGCATGTCGCGTCGATGCGAGCGACGCTTGTCGCGCCTGGCGACATCAAGCATCTCCAGTGCAAGTCGCTGGTTGGAGTAGCAGGTATCGCCTCCATGCTTGGGGATTTTTCTGCCATATAGCATGGTTAACCGGGGTGGTGTGGGATGCCAGCTCATGTCTGAATGCCACGAACCCAAACCTCTGCCTCTGACGCCGTCCGTGCTTGCCAGAACTTGGACATACGGATTTGACAGCTTTGCCGATGTTGGATGGGTGAGCAATTCTCCCCATCGTAGACCAAACTGTAGAAGCTCCTCTTCTCTCATGTATTGGTTGGCCACGACCACAACACCAACCTGGTGCAGGAGCTTGCGTAGAACCGAAACAAGGTCAGCGGTGCACTCTGTCAGGTCGAGACCGGATACGTGTGCGCCCAAGGCTGGCGACAAGCGCTCGTAATCAATGGACATAGTTAGCGAATTGTTCTGGGAGTTTCATGCGCTTTTGCTTTTTCTATTCAACCAGCTCTTCGATTAGTCCTGAATCTCGAACACGCCACAGGCAAGTCGAGCGCCGCCGGCACAACCGGCTTCTTCACCCCCAGGACAGTAAGAGTCAGGATCCACATGAATGATTAGTGACGCTCCGTCATCGTCGAAGATCGAGAGAGGACCGGGGGATAAAGTGATTCTGGTAGTTAGAGTGACGAGCTCCCCATCGCCAGAATCGTCAACCTCGATGTTCACTAGGTCGCCAGCGTGGAATGGATGGTTGCCATCGGGGTGCGAATGTCCGTGAGGACCGGGATCGAAGTGGCCTCCCGCGGCAGAACAGGGCGAACATGATCCAGTCTCGTGTATGTGCACGGCGTGTTTGCCGGCTTCGTCCGCCAGTCCTTCCACTTTGATGTAGACATCAACAATCTTGACGCCTTCGCCGGATGCTCGCTCGACTAGTTCGACTGCACCGACCTTGACATCGGGATCTTCACACATGGCTAATGGGGCTCGAGCTTGCATCGTGATCGGATGCCGGTCGCTCTGCTCATCCTCAGTCAGAACAGACGAACTCACTGAGACTAGCACCGCAGCGGACGCTATAAATGCCCACCTGCCCGATCGCACCAGTTTCGTAGCACCATGCCCAATTCGATTTGATGATCCATTTGTAAGTGCCATCAATTCCCTACCTGCCGATTGATCCTACGCCAAGAATGTTAACAACAAACCGCACTCTGTGTTGCATCATGAGTGAAGAGAGGCAGTGAGGCGACAATTCCGTGGGTGCGAATCCCCAAAGTTGGACTTGTGGGAGTAGTGCCGTTAATCGGTTCAGCGGTTGAATGTCCGTCGAGACAATTGGCAGGTTTAGCCTCGTATGCCAACCAGATGCAATGAGTGTTTGGGCACTCGAAGGTGGCATACTTGCTTAGCGTAAATATAGGTTCGGAGAAACAACGATGTCTATTTCAGAGGACTTTCGTGTACTTGGCAGATTGAGCTATCGGCAGGTGGTGATTGTCTTGTTAGCCGGATGGGTCGCATGGTGGCTCACCTACACTGGAGTTTCGTCACTTGCAGGCTTTATAGGCTTGTGGCTGTATAACTTAGACGAGCAGATGCAGTCTGTATCGAGCACAAATCCCGGTAGTGTGTCAAGGTTTGCCATGGATGTCTTTTACTTGAGAATGGCGGGCTTCGTCACGGAACCACTTGTCAACTTGGCAGGTTTGATTGCCGGTTTTTGGATCGCGTACATTACATTTGGCAGGTTCAAGAAAGCGATGGTTCGCAATGACTCCAATGCGGCTATCTCTAGTCCTGCGTAAGCCTAGTACATTTCTTCTAAGGTCTCGCTGGGTAGTAGCGATACTAGTCGTCGATCGAGTGATTGCGGGGAGCGAGAAAACCTTTAGCCAAGTCTCGACCAGGTTGGATAACATGCTGCCCGCTATATTGGGCACCGCCAACAAGTAGCGAGATTTCCGACCCACAAGGAAAACGACCATGTCGAAAATCCAGAACGACTTACGAATCGACCCTGGAATCCGAAAGGCATTTGGCTCTATGCCAGATCCCACTAATCCTGGAGACGTTGAGAGTCGGGAGCAAATGTTGAAGGAAGCCAACACTCCCGAGGCAATTGCATTTAGGGAACAGCAGGAAAAGGGAACCGACTTCATTGACACCGAAGAGCTAGCACCATCGAGCGGTCTCGATGTGTCAACACTGGAGTTTGAGTCACACCCAGATGGCAACCCAGTAAAGATTCAGTTCTTCAGGCCGAAGCACGATAAACCGTTACCTTGCGTGTATCACATTCACGGTGGAGGCATGATGTCGGCATCTTGCTTCATGGGGAACTATCGAGTTTGGGGACGAATGGTTGCCAATTGCGGTGTTGCCGTAGCCATGGTGGACTTCCGAAACTGCCTTACACCTTCCTCTTCCAAGGAAGTTGCGCCATTTCCGGCCGGATTGAACGATTGCGTGTCCGGCGTGAAGTGGTTAGTCGACTCCCACGACGCCTTGGGCATCGACGATGCAAACGTCATTGTTGCAGGAGAGAGCGGCGGCGGCAATCTGACGTTGGCCACTGGATTGAAATTGGCAAGAGAAGGATCGATTGGTCTTGTACATGGTTTGTATGCGTTGTGTCCCTACATCGCAGGTGAATGGCCGCAGGAGCGACTTCCCTCAACGATCGAGAACAATGGGTTCCTTCTTGAACTGGGAAACAACCGAGGCGCGATGGCCTATGGGATTGAAGAGCTGAAGAATAGAAATCCGCTGGCATGGCCAATCTTTGCGACCGAGGAAGACGTGAAGGCCTTTCCCCCCACTATGATTAGCGTCAACGAGTTCGACCCGCTGCGAGATGAAGGAATCGAGTTCTATCGATTGCTTTTGAGGGCTGGAGTGCCCGCCTACTGCAGAGAAGTCAAGGGAACCATCCACGGCACAGAATTTTTCCCTGGCGCAAATCCCAATATTTCGCGTGAAACAGCGAGTAGCGTAGCGGAATTCTGCAGGGGAACTACCCGCTAGCACTCGTCTCGCTATTGCACGGCAGTTGCGAGACTGTCGATAAGTCGAAGAATTCGTTCCTCATCGTTCGGGATGAGTGATATCAGTCGGTGCACTCCAACTGCCGCGAATTCCTTGACCACGTCGCTAGTGATAAGCAAAGGTGGAGTGATGCTTATCTCCAGGTGACTGCCTCCTTCAATGGCGTGGAGCACGTTGACAACACGCTTCGTCTGCTCGACGTTCATTGCGAACCCATACCAGCCTTGGGCACAGCGAGCCGCTCTACGCAATGCCGCTTCGCTTGTTCCGCCGACCACAATTGGAGGGCCGCCCCGCTGAATCGGTCGTGGCATGGCTTGAATGTTGTCGAAGTTCCAGAATCGTCCATGGTGCGATGGTTGCGGATCATTCCAAAGCGAGCGCATTACTTCTATCGCTTCATCGGTTCTTGCCCCTCTCTCTTCAAACGGCACACCAAGAGCACTGAATTCCTGATGAAGATAACCAGCACCGATGCCAAGTATCAGACGACCCTTGGATAGATAGTCCAGGCTTGCCATTTCCTTGGCCAGAACCAAAGGGTTTCGTTGAGCAATGAGGGTGATTCCAGTGCCAAGTTTGATTCGCTCAGTAACGGCGGCTAGAAAGGCCAAATTCGTGGATGGATGCACCATCGGATAGTCCGGCTCAGCAGGCGAAGGGGGTTGCCGAGGATCAGGCAACACAACGTGCTCACCCGTCCAGAGCGATTCCAGCTCTGCTTCTTCGGCGTGCTTTGCGACTCGCCTGGCAACGTCAGGGTTCGAGCAGATTCCCGAGTTGATTCCAAACAGTCCGACTTTCATGAAATTTACTCCTCATCAATTTCTGGATTAACGATTGGTCCAAAGCGTTCTTTGCCTGCTAACGACTGTAGTCGCTGTCTCCTGGATTGGAAGACTTGCTCGAGCCAGCCAATTCGCGATTGCGGTACTTGTCAGCGTATTCCGCGCGAAAGTCGCCAAAGGGGCCGTCTCGCCACTCCAAAGCCGCCTTCAGACCCTCTTCTCTAACGCGCTTCCCGAATTCTCCTGCAGCCGGTCTATGTTTAGACATCGCTTCGACATCCGTCCCAGACATTAGCCCGGTCCTAATTCCCATGATTTCATACTGGCGATTGACAGCTCGCTTGTTGTAGTTCAATTGATCATTGTCGATGTGTCCAAGCCGACGTGCGAATTTCTCGGTGAATTCAGGAAGATCGTCCTTTGGAATTGCGTAGTTGGCCCATCCATATTGCGCCATTTCGGCGCCAGTGAACCAGTCACCCGTGTAGGCAAACTCACGTGCTTTGACTGGAGGTAGGAACCACGGCGCCCACATCATGTCCATCGTTCCCATCGCTCGAACGGGCGGATAGCCGACTCGGGCGTCTTCCGCAACAATGCGCATGTCGCACATGGAAGCTAGCTCAGTTCCTCCTGCAAGGCACCAACCGTGAATCTGCGCAATTACGGGTTTGGCAAGCTCCCAAATGAGCCAGTGCCCCATGAGAGCATGTCTCGACCAGTCGTAATGTTGAGGATGTGTCGATCCTGTGTCCGGCATGCCTGAGTGATCGCTTACATAGTCGCTTTGCTCGCTGAGATTCGGCGCGAGGTCATAGCCCGCAGAAAACGCGCGACCATTGGCTCGAAGTATGATCACGCCCACTTCGCGGTCGACTTCGGCTCGCTTCATTGCGTCATAGACTTCTCCGCGAAGCGCATGGCTCAGGGGATTGAGTTTTTCGGGTCTGTTGAGTGTTACAAATGCAATTCGACCGTCGGTCTCGTACTCGATGTTGTTGTATTCCATGGTCCCTTCCCAGTTGAATCTCTAGCCGTATAGTCTATTCGCATCAGTCCGCTGCTGGCTTAGGAAACCTCTGGTTTCCATTGTCTCTAGCGGTGGTGCTACCCTATTGGAATCGAATCTAGGTACTCAGCCATGCCTCACGACTTGCTAATTCGAGATGGTCTAGTTGTAGATGGAACGGGTTCTCCCGGCACATTGGCAAACGTTGCCGTTAACGACGGCAAGATAACGGAAATCGGCGATGTGAACGGTCGTGCTAATCGAACCATCGATGCGGAGGGCCATGTAGTTTCTCCGGGATTCGTCGATGGGCACACCCACATGGACGCTCAAGTTTTTTGGGACCATCTTGGATCCTGCTCCTGCTATCACGGAGTCACCAGTGTTGTCATGGGCAATTGCGGCTTCACCTTAGCGCCGTGCAAGGAGTCCGATGCCGACTTGGTGTTTAGGAACTTGGAGCGAGCCGAAGACATTTCTCGCAGTGCGATGCTGGCAGGAATCAACTGGAACTGGGAATCCTACCCGGACTACATGAATGCAGTGGACGCTGTGCCGAAGGGGATCAACTATGCGGGGTATGTTGGTCATTCCGCTCTGCGCACCTACGTCATGGGTACACGCGCTTTCACCGATGCGACAACCGAAGATGAGCTGACGCGCATGGGTCAACTGGTTCAAGAGGCCGTTAGAGCCGGCGCATTGGGCCTCTCGACTTCACGAAGCCGAAATCACCAGACATCCGACCACAAACCGGTCTCAAGCCGTATCGCTCATTGGGACGAGGTTCGCTACCTGATTCAGAAGATGCGAGCTACAGGAGCGGGTATGTTTGAGATAGCTGGGGAAGACACCGGCCGAGACCCTGATCTCCTACGGGACTATCAGCAGCGTTTGAAGGAACTCGCCGTTGGGCTCAATTGCCCGGTGACTTGGGGCATGTTCAGCTCGCGCCACGTGCCTGATCGGTGGAGAAGCTTCTTTGATCTCTTGGATGAAGTGGACCGAGATGGGGGAACGATGTTCGCACAGGTGCACTCTAGGGCTCTCAACGTAATCTATACCTTCGAGTCCAACACGCCCTTCGACAGCTGGGACCTGTGGCGTGACATTCGACGTCTACCGTTAGAAGCACAAAAGAAAAAACTTCGCGATCCTGAAACAAAGAAAAAGCTTGTAGAGATTGCCAGCCGCGACAGCGAACGGCACAAAGCTCGATCGGTCATCGTTCGGCCGCCCAATTGGCATTGGGTATTCATCATGGACGAGCCGTCGGGAGGGGCCAAGCGAATGGATGAAGCGGCAGCAGAAAGAGGCGTTTCGCCCGTCGAATTAATGATCGACATGGCAGTTGAGAGCGACTTCAAATGCATGTTTCGACACCCAATTGCAAACGAGACCGATGACGACATCATTGAAATGATGCGACACCCCAGATCGGTGGTCACGTTCTCAGATTCCGGTGCCCATGTTTCGCAAATCATGGATAGCTCGCTTCAGACGCACATATTCAGCCATTGGGTACGGGAGAAGCAGGCATTGACTGTTGAAGAAGCCGTTGCCATGGTCACTTCAGAGACTGCCCAGAGATGGGGACTGCTTGATCGTGGGCTGCTTAGGCCTGGATACGCTGCTGACATCGCAGTTTTCGATCCCCAAACAATCGGTGCTGACATGCCGACGGTCGTCCACGACCTCCCCTCGGGAGCAAAACGTCTAAAGCAGACGGCTCACGGCATCAAGGCAACAATTGTGAATGGCGAAGTGTTTCTTGAAGGCAATGAGCACACCGGTGCGCAAGCCGGGATGTTGCTTCGTGGCCCTTTGGCGGCTTAGGGAATTCTAGGATTCGAGAACGTCTTCGATGCTTTCCGGCGTTCTGGCTATTACAGCTCGACCGTTTCGGACCACTACTGGCCGCTGCATGAGTCTGGGGTGTTTCTCAAGCAGTCTAAGTACGGATTCCTTGTCGCAATACTGGTCTTCATCGAGTCCCAATTCTTCGAAGTGCCGATCCTTTCGCACTAGATCCGAGACGGGTCCAGCCAGCATGTCTATGATTTGTGAAAGCTCTTCTCGACCCGGTGGTGATTCGAGGTACTTGATGATCTCAGGTTCCTCTCCCTGTTCGTTCAATGCCTGGAGTGCTATGCGACACTTGCTGCATTGGGGATTGAAGTAGATGTTAAAGTCGCTCATTTCTGCAACACTAGACCAATCGTTGTCGAAGTATATAAGCCGATGTTTCAGCTGAAAAACAGTGCGGCGTGGCAATGATTGCCTACTCCGTATTGGATCTAGCCCCAGTAGTTGAAGGCAGCAATGAATCGGTTGCGCTGCGGAACGCAGTCGATCTTGCGCAACATGTCGAGCCATGGGGCTACCGGCGCTATTGGCTCGCCGAACATCACAACATGCCCGGGATAGCAAGTTCTGCCACCGCGGTGCTAATTGGACATGTTGCGCAGCAAACGAAATCGATCCGCGTCGGGTCTGGTGGAGTCATGTTGCCCAATCATGCTCCATTGATAATTGCCGAACAGTTTGGAACTCTAGAAACATTATTTCCAGGTCGTATAGATTTGGGTATAGGCCGCGCACCCGGGACCGACCAATTCACAGCGTACGCGATGAGACGGAATCTGCAGGGCGACATTGACCAGTTCCCGCGAGACGTTATGGAATTGCAGCACTACTTGGGTCCCACAAAGACAGGTCAGAAGGTGCGGGCATTTCCCGGTCAAGGGACGAGAGTCCCCATTTGGATTCTTGGATCGAGTCTCTACGGCGCGCAATTGGCAGCAATGCTCGGTCTGCCTTACTCGTTTGCTTCTCACTTCGCCCCGCAAATGATGCACGAAGCCATTGTGGAATATCGAAAGCGCTTTGAGCCGTCGGCGCAGCTTGACAAGCCCTATCTCATGTTGGGCTTTAATGTTTGCGCGGCGGACACGCGAGAAGAAGCGGCTTTCCTACGTACATCGGGATTGCAGTCTCTGCTAAAGCTACGGGCTGGAACGCCGGGCAGGCTGCCTCCACCCGATGCAGAGTTGGAGTCCAAACTGGATCCTGGCCAACAGCACGTGGTCCGATCAATGCGACCGGCTTCTGCCGTCGGGACTATGGAAGATATTCGGGACTCAATGCAGGAGTTCGTGAACACAACGGGTGCAGACGAACTGATATTGGTCTCATCTATTTTCGACCACGACAAGCGATTGAGATCCTTTGAGATTGCAGCCAAGGCGGCAAGCATGGTTGTCAAGAAGACTGACAGCAACCAAGTCTGCAGCCCCATCGGGAGCGAATAGCTAAGTCATCTACGGCGATTGGCAAATGTGTTTCGGTTGCGCCACAGGCCGCGATTGGTCAAATGGTTACCATTTAGCAGCGAGCCAAGACAGGGAGAGGGATAGGAAATGCCAGAGCAACGCATGCTGATGCGAGTCGGTGCTGGATTCATCGCGGCGCTGGACCAAAGTGGCGGCAGCACGCCGAAGACCTTGGAGCGCTATGGAGTGCCTCAGGTGGAGTTCGCCGCCGACGAAAATCTGATGTTTGAGCTTGTGCACGCCATGCGCGTGCGCATCATGACCAGCGAGTCATTCGCACGGCCACGAGTGCTTGGGGCGATTCTGTTTGAAAAGACAATGCGTGACTCTGTGGAAGGGCTAAAGGCGAGTCAATACTTGTGGCAGCGCAAGTCGATTCTTCCGTTCTTGAAGATCGACGTAGGCCTTGCTGAGGAATCGTCTGGCGTTCAATTGATGAAACCGATTCCCAATATTGACGAAAGGCTTCAGGAAGCTAAGCAGCTTGATGTATTTGGGACCAAGATGCGGTCGGTCATAAAGCGCTGCAACCCTTCAGCAATAGAGGACATAGTCGATCAGCAGTTTGAGTTTGCGAAATCCATTCTTGATCACGGTCTTGTGCCGATAGTGGAACCTGAGATAGATATCGATGCTCCAGACAAGCAAGACTGCGAAAACGTGCTGAGGAACAACCTGCAAAGACATGTGGCCGGTCTCGATGACCAACAGCATGTGGTATTCAAGCTAACTCTCCCCGAGGAACCAAACTTTTACGAAGAATTCACTCGACACCCAAGGGTACTTCGGGTCGCGGCGTTGTCCGGAGGTTACAGCCAGGACGAATCGGTTCAACGTCTCAAAGAAAACCGAAACATGATTGCAAGCTTTTCGCGGGCGCTGACTGAAGAGCTGCGTCGAAACATGAGTGGAACGGATTTTTCGGCAGCCTTGGATCGAGCCATTTCCGGCATCTCGCAAGCGTCAGCTACATAATCCTGGTCTTACACCGGGATTTAGCCCTAGTAATTGCCAAATCGGGCAATCCTCGTCAACAAAGTTGTACCCCTTCGTCTAAGGGATTGGATTGCACGGACTCTCGTGTAGCCGTGTCGGCTAACTTGGGCATTTATGTAGTCCATGTGGAAGTCAGTTAGGTACACGTCGAATCAAACACTGCAGGGACATTCGGCGATCGCAAGCCCTGACCAGATCGAACGAGGTTCTAGCGATTTGGACTCCGAAGTGCCGGATCAAGTGTCGAAGTATGGCGAAGGGTTTTGTGCATTCATATGCCACGAAGTCTTGGAAAGTAACGTCCAACCTTGCCACTATAGTTGGCATATTGATCTCCAAACACACGCTTGAGATGGGGTTCTTCGATCTTTCTCACTTGAAGATCAATTCCAATGAAAGCCAACACAAAGCAAGCCACCATGAATAAATGGGGCACTAGCATTATGAAGCCCAATCCGATGACCATCATTCCGAGGTAGATGGGGTTCCGACTGACCGAAAACATTCCGTGAGTTATCAATTCTGTTTTCTCGGTCTCATCTACTCCTATTCGCCACGATTTTCCCATCTGAAACTGCGAGACCATAGTGATTGCAGTTCCCAAGGTGCACGACACGAGCCCTGTGATCGTGCCGAGAAGCCCAAGATTGCGGTGTGGTTGAAGAATATCCAGACTTTCTAGTATCACTATGGCAAGCACCCCTAGAAGCACTAGTATTTGGATATATGTTGTAAGTTTTTGAACGGGAGATTTGAGCTGGGTTGCAACTCGTAACCCGTGGTCTCCAGTCTTCTTAAGTTGCATAAGAACACGGAAGCCAAAAATAAGCAACGCCAACACCACATAGCAGATCAACGCCATCGGCAGTCTCCGATGGTGTTCAGGAGCATCATTCCCTTAGATCGATCAGATTCAATTGACGCTTCCCGTAGTGCGCACGTATTCTCGGTATTCCTGCAAGCCCGCTTGGTCCGTGCGGCTGTCTAACGGCTCGATGTAGCGCTCAATCAGAGAACTGATCGTATTTCCATACTTGGGGTCGTCGCGAAGGTTCACCAATTCGTTTGGATCGTCGACTAGGTTGAAGAATTGGGAAACTCGATGGTCTTCGATACGCACTGTGAGCTTGAATTCGTTAGTTATCACTGTTGATTGGCCAAACAGCTCGGCCATTACTGCCTCTTTCCCGACGTGAAGCTGCTTGTCGTCGGCCGAGTACTCAAGACACGGCAGCAAGGATTGACCAAGAGAGTCGTCGAGAGATTCTGCGTCCGCCATGCTTGCCATAGTTACAGGTAGGTCGATGTGCTCGACCAAAGCATGGGACACTAGTCCTGTTTCAAGCGGGCGCGGCGGACGAATAATACAGGGGACGCGCACCGCTTGTTCGTAGAACACCGCCTTGCTCGAGAGACCATGATCGCCAAGCATCTCGCCGTGATCTGAGTTGAACACAATCCAAGTGCTATCGAGTTGGTTCTTTCGCTCCAACTCCTCGAGTATTCGCCCGATCCAGTCGTCGATCAGTGTGATATTCGCGTAGTACCAAGCTCGCCATCGTTGACGCTGATAGCGGGTGGCTTTGTGGACCGAGGGACTTCGTCGCCACAGGCCTGCAATCGCCTCTGTCGGAGGTTCGTGGGGCTCCCACAGACCGGCATCAAGCTCTCTCGGGGCGTATCGCTGACGATACGGTTGAGGACCGTCAAAGGGGTCATGTGGACCCGTGAATTGCACTTGCAAATAGAAGGGTTTCGTTCCTTGATATTCACGTATCCAATTACAAGCAGTTCTACCAATGTAGGAATCAATGTCTTCGCCTTCTGGAACTGGGGCTGGTTCCTGCCCCCATGGAGTGATGTTGCCTGTGCGCATCTCGGCGACCCAAGCCAGTATGTACTTGCGGTGTTCTTCTAGCCAACCCTTGTCTTCGAGATAGTCCGTGTAATGGCAACCCATCCATGCGGTCTCGATCGGATCGTTTAGCTCATGCGAGTATTCGAATCCCCAATCGCGCAGATTGTGTTCCATTTCCTTTACATGCTGTCCAGGTTTGCCCGCCGCACTTTCTCGCCACAAATGTGTCTTGCCAATTACTGCCGTGTGATAGCCCGCATCCCGTATGTTTCTGACGTGGCTGGGACCGGTAGGGAGGGTTCCAATTCGATTGCTCCATATCGCATTCTCCCTAATCAACTGACCGGTCATGAGCGCGGCTCGAGCCGGAACACACAGTGGTGAATTTCCCATGAATCGTCTAAAGGATATTCCCTCTAAGGCCAATTGATCCAAGTTTGGCGTAATCACAGGAGAATTGGGTTCGGACCCGATTGAATCTCCACGCAGTTGGTCCGTGAAGATAAAAAGAATGTTGGGTTTCAAGGTGAGGTTCGAAGTATGTGAATTCGAATAGCGATTTGGGTTCGATAAGTCTACTTTAGCTCGGCTCTGTCCGTGTTAAACCAATTGATCTCCGATATCGAACCTGCAAATTTTTCCTGCTCCACATCTATGATGCTCGGCTTCGTGTCGTCATGAGCATCTCTAATGGCACGGGACAAAGAGGTCAAGTCAACGGGTTGGCTGTAGTTGGCTCCAAAGGCCTCGGCAATTGACCTGTAATTGGGTGGTGTTGGGGATTGGTACCAGGGCGTATCGGTCTGAATTCTCATGGCCTTGTCAATTTCACTGTAACCCCCGTTGTTCCAAATCATGAACGGGATGCCAATGCCAAGTTGCGAAGCAGTTTGAATCTCAGGAAGCGTGAAATGCGCCCCTCCGTCGCCTACGAGACAGGCAACCTGCTTCTCAGGGCAAGCGACTTTCGCCCCAATTGCTGCGGGAATTGCATAGCCAAGAGTTCCGAATCCGGTAGTACTGGCGAAATACTCACGCACGTTATTTGGCTCGTAGAGCCACGTGGCAAAGTAGGTGGGTTGCGTTGAGTCGCCCACGAGTATGTCCGTCACATCACGAATTGCATCGAGGAATTCACGCATCTCTCGACTAACTAGCCAAGAGTTGTTGGCGTTCTCGCGCATCTCGGATGTTCGCACAGCTCCGTCCTTCGAACAGGATTTTGTCACAAGATGCGACAGAACCTCCTTGCTGTCTCCAACAATTGCGCAAGTGGGCACTGCGTTGAGCTCGACTTGCCTCGGGTCCACATCAATGCGTATAAGGCATTGAAAGTCCAACGGTTTGTCCAACAAAAGGAAATCGAAGTCAGTTTCGCTTAGCTCCGTGCCTATCGCGACTACAACATCAGATTTCTCGATGGCCAATCGGATTTCTGGCAGGGACGGACTGTAGCCGACGCGTAGTGGATGGTTTCGCGGAAGAATTCCCTTTGCGTTCACGGTGTTGACCACAGGTGCGTCAATGGCTTCTGCGAGTGCTTGCAGTTCCTCTTTTGCATGGTTCGCGCCGCCGCCGGCAATGACGATAGGAGACTTGGCGTTCTGCAACAGTAGTGCGGCTGTGTCCAACTCGTTAATTGGGGTAGTGGTGACTTGTTGCTGCGGGCTGTCCCCACTGTGTTGCAGAGGCTGCGCCTCCATGAGCGACAACGGAATCTCGATGTGCAAAGGTCCGGGGCGTCCGTTGCAAAGGTTTCTATCCAAGAAAAGCTCGATGTCTCTAGTCGAAGTTGTGTGACCAATTTGTATGCTTGCCTTGCAAATCTGCTGTGAAATCGTGCTTTGTCCGCTTAATTCGTGCAAAGCGCCCCGATCAGGTGGCTCTCCCACTGGCGTTAGACGATCATGGGAACCGAGTCTCCTCGTGCTTGAGCGATGCCTGTGGAAGCATTGAGAAATCCAGGACCGTCGATTACCGCACAAATCGCAGGCTTGCCAGAGGCACGCGCATAACCGTCAGCCATGAATGAGGCACATTGCTCGTGGCGTACGGTTATCGTTTCTATGCCAGCCTGGTGCAGTGCGGCATAGACTGGAAGGTTGTGAATTCCAGGCATGCCAAACACTGTCGAAACTCGGTGTTCTTGAAGCAGCGAGACTATCTGTGTACACACATTCATGGACGTAGCCTAGCTAATTTGTGCTGGACTAGCTTGCTCGCAGTAAGCCAGCCCAAGTAGAACTGTGTGATGAATTGAGTATTGCGTTAGGTCGAGGCTACCGATCCACCGTCGCAGCTGATTGTTTCTCCAACCGTGAATGCGCCAGCTCTCGAACTCAAGAAGATCGCCAACCCAGCTATATCCTCCATAGTGCCTACTCGTCCGCGAGGATTTCCCTTGCCTACGCTCTCCCAGTCGGCTCCTTCGACCTGGCCGCCGAAGCCTACACCTGCGCTGAGCATCCAGCTTGGAAAAGGTCCCGGGGCAATGGCATTGACGATGATGTTTTCCTTGACTAGATGTGACGCCATTTGTCGAGTCAGATGGTGCACCGCAGCTTTCGAAGGCCCGTAGGAGAAGTTGTCAAAACGCGGCGTGTGGATACCGTCGATCGATCCAATGTTGATTACGCGTGCCGGATCTTCGTGGGAAGCGGAATTTCGAAGCAGTGATAAACACTTCTGAGTAAGGAAGAATATCCCCTTGACATTTGTATCCATGACCTTGTCCCAGCCGACTTCGGGGAACTCCTCTAGGGGTGCTCCCCAGGTCGCTCCTGCATTGTTGACCAAAATGTCCAACTGTGACTCGTTCTCCGACAATTCCGCTACCACTGCCTCTATGCCGGAAAGCTGGCTCAAGTCACCTGGAATGGAAATGCATGTCCCGTTGTACTTGTCTTGGAGCCGCGCCGCAGTTTCATCACATACGTCCTTCTTGCGCGAGCTAATGTAGACCTTGGCACCATGCATTAGGAAACCAGCGGCGATCATCTCGCCAATTCCTCGGGATCCTCCTGTAACGAGAGCGACCTTATCTTTAATAGAAAACCAATCAGACATTCGATTTCTCCACTGAACCGTCGCCTATGTTACGAGATTAGGAAGTTCTCGCTTGACCCGCTAATTCAGAGGCGTTCGCCCTAAATCAACCGCATTTTGCATTGCGTACAATCTCATTCCGCTCCCATTGATCGCTTGGTTCTTTTGTCGAAATAGATCATGCAATACGACTACATTGTCATTGGCGCAGGTTCCGCGGGATGTGTTGTCGCTAATCGTTTGAGTGCTCACAAACACCTGAAGGTTCTGTTATTGGAAGCTGGCGGGAGAGACTCCAGTCCGCTAATCCACATTCCATTGGGCTTTTGGCACATGATCGATCGCCCAAGCTTGAATTGGTGCTTCAAGACCGAGCCCGAGCTCGGAACAGCAAATCGAGAAATCCCGATTCCGCGCGGAAAGGTTATGGGTGGATCCAGTTCGATCAATGGAATGCTATATGTGCGCGGTCAAGCCGAAGACTACGACTTATGGTCGCAATTGGGCAATTCTGGGTGGTCTTACGAAGAGGTGCTACCCCACTTCAAGGCATGTGAGTCGTTCGAACGAGGCGGAGATGAGTATCGGGGCACACAAGGCGAGCTCAACGTTCGGGACATGGTTGAAACGCACCCAGTACTTCGCGCTTATGTCGAAGCCGGAAGAAACTTGGGGTACGCAACGCCCGAAGACTACAACGGTACTTCACAGGAAGGCTTTGGAATCTATCAAGTAACCCAACGGGATGGTCGTCGGCATAGTGCGACGACAGCATTCATAGATCCGATCCGGCACCGAAGCAACCTGACCATCGTTACACGAGCGTTGGTCAACTCGGTAGTTGTGGAGGGCGAACGCGCCGCTGCCGTCCGCTATACAGTCGGAGCAGGAAAGGAACGGGAGGCTACTTGCCAAGGCGAGATCATCTTGTGTGCAGGGGCGATTCAGAGCCCGCAAATCCTCGAATTGTCCGGAATTGGACAACGCGAAGTCTTAGAAGAGCTGGGCATACCTGTTGCACATGAGTTGAACGGAGTTGGAGAGAATCTGCGAGACCACTACTCGAGCTCCGTGGCATGGCGTCTCAAAGGCATCAATACGTTGAATGAACAAACGCGAGGTTGGCGTCTTGTAATGGAAGCCCTCAAGTGGGGATTGTTCCGGCGCGGTGCGTTGACCTACACGGCAGGAATCGCCCATGGATTTGTCAAGACGCGTCCCGAATATGCGACTCCGGACGTGCAATTCCACATGGCTCATGCGAGCTATGCTCGAGGGCGGAGAGGAGCGTTGGAGAAGGAACCGGGAATGACGATTTCCGTCTGTCAGTTGCGCCCGGAAAGCCGAGGAAGCGTTCACTCCAAGTCCTTGGACCCGTCGGTCGCGCCAGCAATCTGTCCCAATTTCTTGAGTGAAGCTACGGACCGAGACTCATTGATTGGAGGCATGAAAATAGCCCGTCAGGTTGGGGAGGCTGAGCCTCTATCAAGTTTTGTCGAGCACGAACTGTATCCCGGACCAAAAATCGAATCTGACGAAGAAATATTGGAATGGTGCAGAAGAACGGGAGCTACTGTGTTTCACCCTGTTGGCACATGCAAGATGGGTGTTGATTCCGATGCCGTTGTCGATGAACGCCTTCGGGTTAGAGGCGTGGCAGGTCTGCGTGTAGTGGATGCTTCGATCATGCCTACTCTCGTGTCAGGCAATACCAACGCACCGGCAATAATGATCGGGCACAAGGGTGCCAACATGATTTTGGAAGACAATCGCGTCGCCGCATAGCGTTTTACGCGACAAGCCCTTCATTGGCTTGGTTTTGACGAAAACTATGAGACGACTGCATTTCGATCCGCACTTGAGACCCTCACCTGTTATCAAATCCCTGATTGGATTGCTCGCCATTGCCGTTGCGGGATCAATCCTCCCCAGCGATGGGTCATGTTCGGCGGAGCGCTACACAGTTTCGGGTGGATATCCTGGCGCAGCATTTGACGAATGCGTGGCCACAAACGACACCCTCACGCTCTACATTCAGCCCGAAGATGATCCGCCGATCAATCCAAGTCCTTGGTATGGCTTCAGGATTGACCGAACGCTGGGTGTCCAAGAGTTCGCTCTTCAGATTGAGCTTGTATACCCTGAGGACTACAAGCATCGCTACACTCCCAAGACGAGTCTAGACGGCGAAGAGTGGGATCACCTACCTGCGACAAGCGTTTCTGTTGATGACAATGGCAATGCTTCGTTCATTCTTTCCGTCAAATCCGACGTGCTGTATGTATCAGCCCAGGAGAACTTGAACCTGAGCTGGTATGCGGACTGGATGTCAGAACTTGTTGGTGCTTGGCCAGGGACCGAACCCGAGGTCATTGGCTATTCGCTGGCACGCCACCCCATAGAAGTCTTGGAAACCAATCCCAATGCTCCGAATCTGGTTTTTCTCCTGGGTCGAGCACACCCCCCTGAGGTGCCCGGCACGATTGCAATGCGGCATTTCGTGAACTCAATGGCATCGATTCGCATGGAAGAGTGTGCGCAGGGCATGACTCCCTCGTGCAAACTGTTTCAGCGATACAACTTCATGATTTTGCCGCTGCTCAATCCGGATGGCGTTGTCCACGGTCACTGGAGGCACAATTTGGGGTCCACAGACTTGAACCGGGATTGGGGGCCGTTCGCGCAACCTGAAACGGCTGCCGTTAGAGACATGCTAGAGAGCAAAGGGGCTACAGATCGGCTTCGACTCATGCTTGACTTCCACTCAACTAATCGCGATGTCCTCTACGTTCAGGAAGAGCAGGATGTGACTAATCCACCTAACTTTGCTGAACGATGGCTACGCAACGCTGATGAGAGGATGTCACGCACCGATAAGTTAGAAGGTTCAGTGGGGTACGAATTCGCTCCTCGACCCACGTCTGATCAGGGAACGTCCAAGAACTACTTCTATTCAACCTACGGAATCCCGTCAATCACTTTCGAAACTGGCGACAATTCCGATCGAGCTAGTCTTCCGCTTCGCATGGATGCCTTTGCTCGATCGATGGTTGAACTGCTGCAGGCAATCCCGATTGCCAGTGATTCACAGATGTCGTCAGACCGGGACATTTGCAACTACACCTACTCAAGAGAAATGCCCTGCGACGACTTCTACTGCTTTCTGGTAGAGGCAAATAAAGCAACTCTGCTTTCGCTGACTGCGGACGGACTCATGGCTCAAAGCAATGCAGCCATATATTCCAGCGCGCTGCTTGAAGTCTTGGCTGCCGCCGACGCAGACGAATCACTTCGTGCATCTGACTACTTGAAGCTGGAAGATCGACTCATTGAAGTAGCAGGTGTAGAGGTCACCAACATTCATATTGGTCGCTCGAGACAGGACTTGCACGGCACTGTCAGGCGCATGATTGCGCGTAGCCGGTGGCTGGATATCTTTGCTCAGGTTCAATCTGTTCGAGAGGAGCTGCTAACGGCTGCGACTGACCATGTGGAAGTAGTCATTCCTGCCTACACGCACGGTGTGCCATCTCAGCCAACAACGTTTGGGCACCAACTTTTGGCTTACCACGATTCCTTTGCTCGATTGGCAAGCCGAATGAGAGAAGGATTCCATCGACTAAACCGTAGTCCCTATGGTGCAGGAGCGGGAACTACAAGCAGTTTTCCTCTGGACCGCGAGCGTCTCGCCGCGCTGCTAGGGTTTGATTCGCCAGTAGAGAACAGCTACGACGCGAATTTCATTGACAGCATGGAATACAAGGGTGAACTGGCAAGCCTCGTTAGCAGTGCAGCCACAACTATCAACCAATTTGTCTCGAACGTTCACAGCCAGCAACGAGATCCGTGGCCGTGGCTGTACCTGGGCGATTCCAGCGTCAGTGGCAGCAGTTCAATGCCGCAAAAGCGAAATCCTCGCGACCTCGATCGTCTACGTACGGTTTCAAACGACGTGCTTTCGCTCGCGCATCGACTTCAGTTGAACAGCCACAATGTCGACGCGGGGATGCATGACTATCGAATGGCGTCGAACGTCACTGATCTAAGCGAATCGGCTATGGACATGTTTCGGCGTTTCGGCAAGCTCGTAGGAGACTTGGTCGTCGATCTAGAGCGTGCCTTGAACGCAATTGATCGCAGTTTCGCTACTTCAACACAAGTAGCGGACTTGCTGGTTAGAACCACAGGGATGTCGTTTCGAGATGCTCATGGATTTGCGGCAGAATTGGTAGAGTTGGCTCGATCGACCGAGAGGGCGCTGCAATCCATCACAGAACAAGAGATTGCCGAGCTCTACGAGGCTCAATTCAACACTCCACTTCCACTGCCCATCTCCGACATTCATGCTGCACTAGAGAGTTCGACCATGGTCTTTGACCGCAAAGGTCTAGGTGGGCCACAGATTGCTGAAACAACTCGCATGTTGAAGGCTGGCCAGGATAAGTTGCATGACGACGACATTTGGTTCCAAAAGGAAGTTACTGCCATAATAAACGCAGATATCGCATTGCAAGATGCCTTCTTTCGTCTATGCAGCGCAAGTGAATAAGCACCTGTCTTGCCGTTGAAACCTTTGCTTTTCCGTCGCATTTACCGATCCTATTCGCCACAAGTGTGACACACTTCATTCATCCATGGAGGTGAAGACTTGAATTTTCCATCGTCGTTAGGAATCCTACCGCGCATCGTTGCGTGTCTTGTTGTTTGTTTTGTTGTTGCAAGTCCTGGCTATCTTCTGGGTCAGCAAGCCGCGGAAGAAGAGGACGAAGATCAGCAGGATGCCGAAATGGAGGAAATCGTCATTGTCGGTAGCCAGATCAAGGGCGCCGATGTGACCGGAATCCTTCCGGTTTCCGTGTTCAGCGCGGACGACATCGAAGTACTTGGCGTCTCATCGGGCGATGAATTGATGGACATGATTCCCGAGCAGGGCCAGAACTTCTTCAACGAAGAGGAAAACATCAGTGGTGGTGTCAATGCGGCGCGGGGCGACATTGGAGCGTTCAACTTGCGGAATCTCGGTACGGGCAACACTCTTGTCCTGCTCAATGGACGGAGACTGGTTAACGCGGCAAGCTATCAGACGGAAGAGGTTGGTGGGAGCTTTGTTCCGGTAAACACCGTCAATTCCAACACGATACCGCTCTATGGAGTTGACAGAGTGGAAGTGCTGCGCGACGGTGCAGCAGCGGTCTACGGTGCGGATGCTGTCGCAGGCGTGGTGAATACTGTCCTTGAGAAGGACATCGAGGGCTACTCGGTACGCATGCGAACCTACTGGTACGACCTAGTTGGTCGTCTTACGAATGAAGTTAATGGCGAGTGGGGCAGCTACTTCAATGATGGAATGACCCATGTCGGGGTAATGTTCGACTATCTCACACGCGACAACATCCACTCCAGTGAGGACTCCCGTTGGGCTCACAGCGAGATGAGGTATCTGTTGCCGGACGACTCTCCTTGGTGTACTAAGACCGACGATAGTGACACGTGTGAGGAGACAGACTTTCGTAACACGAGCGCCAACTCACTGTATGGTCAATTCGACATTCGACGTAGCGTCTCTCGTTTTGGGTTGTCAGGAATCACCGACAGAGCAGGCGAATTCGAGACGTTTCCACTCGGCCATGAAGACTGCGACTGGCAACTAAACGACACAACTTGCGGGGGAGTCGATGGCAATGGCACCTACCGCTACAACCTGAATGAATTTAGAGACTTGTCCTCGGAATTGGATCGCCTTGGCATGTTTGTATTCGTCAACCACGATTTCGACAACGGAATTGAAGGATTCGGCGAGTTTCTCTACTACTCCTCTGAATCTGTATTGTCGAGACATCCTTCTGCATCATTCTCGTCCGTAAAACTCCGAGTCGGACCGGAAAACTACTACAACCCGTTTGGTCCTTGCGGCTCTCCCAATCGATTGCCAGATGACTTGATTCCAGACGTTCCATGCGAAGGGCTTGAATTGGAGATTGACTTCTATCGGTTTGCCGAAGTGCCCAGAATTGTTGAAAACGACGGTAACGTCTTCAGGATTCTCGCCGGGCTTTCAGGCACTCAATACGATTGGGACTGGGAAGCGGCGCTAGTCTACTCCGTGGCTACACGAGAGGACCTCACCCGCAATCGTGTATCCAACACGCTCATGGCTGAAGCGCTTTTCGATTCGACACCAGCCGCTTACAACCCGTTTAGCGCGGGTGTGAACAGCAACATTGAGCGAGCTCTAGTCGACGTAACGCGGGATAACGAGATGCAATTGACTCTTGTTGACGTGAAGGTTTCCAACAACGATGTCTATCAACTGCCAGCGGGACCTGTAGGTGCACTGGTAGGCGCAGAAATTCGAACTGAATCGTTCGACGACGATCGAGATCCGCGCCTAGACGGCACCATCGTATTCACTGACTATCAGGGAGACACATTTCCTTTGGTGTCGGATGTTGTCAATTCGAGCCCTACGCCGGACAGCAGTGGCGACAGAGATGTGTATGCACTTTTTGGTGAATTGCAGATTCCGGTGGTGAATAGAGTCGACGCTCTGATTGCATTGCGCTACGAGAGTTTCTCTGATATTGACGACACCATCGTTGGACGATTTGCGATTGGTTGGCGACCTTCCGACGAACTGCAGTTGCGAGCTTCATTGTCTCAGGCGTTCAGGGCGCCCAATCTGGTCACCATCAATGAGGACATCGTTGCCCGTCAGAACACACGAACAGATTGGACCTGCATATACGCGGCAGAGCGCGGAGGCGATCCTGAACAAGACATCGTGGATTGCAGGAATTCAACGCAACGAGTAGCCGAAGGAAGCGAAGATTTAGTGTCAGAGCGCAGCGACAATCTCTCTGTTGGCGTTGTGTTTGAACCAGTTGAATGGGTAACGTTTACATTGGACTATTGGTCAATAGTGAAGGAAGACACCATAGGACTTCTTGGCGAAGAGAACCACACGGTGTACGACCTCTTGCTGCGGCTACGCCACGGCAACGCGGACTGTTCCACACTCCAGGCGAACTCCGCCGTGAATCGAGATGACGACGTTCCCGACGATGAGGCGGCGGTCTACAATGCCGCGGGCATCTGTCCGGCGGGAACCATTCACAATATCGTAGACAACTACGCGAATCTCGACACGCGCTCGCTGAATGGATTCGACATAGGCATATATGGCGACTTCGAGACTGAGTGGGGCGATTTCACTGTTAAGTATCTTCGTTCGCAACTAAATGAGTTCGAACAAGAACCGGGCGGGCCTTCCGCCGAATTGGTCGAGGCGAAGAGACAAGGGGTAATTCCTGCAGACATTCCTGTAGGTGGATTTGCAGATCTCATTGGTCAAGATGGCAACCAGGAGTTCAAGGAGACACTGCTAGTTCGCTGGAGCATGTCTCCCTATGCGGCGTCTCTGTCAAGCACACGACTAGGGGAGTTCTACCAAGATACCTTGACGCTCGACGACGGAACTCGATACGTAGTGCCCGAATTTCAGACTTGGAACCTGTCGTTCGACTTCACAACTCGTTACTTCTTCAATAAGACCAGAATTCGGCTGGGTATTCGAAATGTGACGGAAGAGCGTGCCCCGTTGGCTGATCGCTACTTTGGTTTCTTTTCCGATGCACATCGGGACTACGGCCGTTACTACTACGTTGATGTCCGTGTTACGGGAGGGTAGAACCAGCTAGTAGATTCACTACGCCTACCGAGGTTGGCGTAGTGGGTGTCAAGCCCGAGGGGGACTTATGCGGCTAGTTTT
Source organism: Candidatus Azotimanducaceae bacterium (assembly GCA_965205545.1). Classification (GTDB taxonomy): domain Bacteria; phylum Pseudomonadota; class Gammaproteobacteria; order Pseudomonadales; family Azotimanducaceae; genus Bin55. Next base: position 774,723 of record OZ242170.1, on the reverse strand, counting down.
TTTGCGAAGGTTGAGATGCTACAAAGCGGGGGTGCTTTATTGCCGCACAACATAGGGCTGTCGTGGCAAGCAAAAGCAACTCAATGTAGCGAGCCCCAATTCGGCATTCTGTAAACTGAGAGAACTCAGAAGGGAGGGATCATGTTTTCATCACAACTCTATAACCAGCAAACTACATGGGACGAAATCAAAAGCGTTCTCATGACTATGGAATATGGTCGATGGGAGAGCGCATACTTCTACGATCACTTTGTTCCACCATGGCACAACGACTTGAACGTCGTCGAATCGGACTCGTTTCCCACTTTTGAAGGACTGACTCTTATGGCGGGAGCGGCTGCCGTCACCTGCAAGTTGAAGTTGGGAGTGCTGGTGTGCGGCAATACCTATCGCAACCCCGCCCTCATGGCAAAGATGGTTGCCACCATGGATGAAATGTCGTTCGGACGTGCACAGTATTGCATCGGAGCCGGGTGGAACGTGCGGGAGCACGCGGCCTACAGCTGGGAGTTTCCTAGCATGAAAGAGCGATCCGACAGATTGGAGGAAGCTTGCGAACTTGTGCATTTGCTATTCACGTCGACTGACCTTGTCAACTACGAAGGCAAGTACTACTCGCTCAAGGATGCGCCGTTTGCACCGCGAGGACATAACGGCCGCAAAATCCCGATCATGGTGGGTGGGAACGGTGAACAACGGACGCTGAAGACGTGTGCCAAATATGCCGACATATGCAACTTGGTAGGTGTGAGTCCCGATCAGGTACGACACAAGAAGCAAGTGCTGGAACGACACTGTGAAGCCGTTGGGCGAGACCCGTCCGAAGTAAAGATGACTGCGCACGTGCCGATGCGGATCATTCGCGATGAGGAACACGCGAAACGAGCCCGGCGAGATCGAGAGTGGCTGATGATCGGATCGCCGAGCTACGTGATCGATCGAGCCAAGGACTACATTGATGCAGGCGTGGAAGAGTTTATGCTGCAGTCCATTCAGCAAAAGCCCTGGGTGTATGCAGAACTCAACGAAGAGATATTTGCCGCGTTCGATTGATTTCTTGGGCTGGTCACTATTGGCTAGTCAGCTCATCCAACAGGCTTGGTGAACGACGACTAGAGTCAGTCGCACGAGCGCTAGATGTCGCTCCGATCGACGACATAGCGCAATTGACACGGTCGAATTCTGTGTTCTAGTTTCTATGCAATCTCAAGGTGAGCCACAATTGTGCGCCTTTCATACGAAATGCTGCTCTTGGTCTTGATTCGCGTTTAGTCCCATCGACATGCACAACGACATCTTTTGAGAAGATTCGTTGGTAACTTCATGAATTCATTGCGTTGCGGATCTGATAGTGCGTATACTTTGGACTGTTAGAGAAGTCGTGAACGTCCATGGCCGACCCAGTATCGAAAACAACGACGCAGTTGGGATTTGTATTGCTGCTTTGCCTCGTACTCGGCTATGGATTCTTGGCAGTAGTGTTAATCGTAATGGCGTTGGGTTCTCCTGTGATACCCATTTGGGTCAAGGTCATGGTAATTCTTGGCGTAGTGGGGATGGGCTTGCTGCTGTTTTCGGTAATTCGGCAGCGGGTGATCGAGGCAAAGACCGACAAGTACAAAGACGTGCAGCCATAGCTTGGCTCTTGACTGTTGTGAGACGGCAGTCAACTACATTGGAGGATATGACATGCTGGTAGTTACAGGCAACGACATTCCTGGCAAGCGCATTGTGAAGACCTTGGGAATTGTTCGCGGCAACACCGTTCGTGCACGGCACGTGGGCCACGACATAGTTGCAGGGCTCAAAAACATCGTGGGCGGCGAGATTGGAGAATATGCGAAACTGGTAGCCGAGAGTCGCGAGCAGAGCCTGGATCGCATGAAGGAGCAGGCAGAACAACTCGGCGCAAATGCCATTGTTGCTGCTAGGTTTAGTACCTCTGTTATGCAGGCCGGCGCCGCAGAGCTCTTGGCTTACGGTACGGCTGTTGTCGTAGAAGACGAATAGAAGTTTGAGTTAGTCCTCGACCAAGCTCCATTTGACAGCATCCGCAAATATCGAACCAGGTGTGCCGTCAATAACGACTACCTCAACCTCGCTTTGTGGATTGGTGATTTCAAAACGGCCAACCTCGTTCCACCCTCTGACTGCAGTAGTCGTAGAGGCAAGATCCAACTGCGTTACGGTCGGCTGCTGAACTCTGACGAATCTAAGTTCCCCAACTACGTTTCGAGTAGGCTGCTGTTCGGACTCTGTGGACTCCTCGTCAATCTCTTCTTCGAATTCATCCTCGGGATAATTTTCGAATTCTCCCTGAACTTCAACCGGGCCGCCAAAGCTAACCGACACGCTGCCGGAAAACTGAGTGTGTGATGGTGCTCGCAGATTGAATTGTGGGTCAGGCACGTGATACGCCAAACTCCATAGTCCCGCTTCCGGCAATGTTGCCTTGAAGCTTGCGTGAGCATCGGCGTTCCTATTCTGCTTGATCGCAAATGTGAAGCGGTATTTACCATAGCCTCTAGGATGTATAGATCTGGACCACGGGTAACGAGTGAAAGAAAACGCTTCAGTCGGAGGTAGTCCGCGATCCAGTTCGGTATCGGTCGGCAACTGCATTTCTCCAAGAAAATAGCCAACAAGCCTAGGAATCTCTATTTTGTCGGGCTCCGTCTCGTCTCCAATGATCGAAAAACCCTCATCCAAGTCGTCAACAATGATCGCGTCTGCATGAGGAGGTTCCCAATCCACCAGCTCGATCGGGGGAAGTTCCAGGGCATCGGTTGGACGAAAGTCCTCCAAGTCAGGAAGCGTCAACATGATTGCCCTGCGGTTGTGAGAAAGTAGAGGATCGATAGAAATGCTCGCAGTGGGGAAACTATCTCTGAATGCGATTTTCACCGAAGTATTGCCTTCCACTCGAATTGTGTCCAGCACTCCGCTCTGTTGACTTCTATCTTCGGCCCTTCTTGATCTGTAGAAAACGTTCACATTTCCTGGAACGGGTTCGTCGTTGCGAAGGATAAAACTCGTCTGATAGACCGATTCGCCATCTTGTGTGTCGCTTAGCCTTTCCAATTTTGGCCTAGACGCTAAGAATCCGGGCAGGTTCGAACTTTCAAGCCAGTCTCCCACTAATCGATCGATATCCAGGCCAACTTCCCTCGCTGTTTGCAGAAATTGATCCTTGGTGTAGTAATTGCCTCGATAGCGAGACACAAGCTCGCCCAGAAAAGCAGAAACGGCTTCTCGACCACCATCATTGATGAGCGATTGGGCGATTGCGTCTCCTTTTAGAAGCAATACATGATAGGCCTTCTCCGGGTCCATTCCGTAGTTGATATCGGCCAATGATGCAGCCAACGCATGTTCCCAAACAGAAACTCGATTCGCATGGGCATTGCGCGTTTGTTCACCGTAGGAGGGGGCACTTGCGCCAAAGAATCCTCCCGACAAACCAAATCCAAGTCCCAAGGCTTCAAATGTGTTCATGTGTCGATAGATGGAGAAGTAGTGAACGCTTCTCGTCGTGATCGCTGTAGCCAATTCCTTGACTACATACTTAAGGCCGATGGCACCTCGGCCCTTGGGCATCGTTTGGAAATTGACCAAGTTCTGCGAAACGCTGCTCAGCAGATTTCCACCGTGGGGGTCCTGTTCGAAAAATCGTTCGAGCAGGACTAGCTTGCGTCTCGAACGATCCTGTTCGCTTTCGTTTTGAGTTGCCTGTTGCAACACATTGTCAAATCGGGCAATGGGAAACCCCGATTCTCGAATCAATTGAATGCCGGGTTGTGTGCAGATACTGTCGGCACGCCAGCCACCTTCGTAGACTTGGAGACGGACGGGAACCTCTACTACCGACAGGGTGTCGAACGGGTACTCTAGCCCCAACTCAGACAAACTTTCGGTTTTTTCCTGGAGCCACTCTGTTAGTGCCGGTCCGACGTGTTCGAATAAGCGGAAACTCTTAGCGTGCTTTTTGCTGAGCAAAAGCTCGAATTCAATGCCATTGACCTCTAGGGAGCGCCGTTCGAATCTTGATCCGATCAGGGCAAATTTCGGTATGGGATTATCTGGATTAAAACGAAACGTTGCTCGATTGGTTTGAGGTACCTGCTCACGCTTGCCTGGTCCTGCCACGATCCAACCCTTGGGCACGGAAACTTCAATGTCCAATTTGAAAAAATCGTTAGGTCGTACCTCCCATGCGGATTTACCAAATGCCCCTCCGGCTGAAGGCAGCCAGCTAATCCCTGGAAGCAACGCTACAAACTTTGGATGAAAGGTGTAGGACTCGACACCGAGTCTTCTGAGTAGCTGAACCTGCTCCGCCCCGAGATCGGACCAGTCCAACTTGCTGTCGAGATAGGCAAAGAGCGGGTCGGGAACACCTTCGGCCACAATACGCAGCTCGGCTTCCGGCGATTCGGCTTGTACATCGAATAGGCGCAGCAAACCGTCTTCAAAGGTATAGTTGTCTGTCGATGAAGCATTGATTGCTACTTCTCGTATCCTATAGCCCGGATTCAACGAGAACACCCACTCGTCAATCTCAGAATCGCTCGAGGAGGTCAGGTGGAGAACGAGGTCGAGACTGATCTTGCGACCAGGAAAAATCTCGATTGCACCGGTGATTCTCTCTACGTCCGTGAAGCTATGGTCCTGAAATTCTGCATGTAGCGATGCCCAACGGTCCACTCGTTCTTGGTCCATCTGCTTGAGCTGGATTAAGACCACGACAGTGGCTATACCTAAAGCAACACAAACTGCTCCTCCAGCGCCAAGCAGCAGTCGGTTCTTTATGTAGTCCAATCTTGGATGGATCGCAGCAGCAGCCGAGACAAGCCCCGCTGCAAGCAGCAGCACCGCAATCCGATTCAGGAACAAGTCAGTTGTGACAAATACCGGAGCTACTTCGGAAGGCATTACATTGATGCCGACGTTCATAGAGAGAATGGACCCGAGGAAGTGCGGCAGTCGCGTATTGGCCCAAAAGTACACGAGGGCAAGAACTCCCACGATCAAAACCACCAAGATGCGATATCTCACAAGCACTGCTAGCAAAATCGTCAGCGCGCCCCAAAAAGCAAGATTCGGCACGATGTCCCACACTAGGAATGCGAGGAAGCTTGTTAGTTCGATAGCTCCCCCAAAGTAGGCACCTGTCAATGTGGTAATCGTTCCGATTGCAAAGATGGCCAGAACGATCATGGCTGCCGCAGAACCCAATAGCATTACGATGCCCAGAAGTCGTCCCGTCGCAAACTCCAAGTTCGTTATTGCCCTTGCGTCCAACACTTCGCCTATACGATCTCGGAGGTCGCGGGTTCTAATGTCAAACGCGAGGAACACGATCCCAAACGTAAACCAACCGATGACGATCTGATTCACTTGGCTGACGAAAAACATTGGAGAGCTCTGCAAAGACGCGGCTGCGGAGGATGTTGAAGTGGCAGCATGGGTAAAACTGACTGCAATCCAGGTGCCTATGCTGGATAACGCTGCAATTGCTATGAAGACCCACGTTCGTGCCAAGCGTCTGCACGATCGCATTTCGGCAACAGCCAACGACCACAGGTTAGCTGGATTCATTAGTTGCCTCCTCCACACGAGATCGACAGAAGTGCTTTGCTTCACGAGCAGAAGACGGCCTCTGTGGGGCCATCACTTGAGTGCTTATGCTAAGGTGTATTAGGGCCATGTTGTGCAGTGGGTGGTATTACCACAGGGCTATCATTGGTAAAGCCACTCTACGCGTTCCTTTCTGATATTTGATTGGTCTACGGTGCCCTAGGTACTTCCAACGCTAATTTTAGACAGTATTAGCACCGACACCCGGAGCTTCGAGTGGGCAAGATGTGCCCTCAGGGTTAACCAGCGGAGTATCGAGTGGCAACGCTTTGTAGGAACACGTCATAGCAAACCAAGTCGGTCGAACACAAAACCGGCTAGTTGCTAGATAGACTTGATTCGCCGCCTAGTAAATTGGTGGAGTTTGCGGTCTGCTCTAAGTCTTCAACAAGTGTCCACCTCACTGCGTCGCCGATGTTGAGCCAACCACTTTCCGTGGGTGTGACTACTACCTCCACACTCTCCGCGTCAATGCTATAAGTGCCCAATTCGTTCCAACCGCTACTTGCTTCGTATGCTTTGAATTCGACGGAGTGATGCTTGTTCTCTGTCACAACAGCGACTTGGTACCTACCCGGTCTGAATGTCCTAGAGTACGAAATGATGGATCCGGGCTCCGGACTATAGGAAGAACGATATCGCTTATTCCGCAGGCTGGGCAAGTGATACTCTAAGCTCCAATTCCCCTGAGTTGGTAGTTTTGCTGTAAACGTCGCAGTTGTCTCACCCGACTTGAAGAAATTGATAGCGTGCGTCCTGCGGTACTTGCCATAGCTTGTTGGATGGCTTTCTCTATACCACAGAGCCGTTGCAAACGGGTTCGCTGCTAACGTTTTCAATGCATCGTCCAGATACAGCAAATTACCGTCCATTTCGAGCTCTGAATCATAGTTTCCAAAAAGATATTGGATCCACTTTGGAATGATCGCCTCTCCTACAGGGTCTTGCGTACCGATTGCCACGAAACCTTCGTCCAAGTCGTCGACTATGACAGAGGTGGAGTAGGGAGGAGACCATTCGACTTCAACTACACGAGGAAATGCTTCTGCGTCTGTCGGCTCGTCGTCTTTAAGTTCCGGAAGGCCAACATTGAGCACGCTACGGTTAAGTGAAAGAAACGGATCTACTTGAACTGACGAAACTGGTGTATTGCTTTGGATCGCTATACGTAAGGAAGTCATGGCAGGAACGCGCAGAGGATCAAGCTGATGTTCGTACGACGTGCCAGATTCAGCATATGAGACGGTAATTACTCCAGGCACGGGCTCATCGTTGCGAATGACAAAGCTCGCTTGGTATAGCGATTCACCAAACTCGTTGTCCTGCAATCTCTCCAAGTTGGAGTCTGCAATTAGGAATCCTGGCAGTTCATTGCCGTGTAGCCAATTTCCGAGAGTCTTTTCCAGGTTGAAGCCAGTCTCTGATGCAATGCGACCGAAATCGTCATTGGTATATGACCTCCCTTTGTGCTCATCAATCAATGTTTCAAAGAAAGCTCCTATAGTCTCTTCGCTGAAGGTGCTTTGAATCAATCTGACAATGGCGGCAGATTTCAGAAGCAGGACGTGATAGCTTCCTTTAGGCTCGCCAATCAGGTCTAAATCACTCAGAGCCGTTCTACTGGCTTGTTCCCACACCGAAGGCTTGTCGACGAACTCGTCAAACCAATTGTGCTGGGACAGTCGGGGAGTAGTCCCAAATCCATCGCCGGACGAAATCAATGTATTTGTGACTTCTGCAACTTTATTGCCTGACAGGCTGGAGTGGAGCGAGAAGTAGTCGACTCCTTCCAATACAAATTTCTTAGCAATTTCATTGACTACCATGTCCGTCGCTGTCGCACCAGAACCAAATGACCTCGTACGATGCGCCACAAGTTGGCGTGATAGATTTGCCTTGGGATTGCCACCGTGAAAGTCGTTGTCGAAGTACGAACTCAACAGTTCTAGCATGAACTCCGCACGCTCAACACCCCCGTCTTCGAGTTCGTGCTCTTGTGCGTTGATCACATATTTAAATCTAGCAATAGGAAATCCAGATTCGCGAATCATGTGAATGCCTGGCGGTGAGCAAATGCTGTCCATCCTCCACCCACCGCCATACACTCTCAGGGACACTGGTACTTCAACGAAAGACAGTGTCCCGTAGGGATACTCGAGGCCCAGGTTGCCCGCGATTTCCAATCGCTCGGAGATCCACTCTTTTAGTGCGGGAACGACTTCTTCTAGATCGTAAAGGTTTCTTGTGTGCTTCTGGCTAAGCAGCAGCTCAAATTCGGTTCCATTCACCGTCATCGCACGGCGCTCAAAGTTGGAGGCCAGTAGAGCAACTTCGGCGATTGGCGTACTGGGATTGAATCGATAGGTAGTTCTTTTAGCTTGTTCTTCAAGTGTGCGTGTTCCAGGACCCGCGACAATCCAATCGTTGGGAACGGTTACTTCGACATCCAAAGCGAAGAAATCCTGGGGTCGAAGTTCCTGATTCGTTCTGCCATATGCCGAGCCAGAGGCTGGCAACCAACTCACGCCCGGCACGAGAGCGACGAAATTAGGGTGAAAGATGTAGGACTTGGTGCCATATTGAACGGCACCTAGCGCTTGGACGTAGTCCATGTCTTTCCATTTAAGGGAACTGTCCAAATATGCGAACCGCGCATCGGGTACGCCGGACGCCACTAGGTGGACCTCGGCCCCATTGCCGTTCATCCCATTTGCTTCGATTCGCAACAGGCCGTCATTGAACTCCCATGAGTCGCTTGTAGTACCGTCTATAGAGATACTTCCGATCTTGTAGCCTGGATTGAGCGAAATCAGCCAAGAGTCTTCCTGCGGGTCTTGGAAAGGAGCTAGGGTCAAGTGCAGGTCAAGATCAATCTTCCTGCCTGGGAACACCCCGATCTCTCCGCGTATCGCTTCAATGTCCGTAGCGAAATCAAGTTGATGCTCAGCGTGTATGGAAGTCCAGCGATCTACTAAGTTGAGATCGTGAATTTTGCTTTGAAGCAGACTTCCTATGCCTATCCCAGCAACCAGTGCGGCTGCCAAGCCTGCCACCAAGTTTGTGGGGCGACTTCGATAGCCCATTTGACGAGGGTGAACGCCTGCGGCAACACCAATGAAAGCAAAGGCGAATACAACAACAAAGACTCGATTAAGAACTATGCTGAAGGTGGCAAATTGGGGGGCCAGAGCAGAAGGGAGAGAGTCCAATCCAGTGTATGTAGCCAATGCTGGAGCCAGGAAGAACGGGATTTTCGTGCTCAAGGAGTAGTAACCGAAGATCAACCCCAACATTCCCAAGACAACCAATAGACGAAATCTAACGACGATGGCTAGAAGAATGGTCAAGGATCCCCACAACAACAGATTGGGAAGAATGTCCCAAACAAGAAATGCGGCAACGCTTGCAGACTCTCTAACAGCACCGAACGCTAGTCCAGTGGCTTCCGCCAGAATGCCGAACACCCACATCCCAACAATCAACACAACAATTGGGATAGTGAGCAGAAGTACTATTCCCAGAAGCCGCCCTGTCAGAAGTTCAAAATTGGACATTGGCCGCGAATCGATTACCTCACCAATTCGGTCCCTTATGTCTCGTGTCCTAATGTCAAATGCAAGGAACACGATCCCCAACGTAAACCAAAGCAGGACCATCCGACCGACAGAAGAAATCGTGAATTGAGGTCCTGACAGCCCGACAGATGGGGACACGTAGGACGAAAACAGATCGGTGAGATTTTGTAGCAGGAACATGAAAGCGCCGCTAATCGTGGCTATCGCAACGAACACCCATGTGCGTATCAGCCTTCGGCAGGAGCGCATTTCTGCGGAAATAATTGCCCACAGTCTGTCGAATCTCATGTTTTTTCCTTAACTTACGCGCCTTGTTCCGATGGGGAAGTCGATCAACTTTTGTGCAATGAAAGCGGTCGGTACGTCAATTGAGTGAATTGAACTCACAATTTGTTGGCGCATGGTAGCTGCGTGTATGCCCAATCCTGTCCTATTGGAAGCAGTGCAAGAACTGTGCCACACATTGGGGGAATAGGGTCTAGTAGACTCCACGAATACGAACGAAGCGATTGAATCAGGCAGGTTTCGTCTCATGCGTGGTGCAGCACTGCAGAATGTATCTGAATTGTCCGTTTGACGCGAAGTGTATTGACTGATAACGCTGAGATTGAGCGCCAAACTCCACAAAATGGTCGAATTAACCCCGTAAATTTAATATGTCAATTTAAATTTACTGGGTTAGCAGAACGGATTTGCAATTCTAGCTCGCAGGCGGATTGAGACGTCAGTCATCGGCTGCTCTCGTTGGGCTCGGCCAGTGAGAAAAACAACGCTTGAGTTGGAATACGTTTTAAGTCGCATGGAGATCTCTCTTGATCTCAAATCGTCATTAGGGCGAAGACCTCAAGGAGATCCACAACAGTTTCTAAGTCAATTCGAGCGACAGCTGGAGATTTTCGACGAAATTCACCGAACTCCAGAGCTGTTTTCACAGTTGCGTGGATTGATCGACGATGGGCGTCGGAAAGGATTGAACTCTGGCCGTTTTCTGATTTTGGGATCAGCGTCGTCAGAGCTGCTTAAGCAAAGTGGGGAGTCGCTTGCAGGACGCATCGAATATGTACAACTCGACCCATTCAATATTCCGGAGGTTGGATCGGAAAACCTGGCAAAGTTGTGGCTTCTCGGAGGATTTCCCCTTAGTTAGCTCGCAGCAAATGAGAATGACAGCATCAACTGGCGCAAGAACTTTATTCGAACCTACATAGAACGATATGCATTGCAGTTTGTGTCACGGGCTCCAACAGAGTTGCTTGATCGGCTATGGACCATGCTTGCACACAATCAAGGCACGACGCTCAACGCGTCGCGTCTGGCCACGACGCTCGAGGTCTCATCACCAACCGTATCTCGCCACATTGGCTTTCTTCAGGAGCTACTGCTCGTCCGCAAGCTAACACCTTTCAGTGCTAATCTCATCAAGCGACTAGTCAAGGCACCAAAAAACTACGTGCGAGACAGCGGCATCCTACATGCGCTGCTGAATCTTGCTACCCACGAAGATGTTTTGCGCAATCCAGTGAGCGGCTACAGCTGGGAGGGTTTTGTCATCGAGCAGATTGCAATTGCTGTTGCTGAACGCGCAACTCCAATGTTCTATCGCACGGCGGATGGTGCAGAGATTGATCTGCTGCTTGAGTGGCATGGATCGGGGGATCTTTGGGCTATTGAAATCAAGCAATCTAGCTCCAGCTCCCCATCGAGAGGCTTTTATTCGGCAGTCAACACCATTGGTTCAAAACGTAATTTTGTTGTCTGCATGAAGGGCAGTCCACGCAAATGCACAAGAACTTGGAAGTCATGGGGTTTGTAGAGTTCTTGTCAGTGGTTTCTTGACTGCTGGCGGGCTGCTATGCAACCTCTATTCGACCGTTTTGACCGGGCTCCAGCGTATTGCATCTGCCATAGCCACACCGTTTTCAACGTGGTCAACAACAACGCTCACTTTTCCTGAAGCAGTTTCAAACGCCCCTAGACTGTTCCATCCTGGCGTGGGGTTCTCAAGATCCAGTTCCGCTGAGAACTGTTCGCTTCCCAGATCAATCACAAACCGGTGAAATCCCAAAGATTGTGGGGTTGGCCAGTAGCGTGTTATCAAGCCCTGCCTTTCTGCAATTGGATAGTTCAAATCCCAGGGGGTCAGCGAAGGCACATGAAACTCTACCAACCACGTTCCCGAAGAAGGTAGTTCTGCTGTAAACGTTGGCTTGGATTCCCCATCGTAGTTGGGATGTGACACAAAGGTTCGGTAATACGCACCATAGCTAGAGTATTCACGCTCTCGATACCACTGTAGGTATTCCGGCCGTCCGATGTAGCGGGAAGCTGTTCGTTGCCTAGGGAGACCGTGATCAAGATGGTGCTCCAGCAAATCGGGACCGAATACGTAGGCGAATAGTGTAGGCTTCTCATACTCATTTGAATAGGTACGCCCATTCGAGATCGTAAATCCACGATCCAAGTCATCTACAACAATGAACTCACTAGGAGTAGATTCCCAATCCAACTCTGTGACAGGAGGCAACAGTGGGGTGTCTGAATCTACGACTTGCCAAAGCGGGACGCTCCAACGCAATTCCTCTCTGTTTAGTGCCAGTCGTGGGATTAGCGTCAAGGAGTCTATCGGCGAAGAAGTGTGCACTGCCACGCGCAGTGCAGAATTCCCTGCAACGTGTACGGGATCAGCCTGATTTTCTGTCCGTGGTCCAGGGGTTTCGTGCCTAAGTTCATACTCAATTCCCAACACGCCCGGAACGGATTGGTCATTGCGCACAACAAACGAAGTCTGAAAAATTGAATCTTCAGCGCTCTCACTGCGTATCTCTTCAGCGTGCAGGTCCGAGTACACAAACCCTGGAAGAGCATTTCTGTTTAGCCAATCCCCCAGGAGCGCTTCAAAGTTGATGCCGGATTCCATCGCTGTCTGGAAGAACTCTTCCTGCGAATAGGTCTTGCCACGATACTTCTGCACAAGTCGATGCAGAAAGCTACCGATTTGCTCTCTCGGCAATGTATCAAGCATGGAGGCGGATATGCCCAAACTCTTGATCATTAATGATTCCAGCGCTAACTTGGGATGCGCTTCGAAGTCCGTGGACGCCAGCGAGTTGGCGAGCAGAAAGTCCCACACCTGAGGACGATTGATTTGACCGCCTCGAATAAGGTCAACGAAATTCTGTGCAAACCAGGCTGTAGGGGATGAAGTCGTGAATATGCCTTCGGTATACCCGTGGGCCTGCATTAAGTGAATCGAGAACAGGGCATCACCTTCGGCTGCCAAATCGGTTGCCAAGTCATTGAGTATGTAGTGTAGACCTGTCGCTCCCTCTCCGTAGGGCGCTGTCTGATAGCCCACGATTTGCTCCCCCAAACCCAAGATCGGGCTGCCACCGTAGACGTCATTTTGAAAGTAGTATCTGAGGACCCCAAACAGGCTTTGTGCAATTGCTTCTTCGTCGCCTTCGTACTCATTCTCGGCCTGTGCCAATACTCTTTCAAATTCAGCGATGGGGAAGCCCGACTCGCGAACTAGCTGCAGTCCAGGAGGAGTGAAAGCCGTTCCCATGCTCCAGCCCCCTTCATAGACACGCATGGAAACTGGCACTTCAACGAAAGACAGGGTTCCAAAGGGGTAATCCAGTCCCAATGCTTGGAGTTGATCTACCTGCTCTGCAACCCAATCCTTTAGGGCAGGTACACCCTTCTCAAAAACGTACAGATTCTTCTCGTGCTTGGGGCTGAGAAGTACCTCGAACTCAATTCCGCCAACCTCGAAGGCACGTCTTGCAAATTCTGACCCAATTAATGCAATCTCAGGCAATGGGATCTTGGGATTAAACCTAAAACGTGCGACATCGTTTTCGGCTACTTTGCGGCTGCTCCCTGGTCCAGCCACGGTCCATTGCTTGGGAACGACAACTTCGATGTCCAATTCGAAGAAATCTTTCTTGTGGGTATCCAAGACGTGGCGCCCAAATGCTGCACCCGATACGGGAAACCAGCTAACGCCCGGCATGAGAGCGACGAATCGGGAGTGGAAGATGTAGGGCTTTTGACCTTGGAGGAAAAGCTTCCTCGCCTTGGTCGGTTCCATTGTCTTCCAATCCAATGGGCTATCCAAATAGGCAAATTGCGGATTGGGAATCCCTCGAGCCTTCAAATGAAGCTCGGACGTTGGACTAGCGGCGTTGGTTGTAGGTATGCGCAGTAGACCGTCCGCAAATTCGTAGCGCTCAACTGTTTTACCGTCGATTTCAACAAGTGATAGGCGATAGCCTGGGTTCAGTGAAAACAGCCATTCGTTCGTCGAAGATTCCGCCGAGAAAGCCATGGTTAATGTCAAATCTAGGTTTATTGTCTTTCCAGGACGTATTTCCACGGTGCCACTGACGGCCTCAACGTTTGTTTCGTGGTGAGATCGGTGTTTCTTGTGGATTGCAGCCCAGTGGTCCTGCTGTTGCTGTTCAGACACTTTCGCATTAGTCAACGCAATGCCGGCTAGCACCGACACTAGAAACATTCCGGCTCCTGCACTCAAATATCTGTTTCGCAACATGGGACGCGCGAGGCGAGCATGCGCACCAGCTGATAGCACCAAGAACGACGCGGAAAATGCTAAGAGAGTCAAGCGATTCAGAATGATGTCCCACGAGGCAAAGTGCGGAGCGAGCTCGGAGGGAAAAATTGCCGCACCTGTGTACGTGGATAGTGCAGTCTTTAGATATAGCGGCGTGGCTTCACCGATGGTGTAGTAGACAAACATCAGTCCCAGCATTACGACAACTACGAGCAATCGAAATCTCAAGACAGTGGCTAGCAGAATGGTTAGCGATCCCCAAAACGCCAAGTTGGGCACGATGTCCCATACAAGGAATGCAGCAACGCTCACAGGCTCAATTGCGCTCCCGAATTCGAAGCTAAACAATTCAGCCAACGCTCCCCATGTTGCGATAAACCCGACGGTCAAGGTGGCGGGGATCGAAAGCAGCAGGACTATTCCAAACAGCCGGCCCGCCAATAGTTGAAAATTAGAGACTGGTCGAGCTTCCAACGCTTCGACAATTCGATCTCGAATATCGCGGGCACGGATGTCAAATGCGAGAAACACGATGCCAAGTGCGAAGCAAATGACAATCGGCTGGGCCATTTGGACCAATAGATAGCGAGGCCCAAACACGCCGACTATTGGTGCGTCGGTTGAGCTGTCGTGAAAGTGTTGGGTAAGTGATACCCATTGAGCTATCGAAAAGAACGCGGCTAACGCAATTACGGCCCAAGTTCGCACTAGTCGTCTACATGACCGCATTTCGGCCATCGCAACGGCCCAGAGAGATTGCAGTTTCATGTGGTTAGCCATTTGGATTGCATATAGCCTGCGCTAGAGTTTCGTAGTCAAGTTTTGTTGATTCGTGAGTTTGCACACTCCCTAGGGGCACCCTTAGATTAGAAGTTTTGGTTCATCGAGCACTCATTCAGCTGAAATGGTTATCTCTTTGTCGGTAATGAACTCAAGCAGCGCTGGTGTTCCCTCCTTAGTTGCAGCAAGCCCCCTTTCAATTGCCGCAGAAATATCGTTGGGATCGGTAATGCGTTCACCGTAGCCTCCGAAAGCTTTGGCCATATCTGCATAGTTTCCTGATATGTCCGTCGAACCGTACTTCTCTTGGGCCACCTGCATGATCGGTATCTCGATAGCCATAGAGAAATTGTTCATGAGCACGGACATGATCGGAATTCGTTCTCGCGCGGCCGTCTCGAAGTCCATTCCAGTGAATCCGATCGCCGCGTCGCCCCAGACATTGATGCAAGTTTTCTCCGGATGGGCGATTTTTGCACCCATCGCCAAGCCCAAACCATACCCCAACTGCGTTGTCTTGCCCCAGCCTAGGTAGGAGAGGGGGGTGGTTGACTCCCAGAAGGGCGAAAGTTGGTCTCGTGGACTACCTGCATCGTGTGTGATGATTGTGTTGTTGATATCGACGCACCTATGTAGTTCTTGCAGAACTCGGTAGGGATTGATGGGTTGTTCGTTGTTCAATCGCTTTGCTTCCCACTCTCTCAGCCATTCAGCCTTGATTTTGGTAATGCGAGCAGCAACTGATCCTCTGCGAGTCTGAGCTTGAGCGTGGTCGCGGTCAGCCATTGCTTCTTTAAGTGCCAGCAACGTCAATTGCGCGTCGCCGATCAGTGCATATTGCGCTTCGACATCCTTGTTCAGATCCATGGGGTCCAGCGTTGCATGGACAATTGTCTTGCCACGCGGCATGGGCACGCCAAACCCGGTAAGGGCAAAACTGCATCCAATTCCAAAAATAACGTCAGCTTCATTTAGGAATGTCTTGACGGTCCTTGGATTGGCTCGACCACCCGAACCTAGAGACAGTTCGTGGTTTTCAGGGAAACTGCTCTTTCCTTCCAAGCTGGTAGTAACGGGTATCTGCCATTCTTCTGCGAACGCGAGCAGTTCCTTCCAAGCTTTCGCATAGTGAACTCCTTGACCGGCGTATATGACAGGTCGTTCTGCACCAGCAAGCACAGCAGCCACTTCGTCCACTGATTGTGGGTCCGGCCCCGTTCGCGTGGCGAATGAAGGAGTGTACTCCCAATCCTCGGGAACATCCTCGCGCCAAAGATCCACGGGTACCTCAACCAACACCGGACCTGGTCGGCCGTTGCGAAGCTGAAAGAAGGCACGACGCATGACTTCTGGAACGGCACGTCCCATGGTTAATGGTTCAGCCCACTTTGTTACATGCTTCATGTTGAGCGTTGAGTTGAAGTTGGGGTAGTAATTGGCTATGCGTCTTGGATAACCCGCAGGCAGCACGAGAATTGGAGATGATTCAGAGTACGCTTGAGCGACCCCGCCGAAGGCGTTTTCGGCGCCTGGGCCATGCTGCATGGTGAACACTCCGATCTTTTCGCCAGACGACAGGCGCGAGTAGGCATCAGCCATGTGCAAACCAATTCGTTCCTGGCGTACGATGATGGTTCGAATGTCTGCGACTGCAGCGGCTTCAATGATGTTGTTTACCGGATAGGCAAAGAGAACATCGACTCCCTCCGCCTTGAGTGCATGAGCGATCGCGTCAGCTACTTTCATGGTCATTCCTTAGTTTTTGTGTCAAATCGGGTGACAGTTGAGCAATTCGGAGTGTTTTATGAAGCTTGGAATCCGAGAGTTTAGCAAGCGAGGAAATTGCGTCGTGATTCTCGCAATAGTAGGAAACAGTTGTTTTCAAGTGTTCAATTACGCCACTCTAGGCATGACTTCATCAGTAAGGAGCTCAAACGACCGGTGACTCAAGGGAGCGGCCATCAAATGCTCTAGCGGAATAGACTCCTTGAGCTCCAGCAGTTTGTCCGCAACGAATTCGCTAGTGCCGTGAATCACCGTGTTTGCAACGTAGTCCTCGAAGCGGGAGTTAACTTCTTCTGCACTCGCCGGACGTCCACCACCGAAGTAACTGCCAAACATCCATTGAGCCCCTGCTCGCGCAATCTGTTCTGCCTCGTCTTCGGATCTACCTATGGCAACAAGTCGCGCCATGGGCGTGATTTGATTGTTTTCAAAGCCATGTTCGCCAAGCAATCGTTCATAGAGTGCATACTTTTCCTTGATTTGCGTGTGAGATGCGTGCGGGTCCATCAAAATGGGATAGCCTTTGCTCGCTGACCACGCAATGGCTTCCTGCGATGAGGATGCAATCCAGAACGGCATGGGATTCTGTAGTGGTTTAGGAAGAACTTCTATATCATTGAATGTATTGAATTTTCCTGTGTAGGACAGTCGATCTTCGCTCCATGCCTGCAAGACAATTTCGACGTTTTCGCGAAACTTTTCATACGACTCGTCGTTAGAAACACCAAAAGCGCGGAATTCCGTTTGGTCGAACCCACGCCCAGCTCCCCAATTGATCCTTCCACCTGACAGGTGATCCAATAGAGCGATTTCTTCTGCCAAGCGGAGAGGGTGGTAGAAGGCTGCTAATGAAACGGCAGTCCCGATCCGCAGGTTCTTCGTGATGTCCGCGGCGTGCATCGCCATGACGTGAACTGAAGGACACACGCTGTAGGTGGAAAAGTGGTGTTCAGCAAGCCAAACTGCGTCGTATCCATTTGTATCCATAGTCCGAATTCGGTCTAGGGCTCGCTGATAGACGTTCGACAACTCGGTGCGTCGTCCGGGCCAGCTGAAGAATTGGAGAACGGAGAATTTCAATCAGTTGAACCCTGTGACGTCAATACAGCGCCCATATCGATGAGCCTATCCACTTCCTGATCCGATTTCTTAAGTATGGATTTAAGGACCTCCCGACTGTCAGCGCCAACGTCAGGTGCTCGTCGCGGTGTCCGTTTGGCTTCGTTGTCGATCTGCAGCGGATTCATGACCGTGCGCGTGTAATCCTCGCCGGGGTCTCCTGTTTCCACAATCATTTCGTTGGCAACGGCTTGGGGGTCGTCTACGACGCTTCCATTTGGCGTGGCCCAGCTATGTGTTATTTCGAACTCCTCCAACTTAGCTAGCGCTTCTCCAATTTCCATTGCCCCCAATATCTCCTGCACCATGTCAATCAACTCATGTCGGTTTTGTATGAGTGTTCTCAGGTCGACAAACCTCTCGTCTTCGAGCCACTCTGGACGGTCGAGAGCTTTCGCCAATTGTGGCCACTCGCGGTCGGCATTAATTACAGTGAATAGGATGTAGTGCCCATCTTTGGTCTGGTATACGTGGTTGAAGGGATTGTGTACCCCTCGGGTCTGTTTACGAAGCGAGACATCTGTACCCGATAGAACGCCCTGCAGCAGCATTCCGTTTGACCAAATGCCATTGGCAAGCAGTGAGGTCGCGACATAAGCGCCCCTGCCGGTGCGTTCCCTTCTATAGAGTGCCGCGACAATTGCTCCGAAGAGAGCCAATGCGGTCGCATGGTCGCCCATGCCGGGAGGAGACGTTGAAGGCGTTACGCCTGGACCGCGTACGAAATCCATCATTCCGCTGCGTGCCCACCATGAGCTGGCGTCAAACGCCCGCTTGGCTACGTGCGGACCCTTGGTGCCGTAACCTGACACATGTGCATAGATGATTCTGGGATTGATTTTCTTGAGTCGCTCATATTCGTACTCGTATTTCGCTACCTGATCGCCAATGAAATTCGTAACGAATACATCCGCATGTCGCACGAGGTCGTGAACGACCTCTCTCGCTTGTGGTTTTGTAATGTCGAGAGCCAGGCTTTGCTTGTTTCGTGAGGTTAGTAGCCAGTTGTAGTCGATATGCCAGGCACCCTTCAATGTTCGGTAGCGATCCCCTCCTGGTGGCTCGATCTTGACTACACGAGCTCCATAGTCTCCCAAGACAGTTGCCGCACCCGGACCGGCAAGAAACGTTGCCGCATCGATGACCAGCAGGTCTTCAAACAGGTAGTCGATGTCGCGATTCTCCGATGGTTCTGCCTACGCAACTAGATGATAGGGACAAGCTGCTTGTCGCTGTGGACGATCCGCGACTGAACTCGAGGAGCGTTTGCCTGCACTACCAATTCCATCGAGCCCGCCGCGCCATTTCGGGGAGTGTGCGCCAATCAATGGTTAGAGATCAGTGCTCCTAGAGATCCAAAGCGCCGACTTCGCGACCATTCAAAAACTTGACCACCAAACGAGTTGCTTGGATTTCGACTATTTTTCGGGGCCTACTGGTTAGACCTTCTCGCTCAACGCCCTTAACTTCGCCGATCACAACATACTCGACCTGGCGCGATTCCTGCAGGTCGTCGGCAAGTTGTCTTGCTGTCTCGAGTGGTACAGGCAGCTCCGACATCTCTTCGGCATTGCTGATCTTGACGTCATATCCTTGTTCGTAAGTGATATACGGCACGTCGCCCACGTCGACAGGAAAAGCCTGCCGATCAAAATCGTACTCAGACAACTGCCTGCCCGCGATCGTCAGCGAGACGGTTTGCGCTGCGTCTGCTTTGCTCAGTTTCTCCTTGATTTGTGGTCTGAGCTCTTGAATTATGTCGTAGCGCGTGAACTCTTCCTTTGCATCGCGAAACTCCTCCGACATCGCATAGGCAAACACTTCGTCATTGGCCTTTTCGGGCGCGCGCGACTCGTAGAGAAAGACCACATTTTCGTCGTTGAGCGGCAGCGGCTCGTCTTCGGCATCATTCGCCTGTGCAAGTCCAATACACGGACTGAGGAGCAAGACGAAAGCACCTAGGAGCGTTGTAGATGAGAAACGGGATTGTGTCAGCATCGGAAATCCAGATCTTGTAATTGATTGCGTGTTGCAGGGCACATTAGACCAAAAATTCAACAAGTTAAAGGCAGTTCTGCCTTCGGGGTGAGATGAGTCGCACACATTCTGGCAATTTGAGTAGGAGCAAGTTCTGCGTGTGCCCGCGCAACTGAGCAGACAGTCGGCGCACCTACAATGTTGCTTCACTCAGTTAGAGCACAAAGATATGAGAGTGCTCGCCACGACCTTCTTGTTGGACTTTGCACCTCAAATTTGATGATCGATTCGCCTCATGCCCATAGCAATCAATTTCAAGCAGATGCTAGGAATTGTTCGATTTAACGCCATCCTGGGACGGTGTTTAACTAGTTTCTGAAGCATGTACCCGGGCTACCATGCAGAAAGGACTCCGGCAAAACCAGCCGCGGTGCTTGCCCACACAGGTGAAGTTCTGACCTATAAGGAACTCGACGACCGATCCAATAAGCTCGCGCGATTTCTCCACGACCGCGGTTTGCGGCGTGGCGACCACATTTCACTCTTTGCGGACAACGTACTGGCATATTTTGAAGTCGCATGGGCGGCTTTTCGGTCGGGTCTTTACATAACCACGATCAATCGCTATCTGACCGTAGATGAAGTCTCCTACTTGATCAACGACAGCGGCTCCAAGGCGATCTTTGCGAGTGGCGCGCTTCATGGTGTGGTGGAAGAGCTGTTGCCTCACATTCCCAATTGCCCGATCCGTGTACTGTTCGCTTCACACCTGGACCGGTGGGAATCGTATGAAGAAATACTCTCCACTCACGAAGCTGTACCCTTGGATGAGCAGTGGATCGGAGGATCAATGCTCTACAGTTCGGGCACGACGGGTCGACCCAAAGGGATCATTCGAGATCTTCCCGAGTATCAGGTAACGCAGCTGCCACCTCCTTCCGGAGAGCCGTCGCCTCCTTACGGATTCAATCACGACAGTGTTTACCTATCTCCAGCACCCCTCTACCATGCAGCGCCATTTGGGTTCACGAATTCAATCTTGCGTCTTGGCGGAACCGTAGTTGTCATGCCGCGTTTCGATGCCGAGGAGTCGTTGAAATACATCGAAGAATATCGAGTGACTCACAGCCAATGGGTGCCCACGATGTTTGTCAGAATGTTGAAACTCCCCGACGAGTTCAAGCATCGCTACGACCTATCCAGCCATCGGTGCGCCATTCACGCTGCTGCTCCCTGTCCAGTCGACGTGAAACGCAGAATGATCGAGTGGTGGGGACCGATCCTAGACGAATACTATGCAGGCACGGAAGGCAATGGGTCCACTCGAATCGGCAGCGAAGAGTGGTTGGAGCACCCCGGCTCTGTGGGCAAGACAGCTTCCGGGATCATTCATATCTGCGACGAAGAGGGCAACGAGCTTCCTGCTAGACAGCCCGGGATCGTCTATTTTGAGCAAGAGCGAGTCGGTTATCGCTATCACAACGCACCCGACAAGACACGAGAGGCTCACCATCCCACCCACAACAATTGGACTGCTCTGGGGGACATCGGCTACTTGGACGAACAGGGCTACCTCTACCTCACTGATCGAAAGAGCTTCATGATCGTTTCCGGCGGTGTGAATATCTATCCGCAGGAGATTGAAAATGCCTACATTCTTCATCCAAAGGTCTTGGACATTGCAGTGTTTGGTGTTCCGAACGAAGACTTCGGTGAAGAGGTCAAAGCAGTTGTGCAACTTGTGGACGGCTTCGCGGGCGGACCCGAGATTGAAGAGGAGCTAATCGAATTTGGACGTGAGAAAATAGCCAATTTCATGATTCCAAAATCGATTGATTTCATTGAGGAAATGCCACGATTGCCAACAGGAAAGCTGTACAAGCGACTCTTGCGAGACCGGTACTGGGGAAAGCACGATTCCCGCATAATTTAGATTCAAAACGTCCAACTGACCCTTAGTCAACGCCAGTGCAAAAAGAAAAGTTCGAGCTAGCTGCCGACTACTCGCCCGCCGGTGATCAACCAGCGGCCATCGAGTCGCTAACGCAAGGCATCGAGGATGGGTACGTCCACCAGACGTTGCTTGGGGTGACTGGGTCGGGCAAGACGTTCACCATGGCCAATGTGATTCAGAGCCTGCAGCGTCCGACGTTGGTTCTGGCTCATAACAAGACGCTGGCAGCACAGCTCTATGGCGAATTTCGTGAGTTCTTTCCGAAGAATGCCGTCGAGTACTTCGTTTCCTACTACGATTACTACCAGCCGGAAGCGTACGTGCCATCCACTGACGTCTACATCGAGAAAGATGCGTCGATCAACGATCACATCGAGCAGATGCGATTGTCGGCTACTAAGGCGCTCATGCAACGCAGGGACACGATTATCGTCGCATCGGTGTCTGCAATCTACGGGTTGGGAGATCCTGGATCCTATCTGAAGATGGTCTTGCATTTGGACCGCGGCGACCGTGCCGATCAGCGATACATCTTGAATCGACTGGCATTGCTCCAATACACCCGCAATGACGCGGTTTTTCAGCGAGGAACCTACCGTGTACGGGGCGACGTAATCGATGTGTATCCTGCCGAATCGGAGAAGGAAGCTGTTCGAATTGAGCTGTTCGACGACGTAATCGAAAGTCTTTGCACATTCGATCCTCTCACGGGGGCGATAGTCAATGTCGTTCCACGCTACACGGTCTTTCCCAAGTCGCATTACGTTACGCCAATGGAACGAGTCCACTCGGTATTGGGAGACATTCGTAAGGAACTTGACGAACGCTTGGAATACCTGAAGACTGCAAACAAGCTTGTCGAAGCACAGAGACTAGAACAGCGAACTCTTTACGACCTTGAGATGATCAGGGAACTGGGATTCTGCAGTGGGATCGAGAATTATTCGCGGTACTTGTCTGGACGCGAACCGGGCGAGCCGCCGCCGACGCTTTTCGAATATCTGCCAACAGACGCAATCTTGTTCATCGATGAATCGCATGTGACCATTCCGCAGCTTGGGGCAATGTATCGAGGAGACCGATCCCGTAAAGAAACTCTGGTGGAGTATGGTTTTAGACTTCCGTCGGCGCTCGACAACCGACCGTTGCGTTTTGACGAGTGGGAGGAATTAGCGCCGCAGATGATTTTTGTATCTGCGACGCCAGGCAACTACGAAGCTGAGTATTCAGCGCAGACCGTGGAGCAGGTGGTACGACCAACTGGGCTTGTCGATCCGCACGTGGAAGTCTTGCCCGCCACCTCTCAGGTGGATGACTTGCTACAACAAATACACGACACGGTTAATGCGGGCGAACGAGTGCTGGTAACCACACTGACAAAGCGCATGGCTGAGGATCTTACAGAGTATCTAGACGGCAATGGCGTAAGAGTTCGCTACTTGCACTCGGACATCGACACCGTTGAGAGGGTCGAAATCATTCGCGACCTGAGATTGGGTGAGTTTGATGTTCTCGTTGGGATCAACCTCCTTCGGGAGGGTCTGGACATGCCAGAAGTATCACTGGTGGCCGTGCTGGACGCCGACAAGGAAGGGTTCCTGCGTGCCGATAGGTCGCTTATTCAGACCATAGGTCGTGCGGCTCGCAACATCAATGGTCGTGCAATTCTCTACGCAGATAGGGTCACCGGGTCCATGCAGCGCGCCATTGACGAGACGAATCGGCGTCGCGGCAAGCAAATTGCCTTTAACGATGAGCATGGGATCACTCCGGAGTCCGTAACCAAGGATGTCGCTGATGTGATGGAAGGAGCACGATCAGCGCGAACTGGCCGGCGACGGGAGAGAAATCGAGACCAGCGGACTGTCCGTCCAATAATCGAAAGTCCCCTGGATCCCAACGACGCGCGCAAGCTGCTGAAGGAACTTGAGCGTCGGATGCACAAGCATGCGGAACAGCTCGAATTTGAGGAAGCAGCGGTCATTAGGGATGAAATAGCTGAAATAAAGCGAGCAGCATTTGTTATTGCTTAGTGGTTCGCCTGAATGAAAGCTGGACCTCGTCCCGCACGACACAAGAGAGAAAGGGGATTGGTAGGCGCGATTGGACTTGAACCAACGACCCCCACCATGTCAAGGTGATGCTCTAGCCAGCTGAGCTACGCGCCTATAGATCGCCTATGGTACTCCAAGGCGAAACACCGGTCATACGTATGTAACTCCAATCTCTACGAGCGCCCGCTCCTCTACGGGCTTGTAGTAAAATTCGCGCAACGGAAATTGGTCCATATCGAGATGCCTATGACAGAAAGCCCGCAAACACAGATTTTTGTTGCAGATTATTCGATATTGATTAATGGATGTTCGAGCCAAACATACAACTACGAGGAGAAGGTATTAGCAAGGCATCGGCGGTTTCCCGCTCTCAACGTCCGGCACTAAACGAGGAAATTGACGCACTTCAGGTGCGTCTGATAGATAAGGAAGGCAATCAAGTGGGAGTGATCCCACGGTCTCGCGCATTGGAAGTGGCGCGAGACGATGGTTTGGACTTGGTAATGATTGCACCAAATGCGAGTCCGCCAGTCGTGAAGATCCTTGACTATAGCAAGCATGCATTTGAGCGCAAGAAGCAGATAAATGCGAATAAGAAGCGGCAGAAAGGAACGCAGCTCAAGGAGATATGGCTACGGCCTAACACGAGAGAAGGTGATTACAACATCAAGATTCGCTCCGTTGAGCGATTCTTGGCTGAGGGAGACAAAGCCAAGATAACGCTGAAGTTCAGGGGCCGCGAGGTGTTGCACCCCGAGATTGGAATGGAAATGTTGGACAAGGTGGAAAAGGATCTGGCTGAGATCGCTACGGTCGAAATGCGACCTAAAGTGGAAGGAAAACAAATGGTCATGATTCTTGCTCCGCTTAGCAAGAAGGGAAAGGCGCAGCAGGCAAATGCCAAAGCTTAAGACACATCGCGGGGCGGCGAAGCGTTTTCGTCGCACATCGACGGGCTACAAGCACAAACGAACAGGCAAGAATCACTTGCAAACCAAGAAATCGCAGCAACGCAAGCGTCAATTGCGCGGATTCAAGGCGGTGTCTCCCGGAGACAGGGCCAAGCTAGACGCGCTGCTTCCCTACGACGCACGATAGACAAAAGGAAATCCAGTGCCAAGAGCGAGAAATAGCGTAGCTTCCCGTGCTCGTCGAAAGAAGGTCCTGAGACAAGCAAAGGGTTATTACGGTGCACGGAGTCGCACGTTCAAGGTAGCCAAGCAGGCAGTCATAAAGGCAGGGCAGTATGCGTACCGTGATCGTCGCCAGCGCAAGCGGCAGTTTCGCTCTCTTTGGATCATGCGTATCAATGCGGCAGCTCGCCAAAATGGCATGACTTACAGCCGTTTCATGGATGGACTTAAGAAGGCGTCCATCGACATGGACCGCAAGGTTCTTGCTGATCTGGCAGTCAACGAAACGGCAGCCTTTACTAGTTTGGTGAACGAAGCGAAGAACGCTCTGGCCGCCTAAGCCAATCCTCGCGTTTCAATCTGCTTTGTTGTACACGAATGTTGAATCGTGCCTTGCTAGCATTGCCACCAGCAATAGCCACTGTTGACGTCGTCGGTAGACCTCGATGAACATTGAAGAGGTTAAGGATCGGGCACTCTCGGACATCTCCAGAGCCACGAATCAAGCACAGCTTGAGCAAGCGCGGATTGCGCTGCTAGGTCGCAAAGGCACGCTGACAGAGCTTCTACGTTCCCTCAAAGATACCCCTAAGGAACACCGACCGCGCGTCGGCAGGGAAATCAATATCGCGAAAACCGAAATTGAGGAGGCGATTTCACTTAGGCGCGAAGCGCTCGAGAAGGCTGCCAGAGAGGCAGAAGCACTGGAAAGTATCGATGTTACGTTGCCTGGGCGTTCTCGACATCGCGGCAGTCTGCACCCTGTAACGCAAACTTTTTCCACAATTGAAGAAATCTTTGCACGGGCTGGCTACGAGGTGGTGTACGGCCCAGAAATCGAGGACGATTATCACAATTTCGAAGCGCTAAACATACCCAGGCACCATCCTGCTCGAGCGATGCACGACACGTTCTATCTGGGCGATGGCAGACTGTTGCGAACACATACTTCTCCGGTCCAAGTGCGGACAATGGAGACTCAGAGTCCGCCCATCAGAATAATTTGTCCAGGTCGTGTATATCGGCGCGACTTTGATCGTACACACACTCCTATGTTCCATCAGGTCGAAGGTCTGGTGGTGGATAGAGGGATTAGCTTCGCTGATCTCAAGGGCACAGTAATCAGTTTTGTCCACGCATTCTTCGAACGCGAAGCCGAAGTGCGCTTCCGGCCCTCGTACTTTCCTTTTACCGAGCCGTCGGCCGAGGTTGACGTTATGAGCGAGCAGGGCTGGAGCGAAGTCATGGGGTGCGGAGTAGTTCACCCCACAGTCTTGAGCATGTCGGGTATAGACCCAAAGCAATTCAGCGGCTTTGCGTTTGGGTTCGGCGTTGATCGGCTGGCAATGGTGAAATTTGGCGTTTCAGACCTGCGCATCCTATTTGACAACGACATTCGTTTCCTGCGGCAGTTCGGATAGGTGTACACATGCGAGTAAGTGAAAGGTGGCTACGTGAGTGGATAAACCCCAATCTCTCGTTGGATCAAATTTGCGAACAGTTGACTAACGCTGGGCTGGAGGTTGACTCTGTCAGCCAGATAGTGCCGGAGTTTAGCGATGTGGATGTTGGCGAGATCACTTCTGTCACAAAGCACCCTAATTCCGATCATTTGACTATTTGCACGGTTGACTCAGGCGGCGGCAAGTTCAACGTCGTTTGCGGTGCCCCCAACGCCCGAAAGGGCATGAAGAGCGCATATGCGCGAGTAGGAGCTGAATTAGCGGGCAATTTGCTTGTAGCCAAGGCCTCCATTCAGGGCGTTGACTCCGAAGGAATGTTGTGCAGCGGAAAAGAACTCGGAATTAATGAAGACCATACGGGAATTTTGGAGCTCAACGCAGACGCCAAAGTTGGGCGGTCAGTCGCAGATGAGCTTGAACTTCACGACAAATGCATTGAATTGGATCTGACACCAAACCGAGGGGACTGCTTCTCGATTTGCGGAGTTGCCCGCGAATTGGCAGCGATTAACGACCAGCAGCTAATAGTGCCTTCAATTCCAACGACAAAGGTAACCTCTGATGCACGCGTACCGATTCGACTGGACGCTCCCGAGGGGTGCCCGATCTATTTGGGACGCATCATTGAGAACGTCGACGTAAACGCGCGTGTGCCTCACTGGATGATTCGGAAGCTACATGCCTCAGGCATTCGCCCGATTAACGCGATCGTGGACGTGCTCAACTACGTAATGCTGGAACTCGGTCAGCCAATGCACGCATTTGACCTTGATCACGTGCGTGAGGGTATCGTCGTTCGTTACGCGAATGCCGACGAGAAGTTGATGCTGCTTGATGGCAGCGAAGCAGAACTCGACAGTGAGGTTCTTGCAATTACGAGCGGCGATGCGCCTGTTGCGATAGCTGGCGTGATAGGGGGATTAAACAGTGGTGTTTCCTTAGCAACTCAGCACGTATTGCTCGAGTGCGCTTTTTTCACTCCTGAAGCAATATTCGGAACGGCCCGAAAATACGGCTTGCAAACGGACGCTTCTACACGCTACGAAAGAGGCGTTGACTATGCGCTTCAGGACCTTGCGATGGAGCGAGCGACAACGCTCATACTGGAAATCGCAGGCGGTTCCGCAGGTTCGGTTGTCAATTCCCGATCGCCAAGACATTTGCCTCAAACCGAGAAACTGAGCATCCATAAGGAACGTCTGGATCAACTAATTGGAGAGCACATCTCCGATGAGATTGTCTACGGCATATTTGAGCGATTGGGTTTCGAACCTGAGGAGCCTGCAGAAGACTGGACTGTGATATCTCCAACCCATAGATTCGATATCAACATCGAAGAGGATTTGGTCGAAGAGGTGTGCCGGATCTATGGATATGATCGAATTGGAGCGCGACTGCCAGCTATGCCCTTGAATTTAGAAGCGGCTAAAAGTGCTCTAGGAGACTCTACTGACTTGCGTGTTAGGTTGTGTTCCTTGGGCTATAACGAGACGATCACCTACAGCTTTATTGACCGGACTAGGAACGCACATTTCACAGAGAGTGATGAGTCTCCCACGCTTCAAAATCCGATGTCGTCCGACCGTGAAGTCATGCGTTGCTCACTGTTGCCTGGTCTGTTGGACGTCGTTGCCTACAATGTCGCGCGGCAACATGATCTAGTTCGCCTGTTTGAGCATGGTCAATGCTTTCAATTCTCCAATGGAGAATTGATTCAGAAAGACCATCTTGCGGCTGTGGCATGGGGAATGCGGCACCCTGAAGGATGGGCTAACGATCGCGAGCGATTCGATTTTTTTGACATGAAGGGGCACGTAGAGGAGCTGTTGCCCCAGGGAACAATTGAATTTCGGCAAGCGACGAAATCGTGGTTCCAACCGGGAAACGCGGCGGATGTGTTCGTGGATGGCATTGAGATTGGATCAGTTGGTCAGATCCATCCGGATGCACAAGCAACTTTCGATGTGGAGGGTCCAATATTCGCGTTTGAGATAGTTGCCGAGAGTCTACTGGACGTTAATCCGCGACAGTACGCGAACATCAGTGCGCATCCGTCAGTTCGGCGTGACCTCGCACTGGTGCTCGATGAATCAATTACCACGGCCCAAATAAAAGAAAAAGTAGTTGAAGTGCTTGGAGAGCGTCTTGCAGAATTTACTGTGTTCGATGTCTATCGGAGCAATCAACTCAGCGACGGGAAAAAAAGCGTTGCCATTGGCATGAAGTTGCAGGAGACTTCACGTACGCTTCTCGATTCCGAGGCAAACTCCAGCATTGAGTCTGTAGTTGCGGAGTTGAAAAACGCTTTTGGCGCACAATTGCGATAGGATAAAGTTGGGGAAAATAGGGGAGGCACAACAAAATTGGGAGAAGACAACAAAGTTCTGACACGTGCTGATTTGGCGCAAGCGCTCAAGCAGGAACTCGGTATCAATCAACGGGAAGCAAACGACGTTGTTGCGTGCTTTTTCGATGAGGTGACTGCGGGACTCGAACGCAACGACTGCGTGAAACTGGCACGATTCGGCACGTTCGAAACACGCGACAAGAGCGCTCGTCCAGGGCGCAACCTAAAGACTGGCGAGGCCGCAACCATTGCTGCCCGTCGCGTGGTTACCTTTCGATCCAGCACCATGCTGAAGAATCGCATCCTAGAGTATGCCGGACCAGGAATCGAATAAATATCCCGACATCCCGAGCAAACTTTACTTCACTATTGGTGAAGTTAGCGAGCTATGCGATGTCAAGCCATCAGCGCTGCGCTATTGGGAGCAGGAATTCAAGCAGCTTCAGAAGCTGGAGCGTCGCGCAAATAGGCGCTACTACAAGCGCGAAGACATACTCTTTGTGCGTCGAGTGAAGGAACTTGTCCACGAACAGGGCTATACGATCAATGGTGCAAGGCAACATCTTGCCGCTCAAAGCAAGAAGCCGCAATCAAGCGACCTTGTCGACTCTATTGTCTATTTCGACATAGACGAAATTATTGGCGATCTTGAAGAAGTCAAGGAAATTCTCAGCTCTGCCAGCCCAAAATCCGAGTAAGTGGCTGCATTCGCTTGACTTTATTGGTCAGTTACCGTCGCAAACGGATCCGTTTAGCCCATACTCACTGTAGGTTCAGCGAGCTTTCAGCTTCGGGTGCGTCCTCTATGGATAGAGTTGCACTGTTGTGCCCGTGCCGACAAATTTCTTAGCGCGTATTGGGCTGGATTCCTTAGTTAGATCGCTCTAGAAATTGGTCCAGCTCGCGGAATTTACTGCAATTTGGCTAGTATTGGTATAGGTTATTATGATCTCAGTCTAGCGATATCACGGGACGTGGCGCAGTCTGGTAGCGCACGTGACTGGGGGTCACGTGGTCGCCGGTTCGAATCCGGCCGTCCCGACCACACTTTCTACATAAACGTTGCTTTCAGCCACCAGAAAATGTTCTGTGGAAGTGGAAGCGTGACCACAAGAATCGAATGACACGGAATAGCAAATTTCGTCATTTCCGCTTCAACAGACCCAAGCAGCAAATTTTTCTGGCTTGAACACGAATCTGGGTACTTGGTAGTACCACGGTGGAACTCCACGAGCTTCAATGAGAGTGGAGTACGCAGTTACGAGATGCCAGGGCCAAGCAATTGACAGCGCAATTCGATATGGTTGCACTCAATGTGTAGTAGATGTTTGGGGTGCTTTTTGCTTGCTGCCTCGTTGCGTCAGAGATTGTGATCGCGCACTCGTCTCTAGAGCAATATCTTGAATCAGCTTGCAATTGCCCTATATTATTGATGTTGTGAAAGACTCTAACGCAGAGAAATGAGAACGCACTTCACATGGCGGGATGCTAGGCAAGTCGAGGCGTCATTGTCTCGACGAATGGCTAAGATATTGCTTGAATGTGGAGTCGATGAAGAAGTTATCGACGAGCTGGTCGCCGAGCATGCGGAGAGTCCCAGAAGAGTCAGGCCTCTCTCACCTCGTGAAAAAGAGCTCTACTTGGTCAATGGTCGAAGCACTAGCCTTTCTTAAGTTCGCAGGCCTATACCGTGACAATATTTGTTGCAGACACTAACATAATCGCATTTCCCGAACCTCGTCGATTTCTAGCAGGGATCGCTGTTCAAATGGAAGAACCCATTTACACGACACCAACGGTGATTGACGAGTGCATTACAACCTTGCGATATGCCGAGGCGATGTATTGGAATCGACGAATCCAGGCTTCAAACGCCCGTATTACTCAAGAACTTCAATCCGCTGTGTTGCAAGCAACGGGCAGAGCAGTTGAGGTTTGGGTGCGTGAATCACTAGCCAGCTCCAAAGGTCCGATTCGGTGCCTAGAACAAGGAGAAGACCTTCTGGTTGCTGTAATGGATATTGCAGCACGAATTCCAGGTGGAATATTTAACGAGAGGTCAGCCAGTCAATATACCAACGACTTGATCATAATGACGGAAGCCATCACGGCTGGTGCAGATCTCGTCATTACGAAAAATCGGCGTTCCATAGACCACCAAGGATTGAATCAATGGTTAAAGGACTCCGGCTTGCGTAATCGTGATCTTGTGTACTCACCCGATGAAGGACTAGCGAATTGGGTGGGAAACGATAATCTGCTGACTTACGCGCATCTATCGTCGATCACAATGACCCTTTCAGACTCCAGTCGATCAGAGCGTGAAGACTACTTAACAATGATGCGATTTCTTGACGAATTAGGCGATACGTTTCCCGATCAATCTTGCCGAGTACGCCGAGAGGAGGACTATGGCAAGTCAACTAGGGAGCGCTGGAAAAAGGCAAGGAAGAACTTGGCGCTTCCTGAATGGCAAGATGCTCGTTGGCTGGAGATGGATCGAGTTTCACGAACTCGTGCTGCTGCCACGGACGCGGGTTTCCAAATTGCCCGTTAGCACTGTCAGATAGTCGCATATCTCAATCAAAACTATGCGACTAGATGCCTTGGGTTAGCTCCACCTCCGGCCAAACCACGCAATGTAGCTAGAGCAGACTCGAATATTCGCGTCGGCTTTAGTCCAAAACTTCAGTGAATTCTTGTAACTGTCATGTGGTTTGCCGCAAGACATAGCCGGTACGACTGATGAAACCTTCTTTATCTAGGTTTGTAGTTTCCTCGTCAATGATCTCTAGCATGCTTGCCCGACCTTGTGAGATGCCCAAAACGCGCTGAGTTTCCTTGAGGCATTCATCAATTGAGAGAGAGAAGTTTTCCTGCACGGTATTGAGAATCGCTTGACGAATCTCGGACCTAGGAACGCACCCAGGATTCCTCACCTTAGAGTTCTGTACGTTTGTGCGATCACGGAGTTCTTCGGTTTCGGAGTGGCCGTTGCGAACAAAGAACTCATCTCCATCTGACTCTGATCGACAAATTGCACCTGATTTAAGTGTGAGATCAATGCTCTGCTGCAGAGTGGAACGAATGCGGGAGCCAACCCTGTTCTTTTCCCAGCTGCGTGCAATTCTCGAGATGATGACGTCCGAATGAACGGGTCCTTCTATCTTCACGATGTGTTCGACACTCTGCACAAAGAACTTTGGCTCCAGTTCATGTATTTCGAAACCCAGCAATTGGTCGTCGATCTCTAACGTGGATTCCACATAGGGAACGGACCATGATGGCGTGTGTGTTTGATCTGTACGTTCGACAACCCGAACATGGCGAGTCTGTGTCGCACGGGATGTCTCGTCCAGGGTTGCAGCGATCTCGCTAGCTGATCTATTGGACTGATTGGAATCCAAATCTGATTCATTTTTACCGTCTTGATCAGGCAGCGCAGCACTATGGATCTCGCCCGATCGCTGAGACCTGAAATACTCTCTTGCTTCTTCGATCTCCCGAAGCAGTTTCTGGATTTCCGAGGGCCGACTGTAGAACCAGTCGGTGCTCCAAATGCGATGGAATCTCCACCCTTTCGTTTCGAGCACTTGCTGACGCAGGCGGTCGCGTTCGCGAGCCCAACTAGAAGAGTGGTAGCGTGCACCATCGCATTCGATGGCGAGTATGTAGTGATTGTTGTTGTCCGGGTCGACTATTGCCAAATCAATTTTGAAACCCGATGCTCCAACCTGTGGATGGACGACGTAACCGTGTTCCTCCAACACACCGGCAACGTCCTCCTCAAATGGGCTATCCATCTCGTCGCCGGTTTCCACGGGAATGTCCAAATCGCCTGTTGCTGCGTACTTCATGAAGCGCTTCAAGACCCGCGGTCCTTGATATTGTGCGGCGTCAACCCTAATGTCTTCGTGCGTAATCGATGCGAAGATCACGCAGCGCTTGCGAGCTCTGGTAAACAGAACGTTGAGTCGGCGCTCACCACCTTTTTGCGACACCGGACCGAACGACTGGCCGAAATAGCCGTTGGCGTCCTTGCCATACCCGATTGAAACAAAAATTACATCTCTTTCGTCTCCTTGCACGTTTTCCAGGTTCTTTACGAAAAAAGGCTCTTGCTTGGATTCATCGCAAAACCGCTCCACATGGGGATGTTCGCGACACAACGCTTCAACCTTTGTTTGAATGAGATCGCGCTGTGCTACCGACAATCCAACTACGCCAAGTGACCAATTTGGATGGTCTCGAACATGGTCCAAGATGTGACTGCAAATGGTGTCTGCTTCGACTTCATTGTGTCGTCGCCTGCTACGATCGTACACCCCGTTTTGGACATGCACGAAGCGCATTCCATTGATGGTAGATGCGAATTCGGCAGAGGGCGGATAGAGAAGCTTGCCCGCATAGAATTCGTGGTTCGAGACGTCTATGAGAGATGGGTGTTCGGATCTGTAGTGCCAACTCAACATTGCACGATTCCCAAAGCGAGCATCGCAAAGAGCAAGAATGCTTTCCATATCCGTGGATTGCTGCGCCAGTTGGGCTGCTTCGTCATATTCCTCTTCTGTGTCGCTCTCGTCGTCGCCAGACGTTTGGCGATCAAAGAACGAGGTTGGCGGCATCTGCTTTTGATCTCCGACGACAACGACTTGCTTGGCCCGAATGATTGCTCCCAACGCCTCCTGCGGCTTGACTTGGCTCGCTTCGTCGATAAGCAAGAGATCGAAGGCCATTCCTCCTGGTTTTAGGTATTGGGCTACTGACAGCGGACTCATCAGAAAAACGGGTTTAAGTGCCGCCACAACGTCTCCCGCAGTATCGAGCAGTTTGCGAATTGGCATGTGATGTCGTTTCTTGGCAAGCTCGCCACGCACTATGCCAACCATACCGGTGCCTCCTCGCGGAATCCCCTTGTAGTGTTTCAGCGAGACTTCCTGTGCGGTCAACTCTCTCAGCTCTTCGTCCTTTTGCTTAAATAGCTCGACGGTTGCGGTGCGTTCGGAACCACTGACAGTCTCAAGTTCGGGGTGCTCTTTCAAAATGTTCTTGAGCACTCGTTCGGAGCGGAGCAGAGCGAATGTATCCGCGGCCGTAGAGCAGGGCAGCTGTCCGCTGCCAATCTGGTTTCGTATTTCCTCCAAACCATTCTTGGCCAAGAGATTACCGATGCTTAGTAACTCGTGGTAGCCCGCAAGTTGATCAGCGTGATTGGACCAGTCGAGAAGTCGTTGGTAGATCGATTCAATCTCGAGGTCCGAGAGATCGTGCCTGCCAAACGCCTTCATGCAATCCAACCCGGTAAGCTCTACAACCTGACTCCAGTGTTGATCCCAGTTAGCCCAAGTGTTAGCTAGAACAGTTTCCATCTCCTCGAGATCGACGGACGCGTCAAGATTGGCAACTTGCTCTTGCACTTCCGAAGCGTCACCAAGAGCTGTAGACTGCTGATCAATCCAATAGAGCGCACTATGTGCTCTCTCGGATGATGTCTTGGATTGGTTCCACGCAACACCGAAAAATTCCCTTCCCAATGCATCGCGGTCTTGGATAGCGCCTCTCAACTTTTCTACGTTGACAAGCCGTTCAAGTAGCTCCATGCGTTGCAGTTGCTTACTAGGCAACTTTTCTTTGCACACATCACTCAAGGTGCGTATGGCATTCCGGTAGGAAGAGTTGAACCAACGCAACATGCTGGAGCCGTGTTTGGCCAGTGCATTCAAGTGGTGTTCCCAATCCATTTCCAAGGCTCGAGAGATCACAGTTGCCTCAAGTGCGGATTCTGCCTTCCTTGTTTTGTTGAGAAATTCACAAAGCTCAACCAACGCTCTGCAATGTTTGGTCACCACTTCTCTTTGAATCAGTTCCGGTACAACGCCTGGCATATTCCGAAGTTGTGCGAGTTGCTCCTTTACTCGCAAAATCCCATTCTCAGTGAGATCCCAATCCACGCTAGCTGCTAGTGCAGCCAATCGAAATCTATCCTGCAGTTCGGAAAAACTCGTGGACGCTTGCTCCAGTAAACTGTCAAGTCTTTGCCGGTCAACTGGCGAAAGTCTGTTTTCGACGCCTCTCCAGATGTGTTGAAGCTCACTTCCATGTTCCTTCGTTGCTTCTGCAAACCTACGCACAAGTCCACGTCTTTCATCGAATTCCTCTATAGTCCAAGAGGCAATTTCAGGAATCTCGAACTCGGCCGGCGGCGTTCCTTGACCCGATAGTTTGGAAATCCTGCCCATCAATCGGAATGCAGTGTTTCCAGTAGTGGAATCTTGGGTATGAACAAGATCTGATACTCGATTGAGTTTGTCTCTAAGCTGTTGAAGTTCCTCGTACTCGGATTCGGCTACTTCCACAGGGCGATTGAGCTCAAAGGTCTCCTTCAGGCTTGCGTACACATTCGCTTTGTTCGCTTTATGCGAGTGCAATTCCAAGCAAAGCGGACCCAACCCGCATTGCACGAGTCGCTTCATGACGACCTCGAGCGCAGCACGCTTTTCGGCAATGAACAAGACCCGTTTGCCTTCGTTTACGGCGCCGGCAATCACATTAGCAATGGTTTGGGACTTTCCCGTTCCAGGAGGTCCTTGCACGACAATGTTCTTTCCTTCCATTGCCGCCATGATCACCTGAGTTTGGGAAGAGTCAGCATCCAGGATGTGCCCCAAGTCTTTGGGATTGCTGTACTTTGCGTCGAGATTCGAAATCTGCTCTGGCGCCGTGATCGACACTCGCGGAGATTCCTGACCACTGGCGTGACCTCCAGTGAGAAGGTTTTCAATCAGGCGGACTCCGGCGAGGTCTGCGTCGCCTGAGCGATAGTGATCGAGTTCCAGATCGCGATACATGAGAAACTTAGCGAAGGAAAAGAAGCTAAGAGATATGGAATTTGCTTCCACCGTCCAACGCGATTTCGAAGCGATGGCATCTTCCACCTCATTGAAGTAGTTTGACGGTTTCCAACTGTCTCCTTCTGGAAAATCTGGCAATACGAGCTGAAAGTCCTCGCGCAAGAGCATTGCAAGAGACTTGTTAGACTCGAGATCCATGTCGCGCTTGCCTAGACGGAAGAGGCCTTTTCTTGAATCTCGCGTCAGTTCTACCGGAAGCAGAATCAGCGGCGCGCATCTCGCAATTTCTGACGACTCGGACTCGTAGTAGCACAAGAAGCCAAGCGCAAGGAAGAGTACGCTGACCCCCTGTTCCTCCTCAACGCTCCTAGCTTCCCGGTAGAGATATAGCAGCTTCTTCTGAAGAGCAGCTGGAGTAAGCAAAGTCTGCAATTTAGTGTCGCTGTGAGCTGGATTCACATCGCTCGAAAGTTCATCGGGCACGAACAAGTCACCGGACAAATTCATTGCCTCTTCCACACTTAATGCATCTGCATCAATTCCTTTTGCAGGCAGGAAGGTGAATTTCTTTCCTTCTACAAACAGAATCCTAAAGATTTCGTCGGAGAGTTCCTGTGCGATTAGGAGCTGATTGCGACGGAATGATCGAATCGGGGCGTTGGTCAGTGGGTTTCGCTTGCCAATATCGAGCAAGTTGTGTCGTTGCAGATCAAGAGCTTCTCGCAACAAGGGGTTTTGAATTGCTTGAGATTCGGGTGCGGAACTATCTGACGAAGACTCGCTCATTGTCAGTCCCTTTCTTCGCCTGAGAATGCGAAGATTCTGATAGCCAACAACGCTATATGCTCCGTCAAGCTACAAGAGCTCATCGCGGTTGGCAGTGGTAAATCCCTAGTTGTTGGAGGGCGTAAGGACTCTACTCTCCTGCAACGTGCTTTACGCCTGCACGAATACCTTGGCTTGCCCACTCGTGCCAAGACATTGTGAAGAACTGAAATCCCATCTGAATAAGGGTTTGAGGTTCAATTCCGGGCGGTACGAAGTACATTCCTGGCGCGACACCGTTTTCGCGGCAGGTTCGCGCGACCGTGCCAATGGCCTCGTGGTACTTCGGATTTGTGTAGTCGAGAGGGACGTCAAGATTGATCGAGAAGTCCGAAGGTCCAATCAACAACGCGTTGATGCCAGGTGTTGTAACGATGTCGACTAGGTTCGAAAAGGCCTCTTGGGTTTCCACCATGGGGATTATGAGTACATTGTCGTTCACGGCGTCCAAATAGTCGCGGTAGTTGTCAAAGTCACCCCAATCTCCTCGTGCTCCGGCAGAACTGCGGATTCCATCAAAGGGATACTTCGAATACTGAACCATGTCTGCCGCTGCGGGACCAGAATTGACCATAGGACATACCACTCCCTTGGCGCCCTGATCAAGGGCGTAGCAAATCTGTTCCGCTGTGTTGTCCCCGACACGAATTATGGGAATCGCACTTCCTCCCCTCATGGCTGCAATAGGGAAGTTGAGCCGTTTGATCTCTACGGGTGAGTGCTGTGTATCGAACAAAAGGAAATCCAATCCGGAGCGAGCCAGGAATCTGGTTTCGTTGTCCCAGGATGCCGTAGAGCCAATCGCAACTTTTCCTGCCTTGAGTTTGTCCAGCATGGGGTTCATTCGGCGCGCTCCTTTATGGATTTGTATGGCGGCTAATGTTACAGAAGGAGCCTATGACCACTTAAGTAAGCGATGCACAAGCGATTTCGCAGCTGGGGTCGCGAAGGGTCGCGATAGTCAGTCTACGTCAGTCCTGGACGTTTTGGCCCCCGTCCTCCATGGTTTCCGGTACAGTCCAATACCGAAATTGTGGAGTCCACTCGGATTCTCCAAGCCCTGCCAGACCTAGCAGATTCCAGAGTGGGCAATAGAGATCTCCTGGGCCGAATATGCACCCATTCTTCCTAAAGATCTTGTCTCCTCTACGCTCATAGGTTGCAGCACCCGGCATGTCGTCGTAGTCGTCCATTTTCGTTTGTTCTTGCATGTAAGCGCCGCCACCGTGGGAGGCTAGTCTGAATCTCCACCCACGGGAATTGGCAAAACGTCTTTGAACATCAGGACTGTCTTTGGAGACCAGTACTACCGATAGCGCAGATTCCAAGTGTGGCACGAAACCATTGAATCCGTCGGCCCAAAGCGTACAGTATCGACACCCTTGCCCCATGTTGTGGATAAGCAGTAGTTTGTCGTGTGGGCCAAACAATTCCAGCATTGTGGATTGCCCGAATTCCGTTTCAAATTCGTAATTCGGCACCTCGGTAGGCTCCGTGGATTGGTGAAGCTCTCGCAGCTTTTTGCCCAGTTCGAAGATCTGGCTCTCTATCTCTTGAATTTGCGCTTGGCTCATGATCGCAGGGATATCCTCTATCTAAAATTGGATAAGAAACGCCCGATTATAGGTCTGCACGAGCTTGCTTTGATGCTTGAGGTTTCTTCCGCAGTCCCAGCAGTAAATGTTCCTTAGGACGACGGGCAAGACGACCCAAAGTCGACAACGGTTGCCACACGCAAAGCCAGTTCGATGGTTGCGAGTCTTGTGTCCTCATGGAGATTTTTCCCACCTTACAAGATCTCGTAAACGGCTACTTCCTCCTGCATGTGAATTCTGAGCCAACGCATCAAAGCTCTTGCAGTGTTTGCTCTCAAGCTATCTATCGCTCAGGGGGTATTGGTCTAGAATGAACGTGCTAAGTCGCGTCAGGTAAACAAACGTTGATTGGGCTGAATTCACATAGGCATGCGCCAGGTCATAGTTTTTACCTGAATGAAACGTAGGTAGCGAACCATAAATGAAAATTGATGCACGAAAAATAGGATTGGCTTGTGGAGGCTTCCTTTTCGCAATCGGAACGATCTGGGTTCACTACGAAGTCAAGGCAATACTTGAGCCTGCCGCCGCATTGGGTAGCGGATCCCTGCGAAGCGCTGGCACGCTTGAAATCGGAGAACCCATGCCGGATTTCTCGAGCGTAGGACTAGACGGCAACCTTGTGTCTCTGTCTGAGTTTCAAGGTGATGAAGTCGTAGTGATCGACTTCTGGGCAACTTGGTGCAAACCATGCATTAAAGGTATGCCGGATTTGCAAAACATCCATAAGGAATTAGGTGATGAGGGTGTCAAAGTCTTGGCAGTGAATGTCGGAGAGCGTGTAGACAAAGTGCAAGACTTCATGGAGAGAGAAGACTACAGCTTTCGTGTCGTAATGGACCCCGACAAAGAAATTAAAGACCTCTACGGGGTAGGTGGCATACCTCAGCTGATCGTTGTGGACAAGAGCGGACGCCCACGTCACATTGAGATTGGCTATCCGATGTCGCAGAGTCAGGCTGATCTTCGAAAGCAACGGCTAAGAAAGCTGCTAAGAGAACTACTTAACGAGCCCTCACCCAATTCCACAAACGCCTAATATTTTGTTTTGAGCGTCATCGTCACGGAGCATCTAGCCAAGACATTTTGGCGGAACAAGGTTGCTCTTCAGGGACTCGACCTCGAGGTGAAGGATTCCGAAGTCTTCGGCCTGTTTGGTCCTAAAGGCGCTGGAAAGTCGACTACGATTCGATTGCTTCTGAATTTCTTGAAACCAACGCGCGGAACTGCCCGGCTGTTTGGCGAACCCGCAAACGATACAACTCACCGTCATCGTCTAGGCTACCTGCCCGAGGACATTAGCTTGCCGCGATACTACACGGGTAGACGTCTGCTTGACTTTTGCGGGCGTCTGTCTCGCCTTAATCGTCCCGAGCGCGAGCGGCGAACGGACCATCTGCTTGAGCGTTTCCGATTGAAGGATGATGCTGCAAGCAAGATTTCGAAGTACTCTCCAAGTGCAACACAGCGGCTGGGGATAGCGCAAGCTCTAATGGGTAATCCTGATCTCCTTATATTGGATGAGCCGCTGTCAAATTTCAGTACATCGGACCAAACAGAGTTTGGTGAGCTTATTCGTGAATTAAGAAACCAAGGCACCACTGTTTTCCTAGCTTCGCATGCCATATCTCAGCTAGGGCCGATGTGCGACCGATTGGCGATTCTGGACCAAGGGGAGCTGAAACGACTAGAGGATCTTCGAACGTGGGAGGAGAAAACCGAAGCACAGTTCGACGAACTCTTTCTCGACGCCGTCGGCAAGGAAGCTGCTAGCGATGGCTGAGGTCCTTACCATCGCGGGAGATAGCCTGCGAGCGATGCTAAGTCGCCGATCATTGCTGGCGATTATTGTCGTGGCAGTCATCATTGTGGTGGGTTTTTATGTGATAGTTGGAAACATAGCCCAAGAATTGAATCCATCGGACCCATCAGTTTCTGGGTCGGAATCCGGTGCAGAATTGCTGGCCGATGCTCAAGATCGTGCCGTGCTAGCGCAAATCAAGCAGCTTCTTGCAATCTTCTTCGAGCTTGTTCTTTTTGGAGGTGTTGCAATATCAATACTGGCGGGGGCATTCGCAATGTCGAGAGAACACTCCGGGGGCTCGTTTGCCTTGATTCTCTCTCGGCCAATAAAGCGTTGGCAACTTCTTGCTGGCAAATTTCTGGGCGTTATTGGCTTGCTGCTTGGGTATGCAGCCCTAATCGGAGGTGCGTTAGCTATCTACACAGTTGCGTATGACCTCGAAATTCCCGAAACGCTCGCCGTTCCTTGGCTTGCATTTTGCCTATTTCTAATGTTGAGCTCGCTTGCATTCGTGCTTGCTACGGTGATGCACTACTCTCTTGCCGCGTTGCTTAGCTTCTACAGCTACTTGATTTGGACGTTTCAAGTCTTAACTGCGGGCACAGTTTTCCACAACGTGTACGTTGCTCTTCCCAGTTTTGGTTTGTATGGTGTCCGCAACCAGATTGTTGGCAACACGCTCGAGTACGGCTGGGACGTTGTGAGCGTACTGACCTTGTACGCGATGGATTTGACTGTGATATTCCTGCTGCTGGCATTGTGGCGACTTCACAACAAAAAAGTGTAGTGAATTGCGGCACCACTAGAAAGTAAAGCTGAAGCTGGGAGGAGTACTCGTCCCTCTTGAATCACCGATTCAGCAAGTACTTGTAACGCTATTGATTTCCCCAGCATCTAGGAGCCAACTGGGAGGAATTCATACTTCTTGAGGTAGAAATGAATGCAGTAGCGTCTGGGCGAGTACGTTCAATAGCTTTGGTTGCAGTAGGAGTTGTAGTTGGGGCTTCACTGTCGGCTTTCGTATCCATTGCTCTATTGAACGGAAACGGTCAATCACAAGACCAAACCGTTGAAACTGGGAGTCTTGACACTGGATCCACGACAGGATCTAGAGTCGTGGGAGATTCTTCATCGGACTCACCACGTGGGCCGAATTCAGACCCAATAGGAAGCTTGAGTGATATCTCCGGCTATCCGAGCGACTCTGATAGGAAAGTCTTGCTCCATGGTCTCGTCGCGGAGGCAAGCGAGTCCCAACTTACTAATCTGTTGGAGCACCTTGACAGCATAAGCTCCGCCAATCAGCGCGGAGTCGCAGAGAAAACCTTGATTCAACGATTGGCTTCACTGAATCCAAAACGCGCGATGACTTACGTCAATGAACAACCGGGGCTGCGCCGTGACCGACTAACGTCGACAGTGTTTGGCGAGTGGGCGTCCACAAACTTGGACGATGCCGTAGCACATGCCGGCTCCTTGGACGAGTCGCAAAAGCTTGCGGCGTTGCGAGGCATTCTCAATACACGCGACGACTTGTCAGAGGGTCTTCAACGCCAGATTGCGAAGCAGCTTGGAAACGAGCAATACGCTTTGGATCTGCGAGACGATGCAGTTGCTTCCACATCCATTGACAATCCCGCTGCTGCATGGAATGCACTGATTAACGATGGTCACGAAGACGTTGCCCAGTTGGGGACGTTATTGCAGGTTGCTAAGGCACTGGTGGACAAGGAAGGGGTTCGAGCCCTCAACCAGATCAATGACTCAAACATTGAGAACAGCACTCGAAACGCCATCCTCCTCTCTGTACTGCACAATGCGGCTCAGCGAGATCCTCAAGGTGCTTTCCAGGAAGCGATGTTCCTTGATCGCGATGCTCAAGAAATTGCCCTCCCAGCAATCGTAGGAGTTTGGGCTGGATTGGATCCATTGGTCGCCTTCAATGCGGTTTCGAATCTCAACAAGAGCAGCGTGCGCTCGAGTCTGCTGGAAACCCTAATAGCTGCATGGGCAGAAAACGACCCCCAAGGTGTGTTTGACAATCTCGAACTCTTGCCCGAGAGATTGCGCGAAAAAGGTGAAGAACAGGCGATGCTCGCGATTGCGCGCTCCTCGCCGGCGGACGCAATTCAGTTCTTGTCCACATTGGAAGACTCAAAGCAAAAGCGCGAACTTGCCAAGACAATCGCTACAAATTGGGCACAGATAGATGTTTACGAAGCACTGGATTGGGCAACGTCCTCGCAATTATCTGATGAGCGAACTCGGCACGATGTACTTGCCATTATTTTGCGAGAGCTCGCTGCCAAGGATCCCGAATTGGCATTTCAAACCGCGTTGATTCAGCCCATGGGCAGTGATGCGCGTGGTCGCGAGCGAGGATTGGAAGCGGATGTTGTTGCTCAAATCGCGAGAGTTGACATAACCAAGGCGCTTGAAATGTTGTCTCTAGTGCGCGACGGCTACACGTTGCTTGAGGCGTACAGGTCCGTCGGCAAAGAGCTAGTTCTGGTTGGTGAGTATGATCGAGCGCTCAAACTTGGAGAGCAATTGCCCGAAGACTCACAAAGCGGCTACTTCAACACTGTTCTAAACCTGTGGGCTAAAGAGGAACCGGAAGTAATGTTCGATTCGATAGCGAGTATTTCAACTCCTGAACTACGTACACAAGCTGCAATGAACCTGTTGACGCACAATGCGCTACACGCACAGATACTTGACGATGAACAACTAAAGCAGCTTACCAGCTACCTAGGAGGAGGGTCATTCATCCAATTTAGTGACGGCGATGTAATGGTTACAAGTCGCACAATAACACCAGACGAACTGTCTAGTCTATCGGTTAGAGAAACCCCTAGGCCCATAGACACGGAAGCAATAGGGAGAGAACTCGAAAAAGCACTTGAAAGTGCTATAGGCAACGCACTCAGTGGTGCAATTGGCGACGGCGAAGCCACAGTCGTCAAACGGGTCGAGGTAAACACGGTAAAACAGGAAGAAGAGGATTCTGAATAGCAGGAATCCTCGATTGACGTCCCTCGGACCGGGCGAGCCGACATTGATTGGTGGCGAGCCCGGTCTATTTCCTGCTAAGCACCTGACCCACTAGTTCGTAACGAAAGGATCAGGTTTAGTTCGCATTTTCAATCAATGCAATTGAATGTGTGAATCAGTTAAGACTCACAGCGAGAGCAGTGCTATACTCCTAGTGTAGCCTTGCCAATGTGCGATGGCTGCACCTGAAGGGGCGGTGAGACCGAAAAGGTTTCAGCGCCTCTTACGGTATATAGCACTCTTCCACCAGACAAAACACGAGAATTACCCTAAAAGTATCAATTTTGCGTGGCACAGCAGTCTGGGCAAAAGTGCACTGAACAATTGAAAGCTCGATCCAAATTGACCAAATTGTTATGCCTATTACGAGGGTGAGGCTGCAACACATGCGCAATCAGACATGAAGTGGACAGTGCCAGAGCCACTAGCCGTAGGGCAGGCGCGAATGGACGATGGTTCAATAATCAAGCTCCGACGTCACGGCAATCCTAATGGAATCCGCCTCGTCTTGAGTCACGCCAATGGTTTTGCTGTAGACGCCTATTATCCGTTCTGGTCCCTGTTAACGGAGAGGTTCGACGTCGTTGTATTCGATCTTCGCAACCACGGTTGGAACGCTCTAGGACCAGAGGATTCACACTCGATTCCAATATTCGTAAGCGATATGGCGAGAGTGGCAATTGAAATCGAGAGATGCTTTGACTCAAAACCAGCTATCGGCGTATTCCATTCGGTGTCTGGCCAGACTGCGATGATAGAGGCATGCTCGGGTGGCGGTTCATTTGCAGGACTTGTGCTGTTCGACCCATTTATATGTCCGCCAGGCTGTAATCCCGTTCACAAAGAACGCCTGATGAATACGATGCAAGGCATGGTTGAAGTTGCGCTACGCCGACGTAGTTCATTTGAGTCGTGGCAGTCTTTTGCAGCACGGTTGAGTACGGCACCTGCATTTCAATTGTTGCGACCAGGAGTTGCAGAGCTCATTGCACAGGCCACAACTCGACCGGTAGAAAACGGTACGACATGTACATTGCGGTGCCCGCCGGAATACGAAGCGCGTATTGCTGAGCAGGGATTTCGCTACGCGTCTAAGGTCGACATTGAAGCGCTGAAATGTCCCGTAAAAGTGATCGGCAGTGACCCGGTCGCCCCGAACTCGTTCCTGCCAACGGTGGCAATGGACGAAATACTTGCTCTGAACTACGACTTTATTCCTGATACCACCCACTTTCTGCAGCTTGAGGAGCCCGAGGAATGCGTCTCCGTGCTGTTGGATTTCACTGAAACGAAACTGGCGATTGGCAGATCACAATGGACGTAGATACGACCAAGTTTCCCAACTGACCGTCGTTTCTTTCGTAGTTAAGCTAGCTCCACCCAAGCATACTCGATGCAAATTGTATGGAGTGTGTAGAAATTCTCTCGAATGGTGTGGACTGTTGTGCTGGTCTGCCCAACACGCGTCGCCACATCGATCACATCTAAAACCTTGCTACATCGCTCCGCTGATCATTGTTGCAAGCGATCTGATGCGGTCTAAACGCTCTTGCTGTGTCTGTTGGATCAGGATTGGAGTTGAGCAACCAAGTCTTCGACGGATCGCGATGGGTCTACAACATCAAAGGGATAGCAAACCAATGTCAAGTCGTCGAAGAACTTGTAGCGAAGCGTGCGTGTGAATCCACGTGTTTTTGGATAGATCAGAGCGACGGCTTCGCACCCATACCTTTTCCCATAAGTGTAGAGCTGGTAGAGGTCCGATTGAGAGATTTCGTAGTTCCTTTTCGGATTCTCTTGGTCTAGTCGCTTCCACTTTGCGTCAAGAACGAACTGAACACTCTTGTCATTTAATAGCGCGATATCGGGTTTGGTGAGGAACATACTGCGTTCGTCGACCAAGCTTGCAAGGTATTCCTGCGGATGCTGCGTCTTTACCGAAAACTGAGTTTGGTAGCGGGACATGCTGTCGGAAACGAAGTCTTCGAAGACCGCTTCCATTGGAAACAGCAGCGAGAGATTGGGGTGTTGACCAG
This sequence comes from Candidatus Azotimanducaceae bacterium, assembly GCA_965205545.1. Classification (GTDB taxonomy): domain Bacteria; phylum Pseudomonadota; class Gammaproteobacteria; order Pseudomonadales; family Azotimanducaceae; genus Bin55. Next base: position 730,158 of record OZ242170.1, on the reverse strand, counting down.
CATAGGTAGCGAGACCTTTGTTAAACAGGAAAAGACCAATCCACTGCATTACGTTCGTATAGTGTTTCATGGATCTGTCGACATGATGTCTCTTCCAGTCTGCGGCCACATTGTGGGATTGCGGAACGTCTGCGAACAAGACCTTTAAGCTGTTCAGCAGCTTACGATTGGTTGCGTCGTCGACAATTGAATCCAACCTATTGAGCGTTGATGCGATAAGTCGATTCACGGGTCGGTTCTCGCTCAACTCGCTAAATTCAACGTAGGACATGGCATGGTTTGAGTGATTTAATCGGACGTGATCCCTGAATAGCAGACGGCCTCGTACAAAAGGCAGATTGGCGCTCGTGAGAACATATTTGCGTGCAAGACCCTCATGCGCCAGATTTGCTAGATTTTGCAGGAACTGGCGAATGAAGATCGTGAGCATTGGAAATTGCTTCAGGTGACGTATGAGGCTTTCGGACGCCTGTCGAGGCATCGATCGCGACCTCCGAAGCATCCTCAGAAAGGCTTCACGGGTGCCAGACAATTCCATCGTGCCGTTTGTGGTCAAGTCTATTTTGGGAAGGATTTCCACGACCGATCCCTTAGGAGTCGTTAGGATGCCTACCCAATTGCTCGCAGCAAGCCCACCGTTTTTGTACTTCAATACGTCAGGGACGAGCGTTTGCAGATACTCGTAATCGTCGTGAGGAAGAATTGTGGAATCGATGGACTCGTGCTCCACAAGAACTGTCGTTACGGCTCCCATGCTAGGTTAGCGTAGCGCGTGGCAATATATTTCCGCTACTCGTAAATCTTTCTGTATTGTTCTGGATCTGTCCAATGCTCGCTGTCGATTGGGATTCGTTCGTAGACCACTTGGAGAGCGTCATCCGAGTGCGTTTCTTTATTCAATTCCGTAATGCGTGCCTCAGATACAAACCCGTTTCCGCCAAGAACTGTCTTAATCTTGGACCAATCGTCAAAGAAGTACTCCTGAAGCAACGGGAAGATCCGATGCTTGAACCTCTCGGCAAGGTCTTCGATTGTGGCAACGTCAAATAGATAGGTGTGTCCCACTTGATGTTCGCGGTCAATCAGGGCTTGGATCTTCTTATTCATTGCTTTAAGCATTCTTGAACAATCTACCCCACCGCAATCCCTGTTAATGGATTCGTGTTCGCAGTCTGGCATTAGCTCTACAAACTTGAACCGGCGTCTCAAGGCTGTATCCAACAGTTGAATGGACCTATCCGCGGTGTTCATTGTGCCAATGATGTAAAGGTTGTTGGGTACTCCAAATAGTTCCCCTGAGTAGGAGAGTGTTGATTGGGTTTCGTGCTCGTTTCCTCTACGCCGGGGTTCTTCGATCAGAGTGATCAATTCACCAAAGATCTTTGCGATGTTGCCCCTATTGATTTCGTCAATGATTAGCACATAACGACTGTCTGAGTCGATTCTTGCATCGTCACTGATACGCTTGAGAATTCCCTGGTGCAACACGTACCGGGGCTCTTTCGAGACCTGCAATTCAGGCCTAATCCCTTCTATAAAATCCTCGTAGGCGAAATTTTGGTGAAACGTCACCATTGCTATTTGCCCATTGGTTGATGCGAGCTCCACATATCTAGACCTGAAGTCATCTGCCACTTCTTGAGAAGACAGGTTGTCGATAATGCCCACGGCGAGTCTCTCAGCAGTCCATGTTTTTCCAGTACCAGGTGGGCCAAAGAGAATTTGATTCAATGGATAGGAGTAGGGAGTTGCTTTTGGACCTGCAACGCGATCCAGCAACTCGAATGTGGGTTGGTAGTCGGGAAGACTACGATAGATCAGCTCAACTTTATTCGCTCGCGAAAAACCCGACTGGGGTAATTGATCCGAGGTCCTTGAAGTTCGCTTGTTAATCCAGACGACGTGGATCCGATGATTGGAATCGTATTCCTTTCCATAGTCGTTCTTATGGACAACTCCAATGCCCTTCGTTTCATGCTGACCTTTTCGTACTAACACTAAGTTACCTGGTTGTGGCTCCCAAACGTTATATCTTCTTTTTTCTGGAAATCCTCCCACATATACATAGTGATTATTTTGAAAATCTTCCCAATAGTCTTTTCCATCATTATAAACATTAGTACTTATTTGAAAGTAACGACGGGAGTCGATAGAAAGTTGCGTTGACGCCAACTTATAGAGCAAAAAATTCATCTCATAGAATTCGCATTCTGGAAATTTTGATCTAACTTCATCAAGTCTACTTATGTACTCCTCCCACGAAATATTTGATTTGTTATCGATTCCCTTAAAGAGGCCGAATTTTTTTCTTTTGGTAATTTGATCAATTGGAAGGAAGTAGCTTGGATTAAGTAGAAACATCGCCTGAGTGAGCTTTGCTACTCCTACCTTCTTTATAGACAATACTCTTTCGAATTCATTTCCGTCTACGGAATCGGGATCTAATACTATAGATCTAAAGAAATTCCACAATAATTTAGTTTCAAAATGGCCCTGGCCATCGTGAAAAAATAGATTACCTCGATATGGTACCGGGAAAACGAAATTTTCCAACGTGTCGTACTGTAGCTGATTAGTTAATTCAAAAATGTTTGTAATCGCTTCAAAGACTCTTTCTACAACGGGTAGAGAATCTGCTATCGATGCAGCGGTATATATAAAGGAAAATGGATCTACATTTTCACTTCCCCAGCTGAATAGTTTATGGTCGTAAATCGGAGAATTCGTTGACTTGTCGATGCTCCAAGGAATTTGCATGGCACGGTCAATCATGTACTTGGGTTCATTTTGAGCAATTTTTGTTCCAAACTCATTGAACCAGTTTACCCAGCCGTAGATTTCCTTCAAGATCGTGCTCCTTGTGGTAAATGGCTCTCATTTTATTCAATTGGGAATTAGTGGGCTCGACTATCTCTCCGATTGAGTGTGTACGTTCAAACGCGTAAGCATGGCAGAATTTCGGGCTGGCAGATCAAATTTTGGTTACACTTGGGGGAAGGAGGCAAATTTCATGTCTGCACGCGGAAATCCCGATTTCTTGGTAAGGGGCGAGACGACTATCGAGTCTCAGATACTAGAAAATCTCATCTACCGCGGCGATGTGTTTGAGTTCGTCCCGTCAATTGGTGATGAGAGCGTAGATTTGATTGTCTGTGACGGACCGTACGGGGTTACGACCAACGACTGGGACAAAGTTGCTGACATACAAGAGTACAACCTTAGACTTCTTGAGCTATTTGCTCCAAAGCTAAAGGACGGCGGCGCACTCTATTTATTTGGCAAGCAGGACTGCATCGATTTCATAGACTATAGACCGTACTTGAACCTGAAAACAAAGATTGTCTGGTATCAGCCCAGTAGGCTGGCGCAAGGCCGGTCGACGTTCACCAACAACTACGACATCATTTGCTACTTCACAAAGGGGAAGCACCCCAAGACATTTAATCTCGACGACATCAGGGTCCCACAGCTTGTCGAGCTTGAACACAGATTGCGATGCGAAAACGTTCCTTCGGTTGTAAACGGAAAGTTCGGCAACACAAAATTCAATGGTAGAGGCAAGAATCCTGGCGACGTCTGGGGCGACATCAAGCAGCTTACCTACCGATCCACGGAACTCGTGAGTCGTGAGGTGCTAAACACGATACAGAAACCCGAAAAGTTGATTGAGCGATTAATTCTGGCTAGTTCAGATGAAGGAGACCTCGTCTTGGACGTGTTTTCCGGAGTGGGTACTTGCTCTGCCGTATGCAAACGTCAAGGCAGAAGGTTTATTGGGATAGAGATTGACCAGGATCTCGTGGAGGTGGCACGAAACCGCATAGCAAATATACAACACTAGTAATTGCAACGCCTATAGACCGAGCCATCTAGTATTCCTGGAACACTATCAGGGACGTTGCTGAGTCTTGACGACGCTAGGGGCCAATGAATTGATTCAGGAAACGAATCATATCGCTTCGAATCAATCCGTGTGCTCGTACATGTTCTAAGATTCGTATGAGTGGGATGCCACAACACCCCACTAGCCAGCCCGTATGTGCCATCGACAACGATCCGAGAAACCAGCGAATGGTACCGGCAGCAGGATCCTGCAGGTCAGGTTTCTTCATCAGTGCGGCATATACAACCTCAGAACTGGCAGAGTCGTTCATACCGGCACACTGCTTCTCGACCAGCATGTCGAAAATAACCATGCCATTTGGATAGAGTGGGAGACTCCTGCTAGTTCTTGGATTCGCTTCAAACGCAACTGCAGGAGCAAGTTCCAGAATTTCCCCTGGTGCTCTCACTGATCCAGCTCCAACCACACCTTTTCTATGCTATCGCGTACTCCGGATATAAGATCGCGTTCGTCAACTTGTTCGCTAATTCCAACTAAGGATTTGTCGGTTTTGGCAAGTTGACTTGGAGAAAGGGTCGAGAGCAGCGCGCAAATGGATGAAGACGTGCGTGGGCCAGCGAAGCGGACTGCGTCTAGAAATTCGCTTGCTGCGTACCGCTTAGCACAGTACAGATCCCAAAGATCTCTGACTTCGAAAATATTGGCCCCGCCCATACGGTAGGCCAGCTTTTGCGCAAGAATCGAAGAGGTGTAGTCAGTCTTGATCTTGGTGCGCGGTACCACAAAGTCGTGGCATATATTCTTCACTGGTGCTACCGGAAGTAAAGTAACTTCCACTCCTTCGCACTCGAGATACGTCGCATTTGCATCTACCCATGAACGAGATGGGTCAACTCCCTCTACTTGAAGCAGTGACTCTTCCAACTGGCGTCGGCTATCGAATATGGCTGCGTTGTAGGATTGAGGTTCAACAAACAACTCGATGCTGGTGGACTTGCGATGGTCCCACCTAGCCTGAAGAACCAAACCCCCTCCCAATCTCAATGAGGTTGGAGAGAATGTCTGCAGGAGTTTGGGTTCGATTCGTTGAATCAGACGAGCGAAATACTGAGGAAAATTTGGCTCGTCCATCAATTAATTATACTACTATTTTACCAATGTGTGAACAACTTTGGAACAATTGTGCGCTTGTCTGACAACGTTGGGTTAGAGAACGAGCATGACATTGAACAACGCTGGCAACTTGGAACCGCTGATGACCTGCAACGCCGCTGGCTGAAAGGTGAAAATCAAAACGCCAAGCTCAAAATGCAAATGGAACAATGAAGACATCTGAGGCCCTGCAACTAGCAAATCGCTATCATATGTGCCTTGGTTGGTGCCCATAAAGTTTTTTCAAACATTAGGCAATAGTCTTGAAGTTGGGGACCGCGCACAAAGCCGATTTGTCCAACTCCACATACCAATGGGACAGGCTACATCTGTAGGAAACAAACGCTTCTAGGAGCAGTTATGAGCGATTTTGAGGGAAAGGTTGTAATTGTCACGGGTGCCGGTGGCGGTTTGGGTCGCTGCCACGCGTTGGCATTTGCCGAACGCGGTGCCAAAGTGGTAGTGAACGATTTAGGCGGTAGTGTTCACGGGGATGGAAGCGGCGACATGGCAGATGCTGTAGCCGACGAAATTAGGGCAGCGGGAGGAGTTGCGATTGCCAACAAGGCGTCGGTAACGGAGCGAGATGGAGCGAAAAGCATCGTAGACGATGCGGTAAACGCATTTGGAACCGTAGACATCTTGGTTAACAACGCAGGAATCCTGCGTGACAAATCGTTCAAGAACATGACCTTGGACGAATTCGATTTGGTGCTGGACGTGCACCTTCGAGGCACTGCTTACGTAACGAAATTTGCTTGGCCCATCATGTATGACAAGAACTGGGGTCGGATCGTGCTTACAAGTTCGACATCTGGAATCTTTGGAAACTTTGGCCAGTCGAACTATGGCGCGGCGAAAATGGGCATGCTTGGATTGATGAATGTTCTTGCGATCGAGGGCGCTTCGCACAACGTGCGCGTCAACTGTCTCTCTCCTGCCGCAGCGACTCGCATGACAGCGAGCGTGCCGGGTTCCCAATTCGACGCTTCGAATCCTCCCCCTGGAATGAATCCTGCGCTGGTAACTCCAGCTGTCTTGTACCTATGTAGCGAAGATGCTCCCTCGGCAACCACTGTGCACGCAGCCGGCGGAACGTATTCCCGCATTCAAACTTTCACCAACGAAGGTATCTCGCTTGGTGTAGACGCGAACTTCGAAGACATGATGGATCGTATCAACGAAGTCATGGATATGTCTCAAGCGACTCCTTTGGATCCTCTCAATCGGAGACGACGAAGAGCAAGCTAGCACCAAATCCTACAGCTTCTATTGTTCTAGCAGGGTGAATCCTCTTCAGACTGACAATCGGCTCATTCTCTACTTGGACATCAAGAGTCCCTATGCCTACCTGGCAAAGGATGAGGCAAAGGAACTTGAACGTCTGTTCGACATCAATATCGATTGGCGTCCGCTCACGCTAAATATTCCCAGTTTTCTGGGTTCTGCGCGAGTGAATGAGCATAGGGAGGTTGTGGAAGAAAACCGCACTCCACGCCAGTGGCAGGCTGTTCGCTACGCCTACTACGATGTCAAGCGATATGCACGACTTCGGGAAACCCTGGTGTACGGACCAAGAAAGGTGTGGGACACGACCAACGCACATCTAGGTTGGCTCTATGCGAGACAACAGAGTCGAATTTGCCTGATGAATTATCTGGACGATGTGTATGAGAGGTTTTGGAAACGGGATTTCGACCCAGAAGATCTGAGCCAAGTAGAGTCAGCACTTCAGGACGCAGGATGCGAAACCGGTGATTTCTCGGAATACACGGCGACAGAAGGCAGGGACCGTCTTGATGCGCTTCAACATGCACTTCCTGAAGCAGGCATATTTGGAGTTCCAACCTTCGTCATTGACGGCGAGGTTTTGTTCGGTCGGGAACATTTGCCACGGATTAACTGGATTCTCAACGGGCGCAATGGCAAATCACCGGACGTCGCGTACGAGCTACTTGAGCTGACCGCTTGATTCTCTTGGCTTTGGACTTCACGAGCGCTTCGTCGTACCTTGCTCTAGGTCCAGCGGTCGCGTTCTCTGAAGAAATTGAGGTCGATTTGCTGTTGCAACCCTTTCGAGTTCCACAACTACCGCCGCCGACAAAGATCCGGAATGAGTCCGTAGCTGAGCGGCATCAAAGAATTCGAGCCGAATATCGATCTGCCGATCTGGAACGATACGCGGAAGTGCAGGGAATTCGGCTAGAGATTGCTCCCTATGGGATTGATCCAACTTTAGCGCATGGAGCTTTGTTGGTCGCCAATGAACATGGAGTGGGCATCGAGTTTGCGCGACGGGTGTTCACGAGTTTTTGGGAGGGTAGACTCGATATCGAGAGCTCAACTGAGATTCGAAACGTACTCGAAGGACTTGATGTTGAATTTAACCCTTCTATGGATCTACTTCACGCACAATTGGATGAAGTTAGATCAACGCTGGAAGAACAGGAAATCTATTCGGTTCCTACTTTCTTAGTAGAAGGGGAAAGATTCATTGGTCGTCAACACTTCCCGATGATTCGATCAATGCTTTCCGTCGAGCGACGTTCGCCACCCACCTAAGCTAGAACGGCTTGCGAAGGGTGACCGATTCATCGAATCTTCTATCGGACAGGAATTGCATCGCCGTCTTCATCGAGCTTGGAGTGTTCAGGCGTGCAAGTCCTTCGCAGGCAATTGCTCCCACGTAGCCGTTTCGGTCCTTGAGGGACTTGACGAACATTCGTTCAATCGCTTCGAGATCATTTTGGGGATAGTTGATCGCATTCAATAGCGCCGAAACTGCATTCATGCGAATCTGGTCAATTCCAGTCCAACCTCGCATGACTTCGGGTTGTTCCCAAGCCTCTCGAGTTGATGTCAACAATTCGTTGATCGCGGGCAACGTGCAATCGATGCCGCGGGCGATCGAACCAATGGCATCTAGAGCTTGGCGAACGACCTGCTGGGCGGGGTGAGCGAGCAACTTCGACAGGTTGGGTAGAGCCTTGGACGCGCCGAATCCCAATTCGCCAAGAGCAAACGCGGCATTGATCAGTACCCACGGGTCTTGAGATTCCAAGAGACTGCAGAGTGGGTCTACTGCATCTATTCCGACAGCGGTTAGTGCGTAGGCTGCGTCGTCCATGACAATGGCTCGTTCATTCCAACGTCGTCCATTGTCGCGGGTGTCGTCTCGCGGAATAGGTTTGCCCTCCGAATTCACATGCAACCTGCGTTCGTGCGCATTGCTTCCCTGCAAGTTTCTCAGCCTATCGACGAATTTGGAGACGTTGTCTGTTTTTGCTAGTCCATAGGTAGCCTGTAGACGTTGCTGCTGATTGTTGCCATTCAGGTCGTCAAACGAAATTGAACTTCCGGTATGTGGCTTGCCATTCTCCGCACCATTGCCGCGCATCCAATTCCAAATGAACTTCCACGCATCGGGTGCGTCGTATTCAGCGAGTGCATCATTTGGCTTGTGCCATTCTCGATCCTCAGCATTCCAATAGGGTTGCTCCGGAATGGTGGTTCGGGCAAATACGAACTTCACCATGTATCTGCTGGCGTCGGTGCGATTGGGCCACCCCGCATGAACGGTGTCGAAGTGGAGCAGGTAGAAAGCTCCCGCTTCGATGTCTTTTGGCAAGACGACACCGGATGGTTCCACAGGATGGCTATAAAGGTAACTTCCTGCCTGGAAGCGTGTGGGTCCCATTTCTGGAGGCGTTGAATGAGGAAAGTAGAAGCCAATCAGGTACTTCGGCAAATGGTGTCTTGCGCGAGACAGCGGACTTTGGGCATCCTGGTGCCAACCCGATCCAGCTCGAGATCCCCTGCCCATAGGTGGTCCGTTGAAATCCTCGTCGTATACGGCAGACTTGTCCTCAACCGGTCTGCTGGTGTGGATCGCTCGATGCGGATGCACGTAGTAGTTGGGTCCCAATAGGCTCGTGAGAGCTCCAGCTACGCAAGGAGATCGCAATACCTCCCATATCACCGGCACTCTTGAAATGATGTTGTTGCCATAGTGGTACTCTTGCTCCTCAGCAACTCTGAGGAGTCGGTCTACTTCGGCATGAACGCTAGGTTCAACCTCAGGCTGGACCCTAACGAAACCGTCGACTATGAATCGACTTACTTGCTCGTCGTTAAGTAACTTCATAGGCAGATTCCATGCTCATGGCTAGCGATTGTTCAAAAGTTGCATCCAATCCTGCCAGCATATTGCGTTTGGTGGCAGCATATGCCGGTCCGGACAGTTCCACAAGCTCGTCAAGGAACGGCTGTGAGGATTCTATGATGTCTGGTTCGCCACTGGCTAGGCGATGCGCCAGTCCAAATTCCATTGCACGCTCTCCATTCATGATCTCCCCGAGATAGGCAATACGGGCAACTAGAGACTGGCCGACCAGCCGAGGCAACTTGTACGACCAACCCTCCGCTGCCCAAAGCGCCCGGTCGATTCTTGGGTCGCCGTAGCGAATGTCCTTGGTAACCACGCGAAAGTCGCAAGACAGACTGTAGTCGTAGCCTGATCCCAGCGCGATGCCGTGCATTAAGGCGACGGTTGGCTTTGACAGATTTCTGAGCACAGCGCAAGAATCGAGTAGTAGAGTCGGCCCGGATCCAATTTCCAATTCGACCTTTCTATGCGAAAACGGATCATGCCCCTCAAATGGTTGAGCTGTCAAATCGTCTCCAGCACAGAATCCTCGACCTACGCCGGAGAGCGCAACTACCTTTACTCGTTGATCTTCTTCTGCAATTTGGAATGCTTGCATCAAGCGAAGATGCTGTGCATAGTCTATGGCGTTGATTTTCTCGGGGCGGTTCAACACCAAGTGGCGCACGCCATCGACATCTTTGGTCAGCAAATTTTGTTCTTCGGTCATTTCATACTGTTTGTGCAATCAAACTTGTCCAATCGTTGCCTATTGACCAGTGAACCTGGGTTCTCGGCGTTCTCTCCAGGCGTTGATTCCCTCAATTCTGTCCTTGATTGCATGAGTTTGGCGGATGCCTAGACTGTGCACCATGGCTGATTCAAAACTTTGGTCCAATTGCGGCAGAACCTGCAACTTATGGACTTCCCACGCTCTGGTCGGCATTCTCGACAAACGTTCAATCCAAGAGGCGATCTCCTGATCAGCGGTTGCATCGGCAACAACATGGTGAATGAACTGGATGAGGTGCGCCTCTTGGGCCGAGAGTGTTTCTCCCAGAAGTGAGATTCGCATTGCTTGGGACAGCCCAATCAGTCGGGGAAGAAGGTAGGAAATTCCTGACGACGCAGTCTGTCCATGGCTCACTCTAGAGTCGACTATCTTCGCTGACTGTGTAGCAATTCGAACGTCGCACGCGGCCGCTACATCGAGAGCAAAATCGCATAGGTTCTCTCGAATAACCGCCAGCGTTGGCTTGTGGACACCTCGCAGGGCTTTGATTAGGTCTTGTTCAACAATCGGACCGGGTCCATGCTTGCCCTTAACCTGGCGATGTTCGACGCGTGATGGCCAAGCTCCCATGTCGCTTGGGTCTTTACTCTCAACATTGAGATTTACTACAAGCACACGTACATTCGCGTCGTCCTGAGATCTGATCGCTAGCGTACGAAGTTGCTCCAATGTTCCGTAGGAAAGACCTGCCGTATCAAGATCGAACTGAAATGCCGACGGGACAGAAACGTGGTTCATTCTCAAATTTCCGATATTCAATCGAGAGTTTAGCTATGGGAATAGCTAACTCAACTACCCGTGTGACTTTAGATAATAAAACTTGACACACTTCATGCGAGAGTCTCGTTGCTACAAGCAAGTAGCTTAAGGTTCACACCATGACACAGCTGACATGAAATCTCCTATAGCACCCCACGGAGAATCCTGAGGAGTAACAGCCTTCATCCAAAGGCAAGTTTCAACAGAAATCGCCTACGAAGCAGAAGGAGCACTCTGCCGATTGACTGGTCACCGATTCAATAGAGGCTTCATCAAATTGGATGGAACCTCTATCGAATTCGGCTCGGAAAAGGACACGATCCCATCTTCGATGTCATCGCTGAACCAAGCCGCTTGGATCAGCCTATAGGCTGACCTATCATGGTGGTAAAGATCCCTCAGATTGTGAGGGTAGGTCGCGTACGCTCCTAGAAAGTACGTTTCGCTCAATGTAGCGAAGAATTCACGAGCACTCGTCATTCCATAGTGTTTTCTGTATTGCTCGTCCCACCACGGATAGAGAACCCGGTTGTCATCGTAGTCTCCAGAGTCCTCCGCATCTTCATATTCATCATCGATTTCGCTGTTTCCATAGCCATCTTCAATGAACTGATCATGATAGGCGTGAGAAAGTTCGTGCAGGATAGTTCCCGCAGTACAACACCATGCGGCATCGATCAGATAATCAAAGTCTCGGATTACAACCGATCCATCCCTGTCTCGTAGAAATCTTCCCGACCCGAAGTATCCATCGGGAACATAGCAAGCCCAACCGCAGTTTTCATCGTCTTCCTCCCAGTTGTCGTTGAGCCAGATTTCCACTTGGCGCAGCAGTTTGACCTTGTTCATGGGCACGACTTCAACGATGCGACGCAACTTTGATCTAACCATCCATAGCACGGCTTCCGCAACTTCTGGTCGATCGCTCACATCTTCGGCTGATATGTGAACAGTGAAACCGAGAATTTCGTGCTTGTGGTATTCCTCATCCGTAGGATCGTTTTCTGCAAGAACTATGGGAGAGTTATTCTGAGGGATGTGTGCTTGCAATCCGATGCAGGCAAACACAAGCAATAGTGCGGTTGCTGTCTTCATAAGTACCTCTGTTGACAATCATGTTCCCAACTGGTGTCGGGTCGTTGTCAACCATTGAGGTACAAAGGTCTCGCTTATTCACCGATACGGGTTCGCGAAAGCCCGCTCTTTTGGTTTTTGTATTCAGCGAGCAACCCGACTTCGGGTTCCTCAACGGTTGACTAGTCAATGGTAGCACGGAGCAAACGCGCCATTTTTCTCAAGTCAATTTCAAGCGCGACTATGGAACTCTTGCCTAATGACGAATAGATCGGATATCGCCTTGTCAAGAGTCAACGAATCGTACGCCTAACGCCCAATTAGTGCTTGATCCTTGTAGTAGTCTTTCAAATGAAAACGTTGCGAAATATTTCTGCCCACCGTAGTGTGGGCAATGGTGAGTTCCTGCCGCAAGTACGAAATGGGAGTCAATACTAGGAATTTCTCACGTTATCTGGTCACATCAACGAATTCTGGAAACGTACTTTGACCTGTCACAACTAAGAGCAAAGGACTTGTTATTATTCTCCAAATTGCGTTTGATGGTATCGTTCATGTACCGGATCAGACAGGCGGTTCTCTACGGTGTTGCTTTGGTCGGCTCGATGGCACTCATCGCTGGATGTGCGACCATCTACACCGCTCCAGATTTCGGAACGTATGTCGCCGGCCACAAAACTATTGCGATACTACCGTTCGATGTGACGCTCAAACTTGGGCACGAAGCCGAAAACGTAACAGATGAAGAGTTGCAGGAATTGGCTACGCAGCAGGGAAGGGCTCTTCAACGTGCACTGTATACGCAGTTTCTGCAGGGACAGCAACAACACAAGTTTACAGTCACATTCCAGGACATTCACCAAACGAACGTGCTGTTGAGTCGAGAGCTGGAGCAGCACTCTACGTATGACGATTTGTCACAACTAACAAAGTCTGAGATTTGCAGCATCCTTAAGGTAGACGCAGTAGTCTCGGGAGACATGACGCTCAGCAAACCGGTGAAACCTGTAGGTAGAGGTGCAGCCATTGTGTCGACAATTCTCGTGGGAGTCGGGACTGCCTCCAATGAAGGGCGGATCAATATGTCGATTCACGAAGGCAGTGAAAGCAAATTGCTGTGGAACTACGGGCATCAAGTGAAAGGCAAGATGCTTAGTTCACCCGAATCGGTCGCAAAAGACCTAATGAAGGGTGCTGCGCGTACTTTTCCCTACAGAAGGTTTCGTTGAGTTAGGAATCTACAAGTTCCACTGGTGCCTGTGTGGAAAAGGGGTTCAGCTACGTTGGGACGTTTCCGCCTCTCGCACTAAGTTGCGAGGCCATCGGAATTTTGGCGCTAATGTCGCCTGTGATGACGAACAATTCGTGCATTTCGGGTGCTGATTTCTACTTCGCTCACGCTGAGCGAAATCCTCCAATTTGAGGGTATCTACTGCTGTGGAATATCAGGGTTTTGCCCTATTGAGCTCATCAACGAACTAACCTAAATGCGAGTGGACTACAATACTCGCTAACTATTGTTTTTCCACAGTTTTGACCCATGAAGACATTACTTGGATTTCTAGCAATGACGCTTGCGGCAGCATTGCTTATGTCCTGCAGCCAAAGTCCAATCACACCTTACACCATTTCTGGCGAACTCATTGTCCTTGAGAATGAAGAGCCAGAAGACACTGATTCAGATGCTAGTTCAGCCGCTGAACCACCCGCACATCTGGATTCTTCTGCTGTGACCGTGTCGGTCACCTACGAAACCACTAACAAAGAGGGGCAAGTAGAAGAAATCGAGCTTCTGTCTTCAAACTTTGCAAACGGCAGTCTCGAGTTTGCGGGAGAAGTTGAGGAACCGACTACCGTCAAAATCACTGTAGACGTCGGCGAAGACGATCCCCTCACAGCATCGGCACTTATTGCTCCAGGTGCAGATATCAAGTTCGTGGTGCTGGATCACTGGGAGTCCTATCGCCCAGATCAGCTAGCTATGGTAGGAAGTTCGCGAATGTCTAAGGACGCATCCAAGAAGTTCTCCATATCGGGAGACTTCAGTTCCGCGGACGAGGATCTGTCACATGTCGTTGTTTCGGCATCGGCAATGACCTACGACGACGATGGCGAAACTCAGTATGTGGACCTCGGGGAAGTCATGCTCGTCAATGACACCTTCCGATTCGAAGCGGACATTGACGAACCAACGCGCGTATCCTTGTATGCCGGTCCGTCAGGGTCTTGGTACGCATCTACCATGTTCATATTGGTCGAGCCTCAGACTGACATTACAGTAAGTCAGCGAGGCAGCTCATCGCAACTCCTTGCGACCTCCGGAACGGGCATGCATGCAAAACTGATTGAGAGTTGGCAGCAATCCGAAGAGTACTTGTCTGCGTCGGACAAATACGACGAGGGCTACGCACAATACATGGCCGAATGGGAAGCTAGCCAGGCAGCACCCGCGGAGGGCTCGGAAGAAAATCAAGACACAGACGAAGACAGTTCCTCAGATGAGCAAGTCGCCGCCGCTCCATCAAGTGACGACACCACAACAGACTCAGATTCAGCTGAATCGGCGGACGGAGACGAACTTGCGACCGCCGAAGAGGAAGAAGAGGCCGTTGCGCTCGCGTCTGCAGAGCCTGTTACACCGGTTGCCGAAGGATGTGAACACGTCACGGTGGCAGCCCAACAGACGAGCCTCGGTGCAAGTTCGTTGCCTGAGTTCTACAAGCATCGAGACGAAATGGACGAAATTCAAATGACCGCTCTCAAGAAGATTGCAACTGAAGCGGATGACCCATTTGAATCACTTCTTGCCATGGAACTGGGCGCATTCTCCAGAGCAGAAGGTCAAAGCGACGCTCTCCCTGTGTACGACAATCTTGCTACGCGATTCGAAGACGAAAGCATCCTGCGTCGCATAGCCCAAGGACGAGAAAGGACTGTCTGGTTCATTGAATCTCGTCAAAACGATGAAAGAGTCAAGCCTGGCCAGAAGGCACCAGAGTTCACTTTAGCGAATCTGGAAGGAACGGAAGTCGCTCTCTACGATGTGTTAGCCGAAAAAGAGCTGGTACTCATAGACTTTTGGGCATCCTGGTGTGGTCCCTGCATTGCTGATTTTCCGGAACTAAAGAAGCTATATGGTGCATACAACTCTCACGGCTTTGAGATAGTAGGAGTGTCCATCGACAGTGCATTCGAGGATTGGGAAGAGGGATCTATCGAACATGAGCTTCCTTGGATGAACCTTGGCGAGATGGATGGATGGGAAGGTTCTACAGCAACCTCCTACGGCGTGCTGGGCATTCCCGCAGGTTTCTTGCTTGACCCCAACGGCTGCATTCTTGAGAAGCGCGTTCGTCCCGCCAGGCTGCAAGAGGCCCTCATAGCGCAATTTGGTGAAGTGCCCGAATTGACCGAGCCTAGCGAAGAAAGCGATTCCGATGCAACGACGGATCCTGGCTCTGACGAAATGGGTGGCTAAACCGGGGTCCCCATAACCATAAAAGTGTTTAGCGTATCGGAGCAATTCGCTCAATTGAAGCTTACGCTTCGGTACGCTGGCACTAGCCGCTAACACAATAGATCTAGGGTAGATTCGGCGCGCTTGTGCGCACCGGTTTTGCTCAAGACTCAATCGTATCTCCTTCAGGGGGTACTCATGCGTTTTGTTGGCGCTACCGAATCGAGGGGAGTGGTCAAATGAGCAAGATCATTAGTTCCGTACTTCTGTTTGGATTTGCCCTATCTCTCAGCGCCCAACCCAGCGATTCCGCGGGAACCTTTGCGATCAAGGGCAGGCTCATTCCCTATGAGACACCCGAAGCTGAAGGTCCGGAAGGAATAGCCGTAGAGTCAGCAAAATCTATAGATCTAACTTCGGCGATGGTTGTCGTGACTCGCCGTGTTACGGACACCACAACTGCGTCTGACCATACTGAACTTGCCTCGGGTAAATTCGTCGACGGCATTTTGAATCTGCAGGGAAAGATTGATCAACCCACGGATGTGCAAATCAGCGTAGATGTGGGATCACCAGAACCACTGATTTTGGACGCTGTAGTTGCTCCGAATGCGGAAGTCTCGTTCGTACTCAAGGAATGGCCAGCTCCTTATCCCGCGCGGATTGAACTGCTTGGATCTTCTCGAATGGCTAAGCATCCAGCGTTGAAGTTTTCGATCTATGGAGACTTAAGCTCAATAGATCTCGACATGGAAGGGGCGATTGTCGAGGTGAAGGGCAGCGAATACGATGAGAAGGGAGAGCGTATCAGTCTGAATTTCGGTCGTGTCATGCTTGACGAAGGAAAGTTCATTGTCGAAGCCGAAGTTGACGAACCGATAGTCGTCAACACCGTGGTCTTGGTAATGGCGGAGCGGGAATACACTCAGTTTCACTCAGTGGTGGAACCCGGTGCCAACATCGAGGTTGTGGCGGAAAGCTCTTGGCTCTACGATATCCATCCGGTTGCTGGTTCAGGAAAACATGCCGAACTCTTAGAGAGCTGGAAACAAAACGAGCAATACGCGACGACAAAGAATGAATACCGCGAAGCGTATCTGGCATATCAGGAGGAGCCTACAGAGGATTTACAGACTTCCGGTAACGGTATAAATGCTAAAGAGACGAGTGAAACGCCGAGACATGTGGAACTAAATCGAAAACTTAGCCGATTTCGTTACGATTTCTTGGAGCATGTCGCTTCCAATGCAGAAGATCCAATCGATTCGCTTCTTGCATTAGAGCTGGGCGCCTATTGGGGAAAGGAAGAAGCTCTTCCAATATATGACAACCTCGCAAAGAGTCTCAACAGGGATCTAGTTGTCCGGCGCGTCACCTCTGATCGAAATTTTCACGCACGACACTTGGCCAGCGTTGGAATCGACAAAAGCCTAGCCATTGGCAAGCAAGTTCCAGACTTTACTTTGCCCGACATGAGCGGAGGAGAACACTCTTTAAGGGAAATTCTTGGTGCGAAAGATGTCGTGTTCATCGATTTCTGGGCCTCCTGGTGCGGTCCATGCATCGAATCCATTCCTGCGCTGAAGGAAGTGTACGCCAACCACAAACAACATGGTCTAGAGGTAGTATCGATCTCTATTGACGAGAATGCAGAGTCTTGGGTCGAACGCTCGGAAGAGCTTGAACTTCCTTGGATTAATCTTGGCGAACTCAAGGATTTTGAGGGTGAGGTCGCTACGTCATACGGTGTGACCTTCATACCCAAAGGCTATCTCGTTGATGAGAACGGCACCATCATTCAGAAGAACCTGACTCCCGAACAACTTGGGAAGTATTTGGACTCTCTCAGCGACGAAGAGACGTCGGCAACAATACCTTAACCAAACCTATTGCTCGAGCCCAACCGTGACTCTTGATTTCCGGTTGGCGTTCGCGTATGCCCACTTCAATGATGCAAGGTTTCACTATACGTATGCTAGGTCTTGCAAGTACCTAAAAGCAAGCTGAAAGCAAGAGTTTCATTCAGCAGTTCTTGGCGCTTGCGTTGGAAGCCAATTTCGGCGGCACGTCAATCCACCTGGTTACACAACGATTTTCATTGCCTCTGGCTGGCCCAATGGCAACAAATGAGGACGCACTATGACTCCAAGCAATCTATCTGCCAAAGCACAAATTCTTGTACGTAGACCACGCGATGAAGTGTTCAACGCATTCGTTGATCCTGCCGTCATGAGTAAGTTTTGGCTCAATCGAAGAGACAAAGGAATGCGGGAAGGTGAAACGATTGGGTGGTTCGTGGGGAATGCTCCCGACTCTAGAAATTGAGGTTCGAGTAAAGTTGATTGAAGAGCCCTCTCGAATCAAAATCGAGTGGGGCACGGAAAACCGATTCACTACCGTATCGTGGATGTTGCATGAGCATGGGCCCGATTGGACCCGTCTTCAGATTGAGGAGAGCGGGTTCGTCGGGTCGCCCGACGAGATAGTGTCTCAGGTACTAGATTCAACCGGTGGGTTCAATCAGGTGATCGTAGCACTTAAGGCCCTCCTGGAACACAATTCGACAATAAATGTGGTCACTGACCATGTTTAGAGGATTGATCGCGATAGTCTGGCTGGTGCGGGGCATGAATCCATGGTTTTTCATTTGAAGCGGCAGCAGTCTTTTGTGCAATTGAGTCTCTCATGCATAGCGTAGTCTGTACAGACATTAGTCCATAATGTGCTATGGCGAATCTCGAGTAGGCTTGATTGAGTGAACGCAGTGCATAGACTGTTTGTGCTGATTGTCGCTACAGTTTTGATGACGGCCTGCGGCACAAATCGATCCAATGATGCAGAATCGGACAGCGAGGCAGCAATCGCAGCATCCTCCGGCTCAAGCAAGGCAGCCAGTTGCAAGGGAGTATCCACCATGGAAAAACCTTGGAGTCCAGGAACCATCCTGCTCAATTTCATTCAGGATGACAGGCTTCGAGCCGGAACGAAGGCTCCAGAGTTTTCGCTACCTGACCTAACAGGAATCGAGACTGCGCTCTACGATGTGATCGACGAGAACGAAGTCGTGCTCATCAACTTCTGGGCTTCGTGGTGCGCTCCTTGCATCAAGAAAATCCCTGACTTGAAGCAACTGTATGCCGATCACGGCGGGAAGGGTTTTGAAATTTTGTCGATTTCGCTTGATCACGACTACGACAACTGGAAGGAAGCGTCCAACGAATACGAGCTTCCGTGGATCGACCTAAGAGATACTGCCGATAAAAGTGGAGGAGTTTCTGGCGACTATGCCATTGAGGCAATTCCGGCATCTCTCTTGTTAGATTCACGTGGCTGCATTCAGCATACTTACATGCCGCTTGGTCAATTGGACCGCTACTTGAGCTCGAAGCTGCCTGGCGAATCTGCAAAACAGGAAAGGGAATCGACCTCTTGAGACGCGAATTCTGGATCTGTAGCACGCCAATAGGGAATGTGATGGAACGCTCAACGTCGAATGTGCGAGTTGGTCCAAATCTTGAGAACTAGCTGAAACTTCCGAGTTTGGGCCATAGGGAGGTTGGCCTATCGAATTCAATTCCTACGATCACAACGATGTCTTCTACGATGAGATGTTCAAGACATCTCGTGATCCGCGCTCTCATTGCCGACGTCTGCTGGACGAATTGACCTCCATGTCTGTGGAGGAATTAGACAGTGTGCAGGAACGTGTGACCAGAACGTTCTCTAGCCAGAGCATTTCCTTCACGTTGTATGGCGAAGACGAGACCACCGAGCGCATCATCCCAATCGACTGCATACCACGAATTCTTTCCGCAGCAGAATGGGACCATCTCGAGGCGGGACTCAAGCAGCGAGTAGCGGCCCTCAACCAGTTCATTGTGGACGTCTATGGCAAGTGCCGAATTCTTGATGAAGGGGTGATTCCCGTTGACGTTGTGAAAGGCTGTCCACAGTATCGAATCGAAATGTACAACGTGCAGATTCCCCTCGATGCACCCGTAGGAGTCTGCGGCACCGATCTTGTCCGAACTCAGGACGGCTTCCGTGTCTTGGAAGACAACTTGCGAGTGCCCTCGGGTGTGTCTTACATGATTGCCAATCGTCAAGCCACAAAAACCAACTTTCGAGAAGTGTATCGAGATTATCGGGTTCGCGAAGTCGAGCAGTATGGTCAGTTCCTGTACGAAACGCTTTGCGAGTTTGATCCAACAGGCAGGGGAGACCCGAGCATTGCTTTGCTCACCCCAGGTGTATTCAATTCAGCGTTCTACGAGCACATGTTTCTCGCCGACGAGATAGGAGCAGAACTCGTTGAAGGCAGAGATCTTCTGGTCAACGACGGTTATGTTTACATGCGCACAACATCGGGTCTGCGCAAGGTCGATGTGATCTACCGACGAATAGACGACGATTTCCTGGATCCCTTGTTTTTCCGTGAGGACTCCATACTCGGTGTTCCCGGACTCATGCATGCCTATCGCAAGGGAAACGTAGCATTGGTCAATGCGCCAGGCACTGGAGTTGCGGACGACAAGTCAGTCTATGCCTACGTTCCCGACATGATTCGGTATTACTTGGCGGAAGAGCCCCTGCTGCAAAATGTGGAAACGTACCTTTGCCGCTTCCCAAAGGACTTGGAGTACACACTGGACAATATCGACAAACTCGTCGTGAAACCAGTGGGCGGATCAGGTGGCTACGGTCTATTCATAGGATCCCAAGCCAGTAGCAAGGAACGAAACGCCTTTGTAGAGAAACTAAAGGAAGAACCGAACAACTACATAGCACAGCCGGAATTGGCGCTGTCAAGAGCTCCTTGTTGGATCGATCGCCGGTTGGAGCCGCGTTGCGTCGACCTGAGACCGTTTGTCCTCACAGGTAAGACTTCTCGATTGGTTGGTGGAGCTTTTTGTCGCATTGCCCTGCCCAAAGACAGCATTGTTGTCAATTCGAGCCAAGGTGGGGGAGCAAAAGACGTCTGGGTGGTGGAAGCGTAGTGCTGTCACGCAGTGCCCAAGGTCTGTATTGGATAGGGCGCTATCTCAAACGGGCCGAGCACATTAGCCGCCTGATGGAGCAGCAAATCGCTGCATTGGTGGATCGTCCGCTCTCGCACATCTACTTTGGCTGGGCTCGCCTATATTCCCACTTGAGGGTTTCGTCGCCTGTGGCAGCTCTCAGAGACTGGTCGAAAGAGGCTGACGGATGGGGATTGGCCGATTCGTTCACTTTGGCTGACGATTTGACCTTTACTCGATCTAACGAGTACTCCATTTGCAGTTGCTTCGAAATGGGACGCGAAAACGCGCGACAGATTCGACATTGCGTGAGTTCCGAAATGTGGATCTGCCTGAACCGCTCGTATCAGCACATGCGGGATCAGCATATCGAGGACATCTGGGCGACCGACCCTCAGCAGTTCTATGCCGATGTAGTGCAGGACGTCAACACGTTCATGGGAGTCGCCTCAGCCACGCTCTATCGCGATGAAGGGTGGGAGTTTCTTCAGATCGGGCGAATGATCGAGCACGCACAACTCATGTGCTCTCTCCTGGTTTTTCAGACCGCGGAATCGACCGACGAAAAGTATGGTGACCTCGAGAACTACGATTGGAGCAGCCTGCTGCATTGCTTTCAAGCGGACGAAGCCTACCAGCACTACTTCGGATTGAACATACAAGCGTCCAACGTACTCAACATGCTGGTTACGGACAAGAAACTACCGAACTCCGTATATTTTTCCTTGGAGCAAATCGGCAACCGACTGAGCGAGCTGGGCGACGCGCCAGGCAAACGAAACGGAGCAACTGCCAACCGATTTGCAGGACGACTCACATCAGTACTGAACTACGAGTGGCCGGACGCGGAAGACAAGAAGCGAATGATTGTGCTGCTTGAGAATCTATCGATGCGACTTCACGAGTACATTTCCTCAGCATGGTTCAATTACGAGATTGATGACACAGCGAGAATCTAGCGGCGTCTCGGACGAAGTCCAATACGAGATCGTACATACCACTCGTTACAGCTATGACGAGACGAAACGTTCAAGCGTTATGTCTCTTTGCATGAGACCTCGCGACGACGTTGGCCAAGCTCTACTTAGCTACAGTCTATCGATCAATCCCGAATCCATGATTGAGGTGGACACGGACATATTCGGAAACGCCCGGCACATGTTTGACATTCATCGACCTCACAAGCACCTGACTATCACCAGCACCTCGTCGGTTGTTCGAAGCCACAAACAACCGACGAATGACCAGCACAAGCCTGTCCAATGGGAGGAACTGAATGCATACAAAAATGACTGGCGTCAATGGGAGTACATGCAGCCCAGTGAGTTGACTCGCACGAGAGCTGATCTACGAGATTGGATCAAGCAGCTCGGCGAATTGAGTTTCGAGAGCCCGTTCGAGTTTCTCAAGTCACTAGAACGCAGACTCTCGGAATCGATCACCTATCGACCCGGCCGAACCACGATAGATTCGACTGTAGATGACATCCTGCTGCATCGGGAAGGCGTTTGCCAGGACATCTCTCAGCTCATGATCGCGATCGCACGAGCGTGGGACATTCCCTCCCGTTACGTTACAGGCTATCTCTATGATGAGCCGGGCGAAGCGCGGCATTTCGCCTACAACGCAACGCATGCTTGGGTTGAATGCCTGCTTCCACAATTTGGATGGTGCTCGTTCGATCCCACAAATCCTGACGCGACAGAAATTGCCCGCATTGCGGTAGGCTACGGACGGGATTATCGAGATGTTCCTCCAGTCAAGGGCATCACCTTGGGTGAGGGGTCAACGGAAATGGATGTAGATGTGATTGTGTTGAGGGTTAGAGGCGGTTCAGGTAGCTAGAATTTGCAAGTGATACCATTTGCAGGCGCAAACTGCGATCGATTCCATCAATGGGATTCAATTTGGCGTGCGCTGACCGATTAGCAAGTTTAGGAAGCGGATTTCGTAACACATGAGCGACGCGAGTCTTTGCAACATACTGGTCGTTGACGACGAGCCCGACCTAGAGGAACTCATGCGCCAACGCATGCGCCGAGAGATCCGCCGTGGGTCTTATCGGCTGGAATTTGCGAACAACGGATTGCAGGCGTTGGAGGCACTTCAAAAGAACCCTGAGATTGAAATTGTCCTCTCGGACATCAATATGCCGGTCATGGATGGACTGACATTGCTTGACAAGATTCCCTTGATCAACGATCAGATCAAGGCCGTGATGATTTCTGCATATGGCGACATGAAGAACATCCGTTCGGCCATGAACAGAGGCGCGTTCGACTTCATCACTAAGCCGGTGGACTTCGAGGACTTGAAGATCACAATTAGTCGTACAAACGAAGCCGTTCAAGCAAGTCGTCAGCATGTGCAAAACCGGGAGAAGCTCCTCAGCATTCAATCTGAACTGGCGACAGCGGCCAAGATGCAGAAGAGCATCTTGCAGACCACATTTCCAAGTTCCGATTCCTTCGACGTGTACGCAAGCATGGAGGCGGCCAGAGAAGTCGGGGGCGACTTTTACGATGTGCGAATCGTCAGACCTCCTCCATCTGATTTCTTGGGCGTTTGCATTGCCGACGTCTCCGGAAAGGGAGTCCCAGCTGCGCTGTTCATGATGGCTAGCTGGACGTTGCTCCGAGGCGCAACCATTGGCCATCGCGACCCGTCAAAGGTCGTTGAAGAAGTCAACAACATGCTGGAACAGCAAAACGACAGCATGATGTTTGTCACGTTGTTTTACGGACTATTCAATCCAGATGATCGCGAGTTCCGCTACGTGAACGCAGGTCACAACAATCCTGTATTGTTCCGAGCCGACGGATCCGTTGAGGAATTGGACACGACGCAGGGAATTGCGCTGGGAATCATGCGTGAAACTCCATTCGCAGAGAACTCGATAACCCTCAGCAAAGGTGACATGGTCTTGCTGTATACCGATGGCGTCAATGAAGCAGAAACGGGCGATGAGGAATTGTTCGGAATGGAACGCCTCATGAACGTCTTCGATGGAAAGCCCCCACCTTTGAACGCCAAGGAGGCGATCGACGAGGTGTTTAGGAAAGTTCGCGACTATGTAGGAAACTATCCGCAGTCTGACGATATCACGTGTCTTGCGGTGTGTGCGACGAAGTAATGTCATCAAGTTGTAAAGTCATACTAGAAAACAGACTTGACGAGATGCAGCGTTTCGTCACAACGCTCACCGAATTCTCGAGAGTCGGCAATCTGCCTGAGGATATAGCCTTCTCCATTCAACTCGCCATCGATGAATTGTTTACCAATATCGTTTCCTACGGGTACGAAGACGAGAGTGTCCATCAAATTGAGATAAGAATGGCTGTGTCAGACTCTGAAATCCGAGTGGATCTCATTGACGATGCCAAGCCTTTTGATCCCTTGCATGAAGCCGCCGATCCCGATTTGGACGCCTCTTTGGACGAGCGCAGGATTGGTGGGGTAGGGATTCACTTGGTCAAAACCATGATGGATGACATCTCCTACAAGTACGAGAACGACCACAATCACCTGACGCTAGTAAAGAAGTTTGACGCGTGAGGGCATTGCCTCAGGTATTCGTGAGCAAATTGCTCGCGGCAATTCAGTTGGTGCTAGTCGTGTTTGCACTGGCTTCCTATGCTCAGACAGCAGACGAAGAATCCAACTCAGATTCCTCGTCACCTTCTACATCACAAGAACCGCCTGCAGGACCAGTTCACGGTATTTACGAGGATCGAGTCGTCTTTGGACAATCCTGTGCATTGGAAGGGCTAAACCAAGCTTCCGGTGTGGGGATGAGGCTTGGGTTATTGGCCGCGTTCAAAGAAATCAACGATCAGGGTGGCGTACACGGTCGAACAATTGAGCTCAAGACGCTCGACGACGGCTACGAGCCGGAAAAGACGATTGAGAACACGCTTCATCTGATCGAAGTAGAAGATGTGTTTTCGTTGATAGGCGCTGTCGGTACCCCGACATCTCGAGCAGCAGTTCCGCTTGCAGAGTCCCATAGGGTGCCCTATGTGGGACCACAGACAGGTGCAGCGTTCTTGCGAGTGAATAACCCCTATGTTGTCAATCTAAGAGCTTCGTACGCCCAAGAAACCGAGGAGATGGTCGCATTCCTGACGCAGGAAGGCGGTACTGAAAAGATTGCCATACTCTACCAGGATGATTCCTTTGGTCGCGCTGGCTACAACGGCGCGAAAGCCGCGATGGAGCGGCGAGGGCTTCGCCTTCTCGCCGCTGGAGTGTACCGACGGAACTCGTTGGACGTACGGACAGCGGTGTTGGATATACGCGATTGCAATCCAGACGCGATCATCATGATTGGCAGCTACCAACCGTCCGCTGAGTTCATTAAGTGGTCGAGGAAGATTGGCATGGATGCGCTTTTCATCAACATATCCTTTGTCAACAGCAACGCTCTCGCAAAAGCACTTGGCGACGAAGGAGGCGGTGTCATGGTTTCCCAGGTGGTGCCGCTGCCCACAGGTGATTTGCCAGCGATTGCGAACTCGTATCGATCAGCTCTAAATGAGATTGACGCCACGGCGAGACCTCAATTCATTTCCTTCGAGGGGTACTTGGTTGGACGTCTCGCAATCAGGGGACTAGAAAAGGCAGGTCGCGATTTAACCAGACCAAAGTTCTTGCGCTCCATCCGATCCATGGATAACGTCGATATTGGAGGATTTCGACTCAATTACGTAGACGACAATCAAGGTTCGGACCAGGTATTCATGACTGTTCTCGCTAACGACGGTAGTTATCGAGCGGTGAAATCACTTGCCGACATTACGCTCCCATGGCGACGATAAACTGGAAAGAACTGCTCCGCAAGTTCGTAAGCCTCAGACACAAGATCTCTGCCCGGTTAGGGCTTGCGCTGTCCGGCGCAGTGTTCTTGACACTTACCGCCAGTTTCGTGGGCTTGATCTACCTGAATCAGATCAATAAGGCACAGGAGAGAGTCTACGAGGGCAGCATGCCCGACATGGAAGCGGCATTCGCTTTCTCTCTCAAGAGCGCCGAAATCGTAGCTGCATCACCACTCTTGACCTCGGCCACGAACGAGGATGAACTTGAGCGAATCCGCGTTGAGGTCGAGGCAGACAAGCAGGAATTCAGGGAGCAACTCACCTCAATCCTCGATCGCGGATTGAACGAGTATCTCGTCTTGGAAGTATCCAATGTTGGTGAGACGATGCTGACCAACATTGACACCGTGAGTCTGCTTGCCGCGGAGAGATTTGATCTTACTGCGGATCTCAATGATCTTCAGACGGAGTTTTCACTATTGGAAACTACCGTCGAGAATGATTTGATTTCTGCGATTGATGCCCATTTGTTCTACCTCGTCACGGGCTATCAGAGTAGAACCGCGCCCAAAGATCCCTTCGAGACACACTTCACCCTAGATCAGTTCAATCGCTATCGCCACTTGAATGAGCTCCGACGCTACGCTAGCAATGGAGTGGAATTGCTGTCGAGTGCGCTGTCGCTGCCGGATTCTCCATTGATCGAGACCCTTAAAGACCGGTTTGAGACGAATGAATACGGCGTGGAGCGAACGCTTGGGCAACTCGAGCAGGACGCGTTCTTTGAAACCATCGGTCCCATGTTCGAGCGGTTGACAGAAATTGGTCTAGCTGACAATGGAATATTCGCCACCAAGTCTGCACTGTTTCGTCTCGACGAACAGAAGGAAACGATATTTGAGGACAACCAGCAACTTGGAGCACGGCTTGTCGAGGACATTGAAGAACTCGTCCATATGGCCCGTTCGGATACAGCGACGGCAGCTGAATCGTCCGCGGCAGCAGTTGCAACGGGTAGGCTACTTCTCATTATTGTCAACATCGTCAGCATCGTTGGAGCATTGATCATTTCTCTGTTCTACGTAGGCAACAGAATCTTGCGTCGCCTCGATGCCCTTTCGGAGCGCATGCGATCAATGGCCGAAGGCGAACTGGAGAGCGAGGTCGTCGTCGACGGCAACGACGAAATCGCAGAGATGGCTCACGCATTGGAAGTGTTTCGGCGACACGCGCTTGAAGTTCAACGCTTGAACTTGGTCGAGAAGCTTGCGCAAGAATTGTCCGAGAAAAACGACGCATTGGCCAGCGCAAACGAGGAGCTTCGAATTGCGCAAGATCAGATCGTTATGCGGGAAAAGCTGGTGGCCCTTGGCGAATTGACGGCAGGAGTTGCTCACGAAATCCGCAATCCGCTGAATTTCATCATGAATTTCTCCGAATTGTCGGTAGAGCTTCTTGAGGAGTTGGTGGAGGAGCTTCTCGAACCGGACAAACGTGAAGATCCGGATGGCGAGATGGACAAAGAGCTGGTTGAGGAAAACGTTGAGGATTTGACATCGAACTTGAAGCGGATCCGCGAGCACGGCAATCGAGCAAACCGAATCATTGACGACATGTTGAAGATGGGCCGCGATACGCAAGAATTCGCCGAGTCCGACATCAATGCGCTACTTGACGAACACGCTAAATTGGCATTTCACAGTGCAAGGGCTGCCGACAATTCGTTCGAATTGGATCTTCAATTCAACTTAGACGAATCCATAGAAAAGATAAAGGTAGTTCCGCAAGACTTAGGACGCGTGTTCATCAATATGGTGTCGAATGCTGGGTACGCCGCGAATGAGAAGATGCTGGAACTAAGAAAAGAAGATCCCGATGTGGATTTCATTCCACGGCTTGTATGCCACACCAAGAAAGAAGGTGATCGAATTCTCATCACCTTCCGCGACAACGGCACTGGCATGCCTCAGTCGGTCATCGACCGCATCTTCAATCCCTTTTTCACCACCAAGCCGACCGACAAGGGCACAGGACTAGGTCTATCTCTTTCGAACGACATTGTCAGAGAACACGGTGGGACAATTCGAGTTGAATCGGAGCCAGGGCAATGGACGGAGATGGTCGTCGATTTGCCCTTAGATCCCTCCCAGTTCATGGGCCAAAAGCAGGAGGCGGACCTCGACGACGATGATGAGGACGAACTAGATGAGTCTGTCGGCTAGTGCGTTTGAGGAGTTTCGTTCGTCCTTGAAGTTGGAGAGAGTTAGGAGACCTTCCTCAAGGCTTCTCCGTGGTCGGAAACAATACTGATTATTCGATCAAACCCAGCAATCTTGATGATTTCGAGTATCGAGTCAGGAACTGAATA
The DNA here is from genome assembly GCA_965205545.1 of Candidatus Azotimanducaceae bacterium. Lineage (GTDB taxonomy): Bacteria > Pseudomonadota > Gammaproteobacteria > Pseudomonadales > Azotimanducaceae > Bin55. The sequence continues at coordinate 702,732 of OZ242170.1, read as the reverse complement.
AAGCGCAAACTCAACTTTTCGTTGGCCCAGCGTCTTGGCAATCATAAGGATTGACCGCAATCCGGCACTGCTGATGTAGGAAAGATCTGCCAAGCCAATGACAACACCGCGGTCATCGTTGTCAATTTCAGCCGTTACGGTGGATTCAAACTCGCTGGCCGTCAGGCCGTCAATACGTCCAGTAACGTTAATCGAGAGGACGTTGTTTTCGCGATTGGCGTCTACTTGTAAAGCTTGGTGGTTAATGAGAGTGCTCCTTCGAGTCCATTACAGAAGTGCGCGAAAGGAAAATTTGTTGAAAGGTTTTCCTCCCAACTCCCCAGTGGTGTTTTTCCAACGGGCGAATTATACGAAATGCACATGAGTCTGCACAATCCATACGGATACTCAGCGTGCAATGGTTTTGAGCTTGGACTTGGCTTGCGCGAGTTCTTCCGAAGTGTTGACATTGAAAAAGCCCGGTGCCAAATCCGAGAGATCAGTAGCTCTCTTTCCGTGGTCGTTTAGCCAATGTTTGACGGCGCCGCCGCCGCGTTGGTAGAACTCCGACAATTCCTCTCGGTTTGTTTTGTTCAATAGCAAACACAGGTTTTGGCGTTGACCATCGATAGTTGGGACGGCTACCCCATAGTCTAGTGCGTCTTGCTGCAGGCGTGCAACGACGGACTCGGGCAAAAACGGAACATCGCCCGGCGTGGTGAATGCCCATTCGCTCTCCACGTGGGAAAAGCATTCGTACAGTCCTGCCAAGGGTCCTCGCCCAGGATCGCTGTCTACAACAACCCTATGCCCCAAGGCTTCGTAAAGTGCAACGTTGCGTGAGCAGGAAACCATCAAAGTCCCGACTTGGCCACGCAAGCGATCAATCATGCAGTCGACAATTCGTATGCCACCGATATCTATGAGTGGTTTGTCCAGCCCGTCTAGACGCGATCCGCGTCCGCCGCAGAGAATGATTGCCGTAATGTCTTCGCGGTCAATCATGGATTATGCGATCACCGTGGTATTGATTGAAGGAGTCCTCTCTGAGAAAACCGATTAGAGTAATGTCCTGATCGCGAGCAAGATCGATGGCTAATGTTGACGGAGGACCGATCGACGCAACAAATGGTATACCGGCCATGGCCGCCTTCTGCAGCAACTCAAAACTTGCTCTGCCGCTAAGCAGGAGGCCATGCTCACGCAACTCATCCAAGTCCGAGTCGCGGTAGGATCCAATCAATTTGTCTAGAGCATTGTGTCTGCCAATGTCTTCTCGAAGCCGAACTATGGCGCCATTTTTGTCAAACAACGCGCTCGCGTGCAGACCTCCAGTTCTCTCGAATTCGATTTGTTGCTGGCGCAATTTGTCACCAAGAGTTGCTACGAGCTTGGATGAAATGCGAAAACTCGATGCGGGCCGTTTCTGTATGTGGACATCCACAGCTGCTAACGATACCTTTCCACACACGCCACAGCTGGAAGAAGTGTAGAAGTGCCTTAGCAAGGATTCGGGATCGAAGTGGCAGTCTTCTGTTAAACGCACGACGACTGTGTTGTCACTACTAGATGATGTGGCTTCGGAACTGGATATGCGTGCGTTTTCTATCTTGGAGAAGCTATCGACGATTCCTTCACTCAGGAGGAACCCGCAAGCAAGATCCAGATCATCGCCGGGCGTTCGCATGGTCACCGAGATGCTGCTTTGCCGCAAGTGCTCGTTCTGGTAGTGCTCAATGCGTAGCTCAAGCGGTTCTTCGACTGTCACAAAGTCATTGAATGCTTGGCTGTTGGCACCAATCCGCAGGACCGGCACAGTGCGATGTTGATCGTTCACGACTCGTTCAACGAACTAGCCTCCCGCAGGGAGAAGCTCGTTTTGTCGCGCTGCGCGCGAATCGAAGCGGTTGTTCCACTCTGAACGATGGTTTGCTGGCAGCACTTCTACCGCCGTCACCTTGTATTCGGGACAGTTTGTCGCCCAATCGGAGAGATCGGTCGTGATGACGTTCGTGCCGGTTGAAGGGTGGTGAAAAGTTGTGTAGACCACTCCCTGTTTCAAGCGCTCGGTCAATCGGGCCTGCAACGTGATCTCGCCCATTCGACTTCGGATTGAAACCCAATCGCCCGGTCGAATGCCTCTAACTTCTGCATCGGCGGGATGGATTTCCAGATGGTCCTCTTCCAGCCAAGTGTTGTTTTGAGTACGCCTAGTCTGTGTCCCTACGTTGTATTGGGCTAGTCTTCTGCCAGTGGTTAGCAGTAGAGGGAACTTGCGGTTCGTCCGTTCCTTGGTCGGTTCGTACTCGGTAGTTATGAACATCCCTTTGCCGCGAGCGAAGCTGTCGACGTGCATTATTGGAGTTCCTAGCGGTGCCGACTCGTTGCAAGGCCACTGAACGCTGTTGACCTCGTCGAGGTAGTCAAACGATACTCCGGCAAACATTGCGGTAAGACTCGCCAACTCGTCCATGATGTCCGAACTGCTCTTGAAATCCATGGGATAGCCCATGGCATTGGCCAGCTTCTGCACTGCCTCCCACTCCTGCAGGCCGGTTGCAGCCTCCATCACAGGTCTCACTCTGTTGATTCGCCTCTCGGCATTGATGAAGGTTCCGTTCTTTTCCAAAAAAGTGGTTCCGGGCAAGAACACATGCGCCAGCTTGGAAGTCTCCGTTAGGAAGAGGTCCTGAACGATCACGCAATCCATCGAGGAGAGTGCTTGCTCGACATGCTGCGTATTGGGATCGGATTGGAGGAAATCCTCTCCCTGAATGAACATGCCCTTGAAGTTGTCGGCGCAGGCTTCGTCGAACATGTTGGGAATGCGAAAACCCGGCTCTGGATCTATTTCGACATTCCATGCGTTAGAAAACTGTTGTCGGGCGACCTCGTCCGTGATTTGTCGATAACCTGGCAATTCATGCGGGAACGAACCTACATCAACTGCTCCTTGTACATTGTTCTGTCCGCGAAGCGGATTGACGCCAACTCCCTCGCGTCCAATGTTTCCAGTGGCCATGGCGAGGTTTGCCATGGCCATCACCATCGTCGAACCCTGGCTATGTTCCGTTACCCCTAGCCCATAGTAGATCGCGGCGTTCGGAGCCTTCGCATACAGGCGAGCCGCACCTCGAATGTTCTCAGCATCAACGCCGGCGATTTTCGCCACATGTTCGGGACTGTTTTGGTCTAGGCGAATGAATTCGCACCACTCTTGGAACGAGTCGATGTCGCAACGGGCTCGAACAAACTCCAGATCAATCAAGTCTTCGGTGAGAGCCACATGAGAAATGGAGTTCATTACAGGAACGTTCGTTCCTGGCAATAGGGGCAGGTGGAACGCTGCCTCGACGTGCGGCGATCGCACCAGATCGATTTTGCGCGGATCCAATATGACGAGCTGCGCACCTTGCGAGACTCGCCTCTTGATTTGCGATGCGAATACAGGGTGCCCTTCGGTGGGATTCGCGCCGATAACGACGATTACATCTGCTTCCCGCACAGAATCAAAGTTCTGAGTACCCGCAGAAGTGCCGAAAGTCTGCTTCAACCCGTACCCAGTAGGCGAGTGGCAAACCCGCGCGCATGTATCGACGTTGTTGTTTTGGAATGCGGTACGCACGAGCTTCTGAACCGCGTAAATGTCCTCGATCGTCGTTCGAGACGAAGTAATGCCTCCAATTGACTTGCGTCCATACTTCTTCTGGATAGCCAACAGCCGATCAGCGGCTGTCTGAATTGCGGTATCCCAATCCACGACTTGCCACTGGTCGTCGACGGAGTCGCGAATCATGGGCTTGGTGATTCGCTCTGGATGATTTGCATAGCCCCAGGCAAAACGGCCCTTCACGCATGACGCTCCATGATTTGCCATGCCATCTTTGAAGGGAACCATGCGAACGAGCTTGTCGCCCTGCAGTTCAGCCTTGAACGAACACCCCACGCCGCAGTAAGCACACGTTGTCAGTACGCTACGGTCTGGGACTCCATGATCAATAACGGTCTTTTCCATGAGCGTTGCAGTGGGGCAGGCTTGAATGCATGCGCCGCAAGCTACACACTCGGAGTCGATGAACGAGTCGGCCGAAGTGGCCACCTTGGATTCGAAGCCACGCCCGTCAATGGTGAGAGCATAGGTTCCCTGCACCTCTTCGCACGCCCTAACGCACCGCGAGCAAACAATGCACTTGGATGGATCGAACGAAAAGTAGGGATTGGATGAATCTACGGGAGCGACCAAGTGATTGGCTCCATCTGGGTAGCGCACCTCCCGCAGACCAACGACTCCAGCCATGTCCTGCAGTTCGCAGTCTCCATTTGCAGAGCAGGTCAGGCAGTCTAGCGGGTGGTCGGAAATGTAGAGCTCCATCACTCCACGACGAATCTTCTCCAATTGATCGGTTTGGGTCCGAACTTGCATGCCTGCGGTGACCGGTTCAGTGCAGGAGGCAATCAACCCATTTCGTCCCTCGATTTCTACTAGACATATTCGGCAGGATCCGAAAGCCTCCATATTGTCGGTGGCGCACAGTTTGGGTACAGGCACGCCAGCAGAAATGGCAGCCCGCATGACTGAGGTGCCAGGGGCAACCGCGACCTTGTGGCCGTCGACAGACAAGTGGACTTTTGGTTGATCGGAACGCAAATCACGTTCTGGCGTACCAAAATCCTGCTCAATGAGTCTCACTACTTGCTAAACAAAGCGTATTGCTCGCCTTTGATCAAGAAAGCGGTAAAGCGTACCCATCTCGATGTAATTGGTCAAATCCCCTGCGAGCGCAGCATTTTCTCACGGTTATTTCTGTAGCGGCTGGCGTCTCGCCAAGAGCAGTTGCGCGTCAGCTACCAGTGCAGGGATTTGGAGATGAAATCGTGCTTGAACGTAGCGATTGTTTTCTGTTCGGACAGTAGAATCTAGAGCTTGCGCCGGAACTCGACTGAAAATGATGCTACGACTATCTAAATCGGCCGCCTCGCTAGTGCTCGCCGTGCTTTTGGTTTCGACTGTTGCCGGGCAATCCGACGACGGCGTAGATTTCTTCAGCGGAAAATTTGAACAAGCTCTCGAACAAGCCAAGACAATGGAATTGCCGCTCTTCGTGTATCTCTCCATTCCAAATTGCGCACCGTGCAAGTTTGTCGAAGCGAATGTGTTTACCAATCCTGATGTTGGCGAGTTCATGAGAGCTCGGTTTATCAGCTTCAAGATCGACGCGTACGACGAAACTGCCAAAGGTCCGGCCATTGCAAAGCGTTACAGCGTTGGTTCCTATCCGACGTACTTGATTCTTGATCATGACGGAACCTTGCAGCATCGTGCTACAAGCTCCTTGAATTCGAGCAACTTCATGAGATCGCTTAGCTGGCTGACCGGGGAATCCCAGTCTCCAATGGAAGACCACGACGCAAAGTACGAAGCAGGAGATCGGAGCGACGACTTTCTTCAGCAGTACCTGCTCGATTCAATATTGGCACTATCGCTGATGCCAAAGGATGTGGCAAATTGGGATGCAAACATGGAGGCGTACGGCAAGGCTCAGGACAAGTACACCACGATCATGAACGAATACTTGGAGAGCAAATCGCCAAAGGCACTGATCAATTCCAATGACTTTAGGATCATCGCTTCGTATGCCAAGTATCGAAGCGACAAAGGGGTCGAGTTCGTGATTGAAAATTTCGATGCTTTTGTAGACGCAACATCTCTCGAGGAGATAAGCGGCTACGTGCTCGGTGTCATCGCCGACAACGCGTTTCTTAAAGCCATGGACGGGGACTCAACCTATGTTGATCTGATCGACTCATTGGAAGACGAACCGTTCACGCGAGCAGTAGAGTTCAAACGCAGTGTTGATCCCGAAAGTTATGTGCTGCCCGAAAAGCTACGAGCAGATCTCTCAGAGACTTTCTCCTATGCCACCCAAGAACGAGATGCGGACGTCGAGGAATAGCCACCGCCTTTGCACAGCAATGGTGCACTGAACATTTACCTTCGTAGGTCTCAATCCTTCAAAGTGTCGGTTTGACCGTACCGATGAGGAAAGTACCATTTGGTCTGGTTCACGAACTGGGAATTTCATGAGCGCTTCCAGAAATCTACGACTTCCTCTTGCAGCGGGTGCAATCGGCGTGATCTTGGGAATTGGGTTGTCCGTAGCTTTGTACTTGGTGTTTTCCCCTACGCCTTCCGAAAATCAAGAACTGTCTGATTTAGGCCGGCACGCAGCATCAGATGTGGAGGAAGGCGTCGGAGAAGAGGTAGCTACTCAACCTGATGCATCCAGCGCACCGCCAGCGGACTTGTCTTTGGACAACCTAGGAGAGGTTTCTCGGCTCTCCAGCGATTTTGAACGAATTCGATCGGTTTACTCCATGGTGGCACAGTTAGACAAGAGACGTCTACTCACGTTGCTGGAGGAATCCGCGAACGCGACAGGTCTGTTCGCCCGATCATTCAGCAGGCTCTCGTTCACCGGCTAACGACGATCGATCCAATGGCTGCTTTGATTCAGGTTCGCAACCTTGAAGGCGCGGACACTGATGAGCTACTGAAATCCATATTCAATCATTGGGCAAGAGTCGACTTGGACGCGTCAATTGCGCAATCCAAAACTCTGGAGCCGAATGAGAGTCGGGCGGCTATGAGAGGGATTTTTCTGTCTCGGACAGAGATGTCGGATGCGGACCGTCTCAAAATTGGTCAATCGCTTGGTCAGTACGAATTCGCAGAATCGTGGAACACAACCGCAAAAGCAGAGGAGTACGCCAGAAACCCTGAGGAGTCATGGTACGAAGTGGTGGATACAGCCCAAAGCGACTTCACTCAACTCACTCTTCTCAACACCATTGCCAAGGCGTGGTTTCGCGAGGATGGACTGGTTGTGATTGATAGGATCATTGAGTCGACTACAAACCAACGGACTCTCTCTTCGGTCCTCCATGCGGTGTTTCAATTAGCAGTGAAAAGCAATCCAAGAAATGCCTTGGAACGGGCATTGCAACTCGAAAACGATCCGTGGGGTTCAATTGTCGTAAGCGTGGCGAATGCTTGGGCGCAGACTGATCCCAAACGGACTCTTGAAGTAATCCAACGACTTGCGCCCGAGAGCAAGCGTCAAAGACTGCTGGAGAACACCATGCAAGTTTGGGCGAGCAGAGCGGACCCACTAGTGATGCTTGAAGAACTCGCCGGAATGGATAAGGAAATGCAGCAGCTCGGTACACCAGGAGCACTATCAATGCTTGCTACCAAATCTCCCAAGGAAGCAGCTAATTTGATCGGACGCGTGGTCGATGTAGGCGAAAAGAGACATGTTGCCTCTCAAATCGTGTGGAGCTGGTCCCAAAGTGAACCGACTGAAGCTATGCATTGGGTTTTGAATGATCCTCACACGGAGCCCTTTCGGCACGAACTCATGAGCAGTACGTTGGCAAATTTGGCAGATGAAGATCCTGGACTCGCGATGTCAGTTGCACTGGCACAACCTACTGAAGAATCCGAAGTGGGTTTAGAGTTCTTTGTAATTTCTTCGCTCGCGTCTGTCGACGTCGGGCAAGCGCTTGAATTGCTTGCCTCAGGCACGCAACAGCAAAACCAAAATGTACGCATACAGCACAGTGGGAATGCAAATGGTTTCAAGTGGCAATGGAGATGAAGCCTTGGAACTCGGAGAGAGTATTGGTGAGGGAGACCGCGAACTCTACTATCGAATGCTTGCATTCTCTTGGACGTCAACTGACCCGGATGGACTTCTTGCTTCGATAGACAAGTTTCCCTCAGACCAATCCAAATCCAAGGCAGCCGCAATTCTTACCCTCATGGGCAAGATGACTTCCGGATTGAAGGACGAGCAAATTGAAAAGGCAAGCAAGTACCTGCTTCAGGAAGACATTGAGGAACTCGAGAAGGGAGGCATGGGATTGCTGAATATGGGAGACATGATGGAGCTAATGAACATGTAGAGCAGGCATGCGGCACGAGATTCCAGGAATTGCTTGCCCGGTACCAACAGTGCCTGAAATGGATCACGTCTATCTGGTAAGCACAAAGTTCTTGCTCTAGTCTTCGATAAACGGAGTCTTCCTCGCTACATGTCGCTCAGGATGTAGAACCACAAGTTAGTTTGGCAAGGAATCCCCAAAAAGCGCAATCTCGCAATGACACACTTGCTGTAACATTGGTCTAACCTGAAGAACCATTCCTTTAGAGTCATTTCATGATCGCACGCAAGTCGTCAAAGTTTCAATTAGCGGGCGTCCTGACGCTCGGATTCGCATTGGGCGCTGTCGCCGTCGGAATCACCTTTTTAAGCGTTTCCAAGAACTCGGGATCGTCTAGTAGCGCGGGCCAGTTTTCCTCGGATTCTGCAACTTCCGACTCCTCGCAATCGCTTAGCTCTAGCCTAGGCGCTGCATCCGGTGAATTCTTGGCCGATGGCACTAAAGTTCAGAACTTGTTTGACATTTCTCGACTCGCAAGCGAGTTTGAACAGTCAGCGGCACTCTACCCGTTGTTGCTAGGCGCGAACCGACACGACCTTATCGCGTTTGTTGAACAATCGAAGGAAATTAGCCCACCCTCACTGCAACACTCCATGCAGGAATCGATATTCCAACGTCTAGCAACGGTCGATGAACGTGCGGCGCTGACTCAAGTCAAGCAATTCCCCAAGCACCGACAGGATCCGCTCGTTAGCGCAATCTTCATGGAATTGTCCAACACAGATTTGGACAAGACTGTCAAAGCGGCTAAATCACTGGATGGCCCTCAACAAATCGCTGCTCTACGAGGGATTTTGCAATCTAGAACGGACTTATCCGAGAGTCTGCGCAGAGAGATCGCCCGAGAACTAGGAAACGAGCAAGTTGCCATCGACATGATTAGCCAATCGCGTGTCATGGAGCTCATGGACAACCCAGAAACTGCCTGGTTCGCAATGGTTGGCGATACGAACCAGGAAGTAGCCCAGCCTGGACTGCTTATCCAAATTGGAAATGCCTGGGTTCGTCAACAAGGATTGAGTGTACTTGGCAAGATCAGCGAGTCGTTGACCGATTGGCGGACTCGGCAGACTGTTGTTGGATCGCTTATCCGCACTGCGACTCTGGCGAATCCTCAAGATACTCTCAATCAAGCCCTGCGCATGCAGAATCACGATGGAGAGTGGGCTCCTATCGTTGCACGCGAATGGGCTCGCTCGGAGCCAAGAATCGCATTTGACGCAGTAACCAACGTCTCACCGAGTGGCTTGCGAAGAACCTTGCAGGAGTCAGTCGTGAGGTCCTGGGCGCAAAACGATCCTCGCATGCTTCTCGAAGACTTGTCTCTGTTGCCAACGAGCCTACAGCAACTAGCCACGGAGCAGGCGATATTGGCTATCGCGAAAAATGAACCACTTGAAGCAGTGGACCTCATGGCGAGAGTGGAAGACGACAGCAGTCGTCACATGATTGCCTATTCCGTAGTGTCGAGCTGGTCCAATCTTGATCCGGTTGCCGCCGTGAATTGGGTATTGAGCAATCCAGATCTTGAGCGCATGCGCAATGAATTGCTTGCAGTGGTGTTTCGCAATCTTGCATTGGAGAATCCACAATTGGCCATGGAACTGGCGCTAAAGCAATCGATCAAGCCGAATGAACGAGGATTGGAAGCCACGGTCATAGGGCGATTGGCGCAAGTTGACCTTGAACATGCTCTTGCTTTGCTTTCACAGGTCAGGCAGGGGCAGACTCAAATTGCAGCATTTATGTCTGTAGGTTCCCAATTAGTGCGCAACAACGACACGGACCGAGCTCTCAAACTGGGTGAGCAACTTGGTCCGGAATGGCGCGACTCCTACTACCAATCGATTATGTCCACTTGGGCAAACATGGACCCTGAAGGTTTGCTGGCCACTCTCGACAAGCTTCCATCCTCAGCCACGAAGTCTAAAGCGGCTCTAAGTCTGGCGCGTTCAAACCAATTTCGCAAGATTTTGACGCCCGACCAAATTGCCTACGCAAAAACCTACCTCACTGAACAAGATGCACAGAGAGTGGATACTTCTCTTTGGCATAGCTTCAGTTATTCAGACGGAGGTGTATTCGTGACCACGGACCTTGCCGCGGATTCTGTAGTTGCTACTCCTGAAGTGATAGTCACGGGGCAAGGTGTCGAACCGCTTATTCGGTACGAGATTCAATCTAGGCTCGACGAGGAAGACGAGGAGTAAGGCTGCAATTTAGCGTTTTTCGCCGCTTTCGAGACCGTCTACGCTACACAGAGAAATCGACCGCATGTGGATAAATGTTGGGCGATAGAGTTCCTGCGGCCATTTCCTAGCGGAAGTCCTCCGGAAACCGTTGCATAGCGCTTCGAACTGGAATCGGGGTCATGCTTCCCATTTGGCACAGGCTCGCCTGTTCCATGACTTCGCACAAGTCGTCGAGCAGTTGAATTGTGCGTATGTCTGTATCGTTGCCAAATCTGCGCATTAGTTCCTTGCCCCGAACCGATCCAATGCGACACGGCGTACATTTGCCGCACGACTCTATCTCACAAAATTCAAACGCAAACTCCGCTTGCTGTCGTAGATCAACCGTATCGTCGAATACAACAAGGCCGCCGTGACCAACTCCAGCATCGATTGATGCCATATCTTCGTAGGTCAGTGGAGTATCAAGCTCACGTTCAGAAAGATAGGCACCCAAAGGTCCACCGATCTGAACAGCTCGCAACGGTCTGCCGGAAAGCGTTCCTTGGCCATATTCCTCAATCAACGTCCGTACGGAAGCGCCAAAGGGAATCTCGATCAGCCCACCCCGCTTCACGTTGCCTGAGATTTGAAACGGCATTGTGCCGGTTGATGCCCCAACACCAAGGGACGCGTACTCCTCAGCACCAATCTCGAAGATACCCGGAACGGAAGCAAGAGTAATTACGTTGTGCACTAGAGTAGGTTTGCCGAAGAGTCCTGCGACCGCAGGCAGGGGAGGCTTGAATCGGATCTGACCGCGTTTTCCCTCTAGGCTCTCTAGCATCGAGGTCTCTTCACCGCAAATGTATGCTCCGGCACCGACGAAAATCTCCAGATCGAATTGGACTCCCGAACCCCTTATATCAGGACCAAGCAAGTTGTTTGCATATGAGATTTCTATAGCTTGAGACAGCCAATCCAATGCAATGGGATATTCCGAACGCAGGTAAATGATCCCTTTGGTAGAACCTGTGGCATAGCCCGCGACGATCATTCCCTCAATGAGCTTGAATGGGTCTGCTTCCATGAGCATGCGGTCCGAAAACGTTCCCGAATCGCCTTCGTCGGCATTGCAGGCAATGTACTTCTGGTCAGATTCGGTATCGGCAACGGTACGCCATTTGATATGGGCAGGAAATCCCGCGCCTCCGCGTCCGCGCAAGCCTGAAGTCTCAACGGCATCGATTAGCGATGTTGGGGAGCTTGCCAACAGTTTGTCAAGCAGCGTGAAGTCGGGAAGTTGCAAGGGATTGTCGAATCCGGCTCTGTTGAATACCAAACGCGTCTGATTGCTGAAGTAGCTCTCTTCCGCAATCGGTCCAAGATAGTGTTCACATGCCGGGGGTCCGGAGTCACTCGAAATTGAATCCAATATTCGGGGAATAGACTGTGGATTCGCGTTCTTGAACGTCCACATTTGTCCCTGTTTGGTTAGATGAAGGATGGGTTCCGCCCAATGAAGCCCAAAAGACCCTACGTAATCGACTTCGACGTCTTGCTCACGGAGCAGTGCTGCTACGTCTTCGACCCCAAGTGCCATAGCAGTTGAGTCTTTCGACAGTTTGGCTTTCAACTTTCTAGGGCTCTGACAGAATCGAGAGATGCTCTAGCGACTAGACGACCGTCGATTTGCATGGACGGTCCCACAGAACAAAGGCCAAGGCAATACACGGGATGTAATTCCACACTTGATTCATCCGATCGCTCGCCCAATCTCAAGTCGAAGTGTTGTTCGATTTCGCGTGTTAGGTGCCTTGATCCCTGCGCTTGGCATGCCTCAGCTTGGCAAATGCGGATCTGGTGTTTTGCGGGAGGCTCGGTTCGAAAGTCGTGGTAAAAGCTGACCACGCCTCGAACTTCTGCTTGACTAAGATTGAATAGGTCGGCGATTTCAGGGAGGAGCTTTGGGTCGATGTAGCCATGTTCGCTCATTATGTGTCGAAGCGCGTGCATCAATCCACCGATTCGAGGAACATAGTGCCGAATTGAATCCTGAAATGTCGTGTTTGCCATAGGAAGCTGGAGTGGATGTGTGAAGAACCTCTGGGAGGTTCCTACGGGTAACCTTCCAATAGGCTCTCGATTGGAGAGCCCAACGCACTCAACTACGTTTCTCCCTGCTCGCCGAAGTGGTCAATTATGCACCAGTCCTCTAAAGCGGCATTTTTCAATAGTAGCGTTGTAAATCGCAATTTCTCTACCTCGTGAGGCATCAGGTCTGTGCACTGAGCGTCGCGTTCGTGGCATTGACAACCTTACTTTTTCAAGGACAGACCGAGTTTGGGTCAACGATCATCGAGCTGTACGTTCAGGCGGTTTCTTGCCCTAGCTAGTACCTTGAATACTCGAGGTGTTTCATCTGGTCGCCCTGGTGGAGACGAAACGTAATATGGACTTGTTGTAAGACACAATGCTCGATCAGATTTGTTGCCCAAAAGTTAACTCCGAAGTTTTCTGTTTGACGCCTCTGATTTCTCTCAAAACCCCTACGGCTCAAGTCGCGACCTGCATAGAAAATTCGGCTATTCGAAACCTAGTAGATGGGTTCAAGTGAGCAACGCGTTCGCTATAATGACCGCCATCAAGGTCAATGTTGAGGCATGATTGTCTCATCCTCCTCGGCAGTGCGAATATCCATGCCCTGCCAGAATCTTTGACAGAATCTAATCATTCGGGAAACCATATGGAATTTATGCGAAGAAAACGCTTTGTTCTCGTGATCGCGAGCTTGTTGGCAAGCCTCCTGCTCATGTCTGGATGCGCATACTTGAGCTCTATTGCGCAGGGCAATGCTGACGAATCTCAGTCCGCAGCAACATCGGGAGAGGTTGCCCAAGAGAAATTGATGGCAGCCAAGGAAGCAGAACAGGTTGCGGCGAAGAAGCTGATGGCAGCCGAGCAAGCGGACAAGGTTGCCGCGGAAAAGCTGATGGCGGCCAAGCAAGCGGACGAGGTTGCCGCGAAGAAGCTGATGGCAGCCAAGCAAGCTGAAGAGGTCGCCCAGACTAAACTGGCAGCATCTCAACCAGCAGAGAAAAAGGAGCCCCAGCTGACCAAAGTCACTACTGTCGAGGGTATCACGGAATACAACCTTGACAACGGTTTGAGAGTGTTGCTCTTTCCGGACGAGAGTGCTGAGAAGACGCTTGTAATCATCACCTACTTCGTGGGGTCGCGTCACGAAGAATATGGTGAGACAGGCATCGCTCATATGGTCGAGCACATGGTGTTCAAGGGCACTCCCAATCATCCAAACATCTCAAAGGAATTGACGGATCGCGGGGCCTCGCCAAACGGCACAACTTGGTTGGACCGCACAAACTACTTTGAAGAATTTGCCGCAACTGACGAAAACCTTGAATGGGCTTTGGACCTCGAGGCGGACCGCATGATCAATTCCTTCATCTCGGCGGAGGATTGGGATTCAGAAAGGATTGTCATTCGCAGCGAGTGGGAAAGTGGCGAAAACCAAATCGGTAGAGTGCTGAGCCAGAGGCTTCGTTCAGCCGCCTTCGATTGGCACAACTACGGCAACTCGACGATTGGCTCATACTCGGACATCGTGAATGTGCCCGTTGAGCGGTTGAAGGCCTTCTACAAGAAGTACTACCAGCCGGACAACGCTCAGTTGATGATCGCAGGAAAGTTCGACGAAGAACGTGCTCTTGAGCTAGTGAAAGAGAAATTCGGGTCCATTCCGCGTCCCAATAGAACTGGTTCGAATCAGTTATTCAAGACATATACCGCCGAATCACCTCAAGATGGTGAACGAATCGTAACACTGAGACGCGTAGGAGATGTTCAACTGTTCCGAATGGGCTACCACATTCCAGCAGGAACACATCGGGATGCGCCGGCAATTGATGTATTGGCTTTTGTACTAGGATCCGGTCCTTCAAGCAGGCTCTACAAGAGCATGATCGAGACACAGATAGCCACAGGTGCATCGGCTTTTGCAGATTCCTTTGCTGAACCTGGGCTGTTTACATTTGCTGCAAGCGTGCCGATGGATGGATCGCTCGAAGAAGCTCAAATGACAGTCGAAGCCACCGTTGCGGACGTTATCGAGAATCCTCCCACTCAAGAAGAAGTGGACCGAGCTAAGTTGGCGTACCTTAACAACATTGAACGATCATTCAACAACCCAATTGGCATAGCGCGCAGCATGAGCGAATGGGGCGCGATGGGCGATTGGCGATTGCTGTTCTTGTATCGAGACAATCTTGAGAAAGTCACACCGGAAGATGTGCACGCTGTCGCACAGAAGTACTTCAAGAATTCCAACAGGACGATTGCATACTTCAAGCCGGTAGAAGAAACGCCGGAGCGCGTGGCAATTGAAGCTGCTCCACCTGCAAGCGAACTTGTTGCTGGCTACAAGGGGCGAGAAGCCGTAGAGGCTGGGGAAGATTTCGACTACACGCCAGACAATGTAGCGAGTCGCACGCAGTTTGGAGAATTCGCCAACGGTGCGCGCTATGCGATGCTTGCTAAGGAAAACCGGGGAGATACGGTGACATTGCGGATTAACATGCGCTACGGTACTGAAGAACTCCTTATGGGCAAGGGGTATGCGGCTTCTATGGCGTCAGGCATGCCCATGAGAGGAAGCGCCAAGTACACGAAGCAGGAAATCTCGGACGAAGCTACGCGATTGAAACTGAGTGGTGGCGTATCCGCTGGGTTGAATTCGGCCAGCGTCACTATGAATACGGATAGAGAGAACCTACCCGCAGCCATTGCATTTCTTGGCGACATTGCCAAGAACCCCGTTTGGGATCCGGACGAGTTTGAACTCATAAGAAAGCAAACTATCACAGGTCTTGAGTCGAGTCTCTCTGAGCCTAACTACAAGGCCAGCTATGCTCTGCAAAGCCATTTGAATCGGTATCCCAAAGGTCATCCCAACTACGTTTCGTCCATTGAAGAGGACATCGAGGGATTCACCAATGTGACACTTGAGGATGCCAAGGCATTCTATGAAGAATTCGTAGGGCTGGGACCTGGCACAACCATCGTTATCGTCGGCGACTTTGATCCTGAAGTCATTCCTGGTCTATTGGAAGAGGAATTTGGCGATTGGACCTCTTCGGTGCCATACACAAGAATCTATTCGGAAGCTCAAGGCCATCCAGCTCTGCGAGAAGCGATCGAAACTCCAGATAAGGCGAACGCGGTCTTTCTTGCTGGCTTGGACTTTCCTTTCACCGACACTCACCCTGATTTTGCAGCAATGCGAGTAGCAAGTTTCATAATGGGTGGAGGATTCCTGAATTCTCGGTTGGCGACAAGAATCCGACAAAATGAAGGGTTGTCATATGGCATAGGAGCAGGCTTCTCTACTCACCCCATCGACAATCGTGGATCGTTCAATGGATACGCGATATCGTCGCCAGCGAATTCTGCAAAAGTACAGTCTTCGTTTCTTGACGAGATGGAAAAGGCGGTGAGCAAAGGCTTTACTCATGAAGAGGTCGAAGCGGCCAAATCGGGCATGCTCGATTCGCAAACTCGAGCTCGCGCCAGCGACAACTGGATTGCCAATGTGCTCAGTTCCAACCTGTTCTTTGGCCGCGACATGGAATTCGTCAAGGAACAGGATGCCAAGCTAGCAGCGGTTACCGCAGAGGAAGTAAGCACGGCTTTCGCCAAGCACGTCGACCCGAGCAGACTTTCGATAGTAAGAGCGGGAGACTTCGCTAAAGCTAAGCTAGAAACTCAACAGGCGGCAAGAACCGTTGAAGCTACGGAAGTTGAAGAAGCGATGACGGACGACGCTGGCGGCGAATAGCCACCGTTAGTCTCCATAGGTCAACAAATTGCGGCCCACGGAAGGACTCCGTGGGCCGCTTTGTTTACGGTTTTCTAACAACTACGCAGCAACGACCGCCGCGGTAGGAGACGGTAGATAGCATCCCCCTTGGCTATCACCTCGGGGATTCCACAGGATCAGCTGCGGTACGCCGAATAGCACGGGAGACACGCCGTTTGACCTGACCCGTGTCTGCTCAAGTCCGGATTCGAGCATTTCGACGGCTTCATCGCTCATGCTGTCCATGATGGACACGAGATTCGTGCCGGATACATCCAATCGTGGTTGATGCAACGCTTTTTCAACATCCATACCGAAATCGCACAGGAATGAGACGATTTGGTAAACGGCTGGAAAAATTGTTCGCCCTCCGCAAGCCCCCACGGCGAAACGGGACCCGTCGGAAAGTTCACCAATAATTGGGCACATGTTGCTCAATGGACGCCGACCGCTCGCCACGGAGTTTGGTCCACCTTGAACCGGATCGAACCACATCATGCCATTGTTCATCACGATTCCAGTTGATGGGAGCATGACCTGTGACCCAAATGTCGACATGATGGTTTGAGTGTGTGAAACGAGGTTTCCCTGCTTGTCCGATACGCATAGGTGCGTTGTCGCACCAGAAATGTCCTGTCTTTTTCCATCTCCCAAATGCGTAAGCCTGTACTCGTAGGCATCTAGTAGAGTTTGCGCATATGCAACGTAGTCGTTAGCGCTTGGAAGTCCGCCAACACTGGGTTGCAAGTGGCTTTCCAGTTTCCCCATTGTTCGCTGGAGAGTAGGTCCGGCTGATCGATGGTGCGGCCCATAAAGCTCGTGCTCACGATAGGACCATCTAAGCGGTTCGTTTACGAACGCCTCGTACTCGGCCAAGTCCTTTTGACGAATTTTCGAACCCGCGTGATTGAGATCGGAAGTCAGTTGCTCGGATATGGAACCCAGATAGAAGGACTCGGGTCCTTCCTTCTGAAGTGTTCGATAG
This sequence comes from Candidatus Azotimanducaceae bacterium, assembly GCA_965205545.1. Classification (GTDB taxonomy): domain Bacteria; phylum Pseudomonadota; class Gammaproteobacteria; order Pseudomonadales; family Azotimanducaceae; genus Bin55. The sequence continues at coordinate 685,718 of OZ242170.1, read as the reverse complement.
GTGTGTTTCAAATTTCCAATCTGCACCCTATTCATTTCGCCAGTTGGAGTTAAATTGGCGGGGGGAAGCCCGTCGGCAAGGTAGATCTGCCGAATATCCTCGTAATTTCGTAGCAGCCTCGCATTGCTTGCGATGATGTGCGCGGCATACCAATTCATTGGCAATCCAAACTCGGCAAGTTTGCACGCTGGCTCGATCACATCCTTCCAATCCCATGTGCCGAATCGCTCGAGAGCCAAAGCCATACCCTTGACATGCCCGGGAACTGCGATCGAGAGCGGTCCGTGTACGTTTGCGTCGTCTTTCACTTGGGGCCAGTTGAATGAAGATGCCCCTGTGGCTTTACCAGTTAGCGGATAGTCTTCCGGTGTTGAATCCAACGGCGCTTTCATACCGAATTCCACAACTGACACTTTGTCTTCAGAGGCAGAATGCAATGTCATGAATCCGCCGCCTCCGATGCCGCTCATCCACGGCTCGACCGCGCCAAGTGCCAATCCCGCCGCAACGGAAGCATCAATGGCGTTGCCCCCGCGACGAAGAACATACGCGCCAACTTCCGATGCCATGTAGTGCTGGGTGGAGACTAGTCCATTACTTCCGATGACTGCGGGCTTATGAATGTTCCAATGTTCGTGGAATGTCGATGGAATTGAGAAGTTCAATGGTGTTTCCTATCAATTGATCGTGGGCGGCCGAAACATACGCGCAATGTTCAAATACGGCCGCTTAGATGGTACTGGCAACAGTTTCTTTCTAGCACCGACAATCTTTGCGCACCTGAGTCACCTAATGTCGCACACCTCCCTTGAGGATCGAGGTTTTTGTGATCTACAACAGACAGCCGGATTGAGCAAGCGCGTGGTGTGGGGATTGTGCTAGAGACCAACCGCGTCATCAAATCGTTGCCAAAGCTCGGTGAGATCCAGTATTTGGCCACGTTCTCGCGACTGATCAATCTTGATTGCCGTGAGTCCTGCTTCCAATGCATCCAAGACCGTCACTGGAAGAGGAGTGCCCGTGTAAAGGTGTTCTGCCAAGTCTTTCGCCATTTTCTCTTCTGCTCCGTAGTGCATGGACATTCCTTCATTCTTGTAGCTCGAGTCGAGAATGCACTCACGCGATATGGCTTTGTGAACCCTGAGAAAGCCGCGCACGAAATCTCCCTCAGCCATTCCCTTGCTACCAATGACGCAGAAGCGACGAAATGCATCTGGCGTATGCACGTTTGTGTGAAAGCAGAGACGTACGCTGTTGCAGTACTCGATCAATGCAACTTGGTGGTCCACGATGTCTGTGTCCCCAGAAAAAGAACTTTCGGTTCGATTCCAAGTTGCTGGCCAACGGTTGTAAACATGCTCGCCATCGAGGTCTTTGTTTTGTTCATCAAAGAATGATCGTCCGCCGAAACTAGCGACTTTTCGAGGTCGCGCTTGAACGAGCCCTGCATAGAGGTCGAGATCGTGACAACACTTTTCCAACATGAAGCCTCCACTCATGCTGGTTTTCCTTCTCCAATCTCTAAAGAAAAACGCACCATGCACAGGTGGGATGTGTTCTGACGCTTCTATGCTGATGATGCTTCCCAGCTTATCGCCTTGCGCCAATTCAACAAGATCTTGGTACAAAGGAGCGTACCTAAGAACCAGACCCACCATGACTTGATCGCTGCCATGCTTGCGCAGTTCAGCTAGCAATCGAAAAGTCTCGTCTTCCGTAGTCACAATGGGCTTTTCGCAGAAGATCTTTAGTCCGTTGTCCAGAGCGGTACACAGCTGATCGCAGTGGAATAGATTGGGTGAACCAATCATCACAAGGTCGAGATTTTCCTTGTCCAGCATAGGCTGCAAATTCTCATAAGAGTTCATTTTGCGAATTTGGTCCTGGCTCATGCGGCGAAAACCAGTAGGAGATGGATCCGCATAGGCAACCAAATTGAAGTCGGGTATGACTTTAGGAAACACATTCGCCAAATAGCCCATTCTGTCGCCAAGTCCGCAGATTCCTACTCTCATTGACAAATCTTCCACTAGCGAGCTGGTAATTGAAGGCATATGTTATATGTTGAACACGTCGTGGTTGCGAGCGAAATAGGGCATGATGAATTGCTTTTGTCTTGATTGACTTACTGTTTCTAACAAGGCACGTCAAGAAAATGCGGTAAGCTTAGGTGTAGGACCTTGTGACACGAGCAAGAGCAACAATTCGCCGAGTGGTGCTTGCCTTTCATTTCAGGAGAACTACGAACTCGTTGAGAGAAGAGGACTCGCAGGAAGTCGTTTATTGCTACGCATCAGGGCAGTGGTCAAACGTTATTGGCCCGGCATGACCACTCTAGCGCTACTGATTCCACGTATGGGTGAGAGTTTGAACGACACACAGTTTAGAGTAGTCATGACGACTACAGAGCATATGAAATTCGAACCAGTCGGGTCGCGTTCACTTGGCCTCACACAACTCATCAAATGAGATCCTGATTTGGCAGATCGCACGTTGTTAGATCCCTTCCCAATTGGCTGGTATTGGGTGGATTTCAGCAAAAATCTCGGCAAAAATCAGCTTCGCGGAAAGCGGTGGATGGGTAGCGAGGTTGTCTACTGGCGCGACCACGAAGGTAGAGTCTGCATGGCCAAGGCGACATGTCCTCATTTGGGCGCCAAGCTTTCGCCTAGTATGGGAGGAAAGCTCCATGATGGATGTCTGGTCTGCCCTTATCACGGCTATACGTACGACGCAACTGGATCTTGTGTACGCACCAGGCATGGCTCTCCCAACGAACATGTGCAGTTAAGCACGTTTTCCACAGTCGAAACCGGGGGAGTACTCATAGCGTATTGGCATCCGGAAGGCCAGAAGCCAGATTGGACTCCACCAAGTATGGACGGTCCCGAATGGTCGGAGTTTACGTTCTACAAGGACGTTATTGCTGCTCATCCCCAAGAGGCATGTGAAAACGGAGTTGACCTAGCTCATCTCCCACATGTTCACGGGTACAGAGAAGTTACGCAGATTGGCGAACCACAAATAGAAGGGCCAATGCTACAAACACGGTTCAAGCTGGTTCGTCGCGTCGGTTTGCCCCGTTTCATCGGATTGAACCTAAACGTGGACGCAATCGTAACGCTCTGGGGCCTAGGAATGTCCACAATCGAGCCTAGCATGGACTATGCGGGTGTATACATTCGTCAGCTTGCCATGATGTCCCCGATAGACGAGGAACGGACCTCATTCGTCATGGGATTGCAACTCAAAAAGATCGGCAAGCCAAATGCACTGGTACCGGGTCTGGGATTGCTGCCTGCAAATCTATTGACGCTTTGGATGCGATCACTGTTCTTCAAGATCTATCGACATGACATCTCACAGGACTATGTGATCTGGGAAAACAAGGACTTTCTCAAGTATCCCCGACTCGATTCCGCCGATAGCTCAATAAACCGTTTCAGACGCTTCAGTCAACAGTTTTACCTCAATCCGCAATTCTGATACCAGCTGGATTGAGGCATCGGGACGCTTTGAGCAGGAAAGTGAGGAAGGTTCTGCCGAAATCATCCTGTTGAGTTGCACGAACGCTTCACACTGCGCCATAGTGGCAGTAACGCTTCTATATTGAGATAATGTAGCTAGAGACGAATCTTCCACTATTAGGAATAGTAAATGCTAGTACTAAAGACCGCACATTTGAAAGAGCTGGATCAGTTCATGGCTGGTCTCAGACAGCGAAATCCTCATGAGACGGAGTTCCATCAGGCAGTTGAGGAAGTCGTTGAGTCTGTGATGCCCTGGTACCTCCAGCACGAGGAATACAGAAAGGCGCGAATATTGGAACGCGTGGTAGAGCCAGACCGAGTCCTAAGCTTTCGCGTAACTTGGGAAACCGATGATGGCGACATAGAGGTAAACCGAGGCTGGCGTATTCAGTTCAACCACACCTTGGGCCCCTACAAAGGAGGACTGCGCTTTCATCCCACCGTAGATCAAAGCGTCTTGAAGTTCCTTGCATTCGAGCAAATTTTTAAGAACAGTCTCACCGGTCTACCCATGGGAGGGGCAAAGGGAGGCGCAAATTTCGAACCCAAGGGCAGAAGTGACCGCGAGGTTATGCGTTTTTGTCAGTCCTTTATGTCTGAACTTCATCGCCACATTGGCGAGGATGTTGATATACCTGCAGGCGACATTGGAGTCGGTTCGCGTGAGATCAGCTACTTGTTTGCCCAATATATGCGAATGCAGAATCGCTGGGCGGGTGTGATCACAGGCAAATCTCTTGCCTACGGCGGAAGTGCGGTCCGCACAGAAGCGACTGGTTATGGATGCGTGTATTTCTGCGAGAACATGCTAAATCATGTGGGTTCATCGCTTAGAGGCAAGACTGTGGCGATCAGCGGAAGCGGGAATGTAGCGATTTACGCTGCTGAGAAAGCGCTCCAAATGGGTGCCAAAGTTGTCACTCTGAGTGATTCAGGCGGATTTGTTTTCATCAAAGATGGATTGAATGAAGCGCAGCTGAAATTTGTACAGAATCTGAAGGAGCAGCGGCGGGGCAGAATTTCCGAGTTTGCAGAGCGATACAAGAGTGTTGAGTTTCATCCTTCCTCAAGACCCTGGGGAGTCAATTGCCACGTTGCCATGCCTTGCGCGACACAAAACGAATTGGACGCCAAGGATGCGAAGAGTCTATGTGGCAATGGCGTTATGGCCGTATCTGAAGGTGCGAACATGCCTTTGACCGCGGAAGCTGCTCACCTGTTTGCGGAGCGCAAGGTTCTCCATGCTCCAGGAAAGGCTTCCAATGCGGGCGGCGTAGCGGTTAGTGGTCTCGAACAAAGCCAAAACTCGCAGCGCATAAGCTGGCCCCGAGAGGAAGTGGACCGCCGCTTGCAAACGATCATGTCGGAGATTCATCAGCAATGCATTCAGCATGGCGCAGAAATCGGCCATGTTGACTATGTCACGGGCGCGAACATAGCTGGATTCAAGAAAGTTGCTGATACCATGCTGGCCTATGGAGTTGTATGAAGCACCGTCGGTAGACTACTCGACGACAAACGGTGGGACCACTCCACGAAAACAGCCAGCATTCTGCAAGAGTCTTAGAATTCAATAGCCCGAACCAGGCTTTGCCTTGTTGCAAAAGTTGACGACTGGGTGTTCGATTTAGCAAGCAAATCGGTCGACTTTAGGTTCTAGCCGAAATTCACCATCGGGCTAGTCTGGGTCACAGGTCTTCCACCGGCAGCAACTCGCGGTCAAGACCCAGTCTGTGGGCATTGTGAAAGTGCTGCAATGCTATCTCGTTTCGTCCTAGCACGATCTCTGAAGGAGTTCCACGCTCCGCATTGACCTGCATGTCTTCGGCGATCGCATAGTCTTCATTTTCGACTACAGCCCGAAACCTCTTCATTCTGTCCGAATGGGCGGCTTCATGATCGTCAAAGTACTTCTGCACCTTGGGGTCGATGTACCAGGTATGCATCGTCCGAGACTTCGAGGGAGAGTGGTCAAGCGGAAAGATGCGCAAGAAATCCACGCCAAACGCATCCACCATCATGATGACGTTTGGATAGAAGAAATACACCGTGTAGGTGATCTGCTTGTAAGGCCATTTCTCACGGATTGGCATCAGCATTCTCATCAAGTTCAGCTTTTCATTGGCGATAACCATGCGAAGGTTCTTCTCAAAGCTGTGGAAGGTTTGTGCATTTCCCACAACCTCCTTGTCCAATGTCTTGGTGTGCAGGACGTTTAGGTGGTAGATCTCGCCATAGGAATCTACGCCAATCTTCCAATTCATTCTCGCATCGATGATTTGCGTGCCCGCGGCTGCATATTCCGGGAAATTCCAGTGCATGAGATCGCGCTGAAGCCCTGCAAGACACTCGTTTTCGTCAATCGGCTCACCAGGTGTCGGTCGCACCCATAGAGTTCCATGCAATTCCGCGCAAGGCAATTTGATGAGTCCCAAATCCAAGGTCGAGACATCCCCAAAGTGATTGCTTTTATTGACAGAAAGCAATCTTCCGTCGATACCATAGGTCCAAGCGTGGAAGGGACAAGTAAACCTAAGTTTCGTACCACGTCCCTCAGGCACCACAAGGCTGCCTCGATGTCTACATGCGTTCGCATACGCCTGGAATTTGCCGTCGCCGTCTCTGACCATGAGAATCGGCACGCCTGATGCATTATCGGACCAGTAGGTGTTTGGTTTCGGCAGTTCGGAGGACAGCCCCATACATAGAGGGGTGTTGCGAAAGAATACTTCGTACTCTTGCTCGAGAAGATCCGGACACGTGAAATCCGTTATTGGAGCCCGCATGATGCCACCGGCATCCGCCGTGGTGTCGTTCGCAATATGGTCCGTGAGAACATCCAAGATACGAATTCGTTCAGACTCATCCACCTGTCGATTCCCCTTAATGCGATTGTCGGGATAGTTAGGGTTGACAGAATAGTTTGTTTGTCAGGGCAATACAACCGAGAACGTTAGTTGAATCAATCGACTTTGCCAATTCCCCATTGCCGCCTCTAGAGATTCGATCCCAATCTACACCCAAATCACGTCCACGACGACAAGAAGAATTGACAAGATTCGGGGGTAATTCAACGTGCCATCATTTGGTTTCTATGCCAAGTACTGTATATTTGTATAATATTAAGTTGAACCATACACGAGACTATTGGATCGACTAGTTCTCGATGCAAACATCTACACCTGACAACGGTCTGTGGCAATTCCGCTGCAAGGCAGAGCAAATGATCGCCATCGATGATCTTGAGCCACTGCCCTACAAACCAAATGGATTTGAGTCCACAACAGACGAGACACTCTATTTGTCAATAAAGAGCATCGGCCTCCAAGATCCGTTTGTGATAGCCACACGTCCAAACGATTGCAAATACACGCTGATTGCAGGCGGCAATTCGCGTCTACGAGCACTACATCAGCTTAGGTCCGAAACTGAAGATGAACGTTTCTCTCGAGTTCCCTGTCTGATCGCCGAATGGCCTGGAATATTCCAAGCTTGTCTTGCACACATCATCACTAACGATGTACGAATAAACCGTAGCTTTCTTGATCGCGCACGGAGCCTAACTCACATCGTAGAGACCCATGGGCACAAAGCGAAGGGAAGGGAGATCTCACAACGCGATGCTGTCGCAATGCTCAGTGAAAATGGGTATCCAATAAGCCAAGCAGCCTACAGCTATATGGTTTACCTAGTGCAAAGATTGACGCCACATCTGGCAGACGAACTGCTCGAACAATTGGGGTTGGCCGATGTGCGTCAGGTTCGCGAGCTTGAGAACAGGATGAACGAGCAAGTCTGTAGAAAAGGTATACCGGGTCACGAGTTCACGGCAATGTTTGACCGCGCCTTGGCTATGACCGATCGCTCCATTTGGGAATTTGACATTTTTCTAACGCAGGTCGACCAAAACGTATCGAGTCAGCTCAACGAACATGTACGGCGACTATCAGATTCCGCGCAAATCGAAAGGACTGGCGTCGAATATGAGCTCCCGCAAAACGGAGTTACTACGGAAACAGACTTACCCAGAGTTGAGCTCGGCCACGCTCCGAACAGTCAGTACAAGGATTGGGAAGAATCCGATAGGGAGAGAGGCGATGCCACTACCGGTTTCGCATCAAAGTCAGAGTTGCCAATCTCCGTTGATGCCTTCGAACTAACTTCGTCCAAAGTGCGTCACCTAAGAAATAGCTCGTACAAACTAGCGTTAAAGCTCTGTCAAGGATTGTCTATCGATGATGCTTGTATTACGAAATCGACCACAGGGTGCGGATTCAGATTGGATGGAGGCACTTCACGGAATTGGAGCCTTTACAGCAGGAAACACTTGCATACTTGGATGCGTTTTCCGAAATAACGGATTCTTCGGGTCAAGTAGCAAGCCTTGGGGGGTCGGCTATTGACTCGGAGGTCAAAGAGCGGCGTCCCTACAAGTGAGCCAGTATCGACAAATGGTTCCAGGCAAGTAAGTGCGGGCCTTTGGGTGGAACTAGAGGATCACAACTGGTACACGTTTATGGAACTGTGGGATCTAGTTCGTTTGTTACGGAGCAAGAAGGTCTGGCAACCGACTTGATCTACACTTTTAAACGTGATCCTATACCATTGATTTACAGTGTAATCATGACCAGAGCAATTGCGTAAAGTGAGCTTCACACGGGAGGAGTTTCCGTTGGAAGCTTCGATAGTCGAACAGCGTTCGGGAGCTCTCGACAGCTACGGCAATTTGGTGGCAATATGTGCCACTGACTACATTTGAGACGCTGCCCCAAAGAGAAATGCATTAATCATTACGAATATCAAGAATAAGGGAAAAACCAGCAATGCATGTGGCACAAATGCCAGCCCAATGCATGCACCGGTTCCCTTAGACGTCCAGCTTCTCAATCCCTGAATTGAAATCTACGTAGGACCAAACCCACCATCGAATGACGTTCCGATGCCGAAGCCTATACTCGTTGATATGTACACAGGTGAATTTTCATTGAACTCCACAGTTTAGTAGAGTCAAGCACATGTTCCAACACGGTTACTAGTATTAGTGGCACTAGCATCCACGATGCAAAGCCAAACCATTGGGACCAACTGTGTGCAGACTTACAAATCTTGCCAACGATGAAGAGCCCGGTGCCTATGACGAGCCATGCCTAAATGAGCCATCCAAGCGGCGAAGTGATCAGCTGAAAAAGGATTGTCATGAAGAACGAACGTGCAAAGTGCAATTGTTCCTAGCACTGCAATTAGAGGAATGGCAATTTGCGTGTTGGTGTTCAATTCATCGAACACGCTTCGCGGGGAGTAGAGGATTCGCCAGAGTTTGTCCATAGTTGGGAGTCGAACGCTGTCCAAGCTCAGTGTTGCACTCATCATACTCAAGAATGGCTATCCGATGGCACTTCAAGGACAGGGGGCTGCATAAGAATGGGTCCCAGACTGGGCGGGACGTTGGGTGGAACGAGAGGATTTAGAGTAATTCACCGTAATGGAACTGTGAGCTGTTCCTTTATTGCATGTAAACAGGTCTCGCAGTGGGCTTGGATTGCACCTCCAAACCTGACCTATATCCCAAACTACCGTGTAATCACTAAAGCAACTCAGCCATGAGGCGGGCTTTCTGCTGACAGGGTTAGATTCATGGGAGGGCTACGCTAACACGACTTCATTTGGCTTGGCTGCTCGCGGGGTCAAATCTATTGTGGCGATGTGCCTTCTTCTATCTAAATTAGAGACGCCAACGCAGAGAATGCAGCATACAGTGCATAAAAAACCATGAATAGGGGAAGTGCCAGCAATATAGGAGGAAGCAACGCAAACCCAATGCACGCCCCGGTTCCTTTAGACGTCCAGCTTCTTAGTCCCAGAACTGAAATTACGTAGATCCATAGCCAGAATGGAAAACCAAGTTCGATGCCGGATCTCAATTCGCCGCGCGTAAACAATTCGAATCTTGGCCATTCGACATTCAACACCGCCAGCAACGCATCCAGTGCCATTGACAGTATTAGAGGAACGTGGATCCACGATGCAAAACCAAACCACTGTGTCCAACTATGGTGGGTCCCGCAGATTTTGCCGACAATAAAAAACCCCGTCCCTATACCAGCGATGGCTATTAGCCATCCAAGTGGATTGGTGATCATTGACACAGGATTCGACTGAATAAGACTAGACAATGCAACAGTTGCCAAGACGGCAACCAATGGGATGGAGGTTTGTGTATCAATGTTTAATTCATCGAATACGCCTCGAGGGGAGTACAAGATTCGCCAGAGCTTTTCCATAGTGGAAGTCGAAAGATATTCAAGCTTTGTCTTCGACCTATCATATCCAAGAATTGACACTTGCAGGCGCTCTCTTGTTGAACGTGATTTTGGGTGCTACACGTTCCTCTGGGTCTGCTTGGTCCAAGAGAATTCTCTAACGGTATGGTCCCCTGCTACAGTTCAACTTTACCGGCTTAAACTCAATTGCGACGGTGCTGTCTCAATGCCATATGTCTGAGACCGACCAAAACATACAACACTTGTCCATTGGAGGCAATTGAAATGTCAATCTGGGAATCCTGCACTGCAGTAGAACGAATACCAGGCAACGTCAGTGGAGCATGGGTGTTTACGGGAACACGGATTCCACTCTCGGCGTTATATGAAAACCTCGCAGCTGGAGCCACTATCGATGAATTCGTCAAATGGTTTCCTGGAGTAGAATCGCAGCAAGTCCAAGCGGTACTTGAGCACCAAGCCCAAGAGCTTAGAAATGCGCTGGCTCATTGACGATACTGTTTGAATAAGGTACGCCCGAGCCATTGCGAGACTCTATGATGCATAGAGTAGATGGGTTGTCAAAAAATTGGATTGTCTGTGAGAGCAATGAAAAACTACTTGCTCAAAGGCGACAATCGTGTCGGTCACTTCTTGAGTTGTGGACCATGGGCTCAATTTGACTCACATTGAAGACACAATCGAAGAGACTACTGTCAGCACTAGAAATATGGGAATGGCAATCAAGAGGTTTGCAAGAAGGGCTAATCCAATGCATGCACCGATCCCTTTGGACGTCCAACTCTTCAGTCCCTGAACTTCGATTATGAATGACCACCAGAACCAGATTGTCGTAGTAGTTCCGTAAATGGCTAGTTCCCCGATAGAAATCGTAGGAAATATTGGTCTGTCGAGTCCAAATGCAGCCAACGTCACGTCCGCGACTGCGCCGAAGATTAGAGGAATTTGAGCCCACCACACAAAACCAAACCATTGCCTCCACGAGAAGCCGGATCCCGCCGCCCGACCAACGATAAGAAAGCACGTTCCCGCCCAAACAAAACACAGAAAATAGATTAGTGGTTGTGTTAGCGGTTCCCAGGGAGCTGCGGAAACACGAATCCCAGCTGGAATGCTTGGAGAGTCAATAATCGCTTCGCGTGGTTCGCGATCTCGCTGACTTTTTGCATATTCAAGATTTGCTTCATTCGCTACAAGACCCAACTGCATGCGTTGCGGATCTAAATCGTAGCTAGAGAGAGGAGGGGTGGGAGCGAGAAATGCGATTGCCAATGTCGAAATTGCGACTACACCGAGGATCGTCATCAGTGGCAATCCAACCTGAACATTTGTGGATAGCTCGTCGTACACCCGTCGAGGCGAGTACAAGATGCGCCAGAGTTTGTCCATCGATATGGTCCGGATAGGTTGACGAGGCGAAAATCCATTCTATTCAATTGTTTGGTGCTATGTAGAGTAGCCGTTTAACCGATGGATGTTGGTCGATTGAGACTTGTCTTTTATAGAGCGCCAAAACCTCTGCATGCAAGACGCATTGCGAACCCATACACAGAAGACAGCGGAGAAATCAAGACAACTGTTGATTTGATTTTCTAAATACTGTATAAATATACACTGTATAAATAGCCACGTTTTTAATACACCAACAAGATAGGAATTTTTGGTTTCACTACAGCTACGCGATTCGGTGCACCCCGGTGCACGGTCGGAATCGAATGCGCCACACCATCAGCAACCATTGAGAAGCGATGTTTGGCTGACTCTTCAAACTCGTTATGCACAGCTGCTTGTACGGGGACGCGACGTAAAGGGGAAGCCGCCCATTGTCGGATTGATCGTTTTTGCTGATCGTCTAAGAGTCATTTGGCACGCAGCTGCAGCAAATGATCCGTTCGCGGATTGGTGGTTGATAAAGATCCATGACGCAATTGCTGCTGTCGATTCCCGCATTAAGCACGAACGAGACGCACTTCGACATTTGGCCGATCAGAACGGGGCGTTTGTTGCGGTTCCAGCCCAAATGCGTGAACCATTTCGCATCAAATTGCAGTTCGCGTCGCCCTACGCGTACAAGGCAGCACAAATGCTTGCACAATTCGACGCTTTTGCTTGCGATTCGCTGACTGCTCGTCACGTTGGAAGCCTGACGCGACAACACTGCGTTTCGAATATCCACAGTGTGGCGTCAAGAATTCGTGGAGTGTTCAACATTCCTGGGAGATTTCGACATCTCGGCATAGACCGTGAGGACCGCACTTCTTGGCAAGCCAAAGGAGAAACAGCTCAACGGTTCATGGGGCAAATTCCAATCGACGTATTGAAGGGGAGTCGCAGAGCGGCATTTGCACCTCCGATCGTTTTGGGAAAAGAGGAATCTGTGCCTCCAGTTTTCGAGATTGAGAACGGAATGGAAGGTTTTGACCTTTGAATTCGGCAATCAAAAAAAATGCGTGACCACTGCGTTTCAGTGGTAGAGGCGTCGTCGGGTCGTGAAATCGATGCACAGATGGAAGTCCTACGGGACTTCCATTCGACCCTACAAGAACGTGCAGACTTGCCGCAATCGAGTTTGCATAACCTTCAACCCTTCGACAGGATGTCGAAGATTCTCTACTCACTATCCAGGAGGAAGTGTGATGGCCACCATTGGGAATGCGAGAAACTTCGCATTGCTTACAACCGGAGTCGGTTACATCAGCCGTATTCGAGAAATCGAGCCCGCGGCTGGACTACCGTTTCTGGCAGTGACTCTATCCGCCCTCCGGGGCTTAGACGAGAGCGTTCGCTACACCTACGTGGACTGTCGCGTTTCAGGTCGATCAACCAATGCCTACATCCGTCAACTTGCACCACATGTGGAGCAGGGCGACAAAGTGCTGGTTCGGTTTCGACTGAACGATCTCTATGCCGAGACGTTCACCTACAGGCATGGCTCGAAAGAGGGCCAAACTGGGGTGAATCTCAAGGCGAGACTAGTTGGAATCGACTGGGCTCGCGTGAACGGCGTAGCAGTGACAGAAATCGAAGACGCAGCCTAACCTACTCCTTGCAGCAGGTTGGATTGAAGTACCGACACTTAGCTCTCAATTTCTCATCCCGGCCGGGAAGTACCACTTCCCGTCGGGTTAGAGGTCTGCCTGGCCTTTTCTGACATGGAGAAAGTCATGACAGACTTCTTTAACGACAACCCTGAGCAACAGGCTGTCGACCCCGGTTATACGGGTTCACGTGCTGTTGCGATTGCCGATGGCGAATTGTTCGACATTGGCGACATGTCCCGACAGGTCGGTTTTCGGTGGCCGGTCGCATTGACCAAAGCCGCTTGGAACGACTCAGTTGCGTGGACTGACGACGACAGCGAACGTCAGGTCCCGCAAACCGAATATTCTCGACTTTATGCTATTGTCAGCAAATGCGCTGACTTTGTGCGTATGCGCAATCCCTCTAACGATCGAATGCGATTTCGCGTAGATCGGGTGCCGAGGGACGGCAAGTCGCAAAAGACTCATTCCGTACTTCTGCAAGTGCTTGCACATGCAGGAGACAATGGTGAGCCAGTTCTGACTATTCGGTTGCCGGTGCAGTAGGGCTTTTGCCCGCAGGGATAGAATCCGTTAGTCTGGGTACGCAAGTATCGAGGCTAACGAGATTCTGTCATGTTTTGACCTGCACAGTTTATTTCATTTGTCTCCAGTGGTTCACAAAGCAGCGTCCGTTTCGAATCGAAGGAGCGACATGGATGTGGAAATGGACCATTGGGACTCTGTCATGCGTGGGTTGGCTACCACAGAACGGTACTGCTTCAACGGGCTTGCCTCAGTCTACAAGCGTGATTCGTTCCTCTTGCGAGGCGTCCACATAGAATCTTCGAGGGTTCCCAGCATGCATCCATGTCGCTCGATCCGGGTTCGGTTCTCCTTCGAGTGAGTTGTTCGTTTCGGTCAGGCGACGGTTTGGTTCGTGGCCTCAAGCTGGTTCATGGCGTGATTGCCGATGTCCCACACGTAGCCTGCAAGGGATCGAGCCACGGCGACGGCGACGGTCTTCGTGCTCTTGCCTCGTTCCACCATCCTGCGATAGCGATGGCACAGGTCCTTCTGCGCCGCCCAGGCTCTCTCCCTGGCGAAGCGAGAGGCCAAGTTCGCCTTGCGCTGCAGATGCAGCGTCTCGCGCGGCGAGAATCGATAGGTCCATGCGCTTTCCACCATGAGTCGGCGCAACAGGGAGTTGCCCGTCTTGGTGATGCCTCCCGTTTTGCGACGCCCGCCGCTGCTGTGCTCGCTCGGGGTCAGACCCAGGTAGGACATGAACGCGCCCGCGGAGGGAAAACGCCTCAAGTCGCCCACCTCCGCCAGCAAGGACACCGCGACGACCTTGCCGACGCCCCGCAGGGCGCAGAGCTCGTCGACCAGCGTTTTCAGCTCCGAAGCATCCACTTCGCGCGCGAGGTCGCGCTCCAGGTCCTCGAATCTTCGTTCCAAATCTTCCAGCACGTCGAGGTGGCACCGCAGCGCCTTCTGAGCCGCCGGAGTCTCCAGCTTGAGGTCCTTGAGCCAGGACCGATACGTCCGAGTCCAGGTCGAGCCTCCTTGCGGCGGCTGCAGGTTCCGGCGCAGCGTGAAGTGTCGAATGCGCCTCCTCGCCCTTCCTATCTGATCCTTGAGGACCATGCGACAGCGCACCAGATCGCGCAGCGACTCCTGCTCCGGGTCCGGGATCCATATCGGCGTCAGAAGTCCCGTGAGACTCAAGCGCGCCAACTCGCGCGCATCGCGACGATCCGTCTTCACCCGATTGCCGCTGCGCTTCGGTATCAGCGTCGGAGCCGCCACCGTGCAGCCATGTCCCATGGTCACCAGCTGGCGATGCAGAGCGAATCCGCAGGGCCCCGCCTCGTAGGCGAAGCTCAGCCGGTCGCCGTAGCGCCTCGACAAGCCGCTCGCCAATCGCGCCACCTGATCCGCTCGATTGGAAACGACTCCCACATCGTCCACGCGCAACTCTCCCGTCACCGCCACATGCCATGCCACGGCCACCGAAATGGTGTCCTTGTGAACATCCAGCCCGACGTGCCCCTCTCGTCTGGAAGTGGGCGTGTCTTTCGTAGTAATATCCATATGACCTGTTCTCCTTGTTCTTCAAACATGGATCAGGATACCTTTCCTGTCCATGTCGAGAGCAGGTCAAAACATACCGTCTACTTTGACTTGACATTGGATTTGGATCCATCTCACGCAAACCCACTGCCAAATCAACGGTGCAACGGAGTTGTTCGCACTCAATAGCTAACAGGATCGCTGTCTTCGCCCAGTTTTCTGTGGGGATCCAAGACAGCCGACTACTGTTAAATGTCCAAAAATACGCATATTTAAGCTTGCATAAAACAACCTTCAGTTACAAGAGCAGTTTCATTATTCACTACATTCCACGGAGGAATTTTTGGTTGCTTGCGACCGTTGCGTAAGAACAATGCGAGCAACTATAGTGTTTCCGTGCCGCGCGGATATCGCGGTGTGAACGATTCGGATTCTTGAGTTCGTAGTCGCCCTGGGCGACGGATCCAATACTTCTTCAAGACTTGCTTGACGAGTTTCCCTGACTAAGGCGGGGTCGAACCCAAAGCTACCTAGCTTGCTGGATACATGTGACGAGTCTACGACTGTCGAATCATGCTTTCAGGCAGAGAGTTCCACGAGTTTAAAGCCTCGGGACGAGTTCGCATAAGCGCTGCTGGGCAAATCACCCAGACTGGTCAAAGACACTAACCTTAATTTGCTGTTTGAACTCTCGAGTTCAGAGATGAAAAGGGCGCAGAGATTACTTTGCGCCCTTATTTCATATGTTAAATCCATGGAACTTGACATCTCATTTGGATTAGTCATTATCGATGGATGAAATTTTTTTCGGTTCGATTTCAATGAAGCAATTCGATCATTTGCCTTAAAGCTTGTAATCCCGACAGTTTCTGAATTCATTTTCGCTTTTGGAATTCTGTGGCATGTGCACACTGCGCATTATTTGCCATCGTATTTCTATGATTTCCCGTCTTCTTACAAGATCGACCATCGGTCTCTTCTTTCTTTTTATCGTCACTATGCCGGTTCAAGCCAACGAAGAGGTTCAAGTCGGTCGTTACTCCTCAATTCAACCTGTTCCCACGGAGTCGCAAGAGGATGTTTTCCAGACCATCGCAACCATAGAGTTTCCGGACGTTATCGGTACGGTTGGAGATGCCATTAGGTTCTCCATTCAAGATCAGGGCTTTCGTCTCGCGTCTCCACAGTCTGTAGACGAACGCATGGAAATTCTTCTCGATCTTCCTCTACCCAAAGCTCATCGTAGGCTAGGTCCAATGCCATTGAAGTCGACATTGGAGACGCTAGCAGGCCCCGTTTGGCGAGTGGTTCAGGACCCCGTCCATCGTCTTGTCGGCTTCGAGCTGTGCGACGATCGCTTCAAGGAGTCGAAATGAACCCATTGGTCATTGTTCTGTTTCTGGGTGTTGTGGTATTTTTTCAGGAATTCAGTGGCACACGCAATGTGGAGGTTGTGGAAGCGCTTGACCAAACGCTGGAATCCAATCAATTGGATTCTTCCAATTCTGCCAATTTGTTCAGTTGCAGGTACTCGGATGAAGGTGTGCCTTATCGCAACCTTGCGCTGGAAACTAGTACTGAACGCACTTCTCAACAATCCGATAACGATGTGTTAGAGCCAGCTAAAGCTGGGGTTAGAGAGCTTTCTGAGGATGAGGACGTACTCTCTGAGCCAATCGATGCAAGTACTGATATAGAAACGGAGGACTTCGAAGAATGAGGTTCACATCGATAGTCTTATTTCTTTCTCTAGTTGCGTGTGGAGTGAATGCTCAAACTATCACCCAGGTTAACGAGCTTTCCCTAAATCGTACTAATACACAGATAGGCACATCTGTCTCTGTGCAAACCACCGAGGCAGCTCTGTGGGGGTTGTCCAACGAAGAGTGGGTGCGCCATCTCGAGCTTCTGCGAGGCATTCGGGGTAGGTTGAGTACTAAAGATATCTCACCCATCGAGGTGCTAGGCATCCATGCGAGAAACGACGCTGAGCGTAGTCACTACGCACAGGCTTGGGCACAAATGATGATTGAGGATGCAGACCGCGTTCTCAAGTTTCAGAAAGCATACGATCAAGCAGTCAGGGAGATTGTTGCAGACATGCCGCTCATCGATCCAAAGCTTCTACCTTCGGTGACAGACGACGAGCTAGAACTCCTTCCCACAGATCGCATCATGTACTTCACTTCACTGGATTGCTTAGCTTGCGAGGTCATCTACGAACGCACTGCTCAATTGCTTCAACAAGTAAACGGGATCGACGTCTACTTTGTGGGTACGAGTACGGATGACCACGTCCAGATTCGAAACTGGGCACGAGAACGAGGCATCGCGCCGTTGGACGTTCGATCCAACAAGATCACGTTGAACGCCGACAATGGATCTCTAGAGACATTGGTTCCCCGCATGCACAAGGTTCCATTCCTCATGTTGCGCCGAGGCGAGGAATCACTGGACTTTCCCATCGAAAAGCTGCAGTGATGCATGAACGTGTTGCGCGTTGCCTTGCACTAATCAGTCTGCTCATGCTTGGCAGCTCCTCAAACCTCGAGGAGGAGTCAGACGTAATCCCCGATTCTTACTTGAAGGCGGCTAACGCGGCTCGCGTACCGGCAGCCTTGCTCTATGCCATTGCGTTGACCGAAAGCGGACGTACAGTGGATGAAGAGCACGGTTTTCGACCATGGCCCTGGACCCTGAACATCGGTGGGAGCGGCAAGGTGTTTGCCAGTCGTAACCTAGCGAATAGAGAGCTGCGGAGCAAACTAGCTGAGGGCAAGACTTTAGTCGATATTGGCTTGATGCAAGTCAATTGGCACTACCACAGCGACAAGTTTGAATCCGCCTATCAGGCGTTAAGCCCCATTAGGAATCTCGCCGTAGGGGCAGACATTCTTCGGACCTGCTATGAACGCGAACGGGATTGGTGGCTTGCGGTTGGCTGCTACCACGCGCCAAATTCAGCTGAGCGAGCGGAAAAATACAGAGATCGAGTACGCCGCAACTTTGATAGCTATGTCTCAGTGTCAAGGAAAAACAAGTACTTAACAGAGCATTCTGTCGAATGAAACACCCGGTTGAAGCGTTGTTGCGCGCTCCCATTGAGCTTTGGTCCTCGTGCGTCGCGACGCTAGCTTCATTGGTTTTGCTATTTGCCTACAGGTCTTTTTACCTGCCACGTTATTTTGCGTATGGAGTGGCATTGGCATTCGCTTTGCTCGCCGTGATTCGAGGAATTCAAGGGATTGCAGTGATTTGCTACCAAAAAGGCTTATTGCGATCCCGTTCTTGCAACATGCTAACGGCGAAAATCCCCAGAAAACGCGGGTTCGTCTACCTTGGAGAAGGATTCAAGTGGACGCAGAAGCACGCACAGCGACTGGCTGACACCAGACGCCCTGAGTGTCGAAAGTACATTCAACGGGAATCTGCGAGCCGGTGGAGATCAATGCTCGAGAAATGCTGTCCATGGCTAGTCACTGCAAATGGAGCACGGTCGCTGCCTGTCAGTGGAAAGCCAGAACTGCATGGGGTCGAACTGAGAAAGCAAAACGTGTGGCTGAATTCAGCCGATAGAGTCGGCCACACCTTGGTTTTGGGCACTACTCGCGTTGGTAAGACGCGTCTGGCCGAACTGTTGCTTGCGCAAGACATCAGAAACGGCCACGTTGTCTTGGTCTTCGATCCCAAAGGCGACATGGACTTGCTGTGCAGAACCTACGCAGAGGCCAGGCGCTGGGGTAGGGGAAACCAGTTCTCAATGTTTCATTTGGGCTACCCAGAACACTCCTGCAGATACAACGCCATTGGCCGGTTTTCGCGCATCACCGAAGTTGCAACACGAATAGCCAATCAATTGCCTGGTGGAGGAAGTTCCTCAGCATTCCGGGAGTTCGCATGGCGATTCGTAAACATCATCGCACATGCGATAGTTGCTCTTGGCAATACTCCAAACTACTTGAAAATAAGAAAATATATTAATGATATTGAACCTCTTTTCATAGAATACACTAGAAATCTCTTGATGCGTACCCAGCAAGCAGGCTGGGCGGCTCACGTCAAGCAAATCGAGAAGTCTACGAGTCAAAGAAATTTGCCGAATGCGTTGAAGGGGAGAGATCCGCAGGCAGTTGCACTGTACAAGTATGTCCAGGAATTCGCCATCGAGGATCCTGTGTTGGATGGATTGATTTCAGCGTTCAAGTACGACCGGACCTACTTTGACAAGATTGTCTCCTCGGTAGGTCCGCTCATGGAAAAACTGACAACGGGACCCATTGCCGAGCTCATATCGCCCACGGAGGACCGTCCGGACCACCGTCCAATGATTGAGTGGCTTGATGTCATAAGGAAAGGTGGGATTGTCTATATCGGTCTTGATGCGCTTTCTGATTCCATGGTTGCGGGCGCCGTAGGAAACTCCATGTTTGCCGACCTAGTTTCGGTTGCGGGGTACCTTTACAAGTTTGGAATTCGTGGAGAAGGTCAAGAATTCCAGGAGCCGCCTCGAGTCTGCATACACGCGGACGAATTCAACGAGCTCATTGGGGACGAGTTTGTGCCGTTGCTTAACAAAGCTGGCGGCGCAGGTTTTCAAGTTACTGCCTACACTCAAACCATGTCGGACATTGAAGCCCGCGTGGGAGACCGCGCAAAATCCGGCCAAATCGCTGGAAACTTCAATTCATTGATCATGTTGCGAGTGAAAGAGCTCGCAACTGCAGAAATCCTAACCAAGCAATTGCCCCGGATCGAACTTCGAGCCCTGGCGGGCACATCTGGTGCATCAGATGCACGAGACACGCACGGACGACTGAGCTTTCAGGCACGAAATGATGATCGACTGACTACCAATGAGGCTGCGCTCCTCAGTCCTGCTGACATTGTGGCTTTGCCTCGCGGACAAGCTTTTGCTCTCTTGGAGGGAGGAAATCTGTGGAAGGTTCGATTCCCGCTACCGGATAAGCATGATCCATTCATGCCGACCGACGCTAACGAGCTCCTGAATCAAGTGACTCACCGGTACTCGCAGGCGACCACAGACGGATAGCCGCGGAAATGCTTCAGATCATCTAGATTGAAGTTGTCAATTTGACGAAGTCGGCTAGTCGCAAGACAGAAACCTCCAACCCCATCACGTCGACAATTGGCTTAGTTCTCAAGGCTGTCGGAAGCCTAGTGCTTTTTGTCGTTCTAGGGGTTGCAATTGAATTCGCAGGAATGGGGCATTTGTGGGACCCCCATGACGGTACGAGACTTCGAGAACGAGTCGCCATAGAGCACAGCGCATTGAAAGCCCAAGCCGGTTCGCGATCGATGGACTTGTTCGATCAATTGCATAGTGTTTATTTGGTTTGGATTGACGCGGCATTAGGGCTTCTTGCCTCACAAGATGTGGGTGCACATCGTGAAACCTCCAATCAAACCAAGACTCCAAGTCCGCTAGCGAAATCTATCGAAAAGGTCGCTCTAATGCTTGATCAC
Organism: Candidatus Azotimanducaceae bacterium; assembly: GCA_965205545.1. Classification (GTDB taxonomy): domain Bacteria; phylum Pseudomonadota; class Gammaproteobacteria; order Pseudomonadales; family Azotimanducaceae; genus Bin55. The sequence goes on along the minus strand of OZ242170.1, from coordinate 665,327 downwards.
TACGTTGCAATTGCCTTTGAATTCGTTCGAGCCCTGGCGTTACGGTTCGCCGCATTGAGTATTGGCATTGCTGTGGCAGCTACTCTAGGTGTTGTAGGGTTTACAGATGGACTGGTAAGACGCGACATTCGGCGCTGGTCGGGAGGCCGGGAAAGTTCAAGGATCTACAACGCTGCGAGAAGGTTGATTGGCCCAGTGCTCTGGGCTTACTCATTGGTCTTCATCGTATGGCCCTGGACACTGAACATTGGATGGACCATTGCTTGGTTTTCATGCATATTCGCAATGTTGCTGTCTGTTGCGAGTTCTCGCTTCAAGAAGTATCTCTAATTGACTTAGTCCATCCTTGGCTTGATTTAGACAACTCGTTTTGCCTTTGCCAACGGCAACAACTTTCTGAACCCGAAAGGTAATTGATTCAATTGTTGGTCTGACGTTCTCTTTGGATGAGTGGATATAGGCTAGCCCTAGAAGAAACTGCGGAACGAATGCTCAGGTTCCAATAGATCTAGAGTTGTTTGTGCCTTGGATGGGGAAAACCCTGCGTCTAGGGCTACAATAGCGATTAAGGATCAAATTGGGAATGCAAATTCAAATGAAACAGGTACTTAGCTTGGTTGGATTGACTATAGTAGTGGCACTTCTTGCCTCCTGTAGTTCTGGTCCGCCATCGACTTACACAATCTCTGGTGAGTTCATTGTTGTTGAAGATCCGGAAGCGAACTCTAGCACGGACACCGAGACTGAAAATGCTGACACAACGTCGGATCAGGATTCAGAACAAGGTCTCGATTCGTCCAACGTAGAGCTTTCGATTTCGTACGAAACAACGAACGAAGCGGGGGAGACGGAAACGGTCCAATTATTCACCGGAAGTTTCGTCGATGGAAAGTTGACGCACTCGGGGGAAATCAAAGAGCCAACTACCGTCGAAATCTCCGCAGATGTCGGAACGGAAGAACCTCTCAAAATGACTACCGTGTTGTCTAGCGGCAAGAACATTCGATTCGCACTCATGGACTACATGGGAATGTACCCATCAGATCAACTGGTGTTGGTCGGAGAGTCGCAGCAGTCGAAAGATGATGGGAAGAAATTCTCTATAGCGGGTGACTTTAGTTCAGTTGACGAGGATCTCTCGCATGCAGTTGCTACTGCATGGGGCATGCAAACCAACGACGAAGGCGAACGTCAGACGCTAGATTTGGGCACAGTGCTGCTAGATGAAGGTAGTTTTCGATTAGAAGCAGATATCGACGAACCAACTATCGTAACCGTGTCTGTATCGGCTGGAATGGGCTATTACGCGTCGACGCGAGACATCGTCGCGGAACCCAACAGTGAGATCACAGTCTCTGCGAGAGGCGCAGTAACGCAGTTGTTAGCGACATCGGGGTCGGGTATGCATGCGGACTTGGTTGAAAGTTGGCAACAATCGGATGAGTACTTGTCTGCGATAGACAAGGAACAAGAAGCATACGAAAACTATTTGGAGTTCTTGGATGCAGAGCAGGGCGATGCAACAGCTTCCAGCGATGAAGAAGAAGTATCCAATGACGAGTCTTCAGGTGATTCTGTAGCCAATGAATCGTCGGAAGAAGACAATCAGTCAGATTCCCCAACAATCTCCTCCACGGAAACAGAGGAAAACGAGGGCTCAGATGAAGAACAGGTTGCGGCAGCGCAGTCAGAGACTGCCATCGAACCTGCAGAGGGATGTGAGCACGTTGCGGAGGCGGCACAACAGTCAAGCCCCGTTTCGTCGTCAACCAATCCCTTATTGTCCGAATACTTCGAAGTTTCACGACAAGCAGAGCAGATTCGCAGCAATGCCCTTCAAGCTATAGCCAAGAGTCCTGATTCAGCTCTCCAATCACTTCTCGCATTGGAGATGGGTGCGTGGGGCTATGACGCTGAAAACCGGAGCGATGCTCTCCTTGTCTACGACAGAATTGCCAAGGAACTCGATGCCGATACGGTTGCAAACCGTGTTGCGCCCGGAAGGGAACGGCTTGTTTGGTATATAGAGTCTGAAAACAACAATAAGGGCTTAGTCGCTGGTCAAAGAGCGCCGGAATTCACTCTCGCCAACTTGGAAGGTACAGATGTTGCTTTGTACGATGTACTCGCAGAGAGAGATCTTGTACTTATAGACTTCTGGGCATCTTGGTGTGGACCGTGCATAGCAGATTTTCCTGAATTGAAGAAGCTGTATGGTGCGTACAACGATCATGGATTCGAAATCGTAGGTGTCTCGATTGATAGCGCATTCGAGGATTGGGAAGGTGGATCGACAGAGCACGAACTTCCTTGGATCGATCTAGGAGAGATGGATGGTTGGGAAGGTACAACCGCTACTACCTATGGTGTTCTCGCAATTCCCAAAGGCTACTTGCTTGACTCGGAAGGATGCATCATCGAGAAGAATCTCCGTCCCGCGAGGCTCAAAGAGGTCCTCGTTGCCCGCTATGGCGAAGTAGAGGAACCGAGTGAACCCTCAAGTGAATCCGAATTGGTCGATGACGATTCGATGAGTGACGACTTGGGTGGGTAATAACTACTAGCAACTTTCCGACTAAATCTGGCGTACCGTCAAAGCCACACGGTACGCCAGGTTTTCCATAGTCAAAATTATTGGGACACTAACTGCGTTATTGTTGTCGCGTGGTTGATGCGGTGTCATTTCCACCGGGTCGTATTCGACCTTTTGTGGTCTTTACCAGCAATGCTCCGAGTTCTTGGATTGTCTCATTGACTTCGTCTCTCTATGTGTACTAGAGGATTGGCTGTATCCAATACATCAATACCTACAACTAGATTGGCCTCCGTTCTACCATAGCTGAGAATCCGCTGGATTTCGGCCTCCACTTCGCTTTGTGCCCCACTCCATTTCGATATCAATCATCTATAATACTGTACATTTATTCATATAAAAGGAAGATTTTCCACGCGAAGTCATGAAATACTCAGACCAATTCTCTACCTATCGGTACTTCTATGATGAAAACCAAGGAAGCAGAGCTTACTTCTGCGGTACTGCTCTACGCTATTCGATGCATCGCTGAAGGCGACTACGCCGCTCTACGACAAATGCAGATGGGCGATCGAGAGATCGACGAAATGAAGCGAATCGGAATTCGTGATCTCTATCATGCTGGCTCACTGCGTTCACATTGCGTTTCGATACAGTTCAATCGAGATGTCTTCTGGTCCATGATTCGCTATATGCGTGCGCAAACCGAGACAGACGACTCACTGCAAGAATTGATAGATCAGGATGCTCCGTTCGAGTTGGTGAGAAACTTCTACGGATTGAGCACGAGAGAATATACCCGTCGACGCAAGTCTGGAACTGGACTAACGAACGCAGGAAGACCTCAAGAGCCCACAGATGAGGAAGTAGACCGACTTTGGGATGTCTGGGAGACAATCGAAGGCAGAGATGCCAACGGAAGGCTTTCAACACCAGCAAGTTATCTACAGCTCTCTAAGGAACTGAATATTCCCCTGCGGTCCATATGGCTTTTGACTGAAAGATGGATACGTACCAATGCAGAACTGGCTCGTGTCCGACACCGAACCGATTGATAACTACCCTGTAGTCTTTTTTCCATTGCACACGTGATTCCGTTAAACTGAAAGGCACTGGGAGGATGTAGTTTTCGCCCCTCGGAGTGCACTTCAAATGCTTAACGAGCAACCCGAGAACTTGCGTCGAGCGCTAGCTTGTCGAAGGGTTGATTGGAACTATATCGAGATAGGCAATGCCAATGGGAATTCGACCGTTAGTCAGATCGCTAGCACATCACACACTTTGGCTGCTTTGTTCGTATATGTGAAATCTAGTTCTTGCGCTGACCAAATTCGTGAACGCCCCTGATACCACACAGAAGCAATTTGCTGCCCGATTTGCAGAACGCGTTCTGGCAGCCAGGTGGTGGGTCATATTGGGGACGATCGTACTTATAGCGGTTGCCGCAAGCGGCATATTCCGGTTGGGATTCTCCGCCAACTATCGCATTTTTTTCGACGAGCACAATCCTCAGCTGTTGGCACTGGAAGAACTCGAGAACACATTTGGAAAGAGCGAAAACGTCGCCTTCCTAATCGTTCCGGACAACGGCGACGCCACATCCGAAAGCGCGTTATCCATGGCGGTTTGGCTAACGGAAGAAGCCTGGCAAATTCCGTATTCACGCCGGGTGGATTCTCTTGCCAACTTTCAATACACCACCGCTGACGGGGATGACCTATATGTCAGAGACCTTGTTGACCCTGTAGAACTCTCCGACCCTGACACGAGGTCTCGAATCCGTGAAATCGCGCTCTCCGATCCTCGCATTGCAGGCAGCATATTGGCTTTTGACGGTGAAGTCAGTGTTGTTAACGTAACGATCGAGTTACCTCTCGAAGGTCAATTGCAGGCTGTGGCCGAAGTTGCCGAATTCGCCAGAGCTGTAGCGCAACAGGCGGAAGAGCGGTTCCCGAACGTAGACATTCGCGTAGTAGGCACTGTTTTGGTCAACCAGACCTTTGTCGAAGCGTCGATAAGCAGCCAAATCGTATTCCTGCCTCTTTCCCTGATTCTCATGGCCGTGATACTCGGGTTGCTCACTAGAGGAATGTCTGGAGTTGCCGCCACCGGAATCGTGATGATTTTTTCTATCTTTGCGTCCATCGGACTAGGCGGTTGGGTTGGACTACCGTTTTCTCCACCAATTTCTCCCGCTCCGACGATTGTGCTGATGATCGTTGTTGCGAACTGCGTTCACATTCTCGTATCCCTCCAGCAACGAATGCGGGCCGGAGATTCAAAGCACGACGCCATAGTCGAAACCATACGTATCAATCTCCATCCCGTGTTCTTGGCGAGTTTCACGACTACGCTGGGTTTTTTGAGCATGAACTTCTCCGAGGTGCCACCCTATCGACATCTCGGAATGTTCGTGGCGTTAGGAATCATGACTTCCTTCGTGCTTTCCGTCACGTTTCTACCTGCCGTGCTATCCCTTCTACCCGTTCGTGTGGGCAAGCAGCGGCGATGGATTCGTAGCCTTTCTATGGAACGACTAGCGGAATGGGTGCTCCGCTACAAGACGCCGATTTTCTCTGTATGGGTTGGTTTCCTGATCGCCATGGCAATGAGCATTCCACGAAACGAATTGAATGACGTGCTGGTCCATTTCTTTGACGAAGGAATTGAGTTCAGACAAGACACCGACTTCATGGACGAGCACCTGAGCGGGAACACATTGATCGAATATTCGCTGCAAGCTCCGCAGGAGGGTGGCGCGATCGATCCCAATTTCCTCGAGGAAGTGGCCAGTTTTGCAGATTGGTACAGGGAGCAGGAATCAGTTCGGCATGTGGCGGTGGTCACCGACACGTTCCGACAACTCAACAAGAGCATGCATGGGGACGATCCCGCGTTCTATCGAATACCGGAAAGTCAGGAACTGGCAGCGCAGTACTTGCTGCTCTACGAACTCTCATTGCCCGTCGGGTTGGATCTGAACAATCAAATCGACAGATCCCGAACCTCAACTCGCGTTTCTGTATCCGCGGCAACACTGCCTTCTGGGGACTTGCTTGAGTTGAACGCACGGGCCGAGGCGTGGCTTCACGAAAACGCTCCGACTGTCACTGGCGTAAGCGGGACAGGTCCCGCGACTCTGTTCGCCTACATTGGGCAGCGAAACATCCGCGCCATGCTTATTGGTACCGTTGTCGTTCTAGTAGCCATTTCTGCGCTACTGTTGGTCGCGTTGCGCTCTCTACGTGTTGGGATAATTAGCATTCTTCCCAACCTAATTCCTGCTGTAGTCGGCTTTGGCGTCTGGGGATTGACCGTTGGACAGGTAGGGCTTTCGTTGTCGGTGGTAGTGGCCATGACCATTGGAATTGTCGTGGACGATACTGTGCATTTCCTCGCCAAGTACCTGCGGGCACGTCGCGAGTATGGTCAAGATTCCGAATCAGCTGTTCGCTACGCCTTCGATAAGGCTGGGCGCGCCCTGGTCACCACGACGATTGTGCTCGTGGCGGGATTCCTGATATTCGTGTTCTCTCCGTTCATCCCCACAGCTCAAGTTGGTGTCTTGACAGCGGTGATCATCGGTTTTGCTCTTGTAGCGGACTTGACGCTCTTGCCGGTGCTTCTAACCTGGCTGGATCGTAAACCCAGCAAGTCGGTACCTGCAACTCCTTGAACCTTAACGGAATCTCGACATAACACATGCCAATTGCGCGCATAGTGTTCACAATTCGAATCAGATTACAATTTCGGGAACGCGAGCGAGCCGCAAGCGACCCCTTAGGTCGTGGAGTGGCTTAGACTGAACTGCGATGTACCAAAGTGTTTAACAATCCGTTTGAATCGTTTCACGACACTGTTGCGGAAGCAAAAGAGGAACGCGAGCAGCTTGATCGACTGCTAATCATTTCGACACCAAGGGAGCGTGTGCTTGTCGCCCTTGTGTTCCTGACTGTAATTGCGTTCGGGGCATGGTTGGCATTTGGTAGCGTGGCGCAAAGGGTGAGCATCGATGGTGTAGTTGTAGGACCTGTTGGAAACTCAGACGATTCAACTGGGCTCGTCGAAGTCGCCGTATGGATTGGTAGCGTGAGCGCAGCCAACGTGGAGGTCGGAATGCCAGCTTCTATCCGACTCACCGGCAGAACCGAATCGATAGCTGCTGCCAAGGGTGAAGTAAAAGCGATAGCGAGTTCTCCTATACCTTCGGAACTCTCGACAGCTGAGTCTGTGTCGTATTCCTATCGCCGCTTCGACATTGTTGTCGACACGGCGTTCATGCACTCATTGCTCGTGCCCGAGAAATGCGTCGTTGACATAGAGATTGGCAGACAATCGCCATTGGCCATGATCGGAGCTGGATTGCTCTAGCATGAACAAGCGTGCGTCGAAGCGTTCACGCAACTCTGCTGGCTCCAATTCTCGCGCACGCAGAATCACTACCCCGATTCAGTTGCAGATGCATGCCTCGGAATGCGGTGCAGCCTGTCTTGGCAGTGTGTTGGGATACTTTGGACGATGGGTTCCGCTGACTGAACTTCGCGAGAAGTGCGAAGTGAGTCGAGACGGAAGCAGCGCAGCAAGCATCGCGCGTGCCGCTCGACATTACGGGCTCGAATGCAAGGGACTCAGCGTACGCGCGGGATTGCTGGAGAGTTTGCCGTTGCCGCTCATTCTGTTTTGGCAATTCAGCCATTTCGTCGTCCTTGAAGGCATAAGCGACGGCCATTACTACCTGAACGATCCGGCGACGGGACGACGAACACTCACATCCGAAGAGTTTCTCAAGAGCTATAGCGGCATTGCGTTGCGATTCGACCCGCAGGACGACTTTGAGAAAGGCGGTGAGTGGCCGAGTCTGTTCAAGCAGTTGAGAGCACTATTAATGGGTTCGTGGAACGTGCTTTCTGGTGTGACCACCTGCGGACTGCTTCTAACGCTCATTTCCCTAATCATCCCCGTGTCGCTTGGCCTGTTCGTTGACGAAGTGTTGTTGAGGCACGGATCGTGGGTGGGAGTCGTAGCGGCTCTGCTCGGAGGCGGCGCATTTGCCTACATTCTCGCTCTGCTTAAACACAGGTTCCTCGAACGACTCGGCATACGCATTGCAGTGACAGGCTCGGATCGTAGCTTGACCAAGTTGCTTCGGTTGCCAGTGGAGTTCTTTGAGCACAGATTGGTTGGAGACTTGACTGACCGGGTTACCTCAATTGACCGACTATCCAAGAACCTAACGACCGAGTTCCTCGTTCTCATAATCGATATGGCCATGAGTGTGATCTTTGTCGTGGCGATGCTCTTGTACGACATAACGCTAACGGTCATTGTTCTGTTGCTGGGCTTAGTCCATGGGTTCGCCGCACACTTTCTAAATTCGCACCGTCGAGTGCGAAGTCAAGCAATGCGTCGCGAACAAGGATTGTTGATTGGTGTCGGGATGCAGATGCTGAGCCATGCCGACAACCTGCGAATGACCGGCGCGGACGATAGATTCTTTTCGCGATGGAGCGGTCAGCAGGCTCGTGAGCTAGATGCACGACAACGCTATACCGAACTCGGCACTCTCAATAACGCATTCCCTGAGGTTGTTGCCGCACTTCGCAGTGCAGCCATCCTCGTATTGGGAGGCGCGATGGTAATGGCTGGTGAAATGACCCTGGGAGCTATGGTGGGATTCTTCGTACTCGCCGAAATGTTTCTGGAGCCAATAGGTCGCTTTTTGGGGTTTGCGGACAAACGTCATGCACTCGAGACAGATTTACAGCGCTTGAGCGATGTAACTAGTGCTGCCACCGATCCTGTATTTGAACGTCGAGGAATACACGCAGACTCCATTGCTACGTTCAAGGGGAGGCTCCAACTTGCCGGGCGACTCGAACTTCGCAACGTCACTTTCGGCTACAACACGAGCCGTCCGCCACTGATTGAGGATTTCAATCTCACCATCAACCCCGGTCAACGTGTGGCCGTTGTGGGATCCAGCGGCTCAGGCAAGTCGACATTGACGAGGCTAGTTTCGGGAATTAGCCAGCCTTGGTCGGGCGAAATATTGTTCGATGGTCATCCACGGAACGAAATACCTGAGGAAGTCCTGCGTAGCTCCATCTCGATGGTGAATCAGGAGGCGGTGCTTTTCGCGGCCAGCTTGCGGGACAACATCACGTTGTGGAATCCAGCAATTCCCGATGAGGTCATTATTTCCGCCACGAGAGATGCCTGCATCCACAACGAGATTCTGCTTAGAACTCAAGGTTACGCAACCAACGTTGAAGAGAGTGGGGCAAATTTCAGCGGAGGGCAGCGTCAGCGCATTGAGATTGCTCGCGCTTTGGTGGGCAATCCAACGATACTCATACTTGATGAAGCCACGAGTTCCCTCGATGCCGCCACAGAAGAGGACGTAGACGACAACCTGCGTCGCAGAGGTGTTACGTGCCTTATCGTTGCTCATCGACTCAGCACTGTGCGCGATTGCGACGAGATCATCGTGCTGGAAAAGGGAACCGTCGTACAGCGCGGAACGCACGACGAATTAATTGCTGACCGTGAAGGCACCTACTACAAGTTGGTCAGGTCAGGGTGATGCCAGCTGAACGCGTCGAATTCACCACGATTTCTGACCTCGTCGGCCAGATGGGTGTTGCAGTTTCCTGCGAAGGCAATTCCCCTTTGGATCTAAACGACGAGGAGAGCGTTTGGTTTGTCGAGCACGGCACCGTGGATCTCTTCCTGCTTGAATCCATGGATGGCGTGGAGCAAGCGGCTCCGCACCATTTGCTCCGACTCGAGCGCGGTCGTCTGCTGCCTGGTGTCGACACAAGCCTCGACGACAGCAGCGACACAAACACCAGTCTTGGATTGGTTGCCAAAGGTTTGCCTGGGACGATCCTGAAACGTCTTCCTGCCGCGTCATTGCGCCACGTCTCGCCGGGAGAGCTAGCAGAGCAAGTCGATTCCTGGCTTGTTGCGGTGATAGATACCCTGTCGCGTTTCGTCACTCGTTCTCCGCGCCCAACGGAATTTTTGGACGCGGGCGCAAGCAAATCGCTTGAACCAAGCACAGTAGGAGCACGGGGTGGAGTTGTCTGGGTGGACGGTCTGTCGCAAGGTTCAAGTCTTTTTATGGACATTGTGGATCACGCTGAGCTTACGGCCGATGCGGGCCCATCGTTGGTGCCTCTCACGAGAACGAGCTGGCTATCGGTCTTCGAAGACGTCACTCTAGCGGGAAAGTCTTCGGCAGCACTTGCAGAAGAAGGGCATCTGATGACAGCGCTCGCGTTGTTTCACAAAGTTGCCTTTCGCATGGAGCGACTAAATCGGCAACTAGCGGTAGTCGACGAAGCAAACCTTGAGAAGGAACGTACGATGAGCCGTCGCGTTGCGGCGGAAATTGCGCGATCACGTCTCTTCAATATCTACAACCTTCCCTTGGCACCAGAGCAGCAGGTCGAAGATACCGCTCTGGCAGATGCTCTCAAGATCATCGGTAAGCGTGAAGGGATCATGTTTTCGTTCCCTCCTGCATCCGTTACCTCCGACAACCCGGTGGGCCTTGTCGACATTCTTGATGCATCGGGAGTGCGTGCCCGCCGTGTACGCCTTGATGCAGCTAGCAACTGGTGGCGTAAAGATAGTACCCCGCTCTTGGCATTTCGCGACGCAGACGAACGGCCTGTAGTCCTGTTGCCTGCCATGTTTGGCAACTACAAGGAGGTAGATCCAGTCACGCGCAAGGCTACGCGGGTTAATCGGGAGCGGGCCGCATTGCTCCAAGACTATGCTTGGATGTTCTATAAGCCGTTGCCGTCTGGAACCGTTGAGCCGGGAGACCTACTAAACCTCGCGCTTCAAGGCTCCGGAGTCGAAGTCTGCCGGTTGGTTGCATCAGGGCTTGCTGCTGGTCTGGTCAAGCTCGCTCCAGCGTTTGCTTTGGGGCTAGTGGCCAATCACATTGTGGCAGGGGGAACGACCGACACTCTATATATAGTGGCGCTTGCGCTTGCGGGACTTGGGCTTTTGGGAGCACTGCTACATCTCTTGCAGGGAACCTCGTTCATGCGACTGGAGGCCCGCTCGGCATCGCGACTCGAAGCGGCGTTTTGGGACCGACTCGTGCGACTTCCACCAAGCGCACTGCAGGGACAGAGAAGTGGCGATTTGGCCATGTCTGGCATGACATTTCAAAGTCTCAGAGACGGACTGCAAGGGGTCGCGGCAAATAGTCTCTTATCTTGTTTTTTCTTGCTGCCCATTTTGGCTATCGTCTTCTACTACGATTTTGCTCTTGGAATAGTTGCGTTTGGTTTCAGCGCGATTGCCTCGGCAATAACCATGTTTCTTGCTATGAGTCAGTTGTCTCCCTATTCAAGGATGATCGCGGCATCTCGACGGGTGGCCGGATTGCTCTTCGAAATCGTTGGCGGCATTTCCAAACTGCGAGTCGAAAGCGCTGAGGGTTCGGCCTTTGCTATGTGGGTGCGGGAGTACAGAGGGCAGAAGCGAGCAGAACTGGCAGTAGGCAGATTCGAAGGGCATGCTCGCGCATTCGGTGCCGCGTTGCCATTTCTTGCGGCTGGTGTCCTGCTGCTCGCTGTCGTAGTCGTAAGCGATCGTTCGCTTCCGGTTGGTGACTTCCTGATCGTCTATACGGTATTCCTAGTCTGCCAGCACTCCTTGGCGCGACTTAGTGAATCGCTAGGAGTAGTGGCAGGGCTGCGACCTGCACTCGATCAAATGCGCCCATTGTTGAACGCTATACCCGAAACCAAGACCGATGGCGAACGGGTCGATAGTTTGCGCGGAGAGATTTTGTTCGACCGTGTTTCATTTCGATATGAAGAAGACGGTCCTCTAATTCTCGACGACGTTACGATCCGCGCGCATCCAGGGGAGTTTGTCGCGATCGCGGGAGAGTCAGGATCTGGAAAGACCACTCTGTTTCGACTTGCGCTTGGACTGGATCGGCCAACCGCCGGAGCGGTCTACTACGATGGTCGAGACTTGAGGCACCTCAATTTGAAGCAGGTCCGCCGAAGAATTGGGACAGTGCCGCAATCGGTTCGGCTTCATCCTCTTGACATTTGGGACAACATCGTCGCTCATCACCAAGAAGCTACTACTGAGCAGGTGTGGAATACCGCTAGGTCAGCGAGCATCGAAAAGGAGATCAAGTCAATGCCCATGGGGCTGATGACGATGGTGGGAACGAGTGGGTCGGTGCTATCCGGCGGCGAGAGCCAGCGAGTGACTATCGCTCGCTCCCTGCTTGGCAATCCGCGAATCATGCTTTTCGACGAAGCTACCAATTGGTTGGACAATGAGAGTCAGGCTGCGGTAATGCAGAACCTTGCACTCATGACGTCGACCAGGATTGTGATTGCGCACAGACTCTCAACCTTGGAGCAGGCCGACCGCATCTATGTCTTGAAGGAAGGAAGCGTCGTAGAGAGCGGATCGTTCGAGGAACTCATTGAGATAGGTGGCGAATTCACGCAATTGGTGAAAAGGCAACTCGCCTAACTTGGTTAGACGTATGAAGGAATCCCGGGATTTGCCTGCAAGCGTCGTCTCAAAGGCTGGCGAGGACAGCAAATTTCGCGCAAGTTTGCTTGACGATCCGAAACAAGCCATTGAACACGAATTTGGCGTTTCCTTGGATTCGGATCACGAGATTCAAGTGCACGAGGACTCGCACGAAGTCACGCATTTGGTTCTTCCTCCCAGGCATAGTTTGAGCGACGAAGAGCGAGAGGAGGCAAGAACTGGAGCAAGCTCCTTAGAGTTTCTCAAGAAAACAATGCACGACCCAGCTCCTCCGTTGCGTTCTCCAAGCCCGCGAACTCCAACTGGAGTTTCGGTAGATGCAGCTACGAGCGAATGTAGAAGAGCCATTCGGCGATCGCTAGAGTTCTTGAGCTCTGCCGTAGACCCGAGCGGAGCGTGGCATTGCATCAGGTTCAATCTGGGGAACCCCGACATACCGAGACACTACGAACGTCCTCCCTTTGTTTCTGCGCTTTGTGCGCTAGCTATTCAATGCAGCGAGGAACCTCAAGCGAAAGCACTGCTAGAGCGCACACGAAACTACCTCGCAGCCACTATTGAGCATCCAGGGTTTTGGCGTTACTACCGCCATTTGCCACAGGACCTTGACAGCTCGGCACTCTGTTCGCTCGTTGTCGGTGACCATCCTTGGATTCGCTTGGAACGAAATGTTCCGCGCATGTTGAAGAACCGCGATAGCGATGGTTGTTTCACCACATGGTTGCTCAGTGAGGGAGAACCGGATGTCGTTGCGAAGTTTCGCATCGAAGCCGACCCTGTGGTCAATGCTAATGTGATCGCCTATTTGGGTGATTGTCCAGCTACCCAAGAGGCTCGACGATGGCTCGAAGACATGGTTGTGAATGGCTTTGAACAGAACGCCTCGAAGTGGTATCAGGACCCCGTCTCGACCTACTATGCGATTAGTCGAGCGCTGCCGCACTTTCCTCCTTCTTCTTTGGAAGATTTGGGGTCGCTACTAGTGAAACGAACTCTGGCATTGCAGGACGAAACCGGAGGATTTGAAAATGTGCTTCAAGCAGCGCAAGCAGTTGCGACGCTCCACAACCTAGGGAAGCTTGATCAATTGGACACCATCAGCGCAATTGATCAGTTATTGAGCTATCAGCACGAGGATGGAAGCTTTCCAGAACTCTTGGCTTTTGGCGACCAATCCCTGCAGTGGGGGGTAGTAGGGCAAATTGGGCACGGTTCAGAGTCCGTGACGACAGCTTTTTGCGTGGAGGCCTTGGAGCGTCTGTGCGAGAATCTTGGACAACACTAGGATTTTCCTACGTGATTTGGGTGATAACATGTCATTGGCTCAGTGTTGAATGCCATAGCACGCTAGAAGTACACCTGTGACGCAGAATACAGTCCCAAGCGGCGATGCACGTGCCACCGAATCAGAAGGCACGCCATACATAGAACCTTCGTTTCTTAATTCGCTTCCCTACTACCTGCCGTTAGCCGTTTTTCCACTACTGTTCGTGGCGTTGCTGTACGGCGGGTGGTGGATGGTGGCGCCCTTCCTCTTCATGAGTCTCGCCGGATCTCTAGATAAAGTCGTTGGGCTCGATGGGGAGAACATGAACCCCAAGGGCACGCCAGAGCGACGCTTGTTTTCGTACAACGTACCGGTCTGGGCTTGGGCGTTTCTCTGGCCGCCGACCCTGGTTTTTGGTCTGTGGCAAATCCTCTATGTAGACGCGTTCGCGATTTGGGAAGACGTGATCCTTGCGATTCTCCTGACCATGGAAGCGCAAGCAGTTTTCGTTGTAGGCCACGAGATGGTTCATCGCCGAACAATGTGGGAACGGCGAGTTGGAGAATTTCTGTTGGCTTCAGCATCGTATCCGCAATATGCCACTGAACACGTCTATATTCACCACGCGAAGGTAGGTACGCCGCACGATGATGGGTCAGCACCGAAAGGAAAGAGCTTTTGGCGCTACTTTCCAAGAGAAGTTGCGAGTAATCTCACAAATTCGTGGAAGGTGTCCGGAGAGCGATTGGCCCGTCGCCAGCTGTCGAGGTGGCATTACAGCAATCCCTTCTGGCGTTACTGCCTGTTTGTTGCTTTTTGGTATGCGCTGGTTTTGCTCATGGGCGGGATCTGGGCGCTTCCCGTCTACGTATTCCTTGGATTGAGCTGCGTGTTCTCAATGAAGATCAGCAACTACTTTCAACACTATGGTTTGCGCAGGATCTTGTTGGCCAATGGGCGATGGGAGAAGATTTCGCCGCATCATTCGTGGAGCGCGGATTGGAAATTCACCAACTGGATGTTCTTCAAAATGCAACGCCATGCGGACCATCACGCAATGGCGACGCGGCCTTATCCGCAACTTCAGGCTCGTGAGGGTGAGTCTCCAGAATTGCCCGGGACATATGGCGAGATGATGAACCTTGCGCTTCGACCCAAAAAGTGGTTCGCCAAGATGGATCCCATCGTGGATCAGTGGCGCGAACAGCTACATCCAGATATCGAGGATTGGAGCCCCTACGACAGTTCGGTTTGTGCTGCTCGCCCTGACTCCTTCGAAGACATCGTCGAAATATTCGGTGTGGCTCCACGCCTTGCCAAGTGGGTCGAACGTCATCCCGAGCTACTTGACAATCTAAAAGCCCAGGAATTCACTGATCTTGATCTTCCCAAGGGGTTTCTCTCTGATCAGAATTTCGAGACTATTGCTCGTCGCGGACTTGCGAGACTCTACTGGACGCACGAAATGGGTGTTCAGGAAATGCAAGACCTGATCGAGGAATTGCCGTCGACCCACGCCAAGGAAACCGCAGAGATCATACGCAACTGGTCGAATGACAAGGCTTTCCAAATCGGAATGCATACCCTACGCGAGAATCTAACCCCCGCGGAAGCGCGCATTGCCATGTCGCACCTTGCAGAGGCTTGCATCGCAAGCTTGATCGAAGACGTCGTCCTCGATGTCGTTGAAAGAGTTGGTACACGTAACGAAGGCGGTGCAGCTGTGGTGTTGCTCGGCGATCTCGCAAGTCGCGAAGTCTGCTCTGATTCGGCCATTGAGCTTATGCTTCTACATGATGGCTGGTCAACACAGCAGAGAGACCGGCTGTGGCGACGATTTCGCGAAACGCTAGAACATTTGGCAAACGATAGCCTGCTGTTTGCACCAATTCCTCGTGACGCCGATAACCTATTCTCGGTAGAGATTTCAAGCGTTGCGGAACACTGCCAGAGCTCCTCGTTCCGCGATCGACCGATTCTGGCTAGGTCTCGCTGCATCTACGAATACGGAGAGATGTCAATTGCTGACCGGTTCATTGACATACGAAGCGACATACTCAAAGCGTATAGCGAGAACGAGTCGCTATTTGCAAAATTGACTGAACGAAACGGAGAGCCCAAAGAGCACCAGAAATCTGCCTTTGTGTCGATGCCGGGTGGATTGGAGGAAGTGGAACGTGCCGCACGCTACATTCAATTGACAGCTGACGGACTTTCTCCAGACGCCGCCGCCCCATCTGCCGCACAGGTTTTTAGCCACAACGGCTTAGCTCCGTTGGAAGAAGCGGCGCTCATGTGGCGGAATCTGCAGGGAATTTCGCGTTTGGTTCACGAGGAGGGCTTCGATTTGAACAATGCGCGTCCCAAAGTTAAGTCTATAGTTGCGGGTGCTTGCGGTACGGAGGACTTTGAAGCATTGCAGTCCTTGATCGCTGCAACTGCGCAGAAGGCTGAGGCAGAAATCCGCTCGGTCACTGACAGAACGTAGGTATAGACTCGGGTTCGTCTGCGGCAAACAGGATGATGGACCAGGCGGACTCCAATCCCAGCGGCGGGATATTGCTCCGCAAGACTCCTGAAGACCAGGGTCTCGTCAAGCTGCCGACCATTGCCCCTCACCTTCAGGTGCACCAAGTTGGCCAACACCAAATGTTGATAGTCTCGGAGACCTTCAACACTCTCCTGCATGGTAAGCTCTATAGCGATCTCATGCCGCTTATGGACGGCAGCAATACCGTTGACGATGTCGTTCAGGCAACACAGGAAGAACACGGGTTTCCCAATGTTCTAGCTGCGTTAGTTGCCCTTTCGGAAAAGGGCTATGTAGTTTCCGCAAATCACGATCTAGACCGAAGCAGGGCGGCATATTGGTCCACTCTTGGGGCATCGCCTCGATGGGCTGAGCAAGTACTTGGGGAATCATGTGTTGCCGTTGATTGTGGCGAGGATGCATTAGTACACAGCTTGGAGAAATCCGGTGTTTCCGTCGACGAAAAAGATCCACGTCTCACGGTTTACGTTCGCCCAGACTACCTTGCGAACGAATTCGCTGAAATAAATCGCCGCCATATTGAATCGAAATCTCCCTGGATGGTTGTCCGGCCGAATGGCATTGAGCCAATGTTTGGCCCAATCTTCGGTGCAAATCGTGATGGACCTTGCTGGAGCTGTCTCAGCTATCGCCTAAGCAGCCATCAGGAAGTACACAATTTCTTGCGCTCTTCTGGCGACGAATTTCGGACTTTCGTTCCGTTTGCGACGGAGCCAACTGCTTCCCTGTCAGTTCAAGGTTTAGCCGCTGGCGAAATTGCCAAATGGTTGGTAATGGGAGAACTCGCACCTATTCAAGACCATGTATTGACATTGAATGTCCGCACGTTTGTAGCATCAAAGCACTGGGTGATGCGCAGGCCTCAATGTTCTGCTTGTGGAGACGACAGCTTGCACAGGAGTGATCGATCGCCTATTCCAGTTTCTCTACAAGCAAGTCCCAAGAAACATACCAATAGCGGCGGCACTAGAACTGTGGCTCCCGAGGTGACATTGGCAACGTACCGTCATTTGGTGAGTCCTGTCAGCGGAGTGGTTAGCTGGCTCACCCGAACATCGGACGAATCCGACCCCTGGCTGCATGTCTACTGGGCAGGCAGCAATTTTGGCATGAGAAGTCAAAGTTTGAGTTCCCTTCGAAGAAGCCTTCGCAGCAAGAGTGCAGGAAAGGGCAGCACGAGAGAGCAATCCGAAGCCAGTGCTCTGTGTGAGGCAATTGAGCGCTATTCGGGCTCAATTCAGGGCAGTGAGATTCATCTGCGCAAGCGATACAGTGAATTTGCGGACGAGGAAGCTATACACCCCAACGACATTCAACTCTTCAGTGACTGCCAGCTTGACAATGCTGTGCATCTCAATGAACAAGGACACCCCTACAACATCGTACCTACACGCTTCGACTTGGATGCGTCGGTTGATTGGACTCCCATTTGGTCGTTCACCCAGAAACGGCACCGCTATCTGCCTACGAGCATGCTATACAGCATGCCAGCTGAGCTACGTGGACCATCAGATCTGATTGCGGATTCCAATGGTTGCGCCGCCGGCAACTCCATGGAGGAAGCCATATTGCAGGGATTTCTTGAACTTGCCGAGCGCGATGCATTCGCAATTTGGTGGTACAACCAATTGCAAGTACCCGCTGTAAATCTGGAGAGCTTTGGGGACGAGTATCTATCGGGAGCCCGCGATTACTATGCGCGATACGAGCGTGAGTTGTGGTTGCTTGATGTCACAGCAGATTTAGCCATACCGGCGTTTGTCGCGGTCTCGAGGCAACTCAACTCTCAATCCGAAAACATAATCTATGGCGCAGGTGCTCATCTCGACCCGCGAATTGCTGCGCTTCGCGCATTGTGCGAACTCAATCAATGCTTTACTTGGTTGCCACGCTCGTCCATTCAAGACGGCAGGCCCCAAATCGACGATCCCACTGCATTGCATTGGTGGAAGACGGCTAGAATCGCCGATTGCGCTTGGCTTGCTCCTGCACAGGGAACTTCTATGCGGAATGCTCTGGACTACTCGTTCACTCAAACAGAGGATCTAAGAGAGGATGTGGAACATTGCCGATTAATTGTGGAGGCCAAGGGAATGGAGTTCCTCGTTCTGGACCAAACCCGACCCGACATTGGGATGCCGGTGGTTCGAGTCATCGTGCCAGGATTGAGGCACTTCTGGGCTCGATTTGCGCCGGGTCGGCTGTATGACGTTCCCGTTGAAATGGGATGGCGCAATCAGCCTCTGAGTGAAGCAGATCTGAATCCCTTGCCCGTAATTGCCTGATTTCATTTCGTGGACACTGACAAAGCCATTGCGGTCACTCAAGACCTCCTCGCCAAAGAAGGCAGTTCGATGGGAGAGTTGCTTGGACACTTTCGTGATCGCATTTCGCCTGTGCTTGTTGGAGAACTTCAGTGGCAACGCATGCTTGCATGCACGAGGAAACTTCCCATTGAGCTAGGCGCACTACCGTTCGGCTTTGAACTGCCCATGCACGAACGGCAGCCGATCGCGGACATGGGCGTATCCATGACAAGCAACGCAAGAACGACAAGGTTCTTCGAGGAGGTAGAACGAACCGACGGAACTAAGGACACGGCAAATGCTGTTTTGCACCTTTTCAAGCAAATGGAAGCGTCCAATTCGCCACTGCGTTCGATAGTCGGGCGCAAGGTGATGTTGGAGTACGACACCGGTTCCGATGACCATAGTCCAAAAGATCGACCAGGCATGTTCCTACGTCCGGGTGAACGCCCAATTGTAGGAACGAGTGGGCAGACGCAGGATGTCCGAACGATTGTCGATGCGCTAGTTGCAGCAGCGGGCTGGGAGTGGAAAGAGGCTGAATGGAAGAACGTTGAGCGGACTTACTTGGCCCAGCCTGAGCACACGCGAACTGACTCATTCGGTGTATTTCCATCTCGGCCGCGTTCTATACGTCTGGCCGTTATGGGTTTCAAGACCCAGCAAGAAATCAGGGACTACCTTGACAACATAGGGTGGCCGGGTCAAGTATCAGCCGTTGAATCCGTGATATCGCAATTCAATGAACGCGCCGACATTGTTCGAACGGGTTTCAATATAGATGTGCTTGAACAAGGGATCGGTCCCACATTGGGACTCACCCTCATTGTCAAGCAGCGCTACACCAACGATTCGCGTTATTGGCTCGACGGATTAACGGATTGGGACCCTTTCCTGGACGCGCTGAGCCACGAGGAAATCGTTGTAAAGAAAAAGCTAGAGGAGTTAGCTCGATGGGTCTCCAAACCTACCGTGCTGTTCGCGAAGTCGGGCCGATTCGTTTTGCTAAGGGGGATCCATCACATCAAGCTAGTTGTATCAGAGGATCGGCTAAGCAAGGTCAAAGCTTACGTTTTCATGGTGCTTTCTGGCGCACTGAAACTCTAACGCATTAGAGAATTCAGACACCAAAAAATCCGCAAACGCGAGGTCTGCGGATTTAAAGGAAGTTGTGACGCGCGCTATATTTGCACGCGTCCTAATTTGCTATGGAGCTATTTGGTCTACCAGCAGCAGCAAAGGCCGGCAGAAATCGCTTCCAGTTGTTCTTCGGTGATGTGGGGATCGGGCGGCAATGCAAGATGCACGGTCTGCATGTCGCTTTCGTGAATCTTGATCGTCATCGATTCAGGAATCGTAACGCCCAATTCTTCGCTAATAGTTGCTTTCGGATCTGCAAGCAGTGCTCGTCGGAATTCTTCGTCCAATGCAGACTTCTCAACAATTTGCTGCAGCATTTGATCGCCACTTCTCATAACTTTCTCCGTGTCAAAGGAAAGTAAGACTAATCTCATGGGAATTATACGCAAAACCAGTCATACGTAGACAGTAATTAATTGAAGGATTTCGGAGCTGCACCACTTACCGTTAGCGGCTTACTTGAGTGTCTCTCGATGCGCTGCTGAAATGGTATACGTAGCTAATTTACTTTGGGTAGCGATGAGTAAGACGATTCATTCACTTAACAGATCAAGAGACCACTCAAGTCTCGCAACAAACGACGGAGCAGTAAGACGTACGGGAGCGTTTTCACATTGAGCTGCAGCGTGTAGCCCTCTTGTCGAATCAGGGTGTATTCTTTGCGTCAACTTCTCGTGCTTTGTGTTGGCGCACGAGATGGTCGAGTAGCTTTAATGCTTGTCCCAACCGTCGTTTTCCGTCTCGAGTTATGGCTACGCGACTTGGATTGTTTGCGTATGCACGCAAGAGGTTCTCGTGCGGCAGGGCCTTTTCTCCATGGGCAATGATGGCTTCAACAATCTCGGAGATTGGCAATCCCCATTTCGATTCGGGATTTTTCAATCGATCTACGAGTGCCTTAAGCCCTTCGTCGGACTGGAATCTGCCCAACCCTATCGCTGCCATTCTCGCGTCGTACCACTCGCTCTCCTTATCGCTAAGGACTTCGATCCGATAGTCTCTAGCCTCTTGTGTGTCAAATTCTCCGGCGTTTAGTGCTCTGAGCAACCGCTGCTTGTCTTGCGGGTCATATAACGCGTCCCAAAGAATGTCGTGCACTTGAGGGTCCTTGGCAAAGAGGTTTCCAAGAATGTGGGGTACTACAACCCACGAAGGCTGGGGCACGAAGCTGACAGAATTCAAGAACTGCCTGATTTCGTTAGGATCCTTGATGGTCTCAAACTGCACTCGCATGTCATCGCTCAGGTAACTCACATCGGGCACTACGCCACCAGACTCTCGCCAATTGCGCTTCCACAGTTCAATTAAATAATCGTAGATCCCTGGGATATCTTGAAGCCGTCTGTCAAGCCGCGGTTTGCCTTTAATCCACGCGTTATCCGCGGCAAGATTCGTATGAAAGGGCCAGAGCTACTAAAGTGGAATCCACAATCGCTTGATCGTCGCTGAACAGACCGTCTATGACAAGCTCATGGATTCTTGCGTTGCTCACGTCTGGGTCCGACATCGCCTTCTTCTCCAACCAAATGTAGAGCTCTTTGCCAGTCAACTCGGAATCGGGCTCTTGTTGGGAATAGGTCGATAGAGCCAAGGCGCTAAGCACGATGGCCGCGACGTGTTTCATTCTTGCTTTCCCGTTCTTGAATTGAGTACTACTAATTGACATTGACTTTGAGCAATTCGGCATTAGTTAAGGACCGATAAACCGTGGTTCTCTTTTTGATTCAATGTGCACAAGTCTTACACTTCCCTGTGAGTAGACTGAAACTTGCCAGATAAACGAAATCGTTCCCAAATGTTCATAGTTCGATGCCCACTATGTGGATTGCGTTAGCAGGCCAACACTCAATGCGCCCAGTTAGGCAACTACTCAGACTTTTTATAGCACTCTTTAGCGAGCCTATGGGATCTGCGTCGCGTGCCAGGCCATCCACTGAATGTAGGAAGGAAATGTCCTCCGCTTGTAGCAAGAAACCATCGACTCTTAAGTAGCCTCCTGAACCTGCAGACCGAGCAACAACAATCACATCCATAATCTTGTCGTTGTTGAGGTCGCTAAAGAGCACCTGTTCCAAACTGCCGTCGCGTACTCGCACCTCTCCATCTACATAGTTGTCGAATGGCCACTCAGCGTCAAATGGCACATAGAGACGAAGTGCGTAGCTACCTATGCTCGCCGGTTCTCTAGGTCCTTCGCTGGCGGTTATCCTCCAATCACTTCCCGGTACCGTAGCCGTGATTGTTTTGACGGTAGATTGATCCTTTTCTTCCTCAGAGGCTTGTTTCTGCTGGCCGACTAGAGTTGTACCAGCAAACAACAAGGCGAAAACGACAACTGATGAGAGAATTAGGAGGATCGGCGTTGTTCGACTAGATTCCTTCATGAGTAGCTTTCCAACGGATGAGTAGGTGTTGCGCAAGAGTTTAATTGAATGCCGATAGAGTGAAACGAGTAGACGTTAACCCAATTGACCTTTCACAATTGCTAGTGGAGTGCGATCTGGCAACTATCGTTTTTGGAATCGTATCGTGGAGCAACCTGAGGGACTCGAGGGGAACCTAAAGTGCTTCATATAATGCGAAGTGCCTTGAAATCCCGTGGAGGAAGCCACGTGAGCCCAGTTTCTCAGCGCAAACTGAAGCTCTGATTTGCAGGAACTTAATCTATTGCACTCGTATCGATTTAGACAAGGACTTTCTAGTACTCCAATGCGATATTCCAGAGCCTTCGTCCAGTGCTGTATCGAATCCAAATTCTTGAGACTTGGGTGGGTCGTAACCGTAGTGGGGTTGACCCTTACAGCAACAGCACTTGCCCAAGACGAAACATCGGAGGAGAAGGGCTTGCGAATCGCTCTAGAGGCAAGTGCGCAGAACGAGGGTTTCGGCGATTTCACGGCTGGACTGACCATGGTGCTCAAAGATCGACATGGCAGGGAAAGCGTGCGTCAAATGCGATTCAAGGTATTGGAGGTGCAAGACGACGGCGACAAGAGCTTGTTTGTGTTTGATCAGCCTCGCGACGTTCAGGGCACAGCACTACTTACGCATGCTCACATCAACGCACCTGACGATCAATGGTTGTATCTACCTGCGTTGCAGAGGGTCAAGCGCATCAGTGCTTCCAGACGCTCCGGGTCGTTCATGGGGAGCGAGTTCTCCTACGAGGATATGAGCGCTGGTGAAGTAAAAGAGTACACCCACGAGTATCTGCGCGATGAACCTTGCGGCGATCGCATGTGTACCGTAACTGTACAAGTACCCTTGGATGAAAAGTCAGGGTATAGTCGCAAGATCGTTTGGCTCGACAAGGAAGAGCTCCGCACTTGGAAAATGGAGCTCTACGATCGGCGCAACTCCCATCTTAAGACTCTTACATTCGCAGACTACCAGCAATACTTGGAGAAGTACTGGCGGGCGAGCGAACAAACTATGGTCAATCACTTGACCGGTGCGAGTACGGTTCTACAGTGGACGGACTTTCAATTCGGCACCGGTCTGGCGGACAGCGAATTCACTCAGACGGCACTTAGACGGACTCGGTGATGAAACATGTTGGCATCGTCGCGTCGCTCTTAGTTGCGAGCGCGACAGGTATCGGTGCCGATACGCTGGACTTTTCCGGGGAGGCGGGATTTGAGGCCCGCTGGTTTCCGCAGTCTCCGCTTTTCGAGGGCCAACGCTCAACCACAACCGGTCTGGTGATCGAACCTTCTCTGTACGGAGAAATTGCAGAGAGAACCAGTCTCACCGTTTCGTTTCTCTATCGCTACGATAGTGCAGACGCGCACCGAACGCATGGCGACCTGCGGGAGGCATACCTGATGACCTATGGAGACTGGGGAGATGCCTCATGGGAAATTAGGTTCGGGGTCGGTCGAGTGTTCTGGGGCGTCGCAGAGCTGAACAACATAGTCGATATCGTCAACCAGCTAGATCTTGTCGAGCATCCACGCAATCGACCCAAGCTTGGTCAGCCGATGGTGCATCTGACACTTGCCGGAACTTGGGGCACCCTCGAGTCTTTTTTGTTGCCATATCACCGAACCCGGACCTTTCCCGGTACGGCAGGGCGCTTGCGGTCGCGATTCCTAATCGAGGACGAAGCTTTGTATGAGGACAGTTCTGACAATCGAAATGTGGATTTCGCAGTTCGCTATACCAATTCTGTTGGATTGCTGGACTTCGGCGTTAGTGTCTTTGATGGAACCAGCCGTGAGCCGTCGTTTGTTGTGAGTGGCGAAACCGACACCTCGGCATTCATGCAGGACAGTTTGACTCCCTACTATGAACAGATTCGCCAAATTGGGATCGACGCGCAATTCACGACCGAAAAGGTGCTCTATAAATTTGAAGCGGTTGAGATAGGTGGTGCACGAAATCTCTTCTCGGAAGAAGAGAACTATAGAGCTTTCATTCTAGGAGCTGAGCACAGCATCTATAGTCTCTTTGGCAGTGCGGCAAGCTTGACGTTGCTTGGCGAATGGCACTACGATGATCGAGGCAGCCGAGCGACTAGCGTGTGGGCGAACGATCTGTTTATTGCTGGATTCCTATCTCTAAATGACGTTCCCGGCACGGAATTTGTGGCTGGGCTGCTTGGTGACATCGATCATGAGTACCGAGCATTGAACCTGGAATTCAAGCGTCGATTGTCGTCCAATTGGTCGTTGCGCATAGAAAGCATTGTGATTCTCAGTTCGGATCCAATGGACTTGACCTATGATGGACGGCGTGACAGCTTTTTGGGAATGGGCTTCTACGCAAATTTCTAGTCGTGATTAGCTGAAATGAACGTTGTGCACACTTTGGTGAAGTACAAGCCAATGAATTTTGGCACCACGCCTCAAGAGCAATCTAACACGTAGACCACAATGTTGCAGCCTGGCCAAGACTCGTTAAGGAAGATTGCCGTTGTGGGTCGAGGGACAGCGGGCTCACTGGCCGCAGCGAGTGTCACTCACGCTCTTCCCGATGGGGAATTTGAGCTACATCACATCTACGACTCGCGAATACCGGTCATAGGCGTTGGCGAGGGCAGTTGGCCTAGCTTGGTGGCGGAATTGCACAAACTGACCCAGGTGCCGCATGAAGAAATCCAGCAACGTATCAACGGTACTCGCAAATATGGAGTTGCGTTCGAAGGATGGGGTAGACGCGATCAGGACTTTACGCATTTCTTCACTCCACAGCAGGTGTCGTATGCCTACCATTTGGCAGCAGATCTCGTTGCTGAGTTGCTCAACGAAAGTACATCCGCCAAACACATTGATGCAAGAGTGTCGGCAATCACCAATGTAGGCGACCGTGCAAAAGTCGAATTCGAGGAACGGGAGGCAGAGCACTACGATCTTGTTTTCGATGCCCGTGGATTCCCACGAGAACTTGATTCAAAACAGCATATCGACATCTCGTTCATACCGACAAATACTGCGGTAATTCGTCGTTGCCCCCCAATCTTCAATAAGGAAGATGGGCTGGTGTTGAAGCACACGTACACAAGAGCAGTTGCACGCCCTCACGGTTGGGTGTTCGTCATTCCCCTGACTGCTCACACCTCATATGGCTACATTTTCAATCGCGAAGTGTCCAATCTCGAATCCGTGGAGTCCGATTTCGACGAGCTGCTTGAGTCAGAATCGGTAGAGGAATTTGAGCAGCGCGCCGTCATTCAGTTTCCCAATTTCGTCAGCCGCAATGTCTTCGATGGCGTAGTGGCACGCATTGGCAACGCTGCCGCTTTTATGGAGCCGCTTGAAGCGACGGCAATCGTTGCAACTCAACTGCAGATTGGAATGATTCTTCAAATCCGACTCAATCGACCCATTGAACACATCGAACGTGACGCACCTGTAGTAAACCGCTTTCTCATCAATTCGATGCTTCGCTACGGCCTTTTTGTAGGCTGGCACTACTGTTGTGGCTCGAGGTACAGCAGCGTGTTTTGGACACATGCCCGCGACAACGTTTGGTCTAAACATCGCACTGCCGCGGATCCCAAGGTAGTGGATTGCAATGCACTTGAGAGATTCGACGAAATGATTGGACTTCTTACTAGTCCAGTCATCGCAAGGGAAGATTGGAACAAGATGTGTGCAGTGCCATTGACGAGCTATGCTCAAGTGTCCCAAGGACTCGGGTGCTGGGAGTAGCCTAGTCAGAGCGGCATGGCAGCTAGCTTCGATACTTTTGAATATCACGGACTTCCACGCATACAAGAACGCAAGCCACAATGACCAGGGACTACGCAACCCTACGTCAACAAATCCTCCGAGAAAACGTCAAGAGCCGACGCGCAGTTGGACTTCAAGATTCCAGCAGCCTCTCACTGCTCCAGCTTGCGGCTCTATACAAACCTGAATTGGCACACAACTTGGCTGCAGAGGGCCATGATTGCGACCTGCACAGCTCGTGTGCTTTGGGATATGTTGATCGGATTGAGGAACTAGCTAGCGATAAAGCGTTCTCTCAATGCCAAGAACACATGACTCCAATGGGATGGGCCATATTGAAGGGACAAGTTGATTCGGTGGCTGCCTTGCTTAGCCGTGGCGACAATCCTAATCGACCATTGCAGCGAATTGGCTTTTTCGAGTGGGAGATTGAAGCTCTCGGGTCTGTCAGTTGGTCTCCCATTCATGCAGCATCTACGCATGGCTATCACGAGACCGCCTCGAAGCTAGTCCAATTGCTAGTAGGGGCCGGAGCCAACGTTGAAGAGCTCTCTCCGCTGGGCTATACCCCGTTAGTGATGGCATGCATCTATTCGTGGACAGATGTGATTTCTACTCTGTTGAAGCTAGGTGCAGACGTAGATGCTCGAAGTGAAGTCGAGTCAGACTTGGTGTGGCGACTTTCCGCTCCAGCAAACGCTGAGAGAGCAAGTAGACAAACTCCGCTAATGATCGCAACTGGAGAAGGGCAGAAAAAGTCTGTTGAGTTATTGTTGACGCACGGTTGCGACACAAGCATTGTCGACAGTTCTGGAATGACTGCACTTCATATAGCAGCCAATCCATGGTGGAAGGAGAATCTCAGTGTCGTCAAATTGCTGCTTGACGCAGGAATGGATCCGCAGTTCACAAATGCTAGTGGCGAAACCCCAGCAGAACGGGCAAAGCGCGCAGGTCTAAAAGAAACCTTTACACTACTCTCTGACTCTAACTAGTGTGACCTTCGCTTTGAATCTAATCCAAATGGCGCCACTTAAACGTCGACTGTATGCAAGAGCAGCAAACTACATAGCGCTTGGTTCTCTGGTAGTACTTGCTAGCTGTCAATCCATGAGTGGCACGGAGAACGAGGAAATGTCCATAGCTTCCGAACAACAGCCATATGGCAAGAAGTTCAGCTTCAACGAGCCAGTTACCTTTCAATATGGCAATGACGAACAGAAAGCCACTCTACGATCGATAGCGGAGGAGGAGTTCAGCCTTGAGCATCTGTCGCAAGAGCAGCAAGATCTTCTAAACGAAGCGCTTCAATACAGTGGGGTCGAGGTTCACAAATCATGTGTAATCGAACGATCCACCAATGGAAAGATATGGGCGCTACTTAGAAAATGGAGTCCAGAGGAATACATGACCTACCACCCTAGCTTGGGTACACGAGAAATTCCGAAGGCAGGAAAAGAGGAGAGTGGTGAGGAACGAAAATGGAAAGCAGTACTAGGCGACTATGTCGAATACCCCTATCCATTCAGTGAGTCAATGGTTCTGCCGAAAGCAATTCCTGTAAACATGAGCACAATTCGCCTAGTCCACGAGGACGATTCAGAAGTCAGTTTCACTGCAAAACCATCTTCCTTGCTCATGGCAAAACTTACCGAAGAGGATCGCATCGTCTCGGAAAGCGATCTTGTGATCGATTTTGTGGTCGACAAGAAGTCAAAGAGACTCAGCAGACAATCGATGTATCTGGAAGATCCAGTTCGAGTCCTTCGCGGCATCCGCATCAAGGAGCTCAATGTCGACTACGAGTTTGCGGAGGATCCGATCAGCAACCGAAATGTCATGACAAGAATGAGCCACACTTTGAGAGGCAATATTTGGTGGGTCGTACGTCCTCATCTTGCAATTGATACTGGCTTGAATTACGTTGAGTGTTTGACAGAGCCAACCGATCAGTCCTATTTGTATGCCAGTATGGATGCGATTCGAGCACTGAACTAAGACTCGAGTGGGCAGCCAGTCATGAGTCGGCACGTGGAAAGTCCTTGGTAATCAGGCAATCGTGACAACAAACACATTACGATTTTGCCTGCCAGAGTGCTAGCTTCAAACCCACTATCCAATTGTTTACGTTTGTCTTCCAATTAATTGATAATTTAATGATCTTCTATGTGATCTGTGTTCACTGGCGTTAGCTGTCACTAAGACAAGAACGCTCTATACACGTGAGCGATACTTACTGCATCAAGCATGAATACTTGAATAGCTTAAATGGCTGATTTGGATGACGTAATCGTTCTTGGTGCGGGGCACAATGGCTTGGTATGTGCCTGCTACCTAGCTATGAAAGGTTTGCAGGTACGCGTGCTAGAGAGACGTGACATAGTCGGTGGTGCCGCCGTTACAGAAGAATTTCATCCAGGATTTCGCAACTCAATTGCCAGTTATACGGTTGGACTGCTGGATGAGGGAATCATCCGCGATCTAAAACTCCGTGAACACGGACTGAAAATTGTTGCTCGTCCCATGGCGAACTTTTTCCCCTTGAATGAACACGAAAGCCTTTCAATTTACGTCGACGACCGCGCAAATTCGAAGGAAATTGCTCGTTTCTCGGCACGGGATGCCGAGACGCTTCCAATATTCCGGTCCATGATCCGCGAAGTAGGCGAAGTGGTCTTGCGGCAAATGCACCGAACGCCCCCAAGCGGTCTACGCGGGGTGCGAAGTTGGGTCGAAACGGTTCTGGCTTCGCAGGATGTGCGGAGTCTAAGCATGCGCCGGCGTAGAGACCTGTCAGATCTCTTCTTGGTGCCAATTGCCCGTCTACTTGAAAAATGGTTTGAGAATCCACATGTGCGGGCTAGCTTGGCATTCGACGCAATCGTTGGAAACTATTCCTCACTGCATTCCCCCGGTTCAGCATATGGGCTGTTGCATCATGCCTTGGGAGAGATTTCAAGCGAAAAAGGAGTGTGGGGACATCCCATAGGTGGTATGGGGGCTATAACTCAAGCAATGTTCAAGCAGGCCTCGGACCTCGGTGTGAGTGTGGAGACCAGTGCCGAAATCACGCAGATAAGCATCAATGATGGAAAGGCGGATGGGGTGGTTCTCTCAGACGGTACAGTTAGAAAGGCACGAGCGCTTGCGTCAAATTTAGCGCCAAAACATCTTTATTCCGATCTAGTTGGCCAGCAGTTTCTCGACGACGAGTTTCACTCCCGCATTCAACACTCGCAAACCGAATCTGCGGTGTTGCGTATCAACGTTGCTCTTTCGGAGCTACCTGAATTCCTCTGTAGCCCTGGTCGATCGAATCAGGACTTCCTACGAGCAGGAATCGTCATCGGACCAACCTTGGACTATATGGAATCTGCATATTTGGATGCACGGAGCGGCAATTGGTCGAAGCATCCCATTATTGAATTGCTCATTCCATCAACTGTTGACGATTCATTGGCCCCGGAGGGGTGCCACGTCGCAAGCCTATTTTGCCAACACTTTCCCTACGACCGGGACTGGGATCAGTGTCGAGACGAAGCGGCCGATTTAGTCTTTTCGACCCTCGATCAGTACGCACCAAACTTCAGTGGTTCCGTCTTGGCACGACAGATACTCACTCCTCTTGATCTCGAACGCGAATTTCGTCTGCCAAGGGGTGACATATTTCACGGTGCGCACACACCCAGCCAATTGTGGATCAATCGACCACTCTACGGATTCTCAGCCTATAAAAGCCCAATCCGACGTCTCTATCACTGTGGCGCTGGTGCCCATCCTGGCGGAGGCGTGACAGGGCTGCCCGGAAGGAACGCAGCAAGGGAAATTCTGCGAGATTTTTGATATATGATCTAGTGGGGGATATTGGAAGATCGGGGGCACGAATGTGAATGACTGATCAACCTAGTGGCTGGAGCGAGGTGCTTGGTGGTCTGGTTGTTTCGATTTTCTTGGCCGTTGCTGTGAGTTTTTCGCTGTTCGATGGCCGCGACTGAAAATCGTGGGGACGATTCTGACCTCCATAGGTTTACTGCAAACCGAATGTTCACCTTTAGAGCGCTAAAGCTGATATCAACTCAGAAGTTTACGCCCTAAAAGTAAACACTCCGAAACAATTTCTCAGAATTTGTAGTGCGTTTGTCGCGCACAACAAGCTTATAGCTTGGTCAACTCAACCAACACTTAGGAGAACCCAATGAACACCTGCAACAGCAAACAGTTCCGACCCATGTTTGGACCAACGACGTTCATTCAGACAGGAATCGTCTTGGCAATGGTAGCCATGTTGCTCGCGATGCAAGTGGCCGCAGACGAGACGCAGGATCCAACTCAAGAGGCCGCGGACGGGGCGCAGGATTCTGCCCAAGAGGCCGCGGACGAGGCGCAGGACCCGGCCCAAGAGGTCGATCCTCTCAATTCCGAAGACTGGGCTTGCCTCAAGCATCGTTCGTCAGTGGCAACTGATAGCTTGACCAAATCCAAGCGCACCAGTCTGCACACTTGCTACAACGTCAAGGCGCACCTGGCCAAAGTCGGCGTCCAGCGTTTCGATCCTGGTCGCGACGATGAAGTCGAATGGATCGACAATCCGCTATGGACTATTGACAACTTCAACGAAGGCTTCTGCGGAGTTTCGTCAATAGAGCAGATAGGCACTTGGACTTGGATTTTCCCAGAGGGACACGAGCAGAACATGTTCCAGAATCATGGAACGTTTATCACCATAGGATCCCAAGAAATGAGCCGCTTTCTGAAATTCGCGCGCAAGCAGGAAGGTTCGAAATTGAAGTCCTGCCGAGAGCTGCGGAAGGAAAAGAGAGAGTCAGAAAAAGTCTAACAGAAACATGGCCTAGGCGAAATGCGGCTCGAGAAATTCTGCGAGAGTTATAGGGTATGATCGCGTTCTGTCGAAAGCAAAGTGAAGGCAATAGTGCGACTAACTGATCTGCGTGCACTGCCGCTATGACTGACCAAACTGACGGTTGGAGTGAGCGGGCGAGAAAGTGCGCGGTTGGGATTCGTTGGAGGCTAGTGTTCTTGGTAAGCCTTCCTCTGATTCTCTACACGGCAATCTACAACGTTGTCTGGTTTTTTCATGAGCGAAATTTTGGCGAAGTACTGAATAATCTTGTAAGTTGGATTTTCTTGGCCATTG
Organism: Candidatus Azotimanducaceae bacterium; assembly: GCA_965205545.1. Taxonomy (GTDB): domain Bacteria; phylum Pseudomonadota; class Gammaproteobacteria; order Pseudomonadales; family Azotimanducaceae; genus Bin55. Next base: position 634,656 of record OZ242170.1, on the reverse strand, counting down.
TTGCAAGTTTCGTCGCGGCTCGATGGCTGCGAGACGAGATCTTGGCGAATGAGAGTAGCCGCCGACAGTTTATTGCAATTACTGAGGCCCAATTGCAAAAGAGCTGGACTAACCCCCTTAGGCTTTCATTGCTTGCGTGCTCGGCAATTAGTGTGTCGCTGCTCTTAGTTCACGCGATTAAAGCTCTGGTGTCAGGTTTCTTTGGGAATCCTGAGGATAGTACTGTTGCAATTATTACGGTAGTTGTGGCTTTTGTCCTGGCTTTTCCAACTTGCTATTTTGTCGCAGAACGATTGATCCGAAACGTGAAGCAGTCGCTGCGAGAAGTAATGACACTGAGTGGTGAGTAGGCATCAGTCTTAGGCCATCCGAGGCAGACACAACGGAAGAGCACGCGGTTCCGCACGTTTGAGCAGTTCATCCCCTACAATTTTGGGTCAAAGCTTTGGGACATTGCTTTCCCGATCTAACTTCAATGAACACCAAAGACTCCAAAGGTGCGGGGCGCAATCCCTATGCTGCTCCCGTAACGGATTTGAGCAGGATTCCCATACTTTGCCAGCGTGGGGTGAGTTCGCAAAGCAATGTGCGGCCAAGATCTATCGCCGATATGTAATCACTCTCGTGGTGCTTACAGGATCGTACCAATTTGCCGCAAGCGCAACACTTGCGGTGACAGAGCAAAGGTACGTTGACGTCCTTTTTGAGCTTATCAAGCACTCTATAGTGTGGGCGATTTCTGCGATTGTGTTTTCATTTGTAGCAGCACGAATCGGTGTCCATTATTCCTGCAAGAATCGCTCTATAGTGGAGTTTGTAAAGAAACACGATCTAAGTCCCAAGTCCGTCGGTAATCCGTTTGTTCTGACATTGTTTGTACTACTGTTCGTCTGTTTACTTGATTTCATTTTTGAATATATTCGTGCATTACTTGGTCAGGGACCTGTTTGGTTTCCAGATAAATCCATTGAGATGCTTGCTGCGATTCCACTAGCTTTCATTGTCGCCTATCCTCTACTCAGATCGGTGATTCGCTCCCACCAAGAAATCTTGGAATCCATGTTGACAAGCCCGTAGTGGTTCTGGGACTACTTACACTTCGAAAGACCAATTGGATAGACTCAGTCAATCGTGCTCAAATTCACTTTGAGTTCGCGAATTCACGGTACAGCAACACATTGAGATTGCAAACAAGAACATGTCGAAACAACAGTTGCTGTTGGGTTTTGAAGAGTTTCTCGATGCGGAAAGCTCTATTGGGCACAAGAATTAGCTCACGAAAAGATAAATTGCCACTGCGAATCCTCGCAATGTTCGCAGTGTGCCTATCAACTTCGCTCGAAGGCGATCTTTCCGTCGAAGAATTGGACTTCAATCACGGGATTTCCTTCTTTCACGAAATGAAGTATTCGGCCGACGACAGTCATCTCGAATACCTCAATCCGAATGCTCCAAAAGGCGGCAAACTCGTAGAGGCCACACAGTCAAATTTCAACTCTATTTCTCCCGGTGACGACCGCGGTGTGCAAGCGCCCGGCGCGTTTGGGCTAGCTTTGGATACCTTGATTATTCGAGCCGGCGATGAGGTCAGTTCGTTCTATGGCCGACTAGCGGACGGAATTGCAGTAACGAATGATCAAATGAGCCTCGTGTTCCGGATCCATCAAAACGCGAGGTGGCACGATGGGACGCCAATTACATCCAAGGACGTGGCTTTTACCTTCAACTTTAGAAAGAGCCAAGTCACTGGAGGACTATGGTTTGCGTTCATTAAGGAGGTTGAAGTCCTTGACGATCGGCACGTTGCATTGCATTTGGCTGAACCTCTAACTTTAAACCACGTGATCATGGTGCAGTTCTCGCCAATCCTGCCTGAACACTACTGGACCGTACACGATCCCATGGAGACGACGAAGGAGATCCCAGTTGGCAGTGGTCCCTATCGAATAAGGTCTGTCGAATTCGGCCGATTCATCGAGTATGAACGAGTTGAAGACTACTGGGGTCGGGATATTCTTGTCAACAGAGGTCGATACAACTTCGACACGGTTCGCTACGACGTCTACAGAGATGCCACGATCATCCGAGAGGCTTTTCGAAAAGGTCTGATTGACCACTGGACAGAACAGGATGTACGGTATTGGCATAGCGCGTATGACATTCCGGCGATGGAGAAGGGCTGGATCAAGAAGATCCGGCGCAACTTTGGCATAGAAATTGGCATACGCAGAGCGATAGCATTCAACAATCGCTTAGAGAAGTTCAAAGATCGTCGTGTCCGACAGGCATTGACCCTGGCCATGGACTTCGAATGGCAAAACCGCACGCTGCACTTCGGCTATCACACTCGGGCACACAGCTACTTTCCGGATACCGAGTTGGCAGCCACGGAACTTCCAAGTGCAGATGAATTGGAACTCTTGGAGCCCTACAAGGATCAGTTACCGCCTGAGTTGTTTCTTCAGGAATTTCGCTTCTCCGAGGTTAAATCGCATGAACATCATCGAGACAATATGCTGAAGGCGAGGAAGCTGCTTATAGACGCCGGCTGGAAGCTTCAAGATGGCAAGTTGGTCGACAAAGACGGCAATTCTTTCGAAATGGAGTTCCTTTCGCAGGATCAAGAGGATTTTCGAGTGCTGTTGCCCTATTTTCAGCAACTCAAGCAACTAGGAATCCAAGCCAAGGTGCGATTCGTCGACAGCAGCCAATTCAACAACCGGGTTCGTAGCTTCAAGTTCGACGCACTGCTCAAGAATAGCGACGTTTTGCTGCCTCCCATGATCGAGCTCATGTCGACATATCACAGTTCATCTGTCAATGAACCACTATCGCGAAATACGCCTGGCATAACCCATCCCGTGCTCGACCACCTTATTGAGAAGGCAAATAGCGCATCTACAATGCCAGAGATAGTCGCAGCTTGTCGCGCCATCGACCGCGTACTTCTTTGGGGCTTCTACACTATTCCCCTGAATGCTGTGGACCGACCTCGGACAGTCCACTGGGACAAATTTGGACGGCCTGAGTTCGAATCGAGATACTGGCCAGCATTCCCCGACGGTTGGTGGTGGGACGATGAAAAGGCTGCTCGAATCAAATTGGAACAGTAGTCTCGGCTAGAGGAAAGAGCCAATATCCATGGGCCGCTACGTTCTACGTCGACTTCTAATTCTTATTCCCACGCTTCTGGGAATCATTACGCTCAACTTCTTCATTGTTCAGCTGGCGCCAGGTGGTCCAATCGATCAGATGATTGCCAATATCGTTGGTCAATCTACTAGCGCAACCAGTCGCATAGCTGGAGCTCGCGGAGCTAGTTCGGCGGTTGATACAACTACCAGCTTGCAGTCTCAATATGCAGGTGCGCAGGATTTGGACCCCGAACTCATTGCGGCCATTGAACAGCAATTTGGATTCGACCAACCGATCCACAAACGCTACTTCAAAATGCTGAGAGACTATGCCCTGTTTGATTTGGGAACCAGCTACTACCAAAGTCGACCGGTTGTCGAACTAATTGTCGAACGTCTTCCGGTTTCCATCTCTCTCGGATTGTGGTCAATGCTGTTGATCTACACCATTTCGATACCGCTGGGCATACGCAAAGCAGTGCGGGATGGAACAAGATTCGATGCGTGGACAAGTGCATTCATCTTTATGGGGTATTCGATACCGAGTTTCCTATTCGCCGTGTTTCTAATCATTTTGTTTGCAAGCGGAGCCTACTTCGACATATTTCCACTTCGGGGCTTAACCTCGAACAATTTTTCCGATCTCTCGCTTGTAGGCAAGATTCTCGATTATTTCTGGCACCTCGCGTTGCCTGTCACGGCACTCACGATTGGGGGATTTGCAACCCTCACCATGCTGACCAAGAACTCGTTTCTAGATGAGATTTCCAAGCACTATGTTTTGACCGCACGCGCGAAGGGAATCAGTCCAAGACGCGTGCTCTATGGTCATGTGTTCCGAAACGCGATGCTCATTGTGATAGCAGGATTTCCTGCTGCTCTGGTGGGAATTCTATTTACAGGAGCATTGCTGATTGAAGTGATTTTCTCGCTCGATGGCTTGGGGTTGCTTGGTTTCGAAGCTGTTCTGACTCGAGATTACCCAGTAATGTTTGGAACTCTCTATGTCTTCACATTCATCGGTCTCTTGTTGACGCTCATTGGCGATATCACGTACACACTTGTGGACCCAAGAATCGACTTCGAAAAGCAGGAGACCTAGTGTGGCCGAAGCGGCAATTGACAATGACGGCCTGAAGGAATTCGAGACAACACGTCGATTCTCCGTTAGTCCACTCACGCAACGTCGCTGGCGGAACTTCAAAGCCAACAAACGCGGCTACGTGAGCCTTTGGATTATTGGCACCATGATGATTCTCAGTCTCTTTGCAGAGTTCATCGCCAATGACAAGCCAATACTTGTTCACTACGAGAGCAAGTTTTACTTTCCCGTTTTCAAGGAATATCCCGAGACAACTTTTGGGGGAGTGTTCGAAACCGAAACGGTTTACAAATCACCAGCAGTAGAACAGCTAATCGAGGAAGGCAATGGCTGGATGGTCTGGCCGTTGATCCGATTCAGCTTCGACACCATTGACATGGAATCTGGTGTATCGGTTCCATCGCCCCCTGATTTTCGACACATTCTGGGGACCGACGACGTTGCAAGAGACGTCGCTGCGCGAATCATCTATGGATTTAGGCTTTCGGTTCTGTTTGGACTTGGACTGACCTTCTTTAGTGCAATCATTGGAGTTGCTGTCGGAGCAACCCAAGGGTACTTCGGAGGAATGACTGATCTGGTTGGTCAGCGTTTTGTGGAGATTTGGGCGGGGCTTCCCGTGCTGTTCCTGATCATAATCCTAACAAGCATTATCGAACCCAACCCGATAGTGCTTCTTCTCATCCTGCTGATGTTCAACTGGATGGCGTTGGTAGCAGTTGTCCGTGCAGAGTGTCTACGTACGCGAAACTTCGACTACATCCGAGCCGCCCATGCCTTGGGCCAGAAAAAATCGACTGTTTTGGTCAAGCATGTATTGCCCAACGCCATGGTGGCGACACTGACCTACCTGCCGTTCATTCTCAATGGGTCGATCACGACCCTTACATCATTGGATTTTCTGGGCTTCGGATTGCCGGTCGGCTATCCTTCATTGGGTGAGCTACTTGCCCAGGGAAGGGCTAACTTGCAAGCACCGTGGTTGGGACTCGCTGGATTCTTCACTCTAGCCACAATGCTCACATTACTGGTATTTGTTGGCGAAGCTGTCCGAGATGCGTTCGATCCACGACGTTCGTTGGCCTAAACCAGGAACACCGCGCCCGATGATGTCAAAGGAATGGGTCTTTCGCCACGTTCCGAATGTGCCCGGCCTCGTGATCACAGAGTGCTAGGACCTCAGCGTAAAGCTTGATTCAAGCACTAACTATCAAAGAAGCGGGTGCGGCATCCTCAGTACTTAGAGGATGCCGCACCGAACTGTTCAACCCCGATTCGAAGCGGGGCCAACGAAATTGACCCTACTGGGATCGTGTCTTTCTAGAGCTCTGGACTCCAACGGACCTCCAGTCCAATTTGACGGGGATCGGTCAAGGTGCCCATTGCGGGCCCACCGCCATTTGTGGTGCGTTGGATATATTCAATTAGTCCTATCTTGTTCAGAATGTTTTGAATAAAGAACGTTGCAGACAGGTTTCCGTCTTCGTTTGTCCATGTAGCTCTTGCATCCAGTCTTCCATAGGCCTCGAGCGTCGAGCGCGAGGCATTGCTCAAATCAGAGTAGCGCTCGCCGGTCCAACTATAGGTTGCAACTGCCAATAGATCGCCTCCGATTTCAAGTGGCCTCGTGTGTGTGACCGTAGCGGCTAACTTATGCTTTGGCTGCATCGGTAGAGAGTTACCCGTCATGTCTGTTGGCAGTATGTAGCGGCTAGTCGTCGGTTGACCTGTGTTGAAGTCAATGTGATCCCAAGTTCCGAAGCGTGGATTTGGATCGCCTCTGACTACTTCTGAGTGCTCGCCAATTTCCGAGTCCAAGTAGTTGTAGTATCCGCTCACTTGCCAATTCTTGTCAACAAAGTAGACAAACTCGACCTCTGCACCCCAGAGGCTGCAATCATCGATGTTGGATGTGAATTCGATAAGAGGAGAGTCCTGTGTTGGCAGTAAGAGGGGTGTGGGATTTTCTTGGGTTCCATTTAGCTGATAACCGTCGAAGAGGTTGATGTACCCCGCAGCGGTCAACAGCATAGTTCCGTCCATGAAGAGTCCCTTCATGCCAATCTCGTAGTTCACAAGAGTTTCCTCACCGATTGGATCGAGTGGTGCCCCCGGCGAGAACGTGTTGAATCCCCCCGCACGGTAGCCGGTCGAAAGTCGGCCGTAGTACAAACGATTGCTGTCAGGTCTGTATTCGACGCTAATGTGACCGATCGGTTGATCCCACGTTCGAGTTTTGGGATCGGAGTCATCAAAGAAGATAGTCAGAGGGATATTTACACTGAAGAAGTCTCCGATCAGCCAGCCACCGTCGAAACCTTGCTTCTTTTCGTCTTCCGTATATCGCAATCCACCGGAGACCGACCATTGTTCGTCGATTACATAGTCAGCGCTTATAAAAGCTGCTCTTGTGGTGGATGAACCGTTAGTTGTAAACAGGAAATTTTGCGTATGGTCAGCTCCTTCCGGGCAAGCCCAATACAAATCTATATCGACCCCTCCACGGTCTATTGCACCGATTCCAAACGCCACAATGACATCTTCCAAGACATCACGACAAGTTGATACTGGCACACCAAATACGTTACCTGTGGCAGCTGCAGCACTATCGGCATTTAAGAACCGAAATGGACTTGAGTAATTCCACGTCGGTACACTCCATGTTGTATCGTTTTCATAGAAGAAAATGCCTGTTATGAAGTTGAACTGACCATCGAAATTGGACACGAGCTGGATCTCGTGAGACGCTTCGGTGTAGTCGTATGTCACACCTAAGACAGTGTCCTGGAACGGTACGCCGCCGTCTGCAGATAGTGCCGGGTCGGAAGCGCTTGCGACTCTAGTGGTCATATCCGAGTCGCGTGTAACTTGAGAAAAATTGTCAGAGTCGCCGTAGTTGTACTTTATGGAAAGGGTGTCGGATAGCTGATAGGTTGCCGTGACAAAATTCTGGTTTGCAGTACTTCCCCCAATTCCGGGGCGATTTACATTGAGCTTGTTGAAAATATCGCCGCATTCAAATCCTGGAGTGCCAGGAGGGCAATTGTCCTCAATAGATGGAATCTCTCCTTCGTAGAGATACCAGAAATTTGTATCGCAAGGCGGATTCGGATTATCAGGGTCGGCTGATACTGGAACAATACAGTCTGACGTTCGGTCACGATCCGTCAACGTTACCTGTGCACGCGGAGAACCGTTGTCCTCAAGCCGAGCGATGCGCAAATTTATGTCAAGCCGATCGTTCTTGAAACGAATCTGAGGAGACCAGCTGAATTCGTCCGGTTCGTCATAGTCTCCGCCCGGACCAATGTTTTCCTGAGCACCATCGCCAGTATAGGAACTCAACGTGATGCGGAAGCTCAGGTTGTCCGCAATTGGACCGCCCACGGCAGCGCTGAACCGTTGCGAGAACTGGTCAGTTAGTTCAGTGTGGAAGAGGGAATCCCAAGAATCTGTTGGTTTCTTCGTTACGTAACTGACAGAGCCCGCAATCGAATTTCGACCATTCAACGTACCTTGGGGTCCGCGAGCAACCTCGATTCTCTCCAGATCGAAGAAGTTGGGTGCGACGCCGTAGGTACCGATGGTGTAGACACCATCTATATAAGTGGCAACTGCCAAGTCGGAATGGGTTTCACCGGCAAGACGCGATCCGATTCCTCGAATCGTGGTGCCTTGGCCTACTTGCTCTCCATTGTCGCCAAACTGCAACCCAGGTACCAGTTGCTCCAGGTCAGCCGCTTTGGTCATGCCTAGTTCTTCGATCATGCTGTCGTTGAACGCGGTAATTGTCAAAGGTACATCGAGAATGTTCTCCTCTCGTTTTTCCGCTGTGACTACAATCTCCTCGATGGCAGCGTCTTCGTCAGAACCTTCTTCTTGCGCCAACGTGCTACTCATTGGGATCAGTACTAGCGCACTGCCGCAGATTAAGCTTAGAAATCGCATTTGAGCTCCTCAACTATTGTTCAATTGGCCCAGCTGCGCATTTCGCAGCAGAACTCATTGCATTATGTCAAATATTGATAGCGAAACGAAAACTACCAGAATCCTACGGATTCAATGCCTCGGCGCCTCCTGCGTTACTATGCTGTGAACGCCCAACTGGAGCGACCCAGCGAACCGTGTTGCAGTTTTTCTTGGCGTCTCCCCAAAGCACATAGCCGTGCCGCTTTGAGATTGGTTGTACCAATGCTTGACAAAGACCTCGACAAACAAGGGAACCCCTACGAAGCTCCAGCCTCTGAGGTCGACAAGGAGGTCACATCTTCTGCGGAATGGTGCGAATTCACACGACGCTGCGCGAAAAAGATTCACTATCGGTGGTTACTAGCAGGTTTCGTAACTTGGGGAATCTACAGATTTGTCAATGCTGTGGCGACTGGAATTCACGAAGATTGGTACGAAGACGTCTTATCCGAAGTTGCTTCACTAGTCTTTTGGTTTGTCCTTGGTGCGCTGGGCATGTTTGTGGTTAGCAGAGTCGTTGCCATCATTGAGTTTAAGACTAGTACTGTAGCTAAGTTCGTGAATGAATCCAGCAAAGGCAAGTGGATTCTCGACCGGCCTCTTGTTGTGGCAGTCATTGCTGCATTTCTCGTGTGTGTGGTCGATTGCTGTTTGGAGCTATTCAACGAACTCTTAGATGGTGCATTGACGTGGCTATCACTTGGCTATCGCAATATTCTCGTGTCCATGTTGATTACTGCATTGGTGGTGTATCCAATATTTCGAGCAACGTGCCGATCGCACTACAAACTATTGCAGCAAATGTCGTCCCGACTATAGACGGTCGCGCAGTTGCCTGCGATGTCAATAGAATCCAACGAATGGGCATGTACGCGGGTTTGTAGCACTATGGCCACACAAACTTCAAAGAATGAAGAAATTGCTCGACTAGCGTGACTCCTGAAGATCCCACTCCCCAAGAACTGAGACCCTATCACGCGCCTGATTCAACACTGACAGGCGACCAAGGTCCCAGCCCGCCGTGGGACGAATCTGTAAAACGGCGCATCGAATCCCTTCTTCGTTGGTTTGTTGGGAGCGCATTTGTCGCTGCCTGTGTGCATCACACCACGAACAACGCGCTCATGTTGTTGGATGAGTTGTTGAATGGAAATGAACCATACATGACTGAGATGTACTTTGAGCTACGTTTTTACCATCAGTTCGTGTTAGTTGTAGTGTGGGGAGTATTAGGTCTGCTGATAACGCTTCTATTCAGCAAAGCGACCGTGTACTTTTTATACCGAATAACAAGCGTAGCGACAGTCGAGAACCACTTGCGAAGATACTCTCAAAGTATCCTTGGTCATCCGTTGGCAATTGCCGGAACTTTCGTTCTCGCGGTTCTTGTTCTACATTTGTTTGATGTTTCTATAGAGCTTTTGGCACAGGGTGGGTCTATTGGATTTACTGGCGCGCTAACGGGCGCAGCAGCAGCGCCAATCGCGCTGGCGGCTTCCTATCCAGTGTTCAAGGTTGCAATGCGGAAGGTGAGGGAGTCTCTGGAATGTCTTGGATCGATGAATTAATGTGAACGAACACGTCAAAATTCGACAAAGCAATCTATGTGGCGACGCGTTTCCATCTTCGACGCAGCACAGAAGCAACGTAGAATTCTTCAATCTATGGGCCATTCAATCTCTTGCCTTTCGGCTAAACCTGGCTTGCTACAACTCAACGGACTGTAAGCTAGGAGTCCGTGCGATTGACCTCATGAATTGAGAGTTTGTGAATCAGCGAATACCGATGCCCTACGATAACGATCAGGACAATCCATACACCATCCCAAACTCTGAGCTTACAGTTGGCACAGGTCCTTTCATAGAGTGGAGCAATGACTCGGTTCGACATGCGGTTGGCGTTGTCCGCAATGTACTAACATGCGCATGGACCGGCTACTTCACATTTGCAGCGATCCACAACTTAATCTATTGGGGTTTGCGAGAGAACATTCAATTGGTACTTATTGAACTGCCGTGGGTCATCCTTTGCGCAGCGTTTGCGCTACCGTTATTCGTATTTCTTCCAAGCTGGATTTCTGTATATGGTTACCGCAAAAAAATGGCCGTGTCACGATTCGTGCAGAAGTGGGAAAAGCACTTCAGAGATATCGTTGGTCGCCCGTTGACGGCGACTTTGGTTTGGGTTGGTTCAGCTGCTGTAGTAGCTTCAGTGTTTCGGGGAGTATTGTGGATTGGATTTGACATAGGAATGCCAGACACTACTTGGCTTTTGGCGATGCTGATTGCACTCTCCGTCACGTTTGTTATTTCCTATCCAATATGCCGACTAAACTGCCGCAGCATTGAAAAACGAATTGATGAAATGGCGTTATCGTCTTAACCATGGATCGACGCAAGCCATTCACTTTCCATCTAGCAATGGTTTCTAACCGAGGGAGCATTTGCGTACTTTGATTACCCCAGTATTCTCAGTTAATACTTTGGCGAGCCGAAGTGAACTCCACAGATTCTGATACCGCACCTAACAGTCCGTTTTTGACACCCCCGTCGAAGCCGGCACCGGAACGGCCGTGGGATGAACACGCCAAGCAATGTCGAGACGCTGTTTTTTGGCTACGGTTTAAGGCTGTAATGACAACAGCAGGTGCGACAGTGTTCTCGTCCGGACTGCTGTATTCGTTGGCGCTGTTCATATTCGAACAGGGAAGAATTGTTCAATTCCGTCCAATCGGGTTATTGCCAGTAGGTCTATGCTTTGCAGTGCTACTCTGGCCCGGCGGATTCTTGCAATACAAACTGTTTGTATGGGAGCACGCCCATATGAGTGTTTCCGAATTCCGTGAGTCTTGGCGGAAGAGGATACGAGGAGTGAGTGGAAAACCCTTTGTAAATTCATTGCTGTTTGCTTGTATTAGCTTTGGCCTGGCATGCCCGCTGCTTCAATTCTTGCAGCACGAACCTGCACATAAGCTCTTGTTCTATTCGATTCTTGTAGCGGCTTCAATGAATGTCGTAGCCTGCCTTCCACTTTGGAAAGCCTCAATCGCACGTATTCGTCGTTCATTGGATGAGCTAGGATCGGCGAAATAGTCGTGATCGGTGTAGATCAGCACAATCCCTATGCTGCACCCCATTCGGTCCTAACAGCCGATATCGACGTCCCAAAAAACAATATAGAAGTTATGGTGCGCTGGCGACTATTGGGTGTGTTTGCAACCTATGCCATCAACACCGCATCCTCTCTTGCGTTGTATTCAGCTGGTCTACTGTTGCTGGTCTCGGGTGGATTGGTTCAATTGCGCCCAATCGCGCTACTCTTGGTGGCTTCGGTATATGCACTTGCTATATGGCCAGGATCATTTCTGCTTAGCAAAGTGGCTGCGTACTCCCAATGCAGAAATCCAGACCTTCGGAAATTGGACCATGTCTGGACGAAGTCCGTTGAATCGCTTTGGGGAAAACCATTGGTGCTCTCTGTCATGTATGGGTTCTTAGCTCTAAGTTTGAATATCAGTTTAGTCAGAACGCTCATAAGGGAACCCGATTGGTCGCTATTACTGGGTGCTACGCTTGTAGCGTTTCCAGTTACTGTCGTCCTCTGCTTTCCACTGTGGCGCGCTATTGTCCGAACATGCCTTAATTCACTTCGTAAATTGAGATCCGTAATTTAGCGATGCGTCAATTGCCGGTCGGTCCATCTTCATCTGGACTATGGTTCGATTACGAGAAGGACACTCCTGTTCAACCGAATCGAGAGATTCGAGCATTGGGAATGTATCCCATGATTAAGAACGGATCGGTTTGGTGCTTGACACTTGTGGCTGGGTCGCAATTGTTCGCCCACGACAAGAGTAAGAGTCGCGATACTTTGAATGGCACGTGTTTCGACAGGCACGGGAAACCCAATAGACGTTTCGCTGTGCCTCGTCCAACTCCATTTCGGCCGCCTGTCGAATATTGCTGTTTTTCGCGCCATGTCCGAGCAGGAGCACTAAAATTCCATAAATCGGCATCGCCAGAGCTACATGTGACCAAGCCCAGCGGGTTCAAACCAATGCCACGACAAGTATCAGAGTCTTTCCTCTATGCCCCATCCAAACTCGCAGCATGTCTACTGCTTGCGACCCTTCTTTTGAGCGCTTACGGATGCGGACTTAGATTGCCTGAGAGAATCAATGCAAAGACTATATTTGTCAATATCGCCCCGAACACCGAGGAGATTGCTGCACGACACTACCCTTATTCCGTAACCACAAGCCGTGTCGACACAAGAGAGGAAAAATGTCGATGGAACACTAGCTGGGAGACGATTGAACCTCTCTTTACGCCCGATGGCGAAAACTTGCTGATAGATCGTTACAACAATGTCTTCATGGACTTGGTTGGCTTCCACTCTGAGTTTGTCTTCTACGACGCAACAACATGCAGGAAAGTACGTAGCTTTGCAGTTGCAGGATTGGACGTGACCCAATCGTTGGAGTTTTCCAACGACGGAAGGTATCTCGTTAGAGCGTCATCAGAAATGCACCAATTCAAAGCACAAGTTCAGCAGATTGAGTCCGACACTGGCAAAACCTTCCGCGAGTGGAACTACACGGAATCACACTCTCCAAATGTTGGATTGTCTAGTGACGGGACACTATTGGTAATCGGCCTGGCGCAGCACAAGAATAAGGAAGACGCAGAAGGTGATGTGGACGAACACATTGGAAGGGTCATTCTTGTAGATTTCACTTCGGGAGACGTCATTAGAGACTGGATTGAAAGCGAGACCAATGGGATTGCATCGGTGGACGCTTCGTCGAATGGAGACGTAATTGCGTTGGGGTTTCGCGATGGAACTGCCAAAGTACTTCAGTGGCGTCTGGAAGCTCCCGCAACGATTGTCCAGCATACGGGAGTAGTGGACAAGCTGATGATTTCTCCCGACGACAGCTTGGTTTTTTTGAGGTCGAGCAAGGACGCCAAGAGGCTAGTTGCTCATCAATTGGGCTCTGGCGAGCAGATACATGAATTTGAGTTTGAAGGACCGATTCATGATTTTGACATATCCAGCGACAGCAAGACTCTCGTAGTGGGAGCGGGAAGCACCATCGAAATTGTGGACTTGGACACAGAGAGCTAGATTTCGTCAACTCTAGACGAATATTCTTATGTTCAGTAGACACTTAGTCTTGGACATTAGATTCCTCGCGGGAATTGTGTCCGGCGGAATTCTTTGCAGCGTGTTGTGCATCGGATTTGTGGAGTTGACGAGTGACTTGGGCGAGAGTCAGAGGTCAGGGGGCGAAAATGCCGCGACCTGGTCGGACTCCATTGCTTCTAGCGACCCCTCGCAAGAAGAGCAACTGCAAGCAATCCTCGAAATTCAGAGTCCCATTAAACGTCGAAGAGCAGTGCAGTCTCTGCTTTTCGAGCTGGACGCCAAGCAACTTGTACAACTAATCTCAGCATCCACTAGCCTAGAAGCCTCGCCCAAGCTTCGGGTAGTGCAAGCGCAGATGTTTAGGGAACTTGCGGGAATTGATCCCGCGAGAGCGTTGAGGCAAGTATCGCGCATGCCCATTCATGGGCAGCAGAAACTCTTGACGGTTGTGTTCAGAGAGTGGTCGCGCTCGGACATGCGAAGGGCATTGCGCCGAGCCCAAGCGATGGGATCTCCCTACGCGGAGGTTGCAGTGCAAGCAGTGATGTCGGAGCGCGCAGACCTCTCGGATTCCGATCTGATGAAGATTGCCCGGGATCACAATGTGGAACGCATTGCTAGCCATCTCATCCTCGAGTCGCAGGTGATGCGATCAATGGGGCGACCGATCCGAGCCATCGATATGGTCGCAAGCTCTGATTTGGATGAGGGTCAGCAGCTTGCCCTTCTCAAGCGTCTCTTTCGCACTTGGATACAGCGAAATGGGATCGACGGGATTCTGCCGCTATTCTCCGATATCCATAGCACCTTTCGGGCTAAGACAACGATCCTTGAGGGTCTGTTTGCGGACATTGCCAGACACAATCCCCAGGCGGTTTGGGAAGGCGTCTTGAGTAGTCCAGTCGAATTGCAGCAGCAGGCTGCACCGGTCGTTCTAGCCGCGTGGACCGAGAGCGATCCTCACGAGGTGCTGCAGGCCATATCGGGTCTCAATCATGGATATCTACGCGGCCTGAGCTACAGTCGATTGATCGAAGCATGGGGTCGCGTCCATCCGGCGGACCTGTTTGAGAATGCGCGGCTCTTTCCCCAGGAATACAGGGAATCGGCAATTGTAACGGCAATATGGCAGTTGGCCCGCACCGGTTTAATAGACGAAGCAAGGCTTCACTTGCAGGATATGAAGTCTCGTGAGGAGTCTGTTGAACGACCGTCGATCGAATTGGTAAGAGCTTGGGCTTTAAGAGATCCTGCGGCTGCCACAGCGTGGACACTTGAGTTTGCTCCTGAGGAATCCGGCTTGCGCGGTTCCCTGCTGGGCATTGTCTTGCCGACTCTCGCGCTTGTCGATCCCGATGAGGCCATGCAAGTAGCTCGGGCACATCCCTATGACGAGTCTTCGAGCTTCGTGACGACGGACATGTGGGTGGTTCAAGGATTGGCATCCAGCGGTCGGCTCGATACTGCCCGGGCGATGCTAGATGAAGTGCGAGAACCGATGAGAGTGGGTTCGTTCGCTTCGTTGGGCATGGCCTTTATCGAGTTCGGCCAGCCTGACGAAGCCATCACACTCGCCCAAGAGCTGAGCGAAGCCGATCAGGAAAACTACTTCGCGAGAATCACTGCTCGATGGCTGTCCTTAAGTCCGTATCACCTGATTGACAATCTTGAGAGCCTGCCAAGCGAAGGAGTGCGGAAAGCGGTTGCGAGGGCGACATTGGACATGCAAAGGTACATTCCACACCTTTCGATGGAACAAACCGAGTATGCAAGAACTTTCCTGGACGCTGGCGGCGCAGAATGATTCTCAGACTGGGAAGCGAACTTCCATTTGAATGTCGTTGAACCAAGAGACGCGGACTAACCAATAGTGATCGCCGAGAAAAAGCCCAACGGCTTCAAGCGTTTTGCTCTGGGTCTGGTTTTGGGCGCAACCATAACCTGCATAGCCTACTTTTTTCTTATTGCCGCTCTCTTCGGCGAACGAGAAAGATCGGGTATCGGAAGCTATCGGGAAGGCAGAAGCGTCTCCAGCATGGACGAATCTGCATCAGACGGCGTGCAAGAAATAGACGACTTCCTTCATGGCTCCAGCAATCTCAATCAGGAGGATCTGCTTGATCGTTTGAGACAAGTTGCTGATGATGGTGATGGCACCAGTACTCATGTGATGCAGGAATTGCTGATCGGGCAACTCGCCAGAGAGAATCCCCAGCAGGCCATTGACGAGATCTGGCGATTTCCCAGCTCTCGTTGGGGAATACTGCTCGCCATTGTGTTCGGCGAGTGGTCCGTCGTAGACCTTGAGCAAGCATTTCTTGCCGCAAACGGTCTGAGCGGTTGGTTCAGGGAGACTGCGGTGGAAGCTATTCTCGCAGAACGTGACGACCTCTCGGAAGAAGACGTGCTGAACATCGCTCAGCCCCTCGGCCTGGAAGCCTTGGTGTCGAAACAAGCTCAAGAGATTTTGGCGAAGGGATTGCTGAACGAACCGCGGTTGGCATGGGATCTGGTAGTCAATGACGGCGTTCCCGACGCAGGACAAAGCGAATTGCTGAGTCAAATCGCTCTGGAATGGGTGGAAGAGACCGGTTTCGAAGTATTGAATATTCTCTTCGACAGTCTGCATTACACCGACGTCGGTTTGTTCGAGCAGGTGCTGAGTTCAGTAACGGCGAACGATTTCAGCGGTGCGTTCCAATTCGTGATGGGTATGTCGCTTGCAAAGCAAAAAGCCATTGCTCCAAGACTGCTGGGCCAGTGGGCAAAAGAAAGTCCTGATCAGGCTCTCCAAGCCACCTCTCGAGTTGCGCACGGCACGACGCGGAGAATTTCTACAAGCAACGTAATGTACGGCTGGGCGCAGAAAGACCCTTCTGGCTTGCTGCGGAACGTGGAGTCTTTGCCGCGGTCCATGTGGAGAACGGCCGTGGGAATGGCGGTGCCCGGACTGGCTCGAAGCGACCCTGAGAAAGCTGCCGAAGCCTTGAGGCGCTTGAAACCCATTGTGGGATCTGTTGACTTGCTCACTGAATTCAGCTTGGTCGAGGAATGGGCGAAGAGAGACATCTCCGCAGCGAAGCAATGGGTGGATGAGAATGCCCAGGAAGCTGACTCGAGAAGGTCTCGCTTGATGCAGAGAGTGCTAACGCAATACGCTCTTGCCGATGCAGAGAAAGCCTTGCAGCTTGCGCTTGCAGAAGAACTTAGCGAGGCCGATCCGTCCGGCGCGGAGACTCATGTGATCGACGCTCTAGTTGCACACGGAAAAATGGACGCTGCGCTGGACATGCTTCAACGTGTGCGCGTGTCGGCTAGACTTTCCGCCTCCATCAGTATAGGACCGGGACTCGTAAGAAATGGCAGGGGAGACGAGGCGGTCGATCTAGCTCAACACGTGTCTGACAGCGAGCGGACGGACTTCTTCAAGGGCTTGGCGTTGCGTTGGATGGAGGTTGATATTGAAGAGCTTCTCAACGCAATTTCGACATTTCCAACAGATGGAACACGGGCGGCAGTTGCGAGAGAGGTCCTGTCAAGAGCCGAATACTCACCAAGAACCAAACTGACGACAGAGCAACATGAGCTCTTGACCACCTACCTAGAGGACGCGTCATCCGATTCGGTTGAATAGTCTCGCTGATTTCCAGCGTTGTCCATCTTCTATACCAGCCTCACCATGTAATTGAAGTCCCTGCATCCTAGCTCCATGGAGTGCCCCTCGATATGAGACGCCGTGTTTCGAAAGGGTGGGCGCATAGAACCGCTCTCTGCCCAGCTGAGGGAATTCCAGACAGTTGGATGTCGCACTCAACAATAAAGGAATGCGCTAGCACGGCACCGATTCTAGTCTTGGGTGGGACATTGACTGAACCACTTGGGCAATTGAAGGAAATCTCTCTGAGTGAGAAATTCACGCAGTTCGTGAAAGAGTATGTAATGCCCGTTGGTTAACCTCACGTGCACACAGTCGATCAAGATTGCAAGACTTGTACCCTTGCATCCAATTACTGTATAAATGAATAGTAATTCTCTACATCATACGAATTGAAATTGGGTTCACACATGTAGGTGTTGCGCCCATCATTCGCGCCGTTTTCAAATCAACGACGCATGCGAATGAGAAAAGTACGAATCCTCTTCCTCGCTATGGTTTGCGCGATCTGCGCGCCCGTGTACCACGCGGACACCGTTGCCGAACACAAAGCGCTCCAGCAGATAGTCAAGGAGCTCAATCAGCTCGACAAGCTCATTGACAAAGCCGAACGCGAAGCCAATCCCTCGGAACGCATTCGGTTCCGTTACGACTGGCTCAGTAGAGACCTGAAACTCGTCAAGGATGGAATTCAGGACCATTTGGATGGTCCGTCCACGGAGCCGCGAACATTTGATCCTTTACAGGGGGACTACCGACAGTGAGCGGCGCCCAGGAAGCAGCTTTTCGCGCCGGCTCCGGTATGTCTGCTGACATGCTTCTGTTTGCTATAGCTGGAACCATCGCTGTCTTGGCGACGATCTGGGTCTCCTGGGTCGCAATTGGAGCCTTCAGAGCATGGAGAGTAGGCGACATCGAAATGTATGACCTGTTGTGGCAGGTAGTCCGCGCCGCGATTGTTCTCTTGATTCTTGGCTACTACGTGCGCTAGCAAATGTATGAATTTACACGCAAATTTCTTCTGAGGTAAACCAAATATGGACATTCTTCTAAATGTTTCCTTGAAGATGTATGTTCGCATCTTCGATCTACTGCGGGCAGACCTTCCCACTGCTGTCGCTCCTAGCACTGCACCCACCGACGGCGATTGGATTGCCTTGATTTCCGGTTACATCAAGGACGGAAGCCTTGTGCTGGGACTTGCAATTGCTGCCGTCGGATTTCTCTGGGTGGCGTATGTGGGATTTGCCAAATTCAATGAGGCGCGACAGGGAAAGGCCGAGTGGGCTGAAGTTGGCGTCTTAGCGGTAGTAGGGGCAGTCGTATTGATCTTCGCTAGCTATCTCCTCACTGAAGCTGCCGGCATTTTCTAGGCCATGGAACACACAAACGAGGAGCGGGTTGCAGACCGCATGAACGAGGAACCCTCCATTTTCAAGGGGTGTTCCACGTCGGAGCTGCTAGTGATAGTGGTAGTGGCCACGGCGTTCTGGCTTCCTGTTTGCCTCATTGTTGGGCTTGTTTTCGGAGCTATTGCCATGGGACTGGGTGCAACCGGAGTTTGTGTTGTGGGTTCAGTTGTTCTGGGCGCGGGCGTCTTTCAAAAGCTCAAATCGGGTCGTCCCGATGGCTACTACCAGCAGCGTTTTCGAATTGTGCTCGCAGAACGCAAGCTCGTGCGGAGTCCCTTTGTAATTCGATCGGGACCGTGGGATCTAGGCAGAACAGACAATGCGTAGGTATCGCCACGAAATCGATAACGTCCGCGCGCACTTGAGAACGCTATGGATTGTGATCGGAATTGAAGTCGCAACAATTCTGGTGCTGGGGTTCTGCCTGCTGCGCGCACCAGACAATATCGTTGTCCACATCCCCCCAGATCTTCGGTCTGGCGCAGCAGTCAAGCCAGACGAGCCAAGCCCTGCAAACATCTACTCATTTGCCTTCTACATTTTTCAGCAACTGAATCGCTGGCCCGAGAACGGCGCAAACGACTACGGCAAGGCAATCTACAGCCTAGCACCTTACCTCACTCCAAAGTACCAAAGCGAGTTGCAGAAGGAGGTAGAGCTAAAGGGTAGACGAGGCGAACTCATTAACCGAGTGAGGGGCATGCAGGAGCGCGTAGGACATGGCTATAGCGAAATGCGAGTTGATGTTCTGGGGCAGGGCACGTGGGTAGTATGGCTGGACATGGAACTTCACGAATCCGTAAAGGGAATGGCAATTAAGAGGACATTCATTCGCTATCCGATTCGGGTCGTTCGCTACGCCGTGGACCCCGAATCCAATCCCTGGAGACTTGCGCTCGACGGTTTCTCTGCGGAGGGGCCGCGTCGTCTATTGCCGCAGGAACTCAATCCGGACGCAGAGGAGAATTCCGAAAACAATGAAACAACAAACTAAATTACTGAAATCAAAGAAAAACATGAGGCCGAGTTGGAGGTGTAAACTCGTTTCATTAGCCGTACTTCTAACATCGTCCGTCTCGGCCTCAACCACAGAATTAGTGTGGGACAAAACTCCATTGCCACTAAACCTCGAAGTTGGCGAAGAACGCATGGTGCACTTTGCCCAAGCCATGTCTGTGGGACTTCCAGCAAACCTTCGCGATGCGGTTCGCGTGCAATCCATTGGCGATACCGTCTATTTGAAGGCTTTGAAGCCATTCGCTCGCCAGAGAGTGCTTATGCGGTCGAAAGCAGACGGTTCAATGATCGTCTTCGACATTGAGGCGAGCACAAGGCGGGCAGGAGGAGAGAATGTATATGTACGTACATCTGGTTCCGCCAAACCGCAATCTGAAGCTGCGGCGGAGCTGAACTACGCCAGTCTCACGAGATTCGCTGCCCAATACGCATACGCGCCGGCACGATTGGTGAAAACGCCAAAAGGCTTGACAAGGACGGCTCTACCCAAGTCTTCCGCGGGACTGCTGCGAGGCCTGCCAGTTACTACGCAGCCCTACGCGACTTGGAAGACCACCAATGGACTTCATCTAAGCGCCGTGAAGGTAGTCAACGAAAGCGAAACGGCCGTTGAATTGCATCCCAAAGACCTGCGTGGTCAGTGGCTTGCAGCGACGTTTCATCACTATCGATTGCTGCCTAAGGGATCCGGTGCAGAAAAAACCGTCGTGTACTTGATTTCGCGTAGTCCATTCACACAGGCATTGGATCAGTAGCCATGCCTTGGAACATCAACAACAAGCTGCTTCCTATTGTTGCTGTGGTCACCTTGCTGGCATTGTTCTTCGTGCTTCTAAACTCCTGCGGATCGGACGAGGCAAGTCCAACTCTCTTGCCGCAAGTGCCGGTGTCTCCTGAACCGGATGCCGATTCGCCCGCCGACACGATCAAGACGTTGACTGCAAATGTGAGCGAGCTGCTGTCTGAAGTCGACGCTCTCCGCAAGGACAACGCTGACTTGCACGAGGCAAAGAGCGACATGGAAACCGAATTCGCCAATCGAATAGCGTCTGAAATATCCGAATACCACCAAAGCCAGAGCGCCGTTGGAAAACGGTCTGAGAGTGAGGTGTCGCAGTTGCACGATCAAGTTGAAGCTCTCGCCGAGCAGATAGAAGACCTCTCACTTTCGATGTCCGGATCTGACATTCCGCTGGGAATTGGATTGGATGGACTGGCTCAGGATCAGAATTTTGACGTGGCAACTTCGTACCTATGGATCAATCCGTTGGATGTGCCGATTGCATCAGGCGAATTTGGTGCTCCCACAGCCTCTACTCAGTTGAGGCCAGTCATCACGATTCCAAGGAACGCCACGCTGGTCGGTTCGACTGCCATGACCTCGTTGATAGGCAGAGTTCCCATACAAGGACAATTGCGCGACCCTATGCCGTTCAAAGTCTTGACTGGAGTGGAGAATTTGGCTGCTAACGGACTAGCAATCGAAGGGATACAAGGCATGGTCTGGAGCGGTTATGCAGTTGGAGACTGGACCCTCGGATGTGTAAGCGGACGCCTTGAGTCAGCAACGTTCATATTCGACGACGGCACCATCCAAACCATTTCTGCTGGAGGTGGCAGTACTTCTTCGTCGCAGTCGTCCCTGGGCTGGATTTCCGACGAGTTTGGAGTTCCCTGCATTTCGGGGGAGAGGAAGAGCAACGCTGTTGCGTTTCTTGCTCAGCAAGCGACGCTAAATGCATCGCAAGCCGCTGCGGATGCAGCCGCAGCCCTGGAGGCAACGCAATCGTCTGACATATTAGGAAACGCTCGTTCTCTAATTACGGGCGATGCGGGGAAGTACGTCCTTGGAAAAACTCTCGTGGGAGGCACCCAAGCGACAGCAGCTTGGCTAGAGCAGCGCGCAAGTCAGGAGTTCGATGCCATCTACGTTGCCGCCGGGCAATCCGTGGCAATCCACATTGATCGAGAAATTCGAATCGACTACAACCGAGAAGGAAGAAAACTTGACCATGATCAATCTCAAACAAGTTCTTTTGTGTTTGATATCGACTAGCTGTCTATGCGGGTGTGTTGCCAACAGCAATATCGGCAACACGACTGACGATCCAACCATGATCGAGATCTATGAGGGCCACTATGAGCAGAGCCTTGCTAGGACCTCAACTAATAGAGAACTGCCTCAAGTTCGAGACAGTTCGGATCTGTCCTCGATGGTGACGCAAGAAGCAAACGATACGTTCCCGCTACTGGAAAATCCGATGTTGATCATGTATGTGTTTCCTCACGTTGCGACCGAGAGTCGAGTTCCAATTCCTGGGTATTGGACGGCTTTTCCAATGTACGAGCGCTTTGAGTTTGCACTGCCTGGAGAAAAGCAGGACTCTCGGGGGTCCTCGAACTGAACCTTCTTAAACTCTTCTCACTTAACCGAAATTCGACGGAAACCAACCCCCAAAAGTCCCTTAGACATGACCCCGGGCGTCGAGACGACGCCGTAAAGCAAAGCGATATCGGTCGACTCTATATGCGCCCACCGTCGTTTACCGATTTTCTGCCATGGGTGGAATATTTGCCCGATTCTCAACTCTTTTTGCTGGAAGATGGGGTAAGCGTCGCCGCCTTGCTGGAATTGCGTCCGATTGGCACGGAAGCTCGAGACGAAAACTACATGTCCGACCTGCGCGATGCCATTCAGGTAGCTCTCACCGATGCCATACCTGAGCACGAGACATCTCCATGGGTGCTTCAACTGTTCGTTCAAGACGAACATGACCTGAGCTCTCTGGAGCACCGGCTTGAGAAATACGGTAGTCCAGCTGCTAGAGATAGTACATACGGCAGGTTCTTTCATGACGAAGTCGTTGAGCACTTGAAGAGAATCAGTGCTCCTGGAGGGATGTTCGAAGACCAATCCGTCACTGGTGCGCGATGGCGCGGCCAGATTCGCAATGTGCGAGCGCTTCTCTACCAGAAATGGAGTCAGCAGGATATTAAGAAAGGCGACTTGGCCGAAGCCGAGGCAAGGGTCGAAGATGCCGTCTCGAGATTAGAAGCGGCATTGGCAGTCACGGGAGTCTCCGTCAGCCGTGGAACCTACAAGGACCTCTATCGGTGGCTGTTTCCCTGGTTCAATCCTAGTCCTCAAACAGGCTTGACCACCACCGACACTCTGAATGAACTGTGTCCTTGCGTAGCGCCAGAGAATCTTCCCTATGGTCACGACATCGCAGAGAGTCTGGTGCTAGGCATGCCGATCTCAGATGCGGAAGAGGGCGTTTGGTGGTTCGACGGCAAGCCACATGCCTACATCTCGATGCAAACTCTAAGGCAGATTCCATCCATCGGAGCCTTCACGGCCGAACGTTTCAACGGAACCAATACGTTTGCTGTATTCGATCAGATGCCGGAACACACGATCATGTCAATGACCATCACCGCTAGATCTCAGGCTTCGGTACGCAATCAAATTGGTCGAATTCGGCGAGCGGCTGTTGGCGACACGGCGGAAGCGGAACTTACTCGCGAGGATGCAGACGCTGTCGAACGGCAAATTGCGCGTGGAAACAAACTGTTTCCCATGTCTTTGGGATTCTTCGTTCGCGGGGAATCGCTCCAGGAGTTGCGCAAGAACATCACCAGCACGCACGCGTTGCTTCTTTCAAATGGCATTCAATCCATTGCACGAGAAAGCGACCTGTTTCCCTTAGATAGCTACCTTCGCAATCTTCCCATGGCGTACGATCCGCAACTGGACTCCATTCGCAGACGATCGAGGCTTGTATTTTCCCGACACGCCGCGAACTTGCTACCAATATATGGCCGAAACCGAGGAACAGGCCATGCGGGGATGGTGTTCTTCAATCGCGGTGCCGAGCCCATCGATTTCGACCCGCTTCATCCGGATGACCGAAAGAAGAACGCTCACATGCTCATACTGGGTCCAACAGGAGCAGGCAAGTCGGCCTTGCTGGTGTACCTTTTGCAACAGATGGTCGCGCGGCACCGTCCTCGTGTCTTCGTGATAGAAGCGGGTGGTTCGTTCACGTTGCTTGGCCAACATTTCGCTGCCCACGACTTGTCAGTCAATCAAGTCACTCTGAGCGCAGACTCGGATGTATCGCTACCGCCATTTGCCGACGCCATCGATTTGCTGCACGAAGACGTCGTCGGTGCGAGTAGAGAGGAGGGCACCGAGGACTCCGCTCGCGACCGACTTGGAGAGATGGAGATTGTTGCTCGGGTCATGATCACAGGAGGAGATTCCAACGAGGACGATCGAGTATCTAGGTCCGACAGGCTGTTGATTCGCAATAGCATTCTCGAAGCAGCAAAAAAAGTAGAACAGGAAGCGCGCAGTGACGTTTTGATCGACGATGTTGTCAATGCATTGAGAGTTCATTCACGAGATTCAAATGCCGCGGAAACACGTCGTGTGCGAGCCGGAGAGATGGCTGACTCCATGGCGTTGTTCTGTTCTGGGGTCGCGGGACGGCTATTCAATAGGCCCGGCTCACCATGGCCGGACGTCGATGTGACAATTTTGGAAATGGGGCTGCTGGCTCGCGAGGGCTACGAGGACCAGCTAACTGTAGCGTACCTCTCCATGATGAGCCACATCAATGACTTGGTCGAGAAAAATCAACACTCGGACCGTCCTACACTGGTAGTAACCGACGAGGGACATTTGATCACGACCCATCCACTTCTCGCCAACTACGTAGTGAAGATAACCAAGATGTGGCGCAAACTAGGCGCGTGGTTTTGGATTGCGACACAGAACCTGGCCGACTTCCCCGATGCAAGCCGACGAATGCTCAACATGATGGAGTGGTGGATGTGCTTGGTAATGCCGAAGGAGGAGATAGATCAGATTGCCCGATTCCGCGAACTGTCGGACGACCAGCGATTGCTGTTGCTGTCAGCCCGCAAAGAACCCGGTAAGTTCGTCGAGGGTGTCGTTTTGTCCGACAAGATCGAGACATTGTTTCGGAATGTGCCGCCGGCCCTTTCGCTCGCTCTAGCAATGAGCGAGAAGCACGAGAAGGCCCAACGCAAGCAAATCATGGATCAGTTGGAGTGTTCTGAGGTTGAGGCGGCATATGAGGTAGCTAAACGCATAACTCAGGGGCGGCCTGCTTATTGAGCAGCTATTTTGAGTCGGGCATGGTCACATATACAACTGTATTTCCCAGAGGTTCTATTTGGCGCAATCATTTCAACGACTGATCTACACATTCAGGCACTTTGAAGTTGCCACGGGTTAGTGGACCTACCACTTGAATTTCAAATCGGAGTTTAGAATCTCTAAGTGCCAAGTGACAGTGTCCACACGCAGTTTGCCAGCGGTAGGCCAGCCAACTAGCCTCCAATGTCGTCGCTAGGTGGATCGGGCAATTCCGGATTCCCGTTCGCGTCGGGCTGTTCAGACTCGAGAGCTGAGCCATACCGCGACACTAGGAGTTCCTCCAATGCTTCCGTGTCGATGTCCTTCTCGAGAATACATCCATCCGAATCGACCAAGTAGCCTTTGGGAATGGCTTGCACGCCATAGGAACCTGCGATTGATCCGTCCCAACCCTCAATTTCGCCAAGATTGATCCACGGAAGTTCGTGCTTTTCTGATCCTTCCTCCCAGGCTGCAAACGTGCTATCGATCGATATCGCTACGATTTCGAATCCGTCGTCGTTGTACGTAGAGTACATTCGCTTCAGATCAGGGAAGGTCGCTATGCAAGGTCCACACCAAGACGCCCAAAAATCAATGAGCACGATTTCGCTTGCGGCGAGCACGTCGTAGAGAGCAATTTCATCGCCTTCCAGGTTGGCTAGGCTGAACTCCGGCGCTTTCTGTCCCTGGACCAAAGTTCTGTCGTTTTCTTCGGTTTCGATGTAGCGATGCAGATCCTCCCGACGTGGTGTAACTCGGCGCGCTACTAAATCTGAATCTAATTCATCCGCCAGCTTGTCATAAATGGGAAATGCATCAGATCGATCAACGGAGCGTGAACTGTAAGCCCCAAGCTCCATTGCCAGAAGTATGTGGAGTGGATCTTCTGCAATATTGGCGATTTCCTTCAATGCGTCTCTTCGCATCTCGTCCATCTTCTGCTGCACCAACATGTATTCGGGCCCATCCTGATTGTTCATCATGTCAAAGACAGTCTGAGACGCTCCTTCATCTACTTCAACGTGTTCGCATCCCTCTGCCGTAGTAGCAGTTTGCGACGGTTCAGTAACTTCCGCCACTAAAGGATTAGATTGTTCAGAGGCCGTTGCCGATTTAATCTCTTGTGCTTCCACACTTTCCGATTCATCTTGCTCTAAAGGTTCGGCGTCGCTGTTTTCCGTTTCGTCGCTATCCTCACTTACGGCGAAACTTTCCGCCCATGCCTCGATCGCGAGCGGGTATGCGTCCATCGTCGCCAAGTATTCCTCGGTCCTTTGCCAGCTCTCCACGAGTGCAACATGAAGACCGGAGTCGGCGATTGGAATCAACTCACCGGCGGATTCTCGCCATGATAGGGTGATTGTGGAGCCGGGTTCGACAATGGCCTTGCCGCGCGACAAGGCGTTCTGTCCAAACATCCTAAATGAAACGACGGAAGGTTCGTTTATATCGCTTTCGATCAAGAAATTGCCGTCTTTTGGCATGACTCTGCCGAAGGTTTTGCTAACGGCCTCGCCGTCCTCGAAGACCGTACCCGTAATCGTGACAGTGGCATCTGACAAATCGGTATCGAGGTCGTTAAAGTCGCCTTTGAACGTGAACTTCGTACCTTCATTGCGGCTACGACGAGAAGCGCCAACAAGCACAAGGTGGTCATCTGGGTACAGAAAGTCATCTGGATAGTCAACCAACGTAAAACGAATGTCTCCGCCGCCAGGTGTAATCCACGCAGTCGCAGACAGAGACTCGTCGTCTAGATGAGCCGTGATTTCCACTTCGATTGCTCCGTCAATTTCACCAGTGAAAGAGAGTTCACCATCCACAAAACTGCCAGAATCAAGTTCAACTTTCTCCGTTCCACCCGAAGCGTTAGTGGAATCGTAGCTAACAACTACCGTTGCAGTCGACCAGTCCACTATCTCCGCTTGCTCTGAGTCATCAATGGAATCGTCGCCGTCGGTTTCCGAAGCCCCCGCGTCGATAGCCTGGTCTTCTGAATATTCGGGTTCTTCCTCTTCAATTTCTATCGCAATGAACTCGCCCGTAATTGTGTATGTCTTGGAAGAACCTGCGCTGCATCCAACCAACGTCCACGCAAGACACACCAATCCGATCAACCCCAGTTTCTGGTACATCCGAATCGCCAAATTGTTCTGAAATTACAGGGAATTATATGGACGAGATATGGATTCTCATGCGCAGCGGCAGCTTCGAATTGGAGAATTTTCGGAAGTAGACCGTTCTGCGACTACTTTCCAGATTTTTTCAAACCACATTGTTGGAATAAGTAGCTTATGTTCAGTGTTGCTGTGTCCTGAGAGCACTTGCCAATCTGCGTCTATGTCGAACTCGTAAGCTTTCCTTCAAAGCCGACTGCGTATGGACAAATGGGCTGGATCGGAGTCGAGGTATTCACCTTCCATCGCGGTGGAATTTACGACGTCTGTCATTAGTAACGTTAGCCGCTCTCTATTCTCGACATCAATCCCTGACACCTCCATTTGGCCGTGCATGTGTCTTTGTTCGCGAGTTGTCGTTGCATATGGCTTGCCTGCGTCTCTGTGTTCGATGTCATTCTTGGCCGCTACGCTTGTTCACACAGGTAGGTCATGTTTATTCTCCGCAAGATATGCGTAGATTAGTAACGGTAATCTCCGCATGTTCATTTGTCCGCTCAGTACTTTCAATAACAAAACCAAGACATGAGACGCTATCCGCAACAAGACCGAACACAGCCTTCCAGTCTCTTGTTATTTTCAAAAAGAGTGTACGCAATCCCAGCCAGGATTGCATCTATGGGGAATTAGTTAGTGATGTTCTTCAACTCGTCGAGAAATTCTTGGTTGATTTCGTTGCCTTCGGACATTGCCTTTTGGATTTCCAAACTCTCCTTGAATTGTTCCTGCGCTGACTGTGGCATCGCAAGCTCGCCTCCGCCTTGGACGTAGGCGAGTTCCTCTTGCAAATCCTCGATGTCAATCTCCCCCTTAGCGACTTCGGTACCCGCAAGTTTCTCCAACAGGACGTATGCTTGGGCTTGATGTCTTCGACGATCAACTGAGGAATGCAAGAGCCTGGAATTGCCTAGGTAGCGATGCATTAAGAGCGGATACTGATCCATCAGTTCTCGCTTGAACTGATCGCCATCGCCGATTTTCAGTGGATAGCTTCGAATTGCCCATTCATCGCCCGTTCTCGCTGCAATTCTCAACGCATAGTTGTGTGCAGGCCAGGCTTTCAAGAAGAGCTCGTTTTCATTGGATCCTATCCATGACGACACCCCGTCGATATTGCCGGCACATTGGTCGATGATCCACTTGGAGTGCAGGTATCCCTTCTCCAATCGACGCGTGGCCAAATTGCGGTCCGATTCGTTCGTGATGTGTTGTTCTATCATTGCCAAGCTCATCTGAAAGCCGTTCAATTCTGAATGATTGCGGTCGCCAGTGGGACTCTCAAGGAGTCTTACACGATCCATAGCTGTTACACAGGCATCTAAATAGGTCGCGTATTTGTACATCTCCCGCGCCGCGCATTGTGCGGCCATGTGTCGTTCAATTCCACCCTCACTACCAAAACGTGCGAGTTCATTGCATGCAGGATCGGCCACGGTTTGCTTCACCTCAAACTTGCGCTCCTCTAGACGGCCGTCCAAGATGTCTCTCCAAAGAGGAACATTGTCCATTGCATAGTCGTCATATCCATAGGGCAGATTTGAGGCTCGAGGATTAATGCGCGAACGCGCGCGGTCAAATCCAGTTGAGCCACTATAGTTGTAGAGCCAACTGTAGCGCCATATCGGTTCGTCCATGAAGTAGTCCGAGAGAGCTGTCAAACATTCAGGCGAGAGTTTGTCTGGAGGTGTGACCGGCAAGCAAACTCGCTCCAGCAATTCCCGCGCACTTCGTTGCTTCTCCGATTCGGGATAGTATTGGATCTCTTCTGGAGGAACTACATACCGAATCATTCGAGCATGAGCAGTTTCTTGTTGCACAATGCTGATCCAGGCGAAGACGCTACACGCGAATGCTACGATCAGTCGGCGTGCGCTAATCAATTGGTGAGCGTCTCATCGTTTAAGTCTCTTATAACTCCTGATTTGTAGTCAACGAATCACTCGCCACAATCCCATCAATCGAGCACCATAGACAATACTCGGATGGCGTTACATATCAAGGAATTATTTTCAATTGCCAACTTTCCTCAACACTAATACTCTTACGTTATGTGTTTAGAAAACCTTCGGTTCACACTAGCCCAATGGCCCAGCCTACGTAACGCTAGTCCTGCTGCCAGTTCCATTTAGTCTCCTGGCGCGTTTGACATGTAGCCAAAGCGGCGCCCCCATTCTGGAGTCAAGATCCCTTCCGAAGCCATTTGCTGCATTTCGATTGTCAATTGCTTGTGCCGCAGCTTTGTCTCCTCCTCGTTGCGAAACGGAAGTGGCACGAAGGCTTCACGGGGATTCGCAGGAGCGTAACCAAGGCTAGACTTGCTTAGCGCTCGGAGAACTGCAAGCTCAACAAGCGAATAGTGGTCATTTGGTCCACGATAAAAATCCATAGGTTCCTTTAGCACGATGGCGAGATTCGCGATGAATCTCGGCCGGTCTGTAGGATTGATGCTTCTACGGTGCAATATGAACGGGTGCAGGATGGCCAAGTCGCCAGGCTCCCCCGTCAGTTCGACAAAGTCGGAGCACTGGTCGATCAGGTATGGGATGAGGTAGCCTGCACCTTGAACGCTGTCTGCGTGGAAACCTGTTGGATACTTGGCCAGGAGCCTAGCAACGGGAGCTATGGAGTCTCTGGCGAGAAAGGTCCCGCCACTTTCTTTCAATACCTGTGTATAGATGGGTACGGTCAGCAAGCCCTGTTCGGGCGAATCGAGAAAGTGGCGAAAGTGCCAGCCATCTTTGTGCCAACCGCCTTGATGTCGTCCGGGCGGTCGCCACTCGCCATGGTCTTCAACACCAAAATTCGTGATAACGCCCCCTGTTAACGCTAGGTGTTTACCATCTTGGGGCAATCTGTTTATTCCTCCTGCGACATCGGCTTGTACGCTCAATGCTCTTTTTGCGTTCTCGGCAAGATTGATATGCAGTTTCTGCCCGTTTGTGCGAATGTAGCCGTGGGGATGGGAACGCCATGTCGAACGGTCATCCTTTGAAATGCCATGACTCTCCTTTAGTTCGTCCCACGCGTAGTTGCATATTTGATCGGCGATCGTTTGAGAAAAAGCGGATTTGACGACGACATAGCCGTTTTCCACGAATTCGCGAGCTTGATCAACCGACAAGACTTTCAGCTTGCGGGTAGACCTCGCGAATTTGGCTTCATAACTCGGTTCGGGTTTTGTGGAGGTCATAGACATCCTAACTAGTCATTACGACATAATTGTCAGCAGGGTCAGCGTATTCACAGATTATTGTCAGTAGGATACATGGTTACGAGTGGTTTAGTCCCTCTCGAAAATGTTCTAAGGGTATAGATGTACATGCGCGTGGAGGTCTGCCGATTTGCTTGGCTTAAGGCATTTCGTCTGCAGGAATCGAGTTATACAATGGATGTCAGGCCCATAGGCAAGTGGTCATGGGGACAGACACGAATGACGCAAGTCTACGATTCGCTCCAATCAAAGGGTTACATTTGGTGGTAATTCCAAGAATAGCCACCATGAACGAATGTCGCGAATCCATATGTTCGCGACCTTAATGAAACCATTCGTCGTTGTTTAGCACGTAAGTCAATCGATTCGCCAACTCAACCAAGTATGGAACCATCGTCGATTCAATGTCAATGGAGCAAGTTGACCGCATCTCACACAAACACTGGATGGAGGCCTGACAGCGGGTCAATTTGTAGTAGATCTCTCGAACACAGCGGCGAATAGACAATACCGCATCCTAGTATGACAAGCAAGAATCCTTACACGCCAGGCTACGGACTACAGCCACCAGTTTTCGCGGGCCGCGATCTAGAGCTTCAACAGATCGATGCACTCACGAGGCGTCTCGCCGACAAAGAGCGAGTGTCGCAGGACATCATTCTCTACGGGCCGCGAGGCAATGGCAAAACATCGCTACTTCAACGTGTCGCTGAACGTCTGATCGAAGATTCCAGAGTTAGAGCCATCAAAGTGTTGGCGAGCGACGTACCTGATGCGAGAGAGTTGCACTCTTTCCTTCTTGGCAGGCCGATTCCGACTCAGGCAACAAGAACCTCCAAGTTGGGGGGAAAAATTGGAGTTGGAGGTACTGGCACGAACTTGGGGCGTGAGACGTCTGAGGTGTTCAAGTCCAGTCTTCGCGAGGCAAGAGAATTGTGTCTCAGCGAGATGAAGGCTAGGCCAACACTACTGATGGTTGACGAAGCCCATCTAGTCTCTCAAGAGACCCTGAACGCTATTCTTTCTATTGCGCACGCGGCAAGAGATGGGGAAACAAATTTTGCATTTGTTCTGGCTGGCACCCCAGCTCTTCCATCGCATATCAGAAACTTTGGTGCATCATACCTAGGTAGAGCTCGTCTAATGAGGCTAGAGCGGCTTGATACCGAATCTGCCCGAACGGCATTGCTGCAGCCGTTGGAGGAAGCCAACTTCAACGTTTCCTTGAATTCAGTCGAGGAAAGCCGGCTTATCGAACTCACACAATGCTATCCGCACTTTATTCAGTGCGTGGGATATGCCATTTGGGATGCCGTAGACGAATCGAACGGGCAATTCGTTGATGCTGGGGTGTTGTCAATTGCGTCCAAAGTGTGGGGGCGCAGCATCAACGCCATGTACTCGGACCGCATGCGCGAATTGGAGAGGGCTGACCTAATTACAGTCGCAGTAGCGCTTGCTAAGGTATTTGACAACTCACGATCGGGAAGGCTGTCCATTGAGAACATCAAACAAACGATCAAAGAGAGCAGTGCCGGTGCCAATGTACGAGACACCACAGAGGAACTCGAAGGTTTAGGCTACATCTGGGAGTCCGAAGGAGGCGATTTGCTGTTTGAGCCTGGCATTCCCTCTCTAATGGACCATGTCCTGAAAGCTGACCGTGTGCGGGATCAACTGACATAGACCACAGGTGAGCCAATGATCGGGAATTTGGGATTGAATCCAGGATATTGAACTTGGCATGTCCACACTCCTTAACAACAAGCAATGGCACGTAGCACGAGCGATGCAAACCGGCATAATCTACGCTGTTGATGTCCAGCGAATTGAGCTCGTAGTTTGAAAGTAGGCCTAGGCTTTATTTGTGCATGCTTTCTGGCAACTGCTGCAGTCGCGGAAACATGGAAGGGGCTGGAAGTTCGAGACGAATACACCGAAGACGATTGTCCATCCTATTCTTCGGTGAGCTCCGATTACCAATACAGTTCTGATTCCGATCTTGTGATCGAGAAGTCCTTGGGCGGTTTCTACTCTCCTTACGACAACATCTGGTACGACGAAGCGACGGATGTCGATGTTGAACACATGGTCGCTCGCAAGGAAGCTCACGACAGCGGGCTGTGCAAAGCCTCGCCCGAATTACGCTACGCATTTGCCAATGACTTATTGAATCTCACTCTCTCGACACCTTCGGTGAACCGCTCGAAGGGAGCCAGGGATGCTGGGGAATGGCTTCCTGACAACAACAAGTGCTGGTATGTCTTCACAGTGATCCAAGTGAAGAAAAAGTACAAGATGTCTGTAGATTCCGATGAACGAGACGCAATGCAGGATGTCTTGGAAAGCTGCACCGCGGATGAGGTATTTCTGGATCCTCCAGAACAGAACGATCCAGAAAATGCCTAGTTCGATTTGACTTGCAAAAAACAGCTTGTAGAAACTGTGTCGATTAGTTCCCAGACTGAGTCCAAATCAGCAACGCATCGCTATTCGCTTCGCAATTCGTTGACACTGAAGAGCTTGGATACAAGTTCGATCAAGCACCAGGGAGGTAACCGCGTTTTACTGAATCCTTCTTCTCGGATTTCGCTACGGGATCACGCCCCACCTACACCGTCAGGCCATGCGCCACGTAGTGAGGTCTCAATCAATGCATATGGACCTGCAGCCGCAAGACAGCAATCCCGTCAAGAGCATTGCACAGAGCAAGAATTAAAGAGACTAACAGGCGCCTTCTACACCGTAGGAAACCCATTCGTTCATCCAGCGTTTTTGGATTGGGCACAGAAAGCAGAGCTACGCCAACAGGAAATTCTTGAACCCTTTGCGGGAAGCAACAGACTCATAAAACACTTGAGAAACATGGGCTTGTGCAATCGATTTTCTTCATTTGACATTGTTCCGGCTTCGGCAGACGTACAGCAGAGAGACACACTGGAGTCATTTCCAAGAGGCTATAGAGTTTGTATTACGAATCCCCCGTGGCTCGCAAGGAACAGTGCAACAAAGCGCGGTTTGCCGTTTCCATCAACGCTCTACGACAATTTGTACAAGCATTGCCTGGACAAGTGTCTGGAACACTGCGACTGGGTCGCGGCGATTATTCCCGAGTCGTTCCTCCGCGCAGATGTCTTCCATGAGCGATTGCAGCATTGCGTTTCATTGCCTCGCAGATTGTTCCGAGACACAGGACACCCAGCCTGTCTTGCTTTGTTTGGTCCGGAACAGACCGCCGACGCACTTATATGGGCTAGATCCAAAAGAGTAGGGTGGCTCGACGAACTGATCCAACTTCGTCCCAAACCACGAAAACAAGGATGCACGATCAGGTTCAACGAACGAAATGGAAATGTTGGCCTCATAGCACTGGACAATACGGTTGGTCCGTCCATTCGGTTCTGCGAAGTGGAGGAACTGGCTCACTACAGGGTCAAACGCTCGGGTCGGCATATCACCAAGCTTCATGTTGAGTCAAAGCTAGAAATTGATCGATGGAACCGCAAAATTGCCGAGTTTCGATACAAAACCAAAGATGTTCTCATGACCTGCTATAAAGGTATCAGGAAGGACGGCATGTATCGCAGACGTCTCGATTGGCAATTGGCACGTGGAATCATCCACGATTGCCAGTTGAACAGCAGTTGAGGAGATTGTTCTGACCAAATTGCTCGTTCCTTGCTACGATATGGTGGTTCGACGGCCAATGCAATGACAGGCTTAAGTCTCAACCCCCTAGAGCTACATACATGGAGGTAGTAGCGTGAATTCTCCGTTGGAAGCACAACCGACAAATCCAAGTTTCATTGAAACGCTGAAGTTGCTGCGCGACATTCGACTCTGGCGCATACTCATCCTCGGATTTGCCAGCGGCTATCCTTGGTCGATCATCGGTGCTTCAACGTTGTCGCTATGGCTCAAGAGCCACGGATTCTCACGCACCGAAATTGGTCTTTTTGGGCTCGTCTATCTTGTCTATACGATCAATTTTCTGTGGGCTCCGATGTTGGACGCCGTGAAGTTTGGCTGGCTAGGGAAAATCGGCCAGCGACGATCTTGGATTCTCGTGTGTCAGGTGTTCTTAGTTGTATTGACTTTAATTATGGCGGCGACGGGTCCTTCGCAATCAACCATGGTTGTCTTTACACTTTTGGCGATAGGAATTGGACTCTCATCTGCGACCCAAGACTTGGCGATTGACGCTTATCGGATCACCATTATTCCTCGAGAAGCGACTGGATTGATTAGCTTAGGTGCAGCAATGGCTACGTGCGGCTGGGTCGTGGGGGCGGCCGCGCCGGCTGCTCTAATGCTGTACCTGTCGTCAGGAGGGGAGACATGGGGAAGCTCATATGTGGTTGCAGCCTTGATACTAGTGCCAGTTTCTCTGCTAGTTCTCGCTTGGTTTGAAGAGCCTCCAACCCCCTCGGGTGCCATTAACAGGCGCTGGTATTTGACCGTCATCATGGAGTATTTGGATACGGTTCAGGATTTCTTTAAACGGCATGGGCTTGAAATTGCACTGAGTCTGCTTCTCTTTATTTTGTTGTTCAAACTTGGCGAAGCGTTTTTGGGACGAATGGCCTACATTTTCTATCGAGAAGTGGGATTTACAGAGAACGAAATTGCCACGGTGTCCAAACTGATTACGATGGCCATAACCATTGTCTTCTCACTCTTTGCAGGGGCATTGATGCCGCGAATCGGAGTATTCAAGATGCTTTTTTTCGCTGGTATTGCCATGGCTGCCACTAACCTTATGTTCGCTTGGATTGCGGTGACCGGTCCGGATCTCACGTTGTTTGTAGTTGCAGTAGTTGTCGACGGAATTACATCGTCTATTGCTACTGTGGCATTTGTTGCATTCATTACCTTTTACGTAAGCCACCTTCACGCGGCAGGCCAGTACGGAGCATTGGCATCTCTTGGAAATGCGGGGAGGATAGTCTTAGGAGCGTTGAGTGGTCTAACGATTGACAAATTGGGAGGGAATTGGGCGTTGTTCTTTGTTTTCACTTCCGTCGCCGTAATTCCATCGCTATGTGTACTTGCGTGGATTGCAAATCAAGTTCGTAGATCCGGCGATAGGGCAACTCCAGGTGCATCTGTTGACCCCCACGACGTGAGTTGACGGCCCGGGGACTATCGCCTTACAAATTTCGCATAGTTGCATTTGCGAGGCATACTTCGCCCAATTATCGGGTTCTAAAGTGGATGGAGCTACCATCGCTTACGAAGCAACTTTCTTACTTCCATACACCGATGAAGTAATGGAGCGCAAACAACGCGTTCAGTCCCTCGGCTACTACATGGCTTTCGGGACACTAGTCTTGTTCCTCGTTGCAGTTGCAGTCGTTTGGTGGCAGCTATCTCATGCCAGCGACTTCAAGTCGGAAGTCTCTGGTAACCCTAGTCCATCTAAGGACATCGCAGCGCCAGACAATGCATCCCGGTCTGCGACCGAAACCTCTTCAGTAGGTGATGGATCCGAGTTGATGAGTCAAGACGACGAGCTGCTGGATTTCGCTCCGGACCTCGTAATCCTCAACGTTGAATGCAGAATGCTTGCCGGCAAGGGAGCAGCGAGAGACGTTGCTGTTGTCACGATGCCCACTGAAGATGGAGCTGAATTCGCCGTGTTGGATAACACGGGAATTCTGACGCGAGGACAGCTAACTTTCCATCCCAATCACACTCGTATCGGTCGACGTTCCGACGGATCTGTTGTGTTTGGATTTGGAGCATTGCGTCGCAATTCTGGAGTATTTCGGCCTCCGGATTCAGACGAACCGGTGCGCATCTACCACGACGACCACGTAGTCTACGAGACGAACAAGGCCTGGGACTTCGATGTAGCTCCGGATGGAACGACTTTCTTTTTACACCAGCCTTCCCCGGGAGGTCATTCGCGACTAGTAGTGAACAATATCGTTCGCGGAACGCAGGTGGAGCATGAACTAGGGTCAAAGTTGACTCCGGTGAGCGCTTTTTCATCGGAGCATGCGGCACAGTATTCAAAGGAAGGCAGTGAAATTGTTTTCATACCTAGCCATGCCGATGCCAAGGGAAGGGGAATCTACTACTTTTATCCTGTCGGAGAAGGGCGTACTCGACGGATTACAGTCGAAGGCCACTGGGCTGCGTTGCTTACTTCAAGCGAAACGGGATATTTTGTGGATTGGCCAGAGGATTTGAGTGCAGAGGAGTCTGGAGATGTCTGGCAGGTCACCAAGCGTCGGCTTGGCCCATCATCCGATGAAATTGTGGATCTATGGAGCAGACGGATACGAGTCGAATGGTTTGGCGGCTTATTGTCCCTTTCTCAGAATGGCAGGTGGCTAGGGTTTAGTGGATGGGACTACAAGGTACTCGACACGGCAACGGGTGACACAGTATTCAGTTTTCCGTATGCAGGAAATCCTGCCGCAAAACTGGCTCGATTGGCGCCAGTGTTGCCAGAAGGCACTACGGAAGAAGAGATGGGCAGGCACGGATCCATGAAATTCGATGGCAACCACCTTGTAGCGTATCGGATACGCGGAGACGCATCTGCTTGTGGCAGGGAGCCAGGTGAACCATGGGACCCCATCAAATGGAGGGAATGCTTGAAAGAGCAACGACTGAATGGAACCTACCAAGAATTCTTCGACGTCTGGGACATGAGCACCATAGAACCAGAGAGTTCACCCACTGTTGCAACTCAGGTCTACTCCGAGTCCAACTGCATGCCAGCGAACCCACCATGGAGAGGTTTGATCGAAGTCGATGGCCAACTTGCTTTTCGAGCCTCACAAACTATCGAACCAAACAGCCAGCGCTAGTTTAGGATTGACCTAGCTCCTTTCTGGGCCTACTTGCCTGGAATTCGTTCAATTTAAAAACTACGCTGCTAACCAATGCTTAACTGCTTCAACTTGCTATTGGCGACGTGCTTGTGGAAAGGGATTGTGTGCTTGACTAAAGTAGGAGACTTCTCAACCTTAGGCAAATATTCCAAAAATCTGTCGATCACTTCAAGGCTAGCTCTTGTTATGTCAAATGAAATGTCTCTAACAAATGGTTTTTGGGGCATTTCTCGTTTTGGGGCTGAAAACGCACTAGACCAAGCTTCCGCAAATTAAAAGGTTCCGTCAAGGTATTTGCGAGCTGATCGACTTGTCATAAATCGGGATACAGAGTTTGTGCAGAGCAAGTTCGCCAATTAAGAGTGCATAAACCATCGTGCGAACACCACAAGGCAACATTGCAACGCCCAACACTCCCTAGTATGAAACATCGACCGTTCGAATCGGGCAAAAGTGAGGCGATAGCTGGTCCTCATTGGGGTAGCCTGATGGATTGCCTACACAGCGTGTCTCACCAACCCAGTAGTCGTAGGATTCGTGAGTATGTCCACTTATCCAAACCTTGGGTGAAACAGCGCGCACTACGTTCTCCCTATCGTTAATAAAGTAGGGATTAAGTTCATCGTTTGCATATTTTGGATGTATAGCTTGTTTCGTTGGAGGCCAGTGAGTTACAACGACATCAATAGGTTGCCTGTGATCCAATAGAACCCGCGTTTGCTTGATGTGGGAATCAAGGTGGTTGCGTACGGTCCAAGGCTCTTTCTGATAGGGATTGAAGTCCGCAACGCCTCTTTGGATCCCAAAGTGCAACCAAGGATCGGTTTTGCCCCAGAGGTCCGAGTACCAAGGCGCACCCCAGAAGCGTAAACCATCAATGTTTACTGATTCTGCAACCAAGTAGAAGAATGATGTGTTGGAATGGCCTATCTCGTGCCAGCTCGCGTCGATCTCCCTACGTGCAGTTCGTGTGTAGTATTCGTGGTTTCCCGGTATGTAGACCACTGGAGAAATCGCCAGCTCACTCAGTACGAATTCTAGAGCTCCAAGACCGACACCAATGTCGCCTGCTAGAACTAGTACGTCTCGGTCTATGTCTGGTTGGTAGACGGAATGGGGCGGAAAGTCGTCTTGGTAGAACTCAAGATGCAAATCCGAGGCTATTTGGAGTGTAGCGCGAGACATTGTTACTTGTTATTTTACAGACGCAATGGTCCTACCAACCTACACTGGGGTTATTCGCCAAAAGTGAACGTGGTTGGTAAAGGGACAGCATTCACGCGTTCGTTCCGAACTCTAAGACATTCTTGTACGCCCGAGACTAGTAGTGCTCTGTCACCCGCTTTCATGGCATTGTGGAGTGCCCACGCAGCACTCCCCGTTTTGAAGGCTTAATGTCCGCCTAGCCACTTCTGGCTCTATTGGGCCGCCAATGTTTAGTCTCTCTCACGAGGAAGTCGCTACATTCCATCAATCGCCATCGAAACGGAGTTGCGTCGCAACAAATTGACGATCTGAACTCGTTCAGTGCTATTCGATTGTTGTTCTACAAATGGAAGCAGCAGAAATTTCTCCGTTTTAGGTAGCGATTTTCTATTCCGTTGCTTAAGACAATCAACATCATGCTGCTCAACGTCATCACGAGTGGCTCCAACATTGATTCGTTCTCTACACCTATCTCTAGCGCATTTCAGAATTACCAATACGTTACGAACTTTCCTGATATTTGGCCTGATTCTCTTCTGTGCTTGCGCGACTGCGGACATACGCACTCAAAAAATCTTGGCAACTACCGTAAGCGCGCTAGATAAGTGCTTGAAATGGAAGGTTATAGGCGAGTGTTTTTGGCTCAATTGCGATCTCTCTGGGTGCTCAGTCAGGATTTCTGTCAAAGTAGGGCACTACCGACCTGACAGTGTTGTTTCCGTCTACCCCAACATTGACTCACATCCGTGGTCGGAGACGAAGCTCCTAGTTAAGAGTGCCTTTGAAGTTGCCAAATCCTCACTTGAGGACGAAGTGAAGCGCTGGATTGATGGCAATGGGACCGACCCGGCGATGGATTCCTTGTCTCGCACTAGGAATCTCAGGTACTTTGAAGCCGATCTGTTTGGGCATCCATTGATCGACTTAGAGTTTCCAGGTGCAGACTATATCTGCAATTCGGTCACTCGACCGCTTCAACCCTACTACATTTCCCTGCTCGACCTGTTGGCATGGCGCAATCCGTCTATCGAAGGGCTGCGCGTGGCAAGCATGACTCCAGGCGTGCGAGAAGTTGGGAATTGGCCGGTCAATACATGGGGACCCGTGTTTCCTAGGAGTGGCTGGATTACACAATCTAGTCCGCCTAAAGGAGCCGCCGTAGTAGCTCAACGCGCTGCTGATATTGCCGTCAACGGCGGCCCTTTGCGGATTCGTACGCGAATGGGTCATGGACGGGTAAATCTTTGGCCTCCCTATCGACTTCGAGAGAACAATGCCGCAACAGCCAAATGGCAAATGATTCATCCGGTTGAAGAGAAGAATTGCTCGGTTTTTGGTAGTAGCGACCTTTTTCAGTTGGCTGATTGGGGAGGTGGAAAGGTTGACACCAAGAATTCATACCTATGGTCACTTTGGCGTCCTTATAAGTGCTGTCCGCGTCGCGGGCAAGTGTTTCTAGGATCTGACGACGTGCACGGATATCCATGAAAAACAAATATCTATTAGTTCTATCTCTACTGATTTGTCATGTATCTGCTATCTCAGCTGATCCTCCCAAAGCTCCACCGGAAGAGGACTTGCTGTACTACGAGATAGGAGGTGCAAAACCTGTTTCAGCACCAGCAAACCCATCAGCTACCAATCTATCCGTGGGCGGTTCAGCTCAATTGGGTTTGGGCTACAGCTGCTTGAAACTAGATCCAGTAGCGGCTGTAAAGAACACTTTGAATGAGGTTAAGGACGGCGCCGAGAACATGCTCAATGCCATGACAACCGCCGCAACCGGGGCAATCGCCTCACTGCCTGCTGTAATCCTTCAACGAGCCAATCCCGGTCTATACGACTTGTTTCAGAATGCACTTGTGCGAGCTGAATATCAAGTACAGCTTGCAACGAAGTCATGCGAACAAATCGAGGCTTCCTTGGCGAACAGCAAAAACCCGTACGAGGATCTGGCTGTTCTATCCAAGGGGAATGATTGGAAGGTCCAGATGGGTATTGGTGGCAATGATCCAGTCACTGCCCAAGAAGCGGTAGCGACCTCCAATGGGTCCAATGGACTTCCGTGGATTGGTGGGCAAGCTGGAGGAGTCAATCAAGATCCCATTCGACTTACAGGAGACGTAGCTAAGGCTGGTTTCAACGTCGAGCTCAATCGGTCGCCGAGCGCCACTGGAACGGTAGTTTCAGCTCCTTCCCAGCGCATTGCGGAAGTCTGGGCGTCTCCGGACGAAGCAGCGGAATGGACTAAAGCGGTGGTTGGAGAGCACGAAGTTACCACCTGTGATGGTTGCGCAAAGCAAACAGTGCCAGGCCATGGGTTGGGTCCAGCGCTTCAACTGGAGGTTGATACAGTCTCTACTGAGCTTGGAAGCATAGTGAACAGCTCGTCAAACCCTACATTAACTGATTTAGCAAAGGTCTCAGCTCCGGGAATTGCTATTACACGACAGGTGATCGAGAGCATTAGAGCGCTACCGCAAACTGAAAGGTCCATTCTCGTGGAGAGGTTAGCAACTGAAATAGCCGTTGCTCGAACAGTAGAAAAGGCTTTTCTGGCGCGACGAATCATCAAGTCGGGCGGGCAATTGCCTGAAATTCACGCCAATACAGTAGCCCAAGAGCACGTGGATCAGATAGTTGTCGATTTGGACAACGAAATTGAACGCATGATCTTTGAGAATCGAATACGCAAGGAAGTTGTTTCGGATACTGTGGTTAAGCTATTGATTCGCAATGAAAATAAGCGTCAATCCTCACTCGGGGTTCCAGAACAGTCGCGACGCGATCCTAGTCCGCTGCTCGACGGACGGGTAAAGCCAACTCCCTAGCATGCGATGGCTGGTTCGTCCATGGCTAGTAATTTCGCTGCTGCTTGTCATTTCGCTAGTTTTCTTCTGTTTGTTCGACAAGGAGACTGTCTTGGAATTTGGCGCACTGCTGTCGGAAAATCATTGGAAATTCACAGTCTTGCGTGTTGGCGCTCTGTTGCTTGTATTGATTGGTTTTGGTGCCTTCCGAATGCGTAGAGAGGGAATTCAGCTTGGAGAATCCCTAACAAGAAAGAACTCATCAATCCTCTTGCACACGCTAAAAATCGGAGCTTGGCTGGTTTTGATGGAGCTGTTGCTGGGTCAATCGATTGTTCAACGCTTTATCGAGGTCGCAACTGGATGAGTGTCGATAGCTACCTCGAACTGTATTCAACAATGTTTGGATGGATGTTCTATGGGGTTGTCTGGGATGTGCTTGTTGCCACAGGAATCGTCTATCTGCCCTTCCTTGGGATTTTGATCGACCATTGGCGCGAACCAGCTGCCGAATCTCCACATCGGGTCTCAAGCGGACTATCTCTAAGAAAGATAGAACAGGAAATGCTGATAGCTTTGATTGTTGTCGTGTTCGCCGGTCAGC
Organism: Candidatus Azotimanducaceae bacterium; assembly: GCA_965205545.1. Taxonomy (GTDB): domain Bacteria; phylum Pseudomonadota; class Gammaproteobacteria; order Pseudomonadales; family Azotimanducaceae; genus Bin55. The sequence goes on along the minus strand of OZ242170.1, from coordinate 593,196 downwards.
CGGTTCCGTTAACTCCGCTTGTATCAACGGAACTCTCTTATACACCTCCTCCTACTGCCAGCAATCCAAATCCGACGCGCGTTGACTACGGCAGCGCGGAAAGCACATTTGGTACAGCGGGATTTGATGGGGCAGTTGACACCGTCAATGTACCCATGTGGTGGTATGCCGTTATGGCGTTCACATCAGGATTCAATCACGCCGTTGTGGAAGGATTGCCTCGATCCAGCGAAATACGCCACTTCGCTCAATTGGCTAGGTTGGCCACCATGGAGGATCCTCGTTTGCGACAGGAAGTTGCCGACTTCTACACGTCGTGCTATGTGCCAGCCAGATCTAAGTTTCTTGGGGAACAACCGTCATCGTCATTGATAGATTCCATCATGCAATCCTACGGTAGCGGTGACACGGATTGGATCGGATCCCAGGTATACCGAAGAACACCGGGATACTACGATATATTGCGGGCGAACAAGCCAGTGAAAGGGTGGTCGTTCGATGCTTCGAGAGATACGGAATACGACCCAACCCATCCGCCAGCTCACGGACGCCCTTACTGCAAGGATTGGTGGGGTGCGTCGGTTTCGGGATTGCGACAAAAGCTCGTTGACGCAGCAGACGTAACAGCTCCTGGTTTTGCTACGTTGTTCTACCGACTGGCACCAGCATTGGCGACGGAGAAACGACTGGATCTTGTCGCGCGCACTACACTTTTTCATACCCCAGACACCTGGACGAATAACGAGATCAGTGGAGGAACCACAAGGACGGGTGGTGCTGCAGGTGCAATTGAGAAAAAGCTGAAGAGTCTGGCTTACACGTTGGGCTCGTTGCCAGCTTTTGCGGTATTCGGGGTTGTTGTTAGCGGAATTATCTCGGTTGCACCAATGTTTCAGGCAATGATCCTAATGGGAATCTACGCACTGATGCCGTTGGTTGTCGTGTTCTCACGTTATTCCTTCACGATACTCGTCGTGGGAGCTCTGGCAATCTTCAGCGTCAAGTTTTGGACAGTGCTGTGGTATTTGGCGCAGTGGGTAGATCAGAATTTGGTTGCTGCGATGTATCCAGATGTGGATCTGCTATTCGAATTCTTGACGAATTCCTCGGAACACACCACGAAGCGAATGTTTCTTGACTTTACAACGACTTGTCTCTACATCGGTCTGCCAATTCTTTGGAGCGCCATGATGGCTTGGGCAGGAGTGCGCATTGGCCATTCCCTCGATTCGTCGACCGGTGTCTACACTCGGCACGCTGACGACGCTGGTCGTAATTTCGGATCTTGGCTGATGAAGAAACGGTAGCCATTGCTCCGACACGGCAAAAGTGGAGTTTCTAGGCACTGTTTCCACATTCAATCGACGATTGGCACAGCTAAAAGTGAAAAAGCTTGAGTTTCAACTGAAGCAAATGGCGTTTCACAATCGCGATGGAAGCTATGGCACTCAGAAACGACGCCGCTCGAGTCTTGCTCAAATTGCAAGGCAACTGCACGAGTTGGGATTTAATCAAATGAGCGTCCATTCTCTGCGTCGCAAGCATGTGGATGCCTTGCTTGTCCTCTGGCGCGATCTCGATTATTCGGTCAGCACAACGAAGAACTACATGTCGCACCTGAGATGGTGGGCTCGTAAGGTAGGGAAGGAGGAGGTAATTCCCGAGGACAATCAATCGCTGACTATTCCCAGTCGCAATCGGATTCCCGACCAATCCAAAGCTCAATATTTTGATCGGGCAACTTTGGATTCCATCCCAGATGAGCGGATCCGCCTTAGTGTGGAATTGCAGCAGGAATTCGGACTTCGCAAAGAGGAGTGTTTGAAATTCAGACCTTCCTATGCAGACCGGGGAACATTTGTGCGGCTCAAAGGTTCCTGGACCAAAGGCGGTCGTCCTCGCGAGATTCCACTCGTAACGGAATCACAACGGAGATTGTTGGACAGGGTTACCCAAGCTGTGGGGGTTGGTTCCATGATCCCTGATGAATTCAGCTACGCGCAATGGAGCAAGCACTATGAGTCAGTTGCAGACAAATGTGGTTTCAAGAACTTGCATGGATTGAGGCATGGCTATGCGCAACGCAGGTACAAATCACTGGTTGGGTGGCCAGCGCCTTTTGCGGGAGGACCGTCTCGAAAGGCACTCGCTCCTGATAAACGGATTCCTGACCAAGTCGCGCGATTGAAGGTGAGCCAGGAACTAGGACACAATCGCATCGACATTACTGACGTGTATTTGGGACGCTGATTCGTTTGTAACCATGCCATCCCAAACGGAATCTATATAAAGCGTTCGTAAGATTAATTGAGAGAAATCGCAAGTTTTCCCAAACGTGAAGGAATACTGGATTGTTGTGGAATGTCAGCCCATTTTTGCCAATGCGAAGATTTCGACAGTAGACTTCGCGAATCCTATTTGGCCGCAATGCTGCGAATTGCTGAACCGGATTTGCAAGAGCGTGTCGAATGGTATGTAATTTCTCGGTCAGTCGTGTAAAGATTGCGACTCAATTTTTTGACCGCTAATCAACAGGAGAGTCAGGAGCACAGCACAATGAGGTTCTACCGCGGAATCTTTGGTGTACTCGTCGCATTGGCGCTTGTTGTCGGGTCGGGCATGTCTCACTGCCTTGAGGTCGTCACTCAAATGGACGATGGCGATTTGGCTGGCTACGATGTCTGGGGAACCAATGGGTGGGTTTCTAAGCTCGAGGAGTTGGACGAGAATCGCGTTGCACTGCTGACCTCCGAGGGAGTGTTCGAGTTTAGCAATGAGTTCGTGCTGCTCGACTCCTATCAATTCCAACACAAGTACAGCGCCGACGTCCAATTCGTGCGAATAGATTCAGAGTTGTATGTAGTTGGAATGCTTTCTGAAGATAGCTTTTGGAGGCACAAGAACGACATTCACCTCTTGCGTTACGGCGAATCCAAGCCGGAGAAAGTTTGGAAGTGCGCACACTGTACGCCTCCTCGCATAGTGTATTTCTACGATTACATCAATCCGCTGCTTGTTTACGGATCCACAAGTCGTGGCGATCAGGAGTTGCGTATAGTGCAGTTGGGGACCAATAGGTCCTGGGATGTAAACGCCTCAGGGTACTACCTGGGTTTGGAAGCTCTTGGTATACCTGATTCCGACTACGGATTACAGGATGTACTCATCACGCTGTGGCAAGACACTCGACGCAATGAATCATTTCCGCCACCAACTACTCTGTTGTTGAGCCAAGTCGATTTTTCCCGCAAGCGAGCACACCTGAGGGATTTTCAGAACGATGAAGACTCGCAGACAAATGATGCCTTGGACGGCGTGCATCAAATCGCTCCTGCTGAACATCACGACTATGTAAGGTTTGACAGCTTGGACACGGGGCATGTATTGGTAGGAATCCATGACAAGGAAGCTGCGGATATTTCGACATACGAAACGCGAAACCACACGGAGTCCCATATTTGGTGGAAAATCGATGCTACAAGCGAAGGCATGTACGTAGGGAGTGTTGCGCGGCCTCACATGTTGAATTGTCAATCGCCGAACGGCGAGCTACTGGAAACGTATGTCGTATTGCTTGATGAGACCTACCAGCACCCCGACCGACCTCCCGGTTCGCGAGTTTACGAGCTGAGACCCGGTGGATTCTGGCGAGAAATGTATAGAAGCAGCCAGAGGTCATTTGGTGGCATCGTCCCTCGGTCAAATCACTTGCTGGTGGGATTTGAGAATTCGGTTGTGCGGTTCGAAAAGGGAGAGGACTACTGCCTTGTGACCCTCGAGAAATTTCGTGACTCTTTGCCGCTCTCTGAGGACTTTCGCAGCGACTAGCTAGCCCTTGTACAGGTTTCTAGCGCCTGAATGCTGGAATTCGGTCACGCCACTAAAATAGCACTTCGCTAAACCAAATCCGACAAGGTGATGTTGTGGCCGCATTAACTGGCTTGCGCATCTTGGACATGACCCAGTACGAGGCTGGCACATCGTGCACTCAAGCTTTGGCATGGCTTGGTGCAGATGTCGTAAAGATCGAAGCCCCGCAACGAGGTGATCCTGGGAGAGGGCCCACGGGAAGTAGCGAGTACTTCGTTCTGTGGAATTCGAACAAGAAAAGCGTCGCCTTGGACTTGAAATCCGCTGCTGGACGAGAAATCCTGCTCGACCTAGTTCCCAAATTTGACGTTTTCGTAGAAAACTATGGTCCAGGTGTAGTCGAGAAATTACACATTGACTACGAGACGCTGCGTGATGTGAAACCCGATGTAATCTATGCTCGAGTGAAGGGATTCGGGCTGTCAGGACCCTGGTCCCAATACAAGTGCTACGACATGGTTGCTCAAGCAGTCGCTGGAGCGTTCTCGATTACCGGCGAGAGCGACGGACCTCCAATGCGTCCAGGTCCGACAACTGGGGATGCCGGTACAGGTGTGCAGATGGCGCTCGCCATCACTGCCGCATATATTCAGAAGCTCAAGACCGGCGAAGGCCAGTTCATCGAGATATCGATGCAGGAAGCCATGACTTACTACCTTCGCACGTCCATGTCGGGGGGTCAGTTTGGCAACCAAGCCGCTCGACGCACGGGAAATGGACGCTGGGCTGGCTCAACGCTGTATAGATGCAAAGGCGACGATGCCAACGACTACATTTGGATCATGGCTGTAACTCCCAAGATGTTCCAAGCGCTTTGCAATGCAATCGAACGACCAGATCTACTCACTGACGACTATTTGACTGAGAATCGCCATCTAGTTAAGCATGAAGTCGAAAAGTGGACAGTTCTACGAGACAAGTACGAAGCAATGGATTACTTAGCGCAGGCTGGAGTGCCGGTAGGAGCCGTATTGAGCACTAAGGAACTTCATGAGAACCCGCATCTGCGGAGTCGAGGTTTCATTCAGGAAGTGGAACATCCCATTCATGGAACCATAGAGCTCCTCGGCCTTCCAGCGAGGCTTTCGGCAAGTGAGGTCTCATTGGAGCCTGCGCCGCTGCTAGGCGAGCATACTGCTCATGTGTTGCAAAAAGAGCTTTCGCTAACCGATTCGCATCTTGAACAGCTAGTAGCGGATGGCGTTGTTGGAACGACATAGCGAATCGATTCGGTTCCCGCGTCAATTCGTGGATCCCCGCGCATGAAGTACGACTACGACCTATTCGTAATTGGCGCAGGTTCGGGGGGAGTGCGAGCCGCGCGAATGTCGTCAGGATTCGGTGCTCGAGTTGCGATTGCCGAAGAACGTTATCTCGGCGGCACGTGCGTCAATGTGGGATGCGTCCCCAAAAAACTGTTCGTGTATGGCGCCCATTTCTCCGAGGACTTTGACGATGCTAGATCCTACGGATGGGATGTCTCTGCCAATGGAGTCAATTGGGAGACTCTTCGCGACAACAAGACTGCAGAAATACAACGTTTGAATGGAGTCTATCGAAATCTGCTCGAAGGTGCCGGAGTAGAGATTTTCAACGACCATGCCCTATTTCTAGACGAAAACACGCTTCAGATCGGCGAACGACAAATCACCGCAGAGAAAGTCCTTATTGCGACTGGATCGTGGCCGCACATTCCCAAGTTTGAAGGGAGCCACCTAGCGATTTCTTCGAACGAAATGTTCTACCTTCCTCAACTGCCAGAAAGAATCGTGATCGTGGGAGGCGGCTACATTGCCGTTGAGTTCGCGGGAATCATGAGCGGTCTCGGTGTAGAGACATCCTTGATCTATCGAGGACCGCTGTTCTTACGGGGATTCGACTTGGGAATTCGCGAGTTTGTCAGGGAGGAACTTGAGCGGAAGGGCATAAATCTTCTCTTCGATGAAACCGTGGAGAAGATAGAAGAAGTACGTGACGCCAGAGTGCTCACCTTGGGAAGCGGGCGAACGCTCAAAGCAGATTCCGTCATGTATGCAACCGGCAGACGTCCCCTTACTCAGGGCCTCGGACTGGAGAACACAGGCGTATCCCTGAACGAGGAGGGAGCCATCGAGATCGACGACACATTTCGTACTTCATCTCCAAACATCTTCGCCCTTGGAGATGTAATTGATCGTGTCCAGCTCACTCCTGTTGCAATAGCGGAGGGGATGGCGTTCGCTCACACGACTTTCGGCTCTCAGATCCGCGATGTGGATTACTCGTCTATACCGACCTGCGTGTTTTGTCAGCCCAATATCGGAACCGTTGGTCCAACAGAGGAGGAAGCTAGCACTAAGTATTCCGATTTGCAGGTATTCGAGACTTCCTTTAGGCCCATGAAGCACACTTTGACCGGTAGGAGTGAAAAGTCCTACATGAAGCTGCTAGTGGATGGGGGTTCGGATAGGGTTGTCGCGGCGCACATGGTTGGACCAGATGCTGGAGAAATCATTCAAGGAATCGCTGTGGCCATCACCGCGAAGGCAAGCAAAGCGGACTTTGATCGAACCATCGCTATTCATCCTACGTCTGCTGAGGAATTTGTAACGATGCGCGAACGAGCAAGGTAGGGCGGGGATTGGCTTGCCGATAAATTGATCTTCTGGAGTAGCAATGCTTGTGTAGGTGCTACGGGTAATATACGGTTGAGGGCTGGGAGATGAGATCACCGATTCGTCGCCTGGACGAAATGCAAGACTTCAAAGCAAGTTGAGCAGGGAACGTGAGGGATTGAAATGCAAGATCTAGCAAACTTTTTGGATTGGCTGGACAGCCTATTGGGGTCGGCACTATGGTTTCCCATCGTGCTCCTTGCGGTGGGGGTGTGGTTCACGCTGTACTTGGGATTTCCGCAGCTTCGCTATTTCCGTCGCGGGTGGCGAATTCTTTTAGGAAAAGAGGCAAAACCAGAAGCAGAAGGCGACACTACCCACTTTCAAGCGTTATCAACAGCTCTTTCCGGCACGGTTGGCACAGGCAACATTGGAGGCGTCGCCTTTGCGTTGTTCCTAGGTGGACCGGCAGCCCTTTTTTGGATGTGGGCGACTGCATTCATTGGCATGACAACAAAGTTTGTAGAGGTAACACTCTCGCACAAGTATCGTGTTAAGGACGACAAAGGCGAGATCGCTGGCGGACCGATGTATTACATGGAACGCAAGCTAAACATGAAGTGGCTGGCTGTGATATTTGCAGTGGCAACCATCTTCTCCACACTAGGTAGCGGAAACCTTCCGCAGAGTAACAACGTTGCTCAGGGATTGGAAGCGTCATTTGGAATTCCGGGCTGGGCAACAGGATTGGTGCTAGCCGGCTTTCTCGCACTGATCATCCTCGGAGGAATTAAGCGGATAGCAAACTTTGCGTCGAAAGTCGTGCCTGCCATGGCCGCTGTCTACTTGGTCGGAGCGATTGCAGTAATCGCCATGAATCTGGATCAAATTCTTCCTTCGTTCGCGGCGATCTTTTCGAGCATTTTTAGCGGCAGCGCTGCCGTCGGTGGCTTTCTTGGTGCAAGCATCGCGTACGCATTCACAAAGGGTGTCGGAAGGGGTCTGTTTTCCAACGAAGCTGGTCAAGGCTCGGCACCGATTGCGCACGCAAGTGCCAAAGCCGATGATCCAGTCCCTGAGGGTTTAGTTTCGCTCTTGGAGCCTTTCATCGACACTCTAATCATTTGCACAATCACTGGATTGGTGATTCTCTCCTCGGGCGTTTGGACCGAAAAATTCGAGAATGACTTTGAGCGATCGTCGACAGAGTTCATTGAGGGATCCTATTCCGATACCAACGCTGAACATGTGGCGATCCTGCGTGAGCATTTGGGACTGGCTCGTCCAACTCACAACCCCATTGTGACGCTCAATGCAGACATAGTGGTGAGAGATGGCGCCATACAAAGCCCGAACATCTCCGTAATTCACAATCGATCACTTGCGGAGGATGTGCGAATTAGTCGCAACGGAGAACCCTATACCGGGGTGGTAACCGTAGAGAATGGGATGCTTCCTGTTGGCTATGTGGTCAGCGGAAAGTCGCTCATTCACTCGGTGGCATTGACTTCCGAAGCGTTCAAGAGAGGATTTTTCGGAGACTTTGGACAGTATGCGGTGACAGTGACATTGGTGTTGTTTGCGTTCACGACCGCTGTTGCTTGGTCGTACTACGGAGATCGTGCCATCGTATACCTCTTTGGGGTGAAGTATGTGTTTGCCTATCGTTTGGCTTATACAGGGATCTTCTTCTTGGGAACAATTCTTGAGACTTCGCTTGTGTGGAAGTTCTCTGCGGTCACGCTCGTGTTAATGGCGCTACCGAACCTTATTGGAATCACTCTGTTGAGTAAAGATATGAAGACCACTACCAAAGAGTTTTTTGACCGTGATTCCCCACAGAAGGATGCTGCATAGGGCCTGAAGATTGGTAATGCGACGACTAGGGTGCTAAGCCTTTAGCACCCTAGGTTCCTTTGTGGAATCGCAGTCGACCAATATACGTTTTACTAACTTCGGGCAGGTGCTAATAGCCACGAGCAAATTGAATGACGATATCGATCCTCGTTCAATTTACTCGATGGCTGACTCTTCGTGATAGCTGCGAATCTCGTCGTCGCTCAATTGCAGCAGCTCCCGCATGACAAAGCCGTTGTGCTCACCCATGCAAGGAGGAGCGTTGCGAACCATCGTTTCCTTGGCTGAGAAACGAGTGGGGAATCCCCAATGAATCACATCGCCGCATTCCTTGTGAAAAATCGTTTGCTTGATCTTTCGTGCCTCGATTTGAGGATCCACAAAAACATCCGTTGGTCGCATGACAACTGAAGCTGGTATACCCTCTGCAATCATCTTGGCCTCTAACGCAAACGCTTCTTTAGACTTGGTCCATTTCTCGATGGCAGCGTTGATATTCCTTCGCGATGCCCATCTGCGTTCAAATTTGTCAAATTCATCTCCGTAAGATCGTAGATCGGGAACAAGGTGCCTAAGGTTGCGCCAGTGGTCTGCGGTTTCGGCCGAAATCGCTATAAACCTTTGAGTCCCCTCGCAGGCATATACGCCTTGCGGACACGCATACGTTGAATCGAATCCCTGTGCAGTTGCAGTTTTGCCGTTGACTACCTCGTCAAGTATTACTGGTGCCAGAAACATCATGGAGCATTCAGCCTGCGCTAGGTCGATGTGCTGTCCCAACCCGGTTCGGCGTCGCTCCAAAATTGCAGCAGCGAGAGCCGCGATTCCAAACTTTGGAGCGATTACATCCGTATAGGGCGTTGCGACCCCACAAGGGTCGCGATCCGGCCATCCTGTAATGTTGTGAAAGCCGCAAAAACCGGATGCCTGTTGGCCGTATCCCGCATATGCGCTAAACGGTCCGGTTTGGCCCAGCATGGAAGTGCTGAACACAATTAGATCAGGCCGATCGGCGCTTAGACTGTTGTAGTCGAGTCCAAATCGTTCCATAGTGCCCGGCGAAAAGCTCTCAACTACGACATCAGCCCAGTCGCAAAGCTTTCGAGCTAATCTTCGGCCAGCGTCTGTGGCCAGATTGCACTGCAAACTCAGTTTCGAAGTTGCATAGAGAAAGCTCCAATAACTGCGGTTCAATCCTGGTTGGCCGTCAATGAAGGGTGGCAGCGTTCTTGAAAGATCGGGCCTAGTTTGAGACTCGACCTTGACGACAGTTGCACCGTGGTCGGCAAGGCACTTTGCTACAGTGGGACCTGCAGCCACCCATGAGAAATCCGCAACTTTGAGCCCTTCAAACGCGTTTCCGGGTCTCGGAGCATCTCCTGAATGATCGCACGGCGTCGCTGACCACGAGATATCTGAAATACTAATGTTTCGTTGAGGACTGTGCTGCAGCGGTGTGCGGGAAAACCTCACCCAGTTCGCCGGTTGAGGCGTGCCGTCGACGACGCAGAAGAATTCGCGGTCCACGAATTGTGGAAACGTTAGCAAGTCCTTCGTCGAATTTAGAGGTCCCAACCGTAGATTGTTTTCCAGCGCCCATTGCACCAGCTCCAGTTTGGTGCGCCGAGCCACAAACTCAGCAACCAGTGTGTTCATCGACTGCAAGTGCTGAGGTGTGATTTCTCCTGCGCGATAGTGAGGAATCCAGTTGTTCCAGTCGTATTGGAGCAATTCGGTCTCCACGTCACCGAGCTCCCTCGCTTCCTCGATGGCGAAACTGAACATCGTTTTGGTGCCCAAGGGGCTTGCGCCAGGTGCAATAGTCACTAATCCGTCCTTAGCAGCCGCCATTTGCGTGCCTTGTCCTCGGCGACGAGTGTCGCGGTCATCGCCTGCACCTGGAGGATCAGTTCCGTTGCAAACAGGAGAACCTTGCGCCGCCATGAGCGTCCACCACATGGTCTCCTGTGCGGATAGATCTAGAAACTGCCCCAATCCAGACAGCTCCCGTTCATTAAGAGCGACCACTATGTCAGCTGCAAGCTGTGCACCCGCATGCAGAAAGGCTTGTGGATAGCCAACGGGAAGAGGGGGTCTATCCGGGTCTCCTTGGATGGACAGCCTGCCACCAGCTGCCTCGAGAGTTAAGTCAGTGGTCGGCCAGTGAGATTTTGGACCGTCTTGTCCAAACGGAGTCACAGCAGCGTAAATGAGACGAGGATTGAGTTCGCTCAATTGATCGTAGCCGATACCTCGGGTGTAAGCGAATTTAGCGTCGAAGGATTCAATCAGAACGTCAGCGTATGTTGCAAGCTGCAAGAGAGTATTGATTGCCGCGGCATCGTCGAGGTCAACTTCAACGCACTTTTTTCCCATGCCATAGGCGGACCAATACAGCGATTCACCGTTTGGCGTAAAGGGAGGCAGGCGTTTGCTGTTGTTGTTGTACGCACATTCGATCTTGACTACATCTGCTCCCAAGTCCGCAAGCAGACGCCCGGCAATTTCTCCTCGACTGGTGGTCAAGTCCAGGACTCGAATTTTGTCGAGAAGTCCTGTCATAGGCAGCTGTGAATCTAGTCTGTCGTCCGGTTTACTGCAATCACTGAATGCCGCCAACCGTCGCTAGATCGCGCTAACCCTGCTACATCAAACCACCACAACAGCTTGATCCGGCTAGTTGTCGGCGGACTCGTTGAGGATGTTGCTCGTTCGGAACGAGCGCTCGTCGTTGATCACTATGCGTCCCACCAATCGGTAATCCAAGTTGTCGGAGGGATCGTAGGGGCAGAACCCACCAGCCGTGTGAGTTCCGGCAACGTCGCTCCAAGGGGAATCGGAGCTTTCGCGGACCTGCCACTTGGAGCTAGCTACCGTGTAGGTCGATTCGTTGATTTCCATTGCCGAAATCGTCGTGCACTCCGTAAAGGTAGTGTCGTTCAACGTCACCTCGCCGGACGCAACCACGAGGCTTGCCAAGGTCTCATAATTCAATTCAGAAAAGAAGTTGCTGGCATATTCCCCGATTTCGCCGTCGACGGCGAGTGATGCCACCATTCGATATTCCCTATCTTCAGCGGGGTCGTAGGAACATAGCTGCAGGTTGACCTGCGTTCCCTCGATGTCGACCCAATCTGAACCGGTTTCGCGCTCCTGCCATTTGGACCAGAAAACACCATAGTCAATGCCGCCTATCGTCCACGACAAGGTTTCAATGCAGCCGTTTTCCGCAACATCGTCTCCAAACTCTATTTTGTTTGGCATGGCTTGAATCAAGTCCAATCTCTTTATCGTTTGGTCTTCCATGTCTTGTGCTTCTAGTGGTTCATTGCCAATCCGTTCAAAGATCAAAATTCCATGTTCAATCGTCGATGCGTATAGGTGTTTGCCATCAGAACTTGGCGCAACAGAGACAGATTCTGTCAGTGAGTAGTTGGGCACTAGACGTCCCCAACGATCTGGAGTGCGAAAAAAGAACCCAGAATTCACGAAGTTGTCAGCCAATCTGAATTCTTCATCATCAGGCAAGTACTCGACTACGAAGGCTCCACGATCGCAGATTACGTCCACAGCGTGCGAATTTTTTCGCGGAACAGCTGTCCAGCATTCGTCTACTCCTAGACCAAAGAAGAATTCTGATAGCTGTTGGTCTAGCGAACCTGACTCAGTGTTCAACTTGTACGCAACAACCTCAACTCCAATTCCATCGGGAACAATCACATATTCGCCATCAAATGTCGTCGCGGCTGACCATCCACCTGAACCAATGTACTCAGGCTCTTGAAGCCGCTCGTAGAACGGTCCGCCTGTGATACGGCGTTCAAGCGTAATGTAGTCGTCATCGATCTCAAACCAATAGGCTTGGTCGAGCGATTGATATACCGCTGGGGGCGCTAACCGAAAATCGCCGTAAGGCATGAGTTTGCCATCGCCATCGAACGAGAATACAGATTGCTCGCCATTCAACGTGCGATAGAGGTAGTTGCCCTCAATTCCCATAGACAACGAATGTGATCCCGTGAAATTTCTACGGGTTGTCGCACCAAGTCCATAGTCGACAGACACAAGCTCCAAATCCACTTCACTGTCTTGTGCCGGAGCAAAAGTCCACCACGTGCTCATGTGGTTTGCATAGAGCAGTGATCGATGCGAATCCCATACCAAGTGGCTGTGAGGATGCACTTCCCCGTAGTTTTTCAAGAAATTCAAGTCGCCAGTAATCGAGTCGCGTCTAAACACACTCAGTCCTGCATCCGTCGCAACGAGTAGACGCGATCCCTCCGAATCTACAACCAGCTCTCGAGGATTCCGCAAAGTGACAAGGTTTCCGGCCGAGTCTCGACGATTATGGGCAATGCGACCAAGGAATCTCAGCCAGTTCGGGGCATCGGAATTGTCCCAGACAAGCGAGTGACTGGACTCGTTGTGGGCGGTGGCATCGCCAACTCGCAGGAATATTGTCGATCCCTCCTCCGCATATACGAAGACTTCTATGGGATAGTCGTCAAAGAATCCCGGAACGCGCGAAGACATGACAAATTCGATGTTCTCGCTGCCCTGTGATTGCAGATACGCTGTTAATCGAACTGAATCACCTGACCCGTCGATCCAAAACCTTACCCAACCAGTTTCGGCTACTTCTCTCGAATACCACAAAGAGGACAACCCTAGGTGAGACCTACCATCCGGCTCAGTAGTCGCGTATTGGCTTGCAATGGTTAATTGCCCAATGTGGCTGGTCAACGTCTGAGCACGTGCAAGTGTGTTGTTGATCGGAGTCTCTCCCCAATGGAGATCGGTGAATGTAGACGCGCCTTGCACGAACGCTAGTGTCTCCTTGTTGGGTCGGCCGATCGAAAACCAATATTCGTCTCCCCCCGTTGCGTCGATAACGAATTCGCGCTTATGCGCCACTCCTTCGAGGACTTCAGCAGGTTGGAGGTTTTCAATGGAATCGCCTGTGAATGCCTGGACTTTCGTGGTTTCTTCAGTCCAATACCATGTGTACAAACCGTCGGAAGGTGCCTCCCACTTTCTCCACCGCGTTTGTATGCCGCTGTCACCGGGTTCATTCGGTTCCACGGTTGAATTGGCGGAGACTGAAATCCCGATCGAACCAGATTCTGTGTTTTCCAATGTGGATGCACTGGCAAACATGTCGTCAGATCCTTGCAAGTCATCCACTTTCACCCATGAAAGGCTTTCGTAGTTTGATCCGCTTGAGTATGCGTTTTGTGCTGCAACCATCACTCTGTAAGTTTGACCCTCGTCAGCTACAAACCGGATCGCATAGCGAGGTGCCGCAACCGTGGAGACTAGCCGTAGCTCACTCACTCTCTCTCCCACGAAAACGAAAATGTTGCCAGTCTGAATATCATCGAGATGAAATTCCCATGTACCGTCTTCAGGAGCTGTCCACCGATACCAAACGGTGGATGCCAGCTGGCCGTACAACTCCCCTGGTTCAAGAGTGGCCCCCAGGTTACTTCCAGCAATTTCGCCTTCCGACCCCAGTAGCTCTATGGCATTGGCAAAGTCGTCATTGGATGGCCGCTCTCCCTCTACCCAACGCAGGGTCAGCGGCATTGATGCGTAGTCGTGGCTAACACGTACCCGATACTCTTCTCCCTCTCGCACGAACAACTGCACTGACCACGGGGAGGAAGCAATGCGTGGTGAACCAGCAAGAATTCCATCCGATCGAAAAACTTCTATGTCTGGAGGATAGTTTCGCATGAAGCTTAGATTTTCGATGCTGGGAGTTAGTAGAAATGAGACTCTGGTGGAATTTTCGGCGACCCACCTGAACCATATCGAACCGGTTGGTCGCACATCGCTGAACTCAAGAGGCGTTTCACCGCCCTCGGTCGTACTTCCAATTGGATCAATGAGTAGGCTGCCTCGAGATCCTGTCAAAAGAGTAGGGCCAGCAAAATCGTCATTTGTAGGACGGGCTATCTGTATTGGTGTATCGCTCGATCCGGTTGGGCGGAATATTATGGAGGTCGAATCCGCAAGACCGTTCCACGATGCCACGGTGAAGAAGACGCGAATTGGCTCACGAATGCGTGTGCTCAAGTCAACAAGCACATTCTGCGTTTCTCCGTGAGCAATCTCTCCCAGATTGAGATAACGCTCCCCTGCGATGTCCACACCAAGTCCGTCTTCCCTCTGAACAACGCCCGCTAGGAATCGAGAATTCACAGTTCCATCATGTTCTTCAAATCCCATGGTTCCACATACGGACCCATCTGAGGTGCGACAATCCACATGCAAGCGAGTTGCGGAGGAAACATAGGACGTCGAAGTAATTGAGAGTTCGACGACGTGCTTGTGATACTCCCCGTCGGGCGTTTCGTAAACACTTGTGTCTGCATCAATCGCTAGACTCGGCATTGCGTCGCCTCGAATTACCGTCCATGCCACGGCAGCACGTGGCGAATCCGTATAGATGCGGTGCCCATCGACTTTAAGGCGATACGTGCCGGGTTCCGGCTCCTGAATGATCACCCATTCCACGTTGTCAATTGTGGATCTCGAAGAGTATTCGCCGCACGGGCCCGATTGGCAATCGGCTAAATAGTCAACCCAGAGGTTCAAATCGTTGAGTACCGACTGCGCTATAGTGTCGGTTGCAGGCTCGTCCCAGGTCATGACGATATCGAGTCGACTTGTGCCCTCTGGTACCACGATGTCGTGATAGCCATATTCTCCATCGTTCAGTTCAACTGTAACGCCTGAACTTACCCAACCACTTGAAGTGTCGTTGTTCAGTATCGAGGTTCTTGCGGAGACCAGTCCCATTCCATACTCAGCTTGGATTGTGCCGGGTCCATTGGTATTGTCTCTAGGGAACACGTCGGAAGAATCAAGCCAGGCGTTGGGCTTGATGGCACTAGCCATGAGACGAGCTCGAACCAATGCAGGCTTGTCGCGGTGTTCTGGCGAGGCATCCATGAGAAGAGCGGCGACCCCTGCAACACTGGGAGACGACATGCTCGTCCCGCTGGCTCTCCTATAGGTGTCGTAGCTGCCGTTTCCTTGGGCAGAGTAAATATTCACTCCTGTGCCCATTACGGACGGATTCAAACGGCCGTCTGCCGTTGGTCCATGGCTGCTTGAGGAGGCGATGTCACCGCTGTCGCGGACAGAACCGACCGCAAGAGAGTTCTTTGCCGCCGAATAGTTGGAGAATCCGGACGTGTTGGCATTTGCATTGGAAACAACATACAACTGCTTGTAGTTCCAGACAGCGGAGTCTAGCTTTCTGGCCCCGGTATCGCGACTTTCCCAGAACAGGCTTGACGAGCTCAGGCTCATGTTTATTACTAGCGGTTTGACCGCTTCGGATTCATTGCCGTCATAAATGCAGGAGGTTGGGGCACCGAGGAAGTCCATTGCTCGGGTAATTCCCAGCGTGCTTCCAAATCCACTAGAACTCAGCACCTTCGCGAAGCGAATGTGTTCGACTCCCGGAGCCATGCCGGCCAGCAAAGGCAAGTAGTAACCGTTTCCGGCAACCGTGCCGGTGACATGAGAGCCATGGCCGTGATTGTCAACCCACAGATCGGAATCCTCACCGCTGATAAAGTTCTCGCCGCATATGCTCTTGCGATGGGAGGAAATTGCGACATGATTGGTGTTGAGGCCGGTATCCATGACAGCTATCGGAGTCGATGCGCCAGTCAGTCCGGAATAGATGCCGAATGAGTGACCTACGGTACGCAGTGAATCCACTCCCATGGTTTGCACCGCCGTGTCGTGCGTTGCCTCAACGATTTCGATAGGCTCAATCGCCTGCACAAAATCCAATTGCACAAGGATTGCCAAATGGCTGGGTTCTATGACCGCTGCAAACGTTCGAATGGCTTGGTCGAACGGCCCCATCACAACGCCTAGTTCCTCCAATTCAGTTCGCAGAGCGCGTTCCGCAGATTCGTCCATTACTGTTATGAATACGGGCATTTGTGTGGATGCGCTTGATTGCATGGCGTGCTGCATGAACTCAGGAGAAATCTTTGTAGACGTTGGTTGAGCTCCTGCGCCCAAAACCCATGGCAGATCTCCGATTGCAGAGAGTTGATCCAGATCAGCAGGAAATTTCGCCCGGATCATTGAACCTACGGAGCCAAGCATCGTCGCGTTGTGAGAACTCAATTCATCTCGCACCACATTCAAATCCATGGGACGTCCAATCTGCATCCATCCATAGGTCCACTCTCGACCCATGAAGAGCGCTTGCGTGCGCAAATCGAGAATTAGTTTGTCTGACTCTAGCCACTCGATAGTTTGAGTTGGACGGTCTGGACTCTCGTCTCGACTGTCGCTCCCGACCGAGTCTGCAACTTTTTGCATTGTGGGTTCGACAGTTACTATGGAATAAGGCTCAGATCTAGTTCGGTCTACAGTGTTTTGTGTCTGTGCGGACGGCGCTGCTGTCGGCTTTCTTGGTGTGGGCGCGCCAATGCTGCGAACCGTGGTCTCTGAATCTTTATTGAAGTTGACAATTTGCTCGATTAATGCATTTCGGGCATTTTCTTCGTAAGCTTCGGCGAGGTTCCGTGAGGAATTCCAAGGTTTAAACCACCAAATTGCAAGCGCTACGCAACAGATTAACAAGACAAAGCCCGCAGCTAGCAGGAGTTTTCGGGTGTTCATGGTGTTACTTGGTACCTATCTCAATTAGAGCGCTCTAGTGCAACTCTGCATCGTTTAGTTTCATTGGCGACCATCACTTGTCGCGGCATCTTCCGACGGTTCAATCTCCGACAATTCAACTCTAGTCACGTTGAAATCGCAACAGTGATGTGTGTGCAATTCAAGAGGGCTTGATGTCATAGATTTCTCCGGTATTTTGTCTGACCAATTCAATACCGCCGTTAGCATGTTGTGCAGATCGGAAAGATACATTTTGGGATGTAAGTTGTGTTTGGTCTCTGAAACCTGTTCAACCGTAAATGAGTTGTTGTGCAAGATCCAGTCAATACTGTGGGCCAGTGAGTTGTCGTCAACATGTCCAAGTTTCGTCATTTGAGTGGCGTCTTGCAGCGCCGAGACGAGTTTTCCAATAGGAAATCTGACTTGGCATGGAAACTGTGAGAAACACTCGTCGTTTGGTGAGCCAAGTAGTGGATCCAGAGCTTCTACAAGCAACGAATCGGCTACGGGGCTACCTACGGTGACGGTCTTGTCATAGGTTCTTATGGGAGCTGAGTATTGTGACTGCAATACTCTTCGTCCCATCTCGCCTCCGACAATGTCATTGAAGTCGCCGGTCACGATAATCGGATCCATATACGGAAATGCATGCTTAGCGTGACCGACGAACTTGCTGTCGTTGAAGTAATTTGCATCCATGGGCTTGTAGCTGCGCGCGTGGTCCTCAATGATCGAAATCAGTACTTCTGCTTGTTTTGCACGAATTTCGCGATTCTCGTGAGTTAGGTGGGTATTGAACACCCACAGCGATTGCATATTGTGTTTGTCGTAGACGTTTGCGAACGTCACAATACGATTCAGTCGAGCTCCGAAAGCTCTTCTTGGAGAACTTGGCGCGTTTGGTGCAAGCCAAAGTGTCGCTGAGTGGATAACATCGAAACGCTCCTTTCTGATGAGAATGGGATTGTGTTCGCCTCGAGATCCGCGATCTCTTCCTCTGCCAATCACGTAGTACGCTTCGCCCAGTTCGTTTTTGATGTCTCTCAGCTGATTACGTTCGACTTCCTGCAATCCAATTAGGTCGGCGATAAGAGATGAACGCATTGTGTCGCTCAGTGTCTCATGGGTGTCACTCTTGATCATTGCGGAGATGTAGCTCCTGCGTTTTTTCCAATCCAATGGCTCCGGATCACGGGGGTTGTCGTAGCGAATGTTCAATGTACGGACGGTTATGGGCGACGAATTTGCAGCCGACATAGCAAGACTCAAGAGAATGGCAATTGCAATTGTGAGCAATCCTATGTTGGCACAGCTACCGTGCATTTGTTTGATGCAACTCATTCAAAAGAGCATGTAGTCCAATTGCTTCATGAACCTTATGACGGCAATTTGGGCAGCAACCTAACTTACAATGCAGTGGAACTTAGTTTCTCAAACCACATCGTGAATCCTACAAGAGCCTGGTCATGATTGGGGCAGCGATAGTCGGAATTTTAGTCGTGATGGCAGTCAATACTGCATTGATGGCCACATGTCAGGCACGATACGCTTTCTCTCCCAACAGCCGCATGAACACTCGCTCTGTTGCAGGCGCGGGAAACTATTGGTTGATCATCGCGCTGAACGTCGCTGCAGTCTTTGGGACTTACATTGGCGGAGTACTACTGTTCCCCAATTTGTTGATTCGGGAAGGTCCTAGCCACTGGTACGAAGTCGTGATCCCGGTGCTCCTGTACGATTTCTGCTATTACTGGGGCCATCGGCTGATGCACACTGGATTTCTCATGAGACGGTTGCATGGATGGCACCATTTGTGTAGACACCCCACGGCGGTAGATGGACTCTATCAAAGGCCACACGAAACAGTAATGGCATTAGCTTTGCTATTGGCATGTATAGCTGTTGTAGGCCCCGTCGGCGTGACCGCATTTGCATTAGTGATATTCATTCACACAGTAGTCAACATGCTTGACCATGCGAATATTCGAACAGGCATTGGATGGCTGGACCATATGATGATGGCTCATGATCTGCACCACTCAAAGCGTAATGTGAACTTCGGTCTTACGCCACTGTGGGATCATGTTTTTGGCACAACACATCACAGTCGCGAGTTAGCTGGTCGCTAACGAAGCAAGCTCGTCAGCGCAATCTACAAGAGTCCGTTTCCTGACCGCACAAATGGATTACGGTCGACCGATTAATGGTCACTAACGCCTAACCATCCAAGCAGCAACTACAGTGGATTGCTAAGTCCAGTCTCCAGAAACGACTTCAATCGAACCAACTGCTCGCTGAGAACTTGCTCTACTGCTGCCGCCCAACCTCGAAGATTGCGCCCAAGGACAATGTAATTGAGCGTGAGAGTCGTCGATTCAGCGTGCGATTCCATGCGCAGAGTCAGTGTTCCATGGGCTCCCAAACTCTGCAGAGGTCCCAGAGCGCCAGACAAACGCAGGAGTTTGCCACGTTGCGAGTCCACAACTCTGGCGTGTACGACGCCTTGATTTGTGCCAAGAGACTCGAGAAACAACCCATCAGGACTCGTATCCAAGGAAAGGTTACCGGCATCTCTACTAAATGAATGCTCTGGGTCCCACCATCGATGAAGTTCTCCTAGTGCGTCGAACACATGAGTCGGCGACGTAGAGATAGTGACCTCCGACGCAATGACAAATCCATTGTCGTCGTCTTCCAGTACGCGGCCCATTCATTCTCCTTATTTGTTTAGTATCGTTCTCAGCCATGGGGCTTACTTGAGAAGCCGTCGAAATTCGTCCTTGTTAGGTAAAATATGTTGGTCTCTATTCAGGAATTAGCGTCAGCTGTCTACACAGGTCGTTCCGCCTTAGGAAAGATTTGCGAGCGATAGGATGAGGAGAATTGTATGAAGAACTTTCTAGAAACTACTTCGAAAGTAGTCTTTTGGGTTTTCGTGGGTTTTGCGGTCTGGACCGTTCTGCAGGGTGTCTTCTACGGCTTGGCTAGTTTGGGAGGCGCAACCCCTAGCATATCTGGCATTGTTGTTAGTGGTGTGCTTTCCGTAGTCCTCTACTTCTTGGCATCGGCATTGACAGAACTTGGACGTATGCACAGTGACTTCGACCAGAAGGAAATGCTTGAGGGATTGGCTAATGTAGCTTCCAGAATCTCCGAGCGAGCGCGTGCCGCAGCGCAAAAGGAAGAAGAGAAGGAAAAAGAAAAGGAAGGCTAACCGACCAATAGCTTGCAGACCCTCCTCAACTGGAGGAGTAGAGTAGGCTCAGTTTCAATCCGAATCGACCGAAGTCAACTCACTCAACTGGGCACGATGGCGCAATCGTTGTTTGACTGTCTCGATTGGATTCTTGTAGTCGACAGATCCCAGGCCGAAATTAGTTAGTTTGTAGCCTATCAGTGCTTGCAACGATTCAGGCATAGCAACTACAACTTCTGGCGGAACACCTACAAACTGGTTCTCACGCTGCTTGAGCCAGGCCAGATTGAAGTTTACGTTTATTGATCTTCGATAGGAGTCTCGAGTTGAATTGGGGCCGCCGCGATGCCACAGCGCACCATCCCAGAGCAAAAGCCCTCCTGCTGGCATTTCTACTGTAGTGGTCTCCGAGTCTTGGCTCAGTCGGCCCGTGGATCGGTGGCTGCCCGGAACCACTTCAGTTGCACCATTTTCTTGTGTAAAGGGATCTAGTGCGATAAGTGTGTTGACGATTAGTGGTGTGTGCGGACGAGGAATAGGGTAGTGCCCGTCATCTATGTGGAGATGCTGTCGTCGGTCACCAGGGCCCGGCCGCATTGCTGCGACCCCCGAAACCTGAAAGTCCGGCCCTAGAATCTCTTCGACGATACGGAGAAGACGACTGTCCAGAAGCAAATCATCTACTGCTCTGGTCTTCGCCAAGAGATTGTGCGTATGAATCGTTTGCTGTCCGAATTCCTTTGACTGTCGACTCCCAATTGCGTCAAAGATGGGTTCAAGATCTTCGCGCAACTTGCCCAAAATACGCGGATCCAGAAAATCTGGAACAACGGCATAGCCTTTCTTGTTGACTTGCTGTGCAATTTCAGGAATGTCGACACTCATGACCTTTCATCGTCGCAATGAATTGCGGCAATTTTAGCGTTAGAGTTGCCATTGCTACGGCGCACTCGTGCACAATGCGGCTACAGTAAATGCAAACTTTTCTGAGACGTTCCTAAAGAGGTGCAATTCAATTGCTAAGCAATTCGCTAGCTACTTTGCTATGTTGCTACGCGGTCATTACGAATTATTCACCGGGCAAATCTAATCGGTTCGTAAGCAATTGAGTCGCTAGTGCAACAGACTTTACTCGTTACGGCAGACGATCGAACGGGAGCATTGGAAATAGGTGGAGCCTTGGCCCGGAAAGGCAATCCGATGCTCGTATGCACCGAAATTGGAGGAGCCACGCAGTCAGTCATTGACATAAGCTCCCGTCACCTAACTCCGGCAGACGCATTCGAAAAAATGCGTCTTGCCCACGACCGAGACATAGAAATCCGAATGCACAAGATGGATTCTGGATTGCGTGGTAATTGGCCCTACGAGGTACACGCACTGCTCGACCTTGGTTTTGAAGTTGCAGTGATTCCGAGCTTTCCGGACGCGGGGCGACGATGCGAACAAGGGGTAGTCTACATTGACGATGTGCCCTTGATTCAGTCTCCATTTGGTGCCGATCCGTTAACAGCCCCTTGTAGTAGCCGACCGATTGAAGTTCTCGAGGAAGCAGGATGTGCACTACCAGGGGTTGAGATCTGGGACGCCAACACTAATGATGAACTGGCTCATCAAGTGCTTCGCTGCCGTCGTGAACAACGCATTCTTGTTGGACCAACCGGCGCAATTGACATGTACGCAAGGACTTTCCTCAAGAATGATCGAAATGACGATCTTATGTTGCGCAAACCGATCTTGATTGTGTGTGGCAGCCTCAATTCCGTTAGTCGAGAACAACTGAATGGCTTCGAATTCACGAAAATTTCTCCAACAGGTCCCTTTCGGGAATTCGGATCGGTGGGCGTGTTGACGACGCCTGCACCAATTTTCCCGATAACGCTACGTGATGCGAGAAAAATGGCATCGACGATTGCAGAAGCAGTTGAGAAGTTGCAGAGATTTGCATCAACGCTTGCAGTGATAGGAGGAGACACTGTCGCCGCAGTGCTAGGGAGCAGGCAGGTGAGCGTGTTAGGGACTATCGGGCCAGGCATACCTGTGGCTCGAATTGGGTCCAAGATGCTCGTTACTAAAGGAGGAGGTATTGGGCATCCTGCTACGCTCGCGAATATCGTTCAGAGCGCTCAGGAGTGAATTGTGACTGCTAGTTCGCTCGTTCGGGCGGGACGTAGTTCTCTATGGGTCCGCTCCACCAATCGCAGGATCGACCATCGAGATAGGTGTCGCTAACCTGAGCGATAAACCGCTTAACTCGCGATTCCTTATCTGTCTCGGGCTCATAAATGGCTTGCATTCTCACTTCTATGCTCGATCGCATTGGCGCATCTTCTCTAGATGTCGGGTCAACGACAGCCTGATGAAACACGGTGCGCATATTGAGTTTTTCCTGTCTCGTGTCATATTGCCGAAACACTAACACTTCGTCAGGTTCCATTTCAGGAAAGAAATACCATCTCTGCCGCGGTGAGTGAATCAATCGTTGATCAACCACCTTCGTGTACTGCTTAATGTTGGATGTGTTCATGCCGTCGCCGAAAACAATATCGTCGGGAGAGACGCTGTTCATGTCGCAAACCGCGAGAGGCATCATGAGTACAGGGTGCTTGGTGTCCGTGCTTCTCCACACGTTGAGGCTCTCGAAGTGCCGCTGATCGGGCACGATGCGATCAAAACGGCGCTCGATCGCAGCGCACATGTCCGAGTGAATTCCCATGCCATATGCTCCGCCGCTGCCATTGGGCGTAGACTTAGCGCCTCGAGGACCTTTCTCGCCGCCAAACCCGTTACGATATTCGTGCATTCCGCCTCTCACGTCCCGGCATCCACGCACATGCTTTATCAATTGGCGGCACTCTTGATAGAACGACTCTACGACAGCTTCGTTGTCGAGCAAATCTACTTGCGTTGGCCATCTAACTAGCTGAAAGCCGTGGTTGTCAACCGTTGCAGGTGGATCTAACAGTCTCCCGTTGTGGACTTCAATGCGATGGGTCTGTCCAAGCGTCTTCAAGTCCTCCTTGTTTACGGCAGAGTAGTGGTTGGGCACTCGAAAGCCTTTGTGCCGACCATGTGCGAAGTTTGCTGAAGTCGCAATCGCTTCAATCATTGACATACAGTTCGCAGCCGAAAGAAAACTCTCCGCCGCAAGGTTTCAAAAGGAAAGTCCAGTTGTGCACGGTTCGCAAATCGCGTAAACACGTCTGAAATGAATGTTTGGCCAAACACTGTCGACGATGTGCTGAGATTCACCGAGCAGTTGTCCTAAGCGAGAATTGGCCAAAGGACTCTCGAGTCCGGTTGCTTCCAATAGAGTCCTCAGCAGTGAAGTTTCACGATCTCGATACTCGCGAATCCTGTATTTCTTCAGCTTTGCTAGCTTAGCTGCTTCCTCGAACGCTTGCTCCAATCCACCAATCTTATCCACTAGGTTGTTATCCATAGCCTGCTTACCCGTCCAAATTCTGCCTCCTGCAATGGCACGAACGTCATCGACACTCATATCACGACCACTGCTGACTATATTGAGAAATCGATCATAGGACGTATTCACCATCGCTTGCATTATCGTCGCATCGCTTTCGCTTACACCCGTTAACGGGTCCAGTCGCAATGCATTTGGAGCTGAATAGACCCCATCGGTACTTACGCCTGCTTGTTCGAGTGTCTCTTCAACCGAGGGAAACATGGCGAAGACTCCTATGGAGCCGGTAATCGTGGACTCTGACGCCATAATCAAATCAGCCTCCGCGGCAATCCAGTAGCCTCCGGATGCAGCGGTCGCTGCCATGGATGCAACTATTGGAATGCCTTTTTCGTTCAAGTCGCGCAACGCCATCCGAATCTGTTCGGAGGCAAACACAGAACCACCGGGGGAATCGATGCGCAAGACTAGAGCATCAATGTTGCCTCTTGCAGCCGAGTTGATGTGCTTGACCGGTGAGGAAGTAGACTCCAAATCCGATCCTTGCATGAACGGTAGGTCAAAAATCGCTCCTGTAACGGTTACCAGACCAATTCTTCCAGTTGAAGTGGTCGCATCGTCAGCTGGTTCCTCGACGGCCCGTGTGCCGAAACCGCGGGGGATGACTTCCAAGTAGTCTTCCATGTCGATGCGCGGAGGCTTGTTTCCTGACACCGAGATTTGCGCGTCAGACGCCAGACTGTCTGAATAGTCCGCAGGTCCGAGCAAATCATCGACTAGTCCTCTCTCGCGAGATAGCTCGGCTAGGCCTTTATTGGTACCCTGCAGTAGCGTTGCCAAATCGTTTGCATACTCCGATACTTGCGGTTTGGGAAGTTCCCTATTGGTTCCAATGGTTGCAAGATAGCCGCCCCAGAGCTGCTGCAGGATGGGGATATAGGATGCTTTGACTTCCGGTGACATCGAATCTCGGGTGTAGGGCTCAACAGCGCTCTTGTAGTCGCCCGCGCGGAACGTATGCACATTGAGATGGAGCTTGTTTAAGAGAGTGTGAAAGTACTGGTTTTCGAACGCGAGGCCTGTAAACAATAGTTCCCCGTAAGGGTGCATGATTACACTGTCGGCGTGGCTGGCAAGATAGTACTGTGATTGTGAGTAGGAGTTTGAGTAGGCTACTACCTTCTTTCCAGAAGCTTTGAATTCTGTGATAGCGTTGCCAATCGTGTCAAGGTTTACAAGGCTTGCTCCTAGTAGGCGATTCGGTCGTATCTCCAGGGCAATAATGCGGTCATCTGACGCCGCATGGTCAATTGCTCGAACTACGTCGCGAACTTTGGTTTCGCCAACGCCAGTCCCTGACAAGAGGAAGTCAAGTATGGGGTCGGAGGACGAGGAGTCTTCCACCAACGACTGCTTTGGCGCAAATACCAGAACTGAGTCCTGCTCCACTTCAGGTTCCGGGTCGCCGGTGGAAACAGCTACGACGATCAGCAGTACTAACAAAATGATGAGCAGGTTCGCAATGGTTACCCGGATGAAGCGGAAGACCGCGCCAATTCCTCGGAAGATCAGTAGAAATATGTTGGGGCGCTTCGGCTTTGTGGCCGGAGTGGCTGGCGGCGTAGGTGGTTGTGGGATCGGAGGTTCACTCATGGGTTATACGCTTGAATTTTTGTAGAGAATGACAGTCGAGCGGTACAAGTCCGCGATTAGCGCCACCACTGTAGATGACCTCGGCAACGTACAGGTCGCCCTTGGAATCGGCCCATATGCCGTGCGGCGCAAAAAAGTTTCCTGGTTTGACGGGATCGGATCCCCCAAACTGATGGATGATGTTCCCGTCGAGATCCAAAAGTGAGACTCGAGCATGGGGCATGTGTGGGAGTATTTCAACGTCTGGGCTGCGTCCTGCGATCTCGCCGAGCTCCGCGACGAAGAGGATTCCGGAAGCATCGATAAACAAATCGTCGGGGCGGACTACGTTGCTCCATTCCATCAAGAACTGACCAGAGGAATCAAATACCTGAATTCTTGAGTTTTCACGGTCGGCAACCAAAACTCGATCATCGGGATCTAAGACTATCGCATGAGGCAGACGAAACTCACCTGGGCCGGTTCCCGGTTCTCCCCAAGAGAACTCATACTCTAGTTGCGAGTCGAATTTGTGCACACGAGCATTGCCATAGCCGTCGGCAACGTACAGCTCTTTTCTGGACGATAGGCAGGCATTTGTCACTCGGTTGAAGGGACCGCCGCCAAATTGCACAGGCGACTCTCCTGGTTTGAATCCAGTGTCGGCTGGCTTATGAGGTTCTCCCAGTGTCTTCAGCAATTGACCATCGGTATCGAATATTCGAATCGTGTGATCAAAGTTGTCCGCCAAGTAAATGATGTCGTCCGGACCTATGAAAATTCCATGCGGATTGGTAAAGATTCCTTCGCCCCAAGAGTCCAGAAAGTTGCCATCTGAATCGAAAACAATCATTGGGTGCTCGCCGCGATTGAATGCATAGACACGGTCCCTAGAATCCGTGGCCACCCCAGCAACTTCTACGAACTTCCAGCCTTCAGGAAGCTTCTCCCAGTCTTCTATAACTTCGTAGGCAATCTTGATCAAGGCGTTTCGCAGGGACAGAGTTGTCGATATAGGTCACGCAATAGTCTAAAACAAGGTTTGCTTTCCGGTGAGGGAAACAAAATTCTTGTGGATCACTCAACAATGCGAACCCCAATTCTGGCGATTGTGCAGATTTCGTCAATAATTGTTAGTGTCTCGCAACGTGAATATCGGGCAACATTTTGGAATTGAGTATTTCTTTAACGCAACACTCCACGTAGCCAAATGAATGAACGTTTCGAAACACGATCTGAGAGTCCGCTTTGGCGTTGGAACGAACTTTGCGAAGCCCTAGGTCTTTCGGTTTGTGACGGACCTGACGTTACCGGCATAACGTTCGATTCTCGCAAAGTTCAGGCGGGAGACCTATTTGTCGCCATTCCCGGTGATCCGGGTCCTCGCTTCAATGTCTCTCAACGCACGTCGCGAGATGGCCACGAATATGTTTCAAATGCCATTGACCGAGGTGCTGTCGGAGCATTGGTTCACAAAAACGTAGCTACAGACCGGCCACTGCTTCGAGTGCAGGACACTATCGATGGATTGTGGAGCTTGGCGAGGCATCGAAGAGCTCAATTGAAATGTCCCGTTGTCGCGATCACTGGTAGCAGTGGGAAAACGACATTAAAGGACTTCTTGGCTCGTTCGATTCCAGCGTTCTTCACGGAAGGAAGTTTCAACAATTACTTGGGGCTTCCACTCAGCGTTGCCCTTACGCCTTTGCAAGTCGGTGGTGTGGTATACGAAATTGGTACCAACCATGCGGGCGAGATCGCGCCTCTCTCGAAAGTGGCAAGTCCAGACGTTGCCGTAGTTCTCAACGTTCTACCCGTTCACATTGGTCACTTTGCCGACCTCGACGAGTTGACTATAGAAAAGATGTCAATTGCTCAGGGGCTTGTTCCCCACGGAACATTTGTTTGCTCCACGACACTGGCATTAAGCGAATATGCACCACGGACGCCAAAAGTGACGTTTGGATTTGATTCCGACGCCGACCTGCAAATAAAGAGCATCGACGGAGACCGCTATTCCTACTCCAGTGGTGCCGAATTCGTTGAAATTGATGTCCCAGGAGGCGGCAGACATCGAGCCGAGACTCTAGGGGCGGCCGGGGCCGTGCTTAAGACATTGGGACTACCATTGGAAAGCCTTGCGAGGGTCGGCAATCAATTGCCGACAGGCCGAGGAAACGTGCACGTCGTGGAAGGAATATTGATTGTGGACGAAAGCTACAATGCCAACCCTGCCAGCATGCTCGGTGCATTGGCAAGCTTGAGCAAGCGATCCGTAGATGGTAGACGAATCTCGGTTCTTGGTCAGATGAATGAACTTGGCGAAAAAGCTGTTGAGTACCATAGCCGCCTAGCCGAAGCCGCAAATCAAGCCGACATAGTCTTTTGCGTTGGTGGTCTGATGAAATCGCTATATGAGAACTTGGCACAAGGCGTAGAGAAACACTACTTTGACCAAGTCGATGAGCAACTTATGGATCAATTGCTGCAAACCGCACGACCTGGCGACGCAGTGATGGTAAAGGGCTCGCACAGTTTTTTCTGGGAGGCTGATTTCGTCAATCAATTTATCTCTGCACTTCGTGACCAAGCGTAGCTTGCTCGCATTCCAAGTCTTGGCAAGCCTTTTACATTTGAGAGGGTCTCTCTAAATGTCCAATTCCTCCTGCGTTGTTTTCGAGCAAGCCAGCAAGTCATTCGGCGACCTAGTAGCTCTGGACTCGTTGTCTCTCGCCATCCCAAGTGGCTGCATATATGGATTCATCGGACCAAACGGTGCAGGGAAGACTACGGCAATGCGGCTGCTCCTGGGAATTATGAAACCGTCATCGGGCGGCGTGCAAGTTTTGGGCGCTTCAGACGGAAGGTCCGCAAGGTCACAGATTGGTTACTTGCCTGAGGAAAAGGGACTGTATCCGCGAATGCGAGTTCTCGATTTCGTTGTGTACATGGGGCGTTTGAATCGTTTGGACAAGCGACAGGCGACGCGTAGGGCTCGAGATCTTCTTGATGAATTTGATTTGAAGGATTGGCAGCATGAGAAATGCCAGTCTCTCTCCAAGGGCATGGGACAAAAGGTGCAGTTGATTTCTACTCTAGTCCATGATCCTCAGCTAATGATCCTAGACGAGCCGTTCAGTGGTCTTGACCCGATTAATACCGACGTAGTGAGGTCGATGATCCTCAGCCGAGTCGAGAGTAACGCTACCGTAATCTTGTCGACCCACATCATGGAACAAGCTGAAACTCTATGTAGCGCATTGGTGCTGATCAATAAGGGCAGGGCTGTCCTTGAAGGATCGATGGATGAGATTCGCTCTGGGGATACCGTTTATCTTGAACACAACCAAGACGAAAGCGTGTTGCGGGATCTGCCTGGGGTGCTCTCCGTTAAGCAATTCGGGCGTGGAGCAACGTTGCGAATCGATCCAAGCCAGGATAGCCAAGATTTGCTGCGATCTCTGATGGAACGAACCAACATATTGAAGTTCGACACAACGTCTGCATCTTTGCATGAGATTTTCATCAGGGAAGTGGGGAGAGACGTGCAGGAAGAGGAAGCCGAAAATGCCTAATCACCTAAGGACGATTTTGCTCATTGCTAGACGGGACTGGCTCGAGTCTGTATCCACAAAAATGTTTTGGATCGGCGCCTTGCTTGGCCCCATTCTGATGATTGTGCTAATGGTGATCGTGGGTGTTGCTTCCGTTAGCACAGCGATGTCAAAGGGTCAGTACGCCGTAATCGATCGAAGCAATGGGCTTGCGCAGGAAATACGCAACGAAATACACAGACGCGACATTCATACCTTTCTCGTAGGCACGTTGGTCCAAAACTCGGAATCAATCGAAGTATTGGAAGAGCTACAGGCCAAGCTGGTCGTAGGCGGAACTATCGAATACGACGCCGTTTCAAATTTCGTCGAGGAAGTACTGCCCTACATCGACGGTTATGAAGCCACGGGAGGGTCTGTGCATGAAAGATTTGCGACATGGTGGATGGAGAACCGAGAGGTCGCAGTCGATCTAGTTCCTTCCCTGTCGATTGCACGATACATTGAGTTTCTTCCAGGTTCTCAGTTTTCCGAAGAGAACCTGCAGGAGCTAGTCGAGAACGAATCTCTTATCGGCTATTTCGTGCTACCAGAAAATCTCGTGGAGACGTCTTCCGAAGCAAAGTTCGTTACCAAGAACATCCTGAAGAACGATGTCGCTTCGTGGTACGCGAACTACGCCACAACCGTGATACGTGCGAAGCGAGTGGCTGCAACCAATGTTCAGGAAGACGACGCTCAGTGGATCATGCAGCGAGTCTCGTTCACTACGAACAAGGCCGTCTCTCCCGACGATTTGGCAGATGGGATCGGTGCGGATCAACCCTCTACTGCGGAAGTAACCGCAGGAGAGCAAATTGCTAGGTTTGCGCCCGCCGTGTACCAATACGTGCTGTGGTTCATGGTGTTCATGGGATCCATGATGCTCATGACAGGCACTGTTGAGGAAAAGAGCACCAAGCTTGTAGAGGTACTTCTAAGCAACGCAGATGCTGGTCAGCTGATGGATGGCAAGCTCATAGGCATCACGGCGACGTTGCTAACAGTGATTGGCGTGTGGACTTCGTTTATAGCCTTGCCTCTAGCTCTTGGTCTTTTCGCGTTCCCGCAATTCTCTTTTTTGGATATTGACATCATTGGCGCTATTTTCAAGCCGGCATATGTGGTTAATTTCGTCATTTTTCTTGCATTGGGGTTTGTGTTTTTCGGTTACCTGTTTTCAGCCGTCGGTTCTGCGTGTGCATCGATTCGCGACGCGCAAGTATTTTCTACGCCGATCACCATCATTCTGATTGTTCCCGTAATGCTCATGGTTCCCTTGGCTATGGACCCTACGGGGATGCTGGCGACCATCTTGAAGTTCTTTCCACCATACACGCCATTTGTCATGATGAACACTGCCGCAGAACTCCCCTCGTTGCCGATCTATCTTCTGATTTTGGCCTGGATGTTGCTCTGGACTTGTGCGAGTAGGTGGATTGCTGCTCGTGTCTATCAAAAGGGAATGCTGATGGAGAGCAAACCCAAAGGATTCAAGGAACTCGTTCGACTAGTCAAGACCTAGAGAGTCGTTGGTTTGCAGCATTTGGAGAGGAATAAAGTGGAAGTTGACAGACAGAGGACTACAAACTCTTTCTCGCTAACTTCTCTTGCCAATGTGATAGCCACGAGGCAGCATCGGGTTAATCAAACGTAATTGTGCGGATACATACCATGATGTACATGCAGATTTGCGGGAGCTAAGCAATGGGTACAACGCTCGTCGTAGCACCCACAGACACGAATTGGTTTGAGTTTCTCAAGCGAAATCGCAATTACGACGAAATCAATTTTTGGCGACCGTCAGCCATGGGATTCAGAGCACTCTCGCCAGGGGGTTTGTTTCTGTTCAAGTCGAAGACAGGAACACGCGGAATTGTTGGTGGAGGATGGTTTTCAAGTTATCGCGTGATGGAGTGCTTCCTAGCATGGGAAGTATTTGGATTTGGCAACGGCGCAGAGTCGCAATCACATATGCTGGCGCAAATTGGCTCCTATAAGAAATTTACGGGACCGAACACGAAGATCGGGTGCATAGTGCTGAACTTTCCATTCTTTTTTGACGACCAGCCGATTGATGTTCCCGGGTGGTCGCCTGGAATCCAGCAGTACAAGAAGTACGACACGGACACGACGGATGGACGCGTCATTTGGGATGCGGTCATGGAACGACTGCAGCCCTACCAGATGGATTCCAGCGTTGACGAAGTCGTGCGGTTTGGGCAACCAAAGCTAGTTGCTCCTAGGGTGGGACAAAGCACTTTTCGGCACGATGTCGTTGAGAACTATGATCGACGCTGTGCCTTGACGCGCGAACGTACATTGCCCGTCCTGGAAGCGGCGCACATCAAACCTTATTCAAAAGGAGGCGAACACACGCTATCCAATGGTTTGCTGCTACGACGCGACATCCATCGATTATTCGATTTGGGATACGTGACAATAGATAGCCAAATGAAGTTGGTTGTTAGTAAGCGAATAAGAGAGGAATTTGAAAACGGTCGGGACTATTACCGACTCGGAGGCAAGGAACTGTGGGTTCCGCCCGTAGTTGAGCACCAGCCTTCAAGAGAATCCTTGGAATGGCACAACAATAATTGCTATCTAGAATGAATTGACGGTGTATTCAATCGAGAGACCGTGAAACTCGCTCGAAAAATCAGCAATTTCCTAGTAGGTTCCCTAGCGCTTTTCTTCGGTCTTTTTGTGGGTTTTGTCGCTCAGTCTTTGGTGATCGGTGTTGTTGGATTTCTGTGCTTTCTCTTTTTGTGTGCAATAGTGCAGGTCTACGTGGAGAACCGTACTGGGAAGAGCGACTAGATTGAGCCACTCCCGATTCAATCAATGAGTTAGGCGACACCGTCAGCTGGCATCAGACAGCGGCAGTTCGCGTTCCCGCTGATTGAACGACGAAGCTTTTATTGGATTTCTAGGACTCTTGTTCCTCAAAGAGCGCCAACAGAGTATTGAATTCCTGTAGACCTTGCTCGATCGCCTCCAAATGCTCAGGAGCAATCTTGTCTTTGTCTTGTTCGTATGCTTGAAGTCGCCTATCTCGGGCACGTCTGACAATATCCTCGGCCGTCTCACCATCGGTAGTCTCAATGGATGGATCCGCACCGTGCTCTAGCAGTATTCGAATGTTGCTCAGATAGCCGTACATCGCTGCCCAATGCAAAGCGTTTCGACCATTTGAATCTCGAGGTTCTGGATCCCACCCTCGGGAGAGGAACTCTTTCAGTAAATCGTCATTGTTCAAGAGAACCACTGTGCGGCCAAGCGACGCTTGGGATGAGTTAGCAATCGAAAGGTCGGCCCCAGACTCTAGTACCACCCGCACGCAGTCATTCCCGTCAAGTCGATGGGATCGGCTCATTGCCGTAATTAGGGGAACATTGCCATCGGGATCAAATCTGTTGACAGCTTCAGGGTCAGAAGCTAAGGCGGTTTTAAATTCTTCACACCGACCGAGCCCGACAAGATCATGCGTGCTTGGCGTTGCACCTTGCGCTAATGCCATTTCAATGAGTTGGTCCTGCCTGACACTCGGACGGTTCAATATCAATGAAAGTGGTGTCTGACCGTTTTCAAAACTAGTGGTGAGCAATTTCGGAGAGCTCTCTAAAGCGTTCTCCACGTTTTCAATTTCCTTCGTCAGAATGAAGTGACGCCGAAACGCATCTTGTTCGAGAAGTTTCATGGTCACCTCCAATGCGGATGCGCCATCAATCATGGACTCTAGGTATGCGATATAGATTTCGCGTTTCTGCGGGCTCGAAATTCGATCCTGTTCCTTTCCGTCGTTGAAGAACAATATGTGTGGGACGCCGTTTACTTGATAGCGCTGGTAGATTTCGGGCGACTCGTCAATGTCCAGTTTGAAGACGGCCGCGCGTCCGGACATTTCCGGCATGAGACTCTCGATTATGGGATCAACGATCTTGCAAGGTACGCACCAGGTCGCCGTAAAATCGACAAGCACAGGAAGTTCAGATTGCAGGACTTCTGCCTCAAAGGATGCCGTGGTCACGTAGGGGATTTTCTGTTCGGAACCTTCAACCGCAGCTTCACTCTCCTTCGCTTGTTCCCCATCTGCGGCGCAATGAGCGCTAACGGCAAACGCTGTAACGATGAACCACAATGGATTGATGCGCATGATCGATTTCCAAGGCACGAGATTCAACGTTAGCTTACACCAAGACTCCGTACTTGACTCTACATTGGTCGGCATTACTCTCCTTTAGGTGGGGAATCGCCAAATTTTGCATCAAGCCATATTTTGATCTCTTGGACGTTTTCAGGTCGGGATAGCAGCAGGTTATGCGACACATTGTCGACTACAACGTCGGCTTGCGGAAGGTAGTTCAAGACACTTAGTGTTTCCGCTGTAGGAATCGTGCGATCGATCGAAGAGTAGAGAACAAGCACATTGTTCGGTAACTCATCCAGATTGGATCTTGAGTCGAATTTGCTTTTCATTAACGCTTCCAATGGAAAAATGCGCATAACACTGCGCGCGGCTATATGAACGAGCGATCGATAGGGACTTACAAGAATGAGTCCATCGACGGTTTCGTCAGCTGTGAGCATGGCTACTCCGCTGCCCAAACTAAATCCCATTAGAACTATGGGTCGATCGGGAAATTCTGCTTTAGTCCTGTCGAACATGTGTCTCGCATCCGACAAGATTGCCTTTTCCGATGGTGTGCCTCGACCCTTGCCATAGCCGCGGTAGTTCGTAAGTGTGACTGGAACGTTTAGCTTTCCGAGTACGTTCACGTAACTGCGGGCGTCTCCTGCGTTGCCAGTGAAAAAGATCACCACAGGCCCGTTAGCGCGACGGTTTACTACATAGCCATGGAGAAGGACTTTCCCGTCATTGCTTTGGGAGATTTCATACTCTTCGGCAGGTAAGCTCAGCTTGGTGGAACTCTCCGTGGGAAAGTAAACGAAGTGGTCCTGTAACACGTACAAGACAGCACAAACTACAACGTATGAGGCCGTGCCGAGAATAGCTAATCGCTTAACTATTCGCCAAATCGCGATGCCATGTTTGTCTGATTTCATTCATCCAAGCTCAGAACACGAAAAACGTAACGGCGAGTTCGATGGTAGAGGACACGGCCGTACGATCAACAACACTCTTCAGAGATGGTGCACTCGATCACCGAGAGTTGGAATCACAATCAAAACCCAGTCACGGCTGTTTGAAGTACAACCACTTGCGTTTGTTAGCTCGAGCCTATGCCCGAAGAAAGTTACCCGCGTTCTCGAATACAGGCTCTAGCTCTAATAGGGCAGGACTCGTGCCCGGAAGCTAAGATGGAGTTCTAGTCGATTGCACCGTTGGCAATTCGCGGTCCGTGTTCTGCAAGAAGATCCGCAGTATTGCGAAAGCCGCTCAAGATCACCTCCCAAGTGGGATGGCGCCCGGGCTCGTCTGCAACCTCCGTCGTTCCCATCCTACGCATGTAGTCCATATAGTGATCATGCCATGATTCCTTTTGTAGCTCACCCAAGACAGCAGAAATGGTCTCCAAGTTCACAGATTCTCTATACGCGGTTTCGCAGAATTCTTTAGTTGATGCTCGAATCACTGCAGATAGGGCGGCTACGTCGTGTACGTGTCGAACAAGATCGGGATAGGAATCACCACGATTGGGCAAGCGAGACGCAAGTGCCTGCCACTTGCCTGCAGCAATCTCCAAGAAGCCAACAGCGGGAAACTCTTTATCTTTCTTGCGCACCATTGGTACCAAGCTTGTACGTAACGGAACACTTACGAGCTCTACTTTCAATCCCGCAACGATATCGTCATGGGGTACTCAGGGGTAGTCAAAAATCAAGCTTTGAACTACTCCATCTCTTCGAACGCGACCTTTGTTGGTGAGTTTCAAAAAGGGAAGCGAGCGTTGGATGTGATCCCGAAATGCGGCGCCAATATTCTTCATCTCGTTAACCTGCTGCGCCTGTTTCAGAGAGGCAACGCTTGGTTCTAATACGATACGAACGTCCAAGTCCTCTGAAAACCTGTTGATGAACCTGTAGTAATAGGCGAGAGCAGTTCCTCCTTCGATCGCCAGGATTGCTCGTTGGTCGTGAAACTTCTCAAGTGCATCGAGCGCTCTACTGACGATTAGATCCTTTTCGGCACGGGCTAACGAGTGGCATTGTGCGAATGTGTGAAACCTGTCTTCAATTTCTCGAGCGATAGGGTGGCCCGAATTGCGTCCAAGCCCCCTAAGATTGCTAGGCCGACCGTGATTGTCCTCAAACATGGCGTAGACTCCATTCTTTCGTATTTGTCGCTTGCAGGTACGGTCTAGTCGCCAAGTGCGGCCCGAAGTCTTTTGACTATAGCCTTTGACTCGTTGAACTGACTGAATCTGGTATCCGAGTTTTGGCATGATCTCCGGAACAATCTCAAATACTTTTGCATCGCCGACTGCATACACTCCTTGACCGACACGCACCAATAGTCCGTCGTTGCAACACCGTTTGAGCGCTCGGTCGCAACTCGCACTCGAAGAAGAGGAATTTGCTAGCAATTCTCTGCGAAGCACTGCTTTGCGGCCATCCTCGTTTAATAGATTTTTTAGCGCTTCCTCAGCGTTCATTTAATTGGTCCGTATTGGTGCTGGGTTAGTTACAGGGATTCTTCAAGTCTTAGCAAGAATTATGATCTCACTTAAATTCCGTCCATAGCGTTTACGACACTGCTAATTCTCATTGTGGCTGCGTGGGTTCCGAATCTCTCGGCGTGATGTAGGCAGCCTGCAGTGATATTTGACAAGTCACTATTAGAGTGGCTAAAACTTCAAGAGTTTGCGGCAACTGTCCGCATGATGAGTCCGCTGAGTCTATTTAACGATCTTTTACAGTTGCGTCAACCTCGTTAGCAGGTAACGGCGATGGGCTGATTTTAGTCTGTGAATGTCCACTTGATTGCATCGGCAAACACAAATGGGCAGTCACATTTGTTGCTTACCGAAACGCGAGCCTTTCCGGGCTTTGCGATGTCAAGTGAACTCACTTCGTTCCAGCCAACGCCCCACTTGTCTTCATCCCCCATCAGCTCCCACTCATGATCCCCGACGGTCACTGCGATGTTGTAATTTCCGAGTGTTTGCTCGCCGTTCCAGCTTAGGGTGTAAATGAAATCTGGAAGGTGGTAGGACAACGTCCAAGTGCCCGCTCGGGGCAGTTCCGTGGTAAACGACACAGGGAGCGTGCTAGGACTTTCAGTGCTGGCCAATGCGTAGGTGTGTCGGTATCTGCCCCAGCCTCCAAGATTACTGCTACGAACCCAGGGACCGATTGGGTTTTCGTCAATTGGCAGTCCATTGTCCACACCAACTTCTTTGAGGTAGGGAATGCGGAACCAATCAATTCCAAACGTCCAATCGATTAGTGCTTTCCTGTAGTTGGATGCAGGTACTTCGAATCCTGGGTCTAGGTCGTCAACAATTATTCGAAGGTCATCTTCCTCGGTGTTCCATAGTGACGGCGAAAAGGAATACCAGTTGCTCGTTGTACCCTCAAGAGCAACCGCTGACCGTGCGGAAGAGGACGATGACACCGATAGTGTTACCGAGCCCCGGTTGCGCGATAGATAGGTGTATACCCTAAAGGGCCAGATCATGGTTTCGGTGTTTGCAACAAGCCGATAGGAACTGTTCGCTTTCACCTCAAACGGTCCAAGCTTGGTGGACCCGGTATGAAAGCGCGTAGGTCGATTCACTTCAACCCATTTTGAAGACTCTTCAATGAGGCCCGGAACAATCATCTCTTGAAACTGGTTAATGTCAAATCTCACATACCCCGTGACGTCTTCACTGTTCCGAAGATCCAGTACGGTATTGAAGCGATGACCGTGCTCGTTGGTTTCCGGAAGCTCGACTTGTATGGGAACCGAGAAATCTATCCCAGGTAGCTTCTCAGTCAATAACGTGCTTTGAACAAAAGAATCCAGGCTGAGATTGAAAGCTCCAGCGGCATCATAGATCTCGCTCAAATTGAGCTCTTGCTGCGCTTTCCCGCTTACCAAATTTGCCACTATTGTGGCTTGCGCATCTTCATCAATTGAATCGTCAATCAGCTCCGCAAGCTTGAGCATTCGAAATCGTTTCGTGCGTCGTAGTAGTCGCGAATCTCTTGCACTGTCTTCGCTTTCCTGCACACCCTCCAGACCGAAAGGCCGTTCGATCATTTCCCAGTAGGAACTGGAAGCAAGGAAATCCTCTTGAAAACCGGCCAATCCTCGAGGACTTATCATCCGCCGCTGAGTCCACAGGTAGGGAATATTCACTTTGGCATCTGGAGCGAAAGAGTTTGCCAGATCGAAATCGAATCGGTAGCTCCCAGTACGTAGCAAATTGAGAAGCAGCATCTCCATCACTATCTCAGCTATTTCGGATTGTTGCTCTCCTAGATTGCATCGCCCAGTCAACATTGCACTGACTATTACATCGTGATAGGTGGCATTGAACAGTTGATTTTTCCAGTAGTTCCTGTAGTAGGTACTTGCGAAGGTGATTTGCACGTCTTCTGGTTCGGAATCGTTGGCGCCTGACCGCTTCCCCCTATCCTCAAGCATTCTGGCTCGGACAAAGGGAATTCCTGACTCTCTGAACATCATGATTGAACCCATGCCGTTGTTGATACCAAACCCGTAGTCGAGCAGCGAAAGTGTCGATGGCACCTCGATAATGGAGAACCGCTCATGTGGATAGTCGATGCCGTGAGCATTGAGTCTTGCTATCGCATTGTTCACACTATTTGCCAGTCCCGCCATGAATATCGTGTTGCGATCGAGTCTCTTGGCATGTCGTTCATGTACAAGTACGTCAACGTTGATGGTTTCGAGCGTGTAGCTGTCTACGCGAAATTCAGCTGCCAACAATCCAAGCGATTGAAATCTACCCTCGAGCAGGACATGATCGTCACTGCCATCTTGGGGTCTAAACACGTTGCCTCCTGAGGCCGCAATCGTCCAAGCCTTAGGATTGAGTTCTACTTCTATGGAAACATCAGACAAATGGGAACTCGATGTGCCGTCTCGATTTGAACCAGATTCAAGCAATCGAGGGTACCAGTGACTCAGCGGGGTCAGAGCTACGTATTGGGTGGTGAAAATTGACGATCTCTGTCCCATCAGACGAACCAAGTGAGGATTAATGTCGAAAACCCCGCTCTGGGGAATGTGGTTTACGAGGTAATGGGGATCAGGCCTCCCGTCTGCAATCAGATGGATGATGTATGCACTGTCAGCGGTTGGAATGCACGGGTCTATGTCGATCGTGAGAATTCCGTTTGTGTGCGAATGGATTGGAACGCTATCGGAACAAAGTACTTGGATGATCTTCATTCCCGGATTTAGAGCAAACGAAAGTGATTTATCCGCGGAGTCCTCTGAGTTAGTTTCAGCGACTTGATCTACGTGGATTGTGTAGCTTAGATGTAGATGAAGCTTTGACCCAGGATCAATTTTGACGCTTCCTGATATGGCTTCGACATGCGCCAACTGTTGAATGGAACTAACTGCGGAGTCGTAAGCGTGAATGCGGGATTGGTTGTGGTCAAATTCCACCAATGTCAATGCGTGAACCGTAGCTTGGCATACCACTCCAATAGAAGTAAGTGCTATAACCGTCGGTAAATAAACGGTTTTCTTAGCCTCATCGGCACGATCCAAAAACAAAGAAGTGGTCAGTATCAACGCTAAGGCGAGACAGGGAAGCGATATGAAATAACAAATGTGTCTCAATTCCCAGTAATCAGGAGCAAGTTCGGAAACATACAAGCTGGCAGCGTTGTACCCGAATGTAAAGGACCCTATTTCGGCTGGCAGAAACGGACTTGCCAACGCCTGAATTACCAGAATCGCCAGCGTCCCAATGAAGCCTGCAGTTGCGCTTTTGTAGACCTGCGCGATCAATGTCGCCAAGCATGTCCAGAAGAACAGGCTCAACACTAGGTTTGTTAGCACAAAAACAAGCGATTGCGTTTCGAAAGGTTCTAGGATTCCGGGATGAATGGATACATCGAAGGAGGCGATAGCCTGAAAAACCAATGCGACAGCAATTACAACTCCTGAAACAAGCATGGTTGAAGAAAGTACTCGAGCCAGAGACAATTGAAAGTTGCTTGGTGGACGATAGGAGACGACTACATTCTGGTTCGAGTTTTCTCGATACGAAGGAAGACGAAGGGCGAAAACCAATGCAACTATGACGCACAAGTAGAACAGTAGCGGCTCATACCCACCCAGTCCATATCTCGGGTTGGACGCACCCTGAAACGTTGCGTATGGAGAAGCGACATAGAAAAACGCCCCATGTACGAGTACAACAGTCAACAGAACGAGCACAAGGGAGGCAAGGAGCAGTGGATTGGTCGGACGACGGTACAAGTGCCGAAGGTCAAGTCGTACCAGATCCCTAACGCCTCTTATTCCTCGACGAATTTCAGTAACCATCACTTGCTGTAGAGTTCATGTTGCAAGGGGCTCTACACCTACAGCCAAAATGTCGCGAATCTCACATTCACTATGAGCGACAGGGCTTGATTCTTTTCCTAGGCGCATGCCAACGCTAATCCGAGAATAGTGCTGGATTGTTGAGACGAAACGTGTTCATAGCGTCGACTCTGCCTGTTGGTGCTCTTTCTCCATTCTTGTTGATGCCAGGCGTCTGCAAAATGGTTTCATGAAGCTCTCCAAACGCTTTACGTATGAACCCACTTTAGGTTCAGGTAAAACACTAAGCCTGTGCGGGTTGTCGCCGCGTACCAAGGCAATGCATCGCAAATGCCACCAATTGAAACCATATTGCTTGA
The DNA here is from genome assembly GCA_965205545.1 of Candidatus Azotimanducaceae bacterium. GTDB lineage: Bacteria > Pseudomonadota > Gammaproteobacteria > Pseudomonadales > Azotimanducaceae > Bin55. The sequence goes on along the minus strand of OZ242170.1, from coordinate 553,536 downwards.
TTTAGCATCTAATTGACTTGTAGGGACGTGAACTCAAGAGGGAACCCATGGCATTGTTCGCTAAAGACCGAATCGGTCAATCACTAGGTCTGATGGCTGCCGGAGGCGTGCTAGGTGCTGGCATTGCCGTTATTTCGGTGGTGGCAATACTCTCCAATACAGATAGTTCCAATGGTTTGCAGTCAGAAATCAGCCAGCCAAAAGGGACAGGTGGGGCAGCATTCTCAAGTTCTTCAGAGTCGAATGTTGGCAGTAGTGAATCTGCCCGAAATGTGTATGACATCGCCAACTACCAGGACAACTTCGAGGGAAACTTTGCATTGCAGAGCATGTTACAACGGGCCAACATGTCGGAAACTGTAGAGTACTTGGAACATACAGACCGAATAGATTCGAGCAACAGAAGACATGCAGCTGAAAGAGCCATTGTGGAGCGACTAGCAGCGATGAGCCCAAAGGAAGCACTCAAGAAAATCGAAGATATGTCAATCAGTCGACATGACGAGCTCATTGCAGTGGTTTTTGAAGAGTGGTCGCAATCCAATTTGGACGCAGCCGTTGCTCACGCGAAATCTCTGAACGAAGCGAGCAAGCAGGCTGCCGTTAGAGGAATGCTCGACGCTCGCGACGACCTATCTGAGGATATCCGTATCCAGATTGCGCGGCAACTTGGCAATGAAGGACTCGCCACAGATCAAAGAGATCAGTCGATTGTTTCGAACTTCAATGCAGATCCAAGCAAGGCTTTCAATGCCCTTGTGACTGACAGCCAAGCGGATGTTTCGCAGTTGGGAGCGTTTTTGACAGTCGCAAAAGCAATGGTCGACAAAGAAGGACTCAAGGCTCTAGACACGATACGAGACTCACTGGGTTACAGCGTCGTTGGCAATGCCGTTTTTCTGTCTGCGATGCACGACTCGGTCCAATCGGATCCCCAAGCCGCCTTTCAAGTAGCATCGACTTTGTCATCCAGCAATCGCCGGGTCGCGCTTGGTGCAGTCGTCAATTCGTGGGTGACGAGCGACCCAATGGCTGCACTCGCTGCAGTCAACAGTCTCGAGGCCGGTAGTTTGCGCAAGGGGCTACAGAAAACGCTCGTTACTGCTTGGGCACACCGCGACCCGCAGGATCTCTTTGACCATATCGACAGTCTGCCGGAAAACCTTCAAGATGAAGCTGAACAGGAAGCAATGCTTGCGATTGCACGAACAACACCGACTGAAGCTGTGCACTACTTGGCGAGTTTGACGGACGATGATCGAAGAATGGAGCTAGCACGTGCAATTGCTAGAAATTGGTCAGAGACTGACAGCTATGCGGCGCTAGAGTGGGCACTATCGGAACAGTATTCCAATGAACGCTCGCGACACGCCATCCTCTCGATAGTGCTAACTAAGCTCGCACTTGAAGATCCAGAACTTGCCTTTCAGTCGGCTCTTAACGAACCTCCTGGAAGATTCGGCAGAGGACTGGAAGTTGACGTCATACAAGCAGTTGCAAGATTTGACCTTGACAAGGCTATTGCAATGCTTGAGCAAGTTCGTGACGGACGTTCAAAACACGCAGCGTACTCATTTGTTGGTCGCGAACTTGTCAACAAGGGCGAATATGATCGTGCAATCAGGCTCGGTCAGAAATTGTCGGACGAAGGAAAATCAGCTTACTACTCCACTCTAGTTAGTCAGTGGGCATTCGCAGAACCAAAGTACTTGTACGATTCATTAGATCGCTTGCCATCGGAGGAACTAAAGACCCAAGCTGCGATGAATCTGGTGCTTGCCAACAATAGAACGGATGCGCTGAGCCCTGAACAAGTTGAGTCTCTGTCCGGTTACTTGGGTGAGCACTCAAATTTCCTGACGCAATTTCGCAATCTCAGTCCCAGCGGAGTTGTGATGTTCGACGGCGCGGCTGAAAATCTTGAAGGTGTCGTTGGTTTTGAGAGTGAATTCTCCGAGGTAGTGGAAGTAAGACTCCAGCAGACACTTGAAACGCTTGAGCAGACGCTTTCCGATGCTATGACCGAAATGGCAATTGAGGGTGCTTTCGTGGGAGACACAGTCATTAGTACGAAGGCGATCGAAATGAAGAAGGTAGACGACGAGGAAGAGGAAGAGTAGGACTTGATTTGACTGTTCAGATGGACACCCGTGCGTCTCTGCTCAATTTGAGAGGAGGCATAGTCAAATCGGTAGTCTCTGCAACACCGTAGGGCGCCAATCCGTTGGCGGGCATTTAAATCGGTCAGCTGCAAAAATCCATCAGAACTACTGATGGCTACTCATTGGCTCATCGAAATGGGATTGGAGCCAAGTTTCAATTGCGCTCAAGGTATGGTCGTACCATAGCAAGTTGTTGTGGTGTCCTTGAGCCACAACTACTTTAGCTTGCGGTACGTGCGCAAGCACTTTCAGTGTCTCTTCCGTTGGTATCAAGGTGTCATCTTTCGAATAGAGCACAAGTACTTTTTCAGGAAGAGAGTCAAGTCGAGAGCGAACGTCGAGCTTGGTCCGCATTATCAGTCGCAGTGGAAAGAACCGTCCGGGTGTCTTTCTGCCGACATGTACGAGAGATCGATAGGGCGCAGCGAGAATGAGCCCATCAACATGCTCATCGAACGCCAAAATTGCAACCGCACTGCCCATGCTGTTACCCATGAGTACTAGCGATCGGTTTGGAAACTCAGACCGTACCCATTCAATCAGTAGCTTTGCGTCGTTGACCATTGTTCGCTCTCGAGGATTTCCATCGCTCTTGCCGAATCCGCGGTAGTTGGAAATTACCACCGGAACATCAAATCGACTAAAGCGTTCCACATAGGTTCGCGCTTCTCCAAGGTTGCCGGTGAAAAATACGACGACCGGTCCATCCGCCTTCTCATTTACGACATAGCCTCGCGATACGATCTTTCCAGATTTGGAGACGGGCAGTTGATACTCTTCGTAGGGAACGTCAATAGGAAATGTTGATTCTTCGGGATAAAAGAGGATTGAGTCCTGCATGAGAAATAGCACAATGCAGGCGGCGATGTAGCCCAGTCCTAGTGCAGATAGCAGTGGCATGGTCGACTATCTCCAAGCCCACTGGGAAACCGATCCATCTGGAAGTTGATCGGGTATTGCGGCTTGAAACTTCCTCTTGCGTGCTTCACGGTCACTTTCTCGGTCAAACAGAGCTAACACTCTCACTTCGATGGTCTGCCGTAACGGAGCGTTGTCTGTGGTAGTTGGGTCATGCACAGCACCGTGATAGACCTGTCTCAAGCAAGGATTCTCTTCTCGCGTGTCGTATTGCTTGAACACAAGCATTTCATTGGGTTTCATTCTCGGAAAGTAGTACCACCGTTGGCGTTTGTTGTAGGCCAGACGGAGACTTACCAAATGCTGCTGGACAGCAGACGCACCGCCCCAAGCGTCAGCGGAAATTATGTCTTCGGGTTCGAGTGATGTCATGTCCAGCAATGCAAGCGGCATGACTTGAATGTCGTTCTCAAGGTCAATGCTTCGCCAAAGATTGAACATGGCACAATGGCGACCATCTACGATTTCGTCCCAGCGGTTTTCTGCGTAAGCGCTGATATCGGAGTGCGTGCCACCGTAGTTGCCAGGACTTCCATTGGGAGTTGGTTTGCTGGCACGTACATGTCCCTTGGGTAGGTTTCCGTATCCGTTCCGATATTGATGTTGCGTCACGTAGGTATCGAAGCAACCAGTTAGGTTTTTGACAACTTCGGAACACTCGGCGTAGAACTCCGTCGTGGCGACTGACATGTTCAAAAAGTCTGTAACCTCTGTTTCCTGTCGAATCAATTGAAAACCTTGTACGTCAATAGATGCCGCAGGATCTAGGAGTCTGGCGTTGTGCACTCGAATCGGGTGGTTTGAATACAGCGTTCGCCGTTCTTCTTCGTTTTCGACTTCTTGAAAGTCGGGCATACGCACGTTCTTGTAGCGAGAATTCGCGAAATGTCCTTGAGCCTCTATGTATTCAAGCTCAGTCGCTTTGTGCATCTCATTTGCTCCAACCAGACGTCGAAATCATATACAAATTCGGCATTCAATCTGGCAATTTTCGCTCCCGAGATTTATTGCTTCAGTTTTGTATAGCGACGAAACTTTGAGAAGTCAATTGACCAGTTGAGAAAGCACTCGGTCATAAAACTTGCACAGTCGCGAGTAGTCGATGCGGGGTTGCTTCCGACCAGTCAAGTGACTTTCGAGAGCATCGAGAATTTCGTGCCATCCTGCGGTGACACCTGGATTCCATATCTTTGTTGCACCTCCAGGGAATTGCCTGACCGATTCAACCGTCATTCGATCGACCACTGTAAGCAGCATGCGGCTTGCCTGGTCATTTGTGGATTCAATCGCGAATCGCCAGAATGAATCGTCGCCACTGTCAAAACGTATTGCATTTTGTTGTGAGTACTCTCCAAGTCTGCCGGTCATGGATGGCTGGGAGCGAAACTCATAGCTAGCGCCTGCTTTTGGTTCAAAGTTGACAGGCAGTAGCCATGAGCCGATTTCGCAGGGACTCGAGATGGCGCTCCAAAGTCGCCGTGCACTTACCTCAAATATGCGAGAAATGCGAAATGTTGCAATGTCATCGAAACATCCCAATCGAGGTACGTAATCGACAAGTGCGGACCAACTGCTAAATCCGTACTCGCGTGCAAGCACATACTGTGCAGTTTGAAGGCCTATGCGAGTGTTATTGGCGTAAAACTCCTCAATGCGACTTCTTGCATTCGGATCGTTTTGTCGCCATGCTCGCAGCAAAGACTTGGCTTGGTTGCGAAGGTTTTCAATGTTTGGGGCGTGGGTTGGACCCATGATCAATCTCCTTGGTGGACGGTATCCGCGAACCGACCGATTCAAGAAGATCAAATTTCGAAGGCGAATGGGCTTGGCCCTTCCCGCGGATCGGGCACGTTTCGCGCGACGTGCATTCGTCATGTTACTACAGCAGCACTAACCAAAAAGACTCTCTCGCACTTCTTTCTTTGGTATGCCTAGAAAGTCAGCCATGTCCGACACCACTCTGTCAAGAGTACCTGTGTTCACGGTCCGATGTTTCGCTATGTTGGGAATCCATGAGCCGTAGCGTCAAGATCATGTGACTCCCTTTACTTCGCTTGATTGATAACCGTAATGTCGCTCGAGCAAGTCAGCGATTTCTCGCCCGCAGATCCCGTGGCAACTTCAAACGGCGATAGACTCGTCCCTGACAGATGCAGTCGAATAATCTTCGGCACTGCTCCATCCTCAAAGTGACAAAGTCTCGAGTCATTTCCTTGAGATCTTGCCAATCATCTCCTTGAGTAAAGATACTGTGCTAACGCTCTGGCGTTGTAACCTCCTTCGACTGCTTCAGTGACTTCAAAGATGACCTCATCAGGCACTTGTTTCCTTTTCTTGTCGAATTGTCGATTCTTGGTCGTTGTCACCTGACTTCCTTCCCGTCCATATTTTCAAGTATTTCAGTGCTCGCCTTTGGGTCTTACCTTGCAACGGGCGAATGTTGGTTTGAGCTCATCAAGTCTAAGTATCTACCTATTAAACTTGATCGCGATGCAAATAGGACACTAAAGGGAACTTTTCAAACGCAATCACGAGTGAAGGCAACCAAGTATTGTGGAAATTCACGTGGGATTCATGGGTATACGTTCAAGTCAGATTGGGCGGAGAGCTTGGGCATGTTAATCGCTCCTACTGAGCTGTTATCCACTCGTAGGCTCTCAGGCACCACAACAGAGAAATGTCACGTTACCCATTGCAATATGTCAATACTCGATCGGGCATTGACAAATTTTTGTAAATTTGTACGCTAAGCTTGTTAGTGCAAGAATCTGCACCGCTACTCCACGATGGATTGACCATCAGAAGGCATGAGCTAACTGTACAAGGGTGGCATCTAGGTAAGAGCGATGGAAGACAACGGGACGAACAGCACTCAAAAGCATCCTCCCGACCATGAAGAGAAATCATGGCAGCAATCGCACGTCTCTTGGCTGACTGAAGCTGCCGAGGCCTCGCGCCCACGTAGTGCAAGACGTCAAGCCGAAACGGGAGGGGATGAACTGGACCTGTTAGAGGAGTCCCAGATTCCCAGCCATAGTCAAAAGATGCATACGCTTTGGACTCAGCTCTCCCTTAAACAACAGTCCGTAGCCAGAGCCCGCCTAGCTCGAAAATCCGAAACCGAGACGTTGGAGACGATCGGGGAACGCCTAGATTTGACGAGGGAGCGTGTCCGTCAAATCCAAGTTCGCATTACCCAAAAGATTGGCGAAGCCCTTGAGTACGAATCCAAGGAAATCCTTGCTGAATTGGCAGCGCAATCGGGAGACATGGTGGTCGAGGACGAATTTCGTTCTACGCTCGAAGAGATTTTGGGTGGATGCACAGAAGTCTGGGATGTTGCCTACATGGCTTACCTGATTCAAGAGTCAGGGTACAGATTCAATCGAGGTATAAGAATTTCGCCGACAGCGGTGAAATTTCTCAATGCTGCAAGAGCCCACATTCCGGACTCAAAGGAAGCGCGCATAGTAGATGTCGATCCCATTCGACAAATAGATCCAGATTATTGGTACAAGTATCGGACTTCAATAGTAAAGTGTCTGGGGCTAACCCTCCTGCCCAACGGTTCAGTTGCAACCCGTGACACATTGCCTGTGCGCGTGTTGGACGCTTTAAGCTATCTGGGAAGCCCCGCAACAAAGGAGGAGCTTGCGGAGCTTACAGGTATACCGGAAAAGACATTGCTGAGTCGACTGTGGTGCATTGATGAAATCGTCAAGGTTGCAAACAACCTTTGGGCTCTCAAATCTCCTGGTCTCACAAAGTACGTTGGTGTTGTGGACATGATCGAGCAGATTTTGCAGGAAGAGGGTGGAGAGTGCTCGACTGAGTATCTCCGAGAGGAAGTAAGAAAGCGTTGCAACGTTAAGCATTCCAGCGTAAACACCTTTTTGGCCACTTCACAATTCATCGTAAAGAACGGAAGAGCCCGCCTCCGCAAGGAAAACGAGATCTCATTGAAGCCGCTGTGGCAGACCATAGACGGCAGATTGGCCAATGGATCGCCCTATTGGACTTTTGCAGTTCAGGAACGTCATCTTATGGGCAACTCTGTAACGGGATTTCCCCCTGAGCTTGCTCATGAACTTGGAATTGAGCCCAACAGCTACGCTTGGGTACCGGTTACTCGTCCTGTGGGTTGCAGAGATCTCAAAGTCACTTGGCGCATGGCGTCTGCAAATGGCGTACACATCGGCTATTTGCGCGATACATTCGAGGGTTTGAACTGCAGCGTTGGCCAAGTCTTGCGGCTGATTGTGCGACACCGACGCATCGAGATCCAGCGCCACGTCTGAGTTTCCATCTAGCTCATATTCTGTCTTAGTAGCACTACAACAATAAAATCTTCGTCTCTTCTGTTCAATCTGATCTGAATGGTCATTGACTCTCTTGGTCGTCGCTTCCAGAACTTGCGCGTCAGCTTGACGGCGGCATGCAACTATGCATGCACCTATTGCGTTCCCGATGGCAAGAAGCTGCAAGCGCAAAGCGAAGAACTCGATGGCGAACAGATGGCCTATGCCGTGAAGTTGCTTGCCGACGCTGCGGGAATAACGCGGCTACGTGTAACTGGTGGCGAACCTCTAATTTCACGGAAGTTTGACGATTTCCTGAGAAGCGTCTCTAAGCTAGGATTGGACGACATCGCCGTTACAACCAACGGCCAATTTCTGGCCGCAAAGTTGCCTGTGATAAAGGAAACAGGACTGGAACGGATCAATGTGAGTCTAGACACCCTCGATGCAAGCAAATTCAGATCCATAGCCCGCAGTGGCGACCTGGAAACTGTACTCGATGGAGTTGAGCGTGCATGCGAGATGGGATTGCGGGTGAAAATCAACATGGTTCCCATGCGATCTGCAAACCTGGACCAAATCCTGCCGATGCTTGCATTCTGTTTGGAGAGGGGCATCGAACTGCGGTTCATTGAACTCATGAACATGGGCCACTTGAAGCACAATCAGATGTACGAGCGAGAATTCATTGGAATGAAGACTCTGCTAGAGCTAATTGGACAAAATTATGACGTCGAGCAGATTGAAGCGCCCCATGATTCAACTGCATTGAGATTCGAGATTCCCCAAAAAGGCAAGTTTGGAATCATCGCGAATGAGAGCGAACCGTTCTGTCGTACGTGCACGCGGCTTCGATTGTCGTCCAATGGGTGTCTGTATGGCTGCCTTTCCAGTTCGCGCAATCATTCAATTCGACATCTCCTAGGTCTACCGTATCACTTGGCGATCAACGATCTCCAGGAGATTTTGCGTAGTGCGATGGCATCTAAGCAGCGTTTGGCTTTCACCGGCGAAACGACTGTGATGAAGTTTATCGGGGGATGAACAGGGCGTTCCGCGATTTGGAGGCGTTGATTGGAAACTCGAGCCTCCCTCCCGTTGAATCGTGGAATCCTAGCAAGATCGGTCAGATCGACATTCGCATCAGATCTGATGGAGTGTGGTTGCACGAGGAACGCGAGTTTTCTCGCAACTCCATACCCAAACTATTTGCAACGGTGCTGGTCTGTGAGCAGGGCGGGTACTACCTGAAGACACCACACGAAAAGCTTCGGATTCAGGTCGACGACGTGCCGTTCGTAGTTGTCGACTTCGAGGCGGAAGGAAGTGGCTCACATCAAAAGGTCATTGTCAGTACAAACTTCGATGAGCATGTCTACATCGATGACGCGCACCGAATATACACGACTGAAATTCAGGGCGAAAAGAGACCCTATGTCCACATACGATCCGGTTTGAATGCAGCAATTGCTAGGAGTGTCTACTATCGTCTAGCTAATGACCTTGTAGTTTCCAACGAACGCGACGAGCTAGTGCTATGGAGCTGTGGAGTGGAATTTGTGCTTGAACATGGGGCGGCGAATTCCGAACAGACATGATGGCGCTGCTCAACGCAATTGGACGCTAGTCCATATCATTAGAGAAATGGAATAGGTTCGATAGTCTATGGCTGTTAAGAAGAGACGGACTATTTCACACGTTGTCGATGAGTTGTTTGGACAGCTGACGGAAGTCGAAAAAACGAGGAATCATGATCGCTCAGCCAAATTCACTATTAGAGAAAAGCCGCTCGCACACTATGTAATCAACCATCACGGAGATGGTAGGGTGGCTCTTTGGTTGAAGGTGCCGCCTGCTCTGCAAGAAACCCTATTAGAGATGGGCGACAGCATGTTCTTTCTGCCGCCTTACCTTGGGAAACAAGGATGGCTAGGAATCGCACTCTCAATGTCCACAAGGTGGGAAGAGGTATTTGCGATCGTGCTTGTAGCCTATGAGTATGTGTCGGGGAAATCTCGTACCAGTGACACGGAATTGGTAGTGGAACCGCCGACAGATGCATTGGACCCAGCCGAGATTGACCCCTTTGACGGTTCAGCGATGCAGAACGTACTTAGAAGACTTCGGGCATTCTTGGACCAATTTCCCGACGTTCACGAGACGACACATTTTGGAAGACCAGTTTTCAAGACAGGAAAGAAGACGTTTCTTTGGACGGGATTTCTCAATGAATTGCCATGTGTTGAAGTTTGGGTTGGTAAAGACACACAGACCCTATACATTGCGAACCCTAGGTTTGCCGTGCCAAAGTACAGCGGACACAATGGCTGGATGCTTTGCCAGACTGAATTTGGGGAAGACGACGAATTGGTTAGAGAGTTGATAGTGAAGAGCTTTCGACACTTTGCACGAAAGAGAACCTTGAAGAAGCTCGATGCGACGAGTTCGGCGACCTAAATTAGGCTATAACTTAGTATCTACACATTAGTTCAAGTATACGATCTAAATATTTGAAATAAATACAACTAATTTAAAAGTGAACAAAGCAATTAGATATGCTAATCCTCCAGGAGCCAAGTTCCATGCAATGGATCAAGGTTCATGCTCCTGCCTCTCAAATGACGAGATTGAGTTCTTCAAGACAAACGGATTTCTCGTAAAGAAACGGTTGCTCAATGAGTCGCTGGTGGTGCAAGCGCTCGATCGTTCTTGGAATTATCTTCTTGAAAATATTCCTCTAGTGGCGGGTGAAAACCTTCGTCGCGACGATAGTCAAACATGGGTCAGCCCCAAGTGGGAGGCAATGCCTCCGCCAGACAAATGCGGTTTCTACCAAGGAAGGCAACGTAGCGTGTATCAAGGTTCAACTGTGAAACTGCATGACTTGGGAAGCTCGAAATTTCTTGTCGATCTTCTCCCGAACTGCAAAGAGGTCCGTTCAATTGCAGCGCGCTTGTTAGGTGAGCCAGTAAGGGCTAGCCGACGCACCAGAGGCGTCTACGCCAGTTTTCCCTGCGCGCTTACCAGCGAAAAACTGGGACCGCATTCCGATCAGGTATGCCAGCAGCTGAATGTGTGCACGTATTTGGACGATGTTCCCGCACGTAATGGCGGATTCACAGTCTATCCAGGGAGCCATCGGGTTATGCACCATGCGCACAAATACGAAGCGAATTGGTCGCCAGAAGACGAGTTTGGCAATTGTGTCCGCAAGGTTGTGAGAGAGATCCAGCCATACGAGTTTGTTGGAGACGCCGGGGATGTCATGTTTTGGCATGGTAGATTGATTCATTCGGCAGGCATCCACAGCGGAGATCGAGTTCGCTGGGCGGTCTTTGCAGATTTCTCGCACGACAGGCCAACATTGTCTGACGATGAACACCGGGAATTGGGTCAATATGAATGGTTTAAGGACACAAAGCTATTCAGGAACGACCAGCCGGTCATTCCGGACATGTGGCGATCTTGGAATATCTGAAGAGTACGTCAGCTTTCTAAGAGCTTCTATCCGAATTCACATATTCGGATAGTTCGGTCCGCCACTGCCTTCGGGTGCTATCCAAGTGATGTTTTGGGCCGGATCCTTTATGTCGCAGGTCTTGCAATGGACGCAGTTCTGTGCATTTATCTGAAATCGCTTAGAACCATCCTCCTCGACAACCTCGTATACGCCCGCGGGACAGTAGCGCTGTGCTGGTTCGTCATAGATTGGAAGATTTTGTTCAATTGGAATCGAGTCGTCTCGAAGCGTTAGGTGGCATGGTTGATCTTCTTCGTGGTTGGTGTTGGAGATGAACACACTGGAGAGCTTGTCAAAGGAGTAGACGCCGTCGGGCTTGGGGTAGGTGATGGGTTTGCACTTGCTTGCGGGCTTCAGTTTCTCGTGGTCTGGCACCTCGTCCCTCAATGTGATGCCACTCTTGCCACGCAGCAAGTTCTGCTCAACAAACGACCATGCGGAACCGAAAAACATTCCAAATTTGTGCCATGCAGGCCCCGCGTTGCGGGACTTGTAGAGCTCTTCAAATAGCCACGAATCTTCAAAGTGCTCTTGGATGTTGACTGTAGAGTGAGATTCGTTGGCATTTAATGCCTCAAACGTTGCTTCCGCAGCCAACATGCCCGATTTTATTGCCGTGTGCGATCCCTTGACTTTGAGTGTATTGAGAAATCCCGCATTGTCTCCAATCAATGCTGCGCCCGGCACAGACAGTGTGGGCAGCGAGTTGATACCTCCTTTGACGATAGCTCGTGCGCCATAAGAGAGTCGACGACCGCCCTCCAAGTGTTTTTTGATCAGTGGATGGGTCTTCCACCGCTGAAATTCATCGAACGGGCTCAAGTATGGATTTGAATAGGCCAGATCGACGATCAGTCCCAACGAAACCTGATTTGCATCAACGTGATAAAGAAAGCCGCCGCCGGTCGTGTCCCCAAACAGCCCCAACGGCCAACCCAACGTGTGAACAACAGTGCCTAAACGATGGTTGTCGGCTGGGATTTCCCACAGCTCTTTTAGTCCGATGGCGTAGTGCTGCGGTGACTTGCCTTTGTCTAGACTAAATTTGGAAATCAATTGCTTGCCGAGATGTCCTCTACAGCCTTCGGCGAGCAATGTGTAGTTTGCGCGAAGTTCGTAGCCGGGCTGAAACGATGGTTTTCGCTCGCCCGTTCGATCAATGCCCATGTCTCCCGTGGCAACACCGCAGACCTTGCCTTCCTCGTAGAGGATCTCGGTTGCCGCAAATCCAGGGAACAGCATTACGCCCATGGACTCGGCCTGCTGACCAAGCCATCGGCACATGTTTCCGAGGGAAATCGCATAGTTTCCATGGTTCTTCAGCTGTTTGGGGAGTAGGGCCGAAGGAAGGCGAAGGGATCGATTTGCATTGATCAAGCAGAACGCCTCGTCGGATGCTACCTTGGTTGCCGGTGCTCCGTTTTCTTTCCAATCCGGTAGCAGTTCATCCAGAGCTCGGGGATACATAATTGCCCCTGAGAGAATGTGCGCTCCGATCTCGCTGCCCTTTTCAACAACGCAGACTGTCGTTTCTCGACCAGTTTCGGCCGCCAATTGCATTAGACGAATGGCGGCTGCAAGACCAGATGGACCACCCCCCACGATCACGACGTCAAACTCCATTGATTCGCGGGCGTTGTCCATCGCAGGGCATCCAGTGCTAGGAAGACCGAAAATTATAGATGGCTGATTGTGCGAAAATACGCAGCGGTCCAAGCGAAGCGAACACCAATTCGGTGGCTGATCACACGCTTCGACTGGACTCTAACAACGCTAGTTTCCAACTGGACGAACCATGAAAGTACTTGTTGCCATCAAGCGAGTGGTCGACGCGAATGTGAATATTGTCGTCAAAGGCGATGGGACTGGAGTCGACCTGGCGAATGTCAAAATGGCCGTGAATCCGTTTTGTGAAATCGGCATCGAGCAAGCGCTTCAGTTGCGTGAAAGGGGAATTGCTGTAGAGGTTGTAGCGGTCTCCGTAGGAAGCGAGAAAACCCAAGAGCAATTGCGTGTATGTTTCGCATTGGGTGCTGATCGGGGCATTCACGTCAATGCAGAAGACGACCTTGAGCCTTTGGCCATCGCCAAGTTGCTCCACGCGGTCTATCAAAAAGAAAATCCAGAAATCGTCATTTTTGGCAAGCAAAGCATCGATGGAGACAATGGTCAGACCGGACAGATGTTTGCCGAACTTGCGGGTCTGCCTCAGGGGACGTTTGCCTCGAACTTGGAAATTCAAGGTGATTCTGCGGAGATTACGAGAGAGGTCGACGGCGGCTTGCAGACGGTCAAGGTATCGCTTCCCATGGTTCTTACAACCGACCTGCGTCTGAATACACCTCGTTTCGCCACACTTCCGAACATCATGAAATCGCGCAGCAAGACAATCGACACGTTTGCTCCCGAGGAGCTAGGGGTGTCAATTGAGCGACACACCGAGGTCTTGCATGTAGCAAGCCCGCCAGGCAGACAGGCGGGAATAAAGGTAGATTCCGTTGAGGAATTGGTCGACAAGCTGAGAAATGAAGCTAAGGTGATTGCATGAACACGCTAGTCGTAGCCGATCACGACAATTCAGTTCTAAAGCCCGTCACGCGCAGCACGCTTGCTGCCGCGAGCGAGCTTGGCGAGGATGTGGACCTACTGGTAGCGGGCCATGACTGTCGCTCCGTCGGCGAGCAGGCATCAAATATTGGCGGCGTACGTCGCGTATTGCTTGCACAAAACGAAGCCTACGAACACGCTCTGGCGGAAAATCTTGCTCCTTTAGTGATCGAGTTGTCCAAGGACTACGATTACGTCCTAACAGCGCACACGACAACAGGGAAGAATTTCCTTCCGCGAGTCGCAGCAGCTCTCGATGTGCAAATGATCTCCGACATCATCGCTGTCGATTCAGCCGACACGTTCAAGAGACCAATCTACGCGGGCAACGCCATTGCTACGGTCAAATCCCACGATGACAAAAAGGTAATTTCGGTACGGGGAACAGGTTTCGATCCAGTCGAAGAATCCGGCGGTTCTGCTGCGATTCAAGAGATTTCGAATGTCCACGACACGGCTATGTCGTCTCATGTTCGAGACGAATTGGCCAAGTCTGAAAGACCGGAACTAACAGCGGCCGGTATCGTTGTCTCTGGCGGTCGAGGTATGGGCAGTGGGGAAAGTTTCGCGATTCTAGAGGAGGTTGCGGACTTGCTGGGTGCGGCAGTAGGCGCATCAAGGGCGGCTGTAGATGCAGGCTACGTTCCTAACGACATGCAAGTGGGACAAACAGGCAAGATTGTCGCTCCCGAGCTCTACATAGCTGTGGGTATTTCAGGAGCAATTCAGCATCTAGCCGGTATGAAGGACTCCAAGGTCATTGTTGCCATCAACAAGGACCCCGATGCGCCGATTTTTCAAATTGCCGACTACGGTTTAGTAGCGGACTTGTTTCAGGCCGTGCCAGAATTTAGCGAATCACTCAAAGCCGGTTAGCTATATCGAATCTCCCGAATAGAGCGTCCTTAAGATTGGCGTTTACGTGTATTCCACGTAACCTTTGCCGAGTGCTCGTCAACCTGATCCACTATATCGAGCACAAGTGCAAAAAGCGCCATACGAATCAGAATCCCGTTGTCAGTTTGACGAAAGATCGCAAGATTTGGATTCGAGTCCAGATCCTCGCTGAGTTCCTGCGCTGACATTCTCGAATCCCGCGGCAGTGGGTGCATGATCACTGTGTTAGGTTCGCAGTGTTTGGTGTAAACCACTTGGTTAAGTCGAAACAGTCCGCGATACCGATCGGCTTCCTGCTGAGAGGTAAAACGCTCCTCCTGGGTTCGCGTAACATAGAGAATGTCAACGGACTGAATCCCATCCTCAAGTCTGTCGAACGTTGTAACGCTGTGCCCTCTTGACTTCAGAAATTCCACGATATCCATTGGAACTGCAAGATCGGGTGGCGCCACAAGGTGGACTTGTACGGAATCGTACACCGCAAGCAACTTGAGCAAAGAATGAACGGCTCGTCCAAATTTCAAGTCGCCAATAACTGCGATTCGAAGACCGTCTATCGACTTGCTACGTGACCACAGTTCCTTTTTGATTGTGTAGAGGTCAAGTAGGGCTTGACTTGGATGTTCATTCGCTCCGTCGCCACCATTGATAACAGGAGCTCGTGACGCACTTGCAAACTCAGCCACAGAGCCTGCATCGGGATGCCGCATCGCGATCACATCACTATATCCGGAAATCACGCGCGCAAAATCCCTGAGAGACTCCCCCTTGGCGATTGCCGAGGAACCAATATCGGTAGTTTCTCTTACATCGCCGCCAAGCAAGTTGAATGCGCAACCAAATGAAACTCGAGTTCGGGTGCTTGGCTCGAAAAACATGTTAGACAGAATTGCACCACGCAGTACTCGGGTTACCCTAGCTCTATGAGCGTAAGGCTCCATCATGTCTGCGACTTGGAACACTCGATCAACGTCAGATCTTGCGAACTGATCTACTGAAAGTATGTGCTCGCCTACAAAGTCCATTAAGCGTTGCTTTCGATGCCCAATTTTTGACTGCAGAGAGGCTGAATCATGTGCATACAAGAGGACACCTAACTGTTAGGCAATTGAACTATTGTCCGCGCCCTAGTCGAAGCCCACATCGTTGGACGACTAGTTTACTTGGTGTCGGACTCTTCTCACTATGTTCGACGTTCAAACCATTGGCAATTGGTGGCCGTAACGAAACCGAATTGTGTTGCATCTACTGAAGCTGAGCAAGACAACCATGCCAAAGTGCTTTCAAATGGGGGATTTGGCATTCCGCCTGGTGCAAACAACTAAAATCAATCGGCAGTGTCTCATATTCAGAGTCTGTCGCATCCAACGCACAGCCGGCCATTGGAATTTAGAGTGAGCGAAACAACACAAGTCGAATCAAGCACGGGAAATGGCAACGGGAGACGATTGCTTCCTTTTACATTTGCAATTCGCAATGGAGTGCTATTGACGGGCGAAGAGTCCCCATCGGACGAGCAAATGCCAGTCTACTGCACCAAGACTCCCGAACTTCGCACTATTGCGGAGGTGCGAAGGTATACGGGACGCCCTACTAAATTCGTAAAAGTCAAAGACGGCGAATTCAACGAGCTTCTACAGAAGGCATACGAACGCGACTCAACTGAAACGCGCCAAATGGTGCAGGATATCGATGACTCCATCAACTTAGCGAGTCTTGCCGAAAACATACCTCAAACTGAGGACTTGCTCGAGCAAGAGGGCGATGCGCCAGTCATCCGATTGATTAACGCATTGCTGGCTGAAGCGATTAGAGGACTTGCATCCGACATTCACATTGAGACGTTTCAAGAATCAGTTGTCGTCAGGTTCCGCATAGATGGTGTGTTGAGAGAAATCGTCCGTCTGCAACGGACGTTGTCTCCGCTGCTGGTATCTCGCATTAAAGTCATGGCGAAACTGGACATTGCCGAGAAGAGAGTTCCCCAAGACGGTAGAACTTCGCTTCGCATCGCAGGGCGGGAGCTTGACGTTCGTGTGTCCGTCCTGCCTACAGCGGATGGCGAACGCGTTGTTCTTCGTTTGCTGGACAAGGAAGTCAGCCGGTTAAAGCTAACGGCGTTGGGAATGAACGATGCCGATGTGCAACGCATAAGAGATGTCATTGCATCTCCGCACGGGATTTTTCTTGTAACCGGTCCGACGGGGGAAGGTAAGACCACAACGCTCTATGCGTCGCTGTCAGAAATTAACACGGAATATGTAAACATTCTGACTGTTGAAGATCCCATTGAATACAACCTTCGCGGGATTGGACAAACTCAAGTAAACACCCGAACAGGAATGACTTTTGCGCGTGGTCTTCGTGCCATGCTCCGTCAGGATCCCAACATCGTGATGGTTGGGGAAGTACGGGATCTCGAAACTGCACAAATCGCCATTCAAGCTAGTCTAACCGGGCACCTTGTGTTGTCGACGCTTCATACCAACACTGCAGTTGGAACTGTGGTTCGACTAGTCGATATGGGCGTCGAGCCCTATCTTCTGGCAACCAGCCTGATCGGAGTCTTGTCTCAGCGTCTAGTCCGTGTTCTATGTAGAAGTTGCAGATTCGAACGAGAAGCGTTGCAGTACGAGATTGACTTCATGAACAATGGAGACATACCGTTTTATTCCGCGAAGGGATGTGACGTCTGTGGCAATACTGGCTATCGCGGTAGAACTGGAATTTACGAAATTCTTCTGCTCGACGACGAGATTAGGCAACGGGTTCATGATCGTGCTTCTGAGCAAGAACTCGCCAGACTGGCTCATGCCAGATTTCCCACTATACAGGAAGATGGACGCGAAAAGGTCCGGATGGGAATCACTACGGTCGAGGAAGTAATGAGGGTAACGCTCAGCGACTAGTCATGCCTGCTTTTGAGTATGTTGCACTTGACCAGAAAGGTCGCAAAAAGAAGGGTGTTCTTGAAGGCGACAGCCTAAAGCACGTTCGGCAACTGCTTCGAGACTCAGGATTGACGCCTATGGGCGTCGAGATTACTGCATCGGTTCAAAAGGAGGCCAAGCAGTTTTCCTTCCTGCGAATGTTTGGAAAGCTTCGTCCGATGGATCTGGTGATCTTCACCCGTCAACTGGCAACGCTGATTAATGCCGGCCTGCCTGTTGAACAGGCACTTTCGACAGTGGCGCAGCAAACGAATCGACGCAAGGCTCGTTCGATCTTCATGTCTGTTCGCAGCCGTGTCATGGAAGGTCACACGCTCACGGCGAGCATGACGGAATACTCCAATACGTTCGATGAACTGTATCGTTCGTCGGTAGCGGCTGGAGAGCAGTCTGGCAAGCTAGACATCGTCCTCGACAATCTTGCGAACTTCTTGGAGAAAAATTACGACTCGAGACGGAATGTAGAGTCTTCGCTCTACTACCCAATTCTCTTGTTTACTTGTGCCGTGTTGATTGTTGGTGGACTGATGACTACAGTCGTGCCGACTATCGTCGAGGTATTCGATCAAACCGGTCAGGAATTGCCGCCAGCGACCGCTCTGCTAATCAGCGCTAGCGAGTTTCTGCGA
Organism: Candidatus Azotimanducaceae bacterium; assembly: GCA_965205545.1. GTDB lineage: Bacteria > Pseudomonadota > Gammaproteobacteria > Pseudomonadales > Azotimanducaceae > Bin55. Next base: position 535,554 of record OZ242170.1, on the reverse strand, counting down.
GCTTGGACATGGCTTATTCTCGTGATTGCTGTCGTCAGTTTAGTAGTAATTCGCTACGGTTTGACCATACCGCCGATTCGACTTTGGTGGCACCGAATCAAGCTAGCAATACCTGTCATAGGTTGGTTTTCGAGAAGCATGAATGCAACGCGTTATGCAAACACACTATCGATTCTAGGATCGAGTGGAGTGCCGCTAGTGGATGGCATGGCCATTGCCTCGGCCGTGGTGAGCAACCAGTGGATAAAAAGGCAACTGGAAGGTGCTGCGGAACAAGTGAGTGAGGGAACAAGTCTCAACCGCGCTCTTGAAACGACCAAGCAATTTCCGCCAATTTTCGTCCATATGGTTGCTAGTGGTGAGCAAAGTGGAACATTGGATCTTATGCTCCAAAAATCCTCAGAATATCAGCAAAAAGACTTAGAGAGACTTATCAGTACGATGGTAGAATTATTTCGACCATTCATGCTGCTGATAATGGCAGGAATCGTGCTGCTAATAATGATCGCCATACTCCTGCCTATCCTTAACATGAACCAAATGGGGCTGGCCTAACATGCGCATAAACCTCCGAAAACGCAGGAAAACTGGTAGGACTAGGGGATTTACGTTATTGGAAATCCTCATAGTCATTCTCATCATCGGTTTGATTGCTGCGCTCGTTGTTCCCAATCTTCTTGGGCAACATCAAAAGGCAAATGTAGTTGCCACAAAAGTTGAGATCCAGCGGCTTGAAGAAATCCTGACGTTCTATCACTTGGACAATCAGCACTATCCATCCACCGAGCAAGGGCTGGAAGCTTTAGTGACCGAACCTAGCGGATTCCCAGAGCCCAGAAACTGGGGTCCCGACGCCTATATGAAGAAGGTTCCTGTTGACCCCTGGGGAAATGAGTACATCTATACCAACGACGGTAGCGAAATCGAAATCTACTCCCGCGGAGCAGATGGAGAAGATGGGGGGAACGGCTACAACACTGACATTCGATTGTCAGAACTCTAGTCTCTTTCTCCGTGCGTTTCCCCACTCGCACTAGCAGCTAGAGCAAGGTGTGCTAATCAAATATCGCAGAAGCGCGGGGTTCACATTACTTGAACTGCTCGTTGTACTGTTCATCATTGGAGTGGTCGCAAGCATTGTTATCGTGTCCATCGTTGGGTCCGACCACAAGAGCATTGTTCGCCATGAAGCCGACCGCATCGTTCGCACCATTGAACTAGCGCGCAGAGAAGCAACCCTGCGCAACGAACTGTGGGGAGTCGTGCTCGACACCAACCAATACGAACTCAGGCAGTACGAGTTTCAGTCAGAGGAGTGGTTGCCCATTGATCGCAAACCCTACGTAGGGATGGTTCTCAAGGAGGATTACTTGCTGAGGTACACCGTTCCGGACGCAATTCGAAATGAAGGTGCGGAGGACGAGGGACCGATGCCACAGATTGTTATTGAGCCAACCGGCGAAATAACCCCTTTCCAAATTGATGTGTACCACGATGCGAGCCTAGTAACGACGTCGCTCGGTACCGACGGATTGAAACAAGTGCAGTTCTTAGAACAAGATGGCAACTCGGAATAGAGCAGCAATAACTCGACACGGAAGATCTCGCAAGGGATTCACGCTGCTGGAAATGATGGTGGCTATTGCCGTGATGGCGGTGACTGCAATAGCGATATTCCAAAGCAACAGCACCGCTTTGCGGCAGCAAGAGGCGTTGGAGCACATCACCATCGGACATTGGGTATTGATGGATCAGATTGCAAAGCACCATCTTGAATCAATTGTTGACCAGCAGTTAACGAGCGGTCAACGACAAACGTTGGTAATGCAAGCTGGCCAAGAATTCGAAATTCACAAGGAAAATGTATCAATCGAGAACTCGTATGTCGACCAGTTGGAGTTCTCGGTATACAGAGTTGTAAATGGAAGAGTGGAAGAGGCGCCAATACAACGCGCGGTCACCTTCGAAGGAAATCGGGAATCCACAGAATGAGTCGTCAACGTGGATTCACTCTCATGGAAATGCTAGTCGCATTGGGGATTTTCGCGATTATTGGTGTGCTTTCCAGTCAACTGCTCAGGCAAACAATCAATGTCTCCGACGTTCTTATGAATCGAGGAGACCGATTGGTCGAATTGCAGCGGGCCATGAATGTCATGTCGCGCGATTTTCAGCAGATCGTTACTCGCACTGTGCGGGACGAATTCGGAGACGAATCGGGGCACATTGTTTTGGATCAGTTCGGTGTGCTCAAATTCACCCGCATGGGTTGGTCCAATTTGTTGAATAGGCCTCGCTCAACTCTGCAGAGAGTAGAGTATTTTCTTACGGATGGAGTACTTATACGTCGATACTGGCCCGTGCTAGACCGGACAGAGTCCACTGAACCCATTGACCAGGAACTACTGACCAATATCGAAGAGCTGGAGTTCGCGTTTATCGATGCATCCAACGTTGATCACTTGTCGTGGCCGCCGCTAATGAACAATATTGATGGCACCGAACCGGTAGCGGTGGCCATCCAGGTCAACATGGATATCGAACCATTTGGCGAAGTGAACAGGCTATGGTTGCTTCTTCAATTTCCTGAAATCGTCGAGAGCATAGAACGGCAAGGCTTGCCTGGCAATGGAGGAGGACGGGGGTTGCCCATATTCGGCAACTCACTACAAGTGGAGAGACGGCCGTGAGAGCAAAGCGTCGCAATGCGGGCGTCGCTCTGTTGAGTGTTGTGGCAATTGCCGGAATCACGGGCATCTTGGCGTACCACATCATTACCATGCAGACACTTACGATTTCGCATTCGGAGTTGTCGCTCAGCCAGGAAAGCGCATTGTCCTATGCGTTGGGCGTTGAGAAATTCGTAGCAGAAAAGCTCGTTGAAGACGCTGCAGGCGAGGCATTCGACGCGTTTACGGACGATTGGGCCAATTTGGAGATTCCATTTGAAATCCCTAATGGATCCATGCAACTGCGAGTAATCGATCTCATGTCCAGATTCAATGCAAACTCGCTAGCTGATCCTGAAAACACTGTAGCGCAACAGAGCATGGAAAGACTGTGTGCTGAATTGGGATTCGATGCAACAGTAGCACCTAGAATTCAAGATTGGGTGGATGCAGACACGAACACATTGCCGAATGGTGGTGAAGATTGGGAATATGCCATATTGGATACTCCCTTTCGCACGGCAAATCAGTTGGCCGCCGATATTACGGAGGTGTCATACTTTTCCCCGATGTACCGGGATGCCGTAGAGGAACTTGAGAATCACATTACTGTTCTTCCAACGCCCACTCTAGCAGTCAATCTCAACACAGCATCAGCGACGGTATTAATTGCATTGCTACAAGATCCTCAAAGCGCTCCATATATTGAAGCGTTTACCGAAGAGGAACGCTCATTTGACAGCGTGCAGAGCGCATCAAGCATAGTCGCACCCTTCACTGCAATCGAAGATTATTTGCGCGTAAAGAGCGACTACTTTGAGCTGCACGTAACTATACTCATGGGCGACCGTACTAGATTGGATATGACTAGTACCCTCTACCGGTCACCCTTTGGTGGGGACGTAACCGTGTACAAGCGCGACCTAGCTCGTCGCCACGATTGGGAGGAAGAGGAAGTGACCCTTGATGGATTGGGAGTCTACCAATGACCACACTATTTGTTAGATTGCTTAATGACCACATCGAGTATTTCGAAGAGACAGAAACTGCAGAAGAGACCGAAGCGCCCGAAGAGACAGAAACTGCAGAAGAAATCCAAGCGGCGGAAGTGGTCGAAAAATTCGATGCTGATCCTATGGAGTGTGAATGGGTTGCTATAGACGAACAAGAAGAAGTGGTTGGCCACGGCGCCACCACCTTTGAGACATTGCAGGTAGACGTTGAAGAGAGCCTTGAAACGCAAAGCATCGACCAAACTGTGCTTTTTCTATCAGATGCAATGACGTTGTTTATTCGAGCTGAGGTTCCAGGAAAGACCAGTTCACAAATGGTAAAAGCCCTTCCGTATGCAGTTGAGAACTACATTGCGACAGACATTGAAGAGATGCATATCGCTCGCGGGACTGTACGACGTGGATTGCCCGTAGACTGCTTGACGATTGCCAAGACGAATCTAGGCCCTATAGTCGATAGGCTTGCACGTTCTGGTTTCGAACCCAGCTATTGTTCAACTATAGGAATGCAGATACCAATTGAGGAAGGGACGATCGGAGCTATAGCCGATAGGAGCAACGTCTGGGTGCGTACTGGGGATCAGCTTGCTGTTATGGACATGTCTGTCGCAAGTGAAGCCTTGACAACGGCTGCACAATCGTCAGACGACATGGAAACGAAAGTGCAAGTCAAGAAATTTTCTTCTGCACAGAGTCTTTCCCGCCAAATCAGCAGCTCGCCCTTTGTTGAGATTCAGGACATCTCCGATCCGCTTTTGGTCCATATCGCACAGAATTTCGATGAGCAAGTCGGAATAAACTTGCTGCAAGGCGAGTTTTCAGCTAGAGATAATCAAGCCCTGAACGCGAGAGCTTGGATGCGAAACGGTGCGATTGCGGTTGCTTCGCTTCTCGTCTATATTGCAGCGTTGTATGGACAAGGGATTTGGGCTGGATTGAATTCTACCGACCTTGAGGATGAAGCAAAGAAGCTATACGAGTCGATTTACGGCCAGAGTCCGGGTATACGCGATCCAGTTACCCGTATGCGAGGAAATTTGGGAGCAGCGAGCAGGCAAACCGGAACCTTTGAGACACTTCTAGGGGAATTCGCAAGAGTTGTTGACTCAACTCAGTCGAGAACCGTTATTGACAGTCTTATCTATAGAGATTCTCAGCAGTCGCTTGCAACCGTTATGGAACTCTCTTCGCTCACTGCGCTCGACGGATTCGAAAAAGCACTCGAGAGGGGTCCCGTTGATGTCGAGGTTGAGAATATTGAACAGGTGGGGTTTGGTGTAAGAGTGAATCTCACACTGACGATGAAACAATGAACATTATTGCCAATCAAATTGCTAACTCGATGCCGGTGAGGTGGTTCAACACCCTATCAAATCGCGAGAAGATGCTCGTTGCGGGTGGACTGGTCTTTGTGCTTGTACTGTTATTGTTGTGGCTGCTATCCTCCGCGCAAAACTACCGCGATTTGAATGTAGCCAAGTATCAGTCATCGCTTGCGGACATGCAGTGGATGCAAGCTTACGAGGCATCAGCCCGTACCGCGGAACAGTCTAGCCAAAATACGGGTACGGGTGGTGAGATTCAGTTGTCACGACTTTCTCAAAGCGCCGAACTTCATGACATTGAGTTCCAAAGGATTCAACCTTTAGGCGATGGCGTCAACATTGAAATCGCTCGGCAATCATTCGATAGTGTGGTCAGCTGGATGTTTTCCCTTCAAGAATCGGAGGGAGTAACCATTACCCAAGCAAGAATTACAAGACTTAGAGAGAGTCCAGGATTGGTCGAAGCTCGTCTGGTTGTTCGCGGAGGCTAATTTCAGTCCGAGACAGGCTCTGAGCACTGCTAACGTGGAGTGAATCGTTACTTTGGAAATGAACAAGCGTTCGATTTCAATAGAGCAAAAGCGATTACTGAAGCGCGATGGGTTTGTTGTTGTTGAAGATGCAGTAGACCTAGACAGCGTCGCTAAGGCAACAGAGCTAATACAAAGGGAGCCAAATAGGATTGTCTACGGAGACAATCCGACCATAAATAATCTCTACAACAGTTCTGGACTTCGTGAGCTAATGCAGGATCTCATGGGTGAGCACACAAAACCCATCAATGCTCAGGTTGCAGTGACGTTGCCCAAGTTTGCTGACGCCGTTGTTAGAAGGAAGGCATCCCAAACGTCGCACCCACAAGCTCATGTTGATGGAGGGTGGTCCGGTCTTTGTCCCATGAAGGTGAGCGAAATACTAGCTTCTGGGCAGACATTGGCCACTTGGGGTCAAAACGGAGATCCAAAGTCAATGGGACCTGCTGGAGGAGCTCCGCTTTGGCAAGATCGGGAACGCAGATTGGCTCTGGGTACCTACACCGCGTTGGTTGGAGTGTGCTTGAACGATCAAATCGCCCCGTTGATGGGACAATTTGCTGTGCGCCGAGGAGCTCAGGAATCAGTCGAACGGTTTTTCTGCAACCAAAGAGACCAAGGAGGTCCAATTGGTGGCGGAGGCCCGGATTGGCCAAGGCTTCAAGCCATTGATCAGGACATTGCGTTCGCAGGAATCATGCCCGCGTCCATGGTGAATTCCTATCCTCAGACACGATTCGAAATGGACGGCTGGCCTTGGCCTGAACTTACTCCGGTCTGCATGAAGAAGGGCGATGCTGTCATTGCGTTGCACTCGCTGCCTCACACCGCAACTCCAAATCTGAGCGATGAACCGAGAATGAATGTGTACTTTAGGATTCGTCGATTCCGACCGCAAAATCCATATGAGGGAGATCACGTCGTTGGGTGGGGGGTATCGGATCATCCTGATCGAGCATTGAATGGAGATTTTCTTGAGTACCCAGCCCACTATGATCCTTTTCAAACCTCAATCGAGAGAATGTGCGATCATTGGAGTGAATGGGACGGCATGAGCGACGTCGATACTGCCGACATCCAGCTTGCCGAATTGACCATTAGGGCATAACTAAAGCTTCAACGAATCAGGTTCGCAGCTTTGGGGCGAAACTCATAGTGATCCTGACGTAGCGACTGTGTGGACTAGTGTTCCTATGGGCATTTTCCCTCCTCGAAAGCCTCAAAATAGTCATTAGAATTCCATTACTCTTCTACTAAACACTGATCGGTAACGGCAATGATGTCTGCGAAATGGCCTGTCAAACATTTTGGTCCCTCCGGCTTGGTCCTATCACTTTTCTTGTTGGCGATTCTTTCTGGTTGCGCTTCCATTGGTGAACGCATTGTTGAACCACTTGAGCCACTTTGCCATGACTCGGATGCCGAAGATGGCTGCTGGATGCCGCTAGAGAATGATGCGGAGTGCCATGTTTGGTACACGAATCAAATACTTACGAACGAAACGGCTTTATTCGATGGAGAACTCAATTGCCGAGACGCAAGGCTTACAGGCACAGGAACTCTAACCATTCGCCGAACTGTTCGTGGCGAAGAGGAAATACAAACCACCGATGTGCCGTTCGTTAATGGAAAAGCTCACGGTTTTGCTACAACTGTCGACTTTCAAGGCGCCACGGAGGAAGGGTTTTACGAAGAAGGATTGCGACATGGACAAATGCAGATCGAATACCCCAACGGGCATCGGATGGAAGGGACCTACAAGAAAGGTCGAATGTATGGAAACTTCGTTATTTCACTCCCAACAGGATTCCGGGCAGAGGGTCCTTTCATCGAGGAAATAAGGCAGGGCTACTGGAAGATCGTCCATCCAGACGGATCGCGCCACGAAGGCAACTACAAGGATGGCATGAGGGACGGGAAATGGGTAGTCACGCATGCAAACGGTGCCCAAAGTGAAGGGATTTACGCGTTTGATCGACGACATGGCGATTGGGAAATCGTCGAACCTGATGGCACAAGGGCTAAGGGCGCCTATCGGATAGGTCAGCGTGAGGGTAACTGGGTGATCCTGTATAGCGATGGTTCTCGGTCGGAAGGTTCTTACACGAAGGGGCTAAAGCACGGTCCATGGAAGACGACTTTTTCTGAAGGAGGAGAAAACCTTGGAGAGTACGTAAATGGCATTCAGCAGGGCGATTGGACTTTCAAGTTTCCCAATGGAGGCAGCGCACAGGGCAAGCTTGTTGACGGCAAGCATCATGGAAAGTGGGTCTTTGAGAGTCCTGAAGGTATACCTGCCGAAGGAACTTTCTCGGACGGAGTGCGCGAGGGACAATGGGACGAACCCTATCATGGACCTGGTGGCGGGCGATGGGAAGGTTCATACCAGAATGACCTGCGACAGGGGACCTGGACAATTACATTTGAGGACGGGACCGTAAAGGAAGTGGAATTTGTTGACGGCGAAATGCAGGAGTGAACAGAGGGGAGATTTGGACTTTACTTTTGACTAAGTTAGCGGAGCACGTCAATTCAGATCCAGGAAAATGGCCGGTTAGATTGATCGTGCCCTTGGCTGCAAATATCATGGAATCAATCTAAAACTACCGTAATACATGAAACCCTATCAGAACCGCAATTTGAACTCCGTTCTGCTCGTGACCATATCGGCCATCATTGGTGCAGCGGCCGCCACGGCAGTAATTTTCGGATTGGCAATGCTTGACAGCGAAGACGGTGCAACGAGTTCTAGTGTTAATGTGGATCAACAGGAATCAGTCCAGGTAATTCCGAATCGTTCGGCACTCGAGCACGGTGAAGTCGATGTTGACTCATCTAATCCACTTCCTGAAGCTAGGAATATCCAGACTCTCCGTGATCTCAATCAGTTCAACAGTCCATTAGAACGTAGTCTTGCGCTACATGAACTTTCGTCAACCGCTGACGAGCAACAAACTCTAGATCTTCTTAAGGAATCATTGGACATTGCTCTGCACCATCAGTCGCAGGCTCAAACAGTTCTTATTCAGAGACTAGCCCAACTGAATCCGCTACGAGCGCTGGAGCAGGTCGAGGCTCTCGATGTTCGGTATGCAGCCGGTCTAGTAGGCTCGGTCTTTGGCGAGTGGGCTCATGCCAACGTAGATGAAGCCGTCTCTCATGCAAGTTCATTGGAAGAGAACGAGAAATTCGCTGCTATGACCAGAATTTTGCTTGAGAGAGAAGACCTTTCTAATGAAAAGCGTCTGCAGATCTCAAGCCAGCTGGGTAACGAACAGTATTTATCGATTTAGCTCATGCAAGACAAGGTCAGCGATACCACGACCGATCCAGAGGAAGCGTGGAACGAAGTGGTGGGTCGAGCTCAAGGTGACGTTCGTCAATCTAGGGCTCTCTCAGACCTTGCTATTCGATGGGTCGAGCAAAGCGGTTTGGAGGTATTGGATCAAATCGCTGAATCATTAGCCAATAGACAAACCAGGACAAATATCCTGAATTCGGTGCTAAATAGTGTGGCTGAGACTGATCCCGAGAAAGCGTTTCGGTATGCAGTGACTTTGGAAAACGATCCTCACAATATGATTGTTTCCAACGTGGTTTCCCACTGGGCTAGGAAGGACCCCAAGGCGGCGCTAGAAGCTGCTTCTCAAATCGAGGTGAGTGGTTTGCGGCGGCGGTTAGAGGAGTCTGTAGTTAGTACGTGGGCTTACCAGAAGCCACATGATGTACTTGAAGAACTAAATTCACTTGAAGAGCGACTCCACGAGACCGCTGCTAATGCAGCTGTATCGGCAATGGCACAGCATAGTCCCAAGGAAGCAGCACGAATTGTTGCCGCCATGGAGAGCACTTCATCTAGAACAGCAGCTGCTAGGTCGCTGGTCCTAAGTTGGTCCCGCATAGATCCTGAATCTGCTCTTGAGTGGGTATTGAATGAGCCGGGAGTGCAAGAAGCCAAATCTCAATTGCTACCCCAAATGATTTACCAAGTAGTAGAAGCCGATCCTCACCTTGCGATGGAGACTGCGCTTGGGGAACCTATCAAAGAAGGAGAGACTGGATTGGAAGCAACAGTTATCACTGTGCTCGTATTCTCAGACTTTGACAAAGCGGTTGAATTCTTGCCCCAAGTACGTGAAGGACCCACAAAGATTGTCGCCTATGGAGCCATTGGCGGAGGGTACATCGAAAATGGCGAAACAGAAAAGGCTCTAAATCTGGCGCAGCAGCTCCCCGAATCAAACAAAACTGCGTACTTAAACGCACTAATGCCGCATTGGGCAAATGCAGATCCAAAGGGATTGCTCAATTCCATAGATAGCTTGCCTAGCGAGGGGATCAAATCCCGGGCGGCAATGATCCTGACAACCTATAACCGATTTCAAAAAAACCTTACAGATGAGGAAGTAGAAGAGGTCAAGAAGTTCCTCACAGAGGAAGATGCAGAGAATTTGGAGGCAGGCAATCTAAATGCTATTTTGGGGTTTTAGCGAGCAATCAAGGACACAACGAATGTTCATTGCCTGCTCGGGAGTTTAAGAAGAATGTTGCTAAAGTCACTGACGATCGGCTGGAGCGAAGCGGCTTGAGTGCGGAACGTTTTGGCGTATTTGTCGTTTAAAGCTGGAAGCTCTTCGTGAGAGCCACCTTCTATAGCTTCGCTATTTTCAACAACAATGATGTCGGCCATTCGTATAGTCGAAAACCGATGTGAAATGAAGAAAACGGTATAGTCTTTGGTGACGCCATTCATTCAAGTGGCGGGCGTTCTCTCAATGCGACAAGCGCAGCCGCTATCGAACTTTCTTCGCTCACCGCCCTTGAGGGTTTCAAGAGCAATGGAGAGAGGTCCAGTTGATGTAGAGGTTGAGAATGTTAAACAGGTGGGGATTGGTGTAAGAGTGAATCTTACATTGACGACGAAGCAATGAACATTATTTCCACATTTCTTCGCACCGCGCTTGAGGCTCGTTTCAAGAAAGCAATGGATCTTATTGTTGAGGTCCAGTTGATCAAATGTCAGGTGGGGATTGGTGTGAGGGTTACATTGAGACGAAGCAATGAACATTATTTCAATCAAATTTCAAATTCAGTGAGGGTAGGGCGGTTCACCCTTTCAAATCGCGAGAAAGTGCTCGTTTCAGGTGGACCGGTCTTTGTGCTTGTATTGCTACTTGTACCGATCTTATTGTTGACTTCTTGCACGTCCCTTTCCGGGAACAAATTGGACGATAAGCATTTGCACAACGACACCGATCCTTTGATTGAAGACCTTCGTGAATTCGACAACCAAGAACGTACCAACGATGCAGTAGAGCTATATAAACAATCCAAAGTGGAATGTGGGAGTCTAGGCGGCACGTGGGTGGGGTTGTTGCACGGCGATTCGCGGGACACACACACCAATTTCTATCGTTGCCGGAGCAACGAGGATTCCCTGCCGTACACGGACGAAAAAAGCTGGAGTCGCAAGGGTCTTGTACCTTACGACTTGGCAGTGACTTACTCTAACTTGACCAGCAAGGTAGTTAGTTTTACCCGTGTTTACCTGGATTTGGATGAGTCCGATAAAGACAGTCAGCAGTGATCCAATGCTGACCTAACAAAGACACTCAAACTTATCGATTGAATTGCCACAGTTTTGAATAGATTGCAATACGTGCAATCTACAGAAGTTCAGCTCTCGGCGGAGATCCATGCTTAGGCTACATACCGAGCAGCTTGAGTGCGAAACATCTTGGCATACTTGCCGTTAAGCGCAAGAAGCTCTTCGTGTGGTCCGACTTCAATGGCCTCGCCATTCTCGATGACAACGATGATATCCGCCATGCGTACAGTCGAAAAACGATGAGAAATGAAGACAACAGTCTTGTCTTTGGTGAGTGCCGCCATTCTTTCAAAGAGCTGGTGTTCTCTCAATGCATCAAGCGCAGCCGTTGGTTCATCCAATATCAAGACTTGAGCAGGACTCATGAACGCGCGAGAAATCGCCAGGTGCTGCCACTCGCCTCCGGACAAGTCCACGCCGTCGTCAAATCGTTTACCTAAGATTGTGTTGTAGCCTTCGGGTAGGTCTTCTATCGTATCGTGGCTTCCGCCTTGTATGGCTGCCTCCCGAATTCTCTCTAGGTCCTCTACATGCGTTACGTTTCCTAATCCTATATTCAGGGAGGCTGCAAGGTCGTAACGCGAGAAGTCCTGGAATACAACGCTTATGTTGTCGCGAACTTGCTGGAGATCATACTCTCGCAAGTCGACCCCGTCGATCAAGATACTTCCTTCGGTGGGGTCGTAAAGCCGTGTGAGCAGCTTGATTATCGTAGTCTTGCCGGCTCCGTTTTGACCAACTATCGCGATTCTTCCACCCGCTGGAACATTGAACGAGACCTTCTTGAGAATTTGCACATCGTTCAATGGATAGGTAAAGCAAACATCTCGAAACTCAATTTCCTTGCGAATCTTATAAGGGAAGGGGAGAGGGTCCTTGGATCTAGGGGGTTCCAGCGCTCCTTCGATGGACTTGGGATCCAGATCAACAAACTGAAAGAAACGCGTAACAAACAGCGAATTGCGATAGAAACGACCAGCTCCACGAATCAATCCAGCCAATTGCTGTCGACTCTGTTGTGAAGCCATGAAGACAATTAGCAGGTCGCCTGCAGAGATTTCACCCGCTACCGTCTGCATTACGGCGTAGGTCCAAATCCCCGCGACCCCTACTAGCGCCAAAATACTGAGTACGGACTGCACTTTCATTTCGGAGATGATTAGTGATTGATAACCCTCGATATAGATGTTCCGAAAGTAGTGAAATTGGTTAATGAAGTAGTCCTTCAGGCTGAACACACGCACTTCCTTGGCGTTGTATCGGTTGGTCACAATGTCCGATAGGTAGAAGGACATTCGGCTGTTTCGAATTAAGTCAGCATCGAATGTGTAATAGCGTCGTGCATATTTCGCCTGCACAACAACATCGGGCAATGTCGTCACTATCAACACAAAGATCGCAAGCGGGTGAAGAACGAGAAGCAGGCTAATGGTCACAGACAGCTGCAGAAATTGCTGAATCAATGTCAACGTGCCAAAACAGCTCGAGTAAAGTTGCCACATCTGGTCCCTAGCGTGATGCAACTGGTCGTAGAAGCGGGGTGACTCGAAAAACGCCAAGTCAAGGTTGCCAGCAGTCTTGAGCAGCATGCTTTGGCCTTTGAGCCTAACTCGTTCCTGCAAGAGCGTCTGCAGGACTCCACTTATTGCGCCAAATAGCATTTGGCAGGTCCAAAGTGCGAATATGACGATTAGCAGAGGAAGAACCGCCCTCCACGTGGCATTTGCGCGTAGAGCAGCCTCTGCAGAATCAATTATTGCACCCTGTGACCATATGATGGCTGGAGGGATCAGCGCAGCACCAAGCATTAGTATGGCAATTGTTAGGAGTAGAGTAGGTGAGGTGTCCCAGAGGAACTTGAAGACTCGTGGGATTACGAGAAAGACATCTCTTAGCGCTTGCCGGAAGTCTTCTTCACCGGGCCTAAATTCTCGGCGCGCAGATTGTCCTATGTTGCGATCAGTGGCCTTTCCTTTTCGCTGTGATCGTCCTAACCGTTCGCGTCTGCTTACTTGGGGTCGTTCGATTGTTCTGACTCGCAGGGGTTTCGCGCACCAGATTGCTGGAGTTGCGAATTGGGATGCCGGTCGCATCGCAAGCAGGACTAGACCAGCCTCGTAGTGATTTGTTAGATTTGCTCCTCGTTTAAGTTTATCAAATCTATTGTTTCTGTCCACTGTGGCACCAATTTACTGGGTACCACACTCCGGCCCAATAGGGGCGCTAGCTACTAGGAAAATCTAGGACTGGCGGTCACCCATTCCGTCACTTTTCCGACAGTTCATGCTCTCGAAGAAACAACTCCTCTTTCCCGAACTAGAACGACATGTTAGCGATGGTTTGGTGACTTTTCGGTAGAAGCTTTTCTGACTACGGAATGATTGCTTTCCAATCCAAATCCGCCGACTAATTCGGTTCGGCTCAGATAGTTGTCAATGGATTGCAGCAGAACTGCACGATTCAAGCATTGTTCACGATGGCTGATGTCTCTCATTAACCGGGAATAGCAGAATTGCGGTTCATCTACTTGATTCGCTGTTTTATTGTGAGGCAATCAAAATGAAGTGAGTCGAACGAAGTCAGCAATGAAGGGAACTGATGTAAACACTTGGAGCATTGTGAGCACAACTGGTGGAGCTAAGACAACTAACATGCTGGTCGTAAGACTCTTGTCTGTCCAACTCAAAAAGCCATTTACGGCAATGTAGAGCGACCAAACCAGCGGAATCGGTACCCAGAACACAGATAGAAACGTCATTCCAAACCAACCAATCAACGGATTTGCATCTACGTCAACGGCAGGGCTTAATTTCAAGATCAGTACACCTGCAACCGATCCGATTGCCGATGGGAGGGCAATCCAACACGTGAATCCAAACCAATTGCGCCAACCTATATCCACATTGAGCAATGTGCCTGCGACCCAAAAGTAGCAAGCCCAAACCAGCATGATGCCTAACGTACAGACTGCATACCAAAGCGATACGAATGGTGCCACCAGGGCTTGTATGAACCAGTAGGGGCTACTGGGATCGACTTGAACAACCGTGAAACAGGCAAACCCCAAGAGGAGTATCAACCATAAAGGCAATTGGTAGGGGGTAGGCTCGCGGATCTCTTTGAATACATGATGGGGCAGGATCAAGATTCTAAGAAGACGGTACATTTGACTTGTTCTCTAGTCGGAATAACTCACAAGCATTTCGTCCGAATAGCGTGCATTCTATGGTGCAGAGCAATTTCTCAAATTTTATATTCGCATGTTTCTACTAAGGACAGAACGGCGTGCCTTCACGATGGAGCTGATCGAGGAAAGGGAATTTGGGTCTGGTGCTCGATAGTCGAGGAAATAATTGGGTCCGTTACGAAACCAACTTGTCGACGTTGTACTTAGCGCTACGGTTTGAAGTCGAGCATGAAGTGATAGATGCCTACTCTCATGGGAAATCTGAGGAGTCTAAAGCGACTGCAGCGATCTAAACAATCCCGGACTTCTCGCCTTACCATAGGCTCTAGTTACTGAATTCGGCGTTGATTACGATTTTTACCAATTGCGGCTGACGTAACGCACTTGCTTTGCGCAATCGAGCTGTCCAAACCCTGTGTCAAATCGGTAGTCGCAGTAGCGCAGGACTCTGACCATCTCTGGCGCAACCAACATTCCACTATTCTCCGATGAGTCAGTCAGTTGCAGAAATACAATCCCACCAACTGGACTCGGTCCACACGTTAGCGATGCGATAGGTATCTCGCCAGGTGAGGCCTCTCTGAATTCCTCACCGTCTCTCACTAACTTAATTTCAACCAATTCCTCAAATCTATGTGTGGTGACCACATGTCCACCAGTAACCCGATTTGTATCTGCACTCTCTAGGATTGCCTGTTCCAGCAGGGCAGGTTTGTAGCTCAACGGTTCCTCTTCCATTGCCGCCCAGCACAAAGGAGCTAGGGGAAGGCCTGGAATTCCTCTGGTCAATGCCCCAAATCCACCGGACAATCGTGGATTGAGCTCGGTTGGCAGAAATCCTGACTCTGTGAGGATTCCATCAATAGAGTAGGGGCCTCTATAGCTAACGCCGTCCCTTAGGGTAACCCCAACATCGCGAGCTATGCGCCGCATCTCTTGTCGGTCTCTGTCGTGAGGGTCATAACTGGTTGAACAGCCAGCCCACAAGAACTGGTTTTTGTCCTCATAGCGAAGTGTAATGAGCTCAACGGGGCGAAACACAGCAACTTGATTGGATAACACAACGCCGTGTATGCTCATCGGAATGCCCTCTAGGAATGGTGCAACTCGAACGCTTTTGGCGAAATCGCTCATTTCATCAACTAATTCTGGAGCCTTTTGACTGCTTTCGAGCCAGCGCAATCCGGTCGATCCTCCATGTACGCCTTCGCTGTTGTCTGCCGCCCAAACCGTACCCAGTCCAACATCCAGATCGTTGGCTATCTCTTCTAAGTTTGAATCGCGCAACGAAACCACCTTAGATTGAGCATGCTGAATCCCTACGTAATCCCAGAATTGGTCAATCGTTGTCTTGTCTTCGAGTTTGGTCCATTCAGATTTTCTTTGGCCATACTTTTCTCTCCCAGCTACCTGAGTGAATTCGCCCAATGTGGCTCCAACGCACCGTCCCTCCATGTCGGGATCCCAACGGCTGATTTTCTGCACCACCGATTGCGGCAAATCCTGTAAGAGACGTTCAAACCGACGTGCAGTTTCGACAATCGTTGATCCTCGTACATTCAAAGTACAGATTTCTGCACCATTGGGTAACTGAGCCTTGGTGGTTCCTTTGTTGCCAGCAAGAAGAAAGGGGGTTGCCGCGCCAAGCTCTGCCAGCATTGACGCGGTGCCGAACATTGCCGCATCGACTTCGGATACGTGAAGCCACTTTCGCTGTCGATATACCGGCGCTAACAAGCGTTTGAAGTATGCAACGGCTTCTGCGCTTTTTCGACTAGGCATTTGGCTTCAGGTCCAGGGAGGAATCTATGTGAGAGCTACAAGATGGAGAGCGACGAATTCTTTAAGACCCATACTGGAGCTTCAAGTTCAATCGGATTATGGTCGACCTATGTATTGGTATCCGAAACCAAGAACGTTAGACATTGAGCTGTTCTTTCGCAGTGTGGAATATGGAAACAGGTTGTTTAGAGTCTTGCTTTAAGTGGCGTGACGCTTTTTGGCTCGAATAGCAACACCTTCGATTCTGGCCACGGTCTATATACCGAAGAAAGAACTTTTACAGATAGGCCCAATTGTTGTAGGCTGGACGCGTGAAACTATTTCTGGTTAATCGCGTTTGATTTCCAAGTGATTCGTTGGCCCTGTGTCTCTATTCACAAAAGACTACCTCTACAGTCCAGTTTTAGCTGGAGTTCTTGTTGGCGGCAACAGTCCTGCTTGCGCTCAGCGGCTGCGGGGGAGGTGCCGGAGGCGGTTCAAAGCCTGATCCGGTGCCTCCAGCTCGTGAACCCACCATCGACGTCCAATTGACGAACATTACCGTATTCCAGGGTGTCGAAATCTTCTCGACCGATTACGTTCGCAACTCAAGCAACTACGCAATTGCCGACAGCACGTCAGAAAGCTCTCCGTTTGTTAGCGGCCGCAAGGTATTTGTTGCGCTGCAGTTTCTCAGGACAGTGGTGATCGAGTCGACGTGAAGCTTCGTCGCGTTGGCGACTCAACCGCACTCGAGGAGATATTCGGGCCTCCGCCGAATGCAACCCCACCCGAAGGTCGCTATATCTTTGAGTTGCCCGAAGAGCATGCACTGACATCGAAGTCAATCCCGATGACGAGATAGACCAGACGTGCGACGGATCCAGCGATGTCACGTTTTCTCTTGTTGTTGATGAGCACCTCGGATCAGAGCCTTGTAAGATTGTCTTTGTTCCGATCGAAGTGGACGGCGATGGTCCTACCCAAGAAGCCGTTGACGACCAATTGGAAGATTTGGTTGAACACCTCAAATCCTTTCTGCCACTTACTGTCGTGGAAGCCAGTGTGCGCGAAGTCTACAAGCCGACGAAGATAGAGGGTTACCGGCCTAGTCGGTACACATCGCAAGTGTGGGCTTTAGAAAGCGGACCTGGCGAGTATTACCATGGCGTTTCATTTCGAATTAATGCGGATGATCCGAGTGGAGCAGCGGCCGACTCGATATGCAGTGGGACATTCGGCAGCAATACAAGAAGCTCGACATTCCTCGAAACTAGCCGAAATAGGCGTGAAATCGTGATTTTCGCTGGATTTGCGTGTCGAAATCGCCTCTCTGAGGCCCTGGAATTGATTTTTGCTGGGCGAAGCCGTTCAGGGCGACTAGAGAAGCCCTGATTAGAACAAGGATGTGGAAAATGGGTGGGAATCCGCTGTCGCGAAGGATTCTGAAGCTATAGCAACCCCGGTGCGAGCGTTCGAGTACAAAGCTGTACTTAAGAAAGCGACCCATCGCAGGCTCACATGGTTCCTGGAACAGCAGAGACAGCTCTGCAACGCCGGACTGCAGGAGAGGACTGATTGCTACCAGAAGACAGAGGACGCCAAACCGATTTCGATCGGCAAGTTCGAACAGTTCAAGTCGCTCACGGAACTCCGCCGCGGCCTCCCTGAATTCTCTCAGTACCACGTAGGGGTGCCAGAGGGCCGCACTGATCCGCCTGGACAGACCCTACAAGAGGTTCTTCAAGTAGAGGAGACGGAATTGTGGGAGGAGCTAGTTACGCATGCTGGACTATCGCTAGGGATCGCCTGCGCGTTTCCATTGCAATCCTGCAAAGGCTATGGCACCTTCACCCCGGCGGAGCTGCAGCGCAAACGTTAATGATCGATTGTGGTTGTTCGCAATTCTTCCCGCACCCATTCGTCGTCCGGGTTTCTCCTTGACATGTCCTGCAACCATCGAATTCGTGTGCGCTCGCCTATGACATAGCGATATGCGTCATAGAACTCTATGTCTTGTTGGTCGAGGGGTACAAGTTCCAATACTTCTCGTAGTCGAGGGCCTATATACGCCACATCGTTCGGACCATACAACTGAACAATTGATTGGTTTCGATACGGGCGATTCTTTACTCGCTCGGGGTTCAACGGTTTACCCTTGAACCCTGTGAGCCCATGCATCAAGTCCTTGGCGCCAATGAGCACAAAATCGGAGACTGGCTCATTTTGGGTCAATGCGTGTATTACAGCGCGCTCGAGAACGGCGAGGCAATATTCGGCAAGTCCCAGATTGTGTCCTAGCTCGTAGCACATTAGAGTAGCGGTTTCGTCAATGTTGATTTCATCCACCGGTAATAGTAGCGGCTCGATATCCTTGATTACGTTCGCTCGCCATTGTGCTCCTATCGCCGGCTGGTCTTCATGCAAGTAGGCGATGTACCGCTTTCCGCCAAATAGCAACTTCTGTTCATTGGTTGCGGCGTGAGTGTAGCCAAGTTCCAACACTTGGTTGCGTTCTGCGATGAACGCAGAGATGTCGTCTACCGAACTATCACCAATTTCCAAAGAACGATCTTCCAAGAACGAAGCAAGAAGGCTCAAGTTTGGGAGACAAGAAGGTACAAGGATCACAACGTTTCGAGCGTGTCTTAAATATCTCTCGTCATCGCCGTATGCGTATTCGACTGCAGCCGCGTCCAAGTTTACTGACGCATCGTTTGGATAATCTTGACTTAGCTGTCGAATCGTTGTCAGTAGTTTTTGTTGAATGTCTTCAATCGGTCCAGAGTTTAAGTCGAATAGGCTTACCTTGAACAATGCAAACTGCAAATCATATAGCTGTTGAGGCGAAAGATGGGTCGGATGGTTGTCGAGATCCGCGATAAGCTTTACGCACTCCTTTAGGGTGTCTGGGAACCGATTGGTATCGCAAACGAGTTCAATCTCCTCCGACGGATGGAAACTACTCTCCGTACGACATTCTTTGACCAATGCGGGAAGAGCCGATGCCGCTGCTAAGATTGTGCTAGTTACCACTAGTCCCTTAAACAGTGATGTCTTGGCCACCTTCATTCGAGTTCTGTCACATCTTTGGATTGAACATCGTACTTAAGGTACGACCGATTCACGTCATCACCCCCGACCAGAAATGAGTCGATTCCGAGGAATTCAGCCGAACTCTTGTCCCGCTGAGAAAATGCAACACTCCTAGTTTGTGTTTGGAAGCGGGTAAGATCAAGGTCTGTCAAAGTGTATCTTTTGTTGCGTCCGGCTCGCCAAGGCCGTCCGCCCGGTCGAGCAGCCAGTTGCGTATCGTCTGCGGCGTCGGCTCCAACTTGTCTGCAAACGATGCGACGCTACGGCCGGATCGCGCCAGCGCGATCAGCCGCTCGCGATACTCCTGTGGATAGTGCTTCGTGCCCATGTGTATCCTCTTTGGGTCATTGTGCACTGTCCTCTAACTCGTAGCAACTCCAGTTGAAGACGTGGTCGTCTGGCAACAGGCAAATATCCATCACTTCTTGTTTGCGGTGCGAATCAAGCCAAGTCGGCTTCTGCCATCTTGGAGAGGTTTGAAATCAAGACCCGCATTCTGCACGAAGACTGTGGGAGCTAATCCCGAAAACGCGCTAATTTAACGTAATATGGATTATGCGCAATATGCAACGTCGTAGCGTGTAGTTGAAAGTCACGCCAATCAGGCGCAATCTTCCAATCTAATAGTCATAGTGGCAGTCTGAGCATTTACAGCTAATGCAATCAAGATTGCTACCCAGGACCGAATTGCGGTAACGACTGGTACTAAAATTTGTGCACAAGATAGCCACTCTCTCCAACGCTCTAAGACTATGGCAATGAAAAAACGCGTACAGTACGCGGTGTTCCTGGCAAAAAAGCTCCACGCTCAGAGCGTTTTCAATATGGCGTTTCAGGAAGGCAATCCCTTTACATTTGTTGAAGTAAAAACCCTGCTTGACGGTATTACGGTTGGCGGCCACAAGATATCTGACGAAGATCAGGTGATCCGAATTGCAAAAGCATGGCAGCACCTCTTCAATCTTGTTGAAAATGAACAGTTCGACGTGAGCCCATCATCGGCCAACGCGATCAATGGGATTGTGGCTGAACGCGAAGCCCTCGAATGGGGTGAATTTCGTACTGCAGATGTTTCAATTGCGGGTACGGATTTCCGTCCTCCAAGTGCATCGGAATTACCTGGTCGCTTTAGAAAAATGCAGTCCAAGCTACAGACCTGTGGCGATGTTGAACAGCGTGCATTTACGGTTTTTCTTGCCTGTGCTAGAAACCAGTTCTACTTTGACGGTAATAAGCGAACAGGTCAATTGCTTATGAACGGGATGTTGCTTACCGCTGGAGAACCAATTGCCTCAATTCCAGCATCCAGAACTGTGGACTACAACGCGTTGATGTTGGAGTACTACGAGACGGGACGCGATAACAAGATTCGAGAATTCCTTGCTGATTGCAGAAAGCAGATTCGTAGCATGGTTCGACTCCGCGATTCACAGGTATAGCGAGTCCGCAATAGAGAAATGAATCGAATGCCAACGGCAATTGTGACCGAGTTGTGCACAAGCGAGGGAGTTCAAAGTCCGTAGCCGGACTCGATGTTGCAGGGATTCGAGACTCGTGGGGTACCTTGTTCTTACTAATATATTGGGATCCAATTTGCGATACCCCTAGTTAATTGACTATAGATTTCGAAGTTGTCACCTCGGAGCTTCAATTCCCAGAGGGACCTGTAGCAATGCAGGATGGTTCCGTGCTAGTAGTAGAAATCGAGCGCGGATCGCTGTCTAGGGTTCTTCCCAACGGTTCGATAGAAGTCGTTGCACTACTCGGCGGAGGACCAAACGGCGCTGCCATGGGTCCAGACGGACGCTGCTATGTATGCAACAATGGCGGGTTCGAGTGGATTCACGCACGCGGCAGAACCTACCCAGGTGTTCAGGCGAAAGACTACACAACGGGTCGCATTGAACGTGTCAATCTGGACACCGGTGAATTTGAGACACTATACGAGAGTTGCAACGGACAGCCGTTGCGCGGGCCAAACGACATCGTGTTCGATAGGACTGGTGGATTCTGGTTCACCGACCACGGCAAGACTCGAATGCGAGAACGTGACCGAACAGGTGTCTTTTATGCACAACCTGATGGGTCGAGCATTGAAGAAGTGATATTTCCCTTGGAAGCACCCAATGGTGTCGGTCTGTCTCCAGAGGAAGATGTTCTCTATGTAGCAGAAACCCCTACGGCTCGACTTTGGGCATATCCATTACAGAGCCCCGGAAAGTTGCTCGGGGAGCGACTAGATCGACCCGACGGAGGTCGAGTTGTTCCAGGCAGAAACGCATATTGCATGTACGATTCCCTGGCCGTTGATGCTAATGGAAATGTTTGCGTGGCTACACTCATGAACGGTGGCATAACCGTGCTGTCACCGCAAGGTGATTCTCCCAAGTTCATTCCGATGCCCGATAGACTCACTACAAACATCTGCTTTGGAGGCGAAGATCTCACTACTGCATACATTACCTTGTCGTCCACTGGGCAGCTTGTTCGCATGGATTGGGAATGCGCAGGACTAGCATTGAATTTTCTGAAGGACTAGACTGACTTTCCACCCATTCTCACGCTAGTTTCGTGCCACGCATTCTCTACTCTCTTCTGGAACTACTGATGTGCGAAAGCAATTCCATTCACGCATTCATACGTCCCCACCAGGACTAGTAACCATTAACAGCCGTTTAGGGACGAATTTGAGATCAAGGTCAAGAGGTTAAAGAGTACTGAGGGTATGAAAATACCCTTGCGCCTCAGTCTATTCCTACAGTTTGGAATCGATTTGGGCGTCTTTCAAAACGCTGTTTGCCGTATGACGGCTCTTAATTCTCGACGGAACAATAACTTTGTGCTTATGCGTTGGATGATCCCAGACTTCGTGGCTTCCAGAAGGTTGCCTGTGCAGTTCCCATTTGGCTTTTCTCAGTAAACGCTTGACTTCACGCTCGTAGCTAGCCACTAAAGGGTCAGCGGTGCAGCAGTAGAACCAATCTGCCAATCTTCGAAATATACTTTTGCCGCTTGCGTTGTTGGACTGGATCTATTGCTTCGAACCAAGATCACAACATTTGCCATGTCATCTGCCGAAAGGTTCAAATTATGCTGGGCGAGTTCGGGGACGATCAATCTGATTTCCCTTTTCATTTCGTCATAGGTGTTTGTCTCTAAGTTCAATCCGGGAATGTCAGTGCTAGTACAGAGCAGTACCGACGATTCTGGACACCTACGTATGTCAACTGTAAGAACTCGTGAATCCAATTCTATTTCCTTGCGTTTGCGTGGCTTAGTGTGCAACACAAAACAACACTATACTGCAACTATTGTAGTTGTTGCATGCGAACTCTTGCGTTTTTGCTTATCGAAGCAGGTTGTGGGAGTTCATTACCAACCCGCAAGCATGAAACCAAATCTAGATTGGGCTATGCATTCGTCCTCTGTCGCCCCATTGTCACGTAACAAAAGTATTAGTATTTGATATCAAACAATACTTTCTGAAATTCTTGGGTGCGTCATTCGCCAAAGCTTTGATCGTACTCCGAGGGAAGCAACAACCAGAAACATGAGTGAGGATGCAAATATTAGCGCCATGCCCGGCCCTACGAATTCAGCGGTGACTCCCCACAAAAGAGCGCCTATTGGACCGGATCCCATGAACGAGAACGAATAGAAACCCATAACTCGACCTCGCAGTCCTTCTGGGGCATTTTCAAGCATGACCGTGCGTCCCATGCTCATTGCAACTCCTCCACAGGTTCCCCAGAAAAAGAGCAATACTGCAAAGCCAATGAAGGGCACCCCTGTTCCGGCAAAGCCCAGCACTATCGCGCCAAGCCCATGTGCGAGCAGAAGTGCACGCCCAGGTCTACGCAGCCGCTCCGCGAACAGCAACATGACAATCGTGCACACCAATCCGGTTGAATTGATCAGGTAGATAAGTGCGATGTCGAACGACGAACCCATATAAACATCACGGATGAGCAAAGGAATGGTCACAGTGAAGGAACCGACGAAGCAAATGCCTACCGATATGTTCTGAAGAACTACTGCTCTCATCGCAGGATCTCGCAGCACCGCTTTGCACCCCTCGACAATGGACGAAGCTACGTCTCGGCTCAGCACGTAGTCGCTCTGTGTGTGTTTGGCGACTTGCGGTACTCGACTCAGTGACCAAGCCCCTATTCCCACCACAATCGCCTGAACCAAAACAATGGGAGTGCCTCCAATTGTTTGGGCAGATCCAGCCAGAATAAACCCGCACATCTGCATCGAGAATTGGACTAGAGTGAATTTCACAACAGTTCGTTGGATATCGCCGCGCGCTACAGAGTTGAGAATTGCGTCCCGCGATGGCGTTACAAATGCCTGGAGAGTGCCGATGCTCACTGCATACACAAGAATCAGTCCAAAGCTCAACAGATCGAACCACAGCACAGCAGCGAGCATCAGTAAAGGAAGCACAGCTAAGCCTTGAGATACGACAGCTACTCGTCTGGCTCCAACATGATCCGACAGGCTTCCTCCAACAAGCATGAAGATCGTCGCGGGCACCAAGATGGCCATCTGTGCAACGCCAACCATCGTAGGCGATTCCTGCAGAACTATGGCAACCAACCACGAGAACATCACGTTGGACATTCCATAGGACATGAACCAGGTTCCTGATCCCATGAGATAGAAGAAAATGGGTCGATGACGCCTTTGTAACAGTCTCATTTGGTCAAATGCAAAACGTCTCTGTTAGCCTGTTTCAAGGTTGCCTGTGGTCTTGAGATGTAGAACGTTTAGACCAACTGAGAAAATGCTTGAGTAGAGGCACAAACAAATCTAGTTGCCATCCTTGGATTAGAAGCTACACCGGATGGCGGCTCAATCAAAATAGTTACTAGTCCTTAGACTGGATTGCGGAATTGAGGTCCTCCCATGCCGCCTAGCTGCCCTTCCGGTGGGCCGCCCATGGGGTCGTCGTCGTTACGCTCCGTCCAGCGGCGGCGATTGGACTGCCTGGCCTCTTCTGCTTCACTGTCAAAGAATTCAGGCTTGTCAACGTCTTGAAACTGCAATTCGTGCAATGTGTAATAGATTCCTTTCTTTGCAATGAGTTCCTCGTGCGTACCCAGTTCTCGCACGACTCCCCGATGCAGAACCAAAATGCGATCACACTCCTGAATTGTCTGCAGTCTATGCGCGATTATTATTGATGTGCGTCCTTCCGTAAGCTTGTGCAGACCATCCTGAATTATCAGTTCTGTTGCGGTGTCAATGCTTGACGTCGCTTCGTCAAGCACCAGGATTTCTGGATTGGCTGCCAACACGCGCGCAAACGCTAGCAATTGCTGCTGGCCCTGCGACAGGTTGTGTCCACGCTCCGCAAGCTCGGTGTCATAGCCATCAGGCAATTTCTGGATGAAGTAGTCCGCATTCACCACGCGTGCTGCCCATTCCGCCCGTTCCCTCGATATGTTTGGATTGTTGAGCGATATGTTGTCAAGAACTGTACCGGAGAATATATGAAAATCTTGAAGTACTACTCCAATTCTTGTGCGTAACTCCTTGCTAGGTATATTGTTTACATCGAACCCATCAAGAAAAATCATTCCGTCATCGAAGTCATAGAATCGAGCAAGCAAACGAATTATCGTGCTCTTTCCTGACCCAGTCGGACCGACAATGGCGAGCTTCTCTCCCGGCTTGATCTTGAACGAGACGTTGTGCAATACCTGTTCGCCCATTTGGTAGGAGAAATTTACTTTGCGCAACTCCACCTGTCCTCTGAGTCGGTTTGGCAATTGAACAGGTTCTTCGGGTTCGTGCAGTCGCTCGTCCCAATCTAAAGCTTGAAACACCCGTTCGCCCGATGCCATGGACCGAAAGAGCACATTGAACAGTTGTCCTGCACTGGCGATGGGCTGAATCATCATGTTCACGTATTGATTGAACATTACAAGAGTGCCCAACGAAAGCGCTTCTTGAACGACCTGGCCGCCACCGTACCAAATGATGCATGCTATGGCAACGCTGGTCAGGTTCATATTGAAGGTTTCGAAAATTACTTCGTAGTTGATCGCACGATATTCCTGTTTGCGGTTTTCGCGATTCAGCTCGTTGTACTCATCAATGTTGTATTCCTCGCGTCCAGAAAGCTGCACCACCTCGATGCCCATCAAATCTTCCTGCATGTATTGATTCAACGAAGACACCGAGTCTCGAATGAGCCGAAAAATCTCGCGCATGGCGATTCTGAAAACGAATGTGGCGAGCGCAGCGATCGGAATGATGGCCAATGCTACAGCTGTGAGGCTTGCTGAGAAGTGCAACAAAATTGCAAGCGAAATGAAGAACAGTACAAAATCTGCCGAATATTGAATGAATGACGTGATCAAGTTGTAAAGACTCTCAACATCATTTGTCACCCTAGTCATTACTCGTCCCACAGCAACGTGGTCGTAGAAAGAGGAAGGCTTTCGTTCCAACGATGCAAACAGATCAACTCTCAAGTCACGCAACGTCTTGAGCGCGCCGCTTGTTAGGGTTAGCGATTGAATCAATCCCATGAAGGATTGAACGAACATCATGAGAATGTAGAGCACAACCGCAGCGGCAAGCATATGAATGCTGAAGGTAGAGGCTAACCACTCGGTAAGTGATACCAAACCGTAGCTAGGCGTATCTCCAAAGTTCGTTTGGGGAGAGAGAATCTCGTCGATGACCACCTTGTTTTGCAGGATCGGCATGATTGCCGTGATGCCCACCGATGCGACCATGAGCAATGCACTAATACCCAGGGTGATCCGGTACGGCTTCGTCCATTGCAACAGGCGAATAAACATCCGCGTGTTCAACGCCTGATGGGTCAGTTGGGCATCGAATGCTGAATAGTTCCTACCTGGAGGATCGCCGCGTTGGGGTGTTTGTATAGCCTCGGACATCAGCTTGCCGCCACACTATCCAATTCTTCATCTTGTTGTGCCGTGAGAGACTGAATTAGTCGTGCTCTCCGCGATTGATCTTCATCCTGGTTGCTCTGTACGGCCTCCAAATCGGCGTAGTAGCCTCCTGCAGCAATCAGTTCATCATGTGAACCATGTTCAAGAATGTGCCCGTTGTCCAAAACATAAATGTGATCAGCGTGCCGAGCCGTAGATACCCTATGGGAAATGAGAATCGTCGTCTTGTCTGCGCGAAAATCGTTCAATCCACGGATAATGCGTTCTTCAGTTTCCGTGTCTACGCTCGAAAAAACGTCATCCAGCAACAGTATCTTGGAGTTTCGAATCAATCCCCTAGCCAATGTAGCCCGCTGCTTTTGGCCACCGGATAGCGTGACTCCCCGCTCTCCAACAATTGTCGCGATGCCCTCATTGAATTCCGATATGGTCTGCTCCAGTCCGGCTCCGCTGATTGCGTCCCAAACCGCTTCATCTTCCCGCATTGGATCGTCGTAGGTGACGTTTTCCTTGATCGAAGCCGAGAACAAGAAGGCGTATTGAGGTACTAGCGCGACGTCTTCACGAAGGCGCTGCAAGGGAAACTCACAGACGTCTAGCCCACCCAAGAAAACTGTACCCTCAGGCGTATCAGTTAGACGGACGATCGATTTGAGAACAGTGGATTTGCCCGAACCCATCCGACCTAGCAGTGCTACAGTCTGACCGGCTTCCACATCAATGCTGACATTGTCAAGCGATGGTGTAGCGGCTTCAGGATAGGTATACGTAAGCCCCCGTATTTCTATGCTGGAGGGAAAATCGGAGTCGATTTCATTGTCTGGTGCATCCGAGACTTCGGGTTTGTGTTCAATAATCTCGAAAATCCTTTCAGTGCCTGCCGCGGCGGACGTGAACATTGATAGGGACCATCCAATTTGCGTCACTGACGAAGTGACCATCCACAAATACGCCGAGAAAGCCGTAAATGTTCCTAGAGTGATGTCGCCTTGAAGAACAAGCGTTCCGCCATACCCTAGTATGATCAAAGGCGAGATAGTCGTTAACCCATTCATGGATATTCCCATGAACTGCATGAATCGGGTTGCTCGGTACGCTTTTTTCGTGTACTGGGTGCTCGCTTCCCTGAACCGTTCTATCTCGCTATCTTCTTGCGCCATCGCCTGAATTGTTCGAATTCCATTTAGGTTTTCTTGAGCAAACGAGGTGACCCTTGCCATGGCTTCCTGTCTGGCAATGAAGTAGGGGTACATGCTGCGCGACATCAGGTAGCCAACCAACGCCACAAATGGCAGTGGGAGTATGACCACCCAAGCCAATTGAGGGGAAAGCATGAACATGAACCACAACCCCATTGTGAGGGAGAAGATGAACATCACGACGGTTACCCAACCGAAAGAAACCGACATACGCACTTGGCTGACATCGTTGACAGCTCGTGACATCAAATCGCCAGTGCCAAACTTGTTGAAGAAACCTGGTCCTTGGATTTGGACATTCTTGAATAAGCGCTTTCTCAAATCATAGGTGACGGCAATGGATATGCGCCTAAGTGCTCGACGTGCCCACACGTAGACCAGAAAGCTCAATGCTGCTACGCCTAATATGGCCAGTGCCGGCAGCAGAAAATTTGGTGGTATTTCTGGATCGGCGAGGCTATCGATTGCAGTCTTCATGAATAGCGGAAGCAGGTTTCCGCCAAACCGCTGAATCAAGAGTCCGCCAATGGAAAGTCCAAGCACCCAGCCGTAGCGCTTGCAGTACGGGAGAAGCTTCTTTAAATGTCCTAGGTGCTTAAAGGATGATTGTTCTCGAGTAGGTGCGCCTCTAAAGCTGGTTCTATGGCCGTGACCGCCACCTCGCGAGAACCCACCGCCCATGTAACTCGGCAAAATAGGTATCGGTTAGCAAATTACGGCGAGATGGACAGAAAGTTACGCGACCGAGTGCCGAAACCGCTACCGAGGTTCTGAACTCAAAATGTATTTTACATGATTCCTCATCTATTTGCCACCCCTCCTCAGTCCCCGCGCAAGGCGTAGATTACGACTGATCATTGGTGTTTCAATGGAGTGGAAACAGCGCTAACAGATAGCTTCCAACGAATTTGACCGATCGATTTTCTCAATTCTTGACAATCGTGTGAATTTCGTTGGTCTCGAGAGTTTGTCGCGAATCAACGGTTCCATCCGGCCAATGCACTGACAATTCCACTATCTCCTCATTCGAACCAAGCCCAAATGTAACGGGCAGCTCGACCTGCGATAGATAGCTTCTAGTTGGTGAAACGTACCGAATTTGGGAGCCAAGGCTTGTTCTCAATACGACCTTGGACCCCAGTGCGTAGACATTTGGAGGAGATTGCTGCAAACTGATTCGCACCCATCTTCCTGCATTTTCGGTGTCATTTCGCAACAATACCGGCGCATCCCCTACTTGGCTTACCACAACATCCAAATCCCCATCGCCATCGAAGTCAGCGTAGGCAACCCCTCGTCCGGCCAAAGGACGACCCCACGTGGTTGCTTCGGTATTAACGCTGATGTAGGGGCGACTACACTCGGACCCGCAGTTCCACCATATTTGTGGAGACTGCGCATAGTGCTGGCTAGACTGAACACGATTGATCTCAGGTTCGACGTGTCCATTTGCGGCAAATATGTCAGATCTCCCGTCTAGGTCGTAGTCTATGAACACTAGACCGAATGTGAGTGCACGACGGCTAGGTGCGCCGATCCCGGAAACGATCGCGTCGTCGCTGAAGGAAGACTGACCATGGGGACGTACAAAGAACGAAGACATTTCGTTGGAGAAATTTCCTATTGCAATCGCTACGCTGTCGGTGTTGGCATAGTGCGCCGCATCAATGCCCATGGCACCGGTAGCAAGACCTGAAGTGTCGAACGCTATGCCTAATTCAATCCCCGATTCAACGAATGTTCCGTTCCCTTGGTTTACAAAGGCAAAGTTTCTTACGGTGTCGTTGGCAACGACCAAGTCTGGTTTTGAATCGTTGTTCACATCAGCGACAACAACTGCCAATCCCTTTCCAACGGCACTACCAGTCGACTCGTTGAATACCTCTATGCCGGAGCTACCTGTTACGTCAGTAAAGACATCTCCGTCGTTGCGGTAGAGGTAGGAATTGGTACCGGCAAAGTCCGTGGGTGGACCATATGCCCGCCCTATCCCCGCTAGCCTGTAGTCGACTTCCTGATCGCGTTCTCTAGACCACTCAACATAGTTGCAGACAAAAAGGTCTAAGTCGCCGTCGTTGTCATAGTCGAAGAACGTGGCGCAAGTGCTCCAAGCGTTGTCGCTGCCACCAACTTGCATTAAGTCAGTCACCTCTACAAACCGTTCTCCTGCCACGTTTTTCAGCAATCGGTTCTTTCCAACCGCCGTTAGAAACACGTCTACAAATCCATCCCCATCGAAATCTCCAACAGCTATGCCCATGCCGTACAACGGACGCTCTAGAATCGGAGAGCTGCGATTCTTGAAGGATCCATCGCCCTGGTTTATATAAAGCAGTGAACGCTCGTCGGTGGCGGACGGTTCATTCCACTCCCAATTCTTCGAATTGACGAAAATTAAATCTTGATCGCCGTCGTTGTCCACATCCAAGAAAGCGACACCGCCTCCCATAGTCTCGGGAAGCAACCGCTCGCCCGTAGCTCCATTCACATGCCTAAACGATATCCCGGATACTTGAGTCACGTCGACAAACACAGGCGTGACTATGGGGTCTGCGGGGTCATTCAATATGGGTGCTGCATCGTTCAGATCTGTGGTCTCAGGTCCAATGCTCTCTCTGTTTACGAAGAAAACGGCGACCAGTACTAGGGCAACGATCACGGCACATATGGCCAGCGATAGCCAGAGCGCTCGTTTAAGACGAACTTCCGGTGCTTCCGTGCTCAATGCTCTGTCGTCATGTCAGAGAACTCACCTAGGTCATAGATCACAACGTCGTTTGCCGCGTGATCGGCAACGGGATCGTTCCTACGAGCTATTGCGAGCGCTTTGTCTCTTGCATTGTCATCTACGCGGTACTTTTGGTGCTGTCGGCGGTGGTTTTCTTCCAGTTCAACCTCATCCATTTGAGAATAGACGTTGGCGAGACCATAGTGTGCCGTCACGTTTTCCGGATCAACATCTAGTGCCGCTAAGTACTCGTCCCTGGACTTTGTCAGCCAAAGAGTCCTTTCTGAATCTTGACTGGCGAGTTTCGATTTCTCGAAATAAGTTCGCGCGAGCGTGTTCCTTAGGCGATAGTCAAAGGAGAAGTCAAACCCTCTAGAGCGCGCTTCGGAAAATTGTGTGTCCACGAGAGCCTCGAACTTCCGCATTGCCTGGTCGAGTTGCCCAGACTGCAGTTCGATCAAACCACCGAACCATGCAACGGACCAAGGATATGCGCCCAATTGGTCAGCCATCTGCAATTCAACGGCAGCCTCATCTAGTCTGCCCTCCTGCAAATAGGTGCGTCCAATATTCAGGTGCCCTTCTCCACGTCCAAAATCCGCGACTCTGCGAAATGCGTACTCCGCCTGACGCAAAGCGCTCTTATTCGGTTTGTTCAACCAACCAATGCCGTAGTCGTTCCAGCGCACCCAATCACTTACCCCCTCCGCTTTCGGCGGTATTGAAAGTGAGGATTCATCACCTACTAAGGATGATGCTTCGTTTCCGATTCTAAATCCCACCACGTCTTGGGCGATGACAATGATCGGAAGGTTGTTCGCCAATGACGGGTCGCCCCTAAATGCTCGCAAAAAAGGCGTATCGAATTTTCTGTAGTTTAGTGTCGCTCTAATTTCTAAGTTTCCGGTCAAATACTGCGGCACATTCAAGCGATAGTGCACAACACTTGCACTACCAGGCGCAATCTGATGATCGTAGAGTTTGGTAAATATGTCCTCCGCGTTGCGCTCCGCGATCCGATTGCCGAACCTGTCCAACACGTAAGCATTTACGAAGTGCGTATTTGGATCGACTTCTCCGTTCTCATTCAAAAGACCGCTTGCAGCAATCAATGCTTCATCATTAAAGACCTCAATTTCAAGCCAGACTTGATTCGAGTCGGAGGTGCCTTCCGTAAATTTGTGCCCAAGTGTCAATGTCCGAAGCACTACATCGAACACATAGCTCTTTCCTGGAGCCAAAACCACACTGCTAGTGTCAATTGGCGCAACTGGTTCCTGTTCCAATTGATCTCCCTCGCGCAACGCGAAGATGTCAACGCGCAACGAGTCCCTGAGCATTTCTCTATGGGCATCAAGTGCCTCGATTGGAATCCCCGCCATGTCAACTAGCGCTGTGTTTGCTGCCGCAAATTGATGGTCGCGAACCGCAAGTTCGTCTAATCCTTCGTAATGTTTCGCGCCAAAGTCGTGAGACGCAAGCGGCTTCATGTGACAACGATTACAGTTGGGTTCCGCTTGTTCTGGGTAGTAGAAACTGGCTACTCCATATCCCGAAACGCCGCTAAGAAGAAACGAGTCGTAGTGATTCTGTCCGCGTAGCCATTTGTATGCATTGAGCTCTTCGGGCAAGTGAACTTTATGGCAACTTGAGCAGAATTCAGGTTCCTTGTGGAGCGGTTTGAGAAATGTACGCTTGTGAAACGATGGCTTGCCTTTTATGAGTATCCCATTGACCCACTGCAAAAACGGATTGCTGGAGCCGGCGAATGGGTAATGTTGCGGCAACGAAATCCGATAGGCAGCATTTCCTCTTGGGCTTGTAATTTCGTCAATTGCGTGGCAACTAATGCATGTGATACCGGCGTGTGCAGTTGGATCATTGACAACATCGAACTCGGGGTCGTCGAATAACCCTGAAAGCAGTGGAACGGGATCGTGGCAACCTGCACAAAACCGCGCTGCATGAACGTTGCCGTCTCGTTCCAGGACTTTGCGTCGAGTATTGTTTACCGCAAACGCATAGGCGGGATTGTTGAATGATGCAAATCTGTGTGCGCTAACGGCCCATTGTGCGTGCACGTCGCCGTGGCAGGTTTTACAGTACTCATCCATCATTAGCGCCCCTGCGGGCAGATAACCTCCGTCGCCAGTACTAGTCAGTGCTGGGAAAAAGTCTGCAGTGCCACCGGATTCCATGTTCTTGGAACTCAGCAAGTGCACTCCAACGATTGAAAGTAGTACGCTCACTATGGCAACCACGACGCCGCCACGCCAGCGGATTGTTGGACCAACTAGGCGATGAAGCAAGAAAAGCCAGACCGCGGCGACAGGTGCAATCACATGCAGCCAATACACGACTTGGCGGCTCGTTGGTTCGCGTAGCTCGAACATGGGCAATCCCCGCGTCAGAGCAATTCCCGTTACAAACACAACAAGCACTGACAGGAATGTGGCTATACCAAGTCGAACGGCAATGCGATTCGGTCGTCCAATCGCACGCCGCAAGTGCATTCCTATGAAGACCAGAGCTGGAATAATCACTCCCAATCCCAGAACGAGATGGAAGAGAAACATTGTTTGGTAGAACGCGTTCTCCAATGGCTCTTGTGTCCACCACTGAATCAGTGAAACCGCTGCCAAGTAGACAGAGTTCATGATGAGAATCGCCACAGCAACAAGTACGACCAACAACAGTCGACGCATAGGACCGGTTACGACTTGTTGCAAAATCTGTCTTGTACTCACGGTGACTCCCCGTCAGGCCAATTGGATAGTAAAAGAATCACAGTTGCAGACTGGGCAAGCGCTTCCGCATGCCCGCACCCCGACACGTTGAGGTCGAGGGAATTAGGCGGAGACGATGCTACCTAGTTAAAGTCGCTAAATGTGCTTGCCCACAAATTCAAGAATTTGCGTATAGAGCTTGACTTGATTCTCGGGGTCCCTAAATCCGTGTGCACGACTGATTTCGTCCACATTTTCAAATTCGACCTGCTGCCGCCGTAGAGCGCTAATCATAGAGTGGTGGTGGCGCTCTGGTGCAAATCCGTCTTTACCTCCGTGCGAAAGGAACACTGGGACCTTGAGTTTGTCCGCGTTGTGAGTTGGCGACATAGCCGCAAGCGCTTCCATATCGTTGCCGATGGCCGCCTGCAACAACCATGGAGAAATCGGCCAGGCTGGGATCTGCCCATTCCACATGAGCGAAAGGTCGTAGAGACCTTGATTGCCGATGGCACATTTGAACATGTCCGGCTCACGAATCGCAGCTGAAATTGCCACGAATGCACCATAGTGGGATCCAGCGATGCAGATTCTTTCTCCATCTACCGAATCCTGTGCAGCAGCATAGCGAGTTGCTGCTAAGACATCGTCTATGATTGCCCCTCCCCATTCGCCAAATCCTGCGGTCGCAAAGTCAATTCCCCGTCCTGCGCTGCCCCGATAATTCACCTGAACCACTGCATAGCCGTGCGACGCGTAGGCTTGAACGACAGGATTGAATCCAAATTCGTCGTAGACCTCGTGAGGACCAGCGTGCGGCACTACGATCAGCGGCGATGGACCCTTCGAATTCTTGGGAAAGGTTAGATTTACATAGAGGCTTAAACCGTCCTGCGTGTTAACACGGTGTGTAACGGTGTTGGACATCTCGGTTGGAACAATTGACGGAATTCGAGTTGTGACGGGGTCCAGCTTTCGCTTTTTGACGTCGAATCGGTAGTACACTCCTGGATTCGTCATGCTTTCGGCCATGAACAGCAATACATTGCCGTCACGGGACATTCCAGCAATGCGCAATTGATGACCGGCAAAAGCCTTATCCTGCGCCAAGGTCAGCCAGTAGCGGGCTGCAAGATCCTCCGATGCAAGCGGCACGAAGCTGGAAAACGGATCCTCCAACGTAACTCCCAGAATTTCCGTTCGGTCAGCGGTCCAAACAACTCCAGAGTCATCAATATCAAACTCGTTGTTCCCGTAAACCATTTCGTATTTCGACTCGTCCGGCGCAAAGAGATAAAGGTTTGTGAGGCCGTTTGCATGGTTGCCAAGCACGTAAAAGCTCGCGTTGTCTTCGGCAAACCCCAAAAAGGTTATCGCCGATCCGAACCTTTCAATTCCTGAAGACTCTGTGATGTCCTTCCATTCGCTATCGGCATCGGAACGAAAGTGCATCGTGGGAATTCCGCTAGGATAACCTAGGGCTACACGAGCGATTCCTTCGCGGTCCACATAGAGGTCCCCATAGGAAGCTGGACCCTTCTGCCGATTTGTTCGTTTGCCCTTCTTCTTGGAGTAGATATCCAACTCAACGATGGCCGGTGCACTATTTCCCACTTCGCGCCAATTCCGAAATTCCTTTTCTTGCATGAGCACGGTACGTGGATTCTTCTCGTTTATGTCTCTAAGTCGCAATTGGATATCCGGAGCATCCGAGCCACGGTTAAACGGATTGGAATGCCTGTTGCCATTTGCGTTGACGGAGTAATAGTTGTTGGGCCACCAAGGAAAAGGTGACGGTCCAACGATCATGTCTACGGTATAGAGAACACGCTCGTCATTGACCCAAACAAGATCCATCACGCTCTCTCTAGCACGCAAATCCACAGAAATTCGCTTCGACGTCATTTGCAAAGTGTCGGCGTCCATGAATTGAAAGGCATAAGGTCCGATGCCGACCAAGTGCTTGCCGTCGGGCGAAACTAGCATTCTTTCAATGATCGGTTCAGCAAAAATGTCATCTAAAGTCGTCGTTTCGGCACACAGGCCAATGTTCAGCATCACACCTATGAGTATGAGGCTGGATCGCAAAATGCGGAACATCGATTCTCCCCTGATCAGTTGCAACGTAGGAATAGCGCGGCACGAAGCGCCATGGCTACTTCGACTAATTGCCGGTCGCTAATTGCATTCAACCACTATCATGAATCCTGCATTAACTCTATCCTTTTATGCGTGATATTGTCAAACAAGAACCGCGCCCTTTGGATACTCCAATTGGCATTCCCGCGAGCCATTGCTAATGTCTGATCGTGTTGCTGCTTTGCAGGCGATCGATGTCTGCAAGAGCTTTGCCAAGGTGCCAGCGCTCGTGGACATCAGCCTTAGCGTCGAACCGGGCGAAGTGCTGTGTCTGCTAGGACCGAATGGAGCAGGCAAGACGACACTGATCAGTGTGTTTCTGGGATTTTTGCAACCGGATGCAGGTAGCTCCCTAATTTTCGGAGTCGATTCCGCGATCGATCCAGCCGAAGCACGCAAAAAAGCCTCGTATGTGCCGGAAAGAGTCGCACTATACCCGCAACTTTCGGCAATTCAGAACGTAGAGTTCTTCAATTCCTTTGGCTCTGATCGAGGAAAGACAGAGTACTTTCGACAATGCCTGCTGGATGTCGGCCTGCAGGAGCATCACCACAATCAGAAAACGAACAAATTCTCCAAGGGAATGTCGCAAAAGGTTGGACTCGCAATTGCGCTAGCCAAGCGTTCCGAGGTTGTCTT
Source organism: Candidatus Azotimanducaceae bacterium (assembly GCA_965205545.1). GTDB lineage: Bacteria > Pseudomonadota > Gammaproteobacteria > Pseudomonadales > Azotimanducaceae > Bin55. The sequence goes on along the minus strand of OZ242170.1, from coordinate 499,996 downwards.
TCTAGATGAGCCTTTGACAGGTCTTGATCCTGGCGCGGCTGCAGAGTTCGTGTCACGCATTCAATGGCTGCAGGAATCCGGAACGGCTATCTTGCTTGCCACCCATGACCTCTTCCACGTGAGCAGCATGGCAGATCGGATTGGTTTGCTACGAAACGGTCAGCTTCTTGATCTTATCGAAGCGACAGAGCTTGGCGCCTATGAGCTGGAGCGACTCTATCTAGAACGCATGTCTCAACCTTCATAGATGTTCGCATCGATGCCTAGCCCGTGATTCTTGAAATAGCCACCAAGGAACTCCGCACGTACGCCGGTGATCGGCGATTTCTGGTTCTCTGTGTTCTTGCCCTATGCATCACGATTGGGGCCGGATTGGGCTCTTGGCAGCAGGTCTCCGGCGCACACGCGATCCGTTCCGACGCAGCACGCACCGACAAGATTACCTGGTTGGAGCAAGGAGAAGCCAATCCGCACGATGCGGCCCACTTTGGCAGGTATGCACTCAGACCTGTGCCACCTCTCGGAGCGTTTGATTCTGGAGTCTTTGACTTTGCAGGTGCGACCGTTTGGATGGAAGCGCACTTCCAAAATCCGCCTGCAAATCGCGCGGCAGAAACCAAACTTGTTTCGTACCCATTTGCAACAGTTACGCCAGCTTGGGTGCTTGCCGTCATAGTTCCCTTAGCACTCGTAACTCTGTTGTTTGGTTCCATTGCCCTAGAACGAGAAACAGGCAGCCTACGCGTCTTGGTCGCACAGAACGCAAAAGCGTGGCAATTGATATTGGGAAAGGGGTTCGCCGCGATTGCAGTCGCGCTTCTACTTGCTGTCGTATTAGTCGCAATTGCTCTTCTTCCCGTGATTGGCCACCGCAGTCTGGACATTGAACTTCCACGCGCTCTTGCATTGACCGCCACGTTTCTCTTGGGATACTCCGCAATCGCAGGAATCGTACTGCTCATCTCGAGCTGGACGAGTTCTGGCTACCAGGCTTTTTGGACGGCAACAATATTGTGGATTCTGATGGCTTTCTGCATACCATTGGCCGGGGCCCAAGTTGCACAGGATGCATATTCCACGCCGCGCGCTCGCACTTTTGCTTCAGCGATTCAACAGGAAGCACAGGCCCCCTTCTGGTTGGGTTCGGCGCAATACGAAGAAGTGGCTCTTTACGAGGCAGAAGTATTGACTAAGCATCGAGCTGTAGACCGTACGTCTCTTGATCTCAATCGCGACGCATTGGTATTGCAGGCGCATGAACGTTTTGCAAATCGAGTATATGACCGCCTTTATGGCGATCTCTACGACCTGCACGTCAAGCAAGAACAAGTGCTGCGAGTAGCTTCCGCCCTTTCTCCTGTGCTTGCTTTGCAGCGCATTTCACGAGGAATCTGCGGAACGGACACTCAATCTCAGGTGCAGTTTGCCAAGTCCGCGGAGGAACACCGTCGCAGGATCGTAGAACAGCTAAACGAAGACATGATGTATCACGCTGGAGATCAGTCCTTTGTGTATGCGGCAGATCGGTCACTTTGGGAATCGATAGACGACTTCGAATTCGACAATCCATCGCTAACGCGGGTGTTGGGCTACTACTGGTTCGAGATTGCAACCCTTCTAGCGTGGCTGACGTTGACCTTTTCTCTTGCTTGCACAGTGCTCGGTCGGCAGTTCAGAGGGAAATTGGAGTGAGTGCTGCTTTGTTTATGCACAACGGTCGATGGGGTTCCATGTCCCTCAGACCATTGCTAGTTACAGCGTTTTTGGGTTGCGTCGCTCTCTATGCCGTGATTAGCGGACTTTATTGGAAACATGCCACTCTTCAGGAACAAAATAGACCTCATTTGGAACATGCCGAAACACAAGACGCTTGGTTCAGGTCGCTGCGGGATGCAGAGGCAGGATTACCAGTTTCCTCCGCTTTGGCACATCCTATGAACCTACCTGTTCTTGTACAGCGTCCACCAGGCGTGCTTGGACAATTTGGCTACAGTCGTGAAGATTTGTATCCGACTGCAGGAACGATCAACGGTTTTAGCAATGAGGCGCTCATTTTTCGACGCTACGAACTCGAGGCACCGACGGCGCTAATGCATGGCAGATTGGACTTGACCTTTGTCGTGGTCGTCTTGTTGCCTCTTGTGCTCTGCCTCTTGAACTACGACCACATCGCAAGGGACCGCGAGCGCGGAAGCCTGCGTATCTTGTTGGTGCATGGCGTGAAGCCCGTTTCATTGTTGTGGTCAAGGGTTTTCTATAGCTCGCTGCTACCCCTGACCGTTCTGCTACTTGCATCCATTGTCGGCACGATTGTCGAAGGAGAGCTAAATTGGGCGACCTGCGCGAGTCTCGTGTGGTGGTGCGCAGCAATTGCGATGTATTGGTTGTTCTGGGTAACGCTTTGTGCTTTGGTAGCTGCTTGCAGCCGAAATTCGTTAAGTGCGGCGTTGTCTGCGATGACGGTTTGGATTGCTCTTGTTGTAGTGTTGCCGGCTCTACTCCAATTCGCTGTCTCCACTATTGCAGCTTCACCATCAAAGGTCCAATTGATGGCAATTGCCAGGGCTGCTGAGGCTGACGCTTTGGAAACTCTAGACCAACGTGAAGAAGCTTTCATCGCGCAGCATGCGACAGAACTTCCAGAATCTGTTGAAAATTTCTCTGACTACTATCGCAGAGCATACTTGTCCAATGCCAGCGTCAATGAACGTGTAGGAGTTCTGCTAGACCGATATCAAGACGAACTAAGTGCCGATTTGAGACTGTTGAACGCCATTCAGTTTGCTTCACCTTCGACAGCGGCGTTCCGCATGTTGCAGGCAATATCGGGGTCCGGCTTTGAGCGTGCAGAGAGTTTCCAAAATCAAGTACGAAAATTCTTCCGCGATTACTTCCATGCGATCGGGGCTTCTACATTGCAAGAGAAAAGACTGACCGTGTCAGAAGCTCGATCAATTGTGGAGTTTTCGTTTCGAGAGCCACTTGCTGTGACAACGCTAAGTAGCAGTGTCTTGGGAATGAGCGTCTTTATTCTGATTTTCTGGATCGTCACGAACTTAATTGGGTCGCGAATGGAGAGTGCGCCGGATTAGCGCGAGTGCTCTGACTCATACCGACACATCGATCGGGATCTTCAAATATCCCATGGAGTGTGTGGCAATAGAATTAGCAAATGTGCTAACACACATTGCAAGATCGTGCACTCACTAACCAAGAGAAATCTCCAATTTGTGCTGTTGCTGCTCTTGTGCAGCCTCGGCGCCGTGACACTGTCAGGATGCAATTCTCTCTTCCCTAGGCAATCCGTTACTGACGGGCTTCAGATTCAAAGCGAGGCCGAGACCTTGTCTCTTATTGCACAATCAATAGAAGAGCGAGAAAACAGTCTGTTCGCAGATACGCAACAACGTGAACGATACATCGCACTACACGAGAGATATTCCATTATTGCCATTCATCCCTCTTCCCAAACTGCCAATGACATCCTGCGATATGTGGTTGACCCTGACGAGTATGAGATTAGGCGTCTTGATCTGGCAGAAGGCGAAACAAGCGATGTATCGATTCCACGTGAGCTGCAAATACTCATGGATGCACTTGACGACCATCGTGCACTAGAGCTTTCGTCAGAAAAACAACAAAAGTGATTTTTGAGCGCCCTTGCCACTCTCTGGAAAACTCATTTTGCACCGGACACCGCCCTAGATCCATTTGCACGTTTAGGGGGACTAGCGACAGCTCTAGTCCAGTGTTGCCTGCTGCAGCGTTTCCTTAACAACACCCTTGCACTTACAACCTGTAGCGAACCTTAGGATGGATACAAATCATTTCATAGAGCAGGTTTGCCGCCAATAACGAAGTATTTCGGGAGAGGTCAAAAGGTGGGGCTACCTCCACTACATCGGCGCCAATAATGTCTAATCCACGACATCCACGAATGATCTCAAGAGCTTGAGTTGTGGTGAGTCCACCGGGTTCAGGGGTGCCGGTGCCAGGCGCACAGGATGGGTCGAGCCCATCGATATCCAAGCTCACGTAAGTTGGGCATGCTCCAACCCTTGCGCGCAATTCATCCATTGCTGATTGCAGAGAACGGTGCCAACACTCATCGGCCTCGATGACAACGAATCCTTGTTCTCTCGACCAATCAAAGTCGCTCGGATCATAGCCAGTTCCTCGAAGCCCAATTTGAGTAACTTTCTCACAATCCAGCAATTCTTCCTCAACCGCTCGCCGAAACGGCGTTCCGTGGGTGTATTTCTCACCAAACATTGATTCATTGCAATCGGCATGCGCGTCGACATGAACCAATGCGACAGGACCATGTTGTCTCTTAGCAGCGCGGAGTATTGGCAACGCGATCGAGTGATCACCGCCTATCGTGAAGGGCACACACCTACTCTCATACAGACGGCGATAGTAGTCTTCAATAATTTGAGTGCTCTTTTCGATGCTGTAAGTATTGATCGGAACATCGCCAAAGTCGGCAATCTGGATTGAGTCAAACGGCATGGCGCCAGTTGCCATGTTGTATGGTCTCAATAAACGCGATTCATCGCGTATTTCTCTAGGTGCAAGACGAGCTCCAGGTCTGTTTGATGTCGCAATGTCAAAAGGAACACCGACTATGGCTGCATCGGCTTCTTCAAAATCGCTGCCTTCCGGCAATCGCATGAACGTTGAGGGGCCTCCAAACCGCGCCATGTCGTTGCCCGAAAGAGGCTGGTTAAACGTTTTGCTGGTCACTAGTTCGCTCACGTATGCCATACCAGTATCTCAATGTAGCATGCCGTCCAATGAACTCCCGAACTATCGGTTCGAGATTTCAACCGAGCGGACGCCAACACAACTAGAAATATGGATTCCCACTGCTCCGTGCATCAAGAAATTTATGCAAATTAGGGGCGTATAATTCAAACGCCTTACTCACCTTCACTGGGCGTTTTTCCGAATGAAGAATCTATCAAAGTACGCATGTTTGCTTGTCCTTGGCTTAATCGCGACATGGGCCATAGCAGAAGAGAATGAACGAGAACCTGACAGAGAACAAATCATTGAGGATGAGTTTGCCGCTATGGATTCGGATGGCGACGGAAAAGTCAGCCGACGCGAATATGTCGCCCACACTGTGAAAGGCCTAAGAGAAAATCAGCGTTTAGAGCAAAGCAGAACTTCGCCCACCGACGCGGAAGAGCTACGCAAAGCAATCAGCGAAAGATTCGATGTGGTTGATACGAACAGCGACGACATGTGGACAATCGAAGAGATCTCTGAGGCACGCCAGGCATCTAGCGACGAAAGCAATATGAACAGGGAACGAATGTTCGAAGCATTGGATGCGGACGACGATGAAGAAGTCAGCCTTGAGGAATTCACGGATGGATTCATGCGCCGGTTGCAGGGCCGAATGTCCCGAGCAGAGGGAGCAGACACCGCTGGCCAAGCAAGCAACGAGAGCCTAAAGCAGCGCCTTGAAAAACGATTCAACGGTGCAGACAAGAACAGCGATGGTGTGCTAACTGCTGATGAATTGCGTTAAGTTAGATTGCGGTTCAACTAGCCTGTTTTGGCGACAAAAAGGGCATATTTCGAACTAATTTATCTGCGTAGCGTTTAGAGTGAGCTACGCTAGTTCAGAGTCCCTGTTCGAATCGCACGTTGTATTGATCGTGCAGTTGCTGCACTCTCTTCCGTTGATCTAGTTCAAGTTCTTCGAGCCAAGGCAACGGTTCGACGGTTTCCCCATGTTTCGTGTAGAGATCCATGTCGCGTGCCCAACCACGGAATTCGAGTATGTAGAGTCTCTGATGGCTTGGAAGTCGAGGGGATGCGAGTGGAAACTCCAAATGTATTTCCTCGCCGCTGCCGATAATGCCGACAGCTCCGTCAGTCTCCTTGACCAGATTCAATACGTTGCCATAGCTGGTGTAGGTTCCCTCCTGATACTTGGCATCCCAATACGTCGACCGTGCGGTGTAGTCGTAGTGTGGCAGTCGCTGTTTGCCGGTAGTACGTCTTGCAAACCCCGTTCGTTGAACACTCGCATCAATGGGTACAAGCCTCTGGACAATCATATCTTCGGGAGGCGACTCTTCGGTCACTAGTCGCAAACGATCCCAGTAAATTTCCAAGTTGGTGGAAATTCTGAGAGCAACTGTGCGTTCCGGCAAGTCTGGCAATGGAAATGCCATCTCCCTGGGCATTCCAGCCGGATAACCAAATGATTCGGCAATTACAGTCCAATGGCCATGCTCGTCTAGTGCTTCAAGAGTTGGAGGGTTGTACTCTGCGCCTGCCTGCCACGCGCTGAAGGCGGTTTGCGAATAGGGGTACTCGATCCAACCATCAGCAACAAGCACTTGATCCTGTGTAGGTATCGGCTTGTCAAACCACAGGGTTATTGAGTAGTCGTCTTGCAATCGACCAATGAATCGATGATCCAGGATGCCTGGATCCGGCGCCACGTAGTCTCGCTGAAGGATTTTGTCTGTGATATTGATGTCGTTTTTCGCCGTGGCACGACTCGGAATGGTTTCGTCGCGAAAAGTGATCAATCTGCCTGTTGCGTTTGGACCGGATGTAGCCATTCGCTCGTCGATTGTCAAGCCCCACCCTACTGGCAAGTCTACGACCTCTAAAAACCCTGAATCCAGATATAGCGTTTCTTCCATTGGTTCAGCAATTTTCACGGCATATCGCTCATTGCGAGCTTGCAGCATGCCGGGTTGCAGCAGGTACCGTTCGATTGGGCGTGGAGTTGCATAACTATTAGGCGAGACAAAGAATCCCAATCCCCCTACTCCCAACACATCGGACACAAAAGCAAACTCCGTTCCATCCCACACGAAGATTACGGGGCAGCTAGCCAACTGACGCTCTGTTTCTTGCAATCTGTGAAAGGTACTCGCTTCGAGATCAAGCTCCGTCTGGAACACACCATCCGACCACTCCAACACAACGTTGTTTGCAGTTGCGTTGCCGCTAACTCCGAACATTAGCGGCATGAGGCTTTGATGCGGACCTGAATGGCTGTCAATTCGATCTTGAATTGACCACATGCCGCCATGGCGCAGTTTCACTCGCGTGCCAATTCCAGATGAGTTGCTTCGCATTTGACTCGAGTCACGTTCTCCAACGGGATCAATGGCCAAAAAATTGAATCTGCCTGAACCCGGAGGAACGACTTGTAGTCCCTCGGCGCTTAGAGTCAACAATCCTGGACCCGAGCTTTCGTCGATGTATACGGGAATAGCAGAAATAAGGTCTGGCATTGCAATGGTCGCGGCAACCTTCAACGAGTTCAAATAGAAGGCGTAGACGTATCCCTTTGTGGTTACCAGCAGTTCCATTTGTCCATCGCCAGTTATGTCGGCAAGAGACAATTCCGATATGACTGCGTCTGCCATTGCCGATTCTTCAGCATTGAGCAATCTTTCTAGACTACCTAGTTCGTTTTTCCGCCAATTCGTGCCATCGAAGGACGCTGTTGCTATTCGAGAGTCTGGAGTGGAATACACAATATCGGGATATCCATCCGCATCAATATCGCCCGCAACTGCATTTAGCACTAATTCGGATATGGCTTCACCCATTCCACCGAAGGTTGAGAAGTTCCATGTTCGATCATTTCTAAGCCCTACTAAACTGAAGTCTTCATGCAGAAGTAGCAAGTCAATGTCGCGATCCGAGTCTATGTCAGACGCGATTAGGGACGTTACAGTTGAGTCATAGTCACCTTCCAACAGGACAACTTCAGAAAAGTTCGAGCCTTCGTCCCGTAAGTTTGTTAGTTGATACACGCCACGATTCCGCGAATACACAACGTCCAGATCACCATCGTGGTCCGCATCAATGAGGGCCGCCGCAAAACAGGAGTGTTCTCCAAGCAACTCGGGAAGCAATTGATCTGAGTCAGTGGCTTCTTCAATGGGCGTCCAATGGATTCCTTGGGAACCGCACAAAACCAAATCTGTCTTGGTGTCGTTGTCCAAGTCGCCGACTAACATGGAGCGAACTCCGTTCAAAGCAATTGAGCTACGCAACTGCAGATCGGCAGTTTGCAGATCTGCTTTGGACCACACGATAGCGTCCTCGCCCGACAAGAAAAGATCAACAGAATTCGAGATTCCTGATATAAAAACCGCTATATCAACGTTTTTTGCATCAACAGTATCCAATGTGATTGGTTCACCGAATACCTTTCCCATCGGTTGTTGAAGGGAAACTGAGGGTTGCACAGTCAAGGATTGCGCTTCGGCTTTCGGACCCATTTTCAGGTAAGCGATGGATGCCGTGCGTGCTGCCGGATTTGCCTTAAGTCTGTTGTAGGTTGTAACCAGCTCGTCAGCCAAATCAATTTCGCCCAATCGCCTAGAAGCCTGATTGGCCGCCCAATATCCGCTCGTTAGGTAGGGATCAAGTTCGATGGATCGTAGCAGCCAGCGTTGCGCCTCTTGGTGTTGTTGCATTTGTAGGTGCGTTTGGCCCAGAAAATAGGAAGCAAAAGCATCTTGAGGGTCCAACTCCACCGTTCGTGTGAAATAGTCGAGGGCGCTATCGGTCTCTCCTAGATGGAAAGAAATGACGCCTGATGTATAGAGAGCTCGCGCATTGTCCGGATGTTCACTAAGGACAGAGGCTAGAATCTCCAAGGACTTGCGTTCGTCACCTTCCTCTTGCCGATTCAATGTGGCGATTGCTAGATTTATTCGGGCCTCTAACCAATCTGGTCGCTCGTCGACCAATTGGGCGAATGTTCGATGTGCAGCCTCATAATCAAACTGCCCCATTTGAGCAACGCCTCTGTCATTCATCTCAATGAGGTCTTGGGGTATATCTCGACTGCAACCGCAATTCAAACAACACAGGAAAAAGACAATGATCCAAGGCCGAACGAACTTGGCATGCGCCCTACCCACATTAGACTCCGTTCAGCTTGCCCGATTGCGGTGGATTGTCGTGCGTCGAGTCTCCACTTGGAGGGAATTTCTTAGAAGGTGGCGTCCCCTAGGGGAGTCGAACCCCTGTTGCTGGGATGAAAACCCAGTGTCCTGGGCCACTAGACGAAGGGGACGTTGGGCGAGCATTTTACGATTTTGCAATGCAAGGTCAACGACTATTGGATCAAAACACAACCCCGATGCCGAACGAGTATGTCAAGTCCGTATTTCGTACACCTTCCGCCGGGTGCGTCTCATACTGAATTGTTGCCCGCATATCGAAGTTGAACTGTGCAGACAGGGCTAACCTAATTCCACTCGAACTATCCAAAACGCCATTGTCAGACTGCGTAATCCATAGCAAGCGATTGTTCTGGTATGCCTCTACACGCCCTCCATAAAGCCATTTGCGGTAGTCTGATCCGACTCTCAAAGCAGGAGAAAGTTCGCTGAAACTCTCCAGTGTCTCGTATACGCCACTCGCCGCCGCTTCGAACGACAAGTGCTGGTGAGGTTGATCGAAGAGCTTTGCTCCACCCCCTAGGCCCACCAATACACGCCACGATACCTCTTTCAGCGGATCGCGGAAGTAGTCCATGTTTGCGGTGTTGAACCACTTAGTACCTCGATTCCACCGAATTCCGTACTTGACATCTAGGGTGTTCTTGCGAGTTTCGTCAAGGACTTGCTCGCGCAAATAGTCAATTCGCAATAGATGCTCTCCATGAGGGCGGACTAACCTAGACTGACCATGTATCGAGTAGTTCTGAGTCGTGCTATTGCCCTGAGTTCCTGCAAGCGAAAATGTGATCTGCTTTGCCCACGAAGACGCGATCTGCGTAACAACACTGTTCGAAGCGCGAACTTGGACAAGATCCTCAAGCAATATCGTCTCGTCCAATTTGACCGTCTTTTCGCCGTCCTGCTTAGAGACAACGACAAACGGCACATCTGTCACAATGTGCTCAACTTCGGCTTTGTTTACGAAGACAATACCCGCATAGGAAGTCCTAATTGTGACTGTCTCCCCCGCGACGCTTTGCAGGTCTCCAGATATGCGATCACCATTCTTGAACACGACTTCATCAGCATGGGCGACACCGGCAACAGCGAGAAAAATGGCAATTGCAATTCGCGCCAGATATTGATTAATCGCCATCGTTCTCCTTTGAAAGGTGTTCCAACGACTTGCCTCCTACCCAAGCGCGAGCGAAATGGTTGGCCGTACGGCCGCTTCTCACGCCTCGATTCAACGCCCATCGCAACGCGTTGGTTCGCACTTCGTCGTCAAATGAATATTTGAAACTGCATTGTTCTGCGTAATGTCTGACCCAATGTTTAGCGACACGCAGGTACTGCTCTTGGTCAAACGGGTGAAATGAAAGCCAGAGGCCAAATCTGTCGGAAAGCGAAATCTTTTCCTCCACCGTTTCACTACTGTGTAGCTCTTGCAATTCTTGGTTTTCTTTTGCAAGCTCAGTTATTAAATGTCTTCTATTGGACGTAATGTAGACCAACACGTTCTCAACCGTAGCAAAAATTGCGCCTTCTAACGAACTCTTGAGTTCTTTGTAACCAGTGTCGGTGGCATCAAAGGACAGGTCGTCACATACCACAATGAAGCGAAAAGGCTCTTTTTGTAGGTGCTCTGCAAGTCTAGCTATATCAGCTAGCGATTTCTTGTCCACTTCAACAAGGCGCAAAGAGCGCTTTGCAAAAGAGTTCAATAAAGCGTGAATGAGAGAGGACTTTCCAGTGCCACGCGCACCCCACAGGAGAACGTTGTTGGCTGGGAGCCCAGCACAGAATTGTGCTGTGTTTTGAATGAGTGCTTCTTTCTGCCGGTCCACTTCGAGAAGATCATCGAGCTGGATGGTATCAAGATGGCCGACGGGATGAAAGTTGCTACGACCATGCTTGCTGTTCCACGTTGCCGCGTACGTTGCTGACCAATCAATCGGTGCCTGTTTGGGTAGGAAATGCTCCAATCGAGAGAGCAACTCGTCTGCCCGCTCCAGTACTTGTGCCAAACGCTCGCTCATAGGTGCGCTATTCTACGAAGTGCGCTACACCCGACGGAGGAGTTCCAGCGCCATTGGCGCAAGGCTGGGAATCCTTCTAGAATCTGCACACTCCCTGCCCCAAGGTTAATCGATGCTTGAATTGCTTCCCACTTTCGTTGGATACCTCATAGTCCTTGTCGCTATTGCAGTCTACGCAGGAATGAGGACGTCCACCATGCAAGACTACTCAATTGGAGGCCGTTCCCTGTCGAGCTCCGTTACGGCTCTATCTGCGGGCGCAAGCGATATGTCTGGTTGGCTGCTCTTGGGATTGCCCGGTGCAATTTACCTTACTGGACTCGTAGAAGGTTGGATCCTGATTGGTTTGGTGGTAGGCGCTTGGATCAACTGGACCTACGTCGCCAATCGTCTTCGCATTGCGAGCACCTTGTACGGTGAGGCAATAACTATTCCCCAATTACTCTCACTCCGGACCGCAGCCAAGACCAAGATGCTCCCGATCGTCGCTAGCATTGTCTTGATCATATTCTTTACGGTGTATGTTTCCGCTGGATTTATCGCAAGTGCAAAACTGTTCGAATCAGTGCTAGGAGTGGAATACTTGCTTGGGCTCTCCATTGGGGTGGTCATTGTCATGACCTATACGGCCATCGGCGGTTTTCTCGCCGTTAGCTGGACAGACGCATTTCAAGCCTTGCTGATGATGGTTGTGCTAGTTGTGGTGCCGACAATGGCATTGAACTTGGATCTGAGTGCAGCCGGCGCGTCCGTGGACGCTACTCGTGACATATGGAATTGGGAGGCGTACTCGTTTCTAGGCGTGCTTGGATTGCTTTCGTGGGGACTAGGCTACTTTGGTCAACCTCACATCTTGGCAAGATTTATGGCGATTCGCAACCCGCAGGCGATTCCAACAGCCCGCACTATTGGCATGTCATGGATGGTCTTGTCGAGTGTTGGAGCCGTCGCAGTCGGATTTGCCGCAATGACTGCACTGCCTCTTTTGGAGGACAAAGAGACAGCATTGATTTACTTGAGCGATCTCGTGCTAAGTCCCTGGATTGCTGGAATAGTCATTGCTGCAATACTGGCTGCCGTGATGAGCACCGTAGACTCCCAGCTCATGGTTGTATCCACAGTGTTGGTGAACGACGTCGCAAACCCAAGTAGCAAGCTCCTTCTCTACAGTCGGCTGAGTGTTGTTCTAGTGGCGGCAATAGCTGCTATGCTCGCACTCGATCAAGAGAGCCGAATCTTCGACGTTGTGGCATTCGCGTGGGCAGGAATAGGCTCGAGCTTTGGCTCGTGCGTTCTGTTCAGTTTGTTTTATCGAGAAACTACTAGCAACGCATTGGTTGGTGCAATTGTGACAGGTACTGCAACGACCATAATCTGGCACTACCTGAAGGGGGGAATCTTTGATGTCTACGAGCTATTGCCAGCGTTCCTGCTTGCAAGCGGCGCGCTAGTTCTCATATCCAAGCTGAAACCCGATGAGGAAGCCATCGAGCGTTACGAAAAACTTGAAGAAAGCCTGCCGTCAAGAACGACGACGTAGAGGAACTATATTCTCAGCTCGTTTGGTGAATACTTGACGATCACGATCAGGTCCGTGAATGCCTATCGTGCCATGTTCGAATATGCGCACTTCGTACTCGCGATCGGTGTTTTCGTGGTCTGTGAGAATCAAGGACGAACCCTCAATTCGCCAGGTACCTTCAGATTTCGCTTCACCAGACTGACAGACATAGTCTCCAGAATCTATTTCTCCTCGAAACCACAGGCTGCTCTTTGGGGCATCTGTTCCGGACGTATCCAAATCCCAAGTACCTAGGAGGTCCAATTCGGACAACCAGCGTTTCCTCGAATCGCGGGTGGTGACAATCCAAATCGCCACGACCAGTACGGCAACGAGTAGAGCTATGGATACAAACATCAAGGATTCCTATGAACCTGTGACGTCAGTCTGTACGCTTAGACAATTTATTGTGCCTGAATTCCGTGCAAGTCGGCAACCTTAGAAATAGGATTTAGCAACCAGTGATTGCGTTTTAGGCGAAGCCCATTTCCTCTATATCAACCGGAACGAGGGGATATTTGATTCCCGCCCACTTTTGTACGACGCGTATGACTTGGCAACAATAGCCGAATTCGTTGTCGTACCAAGCATAGATTTGTACACGGTTGCCTCCATCGACGATGGTCGCGCGTCCATCAACAACACATGCATGTCGATTTCCTACGAAATCTGACGACACAACTTCGGTGCCTTGGGTAAAGTCCAACTGCCTTTGCATTGGCGAAAACAGAGACACGTCCCTTAAGAAAGTGTTCAGTTCCTCTTTGGTTGTATCGGTTTCCAATGTTAGGTTCAAGCACGCGAGCGAGACGTTTGGAGTCGGCACGCGAATTGCGTTGCTGGTCAGTTTCCCTTCAAGACGCGGGAGGAAATGTGCTACTACTTTTGAAGCTCCCGTTTCGGTTATCACGAGGTTTAGCGGCGCACTGCGTCCTCGTCGGTCTTTCCTATGGAAGTTATCGGTGAGATTCTGGTCAGGAGTGTATGCATGCACAGTTTCGATGTGTCCATGGGCGATGCGGAACCTCTCGTCCACGACATTCAGCACAGGAACGATGGCGTTTGTAGTGCATGACGATGCTGACAAAATCTTCTGATTGTGCGACAGATCATTGGAGTTTATTCCGGACACTATGTTTGGAACCGTGCCCTTGCCGGGTGCAGTAACAATCACTCGGTCTGCGCCCTTGCTCTGCAGGTGTCTGCTCAATCCCTCTTCGTCGCGCCAGACTCCCGTGTTGTCAATGATTAACGCATTGTGGATTCCATACTGCTCGTAGTCAATCGTGCCTGGATCGTCTGAGTAGATCAATCGGATGACGTTTCCATTAGCGATGAGACACTGATTCTCCTCGTCGATTCGAATAGTTCCTTTGAAAGGACCGTGCACAGAGTCGCGACGCAGCAAGCTTCCTCTCTTTTCCAAGTCGTCTTTTGGACCGCTTCTCAGTACTATGGCCCGTAGCCGAAGCTGATCTCCTCCGCCCGTCTTCTCGATCAGCAATCGTGCCAGTAGTCTGCCTATACGTCCGAAACCATAAAGAACGACGTCCTGCGGTTGTTCTAAGGGTTTAACATGTCGTCCAATGACGTGGGAGCATTCCTTGGCTACATACTCTTCAACGCTTGGAGAGCCATTTCCGTTCTCACACAATTCCATGTGTCTCGTAGTAATCTGGCCAAGATCTAGATGCGCCGGACCGAGATCTAGGTCTGAAATTGCCTTGAGAACAGGATAGCTCTCGAATTCGGACAGTTCATTCTCTGCAACTTGTCGTACAAAACGATGCGTACGCATGATGTCCGTAACGCTTTGGTTGTAAAGTGCACGCCCAAAACAATAGGTGACTACGTTCTTGCGATATAGCGTACCGATGAGCGGAATCATCGCTTCCGCGAGAGCTTCACGTTCTTTCCAATCCGGAAAATAAGCGTCGAGACTTTCTAAGGCCAAGGGAAGTTACCGTTGGTTGGTGGGATGTGCGCGCATGATAGCTATGGACGGCATGTTAGTAAAGTGGATTTTATGTCCCAAATGAAAAGCCGTGCATAAAATCCTCTGGAGAATAGATCGTGGTCTAGCTCCAATTTTGACGCCAGTAAAGTCCTGCCTGCCTAATAGGACAACGCAATGTCGTTGCCCGACATGTTAGCGTCGATTGAAAAGGAATCAGCCCTTGATTCCGTCGGAGGAAAAGCGCTTTCTTTGGCTCGAATGATTCAGGCCGGATTGCCTGTGCCGCCCTGCGTTGTACTGACTACTTCTGCATATTTTGAGTACGTGCGAGCGAACGAGCTTGCTAGCCAAATCGATGAATTGTGCGTTCCCCAAGTAGTGGGTCGCACAATCTCGTTTGAAACGGCCGAACAGAAAATAGGTACGTTGTTCCTAGAGGGAATCCTCCCACAATCAGTATTGGATTGTCTAGTTCAAGCCAGCCACGAGTTAGGAACTCAGACACCGTTGGCCGTACGATCCTCGGCTACGGCAGAAGATCTCAAAGACACATCTTTTGCAGGGTTACATCGAACGCACTTGAATGTAGTGGGAGGCAATGCACTAGCTCGGGCGGTGTTGAGCTGTTGGTTGTCTTTGTGGTCTGCAAACGCCATGATGTATCGCTATCAACTTGGCATTTCTTCCACTGAAATTGCCATGGCTGTAGTAATTCAGGCGATGATTCCAAGCGAAGCATCTGGCGTTGCTTTCACGGCGAACCCCGCTACGGGAGATCGTTCCTCACTACTGGTAAACGCAAGCTTTGGGCTGGGCGAGGCAATAGTTAGCGGTGTTGTAGACCCGGACCTCTACAAGGTTGATCGCCGCACAAGGAAAGTCGCCGAAAGTCAAATCCACGCCAAGAAGACCATGTCTATCGCAGACCGTGGAGGCGGCATCTCCACGGTGGACGTTGATTTAGACAAGCAATCACAGCCTTGTTTGTCTCAATCATCTCTGGAGAAACTTACAGACCTCGCACTGCGTGTTGAGAATATATTTCATAACCAGCCTCAAGACATTGAATGGGCAATCGCCAACAACGAGATCTACGTCATTCAATCCCGCCCCATTACGGGTCTGCCTGCAATGCCAATTGAGAATGTCGAGTGGAAGGCACCGGAAGAGAACGCGCTGATCTTGAGACATCAACTCGTAGAGCACGTCGCAGGACCGGTATGCACACTCTTTGAGGAGACCTATCTCAAAGTAGGTTTGCAGGAAGCCTGGGGCAGGAACTTAGCAAAGAACTACCCCTACACTTATAGATTCGAACATTCACAGCCTCCATGGTGCTTTATCGTTCATCCCACGGTGAACGGATATGCGTACAAGCGCGTAGGGACACCAAAGATCCCACCTGGAATGGAAGCTCCAAGGCCACCACGCAACCCTCTAAAGAGAAGGTTCCTGCGTTGGCGGGCAACAAAAGGACTTAGAAAACGTTGGATACGACGATGGAAGAATGGTGCGCTTCCCAAGTACCTAAAGGCTAAGCAACACTGGGAGGAAATAAACGAAAACGACCTTGATTCAGCCGAACTTCTCGACGGAATATGGGCGTTGGCACGATGCGAAGCCGACCATTGGTTTAACGGAATCTACTTTGGCGTCGCGTTGAACCGCAACCATGAAATCCGACTCAACCAGTTCCTTGAGCAACACGCAAAAGACGCTGGATTCTCCAGCAGCCAGCTACTAAGCGGCTTCGATTCACTCGCATTGAACGCACAGATCGAATTGTCAGAAATTGCAAGCAGCATTCGTTCTTCGGAGCCGCTGTTTCATTCGGTATTGCGCGGAGGCCCAGCTCACATAGAAGAAATACTGCAGCGAGAAGCGAGTGATGAGGTGTTGCATCGGATGAAGGCTTACTTGCAGTCCTATGGCAAGCAAGTGTTCACCCTTGACTTTGTTGAGCCAGCACCAATTGAAGACCCCGCTCCTACCTATAGAAACCTCTTTTCACTTGTAGTTGACGCAGAGTACGACTTTGACGCACAACGGCGGCAACTCAAACGGCAGCGAGATGAGATTACCGCACGCATAGACGCCTATTTCGGGCCATTGAACCGTATGCGATTCCGCCGACTATTGCGTCGCGTCCAACGCGACTATCACCTTCGCGAGGAAGCACTCGGCTACCTAGGCCAAGCTTGGCCTACCCTTCGTCGGTTCGCATTGGAATTGGGGATGCGCCTCAACAACATAAACAAGCTCTCAAAACCAGAAGATATCTTCTATCTGACGACTGAAGAGATTTCCAATGCAATTGAGTCAGCATCTGCTATGGATTCCAAGACAAAAGAACTGTGCAAGCGCGCCACAAGCCGCAAACTTCTGCGGGAGGCGCAAAAGTTTCTAAATCCTCCGCTACGTATCGGACACGATCCGAATTTTCCTGCGCCCCCAGTAGATAAGAACCTCGATCCTGCGGTTCTCAAGGGATCGGCAGTAAGTTCCGGAGTTGTCGATGCGCCAGCATGCGTGATTCTTGAAACCAATGACTTTGACAAGATGCAGCCTGGGTGCGTATTGGTCTGTCCAGCGACCAATCCTGCTTGGACTCCACTGTTTCCGCTTGCAGCCGCGCTAGTGACGGATATTGGAGGATTGCTCGCTCACGGATCGATCATTGCACGCGAATATGGGATTCCAGCTGTTCTGGGACTCGGTGATGCAACGAGAAAAATAAATACCGGAGACATGTTAACGGTGGATGGCAATGAGGGAACGGTGCGCATTCACGACGACAAGGCCAAGCCAATCGAATACTAAGGAGGTCGCACTAGCCAGCTAGCCTTCGCGGCTAGTCCGTTTTCTTCTCTTATCTTGTCACGTTGACGAAGTGGTTTCCGTGTAGAAGAGAGGAGGTTCGACCTCATTGAGTCGCCAATTGAGATAGTGTCCGAAATCCGCAACAACGCGTTCTATAGGCAAGATCCTGCCAGGGGTGAAGCTGCCGGTGAAACCGCGCTGTACGCGCTCGCATATTGCTTTGTCCTCTGGAAGAAAATCGGCCTGGGAGTACAAGCTCTCAACGACTTGAGAAAGCCACGTGCCAACTCGACCGAGAGACTCTTGTTGTCGACCAATTGCAGCTCCAGTAATGACAGCGCATTGCCCGACTTCCTTCGGCTGCACTGCCAGCCAGAAGAAGCCGTCTTTGGAAATCACTCCAACGAAATTGGGAGGCAAACCAAATAGTCGATAGTCCGGCTGACCCTTGGTCGAGCCGCCAGTTATCGTCGCAGTCGCGGATCCTGCAATGTAGTAAGAGTCTCTTGTGGGTGCAAGGGGTTCAAGCGTCTTCGCATGAACCTTGAAAAGATGATAGCTCTCCATTGCGTTTTGCATTGAGAGTTTCCAGTTACATTCCCAAATTTCGGAGTTCTGAGACCTCGCATCGTGCACGAATTCATCGATGCCATAACTGGTTAGGTATGGCTCGATCGCTGCGAATCGCTCAGCTAGCGGCTCAACATCAGGATTGAGACTGACGAACACGAGACCATGCCACGATTCCACGCGGTATTTGGGCAGAAAGTGTGACGCTCTGTCGGTCCAGTTCCTCGGTGCAAATGGCACACCAATCAATTGACCGCCATCATCGTATGTCCAGGAATGGTAGGGGCATTGGATGCGCGAAGCATTGGTTGGTTCTTCAACAAGCAGCGTACCTCTATGTGCGCACAAGTTCGACAACGCGACGAGTTCTTGCTCCTTATTGCGCAGCAGAAGAACCTGCTCTTCGCCGATCACAACAGGTACTTGGTCCCCTACAGATGCCAAAACATCATCGGTAGTTGCGAAGACCCAATCGCTGTGCCAGATTCGCTCCATCTCGGCCGCCATCCATTCTGCATCGCGATATGCAATCGCGGGCAATGCACGTTCGGGATCGAAATCCAAACAACGAGAATTGGAAGGATCTGGAGACATCTCTTAGGAGTTCAGAGCGGAATGCTCGCACACGAGCTCGTTGCGCATTCTGTGACAGGCTCTTAGCGTAGCCAACTGTGAAGGCCTAAGGCTGTTAGTGGGCGGAAAATGCTACTAGCGGAAACTGTCGTTTACGGCTGCCAATTCCTCAGATCCTGGGCAAAGAACCGATTCATCAAGCGAATTTAGAGGAAGATCAGGAGTTTCCAACACTTCGTGGCAATCCACCGAATCGTCCTCAACATAGAGCAGTCCTGTTACTACCTCGCCTTCATCCAATGCACTTTGGACATAGGCGAGCGCGTCTACCCGATTGCGAGGGTTGTAGCTCTCCTCAAGTTTGCGCAATCGCAACGAGGACCCATCGGGCATCGCCACGGTCTCTGCTGTGCCTGGCGCATAGTCAATTTCGATTTCATCCTGAGGAGCTATGAAGTCAGCATCTACAACTGGTGCGGAGTGGTCTCTTATGTAGCCGTAGCTCTTGGTCGAACCATCGTGGTTGTTGAACATCACACAAGGTGAAATCACATCTATAAACGCAAATCCTCGATGCAACAACGCGGCTTTCATTAGTGGGACCAGCTGTGTCCTATCACCGGAAAAGCTCCTTGCAACGAAGCTCGCGCCGATCTGCAGCGCCATGCTCACCAAATCAATCGATGTGTACAAATTCGGGACGCCTCTCTTATTGGTCGAACCGCGATCATTTGTGGCGGAGAATTGTCCTTTCGTCAGACCGTATGTGCCGTTGTTGTCAACAATATAGAGCATGTTGATTTTTCGGCGCACCGCGTGGGCGAATTGACCAAGTCCAATGGAAGCACTGTCGCCGTCCCCTGAAACACCGATATAGATCAGGTCTCTATTGGCAATATTGGCGCCGGTTGCAACCGAAGGCATTCGACCATGTACTGAATTGAACCCATGGGAATTTCCGAGAAAGTAACTCGGTGTCTTTGATGAACAACCAATGCCGGATAGCTTCGCGAACTTGTGTGGCGGCAGAGAGAGCTCGCTGCATGCTTGAATCAGTGCCGCACTCACGGAATCGTGTCCGCAACCTGCACACAGCGTTGAGACTAGCCCTTCGTAGTCCCGACGCTTCAGTCCAATCTCGTTGACCTTGAGCAGTGGATGGTGAATTTTTGGTTTTGTAACAAATGTCACGAGGAAACCTCCCGGAGCCTCGGCAACTTGTCTCGCTCGTAGGCCTCGAGGACAGCATTTACGATGAAATCGGCCGAAATCGACATTCCGCCATAGTAGAGAATTGACTGGATTTGGTCGGGGTGCACATTCAAGTCCGCCACAATCAGCGTTTTCATTTGAGCATCACGATTCTGTTCGACCAAAAACACAATGGAATGACTGTCGATGAAATTTTGTACCTCATGGCCAAACGGGAAGGATCTTATCCGGAGCGTATCGAGTTCAACCCCCTCTTCATAAAGCAAGTCAAGCGATTCCTTCATCGGAGTGGTGGATGTGCCGTAATAGAGGATTCCTGCTCTGCGATTCGCATCGCTAACTTCGCTTTTAGGCATCAATTCACGAATGGTCTCCCACTTACGGACCAGTCGATCCATATTCTCGCTATATGCTTCGGGCGCTTCCGTATACACTGCGTATTCGTCGCGAGAGGTTCCACGGGTGAAGAAGGAACCCTTGGATGGATGCGTGCCTGGAAGCGTACGATAGCCAATTCCATCTCCGTCGGAGTCCACATAGCGTCCAAAGACCTCGCACTCTTCGAGATCGTCGAAGGACATTACCTTCCCCCTGTCGTACTTCCGGCCATCGTCCCAATCAAAGGGGTCCGTGGTCATCTCGTTCATACCAAGATCGAGATCACTCATTACAACGACTGGCGACTGTATTCGCTCGGAAATGTCGAACGATGCTGCAGCAAAGTCAAAGCACTCTTTCGGAGTCGATGGAAACAACATCGGATGTCGCGTATCTCCATGGGACGCAAATGCGACGCTCAGCAGGTCGGACTGTTGTGTCCGAGTTGGCATGCCTGTGGAAGGTCCCGCTCTTTGAATGTCGAATAGAACTGCCGGAATCTCCGCAAAATAGGCGAGTCCAAGAAATTCGTTCATTAGAGAAATACCGGGGCCGCTGGTGGCTGTGAACGCTCTTGCACCATTCCAGCCCGCTCCGATCACCATCCCAAGTGCGGCGAGCTCATCCTCGGCCTGTATCACAGCAAAGTTCTTGCGCCCTGTCTCCTGATTGGTTCGCAACTTGAGGGCATGCTTTTCGAACGCTTCGGCAACGGACGTGGAAGGTGTAATGGGATACCATGCGCAAACCGTGGCACCGCCATAGATTGCCCCAAGCGCCGCGGACTCATTGCCATCCACGAAGATCTTTCCCTTGCCCAGTTCCGAGTGTCGAACCTGCATGTCGAAAGGACAGTCGAGATATTTGTAGGCGTAGTTTCGACCGATCTCCATAGCATGAATGTTGGGCTTTATAAGTGCGTCTTTGCCCCGATACTGGGACGAAACCATGCCTGTGAGAATGCTGAAATCAATGTTCAACAATGCCGACATTGCACCCAAGTAGACAATGTTCTTGAAAAGTTGACGCTGTTTCGGATCACTGAATTCAGGAAGAATCAGCTTGGTAATGGGAATTCCTACGTCAACAATGTCACCTCTATGTAGACTTCTGGGCCTGCCGCGAGTGTTGTCGTACACCAGATAACCACCTGATCTGAGACATGCAACATCTTCCTCGTAGGTCTCCGCATTCATAGCGACCATGATGTCGATGTCCTCACGGCGACCGAAATGGCCTCGCTCGGAAATGCGCACTTCAAACCACGTGGGTAGTCCTTGAATGTTCGAGGGAAAGATGTTCCGCGTTGCAACAGGAATGCCCATGCGGAACAAAGACTTGGCGAACATGCCGTTCGCGCTGGCGGAACCGGAGCCGTTTACGTTTGCGAACCGTATAACGAATTCGTTGTAGGTGGTCATTCCGCGTAGGAGCTCAATTGTGGATTGTGAACGATCGACTTCTGCATGTCCCATGCATTCGTTGGACACCGTTCGGCACACAGCCCACAGTGAAGACACAAATCCTCATCTTTGACCATTACTCGGCCAGTATCAAGGGAGTCGGACACATACAAGTCTTGCTCGGCATTCTCAGCTGGAACCAGTAGATTTGCCCTTAGCTCGTCCTCGTCCCGGTTCTCCGTGAAAGTAATGCAATCCATCGGACAAATGTCCATGCAAGCATCGCATTCGATGCAGAGCTTTTCGGTAAACACTGTCTGCACGTCGCAATTCAAGCACCGTTGCGCTTCCTTAAATCCCAATTGTTCGTCGAATCCCAATTCGACTTCGACCTTGATATTGTCCAGCGAGCGTCGCAGGTTGGCATGCGGAACGATGTAGCGTTGAGAGGGATCATGTTCCGCATCGTAGCTCCATTCGTGAATCCCCATTTTTTGACTTATCAGGTTTACGCCATCGGGCGGCCTATCCTTCTTGGGATCCTTGCCCTGGCAAAACAGATGGATCGAAATCGCCGCCTTGTGTGCATGTGCAGATGCCCAAATAATGTTCTCTGGACCAAAGGCGGAATCCCCTCCGAAAAAGATCTTGGGATGCGTTGACTGCAGTGTGTCCTCGTCCAATATCGGGCAGTCCCACTTGTCGAACTCAATGCCCAAATCCCGTTCGATCCAAGGGCAATGGTTCTCCTGACCGATTGCCATCAGGATGTGGTCGGCCTCCATAAAGACGTCCGGTTCCCCTGTTGGGACGTACTTTAGTCTGCCGTTTTCCTCAATCGGCTTTACGCGTTCGAAAACAACTCCTTTCAAACGCCCATTTTCATGCACGAATTCCTTGGGTGGCCGGTTGTTGAGAATAGGAATGCCTTCTGCCATTGCATCTTCTTTCTCCCACTCGCTTGCTTTCATGACGTGGAAAGCAGAGCGAACGACTACGGTTACGTGTTCGGCCCCCAGACGATTGGAAGTTCGGCAACAATCCATGGCGGTGTTCCCTCCTCCCATGACGATTACCTTGCCTGAAATGGAGGTTGTATGTCCAAAAGCGACGCTTGATAGCCAATCGATGCCTATTGAGATGTGGTCGCCAACCTCTTTGCGACCAGGAAGATCGAGGTCGCGTCCTCGAGGTGCGCCGGTGCCGACGAAGTATGCATCGTAGTTCAATTCGAGCATTTCTCGCATGCTCGTGATTTCGTAGCTGTAGTGTGCGTCGATGCCCATGTTTACTATGAGATCGACTTCCTCTTCGAGAACGTCTGCAGGCAAACGAAAAGCCGGAATCTGACTGCGCATCATGCCGCCGCCCCCAGGGTCCCGATCGAACATGTCGATCTCGTAGCCCAGAGGAAGCAGGTCGCGTGCTACCGCCAGTGAAGCTGGACCTGCGCCTAGAAGCGCAATTCTCTTGCCATTCTTGTTCTTGGGTACATGTGGCAGATAGGGCGTAATGTCCCCCTTGTGATCGGCTGCGACACGCTTGAGCCGACAAATTGCCACTGGTTTCTCTTCGGTCCTAACGCGCCGACAGGCTGGTTCACACGGACGGTCACAAGTTCTGCCAAGAATGCCAGGGAATACGTTGGACTCCCAATTGACCATATAGGCTTCTGTATAGCGCTCTTGTGCTATGAGTCGAATGTACTCGGGAACTGGCGTGTGTGCTGGACACGCCCATTGGCAGTCCACTACCTTGTGAAAGTAGTTGGGGTCGTGAATATTGGTGGGCTTCATGCGATTCACTCGTCCTTGAGCGATAGATGTGTCAACTCACGGAGCGTACTTGGTGTCCTAGAACACAAATTGTTAGATTAGTTGCTCAGAGAGCGCTGGTAAGGTCGTTTTCCAGTAAGTCGTCGCCAGACAAGAATCCTACGAATAATACCACATTGGTATTAAATCTGTTTGTCTACACCGACCCGGCATCATTGGCTGCAAATGCCGTATTACAGAGGAATTCATACCACTCACTAGCCTGTTAGAAACTTTGACCCATTTGTCGAGTTCTAAAGTGCGGCGTGGCTAAAATCATCACCCTGTAGCTTGTGCATAAGCAAAGCCTCCATTCGACCCAAGCATTTTCCCGGTCACTGTAAATTAGACTATGTGCACGCCAATGGACGGATTACCCGTTAGAGCGCCACCGAAGCAGCAAGTTCAGTATTGGACTGACAGCTTTGGCAGTCTGGCAATCGCCACGCTCGCCAAGCTTGCCATCAAAGATCCGCGGCTCTTTTTGGTGGTTGCTGCTAACTCAGAGAACGCCACCAATATCAGGAACGAGCTCGAGTTCTTCGATTCCAATCTAAACGTGTTTGCGTTCCCCGACTATGAAACGCTCCCTTATGACAATTTTTCACCACAATCCGCCATAGTTGCAGAACGTCTTTCGACGCTGGCGGAGATACCCACGATAACGTCAGGCGTTGTGATTGTGCCGATCACGGCGTTAGTTCAACGATTGCCCCCAAGGGATTACGTGATGACTAGCACGTTTCAACTTTCGGTGGGGGATACGCTCAATCTGAGTGATTACCAAGGTCACTTGGCTGAGGGAGGATATCGCAGAGTGGACACCGTTTTCGAGCACGGGGAATTCGCCACTCGCGGTTCAATTCTCGACCTCTATCCAGTTGGTTCCCGTCGACCAATCCGGATTGACTTGTTCGATGATGCAGTCGAGAGCCTTCGGATCTTTGATCCCGAGACGCAACGCACGATCGAGCAGACCGAGAACGTACAAATACTCCCAGCACACGAGTATCCGCTAGATGATCAGGCAATCACTCATTTCAGGAACTCGTGGAACCGACACTTCCCTCCCAATCATTGGCAATGCTCAACCTACCTTGACATTAGTGAAGGCCGGCCCGTTGAAGGTGTCGAGTGCTACCTTCCCTTGTTCTTCGAACGGACGCATTCGTTGCTTGACTATTTGCCGGAAGACTCTGTCGTTGTCTTGGATTGCGATGTAGAGTCGGGTGCCAATTCCTTCTTCGAAGATGTAAAGGAACGCTTTGAAGTTCACAAGAACGACGAAGAACGGCCTCTATTGGAGCCTTTTGACATCTACTTTAGATTGGATGAGTTGCGGCACCTTTGGAATCGATTTCCACGCATTCGGTTCCACCGTGGCAGCACTCCACCCAAGCACGCAATTTCATTGTTGGGCCAGGAGTTGCCAGACGTCACATTGGAAGTTCGCAGGCGTGATCCGTCCAGAAGGCTTAGGGAATTCGTTCACAATGTTTCGGTTCCGGTTCTCCTGACGGCAGAGAGCAACGGTAGGCTGCAGCATCTCCATGAAATCCTTGGTCGCGCTCGTATTTTTCCGAGGGAAGTCGATTCCTACACCGACTTTTTCTCGAGCCAATCGACTCTTGCATCAACTGTTGGGATTCTGGATCGAGGAATTTGGAACCAAGAGTTCGTTCTGCTCACCGAGTCAGAAATTCTTGGATCCAGACTTGAGAGTGAAAGAAATCGAGCGCGACATCGAAGTGTCGATCCCGAATCGGTTATTCGAGATCTCACAGAATTGCATCCAGGAGCACCAGTTGTGCATCTCGATCATGGTATTGGTCGCTATGTGGGATTAGAAACTCTCTCGATTCGCTCTCAGCTTATGGAGTTCGTTACGCTCGAATACGCCGATGGCGACAAGCTATATGTACCGGTTTCGTCTCTAAATCTTGTATCTCGCTATACCGGAGCTGACGACGAGAACGCTCCTCTTCACAAATTGGGTACAGATGCTTGGTCTAAAGCCAAATCTCGGGCGGCACAGAGGATATACGACGTCGCCGCTGAACTCTTAGGCATCTATGCACGACGGGAAGCTTCTCGCTCTGTGGTTGTGCCAGATGTTAGCGACGACTTCAATAGCTTTTGCGATCAATGCGACTTTGAACTAACGATAGACCAAACAGTAGCAACCGAAGCAATACTCGAAGACCTGCGCAATATCAAGTCCACAGACCGATTAGTCTGTGGGGATGTAGGGTTTGGTAAGACGGAAGTTGCCATGCGAGCTGCGTTTCACGTCGTTCAGTCCGGCTTCCAGGTCATTGTTCTAGTTCCAACGACCATTCTTGCTCAGCAGCACTTCGACACGTTCAGCGATCGATTCGCTGAGTGGCCCGTAATCGTTGACTTGATGTCTCGATTTCGTTCAGCACGCGAGATCTCGCTAATAGAGCAACGCGTGGAACAGAGGAAAGTCGACATTCTCATAGGCACACATAAGGTGCTCCACGCTAACGTTGACTTCAGCAAACTTGGACTGCTCATCATAGATGAGGAACACCGATTTGGTGTGCGGGACAAGGAGCGTCTTCGAAACCTCAGGGCCGAAGTAAACACAATTTCGTTGACGGCTACTCCAATTCCCCGCACGTTGAACATGTCTATGGGGGGATTGCGAGATTTGTCGATCATTGCAACGCCCCCCGCCAAGAGGCTGTCCGTCAAGACCTTCGTCGTGCCCTATAGCAAAACTGTTGTGCGAGATGCCATTAAACGGGAACTGGCTCGCGGAGGACAGGTGTTTTACCTGCACAACGATGTTCGGTCTATGCCAGAAATATACGACGGACTAGCCAAAATGGTTCCTGATGCGCGGCTAGGAATTGGACACGGGCAAATGCGCAAACACGAGCTTGAGCATGTAATGGCCGACTTCTATCACCGAAGATGCAACGTCCTGCTATGTTCGACGATTATTGAGAGCGGACTCGACATACCAAATGCAAACACGATAATCATTGAAAGAGCTGACAAGTTCGGTCTGGCACAGCTCCATCAGCTTCGCGGGCGTGTGGGTCGCTCCGCTCGTCAGGCCTATGCGTACCTGCTCACTCCTGAAGAATCCGCGATGACAGTCGATGCGCGCAAGAGATTGGATGCTATCGAGTCAGCTGACGAGTTGGGCAGCGGATTCACGCTAGCAGTGCACGACCTTGAAATACGTGGTGCGGGCGAATTGTTAGGAAGGGAGCAGTCTGGCCAGCTTGAGACTATAGGTTTCACACTCTACATTTCGATGCTCAAACGAGCTGTGGATACGCTAAAGAGCGGCACGGTTCCGAATTTCGATGATCCCATGCCCATGGTGCACGAAGTTAATCTCAATGTCTCAGCTCTGATTCCAGACACCTACCTTCCCGACATACATGGTCGATTGGTCACCTACAAGCGAATTGCGGCGGCAGAATCGCAATCGGAACTCGACGAATTGAAAATTGAGCTGATCGACAGGTGTGGCCCATTACCAGACTTAGCCAACAATCTGTTCCAATTGACCGCAGTGAAGTTGCGAGCACAGGAATTGGGCATATCCAAGATTGTTCTCAATGCCGACGGAGGCCGAATAGAGTTCTCGAACCACAACCGAGTCGATTCCATCGCTATCGCCGCTTTGCTTCAAGCCAATGAAGCGACGTTCCAGTTGACTCGAGATCAAGCCATAAGAGTCCTAAAAGCGCCACGCGAGCCCGAGGAACGCTTTGCATTTACCGAAAAATTGATAGATGAGTTGCAAACTTCGATTCCCATTGCAGTCGAAGCGTAGTTCCGCGTTTGCCACTGCGTTCCTGTTGCTCCTTGGGATCAGCGCCAACAATACGCTTGCCGATAGCGACCCGCGAGACTACCTACAGCGCGACTGGTACGTTATTGAGTTTGTCGTATTCGAGCCAGAGGTTGAACTGCCTTCGTCCGAGCACCTGATTCATGGAGTTCGCGAACGCGTTTATCCAGCAGATATTCGCTCTTTGACATTCGTGGAATACGAAGCGATGCGAGCGATGGCGAAATCAAGTCTTCTGGAATTCCACTCTCAAGACGGCAGCGATGGGTTGTATGAAACGGATCAATCAAAGGATAGCTATCCATCAGTTAGCAACTCTACCGGAAATGCACTTCGACTAAGTGGTTGCTGGCTGCACTCCCCGTTGTTTCCTCTCGGTTCAGAAACTATTGATTCACAAGTTACTACGCCCAGTTCACTTGAGGAACACGATGGCACTGGACACCTATTCGACGAACTAGATCAGGAAGGTGTCCTCTTGCGTGAGGAATCCCGTACACGCGATTCGACACTCCCCGACTGGCTGCCGGATGACTGGGAATCCACCGATGTCATCCTGCAGCGTGCAGGTCGGTTGCTTGGCCTCTGCGACGAGGAAATCCAATTGCTCCTAAGGTACGAACGACTCGTTCGCGAGCAAACGCCGGGCGATACATTGCAGTCGCAATCGACAATGTCCCAGGTCACCAAGGCATTTTCGCAGTATGAAAGCGAGCTCCTTGCCACAGTTGGCAAGCGCAGGCCTGACAACCAGCTAAACCTTCAACGCACGGCGAGCCGTCTCCGCTCCGAAGGATACAGAGTCATTGACCATGCAGCCTGGCACCAAGATGCCCTTTCCCCTGGAACAGGAAACAGCATTCTCTTGCAATTTGGTAATACACAACGCAATGGTCTGTACGAAGTTGAAGGAATGTTGGATTTGAGCGTTGCGAGATTCCTCCATTTGGACTTGGAGATCTGGAGAACGCTGGCCAGCTCGAACGAAGCCAGTGCTGAACAATCCTTTGAGTCGCGACTTCTGTTTTACTTGATCGATGAGAGTCGGCGCTTGGCGCTCGGCGAAACTCATTACTTCGACCATCCGAAGTTTGGCATGCTGATTCAGGTACGTCGATTGCCCGTGCCCCCTGAACTCGAAGCGCTAGTGCAAGAACGCAACGGCTAATTCAATGTAGCTCTTCAGTCCCGCAATCGCCTTCTCGGTTACTACCGCCGTCTCTGAAATATCAATGTCGCCGACCTCAACTCCAGCGGCAGGGTTTACTACGAGACAAACCGCGGCATACGGAATTTCAAGCTCTCTTGCCAAAGCCGCTTCGGGCATCAATGTCATACCCACCAACGTGCAACCATCCTTTCGATAGCGATCGATCTCAGCTGCTGTCTCGAAGCGAGGACCTTGTGTCACGGCGTAAACTCCGCTTAGATGCTGCGATGCTTCAAAGTCTACCGGCAGCGCTCGCAAGAGCCCGTCTCGAAGTCTTGCATCGAAAGGACAAGTTAAATCAAAGTGATTGATCTTAGTTGGCCCCACATAGGTCTGTTCGCGACCATAGGTGTAGTCGACTATTTGATCCGGAACTACAAGATCCCCTACTCGAAGTGAGCTGTCGATGCCACCAACCGTTGCTGTTGCCAAGATTTGCGAGGCTCCAAGTTCCTTTAGTGCCCAGACATTGGCTCGATAGTTGACCAAATGTGCGGCAATGGATCCTCCTAAACCATGTCGCGTGAGCGAAAGAACCTCCTGGCCACCAAGCTCAACCTTGCGAACAGGTGCGGAAGGTGCGCCAAACGGTGTGTTTTGATAGTAAGTTGCCAACGGTGCGGGCAACACAGATTGAAGTGCGGTACCAGTAATCAATGCCAGCATCTTAGCTATCCAATGTGTAGATTGCAGGTAGTCCCCGATACATGCCGTCCATATCCATGCCTCTTCCAATCAGAAACTTGTTGGGGGCGGTCAGACCAACGTAGTCAACGGTTCCTTGGTAGTTCGTTAGTTTTCTCACAAGAACGACAGTTAGTAGCTTCTTGGCAAGTGGCTGCAACTTCTCTTGAACAAATTCAAGTGTGACACCTTCGTCTAGTACAGTATCGATAATCACAACAAGCTTGTCACGAAACTCTTCCGGGTCGAAATCGGAAATGTGGGGTTCGCCCCCTTTCGTGCCACGAAACCTCCGAACTCGGAGACATGCAAGAGAAACATCGACGTCCATACGTCGCATGAGATCCCAAGTCAACGGAACCGCACCCTTCAACACACAAACAAAGACGGGCTGTTCGCTACCTAGCTCCATGTTCAACAGAACTGCCAACCGATCGATAGCCTTCTCGATTTGCGATTCCGAGAACAGCAATGTTGCATTAGACGGCAAGTTCTTCAAGAGCGTTCCGGCTCAATATGATCGGCAAGATGCAGCGTCTGCGTTGGATAGGCAAAATCGGCTCCGTGACTATGAATGATCTCTCCGATCTTGAGAAGGACATCCTCCTTGATTTCGTGAAATTCCGTCCAGACTGTCGTTTTGGTGAATGTGTATACAAAAAACTCCACGGCGAAATCTCCATAGGAAACCACATTAACCATCAATGTGCGTTCCAAATCGATTGCTTCGTGATTGCGCAACATCTCGCGTATAGCGACCACAATAGCCTTCACGGTATTGAAATCGTCGTAGCGCACACCAAAAGTTTCATAAATCCTACGGTTCAACATTCTCGATGGATTTTCGACAGACAAAGTGGTGAACGAGGAATTCGGTACATAAAGAGGTCGTTGGTCAAATGTCCGTATGCGCGTAACTCGCCAGCCAATGACCTCTACGGTTCCCTCAATTTCGCGATCCGGTGAGCGTATCCAATCACCAACCGTGAACGGCTTGTCGATGAATAGCATCAACGCCCCAAAGAAATTTGCTAGCAGATCCCGCGCCGCAAAACCCACAGCAATTCCGCCGATTCCTCCAAACGCCAGAACACCTGCAAGGCTAAAACCGAATACCTGGAGCAGAATGAGCAGTGCAGTAATGGTGACCGATGCGCGAAGAACTTTCCCGACGGCCATTGCTGTCGCAATATCCCATCTCCTGTACGTGTCGCGAGTTTTGGAGCTGCTGACCAATTGCTCGAACGCTGAAATCAGACGCAGTCCAAACCATGCGAGTATGACGATTACAAACGCCTCACGTATAGTTCCTACGTGTTCGAATACTTGGGTTGGCGCATTTGGATCGCTCCGCGTGGCACCGTAAATGACTTGACCCGCCCAAGTTAGCCCTACGACCCAAGTCGCCCAACCTAGTGGCTTACTCGCCGCGTAATAGAGAGCGTCATCCCATTCGGTTGTAGTGCTTTCTATACGCTTGCCCAGCTTTTTCAGCAAAAACCGCAATAGCTGGTGCACAGTTACTGTTGCAGTCACAATCAGGAACACCTGCAGCATCCAGCCACCGTGATTGACGACAATGTTCTGAAATGATTCCAACATGGTGCAATCGAAACCGCGAACTGCTCAGTGAGTCGCGTAATTTTAGTTTGCTCTAAATTCCTGCTTCGAAATTAAGCCATCGAGCAGTACACATCCTCAATTTGCCACAACCCAATCCAACCTAAACATCGCTTGTTATTTCGTATATTACTGAACAAAAACACTTGACAATTTGTATCCATATGTATACATTAACACTACATTAGATTCGAGAGGGCAATGCAATGCCAAGAAGCAAGTCTGTAAAGCTAACCAATCGTCAACAAGAGGTACTGGATCTGATCCGCAACTGGATTACAAATTTCGGTTATCCACCTACGCGACGAGACATTGCCGAACACTTCAACTTTCGTTCCCCCAATGCCTCAGAAGAACACCTCAAAGCCCTAGAAAGAAAAGGAGTCATCAAGGTAAATAGAAATACATCACGGGGAATTCAAGTTAGCGGAATGTATGACGATCGGACAATCCCAGTTGTTGGTCGTGTTGCGGCAGGCAGTCCAATTCTTTCAGAGGAACACATTGATAACCACTTGACCATTCCACACACGCTATTCTCGCCAAGAGCTGACTACTTTCTTACGGTACAAGGCGATAGCATGACGCGGGCCGGCATTCTTGATGGCGACTTGCTAGCTGTCCACAGAACGACAGAAGTTCGTAACAACCAAATCGTGGTCGCGCGGATCGACGACGAAGTGACCGTCAAGCGATTTTTTCGAGGAAGCGACCCGGCCAAAGTCGAACTGCATCCTGAGCATCCAAACTATGAACCGATCGTAGTAGATCTTGGTTCGAAGGGCTTCGAAATCGAAGGAATCAAGGTAGGATTAGTACGCCTCGACTAGGTAACGCGCAACAATCGAGAATATGGTCGAAATGCCGCTAGCTGCGACCCTTAGATCGTCGCTTTGCGGCACGTTTTCTGACATCGATTAAAGGGGGATTACGTCCACTAGTTTCCTTTGCTCGAGTAGCTTCCACCCATTTGCCATCCTTGAAAAAAGCGCTCCACGGTTTCGATTTGTCGTCCGTTCGAATGTAGTGCTCTTGGCTTTTGCGCGCAAATCTGATCACCGTGGGGCGCCCCAATGGATCCTCAACGGGTGCTGTCAACAAGTGCTTGAATTTCGGATCCAGCTCATTGGCATGCGGCAAGATCTCGGATACAAGAGGTGCCCTAGTCTGACGATTTTTTGGAAACTTGCTGGCCGCTAGAAACAGACCAGAAGCACCGTCGCGCAGCACAAAGTGATCTTCAATGCCGTCACAAGCAAGTTCAGGCATTGGCACTGGATCTGCGCGTGGTGGGGCAACTTGCCCACTCTTCAGAATCTTTCGCGTGTTGCCGCACGACTCATTGGTACATGCGAAATACGGCCCAAATCTTCCAGTTCGAAGTTGCATCTCACCATTGCATCGGTCGCATTCGATAGCAGGTCCTTCGTAGCCAGGCGTCTTGAAATTGCCTTCTTCAATCTCATAACCAAGACAATCTTGATTGCCGCAAATGTGCAACTTCCGCGTTTCATCAACTAGAAAGCAATCCATAGCAGTCGAACATCGAGCGCATTTGCGTTTCAGGCGCAACAGTCTGCTCTCGTCGTCGTCAGTATTCGCAGAGCCACCCTCTTCCACCAGTGACAGGTTCATGGTGTGCTTGCAGCGCTCCTTGGGCGGAAGCTCGTAACCCTCGCAACCTAGAAATGCACCAGACTTTGCCACCCTAATCAGCATTTTGCGCCCGCAATCTC
Source organism: Candidatus Azotimanducaceae bacterium (assembly GCA_965205545.1). GTDB lineage: Bacteria > Pseudomonadota > Gammaproteobacteria > Pseudomonadales > Azotimanducaceae > Bin55. The sequence goes on along the minus strand of OZ242170.1, from coordinate 467,642 downwards.
CACACTTTATGGTTGTAGCGATTGGGTCGTTGCGCAGCATTTTGCTCTCTGCCGACTGCATTTGATTCGAAAAGCCAGAGTAGAAGGTGTTCAATACTTCCTGCCACTCCTTACTGCCCAAAGCAATTCGGTCAAGTTCATCTTGCTCCAACCGCGATGTGAACTCGTAATCCATAAGGTCGCTGAAGTTGTCAATTAGACGATCAGTAACGAGTTCCCCAATTCGTTCGGCATAGAATTTTCGTTGGCGCAGAGTCACGTAACCACGTTCCTGGATCGTAGATGTAATCGAATCGTAGGTGCTTGGTCTGCCAATTCCTCGCTCCTCTAGTTCGCGCACAAGACTTGCCTCGCGGTATCGGGCGGGAGGTTTCGTAAAGTGCTGCGACTTTTCGATATGAAGCTTTTGCAAAACTTCGCCTACCTCATAATTGGGAAGCAACTGGTCAACATCACTTCGTGGAGCAGCCAACCAAACCCGCGTAAATCCATCGAATAGCACGACCCGCCCCTGAATTTTCAGCTCGTAGTCGCCTGCATTCACGGTAGTAGTCACGCTCTCGTATCGAGCGCTAGTCATTTGGCACGCAACAAATCTTCTCCAAATCAACTCATAGAGACGACGTTCACCTTCATCCTGATCTTTGAGATCCTCGGCTTTAACGCCTATGTCCGAAGGGCGAATGGCTTCGTGCGCTTCCTGTGCAGCCTTCGCCTTCGTCACATAGGTAAGTGGAGCGTCCGGTACGTAGGGAGCTCCAAATTCCTTGGCGAGAAAGGACCGTACTCCAGTGACCGCTTCAGCGGAAAGGCTTGTCGAATCGGTTCGCATGTATGTAATTAGCCCACTTTCATAGAGCCTTTGCGCCAATCGCATGGTCCGGGAAACGCTGTAGCCCAATCGAGAGCTGGCGGCCTGCTGCAACGTTGACGTGATGAATGGAGGCTGAGGCTTCGAACCCGTAGGTCTCTTCTCATGTTTGGCTACAACAAACTTTTGCTCATTCAACTCGCTTAGAGCGTGGCTAGCGTCTTTTTCATTCTTCGCAGAGAACGCTTTGCCCAAATGACTAACAACCTTGAATCGACGAGAATCTTGGTGCTCGTCGCTAGGAGACTGTGGTCGCGCAATGTTCACAGCGTTGCGATACAGATCTGCATATAGTTCCCAATATTCCTCTACATCGAACGCTCTGATCTCACGCTCTCGTTCCACGATTAGGCGAACGGCAACAGACTGAACCCGACCCGCAGACAATCCTCGCGCAACTTTTTTCCAAAGCAAGGGAGAAAGCTCAAATCCCACAACACGATCGAGGAATCTTCTAGTTTTGTAAGCATTTACTCTGTTCAGGTCGACTTGAACAGGATTTGCAAACGCCTCTTGAATAGCGCTTCGCGTGATTTCATTGAAGACCACGCGTCTGTATCGCTTTGAATCCCCACCGATCAGTTCCTGCAAATGCCACGCGATGGCCTCTCCCTCGCGGTCCATATCGGTGGCCAAGTAAATCAAATCCGACTTTTCCGCCGCACTTTGTAGTTCACTCACCACATTGGCCTTTTCAGGGGAAACTATCCAGGTAGCCTTCCAATTGCGCTCAGGATCTACTCCCATGCGGCGTATGTGATCAGCCCTAGCCTTTAGCTCTTTGGCTTTAAGCTTTTCTTCAGGGGTCAGATTTGCCGGTAGCCGCTTCGGCTTCGTGCTTCTTGATTGAGTATTGCTCTTAGGCAGGTCCCGAATGTGTCCTCTGCTGGACTTTACAACGTAGTTCTTGCCTAAGTACTTGTTGATAGTTCTCGCCTTGTTCGGCGATTCGACAATCACTAGTGACTTATCCATGTCTCTCCTTCAGTTAGCACCATCCAAATCGCCACGCGGGTGCCTCGCGCGTAGTTATATTTACACAACTCGAATTTCAGAACCCTCCGCAATCGTTGGCGCAGGTTCTCATAGGCAAATTGCGATGCATTAGAAATCAGATTCCATAGACGAACGGCACAGCTAGAAGTTCGCACAAATCTTGACTTTCTTTTACATGCCTCACACTAAGGCAACTCCTTTCAATTGCAAGGTATCTCATCGTTACGCTAGGAATTGTCTTGCAATCCTATTGCGACGTTGAGAGCCATGAGTCGGTCGAGTGATGTGGACATTTGGGAGACGAATTCGTCCGAGGTTGTTTCCAATCTCTCGACCCCAATCCACGACACGCTTTGGGGAGTGCACTGAATTGCTACAAGCTTCTCCGGAATACTGTCCAACACTTCTTGAACTGAGCTCCAATACGAATCACTAAGGCTACGTTGATTGTCGTTCAAGGATGGATTGGCTTCGAAGCCTTCAATCGGCGCTTTTCCTTTATCGGATTTGAGCAAACGCCATGTAGGGAATGTCGTAGCGTCCTCGGTGTAGTGCTTACCCCACACGACACATTGAATGGTTGGCGTCCTGATTTTTCCTCCGGATGTAACTCTCTCTACCAATGGCGCGTTTACATTAGGCAGCGTCTCACTTCCAATGTAAATCCCCCGCTTCCTCGCTTCAATCCGCATTTGACCAATTTGCCGCTCTCGTTTGGAGGGAAGCACAACCAGCAATCCGCCAAATACCAAGAGCATGGCAGTTGTTAGAAATATCCAGAACATGCTACTTGAAGCTCACTCATCCAATCGTTTCGTACATAATTAAAGCCATCCCAATAGCTAATGCCAAGCATCGTCAATGTCCAAGTATTCGCGCGTACTTCTTGCTGTTGACCTTACCGAGGATTGCAGACATGTTGCCGAACATGCTTCGATTCTTTCTGAACTCTACAATGCTCAACTCCACATTGTTCATGTAATAGAGCCACAAAGCTTGGCGTATGGTGACGAAATCCCCATGGATCTGTCGTCGTTGCACGAAGCCATCTACGATCAGGCGGAATCGTATTTGCGGGAATTGGCCAGCGAATTCAGCATTTCAAAGGTTCGTCAGCATCTAGCCTTCGGTCGAATCGATAGCGAAATACATAGAATCGCCGCCGAGAACAATATAGATGTCATTGTTGTTGGGAGTCACGGTCGTCATGGGCTGGCCATCATGTTTGGATCAACTTTGAATGGAGTACTTCAGAAAGCCACTTGCGATGTGTTAGCCGTACGCGTCGGCGAAAACAGTTCGTAGTAGCGGCACTCTCTTAAAGCATGAAAGCGCTGGCGGTCTCTGGTTGCTTCCTAGCATTGCTTCTTTGCGCACCATACGGCAATGCACAGCAAGATCTGGTAGAGCTTCGAGACAAGTACAAGCAAGCAAAAATCGCACGGGACTCCGGACGAACCACAGAATACCGGAGATTAAAAGACGAACTGCAGGGATATCCTCTCTACGTCTATCTCGAATACCAAGAAGCACTGGTCAGACTATCCTCCCACACTCCTGAGAGAGCACTGGAAATCCGGGACAGTCTTAGCGAATCGGTATTGTCGGACGAGTTTTTTCGACGGTGGCTAGACGCTAAAGCCAAGGCGGGCAAGTGGCAAACTTACACGCAGTATCACATTCCATCGAACGATGCCGCAGAGCAGTGCCGATACTTGCATGCGCTCCATCGAATTGGACAGACAGACAAAGCAATGTCCCTAGTGCCAACTTTGTGGATTGTTGGAGTTTCTCAACCCAAAGAATGCGATCCTATATTTGGAACATGGATTAGCAATGGCAACGTAACTTCGGAAATCGCTTGGCAACGATTGCAGCTTGCGGTCAAAGAGGATTCGCTTGTGTTGGCTCGGTACCTCATGCGGTTCTTCCCAGCTGCTGATAGGAGCCGCGCGCAACTACTCTACGACGTTCACGTGAGGCCAGGATTGGTAAAGAACATTCGTCGCTTTTCGGATGATGATTGGGGACGTACCGCGCTTGTGCACGGACTCCGGGAGTTTGCCATTGACAATGGCATAGAGGCACGTGAACTATGGAATGAATATCGCTCACAGTTTTCGTTTAGCGACGAAACGCTCCTGAGCACGGACAACTACCTGGCATTTTGGGCGGCTCGGGAAGGTCAGCTCATACGTCCAGTCAATCAAGACTTCAATGCACAAACCATTGAACGGATTGCCGACACCGCAATGGCGCTTGAACAGTGGCAATGGGCGCACCAATGGCTCGAACAATATCCGGATGCAGAACAGTCTCAGTACAAGTGGCGTTTTTGGTCCTCTATTCTCAAATTAAAACTTGGACGGGAAGAGGCCCGCAGTGAGCTTGAGACGCTCGCAACACAGCGTACTTACTATGGGTTCCTTGCGGCAGATGAGCTCGGCCTGCCGATACAGTTAAACGGGTTTTCGTGGCCCAACCCCCAAGAGCAACGCGAGAAGTACTTAGGAGATCCCCGCATTGCAAGAATATTTGAGCTTTACGCTCTTGGCGACCAAGCTAGTGCCAAAAAGGAATGGCGTTGGTTGCTTCCTCAAATAGACCAGGATGCCAAGTCGTGGATAGCGCACGAGATCGCAAACATTGGATGGACCTACGATGCCATTCAGGCTGCATTCTCTGCCGATGCATTGGATTTGATCGACGCCCGATTTCCCATGCTCTACATCGACGCATTCAAGCGAAATGCCCATATGACCAATGTCAGTCTCCCCGTGTTGCTTGCCATCACTCGACAGGAAAGCGCGTTCAATGCAAATGCAGTTTCGCCAGTGGGAGCGCGAGGGCTCATGCAACTTATGCTTCCTACGGCGCGACGCACAGCAAGCAATATTCGTGCACGTCGTCCCTCCCCTGCATCGCTACTTGATCCAGCAACCAACATTTACTTGGGTTCGCACCATTTTGTCGAGTTGTTAGACGAGTTCCATGACAATCGTGTATTGGCGTTTGCGGCGTACAACGCAGGATCACATAGAGTCAAGGAATGGATCAAGAATGCCAGCGGCATGGATACTCGGGTTTGGATCGAGACCATTCCATTTGCTGAAACGCGCAACTACGTCAAAAGCGTCATCGCTTTTACGCAGGTATATAGCCAAATCTTAGATATTCCAGTTCCTGTGCTTGCCGACCACGAACGAACCATCCCCTAGAAGGACGACCGACCCAAAATACTCTACGTATGATCGACATTGGCGCAAACCTGACTGATAAGTCTTTCAGTCACGATTTGGATCAAGTGCTAGCAAGGTCTAGTGCACATGGAGTCGAGCACATCATAGTCACCGGTACGGATTTGAGGGGCAGTCGTGAAGCCATCGGCATCTGCAGGAACTACCCAGGTCGCCTCTCTTCTACCGTGGGGATCCATCCACACAATGCGGCAAAACTATCCAAAGATTGGGCAGATAGGATCAAAGAACTCGTGCGTGAACCCTGCGTTGTTGCTCTTGGAGAGACTGGATTGGACTACTTCAGGGACTTCTCTCCACGTGAAGTCCAACGTGAAGTATTCATAGCTCAATTGGAGTTGGCGTCCGCATTGAAAATGCCCGTCTTCATCCATGACCGAGATTCTGCTGGGGATTTGCTCGCAATAATCTCTGAATTTTCGCAATTGCGGGGTGTTGTGCATTGCTTTACTGGAAGCGCTGAACTCCTCTCCAAATACCTTGATTTAGGGTTGTATATCGGAATTACTGGCTGGATTTGCGATGAGCGACGCGGCACTGAACTAAAAAGAGCAGCGCACCTGATTCCCGATGATCGGCTCTTGATTGAAACAGACGCTCCATATCTTCTTCCACGAACCATTCGACCACGCCCTAAGACTCGAAGAAATGAACCTCAAAACCTGCGCTATGTGGCTCAATCCGTAGCCGAGGCTAGGAACCAAAGCTCACAGCACATCGAAAGGTTAACGTCCGACAACGCTCGACGACTATTTGCGATTCAGTAGTTCGAACACTTGCGCGTCAGCAAAAGGCCAAGCCAACTGATCGCCGGCCACCTCCAATACGGGGATCTTGTCAGACAATCGCGAAAGCAATTCATCGTCGTTGGCAATATCCACAACTTCCAGCATATTCCCGGCAAGACAGCGAGAGTTCAGAAGCATGTCCAACGCTTCATCGCACAGCGAACAAGCGCTAGTTACATATAGCGTAAGCGACATTGAATAGGTTGATTTTTTTGGACCTGGGCTTGTGCGTGCAGCAGCTCGTATTCCGGTGGAACAATACAGAATCTAACAACTGCAAATAAACATATTTGCATCAAATACTTACATTAAATTCTTACAAAAACCTAGAGAGATTTAAGGCGAAAGTAATGTCTTGAGTTTCCAGCGTGGGGTGAACCGTAAGTGCACCATCCTCGTAAGAATCGCGCCACTCGTCTTCTATCGCCGATTCAAAACGCAACTCCAATTGCGCAACGAACCGATCGCTGAATGCATGTTCAAGTCCACCGCCAAAGACGAACTTCTGTCCCTTGGCGGTGTATTCAAACTCTCCACTAGAAAACTGAGGACCGGAGCATGTATCCAACATGAAGCAACCAAGCTCATAGCGGGTTTCGAGGTCTATGCTCGATTGTTTTACTCCGGCAAGCACGTAAAAGCCTGTAATAGCAGCCCAGTTACTTGAGAGCAGTTCTCGCCCCCATTTCCCAACAATACCGAATTCCGTGCTGGTACTGACTTCGAACGTTTCTGGCCAAGCTTCGCCGTACTGAGCTCGTTCTCGGGACACTCCGTCTCCTAACACAAAACCCGATACCCTGCCTGCACCGAAGCTTGCCTCCAGTTGCAGGCTGGCAAATTGGTTGTCCCATGCGTGCCGAAATCCAGCGACAGCACCAAGGTTTGCCAGGTTCCCATCGCCGGAGTTGCTAGTGCTGAACGTCATTCCAGCAATGGTCGTTGCTGCATCGTCTAGTGTGTTGGCTACCGTCTTGCCATAGGTAGCATCTGACTGTGACACCGCACCATGAAACCCCACAAAGATTCCTGATGCCTGAGCCATCGCAGAACCGCTCCAGACTACCAAAGTCGCGAGTATCCACGGGTAAATTCGTACCAACAAACGCACTAGAAACCTCAACACTTGCTTGGAAACGGCATCATTGTATCCGCCCAACGCTAAGTCTTACCTACTCCATTTCTGAAGCTTAATGGTGAGACTTACAGGCCATTTACGCTGTCAACTTACTGCAAGGAAGCACTGATCGACCTTCTAGCACTTCGATTAGACTGTGCAGCAAATGCAAGCCATGCACCCCCGTTCATGAACACGCAAATTGCGCAAACTCGTTTGTCTTTGTCATGAGCTCTCTGTTTTCCCGCAAATCTATTGGATCAGACAAAGAAGAGCCTGACGAAAAGCAGAGGATTGGCAGAATCTATATTCGCAAGGTTCGCAGTAGCGATAGGCAAGCATTGATCACGATGGCGCAATCCAGCCAACACTTGCACCATCCCTGGATTACGCCACCACAAACGGCCAACATGTTCCGAATGTATTTGAGACGAATTCAACGAGAGGATGCGGAAGGATTTGTCTGCTGTCTGCGACAAACCGATGAAATTGTCGGTGTAGTAAACCTCAACGATATTGTCTATGGATCATTCTTGAACGCCAACCTCTCCTACTACGTCGATGCAAACCGCCAGGGGCAAGGCTATATGACCGAAGCGTTGAATCTTGTCGCTACTTTCGCCTTTGAGATATTGGGATTGCATCGATTGGAAGCAGCCATTCAACCGGGAAACCAACCTTCACGAAAGCTAGTCCAGCGTTGCGGGTTTACGTTTGAAGGTCTTGCAAACGACTTTCTCTTCATCGACGGCCAGTGGCGAGACCACGAACGGTGGGCTCTTGTGGACTTGCGAAGCTCGCTAAGCCGACCGTAGAACAAGGATTCAACCTCATGAAGTCACAACCATATGGTGCCTGGTCTTCCCCAATTTCTGCGGAGCTGGTGGCGTCAAGCTTTGTTTCCTTCAGTGAACTCTGTGCTGACGGACACGACCTCTACTACCTCGAGTCGCGACCCGCAGATCGAGGACGGACGGTGCTCATGGTCGCTTCCGCAGCTGGCGACCATAGGGAAATCACTTCAAATGAGTTCGACGTTCGAACCATGGTCCACGAGTATGGTGGGGGTTCATACATCGTGGCAAATGGAAACGTTTACTTCGTCAACAAAGAAGATCAAAACGTCTACCACATCGCAGTAGATAGCAATGCGGAACCTCGAAAAGTCACTGACTCCAGTCGTGACGAGCGGTTCGCCGACTTTGTCGTCGATTCGCAAGGAGATTTGATTTGCATTCGGGAAAAACATCAAGGCAACCGGGAACCCCGAAACGATCTAGTGCGCATACGTACGTCGAACGGAGCAGTTGAAATTCTGCACGAAGGGCACGACTTCTACTCATCGCCTAGGCTTTCTCCAAGTTTCAAGCGCATCGCGTTTCTCGCATGGGATCACCCAAACATGCCGTGGGATGGAACACAGCTCTACCAAGCTGAAATCTACGAATCCAATGGCTTGAACAACGTGACCGTAATCGCTGGTGGAAACGACGAATCCGTAATTCAGCCAACATGGATGGGAGACGAACGACTCGCTTATGTCTCGGATCAATCCGGCTATTGGAACATCTACATACACGAATCCGGGGGCGCTTACTGTGCAGCTAGCGACGATGCGGAATATGGGTTCCCCCATTGGGTGTTTGCGATGCGGACGGTAGTTTCCATGACGGACAGCATCTTGCTGGCTGTTCGGTCGTCGGAGAGCGGTCCCGCATTAGTCTACGTTGATGGTTCGACCCAATTGGTTAGCCCATGCAACGAACATTTTTCAAGCTATGCATCTGTGACCAAGTACGGGAATGGCGTCGCGTTCATCGCCGGCAGAAACGATGATCTGAGCGCGATTGTGAAACTTGCACCTCGAGAGAGTGAATTGCAGGTCATTCGTACTCAGGGCGTTCTGCCTTTCGCAAAGTCCTACATTTCGCAGGTACAACCTATACGTTACAAAAATGCTAAGGGAGAGGATGTACACGCCAACTTCTATGCTCCGACCAATCCCGACATCATTGCGCCCTCCGAGGAACGTCCACCCTTACTAGTTTTGTCGCACGGCGGCCCGACGTCAAACTCCAACGCAAACTTCAGCTTTCTTGTTCAGTATTTTGCGACACGGGGTTGGGCGGTATTGGATGTCAACTACGGCGGCAGCACAGGCTATGGAAGACAATATCGCAACAGGCTGGTAGGCCAGTGGGGAAATGTGGACGTGGAGGATTGCGTAGCCGGAGTCCACCACCTAGTGTCTCAAGATCTGGTCGATTCATCCAGAGTGGCCATTCGTGGCGGCAGTGCTGGTGGATATACAACACTTCGCGCACTTACTACCAGCAATGTGTTCAAAGCTGGCGCCAGCTATTACGGTGTCGCAGATGTTAGAGCTCTAGTAAACGACACCCATAAGTTCGAGTCCCGCTATATCGAAGCATTGGTTCCCAAGGACGAAATAGACGCACGTTCCCCGATACATCACATTGACAACCTAGACAATCCGGTTGTGTTCTACCAGGGAACTGAGGATGCGATTGTTCCGCCCAATCAGTCTCAGATGATGTTCGACTCCCTTGCGGCAAAAGGAATCTCCACGGCTTTGTTTCTATTCGAACACGAAGGCCATGGGTTCCGCATTTCCGAGAACATCAGAGACGCGCTGGAATCGGAGTTCGTGTTTTTCTCCAGAGTGTTTGGGATCGATCCGCATGGTTTAACGACAGAATGCTTTAGTCGTGCCACTGTGGCAAACGCATCATGGGATTGAAAGTTGCTGTATTGGGAGGTGGTACCTCTCATGAAGCTGACATATCTAGATCTTCCGCATCTCAAATAGCCGACGCATTGCAGAGCAAATGCAATGTCAAATACATTGAACTGACTCCAGGGATCGCCCTGGAGTTGCGTGAATTCGGTCCAGACGTCGTCTTCCCAGTTCTCCATGGGGCACCGGGCGAAGATGGAACACTACAGGGCTTACTCGACATCATTGAACTGCCTTATGTTGGCTGCGGCTTGCGTGCGAGCTCTCTGGCTATGGACAAGGTGTTGGCAAAGCAGCAGTTTCGCTTATGTGGTCTACCAGTTCTTCAGGACGTCGTCGTGGCCCGATCCGATATCGAAAGTGGTATTGAACGAATCCTCCAAAGTTTTGGAGACCGCGTAGTCTGCAAGCCACGATATCAAGGCTCCGCACTTGGAATAACCCTTTTGCCGCAAGGCGGAGACATTCGCGACGCCTTGTTAAGGGGGTTCAAGTACGACAGTTCCATGCTAGTTGAACCATTCGTGCAAGGTCGTGAGATTACTGTGGGCGTCTTGGACCTGCATGGCACAGAGCCAGTTGCGTTGCCTGTCACCGAGATACTTGTAGCAGAGAACGAGTGGTACGACTTCGTGAATCGCTATACGCCAGGCAAGAGCGAGCATGTCATACCGGCTGAAGTAGATTCACACACCTATAAGAGGCTGCAGGATGCAGCGATTGGCGCACACCAAGCACTTGGCTGTCGCGACTTGTCCCGTGCCGACTTTGTTCTAGAACAGACTAACGACTTCTGGCTGCTGGAAGTTAACAGCATGCCAGGTATGACCCCAACGAGCCTGTATCCAGATGCATGCAGAGTCCATGGAATAGATCTTCCTGAACTAGCACTCCAGCTTGTTATGAGTGCACACAGACGCGCTGGCAACGAATCGACGACTTGAAGTCTCCACGTGCAGCTAGCACAAAGTCTTGCGACTAGCTATTCAGGTTGTAACCTCGTTCGTTATGCGTTGCGATGTCAAGCCCTTCAATTTCCACATCTTCAGGCACCCGAACCTTCACTAGCAAGTCTGTGACTTTCAAAATTACCCACGTGAGCGCACCGACCCAAACTACTGTCGCTAAGACCCCAATGAATTGAGCCAACAACTGACTTCCTATGGCAATCTCCTCCTGTCCTCCAAACCATCCCAATGCGGAGCTGGCAAAAATGCCTGTGAGTAGAGTGCCAAGTATTCCGCCTACCCCGTGCACGGGGAACACATCAAGCGAATCATCGATCTTAAGGGATCTCTTTAGAAAGTTGGTTGCAAGGAAGCATACGAATCCGGCAATCAATCCAATTACCAATGCGCCGGCCGGCCCTACGTAGCCCGATGCAGGAGTTATTGAACCCAATCCAGCAACCATACCGGTCACTGCGCCCAAAACACTTGGTTTGCCAAAACGAATCCACTCGACGACTAGCCATGTGAATGCAGCCGTGGCAGCAGAGATGTGCGTCACCGCAATTGCCATAGCAGCGTCACCATTTGCCGCTAACGCGCTTCCACCGTTGAAGCCAAACCAACCAACCCACAGCATTCCTGCTCCCACAACGGTGAAGGGCAAGTTGTGCGGAATCATTGCGGCTGTTGGAAAGCCACGGCGTGGACCCAGGTAGAGCGCTGCAACCAAGGCAGCCGTTCCCGCTGAGATGTGCACGACTGTGCCCCCGGCAAAATCCATGAGTCCACCTGTAAAGGAACCCAACCAACCATCGGAGCTCAACCAGCCTCCGCCCCACACCCAATGGCAAAGGGGCGCATAGACGATGATCACCCACAGTGTGGTGAAAATCAAAATTGCGGAAAAGCGCATTCGTTCAGCAAATCCGCCCACAATTAGTGCAGGAGTAATAATTGCGAACGTCAGTTGGAAAATGGCGAAACTGGATTCTGGAATTGATCCAGACATCGAGTCCTCGCTCACATTCTTGAACAAAATATTTGACAGGTCGCCCACTACGGCGTTACTTTCGCCAAATGCCAAGCTATAGCCGACAAACACCCACAATATCGTCACTAGGCACGTAATCGAAAAGCACTGCATGAAAATGCTGAGAACGTTGTTCTGCCGGACCAATCCCGCATAGAACAACGAGAGTCCTGGTATTGTCATGAATAACACAAGCGCAGTCGCTGTGAGTAGCCATGCCGTATCACCTGTGTCCAACGCCTGCGCTAGCGCCGTCGGAGCGGCCAGAACGAATGCAAACACTACCCACCACCGCGCATTTACTTTATCTAACATATTCCCTCCCTACCCCTAGTCTGGGATTTTCGTATAGACCTCTATCCTGCGTTGCTGGATATTTGGTACTGTCCCTATGATGCATCCAAACGACCGAATTCTTCGCGCAAAGCCGTAGCAATGGCCGGAATGCAACCGGGACCACGGTAAATCAATGCTGTGTATAGTTGGACGAGATCGGCGCCAGCATCCACAACTCGACTAGCGGAGCTCGCATCCCCCACTCCGCCACATCCGATCACTGTAAAGTTTGATCCAACAACCGTTCGTATCAATCTTACACGCTCCAAAGTACGAGAAAACAGAGGTTCACCACTAAGTCCCCCGAGTTCCCTACGTTTGCGATCTGTCAGTGAACTTCGGTCATTTGTGGTGTTTGTTGCAACTATCCCGTCGCATCCCGAGTTTTTCACAGCTAAACATAACGCACTTGTCTCGTCCACATTCAAGTCGGGTGAGATTTTCACAAAAACCGAAACATAGGTGTTGCTCGTATGCGCTAGAGAATCTCGAGCCTCAATGATCGCACGCAGGAGAGGCATTACATGCTCTTGTTCCTGCAAGTCGCGCAGGTGCGGGGTGTTTGGCGAAGATACATTCACCGTAACGAAGTCAGCAACGAGTTTTACTTGGTTGAAACAATAGAGGTAATCTTCGGCCGCTTTAGAGTTTGGAGTATCCCAATTCCGCCCAATATTGACACCGATAGGAATTTGGGCATTGTTACTGGTTCGCGCGAGTTTTTCTGCAAGCGCATCTACGCCGTCGTTGTTCAATCCCATGCGATTGATGAGCGCCGAGTCGTTCTTGAGTCTGAATATTCTAGGAGCACGATTTCCTGACTGCGGTCGAGGGGTGACTCCACCTAGCTCCAAGAATCCAAATCCAAGGTTGCACAAGCCTTGTATGGCTAGGCCGTCTTTGTCAAATCCCGCTGCAAGTCCAACTCTGTTTGCGCAATTGAGTTGGCCCACTTTGATCGTGTCCTGGTTGGTACGAGCATAAGCAAGGCCCCCGAAAACTGCGAGTGCTTTCAGTACGACCAGATGAGACCACTCTGGGGGTAGCCAGAAGAGAACTGGCCGGACTAAGTTGTACACGCCGGAACGTTAAATACGGGGGAGATGCGTAGCCCAAATTCTCGTTGTCGCATCTATATGATCAGTTTGTCAAAAGTATTGTCAAGAGCGAACCAACGAATATACAGAATGTCGGATACATCCATGAATACAATCGCACCAGTTTTGGACGAATCGCCTGGCAGGCACACTTTGAGCACGACACTCCAGAGAGTTCGGGAGCTAAACGACTGGCTAGACACGCGAGTCGTAGGTCAACCCATACTGACCCAACGCCTAATTGTCGCTCTTCTCTGTGGTGGTCACCTGTTAGTCGAAGGTGCACCAGGATTGGCCAAGACTCGTGTAGTGAAAGAGCTTGCTAAAGGTGTTGAGGGTGAATTTCACCGAATTCAGTTTACCCCCGATTTGCTTCCAAGCGATGTCACTGGCACGGAGGTTTTTCGACCTGAGGACGGTACCTTCTACTTTCAAAAAGGACCAATTTTTCACAATCTACTCCTGGCGGATGAGGTAAATCGAGCTCCAGCGAAAGGTCCAATCCGCGCTACTGGAAGGAATGGCAGAACATCAGGTCACCCAGGGACGCGAGACATTCGAACTTCCTGGTCTCTTTCTTGTAATGGCCACTCAGAACCCGATTGAACAAGAGGGAACCTATCCGCTGCCCGAGGCTCAGTTGGATCGGTTCCTAATGCACATCCGCGTCAACTATCCGCCTCCTCAAAATGAGTTGGAGATCCTCAAGATTGCGCGCAACGAAGTATTGGAGAGAGAGATTCCTCCCCCACTCGTACTGACGGAGGAGGAAATTTTTGGAGCTCGCAAGGAAATCTCTGAACTTTACATGGCGGACTCCATTGAGCGGTATATAGTTGCACTTGTTTCTTACACACGATCGTCGGCGTTACCAGGTGTGGAATATGGTGCCAGTCCGCGTGCGACTATAGCTATTGATCAGAGCGCACGCACGTTAGCATGGCTAGAAGGCCGTGAATATGTGTCGCCTGACGACATCCACAATGTCATTTACGACGTCATGCGACACCGAATTATCCTCTCGTTCGAAGCCGAATCGCAAGGAACTACTCCTGATTCTGTAGTGGACGAAACTCTCAAGATGGTGCCGGTACCTTAGTCTTCATATCCATGCTTAGCGGCGTTTACGTGAGTGTGCAAGACTTGATTGCGCTTTCGACTGCCACCTCTACCAAACGTCGTAGAAAGAAGAACAAGGCAGTGATTGCAGGTGAACGGAGATCTGTTCTTCGCGGCAGAGGTGTTGACTTTGAGGAAGTTCGCTTGTACCAGCCCGGAGACGACGTACGGAATATTGATTGGAACGTGACTGCACGAAAACAGGTCCCTCACACCAAAGTCTTCACCGAAGAACGCGAACGTCCAACCCTTTTGATAGTTGATCAGACTATGACCATGTTTCTAGGTAGCAAGAATCGACTTAAGTCTGTCGCAGCAGCCGACATCGCCGCCCGAATTGCATGGTGTGCATTGAATCAGCGAGACCGCGTCGGCGGCCTGATCGTTGGAGTTCACGGAATTGAAACTGTCAAGCCATTTCGCAGCGGAACGGCAGTCGTAAAGGTACTTCGCGCAATTGTCGATGCAAATAACCGACTAAATCACTCAGAGACCACAAATCCCAATGCAATCCAAAAGCATGAACTGTGGAAGAGAGCTTTGAGTCAGCTAAAGCACATAGCGCCCGCTCACCATCGAATTGTCGCGATCGGCGATTTCCAGGGCATGAATAATGACGAGATCGTGAGCCTACTAACTCGTGGGCGCCACAACGATTTACAACTAATACACGTATACGATGAAATAGAAAGAATGTTGCCCCCGTCGAATATGTACGCCGTTACAAACGGGAAGCAACAAGTCGAGTTTCATAGTGGCAAGAGAAAACTACGGGATGAGTACACAACAAGATTTGGCAACCGACTCGACGAATTAAGGTCTATGTGTTTGAAGCACAACGTGATGTTTACTTCGTTTTCTACAGATGATGACTTGGAACCCATCAATTTCGGCAGCTAGTCCGCTGTCCGAAGTATTAGATCGGCTACGCGACATCCATGAACCTGCCCTACCTGGGCTGTGGCCAGTACCCGTTGGATGGTGGGGTGTAGCCATATTGCTTCTGGCTATTTTGGTGTTTGGGATGTGGTTGCTTTTTCATGAACTCAACCGCAGACGCCCATATGCGAGGATTCGGGAAACTGCAAAGCAGTTGAACCATAGGAGAAATACTGGGTCGATAAGTGCACTCGAGTATGCAACTTCTATCAATCTCCTGTTTAAGGACCTCGTTGTGATAATAGAGGGCCAAGAGGAAGCTACGCAGCTCTATGGATCGCGTTGGCTCGATTTTTTGGCGGAACGATTCAATAATCGTGCATTTGTAGAGGGAGCCGGACGATGTCTTGGGTCCAAACGGTACATCGAGGAGAAGTTTTCGGACGCTGGGCTTCAAGAACTCGTAAAGAACACACTGCTTAGAGCATCACCGTTGAGAAAGACAACCGATGCTTGAATTTCTATGGCCTTGGGCATTTTGGTTGGTTCTACTCTTTCCAATCATGAGACTTGCTGCGCTCCGAATAACTAGTAGACACGCAGCACTGACCGTGCCCAATGTGGATGCATTTCGATTCGAAACTTCAACAGCAGATGTTTGGATCGACAATCGACGATGGCTCAAGATTCTCGTGCTGTTTTTGGCATGGGTTGCGTTGGTTGGTGCACTAGCGCGTCCTCAATGGACCGGTGAACCCGTACCCCTGCCCACAGTCGGCCGAGACATGCTTCTAGCCGTGGACATTTCGGGAAGCATGACGACAGACGATATGTACGTCGAAAACGATCGCGTATCGCGATTGGAAGCGCTCAAGCATGTTGTAGAGCCATTCATCTTGTCGAGAATTGGAGACCGCCTCGGATTGATTCTTTTCGGTTCGGCAGCCTACGTCTATGTTCCGTTGACGTTTGATGTGGAGACTGTCAACGAGTTGCTGCAGGATGCGCCAACTGGCATAGCTGGAGGCCAAACAGCCATTGGAGATACGATCGGGCTGGGAGTGAAAAGGCTAGTGGAACGCCCGATCGATCACAGAATTCTGATTCTGATGACTGACGGATCCCACAATGAAGGCAATCTTTCGCCAGAGGAAGCAGTACGATTGGCAATAGAAGCCAATGTCCGAATCCATACGATTGGGATTGGTTCCGATCCCACAGATTTTCAATCCTTTCGCAGCCGGCGAATGTTCAGATTTCGCGGGCCCGCAATGAACACGGAGGCGCTGCAAGAAATTGCGGACCAAACTGGTGGAGAGTTCTTTAAGGCGAGCGACACGGAATCTCTCTCGAGAATCTATTCACACATTGCAGCCATTGAACCCATTGAACTAGACCCGGAAACACTGCGTCCAGTAAAGTCGTTATTCCATTGGCCTCTAGGCGCCTCATTCGCTCTGTTTTTGATCCTTTGGTGGGTGCGGTCATGAGCGAGTGGATTTCTGAACTGCAAGAATTGCATTTTCTACGACCATGGTGGTTACTTGGATTGGCGATCGTGCCAGTAATCTTCTGGCTAAAAAGAAGGTACAAGAAGCAATCCAGTGAATGGAGTGACGCGCTTTCACCAGACCTTCTTGCCGCTCTAATGCCGAAATCTGCAATTCAAAAATTGCATCGTATTTTTGAAATTCTCGCAGTAGTCGCCAGTTTCCTCGTTATTCTGGCGTTGGCCGGACCGTCGTGGCAGCAACTGCCCCAACCGGTTGATCGCAAGGATGACGACTTGGTGGTGGTATTGGATCTCTCCTACAGCATGAACGTCGAAGACATCGCTCCTTCGCGAATTGTTCGCGCCAAGCAGAAGGTCACGGACATATTGCGCAACCGGAACGAGGGAAATACCGCTTTGGTGGCCTACGCTGGAGATGCCCATGTCGTTACGCCACTAACCAACGACACCAACACCATACAGCATCTTGTTTCTTCCTTGGATCCGTCAATGATGCCTATCCCTGGAAGTAAGACGCGCAATGCACTCGAACTTGCCATTGAATTGCTAGCGAAGGGATCCACGGGAAATGGTCGCATCCTGCTATTGGCTGACGACATTGAAGACCCAACGGAATTGAGTGGCGCTGACTTCAAAGGAGTGCCCGTTCACGTCATTGGCGTTGGCACGGAAGAAGGAGGACCGATTCCGATTCGCAGTCAGGACGGCTCCGTTAATCACGTCGTGGACTCACACGAGAATGTTGTCATTGCCAAATTGGACCGTCAGAAACTAAGCAGCTTGGCCAAGTTGGCCCGAGGATCATACAGCGACCTAATGCTCGGTGACGAAGATGTTGCAGCATTTTTCGATGGAGGATTGATAGGACGCGAGGAAACAACCCGCATTGCGGATCGTGAGTTTGATCAGTGGTTCGACTCCGGCTACCTGCTTCTTGTACCCATTATGGTTTTAGCGTTATTCGGATTGCGGAAAGGTGCGTTGGTCGTAGTTCTGCTTGTCGTAGCCCCCGCAATCAAGGCCGATTGGAAAGACGATCTCTGGGTCAATCGTGACAATCAAGGACATTCTGCGTTAGAGGAAGGCCGAAACGACGACGCCGAGCAATTATTTGAAGATCCAGATTGGCAGGCCGTCGCAAAATATCGCAACGACAAGTTCGAAGAAGCAGCTGAGCTCTTTGAGTTAGACGATTCCGTACGTTCGCGATTCAATCTTGGCAATGCCCTTGCCAAGAACGGATTGATTGAGGAGGCAATCGGCGTTTACGACGAGGTATTGGCCCAAGACCCTAACCACGAAGATGCCGCATTCAATAGAGATCTACTGGCTCAAGCATTGGAGCAAATGCAACAGCAAGCTCTAGCCGATCAACAAAGTCAACAGGGCGAAAACCCGAATGGGAATGCAGATCAACAGCCAGACCCCTCAGAGCTGGGCGAGGAATCGAACGATACTTCGGATTCTGCGGGGCAATATCAAGAGGGCTCAGACCAATCAGGAAACCTTGAACAATCTAATTCCAATCAAGACCAAGCGGGAAGCGAGCAGTCTGAGGCCATCGAGAACCCCGAGCAACAGGAGGACGACTCGTCAGCAGAAGCAAGTGAAAATCCCAACGAAACAAACGAGCTGGACGCTCTAGATCAGGAAGGCAACCAGAGGGAGATGGACGATGCATTTGACCGTTGGTTGCGCCGCATTCCCGATGAACCAGGAAATCTTCTGAGAGCCAAGTTTCGGCATGAGTCCATTCAAAAGTTACGACGCGGCGAAGTAGTCTTGAAGGAATCGGATCAACGGTGGTGAAAGCGCTCGGTTGCCTCCTCGCGCTGAGCCTAACGGTTCAATTGCATGCTGCAGTTCGCGCGTGGGTAGACAAGTCCGACATCGATGAGACACAAACTATAACGTTGACCATCGAAGCAATTGGAGTGCCGCAAGGCACCGACTCACCTGATTGGTCGGTCCTGGAGTCGGACTTTCGCACGTTTGGTCAAAGCGAGAGTAGTGTATTGAATGTGTCGAACGGTAGAGTTCAATCCAGAGTGTCATTCTCAATCCAACTGCAACCAATACGAATCGGATCTCTAACAATTCCCTCGTTTGACATTGGCGGCGAATCGACCGACCCAATTACGGTCATAGTTCGAGAGCTGGATGCAGAAATCAAGCAACAACTGATTGAGCACGTGTTCTTTGAGACCGACATTGATTCTCGCAGGCAATACGTCCAAGCGGCCATCCACGTCACAAGAAAGCTCTACTACTCCAACAGTGTCCTGGTTCGGCAGGACATTCCACGTCCGACCGACGTTGACAATGCCTTAGTTGTGATTGTGGGCGAGGTCGAGCGGACCTATGCCATCAGAGAAGACCGAAACTACAACGTCCTCGTCCAACGATTCGTCGTCTTTCCCGAACGAAGTGGCGAATTCGTTATTCCTCCTACAGTTGTGCCGGTTCGAGTCTCGCTAGGTACTCGAGATCTGTCACTTTCCGTCTCTTCAGAGCAGGAAAAACTAGACATCCTTCCGATTCCTAGCGAATTTCCTGCTGACCAAGATTGGTTTCCCGCACGAGAGGTGCGAGTGACAGATAGTCTAGCTATTGCAGATCTCCAAGGCTTGCACGCTGGCGACACGATCATCAGGGAAGTGACGATTCGTGCTACAGATGCTCACAGCACGGGCATTCCAGAAATTGAACTACCCGTTCCTGAAGAGATTCGACAATACCCGACTTCTCCTAAACTGGACGATACGGCTCTGATTGCAAGAATTGTTGGGGAACGAACACAATCCGCGTCTCTGCTTCTCACGGAGGCTGGGAAGTATTCCGTCCCAAATACTCCCATATATTGGTGGAACACCGAAACCGACGAACTCGTCCAAACGGTAGTTGGCGGTAGAAACTTGGTCGTTGCTCCCGATCCGCTGGCCGGAAATGAACTTGGGCAAATGCCAGGAACCCAAGCGAATTCAAATGGGCAAGACGGCTCTCTCCTTGCGACGTCGAGCATTCCCGAATGGTGGTTGAATGTCATTATCGGACTAGGTTGGACGCTTGCTTTGGTTTTTGGCTACTTGTATATCAGTCTACGTGCCAAGCAACCAAGAACCGCATCCTCGACCAAGAGTGTCGACCTCAAGATCTTGCGTGCACGACTTGCAAGCAACAACGGACGTGAAGTAAAGTCGGCAATGGCAGAATGGCTTACACAGCACTTGGACATTTCGTATGCCAGCGCACTTAGTCTGCTGCAGGCTGACCGAACAACTCGAGCCATAATCGATCGGCTCAACAGCTCTTTGTATGCACGTACTTCTGCCAAATTCAAGCCAGATCGCAGAGAAATAGAATCTGCTCTAGATATTATTGTTGAATATCAAAAGAAAAAGAGTGATTCCTCAAGTACATTCTTGGAAATGTATGAGAGCATGAAAACCGCTCCAAGTTAATTTTTGCTGTATACAAATCCGCTAACCTAAAAGTCAGGTCTGTATTGATTCGTCAGGCAGACATCGGCTTTGGCCACCTGTCGCAATCGAGTCTTTCCAATGATGGCAAGATCGACTCGTAGAATTGTCTAGGAGGGCAGATGGGAGATTCGAAACGTGTCAAAACCCCTAATAGCTAAGAAACGCAGGCAATTGACCGATGCACAGTATCTGAAAGAGTTACGCAAACTTCAGGCTCAATTGACTGATATGCTCGATTGGGTAATACATCAAGAAAAGAAAATTGTCGTCATTTTTGAGGGACGCGATGCTGCCGGAAAGGGCAGTTGCATTAAACGCATCACAGAGTATCTGCGGCCCCGCCACTGTCGGGTCGTCGCACTCCCCTCTCCAAATGAGGAGGAGCGCACACAGTGGTATTTCCAAAGATATGTAGAGCATTTACCATCCGGTGGAGAGATCGTCATCTTTGACAGAAGCTGGTACAACCGAGCCGGAGTCGAACATGTCATGGGGTTTTGCACACCAGCAGAATACGAGGAGTTTCTGCTGACAGTGCCCCTATTCGAAAGCATGCTGGTACGTTCCGAGATTCAACTGATCAAGTACTGGTTCTCAGTTTCCGATGAAGTACAGGAAAAACGTTTTCGCAGCCGCGTGAACGAACCACACAAGTCCTGGAAGCTCAGCGAAATGGACCTACAATCGCGATTGAAGTGGGTCGACTACTCAAGAGCTAAAGACGTGATGTTGGAACGAACGTCCACCAGAGATGCGCCCTGGTTCGTCGTGGACGGCGATAACAAGCATCTCGCTCGTCTAAACTGCATTCACCATCTTCTAAGCGTGGTGCCGTATGCGAAGGTTGAGAAGGAAATCCCCAAACTTTCGAAGAGACCCCAAGATGAAGCTTACGTTCGACCACCATTTGAATCACAAAATCTGATCCCGAAAATATACAAGTGACTGAATGATCGCAATCGATGGCGTGTTTCACATTGCTTGAGAGGGATCGCAAAATTTTTTTTGGCGTGTAGCTTGGATACAGTCTCCCCTCAAAAGCGCAGCGAAATCATGAGTCGGATTCGCAGCAAGAACTCAAAGCCAGAGTTGCTTGTCCGAAGATTTCTGCATGCAAACGGTTTTCGGTTTCGGCTGCACAATCGCAATCTTCCGGGAACACCTGACATAGTTTTGCCCAAGTACCAAACAGCAATTCTTGTTCATGGGTGCTTTTGGCATCGACACGACAACTGCTCCTATGCGTCTACGCCTAGCTCCAATAGAAAGTACTGGATCGAAAAATTCAGGAGCAACAAAGAACGTGACAAGCGGAATCTCATGGATCTGCGAAACGCGGGATTTGACGTGTTCGTGCTGTGGGAATGTGAACTCAAATCCGGCGCGGCGCTCGCATTAGTCCTACGAGCACTGGAAGAAAAGCGCCGGTCGATAAGCTAGACTGCGCGAGGAAGTGTGAACAAACTAGATGAGTAACTTAGTTCTTGTTAGGCACCAACAATTCAGGGGTTTCAATGAGGCCGCTCTTGTGCATTTTGGACAAGCGGGTTTCAAGTAAACTGCTAGAATCGACTCAGGCTCAATATTGGTCTCACCGGGTTGAGGGATCTCTGGTGAAGCACCGTCATAACCAGATCAAGTAGGAACCACCCAATGAAATTTGGTGTACAAGTCAATTGCTATCGAACAACCTGGGACGCAATTCGAGCTTCGATTGAAGCCATGGAGTCCGGTAGGTGGGATAGTCTTTGGTTTGCCGATCACTTTTTGCCGCCGGGTCGTCGTGAAGACGAACACCAGACTGCGTTTGAAGGGTATACGCTGATAGCTGTCGCAGCGGGAATGACAAAACGATTGAAATTGGGCCACTTAGTGCTCGGCAATACCTATAGGAATCCAGCATTGCTAGCAAAGATGGCAACAGCTCTTGATCAAGCGTCTGAAGGTCGATTCACATTGGCTTTGGGCGCCTCGTGGTTCAAACGCGAACACGAAGCTTTTGGTTGGGATTTCCCGTCAATGAAAGAACGACAGGATCGGTTTCAAGAAGCCTGCGAGCTGATTCGCAAGATGTTCACATCTGATGGACCGGTTGACTACTACGGAAAGTATTACACGTTGGATCAAGCTCCGCTTTCACCAGGTTGCTATCAGAAGCCGCACATTCCAATCATGGTTGGAGGCACTGGCGAGCGAAGAACGCTCCGCACCCTTGCAATGTTTGGAGACATCATGAATTTGGATGGGTGGGCTGGTCAAGGGATGTCTATGGAGATCTATAAGCACAAAGTTGGCGTGCTGGAGCGACATTGTGCCGATGTGGGACGTGACCCAAGTGAAATTCAAAAGACGCTGCTCATGCCCTTGGTCATCACAGAGGACAAAAATGTGATTGACGGTTTTCAACGCCGATTAGGGCGAGGGTCTATGGCAGGACCTAAGAACTTTGTAATTGATCGGATTGGCGAATTCGAGAAAGAAGGAGTTTCCGAGATCATGTTTGGCGCCATACAGACTGGGGACGTCGGGGCGTTTCAACGTGTCGAGGAGGAAATAGTCTCTGCCTTCAAGTAGGGACGAAGCATGTGATGGTGACAAGATGACATGCCATCACAAACAGGAAAGTACGTAAAGTACAGGAGAAAAAAATGGCACACGATATCGTAATACGAGGAGGCCAACTGCACGACGGATTGGGCAACAAACCGGTGGGTGGTGACCTCGCAATCGACGATGGATTGATATCTGAAGTCGGCGAAGTTTCGGGACGTGGCAAACGAGAAATTGATGCCCAGGGCCTGACAGTATCGCCGGGCTTTGTGGACTTGCACACGCATCTAGATGCGCAAATAGGTTGGGACCCCTTCATGACTCCAGTGAGCTGGCATGGGGTAACCACTGCCTTGATGGGCAATTGCGGAGTAACGTTTGCACCATGCAAACCAACAGACCGCGAACTTCTTGCCGGCATGATGGAGACGGTTGAGGACATTCCAAAGCATGCGATTCTTACGGGTCTTCCGTGGGACTGGGAGGACTATGGCGGCTATCTGGATGCCATTGAGCGCCTCGAGCCAGCTGTCAATGTATGCGGGATGGTTGGACACTGCGCGGTTCGCTTTTATGTGATGGGCGAGCGGGCTGTCGAAGAGCAGGCAACACCAGAAGAACTTAAGAAAATGGCTGAGGTCGTTGGCAGTTCTTTGGACGGTGGGGCGATCGGGTTTTCGACAAATCGGTATCCGCCACACAAATTGCCTGATGGCCGATCAATTCCAGGAACCTTTGCGGACCCCAAGGAACTAGTCGAAATCGCAAAAGAAGTGGGCCCTCGCAACGGACTCATGCAGGCTGTTGGCGCAGACTTCAACGTACTGCGTCAAATCTCTGACACGACAAAGGGACGTGTCCTATTCAGCTACGGAACCGGGCCTCAACCTGGATCTGGCAATGCACAAGCTGAACGTCTAAAGGAACTGTGCAAGGATCGAGACATTACGGCGATCACGCAAGTAAGAGGCTCCGGCTTTATGTTTGGTCTTCAATCAAACCTGCCCATGGGTGGCGAAACCTGGAACAAGCTTCGAGCGATGGATTTCGAAGGCCGTGTTAACGCGATCAATGATCCTGAAACCTACTCAAAGCTAGTGGAAGAAGGCAAGAGCTCCGAGCGTAGATTTCCCATGACAAATGTCTATTACCTAGGCACCGGGGAAACTCCTGATTACACAACGCCAGCAGAAGACAACATTGGATCTCTAGCCGAAGCTGCTGGTGAGCATTGGATTGAGACTTTCTTGCGGCTGTCGCGTGAGAGCCAAGGGAAAGGCCTCTTCAATCTTCGCATGTTCAACCAGAGTCTGTCTGAATTGGGCGATCTGTTCAAGAGCGAACATTGCTTCCCCAGTCTTGGCGATGCAGGAGCTCACGTGTCGCAAATCATGGACGCGGGGTGGCCAAGTTTCACGCTGGCGTATTGGGTACGAGAGAGCGGGTTGTATTCCCTGAGCGAAGGGATCCGACGGCTGACCTCGGCCCCTGCCAGAGTGTTGGGATTGAATGATCGTGGATCGCTCGAAGTCGGTATGAGAGCTGACGTCAACGTGTTCGATGCGGACCGTGTAGCAGAACGCCAACCTGAGCTTGTACACGACTTTCCCGGTGGCGCACCGCGCTACATTCAAAAGTCCATCGGCTACAAGGCAACGATAGTAAATGGGCACATAACATTGGAAGACGGAGAGCACACAGGCGCGCGAGCGGGTTCTGTCTTGCGACTCGGAAATTAGTTAGTAAGTATTTGGGAGTCCAGCCACGGTTGGACTCCCAAAATCTTGACTTGATGCATGGCATCTCAAGCCCGTGGGCATGAGTACTTAGAGAAAACATGGGCGTCGATTCGGCACGTCCAATTGGTTCAAACCAATTCTTGATTCGTCCCTTTGGCTTCGGTGGCGGAACCATTGGTAGCCCGGAGGTGGCAACAGTTCACTGCATTTCCGCGATCCACGCCGCTTGGAACCTTGGGGTCAGATTTTTCGATACGGCACCTTGGTATGGAATTGGTCGATCCGAAAGACGATTGGGACAAGCTCTCGGTGACTTAAATGTCCAACGAGACGAATTCTGGATCAACACAAAGGTCGGCAAGACGTTGGTTCCTGAACCAATTCGCAACGAATCCAACAAGACATACTGTCGTGACGGAAGCGTACGTACCCCTCGCGACCCAAGAACCGGTTTCCGAATTGACTACGAATATGGATCAGACGCGATACGCAGACAGCACAAATCATCACTTCAAAGGCTTGGGCACGCTAAGGTTGACAGTCTCACTATTCACGACATCGACTATGGCTATCACGATCCTGATCAATTAGAAAAATATCTCCACCAATTGGACAGAGATGGTGGCGGTGGCGCAGAAGCGCTCGAAGACATGCGCGCCTCAGGAACAATTCGCTCAATTGGCTGCGGTTGTAATCTTGAGTCTCGCAATGCGTTTAGTTGGGAGAATGACTCGCACGAACGACTTTGCGAGAGGATTGTCGATTTGGTTGATCTCGACTTCTTTGTAGTGGCGGGCGGCTACACGTTATTGGAAACTCGAGCGTTGCGGCGAATCTTTCCTTTGTGCCAAGAACGAGGGATTAGTGTCATTGCTGCCACACCGTTTGCAGGGGGCTGGTTGGTCAATTCCAATCAATCGCCCTCTTACATGTATGGACCTCCTAGCAAAGGGATTGAACGCAAAACGAACGCCCTCCGAAGAATCTGCCACGCGTACAATGTTCCGCTGCCTGCCGCTGCCTTGCAGTTTCAATTGGCGCATCCCTTGGTTTCTGCAATTATTCCAGGCGCAAAATCGGCAGACGAAGTTGAAGAGAATTACCAGCTCTTGCAGCATGCGATTCCCTCCGCGCTTTGGACAGAATTGCGTCTGCAAGGTCTCGTAGACCCTGAAGCGCCAATTCCAGGCTGAGTTGCCCGTGGTTGGCAGTACAGCGATAAACAAGGAAAACGCAGAAATGGATCCAATTACGAAGGTCTATCGAGTTCTGCTTGAGCATATTGGAGAGGATCCTGACCGCGAAGGATTAGTCGACACACCAAGTCGGGCTGCACGCGCGATCAAATTCTTGACAAAGGGCTACCGCGAGGACATTGGGTCAATCGTAAATGATGCGCTCTACCAATCGAACATCGATGAAATTATCATCGTTAAGGACATTGAACTCTATTCGCTTTGCGAGCATCACATACTTCCTTTCATTGGCAAGTGCCACGTAGGTTACTTGCCAAATGGCAAGGTCTTGGGCCTATCGAAGATTGCGCGGATCGTCGACATGTTTGCTCGAAGACTGCAAATTCAGGAGCGCCTGACACAGGATGTTGCGCAAACTATCATGAATGTAACTGAAGCTAGTGGTGTAGGCGTCCTCGTCGAGGCGCAACATCTCTGCATGCAAATGCGAGGCGTCGAGAAGCAGCACTCCATGATGAAGACATCGGTATTGCTTGGTTCATTTCGTGAAGACCCCGCAACGAGAGCTGAATTCCTGCAGCTGATTGACTGACATCCATGGAAGCGCGACCTAGCATAAATAGCATAAAGCTAGCCCACACCTCTGACGTGCATTTGGATGGAAATGCCAGATCCAATCCGGTAAATGGCTTTAGAAATGTCGCTGAAGCCGCCTTCGCATACGTAGTAGAGCAAGTTCATAGCGAACAATGCGATCTATTCCTTGTTGTTGGAGATCTATTCGATCATGCACGAGTTAAATCGCACGACATCGAATTTGTGTGTAACCAATTCAATCGCTTGCGGTGTCCTATCGTGGTGATCCCGGGAAACCACGATGTGCACGACGAGAAATCAGTTTGGAATCGATTTGACGCCGCAGATCTTGGAAGAAACGTTCATTTTCTGCTTGAGGAAAACGGAGCTTCAATAGAGTTTCCCGAGCTTGGCGTAAGCTTGTGGGGGCGAGCGATGGCAGAACATACCCCCGACAACCGACCACTAATGGGAGTGCCTGGAAAGGCTACCCAACCATGGAACATTGGACTTGCCCATGGACAGGTCGTGAGCAACAATACAGATTATGTTTCGTCAACTATCTCAGAAACTGAAATTGCTGAGTCGGGTTTTGACTACTTGGCACTTGGACACGTCCATGTGTGGCAAGACTACAAGCTTGGCAACACGGTAGCGTGCTATCCCGGTTCGCCGGTCAAGGCTTTTGCAACCGCGCGAGGCGGTTACTTTGCGATAGTCTCACTAACCAACTCAGGTGTCTTGTTGGAAAAGCTAGAAGTACCAGAGCCTGAGTCTGCAGACAAGCCAAATTACTTTCACTTTGCCCCGGGTGTATAACAAGGTGTGCGTTTGCTCGTTGGGAAGTAGCGGAAATTAACACATCTGCGTTTAGACATGCATAGACCTGTTGAGTACATACCACGAACGCGCAACTACTATGCCGCCCAAGGATTCACGACTCCCTACAGATGGGCCAGCAACGACGACGCTCCTTGCGCTCCACTAGGAAAGCCGTTGACAGAATCAGTGGTGGGTCTCGCTACAACAGCAGCAACATACCAGCGCAAAATGTTCGATCCGCGACATGTGATCGCCATTCGAAATGACAATCTTCCCAAGAGATTGTTCGCAGACGACTTGGAATGGGATCGAGCAGCGACTCACCTTGACGATACTGGCTCCTACTTTCCCTTCGAGCTTCTATGTAAGCTTGTCGACGATGGATCAATAGGACGCCTTGCTCAGCGATCCTGCTTTCTGCCTACAGAATATAGTCAGCGTAAGACCATTGAATCAGATGCAAACTTGGTGCTGCGCTATTGTGTCGAAGACCAAGTGGACGCATTGCTCATGGTCCCGTTGTGACCGGTTTGTCATCAGACCGTGAGTCTGATATCTCGAGTACTCGAACAAAATGGCATCGCTACAGTGATTATTGGATCGGCGAAAGACGTCGTGGAATCGTGCGGCGTGGCGCGATTCCTTTTTACTGATTACCCACTGGGCAACCCAATGGGTAGGCCCTATGATCGGGAGATGCAAGAGCGAAATCTACGACAGGGCCTTGCGATGCTTGAAACGGTCGTCTCACCCAGAACAACATGGCTCTCTCCGTTCCATTGGGACACTAGCCAAGATTGGAAGCAAAAGTACATGGAAATCCGCGAAGAGGACCGCGAATTGCTTCGTGCTAAGGGGGAAGAGCGCCGGACTCAGCGAAAATCAAGACGTTCAACCCACACGAATTAGAAAAGTCCCACTTAGACGCCACTGATTCAATTCATTTTTGAATGTTCGTCCTAGGCTGGAAGTACCGCCTACTAGTGCACAGTCGAAGTGGGACCAATAAAAGGCGCTTTTTGCGGCATTGCTGCCAATGTCCTTTACGATTCGGCCAAGGCCTCTTTTCCGAG
Source organism: Candidatus Azotimanducaceae bacterium (assembly GCA_965205545.1). Classification (GTDB taxonomy): domain Bacteria; phylum Pseudomonadota; class Gammaproteobacteria; order Pseudomonadales; family Azotimanducaceae; genus Bin55. The sequence continues at coordinate 439,493 of OZ242170.1, read as the reverse complement.
TTGAATAACCTGATCCAAAGTACTACGTACGTCTTCCCAAGTAGTTGTGTGATTCAAAATGCACAAGCGCAAGGAAAAGATCCCCTTCAGCGACGTAGACGAAAAAAACATTCGTTCGTCCCAAAAGGCACCGACCAAGACCTTCCTATTAACCGATTCCAAGGTAGTTTCGTCGTAGTCACCGATGTCTGGATTTACACGGAAACACACGACACCTAACGTCACGGGTGCCATCACTTCAAGCGTGGCACTATCTTTGACATATTTGGCAGCTCTTTGTGCTAGATCTAATCCACTTTGCACCGCCGTACGGAACTTTGCCATCCCAAACGTCTGAACCGACATCCAGATCTTTAGTGCGCGCGCCGCCCTACTCAGCTGTTGGCCCCGGTCAGCGAAGTTTGGGTGATTGGTCCCCCATACTGTGTCTTGCAGAGCATCGTTGGCAATCCCAAAAACATTTTCTAGATGCTCAAGATTCTTCACCATCAACGCACCTGCCTCGTACGGTTGGAAGAACCACTTATGCGCATCCAGGCTAATTGAGTCGGCGCGCTGAATACCATCAAGACGCTTTCTTCCATCTTCAGTCACCATTGAAAATCCGCCATAGGCCGCATCTACGTGCAGCCAAATGCTTTCTTGTGAGCAAAATTCGCTCAACTCGTGCATAGGGTCAATTGCGCCAGTACTAGTTGTGCCGGCGTTTGCACAGACCGCCATAGGCTGCAAGTCCATGTCTCGATCCTGCTCAATACTTGAACGCAGCTCATTTATGTCCATTCGAAAGGCATCATCAGTAGGAACCAGACGCAGGTGTTCGCGGTGCACACCTACGATCAACGCGGCCCGTTTCAATGCACCATGGCTTTGATCGCTCATATAGATGGTGGGACGACTAGGATGACCTGCAGCCTCTCGCGCCGCTACAAGAGCTTCGACGCTAGCTGCGGAACTGCCGCTCGTTAGTAGCCCTCCAGCGCTCTCTGGATAGCCTATCCAGTTTCGCATCCAGTCAATTACGGTGAGTTCCAATTGGCTAGTTCCGCTCGATACAAGCCAAGTACAAGAATTAATGTTGAAACCAGAAGCTAGGAAATCTGCGATTACTCCAGGCCATGTAGGAGACGAAGGTACAAATCCAAAGAAACGGGGATGATCAAGACGCGCAGCATTAGGTAGCACGTCGTGCAAAACTTGCTCTAAGACCTTGTCTGCAGGTTGGCCGTTTTCTGGAGGAGGACCGCTCAGAACTGATTCGAGGACGGGGCGAAATTCTCCGTTCCAAGCGTGGTCGTTATCGAGACCTGTGATGCGATCTACCAGAGCTTCGGTCGCCTTCGTTGCCAACTGCTGCATCTCGTGTGGCGGCATGTTCTTTTTCCTGCATCTACTTCTTCTTCGATCAAATAGAGTTTGAAGCGTGGTTAGGGTTAGAACCACTATTGAATCCCAAATCCTTCAACAGACTCGCATGCTCGATGTGCGGACGCCGCAGCACCTGCAGAAGGAAATTGCCTCCAAGTCCACAACGTAATTTCAAAAATACCAATTTCCGTTCAACCATAGGTGGTCAAGTTATTGGGGAGCTTGTTATCGACATTGTAGACGGCAAACTGGACAGAGAGGTCAACACGCAAGAGAAACACCCGTATGGACCTAGAATCCTCAGGGTCCGCATTAGTTATTGGCGCAGTTCCACCATGAGTACCACTTCAATAGCAACAAGCATTGTGTAGTTGCCAACAATCAACACATACAACGCAATGCCGGTTCGGGGGCTACTGAACCCGACATACTGACCATATCGACTAAACCGCAACTGCTAAAAAGGAGAGCAATTTCAAGAGGACAAAGCACCTTACTAACCATTCAGTAAGGATGAGGTAGCGCTCTCTCCGACAACGGCATAATTGTGTAAACGGTTATCTCTAAGGAAACGCTGCAATATAGGCAATTTGACATGGCCAACAAACGATTAGTTGACAAGACTGCTTGGGTCACGGGATCTTCGCGCGGAATCGGACGAGTAGTGGCGGATCATCTTGCAAGTCTTGGGGCGAATGTAGTAGTACACGGTACAACGCCAGTCTCTACCAGAGCTTTTGATGAAGCAGACTCATTGAAAGCCGTCGCAGATGAAATCGCGCAGAGACACGGCGCTGAAGTGCTTGCGGTTAGTGGAGACTTAACAGATCCAAGCATTGTCGAATCCAATTACAACGAAATCTGCGAGAGATTCGAGCATGTAGACATCTTGATCAATAACGCCGGAGGCGATATTGGGTCAACAGGCACCGCAGGACCCAATGCGGGCAAACCACTAACCAACGATGCCATTGAAGTCTCATTGGAGGATGTACGGACAGTACTTGAGCGAAATCTCATGACGTGCATTTTGGTATGCCAGGCTGCCGTTCCACGCATGATCGAATGCAACGAAGGATGGATAGTGACCATCGGCAGCATTGCTGGTCTGGCGGGTCACCGCTCCGAGGTGATCTATGGAACAGCGAAAGCGGCGGTCCACGAATACACAAGGTGCCTCGCCGCCCAGCTAAGGCCCTATGGTGTATATGCGAACATCATCGCACCTGGAGAGATCATAACGCCGAGATTCGTTGCCAGCAGACCTACAAGAGAAGACCGGAAGGTTGCGTCCGGACCACTGAGTCGATATGGATGGCCCATCGAAGTTGCCAAAGCAGTGGAGTTCTTCGTTACGTCAGACTCGTCCTATGTCTCCGGCCAAGTGCTACGCGTGGACGGCGGAGCGCAGCTGTGGCCCGCATAGCTACTCGAGCAAATGCTATAGCTTTGCCCGCGGGTTAGTCGGCAAGTCCCCGCGTTACCACATCACGAAGGCTGTTGGACGTCATTCGCGCTTCGATATAACGCAATGACTCCTTCATGAGCCTTTGTCGCTCATTCCCAAACCGCACCCATTGAGCAAGTTCAGTGGCAAGTCTTGAAGCCACTTGGGGATTCGTTGCTTCCAGCTCTACGACTTTTTCTGCAATGTATGAGTAGCCGCTTCCATCCCGATTGTGGAAATTTTTCAGATTACCCATAGCAAAAGCACCTAACAGACTTCGTACTCGGTTGGGATTCTTGAAACTGAATGAATCGTGCTTTTCCAATTCACGCACACTCTGAAGAGTGTTTGGCAGGGTACAGGTTGCTTGAAGCCGAAACCATTGGTCAATTACCAGTGGCTCGTTCCGGAATCGCTCGTGAAACTCTGAAAGAACTTCATGCTTGATGTCGTTTGCACGTGCGGGCAGTTCAAGTAGTTGAGCTACATTTGCCAAACGATCCGAGAGGTTATTGGCTGCACGAAATCCATCGGCCAATAGATTTGCAATCGCGACGGGATGTTCTTCGGAATTGGCTCTACGAAGGTTGGCAAGTGCAATGTGGCGAGCTCTCCGTCGATTGATGGCTTCCGTTGTCACGGAATACTCGCTGTCTGCGGGATGATGGACCAATAGTTTTTCCCACAGACGTTGCAGCTCTTTGGAAATATGCATCGACAAGGAATCACGCCTTTCAACAAGCTCATCAAAATCAGATCCAGGGAATTCTTGCAGAACATTGAGCGGCGAAGGCAAGACTAAAGAACTCGATAAAACCGACTTTTCCTCGGAACCATCGTCGGTGTCAACTAAGCGTTCCACAATCCTCTTGACCAGATCGGTTAAGGTGTCGACAGACTCTTCTTGCGCGACCAAATGACGGCTGTAAAGTGATTGGACAGCATTCCAACGAGTAAATCCATCAGTGTCAAAGAGCGCCAAAGTCCTCAAGCTGTCCAAGTCTTGTGCGTAGTCAACATAGACCGGGGCGGAGAATCCTCGAAGAAAGCTCACAGCTGCGTTTGACGGAACTCCGCTGAACTTTACGGACTCATCCTCTTCTCGCAAATGCAGAATCAACGTGCCATCGCTGTTAGGGTTCTCCACTTTCATCGGCGATTCACAGTTCACCGCATATCCATGTGTAGAACCTTGAGCCCCCAGAATCTCACTTCCGTCAGCACTAATCATTCCAATAGCGATTGGAATATGGAAAGGTTGCTTTATCGGTTGATTTGGAGTCGCCGGACACGACTGGCTAATTCGGAGCTCTACATCCCCTCCGCTTCTCGACTCTACTACCTTCAAACGAGGTGTCCCAGCTTGAACATACCAACGGAAAAACTGTTCTAGGTCTAACTCAGTAGCATCAGAAACCGATGAGACGAAGTCCTCTATCGTGGCTGCACTGCCGTCATGACGCTCAAAATACAGGTCTGTCGCTCTGCGCCACTTCTCTTTCCCCGCCATGGTGTACATCATTCGAAGCACTTCTGCCCCTTTTTGATAGATTGTGGCAGTGTAGAAGTTGGTGATCGCCGCGTATTGGTCAGGTCGTACGGGATGTGCCAACTTGCCTGCATCCTCGGGAAATTGACCACCGCGGAGACCGGCAACCGTATCAATTCGCACGCTGGTCTCTCCTTCTAGCGATTCGCTGAATTGCGTGTCCCGAAATACCGTGAATCCTTCCTTCAGGCTCAATTGAAACCAGTCGCGGCATGTAACCCGGTTACCAGACCAGTTGTGAAAGTACTCATGCGCAATAATTCCTGCGATTCTTTGGTATGCGCCGTCTGTCGCTGTGTCTGGGGATGCCAAGAGTGCGCTCACGTTGAATATATTGAGACCCTTGTTCTCCATTGCACCGAAGTTGAAGTCGTCCACAGCAACGATCATGAAACGTTCCAGATCATACTCCCTTCCGTAGACCTCCTCGTCCCATTTCATGGCGAGCTTCAGTGACAGCATCGCCCAGGAGCATTTGTCTATGTTGTGAGGCTCGGAGAATATGGTTAGGCGGACCTCACGACCCGACATAGTCTCGAATGTATCCTCTAGGGAACTAAGGTTTCCCGCGACAAGCGCGAACAAGTACGACGGCTTTGGAAAGGGATCGTGCCAAGCGGCACGGTGTCGTCCGTTGGCCAACTCTTCATATTCAATGCGGTTTCCATTGGACAGGAGTTCGGGAAAGTCCTTCTTGTCCGCCTCGATTCTTGTAGTGAACACTGACGACACATCAGGCCGATCCGGGTAATAAGTGATTCTGCGGAAGCTTTCTGCTTCGCATTGGGTGCAAAACAGCGACGAAGACTTGTACAAACCTTCCAATCTCGTATTTGATTCCGGATGGATTCGAACCTTGGTAGTCAACTCGAATCTGCTCGGTACATCAAACAGATTCAATCCCTCCGCATCAACGCTGTATTCGTTATTCGTGAGCTTCCGACCATCGATTGACACTTCCAGAAGCTCCAGTTCCTCACCGTGCAGACGAACAGTTGAGGATTCTGCATTGTCGCGTGAGAATTGAATCTTGCCCTCAACGAAAGTCTCGGTATCGTAGAGGTCAAATGAGAGTTCAGTGCTCTCCAGACGCCACCCGTATGGCTTGTAATCCTCCAAACGTACTACGTTTCCTTCAGTGTCCTTCACAACCGCGTCTCCTTCGACGAATGGGCAGTTCCATCAATACGGAATTATTGGGGGCCAAAGTGCAACCAGCTCGGTTGCACTAGTTGGCCGCTATTTTATGGATCAGGAATTGGTACGCGCGATTTGCGGTACAACGCGTCCGTGCACGTGGTTTAGTCCATGGGAACATTCGCCTCTTGGACGTCAGTACCAACAACGTAGTACAGATCTCCAGTGCACTCGTTCCAAAAGTGTCCTTTCGCATCTGTGCTTGTGTGATTGCCTACAAACTGCCATTCACAGCTGTCTTCCGTCGTTTCTTCGTCTTGGTTTTGTGCAAAGACCCATACTGCGAGAACCAGCAAAACAGTTACAAATCCCGATGCAATCTAAAGTTGTGCTTGTGGAGTGTTTTTTCATGTTTCTACCCTAAATTTTCGGCATGCCAGTTGCCAGTTGAGATTAGCACCGGTGCTGCCTCCTGTTACTAGAAAAGACAGGATCGGCCAATTTCTGTTCCCGTACCAGCTAACGGTATTCACCATTCGACGGCACCAAAGCAATTCATTCACCACAGCATAATCTCAAGCGAATATGTACTTAGTAGCGTTAAGCGTGGAGTCAATTAAGACGCCTCTGCAAGGGCTTGAATTGCTTCAAACCCAGCAACGCCAATGCGATCTCTGCGGTGTGTACACGTTCCCGAAAAGTCGTACTCCAAGCAATTCGCGTGCCTATAATTCGAGAAGTATTCTGATTTCAGACACACTTACCGTGCAATCCGTCGACCAGGAAGTTCTGAAGCAAGTTGCAGCTTGGCTCCACGAGGGGCATCGGTGCTGGCTTGCTACCGTGGTGGCCACCTATGGGTCGTCACCTCGACCTGAGGGATCTGTTATGACATGTAATCCCGATGGACGAGTAGTAGGTTCCCTGTCTGGAGGCTGCGTAGAAGACGACTTGCTTGAGAAGCTAACAAAAGGAACGCTTGCCAAATCCAATCCGCAGTTCTTACGGTACGGTGAGACCGCTGAGGAAGCTGAACAACTGGGGCTTCCTTGCGGCGGACATTTGGACTTAGTTGTGGAACCCCTCGAGCCGAGCGCCTCGAACACACAAACCTTTTCAATTATTGCAACACATTTGGAGGCAAGGCAGTGCATTACTCGGCGGGCTGATTTCACGACTAACAAAGTATCCATCGAGACAACAAGTAGCTACATGCCATTCTCGTTTGACCACGAACGCAATCTGCTCTGTCAAACCTTTGGGCCCCGCTACCAGCTGTTTATCGTGGGCACCGGAATGGTTTCAAACTACGTCGCGGAGCTTGCACAGGTCTTGGACTATCAAGTAACTGTCATCGACCCTAGGGAAGATCGATTGGACGACATTGACATTGACGGAGTAACCAAAGTCTGCGCAATGCCAGACGACGTGATTCTCGCAAGAGCAAATGACTCCCAATCCGCAATTGTCGCCCTATCCCACGATCCTCGAATCGACGATATGGGTCTAATGGGTGCTTTCGAAACTGCTGCCTTCTACATCGGCGCCATGGGATCGTCGCGCACAACCGCTAAACGGAGAGCTCGCCTACTTGAACTCGATATCAGCTCCGAGCAACTTGAACGTCTGCATGCACCTATTGGGATTCCCATCGGCAGCAAGACGCCCCCCGAAATAGCTATCTCGATCATGGCAGAGATTACAGCAGTTCGCAACGAAATTGGCTTAGCTAGACTCGGTGCAGACGGCGAATCTGAATTGGTATCCTCAATTTGATGGTTGAAACTGCCGCCCAAGGCGCGGCAATTATTTTGGCTGCGGGTTACTCGCGTCGGTACGGCCGAGACAAACGTCTAGAAAAACTTGGTACCGACTCGCTGCTGAGTTATGTGTGTCGCCTCTACTCCGGTGTGTTCAACCGAGTGATTGTTGTTATACGGAACAAAGACTGGCAAGTGCAAGCTACCCTATCGCCCCGCCATGAGGTTGCATATTCTGAAAACGCTGCCAAAGGCATTTCTCAAAGCCTTGTAGCAGGAGTTCAATCGGCTCTGGACGAACCGTGGGTAGTTATTGGTCTCGCCGACATGCCATTTGTAACGAGCAAGACCTTGTACGAGATTCGAAATGCGCTTTACAAAGAAAGAGATCGAATCGTTCGGCCACAACACAATGGCAAACCCGGCAACCCCGTGGGGTTTCCCTCGATGTTTTTCAGTCGACTACTTGAATTGACTGGAGACCAGGGCGCCAGAAAGTTGATTGATGAGCTTGACTCTGAGGTCTTCGACGTCATCGTCGATGATCCTGGTATTCACATGGATATTGACACGCCCCGATCGTTCCGTCAATTTGCAGACCTGCACTCCCAAGGAATATTGCCTCTCACGTTCAGCTAATCCACAGTCAAGTTATTTGCTCGTAGTTCGGTGCCCTTTCTGTTACGAGAAAACCTTTCCGGCATAAGGTCGAACTGCTTGATGTACCTCTGAATTTTCGTAGCTGTGGCAACAGCTCTATGAATTTCCCTTTCGCTGTCGCGCAGAATGCGAACCCAGGATCTCACGTATTCGGCATGGTTGTCCAAATCATGACCAATTCCTAACTCCATACCCAACAGCATGCTCGCGATTTCCGCATAGAGTTCCTCGCGGGCCCGATCCTCGTAGCAGAACTTCAGATCTTCAAGTCCACGATCACAGCGTGAGGCATGACCGGTCCAGTGTGCAAGTTCGTGCAGGAGAGTTCGATAGTAGCAGCACGAGTCAAAAAACAGGCTTCTGTCCGGCATATGAATCTTGTCCTCCAATGGCAAGTAATGTGGAATTGGACAACGTGAGTCGTGAATGACCTTGGCTCTCGAATGGAAAACAATCCGGTCGACACGCCGAATAGGGTTCCAGGTGTGCACCCGATTTCTTTGGGTTTTAAGCCCAGAGGTCTGGGACATGTTGTAAACAAACCAGCTTCCTACCAACTGTCTGCTGCTATTGACGTAGTGAATTAGCACTGGTGTGGCTTGATCATGGATGTCTACATTCGAGCGAACGGCCTGCTTCTTCGTCAGCCATCCTGATTCGGTTGTACTCAGATCACACTGCGCCAGCATGAGAACGAATAGATTCCATCCACTATAGGGTCGATTGGTAACGGCATTGTGTGGCAAGAGGTTTATCGGGTTGTACTCCCAACCTGGTCGCCAGGTAGTGCGGGGACGCGTCAGTGCATCAATTAGAAACTCCACCATGTCATCGTTTCGGTACGAATAGGCCTCTTCATTACTTAAATTCATTTTCACTCCATTTTCGATTCAATCTAGTCAATACATTATATTATATCATATTTAATAACTATATGTCTATTATACTTATCAATTTTTTTGGCTTTTTTTGCCCTTCCGGCCAGAGGACGAAAACCAGCAACTCCGCTTGGCCTCGACGCTAACCGATAGCCCCTACTACAACCATCTCTTGGCACAAGATGCCTTGAACGGGAAAGCCATCTGCAAGAGTGGCAGAGCCGACTAAATCGAAGAAAGAAACGCTAGAGGGTAGGTTTGAAGAGGGAAAGAACGTTCCTCTTTGTAGTAGAAGTGAATTGCATGAAACTGAATTTGCAATTCACAAGGAGGCTTCAGTGGAGGTTGGCAAACAGGCTAGATGTTCGCACTAGACAGTGCTCGTGCAGACGCCAATAGCCGGATTCTCAAATATGCTCTAGATTCAGTGCGTCGCGCCCATTGACGAATCTATTGCAATCCCTGGCCTCCCAATCTCGATCCCCAATCCAATTTACTTCTGCACGCCTCGTAGAAGCTATGTGTAGAGGTATAGGCAATGTTCAATCCATGAGGAGATTTTTGGATTCGTACTTCATCGCGGGGATGCAAGATATAAGAGACCTGCGAGTCCGCACTGACTAACGGATAGTCGTTGGCCGAGGTCATTACCACGGAGATTTGCGAATCTGCTCCTACTACCAACGGTCTGGAAGTTAGTGTGTGAGGAAACATTGGGACAATTGCAATGGCGTCCAACGTAGGGTGCATGATTGGACCGCCAGCAGAAAGGGCATAGGCGGTCGAGCCCGTTGGCGTGGATATGATCAAGCCATCGGATCTTTGCTCATACACGAATTCACCATCGATAAACAATTGGAAATCCATCATTCGCGTAATGGAGCCCGAGTTGACCACAATATCGTTCAGAGCGGGCGAACTGTGCACCGGCCTTTCGTTCCTATACACGGTGTGGTCCAATAAGAAGTGGACTTCGAGCCTAAAGTTGCCATTCAATACATCACGCAGCCGAGACTCGATCTGATCAGGGGAAATGTCGGCAAGAAATCCAAGGCCTCCACGATTGACCCCTAATACCGGAACCTTGGTGTGTGCCAAATCTCTAGCGACACCAAGCATGCTGCCATCCCCTCCAACCACGACAACAAGGTCGCACTCACCTAGATCCTTGCGGGCGATATGCTCATCTCCGGATACGGTCATAAGCTCGGCAGTCCGCCTTTCTATGCGAACCGTTCGATTCGCAGAGCGCAAGGTATCGTAGACAGTCTGGAGCGAGTCAACGATTATTGGCTTGTCATGGCGACCTACAAGCCCGATGACGTTGAATTCTTTACTGCTCAAACTTGGAGCTCCATTTGCCGAACATTAGAGAGACACGGGGTGCGCAGTCGCATCAGTTGGGCAATGGTACTAATTAGACAGTTGGTCAAATCCACAACTCAACAGAATCTGATCGCACGCATCGGATCTGTGCCTATACTTGCACGAATCGTTCGTAGTGATCAATGTAGCAGCACAGGTTGCACCAACCATGACCGAAGACAAATCAAAGAACGCAGCAGAACCAAAGTGTCCGGAATGCGGAATCACAGGAATCGAGCACTTTGCCAACCAAGAGAGCCAGCAGCGGAGTCGCAGCAGGGAGCCGTGGTTCTTTGTTGTCTATTGCAGCAATTGCGGACATGTCTATAACGCAATCGCCAAGCACGTGTTTAGCCAAACCGCAACGCGAGTCGTCGTGCAATAACCTTGCCAGACGCCAGGAGTTTCCAATGGGAACGGTTTAGTTCGCCACACTGACCGCAAGAGCTTCGACCTCATCCATCAGGTGTGTCCAAGAATCCGCAACAAAGTAGCGTGGTTGAACATGGTCAATCTCGAATGGTTTATTGCTGCAATCGACAGTCAGCCTAACGTGGTCGGCATCTCGAAAATCGCGGGCCTCCGCTACGGAAGACAATAGTCCGGCCCCGTAGATATCGTGATTAGGACCAATCAACCCATATTCCACCGTCCACCAATGAAATCGTGCAACGCGACGAGCCGGCGAAACATCTTCGTCCCTCGCTGCGTCTGCGGCATCGGCAACGGCCCGTTGTGCATCGAATACTTTCTGCGGATCAACCCCTTCTATCGCGTGCAGTTCGGCAAGATGCTTCTGAAGGTTGTAGAGTTTCATGTCCGTGTCATTCAAATGCGTACTAGCTCCAATTTCCCCTAGTCGCTGCAAGAAGACTCGATACTCTGGACAAGACAGCATGGGCAAGTGCCCAGCCGCCTCATGAATGATGTCCGGAATGGGCGTATAGCCTAGCTGACTGCGCGCACGAATCGGCCGCGAGATGGGAAGAATGGAATTTGCTTGGAGCGCCATGAACACGTCTGGCGGAATGAAGCCATCCACGACGATTGCTCTCCAGCCAACTTCATTGAGGGCTTTATTCACGCACTCAAGCGTTGGGATCCTGTCCGGAGACATGCCGGTTGCATGAAATGCATGGACATAGTCAACTGCGGTGTTATTTACCAACACCGATTCCAATTCACCCATGGCGATACGCCAAGTACCCTGGTCTTCATCGGAGTAGTGACCGTAGTCCTGGTCTACACTGAATTCATCAATTAATTCGTCAATTTGTTCAGTGGGAGCAAAGTTCACAGATGCTGCCATAGAGTGCCATGAAGTAGATGTAAGGAAGACCACTATTTTAATGTTGGTTCGTACAATGGAAAATCCCCTTGGTCTGCTCAGACCACAGCAGCGAGCTTGATCCATATGCCCTTTCGAACAATTCCTTTCTCTCGTGGCGCACTCATAAACTTAAGTGTCTTCGCGTTCCTAATGGTGCTTTCGCTTGTCGTAGGTCTGATGGTTGAACCGAAGTGGACTGTGGAACGTACAACGCTTCATGTCCTGACCAATGACGACGGTGAAATGTATTACATGTCCCGCGGCAATCCCGTAGTCATAGAACCGATAGCTGCCGCCGATTCCTTCCTAGCCAACGCGGACAGCGACTCACTAGTCGGAGACATACCAGAAACCGAAGCATTTGTTTTGCAAGCAGACGAGAGCGGGGAAACCCACACATATAGGTTGCGTGCCCAAAAGCATTGGGGCTTTTGGTCTCTTCTTCCTGCTCTTTGTGCGGTGTTGCTCTGTTGGATAACCAAGGAGCCAATATCTGCGTTGCTTGGTGGAATCGTTTCTGGAGCACTAATTCTCGGCCAATACGACCTAACTGGCGCGGTTTTGATACCGGCTCTTGGGACTACAAGTGTGGCGGGGATCTTGGTGTTGTACCTTTGGTTGCTTGGTGGTTTGTTGGGGATTTGGTCAAAATCCGGCGCAGCCTTGGCTTTCGCGGAGTGGATCACGAAGACCGTTGTGCGGGGACCACGCACAGCCAAGCTAGTGGCCTGGTTCTTGGGTATCGCGTTCTTCCAAGGTGGAACTGTAAGTACTGTTCTGGTTGGAACAACCGTTCGGCCGATTGCAGATAAGGAGAACATCAGCCACGAGGAGTTGGCGTACATCGTGGACTCGACGGCCTCGCCCATAGCATCCCAACTCGCGTTCAATGCATGGCCGGGTTACGTGCAGGCATTTATCTTCGTTTCCGGCGTGGCATTTCTCGCGACGGAAGCCGATCGAATAGCTTTCTTCTTTTCCAGTGTGCCGTTTTGCTTCTATGCCATTTTCGCGGTCTTGGGTACGTTCCTATTGAGCATTGAAAAGCCGCTCTTTCTCGGCAAGAAAATGAAAGCCGCCATGGAACGCGCTCGAGAGTCTGGCAAGTTGGATGCCGACGAAGCCGCTCCTCTTGCTCTACCGGAAATGAACGAGAGCACCGTTCCTGTGGGATACGACGCCAGCGTCCTTGAGTTTGTACTCCCTCTGGTACTTCTAATCACTGTTGCTGTAGGCACATTCATTGCCTTCGGTTCGCCAAATGTGCATTGGGCTTTCGGGTCTGCCCTGTTGCTTACAGGTGCAATGGCATTGACTAAAGGAATGACTCTGAGGGAGCTCATTGATGGGTTCTCAACTGGTGTACGCGGTGTTGTTGGTGGATCAATCATATTGCTGTTGGCAATAACGATTGGCGGAATCAGTCAGCAGACTGGAGGCGGCACATACTTGGTTGAGCAGCTGGGATCTGCGATTCCATGGTTCTTACTGCCAGTATTGCTGCAAATCATGACTATGGTCATAGCATTTTCAACAGGAACTAGCTGGGGCACATACGCAGTGGCGTTTCCCCTCGCAATGCCGTTGGCGTGGGCGGTTGCGAATAGTCAAGGTATCGACCATCCGTGGTTTTTCATGACACTGTGCTTCGCCGCGGTCATGGATGGGAGTGTCTACGGCGATCAGTGTTCGCCAATTTCGGACACTACCGTTCTAAGTTCGATGTGCACTGGCTGTGACTTGATGGACCACGTTAAGACCCAAATTCCACAAGCCACCTTTGCCGCGGTGCTCGCAGCAATCGCATGGACTGTATTGGCCTACATGGCGGGGTGATGTTTCACAACTACTGACTGGGAAGGCGTTCAAATCCAGTAACAGCATCGCTGTATAAGTGTTGGCAAAGAGACCGTGTATTCCGATGGAGTTCTGGTCTAGAGGTCACCCACCCAATTGACGCCAAACTCCTTACGACGTGGAACATCTCGATCATTTGCGTATTACTTTGGTTAACGCTTCGTAGGTCGCTGTAGCCATTTAGCAAAGACGTCTTTGCGTCTAGGTAGTTTGACGAGTCCTTCATCCGATGTAGCGCAACTGCCAAATCGTAGGCATGCCATCCAAATCCAGCATCGTCGAAATCGATGATGTGCAGACGGGATCCTTGAACAATGACGTTGTGTGGGTGGAGATCGGCATGAATCAGACTGTAGTTGGATTGCGTCTGTTCGTAGGAACTCAGAATTTTTTCAATTTCCGCTCGAATTGAAGAGAGATTAGCCTGCTGAGCTTTCTCGAGCATCGGTGATTTCCAATAGCGTCCCCAGAAAGGCTGTTCACCAATAAATCCATCCGAGTCAAAGGAATGTCGTGAAAATCCTCGCGGGATTGCCCATTCGACAGCATGATTGTGCAGTTGCGCAATCAATTGCCCAAGAAGGCGATACGATTCAGTTATGGTTCCGGAGTTTTCGCCCCTCTCCATGACACTGCCAAGTTCATCACCTTCGACCCATTCCAGCAATCCGGCAAACCTTTTGCCATCGGGGCATTGGACCTGTGTGTAGCGTCGTCCATCGGTAGTTGGAACCGCTATAGGGACATCAACGCCTGCCTCGACCAGTGCTTCAGTCCAGAGCTGCTCGGACACAAGCTCGGTATAGTTGTGATACGTGGGCCTATGAAGCCTGAGAACGTAGGTCTTGCCGCCCTGCGAATCGATGCGAAACGAAATGTTCTCTGAGTGCGAGACAAACGCTACCTTTTTTGGGGAAACGGAAAATGCACGTAATGCGATGTGCGCCGCTTCACTGTATTTCGAATCCGCCATGTCCAGGGATCAGAGGCTAACGAACGCGACTACAAGATTTCTTTGATCGTAGTGACGAATTCTTGGGCGTCCTGCATGTTGAATACCAAAGGAGGACGAAGCTTGAGTACGTTTCCCAATTGGCCAGCTGCACCTATGAGGTAGCCATTCTGTTTGAGCAGTTCGACCATTTCGAGAGCGCCCGTACGGTCAGATTCTCTCGTAATTCGATCCTTTACCCACTCAATTGCGATGAATAGTCCACGTCCACGCACTTGACCAACTGAAGGATGGCCTCCCAGCAGTTCCTGCAGCTGTTGTCGCAGCCAATTGCCAACGTATGTCGAGTTTTCTGCCAGATTTTCTGAATCCAAAACATCCAATACCGCCGTTCCCGCCACAGCTTGCAGCGGACTAGAGGCAAAAGTATTGAAGTAACGAGTTTGCTTGCGAAACGATTCCACGATTGCGCGCGAAGCGCCGGTCGCAGCTAAGGGAATTCCTGCGCCGAGAGGCTTTCCCATAGAAACAATGTCGGGACAAAACCCTTCCGATTCATAACCCCACCATTCGCCGGTCCGGCACAGCCCTGCCTGTACCTCGTCAGCTATTACCAAGCCTCCATGTTTGTGAACGATGTCGGTCGCCATCTGCATGAATCCTGTAGGGATGTTTGGCAAGCCTTCGTTTGCAAGAATGGGACAAATCACCATTCCAGCAAATGGGATGGTGTCTTTAGCGAAGCTCGCAATAGTTGCATTCAAATGATCGATAAAGTAGTCAAGTGGATGTGACGCCTCACACCTGTATGTCTCAGGAAATGGAATGGACCGGTACTCGCCGTGCGGGTCGTTAGGACGATTTAGCTTGCGAACTTCGTTGCTGTTACCGTGATATGCAGCATCTGTGCACACAAAACCTCGACCGCCGGTCGAGGTCTTTGCCATTTGCAGAGCTACTTCATTGGCTTCCGTACCAGTACATGAAAACACAACGTTCTCAATGCGAGCCGAGTGCTTGCCAATCAAGCGCTCACCGTAGTCGATGATTGCTTCGTGCAAATAGCGATTGTGAACGTTGAGCCGACCCACTTGGCTCTGGATCGCGTCAACTACATGAGGGTGACAATGTCCCACACATGGAACATTGTTGTACATGTCGACATATTCTTGCCCACTACCGTCTCGCAATTTCACGCCTTGTCCGCTCACTATGTGAAGTGGCTCAGCATAGAAAAGTGGCGACCCCGCCCCGAAAACGGCATCGCGGCGATTTCGCAAAGACAATGTCATGGTTCGATCATGGGAAGGAAAGCAACGATTCTAACTGTTCGCAAAACTCTAGAATTGGTTGAATGTGACCTATTGGACAGGGGTCGAGAACACAATTTGCCATGAAAACGAAGAAAACCACAGCGGTGCTTTGGTGCTTCACCGATGGCAAGAAGGGGCACGAAAAACAGACTCTTGGTTTGATCCAAGGACTCACGCTCCAACCTTCTATTGAGTTGGACACACATATGCTTAATAGCAATTCAAATCTGCAGGAGCAATGCCAGTTGCCGCTTCCCGATTTGATCGTTGGTGCTGGTCATGCAACGCACCTGCAGGTTTTGAGGTCACGCTTGGTCTTCGGCGGCAGAAGTATCCTCCTCATGAAGCCAACGTTACCAGCAATATTTTTTGATCTGATTCTGGTTCCACAGCACGACACCTGCGCAAGCTATGGCAATGTCTGCTTTACAGAGGGCGTGTTGAGCCCAAGTATCGACAGAGAAACCGATTCCTCAATTGGAGCAATACTTCTTGGCGGAGAAAGCCGACATTTCATCTGGAACATCGAGGAGATTACTGCTCTAGTGGAGGCAATTGTCAAGCAAAACCCAGACAAGCACTGGACGATTTGCGATTCCCGACGAACTCCTTCTTCAATGCTGCAACGATTGCAGACTCACGAGCGTGTAGTCGCTAGGCCTTGGCAAGAAACCGGCCCAGATTATCTAACAGAACTACTGGCCTCAAGTTCGGCTACTTGGGTTACTAGTGACAGTGTCTCGATGCTTTATGAAGCCCTTGCTACTCAAGGAGCAGTTGGAGTCATTGAACTCCCTGGCAAATCGTCATCCCGGGGTTCGTACAAGCTCGCGAAAGGCATTGAGGCTTTGGCATTGAAACACAGAGTGCAATTGTCCTCCGAGGGGCTTGTTCTGGCGGAGAATGGCGTTGTACCCATTGGTGATTCAGAAGTCCGGCGATGTGCAGAAATCGTTGTGAATCGATTGCTCCTCAATTGATGATCTAACTGTGCGGAATTGCACGCCGCTCATCGCAGCAGGACTTGCCAAAAACTTATTGTGCAGCAAGGATGTCGGCGTTGATATAACTTGTGCTACGATATTTTTTTGGCCTGAATCACAAGGCTCATCAATGAAAACATTACGCGCAATTCCATTGTTTGTCGGTGCTATCTCCTTTGCCTGCATTGCCGTACAGGCGAAAGAGAACACGGTCGAAACCCCAACTCTCTCTGCCACCGATAAGATTCAAATAATCGAAACCATCGAGATTACATCCGAGAAGGATATTGACACATCGAATTCAAACGAGCTCGACAAAGACGTAGCCGCGATTCTTGACGAAGTGGAGGCTCAAGCCAATGCTACCGAGGGTGTCGCTGAAACACCTACAGTCCTAAAGACAAAAGTCGATTCGACCAAAAGCAAGACCAAATTGGTAAAGAGAGTCAAGATTGACTCTTCAGATGCTAGTAAGAAGGTAAAACTGAAAGCGGATTCAATGTTGCCGGAGGGAAAGATAAAGCTCAAGAAATCCAAGAACGTGGAGATAAAGCAAAATCTCGACTAGGATTGTAGGCCCTCTCTGTCGAGATTTGCTCTAAGACGTACTGCGGCTACCTAACTGTCAGCCAGGTCAGCTCTCGATCTGAGTGGGAGTGAAGCCACGGCTGTGTACTCGCGCTGTTCGCATGCCATCGACTCCTTGATTTGTTATCACTAGGCTAAAGCACTAGACTCACTGAATCTGCTGCCCTTATCCAATGGGACGCAGTGGCGTCATTCTTGCTCATAGGGCTGCTCCGGGTTGGCAAGATTGCAGGTTCCCTTCTCAACAAACAGAGTAGTGCTCCTTCCAAGTTCTGAAGCCGTATACAGCGTCCACGCTCCTGCTGAAGCACGTGTAAATCGCAACGAAGTGGGGTCTATCGTGAGCAAATCAGTTGGCGGGCTATTGACGCAACTATAGCCCTTTCGGCTACCAAGTCCCTTGATCTTCGTGCATGTATACTCGTGAACATCTGACGAATCCTCGGCTTGAAATGACAGGTACAAGTCAACGTCCTCGTCTCCCAACAAGTCCCGAAACGTCAAGTTTTCAAACAGATTGAATCGTGATGCCGGAATTTCGTAGGTTTCGTATGATTCAATCGGTGAGACCTCTTCGAGAACGTCATGCAATCCAACCATTGCATCTGCTTCACATGTTAGTGCGGGAAAGAGTTCCACAGGTGCTTCATCGCTACTTGACGCGGAGACAATTGACAGTAGCAATACCAAACTGGAGGCTAAGATTGTTCTTGTTGTTGTGTTTGACGTTTGTTTCTCTTTCGTCATATGCATCAATCCTATCTAGATCCTGGTGCGAGTACGAAACCCCCTTCTTTACCGTTTACACGGATCTAAAGAAACGAGACGCGCTACAAATAACCCAAGACCTGTTGTCATTTCACTATGCAACCAGTGCCGTCATGGCACCGAATGCTCTTCAGGGTTCGTCCACAACAATTGTGTTGTTCCGCAATTCTCGTGAGTTTGTACGCGAATTCAAACTGTCGAAATTCATTGGGATCATGCAGCCCTCCTTTCAGGAACACAAGCTTCTGCTCGCTGCCAATGTGCGCCGCAAGAACTACATGCACGTGCCATTCCACGAGTATGCTCACTACATCATACGATCTCGACTTGAACGCCCTGCTCCTCGTTGGCTTGAAGAGGGACTAGCCCAGTATTTCTCCACTCTGAAATTGGTCGGAGCCAACCACGCCAGCGTGGGTGCGATCGATCGACGTCGCGTGCTGGTCTCCTTCTTGGAAACCAAACACAACAATTGGGAGGACATTCTCGACTTCGACATCATTCATTCAGATGCAGAGGATCTTCGCCTACAGTACGACGCGGCGTGGGCTTTGGTCCATTACTTGGTACATGGCATTCCTGCAAATGACGAGGAACACCCGTTCGACCGAATCAATATGTTGCTCGAGCGCACCAATTCCGGAGAAAACGCCATATCCGCGTATATGTCCATCGCGCAAAAGGACGAAAGAGCACTGGACAATGCACTCTACGACTATCTAACAGTAGACCAACCGGAAATTCGCTTCGAGTTCGAAGGCGCCGGAATCGCCGTGCAGGAAAACGACTGCCTGGATCTGGTTGGTCGTTACATGCTTCTCGCGAATTCCTTGGCCGAGTTCAATATAGACCGTGCACACTACATTCTCGCTAGACTCAATCGATTGCGACCCAACAACTACGCCGTCCTAGCTGCGTTGTCAGAGGTGACTAGAAGTGATGCGCAATTGTCGAAGGGCTACGCGGATCTAGCCTACCGACTCAATCCAAATGCCGCAGAAACCAACGTGACCAAAGCCTCAGCGCTTATTCGACTATGTGTCGAGCTGCAAGACAGTTCATGCAATTCATTGCTTGACGAAGCCCAGCAGCTCTATAGGAGAGCATTGCAAATCGATCATCTGCGCGTCGATGCAGCATTCGGCTTGGGAATTCTCTACCTTAACGAGGGCCGTGCTGGCGACGCCAAGAATTATCTGCGTGTCGCCCATAGGCACGCACCGTGGTCTGCACGCGTTAACTTCCACTTGGGCGAGACCTATCGCCAACTCGGTGACTTTGAAGAGGCGTCGATTTACATGAAAATCGCCAAGCACTGGGAAACTGATGAGAAGCGACTTGAAGGAATGCGCGACATTCTTACTTTGGTCGAAAAGGAACTTGCAGAGGAACTTTGAACAACCAAGTCCCTTGGCGGTTGGATCAAGGTCGTGAAATCGGTTAACGGTAGAAAAGCATTACCTAAAACACGCCACCGGTAGGATCTTGGCCAAGTAAGTGTTTCCCAACTGTTTGATAGTGCGCCTCTCGGCCCTGAATTTGCTGCGTGATAACGTGAATGTCTTGAAATTTCCGCTGAATGCCAGTTGATTCAAATATGGCCGTAGAACCACTCAAGTTGTAGACAATGTCCACAATGTCCGCTGACTGCCGTATCGCATGTGTGCCAGCCAACCGCAATCGTATTCGATCGTCAAGTTTAATCTCGCCACTGAGGCAGACGTTGTCCCATACTTGATTCACAATGTCATACAACATTGACTTTGCCCCGTTCCACAATCCCTCAGCGTGACCTATTTTCGTTTGGACGTTAGGATCTTGTGCAAGGGTATTCCGGGAGAATTGCGCCTTTTTGGCCATTGCGAGGTTAATCACGCCGTCGATTGCTGATCGCGCCACGCCAAGTGCTACACACGCGAAACCGCAAGCAAAAAGCAGCCCTTGAGGAATAACGTAAAGTGGTCCGCTTTCGACCGGGTCAGTATCCAAGCGCATCGCTCGGTCTGAAGGTACAAAGTGGTCGTCCGCCTCAAAGCTGAAGCTTCCTGTTCCGCGTAGCCCATTTACTTGCCAAACGTCCACGAGCCTGAGTTCCTCTTTGGGTATGAAATGCAACAGTGTCGGCTCACCGTCCGAACCTCCGGCGACAGCAGCGAGCCAATTGGAGTGCCTGCAACCGCTAGAAAAGTTCCATCGACCGGTTAGGCGATAGCCATCAGGTAACTTTTCATATCTTGCTCCGCTTGGCGGACCATTTCCAACAACGCCGTTGGGATGCCCCCAAACTTCTCTTGCAAGCCGTGGTTTCGCACGACCAGCATGCGTTGCAAACACCGCTCCTTGGTTCACGCACCAGCCTGTGCTGCCGTCGGCATGAGAAATCAGTCTTACTACATCGAGATACTCAGGAAAGTCCAATTCCTCGCCGCCCATCGATCGTGGCACCAACAATCGAAAGATTCCATGGTCCTTGAGTTGCTGTGCCAACTCCGTAGGTAGTTCCCGTTCCCGATCTATAGCATCGCCGTTCTCAATGATTTTTGGATAGATTTCCCTGGCACGCTCAAGCGCCGAGGAGGCGAATGTGGAAGGCAGTTTGCTTGCTCGCAGTCCTAACCGTTAGAGGTAAGTTTACGGAATTGGGCAGTTTTAATGTAACGATCCAAATAGAAGAGCGGCGCGAGACTCTGGGGCCTCACGCCGCTCGGCATGTAAGAATTCAGTGAACTATAGAGTGACTTTGACAGCTAAGTACCAATATCTGCCCAATGCGTCGTAGGCTCCAGGAAATACGTTTCCATTGCCAGAAATTGAAGGTCCAGCCCCGTTTCCAGCAATTGGAGGATCTACATCAAGAACATTGTTCACGCCGGCACGAATCTTCGTAGTCTCGTTGACCGTGTAGACTCCAGCCGTGTCTATGTAGTGCACTGCATCTAAGGTAACGCCACCACCGTGCTGATCCATCTCGCCAGTGTAACGCCACATGGCAGTTACTACCAATGGTTCGTACAAGGTGTCGACGGTTACGCGCAAGTTGTTACGTACATTAGGAACCGGATAGCCGCATACGCCTCCCCATACGCCCAAGCAGTCTTCGACTGGCGCAGAAGAGAGTTCTTGCTGATCCCATTGCAGCAGCAGACCAAATACGTTGTGAATATCGATAGTTCCAATTCGATCCAACGAAAACGAGTAGTCCACAATGGCATCGATTCCTGTAACTTCCTCGACTGCCAAATTGTCATTCAAAGCAACAATGTGACCGCTTGACGATACGTCGGAACCGATCCACAGGTCTCCCCGTGCGGAACTTCTGTTCACCAATTGGCATTGGCCGTCGTCTCCATCCAAGCACTCATTGAGAATGAATTCCGGCGTCAAGATGGAAATGCCCTGTTCTATTCTCACGTTGTAGATATCCATCGCCATGCTCAACTCAGGCTCGAAATAGGGGTTCCATACAGCTCCAACCGTTAATGTGTCAGATTCTTCTGGGCTGACATCGGGATTTCCACCCTGCAGGAAGTTGTATTGCCCTGCAGGAGAGTGCTGTATGTTTCCAAATTGAGAGGCGGTGACGCCGCTTCGCTGACACTCTTGCAGAGTACGTCCAGCATTGGTGGTTCCATTAGTAACGGGACCTCCACATGGATCTTCGTCCATGTCAAAGAGATTGAATCCTTGCGGCGTAAACAGCTCACGAATGTTGGCTGCACGGACTGCACGCTGGATACTTCCCCTGAAGCGAAGCTGATCGTCAATCGCCCAGCTCAACCGCAAGCCCCAGGTGTGCGTGGTATGACCAGTTGAATAGTCCGAGAACCTGTAGGCCGATTCAAGCATGACTTCTTCCATGTTGTCTCGACCTTCAATTAGAGGAATGTTGGCTTCGCCGAACAACTCAATTACGTCATACTCGCCAGCTACGGGATTGGTCGCGCCACCCTGCCCGGCTCCCTCTCCGTTGCGATAACCCTCATCGGGATCAAACGTCATGCGTTCTGATCGAGTTTCGAATCCCAAGACCAAATCTACACCACGACTAGAACTTGGCACTTGCCATCCATATTGCGCCATATCCCCTTGAACATATGCTGAGAGTACTTCCTGTTCGGTGGTTCCTCGTGCAAACAATGGCAGTACTAGGTAGTCGATCATGTCTTGAGTCACGCCATCTGAATCGAATATGTTCCACGGAACGCAATTCGGATCTACGCCATTCAAGGCGGAACGGCAGACCACGTTGCCACCGTCGTCAAACAGTGCATCCAAAGCCCGAATGATCTTCGTCGTACCCAAATCGTTTTGGTAAGTGTTCTCCATGCTTACGACCGACCGTTGCACAAATCCGTCGTATCTCCAATACTCATTGATCTCGCCTTGAGATCCCGCAACAATCCGGAAATTTGTGTGTCGCAGGTCCTGCCTCCGTGGTCCACCTTCGATATTTCGTCGACCAATGTAGACATCGATGAAATCGTCTTCTCGGTTTTGACAGAATGCCGAGTCCAAGTAGGCGTCTCGCGCAGCATCGTCAGCCAATCCTGCGAGTACTTCGTCGAGCTCTGTCTGTTGATCGGGCGAGAGTCGACCCTGAGTGAGCAGGTTATATTGTTGATCACTCAGGAAGGGATTGGCGCAGCTCAACGAGCTCGTGACAAAGAAGGCTCCAGATGGTGCAATTTGCGAAACGGATCGGTCATCCATGAACATGAGTTCCACGTAGACCTCAGACCAATCAGTTGTTTGATACGTGCCAAACGCACCAAAAGCATAGCGTTCGTCGGGTCTTTGAAAATAATTCAATGGTCCGTAGTTGAATAGCGTCCCGGCACGGGGTACGAACTGGGTCCCGTCAACTTTGTAGTCAAACGCAATGGGTCCACCTGCGAAATTGGTAAATCGTCCTTCGGGTATTGTGCTGGAACCCCAGCATCCGTCGGCTTCGTTGTTTAACGCACACGCACTGTAGTCGCGACTTGCTTGCCTAACGGCCTTGATGTCCCGGTACGTCGCATAGAGAGTGATATTTCCTCTTCCGTCGTCGATATTGCCGCCCATCAGTAGCGATGCTTGGGTCATCTGTCCGTCGGTTACGTTGTCGGACGGCAAGTCGAAACCACTCGCAGTTACGATGTCTTGCATATCGTCATCGCTATTGATGTGGTTGTAGGCACTTTGCTGAAAATCGAACACGATGCCTTCGTTCCAATCCTTTAGGATGAAGTTAATGACCCCGGCAACGGCATCCGATCCGTAGGTAGCCGATGCCCCGCCAGTAAGGATTTCGACTCTGTCAATGAGTGCGCCCGGTATCTGATTAATGTCAACAGGAGTACCAATTGGCGATCCCGCTGGCATTCGGCGACCGTTCATTAGCACTAGAGTGCGTACACTGCCTAAGTTACGCAAATCTACCGTAGCCGTTCCAGTCGCACCGTTCGACTGCCCTGTATTTTGCTTTGACCATACCTGCGGAAGATTTCGCAGCATGTCTTCAACACGCACAGTTCCTTGGTACTCGAATTCGGTACTTTCGATTTGCACCAACGGACTGGAACTCTCCATGTCGTTACGCAATATCCGAGATCCAGTTACGATGATCTCTTCGATATCTTCGTCAACGGTTTCGGATTCCTGTGCACCTATCGGCATTCCTAGTCCGAGAACAGCGACGCATGCAAAACCTGTCACTGTCGTCCAAAGACTGATGCGACGAGCATGCAAAGGTGTCTTACGATTCATTGGGAACCTCCATTCCTGTTCCTCTTAATTCCTTCTTTCATAGAAGCCCTTGTGTGAGATTAGACTGAAGAACGTTGCAGCTGTTCTCCATTCTCTGCCAATTCTGTTCATATGCGATGGATTGCAATTCCACGTGATGACCACTGAGGCAAGCTCCAAGAGAACGCCTGTTACCTCGTGAATGTGAAGTAACAACCATCTAGCTCTATGTTAAATTGTCGTTGACATATTTTACTAGCTCCTTCAAGCTTATTCTACAGACTTTCTTCATTTTCTATCAATTTACCGTAACGCATGCACGCTCGTAGACTCTTCCTCTGCTAAGTCCGCACCCAGTGAGAAAATTCCTGCATCCGATTTTGGTGCAATCTGTAGATGTACGAAATCTACCGTCCACACTCATGCACGTACCAATCTTCTGCAAATGCAAAATTTTTTTACAGTCGTAATCGCAGGTTGATTCGCATAAATCGGTCACCAAAGGCATTTGAGCTAGATACTAGGACCTCGGTGGAAATCGACCATAAGCTTCAATCATCCATAATTGTTGGTTACACCGCAAGCTTGGCAATTTTTAGGTGTTTGTATTCGGATTACTTTGACGCGCGATTGAGAATGCCCAAGTACAACGACCTTACAGTCCTCAGCAAACAATTCGGCAAATTCGCAACCACAGAGGCGGTAGATCTCGAATCACCTATGTATGTTGAGCTCGCTCGTATGGTGTCACGCTCATCTGACCTGCTCGAGATTGCAAGACACTGCCCAAAGTTGCAGCCTTGCCCTAACTTGCTGTTTGCTTCAGTACAGTACCTGTTAATGACAGGGGTGCATCATCCGTTGCGCGAGTACTACCCCATTCTCTCCGAGGGTAAGCGGCAGTCTGGGTCGGTCGCCTCCGCTTTTCGCGAATTCTGTCTAACCCATCGCGAAGAGCTAGTTGATTTGATGCAAAAACGAAGGGTTCAGACGAATGTCGTGAGCAGATGCAGTTGTCTGCTTCCCGCTTTCTCTATCGTTTCTCGCGAATCTAAATGTGCACCTCTTCACTTGATTGATCTAGGTGCAAGCGCAGGACTAAATCTGAATTTCCATCGCTACCGCTACTCATACAATCATTCCAACAAAGCGGCTTTGAAGTGGGGAAACCCCCTCTCGAAAGTTCGCATTTGTACAGAAATTCAAGGAAATCAGTTATTTAAGTTGGAAACCGAAATTGAAGTTGGTTGTCGGATCGGTATTGATATCGCTCCCGTGGATGCCATGGACATCGATTCCGTCAAATGGCTGCGTGCTCTAGTCTGGCCGGAACATGCCTATCACCATAGCCGCCTACTCGCTGCTATCGAGGAATTCAAGCAGTTTCCTGCAAGCATACTTGAGGGTGATGTCACCGAGCGACTACCCGAGGCCATTGGGTGCGCGACGCAAAAACACGCAGTTGCGGTCTATTCGACCATTTCTGCCTATCAGTTTTCAGAAGCGACTCGCAGTGCCATTGCCCCCCTGCTCTCTCGTTTCAGCAAACACCGTCCCATTTGGCACATAGAATTGGAAGGGAGCGCAATTGGACAGTACGAACTAGTGCTCACCCGTTATAGCGCAGGTTCTGCAGCTGAGCGCCAACTACTGGCTAGGGCGTCACCACATGGGCTGTGGTTGGAGTGGATGTGAGGCTAAACAGCATTGAGCTCGAGCAAGCCTCAATGGTGGCAGATTAAGAATGGCGGAGCGGACGGGACTCGAACCCGCGACCCCTAGCGTGACAGGCTAGTATTCTAAACCGACTGAACTACCGCTCCGACGTTATTGCAAGTTTTGGTGGGTGTTGTAGGGATCGAACCTACGACCTATGGCTTGTAAGGCCATCGCTCTCCCAAACTGAGCTAAACACCCGCCCGACTTGACTGCTTGGTCGCCTCGTCTCTTGTGCACGTTGAGACAACGCTATAAAGTTGAAGTTCTAACCAAGTTCTCAAGGTCGCACCTAGCCGACATTATATTGAATGCCATCTGTCGAACATGCAGGATGCAAAGGTGCACAATCGACCAACAACGTTAGGATTGTTGATCGATTAAATTGCTAATATGCGCTACCCCGCTTTAGACGAGAAAGACACATATGTCCAAAGTCGATGAAACACTGCTACAACAACTTCGTGAACTAGATACACCAACAGTATGCAATGCTCTGGAAGCGGTGGTTCCCGACAGACGAGGATTCGGCTACACGACTGAGCCGCTGGTTTGCACTAGACCAGAACTGGGCAGCATGGTCGGATTCGCCAGGACTGCGACGATCAAGGCGAGGGAACCTTCCCAAGTTCGCGGTGCCGATGCGCGGCAGTTAAGCCAGGGATACTATGGATACATCGACAGCGGTCCCAAACCATCTATCGTTGTGATTCAGGATCTCGACGCAGAATCAAAGGGTTACGGCGCTTTTTGGGGAGAGGTGAATAGCAATATCCATTTCGGATTGGGCTGTCTGGGAGTTATTACGGATGGAAGCGTTAGGGACGTCCCAGATGCCGCTGAGGGATTTCAAATGCTCGCTGACCGTATAGGACCGTCGCACGCTTTTGTGCATGTTGTAGGGTTTGGGGACAAAGTTAACGTTGCTGGCATGGAAGTGAGTGACGGAGACTTGATACATGCGGACCAGCACGGCGCTGTAGTTATACCAGTGGAAGCTGCTAGTGATGTACCTGCTGCTGCTTCTCGAATAGCACGCGTGGAACGAGTGGTGATCGAGGCTTCCCAGCAACCGGGGTTCGACTTTGACGCGCTTAAGCGTGCTTGGGGCAAACAAGCCGAAGTTCACTGAAGTGAACCAGCCTTCCCTGCCCGACTTCCTGTTGCAGGACCTGCAAGGAAACGAGCACTCCTTTCCCACAGGCAAAGCTGCACTGCTTTGTTTCCTCAAAGAAGATTGTCCCACGTGCAACCTTGTATTTCCGATCATCGATGCTCTGGCAAATACTGATTCGATTCAAGTACTTGCATTGGGACAGACTACCGACGGTAACCTTCTACTTGACAAGCGTTTCCAACCCAAAATGCCCATACTTGACGACTCTATACTCAAAGTGTCATTTGCGTATGACGTAGAAACCGTGCCATTGGTGATACTCAGCGACGAAAGGGGTTCGGAGACGGGCCGACTAGTTGGATTTGATCGAAACGAATGGCAGTCGTTTTTCGCTCAGCACTTTCCTAAGACCCACATTGCATGGAACGAACTCCCTGAATGGCGACCTGGCTGTGGATCCTTGACCCAAGATCCCGTGATTGGAGAGCGACTTCGAGCCGAATCCGAAAACAACCCGATTCGAGCTCGTCGAATTGAGATAGGTGCACAGGATGACGTGCACGAATTCATGTTTGACCAAGGTTTTACCGATGGTCTTCCAGTCGTTCCTCCCACGCCGAGTCGTGTCTTGAAAATGCTGCGTGGAACCCGTCGGGACGCACAAGAAGTCGTTGCTACAGTACCTCCAAATCTAGCTCCAGCAACAGTAGAGAAAGTAGCCATAAATGCCGTGTTAGCAGGGTGTAAACCTGAATATCTTCCTGTGGTTATTGCGGCGTTGGAAGCAGTTTGTTCCAACGAATTCAACGGCCATGGAGTTTTTGCAACGACCATGGGTGCCTCGCCCGTTATGGTCGTGAATGGTCCAATTCGGCACAAGCTCAACATGCAGATGGGAATGTCTGCGCTTGGCCAGGGAAACCGAGCCAACGCCTCCATTGGGCGCGCATTGAGATTGGCAATGCGAAACATTGGAGGCGCGCGACCGGGTGGCACCGAGAGATCGACGTTTGGCAGTCCTATGAAATTCACGATGTGTTTCGCCGAGTGGGAGGAGCGCAGTCCCTGGACGCCGCTGCATGTCGAACGAGGATTTGACGCAAGCGATTCTGTCGTCACATTGTTCGCAATGTCAGGCGGTCCCACTCTCATAGTTGACCAATCCTCACACAACGGAAGACACTTGGCCAATAGCTTTGGCCTATCGCTACGCGCACAGCACCACGTCAGATCACATCGAACAGGCGATGCGTTGCTTGTCGTCAGCCCGGAACATGCAGACACATTCCACCAGGATTCCTGGACCAAGAACGAAGTCCGCGATCAAATTCAGGCTGCATCCGCGGTTCCCCTAAGAGAACTAGTAGAAAATGACGAGCACACCGTGGGCATTCCACGCGGCAATGCCGCTAACATGGACGAAAAAGAACTTAATCGATTAATACCGAAGTTTGCGTCTTCGGACAAAATTCATATAGTGCTCGCTGGATCAGAAGCAGGAATGTTCACAGCAGCATTCCACGGTTGGGCAAGCGGGTCCATGGGGTCCATCCCGACATCACAAAAAATTGAGGACTAGTTTGGCTTGAATGAGAAACATTGGTACGCTTCCAATGTATATTGTTAGCCCTAAAGTTGGAGGTATTCACCCGATGACGACAATTCTTGACCCCACAGACGAACGCACGCCGGTTGTGCGAGCAGTTTCCGCGCGCCAAGATTCGCTAACTGGACGCATCGCGCTCCTTGACATTGCAAAGCCCAGAGGAAATGTTCTGCTCGACAGACTTGAGGAACTGTTGCGGGAACGACATCCCGCACTTGACATTGCACGATACTCCAAGCCCACGTTTACCAAACCCGCTCCAGTCGAACTACGTGAACAAATTCAATCCGACTGCGACCTTGTGGTAGAAGCGTTAGCTGACTGAGGGTCCTGTACCACGTGCAGTTTGCATGACACGGTATGGTTTGAAATCCAAGGGACGCCTGCAGTAAGCATTGCATCCACGGAATTCAGGAGCGCGGCAGAGACTCAGGCTCAGGCGTTGGGCATGAGTGATGCACAATGTGTGTTCGTGCCACATCCCATTCAGGGAACAACAGACGAAGAGATGAAAGCAAAGGCAGACCAATGCATTGAAGCCGTCGTGGCAGCTCTTACCTCGTAACTAGGTCCAGACGGCGCCAGATTCGATGAGGCTTTCTATACGTTGATCGTCAATACCAAATTCAACGAGAATTTCCCTAGAGTGCTCACCAAGATCTGGTGCTGCTCGCTTGAAACGACCAGTGTGAGGATTTTCGGACATCGCGATGGGCGATCGGATTAGCTCGATGTCACCCAGTCGATGGTGCGAAGCCGTCTTGGTCATTTTCAAGTGCTGCGATTGAGGGTTTTCAAAGCCCTCGCGAACAGAGTTCACTGGACCGCAAGGCACTCCGACGGCGTTTAGCCTATCCACAAGTTCTTCCACTTCAAACGGAGCCAACGCTTGCTCGATATCGTGCTTCAGTTCTTCCCGGAATTGGTTGCGGCCACGGACTGACCCGTAATTCTCAATGGTTCGCAATTTACTGTCGTCAATTGCATCCAGGAAGGCCTCCCACATCGGTTGCGATGGAGCGGCTATGTTCACGAAGCCATCTTTGCATTGGAACGTACCCATAGGAAAGATGGTCGGATGATCGTTGCCCCTCTGTTCAGGAACCTCTCCCCGCATCGTATATCGTGCTCCCTGAAAGTCCAGCTTGCATAGCATGCTCTCCAACAAGGAGGTATGCACCCATTGACCCTTGCCCGTTTTCTCTCGTTGCAGCAGTGCAAGTAGTATTCCTTGACCTAGAAACATTCCGGCGGTCGTATCGCTAATCGCAATCCCGACCCTCACAGGACCTTGGTCCTTGTGGCCTGTAATTGACATGAGACCAGACATGCCCTGCACAATTTGATCTACTCCTCCTCGTTCGCTGTATGGTCCAGTCTGCCCAAATCCCGAAATGCTGGCATAAATCAATCGTTGATTTACATTTTGGAGAGTTTCATAGTCAATTCCCAGCTTGTGCTTCACTGGTGCGCGAAAATTCTCGACAAGCACATCTGCTTGTCGAACTAACTCCAAAAAGGTCTCATATCCCTTGTCCGATTTGAGATTAATGCAAATGCTGCGTTTGTTGCGATGTAGGTTTTGATCGTCTGGACCATCTCTGCTACCGGTAATCGGACGTGTCGCACGAGGTGGCGCTTCCACCTTTATCACATTTGCGCCCCAATCGGTTAGAAGTCGGACTGCAGTCGGCCCTGCACGCGCAATAGTTAGGTCAAGAACAACGATTTCATGCAATGGCAACATGTGGTTCACAGTTGGAATGCTTCGCAATGGGTCAATTATGCCTTTGGCTCTTTCCACTTGATGTCTAAGGGTGAGTCTCGACTCCGTTAAAGCTCATAGCCTAGTCGAATGCTTCACAAATGTTTGTCAATCTCATAACATACTTGGGGCGTTTCTATATTTCAATTCGCCAATCTACCGATTCGCGAACTGCTTTGACAACATGCAATTTGCTGGAGCAAATTCGATCCTGCATTCGCTGGCAGACACCATGCTTTCTTCGACGAAGGCTTCTTCAGCGTTAGCTACTTGCGTAGCACTAGCGCTGATTTCGACGCCATTGATCAGCTCCGAATCTAATCTGGGCATACAGCTCGAGGTGAGCGACGATCTGGGGCACCCCACCTTTGCGAGTCCGCATTCCAATCCAATAGTCTTGCTGGAAGGTCTTGTCTATGCGGTAAATACGCCCGCAGACACTGTTGACGTAATCGATGCAGAGACTTCAAGCGTTGTGTTTCGAATAAATGTCGGAGTAGATCCTGTTGCCTTGGCGATACGTCCCGACGGTAGGGAAATCTGGGTAGCAAACCACATTTCCGACACGATCAGCGTCATTGATACCGATCCTGGAAGCCTGTTCTACCATCAGATCATCGCGACCATTCAAGACGTTGACGAGAACTCGCTGCAAACAAACTTCGACGAACCAGTTGGAATTGCCTTTGCCGACTCAACTAAGGCATATGTCGCGCTCGGACCGTCGAACCGCATTGCAGTGATCGATGTCGAATCGCGCACCGTCTACGATCACCTTGCTATAAATGCTCAGGACCCCAGAGCGATTGCCGTACGCAACGGCTTCCTGTATGTAATTGCATTCGAATCGGGCAATCGCAGCCAACTATCGGGATGCTACCCGGAAGACATTGACGGCGATACCTGCACCTACGACGCAGTGCTGCACACTCATACGACAAACAACGTGCTCTCGCTAGACTACGACGCTGACATCGTAAAGAATCCAAAGGTTCCCGACCGAGACCTCTTTATCTTCGATACTTCATCCGATGAATTGTTGGCGCAAGTCGAAGGTGTCGGAACACTGCTCTATGGTCTAGCAATCGATTCCAAAGGAAATGTCTTTGTAGCCCAAGCGGATGCAAGGAATGTCGACAACGGACGCGCGGGCACCGAAGGGCATGGCATGGCCGAGATGGAAAACCGAGCCTTTCTCAATCAAATCACGAAGGTTGATTGTTCGTCCATTCCTTGTGAAACGCCCACATTCTTCGACTTAGAGCCGCTGCCGCCTGAACATCCCGATCCAGGATTGGCCCTTGCAACGCCGTTTGCCGTCCAAATTAGCAATGACGATTCCACTCTAATCGCAACCGCGGCTGGCTCTGACATAGTTTTTGTATTGGATGCAAGCAGTGGATCAGTTATTGGACGAGTCGAGGTTGAGGAAGTACCCAGGGGACTAGTACTTGTCTCAAGAACGGACGATTCACTGTCGCATGCATGGGTACACAACGTTGTTGCCAATTCGGTTTCCAAAATCGATCTCTCAACCTTGACCGCACCCGAGGTTTTGGAAACCGTTCAGCTAGTGGATCCAACTCCCGAGCTTGTCAAGCGAGGTCGTATGGCATTCAACGACGCCAATGCGTCTACAACGGGGACTTTCTCCTGCGATAGTTGTCATCCAGACAACAATGTAGATCAACTCCTCTGGGTATTGGAAACACCTCCGTGCGACCACCCCGACTGTGGACAAATTCCCCCGCGCCTGACTATGCCTGCGCGGGGATTGCGCGACACGCAACCCTATCACTGGGACGGAATACCAGGAGATCCGTTTGGCGGCGTAAATGCGAGCTCCCTATGGGACCCTGTAGAGCCTAATTGCGACGAGGACGACCCGGAATCCTGCATTCGAGTTCTGATCGACGGGAGCTTGGCAACTACGATGTGCCTGTTTGGTGAGTGTCCCGAAAACGACGAAGGCAAGAAGGGAGCTCTAGACGCCGCGGAACGCGATGCACTTGGACGCTACTTGCTCAGCGTACCGTTTCCACCTGCTCCCAATCGCCCGTTCGACAACGAGCTGTCTGCCTCGGCGAAAACGGGCATTTTTGAGTTTAACTTCCTCAACGACACTGGAACATCAACGGGCGCACAATCGTGTGGTGCGTGTCATCGACCTCCGTATTTGACCAGCACCAACACTCCCTCTTCAGAGAATATCTTTGCAGACGTGGGCTCCTTCAATGGGATGGACGCTCCGACTTGGCGTGGAGCGTACGATAGATGGCTAATCACACCCCAAGCGAGATTCAACGTCATTGACTTACTCGAAAGGATCGGAATGGATCTTGGCGGTGATTTTCCCGAACAGGAGATCTGGTTCCATGCGGGGGCGAGAACCCAGGCAAATTGGGACATGGTGCTTGAGTACAGCACAGGATTCTCAGGAACTTTCGCACGACAGGCAACGCTCAGTCAACAAACAGTCGAATCCGAATTGACGAATACTCTAATTGACACGCTCATCAAAGCGGCAGACGACGAAACCATCGTTCTGCATGCTGACGGTGTGGTGGTAGTCGATGCTGACACACAGGATGTGCGCGGCATCAGCCTCGAATACGTAGGTGGCAAGTTCGTCGCTCGAGAAGCGGAAGTTACCGCTGAAGAGGAGTTTTCTAAGGGCGACCTGACCGCTTTGGCAAAAATCGGCAAACTGGTGTTGACTTTTTCGGGGCGACTAGGCCAGAACGTCGGATTTGACACTCCGCATCCTGCAATCTGGCCATACTGGACTGTTGGTGACGAGACCTACGACGGAATAGCTCGTCAATCTCCCACGGTTGAAATCACCTATCTGACCGATTCGTTTACGCTCGGCATGAAGGGTAGACACATCCAACCCGATTCCACACTATTCGTAAATGGTCATCGAATCGATGGTTCCGTTAGTTGTTTAGAAGGCGAGTTGCCAGGATGCAGCAACGAGCTCATTACGATTCAATTCGATAACGCCCCTGATCGCTACGGACTGAATTTCCTTCAAATCCAAACACCCAACGGCATGATGAGCAACGACGTAATGTTCTTCTCGCAAGCAACGGAAAAACCGAGATTTTCGGGAAACTTGATCGTGAGCCGCGGCGATTTCTCCTGGTTCGAGTTTCCACTTCAACGATTTTGGAATACGGTTGAACTCAATGGAAACACCATATCCCACAGCGATGGCACGCTGCAGGGCAACATCTCCGTGGTTAATGTGTCGCAACCTTGGCGCGCGCAAATCAGCCACACAGTCTCAGTCGAAGCTGGACAGCAATACACACTCTGCTATTCTGCAAAGGCAGACAGCAGACGAACCATAACAGCGTATCTTGATCGCAATATGCATGGCTGGCAAAACCTGAGTGGTGGTCAGTTCACATCTACGCTAACAACCGATTGGGAGGATTTCCAGCACACATTCACCGTAGACGTAACTGACATTACAGCTCGAGTTGCTTTCGATCTTGCCCAACACTCGGCTACCGTAAACCTTGACGACATCGGACTGTACGAAGGATCAGAATGCGGCGATCCACGTGTCACGCACAACATAGGATTCTTGTCTGAGAGGTAGTGCTAGCAAGGCCGACCAATGCGGCACGAAACATCCTGTGTAGGAAGTTCCGAATCGAGATCCGACACAGTTTTTGCGTCTATGAGGTGCATTGAGTTCATAACTGCCGAACTTTCAATTCAGGCATGGAATTTGCTCAAGGAAGGCAATAGCCCAGGCTAGTAGTAGAACCATGGGTCACTTGGATTAGAAATGACAATCAAATGGGTCCGGTAGCTATGGGCCGTTCCGAGAGGCGGCATCGCTTGCCGTATTGGTCGTACGCCGTTATTGGAATAGTTTGTTTTGTGGCGTCGGTGATGGTGGGTCCAATGATTGTGCGACTGCTGCTTGGAAATTCTCCTTCTATTGAAATTGCGTCAATCGAAATTATTGTGGAGATGTTTGGATTTACACTCTTGATCGGGTTTCTAGTTCAAACCTTTGTAGCTGCGGTAAAGCAGAGGAAACCAAAACCAGTAGTAAACCACAACGTTCGGTGACTTGACCCGAACTAAATCAGTCGTTCGACCGTTACGAAACCATTGCCGGTAGTATGCTAAGGACTAATTGATAGACACTGTTGAGATCGTTGCATCGCATCCGCGGCAAACTCTTGGGTTATTTGTGCATGCCAGTTGCGCGAAAGTTCATGAACCGCCTCGGCTGGCCTTGAGAGATCACCAAGAGCTACTATCAAGAAACGAGCTTGCAATGCGACTACGTCGCCAGTGATTCCCAATATAGCTTGGTGACCTCGGAGCCTCTAGCAGTTCTGAAGCAACCACGGTCTCAGTTCGCTAGGTTCAAGCCGTCAGTCCGGCAGCCCCAATATTCTCTTGGCGATGATATTGAGCTGAACCTCGGAGGTTCCGCCTTCTATTGAATTCGCCTTGGATCGCAGCCATTGACGAGTAATGTCTAGGTCCGTTCTATCGAAGTCGTCGCCATTCCATCCCAAGCCATTGACGCCTTTCATGCTCATCAAGAGATCGTAGCGATTCTTGTTTTGCTCGGTACCGTAGTACTTGAGCATAGAGGAAACAAAGGTTGGAGCTACCCCTGCTCGCCCCTCCTCCCCAGTTCGACGTGCTGTGAGCGCAAAAGCTTGGTCGTTGATTCGATGCGAAACTAATCTATCCCTCAAATCCGGATCAGCTATTCGGCCGTCGTTCTCGCCAACGCACTCCTTCGCCACATCAGCAATTGTGCGCACGCGACCACGACTTGCAACACTACCTCCTCCACCCATTCCACCGATTGAAGTGCGCTCATATTGGAGCAGCCTCTTGGCAACTGTCCAACCTTTGTTGACCTCACTGACGACATTCCGCTTTGGAACGCGAACATCGTCAAAAAACGTCTCGCAGAAAGGCGATGCACCACTAATGAGTCTTATGGGTTTAACAGTAACCCCTGGGGACTTCATGCTAAACAGAATGAAGGAAATACCTTCGTGTTTCGATGCATTTTGGTCAGTGCGAACTAGACAAAACATCCAATCTGCATGGTCTGCCCCAGAAGTCCAGATCTTTGACCCGTTGAT
Source organism: Candidatus Azotimanducaceae bacterium (assembly GCA_965205545.1). GTDB lineage: Bacteria > Pseudomonadota > Gammaproteobacteria > Pseudomonadales > Azotimanducaceae > Bin55. Next base: position 404,472 of record OZ242170.1, on the reverse strand, counting down.
TATGTAGTCATCGCCATCTTCGATGGCTTTTGTCTGCAGCCCTGCCAAGTCTGATCCGGACCCAGGTTCGCTATAACCTTGGCACCACACGATTTCCTGACGCACTATTGACGGCAAGTGTTCGTAGCATTGCTCTTCACTGCCAAACTCAAGCAGTGCAGGACCGATCATGGTCAAGCCCATTCCCCCAACCGGAACGCCTGCATTTGCCCGTCTCAGCTCCTCCTGCAGGATCCTGACCTCCGGACCTTCGAGGCCCCCTCCTCCGTATTTGGAAGGCCAGGTGGGTGCACTCCATCCGCGATCAAAATATAGACTTCGCCATGACGAAATTTCTTCCCTTGACGGAGTCTTATCGCGTTCACGAATTGATGTTGGACAGTTTTCCTCTATCCAAGCCCTAGTTTCCGTTCTGAATTCCATGTTCAACTCCGAGTGCTATATTCCCTGCCGCGCGCCACAACTAGGACTGGTTGTTGCAATGCTGCCAAATCCTGCAGTGGGTCGCCCTCCAAAAACAGCAAATCTGCGTCTTTGCCGACTTCAATCGTACCTGTAGATTCTTTGATCCCAAGCGCATCGGCCGCATGGCTTGTGGCTGATAGCAAGGATTCTACTGGACTCAAACCTGCCAAGGATGCGAATACCTGCAGCGCACGAGACAATTCGTGATGCAGAACATTGGGAATTCCCGCGTCGGTGGAAGCGATGAATTTCACGCCGCATTCCTTCATGTCTTTAAAGAGTTTCTTGATGTGAGCTTCAAATCTTCCGTCTCCACCCATGAATCTTGCCCATCCGGCATTGATAGTCGGTGACACCCAAATGCCGCGACGGGCTATTTCGCGTGAAATATCTTTGTCACAACCAGCTCTAGACCCCTGCAAATCTAGCCAGGAGCAGTGTTCGATTGTTGTAACCCCTGCGAAGGCTGCATGCGCAATACCTTCCGTTCCGTGGCAGTGAGCGGCTACTGAGTAGCCCAATCGGTTGGCGATCTCTACAGCAAAGCTCACTTTCTCTTGTTTGAACTGAGCCCTGCCTGGCTGGCTATTCTTGGTGTACATTCCGCCTGTAGCCATGATCTTTATCAAATCGACGCCATGTGCATGCTGCCGATCTACTACTTCACTAATCTCAGATTTGTTAGTCGCTTCGCCACCCCAAAAATAGCAATGTCCGTTCTTGCTGGTAAGAGGTTGCCCAGCACATAGCAATCTGGGTCCGGCGACTTCGCCGCGATTTATTCGATCGCGGAGATCCAGCTCAAGCCACCTTCCACCTCCAAGGTCCCGAGCCGTTGTAATACCCGAATGCACCATCTCCTGTGCTCGAACGCGCATCTTTGCACGAATTTCATCGTCAGACTGTGACAGTTGCTCCTTAAGAGAAGGGATTTTCGGATCCAATGTCATATGCACATGGGCGTCGATCAGCCCTGGAATGATCGTGAGCCCATCCATGGTGCGTGAATGAGCATTGCGCTCTCCTAGTGCAGAAATTTTCCCATCGGCTATTGAAATTGAATCGTATTCGGAATATTCTTCGGATATTCCGTTCCAAATCCTAACGTTAGAAAAGGTAGTTGAAGTCAATTCTTATTGTCGGAGCATAGTGTTCAAAACACCAATCGTCCCAAACTCTCGGCAACGCAACAAGGTTTTTCTTGTCCTTCGACTTCTACCTTTACTTCATTCATGGTCTCGATCATGCCGCCTTTGATTTCAACTCTCTTCAAAGTACTTTGGGCCCGTATGCGAGCGCCAACCGGGACTGGAGCTGGAAATCGAACGCGATCAAACCCGTAGTTGATCGAGAGCTTGTGTCCTTTGAGTCTTGGCCCCGTCTCGGCAACCATGCGAGGCAAGTGCCCCATTATCGAGAGCGTCAAATGGCCATGGGCAATCGTTGTTCCAAAAGGTCCGTCTTTGGCTCTCGCTTCGTCGATATGGATCCACTGGTGATCCATGGTCACATCCGCGAAGTCATTAATGCGATCTTGGGTGATTTCGAACCATTCTGTTGGAGCAGAGCTAGTTCCAATTCCTGTACTCAGGGTATCGTATGCTTCTTGCAATGCATCGCTCATAACCAGTCTTCCTCGAAAATCCAAACAAATCGCTGCCAATTCTACAGATGTACTTGACAAGCGTTTCTTAGCGCCCCTACCAAGATTACTGAGACAAGCGGAATGGTTCTACCATCTAAAATTGTGTGTAAGCTAAGGTAAACAGTGGTTAGCCAAATGGCGGAAGCGCGCGTGAGTCATCGTCCAACAACTGACGTTTCTACGCCCTCATACTATGAACTTCGCACCTATGCGGGCGTTCTGGGGAAGATCATCGGAGTCTACTTGGGCCGACCATTTGAAGGCTGGACCAACGAACTTATAGAAACGCGTCTCGGAGAAATTGACTACTACGTCCATGAGAAAGTTGGAGTTCGCCTTATCGTCACTGACGATGACATTTCGGGAACGTTTACCTTCATCCGTGCATTGGAGGACTATGGATTTGATCCAGAACTTACTCCGAAACAAATCGGTAGAACGTGGCTCAACTACCTCATCAACGGCAGATCAGTCTTGTGGTGGGGAGGCTTGGGCAACTCAACTGAACATACTGCCTACCTTCGGCTAACTTCGGGAATCGATGCCCCGCTAAGTGGCTCGATTGCCACAAATGGCAAAGTGGTTGCCGAGCAAATCGGAGCGCAAATCTTCATCGATGGATGGGCAATGGTCAATCCCGGAAACCCCGAAAAAGCAGCTGACTTTGCCCGACGTGCCGCCTCAGTTTCTCATGATGGGGAAGCTATTGTGGGCGCGCAGATTCTTGCTGCCATGGAAGCGCAGGCCTACGTCGAACAAGATTTGGACGCACTCATAGACACGGGCCTGAGTTGCGTTCCTCAGGATTCACTCCTCGTCAAAATGATTGGCGACATTCGAGAGTGGCATGCTGACGCGGGCGACGACTGGCGAAAGACGTTCGGACGACTAAAAGCCACTTACGGCTATGACAAGTACGGAGGAAACTGCCACATCGTGCCGAATCACGGGCTGATCATTCTGGCGTTCCTTCATGGAGATGGCGACTTTCACAAGTCGCTCAACATTGTGAATACCGCTGGTTGGGACACGGATTGCAATTCCGGGAATCTGGGTTGTCTCATGGGTATCCGGAATGGGTTGGATGGCATAGACTCTGGACCTGACTGGCGTGGTCCGGTAGCCGATATTTGCTACGTACCTACTGCAGACAGTGGCGGAGGGATTACCGATGCTGCAACAATTACAAGGAATCTTGTTAGAACCACCAATCTGCTCCACGGCACCACAGATAATCCTCCAAAAAACGGAGCTCGATTTCACTTTTCCTACCCCGGATCAGTGCAAGGCTTTGCTGGAGCTAATTGTCAATTGGAAAACTCGGTCTGTCCGAGTACACAGAACCGTGCCTTGAAAATCAGCTTTGAATTAAATGGAGATGGACCAATTCGAGCTACTTCCAGCACATTCATCGATTCACTCGAAACTGCTCAGTATTTCGGGGGGCGCGGATACGCACTGATGGCGAGCCCCACACTGAATTCAGGCCAATTGGTCACCAGCACAGTCTCGCTTGATCCAAGCGCATACGAACCGACAACCGTTGCGTTGTGCATAGGTGTATTCAACGATCAGGACGAAGTCGTATTTCAGAACGGACCCCAACGTGAGTTGAACCGATCGGAACCCACGACTCTGGAATGGAAAATTCCTGACGTTGATGGCTATCCGATCTCTTGTGTTGGGCTTGAAGTACTCAATTCAGGGTCCAATGGATGCATTTTTCTCGACAGACTACATTGGTCTGGAGCCCCTCAAGCTACGCTTCGACAGCGGCCCGGACAAATGTGGAGACGTGCGTGGGTCAACGGTGTCGATGCTTGCCATCATTGGGGAGAGAGTTTCCGACTCATTCAAAACGAAGGAACGGGATTGATGCTCTACGGAAATCGTGATTGGGATGACTATAGGGTAAGTGCAGACGTAACTCCCCACCTCGTTAAACGCGTCGGGATTGCGTGCCGTGCGCAGGGAATGAAACGCTACTACGCTCTCGTTCTAACAGATCAGAATCAATTGATGTTGATACGAGAGTTGGACGGTACAACCGTCCTTGCTCAGGCCCCGTGCACATTGGAATTCGGGCGAAGCTACGATTTTGCAATCGAGGCCAAAGGTTCTACACTATTCGGATATCTCGACGCACAGAAAGTATTAGAGGCGAACGACAGTGCATTGGCTTCCGGCGGCATTGCTCTACTCATAGACGAAGGACGTACGGCAACGCAACAAGTTGCACTATCAAAACCTACAGAGTGAAATGGCAGATTCTTCAGAAACACGGCACAGTAACGAACCCGTAAGCCTCGCACCGAGCGAATCGGCTACAAGCGCATCGCAAGGGTTCAAAGATCGAATCTTTCGATTCAAGAGAGCGTGGACCGCTGTACAGGCTCTCATCGCCAATCCCGACGACACCGAACAGGTATTTAGGGTTGTAACAGCCATGCGCGGAAAGTCGCTCGAACGCGGCTTTGAACGTTTCAAGTCCTCGCCTACAGGAGAACGCATCCTGCGGGAAGGAATCAATCTACTCGATACTCTTCAAGACCGGCAGAGATTGTCACTGTATGAGCCGGATTCTCTCGCCGCCGTTTACCTGAAGTTTGTCCAATCTGAGCAACTGTCCGCCGACGGATTGGTCGAGGCGAGCCACGAAGCCACAGAGAGCATTCACAATCCACATTTGCTTCGATACACCAATCGCATTCGAGACATGCACGACCTTTGGCACGCATTGACGCAATACGGACGTGAACCTCTTGGAGAAGCGTGCCTTCTAGCGTTCACCTATGCACAAATGCGCAACCCGGGCGCGGCATTCATAGTGACTGTCGGCGCCAGACGGCTTGCAAAGGGATACGGCAGAGGAACGCTACGTGCATTGTGGCGTGCCTATCGCGCCGGACGAAGAGCTAGCTGGCTTCCTGCCCAACCCTTTGAAGAATTGCTGCAATTGAATGCCCAAGACGTTCGGTCAACTCTTGCGATTCCCGATCCCGACGCCTATTGGAGTATCTTGGAGCGTCACGGTCTACGCTAAGGAACTTGTTACTTCTTGCTGAAAAGCCGAATGTGCAATAGCAAGTGAGCATGCCTTCGCCACCCCGTTTAAACCTAGTTTGACGCTGAAGTGGAGTATTGCCCCGATGCCTGAACAAATTACCACTCTTGACGAGTTTGAAACGGAATACAGCAAGGGAATTGGCACTGCCCTTCCCTCTCGCGGGTTTAAAGAAGCCAGTCTCGACAACATTAGGAGATTCGGCGACGGCGTTGGCGACTACAACCCGTTGTGGCGCAGCGAGGAGTATGCGGCAAACAGTCGCTACCGATCGATGACCGCACCACCTATGTTCATATATGGCGTAAGTCTAGGAATCTCGGCAGCAATCAACGGCACCATCGATTGGCGTCGAACTTCTTCCGCCCACTTTCCTATGAACTACGCAGGCGGCGACATCGAATTTATCCGGCCTATTTGGCTTGGAGACAAGATACGAGCACAGGAAACCGTGGTCGGTATCGAACGAAAGCAAAGTGATCGAATTGGTGATTTCTGCATTTGTACGGCATTGGTGGAGTACTTCAACAACCGTAATGAGCTTGTGGCCACAAAGAAGACCAATATGGCCCGCTACAAGAACCTTGGCGGCGGGCGTACCATGCAATATGACCGCGAAACGAAGACTAACGTGTCCGTCACCTCTCCAGATCCTCTGGTTTTTGAGCGCAGTCGTCGTGGATCCGATCCACGAAAGTGGGAGGATGTCGTAGAAGGCGAAGCCATACCCACGCTTCCCAAAGGCACCTACACGGTAACCGAACTTTTCCTCTTTACACACGGAGTTGTGGGTACGGGCCGTAGTCCTCGACAAGCACTTGAGGCCGAAGATTCTTCGGACCTCGGAGGAGGCGGTCGTTACGACAAGAAACACGCTCAAGAACGCCGAAACATGCCTGGCCAGTTCGACTGGGGTCCGCAACGAGTTTGCTGGCTGTGCCAAGCCGCAACCGATTGGGCAGGCGACGACGCGACTATCCGTTCGCTAAGTACGCGTGTACGACATCCCAACGTTGTTGGCGACACTAACACCATATACGGAAATGTCGCAAAGAAGTTCGTGCACGGCGAGCAAAAGCTAGTGGAACTGAAGATTTGGAACGAGAATCAAGCTGGCTTGCACACAGCTGAAGGCACCGTTCTTGTGGAATTACAGAGTTAAATGTCCCATTGCATATTGAATGTTCCTTCAACTGTCGCGAGTGTATAATTTCGGCAATCGTGGTTGGTAAAGGAGGTGGTCGTATGTTTACAGTCAGAAGGGGTTGGCTAGACTAACCCCAATGATTGGACAGCAGAGCCTCCCCAGGCTCTGCTGTTTTCATTTGTAATCCTTAAAAATCTCACTCTCGTCCTCCTTAACGTCTTCCAGACAAGATCCTCAAGTGAGTTCCTAGTTTTGGTCCTGTGGCACAAGACAGGGCTTGCGACAAGAGATGAAACTCTCCGTTGAATTCCCAGCCATCAGCTTCCGAGAAGGCCCGGAGGCTATTGCTCGTCTTGCGAGAGCCATAGAAGAAATCGGCTTCGACCACATCGATATTTTCGATCATGTGGTCATGGGCTATCCAACACAAACGCGCGCGGCTCCCCACTACCCTTCCCGCATGCCCATACTTGAAGCTCTCACGACCCTCTCCTACATTGCTGCTAACACCAAGACCATTGGAATTGGTACTGAGGTGCTCGTTTTACCCCAACGCCAACCAGTACTGGTGGCGAAACAGGTAGCAACTCTCGACATTCTTTCCGCAGGCCGAATGCGTCTAGGAGTGGGTGTTGGATGGCAAGAGTCGGAGTTCGAGATGCTTCAAGAGTCCTTTCGAAACCGCGGCAAACGAACCGACGAGGCTATTCAAGTCTTGCGGGCATGTTGGGGTCAAGACCCCATTAGTTACAGGTTTGAGCACTACTTTGCCGACACTATGGCGTTTGAGCCCAAGCCACCTCAAGGAGACAAGATTCCAATTTGGATCGGAGGCATGAGGAAGCGGGCTTTGCGTAGGGTTGGCGAACTGGGAGATGGGTGGCTAGCAATGCCTTTAACGGATTTGGATTGGGCAAGATCTGCTGTAGATTCCATTAAGGAATATGCCGTGCGGTCTGGACGCGATCCTGACGTGCTCGGATTTCAAATGATGCTGGACTCGCCACCCCAAGACGAGGAAGGCAAGTCCTTTTACAAAGACATGGACAAGATCAAGTCTCGCATCGAAATCATTGAGGAACTTGGATTTGGGTGGGGATCGATAAATGCCACGGCAATATTTCAAGCCGGCTACCGGACTGTAGACGCGATGATCGACAAGCTTGGCGAGATTAGCAGTGCTATTCGGTGACTCAAAGCGTGTAGACCGAATACGCGAACACCAGCAAAAATGAAATTGACCATGCAAACCAATACAACAGCATTAGAACCAAGAACTTGAAGAATCCTGCGATGGGCCCATTTTTGTAGAAATTTTGGTAGGCCACAAAGGTATGAACAAGTAAAGCTCCGGAAACCAATAGTGAAATTCGCCAGGTGCCCTCCACTTGATCCAACAAAAACCTAACAAGCAGGATTTCCAGCGATAGGACAAGAAACGCGACGGCAAACACATGCATGCAGAAAACGAGCTGGTGCACAAGTCGAATTTTCGAACCCGCATGAAACCACGCCGACGTAAGCAAGAGCCACGGCAACAGCACTATCATTGTGAGTGCTAGATTGTTTCGAACATCTTCCCATAGTTGTTCGTGGTCGTAAGTGACCTTTACTACGAGTGGAAGCAGGCGAACATAGAACTTGTCCACGTCCTCTGCTTTTCTAACTGGGGTGAGAAATGTGTATAGAAGACCTCTCGAGCTGGAGTCTTCCGGGCGAATCAGTACCTCACGAGCCATCTGGTGTACGCGGTCGTTAGATAATTCGCGAATTCTCCCCACCCATTCATCGCTATCGTCGACTTCGGTGTCCTCTAGTTGTAGTTGAGGGGTGTCTATCGACTGATCTTGCTCGCCACTACTACTTGCGATGGTGTCAAGTTCTTGCGTTTCTGGCTTCTCGATTGCCTGCTGCTCATCGTTGCCTTGGTTCGGTCCATACACAAAGTCAACGAGAGGGGAGCCAGACTCGTCGCGGGGCGCGATTGCGGCAAGGAAGAAGAAGAGCAGACTACTAAAAAGATACATTCGGATCGGAGCAACGTAACTCGCTCGTCGATTCTGCCTAAACTCGATGGCTAATTCACCGGGCTGCAGAAAAAGCATGCTTAGCGTTCGCGATATACGGGAGTGAATATCAAACTGCTCCCGCAATAGATCCCCAACCACCCTCCAAAACGAACGGTCGTAGTTCTTGTCGTTCTGGCCACACTCGGAACAGAAACTGCCAGTTAATTCCGCATTGCAGTTGTCGCACCTGAGAACAACAGAATTATTGGATTCGGTGGCCATCGCGTTGCGTGGGGCTACGGTACAAGAAGCGATGGCAATTGTAAGCAAGCACTTTGACCTGCCACTTGAGATCGCCACGGAGCGGTACTAACGATAGGCGCTTATTCGAGCACATGTATCGATTGCAAATTGCACAAACTTCTTGTGCCGACGAATCCGGTGTTGGTTTCCAAACACGGTGCGCGGAATGTCTCCAAAACTTACTGAAGAGAGCCGCTACGCAATTGCAATTGCCATAATGCAGTCCTATCAAGTATTGTCGCTGCTTTTGATTCGGAGAATTCCGAGAAAGCAGTAGTATCGAGCAGATTCACCAAAAAACTAACGACTGATTGATGCAAACGGAAACACTCATATCCCAGGCACAATCTCTAGCAGGTGCAATTCAAGCGGACGCTGAAAAGACAGAGGCGAACCGCAGGCTTAGTCAGGAGATCGCTCTTGCCATGGCTGAGCTAAATCTCTATCGCATCGCAGCACCAGTCGAGATTGGAGGTCTGGACGCAGACACCTGCACCCAAATGCGAGTGATCGAAACAATCTCGTTTGCGGGCGGGGCGGCAGGCTGGAACCTAATGATTGGTATGGAAATCTTCGGCCTTGTAGGTCCATCTATGGATACGTGCAGAGATCTTGTGGCAGATCCTCGCACCATTTTGGCAGGTTCGACTGCAGCTGTCGGGAGTGCAGAGGTTACTAAGGAAGGCTACTTGGTTTCGGGCCAATGGCAATTCGTTAGCGGCATACACAACGCCAGTGCGTTTGGTGCGACTGTGCGAACGACAAAGAATGGAGAGCCAACGGACGACACTCTCCACTACGCCATGATTCCACATGGAGATTACGAGATAGTTGACACATGGCATGTAACTGGTCTGCGCGGCTCAGGCTCGCACGACGTTAGAGTGGTCAATGCTCATGTACCTTGTAATCGGCTTGTCCCTACTCTGGGTCAGGGCACGATGCAATCCAGACAATTGCAGATCCCATTGGGAGTTCGCTTAACTTTCAACAAGGTTGCCGTCTCTCTTGGAATTGCAAGAGCCGGCATTGATGCATTCCGTGAGCTTGCTCGCGGCAAAACTCCGAGGTTTTCATCACGGAAACTTCAAGAGAGACACATTGCGCACTTGGCCATTGCCCACGCCGAAGCACGATTGCGTAGTGCACGAGCTGGAATTTACGAACATGCGAAGCATGTTTGGGATATTTGTCAACGAGAATCCAATCTAACTGACCAAGATCGAGCACTGGCCCACGTATTGGCTTGTGACACGGTTAAGGCAGCGATCGATTGCGTGGACTTCCTGCTGGAAGCAGCAGGAACTTCGTCAAACTTCTTGGATAGTCCACTTAACCGAATCGCGAGAGATGTCCGAGTAGTGCAACAGCACACCACCGTGTCGCCACACCACATGGGCGATGCCGGACGCGTTCTGCTCGGATTGGAGCCGCGGGGAATATTGACATCGTAGCTTTACGACGCATTCAAAAGCGAGCATGATGTGTCATCAACTCATTACCTTAGCGAATTACTGCTTTAAATAAACAGATGTGATGAAAAACGCTCCCCATAATCCCTATTGCGCTGGTACGGAAATTCTCAAATGCAATTGAGACGATTATCTTCAATAGGTCGGATTTCAGCCGTGTCGGTATTTCTGATGTTCGTGTTCGTTTCGTTAACACTCTTGACATTTCTCAATGAGCCAACAATACCTGAAACGGATGATGACATTAGAGACATCACCGAAGAGTCAATGGACGAACAAGATCGCAGTGATTATTCGTTTAACCCCGTTCCGTCACCCCAGCCTAGCCAACACGCGAAACTGACCCAGAAATCTGTAGATGACCTTCACTCGGCATGTGAAGGAGTTGAATGGAGGAAGATTGAGCACAATGATGAGATTCCTAAAAAGTGTTTTGATGCCCTTGATCGAAACTTTCTCGACCGAGACTCGGGAAGTTTCGCCTTTGGCGGCATGAGTTTTGGAAAATCCATCAGCTTTCACCGAATTTTCGCGGATCCTGTGGGCGATAGGGAGAGAGTCCTACAGGCACTTCAACGTGCAGAATGTTGGACCACTAATGACTATTGGAGTGAAGAAGCACTAAGGCAAGGCTGTCATTCCGACTCATTTGTTAGCTACGGAATCTCACTCTTTCTATGCAGGAAATTTGAAACGAGGGAATGGGAGAACTCGTTGCAGGTTCATTGGGCTAAGGCGAAGTGCCGCGACAAGAATGAACTGCTCGATGAGGAATCTTATTACGAAAGACTTGCCAATTCTCAATTGGGCAGTCTAGTGGAAGAATACTATGAGAGAACTAACGTCCAGCCTTCAGTTAACGCTCTTCTTCTTCTCGCTATGGAGTTAAAGGATGAGACAGCTATCGGTCTTTCCTTTGATGATGGCAATCTTGCACGAAAGTACGCATGGAAGGCTCCTTTGGAGATCATGTCAATGATTCCGGGTTGGGAGGAATTGGGAGTTAATGAATACTTGGATCTACCTATAGTCGATCACAGGGAAGCAGTGGAAATAGCGATTAACGTTGCTGAGGGTTTGGAAGAGCTGGGGGTGGAACCCAATTGGTACAACTTGGTCGAGACTTCGCAAAACTGGGTTACAACTGACACGGACACATTTCAGGACGCGATCACAGCACACCGCAGTACGCTTGATCCAATCAACGACAAATCGAAACTTCGTGCGATTGACCAGATGGAGAACATCAGCATACGCTAACTATTCGCAGTTGCAATAATTGTCGAACACGCTTCAGCAACTATGACCGCAGGGGCTCGCCGTACAGAATCTTGGCCGGCGACGGCAAGTGATTCCCGCACACAGACAGAAGCCGATGAACTTGTTGGAATTCATCATCGATGGCAGTTCGACCATTGCCTCATTCTGTATGGGTGTCTACTACCCGGACAAAGTGTGCCACGAGTTACAAGATGAAACAGAATCGATCACGTAAATCGAAAATTTCATCTACAAAGTCAATATTGCGTCCAATTATTCAGGTTACACATGAAATTTTCGACTTAAACACATATTATATCTTAATATTAATATGTAATTCAATAGCTATTCCGTAAACTCTATGGTCTGCACGACGTGCGTTGTCCTGTATGTTCTTTTGATCGACTGGAGTTCGCTCACGCCACCATTTCTCGTATCGGTTCTCGACCGATGTTGCGTATAGTCGAATTGGTTGAGCCGACATAGGCAATAACGAGAAAGTAGACTAGACACCCCGTCGCCATGGCCACCACGATGTTGAATGACTCGGTGAGAAATCCCAAGAAAAGTCCACCCAAAGGAATCAGGTTGTAGCAAACCGTGTGGAATCCCATGACTCTGCCGCGAAGTCGTTGCGGGACCGCCAACTGCATTGTTGCCATCGCATTGATCTGAAATATAGCAGCGAAAATTGCGCTAATCAGCGCAAGCAGAAAGGCTGCCAGCAGCAAGTTCCGTACGACAACGAGAGCTAGTGCAATTGTTCCTATCGCAGAGAGCATGGCTGCTCCGAGCATGAAATTCCCTGATATTCGACTCCATTTCATTCCTCCAACGATTGCTGTCCCTACTACTGAGCCTAGCCCTCCAGCAGCTAACAGCAATCCATAGACGGCTTCGTTTTGTCCAAGTAATTCCACAATGTATGGCATTAGCTGAACATAGGACTGAACAAAGAACATCCCCAAAAACGTCAGTACCAACAGCCACTTGAACAGGTCGTGCTTGTATATGAACACAATTCCCTCAACAAGCTCCTTCACGGGCGATGAGACAACACGCTGCTCCTCGTGAGTTCGAATCGTGAACATTACAAGAAGCATCGCGCAAAAGCCTAGGGCACCAACTGCGAACACTGTCGCTGTGCCGCCGAAAAAGAGTATTGCTCCGCCGATCGCGGGCACCGTGGTGCGAGATGACTGCCAAACGAATGAATTGAGCGCAACTGCACTTAGGTATGAATGACGTCGTACCAGCAACGGATAGATCGCCGCCCTAACGGGCCAATCGACGCCCGTCACCAACGACGAGCATGCTGCAATTGCAAGCACATGCCATACCGCAACCAGACCACTGATGTCCAAGAGAGCCAACACCGCTAACAATGCGGTATTGCACGATCCTGTCCACAGCAATATTGTCCGCTTGTCGAAGCGGTCTGCAATGACTCCTCCAACCAAATTCACGATAATTCCTGGCACTGCAGCTGCCGCGCCCAGGAATCCAAGTTGCAATGGAGAACCCGTCAATTCGAAGATAAGCCAGCCCTGACCGAGGATCATCAGGTTGGTAGCGCCTACATAGGCAAAGGAAGCAGTCCAGTATTTTCGAAAGGCTGGGTATAGAAGAGCTGGATACCTACGAAGAAGCTTGCGGACAATCACGCAAAAACGCCAATTATGTTAGTGACTTGCCCAACGAACTACACTCAATTATGGTCAGACTGTCTGTATTCCAACTGCAATTCGAGACTGAACCTTCTACTTGAAGGGTGTTCCGTCGGCATGGCTGAATCCCCATGTCCCATCCTTTCGAAAGCCCGCTCTAAGGTCGACTTGAGGATATCGAACCTCATCACCTGAAGTTCTATCTCCAATTTCCAATACGATGACATCTTGGCCTGTTCGATTGACGAGGTGATGAGCTTCGCCCTGCGCAGGAAATCCGCAACACATGCCCTCCTCCAATAAAGCCTCCCCCGTCTCTGTCACTAGTGTTGGTTTGCCTTGCAATACATACACAAGCTCATCCTGTCGACTGTGAGCGTGCATGAGAGCCGACATCGAACCTGGTGGCAATCGCGTGAAATTGACACCGAAGTTTTTCAGTCCAAAGGCCTCGCCAAGAGGTTTTTTCTCTCGTTCACCCACTCGCGACTTGAATGGTTCGGGATAGTTGGACCAGCGTGGCCTCGAGGGTACGTCTGCTGCGAGGATTGCGTGTGGTGCATCGTCTGTACTCATGTTCTTGTCCGTTATTGGTTTTTGAGGAATTCCCAGTGAATAAGGGAATGCATTCTAGGGAAGCAAAACCTCTGACGATTCTCCGCAATCAGAATGGGATTACGAAACTAAGCTGAGCTACCCTGCAGTCAATATGCGGATTGCTTCTGAACTGTGTTCTCCGCCTGGTTCTTGGCCTTTGCTTTCCTTCGCGCATCAATGTGACGTTTCATCTTGTAGATGTGCAAATTCTCTTTGAGTTTGGCTGGAACGGGAGAATCGAGCGATCTTATCCGCGAATAGTTTCCTTTTTCCATTGCCAGACGTGTGGCAACCGTTGTCTTAGGTCCGGAATAGCTTCCGATCTCTAGCAATCCTGAAGAGAAGTAACCCATGCGCTGGAGCAGCTTGTCTGAAGCGTTCTCCAGCACTTCGGGATCAATTGATAATTGCCAGTTTTCTTGTTGCCTTAGCCATGGCTTGACATTGGAGTTCGTCATGATGTATCGCCACTCGTCGGTATGGTTGACGCCAGTTCCATGTAGGAGACGTCCATCCATGAGCATTACGGTTCCTCCCTTGGCTTCAACATTGACAGCTGGCGGCAACGCGCCGACCTCTTCACCGGGTGGCGTCTGTGAAACTAGCCTATGGCTTGTTGGAATAACCAACGTGCCACCGTTTACCTCGTTTACATCCTGCATGATGTAGACGGTATTCACCAATATCGGCGCGCTTGGTGTCTGTATTGGGTGGATCGCGCCGGAGTCCTGGTGCAAATTCTGAGGATAGCTTCCAGGACGCGCAATGTTGGACGCAAACGAATACGCATAGTGGCCAGGTCCTAGCAGTTCAAAGTTGAGCTGCTCAATCATTGCTCCGCCCTGCACCCACTCCGGATTGAACTCAATGCACTTTGCAAAACAGTCGCCTTTATTTACCAAAGTCCACATGATGTGAAAGTGTGGAGTCATGTCGGCAAGTCCGCATTCCCGTTCAGCCTCTGCTTGCCTCTCCAATCGTCCGCGCATGTATGAGCACTGGTACTCGCTCATAGCATCTTCGATGAGGCAGAATCCATACTTGCTCAGATCGCGTCGAGCTTTATTAATGTCTTTTGTCTCATGGGGCAGATCGTCAAACTGCTTCCAATAGTTGTGCTTGCGCGGCACCGTAGTGTCGTAGTAGGGCGTCCCATTCAATCCGCCGCCTTCGGCGCTGCGTCCTGCCTCAAACAACGGACAGCGAAAGCGTTCGCTCAAAGAGCCATCGGGTCGCATGGCTGGTACGCCGTTTCCTCCCACTGGAGGTTTTAGCCAAGGATTGTTCTTATGCATCGAGCGAAAAGGTTCGCCGTTACGAAACCATCGCGCATCCTGCAGCTGGGATTCCTCGTTAGACAAAGCGGCCACATTTTCGGGCAGAAACTCTGGCGGCAATTCGGCTTGGTGTGGATTCGTCGTATTTCCCATAGTCGAATGAAGAGGTTCTCTAACCAACGTCCGTTTGCGATTGGTCTGTGAACTCTGAGCGAATAAGCTAACCTGTTACTCTAATTCTACGACCTAATGAGTTGCAGCACCTTACGACTCCTTCAATCCGTGGCCAACCGAATCCCCTGCACCTTCGTCGCGATTAGCATCCTGTTTATCGGTTTCAATTGCGCTGCAGGAGAAGAAAAACCTGCAAATTACCCATGGATTACAACTCTAGATTCTGGAGATTGGAAGGATAAGCTTTGGGGTGATCGGGAAGTCCGCAAGAACGGCAGTCGCCTTATGAAGCTAGGCAAGGGGCTACACCTTCTGGACCACGAAGTCACTCCGAAAAACGATGTACTCATTGCTATACACGGTTTTGCTGCGAGAGGGTTTGAGTGGGTTTATCCACTGCTGACCATGGACAACGAAAATCTAGATACCTACTTCTTCCGATGGGGGTGGGGCCGTAGAACGGAGCTTGCAGAAAGCCTGTTTTTGTCTGAATTGAACAAACTCGTAGAACAGCGTGGCGAGGAGTTTACAAGCGTACAAATTGTTGCTCACAGCTGCGGGGGTGTAGTTGCGATTTCTGTAGTGGAAAATTTGCCACCTGAATTAGAGTTTGACATACACATTGTCGCCTCTCCTCTTGGCGGCCTCGGAGCATTTACCGTCTGCGATCCAGACTTGCCAAAGGAATTGCCGCCAAATATTTCAATCACACAGTGGAAGACGCAGCAACATCTAGATTCGGTATTCCTCTATTTTCCGGGAGACCCTCAAGAAACTGGGTTGGACTTTATTACAGAAATAGATTTGCCGGAGCTCTATCGAGGCAAACGTCTCGGTCATGTGCGCTCCTTGAGTTGGGTCGCTGACAAAGTTGCCGACCCGTCTGGTGTCAGCGAAACGGCTCCCGATTCAAGCTAGGTTTTTCAAGAGCCAATCCCACTTAGCATTTTGACGCCGTCAATTGGCGCTTATCGCTGACCCTCTTAATTCCTTCGACATTCGTTTATTTGCAGTCGACTTTTTTCGCAATCTGATGGCATCAGGAGTGATTTCGACAAGCTCGTCGTCGTTGATCAGTTCCAAAGCACCTTCCAGTGTTATTGGCAACGGAGGAGTCAGGAGCACGTTCTCGTCGTTTGCAGCCGCCCGAATGTTGGTCAGCTTCTTAGTCTTCATTGGATTTACGACCAGATCTTCCCGTCGGCTGTTGATTCCAACAATCATTCCAGGGTAGATTTCAGTACCTGGAGAAATGAACAATTTGCCGCGTTCTTGAAGATTGAACAGAGCATATGCAACAGCGATTCCATTAGCATTTGAGACAAGAGCACCGTTGCGTCGACCGGGCTCTATACCGGTAATGGCGTCTCGATAGCCTGCTGTTGAAAAGGTCATAATGCCTGTCCCCGATGTCAAGGTTGCGAACTCTGAGCGGAATCCAAGCAATAGTCGCGTCGCAACCACAAACGACATGCGGAGGCGCCCTCCAGAATCGGGAACCATATCGACAAGTTCGCCTCTGCGATCACCTAGTGCTTGAATAATCGCGCCTTCATGACCTTGTTCGACATCAAACACTACAAGCTCAAACGGCTCCTGAAGTTTCCCGTCCATCTCTTTGAGAATCACGGAGGGCTTTGACACCTCTAGCTCGAATCCCTCACGTCGCATAGTCTCGATCAATATTGAGAGGTGCAACTCTCCTCTACCCGAAACATCGAATGTGTCAGGGTTTTCCGTAGTCTTAACTCGCAGCGCAACGTTGTGCGACGCTTCCGTCAACAAACGCTCACGGAGGTGCCGACTTGTCCTGAATCTACCGGCCCTTCCTACAAACGGTGAGCTGTTGACGCAAAATGACATAGTCACGGTCGGCTCGTCGACTATCAGTGCGGGTAAACGTTCTGGCTGAGATGGATCGCAAAGCGTATCGGACACTTCAATTCCGTCGATTCCAGTAATGCAAACGATGTCGCCCGCTTCGCCACGCTCAAGCTCGGTTCTCTCTAAACCTCGATTTGCCTGAATTGCAAGGATTCTTCCTTTTCTTTGATCGCCCTTGCGATCGATCACAGCAACGTCATCTCTTGGATGAATAGTGCCACGATGTATGCGACCTATTCCTATAACACCGACATAGGGCGAGTAATCCAATGTGCTGACTTGCATCTGGAACGGGCCTTCGGAAGCTTTCGGCATCGGCACGTACTCAAGCAGTACATCCAACAGGGGATCCATGCTTTGTTCGAGGTGTTCAAGATCCAATCCGCTTGTTCCCTGCGTCGCTGAGGCATACACGGTCTTGAAATCAAGCTGTTCGTTGGTCGCTCCTAATTGGTCAAACAACTCAAAGACTTCCTCTACGACATCGTATGGACGGGCATTCGGTCTATCGATCTTATTCACAACCAAGATTGGCTGCAGGTTTGCGTCAAACGCCTTGCGCGTCACAAACCGCGTCTGAGGCATTGGTCCCTCTACGGCGTCTACAAGTAACAAGACGGCATCCACCATGGACAACACGCGTTCAACCTCTCCACCAAAATCGGCGTGACCAGGTGTATCGACAATATTTATGCGATGTTCCTTGTACTCTACTGCCGTAACTTTGGACAGTATTGTGATCCCGCGCTCTCGCTCGAGTTCATTCGTATCGAGCGCACGTTCCTCAAGCCGATCGCGTTCACCGAGCACCGTTTGCTGCAGCAAACGGTCAACAAGCGTCGTTTTCCCGTGGTCCACGTGAGCGACGATTGCGACATTCCTTAAGTATTTCATCTCAATTTGCGTTGTTAGCCTTAAGGCAATGGCCGGATTGTGTTGCAAGCCACTTTCGTGCCATTTACCAATGGACTTGCTGCAAGACTGATAGAACGATGGGAAGCTTAGTCCTAAACCGATCAACAAGACCAATTGACTACGGCTTGAACCAGCGAACCAAATTGTAGCGAGAACCCAAATCTCTAGGAATCTTAGTTCTTGCGCTTAGATTTGGTGGTTCCTAGAGTTTCGCCGCGTCGGGGACCAAGTGCGCAGGTCAAGTTTCGAGGAATTACTCCACCTCTAGCTTGTAAATTGGACTCTCAATTTCCCTGAACTGTTTGACCAGCGGCGTCATTCGATAACGGCTTTTCGCTTTGCAGGTTCCTACGGTACTCGCTAACGCGTTCCAATACTTGTGTGCGGAGACCCTCTGCTTCGGATTTGCCCAAGCCATTCAATGAAATGCTACTTCCACCCGACGACCTAACCGAGACAAACCCTGTGGTCGACGGCTCGGCACTGGCCACTCGAACGTGAAGAGTATTGAGGCCAAACCGTCGATCAATGAATCCACTGCTTGTGGAAACGTCCTGAATCCTTTCATAGGGGATTGTCGATCTTGTTGTAGCGATCAGCCCTCGCTTTATGAGGACGTCGGACTCACGCAGTGCATAACCGCGTCTGGGAACTTCCAAAAATGGATAGATGAGTGTCCGTAGAGAAAACAGAATCCATGAGAAGAAAATGACCGCCGACAAAGAACCTTCGTCTTTCCAGAACCAAGCATAGAGTGTCACTCCCGCGAACATGAACACGAGAAGCAAAAGGAATACACTGCCCAATCGACCTACGAATTCTCTTCCGACATGCCCAAACTTACACCAAACTGGTTCTGCAGATTGTTGCAGTGAATCCACAATCACTACTTCGTTGCTTTGGCATTGAGGACTCTCTACACGAGTACTCTGGTGGTCGCTGACTGCGCTAGAAGATCGACCAGCAGAATCCAATTCAACTATTCGCTTTATCCGCTGACCAATGTAGTCGCGCAATACAGACACAGTGTTGGGATCAAAGCCATCAATAGATTCGCTTTCTCCAGGCTGTCGAAGCTGCAACGAGCGCAATCGAAAGATTCGGTCTAGGATATTGCAGGAAGTCTCAACCTCCTGCACGCGGCTAAACGGGACTACTAGCTCTTCTCGTCCCAGCCATCCAGACCTAAATGTGAAATCTAAGCGCCTCAAGACAAAACAGCGCTTGGGAACTACTAATATTTTTTCAATAACTTTAGCAATCAGGAGCAATAGCCAAACACTTGCCACGATCCAGATCATTGTGTTCCGGTCTATGGAGTACGACCAGCAAACAAGCCAACCTAAGCCAGCAAGTAAAGGAAGTCCCAAAAATGTGAGCGCTAGCACTGCCGAAATCGCAGATCTAACCACGAATCGTGGGGGGAATCGGTTCCAATCAACCGGTGTTGACTTTTTTTCGGCCGTGAGTTCAGACGAACGGAGACCCATTTCGTCTAGATCCATTTGAGCTTTTCTTGTTCTACAACGTGGAGTACTCGAGAGCGCATCGACTTTGCAGAAGCCAAGTCCAAGTAGGGGATGATGATGGAGTCGACCACATACTGGATCTTGAGATTACACCTGGCTCGAATTCTCTGTATGAGCGCTTGCGTAATCGCCACATTTTGGACTTTTTCCAACCGAACTGCGCGGACCTTATACGCAACAAGACCCCCGGTACGGCGTATCACGAAACGATCTCCCAATAGGTAGCCCTCCTTTCGCCAACTCAAATAAGCATTCACGATGCCATAGACCGGCAACACCAAAGCATAAGGCCACAAGAACTGTCGCAGATAGGGAATAACGGTGGCAATAGCAGCAATAGCAACGGGAGTCCACAACATTACAACGCCAATTAGGCTTATGTAGAGGTCAACTGCAGACACTCTGAGAAGCCGAGTCGAGTACGGTCCAAGTGATATATCACGCGCATCACTGCCATACGTCAGCCGAGCAATGCTGTCAACAGTGTGAACATCTACATACGGAATACTCAGTTCGTGCTCAGTGTCACTTTCGGATTGCTGCAATGTCAGTTTGCCCCGATTCAATAGCCGTTCTCGCAGGTTACATTCAAAGGAAATCTCCTGAATCCGGTTCTTGACTACCGTGACCCGTGTCTTCGAGAACAGGCCGCTTTCGGCTACTAAGTGAGTGTCGTCGTGTCTTAGTACAAGGCCAAAGTTCTTCTTAATGAAACGCCAGCGGTCCATCAACAACGAGAGCACCGAAACAAAGACCGCAAGCAAGCTGAAGAATGCCACTAATCCAACTGACGAGTCCAAAATAGAAATCGACAGGATGCTTTCTGCCAGCTTTGGTAGACGCATCACATCCACAAGAAAGTTCTCTGGAAGCTCACCTATCCACCCAAACAGCGCGTCGAGAAGTGGACCAGACTTGTCTCCTGCAAAGTGGTGCAACCCCCAACGCAGCAACACATAGAGCCCTGCTAACGATAGAGCCCCTTTAAGAACTGCTTTGACCTCACCACCCAAACAAAATGTGGCTCTCAGTAGTTGGGGCAATTGCAACTCAAAAAGGATCTCTCCCTGAGAAACAGGTTGTTCATTAGCGACCTCTTCTGAGTCATGCGTAGTTTCGCTCTGTGTGGGCCTGACAATTTCATCCTCGAATTTGTTAGTGTTGACACGCTTCAAAAGCTGCTCTATTTGTGAGAGTTTTAGTCCTGGAATTTCAATCTCAGCTCCTTGGGAACCAGCCGTGTCGAAGGAAACCTGTCCCAAGCGAAACAGTCGATCATACGGACCTCGCGTCACATTCACTGCTCGAACCTGATTCCACGGAACATCTGTCCGGTGCCTGTCCAATACGCCCGATCTGACGCTGACCGTACTGCCATCCACGCGATATTTGAAGAACCAATACATCGCTACTGCTGCGAAGCACTGAACTACGAACGTGAATGCGATCGCCAAGACCACCCGCCACATCAAACTCACGCCAACATCACTAAGTAAGACGAACACGGGAGCAGCGGGACCCGCGATGTTCAGAAACGTACTAAACGCGCTTCCGACAATGGTCTTAAATCGTTGCCCTATAAAGAACGGAACCACGAGCGGCGAAGTGCGGTTCCATTGGTGGCTTTGCGGCTCTTCGCTGGCCAAGCTATCTAGTGAATTCTGATCCATCGCGATTCAATCACAATGCCTGTGACAGCGTAAGGAATGTCGAGAGCAAATTCTCATCGTGGAGAATCGTCTGAGATCTTGTTGCTACAAGTCTTTGTGGGTGTGGTAGATGTCACGAAATCCCACTCCGAGCAGTGTGGGCGTACAAAAAGACGGACGAAATGCCCTCATGCCTTACGTACTTTGCAAACTCTCTCGGAGAGTAGCCCGTCTCCTAAAATGCGAACTGACCGCACTATTCAACCCATGCATGTAGGACTAGAGCTCATTCTCAATCGCCGCTAGATTCGACTTGCGCCAAAAGGCTTGGCCACCGGGATTTTCCTATCTGCAATCGTTGGTTGTGCACTAAGTTAAGACGAAAATTGCGTATTCAATAGCGAGCCAATTCGCAATTTCGCCTCATTCAGAACACTCCCTCACAGAGTCTGTTGAATTCCAAACTCGATAACGATTCGATTTATTCGGGTCTGATTTCAAGAACTACAGTCGGTTCTTACAGTGCTGTAGTGCTCTCCTTTGCTTTCTCCTCGAGAGCAATTTCTTGCATTCCAGCCCATTCGTCCCACATGTCGCAGAGCATGTCCTTGGATCGTTCCCACGGGTTGTTGCCTTCTTCGAATTCCAGCCACTCTCCTCGTTGACCGCGGTCGGGATGATCGGAGATTCCATTCACCATGACGTTTGGCTGTCGTTTCTTATTTCGAATTCGAAAGATTATGTTCTTGCGCGACTCTGTGCCATTCTCATTGCGCGTACCAGAGTGAGGAATATGGTAAAGCGTTATGCACGCATCGCCCTTTTCCATTAGGACTTGCGTCGGCCGAGGCCATTTGGCTCCATCGGGAGTAGATTCAGAAGTTTCGTCGAGGAACTCGCTTCGAACTGCTTCCGGCAAATATACGTGTCCGCATCCATTTGGAGCATCGTAATTGAGGCGCGGCCAACCCGGTCCTTCCGGACCCATGCAATTGTTCTGAGCCCGTTGCCATTGGAAGAACTTCTCTGTCTCGTGGTGGGCACCGCGTAGCAATGCGGTTTGTCCGCAGCCTTCCCGAGTTTGATCGTTCAAGCACACAAAGACAAACGCTGTAAAGCTACCGTTTCCTAAGGTCATTTCTGGATCCTCAAACAGAGGAACGCTGTTGTGACCCATTACTTCGGGAGATCGACCAATATCACCCTTAGGTCCAGATGAAATATAGTGGTGATAGCGTTCTTCGGGAGTTCCTGAGATCGGCTTTTGTGGCACTCCTATCGTGCACAGCCCATCCATGTGAGACTCCGCTCCGTAGTACGGCATGTCCTTGTCGGGATATCCAAGGTTGTTGTAGTGGTTTCCAGGCTCGCGAACTGGAAGTATTCCCACTTGACACGCGATGGGAGGATCGAAGTAACCCATTGCCTCGTGAAGGATTGGCGTCACCGAACTGGCGTTCACCAAATCCGTCAACGGTTTTGTTACCCCCGCATACTCGCCCTCGACAGGATTGTTGATGCGGTGAAGCGCAGCGTCCGTGAGTTCTTCCGAAACTGCACCCTTGACGATTATGTAGCCGTCCCGGTAGAGATCCCTCTTCTGATCTAGTGTCAGCGACTCCTGCATGTATTCCTCCCTCGTTTAATCCCAGACGCCGGTCCAATGTCGTACTTCTTGCGACCTATAGGCGAATGTGCACTCAATTCGATTCGAACAGAAAGTACGAATAATAACCAATTGGTTCCCAGCAACGACTCTCTGGCGCATCACGAAAAGCTGAGTCCTGCTAGTCAATAACGGCAAGTGCATTGCGTATTTTTGAGGCATGTTCAGTAAGAACTTCACTCTTCTCAACGTCTCGACTATGAAATGCCATTTGTAAGCCGCCCCAGCGAGGAATGACATGAAAGTGAAGGTGAAACACGCTCTGACCGGCGCCAGACCGATTCAATTGCACTAGCATCACTCCATCTGGTTCAAATACCTTGTCAATTGCTTGAGCTACTCGGCGAGTCTGAAGAATTACTTTGCCGAGGCCACGATCTGACACTTCGAAAAGGTCGGTCGCCGGTTCCTTGGGTATGATCAATGTGTGGCCAGGACTTTGCGGCATGATGTCCATCATTGTTAGGCATGCATCGTCTTGCTCAACGATGTATGCGGGCGACTCGCCCCGAATTATCTTGGCAAAAATGTTGTTCGCATCGTAATTCATGTGTCCTCCCCCACTGTCTCAGTTGACATCAAAATCACACTTCGTCTCATGCACGATTGGTATGCGGATTGCGATGGGCACAAAGGAAACCATCGTCCCAAATTTTTATGTGATTACGATTTGGCAGTTGGTAGTATGCTTGAATCACCAGCGCGGTTCAGCCATGTTGCTGCACGAAAAACGCACCATGTCCGAAAATTCCCCAAGTGATCGAGATTCCCAACTTGATGTGAGATTCGAGTTCCTTGTTCGCGGCAAATGGCTCGAAAGTTAAGCTGGTTTGGGACGTCTTCGGTGGACAAATGGACGATGTACCTAGTGTCGCAGACTGAGTCGACACAGTCGCTTTTGCGATCATTCCGCAACTTTCCAATTGCCTTGCTCTTTACACTGGTCGGAATTGCAGGATCCTCCTCAGTGTATGGCAGCGAAAAAGCATTCAGTTTCGAGGATGAATCGGAGCTGGTGGGTCCTTCGACCTTGCTTCCAGATTGGCATGATGCAATGCTCCGAGCAGACAGGGAACACGAGCTAATCGAGAACTGTGTGGAAGCAGAGGAAAACTGCACCAAGCAGACAAAGCCACTGCGACGATTGATTCTGCGTGGACGAACTCTTTCACCGAAAAAGCAGCTCACGCTAATCAATCACTACATTAACCGAAAGCGAAGTTACCATCGAGATAAGAGAAGTTTTCTGGAATTTGATGACTACCGTTTACTAAAGCGTCAGCAGTGGTCGACGCTCTTGGAATTTCTTGATCGTGGCGGGGATTGTGAAGACTACGCCACGTCAAAGTATGCTCTTCTCAAATTGTTAGGGTTCGATCCGACTAATTTGCGCATCATGATTGTGTACGACCGCAAAGCACGTGAGCACCATGCGCTAGTTGCTGTCTACGATAGCGACCTAGGGACGCAACTTCTTGACAACGACAACAAAATGTACAGGAAGCGACCTTTTTCGTATCGATATGTCTACTCCCTGAACGAAGACTCGATTTGGGACCATTCTCTCGACAAAGAACGCAAGCCAAGGCGGCTGCCCATCAAAGCTTCTCGGTAGGAATCTGTCTATGTGTTTTCTTGCAGGCGCGGAACAACTAGTTCTGATCGGAAATCTGCTGAATCCAACATAAGACACCATCCCCGACAGTACCAACATTCCAAGATTCTGGTGTAAACCTGGGTGTTATTAGCATATGGCTGCGTATCGGCCCGGACGACGAAGCACAAGCAGAAGCCGCCAAAGAACTACTGAATTCTCTTGCCCCAGACAATCGGGCATTTATCTGTCGCGAAGTAATCGTCGAGCTGGTTTGGGTTCTGGAACGAGCCCATAGCCTGTCTCGCTACCAAATTGCGACGACATTGATGGAACTTGTTACTACTGATGTCTTCCTTTTCGAAGAAGGCGACGACGTATACCGAGCTGCGATTCAATATCCGAAGTCTAGTACCGATTTCTCCGACCTAATGATTCTTGCGGCCGCTGACCGAATTTCTGCAAGCACACTATATTCGTTCGACAAAAAGTCTGCCTGTCTTAACGGTGTCTCAGTGTTGTAGAACCAACTTTTCCGATTGTCTCAAGTCCAATGCTTCCGGCGGCCCGATTCTGTCTGTCTATGAAGGTCTAGTGGTGTCAAACATCTCTCCTTCCGGGGCGACCCGCCAGAACAGAGGGGGCAAGAATGCAGATTCTTGGTAATCATCACCAACCCCGCTAGCTCAACTACTAAAACGCGCTAATGCGCTAATGCTTTGTTCTCTTTTGATCTCGTTGACGTCGCGCTTCAAACAACATTAGCGTGGAGGCCATGGCAGCGTTGAGGGAGTCTGCTTGCCCAAGTTGCGGAAGACTTACAACCACGTCCACACTATCCAGCCAATCTTTGCTAAGTCCTTGTGCTTCATTGCCAACAATCAAACCCACGGACTTCGTGTAATCAGCCTGTGTATAGGGAGTAGCTGATTCTGGCGATGCTGCGGCAAGAAATATGCCGTGACTACTTCTCCACTGAAGAAGCTCTGCAAAGGTGGTTCGTGCCACAGGAACAGAAAACAAGGTTCCAAGACTCGCACGTACAACGTTTGGATTGAAGATGTCCGTGAGTTCGTCGCACAAAATTACGCCATTCGCCCCTGCTGCATCTGCGGAACGAAGGATAGTCCCCAAGTTTCCCGGCTTCTCAATACCCATTGCAACAAGAAACAACGCATCGGGTTGAACCAGGAGATGCGAGAGGTCCAACGAGTACGACGGCGCAGCCGCAATAACAGCAGCGTCTACGCCTCTCACGCAAACCCTCTCCATCACGGAGTCCGTTACAGAGAGAATCTCGGGGTCGCAATGTCCCTGCAAACGAACAAGAATGCTGTTGGTTACTGGATCGCTTGCTCGCGATTCTGCAACAAGAACTAAATCGACTGTCCGACCGGCTTCAGCAGCTCTTTGCAGCTCCCGCTGGCCCTCAATAAGAAACAGACCATGACGGGTTCTATTTCGTTTTTCCCGCAGTCCCAAGACCAACTTGACATGCGGATTCTTGAAGCTAGTTACTCGTCGCAATGCCACCTACAACAGAATTGGTGCTCCTAAGGCAATGCACCAGACTACTCGTCATCTTTCTTCGTGGGATACTTGTACCAGTCGTTGTCTCGATACATTCCATCCCGCCAAGCCAGCGCATGCTTCAGCCCGCCTTCACGCATATGATCCTGCCAGGTATAGCTCGATCCAGTGCTTTGCCCTGCCGCATCAAGATCCGTGCTGCTGCGAACGGACGAGTAAATACCCATGTTCTCGTAGAAGCGGTTCATGTTGACCTTGAGGATTGCAAGATGGTCAGCCGTCATATTGGCCAGTCGATCCGCAAATGCGACGGTGCGATCCTCCAGTTCATCTCCCGGCCATGCGTAGTTGATCATGCCTATCTTCTCTGCTTCGGTACCCGTAACGTTTTCCCCCATGTAATACAGTTCCTTGGCCTTGCGCATACCCATGACAAGTGGCCAAATCACACCTGTACGTGAGGTACCCAAGCCCCGGCATCCAGGGTGTCCCAACTGTGCATCGTCCGCTGCAACCACTAGATCCGCCATCATGGCTACTTCGCAACCTCCAGCAATCGCATAGCCATGAACTTGGGCAATAGTTACCTTTGCCATATTCCAGAAATACATGTGGATGTCTGTAATCTGCTGCATTCCCGTACGAATACCCATCATCAATCGTCGTCCCTTAGAGTCGGCCCCTCGGAATCGACGAACAACCGCGTCGGCTCCTCGTCCTCCCGCAGGCGTCAGATCGTATCCAGCACTAAACGCTCGCCCCGCACCTTTGACGATAATCACCCTAATGGAGTCATCTGCCTCCATGTCGTGAAGTGCTTCGTTGAAGTCGTAGAGCAATTCCTGTGACAATGCGTTCAGTTTCTCGGGACGGTTCAAAATAACGACTCCCACACGGTCGTCCGTGCCGGTTCGCTCAGTCAGTACAAAATCGTAGTCAGGCACTTGTGTCTCCCCATGCTCTATTGCTATTGCCTACCCTAGTGGCAGGTCTTAAGAATGTACCACAGTGAGAATTGCTAAATGGAGACTCCGCATCTCCGAGTATGCGCGGGTGCCTGCCACGATGCAGCGGCAAAGCGAATTTTCCAGCGTTTGTCAGACTTTAGGTTCGTCAGGATGCAGGCAATCTGGACCGACACACTATCTCTACATTGACCGTAGCAAACGTCTTGAGCTTCTATGCCCAAAATTCTTGAGTTATTTCCGTGGGCATCCCATTGATTCGATTTGCATTGCGTGCTCGCAAACATTGCCCATCGTGTCGTTTGGGTTATGCTTACCGAAACTCAGTCGGAGAGTCACGATGGTCGCAGGCACTCTAAACCCCAACAGACGTCAAGTCCTCAAATGGGGAACAGCCGCAGGTTTAACAGGTGCGATTTTGGGCAAGAGCAGTCTTGCCGAGGAAGCAAAAAAGGCCGGAATCCCTGAGGTTCGCAAGTACAAGCGGCTTGGACGAACAAATTTCGAAATATCGGACATCTCGTTTGGGTCGAGTAGATTGCGATCGGGCCAAGAGGACTTGGTCAAGTATGCGATAGACCGCGGAATCAACTATCTGGATAGCGCGGAGAGCTACACGGGGGGCCAATCAGAAACGACCATCGGCAACGCAGTCAAAGGAATGCGAGACAAAGTCTACATCGTCTCAAAACTGCACACGTCGCCCGACGCCAAGAGCGACCACTTCATGAAGGCTCTTGAAGGATCGCTACGTCGATTGCAAACAGACTATGTTGATGTCTACATGAATCACGCCGTGAATGACGTTAAGCGTGTGCAATCGCCAGAATGGCAGTCCTTTGTGGAATCAGCTAAGGAACAAGGAAAAATCCGTTTTGCCGGTATGTCGGGGCATGCCGGTCGATTGGCAGAGTGTCTCGATTACTCATTGGATCAAGACTTCTGCGATGTCATTCTTTGTGCGTACAACTTTGGTCAAGACCCGGGGTTCATGGCGAATGTTACGCGTCGGATGGACATGGTTGCCATTCAGCCCAAACTGCCCGATTTGCTAAAAAAGGCGAAAAAGAACGATGTTGGCACTGTGGCAATGAAGACGACTCGAGGAGCTCGTCTGAATGATATGAAGCCCTATGAGAAGGAAGGTTCCACGTTTGCTCAAGCCGCGTTTAGGTGGGTGTTGTCAGATCCCGACATGGATGCGCTGGTCATTACGATGAATCACAAGGAGCAAGTTGACGAGTTTCTAGGTGCATCGGGAGCCGAAGAACTGAGCTATGGCGATCGGGAACTGCTTGAGCGCTATGCCATGCTAAACGACAGCACATACTGTCGCCCGAATTGTTCGGATTGCGAAAGCAGCTGTCCCTACAACGTCCAGATAGCCGATGTATTGCGAACGAGAATGTATGCTGTCGACTACCAAGATGTAGATATGGCTCGAGACGAATACAAACGATTCGCCATCAACGCAAAGGCATGCCTAACGTGCAACGGCGCACCATGTGCGAATGCATGCACTTACGGTGTAGACATTGCCAGTCTTTGCGCCCCAACACATCGCATGCTAGGGTAACGATTTCGTCCAATGCGAGTGCTGCTATACGAGTGCTTTAGCGGCATAGCGGGAGACATGAACTTGGGTGCGCTGATTGATCTCGGCGTACCCGAGAAACATCTAAGGGAAAGTCTCGCGCATCTCGAACTATGCGATCAGTTCGAGTTGATCGTTTCACGAAGCGCGAAGTGTGGGATTACAGGGACGCTCGCGACAGTCGAGTGTGGAGAGTCCAATGCACATAGACGCCTCAAAGACATTTGTGATTTGATCGAGTCGTCAGCATTGACTCCTTCTGTTAAGTCGACTTCTACACAAGTATTCCAACGCCTTGCGGAAGCTGAAGGGAAAGTCCATGGCATCTCGCCTAACGAAGTGCACTTTCACGAAGTGGGTGCAGTGGATGCGATTGTGGACATCGTGGGTGCGGCAATTGGTCTCGAATATTTGAATGCCGATCACATTGCATGCGGACCGATTGAGCTCGGGTCAGGCATGGTGAAATGCGAACATGGTAATTTTCCAGTACCT
This sequence comes from Candidatus Azotimanducaceae bacterium, assembly GCA_965205545.1. Lineage (GTDB taxonomy): Bacteria > Pseudomonadota > Gammaproteobacteria > Pseudomonadales > Azotimanducaceae > Bin55. The sequence goes on along the minus strand of OZ242170.1, from coordinate 375,571 downwards.
GCCCCAGCCACTGCAGAGCTTCTGGTAGGCAAGCCAACGACTCGCGGCCGAGTGAACGGCGAAGCAACCACGCCTACCGGTGCGGCAATCCTTGCAACCATAGTCGATTCGTTTCAATATCCATCGAATTTTCGCGTGGAACGTCTAGCCTACGGATTGGGGCACAAGGACTTTGAAACGCCCAATGCATTACGGCTGTCCCTTGGTCACGTCGACTCCCCACTCGAAAATGAGACCAACGTGGAGATCGAATGCAATATAGACGATATGAGCCCTGAAGCCTTTGGCCCACTGTACGACAGACTGTTCGACGCAGGAGCTCTAGATGTGTTCATCACTCCTATACACATGAAGAAGTCCCGACCGGCCCATCGACTGTCGGTCCTGGCCAACAGCACGTCAGAGCAGCAAATTATCGAATTGGTCTTAAAGAGCACGACTTCCCTAGGTGTTAGGACTCATGCTGTTACGAAACACATGGTCCCGCGTGAGCATTGCGTGCTTCAGACAAGGTTTGGGGCGGTCAACGTTAAAGTCGGTACACTCCCAGATGGTTCAAGGCGTTGGAAGGTCGAGCACGACGACGTACAAGCCATAGCGGTTAAACAGGAACTCGACTATCTGACTGCACGAACTCAGATCGACGAAGACGTGCGAAGGGAGCTTAATTAAATTGTCCGATTTGAAGTCAGTTCTCGACGCCTACAGAGACGGGGACGCCAGCTATGAGGAAACGATAGCGAGGATTTCCGAGATCGAGAGTCGAATGGTTGAAGCTACAACCATTGATCACGATCGGCATCGACGCACGGGATTCGCCGAGGTCATATACGGTGAATTCAAAACATCTCAACAAGTCGTGTCAGCTTTCCGAACGATACAAGACAGTGGGCACAGCGTGCTTGCGACACGCGTGAAACCAGATGCATTCGATGCTTTGTCGCGTGAAATTCAGGATGTCAACATCCACGAATCTGCTCGTATTGCTAGCTGGATGCACCCTGATCGTCTTCCCGATGTTCCCTCTACCAATATTGGGGTTGTGACTGCTGGTACAAGCGACCTTCCGGTTGCAGAAGAAGCGGCAGTAACCGCGGAGTTCTACGGAAACAAGATCGAGCGCATTTTTGACGTCGGCGTAGCAGGAGTGCACCGTCTGCTGCGGAGGGTGGATTCGATTCGCTCCTGTCGAGTCATTGTCGTAGTCGCGGGCATGGAAGGAGCATTGCCCAGTGTTGTTGGTGGATTGGTAGACAAACCAGTGATAGCGGTCCCGACAAGCGTGGGCTACGGTGCAGCATTCAACGGAATTGCTGCATTGCTTGGAATGCTCACTTCCTGTGCTTCAGGAGTGTCTGTTGTTAATATTGACAACGGATTTGGTGCGGGTTTTCTCGCGAACATCATCAACAGACTATGAATCCATGACTGCTCTGTCAGCCGAAGTCGGCGAAAAATACTCACGACTTAAGACCTCACTGCGGGAAATGAACAAGGTTATCGTTGCCTTTTCCGGAGGAGTCGACAGTTCGCTCGTGGCTTTTGTCGCTAACAAAGAACTGAAGAACAACGCGCTCGTAGTAACGTCGGGGTCCAAGAGTCTAAAGCGTAGCGACCTTAGCCTTACCTACGAGCTAGCTGAAAAGTGGGGATTGAACCACCGTGTAGTGTTGACTGACGAACTCTCCAAGGAAGGATACCGTCGCAATCCCGTAAACCGTTGCTTCTATTGCAAGACTTCCCTTTACGATCTATTGACTGGTATCGCCGAAGAAGAAGGCATTGAGCACATAGTCAATGGGACAAACATAGACGACTTGGGCGATCACCGCCCTGGTCTTGTAGCGGCAAGCAACTACAACGTGCAATCGCCTCTGGTCGATGCTGGTTTTAGCAAGACAGACATACGCGAATTGGCTTCCCATCTGAAACTGGAAAATGCTGCAAAGCCGCAAGCTGCGTGTCTATCCAGTCGGGTGCCCTACGGTACAAGCATTGACGAATCAATACTCGATCAAATTGAGAGAGCTGAAAACCAGTTGGCAGCACTTGGATTTACCCAATTTAGAGTTCGTCACCATGACGATGTAGCTCGAATTGAAATTCCCTCTGAGGAAATGGCGAACGCACTCGAACAGAGTGAGGAGATATCCGAACGTGTGCAAGCTTGCGGTTATCGATTCGTTGCGCTGGATCTATCTGGATTCAAATCCGGATCTCTAAATAAGGCAATCCTAGATGTGGTCCATGTGGACCCGACCTCATAGGCAATATTCGGCATCAATAATCACACTGTGTCGCCGCTAGACTGACGAATTCGACCTCTATGCGAATAGTCAGTTGGAACGTAAACGGACTTCGCGCACTTGCCAAAAAGGGAGTCTTTCTTGACTTCTTGGAGTCGTGCCAAGCCGATGTTGTCGCCCTCCAGGAGACTAGGACACTCGAATCCCAGCTCACCCATGATGTTCGACACCCAAAGGGTGGCATTCCTATTTTTCCTCCGCCGAAAGGCTTGGATACTCTGGTGTAGCTATCTACAGTAGAAAACCAGCGGACAACATCCTTACGCAGCTTCCCGATGATAGGTTCAATCATGAGGGACGCTATCTAGTTGCTAGATTCGGTCGTGTCTCGATCGCGTCAATCTACTTTCCAAACGGTGCTGGAAAAGACCGCGACAACAGTCGCGTCCCATTTAAGCTTGATTTCTATGCGTGCGCAAAAAAAACACTCGACCGTATGCGAAGGTATGGCCCTGTATGGGTAGTGGGTGATTTCAATACTGCCCATACGGCGATTGACTTAGCCCGACCAAAGCAAAATGAGAAGACAACAGGGTTTCTACCCGTGGAGCGCGATGCTCTAGACGAATGGATGCGCACGGGCTGGGTCGATCTTTTCCGTCGCCAACATCCGGAGGAACCAGACCACTATACCTGGTGGCGCCAGTGGGGAGGCTCAAGAGAAAACAATGTGGGATGGCGGATCGACTACGTACTTGCCTCTCCTTCCGCTGCCCGTCTTACAACCAACTCCTTTATATGGGCAAATACTCTAGGTTCCGACCATTGTCCCGTGGGAGTCGATACGAAAGTTCAGACTTGAGCACACGGCTTTCTAATACCAAAAAAACTATTGCGACAAACTAGAGCTTCGTTTGCTCTCATCAACCATTAATTCAGTAAGGGTTAGCTACTAAGCTGCAGCAAAGTGCTCCACCACGATCTGACTGGCTCGGTCTCGGGCTTCCCACAGATCGTAGGCCATCTGCATGCCAAGCCACGTCTCTGGTGTCGAACCGAAAGCCTTGGACAAGCGAATCGCCATGTCTACCGAAATTCCTGAGCGCTCATTGACCAACTCAGATAGAGTTTGTCGAGTTACACCAAGTCCCTGTGCCGCACGGGTAACTGTTAGCCCCATAGGCTGCAAACACTGTCGTTTGACGATACCGCCCGGATGTGGCGGGTTATGCATACTCACGTGAAGCCTCCTCAATGGTAATCTTCATAGTCGACGTCAACCGGTCTGGCGTCTTCAAACCGAAATGTCACTCGCCAGTTTCCAGACACCTTGATGGCAAAGTAGCCCTTCCTTTCACCCTTTAACTTGTGCAGATCAAAGCCTGGAAGATTCACACCTTCAGGTCCACGACTAGTGTCAAGTACGGCCAGTATGTCTCGCAGTCTACTGATGTGGTTCGGGTTAACACGACTCGATGCTCTCCCTTCGTAAAGTGCCTTCAGACCGCGATGGCGAAACGATGCGATCATAAGGTTATTGTAATTCGTCGCCTGTAGGTTGACAACTGACAGCGCAAAGTAATGGTCTCGAACTGCGACAAGCGATCACGAAAATCTAGAATCGTTTTTGACCGACCAAAGTAATTGTGTGGAAAAGTTCGTGAAACCTCGTTACCCTACAAATTGAGAGAGCTATAGATGCAACACCTAACGCCATATGGCGCTGCTGGACCGACTCTTCTCTTTTTGCACAGTGGTTCTGCCCAAAGCCTTGGCGAGTCTCTAAAGCTGACTTCGATTTTAGAGTGGGCGGGCGCATGAACACGGTTATGGAAGGGCCAAACGGAGAACGCCAAGAGTCTCAAGGGGTTTGGTTAGAAATCGCCCCCTTGTCAAGGCTGGTTTTCACCGACTCGTTCACAGAGGGATTTATTCCCGTTGAGCAATCGTTCATGACGGGGTTTGTGGAATTCACAGCCATCAACAACGCTCAAACAAAAATGATTTGGGGTGCTTTCCACAAGTCGGATGAAGATTTGCGACAGCATCTGGAAATGGGGTTTGAGGTCGGTTGGAACGCAGCAGCCGATCAACTCAATGAACTTGCCTCAGAACTTGTCAGGTCCAAGAGCCCTGACGAGTTGGTGTCGCGATATTCTCCAATGTGTCCAATAGTACGAACGTGCCTGTGGTTCGAAAGCAATGGGGAAGAAGCCGCGAAATTCTATGTGTCGCTACTTCAGAATAGCTATATTGAGGCGATAAATCGGCCCGAACCTAGCGGTGAAGCACTAGTCGTAGAGTTCATGCTGCAGGGGACACCCTTCATGATCGTAAACGGCGGCCCACACTATACACTGAGTCCAGCCGTTTCGATCTCAGTTCTTACCGAAGACCAGTTTGAGACGGATCAACTATGGCACAAACTACTAGCAGATGGGGGTGAGGAAGGCAAATGTGGTTGGATTACTGACAAGTTCGGAGCGTCCTGGCAGATTGTTCCGAGAGTGGTCGTCGAGCTACTGAATTCTGATGACTCTGGCTTAGTGCAACGTGTCAATAAAGAAATGCTGACGATGAGCAAGATTGAAATTGCTCGACTGCGACCTGCAGCTGACTGAGATGGACCCGTACGGCGTAGCAACCAACAATTATGTGCTGGTTACTACGTCGAGGGACAAACTTGAATGGTTGTTAGGCTACCTCGCTAGACCGACGCTGTTCGTTTGCGCTCTCGGCCGCAGTAGGTTGCGCAGCTGCTGGTTCCCGTCTCCATCGGGCTTTCATTCCACTAAAGCTCATTTGTGCTTTAGCTTGTTCGTCAGCCCATTCCTTGTCGAGTTCGCGAGCCGCACTCAAACCATCTTCTGATCTGGGAAAGTACTTTTGTCGAAGCTTTCCGTTAACGGAACGAGCAACTCGATAGCTTTTGTACGATCCCTGTTCATGCTCATATACGCTCATAGTCTTACCTTCCTGGCAAAAAATCTCCTAGATAATAACAAATCTATTCGCACTTGTTAATGCCAAATTGTTATCTACAGAAATGACACGAGAAAATCTGTCTAACACTTGTCTTCTATAACCATTGACAGCAAGTTTGATTTAAATACAGAACGATCCTCGCGGATGGATGGATCTTGTCGAGACCTTTGACCAACGGCCTTCAACGATGTTCAATTGGATGCTGAATCGAGGCGAATAGATTTGGGTTTGGTCACCTATCAAGCTTTTCTGTAGGAATCTAAGCTACTTGTTATGAATTACATCGTGACATCAATTTTGGAGTTCTATTTTGGTTCGATTGGCGATAGCAATTGAAGCTAGCAAATGGACTGTGCAGTGCAAAGAAGTAAATCTGACTACAACAGCAATCTCCCCGAAATTCAACATAATATAACGTCTAGATCCAACATGGTTGATCCAAATTCTTGAAATATTGAAGCACGAAATTCAATGAGAAAGCTCTACTCAATTACATTTGGCGGTTCGTTGCAGCTTTCGCAATATTGCAATCAGAAATGTATCGAAGCAATAGTAGAAACACGCCCTAAACAAACTCTGTCGACGACTTTCTAACATATCGCTAAGCCTCTTGATAGCTGACATTTAGCCCGTTCCAATTTCCTGTTTTTACGGCCTATTTCGCCGAACCTCCCAGAAATCTAAAACTCCTTAGTATGACATGTGACCTCGTGATGACAATTCCGTTCGATTGACCGCTAAACGGTGGCAAATCGCAATCGTGTGGATTCAGCCTTCGGCGCAAGTTGAGGAGCCTAGCAACGGGAAGTCAGACAGAGTTAGACCGGGCATAGCAGTTGCAACAAACCAGCAGGACTCAATCATCCAATCGACAGTGATCCGAATCTAGCTTCGCCAGAAATCTGAAGTACAATTCACGAATCGAAATTGGGGATTGGTGACTCATGACTCCACGCCGGAAATTCATCAGAAACGTAGCACTCCTAAGTGTTGGAACCCATGCGCTACTGCGCACTGGCTCGCTAAGCGCCGCAGTCTCGGAATCCGACGCATTGCGTATCAAAGGCTGGCCAGAAATGAAATACACGAAGCTTGGCCGTACTGAATTCAATGCGAGCCGCCTCGTCTATGGATGTGGTGCAGCACTCTCGCGCAGAAAGGATGAGAGATCCCTGGCAGCGGCTTACGATCAGGGAGTCAACGTGTTTGACGTAGGCACAAGCCGCTACTACGGTGCGGCCGAACGGCATTTGGGCGAGTTCGTCAAGACGCGACGAGACAAGGTATTCCTCATTTCAAAATCGTTCTTGAACGCGGCTCGAGACGAGGAACCGGACGTTGAACGAGCGAAAGAAATTGCTAGTCAGTGGCGATCAGACATGGAACAGAGCTTGAGCGAACTTGGTCAAGAACATGTCGACGCTTATTACATGATGGATGCCAAGAACCCAACTTTGGTCAAGAATGAAGAAATCTATCGGGAGTTTGAACGAGCAAAGCAAGACGGCAAAGTGTCGTATTACGGACTTAGTACGCACGACAATGCAGAAAACGTATTGTTAGCCGCAGCTGAAACAGGTTGGTATGACCTCGCAATGGTGGCGATAACACCAGCCGGATGGTACGACTACAACATTAGGCAAGTAGTTAAGGACTCTCCTGCTATGGTCGATTTGAAACCTGTGTTTGACAAAGCCAAAGACGCCGGAATCGCCTTGGTCGGCATGAAGGTTGCCCGCCACATGGCTGGTGCAATGTTCGGTGGCAGATCAGCTCGACAGGCATACGACGAGTTCTATAGCGAGAAAATGCAGAATGCGCAGTTTTCGCCATTCCAAAAAGCCTATGCATTTGTTCTGGAACATGGAATGGATGTCGTAAATGCGGATATTCAGAACTTCGACATATTGGAAGAAAACTATATCGCTGCGGCGACTTCGAGAGATTACGTTTCCTAGCTAACGCCGGAGCTCAACTAAGAGAGTTTTTCTCTTATGAAGTTCCAAATATAGTCGCAACAGACATCCGATTCAGGAGACGGTCTGTATGCAAAGGCGTGCGGCAATCCGGGCATGTATCTATAGGTGACTTCGCTCTCTCTTTCTCGTAGCGCGTCGATCAAATCTAAGGTCATTGGTTCTGGCACATTGGCATCCTCGCCAGGCTGCACGATCATGACTGGCGGAGGATCATCTGCTTCGCCGCTTCGCAATGTTCTTTGCACACTCGCATCAGCCATGCAATCCAAAGTCTTGTAGTAGCCGTCGTGTGCTTGCACTAAGTCATCGCGTCCGGTCGCCTTGGCGAACTCATAGCGATACAGTGGATCAGATACGGGCCAAAGAGCAACAATGTACGCTGGTGCAGCTGAAATCTCCGCGGCGTTGCTGAACGATCCGACTGCGGTTGATACTTTTGTGCATTGATGGTCCGAGCGACGGGAATTCAGCCCTGCGAATAGTGCAAGATGACCTCCTGACGAACTTCCGATCAATCCTATCGAAGCGGGATTGATGTTGAAAGCCCGCGCATGCTGGCGAAGAAACCGGACGCCCGCTACAACATCGCACGACGCGGCCGGGTGCTGGTGATCGGGTCCGCATCGAAAGTCTAAGGACAGTACCGTTAGCCCTTTTCTGGCCAAAAACTCCGACACCAACCAGGGAGTTGCCCGATCATTCACGGTCCAAGCCCCGCCATGCACCATCACGATTCCGTGGCCAATCGATTTTTCCGACGAGTAGCACCGCGCTAACAGTTCCAAATCTCCAGCCTTTGCGTAGACCAAATCTCTGGTTTTCACTTTGGACATTGGTGTGTTGTCCATCAATTTACTCTTCGGTCAATTCCGCTAGCCCAATGCCGCTCTCTCCTCCAATCGCATAGAAAAGAAACACTTTACCCTCGTCCTCAAGGATTGCTGGATCCCGTAGTTGGTTTACCAGTCCATATGCGACGCTTCGTATTGAAGGTGCGACAGGTTGAGTCGCTCCTTCCCAAACGCGTTCCGGCCGAAGTAATTCGTATGGTTCTGACTCCTTCCAACTCTCAAACGGAAGCGTCAAATCGATTGTCGACACCAAGATTCTCTCGGGGGCATCGCCTACTTGAGTCCAAAACACAAACAATGTGCCTCTTCTGACCAGCAGTGCCAAGTGTCGCATGTTTGGATTGAAAAGCGTTGGGCCTCGCTCGAACTTTTGCAAACCGTCGAGCGACTGGTAGAACTGTCCAGGCATCGACATGCCAAACAGCCGTCCGCCGTACCAGAAAACGCGCAAATAGCTCTTGGCAACTATGTTGGGTAGAACATCAAAAGATACGCCGTCCCTCGAAATTCCCACTCGAGTCGCTTGATATCCGTAGGATTCCAACCCGTGGAAATACATAACTATTCGGCGCCGCTCCTCATCTACATGAACATCTGGCGAAGCAATGTGGGGCGTGGTCAATTCCTTGTGCAGACTATGGGGCAATTTGGCAGTTGTTTGTGGACGTACCTCACTCGAAGATGTCGGCGGCGTGGTGGCAAAACGCGATTCAGGCAAGTGCAGACTGCCCGGAACATGAACTCTCCATTCGCCATCGAGTTCATTCGCATAGGCCAATCGAATGTAGTCGCCTTTGTGATCGGCGAAGTAGAGGTAGTAGCGTCCAAGCGGGTGTTCGATCCACTCAGGAACTCGAATTGCTGATGGTCCCTGAATGTTCTCTCCAATGCTCGAATCGGAATGGCGATCGATTATCGGCCTATCGAGCAACCTAATCGCACGCCATCGCTTGATAGATTTCATAGCTCTCGATAGCTAGTCTGGCGGCATATTGCTCTAGGAGGCGAAATTAGTAGCCGAGAATGCTACTTATGAATCGACCTGGAGCGAACGCGAACGCTCCTGCGATCAACAACCCAGCCATGGTGCCCATCATGGAGATCGCGTGTAGTCGGACCTTTCCGGTTCGAATGGCCACAATCGCGATAGCCATGCTTATCAGGGTCCAAACCGTCAGTCCATGCAACCAGCTCAACTTGCCGTCGTTGAGGTCACGAATAGCGAATGAAGAGACTGTAACGACCAACATCGTAACTATCCAAATCCATCCGAAAACCTTGTGCCTAAAGCTACCTTTTACAAGCACTAGATTCGCAATACCAATAAACGCAGCAACTATCGCGGCAAGCAGATGCGCCCAAATCACGCCCATCAAATGCAACTCATGAAATCACGATGCGGTCATTGTCAAGAATAGAGATTGACTATCGCTTTGCATTGTTGAAGGTTTGAAGCAGCTTGTCGTATTCGGCACCATTGGGACCATTAAGAAAGTCTTTCTTGCCTAGCAATTGCGCCATCACTTCACCGTGCCTGTCTATAAGCGCGTCTGCATGAGCACTGTAGTCTTCGACTGGGCGCATCATGAGCCGCGTGTAAGTGATGTGGCAAACCACTCTCTCCCCAGGTGTTGTCCGTTCCCAATTGCTATGCCAAATATTGCCATTCCACAGTGCAACACTTCCGGCAGGACACTCCACCGCAATCGCGCCCGTTTTTTGTACCACTTCTTGTGCACTGGGATGGCGACGCAACACGTGGCTGCCTGGAATCACAAGTGTTGAGCCGTTCTCCTTGGTAAATTCATCGCAAGCCCAACAAGCGGTGAGAAGCATGTTATGTTCGGGAAATGGGGCTGGCAGCCAATTGTGATCGGCATGCAGCCCTATGGATTTTGAACCCTGAGGGCGGACACTCGCGGCGACTTGGCTGATAAGGAACCCTCGCCCAACTGAATACTCGGCCATCGCCAAGAGCTTGGGATTTAGCACAGCATCCGCAAATAGATCGTCTTTCGCCAGCAACATGTTGAAAGCCTTGTGAGTTTGCGCTTGATCCACGATGCAGGCTCGAAAGGCCGAATTGAACGCGTCACTCGACACGTCGCGCAGAACTGTCCAGCCGTTCATGGTTAGTTCGCGACAGTTTTCTCGCAAGCCTAGTTCGTCAATCGTGGGCGCCAACTCTTCCGATACGGCATCTGGCGGCAACGTGTCGAAATACAGTGTTGGTTGGTCTGCCATGGTTCAGATCTCCTAACTCGCCGAATTCTAGCAATCTCCAAGATCTCTCGGCAATGGTTGACTGCTCAGGAGTTTCCGGCATACAGGGCGTAGCTACAATACCTGCTCTGTTTGGGACGGCAAGAAGAATGCAGCAAATCGACGATTTTTTCGATGAGGGACGCGCACTCTACGAGTTCCTTGCCACCCTGGAAACCCGCCACTGGAATATGGAAACACCGTTCAAAAATCGCACAGTGAATTGGGTTGTGCAGCACCTTCACGACGCGGACCGGTGGGCATTGCATTCCATAACCGACCCAGATGGATTTAGGAACTGGATGCGCGAACGTGCAAACGGCAAGGCGTTCGACTATACAAGAACTGAAGGCGGCGAATTGCTCGAACAGTGGTTCAGCTACATGTCGGATCTTTGCGCCGCAATGCGAGAAGCGGATCCAAACCTCCGCGCGCCCTGGTTCGGTCCTGACATGGGAATTCGAATGATGGCAACCGCACGACAAATGGAAACTTGGTCACATGGGCAAGACGTGTACGACCTGCTTGGCGTCACGCGCGAACACACCGACCGTGTCAAAAACATATGCCACATCGGCGTAAGAACTTTCGAATGGACATTTGTCAATCGTAAGCTAACACCGCCTACGCCAGCGCCATATGTCAGACTCACCGCACCATCTGGATCAATCTGGGAGTGGAATGATCACTCGGATCAAGACTTCATAAAGGGCAGCGCCATAGATTTTGGTCGAGTCGTTACGCAGGGTAGAAATATCGCGGATGTAGAGCTGCAGGTCAGCGGCAATTCAGCTAGTTCGTGGATGGCTATCGCGCAATGTTTTGCAGGTCCACCCGAAGATCCCCCTGCTCCTGGCCATCGCACAGGACTTTAGACAAGAGTATGAAATTTGGCGTTTGCGTTGCTTCCCACATCAAAGATATCGACTACATCGTTCGTGCCGAAGAGCTTGGGTTTCATTCGGCATGGTTGGCTGACAGTCAAATGCTGTGGTCGGACTGCTATGCCACACTTGCACTAGCGGCGACACAGACTTCGCGGATCAACCTTGGAACCGGCGTTGCGGTTACAGGCACACGCCCATCATCTGTAACAGCAAGCAGCATTGCAACCATTAATGCGCTCGCTCCTGGGCGGACATTTCTGGGAGTTGGATCTGGAAACACAGCGATGCGCGTAATGGGAGTACCGCCGCACCGAATTTCGGAGTTCAATCGCTATATCGAACTACTTCGTCCGTTACTTAAGGGAGAGGAAAGCTACTTGGATAATGGAGAAGACACGATCCCAATCCGCCACGTTATGCCTAACGACGGCTTTGTGAACTTCAAGGATCCCATTCCACTCTACATTTCGGGATTTGGCCCAAAGTCCCTTGCGGTAGCAGGAAGGCACGGGGATGGAGCGGTATTGGCTATGCCTGCCAATGCGAACATCATGGCTAACATCTGGAGAATGCTGGAAGCGGGCAGTGGCTCTGCCAACAGCGACTTAGACAGGAATCGGTTCCAAACTACGGCTCTGACGGCTATTGTGGTTCTTGATCCGGGTGAACCGGTTGACAGCCCACGAGTTAAAGCGGAGTGCGGGGCTATGGCCATGGCAGCGATTCATTTTGGCTATGAGCAAGTGCGAAACTTCGGGAGGAAACCAGGAGGCGCGCTTGCTTATGTCTGGGAAGACTATCGTGCGATGATCGAATCCTATCCAGAGGAGCGTCGACATCAAAGAATCCATGCCGGACACAATTGTTGGGTCATTCCAGAAGAGGAAAGATTTCTTACTCCAGATGTACTTAGGGCATCAAGTCTAATCGGCACCAGAGACGAGATTATTGACCAGCTCGGCCATCTAAGTGAAGCCGGACTGCATCAAGTCATGGTCCTGCCCAATTTCGACACTCGCTATCAATCCGTAGAACGATTGGCTCGCGACGTAATCGGCAATGTGCCTTAGAGGGCGGGAACTGTGACGGTGGAATGGAAATCAGCTCAGGATCCACAAGAGTACGCAACGCACGAATTCGTTGCTCAAGTTCCCGACCATCGAGAGGTGACGGGATGTCTATGGATTCCTAACGGACCTACAAAGCAAAACGTGCTGATGGCGTTTGGACACGGTGCCTCCGGCAACCGTTACCAAATGCCAATTCCACATCTGGCTCGTCGACTCGCCAAACAGGGGATCGCGTCATTGGCTATGGATGGCCCGGTACATGGACTTCGTCAGAGAAAGACGGGAGACCGCCTAGCGCTAACGGAGGAAATGCGGCGTCCATCCATGATTGAAGACATGATTGTGGATTGGCAAAACGCAGTGAAGATCGCTGAGCTGAGGCTGGAGTTCAGAGTCGAAAGATTCGGCTATTTTGGCTTGTCAATGGGTTCGATATTTGGAATTCCCTACTTGGCCAATCGGTTCCGCGAAAACGAGCCTGTCGATGTTGCCACGCTCGGATTATTGGGAACCACTGGACCGGTCTTAGCGCTCGCCAATAGGCTTAAGCGGGACGCATCGACTATCAATTCTCCCGTATTCTTCGTAATGCAACTCGAGGACGAATTATTTCCTCGCGACGGCTGTTTGGAGCTTTTTGACGCATTGGGAAGTACAGACAAACGATTGCACGCCAACCCCGGACTTCATCCAGCCGTGCCGGCGGAGGAAATCGACTTCTGCTTCAATTTCTTCTCTGAACGCCTATTGGACTAGCGATTCAAAACACGCGCTAAAGATGGCTACGCTGCACTAGAAGAATACGAACGATCGCACTACAACGTTCTTTCTACACGGGGCGTCTTCTGCAGCCGTTGGATCTATGCAGGCGGTATGGAACGACCAACGTGAGACCGAGCCATCGGTCACTGAGTCGTAGCACTTGAGCATTGAGACTTCGTTGGGTTGCTGATTTGGAAACCAATACCATTCATGCTCTCGACGGTAGGTGAAGCGTGTAGTTTCCCCTACTCTGTCGTCATATACACGATAGTTGGTAATGTAAGGCTGGTCCGCGAACGATGGCCATGCACACAGCACGAACGGATTCTGCCGAACGGGCTCCATTGGCTTGGCAAGATTGATTGACATGAAACGCCGCGCCATTTTCGCGTCAGCCTGAGATTCTGTATAGCGCTGTTCGCGGCCGAAATTCCTCAAGTTCTTGGTCAGCAGCTCCCTACATCGCACCCGCCCGCTATTGTCATTTAGGTCGTTGTGGACTATGTATGCGTAGTTGGCGTTTACTCCAGGATTCTTTTGCTCCTGATTTTCGGTGCGGTCCCCTTGGTAGTCCTTGTCAAAGACATCGTGGTTGTAGACGAGTGCATCGGTAGCGCCCGGAAAGAACTCAAGAAGTAGTCTTTCCATCTCGGGGTAAAACACCCGCTCTACTTCCTCTGAATCATAGAAGTTAGCACAATTGGACTCGCAATATCCCAACGAGACGCCAAGCCTATCCATGCATTCGGGGCTGGAGGCGGATAGTCCGGGATAGTACTCTTCCATTCGGCGGGCATCTTTGAGAACCTGTGGAAAGTAAAGTGAGCGACGCCCGTTGTCGCGTTCGTTCTTGCGCAATGCTTGTTTGTCAGACTCACGATTCGTGTCGCGCCACATCGCGTTCGACGAGACTATCGAGTAGGATGGCTCTTCGTGGATTGTGTAGCGTAAAGGAACAACAAGTCCGCCTTCCGGTGCTTGCAAGTTGCTTTTGCGAATGTGCTCCATGCACTCGTCGTAGCCGCGGAATCCCACTCCCCACTGGGTTTGAACCGGACCGGGCGGGGCATTTTCAAGCATGTCGATGAGTGCCTGACCCTTTCCCCTCGCAATCTGGGCAAGTGCGTCTTCAGTGGCAGCGGCCGTTCCAGCATCACCATTGCGCTCCCGATACATGTATGAATACCCACCGTTTGCAGCTATTGGTTGCGGTTGACCTCTAGTCAACTCAAAGGTGGGTTTGAAAGCCGACGGGTTCGATTCCTCTAACGCTTCGCCAGTCTCCAAAACGTCGGGTTGTTTCATAACATGTTCCTAGTCGAGACGTTCAAATTATGGCATACCGTTGCAGATCGCTGATTTTCACGCTCGTAGCGTGTCTTCTCGCGTTCACACACTGAAAGCGCCAAGTCTATGCTTGGAAATTTGCCATATCGGTAGCCTCTACGCGGTACATTCAACTATACTTTGCGCAGAAAATCCCTGTAGCGTAGCACCTGCAACTAAATGATTCAATCTAGCCTAACTTCGATTCTCAACCTGTTTCAGTTCGGTTCCCAGCAGTCTCAGGAGGATCTGTTCAACGAAGCAACGCTAATGATTCTGGCGCGTGCGACGAGTTCAGATTCGAACATCAACACGCGAGAAGTCGAGACCGTACAAACCATCGTGAAGGAAACCACCGGCGAAGAGGTCTCGTCAGCAGATGTTAGATTAGCGGCCAATTCCAGGCTCTACGAAAGTGCACCCTTGGACCGCTATCTGGCAAGTACAAGCAAGGTGCTCTCATTTGACCAACGGCTGCAGATCATGAATGCATTGGTTAGCGTGATCAAATCCGATGACATAATTTCGAATCGAGAAATTGCGTTTTTCAACAACGTTGCTACAGCATTCGGCATAACACCCGCCGACGTACTCGGATTGCACGCATCAAGTTAGCCGTTTGAACCCTATTGACGAGCTAGCTTGCGGTCTCCAATACTAGCTGCCCCTTGGTTCATTGGTTTCCCTCACCTCCGATCAACTTGAGGAATTTGTCCGTAACGGCTATTTGGTTCTCAGGAACGTAGTCCCCCGTCCTCTAGTAGTACAAGCTCGAAAGACGTTCTTTCGTGCAATGGGTGCAGCAATTGGCACCCTACCTCGTGTCGTACGAGTCTTGGAGAATGGTGCTGAGGCCGGTCAAAAGGAGTCGATCGTAGACAAAGCCAAGCTCTCCGCACGTTCCTGGCTTCGATTGAGCCGTCATGACGACGTCCAAAGGCTCGTTGAAGAGCGATCTGAAATTCGAACACTCATTGAGAATCTGATCGGCGACCCCGTAAGTGGATTCGAGTATGCGCAAATCGCGACTCAGTTTCCTACCGAGCCTTCAAATCGCATTACTGAGGCGGGTTATCCGGACTGTAAGATTCCCTTTTATGGCTGGCACGGACATTTGGACGGACTTTGGAACGGAGCAACGCCGCCCCACCAACACATTAATCGCCCAATGTCTCCACAAGAACTGGATGCGTGGAGTCAAGATCGTGGCAACAACGGAGTAATGCGCACCTATCCAGGCACAGGCATCAATCTCACGAACTTCACGGCTTTGCTTGGAATTCCGCTCTCCGACCAGGTTCGACAAGGTGTTGGAAACCTAGGTTTGCTGCGTGGCGCACACCATCACATCCAAGACTTTTTCAAGTTTCAAGACGAGCAAGGCGGTCCCATGGGTCCCGACGGACCATGCTGGGAACGCATTCATGCTGAAGCACCCAATGGCTGTGGATTGAGACACTATCCGGATCAAGTCAGAGATCAATTCGCAGAATCGGCTACATTCACAGAAGACGGACGAAGCTGGCCCAAGCCCGATCTAATAGAAATAGAACTAGGAGATGCCGTGCTGACCTTATATGCAGTGCCTCACGGAGCTACTCGTTGTGAAGCAAGCGATCCGCGGGCTATGGTGTACTTTCGTTTAACGAATAGCTGCAGGCCTGATCGATTCAAGAGCAATTTCGCAGCTGGATTGTGCGATAACTGGCTCGAATGGAAAGGAATTCGAAATGAAGCCAGTGAAATCACAACAGAATCGGGCTAACATTTTGAACTCAAGGGAGCATGTAATCCGATGGTGACCATGCCAATGGAATCTCCCGACTGCGATCAAGGGAAGACACCATGGACCTAGCCTATAGTGCAGAGTACGAGCAATTTCGCGACGAGCTAAGGCAATTCCTCAAGGAGAACAAACATCGATCACCAGAGATGTTCGCCACTTCGTTCACAGGGGAAGAGCGCGCTCAAGCCGCACGCGACTGGCAGCGCCTTCTGATTGACCATGGATATGCCGCCCGCACAATCCCACGAGAGTACGGTGGATATGGCGCAGAACCAGATCCCTTGAAGTCGCACATAATCGCAGAGGAATTTGCTAAACACCGCGTAAGACCTGGCCATTCAGGAGACAACAGGCTTGTTCCAACCGTGCTAGAGCTAGGTACTGAAGAACAAAAGCAGTGGCTCATTCCGCCTACGGTTCGCGGAGAGATGGCTTGGTGCCAAGGATACTCCGAGCCAGAGAGCGGATCGGACCTAGCGTCGCTGACAACTCATGCACACGTAGATGGTGACGACTTCGTCATTAATGGCCAGAAAATTTGGACTTCAGGCGCAAAACGCGCCGACATGATGTTTTGCCTCGTGAGAACAGAGCCAGATGCACCTAAACACGAGGGAATAAGCTACTTGATCTTTTCCATGGACACTCCGGGTATAGAGGTACGACCTCTGGTGACAATGACCGGCGAAGCCTTCTTCAATGAAGTGTTCTTTACCGATGCGCGAGTTCCGACAACGCAGATCATTGGAAAACGCGGTGAAGGTTGGTTTGTGGCCAACAATACGTTGAAGTATGAACGCGAAGGCCTCGGCGATCCTAACCAAACCGAGAGCCGTCTGCTCGAGCTAGTGTCTTTGATGCAACGCGAGACGATCAGCGGGGAGCGCTTGATTGATAGACCAGTCTATCGAGATCGACTTCAGAAGCTGCAAGGTCGAGTTCTTGCCATGAAGTACAACAGCATGCGCGTTTTGACAAGCCGGTCCAAGGGAGAGGAACCGGGAATGCCCCGGTGGATCGTCAAATTGCAGGGTTGTGAGTTAAATCATCAGATCGCCAATCTTGCAATCGACGTGCTAGGGGAATTGGGAACACTCTACTACGGCTCACCACTGCTTCGCGATGGAGGAAGGTGGCAGCAACGCTACATGATGGACCTAGGATTGATTATTGGAGGAGGCACCGCGCAGATTCAGAAGAACATCATTGGTGAACGTGCTCTAGGATTGCCGAAAGAACCCAAGTACAGGAACGAACTGAGTTAAACGGAATGGATTTTGCCTTAAGCGAAGAGCAGACGATTCTGCAGGACACCGTCAGGGAGTTCCTAAGACAACATTGCACTTTAGATAGAGTTCGTCTGACCGTTAGAGACTCGATAACACTAGATACAGACATAGCGCGTGGATTGCTGGATCTTGGGTTGCCCGGTATCGTAGTGCCAGAGAAATTTGGCGGAGCGGGACTAGGCTATCTGGATGCCGCTCTCGTGGCTGAAGCACTCGGAGAAGCAATTGCGCCGGTTCCTTTTCTGGGTTCCAATGTTGTAGCGCCATTTGCTCTGATAAATGCGGGGAGCGATCAACAGCAAGAGGATTGGCTGCCAAAGATAGTCTCCGGCAACGCTGTATTCGGCGTAGCGTTTAGCTCAAGTAGCGGCAGCAGATCTGGTGCACTAGCCACTGTAGACTCCGGACACATTAGTGGCGAACACACCTTCGTGATAGATGGCAACGACGCGACACAGCTGCTGGTGGCCAGTCACGACTGTGAGATTTACATAGTAGATGCGAACGACGTGGAACTAACTTTACTCCGAACCATCGATAGCACACGATCAGTAGCCAAAGTAGCGATGAGTGAGACTCCCTGCGAACTTCTACCCGGATCGTCCACCAACGGGGCCTTGGAGCGAAGTATTGCGGTTGGTCGCATCATGCTCGCTGCGGACTCTCTAGGGGCTGCGCAATCAATGCTCAACAAATCCGTAGCGTACGCCAAGGAGAGAAAGCAATTCAATCGGGTAATCGGATCTTTTCAAGCTGTAAAACACATGTGCGCGGAGATGGCAGCTGAACTTGAGCCCTGCAGATCCTTGGTCTGGTATGCGGCGCATTCTGTTTTGGCAATACCAGATGAGACGCAGGTTGTGGCATGTCATGCGAAGGCACACCTCTCTGAAGTCGCTCAATTCGTTGCACGGAAGTCAACGGAGGTTCACGGAGGCATGGGATTCACCGACTTGCTCGGTCTGCACTATTGGTTCAAACGCATCGGACTGAATCGTCAGCTGCTCGGATCGCCGGATGAGGTCCGTGAGGAAGCCGCTCAATCCCAAGACTGGTAGTAGTTCCCAAGGATTTTTGGGCAGCGTTTCCCTAGAATGACTCGAAATCTACAGTTGTTGCTCACGCCTCAATCCAATGACTTTTTCGATAGCTCGGTCCATGCAGTATCTTTGCGGCATTGCAACAGTTTTCTTAGTAGCGCAGGCCATGTCTGAGGAGACTGCGACCCTCTTTGATGGTAGTTTTTCTTCTTCACTGGTGCCCACAGAGGTTGAGTACTACGCATTGCTGCCGCCCAACTACTCGGAAGAACATACGGCACTCCCATTGGTTTTGAGTTTGCACGGAGGTGGCGGCTCTCGTGAGGCACTGAAGAGGCAACAATCCCGACTAATTGAACAGTGGAAGAAGAATGAGCTGCCACCTATGGTGGTTGTCGCGCCAAGCGTTGCTCCCCGCTCCTTCTATATGGACTACAAGGACGGATCGCAGAAATGGGAATCATTTCTAGTTGGTCCCTTCCTTGCTCATCTACGAGATTCGTTCAATGTTCGTTCAGATAGACGTGGAACCATGGTTACGGGAGTGTCGATGGGTGGTATGGGCTCGCTCAGAATGGCTTTCAAATATCCAGAGGTATTCGGCGCGGTCGCAGCCCTAGAACCTGGAATCGAACCAATCGATGATTGGAGCGATATCCGTCCAAAACACAGATTTTGGCGCGGTGACGCGCTGCTGGAATCAATCTTTGGGAGTCCAGTGGATCGCGATTACTGGAATAGCAACAATCCTGCCACGATCGTACAAAGTAGTAGTGACACATTGCGAGAGTCGGGGCTCAAAATCCTTATTGAAGCCGGCGACGCAGATCTCTTTTGGCTATATGAAGGAACGGAGTTTCTTCACCAAGTCTTGTGGAAGGAGAGAATTCGGCACGAATACAGACTCTACTATGATGCAGATCACGTAGGTCGCTCCATGGGTCCCCGTATCGAGGCGGCTTTTCAATTCTTGGCGAACTCACTGGTCGACAAAGAGCCAGATCCCGTCGTTGACGCCGTGCGGAGAAGAATCGATCCGCTCAAACGGAGACTAAACGAAGCTGACCATTACGAAGTAGACATTGAGCTAGTTGGACAACCGGAAACCAATTAGTTGAGTTGCAAATCATCTAGCCGATTACTTGGGAATCGCCAATGCATCCGACTGTCCTATTTTCGGCACGTAATAGTCTCGGCTGTATCGAGATTGCTTAATTCAACAGCTCTTCACTCTCCAACTACATGCACAAGCGGTCTCGATTCGCTTACTAGAGTACGGGTTGACTTGCACTCACGCATGCAACTGCCACAGATAAGTTGCGTTCTTGCGTTCCCATATAGATTGTTCGATCTTGGGTTCACGGAAGGCTGAACACCGGCGCAAAGCCGCCATAGATCATGCGGGCGCCATCAAAGGGAACCGGAAACTTGGATTCGTCAAACCTTTCGTCAGTTTTCATCAATTCCTCCATTTGCCGATATGCCTCGTCGCGCGACTCCTTGTCACGCCATTCGACCCACGAAAAGACAACCGACTCATCCGCCTTAGCGTTGACAGCACGCCTAAAATCCGTGTTGACGCCGTCTTTTACGTCGTCCTCCCAGCACTCCATGATTCGAAGCGCTCCGTGATCCATGAAAATAGAATCCATGGATTCGGCATGTTCCACGAACTTCTGTTTATTCTCGTTAGGAACGGCAATTACATATCCATCAATATAGGTCATTGTTGCCTCCAGGGCGTTTGGGGCTCAAGCATAGCCGAGTTGGGTTGAATCAGTTCGTTAGTCTTGCTAGGCATTGAGCTAACGAATGGAGCTTTGCCAGGCTGAATGATTCTTCCAAAGATTGCAAATCCATCTGGCAAGACTAGCGCGTGCCTATACACAGTGAAATCACCGAATGCATTGGATGAAGCGCGGGATCATCACTCGATCGCAATGTTTGAAGCCTAAAGGACGTAATCCTACGGCAATGGTAGAAACTCGCCAATTGCGACGCTGTTGAATCTACTTGGGCTTTTTTGCCAGGAAGCAATACAGAGGGGTGAATATCTCCGCCTGACCGCCTGATACATACGCGTATGCAATACGATCCGCAAATCTAACAACTGCCGATGTACCTTTTGGAATGATGCCAATCATCTCGGTCAGTCGAGTTCCCGCAACCATTAGGCTTCGGCCCAAAGGAATGCTGCGTAGAGCACGAAGGGAAGCCGTCTTGCCCAACATTGGCTGATACCAAGGCGAGCTCGGTTCGTTAGTAACTTCCCTGTCCTGCGATTCAATTAGAGCGAATCCAGCGGATTCAAGAGCCTGATTCACTTCAGCAAAGGAGAACATTTGGCTCAACGCAAGTGTGTATTGGATCTCTTTTGCTATGGCGTAGTGTTTTTTGTTGTCCGAACTGTAATTGTTGGTAAGACACATTTCCTGTCCCCAAAACCGGCCGCCGGGCTTTAATAGACGAAAAATCTCCGCAAAGGCCCGTTCCTTGTCTGGCGCATAGCAAGTTGACTCGATCGCATAAGCCGCATCAAAAGACTCAGGTTCTAATGCGCTCATATCCATGAAGTTGCACCTGAGATATTCGGCTTGGTGGTCAACCCCATGTTCAATATTTAGGCGTCTTGCCTTTTGGAGCTGCTGCTCATTGTTGTTGAGGCAAAGCACCGTGACGCCGGATTCCTGAGCTACGCGACGCATTGGACCACCGACTCCGCAACCGACATCGATGACTCGCATTCCGTTCCGAAGCTCCAATTTCTCGATCATCAGTCTTTGGTGCCGAATTATTGACTCCTCTAGAGTCTCGCTTGGTGTGAGAGGAGCAAAGTGCAGGGACTCATTCCACCCAAACTGCATTAGCTCGCTGAGCAAATCGTAGTAGTTGTCTACTGTTTCAGTGTGGTCGTATTGCCCATCTGACCCAGTGCGCTGTTCACTTTGCTCCTGCCAATGTTGGAATTGTTCCAATTGAGATCGGACATTTGTATCTCTATACGCCTCTCGCAGGATCTTAGGAAGTCTGGAAAGTGAAACGTGTTTCATCTGCTGGGGCAAGTCTCGAGCGTCGATATATTAAGCATAGTGGATATGAGGACATGCCCCAGTTTGTAGCAGTCAAGAAGTGCCATCCCTTGCAGGGCTTGAAACTGGGATTTTCATTGGTCCCTTCAGTGAGTGCGGAGCCTATAATTCGAAATCCCCGCAGTTACGAGAACTGGGCGGTTAGGCGTGCAATCATTTCCGAAAAAAATTCTTTTCTTAATAGTGGTTTTAGTCGCTGCCACTTTCTTCGTCTTAGTATTTTTTTGCATCAATCTTAACCGTGCGACCCCCGGTGAAGAAGATTCCCTGCTGCAAGTAAGACAAGGTCTTGTTCGAGAGATAACCAATTTCGACTCCGGTATCGAAACATCGGTTCGTTCGTCGGGCTCTAGCCGCTCCACAAGAACCCAGCAAGCTCAACCAAAGGCATCCGAAACACTCAAACAAATACCTCGACCGGCTGGCTACTCGGTGGTTTCTGTGGTTCCAACTCTTGCGAAGGAGAAATACGGCGGTAGCGATCGATTGCAAGACAATTCCTCTCAATCAAGCTCACACGACCGACCATGGCTGACATCAACCAACTCCATCGACGAAATCATCGAGCAAGCCGGCGAAAACGACCGAACCTATTGCTGGTTGCAGCTTGCCCATCCAATGCCGAGAAATGCCATGCAGCGGACACTAAGCGAACTCGGCGCAACCCTCCTTGGTTCGTCAGGAAATCTGGCTCGCCTTCAGGTTCCTAGTGACAAGCAGAGCCTGAAAACGATACGAGACCTTCCGTGGGCAAGCGGAATCGGGATACAACCTCCAAATCAAAAAATCTCGCCATCGTTCCTAGAGGAGATCAACACTTCCAATGCCAGTGCCGAGCTGCCAGTCTTTATCTCTGTCATGGCATCCAAGGAAGAGTCACTGTTTCGTAGCTCACTCGCCAATATTGGAGTTAGCGTCGGACATTTCGATCCCTCGATCAGGATATTCGCTGCAGTGATCAACCCCAGTCAAATTGGGGATCTGACAGAGTTGGACTTTGTGCAGTTCGTAGAGCCAATACCAATTGTTAGGGCCACGCATGACACGGCGGTGCCAGCACAAGGCGTTGACAAACTTAGAACTATTGGCAGTTTCAGCGGCACGTTTGAAGGATTGACTGGTTCCACGACTCCAATTGCTGTTATGGACACCGGTCTCAATACATCCCACATCGACATTTCTACATTCAGAGAAAGCATTTGCGCCAAAAACTTTGTTTATGGTGAAGACTCCGATTTGTTCTTCGATGAGAACGGACATGGCACTCACGTAACTGGAACCATCGTAGGTACTGGATTTTTTGAGCCAAAGTACGCGGGAATGGCACCGGGGGTTCAACACATTAGGTTCGCAAAGGTCTTGAACACTAACAGTCGTGGAACCGCGTTTGATGTTTTACAGGGAATGGATTTTCTCGCCGAGCAGTCGTCATGCTCAATAGAAGGGAGAGAGTCCGAGTCGATAAAGGCATTGATCGTTAATATGAGCCTCTCATCGGCACGACTGGAATACGATAGTCGTTCCACGGCCGCCCGTAAGCTCGATTCCATCGTCTGGACGCATCGACAGCTTTACGTTGTTGCCAACGCAAACTCCAATCAGTATGGATACTCGAATTACGGAGCCGCGAAGAATTCCCTTCCTGTTGGCGCATCCTACGACAGCGGCGAAATTCACGGGTTTAGCAGTCGAGGACCGACAGTCGACAATCGTCTTACTCCATTGGTAAGTGGTACCGGTGTAGCACTCTATTCTGCTGCGGGTTGGGGAAACTATGACAACTACTCAAGATCTAGCGGAACCAGCATGGCTTCTCCAAGTGTCGCAGGTGTTGCCGCACTGTTGATGGATGCTTCGCCAGATCACCGAGAACAGCCAGCTCTGGTCCGTGCGCGGTTGATGGCAAGTGCGATCAAACCGGATGCCTGGTTTGAGAGTGAGAGTCAATTTCCCAGAAGCAATACAAACGGCCCGGGCAAGACTCAGGCCCTTTATGGAATGGGAATGGTTTCAGCGACATCAACGATTCTGAACAACGACACGGAGAGCGGATGGGTGAGCTCTGGCGCAGTTGTCGAGATGGAGAACGAAGAGTACGCATACCACGACATCGAAGTACCCGAAGGCACAAGCCGGATTGATGTTGTTATGACATGGGACGAACCAGCAACCGACTCAATCGCAAACAACGTGCTTAACGATCTCAATCTATGGGTCGACCGAAACGCCGACTGCGGTCCTGGACCCTGTGGCGAATACTCTTCGCTGTCGACAATCGACAATGTGGAATGGGTAATCATCCAAAATCCGGAAGCAGGTACATATAGGATCAAGATTGATGCGCATACTGTCTACACCGATGCCCCTCGAGCTGCTGTAGCTTGGACAGTTATTCGAGGCGCCTCAACCCCACAACTGACTGTCGAAGCAGCAGAAGATGTCTATGAGACACCCAGTGGCGAAAACCACTTTCACAAGGTGGATCTGACGGTTTCTACGGACTCTTACATCGCCAAAGGGGTCACGTTGCATGTAGATTGCCGCACGTTGGACGGAGAAGCATGCGCATTAGGACGTCTTAACTACAACAACCGCTTCGTGGCCCAGGAACATACGGCACTAATCCAACGCAGTGATGGATTGGGCGTAGCACAAATTGGCGATCTGTTCGTCTTAGGCGAAGTCACAGAAGGCAATCCAACAAAAGTTCTGCTGGAACTCTATTCCCAATCTTCAGTACCCATGCGAGTGTATGTCAAGACCATGTCTTGGAACGGCAAGTCAGCCAACACTTCGTTCTTGGTTAGACCTACAGGTTCTGTAGATGACATCGCATTGGCAATCCCTCCGACAAACGACAACTTCTACAGCCCAATGGAATTGGTTGATCCAAATGGCAGCATGGAAATTGACCTATTGGTTAGTTCAATGGAGGCTGGTGAGCCGTTGCACGAGGATGAGAGATGGGAAGAGGCACGCGTATCCGGTTCAGTATGGTTTCGACGAATTGCTGAAGAATCAGGACTAGCTGCGTTCATTGCTACTCCGACCAGTAGAGCGTTTCCCGAACGGATCCCAAAAGTTGAGGTTTATCAAGTGACGGATGCTTGTTGTGGCATATCAGGTGCACGACTATTGGCTTCTTCGCACTGGTCCGCCCAATTATTTGTAAAGGCGGGTGTTGAGTATCGCATTCGGGTTAGTGTTGACGGCGAGTCGCAACCGCTTTCTTTCAACTGGTACCGAGGCGAACGACCCATAAACGACAACTTCGCCGATGCAATTGAGCTGATAGGCGAGTCGGGAGAAATGTCAGGCAGTAATCTGGGAGCAACGCTTGAAATTGGAGAACTCTACGGCTACCTCTCATCGACCGTTTGGTATCGGTGGACAGCACCCGACAACGGCCAATGGGAGTTCCAAGTAGACGATGCTCAGGTCGTACGCATCATGGCATTTACCGGAAACGATGTAGCGGACTTGCGACTTGTATCTGATGTTCAAAACCCCGGTAACCCAATACTGGTTAATGCGAAGAAAGACCAGACATATCGAATTATGGTTGCTTCACCAAACGCCTACGCCGGAGGTTGGGTATATGAAGCGCTTTCGTGGAATAGAGTAGAAGCATCCGACCGCGAAAACGACATGTTTGACGATGCGACCGATCTCTACGATGATTCGCAAGGGTTTCTCAACATTTCTCACGACGGTTGGCCAGCGATTGAACCTGATGAACCCGAGGCAACTGGAGTTCAGTCCCGCTGGTGGAAGTGGCAAGCTCCCCAGGACGGTTCTTTCACATTCTTCTGGACCGGAAGTGGCTACACAGCTTCCGCATTTACAGGAACTTCATTGGCTAACCTTCAACCGTCCACGCTGGACGACGCATTCAGCGCAGAAAATGAGTTTCTCTTGGACGCGAAGCAAGGAGAAACATATCGGATTTCTGTCGGTCGAGAGAAATTCGCTACCTCCGCTTTTTACGGGTCGCACGTCAACGGATCGTTGCTATGGGGCTCCACACCTTCGAACAATACTTTGGAATTTGCAACCGAGCTTGTAGGAACGCAAGGCGAATCCAGCGGATCGACGGTTTACGCCACCACGGAACAAGATGGATGGGCTCACTTGGGAAGTTCTCCAATGTGGTATTCACACGAAGCAACAGAGGCCGGTTGGGTTCGATTTTGGATTGAGTCTGACGTATCGAATTCATTTCGAATAGCAGCGTTTACGCGTGACGGCGAGGAAGCTGCATTGGACTTCAAAATGGCATCTCGTCGCTATTCGGGGCAACGGAATCATGAAATGGAAGTCTATGTCTATCTCGAAGAAGGGATGCAAGCATTCTTGCGCGTTGCAATTGACGTCCGGAATTCGCGTGAAGACTTCACTTTGAATTGGAAAGCAAGCACTGCCCCAAACTGGCTTACTTATGTTGGACGCCTGTCCAACGGTCGCCGAGATGGCGCAGGCGACATTTCAAGAATTCGCCAGCCCGCAGAGATATCCTTCAACACAGATGGCTCTGGAGCGTATGTAACCACGCAAGACGGATTGCACGCATACAGCAGAGATCCGATATCGGGACTGTTGGCTCTAGTTCAAGTCATCGAGGACATTCCAGTCGATAGCCATCACATGTGGGATCCCTATCGTTCCAGGCTATATATAAATCATGATGCTGCGTGGTGGACTTTCCGCGCGTCAGTAGACGACCATATCTCGCTCGAACTAGAAGAGTTATTCGAGGATGAGGATTGGGCTCGCACCGCTCATGAACCGGGTGTTCCTACATTGGCCATAGGGGGAAACGGCGACTATCTCTACCGATTGGGTTACTTCCAGCAAAGGGTTTACAACTTTTCCGACGACGGCAATATCCAGTTTTACGGAGCTTACAGAGATCCGAAACGAAGTATTTTTTCGTCCTATGACGAACGATACTGGTACGGATTGAACTATGAGAGATCGCGCACCTATAAAAGTGAGCGCATTCCCGGAAGTCCTTTCTTCGAAGAGATGTCACAGTCAGACCTTCCAAGTTGGGGAACTTGGCTTATACGAAACGACTATGCCAATCAGTTCACGTTCATTTCAACCCGAACGGACTTTAGAGTCTTTGACAACCAATCCCAGTCAGGTGAACTGACCAATCTATTCACTGAGTACAACTTTGCTTCTGAATTGGACAGGTGCGGAGGGATGTTTGTCCGGAAGAATCGCAGTGTGTTGGACTTCATCTGTAGCAATGGCGGCTACGTCGTGGAGTACGATGCTGCAACTAACGATGCATTTGTCACAGATAAGTTCGTCGATTCGTTATATTCGTCGATACCTGATCGATTCGGACGATCTGTCCCTAACCGCTATGTCCTCTGGTATGGAGACGGAGTCTCAGCCAGTCCGGATGGTCGTCACATCTATGCATCGACTAGGGAGCATGGAATTCTGATCTTTGAACGATACGGCAATGATGTCATTGACTTCACGGACAAGAGCACTATTCCCGTTCAACGACTTGACCTGCTTCGAATCGGCAATGGTCTGGTCCAATTCGGAGACGACTCGACAGCCGATGGCTGCCTAGAGTCAAGTACTTGGACTATAAACGACACAACATACTCACTTCAATCTTCACGGTGGCAAGTGCGCGATAAGGGTTCGGCGTGGACGGATGTGGAGGGCACGAATATAACTTCGCAGCTTTGCACCTATGAACCGGAAGAAAACAGAGAATACCGGGTAGTCGCGACCATCGAAATCGACGGCGAGACTAGTGAGTTTGCCAGTAATTTTCTTGCCCGCATTGCCTACCAGGAACTGGATGAATTAGACGTCTCGTCAGGGGAAATCGAACTTAATGGCAGACGCTACATATATTGCGTGTTCCTTTCGAACACCGACGTAGAAGGCAAGACTTACACCGTCTTTAATTCCAAATGGCAATCTCGTTTGGACGCAGATTCACCGTGGTCCGACGTTGCAGGAACCGAGACTTCTGGCGAGCTTTGTCCCCTAGAAGCATCGGAAGGACTTGAATACCGTTTGGTTGGATCGATCAAGGTCGATGGCGAACGGGGACACCGCCGCAGCAACGTCATGCAAGCCGAGAGCTCAGAAGACTAATTCAAACGGTTCTAATTCCATTCGAGTCAACAACCCTAGGCTACGCTATGTTCGAGGAATTAGCAGCTGCCAATTGTCTCGGTTTATGCAAGTGGAGAATCCTAGCCTCTACGGTCGACATGTTGGAAAGACACCGGAAGTGAATTGGTATTTGACAAACACTCTAAAGAGGTGCAGTAGAGATCGATTCAATCTGCTATTAAGTGAAGTCTACAAATTCGTTGGCTGCACTGTATGGAACTCTTGGAGACACTGGGTTAGTGGCTTAGTTGTCGTTAAGAATCGGACCCAAATCAGTGACGTTGATCTCCCCTCCGCTGGTCCCAACCACCAATGTTTGGCACGTAGGATCAATGTCAAAGTCGCCAATATGGTCTTCATAGACGAACTCATGTACTTGCTCGCCCGAACTTATGCGATACACATACATCGTCTCAAAATCTAGAAAGGAATAGGAAAAGAGAAAATTTCCATCGGGCGTTACTAGTAGCTTGTCGGATTCGCTTATCGAATCGATAGTTGTGAGCAATGCTTCGACCTCTTGCATAGGTGAGCTAATAGTTTGCGAATCGCCAGTTGGCAAGTGAGTAGTCTTCAGTGTCCCGTCGTAATACTTGAAGGCAATTGTTGAAGCGTCGGCAGAAATCGCTACCGCACGGATGCCCAGATCTTCATGCTCTACCCACTCATTGACAATCTCTCCAGTAGGCACTTGTATCAGCACAGCCTTTCCAATGTGCTCTTCCTGAATCTGTCTCTCTTCGGTCGGAGGCCTGTGCTGTGCCATTCCCACCAAAACCAAAGTATTGTCCCCGGAGAGCGCGAAACTAATCGGATGTGTATCCGGGTAGCTCCATGAGGCAATAGAGTCCCCGGTTTCGCCATTCATCAGATCTAGTTGTACGTGGGAAGTACCCGATTGCTCAGAACTGCGGAGAAAAAAACTCCCATCCCTGGCAAAGGCCAGTGCGGTTGTATCTTCCAATCCCTGTAGTGGAATTTTCCTTGCCAACTCGCAGGTGTTCACCTTATACAAGGCGAGGGTCCGCTTCACGCTGCCTTCACTCGGTGTAACTGAAAATTCGGGCTGATCGACCGCCACCATCGTTCCATCAGACGTAAAGTGAACTTCCTCAGTCATTAGGGGAACTCGAATCGTGCAGATATCCTCATCGCCGTTGACAAGACTCTTGACTCTAACGCGATTTGGAAACTGCACAAAAGCTACTTCGTTGCCTGTAGGGGATACCGAAACATGTGCTATTTGCTTTGTAAGTAGAAACTCGACGACGAAGCATCCACTGATTGACATAACGAGGACACACACAATTGTTAGACGCACAATGGAAGTGCGGCTCAAAAAAGCGTGTCTTGCACTTGGCACTATTGCGAACTCCTCAATACGTTGGTTAACATCCAAATGGCGGCTGTCACTTTGCGTTTGCTTGAAGTGTGAGCTTAGCTTGATCCCCATTCCATGGCGTTGTTCAAGAGGCGGTCAAAATGCGGATTGGACCAAGCTCCACGGAAGGTTTTTGGAGTTCTGCCGCGTCGGTCCACACTTGGGTCGACAAAAGGCTGTGCATTGGTCGTAGGCGAGTGCGTATGGCCCAAGGCAACGTAAACGACACATCCCTTCCCCACCTTGCGATCCAAACCCAGTACTCGAGTCCGTCCGTCCGGCAATAGAGAAGTATCCTCTTCATAGTGGAACCCAAAGCCTGGAGGCGAAGGATCTTCTGGCAATTCCGTGGTGAGCAACGTGGTGCTCACGTCGATAGGTTCAACAAGATACAACTCATCTTCAACCTCGAAATCTTGGGGCATTCCAGCTAATACAGGGTGTTCAACCGACTCTACGTTTACGCGAAACTTGCGAACTGGAGGGTGATTGAGAAAGTATGCGCCAAGCAGTTCGTGGTGCGGTAACCGTACCATCTGACGCTGGTTTCCCGATCTTCCAGTACGCTTCGCGCGCCCGCCACTAGTGCCATGCAGTGCAAACCACTTTCCACCGTCGTTTAGCCATTCTTCAAGTATTTGTGTTTGTGCATCATCTGGATACGGTCCTGCTACGTAGGAGACGAGGAAATCTACGTCAGTCAATTTCTCGTCAAGCAACGAGAAGTCTTGTCCTACCGTAGTCCGGTACTCATGGTCGTAAAGATTTTGCAGCAATTGCAATCGCGCAAAGTCCATGTCGTGTCCCGCGCTCGAACCAATCGGATAGCCGCCGACGATTAGGTGGGCTCTATCACTCATACGCTACTCCAGAAAACCGATTCTTCGGTATCCTACCCGAAACCGAAAACCCATGCAGGTAGCTTTGAACATCGTCAGGGGTGTTTCCATAGCACAATTGACGCGGATTCGAAATGTCGTATCAATAGAGTTGGAATTCTTGGGCAAAATCTAAACTCATGCTCTGGCAACGGCGAACAATTCGTTAATGAGAATGCCGTCTCTGTGCGGTCTAGAACTGAAACTCTGGAATATCGACGGACAACCCATTTAACTCCATGGAGATCGGAATCTGACACGAAAGTCGTGAGGTGGGAGTTATCTCTGGATTCATTCCAAGCATGGCTTCCTCGTCGCTACTGGGCTCGCCTAGTCTGTCGTACCAATCGTCGGGCAAGATCACGTGACATGTTGCACAAGAACATTCGCCGCCACAATCTGCATCAATTCCAGGTATACCGTTGTCTAAGATCGCTTGCATAAGCGAAACACCCGGTTTGGGTTGAATTTCGTATCGGGTACCGTCGAATGTGGTCACATTGATGAGAGCGTCGAATGTGGTCACATTGATGACAGGAAGATTCTGTGCTGCCTGCTTGGAATTCTCGTTCACTAAGTTCTTGAATTTGCCTCTTGCTTAAGAACTCACTGCTATCAAAGTAATCTAACACTTGCCAGTGAGCGGTAACCTATAATTATTACCGAATCCACCTTAGCTCAGTTGGTAGAGCAGCTGACTGTTAATCAGCGGGTCGCTGGTTCGAGCCCAGCAGGTGGAGCCAGCTCTCTCTAATGTGGGACCCGCCCTAGGTAATAGGCGGTCACCGACTTCAACATG
Source organism: Candidatus Azotimanducaceae bacterium (assembly GCA_965205545.1). Lineage (GTDB taxonomy): Bacteria > Pseudomonadota > Gammaproteobacteria > Pseudomonadales > Azotimanducaceae > Bin55. The sequence continues at coordinate 344,788 of OZ242170.1, read as the reverse complement.
CCATTTAGGTTCGAAGTGGAATCGATTTGGAGCTGTACCGACGCTACTTGTACCACCCTAACCAATCACAACGGGCATTCGAGCGGGACCTCTATGCCTTGCGAATTCGTGAGCGGAAAATTGCTGGAAAGTTGAGCTTGTTAGCGGGAATGAATGTGTCCAAATTAGCTCAGATCGCGGAAGGCTCCACAATGATTGTGCTCTGCTAGTTGCGATGTTGGCCATTTTATTTCTACTTCAAAGGATCAAGAGATGAAGACACAATAATTTGGAAATGGTGGCGGAATGCTAGCGAACCACATGAGGAATACCTATCGAATCGGTGGACTGTGGAGGAACTGCATGAGGATAAGTCTTGTGCTTGCGATCTTCTTTTTGGCAGGCTGTGTTTCTTTGCCAGAAATTACCTTACAAAACGAAACTTCCTCGGATGTGTGTCAAAGCTTGAAGGCATACCAAATATATTCAGATCCGCGAGTCGATGATGATTACATTGCCACCCCACAAGGCACTACAAGATTCATTACTAGGGGTATGCTGGTCTTGGACGAGCGAAAAATATTTGTGCGATTTTGTATCGGCGAGACTAGTGGAGTCAAATGGGGCTGGGCAGATGCAAGAGAAAAGCAGCTCATTGAGTCTTACACCCTGCCACTGAGTCTTGTCAATTCCCGTTCTTGCATGCAGCAGTTTCCCATTACCGTCAAGGGCGAATTCACTCGTGACTCGACAATCCAGCTTCCTGGACGTTCGATTCGTAGCTTTCTCGAACGTGCTGCTACCGAACTGGAAAGACCAGAGATCTATTATCCTTGCAGTCAAGAGGACTACCTCTACGACGAGGATGACAGTACAGGTGCTGATCCACAAGCGACCGCTATTCAAGGAGCAGGGCAGGACTAACCAAGACCTGCGGCCGTCAGTTCGGGGAAGCTCAGGAATTGGGTCGCTCAACCATTCCCGTTCTACTGCCTTCATTCATGAGCTAGCGGCTCTGTTGGGCTATCTGGTGGACGCTGCAAAGGAGTTTCGGAAACTACACAGTACGAATACGACTTTGTAGACCAAACTACTAACTATACGATCATCCATTACAAATTGAACTGTACCTTCGCAAAAATGTGCTGACCCATGATGTCGTAGATGCCGGGAAACACGTTCCCGTTGCCTCCAAGCGTCGGTGCCGCAGCGCTACCCACGACAGGAGGAGCGACATCAAAGGCGTTTGCCAGGCCTACTACCACACGGTGGCTTTTTGCGAACTCGTACGTCAGTCCCAAGTCAATGTAATTGACGAGCTCAATGTCCTGTGTGTGAGCTACTTTCGCGTCGGTGGCCCCAATTAGTCTCCAGAGTGTAGTGAACTCAAGTCCGGCTACTGGGGACAACCATGTGGCCCTCAACGAGTTTTGGAATTTTGGTGTTGGGTAACCGCAGATTCCTCCCCAATAGCCTGCACAACTCTCCTTAGGTGCGGCTGAAGTCTCTCGACGCTCCCACGAATTCACGATGGACGAGCGGCTATGTATGCTGAAAGTTCCCAGTGTTTGAATTTTCATTTCCATTAAGAACTCAATGTCAAGCCCAGATACCTTTTCAACGGACAGGTTGTTCTGCAGTGCAACGATATGGCCAGATTGGTCTACAGGCCCAATCCAAAGATCGCCACGTTGCGGATTGCGCTTTACAAACTTGCACATGTCGAGTGCGCCATCCAAACACTGTTCGAGGATGAAAGCGGGCGAGATATTAGAGATGCCATCAGTGACCTCAATGGAGTACCAATCGAGCGACGCGCGTTTCAGTGGCGTGGTCATAGGTTCGACTACTACGCCCACTGAATAAGTCGTCGACTCTTCCGGAGCAACGTTCGGGTTTCCCCCCTGCAGATAGTTGTATTGTGCTGCCGGAGAGTGTTGGATGGTTCCAAATTGCACTTCGGTGACCCCGCTACGTTGACACTGCTCAAGCGTGTAGCCACTGGCAGTTTGCAGGATTCCACCTGATGAGCTTGTTACTGGGCCTCCACACGGATCGGCTGGCATGTCAAACTGATTGAACCCCTGCGGAGTGTAGAGTTCACGAATACTGGCAACTCTCAGCGCTCGCTGAACGCTCGTACGCACACTCGCTACATCTTGCAATTGAATTAGCCCGCGTAAACCAAACGTACTTGCATCATGTCCAGTGGAATACGCCGAATGACGGAATGCCGCATTCAAATTGAGCCTGCGAATGGGTCCCTGCGATATTGGGACCGGTAGGTTCGATTCAAGCACGAATTCCACAACGTCGTAAGACCCATCTACAGGAAGTGTGGCGCCACCTTGCCCTGCTCCTTCGCCGGATTGAAAATTACCGTCGGGACTAAACGTCAATCCGGCTTCGCGAATCTCTGTCCCCAACGCGACCTCGAATGGCAAAGTTTCACCAAGAGTTCCATTCATGAAAGCGGAAAACACTTTGCTGGTAGTAGTACCGCGAGCCACTAGCGGCAGTGTCATATAGTCGATCGCGTCTTGCGTTACTCCACCCGTACTGAAGATGTTCCAAGGAACGCAATCGAGGTCGATGCCTTGCACTAGCGAACTGCACACAATGTTGCCGTTGATATCGCGCACCGCATCAAGTGCACGCTTGACTCGGGTGATAGATAGGTCGTTCAGATAGGTGTTTTCGAGATTTACTACAGCGCGTTGATAGTTGACGTCGTAGTCCCAGGAATCAGAGAGGCTGCCGCGCAGACCGGACACGACGCGAAGGCTTCGATGCTGCAAATCGTGACGTCGCGGACCCCCTTCGACATTGCGTCGTCCTATGTACATTTGAATGGAGTCGTCGATCCGATTCTGGCAAAACGCTGCGTCCAAGTAGTCGATGCGCTGTTCTTCAGGCATCGCCAACAACTTGTCGTCGAGTGCTTTCTGCTGACTAGGAGACAATCTAGCTTGGGTCAGCTTTTCGTATTGTGAGTCGGAAAGGAACGGATTGGAGCAATTTAGAACGCTCGTAATGAAGAACGCACCTGACGGAGCAATTTGAGCTACGGTGCGATCATCGTTGTACATGACCTCTCCATAGAACTCCACATTCGACACCAGGGGGTATTCAGCGAACATTCCTACGGCTATTCGCTCATCTGGTCGCTGAAAGTAATTTAAAGGTCCGTAGTTGTAGAGCCGACCATTGCGAGGTATGAAATCCGTTCCTTCAACAATGTAGTCAAATCCCACATCGTCGGCATTGAGAAAGTTAGAGAACCTTCCCTCGGGTATGGTGCTCGAGCCCTGACAACCCGTTATGAGATTGTCCAGAGAGCATGAACTAAAGTCGCGTGACGATTGGGTGACCTCCGAAATGTCGCGATAGGTCACATAACCCATGATGTGACCGCTATCTTCCGCGATGCTGCTACCCATAACGACAGCAATATCGCTAATGCGACCATCGAAAGTTCTATCGCTGGCGACCTCGTAATTGGCGCTTCTTACTATCCCTTGAATGTCGTTGTCAGAGTTCGCGTGCGAATACATGCTGGTTTGCACTTCGACTGTTAATCCTTCAAATTTGGTATTCAGGATGAAATTAACTACGCCAGCCATGGCATCGGAACCGTAGATCGCCGATGCGCCTCCCGTCAACACATCTACTCGTGCGATGAGTGCTGCAGGTATTTGATTGAGATCAGCTCCTGCGTTTATGCCCGCAGTTCCTCCCCCCACCGGCGATCCCGCAGGCATGCGTCTTCCATTCAATAGAACGAGAGTACGTAGCGAACCCAAGTTGCGTAAGTTGATGGTCGCCGTGCCCGTGGCACCATAGGAGTGTCCCGTGTTCTGCATTGACCAGACTTGCGGCAATGTGCGCATAAGGTCCTCAACTCTTACCGTACCCTGATAGTCCGTTTCCTCTGCAAGGACTTGGGATACAGCCGTTGCATCAGCGAGTTCCGATCCTCCAATCCGGGAGCCCGTAACGACAACCTCCTCGATTGAGTCCTCTGGCATATCGCCGTCCGACGCCCAAAGCTGAGCAACCGGCACTCCCGCAAGCAGGTATATGCCTATGGTCGCGGCGAGAGTCAGTTGTCTTGTTGCACCTAGAGGGTTTCTGTCTTTCACTTTAGTGAACTCAGTTTGGACGAGGCGACCGAGAGCAAATTCGGTTTTCATTCATGTGTCCTTGGATGTTGCGTTTTCAGTCCCATGGCACGGGGATCAACCGTTGCATTATCAGTGTAGTAAAAACAAGCAGCCAGCCGTGCCGCCCGATCATACTTGCGACTGTAAAATGCAGCCAGGAATTCAGTGACCGAACTCACAACGAATTCCGATTTTTCTAGGTCTCATCCGACACAACGGGTTGCCATATGATTCTGCCAAACACTTTTCGCACGGTACTGAACGAAGGGAAACCCACAATGGGTACGCACTTCCTCTTCGCAGAGCCTGACATACCAGAAATGATTGGTGATACGGGATTGTTCGACTATGCCGAATATGTAGGCGAATACTCAACATTTGATATGTCGATGCTGTATCACCTGGCACGGGCCGCACAGTGCGGCAACCTTCCCCTCATGATCAAGCTAGACCAGGAAGGTCAGGGCTTCTGGGCACAAGCGGCTTTGGGAGCCGGCTTCAAATCTGTGCTTTTTACGGACGTCCGCACACCAGAAGATGTTGAGATGTGCCACAGAGCCGTTGCACCGGATCAACCAGGTGTGCATGGATTCATGGGAGTCAAACTCCGTCGCCCTGCACTAATGAGCTACGACATTGAGAACTATGCAGAAGACCTGAATTCAATCGTCAAAGTCATCATGATCGAGAAAAGTGTAACGGTTGACAACTTAGATGCCGTATTGGACAGAGCACGTCTTCTTAGATTCGACATGACTCAATGGGGACCAGCAGACTTTGGATTCTCCAAAGGCCCCAATGGAGTCAGTGGAGACGAAATGAGGAACTACGAGGAGCTGGTTATTCGCAAATCCATTGAATACGGAGTGCCGCCTCGCATTGAAATTGGAGAAGTCGATCAAGCGAAACGCTACATCGACCTTGGAGTACGGCACTTTTGCATCGGGTGGGATCGTTTCATTTTCAGGCAGGCTATTGGTCGATTGGGAAGCGGGTTGCGCAAGGTATTGGAGACCATCTAACTCAACGCATTGCAACTGCAGAACGGCTTCTCCACCACGCCTACCAGACCTTTTCCCAACGCCGAGTCTCTTCGGATCTATACATAGCCATAGCCGTACGCAGTTCACCCATTGCAAACTCGGGCGCAGCAGCCAATTCGCTACCATCCAGCACTGCTTCGCTGAAATCCTTCAATTCCGCTCCGTAGCTGTCAGCCTTCCCTTCATACGAACTCATAACGGCATGGCCTGTAGGATGATCTTGGTTGTACACCATGAGCCTTCCTCGACGACCACGTTCCAATATGATCTCTCCGTCAGAGCCCGTTATTCGAAAATCCGCACATGGCCCAATGCGCCCACTTGTTAACACAGCCTTGAACGTCGCAATAACCCCCGACTGAAACCTCAAGAGCGACAATCCAAACGACTCGGTTTCGCGTCCATCTATGTGGCTTCCTGTCGATGCCACTACTTCATCGATTTCACCGAGCATCAACCGCATTGGGCGGATCCAATGTGCCCCACCATCCATGCATACCCCACCTCCTGCCCGCTCTTTGATGTATCTCCAGGGTGGCGGTTCATTGGGATCGATTCCCATGGGATCATAGAACGTAGCATGTGCAGTCAGCACACTGCCGATTTCGCCAGCGTCAATGAGCTCGCGCGTTTTGTGGACGTCCCACCAATACTGCGCTTGCTCAGCGACCATCAATACGATTCCTGCATTCCTCCCCGCCTCCAGAATCCTTTCTGCTGAGGCAACGTCCGTCGAGATGGGTTTCTCCAGAAGGGTGTGCTTGCCCGCAGCAAATGCAACATTACAGGCGTCCTCATGAGCATCGTGAGGAAGCATGAGATCTACAGCGTCGAAGCTGCCTCGCTCGATTCCTTCTTCGAGAGAAGCAAAAGCTTCACTCGATGTCTCCTTAGCCATCGCTTGAGCCCTAGACATATCGGAATCTATACATGCACTGACTTGGATTCGTGTTGCAATTCGTCGGATACCCGCCAAGTGTGCACGTGCGATATTTCCGCATCCTACTAGAGCAAGGGTGAGCTTGGATTGCTGGCTCATTTGGTATGGATGGTCCTGTGAAGATTCAGGAAGCTATATGCCAATGTCCTGCAAGTTGTAGTCCTTCAACTCAGCCATACGGCTCGAGTCCCACTGGTACTCATCCTCTAGACCTCTCATAGGCTTGTAGAAGTAGCGCGGTTCGTTCGGGAATCGTTGTTGCCGTGCATTAATGCCAAACATGATCATTCGCGACCGTGATCGAATGTATTCATCGGTATATACCGAAATTGGGTTGTGAACACCACCACTCTCGACGTTTAGCACTGAACTTCGACGATGAAATCCAAAGTTCAAGGTAACTCTGTATTTAGAGCTTGTGTTTGCGAAAGACCCGTGAATTGCTTGGCGATTCGTCATCGCAACATCGCCCGGGCTACAAATCAAAGGAACAGCTTCAGGCAATCTGTCCGAGCCTGCATGTAGAACCATGTCCTTGATGTCAGCTTTACCTCTACGGTGTGATCCGGGAACCACCCACAATCCGTTTTCAGCGTCGCATCCGTAGAGCTGTGCCATGAAGTTGAAACCATGAGTATTTTCATCCAGCGCCGGATTGTCCCAGTGCGTCCATCCATCTTGGTGCCAAGCCACCGATCCGCCAAGGCCTGGATGCTTAACCCAAAGTACTTCGTTGAATGGTGTAAAGTCCGGCCCGTGGATAGCTTCTGCTACGCGTAGCAATTCAGGATGTCCATAGACGCGCAAATAAGCTTCTGAGAATTGAAGTGCGCCAGAAATCACTTGGACAATTTCTTTCGGCGCATTCTTTGGGGGGTCCAATTCGATCATTCGCGAGGGATGCCGACCATGGGCGGCTTGAGTTCCGCCTATGGGATCAGATAGCGGCTTTACCCAACTAATTGTGCGAGACTTGCAGTCTGTGCCAAGAGCTTGTCGACCCTCGCGATCTACCATCGAATCACGCGACACTGGCGCCCTGCGCAAGATCTCCGCTACGTCTTGTTCAATCTCTGCAAGTTCCTTCTCGCCCAGAACCCCTTCAAAGACATAGAAACCACAACGAGAGTAGGCATTGCGAATAGCTGGATCCAACTCGTTGCCTTTCGTAAACCTGATCGGACCGCGATTTCCCAGTTCAAGGGCTCGCCTAGTGCCTTCCTTCCTATACTCAACCATGGCAGCTTCTGCTTCTCCATAGTCATTGCGCGTGGCTGCAGGTTGAGGCAGATGATTGCTGGTCATTTGATCCATTCTCCAATGATTGGAAAAGATGAGCTGCTAGGGGTCTAGTCCCAATCTCTCAAATTGTTCTTGAGGGGCGTCATTCCACTTCATAGCATCGATCATCTTGCCCATGAGTCGAGCTTCTACCGCAGTGTCCGCAATCGGTTTGGTTTGTCCCGGATCGATTGACAAGTCGAACAGCTGAGTCTTGAACAGCCCCTCTACGCCTCGTGCCCCTACCGACGGAATTCGCATGACGGGGCAACCCTTGGTAAAGGGCAACGGCTCGTTCCATTGCATCTCGGCGAGTTCCTCAGGACTAAACGGGCTTCGCATATGAGTGGGCATCAAAGTGTAGTGATTTAGTGGTGCGTTTTCTCCGGCAGGTCCGCGCATGTAGACGTAGCGGCCATCTGTAATGTTGACATGCGCACCAAACATGCCATACAACGCTACATCGCGTACTGGTGCATCCATTTCGACCAACTCCAAAAGATCTGATCCCTGCATCGACTCTGGATGATCGATGCCGAACCAGCTCAGCAGCGTAGGCCCAATGTCAATGGTTTGCGTCAGACTTGATCGTCGGACACCAGCTTTCCTTGACCGTGGATCCCAAATGAACAGTGGAATGTGAGCCGTTTCGTTGTACCAGGGCATTCGACCCTTTCCCCACCAGTCGTGTTCACCGAGCAGAAAGCCATGGTCCGTGACAACCATTAGCATCGTGTCGTCCCACATGTTGTGCTCGTCCATGAAGTCGATCACCGTTCCCAAGTAGTGGTCGCATTGGGTCAGCAAAGCGGCATACTGATATTTCAAGTATTCGACTGCGTCAGGATCCTCTGTCACCCTTTGATACTTGGGCCAATCAAAGTGCGGTCCATCCCAGTCGTAGTTGTATTTGTCCTTCCATTGCTTTAGCGTGAAGAATGGTTCGTGAGGATCAAAAGTCTCGATTTGGAGAAACCAGTTGTCTTCACTCCAATTCTTTTCGAGGAAGAGCTTGCCTTCAGCAAAGGTCTTGGCTTGAGGCGTCAAGCCCTCTTCCTGCATGTATTTCCGATTGACCTGGTCCTGCCTTGCCACTCGTCCAAAGTGTTCTATATAAGGAGGGTCTTTAACTTCACCACGCCAAGCGTCTCCCTCCTGCCCTCGGAGATTTACCCAACTGGAGTATCGGTGGTGGTAGGTTGCGCCCCCATCCTCCCAGTAGTGATAGTGATCGGAAACCAAGTGCGAGTAAACGCCGTTCTGACGCAATAGTGTGAAAGTGGAGTCGTCAAACGGCTCAAAAGGGCCCCACGAGCGATGCAGAAAGTTGTGCCTTCCTGTGTGAAGTTCCCTACGGGCGGGGATGCATGGCATGCTGCCGATGTAGTGATTTTCGAATACGCACGTGCGCTCGCCTAGTCGAAGGAAATTGGGAGCGAGGGTCCAATCGCATCCGTAATTCGGAAGCATGTGTCTGTTCAGCGAGTCATACATGACCATGATGGCTTTCATTGGCAACCCTCCGATTTCCTGCCTTTAACTTTCCATGCGACTTGGTGGCAATTCAACGTCGTTCGGGCACAAGCGGACTCCCAGCCGCACGCTTTGCCTCGATCTCTTCTCGCGTCTTGCGCAAGCTAATGTAGCGTTCTGGAGCGCTGGGATGGGTCAAGCCGAATGCGATGAATCGAACATCGAGCTCGCCCAAACGACGCCAAACCTCTTCTACGTTGGTGAGATCGACGTCCGCATTGGCCAAGTAATACATGGCCAGATAGTCCGCTTCTCTTTCGTACCGCTTGGAGAATGATATGGCACCAAGTTGAGTGAAGAGTCCGCCGGACCAAATGCGGCCAAACTTTGCCACAGCGACATCGAGCAGACCGCCGGCTGCTGCGCGTGCCCGTGCTTGAGGAATGTGATTGTTTGCGTTGTGCGCTAACTCATGCGCAATAACTAGCTGAAGGTCCTTCTTGTCTGGAAGGAATTGCAGCAATCCTGAGTGTAGAGCGATCATACGTCCGTTGGCGAACGCATTCACGGAACTTTCGCTTACTACTCGGATTTGGGATCTGCATGTCTTCGCCGGAACGATTCTCACGATGTTCTCGTTGGATCCCCGCGCAAATGCGATTTCAACTGCATCTCCTCCATGGCGTTTCATCACGCGTCGCAACAAACGCCGCGCTTCGTTGCTATCCTCAACGGCCTCGCCGTTTACACGCAGCACCACGTCTCCAACACTGATGTTTGCAGCGTATGCGGGGGAATCAGGTGCTATAGCCCATACTGTGGCTTGCTCACCGATGGTAGTGTTGTTCTCGCCTCCAATACCCAACATTGTGTGGACCACCTTGGTGGGGTGTGCAATCCAAAGGCCTGTCCGATGCTCAACAAAGTTCCCACACAGAAACACATTGCTCGTCAAGATTGGCCACGCAGCTTCGGCTACCCTCTCGGTACCCTGCCGGAGACGCTGCTCTACCCGCGCGACCTGCGTGCGCCGCTCGTCGAGAAGCTCTGCCTGCGATACCGTGGGCTGATGCGTAGCTACCATGCATCCGGAATTGCCAACACCTATGAAACTGACCACGAGGACTACACACAAAAGCCGTGCAAGACTTCGTAGTTTCAAGAGTTGTGTCATTTGTCTCTGCTCTCCACGAGTGCCGAATTCAATGTGTTTGGAGCTGAACATTATCGCTAGATTCGATCGAGCAAGTCTCGATAGCGCAACGCACCACAAGCCGCTATTGGATTGCAAGGTCAAACGCTGCCATCAAATACAATTTTGCCAATAACTCAAGCACAGTAGACCAATGGCGGATTTCTCTACCCTAATTATCGATCGCGTGGGCACAGATGACCGAGTGGGGCGGATCACTCTGAATCGCCCAGAAAAGCTCAACGCACTTTCGAGCGAACTAATTTTCGAACTCAATGAAGCTCTACACGACATGGAAGCCGACGACAGCATTCGTGTCCTCGTACTTCGCGGAGCGGGGCGGGCATTTTGCGCGGGCTATGACCTTACCCCCAACCCTGGAGCTCCAGGTCCGAAACGCCGCTACAAGTCGTCCGATGACAAGCGTCGCACGCTGATCATGGGGTTGCGCACAAGCATGCAGCAAGTTACCGACATACAAATGTACTTCTGGAATATGGCCAAAGTCACCATAGCGTGTCTACATGGATACGCTGTCGCTGGAGGCTGCGAGCTCGCCATGATGGCGGATCTTGTGGTTGCTGCGGATGACACACAGATCGGACATCCCGGGCACCGCGGCCTAGGCGTGGCGCGAAACGGTGTGATTTGGCCATTGGTCATTGGTATGCGCAAAGCAAAGGAACTCTCCTACACCGGCGAGAACATTCTTGCGACTGAGGCCGAGCAAATTGGCATGATCAACTACGCATGGCCCAAGGAAGAACTCGAAGAGAGAACCGTAGCTTTCGCGGACCGACTTGCCAACATGTCTGCAGACCACCTAGCCATCTTGAAAGTGAATATGAACCGGTTCTACGAAAACATGGGAATCTATTCGTCGGTCAGAAGCAGCACAGAGCACGACGCGATGGCGCAATTCACCGGTTATGCATACGAATGGCGCGATCAAATGATTCAAAACGGTTTCAAGGCAGCTATCGAATGGCGCGATGGTCCTTATCGGGGAACGGACACGTACAAGAAAAAATAAGGAAATTGCTTTCCACCTCGATTTCCAACACATGTCAGACCGCACATGCTAGAACAGCCCGCTCCTGAATTAGTCAGGCCCTACGAGTTACGCAAGGGCCAGAGCGATTGGCGCGGCCATTGGTCAGCCGACGACATTTGGGATATTTTGTGCGCTTCCCGCAACGGCGACTGTGAACGCATTCGGGCGCTCCTAGCCACAGACCCAACTCTCGCAAATGCAGACTACTGGTATACGCCGCCATTGCACCTTGCAGTTCGCGAAGGACACTTGGATGCTGTGAAGATTCTGGTTGACGCGGGAGCGGACACGACTCATCGGTCATTGGACGGTACAGAAACGCTCGCCGACTTCGCTCGAGATCGATCACACTCTGAAGTAGTCGACTACCTTGAGCAACTCAATCCCCGAATGTTCTCCACTGACTTGCCGATCCACGAAGCCGTAAAGTCAAGAAATCTGCAAGAGATAGGGGAACTCCTGCAAGCAACGCCACAGCTTGTAGACGCACCGGGTTCCTTGGGTCGAACGCCATTGCACTATGCGGTGGAAACGGAAGAAAAAGAAATCGCACGAACTCTACTCGACCATGGTGCTGCCGTAGATGCTCAAGGTTTCAGTAGCGACGATCGGCTTGGAGGACATGGGTTCCGTCCTATTGCTCTCGCGCTCTGGCATCATCCCTACTGGCGTCAGCGGAATTGCTACGACATAGCAAAACTTCTGGTCCAAAGGGGTGCTTACTATTCCTTGCCGATAGCGGCAGCATGCGGCGACACGAGTCGCGTTCTCCACCTTCTCGATGATGAAGGCGTCGATCCCAACTACGAGGAATCGGGAGGGAAGCGAGCACTATCTGCTGCTGCAGAGAGGAACCACATGGAGATCGTGCGTGTTCTTCTCAATCGAGGCGCCGAACCAAATCTAGCCGAGGGACCGAACTGTCCGCGAGGCTATGCCCTTTGGAGTGCGGCTCGATTCGGCTACATGGACGCTGCGGAATTGCTGCTGAAGCATGGTGCAGACCCGAACGCCCCCGTGGAATCGTCGGGTTCTCCAACCGAATCCGCTAAAGACGCACGGATGCGCAATCTGCTCTATCGCTATGGAGGACATGTAGGTTTGGCCGCGCATTACCATCAGCAGAACATCGATGTTATTGCAGCATTGCTGGATCGATGTCCCGAACGCTTTTCCGAAACTGACATCGTGGACGGATTCACAGCTGCTGTTAGCAATGACGACGAGGATCTTGTCAGATTGCTGCTGTCTCGAGACATGCGTCTGCCGGGCTATGTAACGGGCTGCCAGACGTATTTGTGGCGATCTCTTGGACTGGCGGAGCTTCTCCTGCAACACGACATGGACCCCAATCTGCCAAATTGGCAGCTCATGCGGCCGCTACACCACATGGCCGCTACAGGCAATATTGATGGTGCGCGACTCTTCCTGAAGTATGGTGCGGACCCTACGCTCCTAGACGAAGAGTATCGGTCTACGCCACTGGGCTGGGCGGCGCGCAAAGGACAAACGGATTTTGCCGAATTCTTGCTGGAACACGACCCTACTCTTCGAGACCTACCACCTTCCCACCAACCTAGCTGGGCAGCCCCAATTGCTTGGGCAAGCCGTCGCGGTCACACGAAACTGGTAGAACTGTTGCGCAATGGACGGTAGCCGCCCGATGGCGGCCTTGCTTCGTAGGGTCGGAGGGCTCGCTAGACTTCGATCATGTCAAAGTCGCTTTTTGGCGTAGCGCATTCGGGACATACCCAATCATCTGGAATGTCTGCCCAACGCGTACCTGGGTCGATTCCCTCGTCCGGCAATCCCTCTGCCTCGTCGTAAATGAACCCGCATGTCATGCACTGATATCTGTTCATCGATGTACTCCTTTTGCGTGCACGTTCGCCTACTCAACCGAACGGCCAAATTCCTTTTGACACCTGCGATTCAAGAAAACCTTGTGTCTGTTGAGCCTCTGTCGAGCACTCCACGATCCTCAACGCCAATGTTGTTGGCTGCGCGTCTAGAACGTGAACTGCTCTTCCAAACTCGATCTTCATTCCTGAATTGCGTAGGTATTATCTCCAACCCGTGAGAATGCAACAACGAACGTCGTGTGCTTGAGTTCGTATGGTGCCAAATGAGTTCGCGAAAACCTTCCCTTCCAACTCTTCGTTCGACACATCCAACAAGAAATCGGAAGCACAAATATACTTGCTTGATCACTCCTTGCAATGTGTAAATAGCCAAGCGTCAACACTATGAACAATCGCATTCTTGTAACCGGATTGAGCGGTTTAATTGGTAGTGCGTTGCTGCCAGAGCTAGCATCGTATTCCTCAATCAGATCATTAAATCGAAGGTCGGTGAAAGGTGTGAAGTCCTTTCAAGCGGATATTGCTGATTACGATGCAATCCGCCCTGCTTTCGATGAAGTTGACGTGGTTGTCCATCTCGCCGCTAAGGCTGGGGAGAGATTCTCTTGGAACGAGCTTCGCGAAACTAACATCACAGGAACATTCAACGTCGTTCAGGCCGCCGTTGACGCAGGCTGCAAGCGAGTTGTCTTCGCAAGCAGCGGCGCGACCGTATCCGGCTACGAGTTAATCGAACCGTACAAGTCGTTGGTGAGCGGTGAATACACAAATGCACCGTCTAATTGGAAGTTGATTGACCACAACTCTCCCGTTAGGCCTTCTGGTGTATATGGAAGCACAAAGGTTTGGGGCGAAGCATTTTGCAGGCACATATCCGATACTACTAACACCTCGATGTTCTGTGTGCGCATTGGATACGTCAATAAAGATGATCGGCCTTCACGAGCGCGAGATTGGGCCATCTGGTGCAGCCAGCGCGACATTGTCAGCGCGTTGCTAAAGAGCATCGAGGCCAGCCCTGATCTACCGTTTGCCACATATTTCGTCACTTCACGCAACAAGTGGGGATACCGCGACCTCTCTCACACTCAAAACGTCCTGGGGTTTGTCCCGTTAGACGAAGCCGAGTCCTTTCGCTAGTTTGTTTGCTTCCATGCACCTTGCGAGCAAAAACCTTCTTCACTCCATAGCAGTCTCGCGCATCGCGACAATTTGGTTGCTTGTGGGTTTGACAAACTTGTGCGTAGCTGAGGAAGCAACTGTCGCTGTAGCCACGAACTTTCTGACCACGGCGAAGGAGTTAGTCAAGCAGTTCGAGTCGCACGACGAGGGAGAAATCAAGCTTGTTTCAGGATCAACCGGCCAGCTCTTCGCACAAATTTCAAATGGAGCCCGTTTCCATGTGTTCATGTCAGCCGACCAAGAACGTGCTTCTAAGCTCGTGAGCCAAGATTTGGCTGTTGCCGAATCACAGTTCACATACGCTAGCGGCCGGCTTTGCTTCCTTGTCAATGCAAAGCAAGCGCTTGCCGAATCTCCCGAGGCGATCCTCACTGAATTGATGTTCGATCATATCGCCATTGCAAATCCTCGTACTGCACCCTACGGCAATGCCGCAATGGAAGTGTTAGAAAAGGTTGGACTGCGAGAACAAGACAACTCCACCAAAGTAATTTCCGCCCAAAACGTCGGCCAGGCTTACTCAATGGTTTCTACCGGAAACTCAAACTACGGTATTGTTGCTCTCTCCTCTATTCTCGATGGTTCAGTGGAAGAGGATCAGTATTACCTGATTCCGTCGCGGCTTCACGAACCAATTCATCAAGATGCCGTCTTGCTTATGGGAGGGGCAGAAAACCAGACTGCCAAGAGATTCTTGAGCTACCTTGCAAGCGATGAAGCCAAAGCCGTTATTCGAAGCGAAGGATACAAGCTCGATTGAACAGCTCAAACTTGGACGCCGTTTGGCTCACTGCACAACTAGCCACAACAACAACCCTTCTGTTGCTTGCAATAGGAACCCCGTTGGCTTGGTGGATTGCACGCACAAGCAATCCTCTACGCTCAATTGTTGAAGCGATCACAGCTCTGCCGCTGGTTCTACCCCCGACGGTATTGGGGTTTTATCTCCTTATTGCATTCAATCCAAACAATCCCATTGGTTCCTTCTTCGTGTTCTTGACTGGGGACACCCTCGCGTTTTCATTTGAGGGACTAGTCGTTGCGTCCCTCGTCTACTCGCTTCCATTTATGGTTCAACCTCTGCGAGTCGCGTTTGCAGAAGTTGACACAAACTTGCTGGATGCAACAAAGGTGCTTGGCGCTAATTCGTGGATGCGCTTCTTTACGGTAGCTGTTCCACTCTCAATTCGGGGATTTGTAACGGCTGCCGTGCTTACGTTTGCTCACACGATTGGAGAGTTTGGCGTTGTACTGATGATCGGAGGGAACATTCCAGGAGAGACACGAGTTTTATCGATTGCAATGTACGAACATGTGGAAACCCTCTCCTATGCTGAAGCGCACGAGCTGGCAATCTCATTGCTCGTGTTTAGTTTTCTAGTGCTTGTCGGAGTCTACACACTCAATCGACGAATCCCAGTGAAGGTGGCGTAGAGTGCTAGACCTAAGAGTTCAAGCTGATTTGACGGAATTCCACCTTGAAGTGAATACGGAAATCTCGTTGGATTGCGCCACAGCCGTGATCGGCCCCAACGGTAGCGGCAAAACAACGTTGCTGCGATCAATTGCAGGTCTCTTGCCCGCACTGGGGTCGATTTGCTTGGACGGCGAGTCCTGGCTTGACTCTAGCAACAACCTCATTGTCTCCGCCCACAAGAGACCCGTGGGATACGTATCGCAATCTCCGGTGCTTTTGCCTCATTTGACAGTAGAAAACAATCTCAAATTTGCCCGATGGCTTTCAAAGTACAAGAGGAATAAAGAATCTTCGTTAGACATGCAACATGTGATCGAAAGCCTAGACTTGCACGAGCTATTGAAACGCAAGCCCAGTGCTCTGTCGGGTGGTGAAACAAGTCGAGTTGCACTGGCCCAAGCATTGATTTGCCATCCTAGCGTGTTGCTATTGGACGAGCCGCTTGCATCCATCGATTTTGACCGGAAAGCCGAGTTGCTGCCTTATCTCAGGTCGATTCTCAGCGATTACGAGATTCCGATGCTGTTCGTTTCCCATAGCCTGGCAGAAGTTGCGGCTCTATGTGAACAAACAGTTGTCTTGCGTCACGGTCGAATTCAATCCGAAGGATCTACTGTTGACGTTTTGCAGGGCTTAGAAGCATCCGATGTCGTCGACGATATTGGAGTCGTTGTACATGGAACCGTGGTAGGTCATGACAAAGAATTTCAGCTGACTCGTATTGATTTCTGCAACCAGCATGTGGTGGTTCCGTCAACACAATCGACTGAAATCGACCAAGTCGTACGTATGCGAATACGTGCGCTCGATGTAGCGCTTGCTACTACGAAACCCGAGAACATAAGCGTGCGCAACATATTGCGAGGCACTATTCAAAGCGTGGAGATGTCGACAACTAGTCCCTTTGCACAGGTCGTTGTGAGTTGTGGTGAGGAAGCGATCCGAGCTCAGGTGACGAGAGCCGCAATAGCGGATTTGGGACTCAATAAGAACATGAACGTCTTTGCTCTCATCAAAAGCGTGACCATGGAGCTTTGAGTCAGAACTTAGCCTCGTGCAGAAGAAACATAGATTGTCTTGCTGCTTGCGCCGCATTATTGGCCGATTAATGTTCAAACGTTCATGGGTTCTGTGACTCTTGTCTTTGGCACATCTATGCCTAGAGATGGACAAGAAACTACCAACTTTGTACTAGTCACGACCTCTTTGATGTTGAACTGCTTAAGAACTCCGTTGCCTATAATTTCCAACCAATTGACGTACCGCCCAACACAATGACCCTACGAATAAACTCCATTGCCCCAGACTTTGTTGCTAACACTACGCACGGGGAAGTTGCATTCCACGAATGGATCGGTGACAACTGGGCAATCTTGTTCTCCCATCCAAAGGACTTTACGCCCGTTTGCACGACGGAACTGGGCTACATGGCTGGATTGCAGGACGAGTTCGCGATTCGTAATTGCAAGATCATCGGGCTCTCGATTGACCCAGTCGACAGCCATAGCGAATGGCTTCAAGACATCGAAGAGACACAAGGCAACGCCGTGACGTACCCTCTGATCGGCGACCCAGATCTCGCGGTAGCCAAGGCATACGACATGCTTCCGGACAACGCTGGAGAATCAAGCGTCGGTCGTACGGCGGCAGACAATGCCACAGTACGATCAGTTTTTGTGATCGGTCCCGATAAGCGAATCAAAGCCATGCTGACCTACCCCATGAGTACGGGAAGAAATTTTGACGAGGTTCTTCGATTGTTGGAGTCTTGCCAACTGACTGCAAACCATCAAGTGGCAACGCCTGTAAACTGGCAGGCTGGCGAGGACGTGATAATCGTTCCGGCGGTCTCGGACGAAGAAGCAAAAGAACGCTACCCGAATGGCTGGAAGTCGCCAAAACCCTACCTTCGATATGTACCACAGCCAGAATAGCTTCTTGCGGCTTTAGGCATCAGCCAAGATAAAACTTCTGAACGTTTCCCATCACATCGCAGAAATTGAGCAGCAGGGCTTCAGCATCGCCACTGACGTGGTCGATCTAGCGTTTTGTGACGAAGTCTGTTCTGAAATAAGTCGCCTGGAGACCGACGGTCCGCCAAGTCTGAAATCTACGGAATTCACCGGCTATAGGACCCATCGGTATTTCGATCTCCTGAACAGGAGCGAAGTGTGGGAACGGGTCGCTATTCACCCATTTGTACTTGAGGTAGTCCGAGGAGTCCTCGGAGACGACATGCTACTGTCGACTATGGGGACCGCAGTCATTGATCCCGGAGAGACTGCGCAGGCGATCCATTGCGACGATCAACTTTACGGTATCCAAAGGCCGCACAAGAATCTAGTTTGCAACACAATGTGGGCCCTGTCTGACTTTACCGCGGAAAATGGCGCCACGCGCCTGGTACCCGGTAGCCATCGGTTCCCTCTCTATCCCCACGAACGCCCAGGCCAGCAAGATCACTCCAGTCAGGGAATACCCAAGAAGGAAGAGTTCGACACCATTGCCGCGGAAATGCCAAAAGGCAGTATTTGTTTCGTTGTCGGCACGTGCTATCACGGTGGAGGATCTAACGCTAGCAACGAACGTCGATGGGGTCTTACGATCAACTACTGTGCCGGATCTCAGCGTCAGCAGGAAAATCTGATGCTTGCGCACACGCGTACAAAGCTAAAGTCGTTTCCAGAAGAGCTACAAACAATTGTGGGACTTCGCGTAAGCCGATTTGGTGTTGGCCATATAGATGCCCACGACCCCCGCTTGATCCTCGAACAACCGGATTAAGGTGCGTCTTCCAGTATTGATTGTCGGTGGAGGCATCGGCGGACTTTGTGCTTCCCTAGCACTTGGGCGACACGACATTCCAACAATTGTGTTCGAGCGCAACAGGTTCGATGACCTATCTGGTGCTGGCATCCAGCTTTCGCCAAACGCTACTCGCCTGCTGTTTCAGGTTGGATTGCAGAACGATCTTTTGGCCAATTCGGTGTCAGTAACCGATGTTCTTACACGCGAGTGGAAATCGGGTCGAGTTGTTGCTCGGCTGCCGCTGGGAGAAATTGTCCGAGAGCGGTGCGGGTCGCCTTATATCCACATATTGCGGTCGACCCTGGTTCGTATCCTCCTTCAGCAAACACAAAGTGAACCCAACATTCGTCTCTGTCAGGAAGACAAAGTTGTTGACATAAAGGATTTAGGGGGAGAAGTAACCATAGCAAGTCAAAGCGGACAGTACCGCGGTGAATTGGTAGTCGGCGCCGACGGCATGCGTTCGACGGTGCGTAGCCTAATGGGTACTAACTACAATCCCCCGTTTTCAGGATGGGTGGCCTGGCGATCAATTCTGCAACAAGAGGATTTGCCCCAATCCATCGGCACGGAGACCACGGTCTGGTGTGGTCCAAACGGGCATATAGTGCATTACCCCGTAGACGACATCGGCAACTTAAACTGCGTGTTCATTACAAGGTCTAGCGCCGAGTTGCACGACTCTTGGGGCCAACAGGGATGCGTATCGAAACTTAAGCAGGCCTTTGCAAGGTGGCACACAGATGTCGCGGAGCTAATTGACTCTATAGACCAACAAAAGGTCTTTCAATGGGGCCTGTTTAGACACAACCAGATTCCTGGAGGCTGGACAAAGGGTCGAGGCACATTATTGGGCGATGCCTGCCACTGCATTCTTCCTTTCTTGGCTCAGGGCGCCGCCCTAGCAATCGAAGATGCGTTTGCATTGGCTCAGTGTCTTGAGATAGAAAAACAGGATCCGATGCGTGCAATCGTCAAGTACGAACAGGTACGAAAAGCACGCGTACGAAGAATTCAAAACTACTCGCACCTGATGGGAGTTGCTTATCACCTGCCTAGACCTTGGTCATGGGTACGAGATCTAGGTTCGAGGATTGCTCTCGAACGATTGACCCACGTTGTCTACAACTACGACGCGGTATCGTCTTCCCAAAACGGTTGAACTTTTGCCGAATGCTCATATCTATGGGATGTAGTAAAGATAAAATGCAGGGGATGTGGTCAGTCGGTGCAAATAGAGCAACGAAACCCTAATTCGCACCGTCGCGGCGTGGCTTCTGAAAGGGGCCTTCAGTTTTATTGCCGCAAGTTGATCAATCAGGACATACCGGAGAAGTCAATGACACACAAGCTAGTCGGGATTTTCGTATGCGTCGTGTTGCTTTGTGCGGGGACCGCTGTACACGCACATCCACATGACGGAACAACTTCGTTGGCTCCGATGCTTGAAAACGTAACTCCGGCGGTAGTCAACATTCAGGTAAAGCGAATCGCGGCGGTTCCAACGCGTGGCTATTGGGGACCTTCGGGTCCGAGGCGATATCACGAGCGTCAAAGCGCTGGTTCGGGACTAATTATCGACGCGGACCAAGGCTTTGTTGTTACCAATCACCACGTCGTCTCTGGTGCAGAGGAAATTGTTGTTACTCTCCTGGACCGTCGTGAGTTCACCGCAACTGTCCTCGGAAGTGATCCCGATACAGACGTCGCACTGCTGCGCATTGAAGCTGATGATCTTCAGGAACTCAATCTCGGAGAATCCGATGATCTCCGTGTCGGAGACTACGTTGTGGCTATAGGTAATCCGTTTGGATTTGGCCAAACGGTTACTTCAGGAATCATCAGTGCGCTGGGTCGTACGGGTCTTGACATCGAGGAATACGAAAATTTCATACAAACCGATGCGGCAATCAACCCCGGTAATTCCGGCGGGCCTTTGGTTAATTTGGAGGGTCAAGTGATTGGAATCAACACTGCGATCGTTGGAAGCTCCGGCAGTGTGGGTATAGGATTCGCAATTCCCTCCGACATGGTTTCGTCAGTTGTCGTACAACTAATCGAACATGGACGCATCAGTCGCGGGGTTCTAGGAATCGCAATGCAGGGCGTAACTACCCAGGATGCCGAAGTCTACGAATTGGATTCACTTGACGGAGCCATTATCACAGACATTGTCGAAGGTTCGTCCGCCGAAAACGCAGGTCTCATGATCGAAGACGTGATCGTTGCCGTTGATGGCGATGTTGTCGCCGATCCCAATGCGCTAAGAGCACAATTGAGCCTAAAACGTGTCGGCGAGTCAGTCAACGTGGAATTCATACGCCAAGGTCAACGTCAAAAGGTCGACGTGACAATCGGGGAAGCGTTTGTCGTGAAGGGAGGCGAACTCTCAGCTCAATTCAGCGGCGTTGATTTCGATAATCTGAAAGTTTCACACGACGCTTACAACGTCGTGGCTGGTCGTGGAGTGGTTGTCTCCGAAATCGATAAGTCGAGCGTCGCATATTCACTAGGATTGCGCAAAGATGACGTCATCGTTGCAGTCAATAGAACTCGTGTGAATTCGCTCGATCAATTTCGCGAATTGGCATCCAACTATGAAATTGCTGGAATTCGCTACTATCGAGACCGTCGAACCTACACTCTGATATTCCAGAACTAACCCTTTACTAAACTCGCGGAATTTCAGCACCCGACTGCAGTCGATAAACGCTAATTGCACTAGCAGAATTCGCTTCGGAGGTTGCAACGTTAGCTCAAATTGCCACTACGAAGGGTGCAATGTGGCTACCCGACACTCGTTAATTTCATGAGCGACAACTAGCCAGGATTCGGAATCCAAAACTCGAGCCCTGCCTGTTGTTTGCAAGGTTGCGCATGTGTAATTTCTAGACGGGAACTGCGAAGCTCGATGAAGGTGCTTCAATTCTGTGCAAAATGATCTCAGTCGACCGCAAATCCAAACCACATCGCAAAATTTAAGCTGCTGCGTGGTTACACAACGTCCGAACGCGTAGTCCACAGCGAATCTCGATTTCAACTTTGGGGCGTAAGTGACTGTCAAGGAGGCAGAATTTCAATGAAGAAGCTGTTTGTATTCATGAGCTTGTTAGGCGTCGCGGGACTTCTTGCTGGGTGTAGTGTCGCCCCTCTAAATAGCTACACGATTACCGGCGAACTTGTCGTCGTTGTACCTGAGCCTTCCGAGACAGCGGATGTCGATGCAGCAAATGAAAATGAACTTGCTACGGATGCTGCCAGCGAGCAAACCACCGAGCCAGAAGAACCAGTATTGGACTGGTCAACGGCAATCGTCGTAGTTACGCACAGCGTCGAGGGCGAGGATGGCGCGACGATAGAGGAAGAGCTGGCTGCAGCACCTCTTGTGGATGGACAATTCACAATTAGTGGCGAGATTGAATCAGCCACTGAAGTGAAAGTAACAGCGAAGGTCGGCGAACACGAGCTTGTTACAACCGCACTGCTCAAGCCTGGTGGAGCTCCAATAGCTATGGCTCTAGTTGACGATATGAACGAATATCCAGCAGATGGATTGTTTGTGTTGGGCGAGTCACTGAGAAGCCGGAATCCAGACCAGAAAATTGCGATTTCGGGAGATTTCAGCAATCTCGACCAAGACTTGAACATGGCTACGATTGGTGTCTACGGACGCAATTACAAGGACGGCTCATTGCAAACCTTCTCGCTGGGTTACGTCATGCTCAACGAGGGTAAGTTCTTGATTGAGGCAGATGTTGGCGACGTGCAAGTCGTCACCTTTTACCTTTCCACCCAGTACTCCACGGAGGACTACATCTATGCGAATACGCGTTTTGTAGCGGAGCCAAATGTGAGTTATGACGTTGAACTGCGCGCTCTAGAGCGGTTATTCGTTACCTCAGGTGAAGGAAAACACGCTGAATTGATCGAGAGCTGGGAGCAGTCGACCGCATATCAAGACAAGTTTGACGCGTACGAAACAGCTTACGTGGCATACCTGGGACAACATGAAGCGATGAGCGAGATCGATGCACAGACGACAGACGCTGCAAACGCTAATGATGAAGACGATTCAGGTGCCGATGCAGAAGCCGACTCGGAACAAGACGCCGCAGAGCCCCAAGCCCCCACACACGAGCCTGCCGAGGGTTGTGAAGACGTGGTTATCGACCAGACTCATCGTTCCATGGCAGCAATGCTCTTTTCAAATGAACCAAGGGCAGGCGAATCAGAGTACGAAACTCTGCAGCGAGAATTGGGGCAAATGAGCAACGCCGCACTGCGCAAGATTGTTGACGAATCGGACGACCCAATAAATGTTTTGCTGGCAATGGAGTTAGGTGCAATTAGCCCAAACGGCGAGGATAGCCACCTTGCTTTACCGGTCTACGATAGACTTGCGATGCAACTCGATCCTGAGATTGTTGCTCAACGCGTTACTCCCGCAAGGAATGACCTCGTTGTCCGCATTGAGAGAAATGAAAACGACGGTAAAGTGCTCCAAGGGCAAAAAGTTCCGGCGTTTACTTTGGCAAACGCAGAAGGCGTCGATATGGCCCTCTACGACATTCTTGCTGACAATCAGGTCACCCTCATCGACTTTTGGGCTTCATGGTGCGGTCCCTGCATCGCTACATTTCCAGACTTGAAGAGACTATACACGGCGTATAGCAACCATGGGTTTGAAATTGTCGGAGTTTCAATCGACGACAATTTTGACGACTGGTATGAGGCGTCGGTCGAACACGAGATTCCGTGGATCGATTTAGGCGAACTCAAGGATTGGGAAGGTCCTGTCGCTGTTTCCTATGGTGTGGGGTTCATACCCAAAGCGTACCTAGTCGACTCTAAAGGATGTGTATTGAAAAAGCATGTTCATCCCGAAATGTTGGAAAGTGCGCTGGTTCAGCGGTTTGGCGAGGCACCTCCGGTAGAGGGTACGGACAGTGCAGAATCAGAGCAATCTGAAGATCCCGGCGCAGACGACATGGGTGGGTAGCGCCAATTAGATCGTGCTACGAACCTTCAGACTCGTTCCAGACGAGTAGCTCTTAATTTAATGGGCTGGGCGATTGCTATTGCCATTCGCCCAGGTTCCGTTGTAGTCGAGGAAGAACTTCGGCTAATTGTGTTGGCAGACTACCTCGTTGCCTTGTGCCTCCGCATGTTTCTCCACTTCGCTCCAAACGCGCATGAAGTTCTCACCAAGAATTTTCTTGGTATCGTCAATCGAGTAGCCGCGTTCCCAAAGCTCCTTCACAATGTTGGGAATTCCGGAGGCATCCCTTAACCCCTCGGGTAACGTGCCCCCGACGCCCTCAAAGTCTGATCCCAATCCAACGTGATCGACGCTCGCCAACTCCACTACGCGATCAATGTGGTCCACGACCTTGGCGACGTCAGCGAACGGATATGGATTTTCCTCGGCATATTCCTGCAGCAGCGCGGTCACCATTGTTGGGTCGTCAGGATACTTGGCATCCAGCTCTTCGGCGATTTCTCGACGTCGATCCGACCAACGCCGAGACTCCGCATCGACGAAGCCGCTGCCAAAATTAATCATGACAACGCCTCCGGCTTTGGCAACGGCAACAACCATTTCGTCCGAAATGTTCCTGTGGAATCCTGGGACGAAATGGCGAAGAGAAGAGTGAGTAGCAGCCACCGGAGTCTTGCTGATTTCCAGAACTTTCCACGCAGCATCGTCGGTCAAATGGGAGATGTCGACAATGATTCCTCTATCGTTCATCTCTTCAACAATCTCTATACCAAACGCCGAGAGACCTTCCCAATGTGGAGCATCGTCGTAAGACGAATCGGCAATGTGGTTGTTCTTGGAGTGTGCAAGTGTTATGTAGCGAATCCCACGTTCAATCAGATGGTCAAAGTTTTCGAGTTTGCCATCGATTGGGGCGCCATTTTCCAGTCCCATGGGAAGCGCGATCAGGCCTTGTTCCTTGATCTTTCGAATGTCCGCGGTGCAGGTAGCCAATGCAAACTTGTCCGGCGCTTGTTCCGCGATTTCCTCTACGGAATCAATGAGCTGGTCTGCAAACTCCATTGCTGTTCCATCGTCCTCCCGAGTTGCTGGCACGTAAATGGACATGAAAGCGACATCTAGGCCGCCTGCGCGCGCTTTGGGGTAATCGAACTCGAGAACAGGAGCGCCTTCTATCACACTGCCCTGTTTCCGAGTGAGGGCAAACGGAGTGTCTATGTGAGAGTCGAGGACAAGCGATTCCTTTGTGAATTTGACATGGTCCCGGTCCACGTCGGCATTGACTGCGCTGCAAAAACAGAGTACAGCAAAAAGCGAGATTGAATGTACATTACGAGCCGTTTGAATCTGCAAGTGCATGCTCCTATCTGTCGGTGAAAACGGTTAAGTCATTGATACTAATGCTAGCCATTAGCCTAAGTTGCTAGCGCAAATATCCTTCTTCTTCCCCTTGGATGACGGATTCTTCGTTGATGCCTAGCCAATCGGCGAGAATTTGCACATTATCCTCACCAAGAGTTCGTGAACGCTCGTATACATCACATGGAGTGTCTTCAAAATCGATGGGTAATTTGTCCGCATAGGTAGTGCCCATGGTTGGATGGGGTTCCTCAATGCGACGAATGAACTCTTTCTCATTCAATTGGGGATCCAATTCCATCAGGTCCACTCCATCTTGCACAACCCCAGCCGGCACACCTGCCGTTTGAAGGGTTTGCATTAGTTCCCTCGCGTCAAGGCCACAGGTCCAAGCGCTCAATTGTTCATCAAGCTCGCGGCGGTTTTGGTAGCGTCCTGCCGGTGAAGAGTACACTAGGTCGCGAGCCCAATCGGGATTTCCCATGCAAGCTTGCAAGGCTTGCCACTGAGAGTCGTTCAAGCACGCTATCGCAATCCAACGTTCGTCGAGAACATCGTCGCTGGCCGGGCCAGCGCAACGATAGCAGCCGTGAGGCGCGATCTCATCGTAGGGCTGATCGTTGCCACACGGTTCAATACCTTCGCCATTCGCAAAATAGTTCAGAAAAGTTGGACCTAGGAGATTCACAGCGACCTCAAACTGGGAAATATCAATGCGTTGACCCTTGCCAGTATGTTCACGAGCCTCGAGTGCCGCTAGCACGGCAACAGCTGCGTGTAGTCCCGCCTGATGGTCGTTGTACGAATACCCCAGGCCTATGTCCTTGCGACCGGGTACGCCAGTCGTATAGGTTAGACCGCTTAAGGCATGAATGGTAGGCGCGTAGGTCACAAAGTTTGACCAGGGACCGCCACTCCCCATTCCTGACATTTGCACATAAATTACTGACGTGTTCAGTTTGCTCACATCGCTGTAGCCCATGCCCCAACGTTCCAATACTCCCATGGAGAAATTGTCGATTACCACATCGGCTTTGAGCGCAAGATCGAAGGCAATCTCCCGCGCCTCCTCACGTCCCATATCAAGCGCAATGGTTCGCTTGTTTCTGTTCCATAGAGTGAAGTATGGGCCCATTGGAGCATTGATCTGCGCACGCGTCTCGGAATTCACCTTGACCACGTCCGCACCCATATCCGCAAGTAGTCGTGTGCAGAATGGTCCAGCCAGAACATGCGTAAAGTCAAGAACTCGAACTCCGTCCAGCGGTCTCATTCTCGATTGCCCCACCCAATCGCATCAATGATGCTCTCTGACCCTGTTGACACACGCTCAATGCCTTCCGGTTTCGCCGGAGTAGCACTATGAAGATAGGGGGAGCCTGTTGACTTGACAGATTTGCCCAAAACGTCCAGCGATTGCCACCATTGCTCTACCGGCTAACTGTGGATTGTTTGCTACTTGCGGAATGTCGTGAACCCATCCAAAGGGTGCATGGTGTTCCTGCGCTTCATAGAACAGCGACTCTACATCCTTAGTCGCAACCCAAGATCGCAGCACTTCCATCATTCGACGTGCCCACCGTCCACGCGCTTGGGGTTCCTGGTATTCAGGATCAAGTAGGTCTTCGAACGCGTTCTCTTCGATCAGCCATACAAGCTGGTTGTCAAGACTAGGCGTAGGCGTAACCATAATGTGGCCATTCCTGGCTTGCATCACTTGATAGAGATTCGACCAATGAAGACTTCCCCGACGCTCTAGGGCTTTGCCGCGAGCATGCCGGAACAGGTCGTTGTAGAGATACCACATGAATACATGCTCCAGACACGAGGCAATGCATTCATGAACAGATACTCGAACAACCTGCCCTTTTCCCGTCTCCCTTGAGTGTCGCAATGCCGCAAGAGCCGCCACAGCTACATATGCACCGGAGACCGCGAAGTTCACGTCGCCAAAAGGCTTCAGCGGCGGCGTGTCCACATCACCCGTAATGGCAACCGATCCACCCAATGCTCCAGCAATGAGGTCAGGTGCAAGGTAGTCGTTCCACGGTCCGGAATTACCAAATGATGTGCACTCAACTATCACCGCACTGGGATTGTTGTCATGAACTCTAGTAAGATCCAAAGAGGATTCGAACGGATGTCCATCGTTGAGCACGATGAGATTTGCATGTTCACAGAGGGATTGGAGGTGTTTCACGCTCTCGGCCGAATCTGACATATGAAACAACCGTCGACTCGTCGCGTGAAACGCGTACCAAAGTGATTCGCCAGTTTGCTTGTCGAATGGACCTCTCTTTGACAACGGATCGCCTTCAGGAGGGATTGGACGAACAGTGTCCGCTCCAAGATCTGCTAGCAACTTGACGCCGTAGATCGCTCTAGCATCCGTGAGGTCGATCAAGCGAGTGCCGCCAAGCGCACTTTGGGACTCAGTCATTGTGTAGCTGCTTGACTTGCCCAGAGTTGCTTTTTCAAAAGCCTCTCCTTCAGAAACCTAAATCGATTTACTTGCGAAAAAACGCCCCTACTGCACCGGTGTAGACACAATTGAAGGCAAGCAGGTCCAGTCGGCTGCGAATCCAAGTTTACCGAACGACCCGCCAGCCAGAATGTTAGCCGAACGCGCACAATCGTTTCCGCTAATATCTGCCGCCAATCAGTTGGAGAGTGCCTAACAATGCTGAATGCGGTCGCCTTGGGAAAGAAGTGTGGGATGAAAGTCTCTGAACTTTGCTTGGGTACGATGAATTTTGGAGAACCCGGGCGTGGTCATCAAGGCGACTGGACCTTGCCAGAGGACGAAGCACGACCAATCTTCAAGAAAGCCTTCGAGAACGGACTATTCTTTTTCGATTGCGCTAACGTCTATGGACTAGGCTCTTGCGAACGAGTTGTTGGGAAGATCTTGGGTTCCCTGTTTCAAAGAGATGAGTACGTTCTTGCAACGAAAGTTGCCATCCCAATGGGCAGAGGGGCAAACCAAGGCGGGCTGTCTCGCAAGCACATCTTCGAGAGTGTCGATGCGAGCCTTGCACGACTTGGGCACGATTATGTGGACCACTTAGTCATTCACCGACATCCGCATGGTGTTCGTGGCCAGAATCCAGTACCGATCGAGGAGACGCTTGAAGCATTGCACGATATTGTCAAAGCCGGAAAAGTTCTCTATCTAGGCGCATCTTCCATGTTTGCATGGCAATTTGCCGAGCTGCAGTGGACGGCCAAAGCAAACGGTTGGACCGAGTTCGTGTCGATGCAAAACCACTACAACTTGATCTATCGGGAAGAAGA
The DNA here is from genome assembly GCA_965205545.1 of Candidatus Azotimanducaceae bacterium. Lineage (GTDB taxonomy): Bacteria > Pseudomonadota > Gammaproteobacteria > Pseudomonadales > Azotimanducaceae > Bin55. The sequence goes on along the minus strand of OZ242170.1, from coordinate 316,682 downwards.
ACGGGAAATGAATCCGTACTGCGCCTCAACTGGAATCGCTTTGACGCCGTGGTCACCGCTTGCACGTGGAATCCTTGCTGGATCCTACAAGGGAGGTTTCTCAAGTGGTTCTACCGCACGTTCGTCCGGCCACGATCGCGTAAGGACCGAAAGCCTCTATCGAGGTGAGGCAGATTTTGAAATTGCTGAACGTGTTTCGGAGGTGGCAGACAGGCACGGGAGAAAACCCGCTCAAATTGCGATCGCTTGGATGCTCGGTAAGCCGGAGATTACTGCTCCCATAGTGGGAGTGTCGCGCGTTTCGCAATTGGAGGAATTGGTTCAATCGACCGAAATCGAGCTTTCCAGTGAAGATGTTTCCTACTTGGAAGAGCTCTACCAACCTGTAGAGAATCTACTGTCGATCGGTACATCGTGACGAAACGTCTAATGGTTTGGAACTACGCCGTACTACTTGGGCTATAAAGGATCTAGCGCAATCGGAATAAAAGTGTTCAGGTTGACAGCGAATCTACAAGATCGGGTTAACGATTGAAATCTACATCCTCAAAGTCGTCATTGTCATCGTCGTTTAGAGAATCAAATTGATCGGTTGACGGTTCTTCTTCTGATGGGGAGCCGTCGATTTCCTGAACGCGCTCCTCGACGAAACTCCGAAAACTGTTACGCATCACCTGCCGCTCGCTCTCTGAAAGATTCCTGTCTAGCGCATTCCTACACTCAAACAACAAGGATTTGTCGTAAGTGTTTGGTACGCCGCGACCTGTTCGCCAATAATCCATACACGAGTCCAATTCATCGTCGTATAGCTCATCGATGTAATCCTTGACCACAGTATGGATGGTTTCGCGCGTTTGCTCGGGTATGGCCGCTTCGGAAAACCTCGCAGTTGGCGGAGCATTGGATTGGACTGTCATGGACGGCGCCGAGGGTGCAGCTTGACCAAATACCGGGACGGATTCGGGAGCAACTTCCTGCTCAGAAAGGAAGCGTTGCAAAACTTCTAAGCGCCACGAAGTCGACGTATCCACGTCTGTTCTGAGCCACGAAAAACGTGCGTTGTCGTTGGCGAATACCTCAAGCATGTGCACTCGAATGCCATAGGACTGGCACACTTCAATTCCGGTACGAAGGGTATCGTTTCGTGCGAGTACTAGTGCATCTGAAATCGAACCCTTGCGACTAAGTTCCATAAGATCGCGGGAGATCGCCGTGGCGACTCCGGTTCGGACGTTTTGCGGATGAAGAGAGACAAGTCGCAGCTTGAATTCGTCGCTCTCGCAAATTCGCAACTGCTCATTGGACATAGTCCGGTTTTGGGAGCCAATTTCGTACCAATAGATCCGAAGCAGAGGTTTGGCGCCCACTATGTCACGGACAACCTGCTTTAGTTCCTGGGCAAGAACTTCAGAGTTGATCCCAACCCTCGACCGCGGCATGGCCTCTCCAGTCAGAGCCATCGAACCAAGAGCACAAAGGTAACCGGCATCAACAAAAATCGCTATTTGGGTACGCATGATGTATCAGTTCCTAATCTCAATAAAGCGTTTCAATCAGCTACTCTTCATCGAATATTGGCGATACAAATCAGCGAGTTAACTACTAATGAAGCTAGACACTAATGCTGTCGCCAACCGCGACTTCAGAAAACTTGCACTTCATTCGACACAAGGTGGCGAACGTGTACTATTCAAAACTAACGAACAATAGCTTACTAAATATCCGGTAATACTCCAAAATCTAACTCCAATCGACCGACGACAATCAGCGAACATAAACCAAATGAGATCTCCTGCCACGAGTCGTTGAGACGACGCTTGCCTATTTGATAAATTTTGCACCATTCTTGAGCGTGGCGAATCTCACATGCACTAGCTTAAAATTCCTTGAAATATCGATTGTCAGACGTCAAACCAAGAAACGTGAAAACGATTCCGTGTCAATCCATATGCAGTAGTTTGTTCTTGTTTGCTGCGTCGACTGGTGTTGCTCAATCGCCGAACACAGAATCAGCGGTAGCCCTCGACGATCCAATTCCAGAGACCATCGAACTCGGCGACATCCAAGTAAACGCTATTGAATATGTGCGTGCGCCGGAGACCGAGGACGCCTCGACGCCAATTGGCACGAATGACGCACATGCGCGCATCCAGTACTTGCATTCGCCACCTGACGAATCCGGACGCCTTTTCTTCAACGACACACGAGGAATACTCTACGTGTCGGACGAAGATGGAAGCGAACCGCAGGTATATCTCGACTTGCGCACTTTAGAAGTAGGCTTCTATCCGAATGTGTTTCCGCATGAATCAGGTTTCATGAGCTTTGCATTTCATCCTGAGTTTGCCACTGATGAGGCTCCGGGGTATGGAAAGTTCTATACGGCGTTCAGTGCAAATCCCTATACGGAAGAAGCAGACTACATCGAGGAACAGGGCTCATTGCAAGAGAGCGTTGTTGTGGAATGGACAGCAACCGACGCAACCGCCTTAGAGTTTGACGGTGTACATCGAGAAATTCTCCGTGTCGGACAGTTTCGATCCAATCACAACATTGGAAACATTGGATTCAATCCCTTTGCAGTGAAAAAAACTGAAGACGACGACGATGGCGGCTCGCCTCCTGAAGACGGCATTGATTCCGAGGGAGATGTAGGGTTAGGTGACGAGGATGAATCAGAAGACGAGATTAGTGAATACCTAGAAAATGACTGGGGCATGCTCTATGTTGCCTTTGGCGATGGAGGAGGCGCACACGATTCTCGCGACCACGGTCAAGATGTGACGACTCCCCTTGGTGCCATTCTGCGAATTGACCCGCTGGGCGCTGACCCAGATTCCGACGAAGAATACGGAATTCCATCAGACAACCCGTCAATCGAGAATGCGATCCCCGAACTTTGGGCTTTTGGATTGAGACATCCTCAACACTTTTCTTGGGACCTTGAAGGCAGGATGTTTTTACTAGACATTGGGCAGGATCAAATCGAGGAGGTCAATTTGGGAGTCGCCGGCGCTAACTACGGATGGCGTGTACGCGAAGGCACGTTTGCTACAGCGCATGGAGTTGAGACCGATGACGGCCTAGGAGGAGTGTACGACGTCGAGATTGAGGAAGACACACAATTCGCCTATCCCGTCGCCCAATACGACCATGACGAAGGCTTTGCCGTAGGGTCTGGCTTCGTGTATCGAGGTGAGGCCATTCCGAAGCTAGCAGGAAAATTCGTTTTCACTGAATTGGTGCGTGGAAGGGTCTTCTACATTGAGACAGAACCTGTGGACTTGACTGGTGACGACTCGTCAGCTGACGCGACGGAACCAGAGGACGTGCTGGTTCCTGGATCTCCAGCAACTATCCATGAACTCGACATTCTCATAAACGGGGAGGAGGGCTCACTCAGCGAAATTGCCGGAATGCCAAACACATATCTTTCTCACCTACCCTACCGAACCCGAGTGGATCTTCGCCTTAGTGTGGATAGACACGGTGAAATGTATCTGCTGTCGAAAGGCGATGGGTGGATTCGTAAGCTAGTACCGATTGAAGAGAACGACGGCGAAGAGGAATAGCATTGGGCTCGTCCGTTCAAAGTGTGCGACAATCGAATATGATGCGCTGCAGATTTCATCCACAGCTATCAGTCCTATTGTGGTCTGTTATCGATTAGCAGCGGTGGGCGTCTCGTCCCGCAAGGGAAACAAAGCCAAAACCCCGCCTAGTAGTGCTACACACATCATTAGAGTTACAAATCCACCACATAGCAGGATTCCGACGACGGAATATGCGATGAGCACAGCTCCTACAACCCAATCTCTGGACCGAATTACTAGCACACCTAGCACTATACTTCCCAACGACAAAACGGCTCCAATCCAAGCTGATTTTCTCTCTTCCAGATCATTCAACTCCGCACCGCTAGTAGCTTCCTGGGCATCGACGCGCATTTGCATCGGTGGTTCTCTCACAATTCCCGCATCGTCCAATGCATCTTGAAATTCTCTCCCAGGCCCAAAACTGGTAAAGATCCTCTCAGCAGTGGTGTCTACCAACTCCGATAGACTGGGTGCCACCAATACAAGTGTTGCCGAGCAACTCCCTAAAAGTCCCGCAACCACTGCAATTATTCCGCCGGCAATTCTCACTGCGATGTATTGGCAAGATTTGCAACGATCTGCCACATGTGTGATTTGTTAGCCTGAATTGAGTGTGCTACGCAACAATAGGCCATTCAACAAGACGAGTGGCGCAGGACTTGATCCCTCTAGGGAACGTTGGATATTTCGCTTGATTGTCTTAGCGAAACAGCGTGAAGCGCGGGCTACTCCTCCGCAGCTGCAGGTCCTTCCTCAGGCTTGATAGGAAACAACGCGAGAATCCCGCCGAGTGCTGTTACAAACATCATAACCATCACGAAACCGCCAGCAAAAAATATACCCAACACGGAACAGACGATGAGGATCGCGCCCGGCATCCAATTGTTTGCCCGCATGGAGAATACTCCTAGCACGATAGTGGCCACCGAAAAAACAAGACCCATCCAGAAGCCTTGCTGGAAAGTTCCCCCAATCTCGTCGAGCATTTCGTCAGATACCTCAACGGCTTCCCCGGCCGATTCCTCCAAAACCTGCTCCACGCTAGTACCATCTTGCTCCAATACGGCATCCAACTCTTCCAGATCGACGTTCTCCATAAAGCCGCCAAAGAAAAAACCAATAACTGCGCCAATCAGGCCCAGAGAACCACCGATTATTGCCACGATTCCGCCGGCTTTTCTCATTCTTCTCTCCCCTTTCAATAATTAGAGTGTATTTCGCGAAAGTCAGACTGGTATTGGAGTTAGGAGGATGGTTCCTGTTCCCATCTTCAATTCCAATTACCCTTCAGCATTCTAACTGAACCCACATTGGTTTCGTGTGCGAGCACAAGACAATTGATGAAGTCAACCGACATCCATTAGCGGAAAGCGAACTGACGTTGATTCGGGAGATCGCGACCACAATACTTGGTCCCAATCTGCCCCACCCTAGCGCCCGCAAACCAAGTCTAGTGAGCGTCAGGGGATTGACTTGGTTCGAGCCTAGACTACCGTCAAGTGCATGGTTCGGCTTGCGGACACACGGTCACCTGCTCTTACTGAAGAGTTCCTGGTGGCGTGAACCAATCAGGGGCATTGTCTCTATTGTCACACCCGTTAGTGAAGTTGCCATCATCGTCAGAAACTTGTGGCACGCAATCGGAAGTCATTCTTTCCAGACACATCTCGCCCTCGCATAAGGAAAAGAGAACGGGCCTGGTCGAACTTCGCCGTCACGCCCTGACTGATGTCACGACGATAGACTGAACTAGTCGGCATGAACCGCAGTGTCAACCCTCGCCGCGGGTGTTTTGAACGATTCGGCTCAGAAGAGTGAATAAGAAACACATCGTGTAGAGATATCTGGCCAGCCTCCAGCTCGATGTTGACGGATTCCGCCTCGCTAAATTGGTCTGAGTCCAATTCCAAGGGCAACGAGAGTCCATCCGACGCGTTCGTGTGATGCTGATATAGTCTCGCCGCCCGGTGCGAACCCGGTATGAACTTCAAGCAGCCGTTCTCGACCGTCGATTCATCGACGGCAATCCACACCGAACAAGTAGCAAGTGGGCGAATCGGCCAGTACTCGCCATCTTGGTGCCATGGCGTTCTGCTGCCAACTCTAGCCGGTTTGGCAAACAGACTGGAATTCCACAACGCGAAGTTCGCTCCGATCACCTGCTCGACCATATTCAGTATCTGTTCGTTGCGGGCGTAGTTCAAGAACGACAGGTCGTAAACCAATAAGGCCCCGCAATAGTCGGCGAATTGTGGAAACCTCTCGATAAGTCTGGAGTGATCGGCGCGAATGGATTTCAGCGTGTTATCAGGCAGACGAAAGTCCGGCACAACATAGCCAGACTCGTGGTAGTGATCTACTTGATCGGCAGTTAGCATGGGGCTGACTCAATACGTTCTGACACTTGATTCATATAAGGAAGCTACCGCACGATCTATTTTGGTGCTGAAAGCGAGCCAGGCAAGAGTGTTTCTGCAATTCGGTCAATCAGTCCTCTGTCTTGATTTTCCACGTTTTGCTTCCACTCCTCTAGGTATTCGACCAGCACGCTATCGGATTTCGGCAACGACTTCAATGTACCCCAAATTTCAGGATGTTGTACAAAAAGAGGATGCAGTCTATAGGCCACCACAGCGTTGGTCTTGCGGTCCAGCCCCCCATCCCGTGGTTCCCGTAGATGCGGCTCTTTGTTCAATAACCACGCTCCGAAGTCCGGAATCTCATCGAGCACTTGAATGGACTCGTCAAGGTAGCCATCGATGTATTTCTTCAAGCGGTGTTCGCCAGTCCCATGCATAACAAAGATTGATGCCAACTCACACAGCGCTTCATGAAACCATTCATTCTTCGACTCCGTAGACCTCAGTCGGTTGTAGTCTGAAACGACATGGCAGAATTCGTGAGCGAATTGGTACATGATCTGCGGCCGATACTCCAATGGAGTATTGCTAAGAAGCACCGTATCAGTCGTCTGTCCACGACGTCGGTAGAGCGCCATCGGACCACGCTCTCTGTCGTAGCCAACGATGAGCTTGATCCTTGGTCGATCTCTGAGATGTCGATAGATGAATCCAGCTGCCTCATGCAGTATTTGCTGAAGAGTGGACGTGTCCTCCAATTCCCAGCTGTCATTTATTTCAATTTCCAAGCCAATGTGTTCATTCAGCGCAACCTGATGTAATCCGCCCTTCTGAACGAAATCTCCTTCTGTTTCACGAGGAAGAACTGCAGACGAATTGACAATCGAACAAGATGCGACCAACGTGAGAGTTACCCACGGGAACAGAGGCAGCAGCGCCGAGCGCCACGGACGTGCCAAGCCGTTGCGGATCACAACCGTCCCGAGAGATCCTTTAAAACGTACCGAAGTGGGAGCCATACTCAAACTGATTTCTCACTCATGGCAGGTAGTATCGTAATTGGTTCGTTTAGCAGTTCATCCAATACAACGTCGGTTTGATTGTGCATCCACAAGTGCCGCATCTCCCCAACACAAGTAAAATTTCTATCCCGACTGCTTGTGTTCAAGAACATTATGAAATCAAGAGCGTGTGAATTGCTCGGCATCGAATTTCCACTTTTTGCGTTCAGTCACTGTAGAGATGTTGTTGCTGAAGTAAGCGCGGCCGGTGGCTTTGGTGTGCTCGGTGCCGTGGGACATTCTCCAGAGACATTGGACATTGAGCTAAGTTGGATAGATGAGCATTGCGACGGCAAACCCTACGGCGTGGATCTACTGGTTCCAACAAGCATGGACAACAAGGAATCTGCGCTTACTAGAGAAGAGCTTGAATCCAGAATCCCCGAGGAACACAAACGATACATTGAACATCTGCTAGCCACGCACAACATCGATACCGCCGACCTTTGGAAGGGTGCCATTCGAGGCGGCGTAGGCGACAACATGAGAAAGGCTGGGGCTGATCAAATCTTGGAAGCAGCCTTTGCGCATCCGGTTGGTATGGTTGTTAACGCATTGGGAGTTCCACCGGACTTTATGATGGAACGCGCTCGTGCCAACAATGTTGTTGTTGGTGCACTCGCAGGTGCAAAGGAGCACGCCATCAAGCATCGTGATGCGGGAGTGGAGCTTCTTATTGTTGCAGGAACCGAGGCTGGTGGTCACTGCGGGGAAGTCTCTACGTTAGTACTTGTTCCCGAAGTCTTGGACGAACTCAAAGGCTCAGGCATGGTAGTTCTTGCCGCTGGCGGAATCGTAACAGGTCGCCAAATGGCGGCATGCATGGCAATGGGCGCTGATGGGGTTTGGACTGGCTCTGTATGGCTGACAACTGCAGAGGCAGAGACACTACCCGTCGTTAAGGAGAAAATGCTTGCCGCAAACTCACGTCAAACCGTGCGTTCGCGAAGCCGTACAGGCAAATATACACGTCAACTTCGGTCTGCTTGGACAGACGCGTGGCAGGCAGAAGAGAGTCCCGATCCATTGCCAATGCCGCTGCAGGGCGTCGTTGCCGAAGCGGCCTTCCGGCGGATCAATCAACTCGCGCAGGCGGACCACGATGGAGCAAAACGGCTGGCAAATTACTTTGTTGGCCAGGGCGTCGGTTTAATGAATGAGGCCCTATCCGTGCGAAGCGTTGTTTACAACTTCATGGAAGACTTTGCTGAAGCAAGCGACCGATTGACCTCCATGGTCGCCGACTAGCATTCGTCGCTAGGGAATGCCGACCATCTCGGTGTTTCCGTGCATAACGTGTGTGTTCGAAGCGTCGATCCACTGTTCCATTCCATCTGGCTGTATATTGGATTGAAACGCGCGGGCCCCAGCTGAGTCCGCGAAATACAGTTCAGCCATCCCCGCGTACGGAGCGCTCTCGGGGTAGATGCTGTGGCTTACGACGTACCGAAACCCACCTGCTCCGTCCAAATGCGATTCAACATTTGGCACATGCACGTCGAGCCAATGTTTGTAAAACGCTTCGTAATCAATGCTGGGTTTCACGCCCACGAGGTAGTTCAACCGGAGAAATCCAGATCGAGTCGAGGGATATGGTTCATTCAAGGCAAGCGGTTCAATTGACAGACTCTCACTGCCATCACGAACAACATACTCCTTGGTAGCCCAATTCCAGTAAGGCTCTGCTTTCTGTTGAAAGGTGTCGGTCGGATTCGTTCCAGCAGCTTGATTCATTGGACGGTGTGGCTCTCGATACCACAGTTGAGCCATGCCGTCCCATGTCGGATGCGACTTCCCCGTATTTTCGAAGAGCTGTGCTATGTACTTCGACGCTCCCCTTCGATTCTGGAGTTGCGCTACTCGATTTGACTCGATAACGGAGGGCATGTGATTTTTGAACCAGTGCATGATGAGTTCGTCGTGCGACACACCCGATCGACGACGAATCAGATAAATCATCTTGGCATTGGCAGTATGCTTCATGTCTTGCTCTCCACGAGAGGGAATTCCATGCATGTGGTCACGCGTGGCCAATCAAACTGAACCTGCTCGCGTCCCAATTCTTGATCTAATCCAGCTGCAATTATCATATTGCGACTTCCGCTCGCGTCGCCGCAATGCCGTTATCCTCGTTCGATGAACTTCTTGAATTAGACGACCTCGGCAACGACAGCTTCAATGCCCCAGCAAGTCCTGACAAGGGTTCAAGAATGTTTGGCGGCCAGTTCTTGGCTCAAGCAATTGCTGCCGCCGGTGCCACAGTGGATGCAGACCGAACCATACACTCTCTGCATGCATATTTTTTGCTTCCAGGAAATCCAGATTTCCCGGTAAAGTACTTCGTGAAGCGAATTCGCGACGGACGTTCGTTTAGCCACAGGCAGATCGTTGGCGTGCAAGACGACAGGCAACTCTTCACAATGACCTCATCATGGAATACCGCATTGGGCGGACCGACATTTTTTGGAAGACACATGCCCGCAGTTCCATCGGTCGAAGAATCCAACTACTCATACGAACAGTTCTGCCGCGACCAGATGCCGGACCCCGACTACGAACGCGCCGTTCAAGCGCGTCCCATGGACATTCGCTACATCAATCCTCCTAAGGAGCGACAAAGATGTTCGTCCGTAGAGGATCAATTGATGTGGATGCGGATCAATCTACCGATGTCGAAAAATTTCACACGCCACCATGCCGCATTGGCGTACCTCTCCGACAGCACAGTAATCGACCACATTCTGATTCCCCACGGCAAGAGGTGGCAAGATCCCGATTTTTTTGGTACCAGCCTCGATCATGGTATGTGGTTCCACGGCAAATGCGACGCCACCCAGTGGTTGCTATACGAGCAAACGGTCGAGTGGACAGGAACCGGTCGCGGACTAGCGTCCGGACGCTTGTATAGTGAATCAGGAGAGCTCGTGGCAACTTGCGTTCAAGAAGGCTTGATGCGCTTCGACACCGGCTAGGACCTCTCTGCAAGTAATTTGCAGAATGTCCAAACGGAAAATTGTTAGCTGATCATTTGGAGAAACAGAATGCGATTGGGATTGGGAATAGGACCGCTGGGACCGCCTGGTGGCGACATGATTGTGCAACTAGCGAAGGAAGCCGAGTCGTTGGGATACGACACGATTTGGTGTCCAGAAATATATGGAGCAGATTGCTTTACGCCCCTTGCCTGGATCGGCGCGAACACCGAGAAAATTCACTTGGGTACGTCGATCATGCAAATCTCCGCACGAACCCCCACGAGTTCCGCGATGCATGCAGTTACTCTCGACTACCTTTCTGGAGGACGCCTGAGATTGGGAATCGGGGTGTCGGGGCCGCAAGTGGTAGAAGGATGGTACGGTCAGCCATATCCGAAGCCGTTGGCTCGCACACGCGAATGGATTCAAATTTTTCGTGACGTTGTCCGAAGAGAAAAGCCCGTTGAGTTTGAAGGTAAGCACTACCAGCTGCCACTTGATGGCGGCATGGGTCTAGGCAAACCACTAAAGCTAATTCTTCATCCCCTTCGAGAGGAAATTCCACTTTACTTGGGCGCTGAGGGTCCTAAGAACGTCGCTCTCGGTGCAGAACTATGCGACGGCTGGATTCCAATGTTTCTGTCCCCATACAAAATGGGTCAACTCTACGGCGAATCGCTCAAGCACAAACCGCCGCACTTTGACATCGCTGCTTCGGTTCCCGTGATAGTAGATGACAATCTCGAGCGTGCTCTTCTGCAAATCAAACAGAACATTGGGTTCTACGTTGGAGGAATGGGAGCGAAGAATTTCAATGTCCATAAGGACCACGTCTGCAGAATGGGATACGAAAGCGAAGCCGACCGAGTTCAAGAGCTCTTCATGTCCGGTCGAAGAGATGAAGCCTTTGCGGCAGTGCCCGACGAATTGGCGGACGAAGTTTCTCTAGTTGGGTCGAAGGATCGCATCAAGGACCGGCTGCAGGCATGGGAAGAAAGTCCAGTAACCTCGATAAACGTCGGTTCGCGCAACGCCGACACCTTGAGGTTTATGGCTGAGACTTGCCTATAGGACTTGGAGAAGAACTAACGAAAGTGAGAAACAGCTGACGAATGCAGCGGAGTTCGCCGGCTTCAGTCCAAAATCCGTAAGGCTTTTACAAACTCGTCTCGTCGTCCTTTCGATCGGGAACCGTCAACACACCTTCGCCAGTCAACGGAACGAAGCGGACTGGAAGTACACGCTTCTCCTCCAACGATCCATCCTCGTTTTTCTTTGCCAACACCAAGTCCTGATGACCTTCAGGATCTCCAACTGGCATTACTAGCAACCCACCCGATCGTAGTTGCTCCACCAACTTCGGCGGAATTTTCGCGGCGACTGCTGTGACGATGATCTTGTCGAATGGCGCAACATCGGGCCAACCAAACCAGCCGTCGCCAGCCTTGACTGAGACATTTGCGTACTCCAACTCCTCAAGGCGCTTTTCAGCTGACTTGGCTAGTTCTTCAACGATCTCGATTGTGTAGACATCCTTTGCCAATTCTGCAAGAACGGCCGCCTGATAGCCCGAACCGGTGCCAATCTCAAGCACGCGATCCGTCGATTGAACATCCAAAACATGCGTCATAAGAGCGACGATGAATGGCTGCGAAATCGTTTGCCCATAGCCGATGGGCAGAGGCTGATTGAGAAATGCGCCTCTCTTAACGGACTCGGGTACAAACTTCGACCGATCAACACCGCCCAATACATCCATGACTTTCTTGTCTATCTCGGAAATGCTCGTGTAGTGTTCCGTGAACTTGGTTGTCTCGCGAATGTCCTCAAGCATAGTTTCTGCGTCCGCCAGCAATCCCGCCGCTAGAAAGGAGAACGCAACAGCAAACCATCGTCTTGTGTGCACTACCTTTATCCCCTACCAACTATTCCTGAGCTCGCGCAATTTCAAGAATACGGTTTTGGGGGATGGATCATCCTCCAAATCAGGAAAGACCTCGTGCAAACGCTTAATCACGGTTGGATTCTGCAGGCGAAAGAACGTATTGATCTCCTTTTCAACTTCAAGAGTAGTAACGATGGGATCCTCTGGGTCGTGCGTGTGTTTCAGCTTCTCGAGCATAGTTCGCGCCTGCTCGTTGTCTGGTTCGCGGTCCAACGTGAACTCTAGATTGTTCGTCAGATAGTCGTGGCCCGGGTAGATCTTGGTGTCCGGAGACAGCTTCGACAGTTGTGCGACAAAAGTGTGGTAAAGCTCCTCTGGATGGCCTCCACCGTGACAGTTTCCTGCTCCAGCGTTAAACAGAGTGTCGCCCGAAAACAATGCAGGTGAGTCGGACAATGTCCGCAGGCAAATGTGACTCATCGTGTGACCAGGAGTGTCCAAAGCTTCCAGTTCAACAGAAGTTCCAACCTTGACCACATCTCCCGCATTGAGACCAACATCTATTCCAGAAATGCGAGCTCCAGCGTTGGCATGAGCCAAAAGCCTCGCGCTAGTTTCAGCGATGACCGGGGCATTTCCTCCTGTATGGTCGCCGTGCTCGTGGGTGTTCAGCACCTGGGTGATGTTCCATCCCTTGTCACGAGCTCGTGTCAGGCACTTTTGGTGATCCAGGGGATCAACTGCCATTGCGTCGCCCGTTTCGTCGCACACAATGAGATAGTTGAAATTGCGTAAAGCGTTGCCCGTCCAAATCTGATCGACAACCATCATTTAATCTGTATCCCACAATTCGCTTAGTTGAGAATACACGATTGCGATTGTTTGAATGTATTGATGGGAAACTACATTGAAAGACCGAGCTTTGGACATTGCTAGCAGTTGGTTTGATTGCTTGAACACCGGAGATTTGGAGAGAGTTGTAGAACTCTACGACTCGAATGCGACCTTTCATCCGACCCTCTCGGCTAATTTCGGTAGGGACCGAGCGGCTACCAGGAGCTACTTCGTCGAGTTCTTACGAAAACAGCCCAACGCAAGCCTGAAAGAGTATGCAGTGCAGCAATTGAGTGATGACGCGTTTTTGTTTTCGGGCAACATGCATATTCAGCTAGTAGAGGACGGTTCGAAGTCGCAAATCGAGGCGCGATTTACCTTCGTGTGGCACCAAATCGGTGGCCATTGGAGCATCATTCACCACCACAACTCACTTTGCCCGCTTTAGCTGAAGAGTCGATTGCCGTGCGAATCTTAGCCGTATAATTCCTAAGCCTGCTAGCTATTGCTACTTAATGGATTTAGTTGCCGAATTGGGCTAGCACGAAAATATTTAGCGGCAGCATGGGGATTGGGATTTGTCCCGTGCGTGCCTATCAGGGAGCGGAATCTATGTCAGAGTGTCTACCCAAATCGGTCGAAATTTTTGACGACACGATGCGCGAAGGACTACAAATTGAGAGTCCCGACATACCAGTATCGGAGAAACTTCGCCTATTGGATGCAATTGGTGAAATGGGAGCCAAAACGATCTCAATTGGTTCATTTGCCCATCCCAAGTGGACTCCATCAATGGCGTGCATCGACGAAATCGCTGAGAAATTTGTCCCCAAACCAGGGATCAAGTACACAGCGGCCATATTCAACAGGAAAGGATTTGAGCGTGCAGAAGCCTATTTCCCCAAGATTGATGTTCGGGGCCGTAGCTTCGGTACGCATGTGGAGCTTTGCGACACGTTTGCGAGGCGCAACTACAACCGAACCCAAGGCGAGCAGATTGCGTCCATGGATGCAACGATCCAAGCAGCGGCTAAAGCTGACGCAGAATTTGGTTCCGTTGCCTTGGGAAATCCGTTTGGCTCTAATTTCGAAGGACCCTTTTCACTCAATCAACTACTCGAGCTGCTGGCACTTATGATCGAGAAATGGCACCGTGCGGGAATCGAAGTGCGGAAACTCTCGTTCTTGGATGCAATGGGATGGAACATGCCTCACACAGTGAGGGAAGCCATGGTAGCGATCCGAGATCGCTATCCTGAAATCACCGACTTTCACATGCATCTACACAACACTCGGGGCGCGACCTTAGCTAGCTACTACGAAGCACTTGTGCTTGGAGCCAAGAGATTCGACACATCGCTTGGTGGAATGGGTGGCTGTCCCTATTGCGGGAATGGTCGTGCTGCGGGACATGTGCCCACGGAAGATTTCGTGCATCTCTGCCACCAAATGGGGATTGAGACTGGTTATGACTTGGACAAGGTGATCGAGGCAGCCTGCATTGCAGAAGAGGTTGTCGGTCACCCACTCTGGGGGCACGTGTCGAAAGCTGGGGCACTTCCCAGCAAGGGCGAAGCCTATCCAGCCAACATGCCGTTCGTGGAGACGCTGGAGGAAGCCGCACACTTCCGCAAGGGACCAATGGTCTACGAGGGTCAGATCTCACCATGGCGCGAAGGAGATGCATTGACACGACCCAGCGCTGCGTGACAATTCGTCCTTCGATATCTACCCTTGCGTAAGGTACTCCACCTTTTCTCCGGGGTCCCAGTGTGTCCGAAGTGAAACCGAACTCCTCGGACCTGTTTTGACTTCAATCTAGGGAATGGCTGATGGCCGTATTGCAATCTACACTTGACACACGATCTGAGTCCTACGTACAGAATCGTCAGCACGCGCTGCAAAAGCTTGCTGAGCTCGAAGAACTCTATGCTGAAGCTGCTCGCGGCGGCGGAACCGAATCTGTCGAGCGCCTCGCTTCCCGTGGCAAGATGGTGATACGGGAACGCATAGCTTGGGTACTCGACCGCGACTCGCCGTTTCTGGAGATCAGTCCTCTTGCCGCGTGGCGATCAAACTACGTTGTTGGCTCTGGATTTGTGGTTGGCATCGGAGTAATCGAAGGTGTTGAATGTGTGATCCTCGGGCATGACCCCTCTGTGCGAGCAGGCGCTTTCAACGCGTTCAATTCCAAGAAGCTGATGCGGGGACTGGAAATAGCACGCGACAACCGAATGCCCTACGTTCAATTCGTGGAGTCCGCTGGCGCGGATCTTGGCGGTGGTGGGGGCGGTGGCGCGTCGGACCCTGAGCAATCCATGCGTCGGGAGACGGGGCATTTTGCAGAATCAGGAAGGTTGTTCTACGAAATCACCGAATTATCAAAGATGCGCATACCAACGATTTCCATAGCGTTCGGGGCTTCCACCGCGGGCGGCGCGTACCAACCAGGCATGAGCGACTACAACATCTTCGTAAAGAACCAAGCTATGGTTGCTCTTGGGAGTCCTCCACTAGTCAAGATGGCTACCGGCGAAGATGCTGAAAACGAGGAACTTGGAGGAGCTGACATGCATAGCTCCATTTCGGGTCTGGGGGATTACTTCGCTGAAGATGAAATGGACGGCATTCGACTGTGCCGAGAGGTAGTGCGGCATCTGAATTGGCGGAAAATGGGTCCAGAACCCTCACTGCCTTCTGATCCTCCTGTATACGATCCCGATGAGCTACTAGGAATAGTAGGAGAGGACTTGACGATACCGTTCGACATTCGTGAAGTCGTTGCTCGCGTTGTCGACGGGTCGCGTTTCGAGGAATTCAAGCCACGCTACGGACCGACATTGGTGACCGGATGGGCATCCATACACGGGTATCCCGTGGGCATTCTGGGCAACAACGGTCCTCTTATGTCAGAGTCTGCAGAAAAAGCCTCACAATTCATACAGTTATGCAATCAAATTGATGTATCACTTTTATTTTTGCACAACATTACCGGATACGTCGTTGGCGCAAAATTTGAGCAATCTGGAATCACTAAGAACGGGTCGAAGATGATCAATGCTGTGACAAATTCAACAGTGCCCCATTTCAGTGTTATAGCTGGTGCGTCATACGGAGCAGGGAACTACGGCATGAGTGGACGAGCCTATGGAACGCGTTTCACCTACACCTGGCCAACTGCAAAGATCGCAGTCATGGGACCAAAGCAACAGGCTGGCGTCATGACAATTGTGCAACGTCGCGCTGCCCAACGTCGTGGGTTGCCATTTGACGAGGATGCCAACGAGAAACGAGTCGCAGGGGCGGAATACTGGCTAGAGGAGAGATCCAAAGGTCTTTTCGCCACGTCTCGAATCACAGACGATGCAATGATTGATCCGAGAGAAACCCGCACAGTGTTGGGGATATCGCTTTCTGCCAGCCACAACAAGGCGGTCGCGGGGACGAAGGAGTTCGGCACGTGGAGAATGTAACCATTAAGCCTATTCGCACGATCCTCGTCGCGAATAGAGGGGAAATCGCCAGTCGAGTCTTCCGAACGGCACGGAACATGGGAATTTCGACCGTTGCCGTCTATGCGGATAGCGACGCCAACCTTCCCTATGTGAGGGAAGCAGATATTGCTATAGCGCTGAAGGGAGCCACTTCCGCTGAAACCTACCTCGACATGGAAAAGCTCTTGAACGCAATCCGAATATCGGGAGCAGACGCTGTCCATCCTGGATATGGATTCCTCTCTGAAAACGCGGCGTTTGCCAATGCAGTCGTCGATGCGGGAGTAACTTGGATAGGACCGCCTACAAATGCCATCCAGGAAATGGGCGACAAACTAGCGGCGAAACAATTGATGATTGAAGCGGACGTGCCGACGCTTCCCGCCGTGCATCTTTCCGAAGATACCGACATCGCCTCAGCGGCAAATGAGGTGGGCTATCCGGTTCTTGTCAAGGCGGCAGCCGGTGGCGGAGGTCGAGGTATGCGGATCGTAGAGCAAGAATCGGACCTAGCTGGAGCAATTGAGGGAGCTCGACGCGAGGCTGCAGCCGCGTTTGGCGACGACACCGTGTTTCTAGAGCGTTGGCTAACGTCTTCGCGACACATTGAAATGCAAATCCTAGGCGATCTTCATGGCAATGTGGTGCATTTCTTCGAACGAGAATGCTCCATACAGAGACGCCATCAAAAAATCATCGAAGAAGCACCCTCTCCTGCAGTTGACAGCAACTTGCGCGAGAGCATGGGAAAAGCCGCAGTTACCGCAGCACGCAGTCTCAACTATACCTCCGCTGGTACCGTAGAATTCCTAGTTTCAGGCAACGATTTTTGGTTTCTGGAAGTCAATACGCGGCTTCAGGTTGAGCATCCAGTAACTGAGGAAATCACTGGTTTCGATCTCGTTAGAGAGCAAATAAGGATTGCCGAAGGAGAGCCCTTGGGCTATCAGCAGAAAGACCTTTCAATAGACGGACACGCAATTGAAGGCCGTCTCTACGCCGAAAACCCTGCCAAGGGGTTTCTGCCGTCTCCGGGCACGCTTAGCGTTTGGCAACCGTCAAGCTCTGCAAGGTTCGATTCCGGCGTTGAGGCCGGGAGCGAAATCAGCACAGAATTCGACCCAATGATTGCGAAAGTCATTTCTCATGGCGCCACGAGGCGCGAAGCGATTGCCAAGTTGGCCCGAGCCTTGGAGACCACAAGCATTCAAGGAATCAGCAATAACCGAGATTTTCTGGTCGCAGCCTTGCGAACGCCAGAATTCATGGCTGGCGACACGACCACCGACTTTATTGAACGAGTCAATCCATCGCGAGTCCGCACACCCTCCAAAACCGAATTTCACGAAGCCATCATCGCCACAGCTATCTGCGCCCAACAGCGACGACGGGACCAAGCAACGGTACTGGCTCATGTTCCGAGCGGCTGGCGCAACTCCCATATGCCTCCAGAGAGGGCGAATTTCGAGCATGACGGCTCAAATGTTTCTCTCGAGTATCGAGCTAAGTCCACCAAGTCCTTTGAAATGACAGTAGATGGAGATAACTACGACACTTTGACGCATTCAGTTTCTCCAAAATCTGTCGAGTTGACTATCAATGATCGTCGAATGGACTTTGCGGTTTCGTGCGAGGGCGACACGTGGTTTACCCATGGTCCTGCAGGCGATATCGCAGTGAGAGAATTGCCTCGATTTGCTATGCCTGGTACCGCGGAGGTCGAAGGAGGACTTACCGCCCCAATGCCGGGCAAAGTCCTATCAACCGAGGTCAGTGCCGGCGATCCGGTTACCGCGGGTCAGCTACTTGTAGTGCTTGAAGCCATGAAGATGGAGCACCGAATTACCGCACCGGTAGACGGGGTTGTTGGGAGTGTGCGGGTCGTGGTCGGCGATCAAGTCGACAAAGATGCAGTCCTAATAGAAATGAGTGCAACTGAAGGAGACGAATGATGGCAACGACAGAAGCAACACTCTATTCGATAGAAGACGGGGCGGCGTGGATAACGCTAAACAGACCTGAAAATCGAAACGCATTGTCATCCGCTTTGGTCTCTGAGTTATACGAGCATCTAGGCGAGGCGAACGCCGACCCTCTGGTTCGTTGCATTGTAATAACGGGGGCTGAACCAGCCTTTTGCTCGGGTGCAGACCTAAAGAGTCCTCCCGGCGCGTCAATTGAAGGCAGGCGGTCGGTGCCTTATCCCGATGTATTGACACGAATAATGGATAGTGAAAAGCCTGTCATAGCAGCGGTAAACGGACCTGCGTTTGCGGGAGGGTTAGGACTTGTAGGTGCATCGGATATTGTCGTTGCAGTCGAAGATGCGAAATTCAGCTTCAGTGAAGTTCGCATCGGCGTAATTCCGGCAGTGATATCTGTCGTGTGCATTCCCAAACTAGGCACGCACCACGCCATGAAGCTGTTTCTTACCGGTGAACGGTTTACTGGAGCTCAGGCGGTCGAGATGGGTTTTGTTCACCGGGCTGTCCCCAAGGAAAACCTGAAGGCAGCAGTGCAAGAAGAAATCGACATGATCAATCGAGGTGGACCCAACGCCGTCGTCGAGTGCAAGAAACTAGTGCGCCAGATTCCAAATTGGTCTAGAGAAGAAGGATTTGAGAAGACGGCAGTTTGGAGCGGAAGGATGTTTCGCTCCTCGGAGGCTGCCGAGGGCATGGCGGCCTTCCGTGAGAAGCGCGATGCGTCGTGGATTCAGGAATAGAACAAACTGAATATTGGCGCCAATAGAATTCCCAAACTGCACTGATAACCTTGACAAATCTTAATTTTATTAGGGAAATTATTGTCGAAATCACCCTTGAGGAGGTGCTTTACGGGTCGCATTGGACATAATTCACCGGAATTGATTCTCTTGCCGAATGGTCCGGTAATCCCTATGAACATTCAATATTTTGAGGTACTTTCTACGGACATAAGTAGTTATTTTTTAACATATTTCACATATTCGCAAATAAAAAACCAACAAACACGAAAGCTTGTCAACATTTCTTGACTACAAGGCCTACAAATTCGCTCTCAGATGTCGCAATTGCATCTTGAAATGCAGACAAAGATATTCTGACACAACATGTGGCGATCATCCCCTCCACTTCACGCAATCTCTCTTTGTTGAGACAAAATTTTTTTAGTCGAGACTCGGTCCTCGGACGTTTGCACGGACGACTCGAATTCGGGCTAATAAGCTGACGGGCGCGCAGAGCCCTGCTGACGACGAACTCTTTCGGTTAGTTCATCGTCTATGGTTATTGCAAATACTCCAGCTGGTCCAACAATCTTGTGGACCATCAATTTTTCGAGCTCTTTTCGATCTCGCTCGGTAACTTGACCACATGCTTCACTATCAAGGAAGGACTTGAATGTCTTGCTAGTATCCATGAAAGGAACGATGAAGCTCGGAACGATTGCCTGAATCATCGCACCTCGACGATTCCGGGTGAAATTTAGCCCCGCACGGTGCCACATGCGGGCATCGTAGAGGACTATGGAGCCCGCCGGAGCTTCGATCAAGTCTGACTCAGTTCCTGCGTAGGGCAATCCGAATTTTGCACGGTGGCCTCGACGATAAGTGTGCTTGGATAGGCCCCACTCCTCCGGAGGAGGCTTCATCGAACTGTGGCTTCCTAACTTGAACAGGGTTGCACCATTCTCTTTGGTGAAGTCCGAGACACATACATTTCGCTGCATGCCCAGCACTAGCTCGCCCGACGGCAACGGAACGCGATCTCCAGTTCCCCACAAATAGGGGAAATCCGTGTGCCATCCCTGCACTTCTCTTTGGCCATCGTCCTTCGTCAACGCAGACACACCTGGTGAATGACCCAAGCGAATGTCGCGAGTACCCATGTATTCCCTTGTTAGCCACAGTGATACAGGTTCTACCGTCACCTTGGTAACCGACGCATCTTGAGAAAGCGGCGAAATACGTTCAGGCTGGCGGTCGGCATAGCCATCCACGCATCCAACTCGCTGCAATCCATCGACTACTTCAGGAGGAAGAACACAAGCTAAACATACCCATCCCTGTTTGCGAAAACGTTCGAGGTACTCAGACGGAAGGAATTCTGGACCATGCCCGACTTTAAACTGTGCGGAATTGAGGATAGATCCAGTCTCATCTATAGATCCGGTGGAAACTGATAAAGTGCAGGTATTACCAGCCGCGGTAGCTGAGGACTTCAGTTGCAATCCAGATACCTTGTGCTTGAAACCACTACCCGAAACCTCCCATATTGCTAGATCATCGACGTGACCTTGGATACCAAGAGTGATGCCATCGGTTGTTGCCAACCAATCGCCATTTTGGTCATTGAGGTAGCAGTAATGGCGGGCTGGTTTGCTAAACGAGACTATTGTGGGGTCAAAGCCATCGTAACGTTGATGTAGTGACTGCAATTCTTGAGACAAGATTTAGCTCCCTTGCGACGCATTACTCATGCAATGGCTGCTGTAGCTAGACGTTGACAACGATTTGAACTGCATTGTACAACCGTAATTCCGCTATGTGCGGACCAGACTAAGGGTGGTTGTACGTGTTTCAGGAAACACTAGTCAACAATGGAAAGGCTTCAATACACAAACAACGTCCGCTGGTTCATATTCCAACATACAACATTCTTTTGCTAGGTCTCACTGTGTACGCACAGGTCATCGCGTCAGATGCAATCGTAAAGAGAACACACACATTACGGAATAAACCTTGAAATGCTGTATCGCAATGAAAGTCCGTTGCCGCTTGTATAGTTCTACAATCCGATGGAGCATTCCTTCCAAGGACACTCGAGGTTCCTGCAGATTCTCGTGAGCGCTTTTATTTGTAAAGGTTCACAGTTGCAATAATCAAGTTATCTGTGGATAAATATCGTTTATATTTATATTATTAAGATAGATATCTAAAGTGTTTTCTGCATTAATGCAATGCTTTGAGCACAGTGTTTAGCGATAGTTGACGATCAATTCATTTATGCAGGCAGCGCTGAAAAGCGACTAAGCCTACAGCCATGCTACTCACTTCTGTCACAACTTGCCGGTGCAATGATGGCGACGCACTTAGGTGGAGAGTATGATTACATCGATTTAACCGAGTAGGGTCTAAGCGTGCAATCCCTTGCCGCATCAAAGAGAAGCTCAATCCTGTGGCTGTCAGTAGGGCTACTGCTAGGGGCGGCCATCTCAATTGCTGCTTGCTGGAGTTTCCTTGCGCTTAGCACTTGGAGTCTGACCAATTCTGAAGACTCCTACTCCACGGGCCCTCACCAAGACACACTCATTTCTAGCAACGATGATTCAAATACAGACTCCGATTTGCAGCTGTCGGCTCAAATCAAACAAATCATCAATAATCCGACCGACTTCAATCACTTTGCCCTTCTGTATTCACTCATAGCCGACGCGGATGAAACTGTTCTAGCCAGTTTGCTGGAGACGTCGGTGTCAATAGTGGGCACAAGTCAGCGTGAAGCAATCCAGTCGGCTGTCGTTCGTCGATTTGCGTCCCTCAATCCTCAAGCTGCACTCTCCAAGACCAGGACTCTTCCTCTACACCAACAGGACGTGCTGCTGGCAATCCTCTTCCACGAGTGGTCCATCTTGTCGCTGGATCAAGCGTTGGACACCGCATCCGCTTTGGAAGGACGATCCAAAAACCACGTCATGCGCACACTACTCTCTTCGCGAGCAGATCTTTCGGATGCGGTCCGGCGCGACATTGCCAAGCAACTTGGCGGTGAGAGCATTGGTTTGGCATTGCTTGCCGAGGAACGTGCGTTGGATCTCATCGATGAACCGCAAGTGGCTTGGAACACCTTGGTCAACGACGGGCTGCAAAACCAGTTTCGAATCGACGCGTTCATGCGGATTGCTGTGGAATGGGCAGCCCAAGACGGCATCGAAGTGCTTAAGGCGATTGCAGACAGTCTGACTGAGGATGTCGACGACCACAACCAAATCTTAATTCGTGTCGTGAATGCAGTGGCTCAGTTAAACGTTGTCGCCGCATTCGAGTACGTCACAACACTAGATGAGGAATCCCAGCAGAGCCTCTTACGCCCAATCGCACTGACTTGGGCAGACACAGACCCGGCGGCTGCCCTTAAAGCTGTCGATCAGTTGGGCAACAGTTCGTCGATGAACTATGTCGTGTGGGCCATAGTGAACCAATGGACGAATTCAAGCCCTAACGAGATACCGACGCTATTGAGCAACTATTCCCCACCAGTCCAGCTGATAGCAATGGAAGGAGTGGCAACAAAGCTGATAAAAGACTCTCCACAAGAGTCACTACGCCTAATTCAAGCATGGAGAAACGCTGGATTCGACATGACGTCTGTAGTTCGAAGTGTTATTGGCGAATGGTCGACGATAGATCCAAATGCAGCTCTTGATTGGCTCCTTTCCCAAAATTCGGAGGAGTGGGTGAGATATACCGACATGATGGAAACAACCTTGCGCGGTCTAGTTTCTGTTGATCCCCAGCGCGCATTTGAAATCGCGTTGAAACAGCCGCTCCCACAAACGTACAGTTCAGGGTCCGAAGCCTGGGTGATTCTAGAATTGAGTCGCACAGATCCTGACAAGGCTATTGAACTGCTACCACGGGTGCGTGAGACATCAAAGCCACTAGCGTCCATTTGGATTGGTGAAGCTCTAATTCGCACCGGCAGACCGTTGGAGGCATTGGAATTGGCGGAAAAACTGCCTGAAGATCGACAAGACTCGTTCTACTACGACATGGTTAGACGTTGGGCGGACCACGACACGCTGCAACTTTTCGAGTCTATCGAGTCATTTGCTTCAAAGCAACTTCAATCCAATGCAGCTAAGGGATTGATCTGGAACAGTAGATATGACTCGGTACTTTCAACGTCACAGCTGGAGCAAGTACGTTCGTACTTGACAGAAGAGCATGCGGAAGAAGTGGAGAGATGGCGTGATTTGTGAACGCATATGCTAGTGGAAATTTCGGGCTCTCACGATGTTTCCATCGCCGGATTGCCGATCTGCAAGCGCTTTCAATCTCTCGCTGAAATCGACTACTTGACCAGCAACGATGTGTATGACCTCGCCTTCACGTTGAATCACGCCCTTGATGCGAATGAGCTGACTCTGCAGAATCTCCGCGCGATATCGCTCCAAGACGGCCCGCCATACGACTACATTGGCATTACCTGTTTCGTCCTCTAGAGTCAAGAAAACCACTCCGCTGCTTGTACCAGGTCGTTGTCGGCAGGTAACAAGCCCAGCCACCTGAACAAACCGACCTGGATGGGTTGAAATCAGATCTTCGGCTTTCATGCAATGTCGAAATTGCGCTTCCCCTCGCATGATCTTCAGCGGATGGTCCCCAAGCGTCAAGTCCAAGTAACTGAAATCTAGAAATACGCTCTCGCCAACCGTGGGTTCAGGCAACACTACATCCGTTTGGTAAGGAACCACAACCTTGCTTGCTTTCCAAAGATCCGTAGGTTGGTCCACTCCCGCTGCGTCCCAATGCGCTTGAAATCGATTGCCTGAAATGGTCTGCAACGCACCGGCTCGAGCCAAAAACGTGAGTTCCTGATCGTTCAGTTCCGCCCGGCGCGCCAGATCATCGATATCTCTATAGGGTTGGCTTTCGGCAATGCGATTGCCTACCTCTTCGCCCAATCCTTTGATCTGCCGCATCCCTACACGAAGCGCTCCTTGCGGCTGCTCGTAGCCTTGTATGCTCTGTGCCGGTGGTTCTAGACGATAGTCCCAGCCACTTTTCTGCACATCGACTCCCCGAATTTCAATGCCATGCCGCATGGCATCCTGCGTTAACTGAGCCGGTGAATAAAACCCCATGGGCAGACTGTTCAATAGACCGCAATAGAACGCCGCTGGCTCGTGCCGTTTCAACCAGGCTGATATGTAGACCAGCAAGGCAAAGCTCGCTGCATGCGACTCCGGAAACCCATACTCCCCAAATCCCTTTATTTGCTCGAAAATGCGCTCGGCAAACTCTCTGGGATGCCCGCGCTCCAACATGCCATCCACAAGTTTTCTGTGGTATTTCTCCAATCCCCCGCGACGCTTCCACGCCGCCATGGAGCGTCGCAATTGATCTGCTTCGCCAGCTGAAAACCCAGCGGCTACCATGGCCAGTTCAATGACTTGCTCTTGAAAAATGGGAATTCCCAAGGTTCTCTCCAAGACCTTGCGCACTTCATCGTTGGAATACGTCACAGCTTCCTTCCCTTGACGACGAAGCAAATACGGATGCACCATGTTGCCCTGAATCGGACCCGGTCTGACAATGGCGACTTCAATCACCAAGTCATAGAAACATTCAGGCCGAAGTCTTGGAAGCATGGACATTTGGGCTCGAGATTCCACTTGGAAAACGCCCACACTGTCGGCTTTCTGAAGCATTTGATAAGTGGCGGGGTCCTCAGCGGGCAGATTCGGGACAGCAAGCCGCGCCTCGCCGGACAAACCGCGAAAATCATTCACCAAATCAAGTGCCTTGCGTATGGCGGTCAGCATGCCAAGTCCCAACACGTCCACTTTGAGCAGACACATTGCCTCAAGATCGTCTTTGTCCCACTGAATGACCGTTCTGTCATCCATGGCTGCGTTCTCCACAGGAACCAATTCGGAAAGCGGACCTTTCGAAATGACAAAACCTCCCACATGCTGAGATAGGTGCCGTGGAAAACCAATGATTTCGCTAACAAGAGCGACGAAGAGCTGGATGGTGCGAGATTGAGGATCCACTCCGCAGCTTTGCAGACGCTGATTGAACTGATCCTTGCTGTCCCACCACGACATGGACTTGGCAAGCATGTCCACCAAATCCGGATCCAAATCCAGCGCCTTGCCTACATCGCGAATGGCGCTGCGTGGCCGATAGGTCACCAGCGTCGCGGCCAAGGCGGCACGTTCTCGCGTGTACTTGTCGTAGATGAACTGAATGACTTCCTCGCGTCTCTCATGCTCAAAGTCCACATCAATGTCTGGAGGTTCGTGTCGTTCCTTGGACACAAAGCGTTCGAATAGAAGATGAACGCGGTCGGGATCCACTTCCGTAACGAACAGGCAGTAGCAAACCGCGGAATTTGCGGCAGACCCCCTTCCCTGACAAAGAATCTTCCGACTGCGCGCAAACCGCACAATGTCGTGAACGGTCAGGAAGTAGTACTCATACTTTAATTCAGCAATGAGAGCTAGCTCCTTCTCGATCAGGCCTTCCACTTCTTCTGGAATTCCCTTGGGCCACCGACATGCAGCCCCCTCATAGGTGAGAGAACGCAAGTGCTCGATGGGAGTCGCTCCCTCAGGCACCAGTTCTGCTGGATATTCGTAGCGCAGGGAATTGAGGGAAAATTCGCACCCTCTCGCGATCTTTGCAGATTCCTCAAGTATTTCTTCCGCATACAGCTTTCGCAGCGCTTCGTAGGTTCGCAAATGCCGTTCCGCATTCGGAAAGGCATCGGTTCCCAACTGACCCACAGTTGTTCCAAGACGGACTGCAGTGAGCGTGTCCTGCAGCGGTTTGCGTTCCGATATGTGCATATGAACATCATTGCTCGCGACAATCGGCAGACCCAACTGCATCGACAGGGTTAGAACATTGGCGGCTTGATCCAAGTCTCGATCCGACAAGAGCAGTTCCAGCGCAAGCCAAAGCCGTGGAAGAGATGTTTGAAGCTCGCGTCCTTGAACTTCCAATCTGTCGATGGGCAGATTGCCGGGCATCCACAACGCAAGGCAGTCGGCGGTCGATGCGCCAAGGTCACTCACGTTCAATTCGTACTCGCCCTTGGGCTTTCGCCGCCGCCCTTTGGTAATGAGCGCCGATAGCTGAGCGTAGGCTTTTCTTGTAGGGGCCAGAAGCACTATTTTCAGCAATTCGTCTCCGTCTCGAGCAGATATGTTGAACTCTGCTCCAACGATCAGCTTGATCCCCACTTTTTCCGATTCGACATGAGCTTTCACGATGCCGGCAAGCGAACATTCATCGGTTATTGCGATCGCTTCATATCCCAATTCCTTCGCGCGCCGCACAAGCTCCTCTGGATGGGAAGCGCCGTGCAAGAATGAAAAATTGCTCTTGCAATGCAGTTCCGCAAACGGAACCGAGTCGGAATTAGGAGAAATAGCCATGCTGAAACCATCCCTCCCCATCGTTGAACAGCCAACACAAAGAACCGCTTTCATGGAGAGCGACAAAATAGTCTCGGGAAAAATCGCACTCCCACCACCCGCTCTGAATGCGTTCCGGACCTTTAAGCAGCTCGAAATGCTTGCGTTTGACTGGCAGCGGCGGCTCAAACAGCCATAAGGGACGAGAACCGGGAGTGAAGAACGGCGAGGAACTGCGTCCTGATTCGCCAGCAGTCGAAGGAGACCAGGCATATTCCGGACGATGGTCGTTCATGTTGCGCAACAACTGCCAGGAATCAATGCCAAGACGCGCTGTCAGTCGGTCAAGAAGATCGCCTGGCAACACAGGCCTGACCTCATGCGTTCCCAGCAAGTCCTTTTCCACGGTTCCTGTGTTCAGCAAAGAGTCCACGCGCGTTGCTTCCAGAGATATCGAAATAACCTCCTTCGGCAGCTCGAATCCATCCAGGGCAAGTTCCGAAAATTCCAGAATGGATGGAACACGAGTGCGAGGATGGGAAAAACGCACAGGCACGGATATCCCTTCGCTGTCGAAGGGCTTGAATGTCCATAACGCTTCCATCACGCCAAGTTGACGCGATTGCAGCCAATACACCAGTTCCAATGCCAGTCGCTCCATGTGCTCCTCAAGCGATTGACGGTCCTGGACTGGATCCAACAAATGGATGTCGGACTGAAAACGTTCCGCGGGCTCGACATATTTCTGAGGATCGAAAGCTGTCCCCGTCAAACGTTTCAAATATTCGAGCAAGCTCTTCTCGAATCTCTTCCCTAGTTCGTGCGGCGGCAAATCCAACAGTTCGCCAAACTCTCGTATGCCCATGTTGAATAAACGTTCAACATCCGATGCCTTGAGCTCCGCATACTGCAAACTGACTTCACGCAAACGCTCCAACGCGGTGTCTCGAACCGTCTTGGCATCGGGATGCTCCGGTAGTGGAGTGGACACCTTTGCATGAGCAAGCACACGAGCTGTGCTGGGGGTATGTGCGATACCGATGAATGATGCATGCCCGACATGTCGCAACGAACGTTGAAGCAAGCGAACGATACGAGTAAGACCATCAAACAATCTGATGCTGCCCGACACCTCCAGCATCAGGTCGTAGGGCAGGGAAACGCTGACACGAGGGGTAAGTCGATAGGCTATTGGGATGATCTTCTCAAGATATTCCTTCTCCGCCTTCTCGTCTCTCTTGTAGCACACCAAATCCGGAGCTAGGCTGCTTGCGGTGGCAAGACTGCTTCCCAAAGTTATGCCCGCTTCTTGTGCAGCGGCATTCATCAAATGAATCTTGCGTTCGTCGACAACCACGGTTGCTGGTTGATGCTCAGACGATCTCCCGAACATTTCCAAACCCATCTGTGGCAAATGCGCACATAGCCAAAGCATTAGGCAATCCTCCTTATTTCTTCCGTCTTTCCGGTCTGTCTCCACTGGTTCCATCGTCGAGTTATGCCATCCACTGAGAGAGCATTGGGATGCCACTGCAACTTCAGCGGCACATCATTAACGGCCCATCCTCCTTTGCGTTTCAAAATCGATAGTTCCACTCTATTTCCGTCAGCTGACTGAGGTCTTTGCACATGGAGTCGAAGTTCCGCGGGCGAGGATCGCTGAGCCGCATGCGAGGGGCGAAAGATCGTGGTCCACACACGACTTGACTTTGCTCGAGTCTGAATGCGTCGAACGTGCTTTTCTTTTAGCTCTTGCTCATTCAGCCATGCAAAAACAGCGCTGCAACTGCCCGACTCCAAAATTTTCTCCAAGGCCCACAAAGCTTCTCGGTGACTGTTTGGATGCACCAGCAACACGCGGTTCACATCAATGTCCAGCACATGCAATGCTGGCGCATAAGGCACAAACGGAGGATTGACCCAAGCCATCCATCGCGTTTCTTCACGGAGAAGGCGACGGAGACCGGTCACGAGCAAACGCAGCTCCCCGCAGCCATGAACATCAACGAGCACTTCCACAAGAGCATCGCGAGGCCAGCCGTTTCCGTAGAGCAAACGATCCAAGTCATCAAACCCCGTGGGAATTCCCAGTGCTTGCTCGGAAGTTGTGGAATCCGTCAGGTCACAAGCTCGCCAAATGAATTTCTTGTTGAGAAGGTCGCGTAAATCCGACACAAAATACTGTAACTAACAACATGGTATTTAATATAGGTATACATAAATACAGTGTCAAGGGGTCACGGCCAACAAAATGCAAAAACTTTGCAACGGCCACAAACTCTGCAGATGCAGGAAAGATCTAGGAGAAGTGCAGCACGATTCAAGGATTATTGGAGAAATCCACGTCGAGAACGCAGTATCAAGGCTGCACAATGTGGGGAAACGAGAGACGCAAGTGCCTCCCTGCTGCTTCAACGAAAACGCTTTACCGGCGAAGCATTCCAGCCGCTATCGAAATTCCGTCCCCAAAAGCGAGACGTCAATGATCAATTCGTTACGGCTGTCGAGTCCACAGATGGATGCGGAACAACCGGCGGCTTTGGCGATATCGGGCGCATTCTTCTCGCCGTCAGTTCCTCAATGAGAAGCGACGAAGGAGCGATAATCGAAATGGGCGTTACCCATGCACCGCTTCCACTGCCGTAAACCGTGTCGTACTGTTGAATCTCCTGTGAGACAGCGACAATGTCACGCAATGTTCGATCACTGTAGCCGGTAATCTCCATTGCCGGCACGAGTACTTCTCTACCGTCCGCAAACACTTTGTACGCTTCGAGCACAACCGAGGTGCGATTGCCGAACGCAAGCTCCGCACGATTGGCCAATCTGCGAACCACGATTCCATAATCCAAGCCGTAATCGTCCAACAAGGAGCTCATTTCCACGCGAATTTCTTCATCAGTCCATCCCTCCCCTTCTTTGGGAAGAATCAGAACATTGCCCGGCATCGCACTACCGCCGGTTCGGCTTGAACCTGTGCTCTTGTCGAACTCGTCGACCGGACTGCGTGTAGTCAAAAGCGTTTTCAACCTACCCTCCTCGACGAGCAGCGTGCGACGAGCAGGAATCCCTTGCCGATCAACAACGTAGTGTCCAAGCAAGGGTTGACCATTGAATTCGGTTAGTGTGGGATCGTTAATGACATCGATTTTGGCAGAAACAACTCGAGCTCCGATTTTGTCGAGAAACGGATTTCTGGATCGCTGAGAGTCGGAACGAGCATCATCCGTCATCGGAACTCTAACGGCCATTAGTCTTGGCAGCAGGAAACGTCGGAATATTTGAGCTGCCGCCTGTCCCTCATACAGGATTGGACCGTTGTATACGTCCCCAAAGGATTCAGCGGATCTCATATTGGTCATACGCGAAATGAGCGCCCGTACTCTTCTTTGCATCTCGGCCATTGGGGGAAGACTCGCGCAATCGATCGAGTACTCGTTGGAGTAATCCTGAATTTCAGTGCCATCCAGCATTTGAGTAAAAGCCAGCGTTCTAATTCGACACTGCTGCTCCACGTAGTCGTGGAAACTGCCTTCGCTGTTTACATAAATGCGTCGCCTCTTTGCGGCAGACGCAGCAACAACTGAAGTGAAGATATCTGGCGAATTTGAGAATGCTGAAGAGAGTTCTCGTGCCGGCTCGCGAACTGAGTCTAGATTGATTTTGTCTATATTCAATTGCGCTGGTCTAACAAATTGGAACGATTCCTCGATGCTGAAGTCCGGTGCAGGGTCGTCGCTCCTTCGACTCTCCATCGCAGTTAGTTTAGCAGCGTAGTTTTGAGCAGCGTTTTTGTAGGCGAGATCTGTTGCACGCCAAATCGCACGTCGTAATTCCTCGTAGTCGTCAGTGATTGGCAACGGGTGCGTAATGGTTGCAGAACGGTTCACACGCGGTCGATAGTTTCGGTTATCGAGATCGTAGGAGCCAACTCGGACTTCAACTCTAACAGTTCGCGAGTTCGTTTTGTCGGCACGAACGGATGTCCCCAAGTAGAACGACTCCAGCAATTGGGAATTGTCTCGGACCGTGTAAGCAATGTAGTAAGGCTGAGGCGATTCCTCCAATTGCAGCTCAGTCATGGATCGATGAAGTTCGTCCCTCATCGCTTGAACAATTGGGCCTGCATCCTGAGACGCTTGCGCGAACGCACTAAACCCCAGCGCTAGTGCTACAAATGCCGATTCGGGCTTCATTATTGGACAGTCGTCGATGCATTAAGGGATAGTTCGCCCTTGGCGTCGACAGGATTTGGCAAGATTGGTGGAATGCTTCTTGAGCTAGCCTTCTTCTGCACTTCAATTTGCGATACCAGAATCGAAGGCGCTATTGCGGCGACTGGAATCAAGCCCGACTCTGCCCCACATACTCCATTAAAAACCTCAAAGTCCGATGCGCCCGCTTCAACTCGACTGAATGTCGTGAGTGGTGTTCCTATGAGGTCCACACCACGGACCATTTCCTGATGCCCGTCCGTAAAGACTCGATAAACGACAACGGGAGTGACATTGAAGGCGTTCGGCATGGAGCGCTGAGTCAAGGTGAATCCCCCGCGAATATCCTCGAAATAGAGGCCAAACGCTTTTCCCTGTTCTCGAACCCGTTCAATCAACAAAGCTTTGAGCTGCTCGGGCGAATGGGGATTCTCAACCTCTACAAACATGTTGGATTGTCTAGCAACGACGGGTCTTCCCTGGCTCTTTCGCCCATGTCCATTCGATGCTGGGAAGCCTTCCATCGGTAGTCGCGAAGTCAGGAATCCTGTCAATATACCGTCCTTGACCACCGTGACTCGCTGTGCTCGCACTCCCTCATTGTCGAAGTCGTACGTGCCGGCCAACTCAATCGTTCCAAACTTGCGAACTTCCGGATCAAACACAACGCTAAAGTTCTCTGGCAATACATACTCTCCAAGCTTTGACTTGAACGTCTGCCCTTCGTGTTCTGCCTTTTGACGATGACCCTCGAGGCGATGCCCAAGAATCTCGTGAAAAAAGACACCTGCTGCACGTCCCGAGAGAATCGCAGGACCGGTATATGGTTCGACTATTGGCGCATCGCGCATTTCCTCCAATTCCTCGATTAGCGACGCCGTCTCCTTCAAAATTGCCTCGTCATCCGGCAATCCCTGCAACGATGTCGAAACGTGACTTAGCTGTCGAGACAACACCATACCGTCGTCGGCTTTTGTGGATGCCTCGATGATTACACGGTAGAAGGGATGCGAGACCCGCACTTTGGTGCCCTCACTATTGACCAACCATCGAGTTTCGACGTCTCCCGAGACCGTGACTCTATTGAAAACTATGTGCTCGGCGCGCTTGAAGGGGGCACCGTAGAGTCTGACTTTACTCTCAAGCAACGAAAGATCTGCATCTAATTTGAAGACTCTTCCACGGTGTTCCGCGCGGGGGGCTGGTGAAAAATCTCCGGATTGGTCAACTTCCTCGACGCGAGACTGCATGGCGCTACGAACATCGCTAAGTTGCGCGACGGCGATTCGGTACTCCCGATTGGTGGCGTACCACAAAGTATTGCGAATCGCCTCGGGGCTCTCTATCGATATCGATGTGGAGCCACCTCTGCCTCCAAAATGAGTGTTATCGAGTTCAGGAGAACCAACTCTTAGATCGATGTCCAATTCACGAAACGAACGATCAACGATTCCGCCAATTTCTCCATACGAACCGCTGACACTTCGCACTATGTCCTGAGTGACTTCATAGCTAAGAAAATACGGCGGCTCGTCCTCGTGTTGCAGCACGTCAAATGATCGAGACAACTCTTCGAGCATCACATCCAATACATCGAACTCCGTCTCTTCACTTGCCGACACTAAGAAACTGCTGGTGACAATGACTAGGTACAGAGAAAAAGGAAGCATCTTCATAGGGCGTTAGTCTTCAACTTAGATGGAATTTGCAACAATCCAACGTTGAATTGGGAGTGAGTGTTGGTCTTGTTCTATCAAAGATTGGTGAACGATATAGTACAAGTCCAACAAACCCTACACATTCGCCGGATCGGATGCGAATGCAATTCAAGAAGCGGAGCAACCATCTGGCTGAGCAAATCAATTGCTCCAACAGAGGTAATCAATGCCTACGCGACGACATCGGGAATCCAGCTGAGGACATTGCGAGTTTCATTCTCCCGCCATTGGATGGGGAGTGTAAGGCAATCTAGGTGTTTGATCGCTGGAAATACGCAGCGTCATTTCTTCGAATAACAATCCTGGTGTAACAATTGAGCTGTAGGTCTGGTCATATCCCGAAAGCGCTCCTGGACCTCTAGCCATAGCCATCAATACATTAAGCCCAGTCAACGGGTACACCGGCACGTCATGAAGGTGACTTTCGTTGGTAGTGGCCACAATGTCCCGGAAATGCGCTGGGACAAAATCCACGATTACCATTGGTTGTATGGGAACTTCACGTCCGTCCGGATACAACTTGACTAGGTGAATTGCAGGCAGAACTGCAATTTTTCCCTCCATAGTCGCACTCACGATCTCGGACATTTCTACCTGTGCCATCTCTATTTCCTGAGTGTTGGCAATTTTCTTGGCAATCAACGCAAAGTCGGAGCCATTGGATTCCGCAATGTCAATGAGCTGATCCTGAATTGATTCTTGTGAAACACCTCCTTCCGCAACCAGAAGTAAGTTGCCGGGAAGAGGAACTGGTAATCCGCGGTGACTCCCTGTAGTGGTTGCTAAACCGGCAACTGGAGATCGCGTCGTCAGAAGATTCTTGAGAATGCCATTGGAAATCAGTTCTGTACGTCTCGCAGGCATTCCTTCACTATCAACCGAGTAGCTACCCAATAGCAACCGCTCGTGATAATCGTTGAGCGTTGGATCATTGACAACAGTTATGTTCCGAGGAAAGACTCGTGCGCCAATTCTGTGAAGAAGCTGGTTGGCGATGTTCTGAGTCTGGGCATTCAATTGAGGGCTACTCGTCATGGGAACTGGAACCGCTACCAACAATCCAGACAATGCTTGGTTCAGGAATTCCGCTGCGGCCTTGCTCTCCATATATACGGGACCCGCGTAGGCGTCGAGCGATTCTGCCATTCGTTGAGCTATTAGGTGTTCTGCCATGTAGGCTACATCTGCTTTCAGTAGCTCAATGTCCGGAAGTCTGGAACAATCGCGTGTAAAGGCCGAAGTGCCGTCTTTGACAATCGCTCCAGTAGCAGTCTGAGTGTGCGCGTGAGTTCGCACGTTGCAAAGTTCTGCGCTATAGCGATGAAAATTGCCTTCGGAATCAATGAAGGTCCGCTTGGTCGTGCTGCTGGAAGCGGCGGCATAGGACGAAAAAATCTCTGGCCGTCCTCGGAACACTTCAGAAGCCTGACGTGCAAAACTAGCGAGTCGACCGAGCTCAAGTCCGGTCGGAATCTGGTCGTCGACGTACTCATGTGGTTCCTCCACACTAAAGTCATCGGTACGTTCCTCGTTAGCTTGGTTCGCGATAGCCGATGCCTTGGCTGCGTAGTGGGTCAATGCCGCCTTGTATGCCTGGTCCGTGGCAACCCAAATGGACCGCCGCAATTCGTCGTAGTCGTCGGTCAATGGAAGTACATGCGGCGCACCCATCTCACCAAGCTGATCGGGAGGTGGCTCCAAGAGCAGAAAGTTTGTGTTGTCGAGCTGTTTGGAGCCAACCCTGACCACAACGGTTAGCAGGCGAGCTCGGGTGGAATTCGTGCCGTCATGTGCGCCCAAAACATAGGATACGGTTGAATTGTTCCTTTCCAGAACCGAGTACGAGATGAAATAAGGTGGAGGCTCGTTTTCGAGCCGGAGTTCTGCCAAAGAACGGTCCATCTCATCCTGCAGAGCGCGAATGAGAACATTGTCCTCGGTGGATTGTGCGCCTGCAATCACAGCAACCCCAAGCACAAGCACAAAGCTTGCCAGACCTCTCATCATTCTCTCCTAGCCTGTGAGCTGGATTGTTCGATGATTTGAGACACCGGCGAAGGAAGTATTGGAGGTATGTCTCGCGAGCTCTCAGTTTTCTGCACCTCAATCTGAGAGATCAAGATTGAAGGTGCAACGGTTGAGACCGGAAGCTGCCCAGATTCCGCATCGCATACATCATTGAACACTTCGTAGTCGTCCGCTCCCGCTTCGACTCGACTAAATGTCGAAAGCGGAGTGCCGATCAAGTCCACTCCCCTCACCAGTTCCTTGGTCCCATCGCTATACAGTCGATAGACCATAACCGGACTCACGTTGAATGCATTTGGCATTGAGCGACCAGTCAGGGTGAATCCGCCCCTGACGTCCTCGAAGTACAGACCAAATGGCTTTCCTTGCTCCTTGATCCGATCCATGAGCATCGCTTCAAGCTCTTCCCTCGAATGCGGATTGCGGACTTCGACAAAGAGATTGGATTGGCGCGAAACAACTGGGTAACCGTAGTTCTTACGTCCATGTCCATTGGACTTGAAGAATCCCATAATGGGAGTCTTGGACATCAAGAAGCCCTTCAAGACTCCGCGATTGACGATTACGACCCGTTGAGCTTCAACTCCCTGATTGTCGAACTTGTAATCGCCAATCAGCTCAACTCCGTCAAATTCGCGAATTGTTGGATCAAACACGACGGAAAAGCTTGATGGGAGCAGACGCTGGTTGAGTTGCGAATGGAATGTTTGCGCTTCATCGAGCAGTCGCTGCCGATGTCCCTCTACTCGGTGACCTAAAACCTCGTGAAAGAAAACGCCTGTCGATCTTCCCGACAGAATCGCAGGTCCGGTATACGGCTCAACCAAGGGAGCATCGCGAAGCGCTTGTAGATCCTCGATCATGCTACTTACTGCATCCATGACCTTCTCATCCTGCAACACCTGTTCAGGCGTGCTAGCGTCAAAGGTTCGCTCGACGGACAACTCCATTCCATCATCAGCCTTGGTGGTAGCTTGAATTACCAGGCGATAGTAAGGGTGCGAAACCAAGACTCTGGACCCGTCCGAATTGACAAACCATCTCGTCTCTACATCGCCAAAGACGTACGCATAGTTGTCCTTAATGAACGCTGCTTCTGAGAACGGTTTCGTGTAAAGCCGAATCTTGTCTCTCCATTGCGGCAGATCGGCTTCTAGTTCAATCCTAGGTTCACTATATTTCCGTACAGGATAACTAGAATAGTCCCCTACGCGAAAGACGGGTCTGACGCTTGATTGCACTGCGGACTTGACCCTTGAGAATTGCGCCAACGCCTGCTTGTAGGCAACGTCGGTATGGAACCAAAGAGTGGTCCGAAGCGCTTCTTCATCCTCGATGGGTGTGGTAGCCGGTCCGCTCGCCTGCGCACCCAGTCCTCCACGAAGTGGATGAGTGTTGTCAAGTGAATAGCTGCCCAATCTCAGATCGATATCCAAGTACCTGCTTACGATGTAGTTTTCACTTGTTGCTTTTCCAAACGCTCCACTAACTGTGGCCGCAACATCTTCCGTAACTTCATAGCTGATGTAGTAAGGCGGTTCGTCGTGTTCTTGAAGCGCTTTCATGGACCGTTGTACTTCTCGATACATCACCTCGAGAGCGTCGAAGTCCGCTCCGACCATAGACCCAGCAAACACCACCTGGGCGAGTAGCAAGATGCAAATGAATCGTTTCACATTCATCGTCTCCTTTCTGGAGGAACTATTGGTTTACAACTATCGATTGTTTGAAAATTGGGACATGTTGTCCACAAATTTGAAGCAAATGTTGCAGGCAGTAATGTTAAACAGGTGTCGTCAATCTTGAGCTAGAGGGTGCGGAACTACGGGTAGATTGGGCTTGAATCCTACGGCACTTCGAAGGCTCAGATCCTCAAACAGCAACGCCGGAGTGATAATTGAAATGAATTCTTTGCCGCGATGGAGTGCCGATAGACCTTCGGTGAACAACGTGACTATATTCATGTTTCCGAATGGAGAAATGGCAACGTCGAAGTGAAACGTCTCTGCCGAGGTTGCCACAATGTCCCTAAAGTGGCTGTCGACAAAGTCTGTTACTACTAGTGGCAATACTTTGACCTCTCGTCCATCAGTGTAAATCTTGACTACATCTATGGCGGGCATGGCAGCAATCCCGCCACTGAACTGGGTTAGGAAAGACTCATCCATCGGTCCGTCGCTACCGTCGAAGTCATCCATGCGTTGCATCTTGCGTACAAGTAGAGCAAAGTCGGATCCATTCTCCTTTGCCAACTCGATCAGCTCAGTTCGCAGTTCATCCATCGAAAGACCACTTTCGGGCACGATGAAGAGATTGCCTGGTAGAGGATTTCCATACCCTCTGTGGCTGCCCGTGGAATTTACTAGCGCGTCGACGGGGTCGCGAGTGGTAAGCAGCGTCTTTAGTATGCCTCTTGTAATCAATTCCGTGCGCCGAGTAGGCATACCTTGTGCGTCTACAGCATAGCTGCCAAGCAATTGTCTGCCTTGGTATTCCGACATTGTCGGGTCATTGAAGACACTAAGCGTCCTCGGAAAAACTCGTGCATCAATCTTGGCGACGAAAGGATTGGCAAGTTGCTCGAGGTTTCTGTCCCACTGCGGATCTCCCGTCTCAGGCACCGAAGTTGCTCCGAGCAACTTTGCTAGTACTTGGTTCAGGAAATGTGCAGCTGCATCAGGTTCGAATAGAACTGGACCACTATAAACGTATAAAGGCTCCGCGTCGCGTCGGGCTTCAAGTCGCTCGACCATGGCAACTGCCTCGGATCTAAGCAAATCGATGGGTGGAAGATCGGAGCAATTCCTTGAGTACGTGTTCGTCGAGTCGTGAATTACCGCTCCGTCCAATGCTTGGGTCCTAGCCGTTGCCCTGACTGTGCATTGCGGAGTGGAGAGCCGGTTGTGATTCCCCTCAGTGTCGAGGTAGGTGCGCGTGGTTACTGTGCTTTGAACTTGTGCCGAAGACGCAAACACATTGGGTTGATCCGCGAATGCCAGGGACACCTCTCGGGCAATACCAGCCACCTCTTCAAAGGTGAGATTTGAGTGATCAGATCCTTCTAGGTATAGGTAGGGCTCTTCGACGCTGAAATCCGTTGTCCTAGACCCAACAATCTGGTTTTCCAATGCTGATTTCTTGGCTGAGTACGTTTTCGTCGCCGCTTTATAGGCAGCATCTGTAGCTAACCACATAACGCGTCGAAGTTCGTCGTAATTTTCCCGCAAGGGAAGAGCCGATCCCATTATTCCGAGGTCGATCGCGATTCGATCGTCGTTCAAGTCCAGGAATCCAGTGTTGTCAAGCTCGGAATTTCCTACTCGCACATCCACAAGTAGCGTCCGTCTTTTGTTTGTATTCGAAGAATCGTGCGAGCCAAGTACGTACTGCACGGAATGAGACTCAAGCTCCATAACCGTGTAGGAGATGAAGTAAGGTTTCGGTTCGCCTTCCAACTGAAGCTCGCTAAGAGAACGATCCAACTCGTCTTGCATCGCGCGCCGTAGTATGTCGCTGTCGCTCTCGTTGGCGTGAACGCTTCCAGCCAAAGCGACCCAGCAAAACGTGACTGCGCACGTGAATGCTCGTCTCATTGGATAGCACCTGTGGAATTCATCTGATGGGCCGACGAGTTACTAACAGGCGAAGGCAGAATCGGTGGAATGTCTCGCGAAACTTCCGCCTTTTGAACCTCGATTTGAGAAACCAGGATCGACGGGGCAACAGCAGACACAGGAACGCTTCCGGATTCACCTCCACAAATGCCGTTGAAGACTTCAAAGTCTGAGGCTGCCGCAGTCACTTCACTCAACGTCGCCAGAGGAGTCCCAATGAGATTGACTCCCCGAACCAATTCCCTCGAACCATCTCCATATATCTTGTACACCAATACAGGAGTTACATTGAAAGCACTAGGAGAGTCACGTTGCGTAGTGGTAAATCCTCCCGTTATGTCTTTGAAATACAGACCAAATTCCTTGCCTTGCTCCTCAACCTGTTGTAGCAGCATAGCTTCAAGTTCCTCAGGGGAAACTGGGTTGTCGACTTCAAGCAGAAGATTCGATTGACGTGCGACTACCGCATGTCCGAACTGCTTGCGTCCATGGCCGTTCGATTCAGGATAGCCTTCGATTGGAGCTCTAGACAAAAGGAAGCCTTTGAGAACGCCGTTGTCGATAACGACGACCCTTTGGCCCCTAACTCCTTCGTTGTCAAACTTGTAGCTGCCA
The DNA here is from genome assembly GCA_965205545.1 of Candidatus Azotimanducaceae bacterium. Taxonomy (GTDB): domain Bacteria; phylum Pseudomonadota; class Gammaproteobacteria; order Pseudomonadales; family Azotimanducaceae; genus Bin55. The sequence goes on along the minus strand of OZ242170.1, from coordinate 278,163 downwards.
ATCAACTCAGTCTGACCAAATACTTCCATGGAGGGGTCAAATACCACGGAAAATCCCTCCGGCAGTATCTCTTGGCCTACTTGTTTTCGAAAGGTCTGACTCTCATCCTCAGACTTCTGGCGATGCCCCTCTAAAGGGTGACCAAGAATCTCGTGCAGAAACACACCTGTGGCTCGACCAGACAACACTGCCGGTCCCGTATACGGATCAACCAAAGGCGCTTCTCGAAGTGCCTGAAGTTCATTAATCATGGAATTCACACCCGCCAAAACCTTTTCGTCATCTAGCAAGCGATCTGGAGTGACCGAATCAAACGTACGGACGAGCCCAAGCACCATTCCATCATCGGCCTTTGTAGAAGCAGAAATAACCAGTCGATAGTAGGGTTGGGAGACAAGAACGTGTGAACCATCGGTATTGACAAACCACCTAGTCTCGGCTTCGCCACTAATCGTTGCCGAACTAGTTTGGACTATAGGCGACGTGGCAAAAGGATGTGTATATTGCTCGAGTTTTCGACTCCATAAAGTCGTGTCGGCATTCAGTTCTCTCTTGTCCTCGGAGAAGGCAGATGGCTCAACTTTGGAAAAGTCTCCGGACTTGTCATCGGCCTCCACCGTTGATTGCACTCGATTGCGCACGCGGGTGAACTGCGAAAGAGCATTCTTGTAGGCGAGATCGGTTCTATGCCAAAGCGTAGCACGCAGGGCGTCCACATCATCAATTGGGATGGTATAAGCACCAAGGTCTGGAATGGGTGTCCCGCCCTCGACCGGATGAGTGTTGTCAAGCGAAAAATCGCCAACGCGCAGATCGATATCTATGTATCTGGTCGTGTGCGAACCACGATCGGTCACCTCACCGAAGCTAGCACTAACGTATGCTGACGCACTCTCGGTGATTTCATAGCTCATGTAGTAAGGGGGTGTCCGCTCGTTCTGCAAGACCTCAAACGACCTTTCTAGTTCGGTCTGCATGACGTCCAAGACTTCGCTGTACAAGGGTGCACACAAAGCAAGCGCGAACAGGCACAATGCAGTCGAAATGCTCGGCATCGTCCACAAGTTGCCAAGTCGACGGTGACCAATCCGGTCGACAATGCGCAATCCTGACAGTCCTGTCATTGCGATTGATCGCAATCTAGTCGTTCACCACGTTTCTTGGTGTCAAGAAAGGAATGCTCTCCAACTCATTGCCCTGTAGCCAAGGGATGAGGGAATAGCGGCAGCTTCGGCTTCGCCTCACCTGCGGACCTCAAGCTGAGATCCTCAAACAAAAGCGATGGCGTAACGATCGAGACGAAGCTAGAACTTCCCACTGACAGCGACATATCGTAGTGCGTCCTACTGGCCGATGCTGCCACGATGTCCTTAAAGAACGAAACTACGAAATTTGACACGCTCATGGGTCCGACAGCAACTTCTCGACCATCTTCATAGAGCTTGACGACATCGAATGCAGTCATTCCCCCACCACCGCCAAAGCCCACCGAAGCAGCGGCTACAGGATCGCTGAAAAAGTCTTGACGAGTTGAAAACTTTCGCACTACAAGCGCGAACTCCAATCCATAGTCTTGGGCATAGGCATGCAACTCCGTTCGCAGCTCGCTGTCCTCTAGCGCATCTCGCGCTTCAACGAACAGATTTCCAGGATACGGCGTTCCGAGTCCTCGATTGCTTCCCGTAGACTTGTCGAACGACTTCGTAGGCGCCCGACCTGTCAGAAGCGCTCTCAACATGCCGTTTGCTATTAATTCTGTCCGACGGGAGGGCATGCCATCCATGTCAACGTGGTAGTTGCCCAGTAGCGCGTTGCCTTCAAATTCGGTCAGAGTGGGGTCATTGACAACGTTGATGAATCGGGGAAACACCCTTGCATTGAGCTTGTCCAAGAATGGATTTGCGTTACGACGCAAGGATTGCGCCATAGCAGGATTGCTCGACACAGGAGTGGGCGAGGCTCCTAGTCGTCCGAGCAATTGAAGCCCAAGAAACTGTGCAGCAGCTTTGTCGGCTAAGAGAACTGGACCGTTGTAGTTGTCCAGGGACTCTGCGTCGCGTAGTGCGATGAGTCTATCCGCCAAATCTAACCCCATTTGCTTCAATGAGTCTGAATCCGGGAGATCGGAACACTTTCGCGCATACGTGGTGGACGCGTCCTGTAACTCGGCGCCGTCGGTGGATTGGGTCTTGGCAAACACCGTCGCGGAACAGTGCCCCGTCTCATATCTGTTGAAATTCCCTTCTGAATCAAGGTACAACGTTGTCAAAGCTCGAGACGAAGCAGTAGCCGAAGAAACAAATAGATCAGGTTGGCCCAGAAACGAAGTTGACAACTCCCGAGCAATAGTGGACACCTCGCTGGAACTGGCAACGCTGAACGACTCCTCACCCATCCATGTGTATTTCTCTTCGTCGCTAAAGTCCTTTGGACGATCCTCGATCGTCTGACTTTCCAATGCCGAGCGCTTCGACGACAGGTTTGAAACGGCTTGCTTGTACGCAGAATCGGTAGCCATCCAAATGCTGCGTCGCAATTCGTCGTACGAATTCGTCAATGGGAGGCCCCTAGATGCAGTGAATCCTCCAAATTGATAATTGGTGTTGTCAAGTTCCTTGCTTCCAACGCGCACTGCTACCAGTAGGCTTCGACCCCTACTTCCATTGGAACGATTGTGCGCTCCCAATGTAAAGGTTGATGCGACTGAGTTTGATTCGACTACCCGATAGGAGATAAAGTAGGGAGCGGGCTCCTCGTCCAACTGGAGTTCAGCAAGCGAACGATCCATTTCATCCTGCAGAGCACGTAGCAACGTATCTTCGTCATCTGACTGTGCTTGTAGATTGCCTGCAACATTTAGAAAAAGCAACGTACAAGCAAAATACCTCAAAGTCCTCACTGCTCACCTCCGAAAACCTGAATTGAGGTGTCAATTGGACCTTGTACCGGAGAGGGGAGAATTGGAGGAATATCGCGGGAACTTGCCTTCTTTTGCACTTCGACCTGGGTTACAAGAATCGAAGGCGCAACGGCGGACACAGGGACCCAACCAGATTCTGCACCGCACATTCCATTGAATACATCGTAATCGGAAGCGGCGGCTTCCACGCGACTGAAGGTAGTGAGCGGTGTGCCTATCAAGTCCACACCCCGCACAATTTCTCTCGTTCCATCCAGATGAATCTTGTAGACCAAGACAGGAGTAACGTTGAAAGCATTGGGCATTGTTCTACCGGTCATTGTGAAACCGCCGGTTATGTTGTCGAAGTAAAGCCCAAAATCTTTGCCCTGTTCCCTTACCCTTTCTAGTAGCAATTCTTGAAGTTCCGCAGGCGAATAGGGGTCGTCTACCTCGACGATCAGGTTGGATTGGCGCGCAACAACTCTGTTTCCATAGTTTTTGCGTCCATGTCCATTTGATGCTGGAAATCCTTCGATAGGTGACCTAGACATTAGGAATCCCTTTAGGATGCCCTTCTCGATGGCGACTACTCGCTCTCCAGCCACACCTTCATTGTCATACTTGAAGGTCCCGGACAGTTCTATGTCGCCCCATCTATCAATTGAAGGATCGAACACTACGGAAAACGTTTTGGGAAGCAATTGCTTGCCAATCTGCTTGCGAAATGTCTGACCCTCGTCTTCGTTCTTTTGCCGATGGCCTTCCAGCCTGTGGCCAAGAATCTCGTGGAAGAACACTCCCGTGGCTCTGCCCGAGAGTATCGCTGGACCGGTATATGGGTCTACGAGAGGAGCAACTCGAAGTGCTTCCAGGTCATCGATCATCTTATTGACGGCGGTCAGAATTTTTTCGTCGTCAAGTAGCTGTTCAGCCGAACTTGCTTCGAAGGTTTCCACTAGAGACAAGACCATGCCATCGTCAGCCTTTGCGGTAGCTTGAACAACCATTCGGTAGAGTGGTCGCGACATCTTGATCTTGGAACCGTCAGTATTGACAAACCATCGGGTTTCCACATCGCCGGTAATGTTTGCGGAATTGCCTTGAATGAACTCTGCTTGAGCAAACGGCTTCGTATATTGGCGCAGTTTCTGTCCCCATGCAGCTGTGTCGGCGACAAGTTCCTCGCTGTCCATGGAATACTCAGATGCCGGGGCTTCCGAGAAATCGCCGGATTTATCGTCCGCTTCAACTCTGGATTGAATCTCCGACTTGACATTCTTGTACTGTGAAACGGCTTGTTTGTATGCAGCATCGGTTCGATACCACAGCGTTGTTCGAAGAGATTCGTCGTGTTCAACGCCAATCATCGTTGGACCGCCACGCGAGAGGAATCCACCAAATCCCCTATTCCCTATAGGGTGCGTGTTGTCGAGCGAATAGTCACCAACTCGCAGGTCTATATCAAGATAGCGAGATATAGTGTGGTTCTCTGAGTTAATCTCACCGAATCCGCCACTTACCGACGCAACCGCATCTTCGGTTATCTCGTAGCTAATGTAGTAAGGTGGTTCCTCTTCGACTTGCAGAGCCTCAAAAGCTCGATCTAGTTCCTTCTTCATTACGTCGAGTGTTTCTGCACTCAATGATGAAGGTGCAAATGCCAAAATGGCAACTAGAAAGCCGAGTGTCAACCTTGATTCTTTTGGTAGTTTCACGAATTCATTCCCCCGGAAAGTACTGTCTCATAATATCGTACGCGGGCTGCTTTACATTCGTTCGACGATGACAACGCACATTGCGGGCTTTAATGACATTCAAGAGCAGGATTCCCGCGCCAATACAGTTTTGAAAATTGTGCCTTCATCTCGATCGAGAGTCTGCTTCAGACCTCCCATGCAGGAAATCTCTTTGTGGCTGAGATCAACAAGGTGGACCGGGATTTCTTCTGTTGCGGCCGTCGTATGGCATATAGGTGAATACGCTTGGACGACTTACCTTTCGACCGGTACAGGTGGCGAAAAAACGGGCGACGGTGTGTCAACAATGTTTGCCGACTTGAAGGCTACCTCTTCAAAGACCAAAGCGGGAGAGACAATAGACACAAACGTCTGAAATCCTGCTTTCTGTTCGGCAAGTTCGCCAGGTTTGGCTGTTTGTAAACCGTGCTCAGCTATAGCCGTTTCTGCCAAGTACAGATCTCGCTTCCATCGTTGATCTGAAACAGCAACGATTTCGCGATAAATCCGATCGGAAAAATCTGCAACGACTAACGGAAGCACGGGAACCTCGCGTCCGTCTGGAAAGACCTTATAGGCAATCGCCGTGGGCAACGATCCGGTTTCGTCTCCCATAAGCGCCACCAATGGCGAAATCACTGATTCTGGATCAGCAAACGGAATGTCGTTCACGCTCATGATCTGTCGAACAAGCAACGCGAATTCCTGTCCGTTTTCTTCCACCATACCCATCAATGTAGACCTTAGCTCAGCCATCGAGACACCGTCTACGGAATCTATAAACAGATTGCCTGGACGCGGACCACCTAAACCCCTAGCACTGCCCGTAGTCTGTTGGAATTCATTGGTTGGTGCACGAGTTGTTAACAATCGCTTCAGCATGCCGTTTGTTATTAGTTCTGTACGCCTTGCCGGCATGCCCTCTTCGTCTACAACGTAGCTCCCAAGTAAAGGACTATTGTTGTGTTCAGTAATAGTTGGATCGTTCACAACACTAAGAAATGCGGGAAAGACCATTGTGTTAAGCCGATCAACAAATGGATTGTCGGTTGCTGCCTCGACAAGCATCGCACCAATCCCAAACCCTGTAGTGTCCTCCGTTACACTCTTTGGAGTAGCCCCTAAACGCCCGACCAACGCTTGGCCAAAGAATTGTGCTGCAGCAGGCCCCTCAACGAGCACTGGTCCGTCGTAGAAGTCCAGCACTTCCGCAGACTGCAATGTCAATAGTTGTTTTGCCATGCTGGCAACTTCCGATTTGAGCGTGGTGATTTCTCTTAAGTCATTGCAATCCCTTGCGTAACTGCTCGTGGAGAGCGGAATCTGTAGTCCAGATGGAGTTCGAATGCTCGCTTGAGAGATTGCGGAGCAAATTCCACTCTCGTAACGATTGAAATTCTCACCTGAGTCGATGTACAAGCGTTTTGTCGCAATCGATGTCACTCGTGTTGAAGAGTTCAAGAGTGGCGGGTAAGCGCCAAATGTCGCTGACAAGCCCTTTGCAATCGCCGAAACTTCCTCCAAACCAGAAACCGAGTGTTTGATGGGAGAGGTGTAGACGAATTGGTCCTCGCTACTGAAATCCTTTGGTCTTTGTGAATCCCTTCGACTCGCAAGAGCTGCACTTTTTCCAGTAAATTCGCCAATGGCTTTCTTGTATGCCGCATCGGTTGCCAACCAGATTTCCCGTCTTAGCTCGTAATAGTCATTGGATAGAGGCAACTGATGCCTAATCCCCACCTCATAGCTTCCAATGTCGCTAAGTCGGTCACTACCCGATACATAGTTGGAATTGTCGAGATTGGGAGAACCAACCCGCACACTGACTGTTAGAAATCGATTTCTTGTTTCGGTTGATTGGGTGTGTGCGCCTAGTACGTACGTCGCATCTACTGTACTTTCCTCGGTAACCGAGTAGGCAATGAAATAAGGTTTGGATTCATTATCCAGCTGAAGCTCGCGAAGCGACCGATCCATCTCATCTCGCAGCGCTTCAACCAATACATCGTCCAATATTGCGGTACTTTCACTCTCTCCAACTCCTGGTGTTGTAACCAGTGCGCCTACAACAAACAAAAAAGTGATCCTGTACGTGCTCATGGTTGGTCATCCAAGGCTTGCATAACCTGGCAATTGGGTTCACTCCTACGGCTAGCAGTATAGTTGTGGAATAGCTCGAGTGCAGAAAATCGGCTGTGAACTAAGTTAGCGGGGTCGAGAGTACCCGACAACATACCTACTTTGGTTCTCCAGATCGGTTAAGTACCTCGCAACTTCAAGGCAGCTTGCGTCCATGTGCATTAGCGATGTCGATGTCATTGGTTCATGGAATTTGGCAACCAGGACTCTGTGTTCTTCGTGATCCAATTCCTCGAAACGAGTGCGATGGGCTTGCTGTCGAACCAAGCAGGGAGCCCTGAATAGCAACGATGTCGCTCAAAACGTGTTATAAGTCGAACGTTAAACCATCCTCCCGCCACTAACCGTCTAGCGAGCGCAATACTCTGTATACGTTCTCAGGGTGCTTTTCGTCGTTGTGCTATAACACTTGTCGGATAGAGTGGACTTCCCGTGGCGTACGTTGTACAACCGTGGGAACGAAGCAAAAAGGATTTAGATGAACCAAGATCCTAGTAGCTTGCCGAATCGCATACTCCGGCTTGTTCGAAACCTAATTGCCCGAGCGATGGGAGTCCTTGAAAGGTTTGGCTCCAAATCAGTCGCACGCGAACTCGGAGATTCAGACGAGACCCCCAAGATCTCCGGCGTACTGATCGTCCGTCTCATCGCGCGGTCGATCCCCTTTATGCGTCCCATGATGTTTCACATCATCTTGATGTTCTGTATTGGAGCATTGCTCACGGTCTTGTGGACATTCACCGGTGCCGTTTCCAGCGACATGTGGGACAACAAGATGCTAATCAACGACAAGCTTCAGCCCGCACAAGCATTCCTCATTGTGGTCGACGAAACTTATGTTCGCGAGGAATTTCTCAACGAGGAGGCTAAAGCAAGAGTTGCCGCTCAGGGTTTTGCAGGTGAAGACCTAACTGAGGGGCAACGGAAGACCGTACGCAATCGAATGCTTGGCTGGTTCCTTGTCGGCGTCATCTTTGAAATGCTATTGACTATGTTCTTTTACTACTACGGCACCTGGGTGTGGCAAAACGTGAACCAAAACCTAAGAGTCGCCATGATAGAGAAACTGGAGTACTTGTCGCTGTCGTTTCATCAGAGCCACCGATCAGGAGACGCCATCTATCGCATCTACCAAGATAGCTCCATGATCGTGAACGTACTCGAAGAGTGTGTAATTGGTCCGTTCGAGACGCTTCGAGATTTGTTGTTTGCCATGGCATTTCTTATGGCGTTTGATTGGCGATTGGGTATTGCAGTACTTGCCTCGCTTATCCCCATGTTCGTGATTACGGCACTTGCAACTCCGAAGATTCGTCAATTGTCCGTGGCGAATCGAGTCGCGAACAGCGACTTTACATCGAGACTCCAGGAAACGTTTGCATGCCTGAAGGTTGTAAAGGCAAGCCAGGCTGAAGCAACCATGATTCAAAGGTTTGACGTCGACTCGCAGTATGCCCTTGACCGAGCTCTTTACCTCCGATTTGGGATGGTGCTGTTGTCGCTGGTTGTAGGAGTCATGGGGGCGCTTGTTGTCATTGGACTCGAATATTTGATCGTTAGCTGGGTGGTGGAGGCCCGTGAAACCAACTTTCCGGCATGGGCAACGATGTTCGTCGGGTTTGCAGTTTGGAATTATGCAGCCTTCAATCAGGCCAATGGGAGAATCGGAGAGATTTCAGGTCGCGGACGCGGATTGGTCCGCCTGTGGTGCATGCTGCAAGATCTCTTTATTGGGTTGGAAAGAGCGTTTTACTTCCTTGACCTTAAACCCATGGTCGTCGATCCGCCTCAACCAAAGGAATTTCCAAAGAAAGTGGCTTCTGTGGCATGGAATGACGTACACTTCAGCTACCAACCAGACGCTCCGGTGCTAACTGGAGCAACGTTGCAGGCGCAGGCAGGGACCATTACTGCCGTAGTCGGAGGTACTGGATCTGGAAAATCGACTCTCATGGCGCTGCTTTTGCGCCTCTACGACCCCCAGGCGGGTTCGGTTCGCATCAACGACATTAGCGTCCGTGAATTCCGGATCGACGATATCAGGACCAACTGTGCCATCGCACTCCAGAAAAACGTGCTCTTTACGGGAACCATCAAAGAGAATATTGCATATGCAATCAAAAACGTCTCTGATGACGACGTCGCGCAGGCTGCTCGAATTGCCTGTATCGATGACTTTATTGAGAGTCTCGAAAAACGTTATGACACGCGACTCGGCGAGCGCGGAAGCAAGCTATCCTCTGGCCAGCGACAACGCCTAACGATTGCAAGGGCTGTTATTCGCAACAATCCCATTCTCATACTCGACGAACCAACTGCCTCATTGGATGCTGAGACAGAGCAACGCGTGCTTGCCAACCTCTCTACGTGGGGACACGACAAGCTCGTCTTCGTCATTACCCATCGTATTTCAACGATAAAAAATGCTGATCAAATTGCGTTTCTAGAAGACGGCGACATCGTCGAAGTTGGAACCCATGACGACCTGATGCAAGACCCAGCAGGTCGCTACCGGCGTTTCGTCGACGCGGAAAATCGAGGCGTCGAGGACGGAGTGGCGTAATGAAGTTTATTCGCAAACGCAACGTTGACGCTTCCGTCGATACCACACAAAAGGACCACTCCCTACTTAGCGGTTTTCAGACCATTGAGGAATTCGACGATCAGCTAGACCTAGACGCAGAACTTAAAGAAAAAGAAGCTCTTGGCGTACTGTTACGAGGACTACGGCTTGTTCGTTACGCAAAAGGACTCTTTGCCGCGAAGTGGTTTCTCAGTGCCGTATTGATCATTCCTGGGATATTCCTTCAGTGGTTTGGAAAGATCGTTGTAGACCACGTGATCCTCGGCATCCCTCTAGTCGTAGGTCAAGTCTACTTTCCGCCACACATGACACCAATTCTCCGATTGATGGAAGGTCTCGAGAGAATGGAAATCATGGGTTTGATTGTTGTGATCACGCTAGTTGGCCTGTTTGTGATTGGGACCCGAGTAGGAGAAACAGGAGCGGGTCAATTCAGCGGACGCGACACTGCGAGCCGTGCGGAGAATCAAATTAGCTCAGGTGGAAGTGGTGCAAGTGGCATATGGGGACTCATAGAGTTCTGGGTCGATGTTCGTTTGACTCAACGCGTGGTGAATGGACTCAGACGCAGCCTATTTGTCAGACTCATACGATCGCGCATGTCCACAGTCGACGATCAGCGCATAGGCGATCGCATCTACCGTGTCCTTTACGACACCCCAATGGTCTACACATGCATTACCGAATTGACGTTTGCCCCATTCTTTCTCCTCGTATCTCTTGGTCTAACGTTCTATCAACTTCAATGGACGTATGGCCACCTAGCCGAGTTCTCGCATATTTTGCTGTGCGCCGTGATGTTCCCTGTAACCTTTTTTGCAGCGATTCCCTTCTCAAAGCACATACGTCGAGTCAGCCAAAATCAAAGAGCCGCAGGTTCGGCGACAACAAATGCCATGGAAGAGGCAATGGACAACATCACAGCAGTCCAGAGCCTAGGTGGGATGGAGGAAGAGAAGGAACGCTTTGCAAAGAAAAGTGCTCATGCCTATTGGCGCGAACGACTGAATCTCGTTGTATGGGTAGGGATCGGGATCGCCATAGAAATAGCGCAGTGGCCAATTGGCTTCTATATGGCTTGGCTTGTAACCAATCTAGTGATCGAGGGGAAGATGACTGTTGGTGACTTTGCTGCACTGTTCGGTATGTACATTCAGCTTCGCGGGATTTTCTCGGGCATTGGGCGCATTTGGGTAAATCTTCAAGATCAAGCCGCGGCAGCACGAAGAGTGTTCTTCTTTTTGGACTATGAGGTCGATGGAGACCGCCACGACGGCAAACCTGATCTTCCCATCGTCCGAAGGAAGATAAGCCTCAGCAATATTTCCTACAAGTATCCCGACGGTCGTGATGCGCTGCACCATATCAATCTTGATCTGGACATGAATCAGCTAGTCGCTCTCGTTGGTCCTACTGGCTCGGGCAAGACTAGCCTCGCGTATCTCATTCCAGGGTTTTTGCGCCCCACACAAGGAGAAGTGCGATTCGACAGACAGAATATCGATGACTTCAACATCGAATCGTTGCGCAATCAAGTTTCCTACGTCTATCAGGAACACATGCTCTTGTCAGAATCCATCCGTTCAAATCTCCTTCTAGCCAATCCGGACGCTACGGAAGAACAAATGATCGACGCTCTCACGACAGCTGGGTGCATGGAATTCATCGAGGAACTACCTGACGGCATTGATCATGTCCTCGGGAAGTCTGGGGACAATCTCTCCGTTGGGCAACAACAACGCCTATCGATCGCGAGGGGGCTAGTCCGGGACACGCGCGTATTGATTCTCGACGAGCCTACCGCAGCGTTGGATCCTCAAACAGAGAACGAACTCGTTAGAAAACTACGCGACTTGTCGGATGATCGCATTGTGATCGTGATTGCCCATCGGTTGTCCACGATCCGACGAGCGGACAGCATTGTGTTCATGGATGAGGGCGAGATCAAAGATATTGGGGATCACGAAACGTTGATGCAAAGAGAAGACGGTCCGTATCGTCGATTCGTGGAACTTCAAGGGGGTTAGTTTCTAGCCCAATCAAATGGGGCCTAGCCTATAGATTAAAGCGATTAACGCGATGCGCTCTATTTGCGTTCGTCCTGCGATTCAGAGAAGATGCCGGCAACTCGCTCTCTTAGAACGTTTTTTTGAACTTTTCCCATCGCGTTTTTGGGAAGGTTCTCTACCTGACACAGTGCTCTGGGATGCTTGTATCGAGCCAGTCGGTCTTTGAGGAAACTGTCTAGCGAAGACAACGCAATGGGTTGTTCGGCTACTACAACCGCAACTACACCCTCGCCGAAATCGGCGTGAGAAGCACCAACAATCGCAGTTTCCAAAACTGAGTCCATTTGCTCGATTGCGTCTTCAACTTCTGCGGGGTACACATTCAAGCCTCCACTAATGATTACATCCTTCTCTCTCCCAACTATGGATACCCTACCCTGCGTATCTTGAAACCCAACGTCTCCCGTTTTGAAATAACCATCCGAGGCGAACTCGAGTGCCGTTCGATCGGGCATACGCCAGTACCCTTTGAATACGTTAGGTCCCTTGAGTTCAATCCCGCCTACTTCACCATTCGTTCGAGGTTGGCCGCTATCGTCTGTGATTCGTAATTGCACGCCTGGCAAGGGAAATCCCACGGTTCCCGCGATTCTGTCTCCATTGAGGGGATTCGACGTGTTCATCAGAGTCTCACTCATGCCGTATCGTTCGAGAATTCGAAGCCCCGTTCGTTTCTCAAACTCATGAAACGTCTTTGCCGACAAGGGCGCCGATCCCGAAATAAAAAGTCGCATATTGCCAACACACTTCCTGTCAAACCCAGAGCGATTCAGTAGACGGATGTAGTGCGTTGGCACACCCATGAGAACTGTGCTCTCGAGCAAATCCGCTATCACACGATCTGAATCAAACCTTTCATGCCAGATCATCTCTGTTCCAGTAAGCAGCACACAGTGGATTGCGACGAACAATCCGTGCACGTGGTAGATGGGCAATACATGGAGCAAGACGTCGGAGGATTCCCAGCCCCAATAATCAATGAGGACGTCGGCGTTCGATTCAAGATTTCCGTGCGTGAGCATTGCACCCTTGGACCTGCCAGTCGTTCCCGAAGTGTAGAGAATTGCAGCAATGTCGTCTTCAGCGACCCGAGCTACTCCCCTAAACCGTGAGGCCTTGGCTACGTGTTCGTTGAGAGTCCCGTGCCCGTTATCGTCGACGCTCCAAACGGGACGAGGCAATTTCCCTGTTGTTTTTGGTTGGCTTTCCAACACAATTAGTGAAGGATCTGTATCCTTGATGAAGTACTGCAGTTCTCGCTCCGTGTATGCCGTGTTGAGCGGCACGTAAACAGCACCTATTTGAAGACAAGACAAATACAACGCGAGCGACTCGGGAGACTTACCACATTGAACTAACACTCGGTCACCAGCGGCTATACCAACGGTCTGCAGGGCGCCCGTGGTTCGTTCCACACATTCACATAACCGACCATAGGTCCAATTGCCTCGGCTCGTGCGGATGCACGTCTTATGAGCTGCTTTTTCGAAAGTCGCAGCAATGCGTTTGTAGAGATTGCGGTTCATGCAACAGTGCTGGTGACACAAGGACTCGTAAAGTTTCGTATTCTTGCATATTGCCAAAGCATCAGGCCTTCGAAAATAGTGTCTACGCTTCTGTGGGAGCCCTCCGAATCAAGAGTCGCTGATTGCAACTTGACCAGATTCGGCAGATCGGTGGGGTTTGAACCACCCGATTACCAGTCTCTTCATCGCTGGTCCGTAGAGAATCGAGCGGAATTTTGGGGACATGCGTGGGGCTTCCTTAATGTCATAGGCAGCCGCAAAGGCGAAGTGCTCATAGATGGCGAAGACTTCCTCTCAAGCCGCTTCTTTCCAGAATCAACTCTCAACTACGCAGAGAACATGCTCCGTCGACGCGATGACTCAACCGCAGTCCTTTCGTTGGTGGAGTCGGGGCAGATGCGCTCACTAAGTTTTGGCGAGTTGTATACCAAATCAATCCAGTTTGCTGCGGAACTTAAAGAGCGAGGAATTCGAAAAGGCGACCGTGTCGCTGGTTACATGCCTAACGTGCCCGAGACCGTAATTGCAATGCTTGGTACTGCCACCATTGGCGCTATCTGGTCATCCTGTTCGCCGGACTTTGGATATCAGGGCGCATTCGATCGATTCAGCCAGATTTCACCGAAACTGCTCATATCGGTGGATGGCTATCGCTACAACGGTAAGGAGTTCGAGGTAGCGGCAAACGCACTGAGGTTGAAGAAACTCATACCTAGCATTGAAGACACAATCCTTCTGCGATTGTTGAGCGAGACCAGCGACGACTTTGATGAAGTGTGGAAGAGATCGGAGACGACATGGGATTTCACGCAGTTGCCCTTCAACCATCCCCTCTTCATCATGTACTCGTCCGGAACAACCGGCAAACCAAAATGCATAGTTCACGGTGCGGGCGGAACGCTTCTGCAGCACATGAAGGAGCACCAGTTGCACGTAAACGTCAATAGTTCCTCACGGATCTTCTTCTTCACTACGTGTGGTTGGATGATGTGGAATTGGCTGGTATCGGCGCTGGCCAGCGACGCCACAATCGTTCTCTACGACGGTTCGCCTTTTTTCCCAAGCCCAGGCTTGTTGCCGGATCTCATCGAATCCAACGAATTAACTGAATTCGGAGCGGGCGCAAAGTACTACTCGACTCTGCAGAAAGAGAGCGTGCGGCCAATCGACTCTGGAAGCTTTGAACCGCTGCAAACTGTTCTCTCGACGGGTTCGCCGCTCTTGCCGGAGTCGTTCGATTACATTTACTCCAACATCAAAAGAGACGTGCAATTGGCTTCTATTTCAGGGGGAACGGACCTCATCTCCTGTTTTGAACTTGGCATACCGTGGTTGCCTGTATATAGGGGAGAGATTCAAGGACCAGGCCTTGGCATGGATGTCGATGTGTTCGACGAAAACGCAAACTCAATCCGAGGAACAAAGGGCGAGTTGGTGTGCAAGAAGTCGTTTCCTAGCAAGCCCATTGGCTTTTGGAACGATCCGAATGACGAGAAATACCGATCCGCTTACTTTGAGATGTATCCAAACGTATGGGCACACAGAGATTTTGCGGAGCGAGTTTCGGACACCCAAGGATTAATCATCTACGGGCGGAGCGATGCGCTGTTAAATCCAGGAGGAGTTCGAATTGGCACCGCGGAAATCTATCGCCAGGTGGAATCAATGAAAGAAGTGTCAGAAGCACTCTGCATCGGCCAGAGCTGGGACGGAGATACCCGCATAGTGTTGTTCGTAGTTCTTGTAAAGGGGATTAAGCTTGACTCCGAGCTGACATCCACAATCAAGCAACGGATTCGAACCAATGCCTCGCCAAAGCACGTACCTGCGGTAGTTCTGCAGGTAACCGACATTCCAAGAACCCGCTCTGGGAAGATTGCCGAAATCGCTGTACGAGATGTCGTGCATGGAAGAGACATTGCAAACACATCTGCACTTGAGAATCCAGAATCTTTGGACGAGTTTCGATTCAGAGAGGAACTAGGGTAAGAGGCGTTGTTTGAGTGCAAAATCTCAATGCAAACAATCAAGAGAACGCATGACAGAGAACACCAGACAATTTGGTAGAGGATTTTTCTTTCGGCAGGGACGAGGTCAGATGCCGCGTTCGGGCCCTTCAGTTCGAGACTTCGTTCAGGCGTTTTGGCCGTTTATTAGCCCCTACAAGTGGTATTTGGTATTTGCATACGCAGCAACAGGGCTTGTAACGCTGGGCTTTCTGTCTATTGGCTTGATTATCAACGCACGTCTGGACCTCGTGTTGGCGAATTCGGAAATTCTCCAAACCATTGCAGATTTTGGGCTGCTAATTGTTCTTGTAGTTGCGATCGTCACGGCTATTAGTGGCATAGCTCAATACACGATTGCATGGGCCGGCGCCAACTACATCCGAAATATTCGGATTAGTGTATTCCAACGAGTAATGCAGCATGGCGACTCGATTATTGACGAAGAGTCGAGTGGAGAACTGCAGACTCGAGTCATAGCGGACACGGCTCAGCTAGGAAACTTCATTGGTATGACAATTCCGACCGCACTCTCGGTGGTAGTGGGTCTGGTCGGAGCACTTGGCGGCGCAATTTACGTCAGTCCTAGATTGACCATCATGGCTGTGGGAATTGCAATCTTTATCGCACTTCCAATTCTGGCGTTTTCACCAATCCTCAGGAAATTTGGCGAACGTCTGCAAAAGGCTGAGGCACAGTCTGGTAGGCACGCAGGCGAGACGTTTAGATCCCGAGACATTGTCTATGCCTTCAATCAAATTCGGCGTGAGACAGCGACATTTGCAGACTTCACGAACGAAGTCAAACGTTACATGCTTGCTCAAGAGCGGCTTCAGATCCTAATTTTCAGTGTCTTTCGCTTAATTTCCATCTCAATTCTGATTGGCGCAGCTTCCTACGGGTTGAGCCTGATCGCATCGAATGAACTGACCGTAGGCACTGCGATAGCGTTTGCCTTTTTTGCAATACGAATCATCGGCAGCGGCAGCGGTGTGGCATCGCTGATCACAACCTTTAGCGTTGCTTTGGGTCGTGCCCAGAAGCTCATTGAAATCTTGCAGCTTCCCCTTCCCGAAATCGAAGGAAGCGACGACAAAATTCCACGCGAATGCGATTTAGAACTACGTGACATTTGCTATACCTATCCAACTCGCAACTCTAGAGCTCTCGAAAACATCCGGCTGATACTCCCCGCACGAAGCAATGTAGCAATTGTCGGAATGTCTGGCTCTGGAAAGTCAACAATTTTCAAAATTTTGCTGAGAATTGTCGAACCGGATTCCGGGGACATCCTTGCAAATGGAGTGCCCTTTTCCAAATTCACGCATGAGGAATGGCGCGCGCGATTTGGCTTTGTCCCTCAGGCCGAGATGCTTACCTCGGGAACCGTGGCAGAAAACATCGCCTATGGAATGCCAAATGCGTCTATCGATGAGATAAAACGGGCGAGCAAATTGGCATACGCCCACGAATTCATAGAGGAACTTCCGGAGGGTTACCAAACCGATTTGGGGGAAGTTGGAGCTCGTTTATCGGGAGGGCAAAAGCAACGGATTAGCCTTGCCCGAGCAATATTGATCAATCCTTCGGTCTATTTGTTGGACGAGGCAACGAGCTCATTGGATGCGGCAAGCGAAGAAGCCGTAGAAAAAGCGCTGGTCGAACTTGGGAAAACGGCAACAGTTGTTTCAATTGCTCACCGCATGAAGACCGTTCGAAACGCCGACTTGATTGTCGTACTCGACGAGGGACGTGTTGTAAACCAAGGAACGCACAATTCGTTGCTAGCCGACAGCTACTACGAGCGTCTCGTCAGCGGCTACCGAGGATGAGCTTCCTTCTTTTTAGTCCGTACTTACAAATCTGGTGCTTTCAACCAAGCTGTGGTGTATTTCGAGGTTTCCGGAACAACAACCAAGCGGTCGCCACAACACATAGCCAAAATGGAAGCTCAACCCCCATTGCATAGCCAATTTCACACACGTAGTCTCCAGAACAACATACAAATGGCAAAACAAGCGGACGAATGATGAGGAAGTGAAAGGCAACGGCTAGTCCCGGAACGAGTATGCACTGGGCTAAAGGAGGAATGTTGACAGTTCTGGCCACTTCAATCTCCTTATGCGACAAGTGGGTCTACGGCAACCAAATTTCTTTGACCTTCAATCAGTTTAGAAAGTGTAGCGACTAGAAAGTTTCGGATCGACATTGGCACCGATGACAAGATACGTATGGCGATCGCGATCTGTGATATCTCAGCGACGTCGCACAAACCCCACGCTGAATATATAGCATGCCATCGCTAGATAGTGCGCGGGTTAAAGCCGCGAACTTCGAAGCAGAACATCAGCGTCGTCGACGTCTACGTCTTTATCCCCCACCAAGAGGTCGATCAATTCGTCACTGGATGGCCGTTTTTGAACCGGCGTATATTCTGCAAGCCGGTGGTCGACAACTAGTCGGGACCATAGCAAGCGGCTGCCGTAGCCCGTCTCATGTGCCTCCCAAGCCATTAATATTGCTGTGCAAACGTGATAGAGCGCTGAGGCAACTTGCCGGTAATGCTGCTCCTCTTCACTCTTTGCGACTTGAAGTGCAAATTCCGCACAGCGGTCCAGCCAAGTGGCGAGTTCAGCGACGTATCGCGAGTCAATGCGGCGTAGGGCGTTTAGACGTTCCCTAAGAACGTCGACATATGCTCGTAGACAATCACTTCGGCTAATAGCACGACGCACAACATCTATGGCAATTATGTTGGTAGTGCCTTCCCAAATAGAACCGAGCAGCGCATCTCGCACGAGTCTCGGATTTACGAACTCTTCAATATAGCCGCAGCCACCTCGCATCTCCATGGCATCCGATGTGACCGACCTCGCGTCACGCGTTGCGCGCATCTTCAATACGGGTGTGGCCAGCCGAGCGCACTTTTCGAAATCAATCCCGCATTTCGAATCTGTTTTTTCAGCGGCGTCAAGAACGGAGGCTACAAACATCCACATGGACAATGCCTGCTCTGCCGGAAGCGATAGCTTCAGTAGCTGTCGCTTTCCCAGTGGGAGATTCGCAATCTTGTGTCCGAAGACCTCGCGAGATTGCGCGACAGTACGGGCATCGTGCACAGCCCGCCTCATCAAGGCAGAGGATTTGACGCCATTGGAAAGACGAGACCAATTGATCATCTCCGCCATGTGACGGAATCCCTTCCCCAATTCGCCCAACTGATAGGCTTCGGCCCCTTCAAATGTGATTTCGCCGCTAGCCATGGAGCGCGTGCCAAGCTTGTCCTTTAGCTTAACGATGCGGTAGTTGTTTCTCTCTCCTGAATCCAACGTTCGCGGCACAACGAAAAGACCCAATCCCTGAGTTCCCTCTGGAGCTCCAGAAGGACGTGCGAGCAATGTGACGACTTCAGCGTCCGCGTTGGAACAGAACCACTTTTCTCCGTAAATTCGCCACCTGGCTCTAAATCGCTCAGCCCGTGTCTCTATCGTTCCGACGTCCGATCCACCTTCTTGTTCCGTAATGAACTGTGCTCCCTGCCAATGATCGTCACCGGTGCTACAGAGCATTCGCGGAAGAAACCGGTCTTGAATTTCCTGCGAGCCGAATTTCCGAATTAGATGCGCCGCGGAATCTGTCACATTGATTGGACAACCTAAGCCAAACTCGGCTTGATTGAAGAGGTACGTAAAGGCATGTTTCGCCACTAGGGGCAACGGGTCCGTCCAATCGAACACTCCACCACGATGGCTCATCGCGTGGATTTGAAACTCGTCGAAAGCAGCTCGTTCGAGAACTCGATAGGAAGGGTGGTATTCAATCCAATCCTGGTCACGACCGAAACGGTCTCGAGTGTGCAGCACAGGTGGATGGGCGTTGGCGAGCATTGCGTGCTCGTCGAGATCGTTAGCTGCACGGTGCCCAAGTGTGTTCAAGTGGGGAGCTAGAAAATTCGCTAGTTCGCTACCCAAGTAAAGAGGCAACAGAACCTGCAGTGCGCGGTCCTCGCGATAGAAGTTCTGACCTCGCGTGTCTGGTGCTACAGCCAATTGACCAGAATCTGAGAATTGAGCTTGTCAGCTACTACGGTGTACGACCTCTGTGGCGTTCCCGTGGTAGTAGATCTACACGTTCTTACGTTTAAATGGCAACCGTGCTCTGCAGCAGCGCGATTCTTCAAAGTCCTAAGCACTCTTGTCTACACCATCTCGCGAAGTTGAATTCCCGATTAGAACATACTCATTCCCAACGCGGGGTTGACGCGGAATCAATTGCGACAGACACAGCGATATGAGAGCAAGTCCAGCTCCAATGAGAAACACGGCACTGCGCGAAGACAGCCACACGAATCCCAACACTGCGGGAATGATGACCGCGAGTACATGATTTATGGTCAATGCTACGCTGGCAGTTCCCGCTATATCGGCTGGATCTGCGATTTTCTGGAAATATGTCTTTATTGCGATTGCCAAGGCGAACATGAGATTGTCGACGACATAAAGACCTCCCGCCACCACCGCCGAATCTACAAACGCGTAACCTATGAACACGAAGACAAGGCCTACATACTCAATGGTCAGTGCGCGTTTTTCGCCAATTACTCCTATTAGTCTTCCAATTCGTTCCGCAAATAGCCAAGTACAAAAGTGATTCACTAGAAGCAATACCGTGATGTTTGTAAGGCTGTAGCCAAACTTCTCGACAAGCAGGAACCCCGCAAAAGCCACAAATATCTGCCGACGAGCACCAGAAAAGAAAGTAAGCACGAAATACAGCCAATAGCGGGCTCGCATCACGAGGTGCTTACGCTGAGGAACACTGCTTTCGATCTTGGGAAAGGCAAGTTGCAAGTAGACCACCAAAGCCAACACAATTCCGCCCGCAACCGCGAATATGGGTAGAAAATCCAATCCTTCATATCCGAACAACTTGGGACCTTCGATGAGAGCCAGGATGCAGAGGAATGTGAGAAGAGCAGCGATTGAACTTATGGAGAGTAGCTTGCCGAGCAGTCTAGGTGCCTGGTCCTTGGGTAGCCACTGTAACGAGAGAGACTGCTTTACTGTCTCAAAGTAATGAAAGCCAAAGGACATCAAAACGACGGAGCAGTAAAGACCAATCACACTGGGCAACAAGCCAGTGATCGTTACTCCCAATCCAAAAGCTGCAAGGGCTAAGACGGCAAATGTCTGTTCTCGCATGGCGAGAAGAAAGAACACCGTCGTAAACGCTAGAAATCCAGGTACTTCCCGAAAACTTTGCATAAGGCCGTTTTCGAGACCCGTGAATCCCACCTGCTCAACGGCATAGTTGTTTATCAACGCTTGCCAGGTGGAGAGACCTATGGGAACGGCAATGCTTGCAATGACAAGGAACGCCATTGGCGTTTGCCAACTGTCCTTAATGAACCTGCGCGCGTTCGCGTTCAATTGGTCGATTACTCGGACATTTGGAGCGTTATTTCAAGTGGTGGATGAATGTTTTGGGCCCTCAAATTGAAGGGAATGAACTAACAGAGAAGGCCTGGCACAGTGTTGAACAATGAGCAAGCTGAATCGTCATCAAGATTATAGGCTTGACACCTCCATACCTACGTGAGCGCAGCAGTTATCCCTTTCACTCAAATAAAATGGCGATTTTGAGGGTTGTGGGCTCTTGTGAAACGACTGCTTATTGCAAATCGGGGCGAAATCGCTGTTCGAATCGCACGGGCCGCCGCAGACCTTGGAATCGAGACTACGGCTGTCTACTCGGAGGACGACGGAGATTGCATTCACAGGATTGTTTGCGATGAGGCCTTACAACTTCCAGGAATAGGAGCGTCTGCCTACCTAAATGCGACCAACATCGTCTCGGCCGCCCGAGACTCCAATTGCGATGCCATACATCCTGGCTACGGTTTTCTAGCTGAGAATGCTGATTTTGCACGACTCGCCTTAGACAAAGGCATTGAGTTCGTCGGTCCACGACCGGAAACGCTAGAACTGTTTGGCGACAAATCCAAAGCCCGCCAAGTCGCGTCACAAATTGACATTCCTGTCGTGAAAGGCACCAGTTCTCCCACTTCCTGCGAGCAGGCCGCCCAATTCCACAAACAGCTGGAGGGAAACCCAATCATTTTGAAGGCAGTGGCTGGCGGCGGCGGACGTGGTTCGCGCATGGTCTTCCAACTTGAGGACCTTGAGGAAGCTTTTGCCAGAGCTAGTTCGGAGGCCAAAGCGGCATTCGGCAATGAAACTCTGTATGCCGAGGAGCTAGTCTCTCACGCTAGACATGTCGAAGTGCAAGTCATTGGAGATGGAACCGGTGCGGTTAGCCATCTTCTAGAACGAGAATGCAGCGCACAACGACGACACCAAAAAGTAGTCGAAGTGGCTCCAGCACCGGGACTAAAAGAAGAGATCCGCAATAAGCTCATTGACGCCGCCATCCGATTTGCTGAACACGCTCGCTACTTGAGCTTGGGGACATTCGAATTCTTGGTGTGTGGCGAACGCATTTACTTCATAGAGACAAATGCCAGATTGCAGGTTGAACACACCGTAACCGAGGAAGTAACGGGTGTGGACCTTGTGCAGTCTCAGCTACTTATCGCAAGCGGCAAGACACTTGCCGAGCTTGAATTGGAGCAACCACGAGAGTGCAGCGGCTTTGCAATCCAGGCTCGCGTGAATATGGAGCAAATGCTGACGAATGGCAATGTACTACCCTCTAGCGGCACACTACACGTTTACGACGCACCTAGCGGCCCTGGTGTCCGAACTGATGGCATGGGTTACACAGGCTACGCCACATCCGTCAATTTTGATTCTCTATTGGCAAAAGTGATCGTTAGAGGATCCACGATCGAAGACACAGCCAGAAGGAGCCTGCGTGCGCTAGCAGAATTCCGCATTGACGGAGTGGAGACGAATATTTCGTTTCTGCAGAACATCATCGCCCATGAGGACTTTGCGGCGGGGAAGACAACAACTCGATGGGTAGACGACAACATAGAGACACTCGCTCGTCCTACCCAGACAGGCCAAAGTCGCTTGCCATCCAGCCCACCTTCTCCATCCGACGGCGATGGATTCGCAGGTGCTCGTGTGGATACAAGTGATCCGCTTGCGTTGTTCGACCACGACGCAAAGATCAAGGCAGAAGAGCAACAGCAGGACGGTGCTCCCACCTCTGGCGAGCTGATCCCCGAAATGGAGGGCGCAACGGGTTTGAGTTCGCCGATTCAAGGAACCATCGTGTCAATAGACGTCACCGAAGGTGGCGAAGTAGCGCAAGGCCAGCAAGTTGCGGTCGTAGAAGCGATGAAAATGGAGCATGTCATCCCTGCAGAGCACGACGGCGTAGTACGCAAAGTGACCATGGCTCCAGGCGATGTAGTGAGAGAGGGATTCCCAATCGTATTTGTCGAGCGGTCAGAGATTTCTGACCGTACCTCAGAAGGTGTCGAAGAGATCGACCTCGACCACATCCGCGACGATCTCAAACTCACCTATGAACGGCATGCTTACGTTGAGGACGAGAACAGACCTGAAGCCGTTGCCAAGCGTTACTCGCGTGGCTATCGGATGCCTCGCGAGAACATCGCAGAACTCATGGATCCAGATAGCTTCAAAGAGTATTGGCCGCTCATTGTCGCCCGACAGCACAGTCGGCACGACATGGAGACACTGCGCAAAAATACGCCAGCAGACGGATTGATAGCTGGTATCGGAACAGTAAATGCAGAGCTGTTTGGAGAAGACGCCGCTCGAACCATGTTGGTTCACTACGACTACACAGTATTAGCAGGCACACAAGGCGGTCGTAACCACTACAAGCAGGACAGAATGTTCGAACTGGCCAGTCGGTTCAGGATTCCACTCATATTGTTTGGAGAAGGTGGTGGCGGTCGACCAGGGGACGACAGCCGAGGTCCGGGAGTGGCGTTTGATACCCACACCTTCACGCAATTTTCGAAGCTGTCTGGTCTTGTTCCACTAATTAGTGTGATCAATGGCAGAACGTTTGCTGGCAACACAGCGCTTGTTGCATGTTGTGACGTCATCATTGCAACCGAACGAACTACTGTGGCGATGGGCGGACCAGCCATGATCGAAGGAGGCGGCCTGGGAATCTACACTCCCGAAGAAGTCGGCCCCATGTCGTTCCAGGTGCCGAACGGCGTTGTGGACATCTTGGCAAGAGACGAGGCGGACGCGGTTCAACTTGCTAAAAAATACCTTTCCTACTTTCAGGGAGATGTGAAGGGTTGGGAATCCCACGACCAGCGAAAACTCCGGCACGTGGTCCCTGAAAACCGTCTTCGCTTATACGACATGAAAGATATCGTACATACGATTGCAGATGTCGGATCGGTGCTGGAAATCCGCGAGAAATTTGGGATTGGGGTCATCACTGCATTCATTCGAGTGGAAGGCAAGCCGATGGGCGTAATTGCAAACAACCCTCACCACCTCGCAGGCGCGATCGACTCCGATGGCGCAGATAAAGGAGCTCGATTTATTCAGCTCTGCGATGCGTTCGACATTCCTGTACTCAGTCTGATGGATTGTCCTGGAATGATGGTTGGTCCAGACGTAGAAAAGACTGCTCTAGTGCGGCATTGCGTGCGCATGTTTAACGCCGGTGCGAACCTAACTACCCCTCTCTTCGGCGTTGTAGTACGCAAGGCGTATGGTCTAGGTGTTCAGGCAATGTGCGGAGCGAGTTCGCTAGTTGGCTTCTTCACAGTTGCTTGGCCAACAGCTGAGTTTGCAGGCATGAACATAGAAGGATCTGTGAAGCTCGGGTTTAGAAAGGAATTGGCGGCAATCGAAGATCCCGAAAAACGACGCATCGAATTTGAGAGAAGAGTTGCTCGCGCGTATGAAGGTGCAAAAGCAATCAACGCAGGAGTTGGCGGGGGATTGGATGATGTCATTGATCCCGCAGATACACGGAGCTGGATTGCTAGCAGTCTGAAACGACTGCCACCCCAGCAGCCAAGAACGGAAAAGAAGTATCCCTATATCGATACTTGGTAGACAGGTCTCAGTTGACAAGAATGGACGCTTCGTAGCCTTGCTTTCGAAGCGAATCTAGCACGAACTCCGATTCCTCTTCGCTGCAAAGGTGCAGCGATATGTCTAGCGGCTGTGCACCAACTGTTGAGGAGTGAAACGTCCTGCGGTGAACGATATCGACGATATTGCTATCCAATAGACCCAGGTGCTGCGCTAGCTTGGCGAGTGAGCCTGGCACATCGGGCAACACAACCCGCAATCTGACGAGGCGATTCTTGCGCACTAGACCTCTTTGAAGCACCGCGGATAGAGTCATCATCTCGATGTTTCCGCCAGACACGATGAGAGCAGTACGTCCACGCGCCACATCTGAATGTGCCATTACAGCTGCCAAACTCGCTGCTCCAGCACCTTCGACAACTGTCTTTTCGATCTCTAACAAGGTGAAAATCGCCGTTTCGATTTGTTGCTCAGTCACCTGCACCACATCGTCCAACAGCGACATCAGCAATGGCCGGGTAACTTCTCCGGGCCGTTTCACGGCAATGCCTTCAGCGATTGTGAGAGCTGATCGATGCTCTGTAGGATCGAGGCGATGAAAGTGCGCATATGCTGTATTGAACGTATCGACTTGCACGCCAATTACCCGTACCGACGGCTTGATCTGCTTTACTGCTGCAGCTATTCCACAAATCAGTCCCCCTCCTCCAATGGGAACTACTATCGTGTCTATAGAGTTGTCTTGTTCCAGCAACTCTAGAGCCTATGGTTCCTTGACCCTTCAATTACGTCGATGTCGTCGAATGGATGCACGAGCGTGTAGGAATACTCGGACGAGAGATCCTGTGCGAGGTCCATCGAACCGTCCACGTTTTCTCCGTGAATTGTTACTTTCGCACCGAAGACTTTGGTATGTTCGACTTTGGTGTTAGGAGTAAATTTAGGCATTACTACATGAACAGGAATTCCCAGAAGTTGCCCGTGTCTTGCAAGTGCCTGAGCATGGTTTCCAGCGGAGGCAGCAACAACACCGTGCTTGCGTTGATCATCCGAGAGCAAGAGCAGCTTATTGAGTGCGCCCCGCTCCTTGAACGATGCCGTGAACTGATGGTTCTCAAACTTGAATGAAAGATCGCAGCCAGTTTGGCTCGACAGCGTTTCCGATCTTGAAAATTGGGTGTTAACGATTCGACCCTTGATGCGTTCGTGCGAAGCACGAATGTCGTCAAGCTTTATGTCAGTCATGGATGTGTCGCTTACCTCAAGTTGAAAGAGCGTTGAATACAAGCCTGTATTCGATGAAAAACGACCGACAAGGCTCTTATGTATGTAAGAGACTACGGGTATACGACCAATCTGCGGCGTTTTGCATTCCTAACTCCGCAGGTAAGTGGCGTGTATTCTAAATGAGCTAGCGCATCCGAAGGGCATCGTACGACATGTCATTCACCACATTAGGCTAATAGCAGCGATGAACAGGTTAGCCCGAAACATCCTTCAAGTCGCACTCGCCGAAATTCGAGCAATGAAACGCTTACTGCGATTCCGAGTGACAGCAGTTTTTCTGACGTTGCTGGCAATCGCACCCTACGTGATTTCGTGCATCGTCCAATCTTACGTTGCTCCCTATTCGCCTAGTTTCGTTGGGGCAACGCCTCTCTACCTTCTTGGGAACATAGACCCAACTTACTTCTTCATTTTTCAAATCGCTGCACTGCTTCTCTTGTTCGATGTCGACCAGCGACATGCACGTGCACGCATTGCGGAAGTATTGGAGTCAAGACCGCTCAGTAACCTTGAGTATCTGGCGGGCCGAGTAGTTGGCTGCACTGGACTTCTCTGGGTCATTGTCGCTCTAAACATTTTGGCTATGCAGACCTTCGGATTGGGCGCGCAATGGGCACGCTTGGAATTTGGTGGCTCACTACAGCTTCATTCCATCTTCAATCTACTTTTCGTCGACGCACCAGTTACATTGCTTTTTTGGTGTTCATATGTGGTCTTGCTCAATTGTCTCTTTCGGAACCGACTCGCGACACTTGTGCTAGGTCTATTGGGAATGGGCTTGTGGTGTTTCCTTGTATTGACCACTCCGTTTGCATTCTTGCATCTAGTTTCTCCATCCTCGAACGATACTCTCTTCGTATCAGACATTCTTCCCGAGTTTCCCGTCCACTGACCTCACTAATGGTGACGAATCGGAACATGCTGGGGCTTGCAGCATTGTTGACTATCAGTGCAGTGATGGCATATCGTCGATCAGACAATCCTTCTAGGATTCCTACAGCAGCTTTTGCTGCTAGTCTCTCTGTGATTGTTTTGGGAACGGTTGCGGTCTCTGGAAACAACGTCCTACAGCAAAGAAACGAAGAAGCCGCGTGGCGCCAAGCTCATCAAACCTACGAACTTCATGCTGTGGTGGACATGAAAAGGATTCGAGGCAATGTTCAGATTGATCCGGGGCGGCTGTTAGTAATTGATCTTCTCGTTGACTTCATCGTAGACATCGAACAAAAGCCCGAGCAATCTGACATTCACATTCAACCCAGGCATGAGGATTGCAAGCCATTGAACTCAACGCCGATATGGATCCACGATTTTTCTTTTGAAAACGGAATCTTGAAAGTAACACCTCGACTATCACTCGAGCCAAATGTAGCGTAACAGCTTCGAATTATTGCCAACGGCGTACCGAACTCGCGATTTGGTTACCTAGACGCTCCCTTTGACTATACGCTTGACTCCGCGTGGAGCCTCGAGGCGACTCGTTCATTTGGAACCGATGCCTCTCTATTTGAGAGCCGCTATGTAGCCCTAATGCCGGGTTCGTATTGGTACCCCATTCCAGGTCTTATGAACGAACGGTATGGCGAAAGAAACAGCACCCGAGACTTTTTTGAGCTCGACTTGAATCCGTTGAGCTTACCAACTCTTCATGGCAATTGGCAGGAACATGTGTGCATCCCAAAGCAAATTCATCCTTGAATGAATACAAAGTGCAGTCCAATGTGCCTGTATCGGAATTCGCATTTTTTGCCTCCGAATTCACCAAGGCTACTGCGGAAATCGAAGGAATTAACTTCTCCGTGTTTCTTCATGCTCGACATGACAAGAACATGCGCCTACCGAAGCGCGTGCGCGAAGACCTAGAACAGGAGTTAGTTGAAACGCTACAAGAGTTAGGCGACACGGGCTGCATCCTCCACATCAAACGTTCTCGATTGTCGAAGTGCCAAACCGCTTGCGAACTATTGGTGGGGGATGGCGCATGGATTCCCTCAATGCATTGTCTGGAACGATGTTGTTGAAGGAGCGCGGCTATCCCGTCGCTCGCATCGGCCTAATGCTAAAAAGAGAACTAGAACCAAGACTTAAATTTGTTCGGTTCGCGCAATTCTTTAGTAACGGGCTAGGCACAGACAATATCTTTCACACCATACACATGCATTATTGGTCTCACGCAACTGTAGCATCGGGGCATCAATCCGAACTGCTACATCACTTTACACTCTCGCTACTTTCGAAATACATGCCAATGAGAAGCGATGCTAGTTGGTTTTCCGTCTACGCTGCAATTCCGTTCCTAAGAATGGCAGTTGTACATCCTTTGTATGCGATCGATCCTAGCTCTGCTGAACATTCGATTTACCGATCTAGACTCCAAGACCAAGAATACGCGTATGCACGTAGAGATTCCGTTATCGAACGCATGGAAAGAATTTCGTTAGCTGATCTGCCAACCGGCAGGGGACATCGAAACGACCTTGCACTTGCATTGCTGAAGGTCGAAAAAATTGCAGAGGCATTTCACCGGTATGAGCAAGACGCCGAAAAAGCTTTGGCATGGCTCGAATCGATTCGAACAAAATTTTCTGGAAAAACATTTACATTCGATGATCTGATTGCGATCGCAAATGAGCACGAAATCGAGGTGCATCCCTTCCTCACCGACTGGATTACAGCTTCGGCTGTTCCCGGTTTTGTCGCCTCTCGAGCGTCGATTGCAAGACTGTCGGACGACGAAGATGGCACAACACGCTATGAGACCAGGTTTGCCATTCGAAATACGCAACCGGTCGAGGGATTTGTAACCGTGGAACACATGAGCGAGACTGTGCCGATTCACATCGGAGGAGAATCAACCAAACAAATCAGGTTGCTTTCGGAAAGCCCTCCCTCGCTTGACAGCACACGTCGTTTTGGAATTTACGCAGGTCTGTCCTTGAATAGAGGCAACATCCGGATTCCGTTGGATGTGACGGACATTCCTTGGCATCAGGACGCAGAGCCTAGCGTTATCTCTAGCGAGAGCGATTGGAAGCCAAATCGGGAAGGCATCGTGATAGATGACCTCGATGAGGGTTTCTCTGTCGATCAGCCAAAAACTTTCTTGCACAACTCAAGGTGGATTGGCCCTGCTCGTTGGGTTCTCTACCCGTTTCCCGATGTCGAACATGACAGTCAATTGCCGAATCTCGGAGCGTGGTATGTCCTGCCAAGAGGCTGGTGGAGACGCACGACCGAACAAAATGCATATGGACTCTACCGCGGCACGTTGGCAATGACCCATGTCGGACGCAATTCCAAGACAAAATTGGCTCGTTTTGCAGTGGAAGTGCCCAATGCTGGCAAGTGGTTGCTCGACTTCCATGTGCACGAGGCTTCGTCATGGTTTGGCTACCCAGAGCTTGCACATTTCCAATTGGCAATTAGCAACGGAACTGCAACATGGGATGTAGAAGTAGATCCAGTGAGTTCACTGTCTGAGTGGAGATTCGTAGGCAGGTATGATCTTCAACCTGGCGTTGTAAACGTAGATATTGTCGGCGCGGCATCACGTTCTATTGTTTACGCAGACGCTGTCCGATGGAGTCGATCTGAGGCAAACGGGCAGAATGGGTCTAGACAAGCAGACTTTCAGTAGCGGGAACGCGCGATGGAAGGTAAATTGACCTGGCCACCCAATTGAATACTTGCGCCGCAATTGTGCCTACTACCCGTTCGACTGATTCCGACAGCTAGACAATGTCCAAGAAAGTACTGCTGATCGTTTACCACTCCAAATCTGGATCTACAGAACGTATGGCACAAGCTGTCATTAAAGGTGCTTTGGATGAGGACCTAGAAGGTGTGACAGTTGTTGCCAAATCCGCCTTCGACGCCGATGCAAATGATTTGCTCAAAGCCAACGCACTTATACTTGGAACGCCAGAAAACTTTGGCTACGTGTCCGGCGCTCTCAAAGACTTCTTTGATAGGACCTTCTACGAAGTGGAAGGCAAGATTGCACCCCTGCCCTACACGGTATTCATCAAAGCAGGAAACGACGGAACGGGTGCTCTCAATGCCGTTCAGCAGAATCGCTAAAGGCTATCCGTTTGTAGAAGCGCAGGAACCGCTAATTGTGAAAGGAGAGCTCACACCTGCGGACACAGAAAGGTGTCGCGTACTGGGTCAGACTTTCGCAGCGGCATTGGATCTCGGCATTTACTGACGTTACGAGACTACTCGCCTCTCAACGCGGTAGTGACGGGTAAGAATACAGCCCGAAACGCGGGGAAAATTCCACCTATGAATCCCAGCGCAACGCTTAATATCAGACTTTGTGCGACCAAAGCTGGAGTGACCATGAATTCGAAAGCCACCATGGAGAACGATTGCTGCCCGAGTGTCGACACCGTAAACCCATTGAATGCAAGGTAGGCAAGCACAGCACCGGCGAGCCCTCCAAGAATCGCCAGAACCATCGATTCCGACAGAACCGAAACAAGGATGGGACCTCCTCGAAATCCAACAGCGCGAAGGGTCGCAATTTCAAACGTTCTTGACGCGACGGCGGAGTACATTGTGTTCAAAGCGGCGAAAATTGCGCCTATGCTCATAATCACAGCAACGACAATGCCGAATATCCGGATTACTTGAGTCGAAGATTCGGCTTGAGACGCATACCAAGCTTCTTCCGACGTCAGATCAACTGGTAGACGAGGATCTTCTTCAATTAATTGCTGAACGGACGAGTAGCTATTGGTTGAATCCAACAGTACGCGAACTGCGGTAATCGATTGCCCCCGCCGAAAGGCCGCCTGCACGACAGTCATGTCCGCCCAGACTTCCGACTCGTCAACCGAACCATCGGTCTCAAATATTCCAACGACTTCCCATGACGTATCACGAACAGACAGTCGACTGCCAATGTTCAGTCCCGCAAATTCTGCTAGAGCCTTGATCCCAACTATTACCTCGTTTCTGCCTGATTCAAACATTCTTCCGTGTGCAATTTCAAATTCCGGTCGAATGTCGAATGAACCTGGTTCAACTCCACGAACCACTATGTTGGCGGGTGTCCCCGTGTTCTTCTTGGGAACATCAGCAACCACATAAAGCTCAGGAGTAGCAAATGCAACACCATCGAGGGTGGCTATGATTCTTGCCGTCTCCATGGATAAGTTGCTTGACATTTCAGAGTCCGAACCTGTGCGCACCGCGATTGCTCTATCGGGAGATGTGGCTTTCGAAAACACTCTTTCCAATCCCGTCGCCATTGCTAGCATGGCTACAAGAACAGCAACGACCCCACCAATCCCAACAACCACAACCAATGAGGTACTCCACCTAGAGGGAATGTTTCTCAAGTTCATCCCCGTAATGGAAACTATCTGATCAAACACGATAGAGCACCAAATTAACGCTTATGTAGCGCATCGACTATTGAAAGCCGAATTGCGCTTAAGGCGGGAACTAGCCCAACAAACAGGCCCAATCCCAATGCGATGCTGCCCGCCCAAAGAACCGTCTGCCACGCAAAATAAACGGGAACGAACGGGGGCATGAAATTCTGTGCGCTGGAGGCAATCATCGATCCCAATCCGATTCCAATCACTGCACTTATTGCACAAAGCAGTACAGATTCAAGCAACAAATAGGTTGCAACGCCAAAGTCTGTGAACCCTAACGTCTTCATCACAGCCAGCTCGGATGTACGTTCCCTATATCCTTGAATCATTGTGTTTGCCGTAAGCAGAACCATAGTGAAAAACACAGAGCTCAAGATGCCCGTCATCATTAAGCTGATGTCTCCAAGTTGGGCCATGAACTGTTTCGCCGCCTCCGATTCCGTCATCGTTCGAGTCTCATCAGGAGAATTTGCAAACAGCTTGTCAATTTCAGCCGAAATTTCGTCCGACCGCGAAGGATCGTCGATGGTCATGACAAACCATCCTGCAACTCCCATGTCAAAGGTCTCTCGAAGGTACTCGTGCTGGAACAAGAACGCCTGAAAGCCATCACTCTCGTTGCCTGAGCTATACGAACCTACCAGATCGAACACCCACGGTTCACCCGATGGCGTCGGGTAGATTGGACTAATCACCGGCACCTTTTGGCCGATTTCCCATCCATAGCGCTCAATCATCGGCTCAGGTGCCAAGGCGGCAGTGCGTATTGACCGAAACTCTTCGAGTTGCTCAGGATCAACCAAATTCACTATAGACATCGAAGTATGTATCGGGATCAACAGCAAAGGTTGCAACATTGGTGTCGCCTTCCTTGAAAACGCCACCGAACCACGAAGAATGTGTAACGTTACCCACGCCAGCCACATTTGAAATTTGATCAATATGCGTCAAAGGCAACATCTCGATCATCGAGTACTTCGATTGTGTCTGCAATCGTCCTTCTTCGACTCCTTCCCAGCCGGCATCGAACACAAAGGCAATTGAACGAAGCAACATGAACAACAAGAACGCCGTGATCAGCGACAACATCGTGAGCGTCGTACGCAGCTTTCGGCGAAACATGCACCGAAGCAAGAACTGAAACTTACCCATTGACTAATTCACTCTGTTCTGGATCGTTAGTCGATGAGAGCTTGCCCTTGTCAAGGAATACTGTGGTTTTTGCATGTTCTGCAGCTTTAGGGTCGTGAGTAACCATCACGATTGTCTTGTTGTGCTTTTGGTTCAAAGTCTCCAATAGCTGCAAGACCTCCTCTGCAGTGTTGCGATCCAGATCGCCGGTTGGCTCGTCGCAGACTAGAATCGGTGGATCCGCGACTATTGCGCGGGCAATCGCCACACGTTGCTGCTGACCGCCAGACAGTTCAGCAGGCTTGTGCTTTGCCCGGTCGGCCAATCCAACAATGTCGAGGGCCGTAGCGGCATTCTTCTTGCGTTCCCTTCCCTTCAATTTGGTTAGTAGCAGGGGAAGTTCAACATTCCGTTGTGCTGTGAGAACGGGCAGCAAGTTGTAGAACTGAAACACAAACCCGATATTCTGCGCTCTCCAGCGCGACAACTCTCGCGAGCTTAGCGAATTCAGCGAGGAATCTCCCACCACGACCTCGCCATATGTCGGATGGTCCAACCCGCCGATCAAGTTGAGCATGGTCGTCTTGCCGCTGCCCGATGGACCCATTAGGGCCACGAAGTCCCTTTCGTTAATGTCCAAGTCTATGTCCGACAGCACATCGACCTGTTCCTTGCCCTTGGTATATGTTTTTGAAACGGACCTAAGCGATATCAGAGCCACTTACCAACTCTCCCTATTGATTTGCAATCACGATCTTTTGACCGTCCGTCAGACCCACAGCACTGTCAGACCCAGCGTCAGATACGACAAGATCGCCACGTTCCAATCCGTCGGAAACTACTGTCCGAGTGCCGTTGGTTCCCCCGACACTGACTTCACGGCGCTCAACTGAACTATCTTCGATTAGCCAAACAAACGTGCTATCGCTAATCTCAATCAATGCGGTTGACGGTATTTCGACACCCACTGGGAGTTCCTGTCGTTCAATTTCGCTTCCTTCCTCCAAGAAGGAAACGCTAACGCCCATGTCGGGAAGCACTCTCTCATCTCGTTCAAGGAACCGAATTCGAACCCTTACCGTGGATCGAGCGCGGTCTGCCGTCGGAATGATAGCAATAACCTCTGCGGGCATGCGTGTGTCGGGATAGGAGTTAAGTGTCACAGTTGCTGGTTGATCGGGCGACACGC
This sequence comes from Candidatus Azotimanducaceae bacterium, assembly GCA_965205545.1. Lineage (GTDB taxonomy): Bacteria > Pseudomonadota > Gammaproteobacteria > Pseudomonadales > Azotimanducaceae > Bin55. Next base: position 245,202 of record OZ242170.1, on the reverse strand, counting down.
GGTTAATGTATTTTTCGTTAACATCCACCTGCACTTCTATTGAGTCCATATCGACTATCGTGCAAATGCCGGTCCGGGTAAATCCTCCCCCTCCCGAAACCGGCGAGATCATTTCCCCTGGCTGAGCCGCCTTGGCTATCACGATTCCATCGAACGGCGCTCGTATTTGCATGTCGTCGAGATATTGCCGTTGAAGTTCTAGAGCCGTCTGTGCAACATCGATGGACTTTTCGAGTCGGTTTTTCTGCGCTTCAAGTCCTTCAAGCGTAAGTCTTGCTCTGTCCAATTCACTTTCACTAGCATGTTGGCTAGCAGCTAGCTCGGATATTCGCTGAACGTCCAGACTTGCCTGCTCGATCTGTATGTCTAGCTCGTCGAGCCTTGCTTTCGATTCGTCTAATTGCGCATTGGACAGGTCAAATTGCGTTTGCTGCAGACTGTCGTCCAGAGTCGCCAACAGCTGGCCTTCTTCAACAATCATCCCTTCTTCTACGAAGACCTCAACGACCTTCCCTGTGGCTTTGGAGCTAACAGTTGCCTGGCGACGCGCAACAACATAGCCAGTGCCATCTAGAACCGCACCTTCAACATTGGCAATTTGTGGAGCACGCGCGACTGCAGAGTCGACCACAACAGCGCGGTCGCGCCCAAACCAAAACCAGTTTGCGGCGAAAACTCCAATGCCGAGCACTACTGCAATCGCAATGAACCATCCCCATGGCCGCCGTTGTCTTCCTGACTGCCGACTACGGTCGATTCTTAGGTCCTGGAGCTTTTGCTCCAAGTCGTTTGAATTGTCGGACACGCTATTTGCTCCTCACTTCCACATGCCACACGCGTGGTAAATATAGCCGGGCACGACCTCACCATCGGCTATGGAGAGTGCGGTAGCTCCGTAATCTATGACAATCCAACTGTGGGTATTGTTGATTGGATCGATGTTCGCCATTTTTCCGGACCGGATTGGTGAATGGAGTTGCCAAGCGAGTCCACAGCGACGGTGACAGGCATATCCTTCACCTCAAACTCATATATGGCTTCCATCATAAGGTCCTCGAACGCAACTAGCCTTGAATCGGTGATTGATTTGGCCACAAGGTAGGCGGCGCCACCAACGGCTATCAGGGATACCGCGCCATGCTCCCGAATCGCATTGACGGCTTCTGCGCCACGCTCTGCCTTTCCAATCATCCCAAGCAGACCGGTTGATTGAAGCAGCTGATCCGTAAATCTGTCCATGCGAGTCGCAGTTGTTGGTCCTGCTGGGCCCACGACCTCATCCCGCACGGGACTAACAGGTCCCACGTAGTAGATGAATCGGTCCGTGAAGTCCACCGGAAGCGGCTTCCCCTCATCCAAAAACTGACACAAACGCTTGTGTGCGGCATCACGTCCCGTAAGAATCCTGCCCGTCAAGAGCAATGTCTCTCCAGCGCGCCAGTCTCGAACACCTTCCTTGGTCAATCCGTCCAAACTCACCTTGCGAGCATCAGCATTGGGTTCGTAGGCAATATCCGGCCACAGCGACAGATCTGGCGGCTCAAATTTTGCCGTGCCCGAGCCGTCCAGCTCGAAATGAACATGTCGGGTGGCGGTGCAGTTTGGGATTATGGCAACCGGCTTGTTGGCAGCATGGGTAGGGTACTCTCGAACTTTCACATCGAGCACCGTTGTCAGCCCACCTAGACCTTGTGCACCTATGCCCAAGGCGTTGACCTTGTGAAAAATCTCGAGACGTAGTTCTTCAGACCTAGACTCGGGTCCTCGTTGAATGAGTTCCTGTATATCAATGGGCTCCATCATGGCTTCCTTGGCCATGACCATTGCTTTTTCCGGAGTGCCACCCACGCCGATGCCCAGAATCCCGGGCGGGCACCAACCTGCTCCCATTTTCGGCACGGCGTCCAAGATCCAATCGACAACTGATTCGGAGGGCTCAAGTACCTTGAACATTGCCTTTGCTTCGCTGCCTCCGCCCTTTGCAGCAATTTCCACATTGAGCTTGTCTCCCGGCACTACTCTTGTGTGAATTACAGCTGGGGTATTGTCCTTGGTATTGGCTCGTTGACCATCAGGATCCGCCATGATCGAGCCTCTTAAGGGGATTGTTTGAGTCTAGGAATGCTCGGCGCACTCCTTCATTGATCATGTCTTCAAGACCCAACTCGGCGTCCCACTCCAAGTCCATTCCAACATCGACAAACGCCACAACGATTCCTGTATCCTGGCAGATTGGACGTTTACCTAACGCGCACATGCGGGAATTCACTAGCACTTGACGCAGTGCGTCTTTGGCGGCTGGAGACTCCTCCATCTCCCACGCTCGCACCATGGCTTGAATAAAATCGGGCGGATGGTAGTAGGAGATGAACTGCAAAGCATCTCGGACGCTTTGAATCAAATCGTCTTGTTGAATTACTGCCATGATTAGACCGAAAAATCTTCTTGCGGTAACGGCGCTCTGTTTCTGGCGAGCACCAAATATTTCAAGCTCGAAACCAAGTATTTTGCTGTCAAAATGAGCAAGCTATCTGATAATCAAGTTCTGCCACGAGAATTTTATAGACAATCAACAGTCGTTGTCGCTCGCGGCCTGCTTGGCTGCATCCTAGCAAGCAGTATCAACCACAGTTCTACAAGCGGAAGGATTGTTGAAGTAGAAGCATATCTTGGCTCGGGAGACGCGGCCGCACACTCGGCCAACGGACCTACTCCGAGAACTCGAATTCAGTGGGGACCACCCGGTCACGCCTACGTGTACTTGATCTATGGCATGTACTGTTGCCTTAACTTCATCACTGAGCCGGAGGGTACACCTGGATGCGTGCTGATACGAGCAATTGAGCCAGTTTCTGGCATTGATTGCATGATTGCTAGGCGAAATTCTCCTCAAAATACTCGCGACATAGGAAATGGTCCAGGAAAACTCACACAAGCTTTAGCAGTAACACGTCGCCAGAACGGTACGGACCTTACGACGAATCCATTGTGCGTACACCGAGGTACACAAGTTGATGACTCACAGGTTGTCATGTCACCTCGGATTGGGATTGTTCAATCTACAGATTTGCTACTCAGGTTCTTTATCCGAGACAACGATTGCGTGAGCAGGCACTCGCTCAACCGACGCGCAAAGCCCTTTGGCACAGAACCTACTCGTTAACAGGTTCGTCGGCGAAGTAGTGTCACCCGTCTAGAACATGTCCTCGGAGGTTTCGCGACGAGCGAACCGCTTTGCCGTGCGGGTTGCCAAGTCGTTATCGTTCCTGCGTCGAACGTCTGTCGCAAACCTTGTTAGTCCCACCAAGAGCTGATTGCGAGCTGGGTGTGACTGACAGCGCTCAAATTCGTCATACACCGTGCGTAGGGTACCTAGCAGTTCCGTTCCTGAGTCATGCTTCAAAATAGTCAGTGCCAACTCGGATAGAAGTGTGCTGGGATCAAGATCTGACTGCAGGTATGCGTTTACCGCACGAGTGACTTCAGGCAATTGAATGGACTCGATGAACTCCACAATTTCTGAGCAGGCTGTCTCTGAGTTCGCGTGTGGAGACTGATTTCCTTTCGCAACTTCAGAGAGTTGCCTGGGTTGGATGTTTAGCCAACGGTTCTGGTAGAAGTGCCACGCGGCGAAGTAGGTTGCCTTGACCGCACTACGGTATGAGGCATGCTGGAGTGTCCGGCGTGCAGAATTCGCCATTTGCATTTCATGGGAAATGTTGAACCACCCTGGGCTGAAACTAGCTGGCGTTCTTGCCATACGATCGCCCGATAGCATGATCATGGAATCCAACACTTGAGAGACATGAGCACCATCACGAAGTGCGCAGGAAACCGCTTCGAAGGTGGGTTCAATTTCTCCGCTCGACAATCCTTCTGTCAGTCCGTCTTCATTGAACTCCGTCGAAGGCCAGTCGGCTCATCCGATAACCCGCGAATTACTGGTTCGATGTCCTGAAGATACTCGATTCCTTCACGCAAGGTGCCTTGCGCGGTGCCCCGATTTCTTCCAACGACCTTGGCGCCCAAATTGCACACAAGTTGCTCGCTTCTCTCCCAACCAAAGGAATCGATTAATTCCGCCAAGTCGCTGATGTGTAGCACGTTGTGACTAAATCCCAAGAAACTGGGCTCAAGTACACATTCATACAGCAAAGGAATGATCCTCTCGTCGTTGTCACCGGATTCGCGAGCAGAGATGAGACACTTCTCAACACCCTCCCATATGCGATCCCGGGAAAACATTCGTACCCAATCAGCGAGGGTTTCCCAGTCAACTGGCTGAGGTAGCGGTTGTGGCGGAACTCTATCGCCAACTCGACCCGAAGCTGCTTTGGCGGCAATCATCAGCGGTATCAGTCGATCATCTTTGTCAAGTCGCTGGGATATAGCAATCCCGTTCAGGAGTTGATTGACTAGAAATGCGCCATCCGCCCCGTGATCCGATGCAATATGCTTGCTGAGGTGCTCAACCAAACTGTCTAGAGTCTCCCGTTCTGACACACCTTGAGCAAGCATGATCGCTATCGCCTTTGAAAGAATCCAGTTGTCCCGACTAAGCAACGCTTCCTTCAATAACAGGTAGTGCGAGTCTTGGCGTTTGGATGTCGCACCTGCAACCTTGATGCAAATCGTGCCGTCTCTCACTCGCACCGGAAACGTGTCGAGATCGTCGCAGCCGCCTGTAAAGCAACCTCCCCCGTCCATGGCGTAACTCCAACCATGCCAATCGCATTGCAGGACTCCATTGCGAGTTCGGCCGCGTATTAGTGGATACCCCATATGGGGGCACTGATTGTCCGTCGCGTAGATTTGTCCGTTGTGGTTGAACAAAGCGACGCTTCTATTCGCCACTCGCACTGCCATCGCCTTTTCAGCTGGCAGATCGTCAACTCGCGCAACCTCTACAAATCCTTTTTCGTCGTTCATGGTTTCCAATTCTCGTCCGTTACTCAAATATCTCAACGGTTGTCTTGCCTTGTGCAAACCTCGTGGCTGCATACGCCGCTGATGTGTCTTCCGTGTTCGATCTTATGTCGGTGGCGTAACGAGCCAGACCAACGATGAGCTGAAAGCGCGAGGGATGGTCCGCACCGAGGTCCGTGTTTCCTGACGTACAGTTTTCCCACTCGTCAAACACGGTCCTCAGAGTTGGCAGCACATCTTGTCCAGAATCGTCGCGAAGGATCACTCCGCCCAAGTCATGCAGCAAACGCAATCCACTGAATCCGGCTTGCAGATAGCCCAGTACTTGCGGTCCAACGGAGTCCACATCCAACGTGTTGACTGAACGAAGGATTTCGGCAACCGCGGCTTCTTCTGTTTTCGCGGGAGGATCGACTGTCTGAAGAGTTTGTTCAAGGTCTCTATCCGGAATGTTGATCCATCGATCAGAAAATATCTGAAATGCCACGTGAAATAGTCCTTTCAAAGCTACAGATAGCCCTCCGTACCTTAAGGCCTTGCGAATTGACGCCGCAACATTTAGCTCCACTGTCAGGTTTTCCCAACCAGCGTCAACGGCGGTTGGAGCGCGTGCCATTCTGTCAGCTGCAACCATGACAAGAGTGGTGATAACGCGGTCAAGACCTGCCCCACTTTGGATTGCTTGAGATACTGAGTCAATCGATGCAACGATATCAACTCCGACTAGGGCAGCTACAAGCTCCGTCTCGTCAAAATCAGGCTCACTGCGTACTGCTTGCGCCTCGAGAGAACCAAAGTCTATCTTCGTCATATGTTCAATGGCATCTCGACGAAATCGTTCTGGTTCGCTTCGTCCTTGACCAACCATACTTGCACCAAGCCAAAACACCAGTTCACTTGAGTTCTTCCACCCAAATTCATTAACTAATTCAGCAAGATACGCCAACGAAATCAAGTTTTGGGGGAAGCCGACAAAGTACGGTTGTACAGCGCAGTCGAACAGCAAGGGAATGATTTTGGGAGTATCTCCTTGGCTATGAGCCGTGTACAGACAACGTTCGATTCGATGTCCCTGCCGGTCTCTGGAAAACTCCTTGACCCAAGCCGCAATTTGCTCCCAATCGTAAGGTGGCGGCATAGGTAGAATCTCGTTGCGCTCGTGCGCTTCACCGGAAGCAGAACGTGCGGCGTTCGTTAAAGCTATTAGCCGATCTTCGCCGCTGTAGCGCCTACCAACATGGATTCCATTGACTAGTCTTGACACGTCTTCCCCACCTTCCGGACCATGCGAACTGGCGATGTGGCGGCCCATGTGGCCTAGTACCAAATCAACTACTTCCTGTTCGTCGACTCCCCCATCTAGCAAAAGAGCCAGCGCTTTCGACATGGTCCAACGATCATCTGCCAGCAATCCTTCCCAGAGAAGACGCAGATTTGCCTGTTTTCTAGCTGGTCGATCCGCATCGTAGCGAACCCAAACGCACCCGTCCTCAATCTTGACAGGGTAGACTTGGAGATCGTCGCATTGGGAATGGAAGCATCCTCCCGTTACAAGATCAAACGCACGACCGTGCCAATCACAAGACAGCACACCGTTCTTGATGCTGCCGCGCACTAATGGAAACCCCATGTGAGGACATTGGTTGTCAGTCGCGTAGTATTTGCCATCCCAACAAAAGATTGCGACCGTCCGGCCATTCTCCATCTGCACGGATTCAGCTTCGCCACTTCCGAGCCTTCCCAAAGGGATGGTTTTTACCCACTGTTGAGATTTTTCCATGTGTCAAGACGAAAGTATTGGGCAAACCGAGTCTAGCACAGCAAATTGTCGATGCGTTCTCAAAAGTCCCAATCTTGTACATTAGCGTCCGCCACGGATTCAAAAACAAGGTTGCAGCGAAATGACATCGGTTGAAATCAACACACCCACTGTCTGCTATCGCTATCAGTCATACATTATTGGCGTGCTCTTGCTGTTTAGTTTGAGCAACACAGGAGCCGACGATTTGGCCGACTCTGATTCAAGTGACAGCGAACTTATAGAGGAGATCATTACTGTTGGAACTCGATTGGAAGGACGTACGCCATTAGATAGTCCGGTTCCTGTACAAATTTTTAGCGCGGAAGAAATCGAGAGTGTGGCTACTGACACAGATTTGATCGACGTAATTCAACGCCTTGTCCCGTCCTTCAATGTATCGCGCGAGCCAATATCTGACGGAGCGTCATTCATGAGGCCACCCTTTGTACGGGGCCTGGATTCAGACAAAGTCTTGGTTCTTGTCAACGGAAAAAGAAGGCACAAGGGAGCATTGGTCCGACTCGGGGGTAGCGGCACACATGGTTCAGACATCGCTTCCATCCCCGTGGCTGCACTACGTTCGATGGAAGTGCTGCAAGACGGTGCAAGTGCGTTGTATGGATCCGACGCAATCGCTGGAGTCATCAACTTCAATCTCAAGGACTCGGTCGACTCAGCAAGCTTTTCAGCATCTGTCGGCGAGTACTCGAAGGGCGGTGGTGATGTAAGACTCGCATCGAACGTGGGTTTGCCATTGCTTCAAGGATTTCTCAATCTAAGCGCCGAATACAGCGACATACGGGGTACATCTCGAGGTCAACGCTACGACTTAGCCGTTGGAGGTGGAAGCGGACTAACTCCCTTGCAGAGCTCGCAGGTGGCCGTGGACACGAATGGCGATGGCCAGCCTGATCGATTCGGACCAGACTCGCTGACTGAGATTCGTGACGAAGGCGGAAATCTATTGAGTTTGGTTTGGGGTGCCGACGGCATACCTGACGACATGACGCCCAAATATAGAGAGAATCTACCCAATCCCGAGCAGATATGGGGCGAACCGGCACGTGAAGACGCAAAGCTGTCCGCCAATCTCGCCATACCTATCGCACAAGAAGTGTTCTACGATCTCGAACTCTACGGATTTGGCAACTGGCGCGATAGTGAAAGTTCGGGGTCGTTCTTCTATCGAAGACCGGGAGTTGGCCAGCTCAATCCCATTCGCTTGGCTGACGGCTCAATCTATAACCCGCGCACAAGGTTTCCTGGAGGATTTACGCCCCGATTCACAGGAAACATCAATGACCTGGCCGGAGTGTTGGGACTTCGCAATCAATCGTCGCAGCAATTGAAATGGGACATTAGTCTGCGTTACGGTTCTAGTGCAATGTCCTACGACTTGGTCAACACGTGGAATCCTTCCATGGGACCAGGCTCTCCGACAAAATTCCAACCAGGGGAGTTGGTCTCAACTGAAGTTTCACTCAACGGTGATTTTGAGCACACGGCAAATGTGCAGCGAATCGGCACAGTCTTTGTAGCCTTTGGCTTTGAATTCCGACAGGACACCTACGAGATACGGTCGGGTGATCAAGCCTCACATATGGTTGGTCCTTTCGCACGAATTGACCCATTTAACTGGGACATAACTCAGGCAGAAGCTGATGCGAACCCAACGGATCAGTTCGATTCCGCAATGTGTCGCATACCTGGTCATGCAGAGCTTATTGCAAGCGATCCTAGCGTAAATGCGCAACCTGGAGGAAACTGCATCGCAGGCGATCCCATCTACAACGTAATGTCTGTGGGTTCGAATGGCTTTCCTGGCTACGCGCCAGCATATGCCGTGGACCGTTCCCAAAGCGGAAGTGCGTTTTATTTCGATCTGTCCACATCGCCTACACCAAAGTTGGTTACCGACTTTGCATTGCGATTTGAGGATGCGGCATCTCACGGCTATGTAACAACTGGAAAGTTTGCAACGAAGTACGATCTCACCCACAACGCAGCCATAAGATCATCGCTGAGCACTGGCTTTAAGAGCCCAACGATCGGACAGGTCTCAACAATCAACGTAAGCACAAGGATCAATGCTTCAGGAAACCCAGTTGCGGAAGGCATTTTTCCGACTAGCCATCCCGTTGCGGAATATTTCGGTGCAAGACCTCTGGATCCTGAAAAATCCACTCACTTTACTGCTGGATTGATAGTCCAAAAAGCAGGGATCGCCGATTTCGAGCGCGAGAATTCCTCGACGGCAAGGGACACCACAAGATTCTTCGATATCCACTGGCAAGTGACCATAGACGGCTACCTCGTCGATCTCAAGGATCGCCTCACTATCTCTTCGCCTTTTGTCGTTGATGAACGTGCCATCGTAGAGCTTGCGTCGCGTGGCATAGCGGATGCCCACTCGATCGGCCAAGTAATCTACTTTACCAACGCACTGAAAACCCGGTCCATGGGCGTGGATATCGCGGGTTTACTCCGATTCAATAGCCAATTTGGCACGACTCATGTGTCGGGAGTACTCAACTGGAACAAGATTGAAATCACAGGTCAAGCACCACAGGTTCGGCCGGACGGTACCCGCTTTTTGCTTGTCAATGCGGAAGGCTTGTATGACTTTGAAAACACATGGCCTCGCTATAGAGGAATTGTCGCGCTAAATCAGCAATTGCCCAATGGAATTGAACTAATGTTGCGAGCGAACCGGTTCGGTTCCCACAAGAACGCAAGCAATTCAACGCTCGCCAACATACAGGAATTCAGTCCGAAGTGGCAGTGGGATGCCCATGTTCAGTTTTGGCCATGGCCCAACTACCAAGTTACGGCAAGCGTAACGAACGCTTTTGATGCTGAACCGGATCGCGCTCAGTTTGAGGCCTGCTGCGGTCGTATAGTTCGATCGGACTCCCTCGTTCCTTGGCAAGGTCCCTACTACTCGCTGAAATTCACATACCGCAGCAACTGACTCAAGTCTCATATGCATATTGCCGCTCAATCTAGCCATTTCCAATGATCCTCTACCTCATACGGCATGCTCAATCCGAGAACAACCACTTCGAGAATTGGAATGCACTTGACCACAAGCCTCCGGGTGAAACATTAGTTCGCAAGTCTGACCCCGCATTGACCGACGTAGGTCTTGCTCAGGCCGATCACTTGGCACGCCATTTGACAAAAATAGCTGACAAGACAGACCTGAGAGATCGGGTAAAGGTCAATGCAGGCTACAGAATTGAAAAGCTTTACTGCAGTCCGATGAAAAGGGCAATACAAACGGCCGATGCCATTGCCGCGGCGATGAACATCCAACCCGCGCTTTACATGGATGTCTTTGAAGAAGGCGGCATCTGGTTGCAGGACCCAGAAAGCGGCGAGCGTGTTGGCAAGAAAGGTATGTCAAGAAATGAGATGGCCGCACAGTTTCCCCGTCTGCAACTTGCTCCTGAGGTCAAGCAAGAAGGTTGGTGGTTCGGCTCTTTTGAGACCCACAACGAGATGAGACTACGCGTTTCTAAAGTTGCCTCGCGAATTCGCCACCAAGCTACGAGCTCTAACGATGTCGTCGCAATTGTGAGTCACGGAACATTCATCATTCATCTGCTACGAGCTCTCACAAATCAGGTCGACGGATCAAATGTTGCTTTCAGCCACCAGAACACTGGGATTACTCGGCTGGATTTCACAAACGATCACATGCGAGTGCGCTTCTCGAATCAACTTGAACATCTCCCGCCAAATCTCGTCGTCTAACTGCTTCGATTTGTCTACTAGAATCGACAGAAATCCTTAATGTATTCGCAATGGGATCCAAGCTCTCCAAAATAGCCATCGGATTGATAGTTCTGTCCGTGGTCGTGATCGCGCTTATCTTGGTCTTTGGACCACCAGATGCCACGCCCGAAGATGTGCCTCCAGAACCCAACTTCACGACGCTTCGGCTGACTGAAGGTGGAGAGGTAGTTGGATTCATTGACCATACCGATGCTAGAGCTTGGCTTGGCATTCCCTATGCCAAGCCGCCAATTGATGACCTAAGGTGGAAACCTCCAGAAAGGCTAGTACGCTCTCCGGACAGAATCGAGGCAAATCGCCATGGTTCCGATTGCATTCAATACGTGTCGCAGCTCGCTAGGCAGTCGAACGCACAAGAGACAAATATTGCAGGTAGCGAGGATTGCCTGTATCTGAATGTTTGGTCTCCTCCAAACGCCGTGGAGCTTCCTGTCATGCTTTGGATTCATGGGGGCGGTAATTCGATTGGTTCTGGGTCACTTTACGACGGCGCAAGTCTTGCAGCCCGCTATCGCGTTGTGGTGATTACCATCAACTATCGACTTGGGATTTTCGGATGGTTCCACCATCCCACTCTTGCTCTACGCTTTTCAAGCAGATCCGGAAACTATGGCCTACTCGACATAGTTCGCGCATTGGAGTGGACTAGAGACAATATCCGGGAATTCGGAGGGGATCCCAACAACGTCACGATTTTTGGAGAATCTGCTGGTGGCGCGAACACGCTAGCCATGCTTGCCTCTCCACTCGCACAGGGCCTTATTCACCGAGCCATTGTCCAAAGTGGTTCATTTCGCTCAAGCGAAATGGACTTTGCGTCCAACTACGCTGACGAGGGAGGACACCAGAACAGTTCGAAAGAGCTTGTCAACAAGTGGTTGCTGGAAGACAAGAGCGCAGACTCGGTTGAGCACGCCCGACAGATGCAGGACCGGTGGAGCTACTCGGAACTTTCAACGTATCTTCGCGAAAAACCCGCCACGAGCTTGATCACTGCATTGCAGCCAGCAAGCTTTGGAATGGTGGACATTCCACAATTTGTGAACGACGGAATCGTATTGCCGGAACAGGAGCCTATGAACTCCTTGTTCGTCAGCGACATCCCTTTGATACTGGGTTCAAACAGGGACGAACCAGCGTTGTTCATGGTTCAAAACCCAGATCACGTTAACACGGTTCTTGGAGTCTTCAATTTCTTTAAAGACAAGACCGACTACATGAAACGCGTCCACTATGGAGGCTTAGTGTGGAAAGCACAGGGTGTCGACGCTCTGGCCGACGCATTGGCCAAGAGTGGCAGAAGCAACATTTACACATATCGCTTCGATTGGGACGAAGAGCCGGATTTAATGTTCTTCGATTTGAGCACTGCACTTGGCGCCGCACATGCGATAGAAATAACGTTTATCTTCGATTCATTTGGCTCTTTCATTGGTGACAGAATCTACCCTAACGATGCCAATCAAGAACTCCTTGCCAGCCAAATGAAGTCTTACTGGGTAAATTTCGCTTATGAAGGAACGCCGGGCAGAGGCCGCAACTCGCAGAATCCCGAATGGTCCCCTTGGGAGGAAAACGGAAAGACGACGCTAATACTCGACACGCCGACTGATCATGGCATCAGAATGACGGATGTCGTAGTAACGTGGCAATCGATCAAACATGAACTGCTGAGCGATCAGGGATTTTCCAAGCTTCGCACGAAATGCGAGTTGTATGCAACGATCTTTTCAAGGCTTGGTATGTTTGAGGAAGAAGAGTATGAGGCGGCAGGTTGCTCGGAATTTGATCCAGAGAAATTTGTTTCGCCCTAGGCAGGAATAGTCATGTAGCAACCAGAATGTTCGTTACTATTAATCAAAATCAACAAAGTGTGCCTATCCAAGAGAAGCATTCACGCTCGTTACAGGTCTAAATGAGTCTACTCCAAACTTGAGGAACAATAGGATTGCTTCGCGACAAGCCACGATCGCTATCAAATCAAACTAATCGAGAAATTTCCTCGATTGAATCCAATGCCGGCAAACCCGGTGCCGTGCATCTTCCGTTAAGCAAGACATCTGATCGTCTTGCTTCGCTTGATCACTCCGCGTGGCAGGTCCATCTCGATGCCATGCAGAGACTTCAGGAAGGGGAATCAATCATTCCGCTTTCTCTCGGCGACCCAGATTTCAATACACCTGACTACATCAATGTAGGTCTACTCGAAGCAATAAAGCAACACCGTACGCACTATTCGTCCGCCGGCGGCGAACCGAATTTGAAAGAGGAACTTGCTAGACTCGAAACCCGGGTTTCGGGGCATATTCGCAATCCCAACCAGTTCACGATCTTTCAGGGGGCAACGGGTGCAGCTCATGCTGTATTGAGCTGCATTGCGGACCCCGGGGACAACGTCGTTACAACTGAACCCAAGTATCTGGGCTACGACCCCACTTGCGCGGCCGTTGGCGTAGAACTGAAAGCCGTCGCAATGAGTCCGCCACGTTTCGAGATTGATGTAGACGCGTTGCTCGGTGCCGCGGATAGTCGAACAGTTGCCATTCTGATCAATACTCCTTCCAATCCAGTGGGTAGCGTTGCAGATCCTGATGACTTGAGAAAGCTAGCCGAGGAGTGCGCCAAACGGAATCTGTGGTTAATCTCCGATGAGGTCTACTCTTTGCTGTGGTATGACAAAAAGCATGTTTCTCTGCTTAACGTTGCCGAATCCATTGAGAACACGATTGTCATTGACAGTCTTTCCAAGTCTCATGCCATGAGCGGGTGGCGAGTTGGGTGGTCCGTAAGCTCGGAAGAATTTGCGAAGCGATTGGAAGATTACGCTCTAGGAGCTTTCTTTTGCGGCAGTCAATTCGTTCAGGATGGTGCTGTGTTTGCGTTGAAGCACAACACGGAGCAAGTGCAAAAGATGGTTTCACAATACAAGGAGCGTCGGGACTACACGCTCGATCGCATCAGACGAATCGATGGTATCGATGCGGAGCGGCCGGACGCAGGAATGTTCGTGATGGCGAATGTGCACGAGGACTCTGGTCCGTTCGCGCGTCAACTCTTAGACGAAGCGGGTGTCTCCGTCATGCCAGGCACTGCCTGTGGCGAGTGCACGAGGAACTACGTGCGCATCGGCTTGACGCAACAGGTAGCTACACTAAAAACCGCGTGGGATCGCATAGAGGACTGGTTCAGTCTTCGAGCAAAGTAAACACCTAAAGGCTTGAATTGACCTCGCAGCGTGTGTCTGTTTCAGACACGTTAGACGACTATCTGCAGCAAAGGACCGTCCTTCTATCCAAGGAAGAAGCAAGGGTGCCACGCGCTCGTGACCAGATTCGTCCAATTGCCACCAAGTACGACGCATTGCTGGTCGACTTGCTGAACAATTTAGGCTCAGACTCTTCAAATGTGCATGCAACGGTGTCCATAGTTGGCCGGAAGTTCCTTTCAACAGCTATTGCCGACCGGGGCGGACGCAACGAGCTTGTGGATGATCGTCCTTTGTATTGGGCTCGATTGACTGCCCGAGTTTTGCTTCGCGGTTGGGCAGCAGATCTCCCGTCTCAACGCAACGCGGCACTAGACGATCTGCTCCAAGTTCTCGAATTTTCGAGTCGCAAATCTCACTCCGTCGAGAAACTTGATGACCAAAGCAGTGGGAAATCTTCCATCTTGTTGACTTGCTTCGATCCCTTCAAACTCGACACCAACATCGGTCAATCCAATCCATCAGCTGCAATCGCATTGACACTCGAAGGAGCAAACATTGAAGGCTGCGAGGTGCGATCGCTTGTGTTCCCGGTTCGTTATTCAGATTTTGATGCTCGAATAGTCGAACAACTGTGCAGTCCTTGCTTTATTAAGAGTCCTAGAATCGGTCTCACTATAAGCATGGGAAGAGATCAATTCGATCTCGAGCGCTTTCCTGGACTCCGTCGTTCTTCTGAAGCCGCAGACAATGAGGGGGTGTTGGGGCCAGTCGCTGGAAAGCCCACGCCTTGCATTGCTGATTCCTCAGAATTCGTGGAGTTTTCGTTGCCGGCCGATTCCATGTGCAAAGTAAGAGGAAGATGGCAAGTGCAAGACAATCGTAAAGTATCCACTGTCGAACACGGCGACTTTGTCGCAACATCGCTGTCTCAACTCGATGGGTTGACCGCAATTTCAGGGTCTGGCGGCGGCTATTTGTCCAATGAAATCGCCTATCGAACTCGGGTTCTTCAACAGAAACTTGGCGTGGCATTCCCGTTGGGTCACCTGCATGTGCCTAGTATCGAGGAACCCGACCCAGATCTTCTTGCCGACATGTTGGCTCAGACTAAAGGACTGATCCGCGCAGCGTTGACGGCATCCACCTAGCAAATCGCGTAGCATCTGCGTTTTGATGCTGCCAGATCCACACCCAAATGAAGATTGAACTTCTGGAGACATTTCACTGTCGCGCCGGATGGCGCAACTACCACTTTGCAAAGATCACGCTGGAAAACGGCACTGTAGGCTGGAGCGAGTACGACGAAGGCTGGAGCGCTGTAGGAGTAACAACCGCGATCGAGCGACTTCGTGGTCGAGTGGTCGGGCAAGATGTGATGCAGCACGAGGGAATCTATGCACGACTAGCAGCAGCCACTAGACAATCGCCAACAGGTGTGTTGGCCCGTGCCAACGGTGCAATCGAAAACGCTCTGCTTGACGCAAAGTCGCGCCATTTGGGAATTCCCTGCTACGAACTCCTTGGAGGCGCGGTTCGAGAACGCATCCGCGTGTATTGGTCGCACTGCGGGACCTGGAGGATTTCCAGACCCGACTATTACCCGCCAGGGGTCAAAAACCTCGACGATGTGGTAGCACTTGGACGAGAAGTGCGCGAAAGCGGATTTACGGCCCTCAAGACCAACATCTTTCGTGCAACGCCTGAAGGAATGGTAGGTTGGTCTCCGGGATTCGGCTTTCCACCCAATGAACACGGACGCACGCCAAGCCGCGCGGTGCTCGATGGGCTGTACGAGTATCTCTCGGCATTTAGAGAAGGAACCGGACCCGACATCGATATCTTGCTTGATCTGAACTACAACTGCCGCACCGAGGGCTACCTGTCGATTCTTAGGAAATTGAGCGACCTCGATATTTTCTGGGTGGAGATCGACACTCAGCACCCATCTGCGCTTGCCTCCATACGACATCAAAGCCCGTTCACAATCAGCGGGTGTGAATCGCTTACTGGCCTTGTCGAGTTTCTGCCCTACTTCCAGCAGGAAGCTCTCGACGTCGCGATTATTGACGCAATGTGGATTGGCATTTGGCAATCGCTAAAAATCGCTGCAGCCGCGGATGCATTCCAAGTGAACGTTGCCCCGCACAACTACTATGGACATTTGGCGACAATGATGGCAGGACACTTCTGCGCTGTCGTGCCCAATCTCAAAATCATGGAAACTGACATCGACAGAGTTGAAGACGACAAAGCGCTCTTTACGAGCCAGCCAGAATACAGAGACGGCTTTCTCGTGCTGCCTGACACTCCTGGATGGGGGATAGAACCTGTCGAAGCTAAGCTTTCGCGCGAAATCTAACGAATCGACCCCAAAGCTCTGCGATAAAACGGCATGTAAAAGTCGCCGTCACTGGAGTCAACGGTTTGAGTGCAATTAGGCGGCAGCTCGAGGTTTGTTTTGCCGGTAATGGCACCGTCTGGAATTGATCTTGATTAAATAAACCGTGCCACCTGCCAATGTCGCTCAAATTTACTGCATCAAAAGGAATCCAACACCATGTCCAAAACATTGAGAATAGGCACCTTGGGCGCGGCTGGAATTACCCCAGCAGCACTCACGTCCCCGGCAATCGAAAACGAAGATGTGGAAGTAGCCGCAGTCGCTGCACGGGATCGAGCACGCGCGGATGCTTTCGCACAACGACATTCCATTCCAACTGTTTACGACACATACGATGAAGTGGTTGCCGATTCTTCGCTCGATGTCATCTACAACCCGCTACCTATACATCTTCACCACGAATATTCGATCAAGGCGTTAAGGGCCGGCAAGCATGTACTTTGCGAAAAGTCCTTTTCCATGAACGCAGATGAAGCACAAGAGATGGCTGATGTCGCAACTGAGACCGGATTGGTCTTGATAGAAGCATTCCACTATCGCTACCATCCTGTGTTCAAGACTGCTCTAGAAATTGTGGACTCCGGTGTGCTCGGCGAGATTCAGCATGTTCAAGCGGAATTTACGGTCGGAACGCCCAACGCGGAAAACATTCGCATGCACTACGAAACTGGCGGGGGTGCCACTATGGACATGGGATGCTACCCAATCTCCTGGGTGCGTCACATAATGCGAGAGGAACCCAACGTCGAAAGCGCAAATGCGATCGTTGGCAATCTCCAGGTGGACATGAGGCTTGAGGCAAACATGCGGTTCGACAGCGGAGTGACTGCTCAGACGGTAGGGTCAATGTCTGATCCAGGGTATCGAGCCTTTCTAGACGTGAAGGGCGAAAAAGGCAATTTGCATGTGCAAAACCCGCTTGTGCCACAACATGGAAACCGCATTGTGCTCAAGATTGGTGAGGAAACCGTGCGTGACGAGGAACTGACCCGCCGACCAACCTATTCCTACCAGTTGGATGCCTTCGTCGATGCAGTGAGGAACGGAACCCCGTTGCCGACAGATGCGGAAGATGCCGTGAAGCAAATGCGAGTCATTGATGCCGCCTACTTGGCGGCCGGACTCGAGCCGCGAAGGAATCCCGCGTCTGCGTAGAGGTTAGCTACCTTGAGTCTCTAAAAACTTGCGTGGTGTGCCACTCGACATATCGAGGATCGGGAAAGTGTTCGCATTTTCTTGGCGGTCGAAGGCTCTCACCCTCGAAGTCCAGCAGAAAGTCGATGGCTTGACTGCTTCCATTGAGATCTGACGACACCCGAATGGTGAAGCCCGATTCCTGTTGTTGCAAACCCCATGCGCCACGATCGAACGCTTTGTGATGAAAACCGCAAAGCGCCAGACCGTTAGGCACCTCATCTGGCCCCTCAGCGGAGTGCCACATGATGTGTGCGGCTTCGAGATCAAACAGCGAATCTGCCAATCGCAGGTCGGATCCGCAAACGCTGCAGCTTCGACCATAGGCGCGAAGTACATCTTCTCTGAATTTTGGATTGCGTTTAGCGTGTTCCTTAGTTTCGGTTACCAACTCTCTCTCAATCAGACCTACACACCTTCGAATCTCGTCGTGATAGCTGGCGGGAAAGTTTTCTGAGAGAAGTCTGGACGCAATTGTCTCGACAAGATCATCTCGTTCAATCAGGAAATCGTAGATTTCCTGATTGAATCCGCCCGCAATGTCGTAGCTGATTAGCTCTTTCTCGTAAAGTGTTGGCAAAGGCCTGTCGGATAGCTCCGGTGGAAGATCCAGCTCCCAAAGCCCATCTCCTGGCAATCTCTTGAAGGGGTCGTACGGACTATAGCTATCGCGTGGGGGACCGAAGAGTTTGAGTAGACTTGTTAGGTCGGGTTTGACTTCCGTGTAACTGACTAAGCGGTCCTCCTTATTCTGAATCCTACCAAGAGCGTATAAAAGCAAGAGAGGTTTGTGAGGAGCCCGTTCACCAGGGCGTTTCCACATCTTCAGCGAACTTACGCGCCTAAAGAGCTCCTGCTCGTTCACGACTCGCAGATTACTAACTAGACAACTTTCTCAGCAGTTCCTAGTTCAGCGGGATCCGTTGGTCGGACTCAACCCACCTGCCGTTTTGAATCCGCCCCAAGACCGTCTCTTTTACCCCGTTGTGGTTTTCCGGTGAGAACTCCAGCTTGTAGCCAAACATGTCTGAGTACTCGCCAATGTTCTCAAGAGCTTCAATAAACTTGTCTGTAGTGAGGTCCCGCCCCGCCGCTTCAAGCGCGATGACGATCAAGTCCGCTCCCCTATAGCCTTCCATACCCGTAACATCGGGTTCGGTTCCAAATTTTTCGGTATATCGCCGATACCACGCAACGGCTTCTTCATTGTCACTAGTGTCTGGATAGATGCGCAATGAGTGAAGAAACGCGTAGTAGCCCTCTCCCGCTCCACTCTCTAACTCGGCAATCGCTGACGGCGCACCTGCGTTTGAACCAACGAAGTCAACATCCTCCCATCCAAATTCCTTTGCCATTGACAGAATGCCGATAGTGTCGGTTGCCACCGTTCCCATGAGAACCAAGTCGCACCCCGCATCGCGAAGTCGAAGCACGGAAGCAGTGAACTCCGTCTCTGTACTTTTGTGAGCCGTGACTGCGGCAAGTTCCAATCCCATTTCCTCCGCCTGGTCTTCTGCACCTAGAAGGATCTCATGTCCAAAGTCGTTGTCTACATGTGCAACGCACGGAGTCGTTCTACCTTTAACCTCGACGAAGTACTTTACGGCAGCTCGAATCTCGTCGTAGTAGATGCCACGTTGCGTAAACATGAGCTTGTGATAGGGCTCGGCCATCTGAATCGAACCTGTTATTGGAAATAGATTGGGTATGCCAGCCTTGAACTGGTCGTCCATTACCGCCAGATTGTTTGGGGTTCCCAACGCCAAATACATGGCGAAAATCTTGTCAAAATTGATGAGCTTGTCTGCGGCACGAATCGAGTTGGGAACCTGGTATGCAGTGTCTTCGTAAATGAATCGAATCGTTCGCCCATGTATGCCGCCCGCCTCGTTCGCTTCCTCAAACCGCATGAGGGCACCGTTGATGGAGTCGCGCCCATAGAAGGCAATAGGTCCCGACAGGTCGGTGTGACTTCCGATTAGGATCTCGTCGTCTGAAACTCCCTGCACGCCGCTCGTGCCAGACGAGTCTGAAGGATCGGGAGAGCAACCCAGGACTGCCAAACAAACAACAAAAGCGATACAAGGCCTTACGAATCTCGACACGTCTTTCATCCTCCCGCGTACATTGTCTGAATCAGGTCCGAGTACTTGTCATTCACGACTGTGCGTTTCAACTTTTGCGTTGGAGTTAGCTCCTCGTCCTCGGCATCCAAAAGCTGATCTATCAATCGAAATTTCTTTATGGTCTCCACTTGAGCGAACATCGTGTTCACGCGCTCGACTTCGCCATTGATCAGATCTTGAACTTCGGTAGTATGGCACAAGCTTGTGTAGTTGGTGAACGGAACATCGTTGTCCTGCGCGAACTGCGTAACGTTCTCGTGGTCGATCATGATTAGGCACGTCAAGTAGGGCCTTCTGTCGCCCACCACAACAGCATCCGTGATGTAGGGCGAGAACTTGAGCTGATTCTCTATTTCGCTTGGAGTTATGTTCTTTCCTCCGGCGGTAATAATGATGTCCTTCATGCGGTCAACGATGTAGACGAAACCGTCTTCGTCAATTCTGCCTACATCACCTGAGTAGAGCCAGCCCTGCCTGATGGTGTCCGCTGTCTTCTCGGGCTTGTTCCAATAGCCACGAATTACTCCTGGACTGCGGATGAGTATTTCGTTTTCCTCGGAGAGTGCGATTTCCACACCTTTTACGGGTTTACCGACGCTG
This sequence comes from Candidatus Azotimanducaceae bacterium, assembly GCA_965205545.1. GTDB lineage: Bacteria > Pseudomonadota > Gammaproteobacteria > Pseudomonadales > Azotimanducaceae > Bin55. The sequence goes on along the minus strand of OZ242170.1, from coordinate 225,148 downwards.
CCTATGCGATGGTCCGATTCGAGATTGCAGGTTGCAACGCCAGTGCACTCAGTCTGTCCGTAGAGCTCGAACATGGGTTTGCCCATTGCCCAATACCACTCAATGAGATCTGGAGCGATCGGTGCGGCAGCAGTTGCCAACCATCTGCACTGATCGATTCCAAGAGCTCTACGAACGTTGCGCAAGACAGCAAAGTCTGCCAGTGCGAATTGGATTGTTAGCCAAATGGGTATCTTTTCGCCGTCTTTCAGGAATTTGGCTCGCCGAGAACCGATGTTCAACGCACGGTCGTAGGCCCACCTGCCAAGCGCCGTGGCCTCCTTCCTCATGATCGTTACCACCGAGTATTGCTTTTCCCAAACTCGTGGCACAGCGAAATGGACTGTTGGTTCCACTTCCCGTATGTCGTTCACGATCGTGTCCAGGCTCTCAACGAGGTGAACTTCCGAAGCTGCTTCGATTACCGAAAACGTATAGAACATTCGGCCAGCAATGTGGGCCAATGGAAGAAACCCCAATTGGCGGTCGTTCTCGGAGATGGTCAAGCAATTCTGCAAGCACTCCATCATGAACAGCATGTTTTGCTGTGTGATCATCGCTCCTTTGGGCGGACCCGTCGTTCCGGAGGTATAGGTAAGAATCATGAGATCATCTAGATTGGCCGCCTCAATCTCCTGCTTCCAAACAGTTGGATCGCTGCGCCGAAAGTCCTCACCTAGACTGCAGAGCTCCTCCAGAGACATGCACATTTCGTCATCAAGGTTTCGCAGACCCTCCATGTCGAAAATAATGATCTTCTGCAATGTTGGGGTTCGTTCCCGGACCTGCAGCACCTTGTCCAGCTGCTCCTCGTCCTCTGCGAAGTAGAACTTTGTCCCGCTGTCGTTGATCAGGTATTCCACCTGATTGGGCGCGTCAGTTGGGTACACGCCGTTGCAGACTGCTCCCATGCAAATGGAGCCAAGATCGGCAAACAACCACTCTTTGTTGATTTCTGAGGCGATAGACACAATGTCGCCTCGCTCTAAACCCAATGACTTTAGACCAAGTCCAACGAGCTGGGCTTGTTCACCCCAGTCAGACCAGGTGTACTCGTTCCAAATACCGAAGTCTTTTTCTCGAATTACAACCTTATCGGGCAGCTCATCTACGCGCTGCTGAAAGACTCTCGGCACAGTTGTCGAGCCGTTTGACCCAACCGGCTCAGTCATCTCCAGGTTTTCCTCTGTTTCCACCGACGCTGTCCGCGAACTCCCTTGTCCTTCATGCCCAAGTAGAACTCCTGCACGTCGGTGGCGTTGGACAGCCTGTCGCACGTGTCCTCCATGACGACTCTGCCATTTTCCATGATGTAGCCGTAGTCGGACAACTCGAGAGCCATCTTGGCATTCTGCTCGACCAACAGCACAGTTACTTCTTGCTCCGTGTTGATCGTACGGATGATCTCGGCAATCTCGTGAACCAGCTTTGGAGAAAGTCCGAGCGACGGCTCGTCGAGAAGCATGAGTGTGGGAGAAAGCATCAATGCGCGGCCAATAGCCAGCATCTGCTGTTGCCCGCCCGAAAGATAGCCAGCGGCAAGTTTCCGATTCTCCGACAGTTGAGGAAAGTAGGAATAGATGAGTTCGAGATCTGCATCAATGGACGAGCCACGTCGGGTGAACGCACCCATCAACAAATTCTCTTCGGTGGTAAGAAACGGAAAAATTTCTCTTCCTTCCGGGACATGGCCAATCCCGAGACGTGCGACTTTGTCAGGTTCTCTGCTCGTTATTTCTTCATCATTGAAGTGCACGCTTCCCTTTTGTGGCGACATCGCACCCGAAATGGTCTTGAGTACGGTGGTCTTGCCTGCGCCATTCGCTCCCAATACGGTAACAATCGAGCCTTTTTTGACTGACAGTGACACGCCGCGAATCGCAACGATCGGACCGTAGTAGGTCTCGATGTTCCGCACAACTAGCATGTTGTTGTCCATCTCGCGCTAGGTACCCAGGTAGGCGTCTACAACATCTGGATGCACGCGAACCTCTTCTGGATTGCCCGTGGTTAGCTCCTTTCCATCCGCCATGGCAAGAACTCGATTGGATACCTGACCAATCAGGTTCATGTCATGCTCGACCATGACGATGGTAATGCCCAAGTCTTCGTTGATGTCCTCGATCCAGAATGACAGGTCTTCCGACTCCTCCGGATTGAGACCAGATGAAGGTTCGTCTAGAAGAAGCAGCTTCGGGTCCATGCACAACGCACGACCAATCTCCACAATCTTGCGGATTCCGAAAGGCAAGGAATCAACCGTCGTCTCGCGATAGTTTTGCAAGTGCAGCAAGTCAATTACATCTTCAGCTTTCCTACGGAAAGCGATCTCCTGCTTGCGTACTTTCGGAGTGAATAAGAACTCAGTAAGAACCGACGTCTTCTTGTGAATATGTTGGGCGATCAGCAGGTTCTTCAGGACCGTTTCATGTTCGAAAAGCTCGACATTCTGAAACGTACGTGCAATGCCCTTGCGTGCAATCGCGTGCGGTGAAACTTTTGTGATGTCTTCACCCTCAAATGCGATCCTTCCCTCGTCGACATCGTAGAAACGGCTAACCAGATTGAACACCGTGGTCTTGCCTGCACCATTGGGTCCCATGATGCTGAAAATCTCGCCCTTCTCTACCTTGAAAGAGAGATCCTGAATCGCGTGGACTCCCCCGAAACTGACTGAAATTCTCTCGGCTTCAAGCATTTGCTCAATGCACTCTTTCAGTCTTCAAATAGGACTTTTGGCGAAGGAAGGTCTTCTTGCGATAGAGCGGGAATTGACTGAAGAACAGTCGTACCTTCACCCAACGTCCATAGAACCCAAGAGGCTCGAACACAAGAAACAGTATGAGCACAGCACCAAAGGTAAGAGGCTCCAATCCGCCTCGTTGAACGAGCTCTGTTGGTAGCCAATCTCGCACGATTGCGATGATCTGCGGAACGATGGTGATGAAGAATGCACCGAACACCACACCATGCAATGACCCGAGTCCGCCAACTACCACAAGCATCAACAACATGATTGAAGTCATGATCGTAAACGCGTCTGGAAACAGAAATCCAATTCGGTGTGCGTAGAGTGCGCCAGCCAGTCCCGTTAGTGCCGCAGACAGTGCAAAGGCGAGCGTCTTTGTCCTCAATAGGTTGACTCCCAGCGCTTGAGCGGAAATTTCGGAGTCTCGGACAGCAATAAACGACCGTCCCGTAGGCGACCGGAGCAGATTGATTACCGCCAGAAACACGAAGAGCAACACCGTCAGGCATGTGTAGTAATAGGCAGTCGACGAATCCAGCGAAAGTCCAAAAAACGTTGGGTCGTCAACGCGGAAGCCGGAATGTCCACCAGTTAGCGCAGGCCAATGGGCCAATACCTTCTCTACGATCATCGCGAAAGCCAAAGTTGCGATAGCAAGATAGATCCCCGTCATTCGCAACGAGGCTACGCCAATCAGAACGCCAATCCCACCAGTCATGATGGCCGAAGCAGGGATACTCACAACGAGAGGCCAACCCCGTGAGTAGAGAATGGCGTGAATGTAAGCGCCTAGAGCCATGAAGGCGACGTGGCCTAGGCTAACAAGACCCGTGTAGCCGACCAGTAACATCAAGCCAGCTCCTGCGATCGCCCAGATGAAGAGTTCCGTTAGTTGCGTCTCGTAGAAAACATCCAAGAAAAGAGGAGCAACCATTAAGAGGCCAATTAGGGCGATATACCACGCTGCATGCGCACGATGCTTGAAGATGTCAATATCGCGTCCGTAGTTGGTCTTGAGAACGAAACGCATCAGACTTTCTTCTTTTGCATGCTGGCTATTAGTCCAGAGGGGCGTATAAGCAGCATGAGCAAGAGCAATATGTAAGCGCTGGTATCACCAAGTCCCTTTCCAAAGTGATATTGCATGAACTGCTCGATGATGCCTATCGAAAGACCTCCGATAATCGCGCCCGGCAGACTACCGAATCCACCAACAATTGCAGCTGCGAACGCCTTGATGCCAGAGAACCCGATGTTGGGAGTAATCGCCGTCAGTGGCGCAAACAAGATTCCTGCAATTGCAGCAATTCCGGCAGAGAGAGCCCATGTCAGTGCAACTATTCGCTTGACCGGGATGCCTACATAGAAGGCGGCTAGTTGGTTTTGCGACGACGCCTGCATCGCAATCCCAATTCGCGTGAATCGAAAGAACAGAAACAAGGCTATACACAGTGCAATCGTTCCGCCAATCACTACAAGATTCGACACTCCTAGCACGATATCGCCCATGTTTATGACAACATCGGAATATGGAGTCCGTAACTCCTGGGGATCGTGACCCCAAATCATCCCCGCTACAGCACGAAGTACAAACCCAAGACCGATCGTTACCATGAGGACTGCAAACGGTGGTTCGCCAATCATGCGTCGCAGCAACGATCTTTCGAGAAGCAAACCTATGAATCCTGTAGCCAAGACAGTCAACACAACAGCTACAAAATAGTTCCATTGCAGATATTGGGTGAATGTGACCGCGATCAACGCCCCGATCATCATGAGCTCGCCTTGGGCAAAGTTGATCATCTCCGTGGCCTTGTAGATCAGCACAAATCCAAGAGCTATAAGCCCATAGACACAGCCCTGCGAAATGCCCTTTAACAAGAGTTGTAGAACGGTATCCATGCAGCTATCAGGGACTTAGAAAAACTTAGGCACGAGCAGTTTGAATATACGAATCGCATACTCCTGCGCAATGTATGTAGCAACGCATAGGAAACGGCGAAGCAGGAATGCTACCTATGTTGGCAAGTAGGTCGAATTATAGGAAACGATCTCGCCAACAACACGAAACCCTACACGCTTGAAATGGCCTCCAATTGTCGACAGAAGAGCGCAAATCAAAAGCGTCGCTGAGGTCAACGAAATTTCGCCTTGTGAAACTCAAAAACCGTTTGCAAGCCGTGCAGCGCTAGCAGTGTTGAACCATGTCAATGCGATTGCGGCAAATCAAATGAACCCAACGTGGAAGCGATTGGTATTAACGTTCGAATTGATTCGGAAACAGGTTCTACCGCGACGCTTAAGTCACTTTTGAGAGTAACCAACTCCCCAAACACGCAGTAGCTCACGACAACCGTTGTCAAAGTCGTCGCGAAAATCAACTATTTGCAGTTCGCTCAAAGTCCACGACAGCTCATCGTAGTCGCAGGATTGCATTAGAACCGGGATGATGCGTCCGTCAAAGCGATCTTGCTGTAGCGAAAACATGAGCTCTCTCTTGACCCATTTGGACGCAACTGCACCTGGAGAAAGGATTAAGACCATCCAGTCGCAACGCTTTAATGCGGCGCCAATCTCGTCATGCCACTTCTGAGCACCAACGATGTTGGTGTCGCTGTACCAGAACGGTATTCCGTGGCGACGCAACACATTCGCCAACTTGGTGGTGAATGCACGGTCGTAGCTTGAGTGAGAGAGGAAGACTTCGTTAGGCAAGTGGGCTAGGCCTAGCGAGCAATTCAGGCTCGACTCAGGATCGCTTCAGCGATCGGCTCCACCTGTTCCTCGTCAGCTTCAGCATCCTTCAAACCAAACCAAGGTAGGCGGCGGACAATCCACGGTAGGCGGCGGACAATCCACGGGATTCCCTTCTTTGGCAGCAGTTTGGGATCGCCTACAACAACTGGAATGAGCCGATTGCTGAAATTCTTTGCGCCTAGGGCGTATTCGATTTCTCTCATTACGTAAGGGGAATTGATCGCGGCTGGAGTCAACAGTACGACCATGGCCTTTGACTCTTCAAGTGCGCGGGAGACCTTGCTGGCCCAGTTGTCGCCCGGCAAGATCTCTCGGTCCGGATCCCATACCTCTAAACCACTCTTTTCGAGCGCATCTGAGACTCGTGCCGCCAACTGGGTGTCGGTATGCGAATGGCTAATGAATACTTTCATATTGCATCGGAGAAGTGAAAAATGTCACATTAAGCACGTAACCTTACACTGACCTAATCAAGTCAAAATGTGAATTGTATGTGATGCAGACATAGCCTTCGAAGTTGACTTGTACAAGCTCAGCACGTGTCATGGCCTCTAAGCAAACGCGTGCTTCGCATACTCAAATTTTACGCATTGATTTACTAAATCCTAGTGTTTTTCCAAGTCGCAAGCCTGTGGTTTACGCCGTTTAGAGGACGTATAGCGTTGCCACGCCACTTCCGAATGCCATACTCTCCATCCCCACTCTTCATTCGCACCCTACTTAGTAGATCACACTTGAAATCTGGATCCTATATTGTTGATAAAGGAATTTGGGGGTGGTTATCCACGAGGCTTAAATGGGCAAATTATTACGGAGCCTGAAATTGTTCTTTTGGATTGTTGCCGAACCGAAGCTTTGCGGCGAATACACAAAATGTGCTAATGCAAAGGTTGCCAACGCTCTTTTGAAATGATCGCCGCCTACTACTTCGCAAAATTGTCACAACATTTGTGCATTTGACGCGGCATAGTGGTCAAATATCTACGTATAGATTGTGTTGAATCTCCGGTTTTTGGGTTGTTCAAGAACGATTGAGGTGCCGATTTGAACGATCAGCATCGCGAACAACCCCTCAATCGGTAACTTCAGGAACGCGATCCGAATTCTCTCCGAGTCTGGAGCATTAAAGATGAAGGAATCAAAAACCAAACTCACGATTTTTGCAGCAGCCGTCGCGGTATTCGCACTGAACGGTTCGCTTCTAGCAAATACCGTTGTCAGCCCAGAAGTTTCTGAAGTGCGCGTGTACCCCCATGGTGCCGATGTGATCAGGCAATTTGTGGTTGACGTTCCCGCTGGCGACCATCGAGTCGTCATTCAAGGCTTGCCAGCAAGCGTAGGAGACTTTGATGTCCGAGCAATTGGTTCAAGCAGCCATGTCCGAATTATTGACACCAAGCGCACTACGAAATTTGACGATGAAGCTTTTGCAGCGAAAGCAAGAGAACTTGACCAAAAAATAGACGAACTGAATCAGACAATTGCTCAGCACGAGGACGAATTGCTTTCCATCGAAATGGAAGTTGAACTACTGCAGGGCGTAGTCGAGCAACATCCTCAACAAAAGGTCCCCGATTCCCACGATGTAGAGGCGAGTTTGCAGCGAACTCGCGGCGTACTCGCATTGGTGCGAGAGGGTAGCAAGGAAGCATTTGATTCTCGCCGCGAAGTGCAACGAGCTCTCAACGGTGCCAAGAAGAGATTGCGGCAACTTCATCTTGAACGCAACCAAATCGGCGGTCGAGAAATGGAGTCGGCAGAACTTTCCATTGGGCTAGTATCGATCGAACGCAAGCAGACAGAGTTCGTTGTGTCGTATTACTCCAGTCAAGCTAGCTGGCATTCGACCTACCACTCTTATTTGGACAGTGAATCCAAGAGCCTAACGATCGTGCAGGATGCCGTTGTAATACAGAATTCCCCAGAGAATTGGCAAGACGTTGCGCTGGTCCTGAGTACCACAAATCCAGATCGAAGAACTGCTCCTCCTCGACAGTACAGTCAATTCGTCGACCTCAGAGAGAAAGAGGAACTCGCCGAATACGCCGAGGAACTTGCGGTGACTGGATCGCGTCGCCCAGAGCTAGCAGCCAGAATAAGTGCGCCAAGAGCCATGGTTTCTTCTGGAATGCGTCTTATTCCCCCGGTATCAGCCCTCCCTTTCTCAACTGAATATAGGACGTCGAATCCGCAGTCTGTTGCCAATGACAGTTCTGAGCACGGCATCATAGGTTTGGGAAGCTACGCATTTGACGACGTCGAAATCAAGACAACCATTGTCCCTCGACATGACGATGTTGGCTACCTGGCCGCGAATTTCGAATACGACCACGATGTTCCGCTACCCGAAGGAGAAATGAAGTGCTTCGTCGACGATAGCTTCGTCGGCAAGGTTCAGGTCGACAACATACTTCCCAATGAGGACGTTGTAGTTCCCTTGGGAATTGACCAGCGAATTCGTGTCGTTGTCGAGAACCAAGGAGGAATGAAGGGCGACGAAGGAATCTTCCGCAACAGAAGAGTCGAGGAAACCCACTTTCTCGTGTTGATCGAAAACAATGGGCCGACTAACTCTAGCCTGAAAGTTCTGGATTACTACCCGGTGGCGCGACACGAGGACATAAGGGTTGAGGTACACCGTGATGCAACCTCTCCGTCCGAGACCGATATCGACGACCGTCCAGGACGAATTGCATGGACGAAGGAACTCGATTCTGGTGGAACTTGGGAAATATTGCAAAGGTATTCCGTAAGCTATCCTCGAGATAATTTGCTAACTCGATCCAACCGGTAGGCGATTGGCGGGATTTGCCAGTTCAAGAAACGGACATACCGTACTAGTACTGGATCGGCTCATTGCAGATCAGCTGCTGCTGTACTGGGGAGCGAGTACCCATTTTTCGAGCCGATGAGGTTCAGGAATGGGGCTAGGAAACTGCGGCGTAATGGGGCACAGCACTCAGCCGATCGCGGTGAATTCGAATGCACGCGTGACCCTCAATGTGCCCAACAAAACCTATAATTTCAGCATCGAGGCAAATAGATTTCGCTGCAATCTGTGCAGCAAAATCAGGAAGATCAGAATGAAAAGCCACTGGATATTGCTAACCGCTTTGTGCACTTTTTTGGTATCTGCTTCCATGGCGGATGAAACGAGTTTTCCAGAGATTGAAGGTGCAACAATTGAGGGCGCGCCCGACTTAAGCAAGCCGTTTCTAGTCATGGGTGGCAAGTCGCCCGTAAAGACAGAAAAGCATGGGTTAGCCGCACCGGCATTGTTCGATTGGGACGGCGACGGAAAACGAGACCTCCTCATAGGGGAGTTTGAGACAAATGCTAGTCCTGAGTTCCCAATGGGCGAAGACGGTTCGACGATTCGGGTCTACAAGAATATCGGCACTGACAACGATCCAGTGTTCAGCGACTCGTTCGAGTGGGCTCGAGACACCGAAGGAACAATTATGGAGGTCGAACAGTGGTGTTGCATAGGGTTTACTCCCTATTTCTACGACCTAGACGACGATGGCCACGTTGACATGGTTACCGGCCAATATCACCCTGGAGAAGTTACGTGGTTCAAGGGAAGCGAGGAAGGCTTTCTACCTGGCATCAAACTCCCTCAAGAAGGTGATCCGTCTGCGCAGTGGAATCCTCTAATGGGTGGAGATGATGAACCACGAGATGAAATCGAGACGTTCACGTATTGGGTCTACTCGTCAGCGGCTATGGGAGATTTCGACGATGATGGAGATTTCGACCTAATTTTCGGTGGCGGTGGTGGATTGCGCATTAGCGAAAACATCGGAACTGCGAAGGAACCGAAATTCGGCAGACGTCAACTTCTACTCGACGAACAGGGCAATCCTCTCGTAATGCGTCAATTGACTCCTGAAGAAAAGGAAGCATTTGAACTCATGGGGGATCGTAATCCGGATGGAGACGGAAAGACATCTCCCTACGTCGTCGATTGGGATAGAGATGGAGTACTCGATCTACTGGTAACCGGAAGCTATACAAAACCCGGGGATCCCGCGGTCATGTTCTTCAAGGGCTTGAAGACGGAAGACGGGCATCGGTTCAAGACCGGGGTGGACCTATTGCCGACAGCAGACGGAAGCAAAGCGCTACCCGGCAGTGGTCCCCGTATCTATGTCGACGATTGGAACAACGATGGAGTCCATGACCTCATTATTGGTGCCAGTGTGGCAACCGTTAACGACGGTGAATTCTCCGATGAATTGTCATGGGAATGGGAAAGTGTCAATCAGGTGGAAGCGGCAGGCAAAGATCCTGGTCGTTATCCGCCACGTGAGAAGCCAAATGCAGAGTCGATGCGAGAGCAATTTGGCTCGAATTACCCAGGGACTGAAGAGGAATTCGAAGATCTGGTTCAAATGAATGTGGACTATTGGGAGCAAACGGTAGGCAGACTCTACAAGGAAGGCAAAGGGCACTGGCTAACAATGCGACACCAAGGGCGAGTTTATGTCATGCTCGGCTCCGAGCCTTCCGATCCAACAGAAGCCAGCGAAAGCGCTAGCGTACCGTCTACCGACGAAACCGCCATAGCTGAGAGTGGTCAGGCCAAGTCTAAGTTCACACCAGTTTCATTGGCAATGCAGTTGCCGAAAGAGATGGAAACAGGAGCAAAAGCAGAGGTGTCCGTTACGTTTACGATTGCTGATGGCTGGTACATCTATGCACCTACAGGGAGAAACTCTGAACAAGGTATGGCCGAAACCGAAGTGACCTTTGGGGTTCCCGACGAAATTGAGAAGGTTGGAGATGTTCAACAGCCAATGTATCAGTTCAAAGGCATGTACGAAATTTTCAACGGCCCAACTGTAGACATTGGCCAGGTGTTTGCAACGGGTAACACTGAGCCGGGCACCTACGAGTTTACAGCGGAGGTCACGTTTCAAACCTGCAAGGACGACCTGTGTCTCCCTAAACAAACGGAAACTTTAAAAGGTGAGCTTGTTGTTGTAGCTGCAAACTAACCGGGCAAGCTGAATCGGGAGATGTTGTCCTACGCAGTCTACATGTGAATAGAAGAGTGACAATACTTTGTTTGTCTGAGCACACGAGCTTCGCTGCGCTGGGTGGCGAACTAAGGTCAATTCTGCGACTGGTGTCTCTCCATGGGATGTGCGACGCGAATCGGATTGTGCGGACTTCTCATCTTGGTTTACTCTGCGCCTCGCAATCTCGATCTCTAGTGGTCTGATTGGATTTGATAACTGACTCATTAGTTTTTACCTCGTTTGTTGGTCTAGGTCTAATCCTGTCTTCAATTTGGTTTGGTTACAAGTATTACCGGACAAAATTGAGCAAGACAAAAGTCGCATATGGCCATTTCGTGGACTGGATTTTCATAGCATGTTGGTTGATTGTGGTTGTATGGGGTATCTTGCGCATCGCGTTTCCTTCGATTTCAACCTCCCACAACGGGCTTGCTCGTGACATTGTTTTGTTGATATCGGGTTTGTTAGCGCTCTTCGTATGGGCATGTTGGGCTGTTCGAACACGACGTGAGTTAGTTCGGCAACGGGAATCCGAAAAGTTTGACCAATCTACGCATCCGCGTCCTCCTGACCGGTGAACTTTGGAAAATTCTCTAATTGGAAGCTTTGGACCACCAACGAGCTAGTTGAATTTAGGGCAGATGCCTTTACGTGACAACTGAGCCTTTTGCCACCAAGTCTTTGCGTCGCTAACCGATAACTCGTGCTGGGCTACCAACCGATACGATGTAACGAAATAGCCTAGATGTCAGCGGTTGGTCTGCTTCCTCGAGTTTAGCTAAGTCTTTCGGTGTAACCAAAATGGTTTGACAGGAACCCTCTGACACTGTAGTCATTGATGCGTTGCGTTCCTCAACTGCACTTCGTTCTTCGATGACTGATCCTGGTCTAAGTTGATACAGTGTCGACCCATCGCTAGACTTGACGGATGCTATGCCTGACACAAGCAATTGCATACCTCTTGGCGAGAGGTCTTCACGCGTGATCTCTTGCTGATCTGCATATTCAATGGACTCGCAAGAGTTACCCAAGTCGCCAACTAAATCCTCAAATTCCGCCTGATGTTCCAAATACGAGGACAACTCTTGTGAAGTGCTGCGCCGCACCAATTCACGCAGCGAAGGGTCGGCGGCAACTTCATCGCTGTAGAAACTCAATAGCAATTCTTCTGCTCTAGCCAATGCGGCATCTTCTGAATCCAACCACTCGACGGATTCATACAAGGGCTGTGGAAAGTCTCTACGCGTTTCTTGTTTGAACCGATCGGAAGCGGAGCTAAAGACTGTCCTTACTCGTCCTGAATTGGCAAACTGAATGTAGCTCCGAAGACTATCAACAGCCGAGAGATCAAATCCTGTGACTCCTGCAAAATCGACGACCACGCAAAGGGGATTTGGCTCACTCTTCAATGCTTCTTTTAGATGCGTCGTGAATGTGTAGGCACTACCAAAGAAAATGTATCCGCGTAAACGAAAGATACGAACGCGCAGTCCGTAGACCTTAAGTATCGATTCTTCCGGAATTGACCGCAATTGACTGCTTCGGCTCTCTCTGATAGTCGACTCCGACTCTACGAGGCGTACTTGACTTAATCGAACTGCGAAGAAGACAAGACTGAGTACGAGCCCTAGCGCTATTGCTTCTAGGAATCCTACGAATACGATGGCGACGCAAATCAGTACCAGCATCAAGTATTCAGTTATATGCAACCGTTTGCGGCTACGTATAAGCCAATCGTTTATGAGCGGAAACGCCATGAATATGAGGAAGCCACTTGTTGCTGGAAGTGGCAGCATTCGCAGTAGATCCGAACCGACGAACGTAAAGAGCACAAGCGAAAATGCCATGACGATGCTTGTTAATCGGTAATTGCCCCGCAATGCAATGTTTGGCAATGTTGCAGAAGCAACCGTTGCGCCAGGGATTCCTCCCCCGATGCCCGAGAGAAGATTCGCAAATCCGTGAAGCTTGAGCTCCCTGTTCCAGTCCAATTCCATACGTGCGCCAAGTTCCAGCTGAGCAAAACTTACGACGGTAAGAACTAGCAAGACCACAAAGAGAACGGTGCCGCTGACTGCCTGACTAGCTACAACGCTCCAATTCACGGATTGGATGTCGTTTGGTCCATAAGCTGGCCAGAGCGCACCTGACCAATTCAAGTCGAGCAATAGCCCGGCCGCTACTGTTTCTTCTAAAGAGAAATTTAGTAGCACCCGAACCACGTGGAATACGACGCAGAACGATACGAAAAATAGCGGCAACACCCATACACGAGTCCAAATCTTGGAAACGACAATGAAGAACAATCCAAGACCCAGACTGAGAGCAGCGTTCAAGAATGCAGCAGGCTCGAGCAGCCCCGGCCAACTCTCTGGTCGCCAACCAATACCGGCGAGATTCAACGCCATGAGAAGAATCAAGACACCCGATCCAGCAAGCGTTCCCGCTGAAACCGTAAAAGGAATAAACCTAAAAAAGTTTGCGAATCGAAAAAGTCCAATTGCCAGGAACAGCAATCCCGATAGCAGAGCACAGCCAAATATCGAAAATACAAACGTTAGGAAGAATTCGTTGCCCTGCAGGTCCATAGATCCTGCGATGGTCAACATCACCAACAATACAGGAACGGGGGCAGTGGCAACTGGAGATGGAAATTTCCCAAATATCGCTAGAAACAGACATAGGATCGCTGTCCCCATGTAGAACATTCCCGCACCATTGAGGACGTAGGGTTGAAGCCCGCCAATGAATACCAGGTTCGCAACAGCGAACAAAGAAATGCCCATGGAAAGGCTTCGAATTAGCCCCACAGACAGGCCGGCGGTGAGGTTCATATCCTTGAGATTCCACATTTAGTGCGGCCTTAGCTGGTTGATCGACTCTTGCGGGAACTTCCAGAACGACTTGGTTCTGTACGTTGAAATGAGTTTGACACCGATTTCACTCTTTGAGCAGCATTCGTGCAGGTGCTCTACGCTCGCGACGCCGCGCGGTAGTGCCTGAACTTCCATGTATACATTGGCAAAGTATGCCCGACTACGACATATCAAGCCAACTGGATAATCAATTCAATGCTAATGGTTCGAATCGATTTACCGGCTGTGTTATACCTGCCCTAACCTAACACATCGCCAGCCACAAAGCGTTATGCGTTTACCCGACTATACAATTTAATTCAGGAACCGCTGTAGGCAAAGGCAATGGCCGAGGTAACAAGCCAAAAGGACGATGGCCATCGATCATCGGCAACCTCTGAGCAAATTGACAGCTCACTCGACGACACTCAAAGCCGATCGAGTTCCAACTCAAAAGACTCGACAAACTCGCGTATTGCCATTGTCGGAATGGCATGTCGGTTTCCTGGTGCTCCAGACCTAGCAACATTCTGGGAAAAGCTTGTATCCGGCACAAAATGCGTTGTCGAATGTCCTGCTGGTGTTCGCGAAGGCAGAGTTGGCGAGTTGTACGAGGACACGTCGACAATTCCTAGCGCTTGCCGCTATGGCGCGTTTCTGACGGACATCGATCAGTTCGACGCCGAGTTCTTCAGGATCTCGCCGTCCGAGGCGGAATTCCTCGATCCTCAGCAACGAATGATGCTCGAGACGAGTTGGCGTGCCTTGGAGAATGCAAATATCGACCCCGAGCAACTGCGCGGTTCGTCGGCTTCCGTATACGCTGGAATGAGCAACAACGACTATCGATACCTGATTCTCGGGGGCGCGGATACATCGCAGCCTGCGGCTAGTCTCTACACGATCACAGGCACTTCGCTAAATACTGCAATCGGTCGAGTTTCCTTCGCGATGGGATTTGAAGGACCAGCGATGACCGTTGATACTGCATGCTCTTCGTCCTTAGTAGCAATGCATCAGGCAGCAACCGCACTTCAGCTTGAGGAAACCGATGTTGCATTAGCTGGCGGAGTTCAGCTCATTTTGTCGGGCAAACTCACAGAACTTAGAGCAAACGCAGGAATGCTTTCCCCTGACGGCACATGCAAAACTTTTGACGAAGCTGCCAACGGCTACGTGCGCGGTGAGGGATGCGGAATCGTCGTATTGAAACGGCTTGAGGACGCACAACGCGATGGCGACCACATCTGGGCAGAGGTTGCAGCAACGGCCATTAACCAAGATGGAACTAGCGACGGACTGACAGTTCCTCGTGGAAGCGCGCAGAAAGCAGTGATAGTAGCCGCTCTCGACCAAGCCGAAATCCAACCCTTAGAGGTGGACTACTTGGAAGCCCACGGAACCGGAACGCCCGTAGGAGACCCAATAGAAATCAATGCAGCTGCAGAGATCTACGGCGCAGGAAGAAGTGCAAACCAGCCACTCCTAATAGGTTCGGTAAAGACAAACATCGGTCACCTCGAACCCGCGGCGGGGGTTGCCGGAGTCATAAAGGCCGCCATGGCAATTCGGTTTGGCTACATCCCCAAACATTTGAATTTCGAGAATCCGAGTTCAGAAATTGCATGGGATAGTTTGCCTGTAAAGGTCGTGAGCGAAGCCATGCCTTGGCCGCAAAAGGACGTCTCTGAACGCTTAGCGGGCATAAACTCCTTTGGGTTCTCAGGTACCAACGCTCACGTCCTCTTGAGAGGATATGGTGAATTCACCCCGCTGCAGGACACGACTAACGGGTTTAACACGATAAACGGGCCGGCACATCGTGTGGCAGCTCTCTGCTCAAGCGAACAGACGCCAGAGGATGGGCGTGAGCAACCGCCCATACGGCATAAACGTCTTTTGCCGTTATCCGCCAAATCGCCCGAAGCACTGGGAGAAATCGCCAACGAGTACGCAAACTGGCTAGAAGCTCGAGAGTCAAAAGAGTCAGAGTCCCCTTCTGGATCGACATCCTTCCCATCCGATTTCTGTTGGACTGCAAGTACTGGCAGGAGTCATTTCAATTACAGAAAGGCTCTGTTGGTCGATTCGACTGGAATCTCTGCCGAAGAGCTTCGCCAATCAATTTCCGTTGAGTCTGTTGAGCCGTGCTCTGCCCCAGCAATGATTGCCTTTGCATATACGGGTCAGGGCAGCCAGTGGGCTGGCATGGGTGAAGCACTATACAAGTGCGAGCCAATTTTCAGGCACACAATCGACCAATGCGAAGAGGTGATTCAGAGCGAACGGAGTGCCTCTCTAATTGACCGGCTCTTTGGTGCTCCTGGCACTGAGAAAGACCTAGAGGATCCTACGTGGGTTCAACCCTGCATCTATGCGATTGAATGTGCACTGACTGACTTGTGGCGCAGCCTGGGAGTGATGCCCCACGTGGTGCTAGGACACAGTCTAGGAGAAATTGCTGCGTCTCGCACAGCGGGGGTATTCAGTCTTGAGGACGGTTGCAAGTTCGCGTCTGCTCGCGGCCGGCTCATGAGTGCACTGCCAGGCCCCGGAGCGATGGCAGCAGTATTCGTGACCGAGGACGAAGCGACTCAAGCGTTAACCAAATACAACGAAGATCTCAACGGCGTTGGAATCAGTATCGCCGCACTAAATGGCGCACACCAAGTGTTGAGTGGCTATGCCCATGAAATTGAGCCATTGCTCGCTCAATTCGAACAGCAGGATGTAAGAGTTCGTCGGCTCAAGAAAAGCCCTGCCTACCACAGCGCATTGGTAGAGCCTATTCTCGATGAGCTTGCCCATGCTGTCGACCAGTTGCAAATTGGCGTCCCCAACATCTCTCTAATAAGCAATTTGACAGGAGAATTGGTGACAGACGGCACACGTCTAGACAGCGCCTACTGGCGCCGTCATGCGCGACAAGGTGTTGCATACCGTCGAGGTGTATCCACACTTGCGTCCCTCGGCGTCGACACAGTGCTTGAGATTGGTCCCAATGCGGTTTTGGGACCCATGACACAACTATCGTGGCCAGAGGAAAAGGAATTGCCAACGATCTTGGCCAGCCTTCGAATGCCTAGAGATGATCGGCCTGAGATTCCCGCTGACGGCGGATTCCTCAATTGCGTCGCGGAAGCGTATGAAAAAGGCCTTGACATTGGATTCCAAGGTCTCTTTGCTGGTGAGGAACGACGCAAACTCAACATTCCTGGCTACGTATTCCAACACCGCCGACATTGGGTGCAGACCTCCAAGCGCCGGTCTACGAGCGCCGGACATCCTCTGTTGGGATCCCGCCACGAATCTCCCCGCGGCGAGACTTATTACGAGACAGAACTTTCCACTAGTGATCCCAGCTGGCTAAATGACCATCGGGCGTTCGGCCAAGTCTTGGTTCCAGGAGCGTTTTACGGCTCTATGGGCATTGCCTGCTTGGACGATGTCAATGGGGTGTTCCTCGACGAGCTTCAGCTTCATAGTCCGATGGTCTTCAAAGATCCTTCAGGAGAGGAAGAGGAACATACTCGACAGGTGCAACTGATACTTCAAGTTTCCGCTAGTGGCTCGAAAGAGTTTGAAGTGTTCAGCAAAGACATGTCGGACGAGAAGTGGACTCTTCACGCTACGGGGCAGTTAGCCAGAAACTCGGAGCAGTTAGAAACTCTCAAATATCAAGATCTTGGCGAACTCACCTCAAGTTTGAACAAACAAGATTTGGTCGAGTATTACAAACAAAAAGCTGCAACAAATATTCAATTGGGCCCGCCTTTCCAAAACTTGAAGAGTCTTTGGGTCGGAGATGGCGAAGCAGTCGCGGAAATCAGCCTTTCCGAGGACGACCACATCAAGGGCATTGACTTGCAGCCCCTCGTTCTTGATGCATGTTTTCAGGTCTTTTCTGCAGCTCGTCAGTCGACTGGTGTTGGCGAAGGTGCAACCTACATTCCATTCGGCTGGGAACGTCTAGCGCTGTCCGCGCGGATTGATTCAACCCTAGTTTGCCACGCACGCATGAATGAAGTTGCCGATGTAGAGGATACATTCGACTCAACAGTTCCCGAGGCATTGACCGGCGACCTATGGATGTATGACCGATCTGGTCGGCAATTGGGAAGCTTGACAGGATTCACAGTCAAACGAGCAACGCGTTCGTCATTCCTCTCTGCCGTTGAGGATCCTACAGACCTTATTTATGAAACTGTCTGGCGAAACATTGATCATCCATCGACGTCGCGGAGGGAACATCCACTTGCAGACCTTAATGATCTCCAATCGAACATTGAGCCGTTCTTTAGCTACCTCCGATCTCAAGGAGTCACTCCCGAACAGCGTTATTCGCTGCTCCAAGATCTCGAGAAACTTGCTCATTCTTGGGTCATCGCAGCACTCGACAGTCACGGATTGGACCGGGTAAAGGGCAAGGAGCTCCTCGCCGAAGAACTCATGGTTCAAATGGGCATTCTTCCCATTCACAAAAACCTGGTAAACCGCATTCTCAAAATGATGGTGGAAGCAGATGTGCTCGCGAAGTCATCGGATGGCGCCTTCACAGTCTCCTTAGGCCGCAACGAAGAAATGCCAAAGGAAGTTTCCCCACCAGACAAACTCTTCAAAGAACTTCAAGCAAAACATCCCCATGGTCAATATGAACTGACGCTCCTCAATCGGTTCGGTTCAAACTTCATCGATTTGTTGACAGGAAACGCGGACCCGCTTGCCCTGCTCTTCGAAGAAGATTCTTCGGGAGCAGCAGATTTCTACAAGACTGCACCAGTTTCCGTTGCGGGAAATCGATTGCTTGGGGATGTGATTGACCGATTGCTGCGCGACGTTCCGGACGATCGCCTGTTGCGTGTTTTGGAGGTCGGCGCAGGAACAGGAGCGACAACTGAGATCGTCTTTTCTGAACTGGAATCGAGAAATCTGGAATACACCTACACCGATATTTCTGCTGGATTCTTCAGTGAAGCCGAGAGAAACTTCGAAGGCAACGGCATAGACATCGAATATCGTGTGCTCGACATCGAAAAAGATCCCGCATCACAAGGATTTGATGAGAGCCACTACGACATAGTAATTGCGGCCAACGTGCTTCACGCCACGCAAAATCTCTTGGAGACATTGACCAACTGCCGACAGTTATTGGTTCCTGGAGGCGTGCTTATAGCTCTCGAGTCGCTTCGCGGTCGGGCATGGCAGGACCTGACGTTTGGTTTTCTCGACGGGTGGTGGCGATTCAACGATTCCTATCGAAAGAACCATGCTTTGGCGAGTCCAGACATTTGGCGTAAAGCCCTTGAGGACGCTGGGTATGTCGACTCGCATGTGTTTGGTGGCGAGACGCTGACAGCGAACTCCGGTCCGTTAGGTTCTGGAACAGTCGTTGCGTTCGCGCCGGAACAGACAACGCTGCAACCGGGTACATGGATCATTGAATTGGATTCCGGCGGTCTGGGAAATTCACTACAGCAAGAGCTCATGTCGCTTGGCCAATCCGTCATCGCTACCAAGTTCGAGAAGAGCGATGACGAATCTGGCGCGGCAGGGAGCGCACCGTGTGGGCACAGCGAACTGGGAGAGATTCTGAGCGAACTTCGCGAAGACGAGCCTCTTCGCGGGGTCATTCACCTATCGGCTTTGGACGGGAATGGAGTCGGTGCATCGACTGACCAAATGGCTACGGATGTAAGACATGCAACGGAGAGCGCACTCAGCCTTACTCAGGTGCTAATGGATTCCGGACTACGCCCATCTAACGGAACATGGTTCGTCACTAGAGGTGCACAAGTACTGGAATGCGAGCAATCTGGTGAACTTGCTGGATCGGCACTCTGGGGTTTTGGAAAAGTAGCCGGGCTTGAATCGTCATTCTTGGGTGCGCGCATGTTCGACTTGGACCCAGACAACCACTCGGTCGACAACCTGATCGACGAACTGCTGACGCCGAACGAAGAGGATCATGTTGCCATTCGTCGGAACACGAGGTATGTCGCTCGCCTTATTCGAGCAAGCGAGAGCGCATCACGAATTCAAATCCCCGAAGAACCAGATTGGATTATGGCTTCAGGTCGAGATGGATCGCTTTCAAACGTGCAAACCGCCCGACTCGAGAGAGAATCTCTTCAATCTAGAGAGGTGAGAGTTCAAGTCGCTACAACTGGACTGAACTTCTCCGATGTGCTTGTCGCGCTCGGCGCTCAAGTACCGAACGCGTCTCTAGGCCTTGAATTCGCTGGCTTCGTGACAGAACTCGGAGAGGATGTCAACGAGTTTAGCGTTGGCCAGCGAGTTGTCGGGATGGGTTTTGGAACATTTGGCCCAGAGGTCGCTACACACGCCGAATTGGTGACCGAGGCTCCTGCAAATCTGACTTTAGATCAGTTGGCAACACTTCCCATCGTCTTCGCCACCGCGGGAATTGCTTTCGAGCTCGCAGAACTCAATGCGGGAGATCGTGTGTTAGTGCACGCCGCGGCAGGCGGTGTGGGCTTGGCAGCCATTCAGTTGGTTCAAGCTGCGGGCGCCGAAGTTTTTGCCACCGCGAGCAATCCCAAGCAGGAATTCTTGAAATCGATGGGCATCGAGCACGTGTTCGACAGCCGAAGCCTTGACTTCAGCAAGGAAATTCTTGAGACGACACAGAACGAAGGTGTGGACATCGTTCTGAACAGCCTGACAAGTGAAGGATTCATTGAAGCGAGTTTAGCTTGTCTCAAGCCAGAGGGCAGATTCATAGAAATTGGACGTCTAAACATTTTGACGCCAGAAGAAATGGCCCAGACTCGACCTGACGTCGCTTATCACATTCTGTCGCTTGATGAGCTAAAGCGCGAGAAACCCGATCGAGTCGGACAATCATTTCGCAATTTGATGGATCGGTTTGCTTCAGGCGAATTGAATCCGTTGCGGCATAGCAAGTGGCCAATGGCGGAAATTGGCGATGCACTTCAATATATGGGCTCAGCTAAACATGTTGGCAAGCTCGTGCTTGCTATGCCTGCGCTGGCACAGGGGCAGCTAAGTGCCGACCGTACATTCCTGGTCACTGGCGGATTCGGAGGCATTGGTTGTGCCGTGGCGAATTGGTTGGCCGAGCGGGGGGCCAAGAACATTGTTCTCAATGGTCGACGCGATCCCGATTTCGACGCCGTTCAAACCATTGAGGAGCTTCGTGAGAGAGGGATCCGGGTAGAGACCCAGATCGCCGATGTAACCGACGCCTCTTCCATCGATGGCATGCTCAACTACATCGACAGAGAAATGCCTGCACTTGGAGGCGTTGTTCATAGTGTGGGCGTGCTATCTGATGGTTCAATCACAAATCAGACGTGGCAGCGGTTTGAAGAGGTCTTGTGGCCCAAGATCCTTGGGGCATGGCACTTGCACCAAGCTACCAAGCATCGCGACTTAGATCTCTTCGTACTCTTTTCCAGCGCCACCGGAGTACTAGGAAACGCAGGACAGGCAAATCATGCCAGTGCTAACGCGTTCCTAGATCAGTTGGCAGCCCACCGGCGGTCGTTGGGACTATGCGGACAGTCAATTGCTTGGGGAGCTTGGTCCGAAATAGGCGAAGCTGCAGAACACCGGGAACGGATCGCCTCCCAACTGGAGTCGTCAGGAACAGAATGGATTTCTCCAGACTTGGGAATACGAACACTCGACTACCTCGTGTCCCATGATTTAAGGAATCCAGCAGCTATGTCGGTGGATTGGGATGTGCTGGAACAGGGATTCGACACGCCCCCAACATTCTTGAAGGAATTGCTTGCCAGTGACGAGGACACCGATCAATCACGCTCCGATGCAATCAGTCTTGATGTAGGCGCTCTACGAAGTGCCGAACCTGAAGATCGCATTGAGGTCCTGATGTCGTACATTCAGAAACAACTTCAATCGATTCTGCGTTTGGCATCCCTACCCTCGCCCACGGTGGGATTTTTCGATCTTGGAATGGATTCACTCATGGCGGTCGAATTGCGAAATCGACTGCTTCGGGTATTCGAAGGTGAAATTACGGTATCGCGGACAGCCGTATTCGACTATCCCAATGTGGAGGCTCTTGCGACTCACCTCTCCGACGAGCTCGCTCAAGGCGGAGAAGCGACAGGATTGTCGAGTATGGCAAGTGCCAATGCGGTCTCTGCTAGCACGAGCAAAATTGCCGTAATTGGATTGGCATGTCGGTTCCCAGGCGCAAACCACTACATCGACTTTTGGAGAAACCTTGAAGCTGGTGCCGATGCGATCACGGCAGATCGTGGCCAGAGTGCGAGATGGAGTGGAGTCGTTGGCGATAGTGCGGCCAAGGAGTCGTATCTCAAGTACGGCGGCTTTGTCGACGGACTCGACGAATTCGATGCCCCATTTTTCCGAATACGACCAATCGAAGCGAGAAGCATGGATCCTCGTCAAAGGATGCTGCTGGAAACCTGCTGGGAAGCTATCGAGAGTGCTGGAATCGATCCTGAGTCATTGCGCGGCCAAAAAGTGGGTGTCTACTTTGGATTGGGAGCAAGCGAATATAGAGACATAGTGAACGCCAGTGGACTCGAAGACAGCTACTTGGGCACATCTTCAGGCATGACTACGGGTCGAATCTCGTATGTGTTCGGCTTCATGGGCCCTGCCATGTCTTTCGACCTTGCATGCGCTTCTTCACTAGTATCCATACACGAGGGAATCAAGGCGTTGCAAACTGGCGAGATAGACCTTGCGTTGGTGGGCGGTGCAAATGCAATTCTTTCGCAATCCATAATGCGATTTCATCGAGAATTGGGCATGTTGGCGCTCGACGGAAAGTGTTTGCCGTTCGACGAACAGGCCGAAGGATACGTTCGAGGCGAGGGTTGTGGCGCATTGCTGCTCAAGCGCGTCGACGAGGCTCATCGCGATGGCGACCCAATCTGGTCCACGATGTTGGGTTCCGCGGTAAACCAAAACGGCGCAAGCGCAGGAATGACAGTTCCGAATGGACCTGCGCAAGAGCAACTTATTCGCGACGCCGTTGCGCGTTCCGGAGTTGAACCAACCGACATTGACTATCTCGAGGCGCACGCCACGGGGCTATCACTTAGCGATCCCATTGAGATTTCAGCTGCATCCTCCGTCTACGCTGCACAAAATGGCCGAGAGCGGCCCCTCTTGCTGGGTTCGGTGAAGAGCAATATCGGCCACTTGGAGTGGGCAGCGGGAGTAGCCGGGGTTATGAAGCTCATTCTTGCCATGGCTCAAAGAAAGATCCCAGCGCAGTTGCATCTAAAGCAACCAAGTGCTCAAATCGAGTGGAACGAATTGGGAGTCGAAGTCAATCGACTCGCTGTTGATTGGCCCGAGCGCGAACGCCCGCCCATCGGAGCGGTAAGCGCTTTTGGCATGTCCGGAACAAATGCACACGTGATTGTCGAGGGGGGCGCCGGGACGATACAGGAGGACGGAAATCCGAGTGCGTTTCCCGTTGCCACGGGCGGCCCTCTATACGTAGAACCGAAACCGCTGCAAGTGCGCAGCAACATAGATTTGACTGAAATTTGCGTCGCAACGGTTGATCGGAATGAACGCCTACTTGTTCTCTCAGGCAAGAAGCCGGAGAGCGTTGTCAGCTCTGCCAGAAAACTAGAAAACTGGCTGATTCGCTGCACAGAAGGCGACCAAACTCCCGAATTCATGGACGAATTTCTTGCTGATGCTGCTTGGACTACTTGCGTCGGCAGGAGCAAGTTCGATCATCGCCACTCCATCGCATTCTCAAACTGCGACGACCTCTTGAGTTCACTGAGTTCCTTGTCTGTTGAGTCGCTCCTACCTTCGCCTCCTGAATCCACAACTGCCCCCAAAGTTGTGTTTGCGATGGGCGGATGTGCTCACGATTGGATGAATATCGGAACAGAACTTTGTCGTAGCGAACCCTTAGTCGGTTTCATCGTCAATCGTTGCAGCGAACAGCTTGAAGCACTAGCGAATGTTCGTATCGAAGATTCAATGGTCGAGTTTCGCACGACCAAATCCTTGAAAAACGCCTCTTGGATGTACCCCGCAACCTATGCAATGCAGGTTGCAGTTGCCGCGTATTGGCAGGCTCTGGGATTGGAACCAGCAGCAGTTGTTGGAACGGGAATCGGCAATATCGCCGCGTCATGTATCGCAAACGCGTTATCTTTCGAAGACGGATTGGAAATGTCATGGAGATTGGCAAACAACCAAAAGAGCATTGCCGGTTCTGCAATTGCGGACGAGCAAGTAAATGCCCAAATTGACAATCCCAAAGTCAAGGTTGTTGACGCTTTCACTTCATTCTGTGCTGACGATAGTGACAGTCTTCTCAAGCTTGTAGAATCCTTGAATACCGCAGAAGATCAGCAAACAAACCTGTCATTGAGCCAAATCAATGACATAGAAGCGGATTTACTTGTCGAAATCAGTCCATTTCCAATCTTTAGTAACGAAGACGTGTCCCAAGGGACAGGGAATTCGGCGGACATTCCGATAATTGCGGCAATTCATGCCGAACAAGCTGAGTCAGAGGATCACCCCGCGCTGGTGAGGCTACTTCCTGGAATCAAACTCGCGTACGACGCACATCTGCCGATTGAATTGAGTTCTCTCTTTGCTGGAGAGTCGCGTCGCAGACTAACGATGCCTACCTACCCCTTCGAGAGGCGAAGCTATTGGTTCAATGAGTAGCTGTGGCGCAGCCTTAAGCTAGCTCAAGTCCAGGTCCGTCATGAATTCATGCACATACTCAGCGCACTCGGATGGCTTTTCGATCTGCATGAAATGTGTTGTTTCCGGTATGAAGTCAAAATCGACGCTGAGCATGTCCGAGAAGTCCACAGTGGGCAGGTAGGAAGTAGGAAGGAGCGGATCTGCTCCTACGATCTTAGTTGGACACGGAAGCTTGTCCAGATCGGCTTGGCCTGCAAAAGCACGCACATACTCGATTATTCGTGCTTCGTAATCGCGGGGGCATCTCAATTTGTAGCCGCCACTAGGCGATTCACACAATATCGTTCGACCCATGAGCTCCTTTGCGCCAGGAACCAGCCTTGAATAGGCTGGAAAGAAATCCAGCAGTTCGTGGTACTGCTCGAGCGAATCGAAACTTTCAGTTCTCCTGCGCGCTATGCGAGCGGTTCCTTCCACTGCTTCGTCGAACTCGGCGTGACTCTTCCCTGGCCTGTGCATAGGCGGGTCAAACAAGACCAACCCTGAGAATTCCCTGCTCCTGCGATCGATTGATGTCGACATGACGGGCGACGAGAGGAGGAGAGAGATCATTGCCGAAAGGGAGTGGTACACGCCTACAACGGGCTTAGTGCCGTAGTGCTGTTCAATTTCGTGCAGTATGGTGTCGAGATCTGAAACCAATGAGAAGAGATTGTGATCCTCTTCCTTTGAAACTTCGTTCCATCCATGGCTCCGCAAGTCATAGACGAAGAGCTCGAAATCACGCTCGAGCAGCGACCAGAAGGGGTAATAGAGATCGATTGCTAGACCGTTGCCGTGGCAGAGAACCAATCGGGGTCCTGAAGGATTTCCATGTTGACGAACAAAAGAACGGTTTTCGAGATCAAGTGAGATCTCGCAGATAGAAAGCGGATCGGGAACTTGCCAGCCCATATAGTCAGCTTCTCCTCACCATCTCTTGCATTCGTTGCTCAATGTGCCTCGTGCGCTAACGCAGCCACAAACTGATCATTGTCCAAGCTCATGAGTCGCCACTCGACGCTTGGTTCGTCGTAGTGGAAACGCGAGTACTTCGCGCCCAGAATGTATTCCTCCGGAACACTGAAGGCTGCAGTGTCGGCACGGAAACCCTCGCCTGTCGCTTTTATCAATGCTTCCTTTATTGTCCAAAGACGGAGAAAGAGTTCAACTCTGTCAACACCGTCAACTGCTTTGAGCGCTTGCTGTTCCCGAATTGAAAACACTTTGCGGATTTCGCCATCCACATCATGCCTGACATGCCGATGTTCGATGTCGACACCGAGTCTTCCTTGGTTGGCGAACGCGAGCAGCCCGTGTCCGACGGTGTGGCTTACGTTGAACTCAATGTCAATTGCCGTCCCATCAACTAGTGCAACTGGCTTTTCGTTTCGCACAGAAGTGAAGTGTAATTTGGAGTTGTCACATCCGACTATCTCGCAAAGTTTATTGCGCAATGCTGCTCGACAAAGGATGAATTGGCGTCGAGTCGATTGGGAGCGATTTCTTTGAGCACGCGTGCGTTCTGAGGCATCCAAGAACTCCAAGGCACGGGCTTCTCGTTCCAGGTCCTCCGATAGATCGACGTAAGTAACCAACACGTCTCTCGTGCATAAGTGAGTTTGCCACCAGGGATCAATCAAACTCGTCTCGCCCAGTCATACGCAAAAGCGGAGACTCGCAAACTGCTAGTGGTCGGTTCAACGCAGAGTCCACATATTGGAATCGTTATCCATGCTCAATGCACCTTGAATTTCTCACACGTGAGATTCGATTTATTAGCGCTAAGAAAGACTTGATATGTCGTTCCAATCTGATTTAATACGCACCTACCAGCACATTGCTGGCAAGCAACCACTTTATACAAGGAAGACAGAATGTCAGCAACACAAGATCGTGTCGGTGCACTAGCTAAGAAATTGCTGGATCCGGAGCGCGAACCCGATTTCGACGTAGCCTTCAGCGAGCGAGAAGTTTCGTCAATGGACGCTATCGCGTTTGCCAAGGCTCTTGCGGCAGAATTCAATCACGACATTCCAGCCGAGAAATTCGCGAACTTCAAAAACTTGCGCGACGTAGTCTCGTACTTGGACGCCAACGCCTAGATAAAGATTTCGCAAAGTTCCGAGCGGACTGAACCGTTCGTCGCTTTGCAAACTCGATTGCTGGAGACCCGAGCGCAAACATTTCTTATGTAGTCGCTCGGTCTTGCAAATAGGCATTCAGTTCACACGCAACGACATCAGGTCGCTGCATAGGGATGAAGTGCGACACATCGTCTAGTTGCTTGTCCGTGCCTTGCGGAAGGCTTGTTGCAAGCTGCGGCCAAGTTACCGAATGGATGGTGTCCTTTGGATGGCGAAACCCCGGTGCGGATTTCGCTCGCACAATCGTCACTGGCACGTCAACGAGTGACAGTAGTGGGTGAACATTGGTGTCAGTCACGCTCAATGCTATCTCTGCCTCGAC
The DNA here is from genome assembly GCA_965205545.1 of Candidatus Azotimanducaceae bacterium. GTDB lineage: Bacteria > Pseudomonadota > Gammaproteobacteria > Pseudomonadales > Azotimanducaceae > Bin55. Next base: position 198,545 of record OZ242170.1, on the reverse strand, counting down.
CAACGGAGGACAACAGAGCTGGTACTGACCATTGGCGGCGGGTTCCAATCCGTAGGTGCAGTGGTCGCGCAGAACTGCTGCATCCCACAACTTGAATGGATTGCGATCCTGCAGAAACGCCAAGAGCTCTTCCGAAGAGTTCCATATCAGTCTGCGACGTGCAAACGGATGATCCTCAGGGGAGTCAATAGCGCTCGCAAACGCTGAGTCCGAATAGGCGGCTGGATAGTAGACTACAGGTTCCAACAGGAAAAGCGCTTCAAATCTGCGGGTGAGCACTGCCGCTGCCTGCAGTAGCGCATGTCCGCCCAGCGAATGGCCCACGGCAACAATTGGGTTGAGGTCCAGGACTTGAATGAAGGATGAGAGATCCTTGCCAAACTGATCCCAACCATAGGGTCGTCGTTTTTCCGACCTGCCGTGACCCCGCAACTCGACGCAAATTGTTCGACAGCTTGTGTTCAGCAACTTTAGGGTCGCGTCCCAGCACCGTGCGTGGCAACCCATTCCATGCACGAACAGCAATGTCTTGTCGCTACACGACCCACTCTGGGACTCAAAATAGGCAATTTGCACGCCGTATGCATCGACATGATTGAGTTTGAGATTCATTGTTGACTGAGGGGTGAAACTGTTGATTCCAAGATCAAGTTCAAGTCTCTTCTAGTCCAACTGCCGCAGATACAAGAGACATTGTGCATCGCACTCTGCAACGGAATCCAATAGTAAGCCAATCAATGATTGAAACAATTGGCGAATCTCACGAAGAGCCTGACGTGGCGATGGGTCTATAAATCGATTTTGCTAGCGGAAAATACAATAGTTCAGTTCGACCACTAGTCAGTAGAGCTGCCAGAATGCGGATTGTCGACAGCAGTGCAACGTTAGGAGCCTATGTCCACGACGTGAACCTAGCTCACTTGTCTGACGCCCAATGGGATGAACTGCATGGGGTTTTTCTTGACAAGGCAGTGTTAGTGTTTCCCGAGGCGAGTCTAACTACGGTGCAGCAAGAACGCTTCAGTGAAAGATTCGGCCAGCTCGAGATACTCACCGGCAACCCATTGATCAAATCGCTTTATGTCTGCAATGTGGATACTGAAGGCAATGTGTTGCCTCTAGACGACGACAACTTTCGCATAGTCCGAGGCAACGAGTATTGGCATACGGACAGTTCCTATATGCCGGTCGCCGCCAAGGTGTCTTGTCTGTCTGCTCTTACATTGCCCAAGGACGGCGGGCAAACCGAATGGACCGACATGCGTGCGGCTTACCAAGCATTGGATTCAGCAACCAAAGATCGCATTTCAGGACTCTCTGCATATCACTCGTTCTATCGATCTCAGGAGTCACTGGGACAGAAAGTGGATATTGGTTCACGTTACGGTTTTCACAGGGATGGTGCGCCGCTGCGTCCTCTCACTAAGATCCATCCAGAAACTGGAAGGAAATCGCTGTTTGTCGGACGACATGCCTATCGAATACCAGGTATGAAGGATGAAGAGGCAAAACGGCTTGTCAATGACCTGATTCAATTCGCTTGCCAGCCTCCCCGCGTCTTTCAACACACCTGGTCACTTGGAGATTTTGTCATCTGGGACAATCGCTGTGTTGTGCACCGAGTCAGACCCTATGATTATTCGATACCACGCATAATGCGGCACACGCGCGTAACCGGCGATGATCGTTCGGAAGGCGCACCCACTGACATAAGAGAACAACCCTCAAACTATGAAGCCACGTCTAACTGAGCGATATTGGAACGGCAAAACCGCGCGCGAATTCGCGCAACACCCGAACGAGCGCAGTCACTTCTGCCTAGAACCGTCCACCCACTTGATCAAGCAACGCAAGTATTTCCTATGAATTCAAGAGTTCGAAAACGTATTCGACCGCAGCATCGGCATTCTGTTTGGTTTGGTCTTTCAATGAAGCCGCTCGCACATGCTGCTGCTTGTCTGGCGGCAATCTATGCCTTAAATGCGATTGGCGGACCGGAGGATCTGTATGCGGAGCGATGCGCGGTGTGCCATGACAATCCCCCCGACGAAAAGACGCCACATCGCAGTGCAATCGAATTGATGAGCAAGACACGCATTCATCACTCTTTGGCCGATGGTCGCATGGCGATTCACACTGAAGGACTTTCTCGCGACATCATCGAGGATCTTTCGCGCTATCTTTCGAAGGTCGAGGAGCAATCGATCGACCCGACGCAGCGTTGTCCCGATCTTCCCATATCCAATGACGTCGTTGTGTCCCATTGGGGCGTGGACATTGAAAACACTCGACACCAGCCATCCAGCGGCATCGACAGTTCCAATATCAAGGACATCAAGCTCAAGTATGCCTTTGGAATTCCGAATACTGGCGAGGTCCGTTCGTGGCCTGCAGTTTCTGCTGACACCATATTTCTACCTACCCTGAGCGGAACCCTCTACGCCATCGACCGGGACATAGGGTGTGTCAAGTGGACGTATGAATCAGGAGGAAGATTGCGAACTTCAGCCCACTTGATTTACGAGGACGAAAAGCTTCAGGTTGCCGTAGGCGACATGGGTGCACGGACACATCTAGTGGATGCTTCCACCGGCGAGCTCATTTGGGTTCAGTCGGTGGGAGAGTCTCCTCTCAACATGAACACCGGAGCCCCTGTTTATTTTGACGAGGATTGGTACATCCCGGTGTCGGCTTTCGAAATTGCAGTAGCAATGAATCCAAGACACGAATGCTGCAAGTCTCGTGGAATTGTGAGGAAGCTTGACGGCGAAACCGGCGAAGTCTTGTGGTCGACTTTCATGACGCCGGCCGCACAACCCACAAAGAAGAACGACATCGGAACGCAAATGTACGGTCCTTCGGGAGCACCCATTTGGACCACTCCAGCAATAGACCTACTGCGTGGAGTGCTTTATGTTGGAACTGGCGAGAATACATCTTCTCCAGCTACATACAAGTCAGATTCCATAGTCACCCTGAATCTGTTTACCGGCGAAATTGGCGCTTTCTTCCAAGGCTACAAGGACGATGCGTTCAATATGGCTTGTGGATCGCGCAACCCGCAAAATTGCCCCGATGAAGAAGGACCTGACTTCGACTTCGGAGCTTCGCCCATATTGGTAACCACCAGCACCGGACGTGATCTAGTGCTCGCTGGACAGAAATCCGGTGATGTTTGGGCACTTGATCCCGACAACGATCTGGAACTTGTTTGGCACAACAAGCTATCGAATGGAAGCGCACTTGGCGGCGTTCACTGGGGCATGACAGTTGTCGACAACACCGTCTACGTTCCAATTGCCGATCCCGAGCGGGCGACGGTTGATCCAAAGCCTGGAGTTTACGCGCTGGACATAGATTCGGGCGAAACGCTGTGGGAGCACAGGGTTGAGCGAGATTGCGAGATAGACATCAGAGCGCTTCGCAATCGAGGCAATCCGTGGCCAGATTGTCCCTGGCACTACGGCTTCTCTGCAGCTGCCAGTTCGACCAATGATGTTGTCTTTGCTGGAGCGCTGAACGGAGTAGTGTCAGCTTTTCACGCGGAAAGTGGAGAAGTGCTTTGGAGCTTCGATACCAAAAAGCCGTTTGAAACAGTCAATGGTGTGGAAGCCCATGGAGGCGCTATTGACAATCCTGGTGTTGTGATTGCCGGCAATCAATTGATTGTGTTGTCGGGGTATGGAATGTTCGGTCAAATGCCCGGCAACGTCATGCTCGTGTTTGAACTATGAGAGATGAACGCGGAAACTCCGATTGACTATGGTCAATTGGGTCGACGAGACGCGCGCAAAGCACTAGTAAGTGCGGTCGAAGCGGAAGATCTGGAACGTGTGCGGCACATCATTGAGAAACGGCCGGACATTGTCGACGCCCGAAACTCCCATGGCCACACTCCGCTTAGCGAGGCTGTCCCAACTGGCAATCTGGACATAGTTAGGGCACTAGTCGAAGCGGGAGCCGATCCAATGCAGCGCAACCACGGCGGTTCCTCTCTAATTGATGCTGCGGCTCATGTCGGTTGCGTTGAAGTGGCACGATTTCTCCAGTCAAATGGATGCGTTGTGACTCGCTACCATGCCGCCGCTTTGGGAGATGTCGATGCAATCCGGCAAGAACTTGATTCGGATGACAACATTGCCGGTCTACGCGGTCCACGCGGAACTACCATGTTGCATCATGCAGCACACGGTAATCACTCTGAACTATGCAGCCTTCTGATTGCCGCAGGTGCGCCAGTTGATCCAAGGGATGGACATCGCCATACGCCATTGTGCTATGCCGTGGAGCGCAATGCGTTGGAGGCAGCAGAAGTGTTGATTGAGTCTGGCGCTGACGTAAATCACCATGCTGGGCACTTTGGGGGAACAGTATTGCACCGAGCAATTCTCAATCGGTTTGTCGAAATGTCTTTGCTGTTGATCACTAGCGGTGCCGACCCCAACATGCAAGATTTTTCAGGAAAGTCAGCGCTGCATTCCGCGGTTGCAAGCGGTAAGGCACAAATCGTAGAAGCACTGTTGAATACCGCCGTCGATCTTGATTTGCGAACACGCAAGACCAAGCAGCAGCCTGGAAACGAAACTGCTCTCGAATACGCTCAGCGATTGAAGAAGAAGCGTATCGCACAAATCCTTGAAGCACATCTAACAGAAACCTCCTCGCGACGCTTGCCGTGAGCGCCAACTAAAATCTCAATCCCTACGCCATTACGCCATTTGCCGAAGCAATAGCCAACAGGAGTCGATATGCCTGCCATCCGCCCTTTTGTAATTGACGTTCCAGAGGAAACGCTCATTGATCTCAACGATCGATTGGAATGGACACGCTGGCCTGACCGGGAATTGGTGGCCGATTGGACTCAGGGAATCCCCTTGAGCTACGTTAAGGATTTCTGCGAGTATTGGCAACACACATACGATTGGCGGGAGACCGAGAATAGGCTCAACGCCCTAGACAACTATCTGATCACTATAGACAACGTCGACATACACTGCATCGTTCAGAAATCGACTCACGAAGAATCCCTTCCTTTGCTCATTACTCACGGGTGGCCCGGTTCTGTAGTTGAATTCTTGCATGCGATTCCGCTGTTGTGTAAGAGGCAAAGCGACGACGATTTGGCATTCCATGTCATAGTGCCATCGTTGCCGGGATTCGGGTTTTCCAGCAAGCCTACAGCAACTGGTTGGGGGGTCGACAAGATTGCCAATGCGTGGGTTGAACTCATGGGCACTTTAGGTTACGACAAGTTCTTGGTTCAGGGAGGAGACTGGGGAGCGGCCGTGAGTTCGTCAATCGCCGCAAACCATCCAGATCATTGCCTTGGATTGCACACCAACATGCCAACAGTAGGACCGCTGAGAGAGACGCTTGACGATCTTACTCCCCAGGAAGAAGAAGCTCTTCGCGGCTCAAGGTTCTACCAAGACTGGGATTCGGGCTACTCGAAACAGCAAAGCACACGTCCGCAAACCTTGGGCTATGGTCTCGTCGACTCTCCTGCCGCGCAGGCTGCTTGGATTCTCGAGAAGTTCTACCAGTGGACAGACTGCAACGGACACCCCGAAAACGCAATTACGAGAGACGAGTTGATTGACAATATCATGCTCTATTGGCTTACGGGCTCAGGAGCTTCTTCCGCACGTATTTACTGGGAGAGCTTCGGACGAGGGTCACGCAAAGACATCAACGTACCCTCCGGTTGCAGCATCTTTCCGAAGGAAATCTTCAAACCGTCTCGACGCTGGGTTGAGGCAGTGTATAAGGACTTGCGCTACTACAACGTGCTGGAAAAAGGCGGACACTTTGCAGCGTTCGAAAATCCTGAGGTGTTCGTCTCGGAACTGAAGGCCTGCTTCGCCCAAATGAGCTAGGCCTATTTGCTCAAGTCCGGAATCAGTGGATTGTTGGCGTCAATACTAGAATTTGTGTCGAGTGTGGAAATTGAAGAACGTTCCACCAACGAATACTTCCAGATATAGCAGAGCACAACGCAATCCGTCCGTTAGCTTTCTTCCATATCTTCTTCGCGTACCTGAGGTACGAGTCCCCTCTTGGATCCAGCGTACTGTAGTTCTATGCGTTCAGGCGACGAGACTCGCTCATTTACACATGCTTCCAGCTTCGTATCCAATTCGCGAGTGATTCTCCCAATGTTGTCCATTGGTTTACCAGTGATCTCCACATAGCATTCCTCAATTGCCTTGTCGACACTTGCCATGTCGTACTTTCCGTTGTTAGAGTCCTCTTTAAGGCTTCCAACAAACTCAAACACTCCGCCATGGTCGCTTGAAACAGTACCGCGCAACTTTCCATTTTCCACTTGACCGGAGTAAGTGATTTCTTGCTCACCTCGAAGATTCCAATAGGGAAAAGTGGTTTTGAACTTATTCTCGTCAACAACAATGTCGTCTGTGTATGAGTATGAGCCAGAACTACTTGTCAAAGTAGCGGAGTACGTTCCTTCATCGTTGACACTGATCGTCAAAGTTGGATTGCCTACGTTTGACTCGCTTTCGCTCGTTTCCAAAACATAGGTTCCCTCAATTCCCGCGAGGATTGATAGGGACGCAAACAACGCACCCATGGCACAGGCGCATTGAACTCTTTGCATCAGTTTGTTCATTTAGCTATTCTCCGATCACGTAGTGCAGCGAACGTGTTTCTACACGCAAATGCTAGAAAAATTTTATTGCTATTTCAAGTGTTTACCAACGTAAATGCTTCTAGTACTCTACCCAGTCAATAGAGCACTAAGCTTTTCCCGTCATTGCTTCATAGACAAGTCGTTTGAATTCATGGCTGTAGGGATGCCAGAATCCCGGCATCCGCTGGGTAAACACCAGGCCAGCAATGTTGGAGCGAGGAGACATCCAGGAGTGCGTTCCGGCCAACCCTCCCCAGTGATACTCATCTATGGCCGCTTCGGGCTCTCCTAACGCAGGCTGTTGCTTCAGCGCAAAACCAAGTCCAAATACTGTGTTGGGCATAACCCAATTGGGCAGCTGCAGTTCAACACCATCCGGAAGCTGATTCGTTCTCATCAATTCCAAGGTGCTTTCCTTTACGATTCGTTGACCGTCAAGGACCCCTCGTCCCATAAGCATTTGTACAAATTTCGTGTAGTCTGTGATCGTACCAACAAGCCCACCGCCGCCCGACTCTAGAGCGCGGGGCCGCGTGTAATCGCCAAACAAATCGGGAGACTTGGTAAGTCCTGGCTTTAGAGGGTCTTCGGGATCGCCTGCTGCATACAGCGAGCAAAAGCGGTCAACCTTTGACTGTTCTACATGGAATGCCGTATCGACCATCCCAAGCGGTTCGAATATTGTCGACGCCAAGTACTCCCCAAATGAGACTCCTGACCATACCTCAATCAAACGCGCAAGCACGTCCGAGGCCACACTGTATTGAAACCTAGTGCCAGGTTGGTAGGCCAATGGAATTTCCCGCAGAGTTTCGACTAGAGTTCCAAGATCCCGTGCTGGGTGCAGAATCCCCTTTTCGGTATATAGAGCGTCAACCGGCGATTCGAGAAAGAGTCCGTAGGAGAATCCAGCTGTGTGGCACATAAGTTGGCGAATGGTGGGCGCTCGTTCCAACTCTTCCGTATCCTCTGGATTTGTGGCTCCAGCACGAAGCACACGTAGGTCTGCCAATTCGGGCAAATGCAGGGCAATTTCGTCGTCAAGATCGAACTTGCCCTGCTCCCAAAGCGTCATTGCCGCTATCGCAGTGATGGGTTTGGTATTGGAAAACAGTCGAAAAATGGAATCTCTTTCCAACGGAATGTTCTCCTCGCGATCCTGATGGCCACAGCAATACTGATCAACGACCTCCTGACCCTCCAAAACCACGCAGGATGCCATGGCAATGATGTCATCTTGGATCCATTTGTTAAGCGACGAGTGCACAGCGTCAAACGACATTTTGGAACTCACAACAAAGACTCCTTGGTAGTGGACAGATCAACCTAGCCTATGAACGGCCGTATTCCGCATCGTACTTGCGCAGTTCGGCACGTCCAACGACCAAGTGGTGCACTTCATCGGGTCCGTCCGCTATTCGCAGCGTCCGTTGGCCGGTGTACATTCGAGCCAGAGGTGTCCATTGAGAAACGCCTGTCGCGCCATGCAACTGAATGGCTTGGTCGATGATCTGACAAACACGTTCGGGAATGACCGCCTTGATCATGTGCACCCAAACTCGGGCTTCGCGGTTGCCAAGCACATCCATGGCTTTAGCGGCTTTGAGCACGAGCAGTCTCATCATTTCGATCTCGATTCTGGCTCGAGAAACCAACTCGAGGTTCTTGCCTAGGTTGACCAGTGGACGACCAAACGCCTCGCGCGACATGCCTCTGCGAACCATGAGATCCAAAGCTCTCTCAGCTTGACCGATGGATCGCATGCAATGGTGTATGCGCCCTGGTCCCAGCCTGCCCTGTGAGATTTCGAATCCACGCCCTTCTCCAAGGATGATGTTCTCCTTGGGTACTCTCACATCCTCTAGCAAAATGTGCATGTGCCCATGCGGTGCATCGTCATGCCCAAAAACCGTCATTGGTTCGACAATGTTCACTCCGGGAGTGTCGAGTGGGACAAGTATTTGAGACTGCTGCTGGTGAGGCGCAGCATCCGGACTTGTCTTGACCATGCAGATCATGATCTTGCATCGCTTGTCTCCCGCACCTGAAATGTAGAACTTCTCTCCATTGATGACCCATTCGTCGCCTTCGAGGACAGCTCTGGTACCGATTTGCTTTGCGTCCGAAGAAGCGAGATTGGGTTCGGTCATGCCGTACGCGGATCGAATCTCTCCATTCAACAACGGCTTGAGCCACCGTTCCTTTTGCTCGGGAGAACCATAGCGTTCCAGCACCTCCATGTTGCCTGTGTCAGGTGCGCTGCAATTTAGGCACTCTGACGCGATCGGGCTTTTTCCCAATTCAGTTGCAATATAGGCGTAGTCAAGATTCTTCAGTCCTTCACCGGTTTCTGCATCGGGAAGGAAGAAGTTCCATAGCCCATTTGACTTTGCCTTGCCTTTTAGGTCACTCAATATGCTTTCTTGACGCGGAGACAGACTCCACCGGTCACCGTGTTCCGCAGCTGCTTGCTCGAATTCTGGTGTTCTAGGTTGAATCTCGGCGGAAATGAACTGTGTGACCGCAGCAAGCAGCGGTTCCGCTTCTGAGCTCATTGTCAGATTGTTCAGATCGGCTTCAAGGTCTGGTGCTGTTGCTTCGGTCATGTGCTCGCTCCAACTCGATAAAGGTATAGCGCAAACGATTGTATTCACAGATGAACACACAGACCGCGCTAGGCTCGACTCCGAACAAAAGGAGATGATCGAATCTGAAATGAGTAGTTCAATCTGTTGGCTCCGCTCACTAGTGGGCGCTTGCTGCAAATGGAAATCGCATTAACCTGATTTGCTCGAAAATCGATGCAACGATGCAAGATTTCTGCCTCCGAGCCAGATTCAACGTCTTCGAATAATATTGGCCAAACTGCAAGATGCAACCAACCCAAATAGCGCTGACGCTCCGGGCTCTAGATTACATCCCCTCCAAGGCGAGAGAGCTGGCCAATGGTGTGTGCGAGTTTCGGGAAATTGGCGAGTAGTATTTCAATTCGTCGACGGCGAAGTTATTGATGTAGACCTAATTGATTACCACTGAGTCGAGGAACTAATTCCATGAAGCAAGTAATACGCAACGAGGAAACTCGCATGCACAATCCACCTCACCTTGGAGAATTGGTCCGTGAGAGCATGGACGATGTAGGTTGGAGTGTCACAAAGACTGCAGAACATCTTGGTTGCGAGCGGGGTACTCTTTCTCGTCTACTAAACGGCAAATCAGGAATGTCGCTGAGTATGGCGTTGGCGTTGGAAGGCATTGGCTGGGGTACCGCAGAACACTGGATGCGTATGCAAGTGAGCTTTGAACTAGCTCAAGCCCGACGGAAGAATCTCTAGACTACCTCAGCAACCCGAGATTTACTTTTCTGTTCGGTATAGTCAAGGAGCCATTGAAGAAGGCTCTGAGATGTGGTCGCTTCGGCCATTTCTTCGCTCCTACTCAAGAAAAGCTACAGCGCGAACGATTTTAAATACGATGGAGAGCCCTACTTCTAAACTAGAACGTGCTGCACAATTTCGATCAGGGACATTGTCGATCATCGATCCGAGGAGTATGTGGGTTCGCATCTCTCGAGTAGAAACGATAGACAAACTTTCCTTTTGGATTCGTTTGATCTGACGAAACGAAGCGGATTTTGCGCTCAAGACATTCGTAAGACAGTGAAGCGAAGCTTTTCAGCAGGTTAACCAGATGGAGAATCGCACGTTTTAGGAGCTAAACATTGCGCCCATTGAACTTGAACACCGCCCACTAGAGAGCAACAACTGGTACCAGATGAATCGAAAGAAAAACCGATTTCGTAGGGCTGACTACTGTTGCCAAGTACGGTCGCTAGGAGTTCACCTCCTAATTTTGATTTGCGATCAAGTCCTCGCTTCTTAGAATCCTGGCTACCATTATTTCACGAAGCAGCAATCGCGACTTTATCCCAATCTCTTCGTTGTGCCAGTTTGGACCCCATTCTTTCGTCAGGAGACTCAATAGCTCGTCCACAAATTTGCGGTTTGGTTGAAATTCGACTCGTTTACCAAGAGAGTTACAAATGGTGGTGGGGATCGACTTCTTTGTATCTGACTCAAGCAAAGTCTTCAAGCACTCTCCATTTCCCACAATCGTCGATCCAAGTATTGCAGTGAGCAAGGGGGAATTTCCGTCGGCGTCGGGTCGGTTCGCAGCTTCTGGATCTTGCGCAATTTTCTCCTTGAATTCTTCGCAACGACCTAGCCCAAGCAGGTCATTTGTTCCAATTTTGGGCTCCAGTGCCAGTATCAATTCCAGAATTTCGTCTTGTGTATTGCTCGGGTAGTTGAGAACAACAGAAAGTGGAGTTTGTCCGTTTTCGAACTCCTTTGTAAGAAGATCGGGATATCGTTCTAAAGTCTCTTGGATGACCTCAATTTCCTCAGTCAATAGATAATGGCGACGAAACCAGTCCTCGTCGAGCAGCTTTAGAGTCGTATCCTTTATCGAAGTGTCTTCGCACAGACCTTCAAGATAGCTAACGTAAGCGTCTCGTGGATAAATACTCGAACTTCTGTGCGATTCAAGACCATCGTTGAAAAAGATGATTGTTGGAAGTCGAGTGACCTGGTACTTGGTAGAAATTTCGGGAGTTTCGTCTGTGTCTACCTTGAAAACTCTTGCGTGTCCTGACATCTCTGGCATAAGGGATTCAATGACAGGATCGAGAATCCTGCATGGGCCACACCAAGGAGCGGTGAAGACAACTAACACCGGAACATCCGACTCCAAGACTTTCTTTTCAAAATAGTCGGTTGTAACGTAGACGACACTGTCCTTGACACCAGTATCTTCAACACTTTCGACTGATTCATTGCTAACGCGTGCGATTGTGTCACCAGATGCGAGAGCCAACAACGCAAGTGCAATGTAATTCTGTACCTTCATAGATCTCGTACCTCTCATCCTTAACGTTAGCATTTGACGCTACAGACTTTCCTTTTCTGCTGTTGTCGTAGTTTCCGACTCCAGTCCATCAACAAATTCATCGTTCGAAAGAGCACCGTCGCCATCGGAGTCCATTCTGTCAAAATGCGTCGCTGCGTTGGGGGGGTGTCTCGTTCCAGTTGCGAATTCCTGTTGAGAGAGTGACCCATCGTTATCGGAGTCCATTGCTTCAAAAATCCGTTTTGTGTCCAGTCTTGGTGGAATCTCAAGCACTACGTCCGTTAGCTTGGATTTTGTCATAACTAACTCATTGATCTCCTCACTTAGGTTCGTGAGTTTTAGCTTTTTCGCCCGATCAAATCCTGCAAGTTCAGGGTCCGGATTCAACAGAGAGCTCTTGCGATCTACTTGCAAAGTCGTAGATTCCCCGTCGTCCCGGATGCGCAATAAGTCTTCACCAGACCGAAGCGTCAACAAGTTCTCAGGAATTTCCAACAAGAGTGAAGAAACTTCTCCTAGAGTCCTAAGTGCCTCCAGATCCACATTCGATTCCTTGTTTTTTGCCTGTTCATCTGGTTCATCCGACGGATCAGGGACGAGCAAATTTTCGCCCCGATGGCTGTCGTCGCTTGCTGCAACAACGAAGCCGGCAAACACGCCCATCAATGCAAGTGCACCCATCACACTTCCGATGTTTTTCTTAGTTTTCTCAAATGCTTGCATAGTTCTCTTCATGTTTTTTCTATTCCTCAAAACAGCGTTGCAATTAAGCGAATGAGTTGTGCTTCAATAGCCAATTCCGAATTCATAATCAAACTTGGAGCTAATCCGAATCAGACCACGCGCCCATTCAATTGAAATGTCGACGTGGTCGTTCGCTTGAAGCGGCCTTCGCGCATGTACTCTCCTATTCCGAGTCGACATTCGTGTCGTCCGATGCAGCCATATCCTCTAATCTGGATTTGAGAACTGTCTCAAGATCCTCTGGGGAAAGGTCCCTGTGATTGATGCAACCGTGCTTGTCCACCAAAAAACTCTTTGGTATGGAGATGACCCCATAGGCTTTTGCTACCGGTCCTTCTCCACGCTCTGCAATGTCTCCCAAGTCTATCCACGGAAGTTCGTGCTCCACGCTAGCTTCCTCCCAAATTTCATTAGTGCTATCCAACGAAACCGCGATTATCTCGAAGCCGTCGTCGCGGTACGACGAATATAGCTCTTTCAATTCAGGAAACACTGCGATGCAAGGACCACACCACGAGGCCCAAAAATCAACCAATACCAGATCGTTTTCAGACGCCACATTGTGCAACGCGAATTCCACTCCGCTCAAATCGGGAAGTGTGAAATTTGGGGCGATCTGCCCAGGCACCAGACTCTTGTCAATCTCGTCCGTTTTGATAAACGAAGCTATGTCGTCTCTAGCAGGAGTGACGCGCCTAGCTACAAATTCTTCCTCAAGCATCGTCGCAATTTCGTCGTATAGAGGCACAGATTCCTTGATGTTCTCGGAGTTGTAGCCATACGCGCCCAGCTCCATCGCTAGCAGTGTGTCCATCGGGTCCTCGGCATTTGATGCGATTTCTTCCAGTGCCTCTGTACGCATACTTACCAATTCCAAGAAAAGTACGTGGTATTCGGGATTGTTGGAAGCCGTGGCCGCATTATTGGATTCTGCGTCTTCGTCCGCGAGCTCTACGTGCTCGCACCCCGTCGCAGGAGAAATTCCACCGGAATAGGCCAATATAGGTTCGACCTCTTCGACTTCGGGCGCTGCTTCTTCAGAAGTTTCAGCCTCTTCACTCTGTGAGTCGTCACTCGTTCCATTTGCAGATGCTGTCTCGTCGGTTTTTGTTTCCTTCGCTGCAGCTTGCCGTGCTCTCCACGACTCTTCCCAAGCATTCCGAAAATCCTTGTAGGATTTGGCGTAGGTATCCAAGAGCGTTTGATATTCCGGGCTTTGCTGCCAACTGTCGACAAGCCTGTCGTGCCTTCCGCTGGTTGCTGTCGCAACCAGTTCCCGACTCCAACCTCGGGGCTCAACAACAATCTCGCTGTTTGGCTCGACCACAATCTCTACCTTGCCGTAGTACTCATTGAACGCATTCTCGCCCGCTGTAGCGGTAACGAACAATACGGATGGCTCGAGGATTTCTGATTCAATCGTGGCAATGCCGTTGTCAAGCAACACAGATCCATGAGTGATACGGGCTAGTTCCCCCTTCGCGTCAAGACCAGGTCCGCTCACGGTAAAAATCCCCAGAGAGAGTTCGTCTTGCATCGCGCGAAAGTCTGCCCTTACCGTAAATTTCCGCTCGGGGTTTCGTACCCGCTGCGCCGAGCCGGACAGGACCAAATTTACTGGGCGATACGAGACTTTGCGATCAATAATTGCAAATGAAACGACGCCTCCCGACTCAATCAACGCCGTCCGTTGAATAGTTTCCTGACCATCGCCTAGACTGACTTTGATGGTGGCTATTCTCGGCTCGTCAATTTCGCCGACAAGCTCAATATTGCCGTCGACCAAATCACCCGAAGCGATCTCGACGACGTCGGTGACACCGTCGTCGTCAGTGACTTCGTATGAAACAGTAACCGACGCGTTCGGCCAACCTTCTTGACTTTTGCCGTCCGAAGTCGACTGTGTAGATGGTTCGTCCGATGTTGGCGTTAGATATTTCCCCGTGATTGTGAAGGTCCCAGAGGATTCTTCCGCTGCATGTGGCGACACAGAAAGACTTAAAAGTACAAATAGAGCAAATGCTTGTTTCATCTAGATTTTTCCCCAGTGGACCGCTTGTCTAAACCCTGTGGCTGACTACTATAGAGCAGGGATTCGAGATTGCAGTTCCTCTAGCCGGCATTTCGAGGTCTACTTCGGGTTCACTCAACCGTCTCTGCGTCAGCCAGGGAACCGAACCGACTAACAAGGACTTCCTCGAGATCCTCAATAGCAATATCCTTTTGAAGAATGCACCCCTCCGAGTCGACGAGATAGCTCTTCGGTATGTGCTGAACTCCATAAGCGCGTGCCGTCGCTCCGTGCCATCCTTCAATTTCACCAACGCTAGTCCAAGGGAGCTCGTGTTGCGCCGATGCTTGCTCCCAAGCTTCGTGAGTGCTATCGATGGAATTCGACAAAATCTCAAACCCTTCGTCCCCGTAAGCACCATAGAGCTCTTTCATCTTGGGGAATTTTGCTATGCATGGCGCGCACCAGGATGCCCAAAAATCAATGAGAACGACTGCCTTATCTTCAAGAATGTTCTGCAGAGAGGTTTCCTCCCCCTCCAAGTTAGGATGCTGAAAATTCGGTACCTTCTGGCCCGGTACGAGGCTATTGTCGTTGTCATTGACTTCGATGTAGGAAGCGAGAGAGTCGCGACTGGGTGAAACGCGTCTAGCAACAAGTTCCTCATCGAGCTCTTTGGCAAGTCTGTCGTACACCGCTAATCCCTTTTTGCGGTTTTCGGATTGGAAATTGAATGCACCAAGTTCCATTGCAAGGAGAGCATCGAAGGAATCTTCAGCATTGCTTGCAATGGCCTCCAGAGCATCAGACTCGATCTTGGCAAGTCTTTGCGATAGGAAGTAGTGTCGAGGAAGATTCCCAACACCTGAATGGTCCCTAGCCTCATGTTTAACGTCTTCCAAAACAACATGCTCGCACCCCTCGGCTTGAACCAACGCAATTTTCGAATTAGTGGAGAGTTCTTTAGTTTCCTCGGTCTTGCCCTCGTCGACTTCCTCCAACTCTGGGGACTCACTGCTCAGTGTTTCGTTTTCGTCCGATTCGGAGTTATTCGCACTTTCTTCGATCTCGAGTGATGGTTGTTCTGTCTGTCTAGCCTCAAACTCGCGAACTGCTACTGCGTATTCGTGCATTGTTGAGAGGTACTCGTCGCTCTGTTGCCAGCTCTCGATGAGCTTGGCGTGCCTGCCTGATCCGGAAGTGGCGACAATTTGGTTGGAAGATCCAGGCGAATAGACTGAAATCACACTGCCCCGTTCGACTACCGCCTGCGTTTGTGTACGAAAGTACGGATCATGTCCTTGAATGTAGATGTTCACTAGATCGGTCTCCTCGATTTCGCCTTCGAAATGAAATTGACCATCTTTGAGCAGCATGTCTCCAGAACCGATCGCCTTCTGTTTTCCGTTTTCGTCGTAGCCCCAACCTGTAACTCTTACGTTTGCAAGAGTCAAATCCTTGTCAATAGAGCTGAAATCTCCTGATATGGTGAATTTCTTCTCTAGATTCTTGACTCTAGGGGAGAAGCCAATGAAAGCCAATCGGTCGGGAGGAAATGATTGAAAGTCCAGTAAAGCAAACGAAATCTCTTCTCCGCCTGGAGTCAACACCGCTGGAAGCGACAATACTGTATTGCCGTCTATTTGAACCTCAATGACAATGTCCGTGGGCTCATTTATCTTGCCCGTTAGCAAGACTTTGCGGTCTTGAAATTTTCCTGCCGCCAACTCAGCTTTAGCCGTTGTGCCAGACTCGTTCGTACTCTCGTAAGTAACCACGATTGTTGTTGTCGACAGGTCCACCAACCCTGAGTGGCTTGTTGGCGATTCGGCGTTTTCGTTCAAATTCGACTCTTCGGCAATGTACTCGCCGCTTATCTTGAATGCCGACTGCGAATCGACAATGTCTGCAAAAACGCCAGTGCATGCATACATCAGCATGGCGGCTGCCAAGACGATTTTCATGGGTCCCCCCTTTCCCGTCATTTCGAGTGCACCGGACGCAGTCCTCCAGTCGAAGCATCCAATCGCACACTGAACTAGATGCACGATGATCGATATTCGTTACGTCGTAGACGAGGCTGGAAAGATCAGTCGCAGAAACGTCACGCCACGAATTGCAAGGTTGCGTCGATCGAATCCTGCTGTGAGGTTGCATTGATACTACTCCCCATTTGGATCGTAGACTGCTCTTGCTGCGAGACCCACATATATGCCTTCTCGCTAGAAGGAAGAAAGTGCAGCGACTGACTGCCGGTCTTTCAAGTCCACATGTGTCAGTTGTCTTTTAACGTTCGTGCTACGCGGAATCCGTAAACATGGCTGGGATAGTCTGCCCGTGTATACAAGCGAAAGGAGGAACTCAGAAATCTGGCCTCGCTGTTAAATGATCCGCCACGGACTACTCGATCAGTGCATTCTTCCGATATC
Source organism: Candidatus Azotimanducaceae bacterium (assembly GCA_965205545.1). Classification (GTDB taxonomy): domain Bacteria; phylum Pseudomonadota; class Gammaproteobacteria; order Pseudomonadales; family Azotimanducaceae; genus Bin55. The sequence goes on along the minus strand of OZ242170.1, from coordinate 181,804 downwards.
CAGGCTTTCCCGTCCGACGGAGATTTGGAATAGTCGTCGCTCCAACAGTCCTCCACCCACTCCCACACATTGCCGTGCATGTCGTGCAATCCCCATGGATTCGCCAGGAAGTGACCTACTTTGGAGGTTTGTTTAGCGAAGCCATCAGAGCAGCTGGTGTTCCGCCAGCTGTATTCGGTGCTCGAATCGGCATGGTTGGCATAATCGCAGAGTTTCGAAGACTCGTTTCCGAAGCTGAAAGCGCCGTCGGAACCGGCTTTTGCCGCGTATTCCCACTCAGCTTCGCTTGGTAGTCGATACTCTTCACCAGTCTCGTGTGACAACCACTTAACATACTTGTAAGCGTCGTTCCACGAAACGTTGAGTACAGGTTGGTTCCCCCGACCCCAACCAAAATCCTCGGGCAACCGATGTTCTGCCGCTTTCGCGAATCTGTCGTATTCCTCAAAGGTAACTTCGTACTTGCCCAATGCGAATTTGACAACTGTGACTTCGTGAACAGGCAATTCTGATTCTGGGCAGTCGTCTTCCTCCATGCAGCCCATGCGAAAGGTCCCTGCTGGTACAACAACCATTTCCGGTCCATGTCCGCCCGACTTCAAGGAATCTCTAAAGACTGTGTCAGACGGACTCTGGTCCGTTGCGGGTTCAACGGCAACATCATCTGCAATGATCGAAAACGACACTCCCGCAACTGTGCCTAGCAAGCAAAGTCTACGCACCAACAATTGGGCGAACTCAGAAACTAGTGGCACCAAAAAACCTGTCACGAAAATTTCAATGTGTACTTGTTGCCAATGCTATGGGCCGTACTCAGGATCAACGCGTAATTCGCAGGAACCAGCCTCTCATTGATGCAGGAGACGCAACGCCCTACTCTTCTTCATTCTCCGATGGGACCTCTAGCATAGCTAGAAGCTCATCGTACATTGCCAACATACTCCTCAAGTCTTCAGATACTGAAGTCTTGCCCTCAATTGCGGTTAGCCATAGGTCACGTTTTTGGCGTACGATGTCGGCGGCGGTTTCTCCATTCAAGGCTCGAATTCCTGGGTCAACACCATGATTCAGCAGTGGCTTTACCGTAGCGGGAAAGCCATGGAAGGCTGCCCAATGCAATGCGTTTCGGCCGTCCACGTCAGTGTGCTGGGTGTCTAGCCCCTTCTCCAACAGTTCTTCAAGAAAACTCCAATTTGATGGCAGTACCGCAGCTCTGCCGACAGTAAATGTCGATGAATCTGTCATTCCAGGATCGGCGCCAGCATCCAGAACCGCACGCAGACAGCTTTTCTCTTTCAGTCGGCCATGATGAATCAAAGCAGTAAGGAGAGGAGAGTTGCCATCGGGATCGGTGCGATTCACCGCTTTTGGGTCTTCGCTAACGATGCGTTCAAACTCTTCGCATTGTCCCAGCCCCACATGATCGCCTAGGCTAAGTATTGGATTCTCCGCCATCAGCACTTCAATATGTTCATCCAGCCCGCCACTACGATAATTGAGAACCAGCGAGAGTGGAGATTGGCCGTTATCGAATCGATCCTTGAGCAAATTCGGATGTTGCTTAAGGGCTTCTCGAAGTACTTCTGGCCTCTGGTTCAGGATGAAATCCCTTCTAAACGAGTCTTCTCCGAGCAATGCAATCTTGATTTCCAATGCGGGCGTGCCCCGCGACATTCCCTCGAGATATTTGACGTAGACTTGTCTAGATTGTGGCCCGATGATCCTATCTTCTTCCTCTCCCTTATTGAAAAACAGTACTGTGGGAACGCCCGTCAACTGAAATTCGGAGTAAATCTCGGGCGACTCGTCGATGTCGAGCTTGAATACCTTGGCATTGCCGGATAGCTGGGGCAACAGGCTTTCAATGATGGGATCCACTGTCTTGCAGTGAGCGCACCAGGTAGCGGTAAAGTCCACGAGCACTGGCAGATTCGACTCCAATACTTCAGACTGGAAGTTCTCGGTAGTCACGTAAGTTACACGCTCGTTCGCGTTTGCTCCGTTGGGGCGTCCTTGAACGTCATTTGCAACCGAATGGGATTGCAGGAATCCTATGAGCAAAATTCCGACTAACACACGCGATCTCATCTAGAACTGCTCCTTGCCCGTTGAGCGACTACACATTGCAGAAGAGATTGAGACATCATTCGCATCGCGACCAAATCAATGTGCAATACAACTCAGTTCGTGTTCCATCCAATGGTGTAGCCGCAAGGAATTGTCTGACAAAACGTCTCCTCCCCTGATGCAATCAAGGCATTTCGAACCGTATGTTCGAAGTCTTCCAAATCATCTCCTAGTGAATGCCGAGAAAATTGAGAAGTCGAAAGCAAATTGCCTAGAATGCTGTCCCTTGTCCATGTGTGCGAAATGTTGAATTTCCTGTTTAGCACATTTTGAAATCCAGCCGCGGCAAGCCGCGCAGTGTCGTGGTTTTCTCCTCTCCATCTGCTTGAATCGCTCTGAGGTTGCGGATGTGTCCATCTCTTCAATGAGTGGCGTAGCGAATCTTGCCAAGGGCACGATCCATGCAAGACCCCAAAAGACCCCACGATTGCAATAGGTGCGTCTTGCTTTAGCCATTGCCTAATTCGGCTAAGTACAAGTTCTTGGTCCAGTCTGTGAATTGCCTCGCCAATGGTTACCAAGTCGAGAGACTCCTTGCTCAATTCAACATCTTCCGCTCTTGCTTGGGTCCATTCGACATTGTTGATGCTTAAGTCGTTTGCTAGGCGAGCCCCTTCACTCAACATTTCTGGTTCGATGTCGACCGCAATGACCTTGTGAACAGCTGGCGCTAGTCTTAGTGCAAGTCTCCCAGGTCCAGTAGCCAGGTCTAACACGACAGAAGTTTCCTTCAATCCCGCGTCGATCATTAGCTGGTTAATCAAGCTCAGTGGGTAGGGAACTCGAAAACGGCTGTAGAACTCTGCAGTTGTCTTGAACAGTGTCAATTCGGGTGCAAAAAGGTGGATGTCGCTACTTTAGTACAAGCTCTGCTAGACAATGGTCCGATTTCCCATTGGCAGGCCACAGTGCCAAATTCGTCAATTCCTGACTGTCGGTTCATCGTATCGCTCCCGGAGCACCGTTTTGAGTTCTTCAGGTCTGATGTTCTTCTGGAGGATGCGACGTTCTGAGTCTACCAAGAATGTTGTGGGGAGGCCTTGAACTCCATAGGCAACTGCGGTCGGTCCAACGAGGTCTTCTATTGCACCAATGTCTATCCAAGGAAGCTCATACCTTTCTGAGATCTGCTTCCAATCCTCAACCGAAGTGTTTAGTGAAATTGACACAATCTCAAATCCGTTGTCAGCATACTCTTCGTAGATTTCTTTCAATGTCGGAAATGCGGCAATGCAGGGAGCACACCAAACTGCCCAGAAATCGATTAACACAACATCGTTTTCCTCTATTACTTGCGTTAAAGAGACCTCTTCGTCGTTCAAATTGGCTAGAACTATTTCGGGTACTTGCTGACCAGGTTGCAGCTTTTTGTTGTTGGCAGTTCGTTGCAATAGCGCATCTAACCTGTTGCGAGCGGGCGTAACTCGGCGGGCTACGACATCTTGATCAAGTGACTTGGCAAGTCGGTCGTACAACGCTATGACCTCAATCGTGTCGAGCGTGCCTGGCGCGAGGATGCCGCGAGCCAACTCCAGTGCCAGAAGAGAATCCAATGGGTCCTTCGATTCCCACGCAGCCTGTTTCAAATATTTTTCTTTCATTCCCTCGCTTCGCTGCCAAAGCCTCACGAAGTCTTCGTCCAATTCCATTGATCCATCGTCGTGCCTCCTCGATTCGTCCCATGCAGCTATGTACGTCGCGCGAAGTGCTGACACGTACTCCTCGTCAAATTGCCAACTATCAAGGAGTCTAGTGTGTCGTCCCCCATTGCTGGTTGCGACAAACATTCCGTCGATCCGGCTTCGTCGCTCAATAGAAATTTCTGCTCGAGGTTCAATCACGACATAGTGTCGTGCAACAGCGTAATTTCCATCGGAAATTTCCAATTTGGCGACTTTAGGCTCCTCAACGTGTGCTTCGATTGAGAATCGGCCATTTTCTACCTGCACTGTTCCATAGTCGATGACATTGCGCGAACCGTCCACGTGATACTCGTTAGACGAAAGGCTTGCCGAAAAGACCACGTTAGCGTCAACTTCGTCTCGAGGCGAGTAAACTCCCGAAACAATGAACTTACTAGCGTAAGGGGGCACTTTCTCCAATGCTGTTTCACCGATGGCGGACTTATGCCGTTCGCTGGAGGTTTCATTGGATTCTGGTACGCTGGCATGACCACTGACAGTCGCTACAGTCGTCTCTGACTCACCCTGTCCAGGTACTTCAACCTGGCTCGCAGAATCCATCTCAGCGCATCCAAGCGACCAAGTTACGCACAAGAGCCCTACAACTCCAAAGATCCTGGTCAATCTCGTACTCCTTCGACGCGCCTGTCGGCTGTAGTAGGAAAGCCTCGACTGTAAATACGCTACAGTGCTGAAACCACCCCTGTTGCTCAATCAGCCACGATGATCAATCGTAGTCAAGCTCCATTAATAGATGCCATAGGCATCTATTTGGTTTCGATTGCACATTTGTAGCAATGCCGTCAGTGTTACATCGACGTGTTCAATCAAAGTGCAACTGCTCAATCTCTTCTCTTTTGCAGATAGTTGATTAGAGTGCGACGTTTTAGCTAGTAACACGAATCCACTGAGTGTAATCGCTCATCCAAACGGCAATAGTTTCGCTTTGAGGCGAAGCAATGCAACTCTGACTCGTAACGGATTGACGCAAGTGCGCATCTACTTAGGCGCACCAGATCAATGACGCATCGGGGAGGTGAATGTGTTGAGCTTCTTGTCGGCGACGAAACTCTCAACTCGTCGATTGGTTCATTGTCAGGGTCGTCCCTCAGCCAATTCCCTAACAATCTATTCTGTCGTCGCTAGCACCCTGATTATTCTCTTGGGACTATGCGCGTGTGAAGGTGGAGGGCAAAGCCAAGAACCAACCCCATTCGAGCAAGAAAACCGCGCTGAAGACAGATCGATTGTGCGAAATGAGGTATTGGAAACCGTTCAATCTTTAGCAGATAGGATTGAAACTTTAGAAGACTTGCAAGATCTATCGAAATTCGAGAATGGATTCCAGCGCAATGCGGCACTTCACCTCCGGCTGTTGCAGTCCGATGAGCAGGAATTGATGAGCTTAATTGGAAAAGCGCAGGAGATTTCACGCAAGAGTCTTCGAGACACTGTCTCGCGGCAAATTCTGCATCGATTAACTACGTTGAACCCAATCTTGGCCCTTGACCAAGTTGAAGGCTTCCCAAGTGCTGATCACGAAGGATTTGTGGAGTTGATATTTGAGGAATGGTCGCTGCTGGACTTGGACAAAGCCATTTACCACGCAGGATCTCTTGATAGAAACAAAAGGCTTCTTGCGCTTAGTGGCATTCTGAAAGCGAGAGATGACTTGCCGAAGCAAGATCACCGCGAAATTGCTGTCCAGCTGGGTCTAACACACTACGAATTCGAATCGCTGTCCCGAGACATCGAGCAAAGAGTGATCGCGTCACCTGAAACGGAATGGGAAGAGCTTGCTAACGACGAACAGTCTGATCTCTCGCAAGTTGCAACGTTTATTGAAGCCGCTGAATCGTGGATCGAAAGAGACGGTCTTGAAGCAATCCAACGAATCTACGCGATGACTACAGATTGGCAAATACTGTTTCCCGTATTGTCGACTGCGTTACACAAGACTACGCTGAATGATCCACAAACTACGTTCGAGAATTCCTTGAACTTGGACTTCGATACGGGAGATTTTTTGGTTCGTTCAATCATCCAATCATGGTCAACGTTCGACCCTCAAGCAGCGTTTGATGCTGTAACGACCCTTGAATCAAACGCTCTCCGCGTCCAATTGCAGGACTCCGTGATTAGGACGTGGGGTAGGAAGGACCCGCATGATTTGCTGAGTCATATAGATCGATTGCCACAAAGTGTGAAGGATTTGGGACGAGAACATGCCGTCGTGTCGTTGTCTCGGTCGTCACCCGAAGAAGCTGCTGGACTTTTTGCCAAGTCTGAATTTGGTAACAAGGAGCTTTCTATTGCCAATGCAATCGCCATGAATTGGTCAAACCAAGATGCATATGCTGCACTTGATTGGGTTCTCACGGATCCAGAAGTATTTAACATTCAGCAGGAGTTGCTGAATGTCGTACTAGGCAATTTGGTCAAGAAGGATCCCGGCTTAGCAATGGATATTGCGCTAAAGCGACCTATTGAACCTAACGAGAAGGGTTTGGAAGCCGCGGTCATTGGCCAATTGGCTTATACGGATGTCCAGAGTGCACTCCAAATGCTGCCGAAAGTTCGAGAAGGCGAAACCAAGAAAGCTGCGTTTACCTGGGTCGGTTCTCAACTAATTCGGGACGGGGAAATCGAACAAGCTCTCGGTTTACTTGAACGAATGCAGGACACCGAACAAGAAGATTACTTAAGCTCGATAGTCGAAACTTGGGCATTCTCACAGCCTGACGACCTGGTAGAAAGGCTTGGTGCACTGCCAAGCGAAGAGTTGAGGTCGCGTGCGGTATATTCGCTCATTTCATTCAATCAATTTCGAAAAGCACTTACAGATGACCAAATTGATTCCATAAAGGAGTTCTTAACTGAAGATGATCTCGAGAAATTAGATAGCGGCCCTATGATTATCGAATACTAAATGCCAACTAGAAGTGGTAACGCGGCGCGGCAAACGGTTAGCGACACACGTGTGACCGTCCCTGTGATTGAGTCGCCCTAACATTCTCTTTCGACGATCAATTCAGAGTCGACTGGATTCAAGGTCTTCTCTAGCGATTCAACCTGTTTCCCATATCTTGTTTCTCGGAACTGTCCCCATTCGATGGGAAAAATATGAGCATGGAAAATGCATCCGTTTGTATCCACCAAATAGGATCCGGCGAGTCCACCGAATCCGCAACCTTGAGATTGCTGCGGCGAATTATCAGTGGTTACGGTGCAAAGTCTCGTCTAGACCGTCAGCTCTAACGGTCAACTAATCGTTCCCTCATTGTTGCTTCAAAGAGCCACTAGACTAAGTACAGTTAGCAATACAGAGCTTGGTTTTGTCGACTCAAATCGCTTCGGCACTCGAGAGTCAGCAAGCGAACTACCTAGTGAGGCGAATTGCTAGGAGACTCGGCGTTCGAGTAAGTTGCAGCACCGACAAAACAACGAATACGGTCCACACTAACATTTGGCTGAAGGTGTAGATACAAGACTCGGCGTCGAGTTGTTCCGCAGGCCAAGCCCTCAGCGCATCTACCTAACTCTCGTTGATTGTGCTACAGCAATACTGAGAGCATACTCCTGGTTTGCATAAGGAAGGAGCCAAACCTTAGTGTCGGTGCGTGGCTGCGTGACGTTCCTTAAGTCGGAGATTGTTCAGCGGCTAAAGACTCCCAGGGTCCCGTTATAGCAAAAGTAATGCCTGGAGTTTGGATGTTTACAAATAGAGTCGTGCCGTCGGGCGAAAATGTAGCACCAGCCCACTCCACCCTTCGGTAGTCGCCGGGATTGATCGATGGTCTGTCAGTCATTGCTTTCTCAATCATCACGTTGTTTTCTCCCACTTCGATCAATTGTCCGTGTTTATTGACCGCCAATAACCGAGTTCCCCTGGCGACTTCGCCAGACTCGGTCATCAATCCGCCGCCGTCTTCACATGCAAGCACCAGGCCATTGTTGTGTATCGTGATGTTGTCAGGCGCATCGGCAACAGCTTCGCTAGGAGAGACATAAAACGCGTTAAGTCGAGATTCCGTGGGCTTATATGTCCAGATGACACCGGCACCTGCCGCACCTCCTGCGGTGTCCACCCAATAGATCGAATCGCCGTGGCTCCACGCACCTTCGCCTCTTGCAAATCGCGCGGCACCGGCATTTTCACCTTGAATATACGGACCCGACCTCCCGGTGCCAACAACGTCTCCACCAAACGCATCAGAATCGAAACTTTCAGGATCATGGTCAGGTTCCTTTACCGATACCCACTCGACCTCAAATGAATCGCCCGTGGATGGCGATCGTAGATCAGCGTTCGGCGTTCCCCGAACACGCATTATCTCAAGGCTACCCCCTTCTTCCAACGCGCCGTATTTTCGTTGTCGATTCTTTGGCAAGAAACGATAAAAACCCGAGTATCGACTATTGTCCTCAGTCAGGTAAACGATGCCCGTCTTAGGGTCGAGAGCTGCCGCCTCGTGCCGATACAGACCCATATCGACGATGGGACGACCGCTAGCTCTACCATCCATAGGAACTTCGAAAACATAACCGTGATCCTTGGCACCAACCCCGCTGGTCCGTAGGACGATCTCTTCACAGGTCAACCACGTTCCCCAAGTCGTGGGACCTCCCGCGCAATTGTTGGCCGTGCCGGCAAGTAGCGGCACTGTTACGGGCGTGGCATCTGGGGAATAAGAAACCGCAGTTACGCCACCTCCGAACCCCGGAAAACCATCCGGTACGCCCTCGGTGCCAGCTGGAATCACGAAATCGTCATAGGTGGGAACACTCTCTCCTCCAATCTTTGATCCAACGACTTGCTCGTGATTGCGTAACAAAATCATACGCTCGTCGCCATTAGAGAAAGCAGCCATGCCATCATGCCTTCCTGGCGTCGCTGAGCCGTCTGCCATCGTATCGCCAGCCCAAGAAAAAGATCTATACGTGAACCCCTTCCGCAGTTTCAGAAGCGGTAGTTCCGTGACCGAATCCACCACTGGTGACAGGGCATCCGATTGCGCCAAGTCTCGAGCCCAAAGTCTATGGAAGCAGGAAGATGCGATAACGAACGCCCCGCCTGTCTTCAACATCGATCTCCGACTAATTCCGCTCACTAGTCTCTCCCATTTCGTGGCTTTCCAATCTTACCAGTTATCTGGTGGGGTTTGCGTGAGCAGCAACCCGCGTGCTGATGTAATCCGGTCTCATTTAAGACCAGGCAACAATGTCTTAGAAGTAATGGTCGATCCCGCAGTGAGAGGGAGTGTGTCCAATGCAATTACCAACGAACCATCCCCACTAAAATCACACTGCTTGGATGTGAACTGAGAAGATGAATACCCCTAGCACCCTAAGCTTACTGGTAGTTGTCAGCATTGCATTGATCTTGACCTCCTGTAGCAACCAACCCTCTAACACATACACAGTTTCTGTGGAGTACATTGCTGTTGGTCCTGAAGAGCTACCACAGGACAGCGAATTGGCATCGGAATCGCCTGACCTTTCTACATCGACGATTACGTTGTACCGTAAACAATCCAACGCTAACGGGGAAGTTGAAAAGGTTGAAATAGCCTCCAAGGCGTTTCAAAATGGAAAGGTTGTCTTCAAGAGCTACGTGGATTCTCAAGAGAGCATCGAAATTACAGCTCTTGCCAGCGGTAGTTCAGCGACACTTAATGCGGTTGCGAGAGTAGAACCGGGCTCGGACATCAAGCTCGCATTGTTAGATTACTCCCTACCGTACTTCGAAGACCGCCTGATCCTAAAGGGAAACGCTTTACTCCTGAGCGATTCACCCTCAAAGTTCACGATTTCGGGAAGAGTGACACCCGAGATGAGAAATTCCAAAATCATAACTATGCGCCTACAGACGACAAATTTGAACGCGTGGGGACACGAGGAGTTTGAAGAGTTAGGAATGCTGATGATTGAGAGCGAAACGTTTGTGTATGAGGGAGAGGCTATTGAACCGCGAGTAGTAGAAATGGAGTTACGCGGCGAGAACTTCGCGTTCTGGACCGAAATCATCGTCGAACCGGGAGCGAGCATCTCGATTCATACGAGGGGCTCCCCGAATCAAGCAATTGCCACGATGCCCTCCGGGTGGTTTTCCAAGGACCAAATGGGGACGCGTTCTTCCGCAGAACGAGGAATGGGAGGTTTCTTCGCTACCGCTGAAGGTGGCAGCCATACGAGACTTATTGAGAGCTGGCAACAAAGCTATACATTCCTCTCTACAGCCGAAGCCTTCAATGTAGCAATGGAGAACTATGCGACTCGAGAGGTACAAATAACCGACCAATCCATCAACCGTGGATCGAACACGGTCACAAACACCGACGAAGTTACCCAGACCCCACTGGCTACGCGGTCCTCAACTATGTTTGTGGCTGCAAAAGGGTGTGAGCACGTCGATCTTTCCAAAGTGGATTTGGAACATGACCTTGATTATTCCTCCCCAAGCGACCTACCGACACATGAACGACTAGCCAGAAAAATGTGGGAACTTAGAGACGACGCACTGAATCGCATTGCACGACATGGTCAAGATCCAATGGACTCGTTGCTCGCTCTCGAACTGGGAGCTCTTAGATCTTCTAGATTTGAAGAGAACTTCGAAGATGCACTGCAGGAAAGAGTCAACGTGTATGACAACCTAGCGTCAGTCCTCGATGAGGAAACGGTCACAAGAAGGGTAAATCCAGCTCGTAGGTTCGCCGTAGCAAGATTGGAATCGTATCGTAGCGACCGATCTCTCGTACCAGGACAGAAAGCACCACAAATAACTCTCGTGAACTTAGAACGCCAAGAAGTTGCAATTTACGATGTGTTTGAGCGGGGCAACCTAAACTACGTTCAGTTCTGGGAACCTCCCAACGGAAGATGGAACTTTGAAGAATTGAAAGAGTTACAGGCCGCTTATGGCGAACTCGGCTTTCAAATAATTACGATCTCTCTACAACCCGATTGGTCTACATGGGATACTGCTAGCGACAGGGACGACATCACGTGGTTGAATTTGGGAGACTTGAGCGAAGACGCGTCGGTCGGCACAATCGCGACAGTCTACGGTAGAGACCGATTCGGCAAGAATTTTCTAATAGACAACCAAGGCTGTATTCTCCGTAAGGATCTCTCAACCGATGAACTCCCCGGCTTCTTGTCAGAAAATATGAACAAGTAACTAGTTCGAATTGAAGTAATGAAATTCATGGCTTGACGACTTCATTGAAGCGAGATTACCGATTTTGCGCTTCCAGTACCTTTGTCGGTTGGTATTGCACCGACGGAAGGTCACAGCTTCGCCAGAGGAATGAATTCCAATCGTCGGTACGTTCGCTCTAACCCTCGGTTGAGTCCCTAGCCAATTCTTCTCATTTCAGTCCAATCCAAAGCTCGGCAAAGCGAACGCTAACGAAACACACACAATTTGGCACGATTGAACGGATCAGGGATCAGTGTGACGCGAGTCGGCACGTTATTGTTTCCTCAAGCAATTTTCGTAGGTGTTTCTCTTTCGGCAGACATTGAAGGAATCCACGAACTGCCACCGACAAGGGGATTGCCGGGAGCAACTACGTTCATCAAGTTAGCGAAGAACGACTAAGGCAACCACACTGAAACAGTCAACTTGTTGGTTGAATCCCTACTATTCGGGACAGTACCCAGGACATACAAATTGCTTGTATCGCTGACTCCGTCGCTGTGGACGTCATAGGCAAGTTGAATACCTAGCAGCTCGTCAGACTGGCTCACTAGAGCCAAAAAAATTGCTGCGGTCCAACTATGAAGAACCCTCTCGATTTGCATGGGTCTATAGAGCTAAGTAGGAGAGACCTTTCGAAGCGTCATTTGGAGAAAATTGAAATAACACATAGAGGTCAGAATGTCCCCGAAACATCTATTACCTGTGCTTGCGACACTCTTTATGTGCAGCACTGCACTTGCTGACGAACCGGAAAAACCTACACGCAAGAGTGACTCTGAATCACATCGGTGGTTCTTCACATTTGCAGAGTCGTCTTTTAGCCGAAATGCAGGGATTACCGTGCACAACATTCCAGATGGAACAGATGCATACAGCCAGACAGTCAATATCCTGTCTCCGAGATTTGCCGTGGGCTATCGAATGGCGCAGTCAAAGTGGTCGTGTGAGCTTCAACTTCAGTTGGGTCCGAGAGAGAGTTTTGAAGCTACGCGAGGAGGCGAGGTTCTTAGTCCTGCAGCGAAGGTAGATAGCCGGTTTCTGTCCGTGTCTGCCAATCGCATGTTTGCCCTGCGCAATGGCTACGAGATTGAAGCAAAAATTGGTGTTGTAGACGCATTGTTTCAAAATCGTGTTCAGATTGGCTCGATCGAACGACAGCTATCCTTCTCCGAAATCAAGCCAATGGCATCTATTGGATTGCACAAGCGATTCAATCGTCGATTCTCAGCAGGTTTTGAGTTCACTAACTATTTTCTATCTCGAACAGGTTCAGTTAGCACAAGCACAATTGGATTGAGATACCACTTCTGACTGAGGAACTGATGTTTGTCAATTGCGCGGCGGAAACACGGCGATAGGACAACGGCGCGACCGTTTTCGATTTACCATCGTGAGCGAGTGTAGTGCTGAGTGGTTCTTCGTAAGTTGATCGAAATGAGTCTGAACTACGGCACGCAAGCCCAGACTATGTTTTCTTAAAGAAGTGTGGAACTATGTCAAATCGGCATGATCGACTTCTTGCAACAGTACTGCAGGGAAGATCAGACGCGAACATTCGGTTCGTTGATATGCGGTCCTTGTTGTTGTATCTGGGTTTTGAGGAGCGTACGCGTGGAAGCCACCATTTGTTCAGTAAACCAAGTGTGCTCGAAATCGTAAACTGGAGACGACTGATGCACAAGTACGAAATCATTCTCTACTGGAGTGATGCTGACCAAGTTTTTGTCGCCGACGTACCCGAGTTACCTGGGTGCATGGCACATGGCGATGACCAGGAATCAGCATTGCAAAATGTTAAGGAAGCAATGGATTTTTGGATTGAGCGTGCAGAAGAACTGGGACGTCCAATACCAGTACCCAAGGGCGAACGCTTGATGCTAGCTTGACAGCGAGTTCCTCAGCAGGTTTGGAGGCCACTACTTGTTTTCTTTTCCGAAATGGATCAGTTTGCCCTAGCCCATTTGGCTCGAGCTCGCGCTTTGATTGCAGAGCCGTTGCCTATAGCCACCACGTTGTCACTGGTCGTTGAGAGGACAGATTCAAGAAGCGCGTAACCGATGCGATTGTGAACCGAATGTCGCATTGGCAACAACGCTCGAACCGCCAGTCAATTAAGGACCGAGACGAAATGCGGATTCCTGCTCTTGAAAAATTCGATGAAGCAACTCGTGCGAAACAATGAGCCTTTCCGCCATATTTACCGTCATTTGACATCTCATATGACGACTTCGTCGTCATATGAGATGTCATGCGTTCATTTGTATCGCTAACATCGGCTTAAGGACCGACACAAAACCGCTACGAAAGCAAACCCCAAACCATCGCGGAGTCAACTGGGCGATTGTCGAACCAGAGTACAAAACGTAGCTGAGGTCGTCGGGCTATATTCCGGATTCGGTGATTAACGTCGATTGCGCTGAAACACGCGAATTGCCTGCGTACATGGCGAACTGAAACAGTCAGGCACCAACATTGGATGCTTTGAGGAAGCATCAGATTGTTGGATCGAATAATCCGTTGACCTAGGACACTCAATGCCAAGAGGAGTGCCTATCGTCAGTCTTGCGCTCGTGGCGCATTAGAAGACTCAGGCTAGTCGACAATACCCCTGCGACTATCCAACTAGTAGCTACCAGTTAATTTGGCCATCAAATCTGTGCGCGTGTATACACTTTAGACGCAAAACAAATTTTTGCACATCGCTTTCCAGCCTAGTGACCACTATGCCTGCAGCTCGCATAAGCAAGCAAATCCACGCTATCGAAGCACCTTTCGACGTGAAGATGCAGTTGCCGAGCAGCAAGTCAATTGCCCTTCGCCAACTGGCAATATCCGCACTTGCACGCAATCCGACGACCATCTACGGACTAGACGAAAGCGACGACGTCGCAACAATGGTCGCATGCTTGAGAGGGTTGGGAGTATTCATCGACTGGAGACACCACGAATGTTGGATTGATCCTCGACGATTCAACATGGCCGAGCCAGTAGAGCTCGATGTCAACATGAGCGGACTGTCGTTGAGGCTGTTAATTTCGTTAGCAGCACTACGATCGGGACCTACGCGATTCGTCGGACATTCGTCACTTCAAAAACGTCCCAATAGGGAGCTGTTGGATGCTCTCGAAAGCATTGGCTGCCGAGTTGAATCCGCCAATGGATTTCTTCCAGTGTTGATTCAAGGCCCGGCGCGAGGTGGCCGTGTAGTGTTGACGGGAAGCGTATCCAGCCAATACCTTTCCTCTTTGTTAATCGCTGGTTGCAGATTTGCGGACGGTGTGGAGATTGAGTTGAGTGGAGACCAAATCAGCGCTTCCTACATCGAAGTCACTCTCGGGGAATTGGACAAACGAGGAGTGCAAGTAGAGCACACTGACAACGGCTATCGGGTCCGCTCTTTTGAATACTCCGGCGAAACCGTCTCGATTGAAGGAGATGCGTCCGCGGCTACGTATTTCGCTGCACTAGCTATCCTCCATTCATCTCGGATATCGTTTTCCAACCTCGGTGCACATTCCCGCCAAGGCGACATGAAATTTTTGGATCTTTGCAACGACTGGGGTGCCAAAGTCTCGTGGGGTACTGAAGCTGCATCGGTAGAAGGGCCTTCCGAACTCAATCCAGTGAATCACATCGATATGGTGAATATGCCGGATGCCGCCTTAACAATGATGGCAGTGGCTCCTTACTTGCGCGAAAAGACAACTATTGCTGGATTGGCTAGTTTGCCATTCAAGGAATGCGACAGAATCGCGTGTCCCGCAAGGGAGCTGCGTCGAGCAGGTGTGACGGTAGAGGAAAGCTCCGATCGGGTTGTCATACATCCCACATCGCCAACTCCCGCCACATTCGAGACTTATGAAGACCATCGCATGGCAATGTCATTTGCGGTGTTCGCTACGAAGACCCCAGGGTGCAGCGTCATAGATCCAGATTGCGTGAGAAAGACCTATCCAAAATATTGGCGCGACCTCGAAGCCTTATACCGTCACGCAATGTAGACCAACAAATCGCTGGCACGTTAGACACAGCGAGAAGTGGCAACAGTAAAGGTCAATACGACCCTTCGTCTCCGATCAAAACGCGAAATCCGTACAACGAATCAGGATTCGAGACGTTCTAGTTGGGTGCAATCCGCTCTTTTGATATGCCATGGTGGCATCAATGTACACTCACACTGCGCGGAACGGCGCATGTATTCGAGATGGCGTTACTGATCTGTTAGTTAATCTACTCAAGTGGGCGGTCTTGCTCAATTGGCATCCAGCGAATGGCATCTGCATAAACCCGCGAACCTCTCAAGCCTCCAACCACATCAACGTGCACATTCCCTGAAGACAGGTCGTATTCTCCAACTGTCCTCCATCCCGGGTCGTAGGTAGTTGCATCGAATGCAACATGCCAGGATTTCGCCCCATTCTCGACACGCAGCTTGAATTCCCCCAAGTTGATGCCCCCCGACCAGAAGTCTGCCGCCCAGGAGGGATTGTGAACGTAGAATTCAAGCCTCCAACGCCTTGTCTCCGGTATCTGCGCTGAGAATCTGGATGGGTGCACGAATCCATTCCTTGCCACCTTGGCTATGGCGACAGTGTTGCGATGGAACCCATGGGCATCCCGTGTAGAAATTCGAACCCACCGCCCTGAAGCAGGAGTGTGCCTCGTGTTAATCTCCGCCAACTGGCCATCGTGCTCGTACTCGGGAACTTGAGGTTGAAACCAAGTGGCCGCACTGCTTGGTCGCAAGCGTCTCGGGATGGGTCTGGGTTGATGAACGCTGAATCCGTCGTCAAGGTCGTCAACGACAATTCCCTGTCGTGCAGGTGTCCAGGTGCTGTTTTCCAACATCGCTCTCGGCGGGACGGGCGGACCACCAGAGTACGTGGCGTCGACGCTCAGGGGGCCCCGATTCAAGGACAGGCTCGAGAAAGCATAGAAACCGAACCTATCGCCTTGATTGAGTTCGGCCCATGGTCGAGTCGTTTTGTTTTCCCACAGTAGATTGACTCGTCTGGCAGAATTGGGTTCAAGGAGAATTGGCGGCGCCGACTGTGGTGCCTGAAGAACAAAAAAGCCTGAAACGGGTTGGCTATTGCGGATTGAAAACGAAACCATACGGCGGTGCTCGCCGTCGCCGCGATCTTCAAGCACCGAGACGCTGCCGTGAGAGATTACGAATCCAGGCAGCAACGACGTTGTTAGCCAATCCGTCAGAAACGGGTCCACAGCAATGTCGTGCTCATTCGCAGCGTCGATCAAATCTTCGTATGTGTACGTTCTCCCGTGGAACCGCTGGCGGAGCGAAGCGAGCCACGCGTAGATCTTGTCGAAGTCGTTGTCGTGATACAACATTAGAGATTTCGCAATCTCCTCGCTCTTGAGCAGCACAAGCTCAAGATCCTTCTGATGTCCGCGTTCCGATGGCAATTGGTTCAACGAAGTGGATTCAATGAGTTCGTACACCGAACTGCGTGCAGCATAGTAGGATTCTAGCGTGTGCAGGTTGTGGCGATACACCGCTGTGCGATCTCCAGAAACATCTGTGGCAATCCAGAGATTGGGCGTCGTTATGCCTGTGAATTGCATCGTGGAGTAGGGTGAAAACCAGCCCCGAGTCCATTCCCAGTACACCATCGCAAGCAGAGAAAGCACGATCTGGTCCAGAATTTCAGCGTGGGTTCCTGACGCGGAAGTGGCATGCGACCAAGCGTGGCTTGGAAGCGTATACGTTAGGTTGTAGGTCCCTACACCTCGAGAGAGGAAATCGCGAAGAGCAAGAATCTGCTCTTCGGGTTTCGCTCTCCGAATCGCCAAATGGATGGGCGCAGTGGGATAGCCGCTCTCCTTAACCAGCACAACTCCAGGCAGCGCGTTTAGAGAATCCATGCGCCACCCCCCGCCAACAGTTCGCAATCGTCTCGGAACCTCTACGAGTGCAATGGTGTCGTGGACGCGCGACAACCCAAATTCGGTGTGTATCTGAAAGCGCTCGCCCAGCAACTCCATCATTTCGGCGCGTACCTTCTTCGGCAGTCTAAGGTTGTTGCCATGTCGCGCGTGCAAGTGGAGCGACACTTCAAGGCCGTCAACTCGCGTCGTTAGGGTCTCGAAATTTGAAGCGAACAATCCGACTTCAGGCACTGCAGTTGACGGACTGATCTTGTAGCGATTGCTGTCCCCATCTACCTCGCGGGACACTCCTGGACCGACCAGCTGCCAGCGCGGATTGGCAACCTCTACGAGCAAGTCGAGATCGAAATAGTCGAACCCGTGGCGATCATCGCCGAAATAGCCATTTACCGGAGCTGGTGTCGGATACCAATGCGCTCCGGGCATCAGTGCGACGTACTCCCTGCCATAGATCGAACCGTCCAATCCGAACGACTTCGTGACCTGAAGCGGTATTCCTGGTTTCAATGGGTAATCCAAGGGCGCGTCAAAGTACGCAAATCGCGGATTCGGCACGCCCGAGGCAACAATCCGCAGGGTGTGGTCAACTTCCGATGCAACGTTGTTGGCAAATGGGATTTCGAGGATCCCGTGTCTAAACGAGAAGCTCTGAGTCGCTCCATTGAGCTCAATACCCTCAATGGTCATGCCGGGATTGAACGAGAACGTCAACTTTGGCGCCGTGCTGTGGGGGATCGTCGAGAAATCCAGGTTCAAGTCCAGATGCAAGCGGGTTCTAGGGTCGATCCGTACCTGGCCTGACATGGATTGAAGATCGATCGTCCGCTCCCATACCAGTTTCTGATGAGCCTCGCGCCACGTTGCGACCTCATCAACTTGCTGCAGCCTATGCACGGATGCAACCGAGACTGATGCAACACCTACTGTGATGCATGCAAAAGCACATCCGATTGTTTTCCGATTTCGCACCACATCCTGACGCTGGTAGAACCATGCTGACAATGCAATCAACGCCGCCGCGCCAGCCAGCGACCCAACACGCATCAGAATCGACGACGCAGACGGCAATTGAGGAGCTATGTCCGAGATGAAAAGCGTGTCGTTTGATGAAGGAGACACCAGATCGACAAACCAGTAAGGGACGTACAGCAGCAGAACGTAGGAAGCGAACGCTGCAACAAGAATCGCCGCCGCAACTAGGATTCGATTTCGGAAAGCGCTCTGAAGAAAAACCACCAGGGAACACCACGCAATCAAGAATGCAGGCGCGTCCACTACGAGAAGAACGAACACAGAATGACTTTGCAGGGAACGGGCGAAGTCGGCACCGGCAATTTGAGCCAGCAGACCGACCAACTGCATCGCCACCACATTGATCGCTACGACAGCCCATAGTAGCCCTGCGCATCCGAGAATGCGACCAGCCATCCATTCGAGGTTGCTTACCGGCCTTGCTTGCAGCACTTCCTCAATGCGGTTCCGCGAGTGACGATGATCAATATCGAACGCCAGCAGAAAGGCGGAAACCATGAAGGCCAGGTAGAAGATGGGATCGATGTTTTCCAGGAGATAGAGAGGAGTTGCCGCAACGAAGCTAGGCGCATATGGCGCGACGTTGAAGTAAATCGAGCAAGAGACTGCGTAGGACCCGAGCAGACATACTGACAAGACCGCCACTAACGCCTTGAATCGCAAAAGACGCCTCGCCACTCGAATCTCCGCAAGCGCGAGAAGCAGCGTATTTTGAATCAATCGAAGCACATGAATTCCCTATTGCGAAAATACGCCAGCCGACTAGGTCTAGCGCAAGTCAGTGAGGGATTTGTCTAGGCTCTTCGATTTCAACGGTTGCGACCTTGACTTCATCCCGTTCCGAGATTCTTGCAGCGTACTTTGCAGGGTGAGTTTCTTTGGGCAACCTGACAAGTGCGAAGTCCAATTCAGGAAATGCCTCGCCGCTAGTCGCGTCGGTCTCCTCGATTAACACTTCCAGCTTGCTGTAGTCTTCCATTTCGATGCGAACTGAATTGGAAAGACGTTCGAACTGCTTCTTGTCGGCGTTGTAGACGAATCGTCCGTATTTGTCTGTGTCGGATACCCATTGAACTCGCTCCGTCGTTCCAGTGACAGCTTTGAAACTGAACATCTCATCATGGCGTTCAATTGTTATGTCAGTGGTGCCCACTCTGTACGACCCCGGCACGGCCTCGGTCACCTCCGGCATCGCATAGACTTTTTCGTCTTCAGCGATTTGGATTTGCTGGAATGCTACATCCAGCTCCTGATCTTCCGATTGTTCTTGTGGAAGAGCAAATGATGGCGTGATGGCAACAAGAATTGCCAGCAAGAATCGCAAGACGAAAATCCTAAACATCCGCCGCGAGCCCACGGTCAACCTCCTCGCTTGGTGCACATTTGTTGTGACAACGCTACATAGGGAAAATTCATGGTTCTCAGTAAACCAGTATCAGTATCAGGGTCGAAACTGAATTGGACGGGGACCGAGTTGGTCAGGCAGTGAAATGTACCTGTAAGCGCTCTCCACCCACTCACAAACAAATCCCCGCGTTTCACGAGGATCTATCATTTCCTCAATCTGAAACCGAGACAAGGGTCCAACGGGGCCGCGAGCGCTCTCGATTCTTGCCATCAGTTCATTGCGCAGCGCGACAGGGTCGTCGCTCTCAGCCAATTGACGCTTGTAGGCAGCTTCAATCCCACCTTCCGGTGGAATTCCACCCACGTCTGCCGCAGGCCAGGCCACTCTCATGGAAGGACGGGATCTTGGCGTTGCATAGTTGTTCCCCGCGACTCCGAAGCTTCTTCTCATTAATACCGAGAATATCGGTATCTTCGTTTGCGCGAACGCCACCATCCACTCGCCGCCTCGACGAATGGTTCCGTCAGTTTCGTGCTCAAGGCCCACTGCAAATCCTGGATTGTCAATCAGATTCAGCAATGGCAGATGAAAAACATCGCAAAGATCGAGGTGCCTTGTGAGCTTGCTGCAGCCATCAGCAGTCAACGCCCCTCCATTCGCATGCTGGCTATCGCTCGCAATAACGCCCATTGGGTGACCGTTGAATCGAACGAATCCAGTCACCTGATCAGTTCCCCAAAGTCCGCCAATCTCAAAGAAAGAGTCCTGGTCGGCCAGCAAACGAATGACTCGACGTACATCAAACGTAGAAGTCCGTTTGCGAGGAACAATTGTCAGCAGTTCCTCCTCCCTCCTTGAGGGAGATTCAGATGAAGATACTTGTCCAACCGGGGGCAGTTCGTAGACGCTTGAGGGCAGATAGGACAAGAAACGACGAGTCATCTGGGCCGCCTCCTCCTCTGATTGCGCTAAGTTGTCAACGGAACCGTTTCGACAGTGGATGTGCCATCCGCCAAGATCCTCCTTGGTGATTTCGTAGCCCATGGCGTGGCTAACGACGGGAGGTCCTGCCACAAACAACTGCGAGATGTCTCGAACCATTACGGAAAAGTGCCCTAGCACGGCTTTTGCAGCGCCGATGCCCACGACGCTTCCTAGCAACATATTGACAACGGGTACTGTGCACAGCTGCTCAGCGAACATGTTGCTACCTAGATGGCCGGGGAGATAGGATCCGCCTCCACCGGCCACTCGTGGTCTTCCCGCTTTGATCGCGCCACTGCTTTCCTTGGCCTTGCTCTCTCCTTCCTTTTTCTGAGCCGGCACCATAGCCGCGACACTTCCGCCACCTGACGAACCGTCCAGCAGTCGAATGCTAGGAATCCGCATTTCGAGTGACAGCCGATCCAAGTAACCGCTCTTGGCGCCTATGGCGCCATCGGCATGCCCTCCTCGGGAAGTAAAGTCGTCTGCGCACACAATGCACTGTCGCTGCTCGATGGTCCCTCGCCCACCAACGTGGTTTGCGGGCGTGAACGCGTGGACATTGCCTTCTTCGTCATAGGACGCGAATCCAGCAACGCTGCCAATTTCCCGGAAGCTACCCTCATCGAGCAGAAGTTCGATTCGTTCCCGACAAGTCAACTTTCCTCTGCTTCGCTGCCTTACAACGCCCGGCTCCTCGGAACCTGTAGCAAGCCGCTCCATCGCGAGTCGCTGCATGTCAGAAATGTCATCCAAGAGAGGTATCCATGTATCTGATCGATCAGCCGCAATTGTGGGCTCTACTTCGGAGGTATCAAGCGAGGAAATTCCAGCCACTACCTGTCCCGCTTGCACGCTGTCGCCAGGAACTAAGTCCTGTAACGTAGTAATGGTTCCAGCCATAGGTGCATTGACATCGGACTCCATCTTCATTGCGCTAACGACGAGCAACGGATCTCCCACCTGCACTCGATCTCCCACTTTAGCCTTTACTTCGACTACGGTTCCAGCCATCGCCGATGAAACACCTTCTTCTGCATCACTCAGCTGTAGGCCACGGATCTCAGCAGGCTCCGCTACCGTTTGGAACTTCGTCGACAGACTACGAGTCCCGTTGGCACTTCGCTCAAACAGCTCCCCCAAATCGCTGATGCCGTCTGATTTCCTGCGAGAAAGTAGCTCGGGGTGTTCGTTGAGGAACGAAGTCCTGGCATTACCCCTGCGGACATCGTCGTGATTGAGGATTGACTTCAATTGCTCGAGGTTGGTGGCAACTCCAGCCACATGGAATTCGTCGAGCGATCGTCGCAGCAAATCGACTGAGCTGTGCACGCCTTTTGTTGCGTTCGATGTGCAAATGACCTTCGCAAACAATGGATCAAAATATGCTCCAATGTAGCAGCCAATAAATCCGCAGGCATCCACTCGTACGTTTGGACCTGACGGCTCTCGATAGGCAGACATCAATCCCGAGCCTTGTGCGACAACCCTGGCTTGAACTGCAAAACGTGTCGGCTTGGGAACAGCCTCCTGATCGCAAAGACCTAGATCGGTTAGAGACTCGCCTCCGGCGATCCGAAATTGCGCCTCTACAAGATCGATTCCGGTGGATTGTTCAGTCACGGTGTGCTCTACTTGAATGCGTGCGTTGCACTCGATGAAGTAGTACTCGTCAAGTTCCGGCACGTACAAAAACTCAAAGGTGCCTGCATTCGAATAATCTCCGGCACGGGCCAGAGAGACAGCGCTTTCCAGAATGCTGTTTCTGATAGTGGCCGGAAGATTGGGAGCTGGTGCGATTTCAATGACTTTCTGATTGCGCAATTGAATGGAACAGTCACGTTCGTATACATGTAGCGCATTTCCCCATGCATCAGCGAGTATTTGCACCTCAATATGTCTAGGTCTGTTCAAGTACTTTTCGACGAACACATCCGAATTGCCGAAAGCGCTCTGGGCTTCACTGCGACAGCGTTGAAAATCGAGCTTCAATTGGTCGCTTGTCCCTACAACACGCATCCCGCGACCTCCGCCCCCTCCAGCAGCCTTTAGCATCACGGGATAACCTATTTCGTTCGACTCCTCAGATGCCACTTCGATAGAGGCCACAGGGCCATTGCTTCCGGGAATGACTGGAACATTGATCGATTCCGCAAGTTTTCTGGCAGCGATCTTGTCTCCGAACAGACGAAGAGCTTGCGACGTTGGACCCACATACTCGATTCCTTCACGCTCACAGATTTCTGCCAATTCAGCGTTTTCGGACAGGAATCCATACCCTGGATGTATGCAGTCGCAATCAGTCTCTTTCGCAGCCTGCACCACGGCGTCGATATCGAGATAGGGTTCGACGTGCTGGCCGGATTGGCCAATCTGGACTGCTCGGGTGGAATAGCGAGTATGCAATGAGTCCTTGTCAACTGACGAGTAAACGCTCACGGACTCCATGCCAAGGGCCGATGCCGCCTTGGCCACACGAATGGCGATCTCCCCTCTGTTTGCGATCAAGACGCGTTGCAGATCTCGTTTCTTCCCTTTCATAGCACTGGATCACAGCTCATTGGCACTTCGGAATTTGGACCGAGAAGCAATCGTACGCCTCGCCAACTTGTCTGCGAACAAGACTCCAACTGAATTACAAGTGCACTGATTGTATTTTGCCGCCTGCGGTCTCTAGGTGGAAAACATGTGATGTGCAGTTCTTTAGCCGAAGCTACACCCAGAGTCCGCCCGCCACTTCAATTGAACCCAAAGGACTAGGGGGAAATAGCTGAGCGGCAGTGCTATGGACAGGGAGAAAGCCCTGTGTAATAGGCAGCTAGGTCTGCAACATCTTGATCCGTCAGATCCTTCATGAACGGCTGCATAGTCACTTCAGTGCGAATTCCATCTCTAAAGTCCTTTATGGACTTAACAAGATAACCTTCCTGCTGCCCCGCCAAATTTGGCCAAAGTGTATTTGTCGAAATTCCTTGTTTGCCGTGACATGTTGTGCAATCCGCGGCTTTCGTCTCACCTGCCTTAGCGTCTCCTTCGAGTTCAGTTTCTGCAGAAGTCGAGTCGCCAAAACTCAAGGCGACAGCCACAAACACCACCACCATGCTTACTATGCCGAATGTCTTTAGTGTCGTTCGCATCAATTTCCTCTCATTTCTCTCGAATGTGTAAATGTAGCTGAGCTCCAAATTACCCGGATTCCAACGCAGACTCGCCGTTTTCCGGGATTTCCCTTGATGAATCTAAAACACGTTGAGTCGATTCTCGATTGATTTCAAGCTTCCCGAGTCTCCCAAATCCGTGCAATAGGAATAGCCCATAGATTGTCCCCAAACTGACGTATCCATTCTCCATCGTAGAGAACTACGCCAGCGATGAAGTTCTTGGCGTTTTGCTGCAACTTGCGTATGCCACGAAAGTCCGAATCCTTTACGGTTGCTCCTATTTTCACCTCGAAAGCGACTATACCCAATCCGCTCTTCTCCACAATGATGTCAACCTCAGTTCTATCGCGATCTCTATAGTGGTAGAAGCTCAATATGCCGTCGAACCAAGTAGCTTGCCTTACAAGCTCCTGCAAGACAAACGATTCGGCCAAGAAACCAAGTCGTTTGCGGTCCAACCACAGTGATTCCTCGTCTAGGTCGAGCAAGCCACAGGCAAGCCCAGTGTCCACAAAATGGAGTTTTGGTGATTGCACAGCCCTCTTTAAGCGGTTGTTAGACCACGGCGGAACAAATTGAAGCATGAGAAGGTTTTGCATTATTGCGATGTACTCATGGATGGTATTACGGCTCAAGTCCAAGTGCCGTGCAACCTCGGACAAATTGAATAGTTGGGCTGTATGAGCCGCTGCCACAGTTGCCAATTGGGGCAATACATCTACGCGCCGAATTGAGGTGAGTTCTTTGATATCGCGGTAGGCAATTGTGCGAATGTAATCGCGGTGCCAAACCCGACGATCTGACGATGAAAGTTGTCGCGCTTCTGGGTAGCCGCCGGCAACTATGCGATTCGCTAATTCATGTGCCAAACGTGGCTCCTGTGTTAGCGTCGCTGAAATGTTCCCATCAAATACCGAAGATAGAAATGGGGTAATGCGAAGAGTTGCATCACTGGGTTCTGATTCGCTAACTTCAGATTGCGCTAAAGGGTAAAGCTGCACCATGCTCATTCGTCCCACCAAAGATTCTGCGAGTTCTTCCATAAGTGAGATCTGAGTTGATCCTGTAAGAAGAAAGCGTCCAGGTTCTCGTTGCTCGTCTACCAATATCTTGATTGGTCGGTAGATGCCAGGTGAAAGCTGCACCTCATCCAATATCACATAAGGAGGCAACTGGTCCACAAAGCCAACCGGGTCGTCCACCGCAAAATCGCGTAAGCCGAGATCGTCCAGGCTCATGTATTCGTAGTCGAAAGGGAGTCTACTATCCCGATTTAGAACTTTGCAGAGCGTAGTCTTTCCACATTGTCGCGGCCCAGTAAGAAGGACCACTGGAGACCAAGTTAACGCACGGACAAGGCTTGGGGTTACTAATCGAGGATAGTACTCCATGTCAATCCACTACTTGAGTAACTCGAGCCAATATCAAGTCATTGGCAAAAAAAATTCGGCTAAATATCAATTAGTATCTCGCCAAATGTCAATTTAACGTTCGCTATTTTACAACTAATTGCTTCGCTAATTGACAATAACAAAAGGACCACCCGGTTCAGCACGAGTGCAATCCCTAGTTAGACTAGCAGCAGGCGGTAGCTATCAAAAAGGATCTGTCACATACGGATAACTAATGCAAAAAACTGATAAGCCAATTCAGCTACCCAGATGAGTCAATCGACAATGTGGTATTGATTGCTCACAAGTCGCGAAGCCGAACTGATAGTGCGGAAATCGGTTGAAGTGCACCCTATTGATACGAGACCAATTCGCGGGCCCAACGCAAGTATGCTAGCTTCATTCGGCCACAACTCATTAGACAGCTACTAGTAGTATGCGTTTTCCTTGAATGTATGGTCAGTCGCATCCTTGATGGCTTTGAGATCGGGAATCTGAGCAAGCAACGCCGACTCGACCCCTTGCTTAAGCGTGATGTCCACGGCAGCACACCCCTGGCAACCCCCTCCAAACATGAGGACTGCTGTGTCTCCGTCGATAACCTCCATCAAAGTGACCATTCCGCCGTGAGCGGCAAGGCCTGGGTTAATTTCGTTGTAAAGCACATAGTTGATGCGCTCTTCAATGGAAGCATTCTCTCCAACTTTGGGTACACGAGCATTTGGTGCACGTACGGTAATCTGCCCTCCCATTCGATCTTCACGGAAGTCAACCACTGCTTCCTCAAGGAACGGAAGGCTTTTTTCGTCATACCAAACCGTGAATTTGTCGTAGTGAAACGGCTGGTCTCCTTCACGATGCTCCCCTGGTCGGCAGTATGCCAAGCAAGTTTCCGCATTGGGAGTACCAGGCTCCGCCACGAAGATTCGGATTCCGCAACCCGAATCCTCCTTAGAAAGCAGCTGCACCAGATAATCTTGTGCGGCTTCAGAGATGTCTACAACTTGTTCCATATCAAAGCACTATACCACACCGCCAATGGTTTTCGAGCTGCTGCATAACCGAACATCGTGAATCAATCTATGGTCGACTAAAGCAATTTTCAAGGTGCAAAAATCCGAATTCCGGTAACATTTCGCACCGATTACTCCCTCTAATCGCCCATGGTTTCGGTTCTCGAACGCGAACTGCGAAAGCGAATTTTGCTGCTCGATGGTGCAACAGGAACCATCCAGCAGAGCTTTGGACTGTCCGAGTCCGACTTTCGTGGACAACGATTCAAAGACTTTGCGTTTGACCAAAAAGGCAACGGGGATCTTCTTTCACTCACTCAACCCGATGTCGTCCGAGAAACACATCTCAAATACTTGGATGTCGGTGCCGACATAATCGAAACTAACACGTTCTCGGCCACCCGCATTTCGCAGGCAGATTTTGGACTCGAGGACTATGTCTCTGAGCTCAATTATGAGTCGGCTCGCATAGCCCGAAAAGCAGCCGATGACCGGTCGACGGACGACAAGCCACGGTTCGTCGCGGGCGTTCTAGGCCCAACGACTCGCTCGGCAAGCATTTCTCCCGATGTGAATGACCCGGCGGCCAGAAACGTTCGCTTTCTCGATCTTACGAAGGCGTACGAGGAAGCCACGCTTGCTTTGATCAAGGGTGGCTGCGACTTCCTCATGGTGGAAACTGTATTTGACACCCTTAACGCAAAGGCGGCGATTTATGCGATAAATTCAGCACTTGCCAAGACGGGAAAATCTCTTCCCATCATGGTTTCCGGAACAATCACGGATGCCAGCGGCAGGACACTGTCCGGACAAACCTGCCCCGCATTCTGGAATTCCATCCAACACTCGAAGCCCCTCATTGCTGGGTTGAACTGTGCTCTAGGGGCTGAAGCGCTACGACCCTATGTTGACGAAATGTCGCAAGTTTCCTCCTCGTTTGTTAGCGTTCATCCAAACGCAGGGCTGCCCAACGAATTCGGCGAGTACGAGGAAACTCCTGAGTTTATGTCCCGTGTGCTTGGCGAAATGGTGGAATCTGGATTTTTGAACGTTGTGGGTGGGTGTTGTGGAACCACTCCAGAGCATATTGAGAGCTTTCACGATGTTATTCAGGGCAAGCGGCCTCGAGAACGACCCAATCCGCAATCTGCTCTTTGCCTATCGGGCTTAGAGCCATTGCGCGTCGACGAAGACTCGCTATTCGTAAACATCGGAGAACGGACCAACGTTACCGGTTCCGCACGATTCAAACGTCTTGTTACAAGCGGCGATATGACATCTGCGCTTGAGGTGGCGAGAGATCAAGTAGAGAACGGTGCGCAACTCATTGACATCAACATGGATGAAGGCATGCTCGACAGCGTCGAAGCCATGCGCACATATCTGGACATGCTTGCTGGCGAGCCCGACGTTGCACGCGTGCCAGTCATGATCGATTCCAGCGACTGGAATGTAATCGAAGCGGGCCTCGAATGCATGCAAGGCAAATGCATCGTCAATTCCATTTCTCTAAAGGATGGCGAGCAGGAGTTCTTGAGACGTGCTGAGACTTGCAAGCAATTCGGTGCCGCAGTTATCGTCATGGCCTTCGACGAGCAGGGACAGGCCGACTCCTACGAACGAAAGATTGAGATCATCAAGCGAGCACACGATCTTCTCGTCGAGAAAGTCAACTTCAATCCTCACGACATCATTTTCGACCCCAATGTCTTCGCTCTAGCTACAGGACTCGAGGAGCACAGAAGCTATGGCTTGGATTTCATTCGTGCTTGCGAGTGGATCAGCGAAAACCTCCCGCAGAGTAACACCTCAGGAGGAATCAGCAACGTTTCCTTCTCATTTCGAGGGAATGATTATGTAAGAGAAGCCATTCACTCGGTTTTTCTCTATCACGCGATTAAGGCAGGATTGACCATGGGGATCGTGAACCCGGGTCAATTGGCAGTCTACGAGGACATTCCAACGAAATTGCGAGACGCCATCGAAGACGTTGTATTGGACAGAGATTCCGATGCAGGCGAGCGACTGCTGCAAGTTGCCCAAGAGTACAGTGGCAGCGGAACTGTTCGTGCAGACGAGTCGCTTGAATGGCGCGACCTCGATCCATCCGGTCGTCTTGCCCACGCGTTGGTACAAGGCATTACCAAATTCATCATCGAAGACACAGAGGCCGCACGTCAATCGTTCGATCACGCCATTCAAGTCATCGAGGGTCCACTCATGGATGGAATGGACATCGTGGGCGATCTATTTGGATCGGGAAAGATGTTTCTGCCGCAAGTGGTCAAGAGCGCCCGTGTCATGAAGCAGGCAGTAGGGTATCTCGTGCCTTTTATCGAGAAAGAAAAGTCGGCAGCTGGTTCTGTAACGGACAAGGGCACTGTCGTCATGGCGACTGTGAAGGGGGATGTCCACGACATTGGCAAGAATATTGTCGGCGTTGTGCTGCAGTGCAACAACTATCGAGTCATAGACCTCGGTGTAATGGTTCCTGCTGAAACCATACTTGACACGGCACTGAAGGAGAACGCCGACATTGTCGGGCTTTCTGGACTGATAACACCGTCGCTCAACGAAATGGTGCACGTCGCAAGTGAAATGGAACGCTTGGGATTCTCGATGCCCCTTCTCATTGGCGGTGCCACGACCTCCAAAGCGCACACTGCGGTAAAGATCGAGCCTGCTTATTCCGGTCCAGTGGTCTATGTGCCTGACGCCTCTCGAAGTGTAGGGGTCGTTTCATCTCTCTTGTCGGATCGAGAGAAAGAGAGATTTGTTGACGATACGCGAACGGAGTACCAAACAATACGAGAACGACGACAATCTGCGCCACAACGAGAAGCGAGCACCTTGGCTGCTGCACGTGCCAACCGCTATCCGGTCGAATGGGAAAAATATGTACCCCATCGCCCCAGAATTCTTGATACCAAGAAGGTGACGCTCTCATCGATCTCCGATCTCATTCCATACATAGACTGGAGCCCTTTCTTTCAATCGTGGTCCCTAAGCGGCAAGTATCCGCAAATATTGGACGATGCTGTCGTCGGACAATCGGCACGTGACCTCTATCGGGACGCTCAGAACACTCTAGAAGAACTGCTCGACAGCAATACTGTCGTCGCCAATGGAGTCGTGGGCTTTTGGCCAGCCAATCAAGATGGCGACGACATCGTGCTCTGGCAGAACGATTGTCGCTCACAAGAGCTGACTAAGCTCTACCACCTGCGACAACAACATGGTCGTGACGAACCCAATTTGTGCTTGAGCGACTTTGTTGCGCCGTTGCCTATTGAGGACTACCTTGGTGGATTTGTGGTCTGCGTTGATGCCACAAGCGATGTCAACAGTATTTCAGACGACTACCAGCAGATCATGACCAAAGCGCTGCTAGATCGCTTGGTCGAGGCGTTTGCTGAGTATCTGCACGAACAGGTGAGAAAGGAGTATTGGGGCTA
This sequence comes from Candidatus Azotimanducaceae bacterium, assembly GCA_965205545.1. Classification (GTDB taxonomy): domain Bacteria; phylum Pseudomonadota; class Gammaproteobacteria; order Pseudomonadales; family Azotimanducaceae; genus Bin55. The sequence goes on along the minus strand of OZ242170.1, from coordinate 152,494 downwards.
TGCTGCAAATGAGCAGTTCTCAAACAACGATCTCATTGACGAGCGCTATGTAGGGATCCGTCCAGCTCCAGGCTATCCAGCATGTCCCGATCACCAAGAAAAGGAACCTCTGTTTGAACTGCTGAACGCGACTCAATCAACAGGTGCCAAGCTGACAGAAAACTACGCAATGTTCCCTGCCTCTACCATCGCAGGTTGGTATTTTTCTCACCCGCAATCGAGGTATTTCCCCGTCAGGCGAATACTAGACGACCAATTGAACGATTACGCCCAACGGCGTGGGACTACCACGGATGAGGTCGTAAAATGGCTGAGCTTCTCCGCCCCAGACTGAGTGTTGGTTGCTCGACACGACCTTGATATGCCTAAATTACTTCGCAGCAGCAGACCAATACGAGAATTAGAAACTGAGGCGGCTGACCTTCTAAAAAGCCGATATGACTCCAGACATACTCTGGCCGACGCTCGCGATGAATTAGCACAGTCGTATGGATTTCACTCCTGGAGGCAGTTAGAGGTCTTTGTTGAACACCCTGGGCACGAGGGTCGCGACTTTCTCTTTCTAGCATGCCTCAACTATTGGCCAACAGACCGTGAAAGCATGCGGTCAAGGGCGCGCGCAATGCTGGCCTCGGATCCAAATCTTGCTGACAAGGACATCTACCATGCCGCAGCCGTTGGAAATGCCACTGCTGTGGCGCAGATTCTCGATTCGGATCCGTCATTAGTAAATGCTCGAGGTGGCTTCTTTGACTGGGAACCGCTCCTCTACGCTTGCTACTCTCGGTTGAATTTGCCGGATTACTCCACTTTCGCTGTCGCGAAGACGCTTCTCCAACGCGGAGCCGACGCAAATGCGCATTTCATGTGGGGAGGACAGTATCGATTCACGGCACTAACGGGAGCCTTTGGAGAGGGAGAAATGGGCCCTTCGAACCAGCCTGCACATGAGCGCTGCGTAGATCTTGCGCGAATGCTTCTTGAATCAGGTGCCGACCCCAATGACGGTCAAGCCTTGTACAACAGGATGTTCGAGCCCGGACACTTCTGGATTGAGATGCTGCTGGATTTCGGTCTTGGCAAATCTAGCAAGGTGAATTGGCTCGAGGAAGACGGCGACAGGCTTGTACGCAGCGATGAATCGATTCTCGACTACCAGTTGAGGTGGGCAGTTGAGCACGACCACATCGATCGAGCAAGATTATTGATCGGCGCTGGTGCCGATGTCTCTGCGAAAAACAAGTTTGGCGACTCCTACTACACGATCGCGTTGAAGGCGGGGCAGAAGGACTTTGCCGAAGAGCTTGCGTCGCTAGGATCCGAACGTCAGGAACTTCCTGAGATTGAGGGATTCCTGGCGCTGTGCATGGGCGGCGATCTCGAGGGAGCTCGAAACATGCTGGAGAATTCACCCAATCTGGTTAAACAGGCAGAAGAGGAATTTGCCGACGCTGTCGGACAAGCGGCTGGCCAAGGAAGATTGAACGCTCTCAAGACATTCCAGGCGTTGGGATTTGACTTGGGCAAGAAACAAGGCCAATCCCCACTACATCAAGCCGTTCTTGGCGGACAGCTGGAAGTTCTTCAATGGCTAGTCGAACAAGGTTGTGACACTTCCCTGAGAGACGATATGCACGGAACAACCCCTCTCGTATGGTCCTATGCCCTGGGACGAGAAGAGTGCAGGGATTATTTGTCTGGGCTTGAACTGGACCTGTTCGACTCAATAATGTGCGAAAACGCCAACCGAATCGAACGCCTTGTCAATGCCGATCGCGAACTTCTCGAAACAACACTAAAACACGTCAGAAATTCGCAGTACAACTACGAAGACGATTGGATGACCCCAATTGCGTTTGCCGCGACCCGTGCAAGAGTTAGTGCGACCCGTTGTCTGATTGCGTTGGGTGCAAATCCTCAGGTAGACGACAACAAAGGTGTTGCCCTAAAGGATCTCCTGCGAAATCAAGACTTGAAGGAGATACTCGAGTTGCTATAGCCAGAGTTCAAACAGGATTGGCAAAAATTACAACAGCGACGCTTGCTCTGATGTCGATGTCCGACTGCTTGGGCTTTCCGTCTGCATCGAGCCGGACGTCGTGATAGACCGCATCTTCGGGAAACTTGCCCAGATACACAGTCAGTTCATCCCGAACTCTTTCAAAATCTCCCGTTAGCACCGTCGTTTCGTACTTTACGTCTCGTCCTCGGATGCGCAGAACCACATTGGGGTTGTCGCGCAAATTCGGCCACCAACCCGCGCGCCGGTCGGTATAGCACTTCACCAATCCATCTTTCTCGGTATAGCGAACGGGGACCTCATATGACTTGCCTGACTTCCGTCCGACATACTTGAGTATGAGAACGCTGTCGCTCATAACGAAATGAGCTGGAGAGTGCAACGTCATGCGCATCATCGGATTGATCACGCGAAACATGAACTCAGGAATTCTCATCGATTCGCTAGCCTTTAGGCAGTGGGCTATTCGCTAACCAATCAATTGCCAAACAGATAGCGAACCTTAATAGCAAAATTCTCAGCGTCCGGATCCTCCAATTGGTCGGTCAAAGTCGTTACCGTGCTATTGCTGCTAAGGAAGTTGCGAGATGCGAATTTCGTATATGCAACCGTCAAGTCCGACAGGGGAGTGAATTCCCACTCGTACCTAATCTGCATAACAACCTGCGAGATGGCGAACGAGTCCCTGAGTTGGACACTCGGGCCGCCCAGCGAAACTAGCTTGTTGGCACCATCGGGAACCTCGTAGAACTCTAAACCTTTGCCATGTATGGCTTCCCATTGAAATTCGGTTCGCAGCACTCGGTTGGGGCCAAAAACATACTCGGTAGAAACTCCCGCTCTCGGTCCCCACGATTGGAACCGCGTGTACCGTCCGTTTCCCCTATATCGCAACCATCCATTGCGAAACCCCTTTGACAATCGAAAGCTCGTCTTGAAGCTGTCTGTTGGTTGCAGAGAGAATTCTCCTCCAAACCAGAAAAATCCGCCGTTCACGATCGATTTGCGGTAGCCAGTATTCAATCCGTAATGAAACTGTTCGTCGCTATTGGTCACCCAATCCAGTGCCACTCGATACGCATTGTCAGTTCGGAACTTCTCCACTCGATAGGCCACTGTATCGTCAAGAAAGGAAGGCATAACGCTCAAGGAAATGCTTGCACGATTGAAATCGTAGAAGACAAAGCTTCGAGATAGGGAAATGTTGCTATTGGTGCGTTCGCCCTTCGAGTTCCAGATGCCCCCCAAAGAAAACTCAGTCGAGATTGACCGAAACAGATATGGATCCCCATCCGTATGTGTGAATTTGTAGCCAATTCGGGTTTGGTCGTTGCGCTTGTTGTAACCCACAGCGTTGAGGTCTAGATCGTGGTCTACGCTCTGGAGGGTTAGCAGGTGAGTCCGTTGAGGGGTTGGTCGGAGTTGTACGTTCGCAAGCCCTCCAAATCCTGTCTCTCCGTACTCTGTATCGGAAATGAAAATGTTCGAATCTACGATTACGCTCTGATCAGTCGAGGCATACCGCCCATCGAACATGTATGAAATCGCATTGCCCTCAGCTTGGTCAAATCGCGCGGCAGTCAGCATGCCCAAACTCAATTGACGGGAGTCGGTGTCCGTATAGCGAAGTCTGAATACGCCAAAGTCACCCCCTGGCACACTGATAGTCGGTGTTTGCCCAGGAGCCACACTGAGCACATCTAACTCGGAGTCATCTTCCATTGCGCCCAGAATTGCGAAATCCCAATTACCTTGTTTGCCAACCACTTGTGCAGTCGCGTGCAGGTCCGACGCGAAGAGAGCCAACGGAGAGGCCCTGCGCTGCCCTATTCTGCGAGAGTGGAAGGGAACAATGTCGCTACGCGAAAGAGCATTGAGATCGAAGACTTGCGTATTCTCGGTGAAGAGTTCGCGCCTATCAGCGTAAAACGTTTCGAAAACCGTGAGATTGATGATTACATCGTCTGCCTCGACCGTCCCGAAGTCCGGAAGCACGGCGGCATCCAGTTTGATGTCGGGTGTAGGTCGCCACGAAATGTCGGCTCCCACTCTACCGTCGACGGAGTCTTTGGGTACATCCACGTTTGCCGCCACAAACGGCCGAACACTCAAATCTTGACTAGGTTGGGCGCTGGGGACAGCAACCTGGTTTAAGCTGGGGAGATAGCCGGATACTGTTTCATGGGCCGTGATCCGGGCTGGCCAGCTGTAGTGTTCCCCAATTGCTGTGATTTCGTGTAAAACCGGCAGACGCAACTTTCGTACAACCCTCGGTGTTGGTATAGCAGCATTGGCCCAAAGCACCAAAAACTTTCCGGTCCATTCGATATTTTGTGCTGCGATCTCCCCGTACGGAATTACTTTCCATCCAAGTTGCTGACTTCCATCACAATTGCTTCCGACTATGAGTGGTGTGAAGAAATGTCCATAGGTGACATCGATAGAAGTATCCAGCTCAATGTCTGCGTAGTCCCTACTAAATAAGCCCTTACTATGAGAGAAATGTTCCTTGTCGAATGTCGATGGCGGCTGTTCCATTTCGCACGAGAAATGCGTGCTGCTATCGCTGTTTACCTGTTGGAGCTCAAGTGGAATGAGATATTCTGCCGTTGAGGCGCAAACTTGAACTGCCATTGGCAGCAGCGCTAGGCAACAAATCAGTGGCACAGGCAATGTTCCCACCGATGCATGGGAGTTCAATTGCTTGATATCGCGGCTTTGATTCATACTTCCAATCGTTGCTCTTATCTCAATTTCCTTCCCGCCTCGCCGATGGCAATTTCGTGCCTGTTCAGCTGGCTCGGCAATCATCCGTTTTAAAGCCGGGTGCCTTCTAGCACGAAGATTTTAGGCTAACAAGCGTAATGGAACTGCGTTTTACCCTTGGAGCAAACTCAATTGTGTCCTTATTGCGCAATTTTTGGCCACAATCCGCTAGCTACCGAACCGATAGCGCACTTTAGCTGCGATGTTGCGGGTATCGGAATCTTCGAACAAGTCCTGCAACGTTGGAACGATCCTGTTGTCCTCCAAAGCGCTTCGGGAAGCCGTCTGTGTATACACCAAATAAACATCAGACATAGGGGCAATCTCCCAACGGTAGCGAAGCTGTACCGTCATCTGGGAAATCGAGAAATCGTCTCGAAGATCTGTCGTGGCATGTCCTGTGGACGTTAGTCTTGTTGTCCCAGCCGGCACGTTGTAGTACTCCAATCCCTTGCCTTGAATCGTTTGCCATTGCATGTCGAGACGAATTTGCTGGCGAGGACCTATCGAGTATTCCGAAAACAAGATGGCACTCGGTCCCCACGACTCGAATCTCGTATAACGCCCACCGCCTCGATAGCGCAACCAACCATCTCGAAAACCCTTGGATAGCCGAAACGCCAACCGCAGCGACTCGGTGGGTTGAAATCCAATACCGGCTCCCGTCCAGACAAAACTACCTTCGATGATTTCTTTGCGATAACCGCAGTCTGCTGCATAGTAGAGCTTCTTGGAATTGTCGGTGCCCCAGTCAAACGCAACGCTGTAGGCGAAATTCGTGCGAAACTTCTCCACCTGATAGGCAATGGTGTCGTTTAGATGGCTGGGGTCCAGATTTACACCAATACCCACACGGCTTTGGTTCCTCAACCTTACGTTCCGATTGAACCAGAAGGCGGTGGCTGTTCTCTCGCCTGCAGTGTTCCACGTTGCACCGCCACCAAAACCCGTACCAATCGACTGGGCTTTCTTAGGCGCCAAATTCATGTGAAAGAAGTTGTAGGTCAACTGCGCTTGATCGTTTCTGGAGTTGTATCCCATCGCGTTGAGGTTCAAGTTCTCGTCGGTGAATTGAACTCGAATGTTGTGTTGGGTCGTCGAATGGGATCGCCAATACCCCTCGGCGAAACCCCCAAACCCTGTCGCCTGATGGGTTACATTGGATACGAAGACTTGCGCTTCCGCTCCGAAATTACCATCTGAAGCCACATATCGCGAATCGAAGGTATGTGAATATGCATTTCCACCCGTCTGGTCCCAGCGAGCGGTGCTCAACGCGCCGAGTCGAAGCGAACCTCCCGGCGTCCCTTCGTACACAAGCCGCATTACACTGAAGTCTCTTCCTGGTACCGTTATGGCTAGGGGCTCTCCATCGAGAGTCGCTCCAAAGGACGCATCGTCTTCCCAAGCTGCCAACGCGCCGTAGCGCCAATTACCCCATTGCCCGACGCCTTTCACTGCGCCGAGAAGATCGGTTCCCTGCGACAAACGGGAGTAGTCGAGTCTTACACCCGGCGGAACAGAGGGAACAGAGGGACGATCGCCAATACGCCGCGAATGAAACGGTACTGAAGCACCCCAATTGCTCCATCGCTGCGGCAAGAACACCTGCTGTCCTTCCGTGAAGAATAGCCGTTTGTCGGGGAAAAACGTCTCGAAGACCGTGAGATTGATAATTACGTCGTCTGCCTCTACAGTACCGAAGTCAGGCAAAGCAGTCGCTGTCAGTTGAAAGTTCGAAGTGGGTCTCCAAAACAGATCCACTCCCGCGTGCTCTTGATTCGAGTCGGAGACGGTGTCCATCGTAGTTGCTACGAATGGAATGATGCTCAGCTGCTGTCGTGGCTTGATGTCCTGCACAACGATTGGGTGAAAGTCAGACAAAAACTTCGGGTGCGAGCTGTGAATTGCCGGCCAGGCGTAGTACTCTCCCACCCCAGCTACTCGCCGCGATACGAATAGCCCAATCGTGCGATCACTTTGCGAGTGTGGCATGTTGAGAATGGACCATGGGATGAAAAATTCCGCCGACCATCCTCCCTTGTGATGCGAAGTACGACCATGCCAGGCACCGTCCCAACTACTCTGCCAATCATTCTCTGGTTGAAGCACCCCGTCGCGCTTGCTGCCTCCCAGGAACAGTGTGAAGTAGAACCCGTACTTTCCTTCACCGGAGGTATCGAGTGCAACCGTTACGAAATCTCGATTCAACGACCCCCCGTCCGGAGCCGAATGAATCTTCACAAACGTCTCTTCGTCCTGGTCCATGTCGAACGAAAAGTACAAACCCTTATCGTTGTAGAACGCCCTGACTGTAGTGGCGAGTTCGATCCGCCGCATGTTCTCTGTGTCCCGATTGATCAAGCGAAAATCGGTGATCGACGACGCTGCATTCCAAGATGCCTCGGAAACTCTGCCATCGACTCTAACTGCAACAGTGTTGTCATGATGACGATGAAGAAGTAGCGGAGCCCGATCAAACGCGTTGGGCGAGTCCTCGTCAGCGAGCGTTGTTTGAAGCACTCCCAACATTGCGACGACGCCGGCGATGAGATAGGTCAAACGGATGCGGACTACCAATGCTTGCTCAACCAAGTCAGTGATTGCACAGTCTTCCTAGGCACCCTTCCTGCCGCAACGATTACGTATTGTGCCACTAAGGTTTCACTTGCGAGAGGGCAATTCCTCCAATGCTGCCGAATGCCCAGTTTCCTAGGTTCTTCTGCCCATTGTGTCTTCGCGCACTAACCAATGGCACAATAGGCAAATAGCCAGATCTGTTGAAGACTCAATCGTATGAGCACGGATAGCTCATCCCCCAACATTGGAACGTTCAATGAAAGCAGTCTGCACCTGTCTCTAAAGCACAGGTATTCGAACGATCCTTCTCAGTTCGAGCGTCCGGTCGACGGCTATATCGTCGACGTACAAAGAGATGACAGGATCGTTGAAATCCAAACGCGAGGCTTTGGTTCGCTTCGCGCCAAGCTGCCACGATTGCTACAACACAACTCTGTGACTTTGGTGCATCCGATCGCACACAGGAAGACTATCGTCAAACGAGGCGAAGATGGTAGCTTGACCCGTCGACTCTCTCCCAAGCGAGGCAGTTTGTACGACGTCTTCGACGAACTCGTGTACATGCCAACACTGTTGGACCTTAGAGGGTTGGAACTAGACGTGCTGTTGACCCATGAGGAAGAGATCCGTGAATTCGTTGGCAGGCGTGCGCGACGAAGGAGGGGTTGGGTGGTACGCGAGAGGCGATTGATTGAAGTCGAATACACCCATACCCTTTGTTCTTCGAATGATCTCATGAAAATTGTTGGTCCAGGTCTGCCGAAGTTATTCACTACCGAGGATCTAGCGCAGACTATGAACAGCAGTCGAAGATTGGCTCAAAAAGCCGCGTATTGCCTCCGCCTAGCCAACGCGATTGAGTCCGTATCCAAAATCGGAAACGCACAGGTGTATCGAACATGCGCCTAGCAGGAATTGGAGTCGCGCGTTGGACATCCATTTCATCACCAACAATTTGAACGCGAGCATCTAGTTCCATGCTGGATTCAATGCTCCTGATCTTCATTGCGGCAGCGGCATTGGCATCTGTCGCGTTGTTCGCACGCCAGCCCTTGATCATCGTCTACATAGTGCTGGGATGCGTGTTGGGCCCGTCTGGATTGCAATGGATCACCGACGACAAAGCGTTATCGGATCTTGGCCATATTGGAATCATCTTCCTGCTCTTCATCGTCGGTCTGGACTTGCCGCCGCAAAAAATCCGAAATGTACTGCGCGAGACGATTGTCACCGTTGTAGTCAGCACAGCAATATTCTTCGGCGTCGGGCTAGGGATAGGCTTGCTGTTCGGCTTTTCCATATTGGAAGCCGTCATTGCTGGGATTGCCGTCGTTTTTTCGAGCACCATAGTCGGCATTAAGCTCCTCCCCAAGACTGTGCTTCACCATAGGCACATTGGAGAAATCGTCATTGGACTCCTGCTCTTGCAGGATCTTCTGGCAGTTTTCGCGTTGCTCTATATGCGCGGAGTTGAAGGCGAATTCGCATGGCATTCGTGGCTAATTGCATGTGTCGGCTTGCCCGCGCTGATCGCAGTGGCCTACCTTGGCGCGAGGTTTATTTTCTGGCCGCTGCTGAGAAAGTTTGATGTCTTCACCGAATACACCTTTCTGGCCTTTCTTGGATGGTGCATGGGGATCGCTTTGCTCGGCTACCAAGTCGGTCTTCCAGTCGAGATTGGAGCCTTCGTTGCAGGTGTTGTCCTTGCAAACTCTCAGGCAGCACAGGGCATTGCCCAAACTCTCGAGCCGCTCCGGGATTTCTTTCTCGTCTTGTTTTTCTTTTACGTGGGCGCTAGCGTCGACCCCGTTCTGCTGTGGAGCGTTGGATGGCAAGTAGTAGTCTTTGGACTTGTGCTGGTGGCTCTAAAGCCTATAGTCTTTCGCTATCTGATTGCCTGGCAAGGAGAAACCAAGACGACAAGCTGGGAGATTGGAATTCGCCTCGGTCAATGCAGCGAATTTTCCTTGCTTGTGCTTTATCTCGCCGCTACTCAAATGACCAGTACGAGCATGCTAATCGTGCTCGGGGCAACCGTGTTTACCATTCTGCTGTCGTCATATTTCGTGGTGTTCAAGTACAAGAACCCCATCGCAATCTCCGACCGGCTCAGAGTTGATTGAATTGTCGAGCAATTAGTCTGCTTGCAGGTCTAGCACCCCACGACCCACCATTCTTCCCTGTAGTATGCGGTCGATCGCATCGGAAAGAGTGTCCAGGGTCAAATCCGTAGCCAACGACTCCAAATCATTGATTTTCCACGTAGACGACAACTTGCCCCACACTTCGGCCTTCTCTTCAATAGGCAACTCTACGGAGTCTATCCCCAACAAATTGACGTGGCGCAGAATAAAAGGCAAGACTGTCCCGCTGAATGATGGCGAATGAACCAACCCGCACGCTGCGAGGCTCTTACCGTACTTTAGCCCTTTGATTGCGTTCATCATCATGTCTCCACCGACCGTGTCGACGACGCCACCCCACACTTCGCGTTGCAATGGCCTGTGAGCATTTTGTAGAAGATCGTCCCTCTCGAGTGTTTGGTCTGCTCCGATCGCTTTGAGAAAATCAGTTTGATCAGGTTTTCCCGTTGCCGCGTGAGTTTCGTAGCCATTTAGATCGAGCAACCGAATCGCAACGCTGCCAACACCTCCTGTGGCACCAGTTACCAATATCGGACCATCGCTTGGACGCATGCCGAAACTCTCTAGTTTGGCAATGCAGAGCGCTGCAGTGAAGCCCGCAGTTCCTAGGATCATGCTCTCACGCTGACTCAAACCACTTGGCAGCGGCAGTGCCCATGAATCAGGTATGCGAACGCGCTGTCCAAATCCCCCGTCGGTGTCCATTCCAAGGTCAAAGCCGATGGCAATCACCTCGTCTCCTTCCTTGAATGCGGCCGATGCCGACTCCAAGACAACGCCAGCCACATCAATTCCTGGCGTATGGGGATAGCTTCGGGTTACGCCAGGCGCACCAGAGGCAGACAAGGCATCTTTGTAATTGAGGGACGAGTAGCGGACATCAATGAGCAGTTCACCTTCTGGAAGCTCATCGACTGAACGTTCAATTACTCGTCGCTCAAAGGACCCGTCGTCGTGCTTTTCGACTCGCATTGCACGAAAGGAAGTCATTTACCTCTCCCAATGAAGCGGCTCCAAATTTGCCCAAACGATTCCGCAGCTCCCAGAAACGCTTCCGTGAATGGCTTCTTGGGAATGACCCAGGAAACTTCGTACACCTCGGAATTCTTGCAGGCCTCCATAATGTATTCGTCGCTGGTCTGTAGCTCGTCGACCAGATTGATTCCCAGTGCACGCTCACCGTACCAGGACTCTCCCGTGGAAACCACTTCCACATCGACATCCTTGCGGTGTTCAACCACAAACTCCTTGAAGAGGCCATGTACGTCTTCAATTTCTTCCGTAAACTTCGCGCGCGCCGCATCCGTGTTCTCGCCAAACATCGATAGCGTGCGCTTGTGCTTGCCAGCCGTGATCACTTCGTAATCTACGTCGTGCTTCTTCAAGAGCCTGTTGATGTTTGGCAATTCCGCGGCAACGCCGATGGAACCGACTACGGCAAAGGGAGCAGCCAAAATTTTGTCAGCAACAACGGCCAACATATAGCCACCACTTGCGGCAACTTTGTCCACCGCGACTGTAAGACTCAATCCTGCTTTCTTCACACGAAGCAACTGTGAGGCGGCGTAGCCGTACGCGTGGACCAGTCCGCCGGTACTCTCGACCTTTACCAATACTTCGTCCTTTTCACTTGCGCGGGTCAAAATTGCAGAAATTTCGTGCCGTAGATTGGAGGTCCGAGAAGCTTCGAGATCGCCTTCGAAGGCAACAACGAAGATACTGGTCTTGTCGGGTTCCTCATCTGACTCTTCGGTTGGTTGCGCGTCGGTTTTGCCATCCTCGTCTTTCTTGGAGGACTGCTTCTCCTTGGAGTCCTTTTTCGACTTCTTGGACTTCTGCGCCTTCTTGGCTTCTTCAGGGGTCATGGAAGCGTGCTCCAGAGCCGTCTTCATGTGCTCGTAGAGTTCGTTCACGTGCCGAACTTCAAGATGTCCGAAGGTGTCTCGGTGGTGTTTCCTGAAGTTCGCAGCTCCCTTGGCAACGCTTGCCGCAATAGTCACCGAGACTACTATGAGAATAGCTACGACGATCGTCGCGGCCTTCAAAAGAAACGATAGGTAGTCAAACAGAAATTCCATACTGTTAGCTGGTCCTCATTGAAAAACGTCTTTGCTAGACTTCGACTGGCGAATTCGAACGGTACTCTTGGCTTCCTTTAGGAGTGAACCATGAACAAGGAAGAGTGCATTAGGCAATTGTCAGAGACTGGTCGTTCCTTTGGTACCGCAATCAGCGATGTGTCAGTCATTCTAAGCGTTGAAGGAGACCACATCATGGTCTCTACATCCACGGGTGCTATTGAACATTGCAATCTGCCAGACATCGGCAATGATCAGTTGGCGCACTTTAGCTTTGACTCCTGGGATACTGTGTCGCAGGTGCTCACAGGCCGCTTGCCGCTTGCCACCGCGTTCTTGGATGGCAAGATCCGATCGAATGGATACCTTACGCACATATTTCCCGTAATGGCGATGTTTCAACGAGGCAGACCTCAAGATGCTCCTAGCTAGTTCAAGCATTCCGCTGGCTTGCTAGTCGTGTTCTTTCCTCTACGAATGCGTCGATCAGCCAACCCGATATAGCCGTCGCTCCAGGACGGTTGGGCAAGTCATCGTACCGAAACCACTGGGCCTCGGCGATTTCTTCGTCGTTGCACACAATGTCTCCTGACTGGTAATCTGCGTGAAAACCCAACATCAGAGAATTGGGGAATGGCCAAGGTTGGCTTCCCATGTATCGCAAGTTGGTAACACTGAGTCCGACTTCCTCTAACACCTCTCTGTGTACTGTTTGCTCGATGGATTCGCCGGGCTCTACGAAACCAGCGATCGTGCTGTACATGCCGTGTCGCCACCGGGCATTCCGTGCCAGCAATGCCTCGTCACCCTGTCTTATCAACACTATGATGCTTGGACTCAATCGAGGATAGTTGACAAGACCACATTTTGGGCATTGCTTGGCACAATCGGTCGCATGATTGCCTGTCTCGGACCCACATCGGCCGCAAAATGTGTGATCTCGGTTCCATTCAACTATTTGCTTGGCACGTCCCGCCAAATAGAACAGGCTCGATTCAACTCGGCCCAGCCACCCGTGAAGGTCAGTCACAACATAGGGTGCAGATGGTGTCGAACTGGATTCGGCTTCGACAGCAAAGCAATGCGTGCCTCGCCATGTACCCAAGTAGATCTTGGCCTTTACATCCGCGTCAACCCACCGGAACTCATCTACGGAAACCGGACGCGGCACTCCAGATTCGACTATGGATAGCAATTGTCCATCCATGAACACAAAGCAGTAGGAATCTCCTGGTGTTCCTTCCTTTGGTTCCTTCGCAATCGAGACGAAACTATCCGGCTCTGTCAGCCACATGCATAGCCTCAAACATCACAGGCGGCGGGTATTTTAGCGATTGGCTCGAATTCCCAAAAAACCTTCCGGACAGTATTGAATAGTCCGGTTGGTGCGTCGCACGAACTACAGGGCCGATAGCAAATATCGTGCTTTACTAAAATTCTCCCTATCTCACCGAGGTTCTTCTCGGTGCGCGGGAGCAAACTAAATTTCCTTCGATTCCAGCAACTCTAAGGACCAGTACATTGTCTGACTCTAGTTCGATTGCCCAACCAAGTCCCTCGCAACGGATGGGCCTGCACCACTTCACAACCAATTTTCTGGGAACCGCTCCCGTTTGGTACAAGCGGACCATCGTTGCTTTCCTCCTCGTCAATCCGTTGCTCTGGTGGTCGGCATCCCTTGCGCCCTTCTTTGAAGGATCCGTTCTTGGGGTCGTGTTTGCAAATATGCACGCAGTGGCTGGCTGGGCACTTGTCCTACAGTTCATTTTCACGCTGGCAATGGCGTTGAAGTGCTATCCGCTGCAGCCAGGGGGACTGCTCGCCATCGAGGCGGTCGCGCTCGGCATGACCAACACCAAGCACGTGTTCGACGAGCTAGTAACAGGTTTTCCTGTTCTCCTGCTCTTGCTGTTCATGGTGACCGCAATATTCTTCATGCGAGAGCTGCTTCTCTTCATCTTCACCAAGCTGCTGGTGAGAGTGCGGTCGCAAGTATTGCTGGCTCTGCTGTTCTCGTCCGTTGCCGCAGTTCTTTCCGCATTCCTCGATGCCCTAACCGTTACAGCTGTGGTGATAACAGTTGGATTGGGATTTTGGCACGTCTACAACGAGTTTGCGGCCCAGGATGAATCCCTGCAGGACGATGAGGCCAAGAGAGAACATGAAGAGGAACTCGAAAAGTTCAGGGCGTTCCTGCGGGGACTTCTCATGCACGCCGCTGTGGGAACGGCTATTGGTGGAGTTACGACGATTGTGGGAGAGCCCCAGAACCTCCTGATTGCAAAGGTAATGGGCTGGGAATTCCTCGAGTTCTTCGTGCGCATGGCCATAGTCACCATACCCGTCATGGTGGTTGGATTCGCGACATGCCTGTTGCTCGAGTTTACCGGATGGTTTCACTACGGCGCGAAACTGCCTCCGCACATACGTGAAGTCATGTCGGATTATGAAAATCAGCAGGACGCAAATCGCAGCAACAGCCAGAAGGCACAGTTGGTTGTACAGGCAGTAGCCGCAATGGTCTTGGTTTTTGGTTTGGCATTCCACATCGCCGAGGTCGGCATCGTCGGTTTGATGATCATAGTGCTGCAAACCGCGTTCAACGGCATCGTGGACGAGCATCGAATTGCCGACGGATTTGGCGAAGCGCTGCCTTTCATTTCCTTGCTTGTTGTGTTCTTCGCGATCGTCGCGGTCATCCACGATCAGCACTTGTTTGCACCTGTCGTCAACTGGGTCCTGACGCTTGAGGCCTCCCACCAGCCGGGCATGTTCTACATCGCCAATGGATTGCTGTCGGCAATCAGCGACAACGTGTTCGTCGCTACCGTGTACATCAAGGAAATCGAGACTGCGTTCCTGGCTGGGACAATTGATCGCGAACTGTTCGACGCGCTGGCGATTGCGGTGAACACGGGCACGAATATTCCAAGCGTTCTCACGCCGAATGGTCAGGCAGCGTTTCTGTTCCTGCTGACAACGTCGCTTGCGCCACTCATCAACCTATCCTATTTGCGCATGGTCAAGATGGCATTTCCTTACTTTGTGACGATGGGTTTGATGGGGTGGGTAATGAACAACTTCTTTCTAGTTCAGTAGATCATTGAATTCGGAGTCTCGTTGCAGATTGCAAATGAATGTGCAAGAGCTCCTAGTGCGGTCGGCTACGCGTTAGGTTGCTCGCGCTTTCGCTCATGAACGTGCGCAGACTTTTTCTGTCTTGCGGAAATGCTTCTTGTTAGACAGGAGTAAATTCCATTTCCTTGGATTCCAGCAACTCTAAGGACCAGTACATTGTCTGACTCTAGTTCGATTGCCCAACCAAGTCCCTCGCAACGGATGGGCCTGCACCACTTCACAACCAATTTTCTGGGAACCGCTCCCGTTTGGTACAAGCGGACCATCGTTGCTTTCCTCCTCGTCAATCCGTTGCTCTGGTGGTCGGCATCCCTTGCGCCCTTCTTTGAAGGATCCGTTCTTGGGGTGGTGTTTGCAAACATGCACGCAGTGGCTGGCTGGGCGCTTGTCCTACAGTTCATTTTCACGCTGGCAATGGCGTTGAAGTGCTATCCGTTGCAGCCAGGGGGACTGCTCGCCATCGAGGCGGTCGCGCTCGGCATGACCAACACCAAGCACGTGTTCGACGAGCTAGTAACAGGTTTTCCTGTTCTCCTGCTCTTGCTGTTCATGGTGACGGCAATATTCTTCATGCGAGAGCTGCTGCTCTTCATCTTCACCAAGCTGCTGGTGAGAGTGCGGTCGCAAGTATTGCTGGCTCTGCTCTTCTCGTCCGTTGCCGCAGTTCTTTCCGCATTCCTCGATGCACTTACGGTTACAGCGGTCGTGATAACAGTTGGATTGGGACTGTGGCGTGTCCACAACGAGTTTGCGGCCCAGGATGAATCCCTGCAGGACGATGAGGCCAAAAAGACCCATGAAGAGGAACTCCAAGAGTTCAGGGCGTTCCTGCGGGGGCTACTCATGCACGCCGCTGTGGGAACGGCTATTGGTGGAGTTACGACCATTGTGGGAGAACCGCAGAACGTGCTGATTGCAAAGGTAATGGGTTGGGAATTCCTCGAGTTCTTCGTGCGCATGGCCATAGTCACCATTCCCGTCATGGTGGTTGGATTCGCGACATGCCTGTTGCTCGAGTTGACTGGATGGTTTCACTACGGCGCGAAACTGCCTTCGCACATCCGTGATGTCATGGCGGAATATGAAAAACAGCAGGACGCAACTCGCACCAACAGCCAGAAGACTCAGTTGGTTGTTCAAGCCGTCGCTGCCGGGATCTTGGTTGCTGGCTTGGCTTTTAACATTGCTGAAGTCGGCATCGTCGGTTTGATGATCATAGTCCTGCAAACCGCGTTCAACGGCATAGTCGACGAGCATCGCATTGCGGAAGGATTTGGCGAAGCGCTGCCGTTCACTTCCTTGCTAGTTGTGTTCTTCGCGATCATCGCGGTCATCCACGATCAGCACTTGTTTTCGCCCGTGGTCAACTGGGTCCTGACGCTTGAGGCTCAGCAACAGCCCGGCATGTTCTACATCGCCAATGGATTGCTGTCGGCAATCAGCGACAACGTGTTCGTCGCAACGGTCTACATCACGGAAATCGAGACTGCATTCCTGGCGGGAACAATTGATCGCGAACTGTTCGACGCGCTGGCGATCGCGGTGAACACGGGCACAATCATCCCCAGCGTTCTCACGCCGAACGGTCAGGCAGCGTTTCTGTTCCTGCTGACCACGTCGCTTGCGCCGCTCATCAACCTATCCTATTTGCGCATGGTCAAGATGGCATTTCCGTACTTTGTGACGATGGGCCTGATGGGGTGGATCATGAACAACTACTTCCTGGTTTAATGAACTCCTGAGCTCGCAGCACCCTGTCGACTGCAATCACGGTGTATGAACTCCCGCAAAGTTCAACTCCAGGTTAGTTTGGTGCCAGCGAGGCCATGTAAGAATCATGCTGTGAGACCTCTTCCTCTGTTGCTCGCACAATGACGACGTTCCTCCGCTCGTAGGTCGAGTCCGCAACGGTCAGCGGCACCTGAGACACCAGCGCGTCCTGCTCATTGAACAGTCCCACTTCTCCCGCGGTCATGCTGACGTATACGCGAGCCAGCAACTTTGCATCGGTCAACGCTCCATGAGCCTTTTGGCGTTCAGTGGTGTCAATGTTGTAGCGCTTGCATAGCGCATCTAGGTTGTTGTATTGCAGAGAGTGCTTCTCGCGCGCGACCTCTAGAGAATCGACAACCGTGCAAATCGCATCCACACGTTCCTCAAAACCATTTAACAGCAGTTCGTTGTTCAAGAACTGGACATCGAACGACGCGTTGTGAATGACCAATTCACTACCCCGTATGAAATCCAGAAAGTCGCTGGCTACTTCACTAAACACCGGTTTGTCTTTGAGAAATGCGCTTGTCAGCCCATGAACCTTCTCGGCTTCACTATCGATGGCGCATTCGGGATTCAGATATCGATGAAACGTGTCGTTGGTGACCTGAAAGTTCTCCACTGCGACACACCCGATTTCTATTACGCGATGCCCCTCTTGAACGTCAAGTCCTGTAGTTTCCGTATCCAATACCACAAAACGACTATTGGCCATTTTCGTTTTCCAAATGATCGTGGAATGTATGCGCCTTTTCACGCGCAAGCTTGTCGACGCGTTCGTTTTCCACATGTCCGCTGTGCGCCTTGACCCAATGCCAATGGATGGACCGAGATTGTGAGAGCTCGTCCAGCTTGAACCATAGATCTGAGTTCTTCACAGGATTCTTCGAACTAGTCTTCCAGCCGGATTTTCGCCAATTGTGGATGTAGGAAGTAATGCCGTCGTAGAGATACTTCGAGTCCGTGTAAAGATCGACGACGGATTGCGAATCAACCGCGCACAATCCCTTGATGGCGGCAATCAGTTCCATACGATTGTTTGTCGTGTGTCGAGCGCCACCTGAGAGTTCCTTTTCACTCTCACCAGCAACGATGAGAGCCGCCCAGCCTCCTGGCCCGGGATTGCCCAAGCACGCTCCATCCGTAAAGATGCGAACGATGCTCAATGTGTCGAATCTCTAGTTGAAGGCGAGCGAGCCTAGGGAGGTGGCGCCAGTTCGGGCACGAGATATCTCACGTTTGCGTCATCGCGAAGCGAGTCGATGAACGAAGTAAGTCCTTGTGTCTCCATAGCATCCTTGAGCGAGTCTTCAACTGTGCTTTGTTGGGCTAGCGGAAGTTCGTCATAGTCCCCGGCGTTCATTCGCGATACAACTACGATCCCAAACTCGATAGGACTGATATCAACCGAAAGGGTTTCGCGGTCCCCACTCTCGGCCAACCTTTTCTCGAAGGCTGCATCGAGAATGTCAGGTTCTACATCTGCGTGATCTCTACTAATGGCTTCCTGCCTTGTCCACTCAAACCCAAATTCGGTGGCTACGGCCGTATAGTCTTCAGATTCCAATATCTTGACGAAGACAGCGTCCCTTTCTTCTTCCGCACGCTTGCGAGCTTCCAGCGACTTCAAGGTACCTTCGATTCGAGGCTGGACCTCTTCAAGTGGTCGCAGCTGCGGTTCGGTGCGAGAGACTATGCGCCCCACCAATGTTTGACTTTCCGATACTTCGATGGGATTGCTGTTGACATCGATCGTCAGCACATCTTGCGAGAGTAGCTCATTGCGAACCGAGTAAGCATCGAATGGCGGTTCGCCATCGCTTCGCGTTACTCCAGCCACTGTTTGAATTTCCAGTCCCAGAGCAGTAGCGGCGGGCTCCAGACTACTCGATTGTTCGTATGTGATCTTGCCCAGCTCAGCAATCGCTTCTTCAAATTGCGGAGTGGCCTTTTCGGCAAGCATTATTTCGCGCAACTCCTCAATGCGCTCCTCAAACGGAGGATGCTCCACCTCGGCGATCTCATGCAGATGAATTATGTGAACGCCGAACGTGGTCTCAAAGGGTTGCGAAATTTCTCCTACTTCCATATTGAAAAGAGTACTTTCGAACTCCGGAACATACGTGCCACGTCCTCCAAACCCCAAGTCACCCCCATTAGCTGCTGTACTAATGTCCTGAGACATCTCCTTTGCAATTTCAGCAAAATCCAATCCATCGGTTAGAACTCCTTCGCGGATTGACTGCAATTCCCTGATCGCATCTTCAAGGCTCCGCGAGTCGTCAACTTCGAGCAGTATGTGCGAAGCTCGCCGTTCGGCATTTGACTCAGCCACCGCCTTCTCAGCTTCATACGCGTCCAGCAACTCCTGATCGCTAACGAACAAGCCCGCCTCGTAGGTGGAACGGTCGAGCATTATGTACGCGACTTCGTACTGCTCGGGAGACATGTAGGAATCAGAATGTTCTTCGTAGTAGTTTTGAATTTCTTCCTCGCTAGGCTCAATGCCCTCAAGAAACGAGTTCGAGTGGAAGACAACGTACGCCAGATCTCTTGTCTGACCGGCGATTGAAGCCGCGTCTCGCACTTCTCTTGTCGTAACAAACGACGAATTCGACTGAACCTTTACCAACCGGTCGATTATGCGGTCTTCTAGCGCGTTTTGCTCATATGACTGAGGCGAGTAGCCGGCTCGGTTCAATGCCCGTACAAACTGCTCAGGATCGAATTCGCCATCTTGCTGAAACGCTGGGTTGGATTGAACTTCCTGGACGAATTCCTGCCGCGAAAATGCAAACCCGATTTCGTGTGCCTTTTGTTTGACCAAGAGGTTGTTAATCAACTGCTGCAGAACAGACGCCCTTGTAATGACGTTCTCTAAGTACGCAGGATCCAGCCCGCCGCCATACATCCGATTGAGATTCTGCCTTTGAAAGATAACCGCCCTATCAAGTTCGGCAAGGGTGATTCCCTCACCATTCACTTTCGCTACAGCGGGCTCGTTGACGGCAAAGAGGTTGAAGGCGCCGAATCCAAAGACTACTAGCACGAAGCAAATGATGCCTGCGACAATCTTTGCACCGAGGGTCTGTGCGCCTGCACGAATTTTCTGCAACATGGTTTACTTCCGCTTAGTCGACGCGAAGCGGCCTCGCACGTACTTGAAGGAAAATGCTCCGCGAATTCTGAATTCGCGGAGCAAGCTCAATTCAATTCGATCAGTTGACCGATTCTTTCAGTGCCTTGCCGGGCCGAAACACAACGTTTTTTCGGGCCGGGACTTGAATTGTCGCACCAGTCTGAGGATGTCTACCCTGGTATGCCGGGCGCTCCCTTATCACAAAGTTGCCGAATCCTGCCAACGCCACCGTGTCGGCCTCGTTCAAGGCTTGAGAAATTCCCCCCAACGCTGCATTGAGTGCACTGGCCGCGTCATCCCTCTTGAGTCCGGTCTCGGCTCGGATGTGGTTGATAAGGTCAGACTTGTTCATTAGTTTTCTCCGTTATATGGCACCACATTCGGCGCGGCCAACCGTTGGCTGCCTATGGGCTACCTTGCAATTGGTTTGCAATTGGCTCCAAACGGCGCGTTTCCTTAACAAGTACTCCGCGGACGTTATGGACCACTCGCTTGAATTCGTTCTTGAATCTCTTTATTGTCGTAGATGATCATTGGCGTACTGTCGCCATTGACCACACTAGCATCAATTACGACCTTGGAAATCGAGTCGTTTGACGGCAGATCGAACATTGTGTCCAGAAGGATCTCCTCCATGATGGATCTCAGACCCCGGGCACCGGTTTTGCGGTTCTTGGCTTTTTCGGCGATCGCAACCAAGGCGTCCTGTCGGAATTCAATATCTGCGTTTTCCATGCGGAACAGCTCCGCATACTGCTTGGTCAACGAGTTCTTCGGTTCGGTCAAGATTTGAATCATTGAGTCCGCGTCCAGCTCTTCAAGCGTCGCTACTACGGGCAACCTTCCGACGAATTCGGGGATAAGGCCATACTTGATGAGATCCTCGGGCTCGACCATGCGAAGCGTTTCATCAATGTGCGTATCGCTTGGACCCGTTACGGTTGCTTCAAATCCAATCCCGCCTTCTTGTGTTCGGCTATTGATTACTTTGTCCAATCCAGCGAAAGCTCCACCGCAAATGAACAGTATGTTTGTCGTGTTGACCTGGAGGTAGTCACCTTGAGGATGCTTACGGCCGCCATGTGGTGGAATAGATGCCGTCGTTCCTTCAATCAACTTAAGCAGCGCTTGCTGGACACCCTCGCCGGATACGTCACGGGTGATCGACGGGTTGTCCGACTTGCGTGAGATCTTGTCAATTTCATCGATATAGACGATGCCACGTTCCGCTCGATCCGTGTCGTAGTCGCACTTTTGTAGCAATTTTTGAATGATGTTTTCGACATCCTCGCCAACGTATCCAGCCTCGGTCAAGGTTGTCGCGTCTGCTATTGCAAATGGCACATCTAGCAAACGAGCTAACGTCTCTGCCAACAGCGTCTTGCCACATCCTGTAGGGCCAATGAGCAAGATGTTTGCTTTGGAGATCTCCACCTCGCTCTCGAACTTGGAAGCAAGGCGTTTGTAGTGAGTGTAGACCGCAACCGATAGAACACGCTTGGCCTGTTCCTGGCCAATCACATAGTCATCAAGGCTTTCCTTGATCTCACTGGGTATGGGAAGTTTATTGGTCGTCTGCTGGTCGTCTTGGTCCTTTTGCAAGGACTCGACCATTTCCATGCAGAGCTCTACGCAATCATTGCAGATGTAAGCCGAGAGCCCTTTGAAGAGCTTTCCTACTTCGTACTGGCTCTTTTCGCAAAACGAGCATGTTGCTCGATTCGCCGGGGGCACGTTTCCAGTCCTGTCCATGTAATAAGCCTACCGCTACTTGTTCACTTGGCGACTATTGGATATAGCGAAGGTCGCAAGCGATTTATTTCCAAATGTTTCACACGCAACATTTTACGGCAATCGCACTCGGTTTGTAAGTAGTCGTCCACTCATATAACAACTGCGCTACCGACATACATATCCGCAGTTAGTCTATCCTATGCAAACGTGTCGAGCACGCGCGAATTACGCCGGCATCGTGCACTATTGCAAGAGTTGCACGCTGAGACGATTTGGCTAGCTACCCTTAGCCTTCGACCTGTGGTGATCTGCAATAAGTTGAGTGCATAGATCAACGCACTGCGTGCAGATGTAGCCTTGGCCACCTTTAATCAATAGGCTTGATTGCCCTTCCCGCTCGAGGTCTTGTTCAGATCTCTCACAGAATGAACAGACCGGGTTACTGGGTATACCACGGTGTTTGTCAGCCGCCACACTTCCCTCCAACGTCATGGTTTTCTCACTCGATTATATAGTTCATTTTCACTGAGTCCCTTGCCAGAATTGGGACCTGTGTCAAATAAGAGCGATACCCAACAGCTTGAGGTGTGACTTCGTGGATTCGATTGTGAAGTGGAGCTCAATCACCACATTCACAGAACGAGCCGCCTTGGAACGCTGCTCCTAGGCTAGTCGCACTAACAAACAGCTAATCCAGCCAATCCCGACGGTCTTGGAAAATTGGTTCTGGTTTACTCTTCGTTCTTGTGTCGTGATTTGCGCACGATATCTATGAGCCCATAGTCCATAGCTTCGTCCGCGTTCATCCAATAGTCTCGATCGGTGTCTTCGCTAATCTTCTTCACCGGTTGACCCGTGTGATCGGCAAGAATATCGTTGAGCCTATCTCTCAATAGCATGATTTCACGCGCTTGAATCTCGATGTCTGCAGCCACACCCTGTGAGCCGCCACTTGGCTGATGCAGCATGATGCGCGAATTAGGCAACGCCGATCTCTTGCCCTTGGTTCCTGCTGCTAACAGGAAAGCGCCCATGCTGGCAGCTTGACCAACGCAGGTCGTCGCAATATCAGATCTAATGTATTGCATCGTGTCGTAGATGGAAAGGCCAGCTGACACGGAGCCCCCAGGCGAGTTGATGTACAAGTGAATGTCCTTTTCAGGGTTTTCCGATTCGCACCACAACAGCTGTGCAAGGACTGTATTGGCAACACCGTCGTCAACAACTCCAACCAAAAAGACAATCCTCTCTTTTAGCAGCCGAGAGAATATGTCATACGAACGTTCTCCCCTAGCCGTCTGTTCCAATACAACGGGAACATAATTGAAGCCTTTAGTTTGTTTGGTCATTCCTTTCTCCCAAATCGTCCAAATAGCTTGCGGAAAAAGCCCTTGTCAGCACTCTTTGAACTATTGCTTGTTGCGGAACCTTGAGCGTCCGCATGATCGAGTTCCGGCGTTCTAGTAGCCGCGGCAACTAGCTCTTCTACTTCCTTGCGTCCCGCGTCAATAGCGTTCTGCGATACTGGGGACTCCCACGCAGCCGGCGCTTCCTCCAATTCAGTCAGATCAGTTGTAATGTCGAAGTTCTTGAAATCTGAGGAGTTCATTTCCTGGACGGTTGCACTGTATTCCTCACATTCCACTCGGTTCACTACATGCTCAAGCACGTCCTCCGTCAAGATATTTCGCCGAATGCCTTGCACGTACCTATCCGTATACAACTCATCCGTGTTCAACCCGAAATTCTGTCGCAAGGTGTGATGAATTTTGAGGACTTCATTGATCTTAGCAATGTCGGCCTCAATTCCATTGGCGTCCGCATACTGCTCGACAATCCACGTCGCTATCACGCCCTTCCACTCTTGATCCATCTGCTCCTGCGTGACGGGAGGGGGCGGCGATTGTTCGTTTACTTCGTTGTCCGACTCCGCAGATCGGCTATGCACCAACTCTTCCTTGACCGTGATGGGCATTTCAACCGGGTTTACGCTGACCAATTGCTCCAATGCTTGTCTTCCAACAATCTCGTCGGCTCTCTTGTCCATTGCAGACTGCAATGACTCGCGAACCTTATCTCGAAATTCCTCTTCATTGCTGACGCCTTCCTCAAGCCGTGCAAAGAACTCCGAGTTAAGCTCGGGCCGCACTACCTTCTGTGCGCGTTCAACTGCAACCTCGATATGAATTTTCGATACGTAGACCTCGAATTCCGGTTCTACTGATTCATCTGATCCGTGCCTCTCGTCCTCAACGATTGCCGTCGAATCTTGTTCTATTGCCTCCTCCCCATCACTTGGCATTACCGATTGATTCTCATCGGATTTAGTGGAACGGTTGGAGTCTTCGATACCGGGCTGTACGGCTTTAACATGATCGTCGAGCGTGATCTCACGCACTATTTCAAAAGTATCGCCTGCTGACTTACCCAAAAATTCTTCCTGAATAAAGTAAAGCCAAGGAGCGATTTGAGTGATTTGATTTGCCAGGAACATGGAATATTCTCTTTCAATATCATAGAGTTCCTTATGTTCGCTCCTGTCTAGTTCACTATCGTCTTTCTTAAATACAGTTCCTCGATCAGACACGGTGAAGAAGACTTTGTCTCCCATTTCAATTGGGCGTTCCGCTTCCCGCATTTCTCTATGCTGATCTAAGATCTCCTCTATGCGATTGTCAATGTCTTGTTCGACAATCTCAACCTTTGGGCGAGCTAGTTTCAGACTTTCTAACACATCCAACTTAAGCGTTGGCTCTATTGTTATGTCAACCAAGTACTCCAGTTCGATGCTCTCTGGATCAGATAGGAGCTTAAAGTTAGAGATGTGAAGCGGAGATAGCTTTTCTTGCTTGAACGCCGAATCCATCGAGTCGGAGAGTGTCTTCTTTCTCACTTCACCGACGATGCCCTCCCGGTATCGTTGGCGAATCAGATCGGAAGGAACACGGCCTTTGCGAAATCCTGGCAAACGAGCTTTTGCCGCTACATCTTGAATTTGCTCTTCAACTTCACTCTCGATTTCGTTCGCGTCGACCCGAACATGCACGCTTCGCTCAAGAGGGCCTATGGGTCTTACTTCAATCTGCATATTTCTAGCTAAAAAGCTGGGTAATTGGGGTGGATGATGGGATTCGAACCCACGACAGCTGGAACCACAATCCAGTGCTCTACCACCTGAGCTACACCCACCACGGATGCCGACGGCGCCAAGTGTCAGTCTACCGACACTTGCTGAGTCTTTTAATCGCTGCCTAGTGTACCAATATGCTATATGGCACGCCCGAAAGGACTCGAACCTTTAACCCTCGGCTTAGAAGGCCGATGCTCTATCCAGTTGAGCTACGGGCGCAAAATTGTGCTGACAAGAAAAATGGTGGTCGGGGTAGAGAGATTCGAACTCCCGACCCTCTGCTCCCAAAGCAGATGCGCTACCAGACTGCGCTATACCCCGTCTGTACTATTTCATCGTCATCAAGGCGCTAAATGCTACTCGGACTTGCTGCACAGTGCAACCGCGGCGCGGTGATGTAGTGCCAATGTCACACCAATGTTGCACAATAACGCGCTTGCAATTCGAACTATTGTTTGACACCCAATGAGCGCCAAAATTCTCGACGGAAATGCAATTGCTAAGGCGATTCGTGGGGACGTCGCATTGCAGGTAGAGAATCTGCGCATTTCCGGGAAGATTCAACCAAGCCTCAAGGTCATCCTTGTGGGCGAAAATCCTGCATCGGCACTCTATGTTCGGTTGAAAAAACGAGACTGCGACGAAACCGGTATCAAATGCTCTATTGTCAATCTCCCATCAAACACAACCAATTCCGACTTAATTGCCGTAATCGAGCAGCTAAACGAAGATGAGAGCGTACACGGTATCCTGCTTCAACTTCCACTTCCTCCACACATTGATTCAACCCAAGTCATCGAACGTATTCGTCCGATAAAGGACGTAGACGGAATCACACCTTTCAACCTTGGTATGCTGACCATGCGACAGCCTGCTCACAGGTGTTGCACCCCAAAAGGCGTAATGACCCTATTGGCTCAGACGAGACTAGATTTGCTGGGTAGGCATGCGGTCGTTGTAGGAGCCTCCAATCATGTAGGTCGGCCAATGTGTCTTGAATTGCTTATGGCTGGATGCACGGTAACCGTCTGCCACCGACACACTACGAATACAAAGGATTACACGCGTCAGGCCGATATCCTGGTAACTGCTACAGGCAAAGGAGGTCTGATCCAAAAGAGTTGGGTAAAACCCAATTCAGTTGTAATCGATGTGGGTATTGAGACCCAAATCGACGGAACTCTGCAAGGTGACGTAGACTTCGATAATGTGAAGGAGGTAGCTGCCTGGCTCACACCCGTTCCAGGTGGCGTGGGACCAATGACTCGAGTGTCCATTCTGCAAAACCTCCTTGATGCAATTGAAGCTCCAATGCCATGACCTCTTACTTCCTGTCGGACCTGCACCTTGACGATGGTCACGAAAGGCGATTTCAGGCAATGGACGAAATCTTGACCGAGGCATCACAACAGGAAGCCGATATCTACATCTTGGGCGACCTTGTGGAAGTGTGGGTGGGAGACGACGATGACTGCCAGTTTGCACAGCAGCTTCGAGACACACTTCGCAGGCACGGAGCGCGCACAAACCTGTTCCTCATGCACGGCAACCGCGACTTTCTTTTCGGATCAGGGTTTTCAGACGACGTTCAGGCGACACTACTCGAAGATCCCTCGATAATCCAACTCGATGGACAACCGGTATTGCTGTCCCATGGCGACATGTTCTGTACTAGCGACACCGCCTACCAGCAAATGCGCCAGCTCTTTCGTTCAGAAGACTTTCAATCGCACTTTCTCTCTCAAGATATGGAAGCTAGACGTGAGTTTGCGCGGACGTTGCGAGAGCAAAGTAGAAAGTCCAATGCCAACAAACCAGAGCAAATTACAGATGTGGTAGAAGACTCAGTACGAGATGCGCTGAACCTGCACAACTGCAATACCGTTATTCACGGCCATACACACAGACCAGGTCACCATGACTTGGGCAATCGATTGTCTAGGTACGTTTTGGGATCGTGGGAAAGATGCGGGTGGTACGCGCGTTTTCAATCAGAACTCACATTGGAGTGTTTTGCGATTGAAGGCGGCCCAGAATGAAATCGGAATTGATCATCGCTTTCAGCTATGAGTCTCGCATCCTCGTCAAGAAGCTTGTCCAAGTGAGCTTCAATGTCTCGTTGATCAGCACATTTATTGGCTAGATTCAAGTACAAGGCAAAGTGACGCTCTTCGGCTTCGGAGAGTCGTTCGTAGAGGTCGGAAACCGGCGGGTCGAGTGCACCGACAAGTAGCCGAAATCGCTCGCAGCTCCGTGCTTCAATAATTGCCGCCACAAGTAGTTCAGAAATTCGAGCCTCACATCCTAAAGCGCGAGCAACCTTGTGCAATCCTTTTGCGTACCGACTAGGTCCCAAGGGTGTGAAAGCGTAGCCTCTCGAATGAATTAGTGCCAGCACTTGCTCGAAGTGTCGCATCTCTTCTCGGACGATGCGTGAGAGAGCCATGCACGCGTTGCGATCATCAGCGAATCGGTGGATTAGTGCTAGCGCCGAGCCTGCTGCCTTACGTTCGCAATTTGCATGGTCGATGAGCAACAACTCTTCATTGGCAGATGCACTGGCCACCCAATATCCCGGAGTATCCACTCGTAGGAAACTCTCCAATGAAGTCGGTAAACCAGAATTCACGACGTATCTGGGATCTAACTTGCAATCGAAGCGATGAACGACAGTTCAAGAGCCCTGCAGTTCAAACAATGAACTCTCTTGCACCGACTCGAGTCGACGTAGCTTTGACTGATCGTTGCGCGCATCGGAGAGTTGGAGCAGGTAGTCCTGATCAACGTCAATTGAGTCGTAGTTTGCATCGAAAATCGAGCACTCAAAGCCGTCTACGCGCGGGTTTCCTTCCCGAGCCGCGTCGACTAAATCGTCCATTTTCTGGTAGATCAGCATATCGGCCCCAATTATCCGGGCAATTTGGTCAATCGACCGGTTGTGGGCGATGAATTCCTTCGTCGTTGGCATGTCTATGCCATATACGTTGGGGAAACGAACCGGAGGGGCGGCTACGGCTACATATACCTTGTTTGCACCAGCCAATCGTGCCTGGTGAATGATCTCATGCAGCGTCGTTCCTCGAACAACCGAATCCTCGATCAGAAGCACGTTTTTGTTTTCAAACTCTAGCTTGATGGCATTGAGCTTCTGTCGGACCGATTTTTGCCTCATGGATTGGCCGGGCATGATGAATGTTCTGCCGATATAACGATTCTTGACGAATCCTTCTCGAAGTTTGACGTCTAGACGATGGGCTACGGGAATGGCTGCCGTTCTGCTTGTCTCTGGAATGGGAATGACAACATCAATGTCGTGGTCGTGCTGACTGAATCGTTCGAGAATCTGGTCCGCTAACTTGTCGCCCATACGCAGTCTTGCTTTGTATACAGAGATGTCGTCTATTACGGAGTCGGGTCGGGCAAGATAGACATGCTCGAATATGCAGGGCGTAAGTCGTGTGTTCGACGCGCAAATCTGTGAATGCAAGTGACCATTTTCGTCAATGTAAACGGCTTCGCCGGGTCCGACATCCCGCAGAATTTTGTATCCCAACACATCGAGCGCCGCCGATTCACTCGCAATCATGTAGTGCTTCGCGCCCTGTCCTTTGTAGCCCACGATTAGCGGCCGAATGCCTCGAGGGTCGCGAAATCCAACGATGCCACCACCCACGATCAACGCTACGACAGCATATGCGCCGCGGCAAACATCATTTACTCCACGAACCGCATCAAAGACATGCTGCGCTTCAATGTTCTTGGATGCGAACCGACTCAGTTCATTGGCAAAGACGTTCAACAAGATCTCTGAGTCAGAAGTCGTGTTTATGTGCCGCATTACGCTGCGGAAATACGAATCTCGCAATTTGCGAGCATTGGTCAAATTGCCATTGTGAACAAGGCAAATTCCGTGCGGCGAATTCACATACATGGGTTGCGATTCCAGTGAACTCGCGCTCCCCGCGGTTGGGTACCTTACATGCCCGATCCCAATGTTTCCGCGCAACGCGCTAATGTGCTGCTGGCGAAAGACTTCGCTAACAAGGCCATTGTCCTTGCGTAAATTGCAATGACCCTCATAGGATGTCACGATTCCGGCCGAGTCTTGGCCACGATGCTGCAACACCAGCAACGAATCGTAGATTTCCTGGCTGACGGGCTGACTGCTAACTATCCCGACAACGCCGCACATACGGTGTCCTAATCTGGTTGGACTTCAGGCAGAGTTGCGTGGGGCTCAATCCAGCTAACAAACAGGTTCCACAAATCTTGCACGGCTGGTTCAAAGCGCATCAGGAACTGCAGCACCATAGAGTTGTTCCACACATCGCTAACAGATGCCTTGAGATCGAAAATTATACTAATTGCAATCAAAATGAAACATCCCCTCGCTACCCCAAACAACAATCCAAGCCCTCGGTCGACACCGTCAAGGCCAACAAGAGTCAGCGATCCCTTAAACAAGGACTGAACAAGAGCTCCCAGAACGAGAAACACGATCAGAATCATCGTCGATCCAACGAAATGAGGAATCCAAGTGGCGTCCAAGTTCACTCCGCCAAAAATAAGTGCGCCGAGCTGTTCACCCCAAATGATGGCGCATACCACACCTAGGATCCAACTCGTCAATGAAATGAGCTCCCCAAGAAAGCCCTTTCTCCAACCGAAAAGCCCAGAAGCAACTACGACGACGATTAGTGCAATGTCGATATAGGAGAACGTCACGGCAAGTACTTGGTTTAATAGTCGAAGCCCACTACTACGGGCTCTATCTGGTAGCGTTCAGCAAACAATGCAAGTTGCTCGTTCGCTGCGTCGCGCTTAATGTACGGGCCGACAACGACGCGATGAACTCTGGATTCGTTGACAATGGCAGTTGAGAGCCAAACTCGGTGTCCGTCAGCTAGCAAGCTGTCTCGAAGCTCGACAGCACTCTCTTCGTTGCCGAAGCTGGCCAATTGCACTGCCCATTGGCTCGCACTATCTGCATCAAACGAGAGAACAGGAGCTCCGACTCGAGTTCCCTCGTTTTTCAAAAACCCCTCGTCACTCACAATCGAGGAGATTTCGGCAGTTCCCTGCTCCAATGGACGCAAATCCGGCTCGTCGTGTATCGGGGCCTCGACATCGTCCAGATCAATTGTCGGCATTGGGGGGAGGTCCACATCCAAGACTAATGGCTTGTCAAAGAACATGGGTACACAAATGACTAGGACGGCAGCGAGAAAAATGCCACCAATAATCCTGTTACGCGTTCGTTCAATCATGTCATCTACGGCTTCCTATGCCGATTTCGATCACATCTCTAACACGACCTACTAGCTGAAACGATCCTGTTACTAGTATCAGATCGTGCGGGTCCGTGGACTCTATTAGATAGTCTATCGCATGTGATAGTTCAGGTTCAACTCGAACTCGAGATGGTCCTAAATCATCCAACAGATCGGTTGCCCGAATGCCGCGATCGCCGGTTGTGTCACTAACAATAACACGAGATTCCGGAATTTCCAACATTTTCAACATTTCGTCGGCAGGCTTGTCCCGCATGCAACCGAATAGCAATTTGACATTGCGATGGGGAAACCTAAGGTCCAGACAATTCCTTACGTAGCGTGCCGCATCGGGATTGTGTGCGACGTCAAGCATCCAATCTCGACCTCGGTATTGAAATTGCTCCATGCGACCTGGAAGGCTTTGGTTCAGCCAATGCTTGCTCCGATCTATTTCAATGCCTGGCTCGAGCAAGAGAGCTACCTGCAGTGCCATCGAAGCCGTGTCGGTCATTGAGGGAGTTGTCATAAAGCGATGGCTGCAAGACCCCTCGCGGCTTTGGAGATTGACCTCCCAGGTTGAATTCCCAACAACCGCGTGCGAGTAGTCGATTCCAGCTATGTACAGGGGGCTCCCTAAGTCATCCGCACGACTCATCACTGAACGCACTGTGCAGCGGTCGCCGTAAACCAGAGGTATGCCGCTTCGTAGTATTCCAGCCTTTTCCGACCCAATAGACTCGCGGTCTGGACCCAGCAAGTGCATGTGATCGAGCCCAATGTTGGTAATGACTGTGACATCGGGCTCAATCGCATTTGCTGCATCTAGCCTTCCTCCCAGCCCGACTTCAAGGAGTGCGTATTCAACATTCCGCCAGCGAAAAATGACGAGAGCCGCCAACGTGGCCCACTCGTAATAGGTTAGAGCGGTCGATTCGGCCACATCATAGATCTTCTCGAATGCGCGAACAATAGTTGCATCGTCAACTGGGCTTCCGTTGATCCGAATACGCTCGTTATAGTGTGTCAAGTGTGGCGATGCCGTAGATCCAACGCTGTGACCCAATTCGAGTAGCAGTTGTTCGAGATAGTGGACAGTGGACCCCTTTCCATTCGTGCCTGCAACAACTACTGACTTGGAGGCTGGATGGACGACATCCAGACTGCGTGCTAGGGGCAAGATTCGATCCAGTCCCGCCTCTCGAGTTGTCTTATGCTCTCGCTCTATGTACTCAAGCCAGACAGTGAGCTGATTTGTTAGTTGGCTTCCCATAAGGTCGTTCGGACTCAAGAGACTGCGCTTTTGGCGGTTCAAATCAATGCCACAGAACACTCGCTTTGCGATTTGCGATTGACGGTCCTAGTACCCGTCGCGAGCATTGACGAAATCTGACGGTGTGAACGCCGAGATCTCTGAGCAAGTACCCAGCATTGGAGGCGCACGAAACATGCCCAAGGAAGGGTAGTTCTCATAGGCAATCTGGGTAAGGTAGAGGCCTTGTGGCGGTGCCGTAGGAGGTGCAAGAGTTCGGTCACGCTGTTCCAGCAGCATGGATAGATCTGTGACTTTTCCCTGCGCTAAGCCAAGCAACGCCCCTGCTATGTTTCGGACCATCCTCAAGAGATACGCGTTTGCCACAATGTCGAGTACAACGAACTCGCTCAATCGTGTTACGGAGATGGCGTATATGCATCTCCGAGGTGACTTCGATTGACAATGAGCAGCCCTAAATGCAGTGAAATCGTGCTCGCCGAGAAGGCATTGGGATTGCTTGTGCAGCGTCTCCGCATCTAGCCAATCGTCGATCCAAGTGGCAAGACTTCTGCCTAGTGCTGGCACTACTTTGCGTTCGCCAAAGACATACAAATAGCGTCGCCACTTAGCAGATCGCCTCGGATCGAACGAGCCATCGACGTCATGACAGCTGTGAACAACAATGTCATCCGGCAGGTAGGTGTTAGCTCCTTTAACCCACGCGGAGGCGGTCCTTGTTGCCAAGGTTCTGAAGCGAGCCACCTGATTTGTCGCGTGCACGCCGGAGTCGGTCCTTCCGGCAAACTCAACTTGAACCTCTTCATCAGCCACTCGAGCCAACGCAGATTCGAGAACCGCCTGAATGGTGCGTCCTTCCGGTTGACGTTGGCTACCCACGAATTTCGATCCGTCATATTCAACGCCTAGTGCTACGCTGCGGGACATCGGTGGATTGGTGCTAGGTGGGCAGCAAAATCAGGGACGCTGAATCCTAGGAGATGAGAGAAGATACTTCCTCGGCAATTTGAATGCTGTTTAGAGCTGCGCCCTTTCGAACGTTGTCCGACACGATCCACATGCTTAGACCTCGATCATGCGAAATGTCCTTGCGTACCCTACCAACATAGACCGGATCCTTGCCGGCGGCGTGAAGAACGGCAGTGGGATAGCCTCCGTCGGTTCGCTCATCAATGAGTTCGACATTCTTTCCCTGCTTGAGGAGCTGCTGTGCATCCTCGACCGATAGTGGTTCTCTAGTTTCGATATGTACCGCCTCTGAGTGTCCGAAAAATACTGGAATTCGGACGCACGTCGGGTTAACTTTGATGCTGGGATCCTCGAAGATTTTCTGAGTTTCCCAAACCATTTTCATTTCTTCGAGCGTGTAGCCATTCTCCTTGAACTCGCCAATCTGAGGTATGGCATTGAAAGCGATTTGCACAGGCGCCACTTCCGGTTCGATTTCCTTCGCATTCAGTATGTTGGCAGTTTGCACTGCAAGCTCCTTCAAACCTCGTGAGCCCGCACCCGAAACGGCTTGATAGGTCGCAACATTTATGCGCTCAATGCCCACCGCATCGTATATCGGTTTGAGAGCAACAACCATTTGAATCGTTGAGCAATTTGGATTGGCGATTATTCCCGTCTTCAACCCACACTCGATCCTATGCCGATTAACTTCCGGCACTACAAGAGGAATGTTGTCGTGCGTTCGAAAGTGCGAAGTGTTGTCGACAACTATTGCGCCTGATTGAGCTGCGCGCGGAGCGTGCACCCTCGATACCTCTCCACCTGCCGAGAACAATGCAATTTGGGTTTCCGAGAAATCGAACTCATCCAAACATTCAACACGAATGTAGTGATCCTTGAACCAGACACGCTTGCCGGCAGAACGACTACTAGCGAGCAATCGCAAGTCGCCCATGGGGAAATCCCGTTGCTCCAAGATTTCGCACATCGCCTCACCGACAGCCCCAGTGGCCCCCGCAACGGCCACATTCACTAGTTCAGTCATGAAGCTTCCAATTCTGCTATGACTACATCGGTCATCTGATCGGTGCCAACCCGCACGATGTTCTCGGAGGGATTGAGTGGCATTATGTCCCCAGTGCGATAGCCACGTTCGAGCACGCGGTCCACTGCAGCTTCTATGCTGTCTGCAATATCGGGCGCATCTAGGCTGTAGCGGTACAGCATGGCTACGGACAGTATGGTGGCCAATGGATTCGCCAAGTTCTTTCCTGCAATGTCAGGCGCAGTTCCGTGAACAGGTTCATAGAGACCTCGGCTGCTCGCGTTCAGAGATGCCGAAGGGAGCATTCCCAGCGATCCGGTCAGCATTGCTGCTACGTCTGAGAGTATGTCTCCAAACATGTTTCCGGTGACGATCACGTCAAACTGCTTGGGCTCACGCACGAGCTGCATGGCGGCGTTGTCCACGTACATGTGACTAAGTTCAACATCGGCATAGTCGGAGTGGACCTCTTTAACCACATCGCGCCAAAGCTGCGTAACTTCCAGCACATTTGCTTTATCCACTGAACACACCTTGCCACGACGCTTGCGTGCCAGTTCAAACGCTACTTTGGTTACTCGCTGAATTTCTGACTCGTCGTAACCGAACGTGTTGAATCCATATCGCAAATTGTCTCGTACCTCAACACCCCGGGGATTTCCGAAGTAGACGCCGCCTGTTAGCTCTCGAACTATGAGTATGTCGAGTCCAGCTACAAGCTCTGTCTTTAGAGTGGATGCCTCGGCCAATGGTGCGAACGTCAATGCAGGTCGAAGATTTGCGAAGCAATCCAGGCCCGCTCGGAGTCCCAACAGTCCTTTTTCCGGCTTTTTTTCCACGGGAAGGTCGTCCCATTTGGGACCTCCAACAGCTCCAACCAACACGGCGTCCACACATTGAGCGCGAGTCAAAGTTTCTGTGGTCATTGGAACGCCGTGGCGATCAATCGAGCAGCCGCCGAAGTCTGCATATTCAAGACGCAAACTGATGCGATTGCCTGCGGCTGCCTCCATGACCCGAATGGCATGAGGCATTACCTCTGCACCGATGCCGTCTCCAGGCAATACAAGAATGCTATGAGAATTCTGTGCTTTCATCCTGTGCTCGAGAATAGCCAAGGCATCCGTTGCCGATGCTCCTTCTCAAACGAGCGAATTTGTTCTTCGTGTCGCAATGTAAGAGCAATCTCGTCCATTCCTTCCATGAGCCTCCTGCGCGCTTTCGGGTCAATCGAAAAATGCGTTGCGTTTCCGCCCGCATAGGAGATGCGCTGTTCCTGCAAATCTACAGTCATCGTAAGCGGCTCATCTTGCGTGGCATCTTCAAAGATCTGATCGATCCATGCCTCGTCCATTACAACGGGCAATAGGCCATTGCTGATGCAATTGTTGTGAAAGATATCGGCGAATGACGGTGCCAATACACACCTAAATCCAAACTGCAGCAATGCCCAGACCGCATGCTCGCGGCTTGACCCACACCCAAAATTGCGACGGGCCAATAGAATTGTCGCGTTCCGGTACCTCGAATCGTTCAGTACGAAGTCCGGATTCTCCTGTCGCTCTTGCTTTCCTATTTCGCCTTCGTCTAGAAATCGCCACGCGTCAAACAAATTAACGCCAAATCCCGTTTTCTTGACCGACTTGAGAAATTGCTTGGGGATGATCTGGTCAGTATCGACATTTGCCCGATCCAGCGGAGCGACCGTGCCTTGATGCCGCTGAAAGGTTTGAATTCCTTTACTAGTCACTCGATGTACTCCCTTACGTCTACGAGACGACCAGCGATGGCACTGGCTGCCGCGGTTGCTGGGCTTACCAAATGCGTGCGACCCAAGTGCCCCTGTCGGCCTTCGAAGTTCCTGTTAGATGTGGATGCACACCGCTCTCCAGGCAGTAGCTTGTCATTGTTCATTGCTAGGCACATGGAGCACCCTGGCTCGCGCCATTGGAAGCCAGCTTCCATAAAGATTTCGTGAAGCCCTTCATTTTCTGCCTGTTTCTTGACCAAGCCCGATCCTGGCACAACCAAGGCGTATTTGATGCTTTGCGAAACACGGCGCCCTTTTGCAATCGTCGCGGCCTGGCGCAAGTCTTCAATTCGAGCATTCGTGCATGAACCAATGAACACAGTGTCAAGAGCGACATCTGCGAGTCTCATGCCTGGGGTCAAATCCATATAGTCAAGTGCCCGTTCGACCGTTTCAGCTTTTGCACTGTCGGCGAAGTCGTCTGGCGCAGGCACTGCGTCGTCTATGTCAATGACCAATTCTGGATTGGTACCCCAACTAACTTGGGGGGGCATATCGGTTACATCAAGCGTCGTGCGCCGAGCGAAACTTGCATCGGAGTCCGTGTTGAGCGTCCGCCAACAATCCACTGCTTCGTGCCAGAGTTGACCTGTTGGTGCAAATGGACGCCCTTCGATGTATTCGATTGTCGTGTCGTCGATTCCCATGAGACCAGCGCGAGCTCCTGCCTCGATCGACATGTTGCAAATGGTCATGCGACCTTCCATCGACATCTTCGAAACAACCTCTCCACAATATTCAATCGTGTGGCCAGTAGCTCCCGCGGTACCTATCTTTCGAATCAGCGCCAATACAACGTCCTTGGCTGAACACCAAGGTGGAAGGGATCCTTGGATCTCAACGCACATGTTGGAGCTCTTCTGTTGAATCAGGCATTGCGTTGCCAACACGTGCTCGACTTCTGTAGTTCCAATTCCGTGTGCAAGAGCTCCAAATGCTCCATGTGTGGAAGTATGGGAATCACCACAAACGATGGTCATACCAGGAAGGGTTGCACCTTGTTCAGGTCCCACCACATGGACGATTCCCTGTCGGTGGTCGTGCATATTGAAGTAGTGAATGTCGAACGATTTGCAGTTTTCATTCAACACGATCACCTGCTCCCTAGCGATGGAATCTTCGATTCCGTCAACGCCTGAAGAACGGTTCGACGTTGGAATGCTGTGGTCCACGGTTGCTAGATTCGCATCAAGCCTCCAAGGCTTACGCGAAGCTAGTGTCAGACCCTCGAAAGCTTGCGGAGAGGTGACCTCATGCAACAGGTGTCGATCTACGTAAAGGAGGTCCAACCCATCGTCACGTGTCCCCACATAGTGTTCATCCCAGATCTTGTCATAGAGCGTACGAGGCATAGAGGAACCCAAGAAACTCGAAGAGGCGGGGCGGAAACCGACGTGGTGACGCTGTCAATTATATGTTGTACCCAGACACACTAAATGACGCTAGCGTGGCAAGCAAACGCGGGACAGAGCTCGATTCGTGTCTAGAACCAAACTATCTGAAGTTAGTCTGATGCACGTTGAATTGCCAACCTCAACTGCATTCGAGTAAAGCAACGCCACGTAGCCGAATTTTTTGCAGGCGACCAACAATACGTCTTTTGGACCAACAGGCCCGTGTAGTGCCTTCCAATTGACGCCGCACCTAGAGTGACTGGCTAGTCAGCTAGAGCAAGCTCTTATTTGCTGGAGACAGCCATTGTGAGAGCCTTTTCGCGGCTAGTCTTTGGCTTCGTCCTGCAACCACTTCGGAACTACGAATGGAAGGAACACATTGCGCAATATCTCCACGCAGATGAATAGACCCAAAACTGCCCAAAGACTTGGCGAGTGAAAGGGCTCGGGTAGCCAAGAGAAAAAGTGCCTGCCAATCCCGCAGACGGTCCATACGAACCAAAAAGGAATTGATAGGAATAAATTCACGAAGAAGCTTGCAATCCAGCCTAGTATGGGTATGCGGTTCATAGTGGCCTCGCTTCGATCCCAGCGAAATTCAGTTGAAGCAAAGTGTAGCCACTTTGTCGTAGCCCAAGAGGCACCCCATTCGAAAAATTCCCAAGGCTGAACACGAGCGTCCACCGTCTTTCCGTTTCAAACCCATGAATTCAAGGCTCTTTCTATAATTCCTGCCCCATTTCCCACAGTGCCCTAGGATCAATCAATGTCGTTTTCCCTCTACGATGCAACCGTGCAAACTTTCCACCAAATTCTCAGTTCAACTGAAGTTGTGCTGGCAAAAGGCAAGGAACACTACGAGAAGGCTGGCGGAAACGCCGATGAAGTGCTCGACGTTCAACTCATTGAGGACATGCTTCCATTTCGGTTTCAGGTGATTTCCGTTGCACATCATTCCTTGGGAGCTCTAAAGGGCGCAACCAGCGGCGAGTTTGGACCGCCACAAGTTGCACAACTGGATTATTCCGGCTTGCAGGGCTTGATTCAGGAATCTTTGCGGGGCCTCGATGAGTTTTCCAAGGATTCTGTTAACGGATTGGAAGGAAGACGAGTCACCTTCAAGATGGGTGGAATGGAGATTCCGTTCAACGCAGAGGACTTTCTGCTCTCCTTTTCGCTACCAAATTTCTACTTTCACGCAACAACAACCTACGACATCCTACGTATGAAGGGTGTCCAACTAGGAAAACGTGATTTCTTGGGTCGATTGAGAATCGACCGCTGAATTCCAACACCGGCGCCTTGCTGAGACGCTAGGAGATTCCCTATTTGCTCAGCATAAGTAGCTGATAAATATGATAAACTTTCGATGAACCTTACCATTGGTGTATAGGTTGAGTGGATTGGACAACAACTGCAAAACCATGCAGACGGAGCTGACAATACGTGGCAAGCACTAAAATTGCTGACACATCCGCTCAGGACACTTCGCTTCCAAAACCGTCTAGGCTAAAGATCTACATCGCGCTGGGAGTTGTAGCTGTCATACTGGTCGTAGGCACTGCAATCGCCTATCCACAGCTTTCCAAGTGGGCGAAATCCGAAAAGAGCGTCTCCGCTAGCCGTCTCAGCTTTTCCACAGTGCGCTTCGGCGATCTAATCAGCGACATTTCGGTAGACGGGCGAGTGGTCCCTTCTGCCAGTCCGACGGTATACGCCCAACAGCAGGGAGTTCTTACCGTCAATGTTGAATTGGGACAGACGATAACTCAGGGACAGGCGTTGGGAACCATTGTTCATCCGTTTCTACGATCACAATTGCAGCGAGAAAAAACGCAACTGGTTCTGCGCGAAGCTCAGTTGAATCGAACTACTAACGCAATGAAGCAACGTGAACGGACAAACAAACGCAATCTGGATCTCGCCGCCGTCGAAGAGACAGCAGCAAGACGCGAGGCCGACCGGGCCCAACAGTCGTACGACAAGGGCGCAATCTCAGATGTTGAGTATCGCAAGGCCATGGACAATCTGGAGTCAGCCAAATTGCGTCTCCAGCACGCGACCGACCACGAAATTCTTGATAAGGAAAGCTTCGGCTTTGAAATTGAATCCGCCCGGCTCGCTCATGAACAACAAGAACTGGTAGTGCAGGAAGTTCAAAGCCAGGTGGATCAACTGACGTTGCAGTCTCCATTGGACGGCACGGTCGGCAACATTCTCGTGGAACGACAGTCTTGGGTTGCGCCCGGCAGAGCTGTGCTAACGGTTGTGGATCTCTCCCAGCTCGAACTGGAGGCGACCGTTCCTCAATCGTATGCAGACGACATAAGTCCAGGGACCGAAGCTGAAATACGCATTGGAACTGCAGTTTACGAGGGAGTGGCAGCCTCAATTTCTCAGGAAGTCGTAAATAACAACGTGTCGGTTCGGGTGCAGTTTACGGACGCGATTCCTGAAGGTCTTCGCCGCAATCAGCGTGTGACCATCAGGCTACTCATTTCGTCCCATGACAACGTAAACATCGTTGCTGTTGGACCCTTTCTTCAGTCTGGAGGGTATCGAACCGCGTATGTTGTTGAGGATGGACTTGCGGTGCGGCGCGAAATCGAGGTAGGTCCTCAAAGCATCAATGAAGTAGCAATAGTCTCAGGCGTAGAACCCGGGGAAGAAGTAGTGATCTCCGACATAAGCGTGTTTGACGGCGCGGACACGGTCTATCTGCGTCAATAATTTAGTTTCTGCCCAATAAGGACTCATCATGCTCGAAATGAGCGGCGTAGCCAAGCGCTACCGTACAGCAACGGTTGAAACTCGTGCGCTTGAGGGCGTAAATCTTTCGGTTCTTGAAGGTGAGTTCGTCGCCATTGTCGGACCGTCGGGTTCAGGTAAGACCACTTTCTTGAACGTGGCAGGATTGCTGGAGTCATTTGATGAGGGTACGTATGAACTCGATGGAGACGATGTTTCCAAGCTGAACGACAGCAAACGATCAAGACTGCGCAATCAGAAAATAGGTTTCATTTTTCAGAACTTCAATCTAATTCCGGACCTCAGCGTCTTCGACAACATTGATGTGCCGCTGCGCTACCGTCGATTTCCCGCGAGAGAACGCAAGGATCGAATACAAAACGCATTGGATAGAGTAGGTCTTCTCGGGCGAATACATCACTTGCCGGGTCAGCTATCGGGAGGACAGCAACAACGCGTTGCAATCGCACGAGCTCTGGTTGGAGAACCCCGATTGCTACTAGCTGATGAACCTACCGGAAATCTGGACAGCAAAACAGCAGAAGGCGTGTTTGACTTGCTATTGGAACTGCACTCCTCCGGGTCAACCATTTTGATGGTCACCCACGAAGACTCGTTGGCATCCCACACGACGCGTTCAATTCATATACGCGACGGCTTTTTCGAGTCGGAATAGCGGGAAATTTGATGTTGCGCTACAACATTTTCCTTGCGGCTAGAGGAATACGGCGCCATCCTATTCTCTCGGCATTGATGGCAGTTGCGGTTGCGCTGGGCATCGCGATGTTTATGTCCATTTTCACGATCAGCCAATCAATGTCCAAGAATCCTTTACCGCAAAAGAACGACTTTCTCTATCGAGTTCAATTGGATGCGGGCGATCCCAACCGACCTGGCGACGACCCCGAGAATCGGCCGCACCAACTCACCTACATGGATGCGCTGGCTCTAATGCGAGAAGGCTGGGCGTTGCGTCAGTCGGCTATGTTCGGAATCTCCGCGATCATACGCCCGGAGGGAGCCGAAGTACCGTTTGAAGTGTTCGGTCGTGCCGCTTATAGCGACTTCTTCAGCATGTTCGATGCCCCATTCAAGTATGGCGGACCGTGGAGCGATCCCGCCGATGAGAATAGGGAGCGTGTAGTCGTCCTTGCGGCTTCGATTAATGATCAGTTGTTCGGAGGAGAAGATTCTGTAGGAGAGCACATAACTCTCAAGGAAGAGCTCTTTAGAGTGGTCGGTGTACTCGAGGAATGGAATCTCCTGCCACGTGTATATGACTACGAATGGAGTCCTACGGAAGACACCTTCATTCCTTTCACTACCGCCGCCGAAATGGAATTCGACCGTAGAGGCAGTACGAATTGCTGGCAATCCATACCGGGACAGGGTCACCAAGCTTTTCTCGCATCAGAGTGCATCTGGATTCAGTTTTGGGTGGAATTGAGCGACCCTTCGGAACGAACGAGCTACCTGAGCTTCTTGGACTCCTACGCCAATCAGCAAAAGGAACTGGGACGCTTCCAGAGACCACTAGACAATGCGATGCACACTATCGATGAGTGGAGCAAGTACATCAGGGCTGTCGATGAGGGCATTGTTGTCACAATCATCATTGCACTGTTGTTCCTCATTGTCTGTCTTATTAATTCGATAGGACTATTGCTTGCCAAATTCCTGTCGCGGAACAGCGAACTAGCCGTTCACCGTGCCATGGGAGCGTCCCGAGTCCAGTTGTTTACGCGATTCTTGGTCGAATCCGCATGCATAGGATTTACAGGCGGACTGCTCGGATTGGTATTTGCATGGCTGGGGCTCATGGGCATTCGAGTATTGTTCAGAGGGGAATCGGTAGTTGCCCACGTGACTCAATTGGACTTTTCGTTGGCGGTTGGCACCATACTTCTCGCGATTGCCGCTAGTCTGGCCGCATCTTTGTATCCTGCGTGGCGCGGATCGCGGGGAACTCCCGCCAGCTTATTGCGCGACGCCAAATAAATGCTGGAACTTGGTCCAATTTTTAGGTCTCTGCTACGTCGTAAGACAATCGGCGTATTGATTGCTGTCCAAATTGCGGT
Organism: Candidatus Azotimanducaceae bacterium; assembly: GCA_965205545.1. Classification (GTDB taxonomy): domain Bacteria; phylum Pseudomonadota; class Gammaproteobacteria; order Pseudomonadales; family Azotimanducaceae; genus Bin55. Next base: position 111,423 of record OZ242170.1, on the reverse strand, counting down.
TGTGATCGCCATTCTGCTCAATCTGCAGGTGGGTGTCAGCTACCAGCTACAAGCGCTCAATCAAGAGAGTGGCATCGATCACCAGAACATGTTCTACATGAATGTGCACATTGCAGAACCAAACCTGAACCCCGATGCGATCGCAAGCATCGTAAACGCAGACCTTGATTACATTCGCAAGACCTCTGGAGTAATCGACGCCGTGCAGACAATCTCTGTTCCCTACTCTGGATCTGGGTGGTCCATGTCGATTGAAGTAGACCCGGCGGACGACATACGACCAACCGTGTGCTATTTCCGAATGATTGATGATCGAGGCTTAAATGCACTAGGCATCAATCTGCTGGCGGGAAGAAACTTTCGTCCCGAGGAGGTGGAATGGAGAATTCCCTACGGCGCTTCAAGTCCCAATCAAGTTCTCCTTTCTCAGCAATTGGCAGAACATCTGTTTCCCGATGCAACGCTGGCAGAAATCGTCGGAAGGCAGGTCCATTTGACCGGTCCCATGACTGTGGTCGGGGTTGTTGCAACTTCTCATGGTCCATGGGCAAGTATCGATCAAGTACACCGAATTGCGTACGTGCCTCAAAAACAGGCTTTCGATTCCTCAACATATGTCGTTAGAACGACACCCGGAAAACTTGAAGAAACCATTCGAACACTTGAGCAGAACCTTCCGACGCTCTACAGAAACCGCCTGATTCGTCACATCGAATCTATCGAAGTCGCCAAGAAACGCCTATATCAAGGTCAAAATGCGTCAGTCTGGGTTTTCAGCGTTACATCGATTGCGTTGTTGTTCGTGGTCGTGTGCGGTATGACAGGAATGGTCAACTTTGCAATCCGACGCCGCACAACTCACATTGGCATACGACGCGCGCTCGGTGCTACACAATTCGACATCATGCGAAATCTGCTTGTCGAGTACGCCCTGATCCTTTGCATTGGGATTGGCATCGGAGTGCCAATGGCCATTGGACTAAATGTCTACTTGGTCACGAACCAGGAGTTTGAGCCATTGATGGCAATGCCCAGCGCTCTGATCGTCATGGCGACACTTGCCGTGTGCCTGCTTGCTGTAGTATTCCCCGCCCAGCAAGTAAGCAAACTGGATCCCGCGCAAATTACTCGCTCGGTATAGACGCCAGTTCCTTGAACTCGCAGTAAGCGCATAGTCAACTGCAGTGTTTCAGTACTACCGATACCTAGCCGCCTGTGCCTCGAACATTTGGTGATACTTGCCGTGTAGTCGCAAAAGCTCACTGTGGGTCCCATATTCGATCACGCGACCATCGTCGACTACCGCTATCAAATCTGCCATTCTCACTGTTGAAAATCGATGCGAAACCAACACTACTGTTCTGTTCTCAGTTAGCTCGGCAAATCTTGAGTAGATTTCGGCTTCTTTGAATGCGTCTAATGCCGCTGTCGGTTCATCCAAGATGAAGATCTGTGCATCGCTCATGAATGCGCGTGAAATGGCTATGTTCTGCCACTCGCCGCCGGAGAGGTCAACACCTTCGTCGAAGGTTCTTCCAAGTATTGTGTCGTACTTGCTCGGTAAATTGATGATCATTTCGTGAGCGCCACCTTTCTTTGCCGCAGAGACGATACGCTCTCGGTCGGCTATGTATTCCACTTGTCCCACGCCGACGTTGTCGGAAACGGATATATCGTAGCGGGAGAAGTCCTGAAACACGACCGTGATATTGTTGCGCATATGTTCCAAGTCGTAGTCTCTGTAGTCGCGACCGTCAAGAAGAATGGAGCCACTCTCCGGGTCGTAAAACCTTGCGAGCAGCTTGATCAGCGTAGTTTTGCCAGCTCCGTTTTCGCCGACGATTGCTAGTTTGGTGCTTGCGGGAACCACAAGAGAAATTCCCTTCAACACAGTGTCCGTCGTGCCTGGATAGCGAAAAGACACATTGCGAAACTCTATGCCCGTATCTATCTGAACTGGCATTTTGTATGGTTTCTGCAAACGTGGAGGCTGTAACGCGCCGTCTACGGTGTTTGGGTCAAGATCCAACATCTCGAAAAACCGAGTCAAGAAGAGAGAATCCTCAAATATGCCTCCCACGCCTTCGAAAACCGCTTCAATCGCCGTTCTGCTACTTTGCACAGCGCCAAATATCATGAACAGATCGCCAATTGTCAGTTCACCAATCGAAGTCCTATAAATGGCATACAGCCAAAGAAGCCCTATTCCTGTCAGTGCCAAAATATCGAAAAACACCTCAATTCTCACGAAATAATATTCAAGCCTCAACATTGACCGAATGAACAGCGATCTAAGCTCGAAATATTTTTGCGAGAAGTAGTCACTTAAACCATATATCATCACTTCCTTAATATTTTTTTGTTCAAGCAGCAGAGTTTTATAATATTCTGTAATGCGAAAATTTCTTGTGTACTCCACATCTAAATCAAAACGACGTCTCGCGCTGTATCCTTCAAAAATAATTCTTGGTGAAATAGTTACAACTAAAAGAACAAAAGCTAAAGGATGGAGTATCGAGAGAATACTAACCATGGCTATCATTGTAAAAATTTGTGTACTAAAGCTGATAATTTCACGAACCGTGCTATATAAATAAGTAATATTTTGTTGTGATTGATACAATCTGTCATAGAACTTTGGGGACTCAAAAAAAGCTAAGTCCAAGCTTGTGGCTTTGCGAAGCAACCTTGAGTGGGCTTCGTTTTGAACTTTTTCTTGGACTAGAAATCCAACTAGAGTGTCAAGTGAAAATAACACGCTCTGCATAATCCTAGTACAAATCAAAAGAAGCATGGGTATAAGCAAATATAGCCATTCAACTTCAGAACCAATGTTCCCAGCGACACGGTCTACGACAACTTTGCCCAAAATGAGAATCAAGGCTGCTATTCCGGCCTGTACCAATCCCAACAGACTCGAAAGTAGGAAATAGAACGGCGACGCACTGAATACAAATGCTGATACACGTGGCAGCAAGCCTAATGTCTCGAGTATCGTCTTCGAGTTCAATTCCTCAAACGGATTGAAAGTTCTCTCGCTCATCGGTAGCGCGCCGCCTGCGTCTCAAACATGCGGTAGTACTTTCCTTTGCGACTCAAGAGTTCTGCGTGACTTCCAACTTCAACAGATTTCCCATCATCTATCACGACAATCAAGTCGGCCATTCGAACCGTAGAGAATCGGTGGGATACGAAAACTACAGTCTTACTGGAGGCTAGTCTGGCAATTCGTTCGTACAGCTCTCGCTCTCGTAGAGAATCGAGGGCGGCAGTGGGTTCATCTAGTATTAGGAGGGGGCTGTCGCTCATGAAGGCTCGAGCAATCGCTATATGCTGCCATTCGCCTCCAGACAGATCCACACCTTCGTCCATCGTCTTGCCAAGAACAGTGTCGTATCCGTTGGGCAACCGTGCAACAATCGTGTCAGTGCCGCTATTGCTAGCTGCCTTCACAATTCGGTCTCGATTGTCGATTTCCTCAATCGACCCGACCCCAATGTTCTCTGCTACTGAAATGTCGTACTTCGCGAAGTCTTGGAATACCACACTGATACTTTCGCGCAAGCTATTAAGTTCGTAATCGCGATAGTCCAGACCATCCAGTTTGATTGCGCCGGCGGCGGGATCGTAGAACCGTGCAAGAAGCTTCACAAGAGTTGTCTTGCCTGCTCCGTTTTCACCCACTATCGCAACTCTGCTCCCTGCTGGCAACGAGAACGAAATGTCCTTCAACACTTCAACATCCGTTGCAGGATAGGTGAACGAGACTGACTCCAACTCAATGCCCTTGCGGATGCGTAGAGGTGCTTTTCGTGGCTCTGCGACGCGAGGGGGTTGCAACGCACCCGATATTGATTGCGGATCTAGGTCCAGAAGTTCAAAATAACGTGAAGACGAAAGTGACGACTGATACACACTATTTAAAGAACCAATAACGCCTCCAATCAAGGAAACAATTTGCTGGGCCGCACTAAAGACGAGAGTCAGCGTACCTATGCTGATGTCACCCCTTACCGCCTGAATAACGGCAAAGATGCTTACGGCGCCAATTCCCAATGTCGTAAGAGTCCCTAGACCCAAGTTGTAGCCCATGAAATGCAGCATTTGCCTAATGTGGGCTGACACATACTCAGACCGAAACTTCAGGAAGCGGTCGAAGAAGAAGCTACCGAGACCAAATATGCGAATCTCTTTAGCTTTCTCTCGATCTGTGAGTATGGTCTGCATATAGTCCGTTCGCCTAAAGTTGCGTGCAAGTTCGGAGCCCAATTTGAACCCGAGTCGCGTCATATGGCCTTCCAAGAGCAAACGCGGGAGAACTGTTGCAACTAGAAGCAAAAAAGCCAAAGGATGAAGCAAGGAAAGGAGCCCAACCATTGCACCAAGAGAGAGCAATTGTTGAAGAAAGTGAAACAACTGCATCGGCAGGACTTGCACAAACCCTTGGTTTAGGTCAGCTTGCTGCAGTTGATCGTAGAATTTGGGAGCCTCGAAGAACGCCAAGTCCAGCTTGGATGCTTTGTGCAGGAGCTTTTGGAGTGTGGTGTTGTATGTTCTCTCACTAAGAAGCTGCTCGATCACGCGAGTGATGCCACCCACGAGTCCGTTTGCAATCCAAAGACCAAAAATGACTCCTAGAGGAACTATGACCAACGTCCACTGCATTGCTTGCCCCAGATTTTGGTGAACAATGTCGACGATTACCTTTGTAAGGAAGAGTACAGCTGGATCGACAAGGGCAGCAGCAACCGCAATGATCGCAACGAGAGTGATTAGAAGCGGAGATACCTGCCACCAGAGCTTTACAACGCGAGGTAGAAGCGACGCCAGTTCGCGTACAGTCTTTATTCGCAGCAGTTCTGACGGGTTGTAAGGTTCCGAACTCATCAGCTAATCAACCAAGGGAAGCACACACCAGTTCAAGACATTCAAAGAAGAGGATGTTGCCCAGAGATGAGCAATTTCATTGTATGTTTCACAACGTAGATCTACACAAAAATCCGCCTTGAACGGCATGTGAGAGCTGCAATGTCCAGTCGTTTCATGTCGAGGACATTTGAGATAATTGAACTTCATACAGCGACTCGGACTCCGCCCGGAAGTCACCTACTAGACGCGAAGCTTGGAACCTCAATGGCAGCACTCGACGGCATACGAATTCTTGACATGACCCAATATGAGGCTGGAACCTCATGTACCCAAGCTCTTGCATGGCTTGGCGCCGATGTCGTGAAGATCGAACCGCCCGAATACGGGGACCCCGGAAGAGGTGTTAGAGGAGGTCAAAGAAACGACTACTCGCCCTACTTTTGCGCATGGAACGCTAACAAGAAGAGTCTCGCACTTAACTTGCGGTCAGAAAAAGGTCGGCAAATCTTGCTGGATCTTGTTCCAAAGTTTGACGTGTTCGTCGAGAACTACGGACCTGGCATCGTCGAGAAACTCGACATTGAATATGAGACCTTGGCCGAGATCCATCCCAAAATCATCTATGCACGGATAAAGGGATTCGGCACTACGGGTCCCTACTCGGGCTACAGATGCATGGACATGGTTGCGCAAGCCGCTGCGGGAGCTTTTTCCATTACTGGTGAACCCGATGGTCCTCCCATGATGCCAGGCCCGACTACAGGTGATTCAGGGACTGGAGTGCAAGCCGCCATGGCTATATTGGCAGCCTACATCCAGCGGGAACGAACGGGCAAAGGTCAAGTAATCGAACTCTCCATGCAGGAGGCAATGGCCTATTTCGTGAGGACTCGCGCGTTCATTGGTTCGCGTTGGGGCACTCAAGCGACCCCTCGGACCGGCAATCGAGGCGGATTGCCGCCCGTGGACATCTATCCCTGCAAGCCGTTCGGACCCAACGACTACATCTACCTAATGCCTGTAAACAACGACCATTGGGATGGACTTTGTGCAGCAATCAACCGCCCTGACCTATTGGTCGACCCGAGATTCCTAACCTATGCCGACCGTGCCAAGAACGGCGACGAACTTCGCCAAGTAATCTGCGACTGGTGCAAGGAACTAACGAAATACCAAGCCATGGAGGCCATCGCATCCGCGGGAGTACCGTGCTCAGCTTGCCTGGATACGGCCGAACTCCACCACAACGAACATTTGCTTGAGCGAGGATTCGTAAAGGACTTGGAATTGCCCGTACATGGCACTGTTCCAATGCTAGGATTCGCTCCTCGCATGTCGGACTCTAGCGTTGACCTAGCACCGCCACCTCGACTTGGCGAACACACCGACCAAGTTCTGGCAAGCGAGCTGGCGTTGTGCGCCGAGGACCTTGACGTACTTAGAGACGAGGGAGTAATTGGCGACTCGAAAAGATTCGCGAATTAGTCAGTTCTCTAGTCGCTACTAGTAAGTTGCAGGTTCAAGGAGTCCGCAACTACCCTCCAATCAATGAGTTTGAAGCACTGGTTTTCGTTGGGCGCGCTGTTTCGGTCGTCTTGCACTACAAGCATTCCGCCGGGAAACCTGGAACCCAAGCGGGTAGCAGTAGCGTCGATTCCATCGGTTCCTGTTACTTCATCAATCAACCCATCAGACGACTCGGCAACGCGCAACGAACCCGCATAGCGATTTTCGTCACCCAATTCATAGAACGCAAAGGAATCGTCGCCTTGGCTGGAGACTATCAGATATCCTGCGTTATTGCTTGTTCGATAGATGGCCATCCCTTCTACGTCGGCGACAAGAGCACCATCATCAACTGACGCGATCAGCTGCGCTTCTGACGTGGAATCTGGCGATGCGTCGCGCTTCCAGACTCCCTTCCCCTCCTCGCCATAGTAAAGAGTTTGTGTAAAGTCATCGACGACGCAGCCTTCAGGCTGCGAATCAACTGTGAAGGTGAGCACTACAGCGCTCTCTGCATTTGGCGCAAGTTGCCACTGCTGAAACATGCCATTTTTGTCGTTCACAAATGCAAACAGCTCCGACCCGCTCGCGAACAGGCAGACGCCATAGGGCTCCTTGAGATCCAGAGAAATCCTCTCGCTCGCCTCTATGTCAATGAAACCCGTTTGTCGCTCGAGGAAGAAAAGAACCAAGCTCTGGTCTGAACGATTTGTGGCTACGGCTATGTCAACCGCGCGTGATCCCCACGCAACATTCTGTCGCACGTCAATGTTGTTGAGATTGCCTACATCTAACGACTGAACGCGCTTTCCTTCGAGATCGTACACTTCCAAGCCTTTGCGCTTGTTTGTACCAAGCACCAAACTTCTTTCAGGGTCGCTTGGATGGACCCAGATAGCAGGATCGTCAGCTGCATCTCCAGGGCTCGCAACGCTTTCCGTCTCAACAAATGCTGAAACGGTCGGATAGCTGGTCTGGCTGCCGCATGACGCGACGAAAACGAGCAACAGGCTCACCGACAGGACGTGTACATGTCCTGTCGGCGATATCTTTGAAGACCTATAGGCTCCGCAGGGTGACACCGAGCGCAATGGAACGACCATACTCCTCGTACTGCCCATTGAATGCGCCCGAGCCGTGATAGGTGTAGAACGGTTGATTGGTCAAGTTCGCAGCATTCAAGAAAACCTGCCAATGATCGTCAACGTCGAACCGTGCCGTAAAGTCAAGCTGGCTGCGAGGTTCTTGGATCAAATCGTTCCCTGGATCCGATAGATCGACTTCAATCGTTCTCTCACCCTTGTAGGCATAAGCCAACCTGAAGTCCCAGTTTCTGTGCTCAAACCCGATGATCGCATTGCCAACAATTTTGGCCTGGCCAGGTAAGGGTATGTCTGAGTCGCGACCCACATCTGCACCCAAGTCTGCCTTGCTAGACGTATAGGTGCCATTAAGCGAGAGAATGATCTTGTCCCATGGCGCTCCTAACTCACTCAGCCGCTTAGTCCAACTAGCTTCTATTCCCCAAAGACTAGCCCTGTCGCCATTCAACGGTTGTATGACGTCGGAGTCAGTAATGCCAGAGGTATCTACTCCTTGAGTCCACTGCCGAATATCAACGACATCGCTAACGTCTCCAATGTAGATGAAATTGTTGATGGATTTGCTAAAGAACCCTACAGAGAACGCGCTTAGGCGGTCGTCGGGATAGTGCTCGAAGGATATATCGAAATTAGTGGATTCGTAGGGGTCCAAGTAGGCATTTCCAGCTTCAATTTCGATGTCTTCGTCATCGATTTCCACCTTGTCAGGAGATGGATTGATCTTGCCAAACGATGGTCGAGCAACGGTCTGGCTCAATCCAAACCTGATTATGCTCTTTTCGTTTTGCTTGTACCGTACCGTAACACTTGGCAACCAGTGTTCATAGTCCTTGTTGAATGAAATCGGCGTGATATTGGGATCTCCGTTGTCTTCTATGACACTGAAGCCGTTGAGAACAGACTCGGTGGCTTCACGACGCAACCCGTACACGACTCGAAAATCGCCGATGTTGACTCTATGCATGGCGTAGAGAGCAAGAATGTCCTCGTCAATCCGGTAATCACGGGCAGAATCCAGAACAGTGTTGTCTTGATCGATGTCGAATGAGCTCTTGTTGGCTGCTACGTAAGCAGTGAGCGCTGATACATCGATGGTTGGACCGAAAGAACCGAGATCATAGTCCAAAGACGAACTCGTCGTGAAGTCGGCGAGCGTGGGGTCTCCGGGGAAACCTCCATCGTAGGTGATCGCGTTAGTATCGTCGGTCTTCTCACGCATTCTATGGTGTACGCCGAATTTGAAGTAGCCGTCGAAATCTCCAACCATGACATCTCGGCGCAAGTCAAGGCGCAGGGAAGTTTGCTCATCGTCCGTGAAATTGTTCTCTTCGACCAATTCATCAAACTCAAAATTTGAGGGATCTCCCCCGTTTGGCGAGTAGAACAGCCTCGGCGTTCGACCCATAGATGTATAACCTGCCTCCTCAACGGCGTCGTCCTCAGAAAACTGTATGTCATAGCGGTTAGGTTCGTCTTCCGATGCCGTTGAAAATCCAAGTTCGTAATTGATCATCCAATCTTGAACTTCGCTCTCGCCACCAGCTACAAGCGAAAAAATGTCTTGAGTCTCGTAGCGGTCCTTGAGTTCACGGTCCATATCGATATCGCTCCAAATCGCGGAGTTGTTGTCAATGGACTCCAGATCACCTTTATCGAGCTTGTATTCGATGCGTTGCCGATATTCTTGATCGGAAAAGTCACTTTTGAGCAAACGCACATAAAGATGCGTGTTTGCATCTGTGATCCAGTCGAGATTAGCCGCGTAGCCAATCCGCTTGCGAGTAATCTGATAGTCGCGTTGCTCGATTTCTTCTGCGCCGCGAAAGCCTGAGTCTTCTATGTCCGCTACCCAGCCGCCATCTGTCTCTACGTTGTCGGATCCAAAATTGCGCTCTTGCCACGACATCGCAAAGGCTACTCCCAAGTCACCGTGGGAAGTCTGCAGGATGTTTGTATAACTCGCATTTGCTTTAGGGCTGGATTCGCCCTGCAATGTATTGAAGTCGGATTTCGCGGTTAGCGAGAAGTGCTGCCCACGTCGATCGAAAGCCGAAAGACTCTTGATGTCTATCGAGCCGCCAATTGCATCGCCGTCTTTGTCAGGAGTAACCGACTTGCTAACTTCCACTCGTTCGAGGAGGTCTGAGGGGATTACGTCCAATGCTACGGACCGTCGATCCCGCTCTGGTGCGGGAATGTGTACGCCATTGATCTTCGCTGTGTTGAAATCAGGTTCGAGACCACGTATCCCAACAAATCTGCCCTCTCCTTGGTCGCGTTCGATGAACACTCCAGGTACACGCTGCAAAGCTTCGCTGACGTTGGCGTCCGGAAATTGTCCGATGGCGTCGGATGTCAGAACCGACAGAATTCCGTCTGCAGCGCGTTGCTGGTTGAGTGCACTGCTTGCACCGGCTGCCTGCCCGTACACGATGACGTTTTCCATGTGTTCAACGTTTGCACCAACCTTCACCTCAACTTGATGGACTTCATCAGCCTGCACGCTAACGTTCGTTTCAACTTTGTCAGCACCAATGTAGTGAACGACCAACGTGTAGTTCCCTGCGGGAACGCTTTCGAATTTGAACTCTCCCGCACTGTTGCTGAAGACCTCACGGTCGAGTTCATTGATGCGCACTTGTGCTCCACTGAAATGGACTTGGCCGCTTGCATCAACGACCTTTCCTTCCAAGGCGCCCATGTTTTCGGCAAGAGATGTTGACGCCATTAGAGACGCGATGGAGAACCAAAGACATCCTAGTAGCGTGATAGAAGTTCGAGATTTTCGCACTTGACAACCTGCATGGCTGCAACAATTGCGCGCAAGATAGTGGCGAAAAGTAACAAATTAATGACACTTTCAACCGTTTTTGGCTATTTGTTAGCCTAGTTGTTAGCCCACTTGTTAGGCTAATTGTTAGTGTTCAGTAAACGCGGGTCAGGAATCTCGTTGTGCACTGGCACCGGTCTGACCTCGATCCCTCATGACATGGTCCATCAAAACTAACGCAACCATTGCTTCAGCGATCGGTACAGCACGTATTCCCACACACGGATCATGCCGGCCACTAGTAGACACTTCTACTTCACGACTCTCGCGATCGATGCTCTTTCCTGGCTTGGCAATGCTGGAAGTTGGCTTGAGCGCGATGGACACTCGGATGTCCTGCCCTGAAGAAATGCCACCCAATGTTCCTCCGGCTCGATTCGACAGGAACCCGTCACTTGAGATTTCGTCCCGATGTTCGGATCCTCGTTTGGCAACGACATCAAACCCCTCTCCAAGCGCAACCGCCTTAACAGCGTTGATGCCCATCAGCGCCGAAGCCAGTTCTGCATCCAACTTGGCAAATACAGGTTCACCAAGTCCAATGGGAACGTTGGAAGCCAATATGCCAACCTTTGCGCCAATCGAGTCACCCGCTTCGCGAAGCTCGTCTATGAACTCAGCGACTTCGCCCTCTCGAGTGGAGTCAGGAGAAAAGAAAGCGCTGTGGCGGACATTTTCAAGTGATTTGTCGTTCAGCACGATGTGGCCGATTTGTGCAAGATAGCCCTGAATGCGCGTGCCAAATTCCGAACTAAGGTACTTCTTTGCAATCGCGCCTGCCGCGACCCGCATCGTGGTTTCCCGCGCAGAAGCCCGGCCTCCTCCCCGATAGTCTCGAATGCCGTACTTCTTGTCATACGTGAAATCCGCGTGAGCAGGCCTATAGACATTCTTGGTCGCGTCATAGTCTCGCGAGCGTTGATCGGTGTTCTCTATAACAAGACCAATGGGTGTACCTGTTGTCTTTCCTTCGAAAACCCCAGACAGGATCCTGACTTGGTCGCTCTCCTGCCGTTGGGTCGTATAGGCGGTGCGACCCGGTCGGCGTCGCTCCAGGTCTTCCATGAGATCCGCTTCCGACAATTCGAGATTTGGCGGGCATCCATCCACTACCGCGCCCATTGCCAATCCGTGGCTCTCGCCAAATGTGGTGACGGTGAAGGCTTGTCCGAACGTGTTACCCGCCATGGCTCAATGGGCCGGCTTCAACAGGCTAATTCTCGCGCGAAGCGATGTTCGGGGGTGTCAAGGTTCTCGCCGAAGCAGTTTGGGTATGACGACTTCGACACGCGACTTGGGAGTGGCATCTGCCAACGGCGCGAGCGGTCCAACACCAAACGGTCTAACGTCGTACTCGCTTTCTCCCTTGAGCGCGGCGACTGCTGCCTCTGCACAGGACTCGGACTCTTGGATAAGTTGATCCACTGGTCTAGAACCGTTCACATGGCACAGGACATAGATGATCTCGTTTTTGAAGTCATCTAACTGACTTGACAGGCTGGTCAAACGATCGATTGCCTCCGACGAGAGCACACCATAGCGGTTAGGAACAACACCATCGACAACGACAAAGCCATGGCGGGCCAACGCACCCGAAAAATCCTGATTGTCGCCAAGCTGCAAATTGCCCTCTACCGACACTCGGACCACATGCGAGTACACCGTCTGGTTTCCACGTTCCACGATGTATACGGCAAACAATTCGTGGTTGTCTTCGCCACCCAACTCGCCCGCCAAATAATGCTGTTTGGAGTCAACGGTAGCGAGCACCCTCTGCTTGAATATTTCGTTCGCCCAAATAGTTGCGCGTCCGCAATCTCGACCATCGCATTCAAAAACGACACGTCCGCCGATTGATTGAATTTGATCGCGATACCAATCCAATGCATCGTCTCGGTTCACATCCGACGACATCTGATAGGTGACATGTCGAACTAGACCTTCAACTCGAGCCACCCGCTCGAATGTGATTTCTCGCTTGACCTTTTCGACGGGAGCATAGACGAAATCGTATGGCTCCACTTCAGTCGCCGAATAGGAGTCAGTGATGGTTGACCGAGGGATTTTCTCCAAAAGAACATCATCTGCCAGCACATGACCTGCACACAAGCAGGCGACCAAAGCCCATCCAGACGCAGGTGCAGCTACACCAAATCTATCTAGGTGCATTCGTTGACGTGTGTTGTTCGGCAAATTCAACGTCGCTCTTCTGCTCCGTTGTCATCAGGTCCACGATGGTCGCTTGCAGGTCCTCTTCGTCGAAAAGAACTCGATACAAAGCATCGGCAAGCGGCATATAGAGGCGCATTTCCAAGTTTCTCTGGTAGACGGCTTTTAGCGTATTTACGCCCTCGGCAAGTTTACCAAGCCGAGCCATGGCGTCCTCTAGACTCAGACCGGAGGCTATGTGATAGCCCAATTGGTAGTTTCGCGAGTGAGGAGATGTGCAGGTCGCGACGAGATCGCCTACTCCTGCCAATCCCAAAAATGTGTAGGGATTGCCTTTCATCGCCTCAGCAAATCGGCTCATCTCCACTAGGCTACGGGTGATGACCAAGGAGATGGCATTCTGCCCGAGGTCAAGAGCAGTGGCAATGCCGCAGATAATCGCATAGATGTTCTTGAGTGCGCCACCCAATTCAACGCCGTACACGTCCTCGCTCGAATATACCCGGAAAGTTGCGCTACTGAGCCTTTCCTGAACCAGTTCGCGCAGCGTTCCGTCGCCACTGGCTATTACAGTTCCGGCAAACTTGCCGGCTGCAATTTCCTCTGCCAAGTTCGGACCACTCAATACCCCTACCGAACTTGGTGGCAGTTCTTCAGCCAATATTTCGCTCATGAGTTTGAACGTCTCGGCTTCCACGCCCTTGGTAGCGCTTACGGCGTAGGTGCCGTTCTTCAAGTGAATTCCAATGTCGCGCGCGACCTGTCGAAACGATGAGCTTGGGACGGTTACAAAAACGAGCTCGCTTGATGAGACAGCTTGCTCAAGATCTGTTGTTGGAATGATGTTGCGGTGGATCGCATGACCCGGGAGATATCGACGATTCTCATTGTGTTTGCGCATGTCTGCCAACTGCTCTTCATCACGCATCCACAAACGCGTCGGCGTGCCGTTGCCGGCAATATTGTTCGCGATGACTGTGCCGAAGTTTCCAGCACCAATGACAGCTACCGACATAGTTCTCCTCGCTAAGGGAGCAGCTCCGCAAGTAGACGATTGACACGTTTCACGTGCATTCCGGCATCTATGGGAAACGACCCATCGGAAAACGCCGCTTGCTCGAATAGCAATTGAGCAAAGTCCCCAAATCGAGCATCATCGTCTTCCTTATTCATGTGCTTCACAAGAGTGTGATCCAAGTTGACTTCCAGCGTCGGTTTGGCAGCTGGCACTGACTGCCCCGCACTTTCCATTATCCTCCGCATGTGTAGTCCAAGATCGTGCTCTGCCAAGACAAGACAGGCCGGTGAGTCAATTAGCCGCTTGGATTTGCTTACTCCCTCAACTTTGTCCTTCAGCACCTCTTCAATTCTCTTGAGCAGTGGCTCCTCGGACTCGTCAGTCTCATCTTTCTTGTCGTCTTCCTGAGTAGATTCTGGCAGATCCAATTCGCCGCGTGTGATGTCTTGAAACTTCTTGCCCTCGAATTCCACAAGGTGCGACATCATCCAAGCATCAATTGGGTCGCCAAGAATCAACACCTCGATTCCCTGACTTTGCAGGGCTTCCAGGTGAGGACTATTCCGGGCTGCCCGCTCGTTATCCCCAAGTACATAATATATGTGGTTTTGCTCGCTCGAAGCCCGATCTAGGTACTGTTTGAGCGACGTGCGCTGCTGTGCTCTGCCAGTTTCTGGATTCGACACATCCTGAGTAGTCGTAAACCGCAATAGTTGAACGACAACATCACGATTCTGGTTGTCCGACACGGTTCCCTCTTTGAGCACAGTGCCAAACTCGTCCCAAAAGGCACTATATTCGTCTTCGTCGTCTCCCGCAATCTTCTCCAAACGGTCTAGTACTCTTCGCTCCAAAGCTGAACGAATTGTTCGGACAGCTTCGCTGTCTTGCAGCATTTCACGGGAAACATTGAGAGGAAGGTCGCTGGAATCAACGATCCCTTTCACCCAGCGCAAATACAGAGGCAAGAAGGTTTCTGCCTCATCCATGATGAAGACACGCTGCACATAGAGTTTCAATCCTCTAGGGGCATCGAGATTGAACATGTCGAAAGGCGCCCGCTTCGGTATGAAGAGCAAGCTTGTGTAATCCAGCCGCCCTTCAACACGATTGTGGCTCCAAGCCAATGGGTCTTCAAAATCGTGAGAGACGTATTTGTAGAACTCTTTGTATTCGTCGTCCGAAATCTCCGAACGTGAACGAGTCCATAGTGCCTTTGCTGAGTTGACCGTCTCTCGTTTGTCCTTTTCTTCCTCCGTGTCTGCACTTGGCATGTCGACGGGAACGGCGATATGGTCGCTGTAGCGGCGGACGATGGACTGAAGTGAGAATCTTTCGCAGAATTCCTGAGCGTCTTCCTTTAATTTCAAGGTAACTCGGGTTCCCCGTTCCGTCTCGATATCGGACACGGAATACTCATCTTCGCCGGTCGACACCCAACGCGTACCTTCGGATGTGCCTGCCTTTCGAGTTTGTACGACTACTTCGTCAGCCACCATGAAGGAACTGTAAAAGCCGACGCCGAACTGACCAATCAAGGACGCGTCCTTTTGCTGGTCGCCGGAAAGCTGTTGAAAGAACTCTTCGGTGCCAGACTTGGCTATAGTTCCCAGGTTTTCGATCACCTCGTCCCGAGTCATGCCGATGCCGTTGTCTGTGATCGAAAGCGTCTTGGCATCACTGTCAAAATCGATTGAAATCTTGAGGTCACCATCGCCATCCAAGAGCTCTGGATTGTCCAGCGCTTGAAAGCGTAGCTTGTCAATGGCATCCGACGCGTTGCTGATAAGTTCGCGAAGAAATATTTCCCTGTTCGAATACAGGGAATTGATCATGAGATGTAGGAGTTTCTTGGCTTCCGTTTGGAAACCCAATGTTTCGGTGGTCATGGCAAATGGGACGAATTGGTTCTAACTCGGATGTAGATAGAGGCTCTTGGACATGCTTTCAAGTTTAGAGCAACCTCGGATGGAGCTTTACGACTATTGGGTGGCTGACAGACATTCACCAAGCGCTTCGCCAATGCTCGCTAGATTCTTGACGGTGACTACGCCTGCGGCGTCAAGCGCGTGGTATTTCTCTGCCGCGGTACCTTTACCGCCAGCAATAATTGCACCGGCGTGACCCATGCGTTTCCCCTTAGGCGCGGTTGTGCCGGCAATGTAAGCAATTACTGGTTTGGAAACGTTTTCCTTTATGTAGTCAGCGGTCTCCTCTTCTGCGGTTCCGCCAATCTCTCCAACCATGACAATTGCATCTGTGGCTGGGTCGTCTTCAAACAACCGTATGACGTCTATGAAATTCGTGCCAGGTATAGGATCCCCACCAATGCCCACGCAAGTGGATTGCCCAAACCCGCGATCAGTGGTCTGCTTGACGGCTTCGTAAGTCAGGGTGCCTGACCGGGAGACAATTCCCACACGTCCGGGTCGGTGAATTTCACCTGGCATGATGCCAATCTTGCATTGTCCCGGCGTAATGACGCCAGGACAATTCGGACCAACTAGACGCGCGCCGCTCGCAGCCACAACCAGCTTGGCTCGAAGCATGTCCAAGGTGGGTACACCTTCGGTTATAGCTACGATCAACTCGATTCCTGCATCGCAGGATTCTAGAATTGAGTCAAGGCAAAATCGTGCTGGGACATAGAGAACCGATGCCGTCGCGTGGGTTGCTTCGACTGCCTGAAGAACGGTGTCGAAGACAGGTACTCCCAAGTGCACGGAACCGCCTTTGCCCGGGGTTACGCCACCGACCAATTGCGTTCCGTATTCAAGCGCTTGCTTAGAGTGCAGCGTGCCTTGGGAACCCGTGATTCCCTGGCATATGACGCGCGTGTCTCGATCGACAAGTATGCTCACGCAGCCTCTCCAGCCGCGTCCACCGCACTTCGTGTAGCTTCCTGGAGCGTGTCAGCCGCAATGATGGCCAATCCGCTACGTTGCAAGACTTGCCTTCCTTCGTCCGCACTGTTCCCATCGAAACGCACAACTACGGGTACGTCTACGCCAACTTCCTTATAGGCTTCGACAATGCCCTCGGCGATGACAACGCAAGACACAATCCCGCCAAATATGTTGATCAAGACAGCTTTCACATCTGTGTCGTCAAGAATTATCTTGAAGGCTTCCGCAACCGATTCTGCGTTGACTCCTCCCCCCACGTCGAGAAAATTCGCGGGGTTTCCGCCAAAGAACTTGACAAGATCCATGGTTCCCATCGCCAATCCAGCGCCATTAACCATGCATCCAATATTTCCATCCAATGCAACGTAGCTAAGGCCAAATTCCGTAGCCTGCGATTCCCGTTCATCCTCTTGTTGCGCATCACGCATGCTTGCCAGTCTTGGTTGACGGAAAAGGGCATTGCCGTCTACATTCATCTTGGCATCAAGGCAATGGATATTGCCTTCGCTCGTCAACACGAGAGGATTCACTTCGACGAGTGAACAGTCCAATTCATGAAATAGACGACAGAGATTCAGGAAAACGTTGGTGAATTGCTGAACTTGTTCACCTACCAAACCCATGCCAAATGCCAAGGAACGTCCTTGATACGGTTGTGCGCCAATGGCGGGATCTATGGTTGCTCGAAGAATCTTCTCGGGTGTTTGTTCGGCCACTTGCTCTATTTCAACACCACCTTCAGTCGAAGCCATGACGACCACTCGTTGCGACGATCGGTCAACGACAATGCCAAAATAGAATTCACGATCGATTTCAGAGAGCTCTTCAATGTAGATGTGATTGACCGGTTGTCCTCTTGCATCTGTTTGATGCGTGACGAGCCTCTTGCCTAGCCAGCTATCGGCAAAGTCCTTCACCCCGTTCACTCCGTCCACCATCTTGACACCGCCTGCCTTGCCTCGACCGCCTGCATGCACTTGCACTTTGCATGCCCATCGGTCACCGTCAAGTTGAGCAGCTGCGGCTACGGCTTCTTCACTAGAACTTGCGACCAATCCCTTGGAAACAGGGAGACCGTACTCTCTAAACAGCTCTTTTGCTTGAAACTCGTGAAGATTCAACGTTCGATTTCCGTGGAATTACAGGAACGAAAGGGTTGCGTTCGACAAGCCAGGTTAGACCTAGCTTGAGTTAGCTTCGCTTCCTTCGAGCGATCGCGTGTATGGCGCTTCCAGAAACACCAAGTGCAGCTTCATGCACCGCCTCGGATAAGGAAGGATGAGCGAACATCGTAAGAGCCAAGTCTTCTGCGGTTGCTCCAAACTCCATGGCGATTACGCCTTGAGCAATCAATTCAGAAGCTTGCGCGCCCAATATGTGCATTCCTAGAATCCTGTCACTCTCCGCATCGGATATCACCTTGACAAATCCGTCGCTCTCATTGGCGGCAATTGCTCGACCATTGGCGCCAAAGGAAAACATGCCCGTGTTGACTTCTTCGCCACTTGCCTTGAGCTCCTCTTCCGACAAGCCAACCCAAGCAACTTCGGGCAGCGTGTAGATGACGGAAGGTACGGTGTCGTAGTTAACCACAGGCTTTTGCCCCGCAATTCTCTCTGCGACCATTACGCCCTCTTCCATGCCCTTGTGCGCGAGCATCGGCCCTCGAACTACATCACCAACTGCATACACATTTGGTGCATCTGTCGCACACAAATCGTTGACAAACAGATAGCCTCTTTCGTCCAAATTGACGCGACTGTCGTCGGCTAGCAAGCCCTCAGTGTAGGGCCGTCTCCCAACTGCGACAATGAGCTTGTCACATTCCAATACCTTGTCTTCGTTTTGCAACTGGTAGGACACTTTGACCGTTTCGCCCTCTACAACGGTATTGGTCACTCTAGCACCCAAACGAATATCCAATCCCTGCTTCGAGAAAATCCTCATTGCGTCTCGCGCGACCCTTCGGTCCGTCGCAGGCAGGAAGTCGTCAAGCGCTTCGAGAATCACTACGTCTGAACCCAGCCGGGCCCATACGCTGCCCAACTCCAGCCCAACGATTCCCGCTCCAATAACGCCAAGACGGGCAGGAGCCTTGTCAAATTCCAAAGCACCCGTTGAATCTACTACATTCTCGTAGTCCAAGGGTGCTGCTGGTATTTCAATCGGTACAGAACCTGGAGCGAGAATCACATGCTCTGCTTGGATTTCCTCGCTCTCTCCTTCATCTGAGCTAACACTTACCCGACGTCCATCCAGCAACTTGCCTCGTCCGTGCACAAACTCAATTCCGTTGCCCTCGAACAACAAGCCAATCCCCTTCGTAAGCTGCTCGACCACGGAGTCCTTGTAGTTGAGCATCTTGGCAATGTCGATTTTCGAATCACCGGTATCGATCCCCATGGCATCGAGCTTGTGCATTTCGTTGTACTTGTGGGACACGTCGAGCAACGCTTTTGACGGAATGCATCCCCAGTTTAAGCAGGTCCCGCCTAAGGTCGGTTGCCCCTGAGAGTCCTTGGACTTGTCAACGCAAATTACAGAAAAACCCAATTGGGCGCATCGAATCGCTGCTGCATAACCTGCTGGACCCGCTCCAACAACCACTACGTCTGCGTTTTTGCTCATTGCAGGTTTCTCCTCATAGTTCCAACAGGATTCGGGCGGGGTCTTCCAACATGCCTTTGATCGCCACTAGGAATCGTACGGCTTCCCGACCATCAATTAGGCGATGATCGTATGAGAGCGCAAGATACATCATTGGTCTGATTGCAACCTCGCCATCAACAACAACAGGCCTTTCTTGGATCTTGTGCATGCCCAAGATTGCCGTTTGCGGGGGATTCAGAATTGGCGTTGATAGCAGTGATCCAAACACTCCGCCATTGGAAATTGTGAACGTTCCACCCTGCATGTCTTCAATAGCCAGCTTGCCGTCGCGGGCCTTCTCGCCGTACGACACGATCTGATCCTCAATTTGAGCTAGTCCCAATGCGTCCGCGTCTCGGACAATGGGTACTACCAGCCCGCGATCAGTACTTACGGCAACACCTATGTCGTAGAAGCCGTGGTACACGATTTCCGAACCGTCTATGGATGCATTGACCAATGGAAATCGCTTTAGCGCTTCAACCGACGCGCGTACGAAGAAGCTCATGAAACCCAATCGGGTTCCGTTGTGCGCCGCTTGAAACTCCTCTTGGTATTGGCGACGCATCCGCATGATCGGTTCCATGTCGACTTCATTGAATGTCGTCAGCATGGCCGCGTTATGCTGTGCCTCGACCAGCCTGTTGGCAATCGTGGCACGGAGTCTTGTCATTGGCACCCGTCTTTCAACGCGTTCGCCGGTGTCGGTGTCTGCAGCTTCCTCTATAGTGGCATCTTCGCTCTCTTTCTGAGAGTGAGTTCCTGTCTCACGCAATCTGATTGCTGCAGCGACATCGTCCCGTGTAATCAGTCCACCTCGACCTGTTCCAACGACGGTTGAGAGACCAATTTCGCGTTCATTCGCCAATCGTCTTGCAGAAGGCGACGCGACGATCTCCTGGACCTCAGTATCCGACGTGGAAGGCTCGTCTTCGACTACTGCGCCCGAACCATCCGACGTGCTGTCAATGGCCGGACGAGCTCCCTCTTGAATGACAGCGATGACCTCCTTGCCTTCGACGGTTGCGCCCTCTTCCTTGAGGATTTGAACTATTACTCCTGAGACGGGGCTTGGAATTTCCAAGGTGGTCTTCTCTGTCTCGACATCGACGAGAAGGGCATCTCTCTCGATGTAGTCGCCAACTTGCTTGTACCACTTGGACAATTCGCCTTCCGAAATGGACTCGGGAAAGGCAGGAACCGAAATTTCAATCGTCACGTTAGTCTTCCCTGTCGCCGTAGAGAGCTTGCTCCACCAGTTCCGCTTGCTGCCTCACATGCCGTGAAGCCAAGCCTACCGCAGGTGCCGCATAGGCTTTCCGCCCTGCATAGGCAAGTTCAATGTGGGGTTTGACGGCATCGAGCACTCGATCCAAATGATGGCGACTGGAGTACCAAGCTCCTTGATTCTGTGGTTCCTCCTGACACCAGAACATTTCCTGCAAGTTGTCGTACTTCGACAGAATGGTGGCAAGTTCTTCTCTGGGAAACGGATAGAGTTGCTCTAGACGCGCAATGGCGATGTCGCTTCTGCCATCCTCTCGGCGTCGATCCAATAGGTCGTAGTAAACCTTGCCTGAGCAAAGAACCAGACGCTTGACCCGATCCAATTCGATGTTGTCTACTTCGTCGATTATGTTGTGAAAATGGCCCAGCGCGATCTCGTCTATTGTCGAGACTGCAAGTTTGTGTCGCAACAGGCTCTTCGGAGTCAATGCGATAAGCGGTCGGCGCATGGGACGAATCATCTGCCTGCGCAACATATGGAACATTTGTGCGGGAGTTGAAGGCACGCACACCTGCATGTTGTGCTGTGCGCAAAGTTGCAGGAATCTCTCTAGTCGCGCTGAAGAGTGCTCGGGACCAGCACCTTCAAATCCATGCGGGAGCAGCATGACCAATCCGCATGCGCGACCCCACTTTGCTTCTCCACTCGAAACGAACTGGTCTATGACAACTTGCGCACCATTGGCGAAGTCCCCGAATTGAGCTTCCCAGATCACCAAAGTGTTTGGCGCAGTTGTTGCGTAACCGTATTCAAACGCGAGAACGCCCTCCTCAGAAAGCAACGAATCGTAGATTTGGAATCCCCGATCCGGGAAGGCGAGTTGCATGGGAACTACCTGCTCGCCAGTCTTTTGGCAGTAAACGCACGCATGCCTGTGCGAAAACGTTCCCACACCGACGTCCTGCCCAGTTATGCGTATGTCATAGCCTTGATCCAGCAGCGTTGCATAGGCTGACATTTCTCCAAAACCCCAGTTAGCTGCTAGCGCGCCCGCGGCCATGCGACGACGGTCTTCGTAGATACCCTCGACTTGCTTGTGCATACGGATACCTACAGGGATCGAATTGGCTTTTCCCATCACTTCCTGAAGACGCGGAATCGGAAAATTCGTGTCTCCAGGAGCGTCCCAGTCGTGCCCCAAGTAGGGTTTCCAATCAACGAACATGGATTGATCCGGTTCGCTTACGACGGAGGGAGCAACGGTATCGCCCTTGTCGAGGCGATCACGGAAATCGGCCACCCACTCGTCTGCTTCGGCTTGTGTCACGGCCCCTTCGCGAATTAAGCGTTCTGCATAGATTGTTCGAGTGGTTGGATGCTGCCTGATTTGCTGGTACATCAACGGTTGAGTCTTCATTGGATCTTCCGCTTCGTTGTGTCCACGACGTCGATAGCAAACAAGATCGATAATGAAGTCTTTCCCAAATCCGGTTCGATAATCCATCGCCAACTGAGCAACCGCGACCACCGCCTCGGGGTCGTCGCCATTCACATGAAATATCGGCGCCCTCATGATTTTCGCGACCTCGCTGCAATACTCGGTTGATCGCGCATCCTCTCGCTTGCTAGTGGTGAACCCAATCTGGTTGTTGATGATGATGTGGATGGTGCCGCCCGTGTAGAAACCTCGAGTCTGCGACATTTGAAATGTTTCCATCACAACGCCTTGGCCCGCAATCGCCGCGTCTCCGTGAATGAGAATTGGAATTACCTCAACGCCGGCCTTATCTAGTCGCCGATCCTGTCGAGCCCTCACCGATCCCTCTACGACCGGACCCACAATTTCGAGATGAGATGGATTGAACGCCAAGGCCAAATGAATCTGCTTGCCAAGGCTGTCCAAGTTCGACGAAAACCCCATGTGATATTTGACGTCGCCAGTTGCGGAGGTTTCGGGCGCTGTACCCTCGAATTCCTCGAATATGTCCTCGGTCTCCTTGCCAAGAATGTTCACCAAGACATTCAATCTGCCTCTGTGTGCCATTCCAATAACTATTTCGCGAATCTTCCACATGCCCGCGCGTTGAGTGACCTCGTGTAGTAGCGGGATTAGGCTCTCGGCTCCCTCAAGTCCAAATCGCTTGGTGCCCGGATAGCGATTGTGGAGGTAGCGTTCCAATCCTTCTGCTGCCGTAAGGCGTTCCAAGACTCGTCGCTTGTGGTCACGCTCGAATTTCATGTGTGAATGAACCGACTCGAGGCGTCCCTGAATCCATCTACGCTCCTGTGCTGTCGTTACGTAGACATATTCCGCTCCTATCGAGCCGCAATATGTCTCCTCTAACGCCGAAATGATTTCGTGCAGAGGTCTTCCATCGTCCTCAAAGAGATCTGAAGACCCTGTCTGGAAGACTGTATTGAGGTCCGCCACACTGAGATTGTGGTAATCAAGCTCCAAATCCGGCGCTCGATCACGTTCCCACTTTTCCAATGGATCGACATGCGCCTTGCGGTGTCCTCGAGCGCGATAGGCGTCTATGAGCTCCATGACTTGGATTTGTTTGCGTTCATGCTCGGACATGATTTCCGTGCTAACGCGTTCGGGACGTGCCTTGAGCCGATTTCTGCCCAATCTCTCGAAGTGATTGATAATTGAGCTGTGAGGAATGTCGATTGCCTTGGCATCCGAATAGGGCAACGTTCCGAAGTACTCACGCCACTGCTCGGGAACCGAATTGGCATCTGCTAGGTACCTTTCGTACATCGCCTCAATGTAGACGGCACTGCTTCCAGCCAAGTGGGAACTCGACTCCATTCGTTGAAGGAATGATTCAGCCATGGCGGCGTCCTCTCGTTCTAGACCAATTGATACGGCACAAGCCCGCTTATGTGCCGCTCTTCACAAGCAAGGTTCGAATTTGGTTTATCGCCCGTGTGGGATTCAAGTCCTTTGGACATGAGTTGACGCAATTCATTACGCCGCGGCAACGGAATACGCTATAGGGGTCGTCAAGCTTCGCCAGTCTTTCCTCGGTAGCCGTGTCGCGGCTGTCCGCCAAAAATCGGTACGACTGCAGCAGCGCGGCAGGACCTAAGAATTTGTCAGGGTTCCACCAAAACGAAGGACAAGAGGTAGTGCAACAAGCGCACAAAATGCACTCGTAGAGTCCGTCAAGTTTTGCTCTCTCCTCTTGAGATTGCAGTCGTTCCTGAGCGGGGGGTGGAGAGTCGTTGTTCAAGTACGGCTCCACACGTTCGTATTGCCTATAGAACTGGGACATATCGACCACGAGGTCCCGAATCACGGGCAACCCAGGCAACGGACGAAGCTCCAAGCGATCTCGCTTCGCCACTTCGCTCACTGGGGTCTTGCACGCCAGTCCGTTCTTGCCGTTCATGTTCATTCCATCGGAACCGCAAACGCCTTCACGGCAGGAACGACGATAGCTGATGGAGGAGTCATGCGCCTTGAGTTGCTCCAATACGTCGAGAACCATGAGATCGCGGTCCCTTGGAAGCTCAAACTCGTAGTCTTGCATGCGGGGTTTGGCATCCATCCCCGGAACAAATCGAAAAATGCTTACACGCATCCCTAATAGACCCTCGCAACCGGTTCAAATGGATCGACAATTGTCGGATTGAAGTTGACTGCACGTTTTCGCAAGGAACGATCCTGGGAGAAGTACAACGAGTGGCAAAGCCAATTTTCGTCGTCCCGTTCCTCATAGTCGACGCGGGCATGAGCACCCCGGCTTTCCCGGCGACCTTCGGCAGCTACTGCAGTGGCTTCGGCGACTTCTAGAAGGTTGTCCAGTTCGAGCGCTTCGACGCGTGCGGTGTTGAAGACTTCAGTCTTGTCCGTCAGATGGGCGTGCTCAACTCGCTTGCGCATTTCGGCAAGCTGCGAGAGTGCGCCGCGCATCTTTTCCTCGGTTCTGAAAACGCTAAAGCTGTCCTGCATCAATCTTTGCAGATCCGCTCTCACGTCTGCGGGGTTCTCTCCCGATTCAGAATTCTCCCATCGTTGGATCCGTTCCATCGCATGCTCCAAATCGCTGCTCGACGGTTCTCGGTAACTGACTCCCTGACGCAAGACATCCTGGATGTGAATGCCCGCGGCACGCCCGAATACCACCAAATCCAAAAGAGAATTTCCACCAAGACGATTGGCTCCATGGACGGACACACATGCAACCTCCCCGACCGCATAGAGTCCCTGGACCGGGCAGTCATTTCCTGCAGTGTCCTGCGTTACCGCTTGTCCATTGATTTGCGTAGCGATGCCGCCCATCATGTAGTGGCATGTTGGAACTACCGGTATGGGATCAATGGCGGGATCGACCAGCGCGTAAGTCTTGCAAAGCTCCATAATCCCGGGCAGTCTGGCATCCAGAACATCGATACCCAGGTGATCCAGCTTCAAATAGACATGATCCTTGTCAGGGCCGCATCCTCGGCCCTCATTGATCTCAATGACCATCGATCTTGAAACGACATCGCGGCTCGCAAGATCCTTGGCGGTGGGCGCATAGCGCTCCATGAATCGTTCGCCGTCGCAATTGATCAAGTAGCCGCCTTCGCCGCGACTGCCTTCGGTAACCAGAATCCCCATCCCATGAATGCCAGTAGGATGGAATTGCCACATTTCTATGTCTTGGATGGGCACGCCCGATCGCAGTGCCATCGCCACACCGTCGCCGGTGTTGGTCAGGGCATTTGTTGTGCTTGCGTAGATCCGGCCCGCGCCTCCGGTTGCAAGAACAGTTACCTTGGACTTGACGAACACTATTTCGCCTGTCTCCACACAAATGGCTACTACTCCGACAATGACTCCATCCTGGTTCTTCACCAAATCGGCAGCGAACCACTCGCTGAGAAACGTCGTCTCCGCCTTGAGATTGGCTTGATACAAGGTATGCAACAGCGCATGCCCTGTACGGTCCTCGGCTGCACAGGTCCGGGATGCCTGGCCACCCTTGCCGAAATCCTTGGATTGTCCGCCGAATGGACGCTGATAGATCCGGCCGGTCTCGGTTCGAGAGAACGGCAATCCCATGTGCTCCAGTTCATAGACGACTTGCGGGCCGACATTGCACATGTATTCGATTGCCTCTTGGTCGCCTATGTAGTCGGAACCCTTGACTGTGTCGTACATGTGCCAGCGCCAATCGTCCTCGGGGTCTTCGCTGCCGATCGCGCAGGTGATGCCTCCCTGCGCCGAAACAGTGTGAGATCGAGTGGGAAACACCTTGGAAAGAACAGCGGTTCTATAGCCTGATTGAGCAAGTTGCATCGCCGCACGCAGACCGGCGCCACCACCACCCACGATGAGGCCGTCAAACTCCATTTCTCGCAGTTTTTTCATGCTGATCCTATAGGCAACTGCCACAGGATGGCGAGCCCCACCAACAGATAGACAAAGATCGACAACGCAACCAATCCCTGGTAGACCAGACGCAGAATCACGGCGCGCCTGCCCATCTTGTGCTCACTGAGGTAGTCAGTCCCTATGGTCCACATCCCAATCCACGCGTGAACACCTAGAGAGACGATTGACAGTGTGCCGAACATTAGCATCACCGGTGATGCCATGTATTGAACCCATGCGTCATAGTCGACTTCGGGATTGGCGAGCAGAAAGCCAACGATGCAAAGCCCATAGAGTCCTAGAACGATCGCCGAAACCCTCTGCAGTAAGAAGTCAGTAAGACCTGATCTGGACAAGCTAGTAGCACTTACAACCATATCCAGACTCCGCTGAGAACACAGGCAATCAACGTGGACACCATCACCAGAATTGCTCCAATACGGCTGGCGCGCAAAGATTCTCCCATGTGCAGGTCCATAAGAACATGCCGCAAACCTGCCAAAAAATGATAGGAGAACAGGCACAACGTCAGCCAAAGCACCACGGCGTGTAGCGGTGAGGCGAGAGTCAACTGCAATTGCTCAAACTCCGTGCTCCCACCCAGCGACATCGCGAGCAAGAAGAGCAGATAGAACGAAGCGACGAACAGTGCTGCGCCACTCACCCGATGCAGTATGGAAACCAGTGCGGCAATGGGTAGCCTTATTTTGAGCAGATCAAGAAAAACCGGACGCGAATCCTTCAAGTTTGCTTCCTATTTGCGATGTGGATAGCTGCAATCACAACTCTAACCGTTAGTGTATTCAATGGCTGTCAATACGTTTCCTGTAGAGTTCATAGTGTGCGGTTAACTCGTGATCGCACAGACACATTGGCGCAATCTGCGAAAATAGCATTTGCTAGTCTCGCCCTAGCGAGGGAGATTTGACGTATGGCGGACAAGAAGGCAAAACTGAAGATCGACGGACAAGAGATTGATCTACCAGTTTATTCGCCTACAGTAGGTCCGGACGTTATCGATGTTGCCCAATTGACCTCGCTTGGCTATTTTACCTACGATCCAGGCTTCGTTTCCACCGCAAGCTGCGACTCGGCGATTACCTATATTGACGGCGATGCGGGTATTCTGCGGCACCGAGGCTACCCGATCGAACAACTTGCCGAACGTGCGAACTTTCTTCAAATTTGCTACTTGCTCCTCTACGGCGAGTTGCCTAGCGAAAAACAGTTCAATGACTTCGATACCGCCCTGCGCGAAGAACAGCAATTGGACGACTATCTGCAATCCATAGTCTCCTCATGTTCAAGAGAAGCACACCCCATGGGCGTGATGTGCTCGCTGGTCGGAGCCTTGTCGGCGCATTATCACCATGAGATTGACGCCACCGATTCCAGCAATCGACTCGAGACTGCAATGCGCCTCGTCGCGAAAATGCCGGTCCTCGCTGCCATGGTCTTCCGACACATGCGTGGAGAGCGCGTGCTCAAGCCCAAACCTGAGAACAGCTATGGCGCCAATTTCCTCCACATGATGTTCTCCAAGGATGAGAGCGAGGAGGTAAACCCGATACTTGCGCGAGCAATGGACCGCATATTTCTGCTGCACGCTGATCACGAGCAGAATGCGTCCACCTCGACAGTCAGACTAGTGGGATCGACGGATGCAAACCCCTACGCGTGCATCGCCGCCGGCATCGGCGCATTATGGGGACCATCCCACGGTGGTGCAAACGAAGCCGTGTTGGAAATGCTCGAGGAAATAGGAGAACCGGACAACATAGCTGAATACGTGAAAATGGCCAAGGACCGCAATGACCCTCACAAGATCATGGGATTCGGCCATCGTGTCTATAAGAACTACGATCCACGTGCAAAGGTACTCCAAGAAACTTGCCGGGAAGTTCTGGATCTACTCGGAGTCCACTCCGACCCAACCCTGCAAATGGCACGCGAACTTGAACGAGTGGCACTGAGCGACGAGTACTTCATCGAGAGACGCTTGTTTCCCAACGTCGACTTCTACTCGGGAATCATTCTGCAGGCCCTAGGGATTCCTCGCAACATGTTTACCGTGATCTTTGTAATCGGGCGCACACCTGGGTGGGCAGCGCAATGGAACGAGATGGTTAATGGCGGCTACAAGATCGGCCGCCCGCGCCAGCTATACACGGGAACAGTGGTTCGCGACTACCCTGCATCAACTGGCAACGACTGACAGGCCGACTGAAGGGCAGCAATTTTCGACTCGATCAAGTCCCTAGACGCCGAACGAATTGGCATACAATCGCAGACACACAAGACTTGCCTGGAGTAGCGAACTGCAGGCACCAACTAGACGAGAAATTCCGTGAAGAACATGCGCATTCTGGCAGCTTTCCTAACAATACTGGTAGCGATAGCAGTACAGGGAGAATCGGACGAAATCGAATCGTCCGGAGAGATTCCAGAGGGAGCCAACGACGGGGCCGTTCTGCAAGCGACCGCTGGTTCGGTGGAGACAATGGAAGAGCTAGTGACCACGGCGGTGAGGCAAGACATTCTCAACGCCTTCACGATCAACGACTTCCATCGGATAAACAACCTGGGTTCGTACTACTACAGAACAAAACAGTATGCCAAGGCGTTCCCTTACCTCTTGGCCTCCGCAAAGCGCGGATTCAAGACAGCTCAATACCGACTTGGAGTCTATTACTTTGACGGTTTGGGCGGCATAGAAACGGACATCCCACTAAGTATCGGGTGGTTTGGTGTGGCGGCTTCTCCGAGATCCAATGCGTCAATGAAAGAAACGTTCAAAGGCCTCATGAGACAAGTGCCTGAGAACTTGAAGCCGAAGATTCAAGATGTAGTCGATGCCCTGATCGAACGATATGGTTCGGAAGCAACCGGAGTGAATTGCATGAGCACCCGGGTTGCCGGAACTCACATGAGGTCATTTCAATGCAATTTCGAAAAGGAATTCGAACACCGCGACGCGGCCTATCAGGATTGGCTCAGCACAAGCTTCCAGGGCATTGATCCGTACACCACGGGAATGGGATCCTCCGATCCATCCGGACAAGCCTCTCCAAACGCTGGTGTCGGTGGCGGAGAGGGCGAATAGGTTAGACCAGCTCAACCACGAATGAAGCCTATTTCCGCAGACTCGCATGTAGTAGAGGGACGCGACGTTTTCGCAGGTCTAGCTGACCGGTTCGGCGACGAAGCCCCTCGCGTCATGGATCTGGGGCAGCAAGTGGACGCAATCGTCGTTCCAGCTCATGGAATGCGGGGCGTAAGCGTTGCGCAAATGGGTATGGCGGCTACCCGATTGGCTCGCAACGAACCGCTTGGCAGAAAGAAGGGTCGCAAACCCGATGTGGCGAACATGCAAGATCCTGAGTTGGTAGAGCTGTTTAGCAAGGGCTATTCTGGCATGCGCGCTGGTCTGGTCGACGGCGCACGTCGACATGAAGACCAGGACATCGATGGAATCGCGGGAGAGCTGCTGTATCCGGGCTACTTTGCCATGTTTGGCATGAAGAACCTTGAGTTGCAGGTGGCACTCCAAAAGAACTACAACGACTGGCTTCACGATTACACCACAGCGTCCAATGGACGGCTTTTCGGTTTGGCGGCAATTCCAGTACAAGATGCCGAAGCTGGGGTTGCTGAACTAGAAAGAGCAATAACCCTTGGTTTCAAGGGAGGCATGATTCCTTGCACTTCTCCAGTGGACCACCCGTATTTCGACATGATCTATGAACCAATTTGGTCGTTGGCTGAAGAAGCTCAGTTTCCGCTATCGATGCACGTAGGTTGCAGTTCGTATATCCCTCGGGAACATCGCAGGCGTCCGATTCGGAGAGATGGGATCGCCGGCTATGCCGCTGCACAATCTGCCGTTCAACCAACCATCGTTGAATTCATGTGCCGAGGAGTGTGCGAGCGACATCCGAACCTAAAAATCGTCGTCGCCGAATTCAATGCCGGATGGATCGCGCATTGGCTCGATCGCGTTGATCAAGGATTGCAGCGCGAGTACAGAAATACGGCTGAATCCTTCACTGGTCCATCGCCGCACGAGGTGTGGAAGCGTCAGTTCTATGCAACGATTGAAGACGACCGTCCCGCGCTGGCCACAAGGGAGTTCATTGGTGTCGAGAACTTAATGTGGGGTTCGGACTATCCCCACACTGACTCCACGTGGCCGCACTCGCTTGATGTGCTTGACGAGGTGTTTGAGGGCATCCCTGCCGAAGATCGAGCGAAGATCACGCGAGAGAACGCAAAGCGACTTTACGGCATATAGAGTCGCAGCGGCGTACAAACACTGAGAATACTCCCTGCGCTGTTTGCGCAGCGCAAATCTCTTCTCATGAGTCCAATTCAGCCTACACAGTCTCCTGCGCAGTCGTACTTTGCAGACTAAACATGCAACGCAACTGGCACAGAGCCCAATTCACGAACAGAGGTAGCTAGTCGTAGCAATCGAGAAATTCATGACGGAAGAATTGAAATCTGATTTTGAACGAGTTTTGAACGCGTTGCCTGGAATCGTCTACGGAGAGACGGCAATCGCCAATAGTTCAGTGAGTATCAGCAGCGAGCTTGTTGAGATCGACTTGCGATTTCTATTGGATTACAAAGGCACGTCTGATCGATTCTTGGCCATGTTCGTTGCAGACCGCTTAGATGTTGACGCAACAGAGCAGAGTGACGGCAACTCCAATGCCAGTTTGCACCTTAAGTGCAATGCAAAACAGGCAAGTCGCTTAATCAAGATGCTGGAGTATGCAACAGCGCTCGGTATGGAATCCCCGCCTCCAGCAACCGCGACAGAAAACATTGCACTGCCGGTTCTTCTTTCACATGCGCTGTTAGCGTTTGAAGAGGACTACAAAAACTGTGATGTTTCGCCGCTGCCCAGTCTTCCCGTTTGGTCAAACATGCTTAGGGCGATTGATTCCCGCGGCGTAGAACAAAGTGAAATTGAGCGCAAAGCCGTCATTGCCACGCGCACGCGCAAGGTGGTTCTAAAGCAATGCATTGCCCAAGGTTGGATCGAGTTGCAGAAGCGGGGCTCGCCGCGTCCCAAGAGTTTCGCAACCCTGACCGAGAGTGGTAAGAAAACGACACTCAACGGAGAGCGTTGTATACGGAATGTAGAAAGAGATTGGGCTTCACAGGCTCCCGCCACATACAAGCGATTGCGGAGTGCACTGCAGCACGTGGTAGCCAAGTTTGATCTCGAGTATCCCTTCTATATAACTGGGTATGGGCCAGCCGACGATAGCCTAACGGGTGGAGCCTACGTCAAGCAGAAGATCCGAGACGATCGAGTTCCGGCACACGGTTTGGAGTGGCCCGTAGTTTTCAGGGACTCAAAGAAAAGCGTCGAAAAATACCCAATTTCGGTTCTACTGTCTCAAGCACTCACTGGCTATGCTTTGGACTACGAAACGAACCGGCTGGGAAACTTGGGCCACGTTCTCAAAGTCTTTCGTTACGTCGACGACAACGGTGTTCCGCTGGGCGCGGTGCGGGAACAGGGAAAGATCACAGGAGGTGGGCGTTCGCTACATGAACGGCACTTGAACGTCGTGCTCGAGCCGGGTAAACCGGCGAACGACTCGAGATTGGTTTACTTGACGCCGAAAGCAAGACGTGCACGAGATGCATACCCCAACTTGGTCCATTCCGTTGAAGAAACGTGGAAGAATCGGTTTGGCAAGTCAGCGATTTCAGAACTTCGGGCCGCCCTGGAAGAATTGGACCGGACACTTCCAAGCAATTTGCCTGACTATCCGGACACTACAAGCTGGATGTCACATTGGCTACGACCCTATTTAATCTGAACGCGCTAACACACCTTCGGTCAGATCTGCACTGGAACGCATGACTCACCTTCTATGGGAAGCGTGCGGCGCTCCCAGCTTTGCGAGCATTGGCGACTCACTCGCCTTGAAGTGCATGATGTTCCCAGGCTCGGGTACGTGCTATCGATTCATCGAATATTCGCTCGTAGTTCCCTATGGTGACCAAGTGCATTGCTTCGTCTGTCAATTGCGCCCATAGGCTCTCTAAGATTTCGTACGACTGGTTGTAGCCTTCCCAACTGCTGGGCGCCACCGAATCCGACCCAAACAAGAACCTCGTAGGATGCTTGTTCAACAATTCTGCCCAGGACTTCGACGTGGCTTCATCCGCAACCATATATTCGTTTACCAAATCCCAGGAAATATCAGCGAAAACGTGGTCTAGCTCTGGATCGCTCATCATGGCGTCAACCAACTGGACGTGATCTACACCTGGTTTCACAAATCTCCCAAGGCCGGTGTGAGCCCAAATGATTTTCGTGTTGGGATGTCTCTTGAACAGATCGACCAAGTCCGAGTAGTGGTCCGGTTTTTCGCCTGGTCGTACATTGTCGATATCGCAATGGATGACTCCAACAATCCCAATTTCGGCCAGCGTCTCGAAAATGCGGTCCAACGCTGGATTGTGCAGGCTCGCCGCGTGTCCAGTCACTTTCGACGAGACAAACTCCTTGTGCACACTAAACTCGCCAACGGCGCTAAACACACCGGGAAACGAGAGAAGAACTCGCTTGATATGGTCTCCGGCATACATGTCCGTTGGGTTGAATCCTGAAATCATGGGGTCGACACGCTTCTTTTGCTCGTCGCTCAGCTTCATGTATTGGCTGGCAAGCACTGCATCTACAAATGAGTAGTAGTAAAGCGAAGCAGCAGACCTCAGGTAGTAGTCTGGGGCTCGCTCACCTGAGACGAAGTAGTCCCACTTTTGTTGCAGCGGGATACCCATGGCGACAAAACGTCCAATTCGATCACCGAACAGCGCAAGGGCTTCGTCCATGGTGACCCCTTCCTGAATGTAGTTGGTGGTGTGAAAGTGCGCATCGTGATAGAGAATTTTTTGCGAGTCCTCTTCTTCCCCGATAACGCACACACCGGTGAGGGCAAAAATCACACTCAAAATTCGTCCAATTCGGCAGAACGAAAATCTAGAATTCATTGCAGACGCTCGAGGAAAAGATACTGGTAATTTAAACTCAATTCTGGTGGCATTTCATCAATTTTTGGTCACCGTCGGACGCGAGCGTCGACGGATATTTCAATAAGGAGCACAGGAGCACTATGGACCTCGTCGGTACCTGGATAAACCAACGTGGGTCGCGATTGGAAATCAATGAAGACCGCGGCGCAATGATCGCTGGACGCTTCACTTCAACAAAGGGGCGAGCTGCACGCGGTCACTGGTACCCCGTGTATGGAATTCGCAATGGCAATCTAGTGTCTTTTGCTGTCAGCTTCGAAGACGCTGATCACAATCTGCACGCCATCACGACATTCTCTGGTCGTGTTGTTCCAAGTGAGAGACCCGAAATTCACACTCTGTGGATACTTGCGCGAGAATTCGAAGATGCAGAACAACGCAAACCCACGCAGGTTTGGAACACGTTTCTGACAAACACAGATGTATTTACGTTGGAACCAAGCGAATAGGAATCAATCGGGAAGTCTAAGAACCCGTTTGGCGATGATGTTCAATTGAACTTCGGAAGTCCCACCTTCTATGGAATTGGCTTTGGAGCGCAACCACCCACGCGTTCCTCCTAGCTCCGCACCACTGAAGCCATTTCCGGTCCACCCAAGGCCTTTGGTCCCCAATATGTCTACAAGCAAGTCCTGCCGCTTCATGTTCTGTTCAGTTCCGAAGTACTTGAAGAATGAGGAAAGGAAACTCGGCGCTTTTGTGCTTTGAGCTTCCTCGTAGGAACGCCGAATTGTCAATTGATAGGCTTGGTCGTCCTGGCGTAAACGTATTACGCGTTGACGCAAATCCTCATGGGCGATCTTTCCATTTTCTTCACCCACGTATTCCTTAGCCGTTTCGTCTAGCGTCTTTGCGCGTTGCCGTGTGTTTCCCCTGCCTCCAATCGAACTCCTCTCATATTGCAGAAGACGCTTGCCGACTGTCCAGCCCTGGCCAGGCTCGCCGATAAGGTTTCGTCTTGGCACCCTGACGTTGTCAAAGAAGGTCTGACAAAACTCCGACGACCCACTAATCAATTCGATCGGTGTTACGGTTACTCCTGGAGATTCCATGTCAAACACAACGAACGAGATTCCTTCGTGCTTTGATGCATTGAAGTCCGTCCGCACAAGACAGAAAATCCAGTCGGCTTGATCCGCTCCCGATGTCCAGATTTTCGATCCATTGATTATGTAGTCGTCGCCATCCTCGTCTGCACGACACTGCAGCCCCGCCAAGTCGGACCCGGCACCCGGCTCGCTATAGCCTTGGCACCAGCGAATTTCACCTCGCACAATCCTTGGTAGATGCTCCAAGCACTGATCATGGGTGCCAAATTCAAGAATTGCCGGTCCAATCATCGTTAGACCATGCCCCGACAAAGGCGCACTGGCATTGATTCGTGACATTTCTTCTACCAGCACACGTTCTTCATCCTTGGTTAAACCGCCACCTGAGTACTGTGTGGGCCAGGTTGGGGCGGTCCACCCACGCTCGGCCATTCGATCAAGCCATGTCTTGGTTTCTGGATTCCCATACTTAGCTTTTCTGCCGCCTGAGGTATAGCTACCGGCAGCCCGCATGCTCTGTGGACAGTTTTCCTCTAACCAGGAACGGGTTTCTGCTCGAAAAGCATCAAGAGTCATGCGCATTCAAGAATTTAAAGGACTTTTCGAATTTTACTTGGGTCGCAAATTTCTTTGAATAACAAACAATTGCATCCAACAGCGGCTCAGGTGGACTGCGCAATGCGTACATCTGTCGCTTGCTGGGCCGGCCCATATTCTTCGGCCCGCTCATCGCGTACCGTCGGAGCGAGTTCGGTCAATGGGTCCCCAGCTACACGTGTGTGCCGCATGACTCGCGGCTCCGAGTAGTCGTAGGGTTGCACTCTGTGCATTACTCTGCGATTGTCGAATATTGCGAAATCACCAGGGGTCCAGTCGATACCCCAAACTCTAGGCGGCTGAGCAATAAACTCAATCAACTGCTTCAGGAACTTCGCCGAATGCTCTGGCGAGAATCCTTCGATCCCGTAGGCGTGTCGACCAGAGTAGACGGCTTTACGCCCGGTTGCAGGATGTATCTTGACTAGTGGACGCAATGGAGCCCCATGCGTGTGAAAGCCGTAACTTTCGCCTGTCTCGGTGGGTTGACCCAATTCCTCATGAGACCAATAGTTCGAGTGCCTTGCACACAACTTGCCAAGTGTTTCCTGAAGATCTTCGTCCATTGCATCGTAACCAGCACGAGCATCGGCCCATTCAGTTCGTCCACCCCACGAAGGCACAACCATTGCCGTAAGACTGGACGCTTTAGCTGCTAGCGGCATAAACGAACTGTCGTGATGCCAACGCTCGTTGCCACGGAGTATCCAAAAGCGATGTGCTTCGTCGTCGACTATGGAACCGTCTTTGCGCTGGTTGCTAATTGGGACGGACACGTGCTCGAGCTCGCCAAACCGCCTAGCAAACTCGATCTGCTCATCCTCCGTGAGGTGCTGACCTGGAAACGTAAGCACACCAAACTCGTTGAATGCTTCTTCGATTGCATTCCATTCTCGAGAATCAAGCTGCCCTAGCTTGACATTCGTTACTGTCGCACCGAGGGTGGCGTCGGAAGGCACAATTGAAATGTTCATTACGTTGTAATGGTATCCGCGGTCAAGTCTCCCTGACAACGCCATTTTAGGACTGAATTTGTGGTGCGAAGCTATTAGTCGCCCTTCGCGCTACTGTGATCCGCGATCTCCAAATGCGATCGATCACCACGGCGACTTGAGCTGGCTGGCTGAAACTCTCTCAAGAATCTGACATCGCATACTGTCGCTCGCATCCCGATATTCCGGATCCCCCGCAAGATTCCTGCTCTCAAACGGATCATTTGTCCGGTCAAAAAGGAGATAGGTCTCCCCTTCCCTATTGACGGCCGCCTTCCACTCCTTCGTAGCAAGCATGAATTCGCCGCGAAACTCGGAGAGAGCATTGGTCCTATGGACAACATCGGATCCTTGCATTGCTTCAATCAGCGACTTGGCGAATTGGCGATATTCGATTTTGCCGCCAGCCAACTCAACAAGAGTCGGACCCAAATCGCAGTTTTCTGCCATGCTCTCGTTTACGGCTCCATCGACGAAATTTTTGGCTGTGTCTGGTGTACGCACAAGTAGTGGAACTCTCAACGCTCCGTCGAGGAAGTTCATCTTATATATGAGATCGGCATCACCGTTCATTTCCCCATGGTCGGATGTAAAGGCGATCACAGTGTTGTCCATCTCCCCCCGAGTGTCAATCACGGAGAGTATTTCTCCAATCTGGTCGTCGATTAGCGTCACGTTTCCTGCGTAGTTTGCGCGCATTGCTGCTTGGTCGCCTTCGTCAAATCGTGGCGAACGGTGCTCCATGAAGTAGTCAAGCCAGCCCTCAGGACGTCCCGGAACATTTTCGAATCGCTTGGTAGGCGTCGGCATGCTATCGACGTCATACATGCTTGCATAGGGTTCGGGGGAATCCCATGGTTCGTGCGGGCCTCCGAAACTCACCCAGCAGAACCACGGATTTTCATGCTTGTAGGATTGAAGATACTCCTTTGCCATTTGTCCTACATATACGTCCGCGTAGTATTCGAGAGGGTTTGTGGACGGGCGAACCACATGAGGTTTTGTAGCGAATCTGTCTCGAAAGTCCTCACGGTATCGTTCCAACAACCCCTTGTCTTCCCAGAGTTGAGTCATATGGCTCATCACTACAGCACTTGCGCGTGGACCGCCGATTTCATTAACGTCGTCCAATCCATATCCATGCAGCAAATGCTCTCGTTTCCGCAGGTCGCCTCGATGCGGGTGCAAGTGGGTCTTCCCGAATAGGCTTGTTCTATAGCCCAATTCACGAATTTCCCTCATCCAGCTTTGCGCAGTAGTAGGCAACGTGAAGTTGATGTTGTTCCATACATGCGTGTTGTGGGGATAGAGCCCAGTCTGCAACGTAACCCTCGCTGGAATGCAAATGGGAGTGGTAGTAATGCAATTCAAAAATCGAACGCCCTCTCTGGCAATGCGATCCAAGCTAGGCGTATTGACCCAATCGCCGCTACATCCCATAGCGTCCCAACGTTGCTGGTCGGTCATCAAGAAGAGTATGTTTGGTTGACGCATGGCGACTACCCCTGGCTAGTCAAACGCTATTGCCGATTTGGTTAGTTTAGATTTAACTTAGACTCTTATACATCGACTGCCTGAGTTTCTCGATTTATTGGGAGAGCTTGATTGCAAGAACCTAGCATCTATACGACTTCGCCGGAACTCGACCAAGCAATTGTCAACCCTCAAAACTGGGGAGACGAAAAGTGGGTGCACGCGCAATTTGCTTGGCTCAGAGCCAACGACCCCATTCGACATATGACCCCTGAGGGATTCGATCCATTTTGGTCGTTGACTCGCTTTGATGACATTCAGGCCGTAGAAGCAAACAAGGAAGTTTTCATCAATGACCCACGTCCCATATTGGGTCCCAAATTGCTTGCGGCACTTGTCGAGCAAATGGTGGGCCGAAGGCATTTGGTGAGATCGCTGGTGACCATGGATGCACCCGACCATCTGCGCTATCGAACAATCGCTCAGCAATGGTTCATGCGCGGAAACCTAAAGCGCATAGAACACCGAATCAAGCAGCTGGCCGAGAAATATGTCGATCGTCTGTTGGAACACGGAAGCGAATGCGACTTCGTAAAGGACATTGCGATTTGGTACCCCATTCGAGTGATCATGTCGATCTTGGGGATACCCGAAGAGGATGAGCCTCTGATGATGAAGTTGACGCAGGAGTTATTCGGAAGTTCGGACCCCGATACTCGCAGGTCCTTTGAAAACACTGCATTGATGGATGTTGTTGCCGACTTCGATTCATACTTTCGGGACCTGACCAAGGCACGTCGCGAGAAACCCACGGACGACGTGGCAAGCGTCATCGCCAATGCCACGATCGACGGCAATCCCGTTCCGGACTTAGAAACCAACGGCTACTACATAATCATCGCGACTGCCGGGCACGACACAACTAGCTCCTCAATCGCGGGCGGCCTGCTGGCGTTAATCGACAATCCGCAAGAGATGGAACGACTTCGAGCGGAACCAGATCGCTATATGGAGCCAGCCATTAATGAAATGATCCGTTGGGTCACCCCAGTGCGCCAGTTCATGCGCACAGCCACACAAGACACAATGGTCGGCGACACCAAAATCCCAGCTGGCGACTCGTGCGTTTTGTGGTATCCGTCCGCCAATAGAGATGAGTCGGTAGTTGACGACCCGTATGAGTTTCGGATTGACCGCCACGACATGAAGCACCTAGCGTTTGGATACGGAGTGCATGTTTGTCTTGGTCAACACTTGGCTCGCATGGAAATGGATGCATTCTTTCGAGAGCTCTTGAATAGGGTGTCTCACATCGAGCTAAATGGCGAGCCCCGTTATACAGAGTCGTCCTTTGTTGGCGGATTGAAGAACCTGCCAATTCGCTACAGCGCCGCCTAAATTGCGGCGTACGCCTATACGAAACTACCTGCCAAGCGCCCATTGAATTAAAGCGCTTAATTGGTGTAAATCCGCGTCTTCAAATGCATCTTTAGATACGGGGCGTGGTAATGCAGGAGAAACACGATTGCCGGACTAGAGAAATTGATGGAACTGAAAAATGTGGTCGTGTTTCCGATGAGGAATACCAACCAATGAAATCTCAACAGCCTACGTCGAGTTCATAGTTCGAACGTAAGATGTTGCCGAACCTTTGGTAATCTTGGTTCTTAGGTGAGTAAGATGTGACGAACGGTAAAAAACACGACCCGAATTGACTGGGAATTACTGCTTTAAATAAACAAGCTTTTGACTAGGACAAGAGTCGCGTGCGCAACACAGACACTTTCCTATTGATTGATCGTCAGTTTTCCACATTCCTTGACCCAATCGTCACTAGGAAATTGATCCGAGATTAACATGTACGAGTTTCTAAGACCTAAGTTCCTAGCATTCATACAGTCCACATTGAATCCTTTGGCATCATCACAATGTTCCGCAATTTGATCATCTACGAACTTTTGGGCAGACTTGTAGAAGGACTCTCCTTTAACTTCTGATAAATCTTCAAATTGATAACCGAGGCTCTGTAGTTCTCGTTTCCTGCATACTGTATTTTTTGGCCCCAATAGATTTAGGCTCAATTCTAGTTACGAGTGGGATCGGCTATCAAGCGTGGAACTATATCGTTGTTGATTTCGGAAATCAAGGAAATTTGGACTATTGTGGCAGTATCAGCAAGAATGGCCCGCTTGTGTCAAGTTGAAATGTTCCGCTTGCGTCAATTTCACGGCGTCGGGCGCCATCCGAATTCCCCACGTCGGCCAAGCTAGGGGGATCCCGTCCATTGTCCGTTGTCAGGGTCTATTCCCGCTGCGCATGCAGGGACTTGCCGACCTGGCGAGGGGCTCGAGACGCAAGGACCACGTGGCACCGCCTCAAGACGGGCTTCCAAACGGCCTGCGTCCAGTTCAAGTACCCCTGAAGGTGTCGAGTGGACACGCCTTTCGCCTGTCCATTGATGAAGGTCTTCAGGTCCTGGTGCAGAGCGTTGACGCGCCCGAGACTCAGCTTTCCTCCCTCGGAATCGAGCTGGGGAACCGGTCTGTCCTCGGAAGCCTCTTCTTGCTTGACGGGACTCCCGACCACGACGTGCGAGGCCTGTGACTCTCGAACCACCCGACGGAAACCCAACCATCCGTCCGTGCACAGAATCGAGCCGTTTCCAATCCCTTCCAGCAGCGCATCGGCAACATCGTCGCGATAGCCGACCGCGCGCTCGAGCTTCCCTCCGCTGCGGTCGGTCGCTGCGGTCACGGGAACCTGCTGCCAAGAAATGCCCCGCAGGGTCGCCTTCCCGCGACGTCGAGGCAGCCGCGGCGCCGGAGGGCTTCCTCGCTTCCATCCCCGACTGCCCTTGAAGCTCTCCCTGAAGTAGGTTTCATCGGCCTCGATCACGCCTTGCAGCGGCTTCGAGCTCGGATCGGAAAGCGCTTGCAGAATCACCGTGCGCCATCGAAACAGCGTCCCCTTGGACACGCCGACTCCTCCGAACCGGTGCAGCTTGTCGATCGAGCGATGCCCGGACGCGAGCGCTTTGATGAACGTGCCCCACAACTCGGGCTTGCGCATGCGGGCGAACGGCGTTTCCGTCAATCCATTGAACGTGCGGCCGCATCCGCCCTACTTCTCGACGCAGAGAAAGCGCTGCCCGCCGCGGGCGTCGACGCCGTGCCGGTGCGCTCCCGAAAACCCGCATCGAGGGCAGATCCGATTGGCGTTCCGGTCCCTCGCATGGTTGGCGATGGCGGAAACGCCAGTCTGCGCATCGCGCTTGGCGCGAACATGCTCCTCGACATCCGCGAGCTGCTGGGGACTGAAGCTGTCCAGCAGACGGAGGACGTAGGCGTAGAGGTCGTTGTCGATCATGCGTCAGGCGACATGGGATAGTAACTGTATTATTGTACAGTTTGTGTCGCCCTTGTCAATCCCACACCGAACTGGAATTGAGCCAAATAATTTCGTAGTTTCATATGAAATAACCCCGAATTTTATCGGGGTGCATTTACAATTAATAGGTGAAAACCAATACCAGACAAGTTCCATCCCGCTACCCAATTCATTGCAAACTGGGTAGCTGGAAGTTAGCGTTCTGCATAAAGTAAAGGGCGGACATTAAGCCCGCCCTGTTATATTGATATAGTGTGGAATTACCCCTTGAATAATTTACTGACTATCCACCGGCTCAACAAAAAGGAGATTACAGCGGTCAGCAGTAGATTTAGGATCAAGACGAAATTGAACATGAACGTGCTTCCACTCACTTCGGTAAAGTAGCTCATAATGCTGGACACTGACAGAGTGATAACAAACTGCATTGGGAAGAATGAAAGAGCGTAGAAAAGCACGAAAAGGATGACCAGTGTGGCTACCTTCGCGATCAGGTAGCCCATGCTTTTTTCACTCATCTCTAGAACCTTCCAGTCGCATGATGGTTTGCTTTGTGCTCCACCTGCCAGCAAGGATGGCGGACAACGGAACTGAAATCAGCATCGCAGTTGTGAAACTAAGCATTACAGCTGGCATTCCAACCAAGAACCTGTCCACTCCATAGAACAGCATATAGATTGGTATGGCAAATGGCAGAACGCATGTCAGGAAGATTCCGAAGAAGTACGCAACCCATATCGAATTGAAGTTCTTGTGGGTCCTGTACTCTTGCATCATTTTGGTGTGGTCTTTCATTTAATGCTCAACCTTCCGAGTAAGATGTTCCAAGCCAGCATTTACAACCCCTATCGACAATTCCCCACGCTCCTGCGGTAATGAGTGCGATTATTCCTTTCTGAGTGAAGTTGACAATCTTGTCAGCAACATCCGCAGGGTTGATCACGATCTCAATACCTGCTGGACCCTTGGGTGGCTCTGGAATCTTCATCCACAACACTCTTTTTGGAATTGTGAATCGAATAGGAGGCAATTTCCTGATTTGTTTTACAGCAGCCTTTATTCCACGCTTGAGCAAAGTAGTCTTGAGGATGTCAACTATTCCGGCTACACCGGTTGCCAAGGTGCTGATCTTGAGTAGATTGCACAGGGTTTGCTTCCAAAATCCCTTCACGTAGGGAGCTGGCTTAGACCAGTCCCACATGCACTCCCCAAACGTCCAAGAGTCATCAGCAGCTAATGCGCTTTGTCCGAATCCTAATGCCCCATTAACTCCAGGCAGTGGACCGACAAGCATGAAAGCCAAAGCAATTCCGAGGAACGTGCTTTGAATTACTGATACCAGCTTATCCAAGGGACGTTCCTCAGTTACGGCTTTACTCCTGCACGGGGGGGGGGGGTAGCAATGAAACAGGATCCAATTGTGGTTTCCATGTGTACTCTCCTTTAGAGTAACGTTGAAGTTGCAGGGAGTGTACCACAGTTCAATCACCGACAGGGTGTACCACAAGCAAGGTGGCGGTCGGAGTCTGACCTTCCCGATCGCCTGATCAATACCGAATGGGATTGCATACCATGAACAAGAGCAATTTCAGTACCGAATCTCTGTGAATGAAAATTTTCAACCTATCCTTACTTCCAACGTTTTGTTGAACATAACCAATTCATCAGCAGTCATCTTGTAGAATGCGTCAAGATCACACTGAAAGTTTGTTTCCACCATTCTAGTCCTATCAGTGCTTTCCCTTAGAGTTTCAAGTATTTCTGTAAAATAGTCTTGGTTATTACTGATTTTGTGGTATTCAAGTACAAATCCAGCTGATCTAATTGAATAGGTTTCGCTGTAATCTATTTGCAGCACCAAGTTAAACAGCAAAATGGTTTTGTAAATATTCGCCGTATTTCTAGGCTCAATTCCAGTTACGAGTGGGATCGGCTTTTGAAAGTAGAACTATATCGTTGTTGATTGGAGAAATCAAGAAAATTGGGGCTATTGTGGCATTGTCAGCAAGAATGGCCCGCTTGCGTCAACTTGAAATGTTCCGTGTGCGTCAATTTTTCGGCGTCGGGCGCCATCCGAATTCCCCACGTCGGCCAAGCTAGGGGGATCCCGTCCATTGTCCGTTGTCAGGGTCTATTCCCGCTGCGCAAGCAGGGACTTGCCGACCTCGCGAGGGGCTCGAGACGCAAGGACCACGTGGCACCGCCTCAAGACGGGCTTCCAAACGGCCTGCGTCCAGTTCAAGTACCCCTGAAGGTGTCGAGTGGACACGCCTTTCGCCTGTCCATTGATGAAGGTCTTCAGGTCCTGGTGCAGAGCGTTGACGCGCCCGAGACTCAGCTTTCCTCCCTCGGAATCGAGCTGGGGAACCGGTCTGTCCTCGGAAGCCTCTTCTTGCTTGACGGGACTCCCGACCACGACGTGCGAGGCCTGTGACTCTCGAACCACCCGACGGAAACCCGACCAGCCGTCCGTGCACAGAATCGAGCCGTTTCCGATCCCTTCAGCAACGCATCGGCAACATCGTCGCGATAGCCGACCGCGCGCTCGAGCTTCCTTCCGCTGCGGTCGATCGCTGCGATCACGGGAACCTGCTGCCACGAAATGCCCCGCAGGGTTGCCTTCCCGCGACGTCGAGGCAGATCCGGTTGGCGTTGCGGTCCCTCGCATGGTTGGCGATGGCGGAAACGCCTGTCTGCGCATCGCGCTTGGCGCGAACATGCTCCTCGACATCCGCAAGCTGCTGGGGACTGAAATTGTCCAGCAGACGGAGGACGTAGGCGTAGAGGTCGTTGTCGATCATGCGTCAGCCGACATGGGAATTTAACTGTATTATTGTACAGTTTATGTCGCCCTTGTCAATCCCACTCTAAACTGGAATTGAGCCTAGATTTATATACTCCAAAAGGTCACCCGATATGTCGGGCTTTTCATCACTCCATCCACACAACTCTCTTATAGGACTCACGGCATCTTTGATTCCATTTATGTCAAAAACTGCCATAAGTGAATTAGCCCTATAGGGTGTTGTACGAATAGCGAACTCCTTTTTACCAAACAACGACTTGATAAAATCTATTGTGTGTAAGCCCTCTTTAGACTGATAAAAGGTGGAAGTACCACGGTTTGATCAGCCCCATTTAGTCCTCTGAACAGGATTGTCATCTATTCGAAACTCAACTTCGTGATCATCGATGCCCAAATATTATGTACAATTCTGTCCTTTTTTGACATCGAATTAACATCTCCACCGTCGACACATCCCCTTCTATCTTGTCTGCCATCAGTGAGATGTATACTGATTTCTCTTTCGTCAAAATGTCTTCTTTGAGTTCGCCTACTTGCCATTTAGTTGTTTGCACTTCACTCGCCGATATCGTCGGAACTAATATTAGGAAGGCGGCCGAGAGTGCCATTTTGCTGAGATATTCCATAGTCTCTATCCTCCATTCATGCCAAGAATGTGATGATGTATATCGATTGTAACCATGGTGGAATGGATGCAGGTGAGATGGAGCTGTCGATTCTTATTGGATGGAATTTGCTAGTCGAATCGGTCAACAGGGATCAGAGATACTACGACTGGTAGAGTAACATTTTAATCGATCGATTAGGTTATTCGTAGGCTCAATTGCAGTTAGGCGATAAATTTTTTTTTAATTGGGCGACAGCACGTCGCTTTCGCTTAGGATCGGTCTGCAGGCGACCTATACGACGGCGTCATCGTGGGATGGTCCCTAGACAGTCGGCAGACCGCGCCTCTAGTGATCGCCGCTGCCTCCATGGCAATCCGCAATCGAGTGGCTCTGCAGGACCATGGAGTGACGGCCAGCATGGACGCGGTGGGAAGCAGCACCGACAACTGTTCGGCGGAAAGCTTCTTCGGTCAGCTCAACCCATAACTGCGGGATATTTGCTGCAACGACACGCGGCAGCAGGCGAACTTTCGCATCAACGACTACATTGTGTGACCCTGCAACGTGATCCACGCGTGGCCAACGCTAAAACCGCGATACGAGACTTCATGCTGAAGACCGAAACCGAAAGGTAGCCAGCCAATGCATTACGTCAGCAATACCCTTAACATACTGCTGTCTACAAACCAGTCCGTGCTGGCTTCGAACACGAAGCCTGTTCTAAGATGTATTACACCTAAGGAACCAGAAGTACTTTGTTTACATGCCAACATTGGAGACGACTATGACTCTAACATTACGTGTATATGGATTCCTCTCGCTACTAGCGTTTACTTCAATTGAAGCCGTGGGACAAGATCAATCACTTACGTTGCATACAGCGTTGTGGAACTTAGATGTT
Source organism: Candidatus Azotimanducaceae bacterium (assembly GCA_965205545.1). GTDB lineage: Bacteria > Pseudomonadota > Gammaproteobacteria > Pseudomonadales > Azotimanducaceae > Bin55. The sequence continues at coordinate 66,905 of OZ242170.1, read as the reverse complement.
GTCCATGAGGCGGCAATATCTATAGAAAATGATTTGGGAGAAGATCCCAAAGAGCTTATCGATCTGCCGACTCTATCAAACTGGTCAGCGAGGCTTGTCGACGGGAATACGCGGGAAGTGGCTATTTCAGTTCCAAACTGGTTCGTTTTGGATGGTTCTGGCATGCGTGGAAGTGCCCATTTTTCGGTTTGGTGCGATGAAGGAAAGCTCTTCCAAGACACGATTATGGTGCTAGACCTCAAGAAGTCGGATGGCAACGCAGAGGTTGAATGGTCTTTTGACGGAAAATCATGGTCGAAGAGCAACTGGATTCAAAAAGGAAATTTTGTAATGCCCGCAAATGATTTTGACCATGACTCCTTTGTCCGAAAGTATGCTAAGTCGCGTTTTCTAATACTCAAAATTAAGGGCGCCAAAGGGTTGGTGGAGTACGATACTAGAAAGGAGCGGAAAGAGAAGTACGCCTTGGTACCACTGTCTCTTGAGGGAAACAAGAAAGAACTTGTCAAGTTGATAGACGGATGTAAAGGTAGCGACGACACAAAACAATCGCAGGAGGATTGACCATTGGATGCGGTGCAGACGATTGCAGAACCGGGACCTAATTTGAACGTGCGTGGTCATTGATGCAGACGCGGGTCAAGAAAACTAAGCAACAGGAGAATTCGGTGGGACGTCTTGAGGGAAAGATTGCCGTTGTTACGGGAGCAACCAGCGGCATTGGCGAAGCGACTGTGGATGCATTTTGTTCCGAAGGCGCGAAGGTCCTGTTCTGCGGACGAAACGAGGAGCTTGGGAGTGAGGTAGAAAACCGACAGCCCTCTGGGTCGGCTGTTTTCGTCAAGGCAGATGTGCTGAATGAAGAAGAAATTGCCAACGTGATTAATTCAGCTGTAGAAAAGTGGGGACGATTGGACATCTTGTTCAACAATGCGGGAGGTCCGTCCAACATTCCTGGGCGTCCTCATGCATTCAACATCGAGGACGTGGACGAGGAGAGTTTCAAGTACTCGCAGTGGTACTTGCTCGGATCCATCATGGTTGCTACGAAACACGCCTCGCCGATCATGAGAAAACAGGGAAGCGGGTCGATAATCAACAACTCGTCGAAGGGCGCCCATCAAGCTGAACCCGCGGCCGACCCCCTCTACTCCGCAGCTAAAGCCGGTGTGTCCAACTACACCAAAGCCGCTGCCATGCAACTAGGACCGTTTGGAATCAGGGTGAATGCCGTTAGTCCCGGCGCAATAGCGACTCCAATATTTTGGGGAGGCCATACTCATGGTCAGCAGATAACTTCTGAACACAAGACTAATCGCATCAATCGGTTTGTGCGAAACGTCACGGGTGGAGTGATGCCTTTGACAGGTCCAGGAGGCGAAGCATGGGACATTGCCATGGCATGTGTATATTTGGGAAGCGACGAAGGACGGTGGGTTACAGGAATTGATCTTGTCGTTGACGGTGGAATGCTAGCCGTCAAGGGTGACCACGCTGCCACCAATCAGCGCATGCGAGAAATGTTCGAACAAAGAGACGCCTAGTCCAAGGAGGGCTAAATCCCTTCGCGGCAAACTGTGTTCCAGGTACACGCCGCATAAGCTCTACATCAGTTGAATCGATAGTCAGTTGCAACTCTAAGCTGATTGTCAATCATTCACCTTGCTCGACTGAAGCCAAGATCAACTCTTGATCGGTTGGCATAGCATCCGCTCCGATACTTCTAGGAAGAACAAGAGACCGAAGCGTTAGCAAAACATTTATACTGTTTTTATGTACATATAACTAAAGGAATGCCGTGTCTGGACCTTCCCAAACTATCAGCTCCGTATTGAGAGATGCCGACTACTATCGTCTCCGGGAATCGATCCGTCATCGAGGATTGGTCGAACCGCTAGTCGTAGGCAAAAAGTCTCCACGAAACAGCCGACACTTGGTATGCGGAGGAAACTCTCGTCTAGAGATTTTGGAATCGCTCCATCGCGAAACCAACGATCCCAAGTACTTAATCATCGACTGTGTAGAACGTAATCCACCGTCAGAGCTTAAGATCAATCTCTCCCACTTGATCCAAAATGACGGGCGTCGTACCAAGACGTTTATCGAAAGAGCGAGTGCGCTAGTTCATTGCGTCGAACTCATAGAAGTAGAACTAGGAAGCGAGAAGCTAACTCAGGCTCGAGCTGTCGAAGTCTTACGAAAAGAAGGCTACCCCATTAGCGCTTCACTCTACAACCAAATGATCTATGCCGTTGACGTGTTGATACCAGTCTTACCAAGAGCTCTTGGTTCTGGGATGGGCAGACCCCAAGTGGAACGCATACGCTCACTCTTCAAGATAGGAAATACGATTTGGAAGGAATTTGGCGAATTCGGCACGTCGTTTGAACAGGTTTTCGCCGAAGTTTGCGCTGCTACGGACTCGCCAAACTGGTCGATCGACGAACTTAGATACCAATTGGAATACGAAATTTACTCATCTTGCGACCTTGAGCTTCAACTCGTTCGACTGATGTTTGATGTTGAAGCACCGGAGCTGGATTCCATAATCGGAGATCTAAGAAAGCGAGACACTAAGTCTGCAACCACCGGCAGACCAAAGCGTAGGAAGCGTAAGCGCAACCCAAGTACACCTTCCCGACCCACGAACTCACGGAATAATGGAGTGGCCGCTTCAATCGCCGTAGAAGCAAATAGCGAAGTGGCAACGCAATCTGAATTCAATAGACGACAACGCTACGCTCGCAAGCTTGCAATGCAACTCGCTGAACTTTCTGGTGCAACTCGACAAATCGAACCGTCAAAGTACAGTCCAATCGGATTCTCGGTGATTCCCAAATCCGCTCCGGTGGATCAACGCCAAGAATTGATTCTTAGCTACTTGGGAGCATGCCAAGGACTGATTGAGTCCTACACTCCACTGGATATCAAAGTGCCATTGGCATTAACGGAAGTCACCGACGCGCAGTGGTCTTACCTACGCGACCTGATGAACGTAACCCGAGCGCTCAAACGATCATTGAAACGAACGCCGATAGCAGTAACAGATGAAACATCCAAACCTGTTGCATCGGCTGCGTAAGTATGTTCCTATAGGAGTGATTTACAGGTTAATCACTCCTCGACCCGACGTAATCGCTCAATCAGGCTCGAGGTATCCCATCTACCCCCACCAAAGGCCTGAACATCCGCATAGAACTGGTCGACCAAAGCGCTCAAAGGCATCCTTGCACCATACCTCCGCGCGGTCCTCAAGGCGATATCCAAGTCTTTTCTCATCCAATTGACTGCGAAACCATATTCGAAGAAACGATCGGCCATTGTCGCGGCACGATTGTCCATTTGCCAGGACTGCGCGGCACCGTTGGAAATGACTTCAACAATCTCTCCAATGTCCATGCCTGCTTTCTCTGCCAAATGCAATCCCTCCGAGAGTCCCTGCAGGATGCCCGCGATGCACACCTGATTGACCATCTTGGTTAGCTGCCCTGCTCCAACGCCACCCATCAACTTGGCAATCTTCGCGTAGACGTCTAGCACGGGAAAGGCTCGGTCGAACGTATCTTGGTCGCCGCCAACCATAATCGTCAGCTGAGCGTTGTCGGCTCCAGCTTGGCCTCCGCTGAGAGGGGCATCGAGAAAAGTACATCCAGACAAATGTGCAGCTTCGTCAAGTTCCTCTGCCAACTCCATGGAAGCGGTCGTGTGATCCACCACAATCGATCCGGCTTGTGCACCTGAAAACACTCCATCGGGTCCGTGCGCAACGCTGCGCACATCGTCGTCGTTGCCTACGCACATGAAGACAATCTCCGCTTCAGATGCCGCTTCGGCAGGTGTGGGACGTGAGCTTCCGCTATGGTTCTTCAACCAGTCCTCTGCCTTTTGCTCGGTTCGGTTGTAGACAGTAACTTGATGACCTGCGGAAGCTAGGTGCCCGGCCATCGGATACCCCATAACTCCTAGTCCTACAAACGCCACGTTCCTAGATTCAGCCATTGCGTCTCCTCTCTCCGATAGTGCGCCCGACTTAGACGACGCCTATCAGTGTACTAACTGCATAGGCAGAAATCCTGCAAGTCGTACCATAGTTACGTTAGTGACACACAATTCATTGCATTCCCATTGCGGAAAAACCGTTGATTCATGGGGAGGCAATAGCGGCATGAGACTAGCTTCCGTAGACAGCATTGCCCGATCAAGCGATTTAAAGTCCCTAGTTGAGAATTGGGGATTTGGCAATGTCGTTGATGGCATTCGGCAGATACAGGGTGTACTACGAGAGGACCAAGCTAATGAAAGCTCTGATCTGACCTCGTCCGAATACGCCACCCAGGTCGGCACATGGCTTCAAGAAAACCGATCTCACGGCTATCAACCCGTCTTTAATCTGAGCGGAACGATACTGCACACAAACTTGGGAAGGGCAGTACTGGACGAAAATCTCGTTCAAAGAGCAATCGAGACAGCCACAAGACCGGTCACTCTGGAATTCGACCTCTCCGACGGACGACGAGGAGACCGCGAAGGTGTGATATGCGAACGATTGGTCCGGCTGACTGGAGCCGAATCCGCAACGGTTGTGAACAACAATGCCGCTGCGGTTCTGATCGCGCTCAATACACTCTCAAACCACCGTGAAGTATTGGTTTCTCGAGGGGAGCTAATAGAAATCGGAGGCAGCTTCCGGCTGCCTGAGATCATGGCGCGCGCCGGATGCACGCTGGTCGAAGTGGGCACTACCAACAGAACGCGCATCGACGACTATGCCAAAGCAATGTGTGAACGAACAGCCCTGTTGATGAAAGTGCATCCAAGCAATTTCCACATTCAGGGATTCACCGAATGCGCTACGGAACAGCAACTTGCTGAACTCTCAAAACAAACTGGCATTCCCTTCGTGCTCGACTTGGGCAGCGGAGCTCTCATAGATCTCAACAAGCTGCACCTGCCTAGGGAACCGTTGCCCGGGGATTCGCTGAGCAATGGCACCGACTTGGTCACGTTTTCGGGAGACAAGCTCATGGGTGGACCTCAAGCAGGAATCATTGTTGGGCAAACCGAATTCATCGAAAAGATCAATTCCAACCCACTTAAACGTGCATTGAGATCAGACAAGATAACACTGGCCATCCTCGATGAGACATTGAAGGCCTATGAAGACCCAACAACGATGCATCTTCACGTTAAGCTGCTAAGAGACTTGACTCTTACGCGCAAGCAGATGCAACACCGGGCTGGAAGCGTGGTCGGTGCTCTGCAAGCGGCCGATGGCGACTTGACGATTGAGATCGTTAACAGTGATTCGGTAATCGGAAGTGGTTCTCAACCAACGACTCAACTCCCAACTCTCGCCGTTTCTATACAGCACACAAGTGAAGCAAAACTGCGGAAATTTGAGCAACGTCTCAGAGGCCTGCAACCGGCAGTTATCGGTCGGCGTAGCAAATCGAAACTGCTCCTCGACATGAGAGGCGCCGAACCTCTAGATGAACTGATCGCGACTCTTGGGCAATTGAGTTGATCGTAACCCTTGCCGGCCATGTAGACCATGGCAAAACAGCCATAGTCAAAGCACTCACCGGCGTCGACACGGATCGCCTGGAAGAAGAGAAACGCCGTGGTCTAACCATCGACTTGGGGTTTGCATACCACGATTTCGATGGCCAGCGCGTTGGATTCGTCGACGTACCGGGCCACCACAGATTCATTCACAACATGATCGCAGGCGTCGCCAGCATGCAGCATGCCTTGCTCGTGGTTGCGGCTGACGACGGTGTGATGCCGCAAACCACCGAACATTTCAACATTCTTCAGCTGCTTGGGTTGACGCAAGGAACAGTCGTCATCAACAAGATTGATTTGGTCGATGACGGACGAGTCGCAGAGGTTACCAATCAAATACGCAATTTGACAACGGCAACCTTTCTAAATGACTGCTCAATCATTGCGACATCGGCAGTTGAGAGAACAGGATTTGAGGAACTCAGAAATCAGCTACGAGACGCAGCTTCCAGATTTCGTCGACATGAACGAAGTCGGAGTATTCGATTCTCCATCGACCGATCTTTCAGTCCCCGCGGTGTCGGAGCGGTCGTCACTGGCACGGTGTTCGATGGCTCAATCGAAACTGGGGACGACCTAATTATTGTGGAGACCGGGAAGCGAGTTCGCGCTAGAAATCTAGTTGTGAACGGGTTGCCAGCTCAGTCGGCGCAAGCCGGGGACCGGTGCGGGATCCATCTGTCAGGAGAGTCCGCTTCGCGAATCACACGTGGCATGTGGCTTCGCGACCAACGAAATGCCAATCCTGTAAACGACATGACAGTTAGGCTTCGTGTTGTTCCCGACTTTCCACGTCGTGTGCGACACTGGCATCCTGTGCATGTATATCACGCGACGAGTCACGTGCAAGCAAGGCTATTGCCGTTGGAGAGAACTCTCGATGCGGGCAATGCTGGACTCGCCGACATAGCAACAGAACAATCTCTCAATGTCACGGTTGGCGATCGGATTGTCGTGCGTGACCACGATCTGCAACGCACATTAGGCGGCGGTGTGGTCACCTCGATCAATGCAAAACCAGTGCGGCGTCGCAGTCCGCATAGAGTTGCGGCAATGTCAAAGTTGGTTCCATTGGTGGAACGAGACGATTTCGTCAGCGCTTTCAGACTGTCTTGCACCGAACGCTGCATCCGAGTCTACGAGTTCCTGAATTCGTGGAATCTGCCAACCGAAGTTGCCACCGAGCTGGAACAACTTTCAGGCATCCGCAATTTGAATGATCGAGTCCTGAGTTTTGACAAACTACAACACACTTCGAAGGGACTAGCTTCGATCCTATCGGTTTTCCACGAAGAACACCCTTCGCAATTGGGATTGTCACTGTCCCAACTCGCGAATCACTTGAAATGCGATCATGAAACTGTTCAATTCGTGCTTGCCTGTGGAATTGAAGATGGCTTGTTCCAGTCTCGCGCAGGCAAGTATTCGCTAAAGTCACATTCGGTCGACCAACCAACCTACAACAAGCAACTGTTCGAAAGAATTTCTCCCATGATTGACGTGAAGCAGCCACCCACAACTGGAGACGTGGCTAGAGCACTGAAGATGCCTTTGCGGATGCTTGAGACGGAGCTCAAGCGAATGGCTTCCGCGAAGGTTCTGGTTGAAATAACTCCCAAACGCTACTTCACTAAATCACGGGTCAATGAACTTGCAAAGCTAGCGCTAAACCTAAACGAGAAGCATCCCTTTACAGTACGAGAATTTCGCGACGAAAGCGGCATTGGTCGTATGCCCGTCATCGACATCCTCGAGTACTTTGATCGGCAGCGATTTACAAAACGCAGAGAAGATGTTCGCACTGTGATTGGTCCAATCGAACGAGCAACTAGTTTGTAGCGGCGTAGACTGAATGTTTCGGTCAATCGCTCCAAATCCGGCGATGACTACTACTTGTGGTGTTGTGCCCTCCAAAGCTCAATCTGCTTTCCCCACTCCGATAGCACTGTCTTGGAATTCCTTGTCTCCAATCGGACTGTAAACGTCTTGCTTTTGCCAAAAAGCTGGTCGGGATCGAGACAGTCTAGAACAACAAGCAACCGCTTCTCGCCTTTTGTTTCGATGTATGCGATGTGGTCAGGATTGATAAGCGTTTCTCCGCCGTTTTTCTTTTCTACTTTGAGCATTGAGAGGCCCCTATGAATTCCATGTGCATTAGATTACAAACACTCGACTTCATGATTGAGACCTAATGCGTTAGCTCGTGCATGTGCACGGCCACACCCAAAACACTGTTGTCATGCAAAGGCTAAAGTTCAGACTTGGAGTAGATTGACCTGACCAAGCGATCAGTACACGTACGCGTTGTGGGTTGCCACGTGTTCAGTACTGAACACGTGGCATAGAAACTTGAGAGTGGGCTGTTAGAAGCTCAATTCGCCAAAGAAATCTATCATGCTGCTATCGGTAGTTACGATAGTGGCGCCGCGTAGGTGCTCACGGTCTCTCATCGCGTCAGCACGTGTCGTTAGGCACCGATAGAAGACCTCGCTTGGACCCTGGTCTGATTGATACCAGAACGAGTAGACTTCATTGGCACTCTTCCGACCAGTTTCGCAAAGAGTATTTATTGTGGCTTGTCGCTCATCTGCTGTTAGCGAAACCAACTCGAGTTGCGAATTGGATAGGCTTTGACAGCCTGCGAACAGGAAAATGCTGAAAATACACGCAACGGCGATTTTCCAAGACTTTAGTTGAGACATGGCATTTTCTCCTCAAAGCTAGTTTCAGATTATAGGTTCGATTTGATGCATCTTTAGCAACTGTTTGCGTGCCGCGCCAACGCAATTGCACGCTAGGTTGAACACTGAACTGGAATTTGTCTCTTGTTCGTTGAGAAGCTCCCCCGACCTCATCACCCATCTCGCCGGTTAGTGGCGTACCATCTGTCCAGTTGGATCTCCCAATCCTCCAATACCCGTCTGGGGTCCCGACCATCCGTCGATACTCTAATCGTTGAGAATTGAACTGTAATGTCCATCCCAGCTAGACCAATTTCGAGAGTCTTCTTGTTTACCTCTCGAATATACGAGATTTGATGTGGATTAATCAAAAATTGCGAACCATTCTTGTCTTCAACTTTAAACATCTTTTCCTCCAGCTGGTTCCTTGCCAATGTTCGAAATGCGTTAGGGGTTGTGTGCTTGAAAGCAGGAACACCGAGATTGCAGCGTTTGCGAAAGCTATGTGTCTCGTGTTTGCCTACAGGGCATAGCCAATTCTGCTTGCTGCACCGCGCGCCTTGAATCGGGCTTCATCGACTGAATCAGCCCTCGCGAGCGCCACACCCATACGCCGCTCGCCACTAACAAACGGCTTGCCAAACAGCCTGACATGCGTGCCAGGTTCCCTTAACACTTCATCTAACTTACCAAACGCACTTGATCTGACCTGCCCTCAACGATGACCACGGCTGTTGCAGATGGTCCATAGTTTTCAATTGCGGGAATCGGCAATCCAAGGATTGCCCGCGCATGCAAAGCGAATTCCGATAGGTCCTGACTAACCAAAGTGACCATTCCAGTATCGTGGGGACGAGGGCTCAGCTCGCTAAAGAAGACCTGCTCGCCTCTTATGAAGAACTCTACGCCGTACAAACCCCATCCACCTAGAGCTTCAGTAACTTTCGCAGCAATTCTCTGGCACTCTTCAAGGACACTGGATTTCATAGCATGTGGCTGCCACGACTCGCGATAATCCCCTCGTTCCTGTCGGTGTCCTATAGGTTCGCAATAGGCGACCCCATTCACATGTTGGACGGTTAGGAGAGTGATTTCGTAGTCGAAGTCGATCATTTCCTCAATAATCACTTTCTCTGCAGCACCGCGTGTTCCTTCCTGTGCGTACTTCCAAGACTCAAGGGCTGTATCCATGGAGTGCACCACGGACTGGCCCTTGCCCGACGAGCTCATTGTTGGTTTAACCACGCATGGGAGCCCAATCTGTTCGACTCCGTCCAAATAGGACTGCTCGGAATTCGCAAAGCAGTAGTCAGATACGGGAATCTTTAGTGTTTCCGCCGCCAACGTGCGAATCCCTTCACGGTTCATGGTCAAGTGCACTGCATTGGCAGATGGAATCACTCGATAGCCTTGGGTTTCCAAATCTTTCAGCGATGAAGTTGCGATCGCCTCGATTTCCGGGACAATCAAATGAGGATTCTCGCTCTCAACAAGTGACCTCAATTGCGAACCGTCCAACATATCGATCGTGTGGCTTCGGTGCGCTACTTGCATTGCTGGTGCGTTGTCGTAGCGATCGACGGCAATGGTTTCCACACCAAGCCGTTGCAATTCAATGACGACTTCCTTTCCCAACTCGCCGCTGCCAAGCAACATCACACGGGTTGCGGTACTAGTTAGGGGCGTACCAATAGTCGTCATGCTTTAGACTCCAGTAGCACAATTCTTGACTAACAAGAGCGGAGGATGTGCATTGTTAAGCACCGGACACTCCAACGGTATCTTACCAATGAATTCCCGTCGAACACTCACATGGCTAGCGCCATTTACGAGGTCAGTTCCTAACGGAAGACGCCTATGTCAGCACAATTTGCGAGAGCGCATTGAATACCCACCTACGGTCGAAGCAATTGAATGCTCCAACAGTAATATGGACACTTGAACCCTTGGCTTGACAGGCAGCGACGGGGTACTAAGAAGTGTCAACGAATTCGAGGAAAGTGGCTCCACTACGACTCATCGGCTTGTTCGCACAAGCAGTGTATTAGTCCGTATTCTATGGCCAATGTGTCCAGCATCAGACAAGAAATATTCATTTAAATTAAATAGTTAGGAATACTAATTCAATGATGTTCCAGAACATGCGCGGAGCCGCAAACAACGTCAAGTCGCTGATCCTCCTCGATCTTACGCACCTTTTTCGAAGAGTCTCGACATCGATGCTGCTGGTGTTACTTGCTCTCATCATTGTTGGCTTTGCGCTTTGCTTGGGGACATTTCATCACTTGGTGTCGTGGTATGCCCCAATGCATGGCGTATCCAATCCCAAGTACGGCATGGGCGGATATGAACCGCTGCTTTTCTACCTGTGCATCTTGGTTTCATTAGTCCTCGCACTTCGTCTTCCAAAATATCGTGAAGACTCGATTGAGAGCGTAGTTGTCACCCATCGCGGACCGAGCAACTTTCTCCTGGCGCTGGCGAGAGCTCTAACCGCCACGCTTCTAGTAGCTGTCTTTCTAATTGCTCTCGCGATTGCCTATCAGGGAATAGCAGCGATCGATGTAACCCTACACCCTGGAATTGTGGAGGTGTTCGAGCCGTGGTCGCTAGTGTTTGTATTGATCAATCTATGCATTGCGCTGTTCTTCTGGACGAGTCTAGCGCTTCTGATATGTGAGGTGTTTAGGAGTGGAGCAATCGCATTTGTAGGAACCACACTCATTCTGTTGATTCAAGCAATTGTTAGCCCCTTGCTGCCTTGGGATCTGGGGTCATTCACATTTGGCTACAGTGCAGCTAGTCTATTTCCTACGGACATTGCGCCCGATTACTTTTTTGCAAAGCACTTCGTCTACTGGCTCTCTGTATTCTGTCTGTCGATTGCTCTCATTTCGGCAACGGCTACCTTTCATGATCGAACGGACCAGGCAAAACGCAGGTTCTACATACCCTTAGCAATTTCACTTACTTCCATATGCGTTGTTTGCCAAGCGGCTGTTCACACGAACACAATTGTCGATGCCATCCAACGACAGACTTGGATTCAAGCCTACGAAGAAGCTTCGCGAACGCTTGAGCAACGCACAGTAGTCAAGTCCATCGAGGGCAACGTGCGAGTATTGCCTGGAACTCGGGTGGACCTTAATCTCAAGTACACAATCGCGCTGCAGAACCAGGGTCCTAAAGACCAATCCAAGACTACAAAATCATTGGCCTCATTTGCGCTCAATCCAGGATTGCGAGTGAGAGAAATCTCTTGCAATGAAGTACCGTTGGTCCATACACACAACAACGGAATTCTCGAACTCGATCTCTCATCTTGCAAACCCGTAAATGGCGAGGAGCACGAGCTTTCGATAAGAGCAAGTGGTAATCCAAATCCTTACTACTTGATCAATCATGTTCCTCAGAGCACTGACTCTGACATCAGTCCACAGATGGTGCGACTGATGGGGCAGCGATCCAGCGTCTTTACCAGGGACTACATCGCACTGACTCCAATGAGTCACTGGTATCCGAGACCGCTTCAACCAACCGCATATATTGACAACGACTCGGCGGACAGTTCGTTTGCTGTGAACCTCGGGGTAGAGCTTAAACGCGAATCGTGGAGCTTAGTCACAGCACAAGGCGAGTTGCTAAGACACCAAGATGCAGCTACCGACAGCTTTGCCATACAAGGCAGCTACCAGTCCCTGGCTCTAATAGCCTCCGACTTTTCGGTCGAACAGCACGCATTCGAGGACTTGGTAGTAAATGTGGTGGTCCACAAGCGGCACGAGAGAAGAGTTGCACAAACCCAGTTGCTTAAGGATGGAATCGTTCGCTATGTAAGTGAAGCCATATCAACATTGAGCTCTCACGGAATAGAGTTTCCATACAGTGAATTTAGTGTTGTCGAGGTCCCAACGACTCTCTCGCTGCTTAACAAAAATAGAGGCACTGATCTCGAGATCGACTCGATGCTAATGTTCCGAGAGTCCACACTGCCATTCGCACGTCTCGACCGTCTGCATGACATGCGCAGCGCGGTTGATGACGCGTATGGCTTCTTCGCGGAGCAAGTAGAGTATGGAATCTCATACTACTGGACGAATTGCATTTTCAGTCAGACCTTCGAAGATGCCGTAATTCAAGGCGTTCTTAAGAATCTCTCGGTGACAGGTGAACATCACGACCACTCGCTGCTTGCCAAGTTGGTAGTGGAGCAACTGCTGCTCACAATATTTGCCGCGGAATCGACACAAAAATACCGATTCGACTTTGAAATGGCAAATGAACTCTCTAACGAAACAACGGTGAACTTAAGGTACGTCGCCCGCACCCTCCGTGGCATGATTGACAGGTACGACCTCAGAGATTTTCTTGAAACGCTCTTAAACTCACACTCGTTTTGGGAATCGATCGAAAGATCCTTCTTCGCAAGGCAAAACGAATCGCACCAACAGGTAACTCCCGAGTCAGACGACTACCTCAGAAAACAGAAATTCAGAGTGCAAAAGTTTTCTGAGATGGTCAACGCATCCTTCAACCAAGATAACGTCGCGTCAACCGTTGCAAAAATTGTGGCAAGTTCTGAATCTAAGCCCGTCGACCTAAAACTCATTTCAGGTACGTTTCAGTCGAACAATTTGAGCATTCAACCGTTGATTCAAAGTACACTGCTGAATAACAAGTTGCCAGGAGTGCAATTTTCCGTTGTACAACAGGTCCGATTGGACGAACCGGACGACCAAGGAAACAATTACATGAGCTTGCTCCACCTACGTAGTGGCGAGGATGCATCTGCGCACCTTTGGTTGGAATCCTTTGAGTTTAAAGAAGTGTTCATTGAGAACATTGCGCATCAAGCGTTTGCCGACACTAACACGTTGGGACCATTTGAACTTCAGGGTAAGACCTCGTACACACTGGTCATGAGAACCGAGAACCGAATTGGCGCGATTGACGCAAACACATTCCTGTCGCTCAACCGTGGCACATTGGAAATTCCAGTTCAAAATGTGGAATCGTTGCCTAACGACCTCGTGGAGTCCATCGACGACTCCCAAGGGTATTCGCTAGTCCCGTCCCAATGGAGATCAGAAATAGACCCAAATGTCATCGTAGTCGACGACTTGGATCCCGGATTTGAATTTGCTAGTAGAAAGCCCTCCTCCGGCGGAGGCTTGGCAATGTTTGGATCCACACTCTTTCGCAGTTTCTATCCCCGTGAGAAAGGGCATGACAACGATTTGCCAATTGCGTCCTTCCTTGAGACACACACCGGTGTTTGGGCACGAAGCACATGGGGGGCTTGTTGGGGTCGATACCGACATACCTATGTGTTCGCGAACACAAGTAAACGGCCTACTCAGGAGATTTCCTTCAACGCCGAACTGTTTCGCAGCGGCAGATGGTCGCTCTCCTACCACTTTCCATCCACCGCTAGGAATGGCAATTACGAGATGAGTGTTTCAGTTGGACGCCAAGACTGGGAATTAGACCGAGATCAAGAAGACTGGCACGAAGGTTGGAATGAGCTAGGTGTGCTAGATATTGAAGAACCTGGTGTCGCCAAGGTCTCTCTTAGCAACGAATCAAATGCTGACTATGTATTTGCCGATGCGGTCAAATGGACCTACATGGACTCAGAATAGATCACTTGAGATTTGCAGTTCAAGTGGTACAGTTTTAGGCGGAAAATGCGGCCTGCTCTTTGAGGGACATTCTGTACCTTGCTGAATTTCGCACGTATCTCTCTGAAAACTCCGTCAATTCCTCGATTTCGGCCGCCGACAGCTCTCTGACCACTTTGCCTGGAGATCCCAGAACAAGGCTTCCTGGGGGTATTTGCTTGTCCTCCGTGATGAGAGTGTTGGACCCAATTAGGCAGTTTTCGCCGATCTGTACGCCATTCATAACAACGGAATTAATGCCAATCAAGCTGTTATCGCCGATTGTGCAGCCGTGCAGCACGACTTTATGGCCAACTGTGACGCGATTACCAATTGTCACCGGATAGTCTTCGTCCATGTGAATCACGCTGTTGTCCTGAATGTTCGAGGCCTCACCGACGACAATGGGTTCGTAGTCTCCACGTAGAACTGCTCCCCACCAGACGCTGGAATTGTGCTTGAGCAATACCCTTCCAATGACGACAGCCGTTGGGGCAACCCAGACGTCCCCTTCTGTTCTGACCCGATTCCCCTCAAGTTCATAAAGGCTCATGGGATGTCCTCGTCGTTCACTCGACGGAACATTGTGCAAAAGCCATTTTCAGGTCGCTTGAATTGGCACCGAACGCCACACTAGCAGAATACGGGTTTGGTGAGGGCGGATTGGTAATCGACCCAGATTGCCTAAGGAAAGCAGCAAACCCGCAAGGACAGCTACCCATGTGCGACAAAACTGTTCAAGAATGTAGGTAACAATACCACTCTAGCGCCTAGACACTATGGAATGGAGGCTTGCCACGAACCTCGTCAAATTTGCTACAGCAAGAGCTTAAGACTACGTGACTGGTCGCTTAGTTGAACCTGGTGCACCACAAACAATCTAGTTTCCAATGGTGACATAGGCTTCTCACGCTCCGAGTGTGTTGTGACAACCAAGATTGCGTGCATTTGGAAAAGACTGGGTGCTCAGTCCAAAACAGTCACTATTGAGAGTTCCTAATTCGTTCTAAATGCTCTTCGTTCAGGAATGTCTTCGCGTGGTCTAACTGTTCATTGCTCAACACCGGAGTACTTGCATGGTAGCCTAACAAGTAGTACGCAGCCATCGATTTGGCTTCTTCACCTGGAAGTTCTCCTATTGCATTGAAAAGTTCCTCAGGTTCTAATCGTGCCCAATTCCAAATCACGTTGTTCAAGTATTCATTTTGTTCAGAATCGGGCAAGCTACGTGCCAATTCCAGCGCGCGGTTCACCTTGGCATCACTTACAAGAGCAAAGGCCACGAAGGAATATGCACTACTCCTAAACTCGTCTCTTACCTGAGGCAGCATTTCAACAGCAGCAACTAAGTCAGTACGTGAAAGTTCTCGGATCAATCGCGCTTCTATTGCGTCGCCGTAAGGAAGAAGTGGCTGAGCTGTTGCGATAGCGAACGCTTCGAGTGGCTTGATGTGAACCAACTTGGCCAAGACGTCAGACAACAAAGATGAATACCGTGGACCAAAGTCCTCGGATGCAGACATTACCCACTCCAACGCGGCTTGAGGATCCGCCTCTGCCCATCCATTCACTAGAGATCTTGCGAGTGTTGAGGTATCGTCCCACTCATCTGCCAGACTATTCAGTTGATGAATTGCGATATCCGGATTGGTCTTGGCGATCTCCGCTATTGCATACTCCAACGCCTGCAATTGCACATCTCGTGAAAACATACCGCGTTTCTCAAACATTTCCTGTGGATTCGACCGTGCCCATTGACGCAGAATCATTTCGAGGTATATTCTCATGCTTTGGTCCTGCTTCGAAGCTGCTATCGCTTGTGCCGCAGTCAACGGATCCGTTCTACTCCAAACGTTTGAAATACGACTTAGCACATAGCCACGCCTGCTCTCATCAAGCCCTAGTGCGAAATCAAGAAATTCTTGAGGACGTGACTCCGTAGCGTTGACGATGAGCCTTTCTAGTAGGATGTCGTAACCTGATTTTCCGGATATTGACTCAAGGATTTGAGGCAGAACTTCGAACCCTCCCGTCACTATCCACTGTTCCGCAATGTCTGTGGCCAAATCAATCTGAGATACCAAGTCAAAGCCGTCACCAACTAGTGCATTCCATGCGGCTTCAGGGTCATCTACTAGCTCGAGTGTTTGGGATTCATTTATCAGCCTAGAAGCCAAATCTCCATAACTGAAGCTTTTCGCTATTTCCTGACGACGCGAATCCGACAGGTCGTCTCTAGTTTGGAGAATTGCTTCAAGCGCAATCTTCTGTAGCTTGCGGTCTAGAGTGCCAGCGGAGGCTACGGCCGCTTCTAGATTAGAAAGAGACCACTCCGCAAAAATGCGGGAATAGACCTCATTGCGATAGTACAAATCGACATTCTCAACCTGGCGTATTGCCTCATTGGGGTCTAGTGCAGCAAGCCGCTGAAAAATTGCTCCCTGAACGGTGAGTCGATTCCGGGAAGAGGGAATTCTCTTGGACTGCACAATAAGCTCCAAGAGATCTGCCCGGTCAGCGGCGGCTAGCGATTGATAAAGTGCACTGGAAGTTTCAAAGTCTTGCGCCGCATTGAGCAGTGTGGAAAAGTCAGTCTTCACACT
The DNA here is from genome assembly GCA_965205545.1 of Candidatus Azotimanducaceae bacterium. Classification (GTDB taxonomy): domain Bacteria; phylum Pseudomonadota; class Gammaproteobacteria; order Pseudomonadales; family Azotimanducaceae; genus Bin55. The sequence goes on along the minus strand of OZ242170.1, from coordinate 50,396 downwards.
CTCGCGGGAGCTAGTTATGGAATCCTCCGAGGAGATTGGCGCGAATGGAGTATGCGTGCGAGTCTTCTCTCCAGTTGCAAGTAGTTGGAACAAGACGAACGCACCAGCAACTACAATTCCGCCAGCTATTGCTCCAATAATCAGCGAGCCAAAATGGCGAAATAACCGCATAAGCTAGCATCTCCAATCAACCGGCATTCGTATTAGACAACATTACTAGTCACTCGGGACGTGCAATTTACACAACAAGATGCTATGGCTAGTAGCGGAGATCAATCTCTGGGGATGAGTGCCTACTGAGCGGTCAGGGCTTTTCGTATTTCTACAACTACTTAGGGCACTCGAGTCTCTCGCGAGGAAGCACAACCCCAATCAACGACACTCAGGTACACTTGCGGGCGGACAGCACTCCCATGCTCAAGACTACCGATTATTCTCAATCTACCGAGAAACCAGTGCTTTGGTAATACACGAATTGCGAATATCGGGGATTACGCACTTGATGCCTTGTTCCTACGAAACAACCGCTCACTCACTACTTCCAGCTTGCCGGAATCCAAAGGTTCCATTTGCTAACAAGACGAGGACACTCAAGCATGGGATCCAATTTGGCATTTCCTGAGGTAATGGCATGCCGGCATGCGGCGACCAATTCATCCGATCCACCTTCTCTCTCAGCCAAGAAGCCAAGGCGCTTAACCACAGCACCGTTTTCAAAATGCTTTGCGTAATTGATCAATATTCCATCGTCGCGATGTTCACTGTGGAGATAGTTTCTTACACAATCGGCCACATGCTGAAATCCTCCACCGATCGATGGTGTATTCAAAAGGTCTATGATCGTGCGATGGATGTCTGACACAAACACTCTTGTACTTCCCCGCCAGACCGTTGCTAAGCCGTAGAACCTTTGTTTTTGAATGCGACGTAGCACAAATTGAGTTTCATGATGGACCTGTTTTCGTGCTCGAATCGATTTCAGAGTCATCACTACGACGGCGTTAAAAATCTGTTCAGTGAGATCCCAATATTCTGCAGCGCTCCATCCGCCGACATAAGCTGGCGAGTAAATCACCGGAACCAACACCCAAGGATCGTCAAGAACAACCGCATTGTCGAGCAATCCAATTGGGGCAGCTACATACGCGCTAGGACCAACGCGGCGCAGCCAACCTTGTTGTGTCCATCGGGACAACAGACTAGTTGCTTGAGTTCGGCCAATTGATAGCGCTTCGACAACATCGTCGATCCGAAAGATTTCGGGAGCGCATCGGACAACTTCAGCCAGATTCCTTCGGCTTAGTGGAATCTTGGTGTATTTAGTCCTCCGGGAACCATATTTCTCATCTGCGAGACACATTCTTGCGTATTTATTGGAAACCCCTGGTGGACAGAAAGAAAGTATAGTCTGGATGCATTAAATACCTATAAATTACATTTTTTGCATCCTAACTATACCAAATCTAGGAAGGTTGCCAGATAACAATCCAAGCCTCTGTGGATGGATCTGCAAATTCTTTTGTCTACCGAGGATTTGACAAATGTGTCAGATAGTTTGATTGCTCGTCCGGAGGAATGCGTACCAATGAAAGAGTTGAGCTCAATTACTTGGAGTGGTAGTCGTTAGCATGAGCCTGTGTACTGGGACGCTACGTCGCGAAATGTGCTGCTGAGACCGCTGTAGTAGTTAAAGGACCAATTCGCCCCGGTCGACAATCAAACTAGCAATCAAGTGCTCGGCATGCATTACGGAACAATTGGAACCAGGGGCTGTATTCTCGATTGCGAAGTGCTGGATCGACCCACGAATTTTGAATAGTCCGATACACACGTTCTGGGTGCGGCATGAGAATCAACACTCTTCCATCTGCGGAGACCGTCCCAGCTATGGCGTCGGTTGAGCCATTGGGATTCAATGGGTATATGTCCGTTGGCTCTCCAATCCCATTGACGTACCGAAACGCCACTCGATTGCTCGCGTCTAGCTCGTTGCGAGAGTGGTCGTCCTTGAACACGGCACGCCCTTCCCCGTGTGCTACCGGAACTGGAATTTGACTTCCAGCCATTTGACTGAGCCAAGGTGAATCGCACTCCTCTACACGCACTTGAATCGTTCGTCCCTCAAACTGATCAGACTGATTCCTCTCAAACATGGGCCAATGGTTGGACCCAGGAATGAGTGAGTGCAGTAACGCAAGCATCTGGCAACCATTGCAGACGCCCAAAGTTAGGCTGTCGCTGCGCTCAAAGAATGCCTCGAATTCTGATCTAACCTGATCGTTGAATAGGATGGATTTTGCCCATCCTCCGCCGGCTCCAAGGACGTCGCCATACGAAAATCCGCCACAAGCGGCCAATACCTGATAGTCATTCAACGAAACGCGTCCCTCGAACAAGTCGGTCATGTGGACATCATCACAAGCGAATCCTGCGGCGTGAAAAGCTGCTGCCATTTCAATCTGTCCATTCACGCCTTGATCGCGCAGAATCGCTACCCGAGGACACGAGCCGGCGCTCCTAGTCTTTAGGTCACTCGGTTGCTCAATTGCAAAGGTGAGTTGTTCGCTTAGTCCAGCGTCGCCCGACCCAATTAGTCGATGTTCTGAGTCGGCGCAGTCTGAATCGTCACGAAGTCTCTGCATCAAGTGGCTTGTTCGAGACCAAAGTCTCTCCAATTCGAAAACCGAATTGCGATAGGCAATATTCCCGTTGATTGTGATGGCAATGGCCTCGTCGTCTGTTGTAGTTGCAATGCGACGGCAAATTAGTCCGGACTGTTCAGCAAGATCAGTGATCAAGGGTGAGTTGGACGGGACACACTCAAAAACCAGGCCGACTTCCTCCGCAAACAATTGCTCTTGCCAGGATCCATGAAGGTCCAGATTCAACCCAACGCGTCCCGCAATCGACATTTCAAGCAACGTCGCAAGCAGACCACCATCTGAACGATCGTGCGCCGCGAGTGCCAAGCCCCGGTCGTGAACGGCAAGAGCTAATCTGACCAAAGCTGCAAGTGCTGACGAGTTTTCAACATCCGGAGTGTTGTCACCTAGCTGACCATAGACTTGAGCTAGAGCGCTTCCGCCCAAACGGTACTGTTCACCAAGCTCCACCAGCAACAATTCACTGCCGATGCCCATCAATTGAGGAGTTAGCACGTTCCGCACATCCGGGACAGGTGCGAATGCGGAGACTACCAGCGAAACAGGTGAAACTACTTCCTGCTCTGTGTCGCCGTCTTCCCACTGCGTGCGCATGGAAAGGCTGTCCTTTCCAACAGGGATTGCGATCCCCAAGTCCCGACACAAGGTTGTTGCCGCCGAGACGGCTTCGTGCAATGCTTGATCCTCGTTTTCGAATCCCGCAGCGGCCATCCAATTTGCAGAAACAACAACCCGCTCGAGGCTCTCAATTCGCACCGAAGCCAGATTGGTCAATGCTTCTGCGATGGCCATCCGCGATGCACTTGCAGGGTTCACCACAGACAGTGGGGATCTCTCTCCCATAGCCATTGCCTCTCCAGCGTAGGTGTTGTAGCCAGCAATGGTGACCGCGGCGTCAGCTACAGGTACTTGGTAGGGACCCACCATTTGTTCCTGTGCTATCAAGCCCGTAATGCTTCTGTCTCCGATAGTTACGAGGAATTTCTTCGATCCAACAGAGGGAAACTGCAGAACCCGTTCAATGGCTTCATCCAGACCTGCCTGGCTAAGATCGAGCTTTCGCGCTAATCTCGTGCTTGTAGCAAACACACGCTGCATCTTTGGCGGCTTGCCAAAGATGACATCAAGCTCCAAGTCTATCGGTCGTTCTTTGAGTAGAGAATCGGTGAGTTCTATCCGAGATTGCTCTAGCGTATGGCCAACTACCGCAAATGGACAGCGCTCACGTCTGCAGATGTCCTCAAACAGCTGCATCTTGTGGTCCGATATTGCTAGTACATAGCGTTCCTGGGCTTCGTTGCACCAAATCTCCATCGGCGACATGCCCATATCAGCATTCGGGACCTTTCGAAGTTCAAACTGGCCTCCTACTCCGAGGTCGTGGATTAGTTCAGGAAAAGCGTTGGAGAGTCCTCCAGCACCCACGTCGTGAATGAAGACAATTGGGTTGCTGTCGAGCGCGGCAGTACAGCGATCAATTACTTCTTGGCACCTGCGTTCCAATTCGGCGTTGTCACGCTGTACGGAAGCAAAGTCAAGGTCAGCTGTGGACTGCCCGGAACTCATGCTTGACGCGGCTCCGCCACCCAACCCAATAAGCATTGCAGGTCCACCCAAAACTACCAAAGCGCACCTACCTTGTACAGTTCCGCCTTGTATGTGAGATCGGAAAGTAGATCCCAAACCACCAGCAATCATGATGGGCTTGTGGTAGCCCCATCGTTGGTTGTCGCCGCCTACAACATTTGCCTCAAAGGTTCGAAAATAACCAACCAACGCTGGCCTGCCATATTCGTTGTTGTAGGATGCCGCTCCCACAGGACCGTCAGTCATGATTTCAAAGGCAGACGCGATTCTGCTGGGTTTGCCAGCCTTCAGTTCCCATGGTTGCAGATTGCCTGGAATTTCCAAGTGTGAAGTTGTAAACCCAACCAATGCTGCTTTGGGCTTGGAACCTGATCCGACCGCTCCTTCGTCGCGAATCTCTCCTCCAGACCCAGTCGCGGCACCCGGATAGGGTGAAATGGCTGTGGGATGGTTGTGAGTCTCGACCTTCATCAAGGTGTCGACAGGTTCGTCTACAAGTTCGTACTCCCGGCTCTGAGGGGTCACACAAAAGCGTTGAGTGCACAGACCATCGATCACGGAAGCATTGTCCTGGTATGCCGAGCGAATACCCAATCCATTGATTGCCGCAGTCGTGCTGCGAACCATCTGAAACAGGGACTGAGTGGATTCAATTCCATCGATCAGCCAAGAAGCATTGAAGATCTTGTGCCTGCAGTGTTCCGAGTTGGCCTGTGCGAACATCATCAGTTCCACGTCCGTTGGTGCACGATCCAACCTTGTGTAGACCTGAATCAAATACTCAATTTCGTCCTCTGTGAGTGCGAGACCCAAATCGCGATTCAGTTCATTGAATGTCACACGTGGATTTGGGCCTAGTTCGATGCGCCGCAATTGACCCGGTTCGAAACCGGCGAAAACCCTGCCGAGATCGTTGTCAAGCAGCACGGTTTCCGTCATGCGATCATGCAGCAATGGGACAAACTCGGGCATCCAAGGCTCTACATACCATCTCACACCTCGTTCAATCCTGTTGACCGCGCCGAGATTGCAGAGTTGGAAAATGTCGGTTGCTTTGCTCGACCAAGGCGATATCGTTCCGAGGCGAGGTACCACGATGCACTGTGGCTCGCCCGATTTAACTCTGTGCCCGCTCTCCGGTCCATAGCTAAGCAACGAGTGTGCGATTTGCTCTTCGCGTTCGCTTAGCGGGCGATTTAGTTCAGCTATATGGACGAATTCGGCAGAGACCGCGACATCGCAGGAGCACTCAGCGCTGAGTTGCTTACGGATTTTCTCTAAACGACTAGGACTGTAGCTTTGACACCCAATGTGAAGAAAGAGGTTATCCATCTACAGAAAACTGTGGCTAGTCACGTTCGATTGGGCCCACATCTAGACTTGTAGGCAACGACCCTTGAATGCAGCACGACGAATAAGGTGTCTTCGGTCCAATAACCAAGAAAATTGGATTCAGATAGGCAACAGGACGCTCGCTATCATAGCTAACAAATGGTCCATTAACCACAATAAGGTCAAATTGCAGCATCGATTTGTATCCAAACGCATTAGGCAAATACGCAAGCTGTTCTAGTTCTGTAGTTCTTATGTTTGTTTACGTTTCGCCCTGCTGCCGCGTTGGAAATTGCCCTCTCTTACTCCTGAAAAAGAGCTAAGGATTCGAACGAACAATCTAGTGTCGGTGGTGTCAATGCACGGGTTCGCCGTTGATCATTAGCGAGCTAAGTTGATTCAATCCAGCCCAATACGTCAGTTCACGAGGGTGTTCGATCTCCCACTCCGCGATATCGGCTCGTTTTCCAACCTCCAGAGTTCCACGATCATGCAACAAACCTAGCGCTTGCGCCGCATTGCACGTCACACCCGCAAGGCATTCCTCTGGCGTCAATTGAAAGAGGCTTGTACCAAGATTCATTGCCATTCTCAACGAACAAAGTGGTGATGTTCCAGGATTGCAGTCCGTTGAAACCGCAATGGGAACGCCCAATTCACGCATCTGATCTATAGGAGGCAATTGAGTCTCGCCGAGCGTCAAGAACGCTCCGGGTAGCAATACCGCGACCGTGTCCGTTCCGGCGAGTGCTTCCACTCCTTGAGGCGAGGTGTACTCGAGATGGTCTGCCGAAAGTGCACGATAGGAAGCAGCCAATTCGGCTCCACCTCCATCACTGAGCTGGTCGGCGTGCAGTTTGATAGACAACCCGAGACTCCTAGCTTTATCAAAGAGCCTAGCAAGCTGATCGGCAGAAAAGGCGATGCTCTCGCAGTAGGCGTCAACGGCATCTGCGAGGTCTCGTTCATATACAGCAGGAAGCACATCAGCAATCACAAAGTCCAAGTACTCGTCGCCTCTTTCGTGGAATTCCACCGGGATTGAGTGAGCTCCAAGGAACGTTGTAACCACAGATGCTTTAGAGAGATTCCCGAGTGCTCTAGCAGCTTCAAGTTGCGTTAATTCGGTATGGAAATCTAGACCATATCCCGATTTGATTTCCACGGTTGCGACACCTTCGTTAACCAACGAATCAAGTCGTGTCTGCGTGCAATCAACCAATTGCTCCTTTGTCGCATTTCGAGTTGCATTTACGGTCGACCGAATTCCGCCTCCAGCGCGAGCAATCTCTTCGTAGCTTGCTCCCTTTAGACGTTGCTCGAATTCAGCGGCACGGTCCCCCGCAAAAACCAAATGCGTGTGGCAATCGATGAGAGCAGGCGTAAGCCATCTCCCTTCAACGCTGCGCGTTTGCCGAGCGTCAATATTGGGAAGATCTGAGGTGGGGCCAACCCATGCGACGCAACCGTCAGAGATCGCGAGAGCCGCATCTCTAACAATGCCATAGGCTCCGTTGCCCAATCGCATAGTTGCAATGTTCGCATCTGTTACAAGAACGTCCCATTTGGTCACTCTATGGTCTCCATGGACAAGAAATTGGGCGAGGGATTTATTTTGCACGCTTTGCACTCCTTGAGTAGCTGTAATGAATCCACGATTGCAACCAATGGCAGCCTATAGGAAACGCTACTCGGGACGATGTATTCGATTTGTTGTACGCCTAGTATTGAGGTCCTCGTGAAGATTGCCGATTTGACGACAAGAGTGACTGAGGCAGAAGCGGCGCTCACTTCTGGAATGGGAGTCTCAATTGACTAGTGCTACCTTTTCTTTGCGCGTTGCACCGGAACTGAAACCAGTCTTCCGTCGACCATGCTGCCATCACGAATCTCGAATCCTTTCTTCCGAACAGCCTGCTCCAAATCCGAGAACAGTGTTTCCATGACTCCGCCTTTATACAGTGCCGAACGATACCTTTGGATCGTCCTAGCGTCGGGTCCAGTCCCTGGGCGTACGCGCAGGAATCGAGAGACCCGTGCATGAAATCGACACAGATCCTCCAAAGCCTTGTCAGAAAGAACCCCTTTTGTCTTCCCCACGACCAGAATCTTGAACATCAGCGTTGCGTCCCAAGAGGGACGACCCGGCTTGGCGTCGTCGCGTGACCAAGGCCACGCGCGCTCAAGCTGTTCGCGAAAACGCTCCCAATCAATAAGGGAGTCTAGCTTCTCAAGATATGTGGCGTCCGCGTTGTCAAGCGCGTCAAACATCGAGGAATCGGGAAGGAGATCCGATTCGGAGGGCCGCAACGTGCGGGTCATGACGACAAGTCAACCTGCGACGAGAATATGGTCATATCACCAAGGACGAGCGACAATGTCAAGTGACATTCGTCGGAACTTTGAAGTTTCGTCACCATTATCGAAGCATTATTCCGCTAAGCCTATTGCTCGCATAATGAAAACCCAGTTACACCAATAGCAATTACTCCAATCTTCAGTGTTCGACTCTCAGCACGGTGCTTGACTGTAAGCGATAGAATCGCTGATGCCGCTTACCGCTCGACATACATGCATTACAAGTTCTTCTTGGCGTGACCAATCTATTTGCCCAAAAAGCATTCCTCTCCAACGGGTGGAACGAAAACGTTCGTCTCACTATTGCTGATGGATTGGTGCAGACAATCCAGCCTGACTGCCAAGCTGAGCCCGGCGACTTTGTCGCTGACGCAATCATTCCGGGGATTGCAAACGCACATAGCCACGCGTTTCAACGAGCATTGGCTGGCCATTGTGAACACCAAGGACCTGAAGGCAAAGACAATTTCTGGAGTTGGCGCGTGCAGATGTATCGACTCGCCAATTTGATTAGTCCTGAAGACCTCACTTCAGTTGCTCGTCAAGCGTACAGCGAAATGCTGGCAAGTGGTTATACGTCGGTTGCCGAATTTCACTACCTTCATCGAGATTCTTCAGATGCAATGGCAGTCGGTAGGATGTCTGAGGCCATTTTTGATGCAGCGGAAGACACTGGAATACGTCTCGCCTATGTGCCGATCCTCTATGAACGAGCAGGCTTCGGTCAGACCGGCCCGCTAGACGAACAAGGCAGATTTGCAATGGACATTTCGGAGTACGTTGAGCACTTCGAATCAGCTCGAACTCGATCCTCTGACACCACGAATGTAGGGGTTGGTGCACATAGTTTGCGCGCAGTGTCACAGAAATCGCTAATGAAACTCGCTGCCCTTGCAGAGCACAAGCAATGTCCGCTGCACATTCATATAGCAGAGCAGACTGCGGAAATCGAGCAGTGCTTGATGCAGCACCAAGCCCGACCAGTTGAATGGCTGTTTAAAGAATTCGCGCCGAATGAACACTGGTGCCTCGTTCACGCTACGCACGTAACCCCAGATGAGCTCGAATCCATGGCAATGAGCAATGCGGTTGTTTGCTTGTGCCCAACGACCGAAGCGAACCTTGGGGACGGAATATTTCCTTTGCGCGCCTTTCTTGAGCTGGAAGGACGCATTGCCATAGGATCTGACAGTCACGTCTCCTGAATCCGTTCGAGGAATTGAGATTGCTCGAATACGGTCAACGACTCTCGAGCCTTTCACGGAATGTAGCTTCGGTACCACACAATCACTGTGGTCGAAACCTGCTTGAGAAAGTCCTTGAGGGAGGAGCACAAGCCTGTGGAAACAAGGCTAATGAATTGCAGATTGGACTTCCTGCCGATCTAGTCGTGCTTGATCTCGATCACCCTATGTTGGCTGGGCACGCATCGGAATCCATCCTGGATGCGCTTGTTTTCTCGGGATTAAACCTACCGATTAGCCGCGTCATGGTTGCAGGCAGCTGGAAGGTCATTGACGGCATGCATGTTGAACACCAATGCATTGCATCGGAATACGCGAAAGTCGTTGACAATCTGTGGATTGCCGCTTGAATACTCCGCAGCACGCAAACCATTCGCAATTCCTACCTTGCAGACTTGGCAACACATTAGACCTTAGGAAGTTGGAGCAATGAGCAAAAGCAAGCCTCGCCCTGTAAAAGCACCCAATGGCACCAATTTGCAGACAAAGAGCTGGCTAACCGAGGCACCCCTGCGGCTGCTCATGAACAACCTAGACCCGGATGTAGGTGAGAATCCCGATGAGTTGGTCGTCTACGGTGGCATAGGAAAAGCGGCTCGCAACTGGGAATGCTTCGACGCTATCGTTGAGCAGCTCAGAAAACTTGAACTCGATCAGACTTTGCTAGTACAGTCTGGCAAACCAGTGGGAGTGCTCAAGACGCACGAAGATGCGCCTCGAGTGTTGATCGCCAACTCTAACCTAGTTCCAGCATGGGCCAACTGGGAACATTTCCGCGAACTTGATCGCAAAGGCTTGATGATGTTTGGCCAAATGACCGCCGGATCATGGATATACATTGGCAGCCAGGGCATCGTTCAGGGCACATACGAAACCTTTGTCGAAATGGGGCGTCAGCACTATGGCGGAAATTTGCGCGGGAGGTGGATATTGACGTCCGGACTCGGAGGCATGGGAGGAGCACAGCCTCTCGCTGCGACCATGGCGGGAGCTTCGCTGCTCGCGATCGAATGCCAATCGGACCGCATCGACAAGCGACTGGAGACGGGCTATCTTGATCAACGGGCGGAGAATCTCGAAGATGCTCTTCGAATCATCAACGACGCCACCAGCACAGGAGAGGCCATTTCAGTAGGGTTGCTAGGCAACGCCGCCGAGATTCTTCCTAAACTCGCCGAACGTGGCATACGACCAGACGCTGTCACCGACCAGACTTCGGCGCACGATCCGGCCAATGGCTATCTGCCTATGGGTTGGACCGTCGAGAAGTGGGTTCAAATGCGACAAGACCATCCAGATGAAGTTGCTGCCGCCGCATCGGATTCCATTGCAGTGCACGTTCGTGCGATGCTCGAATTTCACAGAGCCGGGATTCCAACGTTTGACTACGGCAACAACATTCGTCAAGTTGCAATCGGCCAAGGTGTCACTAACGCATTTGACTTTCCTGGTTTCGTACCCGCGTATGTACGTCCGCTCTTCTGCAGGGGCGTTGGTCCGTTTCGCTGGGTGGCCCTGTCGGGTGATCCAGAAGACATTTACAAGACCGACGAAAAAGTCAAAGAGCTCTACCCCTACGATAGACACCTTCACACTTGGCTAAACGCTGCGAGGGAACGAATTCACTTTCAAGGATTGCCTTCACGCATTTGTTGGGTTGGACTAGGCCAACGGGACAAACTCGGTCTTGCCTTCAACGACATGGTTAGAACGGGTGAACTGACCGGACCTATCGCCATAGGGAGAGACCACCTCGACAGCGGGTCTGTGGCAAGCCCAAACCGTGAGACGGAGGCCATGCGCGATGGTTCCGACGCCGTATCCGATTGGCCGTTTCTCAATGCAATGGTGAATGTCGCCAGTGGCGCTACGTGGGTTTCCATACATCACGGTGGAGGCGTGGGAATGGGGTATGCGCAACACGCTGGATTGGTCATCGTGTGCGACGGTACCGACGATGCAGACCGTCGAATTTCCCGCGTCTTGTGGAATGACCCAGCCAGCGGGGTACTGCGTCATGCAGATGCCGGCTATGAGTCGGCAATCGACTGTGCACAGGAAAATGAGCTTGTATTGCCCATGTACTCGGACTAGCTTGAGCGAGTCTCAATCTCATGACCCTTGAGATCGACGGACATTCCGTTTCGCTAGCCGAACTTCGTCAAGTTTGGCAAGGCCCTGTACGGTTAAGACTGGGTGAGAGCGCACGCTCAGGCGTCAAGAAATCTCAAAAGTTCGTAGAGCAGTTCGTGCAGAGCGGCGACACCGCATACGGAATCAACACAGGATTTGGAAAGTTAGCGACAAAGAGCATCGACTCCAGCCAACTTGTGCAGCTGCAGCACAATCTTGTTCGATCTCACGCCGCAGGCGTCGGCAACCGACTATCCGATGACGTCGTGCGGCTTTCAATATTTCTAAAAGCGACAGCATTGGCTAAGGGCTACTCCGGTGTGCGACCGCTATTGATTGAGGCGCTATGCGCACTAGTCAATCACGAAATCTATCCTATTGTACCCTCCCAAGGATCGGTCGGTGCATCCGGCGATCTTGCGCCTCTTGCGCACATCGCGTCTGCTTTGATTGGCGAAGGAAGTGTCTCCTTCAAGGGTCAGATTCTCTCCGCTACTGAGGCGTTCAAGCAGGCTCAAATCGAGCCGTTGAAATTGCAACCAAAAGAAGGATTGGCGTTATTGAACGGAACCCAGGTGTCGACTGCACTAGCGATAGCCGCTTTGTTTCGGTTGGAGCATGCAATTGCAGCCTCCATCGTCGCGGGTGCGATGACGACCGATGCCGTTCAAGGCAGCGACACGCCGTTCGATGAGCGCATTCATAGAGTTAGAGGTCACCATGGACAGCAGCAAGTCGGTTCATTGCTGTTTGAGCTCATGAAAGGAAGCGAAATTAGAGCATCGCATGTGTCGTGCCCTCGCGTGCAGGATCCCTATTCAATTCGCTGCCAGCCGCAGGTGGTGGGAGCTTGCCTGGATAGTCTTCACCAATCAGCCGACACGCTCGAAATTGAAGCAAACGCAGTCACAGACAATCCGCTGGTTTTTGTGGACAGCGATGCAATCTTGTCAGGGGGCAATTTTCATGCAGAGCCCGTTGCGCTTACTTCTGATTACCTTGCCCTTGCCATCGCCGAAATCGGATCGCTGTCCGAGCGTCGGACTGCACTTCTCATGGACTCGAATCTCAGCGGCCTTCCCGCCTTCCTCGTTGAAGACTGTGGATTGAATTCTGGATTCATGGTCGTACAGGTGACCGCGGCTGCGCTGGCATCGGAAAACAAAGCCTTCGCACAGCCTGCGAGCGTGGATAGCATCCCCACTTCTGCCAATCAGGAAGACCATGTGAGCATGGCAACCTACGCAGCACGACGACTACACGACATGGTCGACAATTGCCAACGCATCGTAGCGATCGAGCTGCTCTCTGCTGCTCAAGGAATCGAATTCCATCGGCCACTGAAGTCTTCGGGTGCCATAGAAAATACCCTGCAGCAAGTGCGGGCTATCTCGGACTCCTATACGACCGACCGATCACTCTCGGAAGATATTGAAGAACTTGCCAAGGTAATAAATGCCGGCGATTTCTGTCCACTGGTCAAGGCGATACTGCCAAGTATGGGCTAGTGAGCGACACCTACTCCTTTTGCTCAGGCGAATCGCCTCTCCTAATTAGCATTCCGCATGACGGCCGTGAGCTGGCACCAGGCATGTCAGAACGAATGACGGAAGTTGGACTCGAGCTTCCAGATACAGATTGGCACGTGAGAAAACTCTACGGATTTGCAGGAGAAATAGAAGCTAGCGTTCTCGCGGCTAAGTTCTCTAGATATGTGGTTGATCTAAACCGACCACCTACGGATGCCGCGCTCTATGAAGGTCAGGTCTCGACCGGTCTATGTCCGTCTGCTACGTTTGCTGGCCTAGGCATCTACAAACCCGATGAGAATTGTGGACCTGACGAGCAGCGCATGCGTGTGGAGACCTACTGGAAGCCGTATCACAACAAGCTTAGTCAAGCGCTTTCCAGCCTTCGCGAAAAGCACGGTTATGCGTTGCTCTGGGATGCGCACTCTATTCGATCGGAGATTCCCCATCTTTTTCAGGGTGTACTGTCAGACTTGAACCTCGGCACAAACGGCGGCGTGAGCTGTGATAGTGGTCTAGAGAATGCTGTGTATCGCGTTGCGCACCAATCCGACTATTCGGCTGTTCTTAATGGTCGATTTACGGGAGGCTACATCACGCGCACGTATGGAAGTCCCTCTCGCGGTATTCATGCGGTGCAATTGGAGCTTGCCCAACACATTTATATGGACGAGAGTTCGTATCGCTATAACGAGATCGCCGCTACCAAATTGAGTCGAACGATTCGTCAAATGGTGCAAGCGTTCATTGACGAGGCGCGCCGGCTATGAACTATTCGAGCATGAGATATGAAAAGTCCCCTTGTCGAACCGATTGACTTGATTTGAACTTTCCATTGCATTGACTATTCTGACCTAGCCCCTTTTAGCAGCGACCATCTTGTTAACAGCCCATCTCCAACACCTAGAGGCTGAGGCCATCTTCATTTTTCGGGAAGTGGCCGCTGAGTGCAGAAGTCCAGTCATGCTTTTCTCTCTGGGAAAAGACTCCTGTGCAATGCTGCACATTGCCAAGAAAGCGTTTGCGCCACAATTGCCGCCCTTCCCGCTGCTTCATATCGATACGACGTGGAAATTTCCAGAAATGTACGACTTTCGAGACCGACTTGCGTCCACAGACGGAATCGAGCTAGTGGTACATATCAATGAAGAAGGACTCCGTCGTGGCATTAATCCGTTCTCGTCAGGATCCAATGTTCACACCAACGTTATGAAGACGGAAGCACTAATACAAGCACTGGATGAGCACGAATTCGATGCAGCAATTGGAGGCGCGAGACGCGACGAAGAAAAGTCTCGCACGAAGGAAAGGATTTTCTCGATTCGTGACAAGGGTCATCGTTGGGACCCAACTAGGCAACGTCCCGAATTTTGGAACCTCTTCAATACGCAACTAGGACCAGGTGAGAGCTTGCGGGTATTCCCGCTCTCGAACTGGACTGAGCTGGACGTATGGCAATACATACACGAGGAGCAGATTGAAGTAGTACCACTGTACTTTGCACGGGAACGGCAAGTTGTCGAGAGGGAGGGCACATTGATTGTGTGCGCGGACGAGCGTATGGAGCTGAATCCCGGCGAGCAACCAATGACGAGAACCGTGCGCTTTAGGACTTTGGGATGCTATCCGCTGACAGGGGCAATCGAATCCTCCGCCAGCACAGTTCAAGAAGTTGTCGCGGAATTGCAAACTGCCACAAATTCAGAACGCAATGCTCGACTGATCGACTTCGATCAAATCGGATCCATGGAAAAACGGAAAGTAGAAGGTTACTTCTAACCGTGATGTCCGAGACCGATCGCCACCGTGCCCCATTGCGAGTTGTCACTTGTGGCAGCGTGGATGATGGAAAGTCCACATTGCTTGGTCGACTTCTGCACGATGCAAGTCAGGTATTTGCCGACCACATGGCGACAGTGGCGAATGAAAGCAAGAGATGGGGAACACAGGGCGACGACCCCGATTTCGCTCTATTGATTGACGGATTGCAAGCGGAACGCGAGCAACAAATTACAGTCGATGTGGGCTACAAGCACTTCGCGACTTCAAACCGTCGTTATCTCGTGGCCGACGCGCCTGGACACGAGCAATACACATGCAACATGGCGTCGGGTGCATCGACAGCTTCTGTCGCAGTGTTGCTAGTAGATGCGCGAAATGGAATCGTCGACCAGACTAAACGCCACAGCTGCATCCTCGACCTACTTGCCGTTCCGCACGTCGTTGTTGCCGTCAACAAGATGGACTTGGTGAATTGGAGCAAGGATTGCTTTGAATCGATCATTGAGAGCTATCGAGACTTCACGTCCAACCTAAGTTTTGAATCGGTCAAATTTATCCCTGTTTCCGCGCTGCGCGGAGACAACATTCTCGAGCCTTCGAGCAAGTCACCCTGGTATGAGGGACCGACCGTTGTCAATTGCCTTGATGCGGTCTCCGCGGAGAAGCTAGGTGGTGAGCGACCATTTCGAATGGCAGTGCAGCTGGTCAGCCGACCAACTCCCGATTTCCGAGGCTACACCGGTACTGTCTCGTCAGGCGAAGTTCGAATCGGCGACGAGATTGTTGGATGCAAATCGGGCTCAACTGCGAAGGTGGCATCTCTCTGGCATGGTGACACAGAGACGACTCAGGCAACGACTGGTCAAGCAGTGACATTGCAACTGGACCGAGACATGGATTTAGGTCGAGGAGATGTTGTAGCGACGTCTGCAGAACCACCTGAATTGAGCGACCAATTCGCAGCCAAGTTGATTTGGCTTGGCGACGAACCTATGTTTCCACATAGACAGTACACGCTGAAGATTGCCACGCAGAATACGAATGCCCGCATTCTCAAACTCGACTATGTTGTAAACGTAACTACTCTGGCACAGGAACCAGCCACAACGCTCATTCGCAACCAGATTGCGTCAGTCAAATTAGAGTTGGCGCGACCGGTCGTTTTCGAATCCTACCGAGTTGATCGAAGTCTTGGGGGATTCATTCTCATCGACAGGATTTCCAACGAAACCGTAGGTGCCGGAATGATCGAGTTCAGTCTCCGACGGGCTGCGAACATTCCTTGGGAATCCTTCCAGGTAGATAAAGAGCAACGCGGGAAACGACTAGATCAAAAGCCGTGCCTCCTCTGGTTCACCGGACTGTCGGGGTCGGGCAAGTCTACGATTGCTGGAATGGTTGAGGAAGTGCTGGTTCAACGCGGAAAACACTGCTACATCTTGGATGGAGATAACGTGCGGCATGGTTTGAGTCGCGATCTTGGATTTACCGACGCTGATCGCATTGCAAACATAAAGCGAGTCGCCGAAGTTGCCAAGCTCTTTGTGGACGCTGGCTTGATCACGATTGTTTGCTTGATAGCCCCATTTCGAAACGAAAGACAAATGGCTCGAGAGCTTGTGGAGGAGTCTGAGTTCATTGAGATATTCGTCGATACTCCGCTTGACGTTTGCGAAGCAAGAGATACTAAAGGCCTATATCAAAAAGCCCGTCGAGGTGAACTGCCCAATTTCACAGGAGTCGACTCGCCCTATGAAACACCGGAAGATCCCGAATTAGTACTGAGTGCCGACAAGCCGACGGCTCGAGAACTTGCTACACAAGTCATTGATTACTTGGAGAGTCAAGGTTTTCTGCGCGCGTAGAAACCGATTCGATTCGAATTTGTAGCTACTCGTTAGAGCTCTGCGAAGAATCGTTTTCCAGATACGATTCGATCCGTTGTAGTTGTCGTTCAGTAAAGTTTTCGCTCTCGTTGATTTTGAGCATGTACGCTGCTTGTCTCTTCAGCTCTGCAGTCGGGAACTGATCGAGGCGATTGTAAAGGTCCTGTTCTTGTCCATAGGCTAGCCATGCAAGGACCAGTGACCCCAAGTAGCGGTGACGGTGTTCCTCGGATTTCAGTAAACTCGACATGCTAAAGGCCGAATCAATGCTTTCTGTTGTTCCCCACTGTACGAATCCTGCGCCAATCGAGAGCATTCCCAACAGTTTTGTCTGTTCGTTCCGCATCCGTTCCAGTACCTTTGGCACAACTTCCTCGTTCATCGGCACGCTGCCACGTACGACAGATGCCTCCAACCCAACTCCAGATTCGTTGGCAGGTTCGGCCAATGCCGTCTCAAATGCCAAATTGAAGTCTGTGCGCGCCATCCCGCTCAAGATTTCGGACATAAGCTGAAACCGTTTGTGCTGAACTGTTGGTTCAGAGCGTACCCACGCGATTGCAGATTCCGGGTCACTCTGAGCCCAACTTGTCGCAATCGAGTTTTCGAGTCTATCTCTTACTGTTGCATCCTGCATCTCTCGGGTCAATTCGAGAGCTTCTTCGGGAGCAGTGCCTGCAAGAGCCGTCAAAGCGCTTTCTTGCACCATGCTACGCGACTCTTTAGGGAGTTTTCCTGCAAAATCAAGCAATTCACGCGGATTAGCATTCGCTGCCCAAACATTAAGAACAGCTTCCTGCAGGCTAGTTCGTTTGCTGCGGCGTTCAAATTTGGATACTGCTTCAAATGCTTCTTCTGGAGCAACAGTCGCCCAGGTTGACACCACTCCCCACAGCATAGAAACTTCATCAAGTCGTCGTTTTCTATCACGTAGCAGTTCAAAAGCCGCGCGAGGATCTGCTCTCGCAATCAAAGTTGCTATCTTGGGGAGGATTCTATTTTTGTCGTCAATATTTGGCGTACTCTCGTCGACCAACAAGAAGGCATCTTTTCCCAACTGTGCGACCAGACTATCAGCGATCGCAAACAAGTGATCTCGGTCGACGCTAATAAAGCGGTTCCGTTTGGCTGCACTAAATGACGCCCAATATTTTTCGGCATCGACTATCGGTTCCAACTGCATTTTCTCTTCAATTAGGGAATTAGCAATGAACTCAATACCAAGCTGTCGTGCCAACTCGAGTTTTTCTTCGACTCCCAAGTCTTCGCGAGAAAGCAAGGAACCCTCGAATACGATTCGCTTCTTATATTGGGACAATTCACTTGCATAGTCCATTGCTGCTGCAGAGTCGCTGTAAAACCACTCGTCAAACACAACCTTAACGAGCTCTCTGAAGCGATGTTCGGGTAACCCATCTACCTTGGCTAGTGCTGCCGGAGGATCGATCATCGCCCACTTCTCAACTATCGACCGTTCGACTTCAAACCTCAAGCGGTCAGAGTTCAGGCGTTGTATTTGATCGAAGTAATCATCGAGAGTAGTTTTGTTTGCGTCCTCTAGGATGTTGTACATGGCCAATCGACGCTCGAATTGACTACTCAAGTCTTCAACGGGATCGAATATCGAGGATTTGGCGCCTTTAGAGCTCTGATTCAGAGTTGCATCGGTAGTACTAGGTTCGCTTGCCGACGCGACAGTTGGTCCAAGATAGCCAAAGGACAAAATACTGAAGAAACACCAAAGAAACAACGACATACTGAGAGCTCTATTGGTCGTTCCATAGTCAAGTGTCGTCCAAAATTGGTTACATTTGTTCGACGTTCTCAGAATTGGTCCCATCCGAGGATCAAAGTGCGCACGCATTCTGCAATCGAATCTCAAGTCAATATAAGGCTCATGTCTGGCACTCGTTTGGAGGTTCGTGCTGTCATTTGCGTTCAGACCGTCAGATGTAGTTCTCATAGCTTTTTGTTTGCCGCCATTTGAGCTGTTGTGCGCTAGTTTCTAAAAAGCACGTACTCCCAGTCTCTACCATCTTCAGTGTTAGATTGTTGCTTAGCTTTAGCATCGTCGGAAACGAGGGCTTGAACTACTTGCTGTTGGTCTTGAGTCAGGCGGATTCCTCGCCGTGAGCTGTGGCTCGCGAGAAGCGATTCAGCAGCCGCGCTTTGGATTTCCGCTGTCGGAAGTTGCCTAAGTGACTCGTACAGACCCTTCCCGTCGTACAACACCCATTCGCCAATCAGGCTCTGGAAATAATCATCCTGACTCGATGCTGCGAACCCATTTCCAATTTCTATCACTCGCGCCGATTCACCATCACGTATCAATGCTCGGGCAACAGACTTAGAGGCTGAGAGTCTTGTCTCTCTATTGCGAGTTTTTCCCAACATACTGATTGCGGTGGTCACATCATTAATTGCTAACTCCTCGAGGACTCCCGCCTCAGGACCGATTCCAAGTTCCGTCGTTTCAAGTTCGAGCGCAGTTTCAAACGCAAGCTGAGCATCCGTGTAGACAAGCTCCTTGATCGCTGATGGAATCAGCCTTTGCTGAAATTCTGGGAATTCATTGCTCGTGTTGACCCAGTTCAACGCCGAGACAACATCAATCCGCGACCAGAGTTCCACAACGTATTTCGCAAGTTCCATTCGCTCGGCTTCATCCGGTTCAAAATGGAGATACTGTACGGCCACATCGGGAGACTTTCTTGCTAGAGCTCTGATGGCACGCCGCACGACTTCGCCGCCATTAACATCCGGATATCGACTCATTACGTCAAGAATAGATTCGGGAATTTTTTCCACAGAACCGGAAAGAGGAAACACTTGCAGCAGAATGTCGCGTTGCTCAGCATCTCGAACTGACAATGAGGACTCCAGTGCTGCCACGGGATCAATGTATGCCAACCCAAGGACTACGCCGCCACCCACCCGCTCGTCGTTGCCGTGGCTCATTTCGATGCCTAGCTGCAATGCAAGTTCTGGATTGCTCTTCGCGACTTCATCAAAAAACACGTTTAGCGTTCGTCGTCTACTCGCAGCGGTTCCAACGGCCCGACTAACCAGTCGTAGTGCGCCACGAGCTCCATGCTTCTCAATCAATGAACGTGTTATATGTTCGAATAAATGAACTTCCGAATCCTTACGTAGGAACCGATCTCCTCTTTTCCCTGACATGAAATCGCGCAGTGCTGTCTCTGGATCGTCAATTTCTCGTTGTGCCATGCTCTCATTTATGGCTTCATTAGCTAACTCTCCGCTGTTGAGTTCCTCAGCGACTGACAATAGGTCTTTCTTTGGAAGATCTCCTCGCGAGTTTATGATGCCTCTTATCGCAGCATGCCTCCCCTTTTCGTCGAGACTTGTGGCGTAGGCAACGGCTTCGTCGAAATCCGAAAGCGACCACTCTCCAAAAACCACCTGAGTCAGTACGACCCGCCTGTCGTCCTCCAATACACCCAGTTTCGCCAAAGCATTAACTGGATCCAACGACGCTAGCCTCAGAGTGACAATTTCTTGTGCCTCATCACGAAGTTGCTTTGAAGACATCTCATCCGATTGCCACAATAGCTCGTGCAGCAGGTTCGCATCGGCAGATGCAACAAACTGAAACATTGCAGACTGCCTTTGGAAGCGAGATGTGAGGTTCGCGGCTTCCCAAAAGCGTTTTGCTGCTTGCGACGGTGCCTGAGAATCGTTCGCGAGCTGGGATTCGCTGCGCGGTTCGTCGGAAGGTGGTTGTTGAGCTGTCACTGGCCCGCACCAAAGTCCACACGTTACTGCAGCAATCACGACTCCTGCAATACACACCGAATGCCGCTGCATGTTCGATAGCTCAATCGACATACTTCAACCCACTTTGAAGAGTACTACCCCGCACGGACAAGTCTAACTCACCCAAAAAAACGTCTACACCACAAGCATATGGGCTTGGCAACCAACAATCCACAGTTGACAGGTGTTGTTTAATAGGCGTACGCCAGACAAAGGCGAAGACTCGTCCGATCGACCAGTGTAAGTCGGAAATTGGCTCCATTGCGCAAGCAAGTAGCTGATTTAATTAACTTTAGTGTGAGAGGGTTGCGTTATGGACTCAGAGTGGTGGGTACTGTTGGGTTACTCGGCGTTCATATTTGGTGCATCTTTTCTCGCCGGAAAGCTGTCTTCACTAGGGACATTAACCCATACGCGAACACAAATTCTCCTTAGTCTTATATCGGGGTTCATACTAGGGATTGCTGTCTTCCATATGCTCCCTCACGCGATGGAGCGAATCTCTGGTCCCGAGAGCGTGCATGTTGCAGTGTTTTGGCTGGTTCTCGGTATAGCTGCCATGGTCGTGCTAATGCGAGTCTTCAACTTTCACCACCACGATTTCAGCGATGATGCCACTCAGTCACACCAACTGAGCAAACAAGGTGTAAGTCGGCAAAGTGTCGTGTACATCGGTGTCGGATTGAGTCTTCATACCGTTTCTGAAGGAGTCGCACTAGGCTCAGCCGTAGAACTTTCCATGTCCCATAGTGCGCATGCGTTGTTGCCTGCTCTGGGCGTGTTTCTGGCCATTGTCGTCCACAAACCACTAGACGCTTATACGCTTTTGACCCTCATGCAATCGGCCAAATACAGCAAGCTACATCGAACACTAGTAAACATTGGGTTCGCACTGATTTGCCCCATTGTGGCCGTAGCCGCCTATGCTGCGACGGGATTGCTGGGAGAAATGGAGGGAAGTCACGTAGCGGGATTGGCAATGGCCTTCGCGGCCGGAGCATTCATATGCATTGCGCTCAGCGATTTGCTACCTGAAATCCACTTCCACAGTCATGACCGATTCAAGCTGCTCATTGCATTCTTGGCAGGGTTGGCGCTGTCATATCTGATTTACTTCTTCGAGGAAGGTGCGGTGCACTGACCATCATCAATCCCGATAAGATTGGTGCTGCAGTTGTGCCGGCATCGCATGCGGTTCGTTCAAGGATAGTTGGCGTTCCTAGAATTGAGCATTAGCAGTCGCTCCGCCTTGCAGGCGTAGAAAACTTCAGTTCTGATGCGTAGTTCAACCTATGAACTAGAACGTGTATGCAAATGAGATTCCTGCCGATTTCGCATTGGTCGTCGCTACAACATCAGCACGAATGGACATCTGACCTGATGGCATGCCAAGGGTTGAAGTCCGAATTCTTCCTCCATTGAAATCTCGCTGAACATAGACAGATAGCTCCGTTCCAATTGAATCTATGTTGCAACCCAATACCGCGGCACCAACCTCAAACTTCTGTGAAACTCTGTATCGAATCCCAAGATTGCCCACTAAACCGGACTCTGAATTTGTGCTAGACGATTGTGACGCTCCACCGTCACCAGAGAAAATGACTCGTGGAGGAGCAAAGATATCGCTGCTACCGCCACCAGTGACCACGATACCCGGACCCGAACTCTTTGACACGGACTTGAATCGTGCAGCACTTCCACCTCTCCCCAACCTGAAGTAGGTCGAGAATGCTTCGGTCGAGTAGTGTGCACCGAAGCCAATTAAGGACTGCAGCAGCCTTAACTCATAGGAGGAATGGTCTGACAAGTCCCTTGATTGTGTTACATCTATCCAAAAGTGAATCCCCGAGTAGTTCTCATCTAAAACGAACTCGTGTATGTTCCTGGAGAAATTCACATCCAAATACAGGTTCATATCTCGAGTCAAGTACTCTGAGTCCCTGTTGGATACGGACGCACCAATGTTCCAGTAGTTGTAAGAGATGTCGCTGGCATTGATTGACCAACTCGCGGCGAGAGCTAGAACTGCCACAAGAGCCAATTGCGCTAGTTTCACAACACTGTGTTTCGAATTCGTTCTGTGACAATGCGACATGTGAGAGATTACGTGGCTTTAGATCTTGGACAAGCCTCTGGTATTGAAGTTTGGTACATTCTCCCAAGCATTATTTGGATTGTCCGTTGATTGACTGCATCCCATGGCGTCCTTAAACGATCAAAATAGGAGTAGCAGACCATTGATCTTGTTGCTCACAGGAGGTACATGACCGGCAATTCTTCTGTAGGCCGGGGTTCAAGCTTGATCTTTTCGATTCGGCCAGGTTACGTTGGAGCTATAGAATTGAATAGTAGAGCTGTCTAGTTTGAATCTAGGAAACTCGATGCAACTGACGATTCAATCCAAAACCGTGGCAGCCGCGCTGGTAACCGTCCTGGGTGCCTTTGCTTGGGGGCACTCTATTTCACTGCCGTCAGAGGTCACGGAATTTTGGAATGCGAGTAACGAGTCGAACGAGTCGTCAATAGATCACAGCAAGTGGCAGGAGATACTGGATCGATTCGTCCAAGAGCACGAGTCTGGAATTAACCGTTTCGACTATGTAGAGCTCAAAGAGGATGGAGAGCTAAACCAATCTTTGATCGAGTACCTACTTGAGCTTTCTGAAATAGACCCACGGAACTACCCGAAATCGGAGCAACTCGCGTATTGGTTAAACCACTATAACGCAATTGCGGTTTACTTGGTAACTTCTCAATTCCCTGTCGAGTCCATACAGAAAATCAGATTTGAGGGTCCGGACACAAGCCCATTGGACATGAAGCTCGCTTACTTACAGGATCAACCCTTAAGCATGAACGACATTAGGAACGAAATTTTAAGACCCATATGGCAAGACAACCGCATTCACTTTGCACTGAACTCCGCGAGTCTTGGATGTCCCAGCCTGTCGAAACAAGCGTTTAACTCAGACAATGTGGACGAGTTGCTAGATGCGGGAATGCGCTCGTACCTGAATCACACTCGGGGCGTGTCGATCCAGGAGGGCAAGTTGACCGTTTCCAGTATTTTTGAGTGGTACATGGACGACTTTGGGCACGATGGCGACGAAATCTTAGCGTATTTGATGCGTCACGTGCCAACGGATCTTTCGGAACAGATTGGGGAGCTTAGTAAGTATGAAACGGCCTATGACTGGCAGGTCAATTCTCCCTAGAATCTAGTTGTCAACTCCAATGTTCCGCTGCCCTCCGACGTGCAGGAGGAAACCGGCGTTGGGATGCAAGACAATCCTTCACCGTTTGTTCGTAGAGTTGGAACAGTCCACCTAACCGTGTGGAATTGGGCGAGAGTCGGCTGAATGAACCGCTTTGGGACCTCAATATTGGTATGGAGCCAATTCACATCCAGAGCGCAATTGAGCGGGTGTGTTTACTCGTCAATCCGCTAAATCAGACTCAGTTGAATCAGTTTGTCGCTCTTTATCTGTCGAGTGAGGTCCATCGCTGTGGGGCGATGAACCTGCGAATCCATCAACAATTTCGTTAACAGACAGGGAAACCTCGTCCGGGGTGATATTGCCGTCGCTATCTCTATCCAACTGCTTGAGTTCTGCTGCTAGCTGAGAAAGTTGCTTCTCCCGAGGCAAATACTTAAATTCGTGGCCCATGTCGTCCTCCGAGATTTTCTCGAGTTCTTTCAGCGATAGTCCACCGTCGCCGTTTGAGTCATATTTCTTAAAGAGAGAAATAAAGAACAATTCCAGGTCATTGGTTAAGTCAGACACGGGTTTCAATATTTCGCCCATTGCCGTCGTTACTTCGTCAGAAGTGACGATTCCGTCTTTGTCTCGATCTAACAGATTGAATTCATCTTCTCGTCTAGATTGACGCTTGTCGACAGGCAAGAGCTTGTACTCGTAGCTCAAGTCGTCCTCTGAAACACTTTCAAGCTCTGTCCACGACAGTCCGCCGTCGTCATTGGTGTCATACTTTTCTACTAGTGAAACAAATACCGAACCGACCTCGTCAATCGTTGCTTCCAATAGAGATGTCACCTTATGTTGTTCCCAAATACCAGAGAGTTCTTCGGCCAATCGATCGAAAGCATTGGACATCTCTTGAAATCTCTCAGAATGTTCTAGTTCTACATCCTCGCTTTGCACTAATGGACGCTCGCTGTTTGGAGCATCCGACTCGACAACACTTCCAGCTACCTCTTGGGGAGATACTTCAATAGAAACGATCAGGAAGACTGCCACAACAGCCAGAAACTTGGCTTCACGCATTGCAGAACCCCGAACGGATCGGTCGATCAGATTCCAACATACTCATGGGTCAACTAGGGTTACCCTTTCTTGAAGCGATGAACCGGCGAATCGCAACAAAGCATCACGGTCTCGGTTCCAATCGATCTAGATTTCATCCAAGTGATTTCCATCCGAGAGTTGAACCAATTCCTCGCTAGCCTCCCATAGCTTCTCACCGTTCGCCCTATCTCGAGCGAATTCGGACACGAGCTTCCGTTGCATCATATGCAAATACATCCCTGTAGAAGTTCCAGCATCCTCGCTACAGCAAAGGTACGTTATTGGTCCAATCGCGGCCTCTGGAGACGGAAAGAACAATTTCATTACTGGATCCACCATAGGTCTCATCCAACGCGGTGCATCTCTTGCAATGTTTGTGGCTACTCCACCCGGACACAAAGAGTGAACTGCCATTTGGACATCTGTGCCATTGAGACGTCGTGAGAGTTCTGTTGCATAAGTACAGAGAATCAGTTTGCTAACTCCGTAATGCATTAGGCTCTCCTTCAATGTGAAAGGCACAAACGCCCCTAAGCGGTCGAAATCGATAACGTGAGAGGAGCGATGTGCTTCCGAAGATACGAAGATTAACCGAGGGGCGCCATTGCCTGTCTGCAAAATGCCGTCTTGCAACCACCTATCAACGATGATCCTGCTAGAGAGAAAATGCACGACAAACATCGTGTCGTAGCCTTGCGGAGTCTGGATAGCTGTCCTTGTCATTAATCCTGCGTTGAAGACGGCTAGGTCAATTTTCTGTTCTCGGTCACGCAGTTCATTGCACAGCATGTGAATCGATTCCAAGTCTGCAAGATCAACACTCATGAGTTCGACTCTCGTCGAACCAGACTGCTCTTGAATCTCATTTTGCAGGCCTTCGTGTCCCGGCCGGCAGGCAAGAATTAAGCTCGCCCCTCTTTTTGCTAGATCAACTGCGGCGGCTCTGCCTAGTCCGCTGTTTGCACCCGTGATGAAGCACGTCTTGCCATCGATTCGTACTTCTGGTGGAACTGGTTTGACTTCGTCAACTTTCTCAGAGAGGCGGTTTCTTAGTGCAGCAACGATTGCGTTCACAAAAGTACCGTCACCCATCTCTTTCTTTCTAGGAGACATCAGAACACCTCAATTCCTATGCTTGCCGCCATCACCACCAATTGAAACTATGCGTCCAGTCACTCGTAGGGAATAGCATAGTGCTCCCTATAGAATCCCAATCGACCTTCGATCATTTCGCGATCTAACCCAAAATCCGTAGTGTCGTAAACGTGTTCGCCAAATCTATCCTTGCGATTTAGTCTAAGGCACTCTTGCGCATTGTCTTCGTCCTTTTTGGTGAACTCAATGCCAGCATCCGAACAAATTTTGCTCAGAATTCCGACTGGGTCGTCTATGAGTTCGTGATATTGGACGTCTACAAAGTTCTCCTCATTCAACGCGGCCCTTATACACATGCTGCGACGTGCCATACGTTCCACCTTGCGGAACCAATGCTCAGACACTTCCGTAGGATCCACATGATCGCTGAATATCGACCGTGCGTGGCAAACCATGCTCGAAAATGAGGGAATAGTCTTCAATGGGTCCCGATGGGTTTGTATCACGGTTGCACTGGGAAAGATGCTCAAAAACGTATCGAGATATTCCAGATGGTGAGGCGACTTTAACACCCATACTCGCGAAGGTTCTAACAAGCAACGGATCTTTAACAATTTGGCAAAGAATTCGTAGGCTCCCGTATGGTCTTGTTCTTCAAGCCACGTTGAGTAGCGGGGAACATGCATGGTTGCCTCTGGAGTCTGACTCATGAAACACAAGTCAAGAAGCAAGACATCCTCTTCAGGTGCAGAAGTGTCGACGGGGTGAATAGCTTTGAAATGAGGGGCTAGATACGAAACTGTCCTTTCTGCCATATACGGTGCAAGCCTCTCGCGCAAACCGGGATTTGTTGTCGCGACTGGGTTCATCGCACTTGTCGGTGAGATGCCTCGAATTTGGGAGTGTGAGGCCAATAGTCTTTGAAGCAAGGTGGTTCCTGTCCTTTGCAGCCCCGCAATCAAGACTATCTTTCCAAGATCCACTTCGTTGACTCGAGGGTTGCTAGCAAGGAACTCAGTAACCTTAAAGTGATTGGCCAATGCATTCGCAAGTCGCATTCGTTGAATCGCCAGCCCGATAGAACTTAACCTCGCTTCGCGATTAATGGAATCAACCAATGTGTTGAACGCTTCCTCAAACTCGAAAGGTACAACCCCTTGGCTTCGGCACTTGCTTCTACCATGGCGAAGCAGCGATTCCGCGTCTAAAGGCTTAGAGAATCCTACCCGTCGTAGACTACGACCGATTGAGTTAAACACCGCAACTGGAACGGGCCGTCGAGTTCTCGTGTAGTCCGTCGCTTTCGCTAAATGCTTCACCGAGTCAGTGCCTTAGCAATCAAGTCTGGATGAGCTGGTCCAGCTTGACTACATTGGTCTCGGGTTGGGGAGTTGATGCTGCTTTCACCCATCGGAAACTCATCGTTCCAAACCTATGTCCAGATGTCTCAATCCAGTTGGGGAGTTGCGGATCTGAGTGCGCAACGACAATTCGAACCGATCCATTGTCTTGATAGGTCGCTAGATGCTTGTTCGTATGTATGTTGAAGTATCGGTAGTCGAGAGATTCCATCCAGTGATTGTTCAGTTGGAAATTCCAATACTCGCATTCTGGAGGTACTACCTCAATCACCAATGCCTCGTCATCGCCAAGCTGCCAATAGCTGTGGTAGTAGGTTATGTTGGGATCTCCACCAGCGGCAAGCGAGACCTGTGGGTCAAACATCGGCAGTGAATTGGGGTGTTTTTGAAAGTCTTGAGCCCACTTGGAAAACATCAAGGTCGCTCCTGTCACCAGTGTTGCTGTAGTCCGTAAGCCCTCGTCCAACCTCTGAGCTGTCAATTGCGCTGGTCGCGTTTCGGATTCAGGACAGTTGACTCTTTCGATATTCAATTCGGCAGGCGTTTCGCTTGTCCTATCAAGAAACGTTTGGCGTACAAGCAACGTTCCACTCTCTGGTTTCATGGGGAGCCAATTCCCTTCCTGCTGCGACGTACTAAGTACTAGTTCAAAATATCCATCGTCGTCGACCTCGAGCTCATTCGCCTCGACAAATCCAGTAGGAGGAAGTCCAGCGCCTTGACCGTAATTCCCTTCCTGGGTACCGAACCCCAAGTACGCCACCGTGTTGCGGTATCCAAACACTTTGTACTCGTACTCGCCGCTAATTGTTGCCGTTTGGTAGTAGTTGTCTGGATTGTCCGAGCCAAGTTTGACGGTTTCATTGGCAATCCGATTTAGCACTGGAGCTTTCGCGTCCGAATACTCCACGAACTGCAATAGCCCCGCGCGCGTCAAACGGCTCAAATACCTGTAACCCTCTGCCTGGCTGAACGCATCGCGTGGAGCACCTGGAAAAACCAACGACGCACCAGCAGCCTTAAGCGAGTCACAGAACTCACTCCAAGCCTTGCCAGAAACAACTCGGTGAGCAGCTACATCCTCCTCGGTCTTTCCCTGAAGTTTCCACCAAAGCAGGGAAATGCGTCTGAATAAACCCAACAAAGACATTGCCAATTTGCGCATGGTTGAACTCTCAAATTGCAGCAGGTTGCCGACTCAACAACTGTAGCGTGGTTTGTTATTGTGGCTGACTAGGTTAGCAAGCAACCTTCAACTGGCCGTAGCAGAGAACTTCAAGACCTAAGAAACCGAAGTGACCGTTGACCCCGCCGCTCTTTCGATGGTACCTGTGTATGTGGTCCGATTGAAACTTTCGTTGCGAGCGTTATTGCGGTCAACAGAGGCGATTCTGCCGAACGTTGCTTACTCACTATTCCAAGGATCCACAATTTCAATGTCAATTTCGACAAAGTCTCGAACATTGCGGGTCACCAAGACTGCGTTTCGCGAACGCACAATGGCCGCAATCTGGCAGTCGGCTCCTGAAATTGGTCTACCGTCGCGGCGTCTACGAGACGCGATTTCTGAGTAGTGTTTAGCGGCCGAGCTATCAAATGGCAGGATTCGTCTGTCGAAACCCACATCGAGCCACCGATTCATGGCAGCCATCAGGTGGTCTTTTCGTTGGCCCGGCGATATGAGGGCTATACCGTAGCGCAATTCTGCTTCACTGATAGTTGTTAGAAACAATTCTTTGGCATCACGCTCCTCATTCCACTTGGCTACCGATGTAGCCGGAGTGGGACGCATAAGTTCGGACGCAACGTTCGTGTCAATAACGTACATACTTGCGAAGCCCTAAGAGAGTTTCGGAGGTTCACGTATGGCATCACGATTTGGAAGATCCAATTCGACGCCTCCGATGTGCGCAAAACACTCGCGTGTAAACGCAGTGAGGTTGGTCGGCTCTTGTCTCTCAACGTACACTGCCTCACTCAAGATTTGACGCGCTTCCTCCTCCATGGATCGGTTGTGTTGTGCGGCACGTACACGTAGCCGCATCTTTACTTCGTCGTCCAGGTTACGGATAGTGATACTCGCCACGCGCTCTTACTCTCTATAGTGAAAAGACCAATTGTAGGTATTGATTAACTTGAAATCAATGCAATCAATGAGCGCATTCAAGCTTCCAGACTTGGAGAAATCCAATAGTCCGTCGTAGCTACTTACTCTAATTCAAGGTAATGCCAGCCAATTACCTAGTAGCTATCGATTGTTAACGTTCACTGGCTTTTCGTCGAACCGAAGTCCGCAAGTTTGATTGTGCAATTGGTTGATGGCGTTGGTCTAAGCAATTGTTCTTTTCCGATTGAGACAGCTATGCAAACCAAACGAAAATTTCTTCAGCCCATTGCCTACATATCCGCTGGGTTCCTGATAGGAATGCTTGCCCTGCTTGCAGGATCCAAGGTTCTTTCCGCAGATGCAGGCGGAGTTGCCGAATGCAACAACAATTGGGTACTCGAGTCAGGTGGAGACCAGCTGGCATCTAGCTACCTCTACCAACCGTGTACCGGGCAAGTCTTTATGTTGCACGGAAGCAAGGCAACGCTGGTGGCTTTTCCAAAATAGAAGCGATTTCACTTGGAGAAATCTACGGCGGATGTGAAACAGCCCAAATATAGCCAGTTCAGCGTTCGGTCGGCAAGTCTCAGGTGGTCCAGCCTTTCTAGCAACCGAAACCGAATTTCGCAGTACGGAAATGTGGAGTGGCGATGGCCAGTGTAGATGCTACCGTGCGTACCGGCTGACCATAGACATACGCTTGGCTATCTAGCGACGGAATTTCCAAGCCAGACTCGTGGTCTGGCTTGGAATACATGGTTGCTCTACGCTATGTAGAAGCCTTCTTCGCTGATTGGCAGCGTCGTGACGCGATGGCCGCATGCTTCAAAGATCGCATTGCAAACTGCTGGTGCCAACGGCGGGAAGACGGGTTCACCGAGACCAGTAGGTCTGTTTTCGCCTGGTTCAACGAAATGTGTTGCAACTTCTGGCGTCGAGGGCATTCGAAGCATCCTGTAACTATCGAAATTGTTCTGCTGAATCCTGCCATTCTCGAAGGTCACCGATAGATCCATCATGGTTGACAGGGCATCTACGACGGAACCTTCCACTTGGTTTTCTGCACCACTCAGATTGATGATCGGTCCGACATCGGATGCCACGGTAACTTTGTGCACGGTCACTTTCCTTCGGTCGACTGAATCACCACTTCGATTCCTTGTGGTCCCCTCAATTTCTCCGACGCTGACCTCCGCAACTTCAGCTATATGGCCCTGGTGACTGTAGTAGAACGCTACACCCAAGCCACGTCCCTGGGGCAGATCCCTACCCCATCCTGCCTTTTGGGCTGCAAGCCTTATTACGTTCGCCGCACGACCAGTATGCATTCCACCACCCATTGGCCGTGGTTCACCAAACGATTCGAGAAGAACTTCAAGATGATCGCGTCCCGCTGCATGAGCAAGCTCATGAACAAAACTGCCGACAACAAAGGCGAAGACATTCGCGTGGGGTGCTCGCCACGCCGCACACCTATGCGACCATTTCAAGCCTACCTCTTCCGCTCGAACGTTTTGCAGAAGCCCGTCTGGATACACTCCTCGTCGCAAGCTGCTTACGGGGGTTCCGTCAACCTCGAACGTAATGAATCGATTACGCCACCCGCTGATCTTGCCCTCAGAATCTACGCTTCCGTCCATTTGATGGAATCCGCCAGCGCGGAAAAGGTCGTACGCAAGATCGTCCTCGCGCGTCCACTGCAACTTAACTGGGCCATCCACATGTTGTGCGATGGCAGATGCCTCACATAGGAAGTCGTTATAGAGTCTCCGACCAAATCCTCCGCCACACCGCATTTGGTGCAGAGTGATTTTGTCTGGTTGAATGCCGCATACCCGTGCGGCGGTTCCGATCGCCCAACCTGGAGTTTGAGTCGGTGCCCACAGCTCCAAGGCACCGTCCTTGAATTGTGCAGTGCAGTTTTGCGGCTCCATCGGCGCATGGCTCACAAAATGGTATTGATAGAAGCTGCTAACTTGAGACTTGCCCGATGCAAATGCAGTGTCGAAATCTCCAGAATCTGCAACACGCTGTCCGTTTTCGTGTCTCAATCGCTCTGCCTCATTGCTTGCATCGGTCCAACTGTCTTTGGATGCGTCTGTCTCGTCCCATTCAATTTTTAATGCACTCTTTGCATTCATGGCCTCCCACGTGCTGTCTGCAACAATGGCGACGCCTGGTAGAACCTCTTGGGCAGAACCCGTGCCCTCCAACACGAACGCATCGACTATACCCGGCATCTTCTTGATTTCGTCAAGATTCGCAGACTTAACTTTTCCACCTATCGCCGGACACTTTTGATAGACGGCGAACTTCATGCCTGGAAGAATCGTATCGATGCCGAACAACGCTTCTCCACGTACAAGCGCATCATTGTCGACGCCTGTGATGCGGCTTCCCAGCAATCGGAAATCCTTTGGATCCTTTAGCGTTACGTCGTTCGCGTCCGGAACGTCCAACTGTGCCGCCTCTCCGGCCAATTCCATGTATGAAAGTTTGTTGCCGGTTGCTGTTTGAATGACGTGACTATCCCGTGTCGTGAGACTTGCTGAGTCGACACCCCATCGTTTGGCTGCTGCCTGAACCATCATGGTTCGTGCCGTTGCTCCCGCCTGCCGAAGGGGTTGATAGTTCGTTGGAATCGACATCGACCCGCCAGCAAGTTGCATTCCGTAGAGTGATTGGTTAATGGGAGACTGAACGACTTCTACTTCGTTCCAAGCTGCGTCAAGCTCTTCAGCCACAATCATCGGCAATGAAGTCTTTACGCCTTGACCAATCTCCGGATTCTTTGCATACAAGAGAATTCCAGACTGATCAATTCGAATGTAACCATTTGGTTGAAAGGTGCCGTTTTGCGCAAATGCTCGAGGTGCAGCAAAAGCCAGCATCAGTCCTCCTCCCACAACGCCTGTCAGCTTCAAGAACTGTCGACGGTCGAGCTTTACGACCTCGGCCACTACAACACTGTCGTCAAGTTCGCGTTCGCCCGTAACTGCAGCGACGATTTCGGATATTCCCGTGTAGTCAAGCTTTCCCACGTCAGCCTCCTATCTCGTCGACCGAGTTTCTAGTCGCAGCTACTTTCACCGCGTTCTTTATTCGTATATACGTACCGCAACGGCACAGGTTGGACTCCATTGCTTCGTCAATGTCCGAGTCGCTGGGATTTGGATTTGATCGTAGCAAGGCTTCGGCAGCCATGATTTGCCCCGATTGACAATAGCCGCACTGGGCTACATCGAGCTCAACCCAGGCCTTCTGAAGCGCGTTGAGTTCGCCGTTTCTTCCAGCCAAACCCTCAACCGTTGTGACCTCGGCTGAACCAACCGAGGAAACCGGGTAGAGACAAGACTTCATGGCTTTTCCATCCAGCAGCACAGTACATGCTCCGCATTGGCTAATGCCGCAACCATACTTGGTTCCGACAAGATTGAGATGGTCCCGCAATACCCACAACAGTGGGGTCTGCGGGTCAATTCCGCCGAGATCGTGTGTAACTCCATTAACTCGCAGATTCATCGTAGCGAACGCACCCTTCGTTGTTCACAAGCAGTTGGTCTATGTTAACGAATTGAATTTGGTATCTGCTAGCTGAGTGGTCGCTTTCAGAAGCTTGCGAGCAATCGGTTGCGGCTGGCAGGATTTGGGCCATGAACAATTAGCGAAATGACAACGAAAATCACAAGAAGGCTCACTGACGAGTCATATTCCAGCACGTGGTGGTAATCAATTCGATCAAGTTGCAAACAAATAGATTGCAGGTGCAAATGTGTGGACTTGCAGGCTCAGTTCACAAGCGTACCGCTATCGTATTCCTCTACTCGGACTTTGACTCCAGTAGGAGAAACGTCGTACACGACTCCGTGCTTCTTGCCGGAAACATAAGGCACTTCGCTTCGGCTTCCATCGGGCCGAAAAACAACCTGAGTGCCGTTTAGCCATCGTCGATCCATAGGCAGGTGTGCCTTGTAGCCATTTGTTTGGGTTTGTACTTCGATCCCCTGTTTGCTGCCATTCACATATGGAGTTTGCAGACAAAGTCCGTTTGGCTTTATGGCAGAGACGGGTCCGTGCCATTCAACAAACCGCCAAGGATAGTAGCCAATCACACCGTCTCTCCAATCGAATACATTGATTCCCTTCATTCCCTCTCCGTCCCATGGAATAGGGTCGTACCAACATCGCATGCTTGTGCCATGCTTGCTTCCACTCTCGTATTCAAGGTAGCTTCGATAGCTGTCGTTTCCCATCAATTGAATTACGCTTCCGTGTGGATGGTGGCCACCATTGTGGGGCGCCTCGCGTCGATAGCCGTTGCGAGCGACCAATACAGATATTCCGTATTCTTGATCTTCAAATCTCAGTGCTCTTTCGCGGCTAATCTCATAGGAGTATTCATGGTCGGGTCCGTGAGGACGTTCTTGAACCACTATGTGAACTCCGTGAGTGTTCCCTTCCCAATGGGACGAGTAGATTCGTTGCCTGTAGGGCGCTCTCAAGTGAATTTTCACTCCATGTTTGTGTCCGTTCACCCATCGAGTAACAGTTCGGTCAGCCCAACGCGAGTCGTGCCAACCATCGGTTTCTTCCTTTACTTGATATCGTGCCTCTAAGCTAACGAAGTCTGAGCCGTTCTGTGGCGATAGACGCAATACTTCGTATCCGACTTTGATTCCGTCGTCATAGAGGGTCGTTAGGCGACTTCCATCCGGCCATGTGAAGACGGAGGTTTCATGCTGTCTGCCATGTACCCATAGCACCCTTTCGCGTTCTCCTGTAGCCCAAATGTAGTTGGATTCACCATGAATGACTCCATCTTGCCAAGGCGTTTCTTCACGATCGCCGTTCCAGGTCTTCATGACTTGGCGGCCCTGCTTTTTGCCATCGATCCAGGGGATTTCGTACTGGTCTTCCAATGGATTGAGCAGCGAATTCACGAATGTCGTTTTCGTGTAGGTTTGTAGTCCATGTTTCCTGCCATTTGCATAGGGAATGCTCGCCGAATCACCATTGCTAAACCGCACCACCCAATCGCCACTGCGCATGCCTTTCTTGTAGCGCCCCTCAGATGTCGAGGCTGTGTGAGTTTGAAAGGGTGGTCCATCCTCAAAATCTTCTAGACGATTGTTGCTTTCCCTGCTCAATTTACATAGGGCATCTGTGAACCCGCTGCAAGGCGCTGAGAAGAGCTGATAGGACCAACGGCCATGCGGCCGTCCATTGCGCCATCTACCCTCTCCCCTGACAATTCTCAGCTCCCAGCGTGTGACCCAACGCCAGTTTGCAGTACCCGACCCTGAAAGTTTTTGGTTTTCGCACCTGAATTGACCGTCAATGGACAGTGATGATCTGGGCGACAGCATGTAATTCCACGTCTGAAATTTTGAATCGCTCTGCAATGGAGTCCAGCAGGATTCGTCGTCCGTGGACTCCCTACAGTCGGAACTGAGATCGGTGTATGGGTCTACTTTCGTATCCAATTGAAATCCAGCACTTGCGATGCCGACGAACTGTGGCATGGCTTGTGAAAGCTCTCGAAGGAGCTCCTGACCTTCCCGAACCGCATTTGCATGCACCTGGCACGATTCGTACTTCTCAGGTTCTGCGTCACTCGAAAGGGCAACAACGAGAATTCCCACGCACAACAATAGCCTAGATTGGAGTTTGATTGCCTGTCTAGTTGATCGTTCTCCGCTCATCGTAGCTTGCGCACCCTGATCTCGCTGCATAGGCTAATGTCCAAAGTTGCACAACTCAGCGAGAGAGAATGGGCAGAAAATTGAGTCGGCACCCGGATGAATCGTACGCCAATTCAACGAGATAGGAATGCAATCGATTTCGTCAGCTAAGCTAGCCCCACTAATCGGGGTACTTGCGTTTCTTGAATGCCTCTAGCATGTCTTGGATCACATCAAGGCCTACAAATACACCCAACGCAATCAAATATGCTGTGTGCCATGTGCCTTCAACAAGCCAATGTGTAACAGGAAATACCATTAGTGCCACTACAAGCGCAATCATGCCTGGACATCCCACTAGAAACCCCATAGATCCCATGTAGAAAGTCGGCCATTTTCCCCTCAACAACCGGCCATTTTCCCCTCAACAACCGGTATATGACCGGAATTATCACTAGCACTATCGCAATAAACACGCCAATAGCTATGACCCACATATGCCCCCACCACTCCAGCAACGACAAAATGGCGAAATATGCCATTGCAGCGATGAAAGCCCATTGAATGTATTCAATAACCTTATCTACTATCTTTATGAATTTCTTCAATTTATTAGACCTTAGTTACAAATAAATTAGCCAATTAACCAACTAGAAATTTTGGGAATTACTGCTATAAATAAGCACGTATACTGCCCCCGTGATTGAAACGGACTGTCCTCCTGTTTCTGTCTTGATCGGGAAGAAGGATAGTGTTTCAGCTGCGTCTCTGACCGATACTAGCCAATACAGCGCAGCACACAGTGGACTCTCACTCTCTCGCTCATGCCAATCTGGGCTGCGTACACTGCTCTTGCCCAATTTACTGGGCTCGTTTATTCAAAGCAGTAATTCCGAGAGCTTTCATGTTGTATTGGTATCAATTTCGGTGACGGAGATGTTGACATCGAGTTCGGTCTCTTCGCCCTCGTCGCCGGTGTGGAGGAAGGGGTCGTAAAGGTGGTAGACTTTGCCTGTACAGGAGTTCCAGAAGACGGCATTGAGGGCTTCGTCAATTCTGCTGGTACTGTATAGAGCGTTCCATTCACAGGATCCGGTTGACGCGTCATCATCGTCGTTGGTATCAACGTCGGTGACGGTGATGTTGACATCGAGTTCGACGTCTTCGCCGTCACGGCCGCCAGTGGAGAGGATGGGGTCGTACAGGTGGTAGGCTGTGCCGGTGCAGGAGTTCCAGAAGAGGGCATTGAGGACCGAGACAGTAAAGGATCCTAGATTATTGTATTGAGCCTTCCATTCACAGGATTCGTTTGGCGTGTCGTCATCGTCATGGATGTCAATTTCGGTGACGGTGATGTTGACATCTGGTTCAAACTCTTCTCCGTCATCGCCTTCGGTGTATAGGATGGGGTCGTACAGATGGTAGACCTTGCTGGCACAGGAGTTCCAGAAGAGGGCATTGAGGGCTTCGTCCCATGAGGTGGAATTGAATTGAGCTTTCCATTCACAGGATTCTGTTGACGCATCATCATCGTCGTTGGTGTCAACTTCGGTGACCGTGATTTCGGTGACCGTGATGTTGACATCTAGTTCGACTTCTTCGACAGTGTTGCCGGTGAAGAGGCGGGGGTCGTACAGGTGGTAGATTTTGCTGGCACAGGAGTTCCAGAAGATGGCATTGAGGACGATGGAACGGCCGTCTCTATGGTATTGAGCTATCCATTCGCAGGACGCGGTTGGCGTGTCGTCATCGTCAACGTCGTTGGCATCAACTGCGGTGACGATGATTTCGGTGACGGTGATGTTGACATCTAGTTCGACCTCTTCGGCGGTAAAGAGGCCGGTGGAGAGGACAGGGTCGTACAGATGGTAGACCTTGCCGGTGCAGGAGTGCCAAAAGAGGGCATTGAGGGATTCCCTACTTGCGATATTGTATTGAGCTTTCCATTCACAGAAATCGGTTGACGTATCGCCATCGTCATCGTCGTTGGTATCAATTTCGGTGACGGTGATTTCGGTGACTGTGATATCCACATCTTGGTCAAGCTCTAGGTATAAGCCGCCGCCGAAGTGGAGGCGGGGGTCGTACAGGTGATAGACCTTGCCTGTGCAGGAGTTCCAGAAGAGGGCATTGAGGGCATCCCAACTTGTGTCGTTAGTATATTGAGCATTCCATTCGCAGGATTCGTTTGGCGCAGTCTCATCGTCGTTGGTATCAATTTCAGTGACGGTGATGTTGACATCAATTTCGCCGCCGATGTAGCCCCCGGTGGAGAGTTCGGGATCGTACAGGTGGTAGACCTTGCCGGTGCAGGAGTTCCAGAAGAGGGCATTGAGCATCAAAGAAGACCGGTCCTTGATGCTGTGTTGAGCTTTCCATTCACAGGAATCGCTTAGCGTGTCGTCGTCGTCGCTGGCATCAACTTCGGTGACCGTGATCTCGGTGACCGTGATGTTGACATCTAGTTCGACCTCGTCGCCGTCATCGCCGCCGGTGGAGAGGATGGGGTCGTACAGGTGGTAGACCTTGCCGGTGCAGGAGTTCCAGAAGAGGGCATTGAGGACCTCCTCACTTTTGTTGGATTGGTATTGAGCTAACCACTCACAGGAATCGTTTGACGTATCGCCATCGCCGCCGTCGTTGGTTTCAACTTCGGTGACCGTGATCTCGGTGACTGTGATGTTGACATCTAGTTCGACCTCGTCGCCGTCATCCCCGCCGGTGGAGAGGATGCGGTCGTACAGGTGGTAGACTTTGCCGGTGCAGGAGTTCCAAAAGAGGGCATTGAGGACTTCCTCACTATCGCCGATGCCGTCATTTCCGCTGTTGCTGTATTGAGCTTTCCATTCGCAGGATTCGGTTGACGTGTCGTCACCGTCGTCGTTGATATCAACTTCGGTGACGATGATTTCGGTGACGGTGATGTTGACATCGAGTTCGTAATCTTCGACGTTAAAGCGGCCGGTGTGCAGGAAGGGGTCGTACAGGTGATAGATCTTGCCCGTGCAGGAGTTCCAATAGAGGGCATTGAGGGTCCAGAATCCAGAACGGAAGGAGTTATTGTAGTGTTGAACTTTCCATTCACAGGGTTCGGTTGACGTGTCGTCATCGTTATCGTCGTTGGATTGAGCTAGCGTGACGCAGCCGATATTGCCAGCGATCAAGAGAGTGGCGATGAGT
Source organism: Candidatus Azotimanducaceae bacterium (assembly GCA_965205545.1). GTDB lineage: Bacteria > Pseudomonadota > Gammaproteobacteria > Pseudomonadales > Azotimanducaceae > Bin55. Next base: position 12,374 of record OZ242170.1, on the reverse strand, counting down.
AGAGCGAATCTATGGTGGTTGGCTACCTGAGTCATGTGATTTTCTCTCAGTTTAGATCCTCTACCACTAAACAAATTGTATGGGAATTACTGCTTCAACTAAACAAGCTCGTTGACTAGGGCAACAGTCGCGTGCGCAACACAAATGAGTACGGTCGAGCAAGCAACAGTCCCCTATTGACCACTCCAAAAAAGCAAGAATCTGCCTGTCACTCAGCCTAATTGTGATCCTCATGTCCACTTCGAGACAGAAATAGACAGTCAATCCGTTCAATCCTATAGGAAATATGCCTGTTTGCTTAAGGCAGTAATTCCCGAATTTCTCGGTGCCATTGATCACAACCTGTGCGAATGCATGCAAGAGTTGCGACGCTATGCCAACTGCTTATCATCGGTCAAGCGTGCGTGAGCTAGTTTTCTTGCTTCGTCCATGGTGTCAACGATGTGTTCGTCCGGAATCTTTCTGAGAATACCCAACGATGTCAGAGATTTACTTACTGATCCGTGCAAACACGCAACGATGAATACCGTGTTGTTCTGAATAGCTACTTCGGTAAGTTGCTCAATAACCATGGCCGCGCTGTCATCCAAGTAGGTCGTCTCGGAAAAGTCGAAAATGACAACCTCGTGATCCTGTATATCCTTGGATACAGCTTCGACTAGATTCGACGACGAAGCAACCGAAAACATTCCCTTTAGGGCAACTATTCCGACACGAGCGCTGAACGGATCAATTTCGCTTGCATCGATATTGTCCTTGAAGAACACCTGATCAAGTATTGGCACCGAGACTACGCTGTCGAGTTCGAACTTTTCCAGGGTTCGCGCGTGTGCCATTGAGGCAACGATCAGACCGACTGCAACGGCCACAATCAGTCCCACGAACATTGTCAGGCTCAGAGTCAACAGGAATACAAGCAGCTGTGCCCGATTGATCAAGTGAATCCGAGACACGATTCTCCAGTCGATAATCCCCCAGCCGACTTTGATCAGAACAGCTGCAAGAGCGGCAAGTGGAATGGGCTCTACATACTTTCCTAATCCCATTACGAGTCCGAGCATTAGCAGTGCGTATAGAACTCCGGAAACCTTAGTTCGGCCGCCAGCTTGAATGTTTGTGACCGTACTAGCCGTTGACCCAGAGCAAGGCAGGCCTCCGATCAATCCGGATGCAATATTTCCAATGCCCTGTCCAACCAGTTCTCGATTGGGTTTGTGTCTAGTACCTGTCAATGTATCAGCCACAAGTGAGGTGATGAGACTATCAACCGATCCCAGCAACCCAAGGATCAATGCCGGCTGTAGAGAATTCAATATAAACGCAATATTGGGAATTTCGGGCTGAATGGTTGGCAGTCCTGTAGGCAGTTGACCCACTGTTGGCACATCCGTCAGCCAGAAAACGCTCAACAGCGTTCCAGCGACTATGCCAACTACAGGACCCGGTAGGTACTTGCCAATTTTGCGAGGCCATAGGACAGCGGCCGCGAGCGCTACTGCTCCAACCGCTAGAGCCTGAAAATTGACGTTTTCAATTGCGTCAGGAAATGCGGCGATCGTTCCTAGTGCACCGCCCTTAGAGGGTTCTAATCCCATGAGAGGTAGAACGTGCATGACCATTACGATTAGGCCGATCGCAGACATGAACCCCGACACGACGACTCGAGGCGTATAAGCGACGTAGCGTCCAACCCGCGTAGCCCCTAGCAAGACCTGGATCATTCCAGCCATAGTGACTATCGTGAATGCTTCTCCAAACGTATCTGCATAGGTAGTGACAACCACTGCCATCGCAACCGTCATGGGAGCTGTCGGTTTAGAGATCTGGGTGTTGGTCCCACCAAAGAGAGCGGCGAAGAATCCTACCGCGATGGCGCCATACAATCCTGAAATCGCTCCCAGCCCTGATGCAATCCCAAATGCCAATGCGATGGGTAACGCAATTACAGTGGCGGTTACACCCCCAAGGATGTCTCCTCGAAGCAGCTGCAGACTGTAATTCTTAGGCAGTGGCAGTTTGCTAGCCATTCAGTTTTTTGCTCTCTTGTCGAAGCGTGGATCCCGACGATTATCAAAAATACCCAAAACACTCTCTGTGGATTGAAAGTGCGACCAAATTGTAGACGCCGAAGAGAATTCAATCTCCAGCCAAGGCCACTAAGCTGCTGAGCAGCAATCCAATTAACGGTGTTGTCATAGCCCCAATCTGCACGCCCGACGGCTAGTCCGCGTGTGGTAAACCAAGTTGAAACAGCCTGCAGCGAGTCGAGAGTAGAATGTGGTAGTTGCTTAGCCAGCCCGTCAGCTCCAAAGAATTTTCTATGAAAAAACAAACGCTTAATTCTGTAATTGGTGTCTCTATTTTCCGTGTTGGATTCGCAATTGCAGTTGCGTCTCTGACGCTCTTGGCGGCGTGCAGTAACGCTCCAGACGAAACCAACTTGGACGACTCACCAAACGCCGAAATCGAAGACACAACGAAACCGGGGATGGAGTTCTTCGATGGTTCTTTCGAAGATGCTCTCGCACTGTCGGGTCAAGAAGGCAAGATGGTGTTTGTCGACTTCTGGGCCACTTGGTGTGGACCCTGCATAGTCGTTCAGGAAACTGTGTTTCCGCTTCAAGAAGTTGGCGACTACATGAATCCTAAGTTTGTCAACATCAAGATCGATATCGAAGATGAAGACCAGAACGGCCCCGATATCTCGGCCCGTTACAAAATTGGAATACTACCGACGTACCTCATGCTCGATACCGATGGAACTGAATTGGCTCGCTCAATAAGCGCAGTTTCCCCAAGCCAGTTCATCGCGATGGTTAGCCGAATGCTAGGTGAAACGGAGTCATCGTTTCACGAAATGCAAGCACGGTACGACGCTGGCGAACGATCGACTGATTTTGTTAGACAGTACCTGATGGATGCTATCGTTGAACTTGGATTCCGCGAACTCGATAGTACGGACGAAGACAGCATGCAAGCCTTCCGTGCTGAAGGAGCCAAATACACTGGAGTCGCTAACGAATACTTTGCAAGCCGACCCTACTCCGACTTGATCAACGAGACCGACGTGCGCCTTGTCATGCACTTTCGCGGTTCTGCAGACCGAGGAGATGAGCTTGTCGAGTACGTAATAGAAAATTACGATGAGTTTCTTGCAGTTTCCTCAGACTCGGCGATGAGCCAGTTTGCACTCAAAGCCACACAAGGGTCAGTCGCAGATGCAGCTCGTGCAGGCGATGCGAAATTCGTTGAATACATTGAAGCTCTTGAGACTGGACCGCTAAAACGTGCTGCGGACCATGAACGCAATCGAGACCCAAGAAGCCGTCTGCTTCCGGAGAGTTTGAGGATGTCGTGGGAACCCGATTTTCTAGTGGCCAAAGAAGACTGGGAAGGAGTCTACGAACTCTATATAGGCCGTTTCGAAGATTGGGGAGATCGTACATCCGCATGGAATTATCAGTGGGCCGCATCAACTTTACTGCAATCAGATGATCCTGATCACCACCGAGTCGCGCTTGGTTGGGCCAAGCAGGCTTACGACATGAACAACAAGGATTGGTCTATAGCATCCACCTACGTGTCTGCCCTGGTAACAGCGGAGAAAATTGACGAAGCGAGAAGAATAGCGCGCGAATTCAGATCAGCGCTTTCCGATTCAGCAGCCGACAAACGCAGTTTGGAGATCTTCGACGATATCACTTCTTCGTTGTTGGATGAAGAAAAAGACGAACCCGACCAAACTCAATAGTAAGGATTGAAAAGACCTGCCAACTGTCGGCCTACCTAGTGCGTGCTGCTAAACGAGAATGTGATTGCTCTGCAGCGTTCAGCGCAACGCTCGTTGTTGGAACCAACTGCCTTGGAAGAGTGTCACAGGACAGTAGCCTGTGCAGCTCGAGGGGAACGGGATGAAGTTGGCCAATATGCGCGACTTCAATGCGTTTGGACTGGTAGCCATTGGGATTGTCGGCGGAGTACTTGTAACTTCAGGGGTGCTCGTTGGTGCAAACTCGATGCAGTCCAACGAGAAAGAGTCTAGCTATTCTTCTCCCTCAGTTTCTGCCCAAAATTCCGAAAGAATTGACACTTCGGTGGATTCCGTCGCTGATCTCGCTCAACTACCAACTGACCTGGAACGGACGGCTGCATTGCACAGCCTAGTCACCGCGGCCGACGAGAGTGATCTTCTAAGCTTGCTAGAGCAATCGAAGAACATCGAAAGTGAACGCTTGCGTCGAGCGGTTGAAATCGGTGTGGTAAGAAAACTCGCAGAATCTAATCCTCTGTTGGCTGTAGCACAGCTAGCAAATCTGGCTGGTGACGATCAAGGAAAATTGGTCGCAGCAATATACGGTTCGTGGGCCGAATCAAGTCTGGAAGAGGCAGTGGTCCAAGCGAGCGCGTTGGACGCAAGAATGAAGCAAGCCGCGCTTCGCGGCATCGTAAGCGCAAGGTCAGATCTTTCGTTTGACGAACGGTTGGCCATTGCCAAGAGGCTCGGTGGCGAGCAGCACGCGATCGACATCTCCAATCGCGAAACCGCAAATCAAGCAATCGATGATCCGGAGTCTGCTTGGAATTCGTTCGTCAATGACAAATTCTCAGATCTTTCACAAACAGAACACCTGATAGACGTTGCAGAGCTGTGGATCAATAAGGAAGGCATAGGCGTGATTGATCGAATCAGCGAATCGCTGTCAACTCCAGCGGTGCGCGATGCAGTAGTCATTTCCGTTTTGCACGACATTACTCGTAACGATCCGGCCTCCGCCTTTCGGCAAGCCCTCAGCCTCAAAAGTAGCTCACGGGAGCTCGCACTAACAACCATCGCTGAAATATGGTCGGCTTCGAGTCCGACCGAAGCTCTGATGGCAGTGATGGCGGTCGAAACAGATTCGGAACGCGAGCTACTGCAGCAGACAGTCCTGCAAACTTGGGCAGCTGTAGATCCCAACGCATTGCTGGACGCAATTGAACAGTTGCCTGAGGCTATACGAGTCCTCGCCACCGAGGCTGCGATGTTCGCGATCGCTCGTATTTCTCCTGATCAAGCTACAAGATTTCTAGCCCAAGTGACGGATAGAGATGTTCGCGATCAACTAGCGAAGGAAATAGCAGCTTATTGGTCGGAATCGGACGTTGCAAGTGCCCTCGATTGGGCACTCAATGACGAATTTGCAACCGATGTGCTACAAGCGGAAGTACTGATGATCGTTCTTGCCGACCTAGCCACAAAAGATCCAGAACTGGCTTTCAAGACTGCACGTCAACAACCAGTTGTTCTGCGAGGCCAATACTACCGGGGGTTGGAAGTCACCGTCATACAACACTTGGTTGAAACTGACATTGATAAAGCGTTTGCAATGCTTTCAGAGATCCGAAGTGAAGGGTTGACAATTCCACACGCATATAGCGAAGTTGGGAGAGCGATGGTGAGAAACGGCGACATTGATCAAGCGCTGAAACTGGGCGAACGATTGTCCGGACGCCGCCAAAGCAATTACAACGGCTCTCTCATGTATCAATGGGCACTTGTTAATCCCGAATCGCTTTTGGAATCCATTGAAGGACTTCCAACCGACGAACTCAAGCTACAGGCAGTGCGCGGACTCAACCGATTCAATCCCCAAACTAAGGCACTTTCTGACGAGCAATTGGAATATGCGAACAGTTTCCTTTGAGAGGATTGACAAATCCCATTGGCAATTGAAGGCAATGAATCAAAAGCAGGAACCTACGCCACTCAATCAACGTGCAAGGTGAATTAATGAGCAATCCGTCAACTTCCCGATTTCGAACTTTTGGATTGCTTGCATTCGGCGTTGGCTTGGGGTCCGCTGTGGCCCTCGTCTCTCTGATCTGGGTCATGCCGCTAAAGATCTTTCAAGGTGATCCGCGCATTGAGTGGGATGCAACAAGTCTAAGCAAGTCGTCCAATCTTGAACGAGATGTTTTTTCGCAATCCAACATCTTCTACGAGCTGTTGCTCAATTCAGATCAAGAAGTCACCCTCGAACTGCTTGAGCAATCCAAGTCCATTGCATCGGAAGAATTGCGGAACGTAGCGCAGACTTCAATAGTGCAGCGATTGACAGCTATTGATCCGATCGCAGCATTGGCGGCAATTGCTGAACTGCCGGGCAATCGTCACGACGCCTTGGCGGCTACGATTTTCGGCGAGTGGTCACTAATCGACATAGATGGGGCCGTTGCACATGCAGCCACTCTCGATGGCGAACAGAAGCTCGCATCGCTCTCTGGCATTTTCGCATCCCGCGAGGACCTATCTAAAGATGAGCGAGACGAAATTTCTGGTCGAATCGGACTCCCAACCGCCCCCGAAGTGGAAAGCGACAGCCTCGTGTCTGGCTTGCAGTCAATGCAACCTGAACTTCGGTGGGGAACATTGGTTGGTGACGACCTGCCCAATGCCTCCCAGACAGCGGTACTCATTCGAATCGCGCATCAATGGGTGGACGAGTCAGGATTTGACGTTGTTAATCGAATTGGGGACACGCTAACCAACCCAATCGTTAGAGAGGCCGTAGTTGCGTCCGTCCTGCATCAAGCGACGATTGACGACCCGAGCTTGGCATTGCAGCAATCTGAAAAGATTACTGGCGAAATCCGCCAACTAGCCCTCAAAATCATTGCAGAAGCAATGGTATCCATTGATCCATTCAAAGCCATTGAATCCCTAGCCATAGTTGAGTCGGGCAGCACCCGCAGACACCTCTTGCGGCATGTTGTATTGACATGGGCTAAGAGTGACCCCGATGAGTTTCTCAACAATTTGGAACTGATACCTTCCAACATGCAATCACTGGGCAAGCAACAGGCAACTGTCATGCTTGCCAGAACTGACCCCCAACGAATAGCGCCAATGTTGGCTGAAGTGTCTGACGAAGACTTCAAACTCGATCTAGCAATGGAGGTGGCCTCAAGCTGGTCGGAGATAGACCTGGAGTTAGCGTTGGAATGGGCTAACTCCGATCAAATAGAAGACGAAGGAATGCGCTGGTGGGTTTTGAACATCCTCTTGAGCAAGCTCGCATTGGACGATCCTAATCGGGCGTTGCAGATTGCTCTCAATCATCCCGCTGGTGAAAACTCCATGGGTTTGGAAGCCACTGTAATTGCACAAGTGTCAACTTTCAATCCCGAACTGGCGTATGAGATGCTCGCCCAGGCGCGAGACGGATGGGCAAAGGCAGCTGCCTACACGTCAGTTGGTCAGGCGCTAGTCCGCACTGACGACACGGACAGAATGCTCGAATTAGCAACGCATTTGCCCGATGAACAATTAGCCAGCTACTACTTTTCGGTCTTCAACGTATGGGCGAGTACAAAGCCTGAGGGGCTTTTTGCAAAGATGGAAAGCCTTCCAACAACCGAGGCAAAATATCACGCGGCTATGGAACTTGTACGCTACAACGTAGGCAAGAACGTACTGTCCAATGACCAAATGCAGATCGTAAAGACCTTCTTGCCCGACGACTACAACCCGGAAACAGGCAGGCGTGGGTCGGAGAGAAGTGGACGGGTGTTCCGTGTACTTACCGGAGAAGAGGCTGAACAGGCTCGAAGAGAATACAGGAGAGTACGTTCACAAACGACGTGGGAATAAGACTGTCAATTTGGGAGCGTGGCCCCTCCAATTCAAAATAGCAGTTCTGCGTTCCAATATCTGATCTAGCCCACCTTTCATTCGAGTCTAGATTCATACGTCTAGAGAATCATTTGGCAGAGCGTCCGCATTTGCAACGGACGATTCAGGACATTCGAGCCTGGAAGAATGTTGGCTTAGTTCTAGCTACGGAATGCGCACTCTCACTTCTCTTTGCGTCACTCAATTCTGTAGCTGACGACGATATCCAACAAGAATTAGAAGAAGCGGTCACCCCGAAAGTCGAAATCGACACCTTTCAGGGTCCTACACTGCTAGAACCAATCCTGCCCGACTATCCAAGAAAACAATTGGATGCAGGTGAAGAAGCGTGGGTCGAACTCAACTTCATGGTTGACACGGACGGTAAGCCATTCGAAATAGTCGCAGTAGACTCAATTGGCCATGACTCCTTTAGAAACGCCGCAATTCGAGCGGTTAGACGGAACGCAAACACACTTTAGGTTCATTGGTGCATTCCAAGAAATGCGTTTTGCTGGGACTCCAGATCAGGTTAGATTCTTAATGGACGAGTTGGAAAAACTGATAGATGAAGTTGAGGCGGAAGATCCCTCAGACTAATCGGAAAAGACTGCCGATCCAATTGCAGAATTGATCGTTCTATTCGCTTTGAGCCTGATTTCAATGGAGTCTGGGATTCGTACAGACCAATCGTCCGCCTCCATATGACATTTAGCAGACGACAGGAAACACCTTCTTGCCGTGACCTCCAATATGAAGCAACTACCCAAGCTTGACTGTATGGATGTCTCGAGCTCTGTACGTTCTCATCAGTATTCTGGCCCTTTTTCGTCTGGCAGTTCGCCCGTCATCCGATATACGCCGTCAGAGTCCGGTTGCTGGAGACCTAAAGGTCTTGGTGCGTCTACGAATCGGGGAATTCGACCCAACGTCTTGAGGAACGCCTCTAGAGCTTCAATTTCTGCATCAGTCAGATCGAGCGGCTGAATTAACGGCGACAGCGGAGGCGAGCGCTCTCGAACCCTGCTGTTGAAGGTAACCCCGTGGTTGTACATATTCAATACGCCGGTGAAATTGGTGAACAATCCGTTATGCATCCAAGGACCGGTGAATTCCAAATCGCGCAGGCTAGGCGTTCGAAATCGCGACATGTCTTCTTCTTTGTCTGTTGCCTCATACCGACCGCGATCTTCGAATCTTCTACCGTAGTAACTCAATCCTGTGTGGTGAAACTGTCCGTCGGAGAAAAGAGGACCGTTATGGCAATTCATGCAACGGGCTTTCGTGCGAAAAATGTGTAGCCCGGTAATTTCTTGATCGGTCAATCGCTGAAGATCGCCATTGACAAAGTGGTCGAAGTCGCTGGGGCTTGAGCGTATGGTTCTCACAAAGGAAGCGATGGCGATGGCAATTCTTTCCTCACTTACAGTTTCATCTTCAAAGGCTTCCTTGAACTTGGTTCGATATTCAGGGATTTCGCGAATGCGTTTTAAAACCTCGTCAATGTCAGCGTCCATTTCGATCTCGCTTTGGAGCGGAATCAAGATCAGCTCGAGCAGTCCCTTTGCACGTCCATCCCAAAACAATTCGTCGAAATACGCCGCATTCAGCAAAGTCATGGCATTGCGCTTGCCTCTGACTCGATCATGGCCGAAGGAAACTCGTCGACCATCCGCCCAGCCCAAGTTGGGATCATGACAGCTGCCGCAAGCGATCTGCTGAGAACTCGATAGGCGTGGGTCAAAAAAGAGGAATTTGCCTAAATCCTCAGTTTCGGGGGTGTGCCATTCGACAGCAGGCAATGGCGGCAGCAATCCAATCTCATTGGCTTCGACTCCTTCGTCCACCTCAAAAGGCGGCCACTCCTCGACTGGTTGGCGGTACTTTGCAACTAGCTCATCGTCCGCCAAAGCCATCTCGGCAGTTACAACTGCCAAGATTGAAAATGCGATCAGATTGGCAAATCTTCGAGTATTCAGCCTCACTAAGAATTCCCGTCTAACCATTGCGGATTAGAGAAGCGAACACAACACCAGTGTTTTCCCACCTACTCTCGTGGCTATGCAACAAAGATGCCAAAACAATTGGAGTCGGAAACGAATCCAGAAATAGACATTGTGTGCGTGACTTCATGCCATCATATAGGACACTGCTTGATGCCCCTCCCCGTTGGTCCTATACATCTTGGCTGGTCGCTCTGCGAACATCGAAGAACCGCTGCACCAAGCTTCGACACTGGTCTGCTAGGACTCCTGAAGACACTTGGATTTGGTGGTTCAAGCCCACCAGTTCGGTACCCTTCAGATTGCTCTCTACCATGCCGGATTTTGGTTCTGCGGCGCCGTACACCAATCGCTCCACGCGTGCGTGAACCATAGCACCTAGACACATTAGGCAAGGTTCGAGTGTGACATAGAGCGTAGACCCTGGCAACCTGTAGTTGCCACAATATTTGCTCGCGTCGCGCAACGCCAAACACTCAGCATGCGCAGTCGGATCAACCGAGGAAATTGGAGAGTTGAACCCTTCTCCGGCAATCTTTCCATTTAGGACTACGACTGCTCCAACAGGAACCTCTCCCGCCGTTTCTGCCTCTCGCGCTAACTCAAGCGCTCGTTGCATGAAGTATTCGTCGCTGGGCGACAAATGTCAGTCTTCCTCTTCGATGGTGAAGTTGGATGCCAATTCCCTCTGTAGATTCGATTGCACGGCAGCGTAGTGGCTAAACTCCATCGAGTAGTTGCCCTTTCCGCCCGAGATTGAACTCAGACGAGAGTGGTACGTCTGCATCTCGCGAAGCGGCACTTGGCCGGAAATGTCTGTCGTTGAATCCGCCAGCACGTTCGATCCGTTGACCATTCCACCCATGGAAGCCAAATCTCCAGTGACATCGCCCATGCAGTCGTTGGGAACATTAATCGTCACACTCACTACCGGCTCCATGACAATGGGTCGCGCCTTCGCCACGGCATCGAGAAATGCTTTTCTCCCCGCTTGAATGAATGCGATTTCCTTTGAATCTACAGGATGGTGCTTGCCGTCGTACACCGTAACTCTTACGTCCTGCAATTCGTGACCGGAGATCGCGCCAGTGTCCAAGACCTGCTTGACTCCCTTTTCCACTGCGGGTATGAATTGCCCAGGGATCACACCGCCGACGACTTTATCCACAAACTCGAAACCGCCTCCTCGATCCAAGGGATCGATTCTCAGGTAGACCTCACCGAATTGACCTGCTCCACCAGTTTGCTTCTTGTGTCGGTTGTGTCCCTCTGCAGGTACTGTGATTGTCTCCTTGTATTCAATGGCTGGAAAGTCCGTTTCAATTTGAACTTCCTGTTGCTTTTCTATGCCGCTAATGATTTCTCGCAAGTGCAGCTCGCCCATCCCTCGAATGACTGTCTCATTGAGTGCGGCAACGTGCAGGACCTTGAATGACGGATCTTCCAACGCCACATTGTGGAGAGCATCAGAGACCTTTTGAGCTTCGTTGTCGTTCGCTACTCTAACTGCCTTGCCGAAGACGGGGAGCGGAATTTGAACCGGCGTCATACGAACACGATCTTCATCCCGAGACTCGCGCAGTACGCAGTTGTAAGTTACTGTTTCCATTCTAGGTAGCGCGCATATGTCACCAGCAACGGCTTCGTCCACTTCAATTTGCTTGCCGCCTTGTAGTTTGTAAATGTGCGCAACCTTGGTGGGTTTTCGTTCCGCGTCAACATACACCTGAGCGCCGGCCTTCAGAACGCCTTGGTGAATGCGAACGACGCCCATGCGTCCTCGAAACGGATCAATTGACACCTTTACGACATGTGCCAACAAAGGCTTAGAGGGATCAGGTTCTGGAACAAACTCTGACTCGGCGCCTGATTTGGTAACTATGAACGGAGGAGAGTTCGCTTCCATTGGGTTAGGCAACAATCGACAGCCGGCATCCAAGAATTCCTTGACACCGACGTCAGTTTCCGCTGATGTGAAGCAAATGGGAATCAAATGGCCTTCTCGTAGAGCCGTCTCAAAGGCTTCATGCAGTTTTTCCTTCGGGAGATCGCCGCCCTCATCCAGATAAAGCTCCATCAACTCCTCGTCCACCTCGACGACTTGGTCGATGATTTTCTCGTGGGCCGACTCAACACTGTCGAAGTCTGTTTCAGCTCCATTTGGTTCAAAGAAGCAGTCCACGACGTTAGTGCCCGCATTCGCTGGTAGATTCAATGGCAAGCACTCGGAGCCAATCGATATTTGGATTTGCTCCATGAGTCCTTCCAAATCAACGTTCTCCGCGTCGATTTTGTTGATGGCGATCATTCGGCACAACCCGCGCTCGCCAGCAGTCTTAAACAACCTTAGCGCGAAAGTGTCCAGTCCCGCCGCCGCGTCAATGACAAGAATTGCCGTCTCTACCGCTGGGAGCACGGAAAGCGATCTTCCAGCAAAGTCATGGAACCCGGGTGTGTCTAGAACGGTAAGAAACTTGCCTTCATACTCGAAACTTGCGAACGATGGTTCGATCGAGTGCTTTTCCTCCCTCTCTCTTGGTAAATGGTCCGATGTCGTGGTGCCGGCATCGACGGAACCTTTCGAATTGATTGCTCCTGATGTATGCAGTAGAGCTTCCGTCAAAGATGTCTTTCCGACACCACCGGACCCAATGAGAGCGACATTCAAAGTGTCCTGAGTTTGGTGGCCCATGTCACTGTTCCCTAATTCACATGCAGAA